>NZ_CP029617.1:6165000-8270461 GCF_003945545.1 Streptomyces sp. WAC 01529 | reverse complement strand
GTGCCAGTACCGGATCGCTCTCCGCGACGACCGCCATGCAGCACGCCGTCAAAGCCTGGTCACGCCGCTCCTGATCCGCGGCCACTTCTCTGACAGCCACACCGGAACATATAGCCACGGAACATGCCTAATGTCACATACCGTTACTTCGTGCACGACAAGCCCACCCAGACAGGCCAACAGCCCGCAAAGGCGCTCCCGCCAGCGGCCGACACCCGCCAGCGATGGCAGTGGGCCATGGCTCCAGGGGTCGACTTCTCGGCCCCGGCCGCTGTCAACGAATTCGCGAAAGCCGGCAAGTGGCTGTGGTTCCTGCCGGTCCGCGCCCTCGATGCGGGCTGGCGCCTCATCAAGACGGCCGTGGAAGGCGGACAGCTCGGACCGGGAGCCAAGGTCGCCACGCTCGGCAGCGACTTCGACGGCGACCCCACACGCCGGCCAGTGATCATCTACACCGCCAACCATCATGACAAGGAGGACGTACAGCGCGTTCTGAACGCCCTCCGCGCACTCGGCGTCCGCGACGCACTGGCGTACCAAGACCGACGAGGCCACGGCGCTCGGAGAATACGGAGACGGAACCAGCATCTACACCAGCCCCGCCGGAACCACCAAAGTCATCCGGCGCGACCGTCAGGCTCGCCCGGCCCGCACGCCCCCGCGGCCGGGACCGGCGGGCGCGGAACACGCCCGGCCGCTCCCGCCTGCTGACGGCACCTGCGACCCCGTGGCAGGGCACGGCTCAGGAACAGTGTCCACTGCGCCTAGCAGCAGCAAAGCTCGTACGTGACTGCAGGTTGCAGATCTGTTTGATCCGTGGATTCGGGCTGGTGCACATGCAGTTGAGGATCGCCGCCGGCGGAGACGGACAACGCAGCCCAGGTCCTGGCGGCAGGCGGACCACGGGCCGGGTACGGACAGGACACGGGCAGGCGGGCGGGAACCGCGCGGAGGTGGGGCGGCGGTGCTGCGAGCGCATCAGGCCGAGGCGGTCGACGCGGCGGTGCGCGCCCTGGGGGCCGTCCCGTCAGCCGGTGCGGGGTTGCGGGCGACGATCGTCTCGGCGTGCGGGACGGGCAAGACCTTCATGGCGCGCACACCGCGTTGCGGGTGGCAGGCGCAGGCCTGGTGCTGGTGCTGGTGCCGACGCTGGATCTGCTGGTACAGACGGTTGCCGCCTGGCGGGAGGCGGGCCGGGGCGGGGCGATGGTGGGGGTCTGCTCGCTGAGAGCGGATGCGGAGCTTGCCGCTGCCGGGGTGCAGTGCACCACCGATGCCCGGCAGCTGCTGGAGTGGGCCGGCCGGGCGGGGCGGGTGACGGTCTTCGCCACGTACGCGTCGCTGCCGGTGCTCGCCGAGGCGCATGGGGCAGGCCTTCGGCGATGGGATCTGATGGTGGTGGACGAGGCGCACCGCACGTCGGGGCCCTGGGGAAAGCCGTGGGCGGCGGTCCATGACGATGCCGCGCTGCCTGCGGACCGGCGGCTGTACCTGACGGCGACGCCGCGGGTGGCCGATTACCGGGCGGTCGCGGACGACAAGGACGACGGGTCGTACAGCGGGCCGGTGCTGCTGGCCTCGATGGACGACGAGCAGGTCTTCGGCCCGGTGGTGTACCGGCTGTCGCTGGCCGAGGCTATCGCCCGCGGGCTCCTGGCCCGCTACCAGATCATCGTGCTGGAGATCAGCGCCCCGGCACTGGCACCGGAGGAAGGCCCGCAGGCCGATGTGAGCGCGGCGCGGCTGGAGGTCTTGACCACGGCCGTGCTCAAGGCCGCGGCCGTCCACCAGCTTGATCGTGTGATGACGTTCCATCACCGTGTCGCCGAAGCCCGCGCGTTCGATCAGGCAGTTACGGAGGCGTCTGGTCACCTGTGGGGTGCAAAATCGGCGGTGTATCCGCGGCGCGTGTGGTCAGGCTGGCTGTATGGCGGCCACCAGATGGCCCACCGGCGCCAGGTGCTGGCCCAGTTCGCCCGCGGCTGGGGCACGGACGGCGTGGTGGCGGAGCGCTGCGTGCTCTCCAGCGCCCGGGTGCTGGCTGAGGGCGTGGACATCCCCGAGGTGGACGCGGTGGTCTTCGCCGACCCGAGGGAGTCGATCGTCGACACCGTCCAGACCGTCGGGCGCGCGCTGCGGCAGAGCCCGCGCGGTGACAAGGTCGCTTCCCTGCTGGTGCCGGTCTTTCTCTCCCCCGACGAGCGCCGGGAAGACTGGCTGGCATCTGGCTCCTACCTGCCGCTGGTCAAGGTCCTGACCGCGCTGGCCGCCCACGACACCGACGTGGTGGACCGGCTCGCCGCCTGGCCCGGCAACAACGCCACGGGCGCGGCAAGTCTGCAGGGCCCGCTGCTGTTCGCCACCGCCCGGGATGCGGCCGACATCGCGGAGTTCGTCAGGCTGCGGGTGATCAACCTCGAGCGGCGCGGATGGCTGCGCGGCTGGGCGGCTGGGCGCCGCTTCCACGCAGCCCACGGCCACCTGAACGTGCCCTACCACGCGAAGGACGGCGCGTTCCCGCTGGGGCAGTGGATCGCCGAGCAGCGCAAGGCCTACGGATCCGGCCGGCTGGCCGCGGTACGCATCGACGCTCTGGAACGCCTCGGCATGGTGTGGAGCCACCCTGACCACGCGTTCAACACGGGGCTTCAGGTGGCCCGCGCTTACCACGCGGTCCACGGCCACCTTGCGGCCGGACACAGCGCCGTCATGGACGGTTACCCGGTCGGGACGTGGCTGGCCAACCGGCGCCGGGAAGCGCGCCTTGCCGACGGCACACGAGGGGCGCTGAGTGCGAAGCGCAAGGCGGCACTGGCCGAGGTCGATCCGTACTGGTGTCCTCAGTGGCCGCTCGTGTGGCAGCGCCGCTATACCCTGCTGCGGCAGCACGTCGCCGCGGAAGGAGCGGCGGACATCGCCCCCGGCCACGTGATGGCCGGGGAAGACGTCGGCGCATGGCTGGCCCGCCAGCAAGCCGACTGGGGCATCCTGCACACGGAGCAGAGGCGGCTGCTGACCGAGCTCGGCGCCATCCCCGGGGAGGGTGGTGTGCAGGAGGAAGCGCGCGTCACCCACGACGACAAGTTCACACGCAACCTCGCCGCGGCGGCCGCATACGCCCAGCGCGAAGGACACCTGAACGTCCCCCGCAAGCATGTGGAGATCGCTGAGGGCACGGAGATCAGGCTGGGGATATGGATCTCCAACCAGCGCTCCCGCAGAGCGAAACTGGCCCCGCAGCGCATCGACGCGCTCAACGCTCTCGGCATGCGCTGGAGCTGACACCGGGGCAGCTGCCCGCCGGCGGAATCCACCCCACGCACACGGTCCGCGTCCACGCGGCTCCCGGCGCGACGACCGACAGGCTGGACGCCGGGGGATTGGCCAGGGGCGACTCGTACACTCGCCGTCCTGCCAGTCGGCGTCACGCTCGTCATCGCCCCGAAGCCGCCTCGGCTTCGGGGCGAATGGTTCCCCCAGGGGTCTGCGTGGCCTGGTCATGCTGCGCCGGCCGGTGGCTTGTTGACACGTCGTGCCCGCAGTCGCGGGCGCCGGGTCGGCAGGGGCACCTCAGCGTCCACGCCTGTCTCCTTCAGCTGATGGTAGAACCACTCGATCCCAGCAGGAACGGCGTCGTGCTCGGTGTCCATGCCGGGCTGAGGTGGGCGCAGCCGGGCCTCTTCGGCGAGCCGGAGCAGGGCAGGGTGCTCCTCGGGCCGGATGAGCAGGGGTGCGCCGGGTGCGGGGAGGAGGCGGGTGAAGTGGGCGGCGGCGCGCAGGAAGACGGCCGCCCAGTCGGGCACCGGGTGGGTGGCGCAGCCGTCGACCTCGCCGAGGGGATCGTGGAGGGCCAGGGCGGCGGCTTCCTCGCGCCAGTCCGCGAGGCGGGCGGTGCCCAGCTGCTGCCCGGTGACGCCGGTGAAGACGGCGGCGGCCAGCACGGCGGCCAGGCGGGGTGCGCGGTGACGGCGTGGATGCGGCGGGTGATCGATGCGGTGGTCTGGGGCGAGCGCGGCCGGGGCCGGGGCCTGTACCGCCACTTGATCGGCGGCGGTACGCATCCGATGCAGTGGTCCGAGCTGTCCCAGTCCGCCAGCCGCTCCAGCGCCGGCACGGTGATCCAGCGGCTGGCAGCCCGCGGCGGCGCGGAAGGCTGGTGCGGGCCAGGCGCGGGGGCCGCGGCGAGGAGGTCGCCGGCGGCCTGGGCGTGGGTGAGGGTGTGGCGCCGATCGGTGAGTGCGTCGCGCAGGGCGGCGGTCGGTTTGGAGCGGTGGCACACCAGGACCAGGTGCGCTCCGGTGTACGTCTGCAGGTCGAGCAGACGCTGCAGACGGGTACGGGTGAGCAGGTGAGCGCGAACAACGGTCAGGCGTCTGGCGGGGATCGCGGCCATCCAGGCGGTGACGGCCTCCCACACCGGAGCACGAGCGTCTGGAAAGCCTGGCATGTGGGCAGGTTTGCCCAGCGCGGCGAGGAGGTCGTGGGCGAAGTACCGGTCGCTGGTCGTGCCCGCGGTGGGGTGGACGGTCACGCAGCCTGCCGCCGGGTCGTGCGCGGCGAGGGCCGCGCGGGTGACAGCGGCATCGTCGCCGGGGTCGAGCAGGACGGTGACAGCAGGGGATGTGTCGTTCACGGGTGCGTGGCGTCTCGGGTCGGCGCCAGGGCGCGGCGGACAGATGCGGGCGGGGCCGGGCTTGCTCACGGCAGGCTGCGTCGGCCGAGCTTGCTGAAGACCCAGCGCAGCAGGTCCCGGTTGACCTCAAGACCGGAGGTGGCGTCCAGGGCGCGCCCCAGGTGGTAGGTGATCTTGGCCCAGGTGCGGAAGACGCCGTGAGCGGCCACGTCGTCGCAGTACAGCAGATCATCGGGGTCCACGCCGTGCCACACCGGGTGGTACGCGGGGATCGTGGTCAGGACCTCCTCACGGGGCAGCGGCCGAAACTCCTGCCAGATGTGCACCCGAGAGGCCAGCATGTCCTTACTGGCCAGGACCTCGTAGGTGTTGCCGCCGCCGACGAAGACCACCGCGATGTCGGTGTACAGGTCGTCGAACAGGTGCCGGAAATACTCGAACGACTCCTCCCGCAGCCACTGCGCCTCATCACACACCAGCACCCGGAACTGATCGGCCAGCACGTCCTTGAGCAGCGTGTCGAACGCGGTCGGCTGCCGCGGCGGGTCCCGGGCACAGCGAGCACGTTGAACAGGTTGTGGCGGATGTCCAGCACCGTCGGACGGCCGCGGAACTCGATACGGCGTGTGGCCTTGGGGGCGAGCTCGCGCAGGGCGGCGTTGACCGACATAGTCTTGCCCAGCCCGGCCGCGCCATAGACGCACATCATCCCTCGGGCGGCGATCACCTCCCCGAGATTGGCCAGCGTCTCCTTCATCGCCATCGTGCCCATCACGTTCGCGTCGGGCAGCGACAGGTAGTGGTCCTTGCGGGGCGGCGGCAGGGGGCCACGGCGCGGGCGGGCCGAGGAGGGGCGGGCGGCGGGTATGGCGTTCATCGCGCGGCAAGGCTGCTTTCGTCGTCGTCTTCGATGCAAGGAGCAGCGGCCTCACCGGGCTTCGGCTCGGTCCAGGACGCGGGCATCTGGGCGGGCAGCGGCAGATAGCCGGGCAACGCCACCTCGGCAAGATCCGAGGCGGCAAGCGCTCGCATCGCGGTGCCGGCCTCCAGTTCGGTGACCGTGCCGAGCACCTCGGCCGGCGTGCCGCGGGTAGCGGCGGCGTAGCGGGTGGCGCGGTCCCTCTCCGCCGCCCGAAGCAGCCGCTTGAGCCGGTCGGCCTCCCGGGCACGGGCCCGCTTCATCTCACGGATCTGCTCCGCACTGGCCCGGTTCGACAGGTACGCCGACCCCAAGTGCCGCCCCGTGGCCGCGTCGTAGACCTCGATCTCGTGCTCGTGGTGCGGCATGTAGCGCAGCCGCACCTTCCGCCCGGCCTCACCAGTCATCCAGGAATCGACGTAGTGCCGGTTCTTCCAGCGCACTCCCTTGTTGCCCAGGGTGCGCACGCGGCCGTCGTCCTCGAGGGTGAACATGTGCAGCGCGCCCGGCTCCGCGTCCTCGACCGGGGCGAGGTCTTCCTCCCACGCGGCCGCCGGAGTACGGCCGGAAAGAGACCGGGGCCGGTGCTCGGTGTTCCACCACGCCACCCACTGCCCCAGCAGCGCGATGAACGCCTCCAGCGGCAAAAGCCGCTGCCCGGCGGCCGGTTTCCTGCCGCCTTTCAGACGCGGCGCGGCGCTGTAACCAGGCAGAGAGGCGAAGAACATCTGCTTGGCGGCCTTGTTCAACGCCTCCACCGTGCCCTTGAGGTGCGGGCTGTAGCCGGGCAGGTCCACCACCGGGACCGCGAACGCCCCAAACGCCTCACCCACCGTGCGGGACAGGAAGTCCTTGCCGCGGTCGACCCGCACCGCCCCCGGCAGACCGCCGAACGGGCCGTGCTCCCCCTCCCGCGAGATCGCATCCCTGAGCGCCACCAGCACCGACTCCCGGGAGGGAACCTGAGCGGTCACCGCAAACCCACAGATCACCCGCGTAGCACAGTCGATAAACCAGGTCACCCACGGACGCCCCGCAGCCCCGTCGATGTCCACCTCAACCTTCACCTGGACGTGGTCGGCCTCCCACACCTCATTACGGTGACCGGCAGGCCGCTCAAAAAACACGTCATGATCCCGGCGGGCGGCCTCACCACCACGCATCCCCGCCCGCATCCCCGGCGCCACATCCCGCTCCACCGCCCGGTACAACGTCGCCAAAGACGGCGCCTTCCCACCCGCCACGGCCGCCTCCGCCACCAACTCCCGGTGCAACGCGACCGCGTTCCCTCGATGAAACGCAAGCCGCCGAGCCAGCTGCGGCGTAACAGTGAACCGGCGGCGCTCAGCCCGTTCCAGGCGGCCCTCATCCCGCGCCACGGCGAGCCACCGGCGCACCGTCCGCTCTGACACTCCCAGCGTGTCAGCGACCATCCGCCGATGACCGGCCGTCAACTCCCCCCGCACCTCAAGCGCCAGCAATCTTCGCACCGCTACCGGCCGCAACACCTCGGCATCCGCCCCAGCCCCCACGCGCTCCCCCACCACCCCAGGCACAGCCGCCCACCGAGAATGATCAAGGAAGGACCCTACCCCATTGGAGCTATCACCCCGCTGACCAGCTAATCCTCAGCCACCGACCAGCTGTCCTCACTTTCCTGTCCGCCCTCAACCCCATCGGCCACCGCCCCGAACACCCCAGCAAACAAACCGATCACCTCACCCACCCCGCACCCTCTACTGGACATCGAAACGAGAACCACCCCGGACAACAACGCGAAAACTTCCAATGTGCACGCACCACCAAGACAGTCACCGGTGACGCCGTAGACAACCTCGGCCTCGAAGGGTTCGATCCTGTTCCGGAAGTCGCCGGCCTCGCAGACACCTGGTGGCGCGGAACTGACTCCCTCATCGCCATCTACCGCGGCGAAGCCGAAGTCATGAACGCGCCCCAATGCCAGACCGCCACCATCTACGGCGGCCTCGACCAGTGGGGGCTCAGAGGACTCGGCAGTTAGACATCCCCAGAACGCCTCGCACCCGACCTCTGCCGCACAGAATGGACACTCGGAATGCACGGCATTTCCCTTAAGGAACACCAAGTAGACCAGAAGTCGGGCTTCCGGAAATGGGTGGGATTCCCTGCAAGGCCATCCGTGCCCCCGCAGGGTGCTCGAGGCACCATCGTGTCAGCGACCGGATCAGGCAAGACAATCACCGCCGCCTCCTGCGCGCTCGAGTGCTTCGGAAACGGTCGGATCCTCGTGATGGTGCCCACCCTGGACCTACTGGTGCAGACGGCCGAGGCGTGGCGTCTGGTGGGTCACCGGGCGCCGATGGTCGCGGTGTGCTCGCTGGAGAACGACGCCGTGCTGAACTCGCTGGGGGTGCGGACCACCACGAACCCAATCCAGCTCGCCCTGTGGGCCGGGTCCGGGCCGGTCGTCGTGTTCGCCACGTACGCCTCCCTCGTCGACCGCGAGGACATCGACGCACCGGAGGGCCAGCGGAAGGTTCGCGGACCGCTCGAGGCCGCTCTGGCGGGCGGAGAGCGGCTCTACGGCCAGCGCATGACAGGCTTCGACCTCGCCATCGTCGATGAGGCCCACGGAACCGCCGGGGACATGGGTCGGCCGTGGGCGGCAATCCACGACAACGCCCGCATCCCAGCGGACTTCCGGCTGTACCTGACCGCCACGCCGCGTATCCTGGCCTCGCCCCGGCCGCAGAAGGACGCGGACGGCCAGGAGGTGGCGCTCGCGACCATGGCCGACGACCCGAACGGGACCTACGGCGCGTGGCTCGCGGAGCTCGGGCTCTCCGAGGCGATCGAGCGCGAGATCCTCGCCGGGTTCGAGATCGACGTCCTGGAGATCCGCGACCCCTCCCCCGTACTCGGGGAGTCGGAGGAGGCGCGGCGCGGCCGGCGCCTGGCGCTGCTGCAGACCGCGCTCCTGGAGCACGCCGCGGCGTACAACCTGCGTACGGTCATGACCTTCCACCAGAAGGTCGAGGAAGCCGCGGCGTTCGCGGAGAAGCTGCCGAAGACAGCAGCCGAGCTGTACCTGAACGACGCCTCCGACGCCGACCTGGCCGCCGCCGACAAGCTGCCGAAGTCCTCCATCGACGCGGCCTTCTACGAACTCGAGGCCGGCCGCCACGTCCCGCCGGACCGGGTGTGGTCGGCGTGGCTGTGCGGCGACCACCTCGTGTCCGAACGCCGCGAGGTGCTCAAGCAGTTCGCCAACGGCATCGACGCGGCCGGGCGCCGGGTCCACCGCGCCTTCCTCGCCAGCTGCCGTGTGCTCGGGGAAGGCGTCGACATCACCGGCGAGCGGGGAGTCGACTCGATTTGCTTCGCGGACACCCGCGGCTCGCAGGTGGAGATCGTGCAGAACATCGGCCGCGCGCAGAGGCTCAACAAGGACGGCTCCACCAAGATCGCCAGGATCATCGTGCCAGTGTTCCTGGAGCCGAACGAGGACCCGACCGACATGGTCGCCTCCGCGAGCTTCAAGCCGCTCGTGGCTGTGCTCCAGGGCCTGCGCAGCCATGATGAGCGCTTGGTCGAGCAGCTCGCCTCCCGCGCGCTCACCAGCGGCAAGCGCAAGGTCCACGTGAAGCGTGACGAGGAGGGGCGGATCGTCGGGGCCGGCGGCGGGGGCGACGGTGAGGACCAGGAGCAGGACGACACCGACAGCGCTGCCGAGTCCGCGCTGCTGCATTTCTCTAGCCCGCGTGACGCAGCGACCATCGCGGCGTTCTTGCGCACCCGCGTCTACCGGCCGGAGTCCCTGGTGTGGCTGGAGGGCTACCAGGCCCTGCTGCGGTGGCGCCGGGAGAACGAGATCACCGGCCTGTACGCCGTTCCGTACGACACCGAGACCCAGGTCGGCGTCACCAAGGACTTCCCGCTGGGCAGGTGGGTCCACCAACAGCGCAAGGCCTTGCGGGCGGGCGAGTTGGAGGAGCAGCGCAAGGAGCTGCTGGACGCGCCGGAGGCCGGGATGGTCTGGGAGCCGGGCGAGGAAGCCTGGGAGAACAAGCTCGCCGCGCTCCGGTCCTACCACCGGGCCACCGGCCACGTCGCACCGCGCCAGGACGCAGTGTGGGGCGAAGGCGAGGCCATGGTGCCCATCGGACAGCACATGGCCAACCTCCGCCGCAAAGGCGGCCTCGGGAAGGCCCCGAAGCGGGCGGAGGAGCGCGCGAAGCAGCTGACGGCGATCGACCCGGACTGGAACTGCCCATGGCCACTCAACTGGCAACGCCACTACCGCATCCTCACCGACCTCGCCGACGCCGATGGCCACCTCCCCCACATCGCCCCCGGCGTCCTCATGGACGGCGACGACATCGGCACCTGGCTCGCACGGCAACGCGAGGCGAGCACCTGGAAGCTGTTGTCCACCGAACAGCAGCAGCGGCTGTCGAAGCTGGGCGTACAGCCCGCTGAGGCCCCGGCGGCCACCCGCGCGACGAAGGGCAAAGCGCAGCAAGCCTTCCAACGCGGCCTTGCGGCCCTCGCGCAGTGGGTGGAACGGGAAGGCGCGGACCGGCCCGTCCCGCGCGGCGCGATCGTTGAGGTCACGGTCGACGGCGAGACGGAACCGGTACCCGTCAAGCTAGGCGTATGGGTCTCGAACACGAAATCGAGGTGGGACAAGCTCGCCTCCGAGCAGCAGGCCGCCCTCGCCGCCCTGGGCGTGCCGTGGATGAAGGCCGCGCCGGTGCCGAGCCAACCCGACAACCCGGATGCGACGGTCGACCTCCCTGTCCAGCCCGCGCTGTCGGACGCGTCGGCGCAGGAACACCACGACCGAGACGACACCGCGGCGGAGGAAGAGCGCCAGACTCAGGCAGCGTGGGGCACCGAGCGGGTGGGGCGATGAGTGAGCTGATGCGCAACCACACCAAGGCCGAACTGCTGCGCATGGCCTACGCGGGCGGCCTGGTGAACCACAACTCCCCCGAGAAGTGGCGCAAGGACGAGATCGCCTCCGCCGTCGTGGACATCGAGCTCCGGGCCACCGCCCGGCACGCCGCAGACACCGCGCGGCCCGTTGCGGCGAAGCGCCTGCCGAAGCAGGCCCACCATGACGAGTGCGAAAAGACGCTGTACGAGGGCGCCGCCTGCACCTGCGACCTCATCGAGCAGTACGGACCGCCCTCCGAACGGGACGTTTACTGAGACGGCCCCTGCCTGCGCCCTCCCCACAGCACAGAGCGCCAGGCCCCTTCTTCAGGCCTGGGGTCTGTGCTGTCCGCGCCGGAACGAACTCAGCTATGCGGAGTAGTAGTTGACCTGGAGAGGAGGCTTCACCACCACGACCAGCCCTATGCGCGGCTCGAACCCGGGCTAGCCGCTCTGTTCTCCCAGGTGCGGAGTCACGGCGTGAACTATCCAAGAGTTGGGTTCCAGAACATCAAAGATCACTATCTGAAGCGTTAAAGGTTCCAGGCGACAAGTACGTGCCTGCCTGCTGCTTCGGGCACCAATGGTTTCCTACCGGGGTCATCAGTTATCCAATGTGTTCCGATAGCCCAGTCTGAAGGGGAGGCAGCCAAGCGGCCGCACCGGGAATTCGACACCCGCTTCGTACGACCGATCGGTGAACATGGCTCCGTGACCACCGAACTGACCGTGCTCAAGCGGGACATGCCCGTGAGCCAGGACGACACGATACGGATGCTGCTGGAGCAGTCCAAGCGCACCGGCCGTGCCGTCCTCATCCGGCGTGCCTTCGTCCAGGACGCCGATCCCGGCCTCCGCCTGATCACGCGGCCCGGCCCGTTCTCCAAGATGCTGCGCAGTAACGAGCGGCTGGACCTCTTCCTCCTGATCCACTGCGTCACCGCGCGCGCCGACTGGAGTGTCACTCACCGGTCCGAGACCTGGGGCCGCGCCGCGGGGATCTCCTTCGCCACCAACGGCACCGCGAGCGCGGCGGTCTCCCGACACCTGCACAAGCTCAAGGAACTGAAGCTGATCAGCACCGAGCCGCACGGCCGGATGACGAAGATCACCAAGTTGCTCGAGGACGGCTCCGGCGACCCGTACACACTGCCGTCGGGCGACAAGGAGGGCTCCCGCAAGAGCACCTACTTCAAGGTGCCATTCGCGTACTGGGAGCAGCACTACTACCGGAAGCTGTCGATGCCGGCGAAGACGATGCTGCTCATCCTCATGAGCCAGCGCAAGCCGTCCTTCGCCCTGCGCAAGGCCAGGGAGTATGCGCTCTGGTACGGGGTCTCCCCGTCGACGGTCGGGCGTGGCATCGAGGAGCTGAAGAAGGAGCGCCTGCTGTACGGGTTCCTCTGCGAGCAGCAGTTGGACGGCTTCTCCGTCCTCGGGCAGAGCACACAGGTTCGCTGGGCTCTCGCCGCGCCGTTCGACCTGAACGTCAACAAGACGGAGCGCGAGGCGGCAGAGGCCGCCTGGACTCCTGAGGGCATCGCCCGCACCGCGGTGCGGATCGGCGCCCGTATCCCCGCGCTCTCGGGGGCCGCGATTCCGCGATGAGCACCACCGGGGCACTACGGCCCCGGCCCCACGACTCCCGGCCCTGCCACACATGGGCCGGGCGCGGCGCAGGCCGCCGCCCCGAAACGGGCGACGGCCCCCTGTTCCAGCAGGGAGCCGCCCAGTGAACAAACCGACAGTCACTCCCCAAGGAGGCACCACCAGCATGTCCAACGAGCCTAAGGGCACCGACCGCCGGGCGTCGACCCGGCATTACCAGGGCAACGGCAAGTTGCGCCACATCTGGTCCGAGATCCGGACCCGTCTGCGGCAGCTGCCCGACGGCGGCCGCCGCCGTCGCCTGCGCGCCCTCGCCCGTACGGCGGGCTACGGCGTGGTCCGCGGCTCCGCTGGCGCCCTGGGCGCCAGCGGGACCGGATGGATCATCTGGTGGATCCAGCAGCGCTGACCCGGAACACCCGCTGATCGCACACCCGCAGACCTGGTGGTCCCGGTCCGAGCCGGGGCCACCAGCGGCTCACCCCGTACGACGGTCATCACCCGCGGGCCGCCGTACGTACTGGACACACCCACAGGCCAACCAGACAGGTGGATGGGAGTCTTAGCGATCTTCGACGATGAAGCACGCCCGCTGGTAGAGCTCATCGAACGTGATGATCTCGACGTCCTGGATCGATGTCCGGTACAGCTCGAAGGAGTTGATCTTCTCCGGGTTCACACGGCCGTTGTGGGTGAACTCGCGCCGGCTCCCGATCACCACAACCTGACGGGGCCGGGTGGTGGACAGCTCGATGCCGGTCGGGGTGCCGTCGTCGTCGTGGATATGGGTGAGGAACTCGCCGGAGATGAGCTGCTGGGCCTTGCTCACGGTCTTCTGCACCTGCGCCACGCCGCCGCCCAGTTCTTTCGATGCCTGGTAAACGCCCGCGCGGTACGGGGTCTTGGCGAGCAGCTCCGTGTCGTGGGTCTTGATTTCGCAGAAGAGCATGCTGCTGATCAGGCCCTTGGAACGCATGATGGCGTCGATGCGTTTCCCGGCTCCGCCGAAGATGTCGGCCCCGGTGGTGATGCGTTCCAGTTTGCCGTCGTCGATGGATTCGCAGGCGATGAGGTTGAGCCCGTAGCCGAAGATCCACTGGTTCGCCTCGAAGAAGGCCTGCCAGACCGCCTCCGCCCCGCGCGTCGTCGCAAGGCTCTCCTCCTGCTGGAAGTAGTCCGGATCGTTCAGCAGCCGCTTGAACTTCTGGAGTTGCTCTCTGCGGTTGCTGATCAACCGGATGTCCTCCTCGGTGAGACCGCCGCCGATCGCGGTCCTGACCGCACCGAGCACCATCGTCCGGTCCTGGCCGGTCAGCAAAGCTGGGTCAGCTGGGCCTCGTCTCCGGCCACGAGCTGGAGGGAGCCGCCGGGCGTGCTCAGCCCGGCACAGCCCCGGAGGAAGTTGATGACCTTCCAGAAGTTCTCGTGGACGTCCCCGGTGTCGACGAGCGCCTTGACGGCCCGGGTGGCCACGGTGTCGGGCACCATCTGCGTGGCAGGGATCTCCCCCGCCTTCTTCTTGTCCTTCTTCCACAGCTTGATCCTCGGCGTGAAGGTGCTGCCCTTCTTGATGATGGTGACGCTGCACAGCGTGGCCACCTGGGGCCGGTCGTCGAGGACGAAGTCGGTGATCATCCGGCGTGCGCGGGTGTCGTAGAGGTAGTGGAACCCGCTGTTGTCATGCGAGGCGCGGATCTCCAGGTTGGCGAAGTCTGCGCGGGTGACGTCGAACTCGGTGGTGGTGAAGGGGAGGCGGAGACCGCGAACGATGGGGGTGGCGGGTGCGGTGGCTTGGGCCCGCCAGTCCGGCGGGATGTGGGGCAGAGGCCGGGTATCGCCTTCGACCACGAGGTCCTGGACTTCGGTGCGTCCGAGCTGGCTGAGTAGGCTCTCCAGTGTCCGCCAGATCGTCTCCTTCGTCTCCGGGGCACAGGTGGGATGGAGCTCGCGCTCCACGGTCAGGACCGCCTCGTAAGTGTCCGCCGTCCAGCCGTCACCCGGCACGGGGTTGAAGAAGCCGCCGTCGCGGCGCAGGGTCAGGACAGCTGTGCGCAGCAGGTCGCATGCAGTCTCCTCGCCGGCGCAGTCCAGGAGGCTGTAGGTCTGCCCGAGGACCAGGTCGAGCTTGCCCGTGTCGTCATCGTTAAGCGGCAGCGGGACCAACGGGCCCGTCGGCGGAAGCCGGACCGGCGTGTAGATCGGGCGGCCGGAGAGGAACTCGTAGGAACGCAGGCCCCACCCGTCCGGTGCCAGCAGCCGGTTCAGCTCCTCAACCTGCTTCATCGCCTCCTCGGCGCTGGCCGCAACCTCGGGATGGACCATTCGTGCCAGGAAGGCAAGCAGCACCTCGTCCGGCCCGTCCGAGAGCTCCAGCCGAGAGTCCTCGAAGATCCAGTCGTCGTCCAGATCGTAGTTGTTAATCCAGTGCTGCTGGATATCAGCGCGGACAGTCGGGAGCCGGCCGTTCTCGGACGCAGGTCGGTCCAGGTCGTAGAGGTCCTCCAGGAACGTGACCTCGTCCAGTTTCCCCCACCAGGGGCTCGATATCCCGCGCAGATAGCTGAAGATGTCGTGCCGCGTCACCGTCGTGATAGATGGCTGCGCGTGTGCCGGGGCGGTGTCGCTGGACGTCATGTGTCCAGGATGGAGGGCAGGGCGGTCAGGTACCGGTCGATCGGAACTTTCCATCTGCCGAACGGGACGTCAGACGACGAAGCGCAGCGGGGCGGTGGGGGAACCGTCGACCGGCCCGCCCCGGCCCACCCGCCGTCAGCGCGGCCCGTTCCGGCGAGGCCGTTGCTGGAGCGGGACCACCATAGCGAGTGCGATCTGGCCGCTCCCCGCGCTCCGAACCCAGGCCTCGGAGGCCTGGAGTCTCGTGCTGCCAGTCGGCGGATGTCTACCGCAGCGTGTGCCGGAAGCCTCGAGCCGGTCGACAGGGAGCAGGGCTGTCGTAGGAGACGAGGCGGTCCAGTGCGGGCAGGGTGAGCCACCGATCTGTCGGCCGGGCGGGCTCGTCCGCGGGCGGGGCTCGGCGGCGAGTGTGCCGTAGTAGTGACAGCGTGCGGCCTGGATGTCCGTGGTGAGGATGTGGTCGGCCGTCTGCAGAGCTTGGTGCAAGGCAGCGGGCAGGTAGGGGCGGTGGCAGACCAAGGTCAGGCGGATGCCGGTGAGCGTGCGTAGTTGCAGGAGGCGCATCGCGCGGCGGGCGGTGAGACGGTGGGCGCGCAGGACGGTCAGCCGGGTGACGGGAAGGGCAGTGATCCAGGCCGTGGCGGCTTCCCATGCGGACTGACGACCGCCAGGGAAACGGCCTGGAAGCAGGGGCGGCTTGCCCAGGGCGGCCAGAAGGTTGTGGGCAAGCCCGGTTTCGCTGGTGGTGCCCGGGCCCGGATGCAGGGTGATCTGGCCTGACGGCGGATGGTGGGCGGCCAGAGCGGTGTGCGTGTGGACCACGTCGTCATCGCGGTCGATGACCACGGTGACGGGCAGTGGCGCGACGAGCGGCATGACGGCGTGGTGGTCAGGCAAGGCGGCTGAAGGCCCAGCGCAGCAGCTCCTGGTCCACGCGGGGGTGACCGGTGCGGGCCAGGGCGGTGTGCGGGTGTGGGCGGTCAGCTGGGCCCAGGCGCGGAAGTTGCCGTGTGTGGCGTGGCTGTCGGCGAAGGTGATGTCGTCGGGGTCGCATCGGCCCAGATCGGATGGAACAGGGGGATGGCCTCGAGGACTTCGCTGGGGGTGAGACGGGTGAAGTGCTGCCAGATGAAGATGCGGGAGGAGAGCATCGGTTCGCGGCGCAGCACGGTGTGGCAGCCCTCCCCTCCGACGAAGATAATCGCGAGCTGGGTGGAGGGTTCGTCCCACAGGTAGCGGAAGTATTCGAACGCCTCCCCATTGAGCCACTGGGCCTCGTCGACCAGGAAGGTGCGGGGGCGTTCAGCCAGGGCAGTTTTCAGCAGGCGGTCGAACTCGCTGGGGTGGCGCGGTGGTTCCCCGGCCAGGTCGAGCGCGGTGAACAGTTCGTAGCGCACCGCGCGGGCGGTGGGACGAGGCCGGAAGGTGATCTTGCGGACGTCCTCGCCGGGTTCGAGTTCTCGCAGGCAGGTGTTGACGGCGAGGGTCTTGCCGAAGCCGGCGCCGCCGTGGATGCACATCATGGCGCGGGCAGCGACGGTGTCGGTGATGTTCTCCCGGGCGGTGAGCAAGGCTCGGGTGGTTACCACGGACGCATCAGGCAGGTCAACGTACTGGTAGGTGGCCGCGGTCACGAGGCGTCTCCGTCTTCGTCGGTGGTGAGAGGTGTAGCCCGTCCGTCGCGGCCGTCCGGGACGGAAGCGCCATCACGGCCGGACGGGTGCAGGATGGGCGGGCTTGACGTGGTCAGCGCGGCCAGGGAAGCAGGGGTGCGCCAGTCGGCCGGGGGCGCGGCGGGCGGGATGAGCTCCGGCATCGCGAGCTGCGCGAGGTCGGTGTCGGCAGTCTGGGCGAGTTCGGCCTCGGCCTGCGCGGTGGTCAGCGCGCCGAGCCGCTGAGGTGCCTCGGGCTGGTTCACGGCGGCGTAGCGCTCGCGCTGGGAAGCCTCCAGGTCCTTCTTCAGACGGCGGGAGCGGGCGGCCCGCGCTCTTCGTACGGCGCTGATCTGTTCGTCGGTGGCCTGATCGGCCAGGTCCGCAGGACCCAGGTAGCGGCCGGTGGCCGCGTGGTACACCTCGATCCGGTGATCGTGATGGGGCATGAAGCGGATCCGGACCTGGATCCCGGCCTGCCCGGTCATCCACGGCCCCACGTAGTCACGCCTCCTGAAGCGGATACCGCGGGTGGTCAGGGTGCGGGTGCCGGCGTCCTCCAGGGTGAACGTCCACAGATCCGCCGCGGCCACGTCCCGCAGCGGGGTGGGATCGTCCTGCCACGCCTCAAGTGGGGGTCCTGCCCCGCAACGGCGCGGGCTGGTGTTCGGTGTTCCACCACCGTGTCCAGGCCAGCAGACGGGCGGTGAAGTCCTCGAAGCCGAGCAGCACTTCGTCCTTCGGACGGGAAGCACGCTTACCGGGGCGCGGCTGACGGGCGTAGCCGGGCAGCGCGGCCAGGAACATGCTCTCCACCGCCCGGTTGCGACCCTCCACGGTGCCTTTGAGGTGGGGGGTGTAGGCGGGCAGGTCCTCCACCGTCACGTCCAGGAGATCGAACGCGGCGGTCACCGTTCGGGACAGGAAGTCCTGGCCGCGGTCGACACGTACCTACTCGGGCAGGCCGCCGAACGGGCCGTAGGGGTCCTCGCGGAGGACTGCGGAGCGCAGCGCGGCCAGCACCGATTCCCGCGACGGATCTCCCAGCGTGACCGCGACACCAGTGATCGCGTTCGTCGCGCAGTCGGTGAACCAGGTGATCCACGGCCTGCGAGCCTTGCCATCGACATCGACCAGCACCGCCGCCTGCATGTGGTCCGTCTCCCACACCTGATTGCGCCAGCCCCGCGGCCGGGCCAGGAACACATCATGCTTGCGCGCCGCCCGCTCCCCACCCGCGAGCCCCGCCCGCTCTCCCGGCGTCAGATACCGCTGGATCGCCCGGTGCAGCGTCGGAATCGACGGAGGCGGCTGTCCCTCGCCCCTGGCCGCGCGAGCGGTCAGCTCGCGATGCACCGCCGCGACGTTCCCCTTCCACAAGGCCAGCAGAGCCCGGACCTCATCCGTAACCGTGAACCGCCCGTGATACGCGCCCCGCTCCCCCGGCGCCCGGGCCACAGCCTCGTCCCGCTCGGCGGCCGCCAGCCACCGCCACACCGCACGCTCCCGCACCCCAAGCACGTCCGCCGCTGACCTCACCTGCCCCGTGGTGAGCTTTCCCTCCCGCCGCAGGGCCAGCAGACGACGCACCGCCGGTCCCCGCAACGCCCGAACCGACACAGCCGGCAAAGCCCCACTCGCGTCACCACCCACCCCTTCCGGGGCCAGGTCCTGCTCTCCTGATCCACACCCCTGAGCACACCAACACCCATCGGCCAGCGGATCAGAACTCACCAAACTGAGACAGCGTCACCCCTCATGCAATAACGCCCCCAGAACAGCTACACCCCTCGGAAACCTCGCGTCCAGAACAGCGACCCCAACCCCCTCAACCACCACTGACCAGCAGCAACACACCGAAGCCCACTGCCACTCACCCACTGTCCCAAAACCGAGAGATCGCACTTGGAAGGTAGGACAAGCTGAGCACGATGTCGGCCTGCATGCTGTCCCTGACACGGTGGTGGCGGGAGAGGGCGAGTTCAGGCTCCCGCCGGCCGCGTGATGTAGGCCAGCACTGCCTTGGAGTCGTCCACGGGAACCACGATCGTCTGCGCCGGTCGTCGCGCGCCCCACCGGGCCGGCACCTCGACCGGCTCCTCGCACACGACCGCCACCTGCTCCCGGCCGGACGCGGGGACCGTGAACCGGTCGGACGTGATGTCGTCCTTCGGCCGCCCCCGCGCGGGCTGTTCCAGCGTGATCGAGCGCACCGTCGCCAGCGGGATCTCCAACTCGTGGTGCAGGCCCCACCGTACGACCAGGCCGTCGGCGCGCAGCAGGTGCGGACGCACCCCGGCGGCCAGGCCCATGGTGGCCGTCAACAGGGCGGCGTAGAGCAGGACGACGCCCAGCACGATGCGCGGCACCCCTGGGGCGAGGCTCAACAGTGCGGACACGCCCGCTACCAGGAGTAGCGCTGCCGTGCCGACCAGGGCCTTGCGGGACGCGCTGCCGTAGGACAGCGGCAGGTCGCCGGGGCGGGGCCGTTCGGTCCGGCGCAGCAGGACGAGCGTCAGCACTCGCACGACGCTCAGTTCTCTGCGGACCATCGCGGCCATGGGCTCGGGCATCAGGGAGAACAGGGCGTCGCTGAAGGAGTCGGCCCGGGTCTCGCCCGCGGCCCGCAGGCGGCGGTACTGACTGATGAAGGCCGCCCCGGCGATGAGGCCGAGGACCGCGAGGGCACCCTCGGTCACGACGAGGATGCCGGCCGCGATTCGCCAGTCGAGTAGGCCCGTGGTGACCAGGACGATCTCGGCGAGCAGCACCAGCACGCCGGTCCAGCGCAGCCACCGCATCCACCGGGGTGTGTTGTGCGGTGTGCCCGTTCGTGCCGGGGCTGCGGCTGCAGGGATGTCGCTCCGTTCGGAGGACGTGGTCTCGGGCCGTCCGCCGCCGCGCAGTGTCCGGGTGCCCGACACGGGGTCGATGGCGAAGAGGCGGATCTCGCGTACCGTGGCGGTATCGGCCTTCGGCAGTGTCATCTCCACCGGCGGATCCAGGGTCACCGCCAGGTTGGTGACGCCCATCATCGGCACCGACAGGACGCCGTCCGCGACCTCTGCCGTGCGCTTCTGGCCGCTCAGGGAGCGGCGTTCGGTCACCTTCGTCACGCGGTCCAGCGGGACGGGCACCTCGAAGGTCGCCCCGTAGTGGACCGTCAAGGTGCCCTTCTCCACCCGGTGGGGAAACGCGCGCAGTGCGACGACCAACGCCAGGATCACAATCAGGGCTAGCAGCCCGACTGCTAAGGCGAGCACTCTCGCCCAGGCCGCGGAGAGCAGGAAGTCGACCAGGGCGATCTCAACCACCGACGAGAGCGTGATCAGGACCACCTGCGTCGTGACACTGCTCTGGTAGGGGATCGATCTCGGGTCCGCGGCGCGTTTGCCCGCGCCCGGTGCCAGCCACAGCGCGCGTGCGGCCTTGGTCCAGTTCAGCCCGTGTGCGGTGATCACCATGCAGTCCGGAGCGGCCTGGTCGTGTCGCATGTTCTCCACCTCACGTCTGGGTGCCCTACAGAAAGCGTGCCACGCGGGCCGTTCCGCGGGGGCGAACCGCGGGAAAGAGCCACGCGGAGTGAAAACGATCCCGCTCACCCATGCGTTCCGGCTCCATGGGCGGGTTCCCGAACCAACTGCCCTGTAGCCACGTTGGACTGCGAGGCCGACAGGAAGCGTTCCAGGTGCACGCGTACGGCACCGTAGAACCGCTCCAGTATGACCGCGTCCACTCGGGGCTCGTCAGTGCGGTTCAGTCCGGAGCCGTGCACCACCAGCATGTTGCGCAGAGAGCACTGGCCGGGGCGCGGCACGACATCGTGCCGCTCGGTGGCGGACGCGTCGAAGTCGGCTGCCTCGCCGCGTAACCGGCCGGCCGCGTGCCCGGCGCGGTGGTGGCGCAGGACGCCGTCGCCGTGGGTACGGGCGGCGAAGCGCATCGTGCCGTTCTCCGGTGAGGTCGGTGTGAGGGCGAGCCGGACCCGGAACGCCGCGAGGTCGCCGTCGTCCAGCTCGTGGGTGAGGGCGTCCTGGTGCCAGGCCAGGTCGGTGTCCCCGCCGGGCTCCACGAAGATGCTGGTGCTCCAGAAGAGGACGTCCGGCCCGAGCAGGCTCGTGGCGATCTCCAGCAGGCGGGGGTGCCGGACCAGCCGGTCCGCCCATGACCGCAGCAGGTGGATTTTCGGGCCGTTGGCCAACGCGGCGGCCACGCCGCCCGTCGGTGCGAGTCGACGAGGTACCGCAGGACCGCCTCACGAAGCGCCGTTGTCCCGTCCGGTGGCAGAACGTCCACAGGGGAGACGAATCCGTTCTCGCGGTAGGCGGGGATCTGCCGCGGGGCAAGTCTCGGCGTCCGGTCCGTCACTGGTACTCCTCGAGCATCTCGGTGCCCGCGTGCAGTTCCCGCAGCTGCCGTTCGAATTCGGCGACCGGGGGTATGCCCAGCTGGGCGCGCCGGGCGTCGAGTCCGCCGGGCTCCTCCACCGGAAGCATCCGGTAGCGGCCGTCCTCGGCGCGCGCGTACTGCGTGCCGTAGCGCGTGGGCACGCCCGCGTGCAGGTGGATGCGGTCGATCAGGTAGGCGACGTGCGAGGCAGTCGCGTCACCGGCGTCCACGGCCTCGATGAGGAGTTCGAGGCCGTAGCGCTGCAGGGGCCGGTCGCGGTCGGCGTGCTGGACCAGCAGGGCAGCGTCGTCCGACCCCTGTTCACCGACCAGCCGGTGGCCGGGCCATCCGTGTTCGCGCAGCACCCGCCAGATCCACTGCTGGTTCTCCGCGTCCACGGCCATCCAGCGCGCCACGTCGGCGGCCGACTTCCCCGGCGTCCGGCGCACGTCCTGGTCCCAGTCGGCCCGGCGGCGCAGTTCCGCGGCGAGCTGCGCCGCGCGGGGTGCGGTGGCAGTTTCAGGGGCGGAGGTCACCGGACCCGCTCCGCCACGACGAAGTCTCGTGCCATGAAGGGCGTGTCCGTGCCGTCGTCATGGCCAGTGGTAATCCGCTCGGTCTCCTTCAACACGAATCCGTACTCCGCCAGCTCGGCCGCGAGTTCGGCCGGGCCGTCGAGGCGGAACCGGAATCCGGTCAGGAACCGCCGGGTGTGTCCGTCGGGGGCGACGAGTTCCGCGTACATGTTGGTGTACTGGGTACGTGCGGCGGCGTCCCGCCGGGAGCCGACCAGGACGAAGCCCGAGCGCTCCCGCAGTCGTACCGGGCAGCTCAGCACCCGTTCGGTCGCCCGCTCTTGGTCCAGGGCCGGGGTGTGGTCGAACAGCAGCCGTCCGCCGGGCCGCAGATGGCCGCGCACCACTTGCAGAAGGGCTTCGCGCGCAGGGCCGTCGAACAGTGTCAGGCTGAGCCCGCCGATGACGATATTGTCGTAGCTCCGGCCGAGGTCCAGTCCGGTAACGTCCGCGTGCAGCCAGGTGATCCGCCCGGCGGTCTCCTCGTCGGCTGCGGCGGTCATTGTCCGGGCGGCAGTCAGCTGGGTGAGGGACAGGTCCACGCCGGTGACGCGGTGGCCGCGCCGGGCGAGTTCGAGCACCGACCGCCCGCCTCCGCAGCACAGTTCCAGCGTGTCGGCGGGCCCGGTCCCGGTGTGCTCCGCGAACCATGCGCTGTCGTCCTGTGCCTGGGTGACGAGCTTGGTGTAAAAAGCCCCGAGCACTCCTTCGAAGGGCGGTGTCAACCGGGTCTCGGGCAGGTTCAGGGCGTGGATGCCCACGAAGGGACCGAACAGGTCATCGGCGAGGTCCGGCATGTCAGGTCACGCACCCTTCGTAGTATCGTCGCGCTCGGGGTACTCGTCGTGATCGCGGTCGCCAAACACGTACGCCGCCTTGCCCAGCCGCGCGGGGTCGAAGGTCCTGCGGACGAACGGGCCGATGTCGGCGCCGGAGAACTCCGAGTCGACGACCACCCTCAGTCGGCCCGCGTCCCAGTCGCCCAGCGCCGCCTCCAGGTCCGCGCGCACCCCGAGGCACTGGCCGTGGATCGTGGCGTTCTTCGAGACGAGGCTGGTCAGCATCGACAGCCAGTGCCCGCCCGGCGTGTCGGTACCGGCCATCTCGTCGTGGGGACTGCCCATCAGCCGGCACGTCACGTAGTGGCCGTTAAAGCCGATCAGCTTCACGGCGGTCAGGACGTAGGCGTCGCAGAACGGGTCGACGACCGCGTCGAATCCACGGATCTGGCGGGCCAGCCTGGCGAGGTCCTTCAGGTCGGCGGGGTCGTTGGGGTCGAAGGACCGCACCACCCCCAGCTCCGCCAGCAGGTCCGCGCCGCGTCCGCTGCGCGACAGGCAGTAGACCCGTGCGCCGCGCCCGCAGGCTGCGCTGATGGCAAACAGGCTGGTCATCGAGGTGGCGGCGGTCACCAGCACGGTGGTGTCCCGGCCCACCTCGGCCCGGCGCAGCATCGCGTACGCCGTCTGGGCACCGATCGAGAACGACGCCGCCTGCGCGTCGCTCATCGCAGTCGGGACGGGAACCAGCCGGGAGTGGTGGACCCGCTGCAGTTCGCGCGAGGCGGTGTTGGTCACCACGCCCGCCGAGACGGTGTCGCCGGGGCGCGGCGGCCAGTCCATCGACGGGATCACCCGGTCCCCCGGACGCAGTCCGCGTACGGCGGAGCCGGTGGCGGCGACCTCCGCGACGAAGTCGGAGCCGAAGCCCCGGCCCCGGTCATGGGTTCCCTCGGCGTGCTCGCCCAGGGCCAGGGCAGTGTCGCGGTAGTTCAGTGAGAAGGCCCGTACGCGCGCCAGTACGTACTCGCGGTTGTGGTCGGCCGCCGGGTCGAAAGCAGTGTCGGCCGCCTCCGCCAGGCCGAAGCGCAGCGCTCGTCCCCGGACTGTGTGCTCCGCGATGGCCGACCAGTGGTCCGGTGGCGCGCCCTGTTCCTCGTCAACAACCAGAACTCTCATGTGCACTTCCTCGTTTTCCGATGCGGTCCCGGTAGCGGCCTCGGTCCCGGTGTCAGTACCAGCGCAGTACGGCCGCGCCCGCGGTCATCCCGGCGCCCACGGCCACCAGTGCCACCAGGTCGCCCCGCCGGAAGGGCTGTTCCTCATGCGCCATTACCAGCGCGATGGGGATGGAGGCGGCAGCGGTGTTGCCGGTCTGGACTCCGTAGCGCGGGACGATGCGGTCGTCGAGTCCGACGGACTCCGCCAGGGTCCCGACGAGGCGCGGATTGGCCTGGTGCACGATGACCCGGTTGAGCTGGTCCAACCGGATCCCAGCCTTGGTCAGGGCGGTGCCGAGCACCTTGGGGCCCATTTCCAGGACGACTTCGCTCACGCCGCGGCCGTTCATCTCGAACCAGCCCTCGCCCGCCGGGGGCACGGTGGCGTAGGAGGCCTGCGAGCCGTCGGCCCACAGTTCGGTCGCGAGTATGCCGTAGCCCTCGGGAACAGGGCCGAGCTGGACCGCCCCGGCGCCGTCGCCGAACAGCGGCGCGGTGCGGCGGTCGGTGGGGTCCACGAATCGCGTGAAGACGTCCGCGCCGATCACCAGCGGGGTCCGTGCGGCGCCGACGGCAACCGTGCCCGCCGCCGTGACCAGGGCGTAGATGAATCCGGCACAGGCGGCGTTGATGTCCAGCGCTGGGGTCCCTGGTAGGCCCAGCCGGTCCTGGACGAGACAGGCGGTGGCCGGCACCGGGCGGTCGGGGGTGACGGTGGCAAGCACGATCAGGTCGGGGCCGACCGGCGAGTGCTCCGCGACGCGCCGGGCGACGCGGGTGGCGAGGTCGGACGTGTGCTCGTGCGGTGCGGCGTGGTGCCGCGTGCGGATCCCGATGCGGTCCTGGATCCACTTGAGGTCGACGCCGATGGCGGCACCGACCGAATCGTTGGTCACCGGTTCACCTGGCAGGTAGGAGGCCAGGGCGACGACGCCCAGGCCGGATCCCCCGTCCGGGCCGGTGCTCGCTCCGGTACGCGCTGCGGTGGTCATTTCCACCACCCCATCTGCTGACCCAGGGACGCCACGTCCGTCTCACACGTCTCCTCGATCAGCAGCCCGTCCGACAGCCGGGCGATGTTGATGCCCCGCACGCTGATCAGCCCCACATCGGGGATGTCGCGGATGACGATTCGCAGGCCGGGTCCTAACTGTTGGATGTCGTTCAGCCGCCCGATCAGTTCCCAGCGGTACACGACCATGTCACCCTCACGGACGACGTGGGTGGCGCGCATGGTGATGTCCGCCAGCAGTGCCCGGTACGTGAGCACGTCCTGGGCGAACTCCTCGCGGCCGCGCATCCGCAGCTCGGCGCGCTCGTCGAGCAGTACGTAGTCGGCGTGGATGAATTCCGGTATCAGGTCCACGCGCCCCTGGGTCCAGACCTGTTCGAGGAGTCCGCCGACCACCCCGGTGGCCGCCGGGCCACGGGCGGGCGCGGCCATCAGGCGGTCGCCAGCTTCTCCAACGTGGCCGCTCCCTGCCATTCGCGGCGGAGCATGCCCATGACTACGGCGTCGGCCCGGCGTCCCGGCCCCACGGGCATGTGCTCGCGGGCGATCCCCTCGCGGGTGAAGCCCAACCGGTCGCACATGGCCAGGGACGGGGGGTTGGTGACCGCGACATGTCCGCAGAGGCGGTAGACCTCTTCGTCGGCGAAGAGCGCGTCGAGTGTCACCGCCATACAGGCGGTGCCGATCCAGCGGAACGGGAGGCCGTCGACGTCCGGAGCGTTGATCGTGTCCCCGCTCCAGACGCCGGGGGTCCCGGTCGGCGCGTAGATCTGGACGGACAGGGCTCCGTGGCCCGGGAGTTCGACGAACCAACCCTTGATCAGCCCCTGCTCAATCAGGGGGAGCACCTGGGTGCGGGTGTTTTCGTCACTCGCGGTGAATCCGGACTCGGCCATCTCCGCGATGCGCTCGTTGGAGATGAACGTGTCGAGCAGCGACTGGTCGCCGACGGTGGCGGGACGGACGGTGAGCTCACTGGGCAACAGGCGACGCTTCTGGCCGGTCATCGTGTTCCTTTCGGATGCGGGAGTGAGTGGGCGGGGTGCGGCGGGTCCGTCGCGGGCGGCGCGGACCGAGTGACCAGATCGGCCAGGGCGCGCAGCACCTTGTCCGCAGGGGCGCAGGCTCCCGGGGTCATCTCCCAGTTCGAGACGGAGTGGCCGACGACGGGGCCGACGAGACCGTGGCCGTCCTGGGTAAGCAGTCGCACCGCACGCCGGAACGGGCCGCCGCGGACGGCCGCTTCGGCCACCGACGGGGCGAAGATGACGGGCGCGCAGGTGGACAGCACGATGGCGGACGGCAGGCTGTCGGCCAGGCCGAGGGCGCACCGGGACATGAAGTTCAAAGTGGCGGGCCAGACGATCACGGCCTCGGCCCAGTCCGCCCAGCTGACGTGGGAGGGTCCGCTATCCCCCGACCAGTCGGGGGCGATCACCGGGCGGCCCGAGACCACTTCCAGCGCGCGGGGAGACACCATCTCGCGGGCGGACCGGGTCAGGCAGACCGCTGTGTCGGCCTCGAAGTGGTGCCGCAGCAAGGTGACGAAGGCGGGCAGGTGGCAGACCGAGATGGCGCCGGTGCCGACGACGAGAACGCGCTTCACCCCGAGGGTGGCGGGCAGTTCGGAGGCGGGGGCCTCCTCGGCGGTGGGGGCTTCGAAGGCAGCGGTCCCAGCTGCGGACGTCTCGGGGCCAGGCGTCCCTACGGCGTCGGTCTCGTGGCTCATACCCGGGCCTCGTCCGCCGCGCGTGCGGCGTCGATGGCGCGTCGGGCGTCGGCCCACGACGCCGTGAGCCGCGCGAACACCGCTTCCAGGCCTTCGTCCCCCGACGCGGTCCACTTCTCGACCACGGCGCGCGACCAGTAGTAGCCGACGCTGCCCGACAGCGCTCCACCGGACGGCTCGGGGTCGAGCGCGACGCCGATGCCGTCCGTCGCCATGGCGCTGAAGCCGGGGACGGGGCCGCGCAGGCAGTCGGCGGCTCCGAGGCCGTCCAGGCAGTTGAGGATCCGGTGGACGTCGCGGGCCGCACTGTACACAACGACGCCGTCTGCGCGGCCCAGCATCTCCGTCGAGCCGCCGATCTTGGTCGAGAAGGGCACCGCGGCGCCCTCCAACGCCCGGACGAGGGCGCACCACACGGTCATGGCTTCGTCGGCGCGCACATTCACGTACACGCGAGCGTCCGGCTTCTCCGTGAATCGGCCGGGCGGATTCCAGTGCAACCACCGCGAATCCATGGGGGTGTTCAGCGGGCTGACCCTCAGGGTCGCGTCACCGGAATCAGACACGTCGGTATCGGCGGCCGGGACGGCGACTTCGATGCCGTCCGGGCAGCGGACCGTCACGAGCTCCGCTGTCCGGTTCAGGAACGAGAACCCCCGGATCTCGACCGTCAGGCCCGACAGGCTCTGTAGGGCCATTCCGCTGAATTCAGACAACTCTGCCCGGTTGGAGGAGAACGCGCTCTGCAGATTCGGCTGCCGTGCGTGCACCGCACTGTAAACTTTCTCGATCAGGTCTTCACGGCGCGAGACCGTGAGGTTCCCTCTCGTGCCGTGGGAACTCAGTAATCCACTGATGCCCCGCCGGATTTTGTCGAGGTTCCGGTGGTCACGCGCGTCCATCGAGAACCTCCCAGCGAGCGGGGTCGAGCAGAAGCCCCCGGCCTATTTCGTAGAGTGCCGAGACGATACGGTCGCGGCTCGTCATGGAGGCACGCATGAAAGCCCGCGCCAGTAGTCCGCAGCCGACGGCGGAAGCCAGCATTTCCCTGTCGAGTTCCTGTCCGCCGCCCTCGCGATATCCCGTCAGGGCGGAGCGGACAAGGACGGTGCCGCGCGTCATGGCGGCGGAGAGAGCGGCCCGCGCCTGCGGTCCGCTGGGGGACGAGGACGCCGAGAGGCTGTCCATGAGCAGTGCGCTGCACAACGATCCCAGGTCCGTCTCCGGCTGCCCGAGGCCGGCGCACTCCCAGTCGATCAGGAGAGGGAGGCCGTCAGGTGTGATGACGACGTTGTTGGTGCGGGCGTCACCATGGCACCACACGGCCGGTCGTGCGAGGTGGTCGCGGGTCCGCCTGCCGCGTTCGCGCAGCTCGGCGTCGCCGTGGAAGGCGCCGACCAGTCCGCGCTGCACCGAGGAGAGCCCGGCCCACAGGCGTACCGGGAGCGCGCCCCACGGCGGTGATTCGACGGTGACCGCGTCCCGTCCGGGCGGCGGTGCGCCGTGGAGCGCGGCCAGCGCGCGTCCCGTTGCCGCCAGGCATCCGTCGGGCTCGCTGCCGTCCTGTACGCGCAGATCCAGCCGGGGCCCTGGCACGTGTTTGAGCACGGGCCGCCCCAGGCGGGTGCTAACGACAGCCGGAGCGATAGCCGTACGCGGGGGTACTCGCAGGCCGGCGGCCCATTGCGCCACTTCGGTCTCGGTGGGCCGCAGTTTGCCGACGGCCGGTGCGGCGGCGGGTGACGGCGGGGCGAGGGCCGGTGGCGGGGCAGGTGATCGCATCGGGGCAGGACCTTTCTCCGGTGTGCCGCTGGTGTGCGGCGACGGGCAATACCGCCCGTCGCCGCACACCAGCGAGTCGATCAGGGTCCGGTCAGCAGTGGGCGGTGACCGTCCAGACGACCGAGCTCTTGGCGACCGGCATCTGCGACGGGTCGATCTCCAGCTCGGCCAGGTCGCCGGCCGTCTCGTCGTCCAGCAGGGTGGACAAGATGTCCTCGACGGCCAGCTCAGTGGTGTTCTCCATGGCGATACCTCCAGTGTTGATTTCAACGCACCTCAAATGAGGATGCGGGTTGTGCCGGGGGAATTTCCGGAATGCCGATAACCACCCCGGACAAAGTGATGCACTCCCCGTGCTTTCGGTTGGATCAGCGAGCGGGACGGAATGCCGTGTTCTGCTTGATTGAATCCATTCCGCACGACTGTGATCCGACTTCTGGCACGTTCGGCACGCATCACGGATGTGGGGAGTCAGCGCGTGGTGGGCGCCTGCTCCAGGAAGGAGGACTGAGGGTAACCGGCGGGAGAGACGGGTTCCTCGCGCAGTTCGTACCAGAGCGCCTGACCGCTGCGCGCACGGAGTGGACTCCTGTGCCCGGCAAGGCGTCGGCGGAAGGAAACTCTCACCCGAGGTCCGCCGCAGCAGCAGGCGGATCCCCTCGGACTATCACGAGCGGTCGTTCAGAGGCGGAAGGAAATACTCCACTGCCACTTCGTAAAACCTTCGGACATTCAGTCACTAAGTGCACTAACACGTGTCTCCCGCTGGTCGTAAACCGATTCCAGTGGTGCGTATAACCCCGTGGTGCTGATGTGAACGCTAGATCGACCGCGCCGAATCGTCAAGGATCGATTCAACGTCAGAATGCGGAATATGGGATTCACCCACCAATTCAGCGATTCCTTTCGCGACAGTATGCCCGAAATGGAAACGGACAAACAGGTCAATCGGGGCGCGCGTAATGCGGGAAAATTAAAAGGGAGGTCCTTAGTAAACAGAAACGGAGTTATTGAATCCACGAACAAAAAGCCAGTGAAGCAGCGTTCCTCGCGAGGTGCACTGCAGGACCCTGAGGCTTAAATCACCCTCCTCTCTGGCTTGTTTTGTCAAATTTCCTGCCAGCTGATTACGGAATAAGATACTCCGCAGTGATCTACGTCACATTGAATGGAAATTTGATTGCGCCCGCGATCACTGTCCATTTAGATGATCGATGCACCCCCCGCTTACGAATGGCTCGCGAAATCCTTTTCGGAAGGCGCCGCGAACGCCCGGAAGGCGGCGCTCTGGGCCAAGCGTCTGCGGCTGGTCACCAGATGAAGACCAAAGGCGCTGGCTACGGGCGTAGACAGCCGGTCGTGGCCGCACCGTTGCCGACCACCACGCCTCGGGGCAGAAGTGCCTTCCGAAGCCGTGCACATCGCCTCGCACGACCGTGCGACGCCCGGAGTCGTGTCGAAACGTCGGGGTGACCCGTGAACAAATCCACGTCCATCGAAGCGGTACAGCGACTGCTCCAACGATTGGACGAGAGGTGATGAAGGTGCCGGGTCTGACTCCCCAGCAGAAGGTCGACTTTCACAAGGACGGCTTCCTCTTTCCGCTCGACGTGCTCGAGGAGGAGGAGACGTACGCGCTGCGCGACGCGGTGCTGCACCACATGGCGGTCAGCGCGGAGCGGGGTGGCCCGATAGCCGCCTTGGCCGGCGGGCCCAAGGTTCACCTGCTGTGGACGTGGGCGGATCGCCTCGTGCGGCATCCCCGTCTCCTGGAGATCGCGCGGACCGTCGTCGGCCCCGACGTCTTGGTGTGGGGGACAAGTGTGTTCGTCAAGGAGCCACGGGGAGAGACCGACCTCGCCTGGCACCAGGACACCCTTACCTACGATCTGGATGGCGACGGCCAAGTCGCCGCGTTCCGGGGCTGGCTCGCGCTTACCCCCACGACGGTGGAGAACGGCACCATGCGCTTCGCAGCCGGAACCCACCGCCAGGGCATCTTGGTCCATCACCGCGCGTCTCACCTGGGCGGCCGGATGCGGGGTGACGAAGCGGCCTTCGCGGAAAAGGACTTCGACCAGCACCACGTGCTGCTCAGCCCGGGTCAGTGCTCGCTCCACAACAAGCGGGTCGTGCACGGGTCGGGGATCAACCGAACTGACGAGCCCCGGGTCACCTTCGCCATCGACTATCTGGCGACGTCCGTCCGCCCAAAGGACGGCAAGCCGGACTCCGCACTGCTGGTGAGCGGGACGGATAGGTATGGCCATTTCGCCCCCGAGAAGTCCCCGGAGGGCGACATGGACAAGTCGGCCCAGAAGGAGTTCCACGAGGCGGCACTCTTGCGCATGCGCCGGCGGGTGACCGCCGCAGCGGAGAAGAAGGAGGCTGGCCTGCTTGTCAAGTCCTGAGACAAGTATGCAGGCCACGCCCGCTTCCGGCCTCGGCGTCTACTACCCGTTGCAGCCGCACCACCCATCCCAACTGGCCCCTTTCGGTCGGCTGGTGGCCCGGGGCTACGCCGACCGGCTCTGGCTGGGCGAGTCGCTGGCCCTAGGGACGCACCAGGTGTTGGCCTATCTGGCGGGGCAGGGGATCAACCCCGCCCTGGGGATGGGAGTGTCGCTCATGCCACTGCACAACCCCTTTCAGGCGGCGCTCGCAGCGCGTTCTCTGGCCTCGCTGTCAGGCAAGCGGCTCATCTCGGTGTTCGGCACGTCCAAGCCCTCGTTTGTCGCCGCACTGCGAGGCGCGCCCTACACCAGCTCGCTGGGCGCCGCCCGCGAGTACGTGAGCACGGTGCGGCGACTGCTGGATGGCCAGCCGACGGACACCCGGGGCGAGTATGTGCACACGCCTGCTCAGCTTCCCCCGTGGCCAGCGACTCCCCACGTCGACGTCGGCCTGGGGGTGCTCCGGCCCGGGATGGCGCGCGTGGCCGCAGAAACCGCTGATGTGGCTCTCACCTGGATGGCACCTCTGCCGTACCTGCGCCGTGAGCTCTTACCCGTGCTCACGGAAGTGCGCGTGGTCAGCGTGGTGCACGTGCTCGTAGTCCGTCCCGGGCTCGACGTGGACGAGGTCGTCTGGCGGGCGACACACGGCCATACCGGGGAAGGGCACTATCGGGCGATGCTGACCGCAGCTGGCCTCGGCCCAATCGCCGACGGGCCAAGCTCCGCCCGCGCACTCGTTGAACACGGAGTGGTGTTGGCCGGATCACCGCAGACCGTGGCGGACGAGATCGAACACTTCTGGGCCGCCGGCGTCGACGAGGTTGTCCTGAATCCCACGGCACTGGAAGCTGAAGGTCCGGAAGCGGCATTGCGTGATCTGCTGGAAATCACGGAAGTTTGCCAAAGTCGAGGCAGTGCAAGGGGGAAAGACACATGACGACCAGGCAGGTCGGCACACGTGGCGTGAGCGTTGGCGGTGCCCTCGCGGCGCCGTGGGTAGCCCGGCGCAACCGGGCCGAGAACGGCGCGGTGACCTATCAGGAGAGCGTGGGCGCGGGTGTCGCCATCATCCTCTGTCTCTCCGTCCTTGAGATCGTCCTGGTCGACCTGGTCCTCGACACGCTTTGGGTGCGCCTCGTGGCCGCCGCAGCCGGTTTCGCAGCGGGCTATCTGCTCATCGGATTCTCCATGGCGCTCAGCGCCTACCCCCACCAAGTGGCAAACGGGAGGCTGAGGATCCGTTACGGAGCTACGTTCGCAGCGGACGTCAACACGAGCCTGATCACGTCCGTCAGCGGTCAGCGCAGGGGCGGTGACTACCGGCGCACCGCTGAAGTGATCGACGGCGCGATGATAGTCCCCGTCATGGGCGTAACCAATGTGCTGGTGGCCCTGGACTCCCCAGTGGAGATGGAGCTGCGCAAGAATGTCATCTCGCTACAGGAGATCCGCTTCTTCGCCACAGAGCCGGAGACAGCAGTGCAGTTAGTGCGCGCCGCGATCGAGGGCACGCCGCCGGTTCCTCCCCAAGCGCCGTCGGCCCCGGACGCGGAAAGCAGGCCGCAGGTGCCGGGCTGGTTGCGCAGGCTGCGCTGGGCCGGGCTGCTCATCCTGCTCGCCGAGATCGTCCTCGTGACCAGCGGCATCCTCGACTGGCGTATCGCTGCGGGCATCCTGGCGGTGACTGAAGGCACCCTTGCCGTCCTGGGCGTGGTCTACGGCGCGGCCTTCGTCTCGCAGTACCGAAATCTGCGCCGCGTCGGGGTGCCTCGGGCTGAAGCGTTCTCATCGTCGTTCTTCGCTCTGCTGCCACCTCCCATGGCGGAGCTGGTACGCCGCGAGATGAGCATCTTCAGGGTTATTGCCCTGGCGGCGGCCCGCCGGACCGAGCGGAGCCGGCTCGGCGGCATCCCGTTGGGGTACGGCCGCGACGGACGCCGGGTGTCCACTGTGCTTGCTGTGCTCCTGGCAACTGCCGGGGCAGTCGTCCTTGCCACAGTGTCACCCACTCTGCCTCGTTACGTGGTGGGGGTGCCGCTCCTCTACGGAGCCCTGTTGACCGCAGCTATGGCCGCAGCCAGCAGCACCAGACCGCATGTGAGTCACGGCGGTGCTCTGCGTCTGCGGTGGGGCCTGCATCAAGAACTCGTAGTACCCGTTGAGACGTTGGAAGAGGTGAGGGCGGAGCCATCAAAGTCCGCGTCCGGCCAGGACGGCACCCCGGACGTCTTCCTCGTTCCTTGTCAGGGCCGTGGGGCCCTCGTCCTCCGCCTGGCCAGCCCGGTCGAAGTGCCGACCCGGCTGGGCTCGCGGCGGCCAGCGATGACGGTCGTGGCCCCCGTGGATGCCGCGGAGGCCGCCCGTGACATCATCGCCCGTGCGATGGAGGAGCGCTCCGATGAAAGTTGCTGACACGGTTGCGCTTATCGCCGGAGGCACCTCCGGTCTTGGGCTCGCCACGGCCAAGCACCTAGTCAAGGAAGGGGCGAGCGTCGTCCTGCTTGCGCGTACCCAGGCCGCGGGCCAGACGGCGGTCGCCGAACTGGGCAGCTGTAGTGCACGGTTCGTCGCCGGCGACGTGGCCGACCCACGCGACGTCGAGGACGCCCTGGACGTGGCCGAGGCAGTGGGCCAATTGCGCACTGTGGTGTGCTGTGCTGGCTCGACGTATGCGCGGCGCCTGGTCGGCCGCTCCGGCCCGGCGCCATTGGACGAGATCGAAACGGTGCTCCGCACTCATCTGCTGGGGACGTTCAACCTCGCCAGGCTCTCCGCGCACCGGATGATGGCTCAGCCTCTGGTCAGGGAGGAGCGTGGCGTCATCATCAACACCTCCTCAATCGCCGCTTGGGACGGCCAGCCGGGGCAGGCGGCCTACAGCGCGGCCAAAGCGGGAATCGTCGGTATGACCCTTCCTCTGGCGAGAGAGCTGGCACCGCACGGCATCCGCGTGGTGACGATCGCGCCAGGCCTGTTCGACACCCCCGTATTCAGTGCAGTGCCGGAGCCGGTGCGCGCGACGCTGCGCGAGTCCGTGCCCCATCCCGGCAGGCTGGGGTCACCGGATGAGTTCGCCTCGCTGGTCGGGCATGTACTCGCCAACCCGATGGTCAATGGCACCGCGATCCGTCTCGACGGCGCGCTGCGGCTGCCCGCACAGTAACTGGAAAGACGGAGCGTGCACGTGCTTGCCGTTTGCGCCGTTCGATTCGATGCCGACACGCCTCTCGACGGACTGGAGATACGAAGGGTGCCTGCCCCGCTTCCGCCCAACAAAGACTGGGCGGTCATCACGGTGCGCGCTGCCTCCCTCAACCACCACGACCTGTGGACGCTGCGGGGTGTCAGGGTCCGCCCGGGTCGCGGCCCGCTGGTGCTCGGCTCCGATGGTGCAGGGTTGTCGGAAGGTGACGCGAACGGGCTCGCTGGGCTCTGTGGGGCAAGCACGGCTCTGCGTCCTGCCCGACGCACCTCGGTGGAGGAACCGCACTGGGGCCGCAACGGCGAGGGCCGGCCGATCGCGTGGGTGGGCAGCGCGCCTGACGACTGGTGAGCGGCGGCGGTGAGACCGGCGACAGGACCCCGGGCGCAGAGCGGCCCGGGGTCCTTCGTTGTCCGGGGCCAGCGGCACCGATCCCAGGCCCTACACGCACTGGGGTGCGATGTCCGGGGGTTCTGATCTGCGGCATCGCACTGGTGTGCGTGTAGGCCCTGGGATCTTCAGGGTCCTCCCCCCGCGAACTACGTGGCGGCCGGGGCCGGTCAGGGAGTCGGGGGTAGGTCGTGGTTCCCGGCAGGGGGAGCTGAACCATCTGACTTGGTCTTCGTGGCGTACTTTGAAGACTTCCAGCGCGAACGAGCGGCGGGTGGGCGGGAACCATCTGACTTGGCTTTCGTGACTCACTTTGAATCTTGCGGCGTGTCCGTACCTCCCCGCTCGACCGGACCGGGATGATCAGCGCATGAGTGTGGAGTTGCCGGTGGCACAGCGGGACGAGTTGTGGCTGCCGTTGCGGCCGTATGCGACGAACCGGCTGCAGGAGGGGATCCGGCGGGAGCGGCGGCCGGTGGCGATGACGCGTCGGTACGTGGAGGCGAACGCGTCGGCGGTGAGCAATCTTCTCGTCGTGGATGTGGACCACTCGGATGCGGTGCTGCGGGCGGTGTCGTCGGTGGGGTCGCATCCGGTGCCGAACGCGGTCGTGGAGAACCCGGTGAATGGGCATGCTCATGCGGTGTGGGCGCTGGAGGCGGTGACGCGGACCGAGTACGCCCGGCGCAAACCACTGGCCTACGCCGCCGCCGTCACCGAGGGCCTGCGTCGCGCGCTGGACGGCGATGCGGCGTACTCGGGGCTGATGACGAAGAACCCGCTGCACACGGACTGGAGCACCGAGTGGCTCCACGGCGGACTCCACACGCTCGGCGGCCTGGAGGAGGCGCTGGACGGCTACATGCCGCCTTCGCGCTGGCGTGAGACCAAGCGGTTCCGCACCAACATCACCGGGCTGGGGCGCAACTGCTCGATCTTCGAGACGGCACGGACCTGGGCGTACCGCGAGGTACGCCACCACTTCGGCAGCCCTGACACCCTGCACGCCGCGATCCATGCGGAAGTGAACACCCGGAACGCCCAGTTCGCGGAGCCGCTGCCGGCGGTGGAGGCGCGTGGGATCGCCAACAGCATCCATCGGTGGATCACGACCAAGTCGAGGATGTGGAAGGACGGCGCAGCTGTCTACGAGGCCACCTTCGTCGCCATCCAGTCCGCCCGCGGCAAGAAGGGCGGCGCCAAGGGCGGGAAGGCTTCCGGGCAAGTACGAGCTGCGCGCCGGGACGAGCGCGCCGCAGCGATGCTGGAGTACATGAGGGGGACGTCGTGACGCAGGAACCCAGCCGGGAGCGCCGTACCGTGACGGCCCGTGAACTTGCGGACCGGTTCGGAGTGTCCCCGCGGACGGTGGTGCGCATGGTCGCTGAGGAACGCGCGGCGTACGAGGGCCGCTCCCGGCAACGTCGGGACCAGATCGTCAAGCTGCACCGGCAGGGGCTGAAGGGTTACGAGATCGCGCGCGAGCTGAATGTTTCCGCCGGTCTGGTGTCCATCCGGCTTAAGGAAGCCCGCTCGGCCGGTGTCGACCTCACCCGCTACGCCGCTGCCGGTGAAACCCAGGAGCAGGGCCAGGCGTAGCGAGCCGGCCGGGTCAACCCTCGGCGCGCTCCCTCTGGATCTTCTGCATCGTGCGGGCCGTGTCGATCTGCGCTCGGATCACCGTGTCGAACAGGGCCTCCGGATCGCCGTCGGGGCCGGCGCTCGCAGCCAGCAGCGAGGCGACTTGGCTGGCGAGGACAGTGACCACGTCGGCCGTCCCCACCGGGCCGCGGACCTCGATCAGTTTGCGCACGGCGTCGTCGATGCGGTCCATGGCCTCCTCGCCCTGGAGCAACAACCCGAGCCGGTCGGCGAGGAACATACGGACGACCGCCACACCGTCGGCCAGGGCGGTGTCCACGTTGAAGACGGCGCGGGCCTTCTCCGACTCCTTGAGCACGACCGGAATCGTGTACGTCCGCTGCTCAGGAATGAGGCCCTCCCTCCGCCACTCCTCGTACGGGATGGGGCCGACGGCGTCACGGCGTGCACGGTGTTCGTTGGTCGGGCGGCCGCCCTTGGTGCGGCAGGCCTGCCCTGCGGCCGCCTTGCAGGTCGGGCATTCGACACGGCGCATCCACGAACGCACGAGATCCATCTCGGCATCGGAGCGGAGATGTCGTCGCCACTCGCCGCCCCACGGGATGCTCTGCGGTCCGTTCTCCACGCCCATTGGCCCCCCTGGGTCCGGTGGTGTGTGCCCTCTTGCCTGCCGTGAAGCTGACCGTACCTGCGCGGTGGCGTCCCTCAGCGGTCGATCGGGGGAATGCCGTCCAGGCCGCTCTCGGAGAGGATCTGTTGGACCGTGTCGTCCAGGGTGCTGGCCGCGTCGATGACGGTCTCCAGGCCGTCGGGGAGCAGGTCCTTGTCTCGGTACCAGTCGCGTAGGTGGCCCTCGTTGACGTGCGCAAGGTACTCGGCATCCGGCTTCGTCGCGTGCCGGAGCACCGTCTCCTCGAAGGGCACGTGGAGGTAGTAGCACCGTGTGACGCCCTGATGGGCGCGCACCAGGTCCTGGAGCATCGTGCCGTAGCGGTCGGCGTACAGGATGCCCTCCAGGACGACGTGGAAGCCGTTGTCGAGGGCATAGCGGGCGGTCAGGTCGATCAGGCCGATATTGGCACCGCCGGGCCGGTCGCGTTCGCGCAGCACGATCCGGCGGAGGTTGTCCTGGGCGACGATGGCGAGGTTGCGGCCGAACCTCTCGCGCAGGCCGGCCGCGACGGACGACTTGCCCGAGGCGCTGTTGCCGCGGAGCACGATCAGACGTGTGTCGCTTGTCCCCGCGGTGCCGTGCGCGGCCTCGGTCACCCGCGGCTCACCTGGATGCGGTTGTTGTGGAAGTGCTCCCAGTCCATGACCAGGCGGAAGCGGCGGTGGGCCTCCAGGCGCTCCGCGTCGGCCGGCTCCTCGCCGCGCTGGACACGGGCATCGCCGGATGTCACGAGTTCCGCAAGAGCGAGCCGGACGTCGTCGACGTTCTGGCCCGTGGCTGCCGCCAGCCGCTCCAGGGAGGTGAGGGTCTCTGCCGGTTCACCCAGATCGTTGACCAGGTGGTCGATGAGGGTGTCCAGGAGCGGGCCGGTGGGCATCGTCCAGCGGATCCCGTCGAGGCGCTGAGTGAGTTCGGGGTCCAGGGGCAGCAGGTCGCCGGGCAGCGGCAGCACGGCGGGCATGGACCATCGGGTGCCGTCCGGCGTCTCTGCGCGGCGGGCCAGGCCCCACGTCAGGTAGAGCTCGGACAGGTCTCGCACGGTGGTGGGTACCGGGAAGCCGGCTGTCGTCAGCAGGGTGCTGAACTGCTCCCAGCGGGCCGCCTCGCATGCCTCGCGGCCCTCCGGCGCGGCCTCGTAGTCCCATTCCTCATCGGGCCAGGAGAAGGTGAGGGGACTGTCGAGGTTGCCGCCGATCATGTCCCAGCGGCCGTCGAAGATCTCTTGCAGGAGGTCGTCCAGGGAGCCGGTGAAGCCTGGCTGACTCGCGGTCCCGATCAGCATGGTCAGCGGGAAGCCCTGGCGGGGCAGGACGTACTCCCAGCCCGACACCCACCAGTCGTTGTGCATCGCCAGGTCCCGGCGCGGCCCGGGCACAGACGCCTTCTCAGTCATCCGCAGCTCTTCCTCGAAACACCTCGATGCCCGCAGCGTACGCAGCGAGACGGGGCAGATTCTCACGGACGCGCCACCCACGCCTGGTGGGCGGGAGCGACGTGCAGTCCTTCGCGCACGCGGCCGCGCAGGACGCCGACTCGGGTGCGGCCCTCCACGACCTGCAGCCCGCTGCCCGACGGGTCCAGGAAGCACCGGTCGATCAGGAGCGGCGGGCGTAGCCACGTCCCGTGCTCTTCCCAGTGCAGGCCGACTTCGCGGGGGCGGACGTCGACCCAGTACGCGGGGTTCTTGGCGTACTCCTCGATGCAGCCGTCGTCGGAGGCTCCGGTCGGCACCCCGTGGAAGTCCGCGGCCGGGATCGTCTCGAGCCGCCAGGTGATCTCGCGCAGGTCGATGCTGCCGTAGTCGGTTACGAAGTGGTCGTTGTCGCCGAAGTCGTAGAGGAACTGTTCCAGGACGTCGTCCGGCCACTGAAGCGGGGCCACGGCCGGGTCGATGCGGAAGCGGTCGTAGCCGTAGCTGAGACCGCCAGCTCGGCGGCGCTTCATCAGGGGGCTGAGGTCTTTCAGCTTCATGCCGTCAGGTGTACCGCAGACTCTGGACGACCTGCAGTTCGTTGGGGGGGCCGCGCATCCGCCTCAGCCGGTGAGCGACCGGGAGCCAGCAGTAGGGCCGGACAGGGTGATTCTGTCCGGCCCCGGTCAGCGGATGCGTGTGACCGAGACGGTGGCGTGCCGGGTGGTGCCGGCCTCCACTTCCACGACCAGGCCCTCGGTGGTGGTGTACCGCTCGCCGTCGTCGGTGTGGGCGCGCTGCCCGGGCCCGGCGGCGGCAATGAAGCGGGCGAGAGCAGCGGACAGCGGCGCGGTCAGGGCCCGCGACAGCACGCGGCGCCCGTCCGGCAGCCGTACGGCCACGCGGTGCGGGCGGGCGGTGGACCCGACGTAGCCGACGACGTCCGCGTCCACCGTCTCCGCGTGCCGCAGCTTGGCCCAGATCCGCCCGGCCCGGTACACGCTCGTCGCCCGCTTGGCGACCACACCCTCCAGACCCTGAGCGGGCAGGTGCTCGTACCAGGCGAGCGCGACGTCCGCATCGTCGCTCGCCGGCGTCGCCTGGATCGGCGGCGGCACACCGTCAAGCACCTGAAGGAGCGCGGCCCTTCTCTCCGTGTACGGCCGTCCGCGCAGGTCGACACCGTCTACCTGGAGGCAGTCCCACACGACGTAGTTCGCCGGGTACTCCGCCGCTGAGGGCGGCCGAGCGGCGCGCGGTGGAGTTGCCGCGGGCCTGCGCAGCCGAGAAGGACAACTGCCCGTTCACCCATACGACCGCCTCGCCGTCCAGGACCGTCCCGGGGCGCAGCACCGCCTGGCTGGCCACGGCAAGGTCCATCCATGCGGAGGTGACGGTGTGCCCCGACCGGGTGTGGCAGCGCGTGGTGTCTGCGGTGCGGTGCATCACGAGGCGGTGCCCGTCGAACTTGGGCTCGTACCACCAGCCCGGGCCGCGCGGCAGGACGGTGACGGACTCGGCGAGCGCGACCGCGACGGGGTACTCCACGCTCAGCGCGCCCACACGTCGGGCCCGCCACCGCGCCACTCGATCAACGAGGTGCGGACCACATCCATTTCGTCGAAGTCCTGAAGCCCGGCCTCCTGCATGAACGCCGCGATGTCCCGGACGCTGTACGCGCGGCCGGAGATCTGCCCGTCGACCCGCACGCGGCGGCCGCCCTCCTCATCGGGCGGATACACGACGACCGGGCGATCAGAAGCCATGCGACCAGCGTGCGGCCGTAGCGGATGCGGCGCGTGTGCTGATACTCCGGTCGCGCCAAGGAGATTGTCAGTGCCTCATGCCACCCTGGGTGGGCCCGGCGGTGCCCATCCCCGAAGCCGATGCTGCCGCCGGGCACACTCAGGCGGCCGCGGTCACCGCCCCTCGCCTCCGGGCACCCTCGCCCCGGGCCACCCAGACACAAAGGCCGACAGCGCGGCACGCTGCCGCGCCTCCTCCGCCACCACCTGCGCGAGCGCCTGGCGGTCGACGTGCCGCTCCACCGCCGCGAGGACCAGGCGCTGCAGCTCGGCCGCGTCCAGTAGGGATTGTGCCGTCCGCTCGGGACAGACCGAGGAGCAATGCAGTACGTCGTCATGCCCTGCCAACTAGGCAATGTGTGAGAGGACGTGCGGCACCGTTCTGGGCGATGCGGATGCGCCTGGCATCAGCCGTGTCCGCCTCGCACGAGACCGAGGTCGGCCGGCGGGCTGGCGCGGAGCCCCACGCAGGTTGGGCCGCTCCCCTGTGGCCTGTGTGGCGTCGGCGCCGGTGCGTCCCCGCTGCTGTGTGGTCAGCCGAATTCGAGCATGTCCGGAGGTAGCGGCATTCGGCTGGCGAACTGAGCCCGGCAGAGTGGGCCGGGCTCAGGGTTCGCCGTGTGCGTTCCGGCTATGCGGGGTTGACGTTCTCGGCTTGCGGGCCCTTCGGGCCCTGCGTGACGTCGAACGAGACCTTCTGGCCCTCGGTCAGCTCCCGGTACCCACTCGCGGAGATTGCCGAGTAGTGGACGAACACGTCCGGCCCTCCACCGTCCTGCTCGATGAAACCGAAGCCCTTCTCGGAGTTGAACCACTTCACGGTGCCCGAAGCCATCAGTCCGTATCCCTTATGCCGTGCCACGACGCGGCCATCCCACGCCGACCGCAGCCCCTGTGCTGGGCTCCGGCACACACAGCACTACCCATCGCCCGGGCTTCTTAGAGGTCGTTTTCTTCCGGTGTTTCATCCCGTTCTGCGCACTTTGATGCCGCGCCTTGCCTGGTTGTTCTGATTCAGGAACGAGGCGGCGGGTCGCCTGAGGGTCTCGGGCGTGGCTGCGGCCCGGGGGTGGGCGCAGCGGCGACACAGGGGCTGGGCTCTGTGCCGCCGGGCGTGGTTCTGTGGGTCAGAAGTCGTTGGTGGTCAGGTAGAGGTAGTGGTAGCCAACCCCGCCACCGTTGAAGTGCCAGAAGTTCTTGCTGTCGGGCCGGTCGCGCATCGCGTACAGGGCGGCGCGGTCGAAGCCGATGGTCCTCTCACACACCAGGTCGTCGTCGTTGGTGACCCATCCCAGGATGGCGTTGAGCAGGCCGGCTGCGATGCCGAGCAGGGCTGCCCAGTCGGCGGCCTTCTCCGCTCCGTCGCCACCGGCTGCGGTCATGTCGGCGGACGCGTCCACGGCGTACTCGGCGAAGTCGGCGAGAGCTCCTCGCAGGTCGTCGTAGAAGCCGCCAGGGCTGTCGTCCTGTTCCCAGCACTGGAACTCGACCGACAGGTGCTGGTCGACGGGGCCGCTGTACGCGTACGTCTGGCGGGCGTTGAAGTCGTAGTCGAACACCGTGGGGTAGTCGTTGACGTCGATGTCTCCGTACTTGCGGGTCTTGAACGACTTCGCGATGTGCTGGTCGCTGCCTGCGCTCACTGCCCAGTAGATCTCGTCGCTCCCGGAGATTTCTCCCGATTCCTTCAGACAGTCGAACTTCTGCATCCGCACCCGTACTTCGTTCAGCACGCCCTGGGTGTCGCCGGCCGGGCGCGGGCCGGTCAGGATGGTGACGCCCCGTCCGTACTCGCCCAGTGCTGCTGCGAACTCCTCGCTGTCTGCCATGTCGTGCTTGCTGACATCGATGATTCGGACGTTGGGCTGGGCGCAGATCTCCTCGGCCAGGGCAGGCAACGCGGCCTTCAGGTCTGCCTTGCTGAACCCGCTCTCCAGCGGCCGGCTCGTGATTGCCTCGGGGAGCACCGAGACCGGGCCACGGGCGCAGGCGTCGCGGTACGCCTGGCCGAAGGCGGGCAGTTCCTTTTCCGGCAGGAGCGTGGTGGCGGTCTTGATCAGGCGCTGTTCCAGGTCAGTCAGGGCCAGACCCGCGTCCTGGCGGGCGGCGGCGTGCAGCAGCACCCCGACCAGCAGGTTCGACGAGCGGTTCATCCTCAGTCGGCGCTCGCCCCGGCTCTCCTCACCCTGGACCCGGGGCGTTCCGGACAGTGAAGCATTCAGGCGCTCCAAGCGCTGCTCAGCGGTAAAAGGCGATCCCGACACGAACGACCAGATCCTTGATAAAGGCGGTGAAACGCTCCCAAATCTGGAAGCGCCGTGCGCAGTGAAGCTAGCCATCGGAAGATCGATCTCCGTGGCACATGCTGATACTGACGGTGACCATGAGCCTGAGAGCGGGGGCGCGTACGCCGGCCACGCTCGACACGATCGTCTGCCCCGCCCTTGACTGTCCGGGCGCGTGAAGGCCCACACCCTTCCAGCTGGCGGTCGTCAGGCACCGCAACACCCCTGCCGCTGGCTCACGGACGGGTTGGTGCCGGACGAGAAGGCTGCCAGGCGGAGGGCCGGATGCCAGGGTGCGGCGCTGAAGGGCGCAGCGGCAGGCGCGCGGGCGCCACCCCAAAGCCGGTCGGCGACGCTCATACATCGGCGGCGCAGCTCTTCGAGGGACAGTGCGGGACTCATTCGGCCCCCTCATGCGGAGGGGACGCTAACCCGCCTCTCGTCACCGCACGTTGAGGAACTGATGCCTGGCAGCAAGCCGTCCTCCCCCCTCAGCTTTCCCCCCGATGTTCTCCCAATGCATCCGCCATGCGGCAGCCGCCGGGGAGGAACGGGGTCCTACGGTTCCGGGTCGAGCGGGATCTGCAGGGTCACGAGCTGGCCGCCGCGCCGGACGGTGACATCGCACGTGACGCCCTGGCGCTTGCCGCGCAGCACATCGTCGAGGTCGTTGACGGTGGGGGTGAGCATGCCGTTGACCTCGATGATGAGATCACCGGGCTGGAGGCCCGCGGCAAGGGTGCGGCTGCCGGGGTCCACGGCGAGCACGCGTACGCCTCCGCCCGGGGGGCTGGTGTTGCGCAGGTTGCCCGCGATGACGCCCTGGATGCCGGGCCTGATGGTGACGGTGAGCGGCTGCGTTACCCCGTTCATCGTGTAGCTCCCGCTGAAGGTGCCTCCTGCCAGGGGAGCGTCGATGTCGGCGACGACGTACACGATGTGAGGAAGGCGGAAGTCGAACAGGCTGGTCGAGCTTGTGGCGGAGGCGGATTTGCCGTCCGGGGCAACAATGTCGCTGCTCGACATCTGCTGGTTATGGAGGTCCAGCCCGGTGATACGGGTGTAGGGCGGGGCCTGGATGCTGATGGACAACGGCTGGTTGTACCGCTGGCCATCGGGTGGGTACTCGACGCTCGCTGCCGCCCCGCCGGCTTCCAGATCGGGAACGTTTTGTTGAGGGGGCAAAGACATGCGCTACTCCCTTTGCTCGTGACTGCACGCAATACAGGGGCCCTGACCATGCCCTCGGCTTGCCGCCCGGCGATGCGGCGGAACCGGGCGTCTTCCTGCTGCTCATCCCGGCGGTGACGAAGCGATTTCCGCTTCTTCCCTACGGCAGGCAGCACGTTTGCCGGACGGCGGCTGGAAACCAAGACGCGACGCCAGCCTGTGCTCAGCAACCGTCATCCTTCACGGGTGCGACGGCACGCGGCAAGGGCGCATCCTCGCCGAAGAAGTACTCCAGGCCACGAAGTAGCCCTTGCGCGCAGAACATGGCCAAATGCGCCCCAACTAATGTGATCGGTCCGAGAAGCAGGGGAGTTCAAGGGCGTCACCAACGCCAGAATGGGCTACGCGTCCGAGAGTCAAAAAAGCCGCCTCCCTGCGGCCGAGCACCTGCTCCCTTCCCTCCGGCCAGGACGCAGCTGCCCCTCTCTACGCTCGCTTTTGATCAATCTTTGTGTCCGGGGTGGTGTCCCTTCACCGGCCTGGGGCGTTGGCCCGGACATGACGACTCACCTTCATTCCGCAGCCGGCTCCCACCCGGACCTCGACAGCGCCCGGCTCACCGAAGCTCTCTTTACTGAGAGGCCCGAGGGCGCTGACGCCCACGGGATATGGCGCAAGGCCATCTCGGCCGGCCTGTTCCGTCACCGCGGCAATGCCGGCACCGAAGAGCGGTGGCAGCTCTCCTATGACCGGCTGCACGCGCTCAATGATGAACTCCTCTGCCCTGAAGCCCTGGTTCAGGATCCGCGGGCACTGGCCGCTCTGCACGAGTGGACCGCGGTGGTGGACGGTGCGACGGCGACGGTGGCGGGCATCCACTACAACCTCTTCCTCGGGAGCCTGCTCGACGACCGCCTTTCACCGCCGCGTGACCTCCGCGCGTTTACCTCCCTGGCCCGCACCGGCACGTTCCTGTGCACCGAGCGCGCTCATGGCAACGATGCGGCCGCACTGGAAACCTGGGCCCGCTACGACCGTCAGCGCGAGGAGTTCGTGCTGCACACCCCGAACGAGGGGGCGCAGAAGTACATGCCCAACACCAGCGAGGCCGGTGGGCCCAAGAGCGCGGTGGTGGCGGCCCGGTTGCTGGCCGACGGACAGGACCAGGGCGTCTTCCTGTTCCTCGTCCCGCTGAGCGACGAGCACGGAACTCTGCCGGGTGTCACCGTGACCGTACTGCCCGAACGCGTCGGCAGCCCGGTGGACCACTGCACCACCAGTTTCGACCAGGTGCGCCTGCCGCGGACCGCACTCATCCAGGGCGAGCACGGACGGCTGCTGCCGGATGGCAGCTTCACCAGCACCGTGGGCAGTGCGCGCAAGCGGTTCCTGCATGCGATCGCCCGGGTGACGGTCGGAAAGCTGTGCATGAGCGCGAGCGCCGTCGGCGGTAGCCGGGCGGCGCTGGCGATCGCTGTCCGCTACGCGTACACCCGTCACATCTCCGGCCCGGCGGCCGGACAGCGCGTCCCGCTGGCCGCGCACCGCAGTCACCACTCCCGCCTGCTGGAGCGGGTGGCCACCGCCTACGCCATGACCTTCCTCCACCGCATGGTCACCGAACGCTGGATGACCCACCGGCCCGGGGAACGAGCCGAGAGCGAGCGGCTCGTGGCCCTGGCCAAGGGGTGGATCACCTGGCAGGCCCGGGAGATCATGATCGAGAGCCGGGAGCGTTGCGGCGCCCGCGCCCTGTTCCCGGTGAACGGGCTGGCGGAGTATCCCGCCAACGCGGACGGAGCGATCACCGCGGAGGGAGACAACCTCGCGATCTGGTGCAAGGCCGCAGCCGAAATGATCTTCGGGCACACTCGCGCCTCACAGCCCCCGAAGGCAACCGGCCACGAGAGCCTCAACGACCCCGACTTCCTACGCCGATGCATCACCACCGCCGAGCACTACTGGCACACCAGCGCACGGCAAGATCTGCGACGCGGTGAGCCCGGCGACGCGCTCGCGCGCTGGAACAACGCCTCCGCCGCCGCCCTGAACCTCGCCGAGGCCTACACCGTCGGCCAGGCCGCCGACGCCTTCGCCACAGCCCTCACCCGCACCACCGACCCCCACCCCCGGACGGCCCTCAACGACCTGTACGTCCTGTTCCTCCTCAACCAGGTGCAATCCCACAGTGGACTCCTCCTGGCCGAAGGCGCCCTCAGCGCCGAACAAATCCGCGCACTGCCCCAGGCCCAGCACGCCCTCACCGCCCGGCTCGCTCCCTGTCTGCCGACCCTCGCAGAAGCCTTCTCCATCCCCGAAGAACACCTCGCCACCCTGCCCATGCTGACAACCCCCTGACCCCACAGCACCCCGGACTCGCCACCAGACCGGCCCACACCGGACAGAACCGCCCCGACAAAGGCCCGCGGCTTTGCCCAGCCCCGGGGCGGATCAGTGTCCCTTCCGCACGCTTCCGAGTGAGCCTCGGCACAAAAATTTCTGCCAGTACTTCACCTATGGTCCTCACGGGGAACTGCGGGGCACAGATGAGTGAATGCTGCGGAAGGGGTGCCAAGCTGCTGGCTGTGGACGTGAGTTGGGGAGTCGTTTCGCGATGAGTGTGGGAGTCGCATTCTGACCGAGTTCGCGATGTCGGTTTGTTTTGACGTCAGTCGGGGGCTTGCGGTGGGACTGTGAGGTGTGCTGCCGCTGCTGGGGCCTGATGGGTAACTCGCAGTCGAAGGTCGATCTGTACACGGCAGTCCGCAAGGATTATCCGCTGGACCTGCCGATGCGGTCGTTACAGCAGGTTCACAACGTCACGTAGCGGACGAAAAAATGTCCTAATAGGCAGCTTTCTTGTTGAATGCCGTACTGGCCCGGATAGGCGAAAGTCCGTCAGCCTTAGGCTGGATAGCGCCAAATGCCCTTATGGAGGAGTCTGGTGGCTGCCTGGTGGACGGAGCATGGGGTGCCCGCTGAATGCAGGCGTACTACCAAGCCTCCGGCGCCCGGCGCCGCTCTTCGAGCCGCGCCAGGTCGCCGACGAGACAAGGAGTGCAGATGTCCAGCTTCCAGAACGGCGAGATCCCCCATGGCTTCGCGTTCTACGAGAACGGCGGGCTGATCCACTACAAGCACACGATCCTCTTGTCCGTCCCGCAGGCCAACCAAGGCGGAGCGTGGGGCGACCTGTGACTCAGCTTCGGCTGCGCCTGGGGGGACGTCAAGCTGGGTGTGAGCGTGTACGACGGCAAGACCTGGGGCGGCGTCAAGGTGCGGGACGTGCAGGACAACGCTCCCCGCCTCGCCGAGAAGCTCGCCCAGGGATCCATGAAGATCGCCATCGGCCGCATGAAGAAGAACGCCGGCGACTCGGTGGACGACAACCCGGCCAGCTGGCTGATCGAATACCTGTAACAGCCCCGGCTCGCCCCGACGCCCCGGCCCGGCATCACGCTGGGCCGGGGCGTCGATAGCTTCTGAGGAGGCTTCCAGCGATGCGCCCACAGTGGCCGATCCGGGGGGACTGTCCCCCGGGTCAGCCCAGCTCCGGTCGGTCCTCACGGACCGGCCGGAGCTCTGCTGTAGCTCGGGGAGCCGATCCTGGATGGTCAGACTGGGGGAGGACCGATCCAGTTCCAGGGATACAGCGCTACCCCCTGAGGCCGGTCGTGGTGCGGTGGCGGTGGATCTGCGGAGAGAGCAGAGGCAGGAGTAGAGAGGGCGGCAGTCAGTGCAACTGCCCCCAGCAGTAGAGCGACCAGACGACGCATGAAGCACCTTCTTCGCGTTGGGCAATGCCATCGGAATGATTGCCACAGGCGGTCTGTCGGCAAGCGCCGTGTCCCTCGTACGGAGCAGGGCTTACGTGCTCAGCGTGATGCACGCCATACCAGTGAAATCGGGTGGCGTGGCGCGTGTACGAGAGCAACAGAGGTTCAAAGACGGGATTTGAGGTGCGGCTGCGCCTCATAGATCGAGAACCGCGCGCAGTGCCTGGTCCATTCGTGCCATCGTCTCGGCCGGCACTACACCGACGCGGGTGGCGTCCGTAAAGCGTGTCGCGCGCAGCTGCTGAAGGTTCACGGCGACCGCGGTGCACGGCACCGGGTCGCCGATCACGACGCTCATCACGGTGTGGGTGGCGCCCGCTGGGATGCAGCACTCTCCTACTTCAAGATCATCCACTGGCGGCTTTCTGGCGTAGCTGAGTCACGTCGCGTCCTGACGAGGGGGCCTGAGCCCGCGTATGGCGAGCTCGACGACGTCCTCGACGTACGCCTCGTCGTTCGGGCCGCGCACGACGAGCAGCCGGTAGTACAGCTGGGCATAGATCAGCTCGATCGCGCGGTACGGGTCGATGTCGGCGGCGACCTGTCCGTCCGCCTGGGCACGGCGGATGCGCTCGGCGACCAGCGCGCTGGCGGGGTCGATGAGACGTTTGCGGAACTCCGAGGCGAGATCGGGGTCGTGCTGGGACTCGGCGACGATCGAGGCGAGCACACTGCGCGTGTCGCCGATCGTGTCGATCCAGGCGTCTTTGACCATCAGTTTCAGGTCGGCCTCGAAGTCGCCGGTCTGCACGGTTTCGAGGCGCCGGTGCAGTTGCTCTTCGAGCTGTTGCGCCCACGCGTCAAGGACGACCGCGCCTTTGGAGGGCCACCAGCGGTAGACGGTTCGCTTGCCGACGCCCGCGCGAGCCGCGATCCCCTCGATGCTGACACGCGCCAAGCCGATTTCGCGGGCCATGTCGAGCGCGGCCTTGAGGATCGCCGCGGTCGCTTGCGGGTTGCGCCGGGCGGGGTCGGGCGCACGCGTCGTGCTCATGTCGCCTCCATGGTTGTTGACGCGCTCACGCTACCGCAGGGGAGACGAACCGGTTCGTGTTGACGCGGGCGCGACATTGCGACACGATCCGTATCGGTTCGCGACACGACACGGATCGGCTCTCGGATCAGCACCCCTGCCGTCCCACGGACGGTTCTTGCGAAGGGAATCTCATGCGCAACGACCTGTACGACTACAGCCCCATCACGGAACGCACGCCAATCCAGTGGCCCGACGGCGCCCGGGTGGCGTTCTATGTCGGCCTCAACGTGGAGCACTTCGTCCTGGGAAAGCCGTCCACCAGCATCAATCAGGGCACTGCGGCGCTCGTGCCTGATCCGCTGAACCACGGGTGGCGCGACTACGGCCCCCGGGTGGCGATCTGGCGGATGATCGAGTCATTCGACCGGCACGGTGTGCGCCCGAGCGTGCTGCTCAACTCCGATGTCGCCGAGCACTACCCGCAGATCATCGAGGCCGGCCGGGCGCGTAACTGGGCCTGGCTCGCGCACGGCAAGAACAACTCCACTGTGCAGGCCGAGGTCGAGGCGGATGAGCGCGCCTACCTGACCGAGGTCGTCGAGACCATCGAGAAGGCGACCGGGCAGCGTCCCCGCGGCTGGATGGGACCCGCGCTCAGTGAGACGTTTCAGACTCCGGCGCTGGTCGCCGAACTCGGCCTGCGCTATGTGCTGGATTGGACCGCCGATGACCAGCCGTTCCGGTTGAACGTGCCGGGGCTCCTCAGCGTCCCCTACACCCTCGAACTCAACGACCTGGGGCTGTTCACCGCCCACTCCCTCAGCGGTCCCGACTTCGTGCGGATCGTCAAGGACCAGCTCGACCAGTTGTACGCGGATTCCGCGCACAGCGGCCGCGTGATGACACTGGCCCTGCACCCCTTCGTGACCGGCCAGGCGTTCCGGATGAAGTACCTGGACCAAGCGCTCGAATACGTCGTCAACCACCCCGGCGTGTGGACCACGACCAGCGACGACATCGCCGAACACTACGCCCGCACAACCGCACACCCCGGCGCCGCCGTCTGACCGGCAGGCCGGCGGCTCCACGGCCCTGGCCCGGCGCCTCGCTCGCCACATTGGCATGGAGAAGCCCCCGGCAGTGCTCGGTATAAGAGCAGCCGCCGGGGGCTTCGACGTCGCCCGGACCCACGGGGGGAAGGCGCCGGGAGACGGCTCAGGGGGACGCGACCGCCGCCTCATCGACGGGCACCGCGGTGTTGAGGCGGTCGAGGCGTTCGTACAGCGCACGGATCAGCCGGGCCCGGTTGTGCACCCGGTGCAGGCTCGTGCACGGCTGCGACAGGCGGCTGTCGGCCTCCTGCAGGATCAGCTCGGCGAGCACCCGGCGTCCGTCATTCTCGGGAGGCCGGTCCGCGCGGAGCCGCACCTCGTCGGCGACCACCTGCGCCGCTCCGGCGAGCAGGTGACCGAGGGCCGCGACGTCGGCGGCCGGTACGTCGAGCGGGGAGGACCACGCCAGCGCCGTGCGCACCACCTGCTCGTGCACCGTGCGGTCAGGCGGGAGCTCCGCCGTGAGGCCTCCGTCCGGGTCGTACAGAACGTGGTGAGTGCTGCTCATGAGGTGGCCGCCTTCTGGTGGTCGCGGGCCAGGGCTCGCAGGTGGTGGGTGAGCCGGTCGGGACGGATCAGGGGCGGAGCGTTCTGGCGTGGCGGGCTGACCCAGTGCGCCACGGGGCTGCCGTGCTGGCCGGCGGGCATCAGGAGCTGGAAGTCGTCGCCGAGGACGCGCACGCCAGGCCGGAGGCCGCGTGGCCGGTGCCCGGAGGCACCAGGACATACAGCTGGTCGCGCAGATGGTCGGCGAGCACCGGATAGCCCCGGCGCGGGCTCACCCGCATGGCGACGAGCGCGTCCAGGCCGTGCGCTAACGGGGAGATGGCCACCGCGTCCCAGGTTTGGCCGCACGCCGCCCAGTGGGTGCGGACGTCACCATGTACCCACTGCGCACGGAGCCGGTCGGAGGGCTGTGCGAGCCGGTGCCACGTCGGGGGTGAGGTCTTGGCGGACTGGGCCATATCCGGACCGTACGGGCGGTATACACGAGGTAGCCCACACGATGTGTGTGGGTTCTCAACTCCGTCTCGGAGTCCCGATGGACCGTATCCAGTTCGGCCGCCGCGTCGCCCACTGGCGAGGACGCCGCCGCCTGTCCCAGCAAGAGTTCGCCGCCCTGATGCGCCGCTCCCTGCGATGGGTGGAGGAACTGGAGGGCGGGCGCCGCCAGGCCGACCCGAACCTGTCGGTGGCCACCGAGATCGCCCTGCGCCTAGAGATCACCCTGGAGCGGCTGCTGTATGACCCGGCGGTCCTGTGCCCCGCCGAGTCGGAGATCGACGCGGTGCGCGCGGCCCTGCAGCGCCACGACGTCCTCACCGGCCGGTGCGATGACTCCTCCGCCGAGCCGGTGCCCGTCACCGCCTTGCAGCGCAGCCTCTGGTACGCGCGCACCGGCTTCCAGGCCGGGCACTTCGCCAAGCTTGGCACGCAGATCCCGAAGTTGCTCGTCGACGCCACCCGGGCCGCCGCGCTGCACGAGGGAGATGACCGGCTGGAGGCGTACCGGCAGCTCTCCCTGGCGCTGGAGCTGACCGAGGCGGCCGCCATCAAGTGGGGCGACAGCGAACTCGCCGTCACCGCCGGCCAGCGCGCGGTTGTGGCCGCCGAACGCTCCGGAGACCCGGTCATCATGGCGAGCGCTGCCCGCCACCTCGCGGACGCGATGACCGCTCACGGCCAGGCGGCCGCCGCCGTCACGTTCGTCACCGCGGCCGCCAACCGGCTCCAGGGCGACCTGGTGCAGTGCGGGCCCGAAGGGCTCTCCGTGCTCGGCATGTTGTTCCTCAAGGCGGCGATGGCCCAGGCCGCGGTCGCCGAAGCAGACGAACACAGCCCGGACGCACTCGCCCGCGCGGTACCCGGCTTCCTCGACCAGGCCGACGAGCACGCCGAACGCCTCGGACATGACGACAACCTGCTCTGGACATCCTTCGGCCCGACCAACTGCGCGCTCTACCGGGTCGCGGCCCACGTCCAGTTGAGCGAGGGCGCCGACGCCGTGGCAGTCGCGGCGGACATCTCGGCCGCCTCCCTCGCCACTCTCCCCCGCGAGCGCCGCGCCCACCTGCTCACCGACCGCGCCATCGGCGAGAAGCAGGCCGGGCAACGCGAGGACGCCGTCGACACGCTCCTGGAGGCGGAGGAACTCGCCCCCGAGGAAGTGGTGTGCCGACCTCGCACCAAGCACCTCGTGGAGGACCTGCGCCTGCTGGGAGTTGGCAGCGCCGAGGGGCGCTTGCGCGGTCTGGCTGATCGCTGTGGACTGCGCGGGTGACCACGAACCCCACCCTGTACCTGATCGCCTGCGCGGCCCCGCCGGCCCGTCGCCTCGAAGTCCCGATCCGTGCCGCCCAGCGGGTCGGCTGGGACGTCTGCCTGATCCTCACCCCGTCCGCCCACCGGTGGCTCACCGAGGACGCCGAGGGCGAGATCCAGTCCCTGGAGGAACTCACCGGGCACCCTGTCCGGTGGCAGTACAAGCTCCCCTCGCAGCCCGACGTGCTGCCCCCGCCGGACGCGATCCTCGTAGCCCCGCTCACCAACAACACCCTGGCGAAGTGGGCGACCGCCGTCTCCGACACGCTCGCCCTCGGGCTGATCACCGAGGGCATCGGACTGGGTCTGAAGATCGTCGCCCTGCCCCACTTCAACGACGCGCAGGCCGCCCACCCGGCCGTCGCCCGGCACGTCGACTTCCTGCGCGAGGCCGGTGTCACCGTGCTGCTCGGCGACGGCGGCTTCACCCCGCACAAGCCCAAGCAGGGCAACATCGACGCCTTCCCGTGGCAGGCCGGGCTCAACGCCCTCTATACCGAAGGCTGATCAGCACCGGTTGGGCCCGTTAGACCCAACGGGCCCAACCGCCGGACCCGCCGCCCCACAAGACGTGCCGCAGTCGCGCGTCACGCCCTGTCAGGCCCGTTGAGGCTCACGGGGGCGCACTCGAAGTCGGCGTGACGCGTATGAAGGAGCTGCGCCCGGTGACGGGGTCCAGCACCGCAACCTTCAGCGGAGACCGGGCAGCGGCCTGAATGCGAGAGAGCCATCCCTGGTTCGGGACCAGGATCGTCAGCTCCGCCAGCCACTCCAGGTCGGGCCGAACCCGACGACCACGCGCTCGGACGCTCGCGCGGCGGCCTGAGCACGAAGGCCCATCTCGCCAGGACCCCCGTGCATGGCCCCTGGCCTCCGCGTCACCGCAGGCCAGGCGGGCGACACCCCGGCCTTCGAGACCGTCATGGCTGCCATCCGCGTTCCGCGAAGCGGTCCCGGACGACCGAGGACCCGCCCAGATGCCGTCCTCGCGGACCGCGCGTACTCATCCCGCGCGATCCGAAGTCACCCCCTCCGCCAACGCGGAATCCGCGCTGTAATCCCCCAGCCCTTGGACCAGGTCGGCCACCGGCTGCGGCGAGACAGTGCCGGAGGTCGACCGCTCGCCTTCGACGCCGAGGCATACAAGCAGGGCAACTCAGTCGAACACTGCATCAACCGGCTCAAGCAGTGGCGCGGCCTGGCCATGCGGATCGACAAGCTCGCCATCGCCTACCAGGCCGCGCTCCGCCTCGCCGCGATCCTCATCTGAGCACGGCGATAGCCCGCTCAGCGATCGACCACCCAGCGTGCGTCCGCAGGCCAAGAGCCCGTGCCAACGATGTGCTCCACGAGCCTGAACGCATCCCGGATGGGGACGGTGTCCTCATCCGGATACTCGTCACCCTGCCCGTTGGAGAGGATGAACCCGTCGCTCGACCCCGCAGTTCCGGGATCCACGGCATGCTCGCCAGGACCACCCTCGCCTTCGAGCAGCACCACCATCGCTCGCTCGGCATTCGTCACGAAGGCCAGCAACCGTCCAGACGAACTGGTCAGCCACGTCTCAAGCTGTCCGCTGTCGATCCTCGACCGAAGAGCCTCCACGACCCCCGCTGACGACACAGGGACAGGGCTGTCGTCATTGATCACCCAAGACTCGATCACGAGCACGACGATCTCACGGACGGATCGAAGACACAGGCCCTAGACCGGCGGCCGCGGGACAGCGTGTTGTACCGGCACAGCCAAGCTCGGGACGCCGTGCTCATCTGTGGCTGCTCGCGGCCCCCTGACGCGAGATCACCTCAGCTGCAGCCCCCCTCGGACGGCCCCTCGGCGACGCGGACGACGTCGCCCTCGGCAAGACTCAGCTGGACGCCGTTGTCGAAGACAATGCCGTAGGGCAACGGCGCGACGTACTGCCTAACCAGCGTCACCCATCCGAGCATCCCCGCGGGCACATCGAAGGGGAGGCAATAGTCAGCCGGCTCCAAGCTCCGGCCTCCCTACGCCTCCAGGCCCTCGTCCGGGTATGCGCCCCGCAACCGACGACTGGCCGCTACCCGGTCACCGAGCTGCAGGGTCGGGGAGTTGGCCCGGACACGCCGGACGGCCGATCCGAAAGCTGCAGCCGCCGCTGCGGCATGAACGGAGGACACTGCGAGCGAGATCGTCTTAGATGAAGACGTGGCGCGGGATCGCCACCCGCTATGACAAGACGCCCGAGAGCTATCTCGCGGCTCTCCACCTCCGCGGCGCGATCGTCTGGATCCGCAGCCTCCGAGCTACTCATGGATTATGACTCCGCACAGACCAGGTGCGCGGGGATGCTGCAGGCCCGTTGAGGCGGTCAGAGTTCTCCTCAACGGGCCCACAGGCGGTACACGACGGTCGGGCTAGCGCGTCGCGTCGCCGCCGCATTCAGACTGTGGCAGGACCTTGTTGTCCTCTCCGAGGGGGGAGTTGGCCAGGCCGTTCCCTGCCCAATAGACCGCTATCGAGGCGCGAGGCTTGCCGTCGGTCGCGGTCACGAAGAACTCGGACACATACCGCTGTCCGCCTGCCGTCTTGCCCTCGACCTCCAGTACGCGGCCACTGGCTGAGTCCTTGCTGGCTCGTACGGCCTTGGAGCGCAGGACCCGCGGCTTGGGCCCAGGCTTGAGACAGAAGTCGTCGGCCTGCTGGCGTACATAGGCGCAGGCCTTCGTCTGAAAGGCGAGTTCTTTGCAGAACTGGCCCGCGCTCAAGTACGGCGCGCGGGAGACCACATGGTCAAGCACCGCGTTCGCCTGCTTCTCGCTGACCGTCCTCTGGGGGACTCGGTCCGTGCTGTTGCTACCGCTGGTGCACGCACTCGTGACCAGGAGCAAGGGCGCGGCCAGGAGGAGGATTCGGGGGCGCATCTACTCTTGCCTCACGGGTTAGTGTAGGGGTGCGGGGCGAGGACTGCCGGGACGTCTTCCCCCTGAGACCACGCAGGTCATTGGGGTGGCTACACGCCCCACCTGACGTTCATCCAGTGCTTCCACTTGGGTCGACCACTGTTCTGGCCCACCTTCACCGCGACCTGGTGCTGCGTGCCGCGGGCGTGGAGTGTCCTTCCCCCCTTCCAGTAGCTGCTCATCTTTCCAGCTTCCGCGTACTTGTAGATCAACTGCTTCTCGCAGAGGTCGAAGCTGGCCGAAACGCTGGTCTTCCACAGCGTGACGCCCACGCTCCTGGACCTGCAGTCGTTCCGTTCCTGGCTGGCGTTCGGCGCCCAGTCCTGCCAGTGGACCTTTGGGCCGGACGGGTTCCGCTTCACGCCGTGCCCGCAAGATCTGATGGAAAAATTGCCGTAGCTGTCACAAGTGCTCATAGCGCGCTTGGAGTAGTAGTTCCACGAGTTGTTCCCGTCGTACTTCTCCACCCAGTTCTGATAGCAGGAATCGTTGTAGGCAGTCGACATCTTCGAGCCGTCGTGCAACTCAACTTTCGCTACTCTGCGCCGGAAGCAGTCGCTGGCAACCTTCTTGGAGTAAGGGCGGGTTGCCGCGGCCGCCTTAGGTGAGGACTCCTGCGAAGCCTCCTCAGGGTCGTCTTGGACGGAGTCGTCGGCATCCGGCGCCTCCTCCCACTCGACACTCAGGTCGCAGCCGTCGGGACTGGCAGGGTCGTCACCCGGATCGACTGGTGTGCCATTCTCCCCATTAAGGGGTTCCACGGTCTCGCCATCACTCATTGTGTAGGTGATGTTGGTGACGCTCTGGGGAGCCACCAGGACTTCGCTGCCTCGTTCCTTGCACACCGAGTCGGGCAAATTCAGCTGAGAGGCGACCTTGGACATGTCGACCTCCAGGACCTTGTAGTCACCTTGCAGGTCGGAAGCCTGAATGTTGGATCTTTTCGCCTTCAATGAACCTTGAGGCTCTCCAGATATTTCGTCGAAATTCCGCTTCGCGAAATCCGTCAATTCCGTTTTGCCAGCCGAGGTTTCGGTGATGTCATCCGTATTCACCCTCGCGATTGGAACGCTGGCGACAGGAACTTCGGCGGACTGCTCTGTCCTGCGGGTGTCCGCCTGGGCGGTCGGATTCACAGTCAGGGCTGTACCAGTTAGAGCGAGAGCGACTGCCGCGACAGCGGCAGACCGTCTGGGCAAGGAGTGAAATGGGCGCACGCGGACTCCAGTCGATGGTGGATTGAGGACGTCGGAGGGTGCCATGAGCACGAGGCGGGGACGTCGGGCACGTTCTGGCGGGCAGCAGGTCAATGTCATGCGCTGCCGTCAGGCGTCGCGTGGTGAGCAGTCGTCACCACGGCCGCAACAGACAGGACGACGGCTTGCCATGCACCTCCCCCATCCCCTCTTCACGGGCACCGCCGGATGATCTTTTGCAGGTCCGAACTTTTTAGTAAAGGTGGAAATGAAGCTATTGGCTAAAAGTCGACCGCGCCCACCCTTTGTGGCACGTTCAACCCTTTCCCGACTTTTCGCTACCCGCTAAGTGTGATTTGCCTGTATTGCCCTGTTAAGGGTTGGTGATCTCGGGGCCCTTGCCGCTTTTGGCTGACGGCGATGACGAGTGACTGGTTCCGAAGGCCTGGCTCGATATGCCTCAGTGTGCGTGTTCTGCCAGCGCGTTGATCATGGCTCCGCACAGGCCCTACCACATGGGAAGACAACTCATCGAGGTCGTCCGCATCACCGATCCCGCCAGGCACCTCAGTTCGGAGGACCCAGCGGGCGACACTGCCGCAATCTGGGCCGGCGACCAAGCCCAGCAGACTCTGGGACCACCCCCGCGCGTGCGGGGAGGTTCCTTCTCGTAGTCCAGGCCTTCCTCGGAGAGGAACACGGCTGGTTCCTACGGTCCCCCATGCTCGGCCGGCCAGGTCATGGGTACCCGGTGTCCGCTGGGCCCCGAGGGGTTGACTTCCAGGCGCGCTTCCACGGTCTGTCCGGTGGCGCGCAGGAGCAGGGCGACTGGCTTGCAGACCTCGGTCAGCGTGACGGCAGGGTGGCTGGTGTCGAGCCACCGGTCGAGCGGACAGGTCAGTTCCGGCCGGGCCGAGACGGTGGTGGTCAAGAGCAGCGGGACGTCGATGTGGATGTCGCGGACGCATTGCAGCAGTTCGTCGGCGGCGGCCGGAGGTTCGTAGGGGCCATCCCCGCGGGCGCGGGGATGGCCCCTCCGACCCGGCCGGGGCTCCCGCCGCGCTACCGGTCGGCCTCGTGTTCGGGCAGTCCAAGATCCCCGCGCATGGTCGCGGCTACGTCCCGGACCGCATGGAGCAGGCCGGCGCCCTCATGCGCGCCGACGGGTGTAGCCGTAGGAAGTTCTGGCCTCGCGGTGACCGCCGCTCGCGGTCAGGTGAGTACGTGTCTCACAGATCGAGAACCGCGCGCAGCGCCTGGTCCACCCGCGCCATCGTTTCGGCGGGCACCACGCCGATGCGGCTCGCGTCCGTGAAGCGTGTCGCGTGCAGCTGCTGGAGGTTCACGGCGACCGCGGTGCACGGCATCGGGTCACCGATCACCACGCTCATCGCCGTGTCGGGGTAGCGCCCGCTCGGATGCAGCACGATCGCGAGTACCGCCTTGAACGACGTCTCCAGACCGTCCAGGGACACGATCAGGACGCTGCGTCCATCGGCCAGAGTCCAGACCTCACCGCGCCTCACAGAGCGTCGCCCTCGCCCGCCAGGTCCTCACCCAGACCCAGCGAGGCGAGCTGCCGCGCGGCATCCAGGGTGGCCTGACGGCGAGCCGCCCGGACGATGTACGCGTTCAGGGACAGGCCCGCGGCCTCGGCACCGGCGCGGATCGAGGGGTCCAGATCATCAGGGATGCGCAGCGTCATCACAGTCATGCCACCATTTTAGCCACCAGAACTGGTGTCCGTGGTGGTGTCGGGCCATGCTCTGCGCTTCACCGCACTCGCCTGGACACCCTGGGCTCCTGGTCCTGCTCGACGTCGAGGGACTCGTCGAGCAGCGTGCGCATGGTGCTCGGCGGACTACCCGGACTCGGCAAGCGGCGCTGACCTCAGCCGCTCAGGCATGTGCGGCACACAGCTGAGGGGACGGTCCCTTACGGGACCACCCCCTCAGTGCTCGCACCTCAATGGGCGCGCGGTGGAGTCATCCGTGCGTGCAGCAGGGTGCCGCGGGTGAGTTCGGTGCCCTGCTTGTGGTCCTCGTTGAGCAGGGCGGTCAGGCCCTTGGGCGCGTTCCAGTGCTCGCGCAGGTTGGGGGTGGCTCCGAGGTCGTCCAGGAGCAGGTTAGAGCCTGTCCGGCGGATCATGCGATCACGCCGAGTCCGGGGATCGAAGGTACGCGAGCGTCAGAGCAGCGCAGGGACCTGCGGAAATGCCGTAGTGCCGCGGAGTGGTCTTCCCCTAGGGTGCGACGGCATGAACCAGGTCTTGCGTAATGTCGTCCGTCCGATACGTCCCACTGAGTGGCGCGAGGCGAAGGAGCTGCGGCTCTTGGCACTGAAGGATCCGGCAGCTCCGATCGCCTTTCTTCAGACGTACGAGCAGGCAGTCGCAGAGCCGGACTCCTTCTGGCAGGAACGGGCCGAGGGGGCGGCCAGCGGGACGCGGGTGCGTCAGTTCGTGGCTGAGGACCGGGACGGGGGCTGGAGCGGCACCGTGACCGTGCTGATCGAGGAGGCGGGCTGCGCCGATGTGTTCGGAGGGGCCGTTCAGCAGCGTCAGGCGCACATTGTCGCCGTCTTCGTTCGGCCCGAGTACCGCGGAAGCGGTGTGATCGACGCACTCTTCGAGGCGGCCGTCGGGTGGGCATGGTCGGTCGCGGAAGTGGCGCGGGTGCGTTTGTACGTCCACGAGGACAACGTCCGGGCCGAGAGCTTCTACCGGCGGTATGGATTCGTTCCCTCCGGAGAGACCATCCCGATGAAGGGAGATCCTTCCAAGGCGGAGCGCGAGATGGTTCTCGACAGGCCCGAGGTGCTGTCCGACATCTCATGAGCCCAGCCAGGGCTGGCTGGAGGCCACGGTGACCGTGCCACGATCCGGATCATGGACGTAGCCAGAGCCGGATCGACGCGACGGTGACGGTGCCGTGGAAGACGTAGGCGCGCTTATCGAACCGTGTTGCGACGGCCTGGGAGTTCTTGAGGGCGTTGATCGCACGCTCAACTTTGTTTCTCCGCTTGTAGATCGACTTGTCGAAGCTGGTGGGTCGACCGCCCTTGCTGCCCCGGCTCTGGCGGTTGGTCCGCTGATTCTTCGGCTCGGGGATGGTGTGCTTGATCTGACGTCGCCGCAGGTAACGACGGTTGCGACGAGAGGAATACGCTTTGTCGCCACTGAGATGGCCGGGCCGGGTGCGGGGCCGTCCGCCACCTGGCCGGCTGACACGGATGCGTTCCATGACGGGGATGAGCTGCGGGGCGTCGCCCCACTGGCCCGGAGTGATCAGCAGGGCCAGAGGACGGCGTCCGCCCTCTCCAGCAAGGTGGATCTTGCACGTCAGGCCGCCCCGGGAGCGTCCGAGTCCCTCATCGGGGCGGTGCTGCCGGGGCGTTGTTCTTTTCCCGGCACCCGCGGGCGTCTTCTGCGGGCTCCGGCGGCGTGCTGGTGGGCCCGACAGGAGGTGGAGTCCACGCTGACCATGGACCAGTCAATACGGCCCTCGGCATCGGCGTCGGCCAGGACGGCCGCGAAGAGTCTGTCACACGTGCCGTCCGCCGACCAGCGTCTGTGCCGCTCGTACACGGTCTTCCACTTGCCGAAACGTGCAGGTAGATCCCGCCACGGCACTCCGGTGCGATTCCGGTACAAGATCCCGTTGACAACCCTGCGATGGCTCACCCACCGGCCGCCCCGCTTACCAGACTTCGGTAGATGCGGCCTCAGCCGGGCCCATTCCTCGTTCGTAAGATCTCCCCGCCCCATGGACATGCCAACGAGTCCCCCCCGGGACAGTCACATGATCCGCCGGACAGGCTCTAAAGACCACTACCCGCCTGGTCACCGAGGCCGGCGGAACCTGGAGCCGATACGCCCCCAGCGACCACTGAGGAGTGTGTCGTCCCCGATGGGGCCACGTGCTTGTCAGCCCTGCTCGATAGGGTCCGCATCGCAGCCAGCTGCGGAAGGACTCTCACATGACAACGTTTGACGAGCTCACTGCCTGGGCCGGCACAGGAAACGTCACGAGGGCAGACTCGGCAGTAGTGTCGGGCTGGCAGATCCGCGAGGATCAGAAGGCGCTACTGGTTGATGTCGGGATCCCCATCGTCGATCAGTTGATCGAGTACGCATCGTTCCAGGTGGAGGCCGCTCCAGCACTCCAGACGTCAGATGGTAGGTCGCTCTACCGCCTCACCCAGAATCACCATGGCGACCTCGTGCCTGGCCTGGAATGGTCGTTCGGCGTCGAACCCGGGACATGTGCGGTCCACTACGTCCTTCCGCAAGGCGAGGCATGGTTCGCCAACTCCTCCATCGACCTGTGGCTGCGGACCCTGCACCACTACGGCCTGCACGTCAGCGAGTCCGAGATCCTCAGCGATCCGGACGACCGCGAGGACGAAGCCCTGGCCGAGCTCAGCACGCTCGCTGACGAACTCAAGAAGATCGATCCACCTGCCTTCGACGGCTACAACGGGTTCACCTGGGCCGACTTCCTCGACCGCTGGCTCTGGTAGTTGCCCGCGGCCGCCACGATCCCCAAGCGATCACTCACCGTGTCCGACGCGTCGAGCGGCTCGCGAATACGCGACACCGCAACATGCGAGCCCACCAGTCCCAAGGCCGAAGGCGTACAGCAACCGTAAGATCCGTGGCTACCTCCGCAAGCGCGGCATCCGGCACGTGATTCCGGAGAAGAAGGACCACCAGGCCGCCCGCCTGCGGCGTGGTTCACGCGGCGGCTTCAGAGCCCCCGGTATGACAAGCGCGGATATGCCTACCTCGGCACCGTCACAGCTGCCGCGCTCCTCATCTGGCTCCGCTCCTGAGCGAGGCGCTCACGGAGTGACGCTTCACCAATAGCAACTCGGAGCACGCAATCAGGATTCCCGGTTGCATTGTGACATTCCCCCGACGCTCCGCGCCTTCCCGCCATCCCTTTCACCTGCGCATACTCCAGGGCCGCCGCGCCTTCAACCGATGCTCGGTGAGGGCCGATCGGATGGAGCTGATGTAGAAGATGACGTCACACACGGTCTCGGCGGCGGCCGCCGGCACGTGGATGCTCGGTGACCTCGAGGTCAACCGGATGGGTCTCGGGGCCATGCGCCTGACCGGCAGCAGCGCCTTCCACCAGGGCACACCCCGCGACCGCAACCAGGCGATCAGCGTGCTCCACCGCGCAGTCGAACTCGGCGTCAACCACATCGACACCGCCGCCTTCTACTTTTCCCGGCTACGCTCCGCCAACGAACTGATCAACTCGGCGCTGGCGCCGTACCCAGACGATCTCGTCATCGCCACCAAGGTCGGCCCGGCCAGGGACGCCAGCGGCGACTGGGTCACCTCAGCACGACCCGACCAGCTGCGCGGCCAGGTCGAAGAGAACCTGCGCCAACTCGGCCGCGACCACCTCGATTTGGTCAACCTGCGCCTCATGGGCCAGGACGACATCAGCGAGCACTTCGGGGCCCTCGCCGAGCTACGCGATGCCGGACTCATCCGCCACCTCGGCATCTCCGGCGCTCGAGCGGAACACCTCACCCAGGCCCAGGTAATCGCACCGGTGGTCTGTGTCCAAAACCGCTACAGCATCGACGCACCCAACGGCGAACAGATGCTCCGCGAATGCGCAGCACGCAGCATCGCGTTCGTGCCCTTCTTCTCCATCGCAGGGAAGGGTCGCGAGGCCGGGGCCGTCCACGCCGAGCACGACGAAGTCCGTGCCCTCGCCGGCGCGCACGGCGTTTCACCCGCGCAGGTCCGCCTGGCATGGATGCTGCAGCAAGGCGCACATGTACTGGCCATCCCCGGAACGGGTAACCCCGAGCACCTCGTCGCCAACGTGGCAGCAGGCGCGCTGCGGCTGTCGGAGGAAGAACTCCAGCTCTTCGATTCGATCGACCGCTCTGCATCATGATGTCGACCGCGGCGATCACTTGAGTAGATCCCAGTACTGGGCTGTGATCGGGGAGGAGACACGCCCTAACGGGGGCGCACTCGAAGTCGGCGTGACGCGTATGAAGGAGCTGCGCCCGGTGACGGGGTCCAGCACCGCAACCTTCAGCGGAGACCGGGCAGCGGCCTGAATGCGAGAGAGCCATCCCTGGTTCGGGACCAGGATCGTCAGCTCCGCCGGCCACTCGACAAGTGCTCCGGGATCAGGGCAGACCACACCCGCCAGGTTGAACCCGCCGCTCTCCCACCGGGGCCGGGCGTAAACGAGCAACCCGTCACCGTGGGCGGGGCTCAGGTTCCCCCACTTGATCGCCTTGCCCGAGGCGGAGCGGACCATCTGCGTGAAGGTCTCCCACACTGCGGGATCCAGGCCCGTCGCCTCGAAGAACCTGGTCAAGCGCCGTATCTCGGCTGCCCTCTCCTCCGCCCGCTCCCGTGCCCCCAGCTCGGCATCCCGGCGGCGTTGGGCGGCCGCGGCGGCCCGCTCCTCGGCGTCCTTTCGGCGGCGCTCGGCGGCAGCTGCCCGCTTGACGGCTTCGGCGTCGGCTTCCATCCGGGCGCGTGCAAGGGCCAGGTCCTCGTACGCGGGAGCCGTCCACCACACCGTTCCGTTCGCTGCGGTGTGGACACGTACCCGCCCGTCGAGGACCCACTTGATCGCATCACCGAGCGGGCAGATGATGTGCACCCACTTCGCCTTCGCCTTCAGCGTGCGCGGCTCCCAGGCGTAGCGCGCCATCCCATGCCACACCGTCCAGGTCTCGCCCCGCTGACTCGGGAAGCGCACCCGCAGCGAGGGCACGACGCGCTCCCACGGCCGGTCCTGCACGGCGACCCAGCACACCGCCACACCGTCCCGGGCGTAGCGGTCCGTACGCATCTGCGCCTCCAGCGCCATGAAGGGGCGGTCGTGCTCGTCGAAGACCATGACCTCGGCCCGCCAGTCCCGGGCCTCGCTGCTCACTTCCAGCTCGGCTCGCCACCCCGCCGCCCGGGCGGACATGGCCAGCTCCAGCTTCAGCAGGTGGTGCTCCGCCGACTCGTTCGCAAGCTCGCAGTCCCGGGGGCGAACCTGGTGGTAGAAGTGCCGGATGACCTGCCGGGAGGCCCGGGCGAAGACTCGCCCGCCGCACTCAGGGCAGGCCAGACGCAGTCCCTTGACCCGGTGGACGTCCGCCCAGACGCGGCCACATCCGAGGTCGTCCATCGACGCGTCCAGCCGACCCCACACCGGGTGTACGGCGGTGTACCCCATCAGCCCCCCTCGCGCGCCCAACGACAACCAGCGTCCCCACGCCGAGACGATCTCGCGCCGTAGATCCAGGAGAAGGGCGGGAACCCAGCGCCTTTCCGGCCGGTCCTGCCCGCCCGCTGCACCGCCCGGCCCTTCACCAGCTCCTTCGCCAGGCGGTGGGCGACCTCTCGCCCGGCCGTGTCCGCTTCGCAGGTCAGGCTCCCTCCCGCGCCGCCGCATCCGCGCGGCCGCGCGCCAACTACAGGGAGAGGGGAAGGCAGTGGAGGCGAGGACGACGGGGGTCCACCGGGAGCGGGCGGAACGCCGGCTGCGTACGCGCGGCACGGACGAGACCCGGGGCGACGGATGGCAGCGCACTGAGGAGGACGAGCAGCTGTTGCGACTGGCCACCCGGTACAGCACGCTGACGCTCCACCAGGCCACGTACGCGTGCTGAGGGGGGGCGACTCGAGGCCGCCCGGCGGCGGGTGCGGCTGATGGTCGAGGACGGGCTGCTGCTCCGCAGCGCGGACGTGCGATGAGCGCGCACCGTCGTGTGGCCCACCGAGCGCGGCGCCCGGATCGCGGGCACCGGCCTGAGCGCCCCGCGGCCGCCGGGCGAGCGGCTGCTTCACCGCCTGGCCGTCGCGGACGCCGGGATCGCGCTGGAGGCGAGCGGGTACACCGTGCTCTCCGAGCGGGAGGTCCACGCCGCCGAAGCCGTGCCCGGCCGCGCGGCGGAACTCCTCGCGGCCCTCCGGGTACCCGGGCTACCCACCGGTGCCCGGCGCGGCGAGACCCTCGCCGTGCCCGTCGGCTCCCGCGCCGTGCACTGGCCCGACCTGATCATGCGAGCCCACCCATAGGTTCCCGATCGCCGTCGAGGTCGAACTCACCCCGAAGACGCCGGCCGCGCTCAGGACGATCCTGCGGGCCTACCGGCAGGCGCAGCGCCGCGTCCTCTACCTGGCCACCGCGCCGGTCGTCGCAGACCGTAGCCGGAAAGCGCCCAGCAGCCGTACAGCCAGGCCGCGCCCGGCTCGTACTTGCTGTCTTCGAACGCCTTGCGCAGCGCCGGTACACCGGCGCCGGCTGCGCCGGCCCCGCATGGCCGACGTCGGGCGTCGCCGCGGTCCAGCCGGGGGCCGCTGTCGGCGACCGAGCGCGCCAGTGGTGCTCTTCGGCAATCGTGCGGCGCCGGGTGAACCGCACAGGGCGCCTGCCCCGCCAGAATGTGCTGGCCGGGGTCATGGCGAAGATGCATGTGCCCTCCAGGCGTATCTGGTCCAGGTGCACGGTCCCGGTGAGCAGGCAACTTGAGAGGTCGATCAACATCGGCGAGGAGCAGGTGGGCCGCATCAACCCCGCGCACTCGCTGTCCCCAACTGGTCCGAATCGCGCGCCCGCGGTCAGCTGATGGCGGCGCGAAGACGGCCACGCAGAGCGCGGTTGCGGTCGATGAACTCCACTCCGTCCGTGTGAGCGTCCTGCGCACACCCCAACGCCAGGGCAACCATCTGGGGAGGAGCTGCCGCCACGTGCTCCGGCGCCCCACGCACGAAGTTCTACGCCTGGGCCGAGTGCAACAACGGCGACATCACCTTCGGTCAGAGTAAGTACGCCAACGGGTCGCAGTCGTACGCCTACTGCGCGGGCAAGGGCGGATTCTCCGGCTATGACGGTTGGGTGGTGTGATCCAGGTGTCCGGCCTGCATCGACGACATTCGGCCGGGTGGTCAGTCGGTCATTGAAGCCGACTTGTCCTCGAGGATGCCGGCCTCCTTCGCACGGTGCTGCACGCGGAAGAGGTCGGTCGCCCGCCTCCACTGGTCCCGGGCCCGGTCGGGGCGACCGAGCGCCAGGTAGACGTCCCCGAGGTGGGCGAGGGTGTTCACTTCCTCGTAGAGGTTGCCGAGATCGTGCAAGGGGACGCGGGCGCGCTCGTAATGGGCCAGAGCTTCATCGTGCTGGCCTGCTGCGTGCGCGATGAAGCCGCGACTGTCCAGAGACACAGTCATGGACCGTGACAGCGGATGGGGATACGGCGATGTCGGCTGGGGAGTCACTGAGGACCCGGGCTGGGGCCTGACCCGGGACATCGGCTAGGGCGTGACGAGCGACTGACCGCCCGGCCTGGTTGCTTCGGACGTTAGGCCGATCCGCCGCCCGAAGAGGCAGAGGAGGACCGACGTCGTGGACAGCGACGTCCTCGACGGCCAAGAGGTCGAGTACGAGGTCGTGCTCCGCTTCCGTCCGGACGGGCTAGCCATCCTCGGTGTCTGGTCCAAGGTCAAGACCGCCGAGACGCTGTTCATACTGGTCAACGTCGGGGAACGCGCGCTCGGCGAACTCGGGACCGGCTCCTGCCGTTGCCCCGCACCTCCACCACGGCGATCAGGCGCCAGGAGCCGCGAGGACCGGCCCATCCGGCCCGTCGACTTGTTGGCGGCCGCGCGGATGCTGGTCTGCTCCATGCGGGCCTCCGCCGACCAGGCCTCCGCCCCGCACGCTTCCCACCTGCGAAAACAGAGTGTGAGTCTGCCAGGTGGCGCCCGGCTGTGTTCTACGGGTGAGCCTTCTTCAATCGGGTGTACTCCTTGGCCAGTTCGACCCGGGCGCGGTGCGGACCGCCCAACGTGGTGCACCGCTCCTCGGGTTCTGACCGCCGTCAGGGCAGGTCACCTCGTACACCCGCCACGGCCGTCGCGACCGTTGCTGCTCCCTGCGTTCGTCGATGATCGGCTTCAGCCGCTCGTCGTGCGGCACCCGCCGCATCTCACCGGGCATGGTGTCGACGGCGCATTGCTGGCCGCTGTTCACCCCGCAGCACGGGCAGCGCCTCTCCAGCCACCCCTTCCGGGTAACTTGCCGATGGAGCTGCGGAAGCCGCTTGCCTCCGACAGGGGCCGGGGCGGCTCGCGAGCAAGACGTCCCGCCCCGCTCTTCGGCAGGCACGCTTCGCGTCCCCTGTCTGCCGGATCTGGAGTTGTTATCGTCATCGCCAGGGGAGGAATGCGTACACGGTCTTGCCCACGTCTTCCGGCAGGGTGATGGTCTGCTCGGCGATGGCGTTGATCAGGTGCCATCCGATGCCGCCCCGACCGGTGAGATCGGAAAAGCGGGGCTCCGGCGTTGCGGGGCTGGTATCACTCAGAGCGACCTCGATGGTATCGGCCAGTACGCAAAGCCGGAGGCTGAAGGGGCCGGGCGCATACGTGAAGGCATTGGAGGCCAGTTCGGTGACTACCAGCAGTACATCGTCGTAGGCCTCAGGTGGGGTCGGCGGCTTCACCCGTACCAGAGCGCAAAGAAAGACGGCTGCCCTCTGGCGTGCCTGGGTCACATTGCTCAGTTCTCCCGCGAAATTCCAGGTCCGTTCGATGGCCAAGGCGTTCAGGTCGGCTTCGTCTTGCAGGTGTTTCCGTTCGGCGTCCATGGCACTCCGTCTCGTGGGGCTCCGAAGGGCTGTTTCTGCGGGTTTCCGATCTCCGGACGGGCATGTCTGTCTTCTGCATGTTCGTGGGCACAGGCGGCGTGCCGAGGCCTGTCAGGACCTGAGCACAGCGAGGTGCACCGACATGGGGAGGTACGGAACGGGCTTGACCGGCGCCCGTACCGCAGCCGGCGAGACCGCCCTTCCTAGGACTTGTCCGGGCGATCATGTGACTGCTGAGTGTCCGGGTTGTTGGTGCGGGCATGGGGCGGGGTGATCTGACGGATGCGGAGTGGGCACGGCTGGCTCCGTTCCTGCCGGTCAGCAGCGGCCGTTGTGGCCGGTGGCGGCATCACCGGCAGGTGATCGACGGCATCCTGCACCGGGTGCGGACCGGTGTGCAGTGGCGCGACCTTCTTTCGCGGTTCGGCCCGTGGAAGACCGTCTATGAACGCCACCGGTTGTAGTCGGCCGACGGAACCTGGGAGCGACTGCTGCAGCGGGTACAGGCCGCGGCTGATGCTGCCGGTGAGATCGACTGGGACATCCCGGTGAATTCCACGATCGTGCGTGCGCATCAGCACGCGGCCGGCGCCCGCACCGATCCGCCGCCGACGCCGACGTCAAAGGGGGCCGAAGTGGCGGAACACCAGGCCGGAACGCCGTGGCAGAGCCTCGTGGCTCGGCTGATGGAGGTGGCACAGGAGGCGAGGGCTTGGGTCGCTCGCGCGACGGGTTCACCAGCAAGCTCCACCTGAGCGCCGACGGACACTGCCGCCCGCTGCCCCTGGCCGTCACCGGCGGGCAACGAGCGGAATGTACCCAGTTCGAGCCGGTCCTCGAGAAGATCCGAGTTCCTCGCCCGGGGCTGGGCCGACCGCACAGCAGGCCGGACAGCCTCGCCGCGGACAAGGCCTACAGCCGACAGCCAAGCCGCCCGTCGGCGCAGAGGCTCACGCGGCGGACGACCGTCGAGCTTCGGCGAAGAGCGGTACAAGAAGCGCAATACCGTCGAACGGGCGATCAACAGGCTCAAGCAGGCCCGGACGGCGGCCACTCGCTACGACAAACGCCGCTACGTCTACCTCGGCACTGCCACCGTCGGCCCTGGCCGTATGGCTCCGCACCTGATGGATCTGGGGAAGTTCTAGGTGCCGCTTGCGGCTGCCAGGACAACACGGGTCCATTCCAGATCGACGGCGACTACCCGCACCGATATGGGTTGGCCCTCGCGGACACTCTTCGCCATGTCCGCGACCGGCTCGGTGAGCGGAACGAGCCCTTCGACGCAGTCGGCCACGCGCACGAAGAAGCCGATCGGCGCGATCTTCGTGACGCGTCCGGCGACAGTCTGACCGACACGCTCCACGAACCGAGGGAGCAAGTCCTCGTGCTCCGCCCACTCACGGAGCATGATGCCCACCTGTTGATTGTGCTCGGCATGCCAGACCACCTCGCCGGTGACGCGCTGTCCTACGGGCGGCAGTTCCATGCACGTGGGCATCCTGTCGACTCTGGCCAGGCCAACGGCTTCAGGCCGGCCGTCGACGGAGAGGAAGACGCCGAAGGGCTGTCTACCGATGACCTCACCGGTGATCGAGGTACCGACAGGCAGAGAGCGAACCGTCTCAGACCAGGCCGCAGCGGCACCGGCTGCTTGGCATCTGCCGTTCTCGGAAGGCCACGAGTACTCGCCCACGCGCTGATCATGGCACGCAAAAACTGCCTCCCGAACGGTGCCGGTGCGCCGCTTCGGCTTCTTCGTCTGGGCGGCGCCGTTCTTTCGGAGCCGGGGGCGCCTGCAGGACCGCGCAGGCAGGGCCCGAGTCGCGCAGGAGCCGCTCAATCCCAAATGGGCATGTGGCCATGCCGAGCTCGCAGGAACGCCCACCAAACGTCAGACGCCTGAACCGTTGCTCAGTTGGTGGGTGTCTGAGGCTGCTGCGTGTCGGAAGGCTCTGCAGCTTGGGCAACTGCAGTGTAGAAGACCGAGGAACCTTGCCTGGTTCGCTCAGCCCGCCCCTTGGCGACCAAACCTTCCACCGTGGTGCGTACGACGGTGGCCTTGATGTTGCGATCAGGATGGGCCTTGGCGAGCGCGGTGGTGATCTCGGCGGTGGAGCGCGGTTCGCTCTGCTGGCCAAGGTGGGCGCTGATCAGCTCGACCAATGTGGATCCTCCCTCCGGCGCGCTCGGCTTGTTCACAGCTGCCTTAGGTGTCTTCTGGGCCGTATTGGTCCGGGTTCCGGCGCCTGCGGGGCTCTTCGCGCGGGCCTCACCAGACTTACTCGCGTGTGCTCGTTGGGCAGGCACCTGCTTCTTGCGGATCGACGGCTTCTTGGCGCCAGACGCAGACGTGTGAGAGGTCTCGAGTGCTTGCTGCACGTTCTCCAAAACCCTGCAGTCCCTCTGCAACACTTCCAACTTCTCCTGCAGTGCCGCCATCTCCGCCTCAATGCGTTCCTGCTCCTTGCGGTTTGATTCCAAATCCTCGGCCACCTGGGCGGCGTACTGGGCCTGGACACCGGCGGTTACCGACTGGACATTTGCCATAACAGTGGCCTTTCGATAGGAACTGGCGTAGCTGCGGGCCGCGGAGCAAGGGCAGCGGCTTCTCACTTCAGGGGTCCTGATGAACGCCTCTGATCCCTTGCTGTCTGGCTCGCGGCGACGGTAACCCCTGTGCAGAGGTGAAGCGTACGTGCTGAGGACCGCAGGCGGGTATGCAAAGGCACAGCCTCACCCTCCTCTCGAAGGGAACCGGGAATGAGACTGCCTTCAGAGCACAGGGCCGTTGCGCCAGTCAGGATCCCTTCGAGCGGGGCCGATGCGCCTGCCAGGGGTAGGGCACTGGTCTGTCTTTCGGGAGCGGCTTTTTTCCGCCGGCGCCGATCCGGCGACCGCGGTTCGCACATGTACACGCTCTTTTCCAGATCCCGACCAACTAGTGCCGTGTCAGGCAACGTTCACCCGCCCTGTGGGGACAAACGATGTGCTGGGTATGGCGGTTGCCGCGTAGCCTGCCTGGCTGTGGATATGGGACGTGCTGATCGACAGCTTCGCCTGATCGCTGAGGCCATGGAGGTCGCAGGAGCTCTTGGGGTTGCGGTGTGGCTTCGCGGTGGATGGGCCATGGACTTCTTCCTCGGCGAGATCACGCGAGACCATGAGGACATCGACTGGTTCGCTTGGGCGGACGATGCCGGGGCCTTGGCGGAAGGCTTGCTGCTGCATGGTCATCAACCGGTCCCAGGACCGCCGCCTGACCTGCAGCTCGATTTCGCCAAGGACGGGCTGGAGAACAGCTTTACGCTCCTGGACCGGGATACGGCGGGCCGTGTGGTGGTTGCCGGGGGCCCGTGGGCCGGTACGCCCTGGCCTGAGGGAATGCTCGATGCCGGGCTGGGCCGTATAGGTGGTCTGCAATGTGCTGTCGTCAGTCCGCAGGCCCAGATCGAGATCAAACGGATGATGCCCACCTGGGATCCCTCCCGGCCTCGACGGTCCAAGGACGCCGAGGACATCGCCCAGCTGGAGGCAGCCCTCCGCGCACGGGGCAAGCATCCTGAGTGAGGTTCCTGGGCGTCGACCGTCCGTTACCGTCGGGCAGTGGCAGAGCGAGTACGTGTCCGTGAGATGGATGACGACGAGGGACGGCGGCTACTGCGGATCATCCGCAGGGGCACCGGGTCGGTGGTGACCTGGCGACGGGCCCAGATGGTGCTGCTGTCCGCGCAGGGCATGCCGATGGTGAAGATCGCCGAGGTGTCGTTCACCGGCGATGACCGGGTCCGGGACGTGATTCACAACTTCAACGCCGACAGCTTCGAGTCGCTGTATCCGAAGCACTCCGGAGTCCGTCCCAAGACCTTCACGCTGCCTGAGCGGCGCGAGATCAAGAAGATCGCCAAGTCCAAGCCGACCGAGCACGACCTGCCGTTCTCGACCTGGAGCCTGACCAAGCTGGCGGACTTCCTGGTTGCCGAGGGAGTGGTCGACGACATCAGCCACGAGGGCCTGCGCAGCCTGCTCCGCGAGGAAGGCGTCTCCTTTCAGCGCCTGAAGACCTGGAAGACCTCCCGCGATCCGGAATACACGACGAAGAAGGCCCGCGTCGAGCACTTGTATGCGATCGCCGACGGCGAGGTCATACCCGAGGAGCACGAACCCGACATCGTCTTCTGCATGGACGAATTTGGCCCGCTCAACCTGAGGCCCACGATGCGGCAGCTCGCACCGCTCTTCGGGATCTCCTCGGCCACGGTCTGCCGGGTCATTCAGCGCCTGCGGCCGCTGCTGGCGTTGGCGCTGGCCCCGCGGCCGGTCGTCGACGTGGACCGGTTGTGGATCGTGGACGGAACCTCGATCCCTATGCGTGATCGCACGGTTGGCGCCTCGTCGAGGAACTACCGGTTCTCGGCGAACGTGCAGGTCATCATCGACGCCGACACCCGACTGGTCGTCGCGACCGCCCGCCCGGCGCCGGGGAACAAGGCTGACGCTCATGTCTGGCGTGAGTCGGATCTGTCGGCCGCGGCAGCCGGGAGGACGGTCATCGCGGATGGCGCCTACCTCGGCACCGGTTTGATCGTCCCGCACCGCAGAAGGGCTGGACGGCCTCTCCTGCGTGGCCAGGAGGAGGACAACGCCGATCACCGCCGGGTCCGGGCCCGCGTCGAGCACACCTTCGCCCGCATGAAGAACTGGAAGATCCTCCGCGACTGCCGCCAGAAAGGAGACGGCGCGGCATCACCCCTGCCCGGGTGGTCTCCAGGTGCAACGCCCCAAAACTCCACCGGCCCGTCCACCAGCGGACCGCCCGCAGCGCCACCGTCACCGCTCCTATCCCGGGTCAATGTGGTCCGGAGATGACATCAATCCGACGCCTTCTCGGCTCATCGACGTCCACCGAACTCCCAGTCGTGGACCTCGATGTCCGCGTACCGGTCCGCAGTCAGGACGGCTCGTGCCGTGTCCATATCCGGGGCCCTGAGCAGCACCGCCGTACCCAGCCAGGTGTCGCCGTCGTCGGACAGCAGCGGCCCGTACGCGACCAGGTCGTCCCGGTCGTGCGGCAGGGCGAGGTCGGCGGCCGGGCCCTCGCCGAGGCCGAGCACCAGGTACCGCTTGTCATCGGTCCGGGCACCTGGGAAATCCCACATGGTGCGCCCCAGCACGTTGCGCCACCGGCGCAGGAGCACATCCCGGTACGCACCGGCCTGGTAGTTGGGCTCGTCGAAGGCGAACGCGCGGGCGGCGGCGGGATCGGGCAGGTCGACGATGTGCACGCTGCCGGTGGGGGTTTCACCATCATCGGCGAAGGTCGGGCCGCGAGCGATCAGCTCCTTCGCGTACCGGTCCATGTAGGACCAGTGCTCCTCCACCAGCTCCTCGCGTAACGCGAGGGAGCCGGGCCGGTCACGGTGGTAGCAGAAGAACTCCATAACCACAGACCCTTCCCCATCAAAGACACCATCTCAACTGGCTTTTAGCGACGATGACCAGCGCTCGCAACCAGGCTGCATTCCGTGAAACGGCGTAGCCGTCACAGCCACGCCGTCACAACCAAGCGGGTTGCCAACACGGCCGCCCCGCAGCCGAATGACTGAAACAGCATCCGGCGCCAACATCCCTAGCTCAGAACGGCCCACAGCCGCCCAGGGCCATTTCGTGCCCAACCGCGTCGAGGGCGGTGGGAGCGGCCTTGACCAGACCGGGCGGGGCCGCGGTTGGCTGGGGCCCCAGTCATCCAGGAAGAGCCACCGGCCCATGCCCGGTTCAGTCACGGGGACGCTGAGCAGGTGTTCCACGCGGGTGCCGCAGCGCGCCGCCGCCCGCGCGGCCGAGCTGCCCACGCCGCGTCGCCTCGGCATAACGAACCACTGACCTGCCAGGTCACATGCCCACCCCAAGCCCGCTGGCCATGTCCCGGCCTTCAAAAAGCGGGCCGCTCGTCCAGGCACCGCCGCATACCAACGATCGGCGGAAATGCTCCGAGCGCAGTAGAGATGACACGACCTGAACACCACGGCCCGCTACCTGACAAACCTGCAGGTCAGACTCACAGGCCAGGACCAGCTTCCACGCTCGCCACGGCTACCGAAGCACCAGCACCGTCTGACCATAACCACACATCAAAACTGATCAACCCAGGCCAGAGCACCCGCTCCGGATCACAAACACTGCTCCTGGACATCGCCGCCCTCGCCAAACTGGGCATGGACTGGGCATGACGGTCCGGCGCTGAGCCGGAGTATGCGAGACCCCGGTGCCGCAATGGTCCCGGTCGACGGCGGCGAGGACCAGGCGCTTCAGTTCGTCCGGCTTCAGCGCCTCCCCCTCCCACTGCACCGGGCGGCGGGGATCGAAGCCGTAGCGGCGGGCGAAGGCCGGCCATCGCGGGTCGCCGTGCTTGCCTCGGTCGCGGGCAACTCGTAAGCGCGGACCTGCTCTGTGTGCTGCAGTTCCTGCTCGGTCTGCCGGACCGGCAGACGGCCGAGGCGGTCCGCTGCCGCATCGACTTCAAATACGCCATAGCCACGGAGCTGGACGATCGGCTTCCACAGCGTGCGGCCGCGCCGGAGGGCCGGGAGGCATGCGAGGCGGCCCGCTGGGCCGCCGGGGCGAGGAGGCCATGGACCGCATCAACGACGCCTTCGGTCGCGCACCCATATCGCCGTCGTACCACCCGGGTTGTTCGCCCGCGCGAGCGGCGCAATCAGAGGCGGAACGTGCTCACCGGAACGCGGGAGGGACAACGGGCACCTCGACAGCCGTATCGGTCATCGGAACCACCCGAGCATGCCTGCCGATCACGCTGCCGCACCGGGAAACTCCAAGATCCCCGACAGAGTCAAACTAGTAATCCAGCAGCATTTCGATTCCTGGGCTGGCAATTGCCATCATCCTGCTATGGAGGGGATACATGGAATTTCTGCCTGGGTGATGAGTCGGAGTCGGTAACCAGAGTCAGGGCATCGATCCGTCCGGCATCTCGTCCCGACTTTCGCTGCTGGTGCCGCTTGCTCGGCCCTCATCCCCAGCATTTTTGGGCGTAATTGCGTCTGGGATGCATGAGGAGTACGCTTTCCCGTCAAGACGGGGGTCGCATATGCCGAGACCTCTTTGGATCCGGCCAACTCCGTGCACGCCAGGGGCGGACGAGCCGTCGTTGTCTCACCTCGCCCTACCCGCGTCGACCTCGCGTGATGCGCCTCGACAGGTCCTGGGTGGCAGAGGTCCCAAGTGTCTTCGGCTGCCGATAACCAGAACCTGCAGTTCAGAGCCCGCAGGAGCCAGAAACTTCAAAATGGCGACTTCGCGTCAGTACCGGTCGGCCCCATCGGTGAATATCGGCTAAACGAAATTTTGAGGGGATTTTCCCTCCGGTGGATTACGTAGGGCCCTGTCAGGTGATTGTTGACGGAAATCGCACACCTTGTTCTATTACAAATATCTGGACATGCGTGTCGTATGGAAGTAGCGCGTAATCCTCGGACTGCCACACGGCATGCGGCGCAGACAAATGTTTCGAGGGAAATTAATCTTTTTAGGTGCCTTGCCGGCCTGATTTCGCGCCCAGGATCGACCCTTGCTTCACCTGAGCCAGAGGAAACACCGTGAACCGGAAACAGACCACCGCTCTCCTCGCCCTCCCGACCCTCTTCACCGGAGCAGCACTCTTCTTCGGCGCCCCTGCCGGGGCCTCTGCCCTGGCCTGTACCGCGGGCACTGCGGGCATTGCGGGTGCCAACGGCACCGCCGCCCACCCTGCGGGCTTCCCCGGCACCGCAGGCGGTGCTGCGACCGGAACGGGCAACTGCGCGGGCGGTGCCGGCGGCCCCGGCGGCAACGGCTTCGCCAACGGGGTCGGCGGTGCGGGCGGTAACGGCGGGATCGGCGTAGGCAGCGGATCCGGCGGTGCAGGTGCCACCGGTGGCACTGGTGGCTCAAGCGGCGCGACCGGCGGTAACGGTGGCACCGGTGCCTCCGGCGGCCTCAACGGCGCGGGTGGTGCGGGCGGTGCGGGCGGTGCGGGCACCAACGCCGCTGCGGGCGGCATCGGAGGTGCCGGCGGGAACTCCGGCGCCAGCGCCGGAGCCGGCGGCCAGGGCGGCCTGGGTGGCGTCGGTGGATCGAGCGGTGGTGCGGGCGGTAACGCGGGCAACGGCGGCATCGGCCACGGCGGCGGAAAGGGCGGCAACGGAGGCGCCGGCGGCACCAACGCCTCCGGCAACGGAGGTAAGGGCGGTAATGCCGGGAAGGGCGGCAACGGCAGCTCCGGCGGTGCTTACCCCGGTGGCGCCGCGGGCATTGGCGGAGCCGGTGGTGTGAGTTCTGGAGGGATCACCAACTCGGGTGGCAACGGAGGCACCGGCGGCAATGGCGGTGTGAAGTCGGGTGCCAGCGTTGATGGCACCTGCGGGATCGGCGGCGCCGGCGGCAACGCCACGGGGGGCATGCTCTTCCGTGGCGGGACCGGTGGAACGGGCGGAACGTTCGGCGCGGGCAGCCCCTGCGCGAGCGGCGCCAACGGAACACCGTGACCTTGCCCCACCCAGGTGGCCCGCCCCTCACGCCCTCAGACCACATGGCGCGGTCTCAGGACGTGATGGGTGCACCCTGACGTCCGCCCCTGAGAGTCTGAGGACTGACTCTCAGGGGCGGCGTGCACCCGGGGCTGCCACTCGCACGACCGCAGGCCTCACCAGCCGCCCACCGGCCCGGCAGCGCGCAACTCTGCCCCTTCCCGCCGCGTAGTGGCGGCGCGACGCCTCTAAACAAGGGACACAACCGCCGTCTGCTCCCCCCGTGGTGCTCCGCCGTTGCCCCGCCTGCTCCCCCGGGGACAGTGGCCGTAGCCCCAGCGGGAGGCCTGCTTCTGGGTGGTGATGAGTGGCGAGCCATCGATATGGACGCCGATTTCCCGGGAACACTCCTCTGGGCCGACGTGAGGGGTTAAGACGACCCCTCAGACATCACGCGCGCCCCACCGGCCGACGAACTCCTGAAGGGCGCGGCGCTGCTGTTCCTCGCGGACGATCCGCCGGGCGAGGACGCCGCGGTCGATGTACGTGTCGACGGCGGCGAGGACCAGGCGCTGGAGTCCGGTCGGCTCCAGCGCCTCAACCTTCCACTGCACGGGACGGCGGGGGTCGAAGCCGTAGCGGCGGGCGAAGGCCAGCCATCTCGGATCGCCGCGCTTGCCCTCGGTCGCTGGCAGCTCGTAAGCGCCTGTCTTTGAACCCCCGCCTGCGCAGCGTCGCCCGGCACGCCCGCTCGCGCTTCGCGCGAACGACGGGGGTTCGAAGACAGGCTCTGAGGGGCGGCCGGTCACCCTGCTGCGCTTTCTGCCTCGTGGCGCCGGGGGCACAGCGCCAGGATGGTGCGGAGCCCCATCCGCGAAACCCCTGGAGGACCCATGCGTTTCCGTACCGTACTTGCGACCGCCGCGCTGACCGCTGCGACCGTGCTCGGTGGCGCGAGCGCCGCCGCCGACGACGATGATGGTCTCGGCGGCCTGATGGGAATCGGAAACAGCGCTGCGTGCGGTACCGGCATCCCCCTGACCGACCCCATGTGCCAGGCGAACCAGGGTTCCCACACGTTCGGGAACTGAGAACCCGTACGGAACTTGATTTAAGTGCCTGTGCCAGAACCTCTGTGATATGGCCCAAGGCGGTGCCTTCGCCTTCGAAAACACGGCACTTGGCGATTGAGCGTGTTGGGGAGCTTCGGTTGGCGGCGTTCGCCAACCGAAGCTCCCAAAATGTGCTGGGCCGGTCTCCTGCTCTATCCGCGGCAAGGCCTTGAAGTGCGCCAGACCGGGGGCACCGGCTTTTCGTTGAGATCGGGCGGCATGGGCCACGTGCCAAATCGACGCCGCGGTCGCTCAACTCGGGTTGGCTCGCTTTCATCGCGGCTGCCTGTCGGTCGCAGAAGCATTCTGAACGTCCAGGTTCTCGACCACGCTGGCGCTCAACGGCCCGGCGCCCCCGAGAGGGCGCGGTGCGCCAGTGCAGCGCACCGCCCAGCCTGACTGTCAGGGGCCAGGTCAAGCGCCCAGCGCCCAATCCCTCCGGCCCAAAAACCCTTGAGGATCCACTGTCGGGCGACTGCCGTCCCGGTGCACGCCGGTTTGCCGTCCACGAGCATGCGTACCGCCCACGGGCCGTAGGTGCTCTTTGACCCGCCGATCACAGCCGAGGCCGGAGCGGACGACATCACCGAACCCATGACCAACATCAGGGCGGTCAGCAGCAGTACACGAACACGACGCACCGTCCAGAGCAACTCCTCTCCGGGGGTACAGCCGTACAGGTAGTGAGAGACCCCGCTGAGCAGAAGCGTTCCGCACGAGCCCTACGACATCACGCGCGTCCGGCAGTTGTGCGGCCTCGGCATACCGGGAATCAGGCCGCGACGAGTTCCCGCTCGCGGGCCGGCGTTTTGGCCTTGGGCTTCTTGTTCGGCAGCGAGAGCCGGAAGACCTTGTGCCACGCGGAGAGCACCTGCTTGGGCAGCGGGCCGGTGACGTACTCCAGCTCATACTTTTCGAACAGCGCGCGGACCTTCACCGCGACCTCGGCGTACCGGTTGCTCGGCAGGTCCGGGAACAGGTGGTGCTCGATCTGGTGCGACAGGTTGCCGGTCATGAAGTGCATGGCCTTGCTGCCGCTGATGTTCGCGGAGCCCATCATCTGGCGCAGGTACCACTGGCCGCGGGTCTCGCCCTCGATCGACCGGCGCTCGAAGACCTGTACGCCCTCGGGGAAGTGCCCGCACATGATCACCGAGTGGGTCCAGATGTTGCGGACCACGTTCGCGGTGAACGTGGCGCCGAGCGTGGTGAGGAATGACGGGCCCGAAAGCAGCGGGTGGATCACGTAGTCCTTGAGCACCTGCTTGCGGATCTTGCGGCCCACGGCCTTGGCCCGCGCGCGGAACTCCGGGTTCTTGCGGCGGTGCTTGGGCAGGTTGTTGCCGAGCTCCAGGTCGTACGCTGCGATGCCGTACTCGAAGAAACAGGCGTTGATGAAGTTCCACAGCGGCTGGCCGAGGTGGAACGGGTGCCACTTCTGGTCCTCGTCGACGCGCATGATGCCGTAGCCGAGGTCGTTGTCCTTGCCGATCACGTTGGTGTACGTGTGGTGCAGCTCGTTGTGCGAGTGCTTCCACTGGTCGGCCGGGGAGACGTGATCCCATTCCCAGGTGGTGGAGTGGATCTTCGGGTCTCGCATCCAGTCCCACTGGCCGTGCAGGATGTTGTGGCCGATCTCCATGTTGTCCATGATCTTCGCCACGGACAGACCGGCGGTGCCGATCAGCCACGCCGGCGGGAAGAGCGAGAACAGCAGCACGCCCCTGCTGGCCAGCTCCAGCTTGCGCTGTGCCGAGATGACCTTGCGGATGTAGGCGGCGTCCTTCTCGCCGCGACTGGCGATCACCTCGTCGCGGATCGCGTCCAGCTCGCGGCCGAGCTCCTCGATCTGCTCCACGGTCAGGTGGGCGGTGGGGTCGATGGCGGTCAAGGTGCTCCTACCGTTCGATGTCGCAGGGGCCCGCCGCGGCGGACACGCAGGTCTGGATGAGGACGCCCGGCTCGGCCTCGGTGACCTCGCCGGTGCGCAGGTCGCGGACGGCGCCCGCCTTGAGCGGCGTGACGCAGCCGAAGCAGATGCCCATGCGGCACCCGGAGGGCATGAGCACGCCGGCCTCCTCGCCGATGTCCAGCAATGGCGTGGCGCCGTCCGCGTCGACCCTCTTGCCGGTGGCGCTGAACGTGACCTCGCCGCCGTCGCCGGCGACGAGGATGCTGGGGCGGAAACGTTCGGTGTGCAGGCGGTCCGGGACGCCGTGGTCGACCCAGTGCTTTTCGGCGGCGTCGAGCAGGCCCGCGGGCCCACACGCCCAGGTCTCACGCTCGGTCCAGTCGGGCACGAGTTCGTCGAGACGGGCGATGTCGAGCGTGCCGTCTGTGTCGGTGTGCACCTCGGTGAGCCGCAGCTTCTTGCCCGCGACCAGGTCGTGCAGTTCGCTGCGGAAGATCACGTCTTGCGGCCGCGGGGCGCAGTGGACCATGACGACGTCGTCGAACTCGGTGTCGCGCAGCATGCCCATCACGGGCGTGATGCCGCTGCCGGCCGTCAGGTAGAGCACCTTGGCGGGCTTGGCCTGCGGCAGCACGAAGTCACCGGTCGGCTGATCGAGCTGGATCAGCGTGCCCGGTTTCGCCCTGCGCACCAGGTGGTTGCTGACCTTGCCGTCCGGGATCGCCTTCACGGTGATCGTGACGCGGCCGTCCCGGCGGTTTGTCGGCGAGGTGATGGAGTACGCACGCCACAGGCGCACCCCGTCGACGTCGACTCCGATCCGTACGTACTGACCGGCTGTGTGGCCACGCCAGTCCCGCCCCGGCCTGATCACGATCGTCGCGGCGTCACCCGTCTCGGGGTGCACGGCCTCGATGCGTCCACGCAGGTCAGCGCCCGCACGCAGCGGGCTGACCAGGTCGAGGTAGTCCGACGGCAGCAGTGGTGTCGTGACCGTCTCCACCAGTTTCCACGCCCTGCTGCGGAGGGCTGCACTCATCATGCCTCCAGCTTGCTGCGCCTTAGGGCGTAAAGTCCTGACCGCAGGACGTAAATCTGGTCGACTTAATTGTTCGCAGGGAACAAAAACGTGAGCCATGCAATCCGGAGGGCCAGCGAACTGGCCCTGGATGAGACGACGGTCACCGCACTTCGGGCCGCGCTGAAGACCACCGCCGACGAGGTCGTCCAAGCGATCATCGACGAGGTCCCCTCCTACGCCAACGCCCTTTCGGGCCGCATGGGCGCCACCATCCGCCGGTCCGTCCGCACCGCTCTGGGCCACTACCTGGACCTCGCGAGCGGGAACACCACGGGCGGCGACGCCGGCGACGCAGCCTACGAGCTGGGCCGCGGCGAGGTACGCGACGGCCGTTCGATGGACGCCCTGCTCAGCGCCTACCGCGTCGGCGCCCGCGTGGCCTGGCGGTGCCTGGCAGCAGGTGCCGTAGCCGCAGGTCTGCCCGCCGCCGAGGTCGCCAAGTTCGCCGAGCTGACCTTCGCCTACATCGACGAGCTCTCCGCCGCGAGCGCGGCGGGCCATGCCGACGAACTGGCCGCCCGGGGCAGGGCCCACGAGCGCCACCTGGAACAGCTGGCCCGCGAGCTCCTCGCCGGCGCGAGCCCGGATGTGCTGATGGCCTCCGCTCAACGGGCCGGGTGGCAGCCTCCGGTTTCGCTGACCGCGGTCCTGCTGCCCGCCGCCCAGGCCCGGCCCGCCTACCGCGCGCTCGACCCGAGCACCCTCGTCCTCGACGATCTGCCGGACGCCACCGGTGTGCTGCTCGTCGCCGATGCCGACCGGTCACATCTCTTGCGGCAGCTGACCGACCGCACCGCAGTGGTCGGCCCGGCCCGGCCATGGGTTCGTGCGTCCGCCTCGTACGCACGAGCCGTACGCGCGCGCTCCCTCTCCTCTGATATCCGCGACACCGAGGACCACCTGCCCGAGCTGGTGCTGAGCGCCGACGTGGACGCGTACGCAGACCTTCGTGCCCGAGCCCTCGCACCCTTGCGGACCTTGCCTGCCGCCACCGCACGGCGGCTGGAGGAGACCTTGCGGACGTGGCTGCTGCACCAGGGCAGACGGGACGAAGTGGCGGCGGCGTTGTTCGTCCACCCCCAGACAGTCCGGTACCGGATGTCGCAGTTGCGGGAGCTGTTTCCGGATCTCACATCGCCACACCGGGTCCTTGAACTGACGCTGGCGGTCGGTCTTCGGGTCAGCTGACGCGTACGTCGACCGTCCACGACCGTGTCCGCGAGCGCTGGGTGACCGGCGGGGCGGCCGGGCCCGTGCCTCTCCTCCGGCAGGTCAATTGGGCGACCGATCGGGCCGGCCTGGTACACCGCGCGGGGGATGATGGGGAGGGAATGACGGAACGAGAGGTCAGGAGCTTCCATGTCGAAGCGGGTTCACCGCCCCCGTGAGGACGCGGAGTTCGATTTCATCCTCGGGATGAGCGGAGTTCCGGTCCTCGCATACTTCACCGGGACATGGCCCAAGGCAATCGAGCCCTGCCAGGTGATGGACCTCGTCGTGAGTGACATCGCCGACGACTACACGGGCCGCCTGACGGTCGTCCGCGCCGACATCACGCGCTGTCCGGCCGCAACCGAGCGATACGGGATCACCGGAGCCCCGTCCTGCGTCCTGCTGAAGGAGGGAGAGGCTGTGGCGCACGGCACAGGGCCCATGACCATCACCGAGGTACGGCAGGTCCTGGACGGCCATCTCTGAGCGACCGCTGCGGCACGCCGCGATCGGCCGCCGTCCGCGCGTACGGCGGCCGACCAGCGCGCGAGGATCGACGCCCTCGCCCTTTCGTCGGGGTATCGCCGACCATCGGCTCTTCCCAGTCCCGGCGGCTCCGCGCTCTTCGGCGGCGTCACCCCGGTCGTGCAGTACGTCAGGAGGATGGGCAGAAGATGCTCTCCACGGCCTTGCCCAAGTCGAGCCGCACGGCGTTGGGCTTGACGCTCAGGGTGAATGACAACGCGAGCTGGCGACGTCCGTCCGCCGAGTAGAAGGTCATGGCCACGGAGCCTGGGGCCAACCCGCCCGTGATGGAGAAGTCATCGCTGCAACTGCTGTTGCTGCTGTGGCCTTGGAGGTGTGCGGCAGCGGCCGGCCGGTCGGTCAGGATCCGCTGGAGTTCTGGCGGCAGCAGCTTGCCCTGAGAGAACGCCCGGTTGAAGGCGCTCACGTCGTGCGCGGTGGAGACGACCCCGCCGGCCCCTGCCCCCGCGAGGCCGGCGTTGTACCGGTCCACGTCGCGCGGCCTGCCATCGGTGTCGGGGTAGTAGCCGTGGCCGTGCGGCCCCTTGACACCGTCCGGCGGCTTGACCATCAGGTAGCTCCTGGTCATCCCGAGCGGCTCGAAGAGGCGCGTGCGCAGCTCGGTGGCCAGATCATGGCCGGTCACCCTCTCGATGATCATGCCGAGAAGGGTGTAGTTGGTGTTGGAGTAGGTCCACTTCTCGCCCGGCTCCCCGGTCCGGGGCCGATCACGGCTCCACCGCACCAGATCCAGCGGCCGGTAGGGGGTCGTAAAGTCGAACACGTCGAACGAGGGGTCTCCCTCGCTCCCGTCCGGGTTCGGCTTCTCGGCGTACCAGTCGGGAATGCCGGAGGTGTGCCGGATCATCTGCCGTACCGTGATCTCGTCGGCCCTCGTCACCAGGTCCTTCTCCACCACCTCCGGCAGCAGGTCACCGAGCTTGTCATCCACCCCCAACTCGCCCTTTTCGACGAGTTTCAGTACCACGGTGGCCACCATCTGCTTGGTCTGTGACCAGATCCGGAAGCGGGCGTTCGGAGGGATCCTCCCGCCCTCCCCGTCCAGCAGCCGGGAGCCTGCACTGCCCAGGCCGAGGGACTTCCCGTCGATATAGGCCCCGCCCACGACTCCCACAACCCCGGGAATCTGGGCCAGTTCCTCCATCGCCTTCTGCACGTTCCCACCACTTTGCGCCGGGACGGCGGTGGCGGGCCCGGCATGGGCCACCATCAGCATGGCGACACCGGCGGCCAGCACGGCCTTCCTCAGCCCCCGACGAGCGTTCCCAGATAACACGGCACATGCCCCTTCGTAAGCATCTTCCCGAAGCCGGAGCGCAACGCCCTCGGCACGGCCCTCCGTAGTCCGTGCCCCCATGGAAACAGGGGACACCTCTGCGAAGCCATCGCCCCTCTGGAACCTTTCGGTGAAAATTCGCATTGGTGATATAACGGCGGCGTAGTGCGCACGTGCCACCACGGCCGATCGCGTCCGCCCTTTTACGTGTTCGCCCGTTCGCGGCTTTTGTGGGCCGCTGTTCGTTGGAGTTCTGCCGTATGACTGAGATGACCGAAAGCAGCACGTCACGGCGCGCGCCCTGGCTCCGTTCGGTGCTCGCCGTGTCCTTGCCGATGGCGCTGCTGGGCACGGTGATCGCGCAGAGCGGCGATGTCGCGCACGCGGTGCCGCTTTCCCGCTCGGCCACGACGGGCGTTGCCGCGGCCATGGGCCAGGTGGCGGGTAAAGCGGCGTGGCGGCCGTGCGCCGGCAACCGCGAGCTGCGCTGCGCCTCGCTGTCGGTGCCCGTCGACTGGAAAGCCCCCAACGGGCCCCGCGTCAAGCTGCCCGTCGTCAAGCGTATGGCCTCCGACAAGCGGCGTGTGGGAACGCTCGTGGTGAACTACGGCGGTCCCGGCGAGCGCCACGCCCAGGAACTCGCCTCCGGCACGGGCGCGTTCGCCCGCTTCGGCAAGCGCTTCGACCTGGTCGCCTTCGACACCCGTGACACCCTGCTCAAGTGCGGGGAGAACCTCGTCGTCCACGGCGACAAGCTGCCCATCATCCTCGGCAACCGCGCGGCGTATGACCAACGCGTGCGCTACAACCGGGCTCTGGCCAAGAGCTGCCGGGCCGCCAGCGGACCCGTTTTCGGCCACGTGAGCGCCGCGGACATCGCCCGCGACATGGAGGCCCTGCGGGTCTTCCTCAAGGAACCGAAACTCAACTACTACGGCATCTCCTACGGCACGCTCATCGGCCAGATGTACGCCGAGCGCTACCCCGAGCGGCTGCGCACGATGGTGCTGGACAGCGTCGTGGACCACAGCCAGAAGGCCCCGGCCTTCCTCGCGGGCGCCGCCCGGGCCCAGGAAGAGACCGTCCGCGCGGCGGCCCGCTGGTGCGCGCGCGCCACGTCCTGCGCGCTGCACGGCCGCAACGCCGCCGCCCGCCTCAAGCGGCTCTTCACGGCCGCCGAGCGCGGCACGCTCACCGAGGGCGGCCAGCCGGTCGACACCAGCGCCCTGCTGAAGCGGACCTACCTGGGCAATCAGACCGAGCAGGCCTGGCCCTCCTTCTTCCAGGGACTGGCCTCTTACCGCATCCGCAAGACCCCGGTGAAGCCCGCACCCCTCCCCCAGCTGCCGACGAAGCCAGGTGCTCCCGTCCACGAGAGCCGCCCCACCGCCCTGATCTGCGCCGACTGGGACTTCGGACCCAACGGGCATAAAAACGCTGCCGCCTTGTGGAAGGCCAGCCGCACAGCAGCCCCCCACGCCTACGGCAACGCCTGGTACCAGGAGTGGGCGGCCCGCTGCGCGGGCTGGCCCCGCCCTGCCGCCAATCCCCAGCACCCGCTCCGCGCCGCGAAAATCCCGCCCGCCCTGCTGCTCAACGCCCGCCACGACCCCGCCACCAGCCACGCCTGGGCCACCAGGGTCGGCGGGCAACTGCCCGGCTCCCGCCTGCTCACCTACCAGGGCACCGGCCACGCGGTGATCAACTTCGGCGGCCGGTGCGTGACGGACGCGGTCTACCGCTACCTGTTCAACGGCAAGCTCACCGGCGTCCCGGAAACCTGCCCCGGCACACACCGGCCCTAAGGCCGTGTCTCTCAGATAGCTATCGAGGTCTGAGCGGGAGTCACCGCCCTCAACCGCCGACGGGGAGCGGTGTGGCGGCGAAGACGGAGTCCGGGTCGACCGCAGATTTCACGGCGAGCAAGCGTTCGGTGTTCGGCCCGTAGGAGTTCGCGACCTGGTGGGGGGTCTCCGGTCCCAGGAAGTTCACGTAGCCGCCCGGCAAGGAGAAGGGTTCGAGCGCCGTGTGAAGCTCTTCCAGCCAGCGCAGGTGCGGTGACTTGCCGTCGCCACCGCCTGCGTTGCCCTTGCCGTCGCTGCCCTCCCACATGGAGATCAGCTCGACCATCAGGTGCGGTTCGCGTCGCCCGAACGCGGTCGAACCGATGGGCGGACGGGTGGCGGCGCCATGGAATGGATGCCAAACGATCGCGGAGAACGGTGAGGTGAACTCCTGGGCGGCTCGGTCCAGGACGGTCGCGAGGGAGCCGGAGACGCTCTGGACGGTCCGCGTGCGGATCGCGCCCATGCGCCCGGGTGGGAACATGGCGTCTGTCGCGGCCAGCGTCGCGGATCGGGCGACAGGTCCCACTTCGGCGAGCACGGGTGTGCCGAGTCCGGCCAGGGTACGCACCGGGCCGTTCTCGGCGTTCCCCACCTCGAGCTCCCCCGACCAGGTCGGCGCGACGTACACCGTCGGTTCGCCGTCCGGGCCGGGTAGAAACCCCACGTCGACTGTCAGCTCGTCCGGACAGCCCTGAAGTATTTCTCCGAGGCCGGCGAGAACGCCGGCGCTCTGGGCGATCGGGTACAGGATGGTCCCCGACACCACCGTCGGCACGGGGTGCAGCCGTATCCGCGCCGAGGTCACGACACCGAAGTTGCCGCCGCCACCGCGCAGCGCCCAGAAGAGGTCCGGGTGATTCTCGGCGTCGGTGCTTACGCGTGAACCATCGGCCAGCACCATCTCGGCGCTGAGCAGGTTGTCGGCTGCGAGCCCGAACTGCCCGAGCAGGGGGCCGTACCCGCCGCCGAGCGTGAGGCCGACCATTCCGACGGCGCCCGCCGTTCCGGTGACGGCGGTCAGGCCCACGCGCTCGGCGGCGGATACGACGTCGGACGAGAGCGCTCCGCCACCCACCGTCGCGCAACGGTGGTCGACGTCGATCTGGACTTCCCGCATGTCGGTCAGATCGAGGACGAGTCCACCGGGCCTGAATGCCCGGCCCCAGAAGTCATGACCTCCGCCTCGTACGGAGAGCGGCACTCCATGATTGCGAGACGCGCGTACTCCCGCCTGCACGTGGGCGGTGGTCGCGCACCGCACGATCACAGCAGGACGGATATCGACGGCTGCGTTGAACAACGCGGCTGCTCGGGTGTACTCCGGTCCGTTGGTGAGCACGCGGTCCGCGGGGATATGGGACCGCAACTCGGCCAGCAAGGCAGTGCTGACCGCGTCGTCGGCATGGGCATCGGTAGAGGGCTGCATGGTCACTCCTGTGTGTCGCTCATCGGGTGCGGGCGTCGAGTGCGGTGTGTGTATTTGGAGACCGGGTGAACGGGTCGGGAGGACGGGGGGCCGGGATCGGCACAATGCTGGGCCAGCACGGTTGCCATGTCGGGCAGCAGAACGGCCACGGGGTCGTGTGTCAGCTCCGTCATGCGCAGGCGTCCCCCGAGGGTGGCGACACCCAGAACGTGCTCACCGCGAAGTTGGGTGGTCTGCGCCGGCCCCCACAGAGCGGTGAGAGAGGTGCGGCTGTGTGCCGGCGCCTCCACCACCCCGAGGTTGGTGATCTGGATGTCGGCGGCGGTGACGACGGTCATCATCGCCTCGGCCTCTTCGGGGGTGGCCGGCGGCTGCTGCTCCAGTGCCTCCGAGCCGGCCTTGAGTGCCGCCGGCGCGCGCTGGTCTTCCAGAGCCTGGTGATGGTGCCGGGCCAGTTCCCAGAAATTGCCGGCCTGGGATGCCTCGCTCGCCGTGCGGGCTCCCGCGAACCGGTTCGCGACAGCGTCGGGCAGACTTGCGGCACGGCGCAGGTCGATCGGGCTCAGCACCCTCACCCGGGTGCGGCCCGCGCGGTGGAAGACCGTGCAGGCGGCGGCGCACAGCGCTGCGTGCACGGACACGCCCTCAGTGCGGCAACGGCTCACGAGCCGTGCGGTCAGAGCGCGTTGCAAGGCCAAGGTGGAAACGTGCGGTGCCCGCCCCGAGAACTGGGTCAGCTCACCGGGCGCGTCCGTCAGCTCGTCCTGGGGTGGCCCCACGTGTGGCGTCGTGGCGTCGAGCGCTCGCAGGAGAGTCTCCTGGGAGGGCGGAACATCCCCCTCCGAGGTCGGCTCGCCGCCCTCCTCGTCGCCGTCGAGAGCGGCGACAAGGTCCGCCACCACCCGCATGCCGCCGATCCCGTCGGTGATCTGGTGAGCGAAGGTCAGCACGATGACGCTGCCGGTCTCCGCGGGAATGAGTACGGTCCGCAACAGCGGGCCGGGCTCCGGCGCGATGGGGTGCGTCTGCTCGTCGGCGACAACCGACTGCCAGGGAGTTCCCTCGGCGGCGGTTTCGACTCTGACCAGACCTTCTGCCCAGCGGTACCGGGCCTGGGGAGCCCGGCGGTCGACCCAGACGCGAAGTAACGGGTGCCGTGCCTGCACACCCCGCAGTGCTCGCGCCAGAGTCTGCTCGGAGACCTTCCGGTCGATCTCGGCGATCAGGGAGAACTGGACGGGGTTTCGGTGCATGTAGAGGTCGATGGCCCGCTCGAAGGCTCCGAGTTCTCTCGCCGTCTCCGTGTGGGCATGGCTGATCAACATTCAGGCGACCCTTCTCTGCTCATGTGAGGTGACGGCGTCGCTGCCCCGACGCACCCTGGTGCGGAGGGAGTTCGGGCTCCTGCGGGGCGATCGTCTCGACCGGCCGGCTTTCCACCAGGCGCTTCGACGTTTTACGGAAGGCCCAGGCGACGACCAGGGCGGCCACCACGGTCAGGGGGGTGCCCATGGCGATCTTCGCGAAGGCGAGCCAGCCGGTGGCGTCGTGAACGTAGAGCCACTGCTTCACTACGAACCGGCCGCCGAGGACGAGTGCCGCGGCGAGGGTGGCTATGTCGTGTGCCCGCAGCGTCTGACGGTCCTCGCGCCAGGCGTACGCGCCGCCGTGCAGGAGGTTCCACGCGACGCCGGACAGGGGGCGGCGGAAGAGGACCGAACCGAATGTGGCGAGGAAGCCGGCGAAGGCCACCCAGATGCCCAGCAGGAAGAAGTCCTTGGCGGAACCGGTGAGCGCGACGATGCCTGCCGCGACCAGAACGCCGGTCAGGCTGCCGGAGGCGGCGACGAGACGTTCGCCGCGTACCAGCCGGGCTCCGGTGAGCACCGCGCCGGTGGCGACGGCCGCGATCACGGCCGCCTTCGTGGACAGCAGGGCGAGGGCGATCACGAACACCACGACCGGGACGGTCGAGTAGATGAATCCCGCCGTGCCTCCCAGGGACTCGAGCGTGGGCGGGCGCGGGGCAGGAGGCGGCGTGGTCCTGTGGCTCCTGTCGCTTGTTGGGGAGGGGCCGGGTTCGCCTTGGGGGTGGGACATCGATCACTCCTGTTCACGTGCTGCGGCTTCAGTGTTTCCAGGGCGTCGCTCGTCGCGGTGGTACTGCGGTTCAGGCGCTCCAACCGCCTCCCACGGCCCGGCTGGCGAGATAGGAATCGCGCAGGGCCTTGCGCAGTCCGGGGACGAGGGTGTCGAACCGCGCCGCATGCGCCTTGAGGTCGGACTTATGGGCGCGGCGGTCTGCCTTGCTCCACACCGAGGTCAGTTCCAGCTCCGCGGCCAGGACGGCCATGGCCAGTTCGTCCGTCAGATGCTCGGTGGGGGCGCCGTTGAGGACGGTCGAGCGCGCTCGGTCCTGGAGGTCGTGCACCAGGTGCGGGTGTGTCACGGTGACCCGGTCGGTGGAGATGACCCCTAGCTTCTTCTCCCGTGTGAGGGTGATGTCCCCGCAGGCGAGCAGCTGATCGCGAACCGGGGTCTCGGCGCTGTGGGCCTTGTCGTGCAGGAACTTGAGCCAGCCCTTGGGCTTGTCCTCGGGCAGGTCGCACCAGACTGCGGCGGTGAACAGATCCTCGGGCGGGTTGCCGGGGAGTCGCCGAACCTTCCCTCCAGTGGCGTCCAGCAGACCCTCACGGGCCAGCTCGGTCATCGCCCCGGCCCGCAGCAGCTGGCCGCGTCCCTGAATGTTGTCCAGCTGGAACTTCTCCTTCTCCACGGTGTAGCAGAGCAGGTACAGCTTCTGAGCGAGAGTCGTGGGCACAGTGGTTTCCCTGTAGGTCGGCCGTTGCAAGGCGGGGAATGTTCACGGAAAGAGATGGCGCGCGCAGCAGGAGGATTTTTCGCTCACGCTCCATCCCGCAGCTTTTCTCGAATCGCCTTTACGGAGACAGAAGACACAGAAGGCAGGTCTTTACAACTGCCACATGCGCCGGTGAGTGAATTCTCTGACGCTGCTTTTTCTTTCTGGGTTACTACTACCTCTGGTTCGATCCGTGAAACTGGTGACGTTACGGCACACTTTTAAAAACCCAGGAAATGGACATTTCGCGACACTGTTGTATTTTTGCGAAGTGCGAAAGAGGCCCGTCGTTCTGTTCCGCCCCTGCGCCGGCCTGCCGTTGCGTCATGGTTTTCAATGGGCCCTTGGCGCGCCCGCGCCGAGGGCACCGGACGGTGAGGGAGACATCGATCATGGCGTGGAGCACGCGGGAGATGGCGGAGCTGGCCGGCACCAGCCTCAGGGCCGTACGGCACTACCACGACATCGGCCTGCTCGACGAGCCGGAGCGCCGCTCCAACGGATACAAGCAGTACGGCGTCAGCCACCTCGTCCGACTCCTCCGGATCAAGCGCCTCACCGCCCTGGGCTTCTCCCTCTCTCAGATCGCGGACATGCGGGAGGGCCCGGATTCCGCCCCGGACCCGCGTGATCTGCGGGCTCTCGACGACGAGTTGGCCGCCACCATCGAACGACTGCAACACGCCCGCGCGGAGGTCGGCGCCCTCATGCGCAGAACGGCCGCGAGCGATCTCCCTCTCAGCCTCGCCTCCCTGGACGAGACAGCAGAGTTCCCTGACCCCGACCGCTCTTTCGTCACCGTCCTCGGTACGGTTCTCGGCCCCAACGGCATGGACGCCTACGCGGACTTGCTCCATGAGCAGCCGCAGCCGGTGGCACGCGAACTCGACGAACTTCCCGCCGATGCGGACGAGCAGACGCGCCAGAGCCTTGCCGAGCGCCTCGTGCCTTACGTCCGAGGTCTCCAGGTCAAGCATCCCGGGCTGCACGACCTCGCCTCGGACGCCCCGCGTGGCCGGCGGCACGCCGATCGCACCATCGGCAAAGCCATTGCCGATCTCTACAATCCGGCCCAGGTCGACGTGATGCGGCGTCTCCAAAAGCTCCTGTCTGATTCCGGATGTGAGGCTGACAGGCCCGAATCGACAGACAAGGCCCGGGAGGCGTAGCCCCGGAATGTGTGGCCGAGTCCTGGTCGCCTATGTCAGCCAGGCGTGAGGGCGAAAGGCCCATTGTCTGCGAAGACGAGCTTGGCGAAGTTCTCGCCGATGCGGCGGTGTCCTTCGGGGCCGGGGTGGATCCCGTCCGGCAGGGGGAACTCGTCGTGGTCGCTCTCGCCGTAGAGGTCGAGTCCGTCGAGGTAGTGGAGGTTCGGGTCCTCGGCGGACCGCTGCTCGACGATGCCGGCCAGGACGTCGCGGACGATCGTGAGCGTCAGCCGCCCCGCGGCGGTCTCGGCCGGATCGCCGGTGGCCTTGAACTTCAGGGTTCCGCCGGAGGGGTCCGGCATGAGAGGTCCGGGGGTGTTCTCGTGGGTCGGACACAGGACGGGGGAGACCAGGAGCAGGGGTATCGCGGGGTGGCCCTCGCGGATGGTGTCGAGGAAGCCGTGAATGGCGGGGGCGAAAGCGCGCAGGCGCATGGCGTCCCCGTTGACGACGTTGATGCCGAGCTTGAGGCTGATCAGATCTGCGCGGGTGTCGCGCATCGCGCGGGCGGTGAAGGGGTCGACCAGCGCGCTGCCGCTGAATCCGAGGTTGATCAGCTCCACATCGCCTGCGGAGGCGGCCAGCGCGGGCCAGATGGTGCTGGGCGATACGGCGTTGGATCCATGGCTGATGGAGCTGCCGTGGTGCAACCACACCCGGCGCCCGGTCTTCGGGGCCGGCTCGACGGGCGCGTCGCTGTACAGGGCGACGACCTCGGTGATCTCCGCGTGGGGGAGCCAGATCTCGATGTCCTTCTCACCGGCGGGCAGGTCGGTGAAGTGGGCGGTGCCGACCGGGCCCGGGGTGAATTCGGCAGTCTGGGTCTGCATGTCGGTGATGGTGCGCAGGTTCCCGCCGTCCACGGTGGCCTGGGCGGTGAGGCGGCCGTCGACCAGGAGGTCGTAGACGCCATCCGGCGGGGGCGGGAAGCCCCGGTAGACGCGTTTGGTCGGCAGGGTGTCCAGGCGGATCGTGGTGGCGCTGGTACGGAAGGCCAGCCGGACACCGGAGGGCTGGGCCTCGGCCACGGCCAGCTGGTCATCGGGGATCTGGCGGCGCGCCCGGGCGGGCAGCCGGTGCGGCAGCAGGCCGTGGGGAGTCTCTTCGACGTCGAGGTGGCCGCGCAGGAAGTCGGCGGTGATGGGGGTGGTGATCAGCTTCTGTTCGGTGCTCATTGCCTCAAGCCTTGTCATTGTGGGGTGGAGGTGTGCAGGGCCGGTTACTGAGAACCCGTCGCGGGTGACGCGACCGGTCAGGAGGCGGACCGGCTCCGCAATGCGGTGTCGAGGCAGTCCAGGGTCCAGGCCCAGGACTGCTGCGCGGCGATGTCCGTGTGGTCGAAGCCACCGGCTGCCTCCAGGGAGGCGTAGCCGTGGAAGACGCTGCCCAGCATGCGGACCGCGTGCGTCTGGTCCGGCTCGGCCAGGTCGTAGCCGCGCAGGAGCGCCCGTGTCATCTGCGCGTGCCGGACGCCGGCGCTGGCCGCGGCGGTCTGCGGGTCGAGCCGGTAGCGGGCTGCTTCGTACCGGCCGGGGTGCGCCCGGGCGTAGTCCCGGTAGGCGTTCGCGAAGGCCGTCAGGGCGTCCTTCCCCGCGCGCCCGGCCACGGCGTCGGCGACCCGGTCGGCGAGCTCTTCCAGCGCGAACAGCGCGATCCGGGTCTTGAGATCGTGGGAGTTCTTCACGTGCGCGTACAGGCTCGCCGGCTTCACGTCGAAGCGCCGGGCGAGCGCGGACAGAGTCACCTGGCCGAATCCGGCCTCATCGGCGAGTTCCGCACCGGCGAGCGTCAGCCGCTCCGGGCTCAGTCCTGCCCGAACCATAACCATCACCCTCTCTCGGTATGCCTATGGCTAGCATGCATCTACCTATGCCCTATAGGCAAACGGGACGGTCCGGTGACCGCGAGGAGCCCTTCCGGTTCGCGGAACATCGGGTTCGGGACGTACGGGCGGCGTGAGCACTGGTGGGGATCCGGTGGTCAGTCCGCGCGGCAGAACACGTCCTTCACCTGCATCTCGCCCTCGACGAGGTAGCGCGTGGTGGTGTTCAGCGCGCAGGAGTTGTTGCCCAGGACGTAGACGCCGTGCCCGCTGTCATCGACGCTGACCAGCCGGGCGCGGTCGCCGAACTTCTCGCGCAGCATCTTCCCGCCCCGGTGCGGGGTCGACGCGTCCCGCCGGTTCTGCAGGAGCAGCACGTTCCGCGGACCTTCGGTACCGATCTTCACCGGAGGTTCGGCGGGGGCGTGCGGCCAGAAGGCGCACGGGGTGATGTTGGCGGTGGCCGCACCGAACAGCGGGTAGCGTTCGCGGTCCTCGGCGACGCCCCGCCGGTAGGTGTTGACGTCCTCGGGCCACTCGACGTCGTTGCAGGTGACGGAGAGAAATACGGTGAGGGCGTTGTCGGTCGGCGACGGCGCCCCGTCCGCCGCTTCCTCCTGGGCGGCCGGCAGGCCGCGGAGCGCCGTCTCGTCGCCTTCGAGGATCGCCTGCCAGGTCTGTGCCAGTTGGGGGTACTGCGTCTTTTTGAACAGGTGGCCGAATGTCAGAAGCCGGAAGAGACCGCCGTCGATCCCCGCGACCGGCGCCTTGTCGAGGGTGCCGGCGATGGTGAGGTAGGACGCGCGGACCTGGTGGGGCGTGCGGCCCAGGCCGTAGCTGTCGTGCCGGCGGGCGGCCCACTTCGCGAAGTGCGGCAGGGTCTGTGCCGTGCCTAGCGCGTAGCGGCGCAGGCCGTCGCGGTCAAGGTGGGTGTCCCCGATGTTGCTGTCGAGCACGATCCGGTCGGCGTGCTCGGGGAACATCGACGCGTAGGCGGCGCCCAGTGCGGTGCCGTAGGAGTAACCCAGGTAGCTGGTCTTCTCCTCGCCGAGCGCGGCCCTGATCCGGTCCAGGTCGCGGGCGGTGTTCGCGGTGGTGAGGTGACGCAGTCGGCCGTCGTGGTCGTTGTCCGCGCACTGCTCGGCCGCCCGCTCGGCGACCTTCGCCTGCGCGGTGACCGCGGCGTCGTCGACCGCGTAGGGCGGGATGTTGGAGTAGTACGGGCTGTCCGTGGTGAAGCCGCAGCTGACGGGTGTGGAATGACCGGTCCCGCGGGTGTCCATGCCGATCAGGTCGTAGCGCTCGGTGACGCTGCTGGGCAGGCCATGGGCCACCAGCAGCGCGGAGAGCGCAAGTCCGGACCCGCCGGGGCCGCCCGGGTTGAGCATGAGGACGCCGCGCCTCTTGTCCGGGTCGGCGGCGGCCAGCCGGGAGACGGTGAGGTCGATCTGCTCGCCCTCCGGGTCGGCGTAGTCCAGCGGTACGGGCACGGTGGCGCACCGCAACGCGGTCGGAGCGGCTTCGGCCACGACGTCGTCGGGGCACTGGCCCCACTCCACCTGCGGCGTCCTCGGCTCCTCGGCGGCGGCGGGCACGGGGGCCGGCGAGCCGCCCAGGCCGAGAACCGCCACGAGGGCCAGGCTCTGGCCGACACTGCCTTGTCGTTTCATGTCCAGTCTCCGCATACCGGTCCGGGGTCGTGGTCGAGGCCATCCCACTCCGTGCCCCAGGGGCATGGTCAACACCGGTCGGTGGGGAACCCGTCGGTGGTTGACCGTGCCGCAGGGGCACGGTTTTGAATGAGCGCCGGGACCGATGCTGGAGAAAGGGCTTCTGGTGGCGTGGAGTACGCGTCAGCTGGCGGAACTCGCGGGCACGACGACCAAGACCGTCCGGCACTACCACGACCTCGGCCTGCTGGAAGAGCCGGAACGAGCGCCCAACGGCTACAAGCAGTACGGAGTAAGCCATCTGGTCCGCCTGCTGCGCATCCGCAGAATGACCGACCTCGGCGTGGCCCTCGCGGACGTCCCCCTGGTCGAGAGTGGCGACGAGAAGGCGCTGCGCATCCTTAGGCACCTGGACGTCGAACTCGCGGCGGACATCGCACGCAAGCAGCGGATGCGGCGGGAACTGGCGGCCGTCATGGGGAACCGGGCCGCGCTGGACATGCCCCCGGAGTTCAGGACGCTCGCCGACGACCTGCCCGAGGCCCAGCGGTCCCTGCTGCTGGCCTACTCCAGCATCCTCACACCCGAGGCGATGGCAGCCCTCCGGGAACAGCTCTCGGGCCCTCGCGGAACTCTGGAAGCGGACTTCGCGGCGCTCGACGAGGACGCTCCCGAGGAAGTGCGGCAGCGACTGGCGGAGCGGATGGCGCCTGAGGTCCGCCAACAGCACAGGGATCACCCCGGCTTGGCCGACCTGGGGGTCTCCTCGCGCCGGGAAACGGCGGTCGCCGAGTCGGTCGTCGTGCACGCGCTGCTCGAGTTCCACAACCGCGCCCACCTCGACGTGCTGCGACGCGTCCACGCGATCCTCTTCGAGGACGACATCACGGAGGGCGATAGCAAGGACGCCCGGGGGTGAACCGGTGCCTCGGCCCGCTTCGGCGGAGAGGCCCGGCGGGCGCGGCTCGCGGCTCAGGCGTCGGGGATCCATGAGCCGTGGATGCCCGCCGGGACGCGGCGCGGCAGTTCGACCGCGGCGACCGGTGGCCGGGTGATGTCCCGCGCGCTCAGGATGAGGAGTTCGGAGGCGTCCCGGGCGAGATCGCTGACGAGGGTCATGAGGTATCCGTCGTCCTCGGCCGTCCCCTCGGCCGCCGGTACGAAGTACGGCTCGCCGTACATCCGCCCGGGCCCGGCGTCCGCGATCTGCCGCTGCCCGGTCAGCGCGTCGTACTTGACCAGCGCGTACCGTTCCAGACCCGCGCCGGGGAAGGCGACGGTGTACGTGTAGCGGTGCGCCGAGCCGGTCAACGCCTCGTTGATCGTGGCGAACTCGGTGACGAGGGAGTCGAGCCGCTCCTCACGGGCGGTCCCGGTGGCCGGGTCCAGGACCCAGCGGTGCCGCATCGAGCCGACGACGGGCACGGGCGGGTGACCGGGGGCGCCGGTCCACCACTTCCAGCTGCTCTCCCAGGACGACCGGTCGTAGCGGGGGCCCTCCACGACGATCCTTCCCGCCGCGTCCTCGTAGGCGTTGGTCACATGGATCATCGCGCCGGCCTCCACCTCGTACCAGGTGGGCTCGGCGGATCCATCGCGCGGCATCACGCCGATCCGCGGCCGGTACGTGTCGCTCCAGCGGTACGGGATCCCGGAGTGCTCCTCGGCGTCGAAGACGACCGGCAGGTCGAGCCAGACGGTGTGGTGCGCGGTGAGGCCGAAGTCGTGCATCAGCGTGGGGCCCGCACCGGGCACGACCCGGCTTCTTATCAACTCCCCTTGCGCGTCGGCGACGTAGTACGTCAGGTACGGCGCGAGGGGCGAGTAGCCGAAGAAGTGCAGTTCGCCGGTCTCCGGGTCCTCCTTGGGGTGTGCCGTCATGGCGGTCGTGAGTCCGCCCCGGAAGTCGTACGCGCCGAGCGTGTCGAGCTCGGGGCCCACCTCGAAGGGCAGGTTGGCCTCTTGCAGGGCGAGGATGCGGCCCGCGTGCTCGATGACGTGGGTGCCCGCGACGCCGGCGGTGAGGTCCATGGTGCCGTCGTCGCGGACCAGCGGAGCACCCTCCAGGGCGGGGGTGCGGACCCAGCGGTTGCGGTACCACTCGGCGCGGCCCCCGCCGAGACGCACACCGTGGAGCATGCCCGCGCCGCGGAACCAGTGGGTGGGCTTCTGGCCGGGTCCGGGGTTGTGCCCGTTGCGGAAGTAGCGGCCCGACAGCTCGGGCGGGAGGGCACCTCGGACGGTCAGGCCCCATGCGGTGACCTCGTCGGGGACAGGGGCGAAATGGCCTGTCAGGTAGGGCAGTTGGTGGGGGTCGGCGCCGGTATCGGTACTGGTCTTGGCGTGGGCTCCGGTACCGATGCCTGCGCCTGCGGCGGTATTGGTGTCGGTCATCGCCTCGGTTCTCCTTGTGGCGTGGATGGGTCCGCTGGGGGTGCGTGTTCGCCGGTCGCCGCGCGTGGGGCCCGCCGGCGGCCGGTGTCGGTCAGGGGGTGAGGACGACCTTGCCGCTGACCGTGCCGGACTCGGCGAGCCTCATGGCGTCGGCGACGCGGGCCAGGGGCAGTTCGGCGGCGACGCTCGCGGTGATCTCACCGCGTTCGAGCGCGGCGAACACCTCGCCGAGGTCGGCGCGCAGCCGGGCCCGGAAGCGGTCCTTGCCGAAGGCGCGCCCCGCCCAGACGTTGAAGAAGTACGCGTGACGCCCGTTGGGCAGGCCGTTCCACAGCCACACCCGGCCGAGGATCTTGAGCACGGGCCACTGCTTGGACCCGGTGTCGTCGCGGGTGGCCGCGGTGCCGTACGAGACGAGCGTGCCGCCGGGAGCGAGCAGCCCCCACGAGTCGATGACGCTGCGCCCGCCCACATGGTCGAAGACCGCGTCCACACCTCCCGGGGCCAACTCCCCGACCCGGCGCGGCACATCCTCGGTCCGGTAGTCGATCGTCCGGACGCCGAGCCGTCGCAGCGCCTCGTGGTGGCGGGCGGACGCCGTGCCGATCACGCGCGCGCCGGCGGCGAGGGCCAGCTGGACCAGGAGCGAGCCGACCCCGCCGTTCGCCCCGTGCACCAGCACCGTCTGGCCGGCGCGGACCCGGGCCTTGCGGTGCAGCATCTGCCAGGCGGTGATGCCGTTCACCACCGCGGTCTCCGCCTCCGCGGCGCCCACTCCCCCGGGCACCTCGACGACGTCCGCCGCGTCCAGCAGGACGTGGCTGGCCCAGCCGCCGGTCTTGGTCAGGGCGGCGACCCGCTTGCCGACGAGCGAGGGCGCGGCACCGGGGCCGGCCGCCAGCACCGTACCGACGAGGTCGTAGCCGGGGACGAACGGGAACGGCGGCTGGTCGTAGTAGCGGCCTCGGCGCATCTGCTGCTCGGCGAAGGAGACGCCAATCGCCTCCATCTCGACGACCACCTGTCCGGCCCCCGCGGTCGGCAGGGGGCCGCGCCGCAACTCCAGCCCCTCCGGCTCGACGCGCCCCGGCAGCACGACCTCGACCAGCTCCGTAGCATCCATTTTACGGCCCCTAACTTTCCCTAGCGCTTGCCGCTTCAGTTAGAAGCTATAACTAACGAAAGAAGTCGTCAAGGGATTGAGTGATAGCCTCTAACTCCAGCGTCAAGGCATCAGGGATGCGGGCGGCTAAGGGCAAGGGAAGAACAGGTGAGGCGGCATGTCCGAGACCGGCGGGACGGGCACGGCAGGGCGGAAAGGCGCGGGGACACGGACCGCGCCCGGCGCCGGTTCGCCTCGCGAGCGGTACCGGACGCAGGTACGCGCCGAGATCAAAGAGCGGGCGTGGGAGCAGATCGCCGACGCGGGTGCCTCGGCGCTGTCACTGAACGCGATCGCCAAGCGGATGGGGATGAGCGGACCGGCGCTCTACCGCTACTTCGGCAGCCGTGACGAGTTGATCACCGAACTCATCCGGGACGCCTACCGCGACTTGGCCGACACCTTCCGCGCCGACGCCGACAACGGGCGTGGCGACGCCGAGGACGGCACCGGCACGGCCTCCGGCGCCGACCTCGCGAGCCTCGCCCACGCCATGCGCCGGTGGGCGCGAGCCGACCCCCACCGGTACTTCCTCGTCTTCGGCACTCCCGTGCCCGGCTACCACGCCCCGGACGACGTCACCGGGATCGCGTCCGAGATCATGGCGGCACTGCTCGACGCCTGCGCGAAGCTCCCGGCCCGCACCTCGGCCGAGGTCGACGACCAGCCCTTCGACCGCCACATCAAGGCGCACGGGCAGTGGGCGGGCGAGCACCCGGCCACGCCCGCCCAGCTCCACCGCGCCCTCTCCTTCTGGACCCGACTGCACGGCGTGCTCTCGCTCGAACTGGCGGGCCACTTCACCGGGATGGGCTTCGACGCGGAGGCCTTCTTCGAAGCGGAGCTGGAAGGACTGCTCGCGCCGGCCTGACCTGTTTGCCGGTCCCCCCGGTCTCCCGGTCGCGCTGACCCTTGACGAATGGGCCACCGGCCCATTCGCGTAGGCCCCCGAGCCTTCCGCGCCTCCCAGGTGGCTCGGGGGCGGATGCGCCGCGTTCTGTGCCACCCCATCACGCGCCCCGGAAGCCTCCAAATCACCTGCTGGGTGGGTTATTTCACCATGCTCTTGTATTGCCGCACTCGACATCTTGCAATGGAACAGAGAAACCGCCCCTGTGGCGGTTTCTCTGTGGAGTGCTCAACCAAAAGGGAAAGAGACACGCGAGCGAAAGGGCGGAAATAATGCAGCAGACAAAGCAGCCCGTCGAGATCGACGGAGATGCGTTGTTCGAGGAAATGGCGATTCCGGAGTCCGAGGAGGCGTTCGCGGGACACAGCTGTCTGTCCTGGGCGGCCCCGCACTCCATGGACGTGCTGACTCCCACGTCCGGAGGCTCCTGAGGCCCCGCGCCCCTGACCGCGCGTGACAGGCGGTCAGGGGCGCTTCGCGCACCGCGGCGCCTGGTCGCGGGCGCCCGGCCCGGCGCGGAACCGGGCGTTGTCTCCTCACCTCTCCCGGAAGGCCGCCCCATGGATGCCCATGCCCCCACCGAGCTGCGTCCCGACGTAAGCCTGGTCCCGCGCGGCGACCACCTCTACGTCTGCGCGAGCACCGGAACCCTGCGTGTCCCCGTCCGGGTGCCCGCTCCCGGGACCGGCAGCGAGGCCGTGCGGGCGGACGCCGTTCCGGAACGGGTGGTGCGCGGCCTGCGCTCGCGCGGGCTCGCGCATCAACAGGGGCAGTCCGTCCACCCGTTGTACGGAGAGATGACCGCGCTCCGCGCGGGCCGACCGGTCGCCGTCGCCCGCCAAGGGTTGGGCGGCGAGGTCAGCGCGCTGCTGGAGCGCGCGGGCGTGCCGACGGTGGCCGATGACCGGACGTCGCCGGTGGCCGCCGCGGTTCTGCCGCTCTCGCTCCCCGAGGAGCAACTGGTGCGCCGGGTCGCTTCCGCGCTGGAAGCCGGGACGCCCCTGGTCACCTACCTCGATACCCCGACCCGGTTCTTCCACGCCACTCTCCGGCCGCCGCACACGCCCTGTCCGGTGTGCCTGGTGCGCCGGCTCCGCGCCAACCACATCTGGCAGCCCATCGCCGGTCTTCCCCTGACCGTCCTCTTCGGCGCGTCGGACTCCGGCGGATGGCCGAGCACGGCGGTCGCCTCCGGGCTGCTCGCCCACGAAGTGCTCACCCTGCTGGGTACCGGAACCCGGCACGGAGAGGACGAGGCGGCGGAAAGCGGAAAGACGCCGGAAGACGAGATCACGCAGAGCCGCGTGAGACTGACCGAAATCGAGCACGGCTCCCTGGCCCGCACCGAACACGACCTGTTCCACCTGCCGGGGTGCCCCGCCTGCGCCGCACACGCCGTGCCGCCCCGGCGCGAGGACGAACCCACGGAGATCGACAACACGCTCAGTTGGGAGCGGATGCGCGGCGCGGTGGACACCCTCACCGGAATGGTGCTCCGCCTGCTGGTGGACGAGCAGGACGAGGCCATCGGGAAGGCGACCTACGCCCGTACGGCCGGGATGACGAAGACGCACTGGTTCTCGCCCGTCACGGCCGAGGCGCGAGGCGGGGCGGTCAAGAACGACCCGGTGACGGCCCGCGTGTGTGCCGTGGGCGAGACCCTGGAACGGTATGCGGCGGGTGTCTACGACCCGGAGAGCCTGGTGCGCGCCTCCGCCACCGCCCTGGGCAGCGAGGCGGTCGATCCCCGCACGCTGCCCCTGGGTTCGGCGGCGGAGTACGCCCGCCACACCCGCTTGGCCCCGTGCGACCCGGACGCGGAGATCGACTGGGTGCCTGGCCGGTCCCTGCTCACCGGCCACACCCGGTACGTCCCCGCCTGCGCCGTCTATCTGCCCTACCGCTTCCCGCCCGGCCATCGCGCCTGGTACGACCCGATCTCCACCGGCCTCGCGGCGGGCGGCAGTTACCACCACGCGGTGCACGGCGGTCTGATGGAGGCCGTCGAGAGGGACGCGTCCGTGATCTTCTGGGAGAACCGGCTCGTCCTGCCCACCCTCGACCTGGACGGGCTGCCGGAAGGTCCGGCCCGGCGCATCGTCGAGCGCATGCGCGCCCAGGGCGTGACGGTCACCGCCAAGGACCTGACCACCGACCTGGGAATTCCGGTGGTCGGCGTGCGCTTCCTCCGGCACACCGAACGGCGGCCCGTGGTCACCCACTCCGCGCGCGCCGACCTGGACCCGCACGCGGCCCTGCTCGGCGCCCTGGAAGAGGGCTGCCTGGGCTGGGCGGGCGCCCGGCTGTGGCAGGAGAACCTCGACGCGGGGGAGACGATCCCCGAACCGGACGAGGTGCTGACCACACTGAAGGACTTCTCCCTCTTCTACTGGGCGCCCCACCGGCTCACGCACCTGGCGTTCTGGGACGAGGGGCCGCTGCGCCCCGTCGCGGCCCGGCGCCCCTCCCCCGGGCTGCCCGCCGACGTCACGGAGGCCACGCGGCGACTCGCGGCGCGAGGACACGAGGCGATCGCCGTGGACATCACTCCGATCGACGTGGCCGAGTGCGGGGTGACGGTCGTCAGAACGGTCGTGCCCGGACTGTGCCCGATCACTCTGCGCAGCGACTTCCACCGCCGCGGCGGGCCAAGGGTGTTCCAGGCGCCGCTCGCCATGGGCGTACGCGATACAGCGCTGACGGAGGCACAGCTCAATCCGCTGCCGCTGCCCTTCCTGTGACGGCCCACAGACCTTCCTGTGACGACCTACGGAGAGGCGTCGAGAACCGTGAAGCCCCGTGCCGCAGAAGCCCCCGCACCCCCTACGCGCAGCGCGGGCGGGAGCGGTGCCGACGGCGGAAGCCCGTCCGGCCCCGTGCACTACCGCCGCAGTCCCGACCTGCTCCTGGAATGGCAGGACGAGGCGGGGCCCGTCCTCGTCGACTGCCGCCGGTGGCGCAGGTTCACAGCCCGCCCCCGGCTGCTGGCGCTCCTCAACGCGCTGGACCGGCCGCTCACGACCGAGGAGATCCACGCGCGATGGGGCGGGTCCGCCCCGAACGGCGAAGGGAACGGCGAGGCCGAACTCGCGGCGACCCAGCGGGCCTTGGACCAGCTCTCCGCGGCCGGGATCATCCGCTCCTCGGCCCATACCGTCCAGGCGCCCCAAGGGTTGACGCCCTACGAACTCGCCGCACATGCCCGGGCCGGACACGGTCCCGCCGCGAACACGCAGCAAGGCTCCCCGCCCCCGGCCCGGTTGCGGCACCCCGACTCGACAGAGACCGTCCGCCTCACCGACTCCGATGAGCTGCCCAGCCGCCCGCTGCGCGAGGTGCTGACCGAGCGGCGCAGCATCCGCGACTTCGCGTCCTCACCGCTGCCCCTCGGCCACCTCGCTGTGTTCCTCGCCCGCTCGGCCCGTGTCCGGGGCCCCTTGGGCCCCCTCGGGTTCCAGCAGACACAGCGTCCGTCTCCGTCCGGCGGCGGACGGCACAGCGTGGAGACGTACGTGATCGCCCGGAAGGTCTCCGGGCTGACTCCCGGCGCCTACCACTACGACCCGTTCGACCACACCCTGAACCGGCTGGCCCCCTGGGACGACGAGCTGGCGGCCGTACTGAACACCACGGTGACCATGCCGGCCTACATGGAGCATCCGCCGCCCGCGAGCCTCCTGCTCGCCTCGCACGCCGCCCGCACCGGCTGGAAGTACGAGGGCCTGGCGCTGAGCCTCATCTACCGAGACGCCGGGTGCCTGTTGCAGACGCTGTGCCTCACGGCGACCGACCTCGGCCTGGGCGCGTGCCCCACCGGCACCATGCGCCCCGCGAACCAGATCGCCTTCCTCAAGTGCCATCACGACGGGTTGCTCCATGTCGGCAACCTGGCCCTGGGCATTCCCGGTCCGGACCGCGACATCGCGGGTCGCCCAGTGGGCCCCCGATCATCTTGATGCCGACGGTGAGTGTGGGGACCCCTCTGGCCTTGAGCATGTCCCCTCGTCCCTCGCGCGGTCACCACGAACTTCCCGCGCCGGGCGCACGATCGCATGACGACCTCGTAGGACACCGTCTAACTGATCGTTTCAGAATGAGGCCTGCCTCGGTCCAGTCCCGCAGCCAGCGCCAGGCGGTCACGCCGGAGCAGCCCACGGTCTCTGCGGGGACATCGCGCCACGCGACACCGGTCCGCAGCACGTACATGACGCCGGCGAGCGCCACTCGGTCGGGAACGCGCAGCCGCCCAGGGTGGCGATGGCGCCGTTCGGGAGGAGGCGGCAGCAACGGGGCCACCTGCTCCCACAGGTCGTCAGGAACAAGATCAGCACGCATCCCGGACACCCTTCCGACCACGATCGTCGCGCGCAAGACTCGCGACGCAACTCATCCTGAAGCGACCAGTTGGAGCGCCCCGAACCGACGACTCCGGTGTCCGTCAGCTGCCTGGCGCGAGACCGTGACGAGGGTGCCGGGCCAACGGTGGCCCGCCGCTCACCAGCCGCCCGGCGAAGGACAGGGTCCGGTCGGCGTGCAGCAGGATCCCGTCCTTCCTACGGACGGTGTCTTCGTAGTGCCTCACTTGAGCCGGGGCCTGGGCGGCGCCAGCGCGACAACTGATCCGCGAACACCTGCGGCCGGCGGTGATCCACCCTGTGCGACTCTCGGCTGACGTCTGGTCAGCCGCGCGGGCGATTAGGCGGCATCGATCTTGCGGCCTTGAGATGACGACCGGGCGGCTGTCAAAGCGAAGGATGGGTCGCGTTCCTCCAGTCAACTCCCCTTCGCAGAAAAGGAGATCGTCATGGCTTCGCTGCCACTGTCTGCTCGGCGCACCGCCACCGCTACCATCGCGGCCCTGGTGGCCGGGCTCACCCTGTGCACCTCGTCCACCGCCTCGTCCGCCGAGCAGCGCACGGACCACCGCCGGCCGGGCGCGGCGCGGATTGTCGGCAGCGGGGACTTCGTACTGCCGTACCTGAGCGACAACGATGTACGCTCCTTCAGCTTCGACGCGGTGGCCGCCCCGTACAGCATCCCGCGGCCCAAGATTCCCACGGGGCTGCCCGTCGACGCGCGGGGGACGGTACGCATCTCGCACCACTCGGCTGACCAGAACGTCACCTATACCTCCGAGGGCCAAGTGGAGTGCCTGGTCACCGGCCCGAACACGGCGACGGTCACGGCCCTCATCACGAAGGTCAGCCACGAGGAGACCGGCTCGCTCGGCAAGCGCGTCGGACTGAGCGTGTACGACGGCGGAAAGGGCGGCAAGGCCGATCGGGTGGGCTTCTCGTGGAACGGGGTGAACCTGCTGCCGAACAGTGAGGACGCCGAGGTCGGCACCTGTATGGCCCCGGCCCCGTACGCCCCCGTCGTCAAGGGCGGCTACACCGTCACCCACGCCGAACTGGCACCGCTCCCCCGCCCGTAGGAGGCGTGCGCCACGGCCCGCACCCGCTACGAGCGACGCGCCGACCTCCACCAGGGCCTGCTCGAACTGCCTTGCAGCCTCATATGCCTCCGCCGCCTCCGAACCGCATTCTGAAACGATCAGTAAAGGCGCCACTATTTCCATAGGGCCACCTGGATCGTAAGTTCGCTGGGAATATCTTGGATGCTCGGCGGAGATGTCACCGAGAATGCCGCGATGCTCCCTTCGGATGTGGCGAAGCAATACGTTCCCGTACGGTAAGCCGTGATTCCCATCGGGTCGCCGGGTTTGACGGGAGTCCTCTGCTCGCACATCTCTTTGGTGATCTTATCTAAGGGCTTACCTATTTCCGCGGCGCGTCCAGTCATCACCAGTACCGCTGGAGTCGTAGAGTAATCCCCCCGCAAGTCATCGTCGACGCCCACGAGGCTTCCCGGTTCATCACTGTCGAGCTCAGCTCCCGTATCGGAAACGGAATTGAGGTTTACCGGAATCTTGATCGGCCCTTTCCAGTGCGGCTTGGCCGCTGAGGGCGGTGACGACTTGATCGGCGGCTCAGGCCCCGATGACTTCGTCCGGTCAACCGTTGGTTCCGGCTGGTGTCCGCTGGAGGAGTCAGAAGGCGGCACGGGGGCTGTGGGGCCAGACCCGTTGGCCGCTCCATCTCCACCGGAGTCTTCCGCGGTGAGGAGTGGGAATAGGGCGGCTACCAGGACTGCGAGAGCGCCGATGACAGCGGCCAGTATCGTTGCCGGATGCTCTGACCAGGCTCGACTGAAGGTGCCCTGCTGCGCCTCCGGCACACCGCCTGAATCATTGGCCATAACTCCCCCGAAGATCTCCCCTTGAACGCATTCCAAGACTAGACCCTGCAAGACCTCAAGGACAGTCGCTTACTGAGCGTCTATATCTTTCACTGAAGAAACGTGCCTTCACTGATCGCTTTACGGGATACATGGGTGTTCCTTGCGAGTGGTAGCCCCGCCCCGCAGGTGTCCGGTAGCGTGCCCGAAAACCCTAGGGATGCCCCCCGGGGTGCCACGGGGCGCGAATCCATAAAGTCTGTTGCGGAACTCTTCACAGAACGACCGAAGATCTTTTCGTGACCTCTTGACAACGTCACCCAGCCCACCGGAAACGGGAGCCCGAACAGGCACGTGCGTTGCGATGTGCTGGACCAGCGGAGCATGAAGATTCGGGGGACTTCGCCGTGCCAGAGCACTTCCAGATGCCCGGACCGGTCGGGGCGCTCGTTGCCGTGCTGCTCCTCAGAGGTGCCGTGGCCTGCTCCTCGTCCGACCCGGCCGACTCCGCGACCGCTACCTCCAGTAGAGCGTCGACCACAGCGGCTCCCGAGCCGGAAAGCGGCGGCGTGACCCCATCGGTCCCAGAACCGGCGACTACCACCGCGGCGCAGCAGAACGAGGCAAGTGAAGCTGTGCTGCCGGCCACCCTGGTGGGAGTCTGGGAGAGCCGCCCCGACGGTGGCTCGGGCACCATCGCCTACCGCTTCACGGCAGACGGGCGGTACAAGTACGTCGGCCTGCTCTTCTATCCGAACACGGACGGAGACGACGTCCAGATCACTTTCGTCGCCCAGGGGACGGCCCGCGTCGAGGGCGACCGGCTCTTCCTGAACCCCACGACTGCCACCAAGTCCCGTCAGGACCCCGGCGACCCTGCGGGTGACTACACCGACCAGCCCGCCGAACGCTCTCCAGAGCGTCACGGCTGGTCGGTCTCCGGCGACGTCCTCACGCTCACCGACGTAAAGGGCGCGCAAATCGCCTACGACAGGCAGTCGCTGTGACCGGCCGACCGTCCCGCTTCAGCCTGCGCATCCGGCTCCAGATCGCCCTCATCGCGATCATCGTCGGTGCGACCCTGCTCGCCACCTGGCAGTTCAGCCAGTCGTCCGGTGCCTACCAGGACGCGATGCGACAGGAGATCAGGCGGCAGGCGGCCATGGTCGAGGACATTCGCGCGGTCTACGCCGATGAGGGCCCCCAAGCGATGAGAGTGGCCGCCGCCGAGGCCCGGGCCGACGGGCTGCGGCCCATCAGGAACGAAGGGAGACTCGCGGCATCCGAGTACACCCTGGCCGCGCAGACCGCCTTCCACCTGCCCCGCTCGGCCAGACGCGACCACCTGCTCGGCAATGGGGCCTACCGTTACAAGGATCTCGGCTATGACCTGCCGCAGCGCCTGGCGGATGTGCAACAACGCTCCCCCGGGCTGTACGGGCTGACCCCGGACGCCCAGATGCGCGACGGCGACCGGTGGGCCGCCTGGGGCACGGCCTCCGCCGCCGGAGGAACCCTGGCCGTGCTCGTGGCCATGTGCGCGGCCAATGTCCTCAGGCCGCGGCGCTGGCAACGAACCCCCACGGCATCCGGCCGTAGGGTGCTCAGACGGCTGGAGATCATTCCTCAGCCCGCCACCGCCTCGGCGGGCCACCGGCGCAGCGCCCTGTTCAATCTCCTGGCCTGCGTGCTGCCACTGCTGCTGCCTCTGGGGCAGATACTCGCGGCGGGCGGCGAACAGCGGGCCCAGGCCGAGGCCGCTCGCAGCGCCGTCAGGCTGAGCGCCTCCATCGAGGCCCACGGTCTGCGTACCGCCTTTCTGACTGAGGGCCTGCGGACGGCCCTGGCTGCGGAGGCTGGTGCCCTCGCGCGTGAACTGGCCGTGTGGGACACCGGAATCAGTCCCTCCGACGCCCGGCACGAACGTGTGATGGCCGCCGTGGAAGGCACCATCGCGGTGCAGATCCGGAGCATCGCGAAGTACATGGGGCGGGTTCCCGTAGCAGAAGACCGTGTCGACATGACGACGGTCACCGCGCTGAGCAGGGAGCCGAAGAAGCTGGGGGCCGCCCGGGCCGAACAGAACCGTCAAGTGGACCTCGCCGAGCAGGCGGGACGCCGCTCACTCCTGCTCTCCGCGGCCACGGCCGTGGCGGTGGTCGCCCAGATCCTGACTGTGGCCGCCTTCGCCGGCGGTCGTCGCCGATGGCTGTGGTGGCCGGCCGTCGGCGTGCTGGCTTCAACGGCTCTGACAGCCGTCGCCTTCACCTGAATCCCGCTCTTTGAACCGAAAGCAGCGAGCAGACTGGCCGGGTGGAGGCAGATGGCCCGGGCCGGGGAACGGAGACCGGAAAATGGCCCGCAAACCACGTGTGCCATACCGCAGTTGGCCCCTTGCTCTGACTGCCTCCGCGGTCCTCCTCGCGGGAGGCTGCGGGGGCGGCGGCTCCGCGGAGGGCGATCTGGGGAAAGGCACTCAGGACGGCTCGGAGACAACGGAGTCGTTCGAGCCGCCCGAGCCCACAAAAGCCGCGGTCGACCCGCCCCATGGTGGGCAGACACCGGACAAGGGCTGGGAATCCGAGGCCGAGGACGCCGTCGCCGTGGTGGACAACTTCTGGAGCGCGCATTGGAATGACCACTTCACCGGCGCCTACACGTCGCCGACGGTGTTCGGCACGTATATACCCGGCACAGCCGAGGCCCCGAGCTGTGGTGGCGAGCCGGCCGTACCCGACAACGCCTTCTACTGCACGACCGATGACTTCATCGCATGGGATGCCGCGCTGATGAGCAAGGGCTACGAGAAGGGCGATGCGTGGATCTACCTGGTGATCGCTCACGAGTGGGCCCACGCCGTGCAGAACCGCGTGGACGGGCTGGCCGTCGAAGCCGCCGAACTCCAGGCCGACTGTCTGGCGGGAGCGGCCCTCTACGGCTCCGCCGACCTGCAGTTCGAGGACGGCGACTCGGACGAGCTGGGCGCGGCACTCACGGAGCTGGCCGACGACACGCCCTGGACCAACTCCCGGGACCACGGCGACGCCGAGCAGCGCATCAACGCCTTCAGCACCGGCGGAAGCGACGGAGTGGCCGCGTGCCTGCCGGAGTGACAGCCAGTTGGCGAGGAAGTATGCGCGTTCGCGCCGCAGCGGCGGGGCACCCCTCGAAGTCGGCACTCCGTGGGGTGCGGGGGTCCCCCTGACTATGCTTCCCGTGTGGGCAGCACGGAGATCTGGGGCAGGTTGAGGTGGCGCGGGCGCTCGACGGCGAAGGCGATCAGCTCGGCGATGTCGCTCCCGGAGGGAAGGCCCTCGATGGAGGCCACGGCCTCCTGGACGGCGGCGCTGATGGCCGGTTCGTCGATGTGGTCGCGCAACTCGGTGTCGACAGTGCCGGGTTCGATGTTCGTCACGCGTACGTCGGCGGGGCTGAGCTGCGCCCGCAGATTGCGGGAGAGGTGGCTGAAGGCGGCCTTGGAGGCGGCGTACGCGGCGAAGCCGGGCAGGACGGACTGGGCGGCCGCGGAGGAGATGTTCACCAGGTCCGCGTGGCCCCGTTCGGCCGCCGCCGCGAGCAGGTCGGGGACGAACGTCTCCACGACCGCGAACGCGCCGGTGACGTTCACGTCGATCATCCGCTGCCAGTTGTCGCCCGCGGCCCCGCCCAGGAGGTCGGGCAGGGCGAGTCCTGCGTTGTTGACCACGAGGTCGACGCGGCCGAGGCGGGCGTGAATGCCGGCGGCGGCCGCGGTGAGCGAGGCGGGGTCGGTCACGTCGGTCGGCAGGGCGAGGGCGGTGCCTCCGGCCGCCTCGATCCGGGCCACGTGCTCGTCCAGGCGATCGGCACGCCGGGCGAGCAGGGCGACGTGCGCACCTCGGGCGGCCAGTTTGTGCGCGGTGGCCTCGCCGATGCCGCTGGAGGCTCCGGTGACGACGGCGATCCGGCCGGTGAGGGGGCGGGTGAGGGAGGTGGTCTGCTCGGTGGTGATGGTCATGGTGGTCTCCCGAAGGTGCGTGGTGCGGACCGTGTTGGATGTGAGGTCCTTTGTGTCTTGTGCATGAGGCCTGCAAGACGGTGCGGGTCGCCGCGGTCTCTTGCGGGTCCCGTGGTGTCTTGCGGTAGTGACTCTGCGGGAGATCCGCTCGCCTACCCAGGGTTCGGCTCGACCCTGGGTCCGGCAGAACCACCCTGTGACGGACACTTGATCCATGGACTTTCGCACCGAGCTCTCCGCGTTCCTCCGCTCCCGCCGCGCCCGGCTGGGGCCGGAGGATCTCGGCGTACGCCCGTTCGGCGGCCGCCGACGTGTGCCCGGTCTGCGCCGTGAGGAGCTGGCGGACCTGGCGGGGGTGAGCGTTGACTACTACATACGGCTCGAGCAGGGCCGCACCCACAACGTCTCCGACAGCGTTCTCGACGCCGTTGCCAGGGCCCTGCGCCTGGACGAGGCAGAACGTGCGCACCTGGGCCATCTCATCCGCGCCCTGCGCCACCCGGCTTCGACACCTCCCGTTCCGCAGCCGGTCAGGCCGGGTGTGCGGGTCCTGCTCACGGCGCTCGGCGAGGTGCCCGCGTATGTGCTGGGCCGCCGACTGGACATCCTGGCCTCCAACGCGGCGGCCCGGGCGCTGTTCACCGACTTCGAGGCCCTGCCGGCCGGGCAGCGCAACGCGGCCTGGCTGGTCTTCCTCGACCCGGCCGTGCGCGGCTTGTACCCGGACCGCGAGGCGTGGGAGGAGAGCGCGCGCGGTACCGTCGCGGCCCTGCGCATGGACCTGGGCCGGTACTCCTGTGATGACCGGCTGTGCGATCTGCTCGGTGAACTCTCGGTGCGCAGCGAGGACTTCCGCGCGCTGTGGGCGGAGCACCATGTGGGCGAGCACGCCTACGGCATCGAGCGGCTGCGTCACCCCACGGCTGGTGAGCTGACCCTGCGCCGCGAGACGCTGCGCCTGCCGGACGAGGGCGACCAGTGTCTGGTCACGTACGCGGCCGAAGAGGGCACGCCGTCCAGCTCAGCCCTCGCCGGTCTCGGGGCGCCTCAGCGTTGCGGCGCGGGGAACGCCACGGGGCTGCGCAGGCCGGAGCGGCCCACCGCGCGTACGCCGAAGAAGACGTTGTCCTTGGACAGGTCGACGGTGTGACGGGTGGCGTCGCCGACGTCGATCACATGGGTCCAGTCGGTGTCGGTGGTCTCGCGCCACACGACTTCGTATCCGGTGAGGTCGGCCTCGGTGCCGCGCTCCCACACCAGCTCGGTCTCGTTGGTCAGCGCGGCGGTGAGGATCTTCGCGCCGCGCGGGGTGCCGGGGGCCTGGGCGAGGCTCCACAGGGTCGCGGCGTTGACGCGGGCGACGCGGGCGAGGAACGGGAAGTCGCAGAACTCCGGCAGGTCTCCGTACTGCTTGCCGTCCACCACGCGCACGTCCTGGTGCTGGTGGGCGAAGTCCTCGGCGGGCTCGGTGAACCGGGCCGCGGGGTAGGCGCGTTCGAGGAAGGGGATGTGGTCTCCGCCGCGCAGGTAGCGGTCGCGGCGGTGGACGACGCGTACCCGCATCCCCGTCGCGTCGTTCGCGGCCACATCCTCTACGAAGCGGGCGAGTTGGCGTGCCGGCGAGTCGTTCTCGCCGCCCACGGCACGTCGGACGGCGGCCTCCTCCGGTGTTTCTGACGAGGGGACGCCCTCCGCGAAGAGGCGGATCGTCCGCGGGTCGCGGGTGCCGTCGTCGGCGGTGGAGCTGCCGACGATGTCATTGGTGAACATCCCCTGGACATCGGCCTTGCGCTGCTTGAACCGCTCCGCCATGTGCGCGGCACCGAACAGCCCCTGTTCCTCGCCGGCGACGGCCGCGAATACGAGCGTCGCGCCGATGCGCCGGGGCGCCATGACGCGCGCGAGCTCCATGACGAGCGCGACCCCGGAGGCATCGTCGTCGGCTCCTGGCGCGTCGCTCGTGAAGTCCATGACGTCACTGGCGCGCGAGTCGTAGTGCCCGGAGACGACATACAAGCGGTCGGGGGAGGCCGAACCGCGCAGTGTGGCCACGACGTTGGTGATCCTCGTTGGAGTGGGGATGCGCGGACCCGGTTCCTGGACGTACGACTGGAGCTCGACGGTCATCCGCCCGCCCGAGCGTCGCGCGTGGCGCCGCAGCTCGGCGAGGATCCAGTCGCGTGCGGCGCCGATGCCGCGTACGGGGTCGTCCTGCGAAGACAGGGTGTGCCGGGTTCCGAACGCGGCGAGCCGCCGCACCGTCGCCTCGATGCGCCGGTGGTCGATCTCCCGCAGGAGGGCGCGCAGTTCGCGCGGCGGTTCCTGGGCCGTGGGCCGCCCGCCGTCGCGCGCGGTGGCGGGGCCCGTCTGCAGGCCGACGGCTCCGGCCGTGGTGGCGGCCGCGGCCGCGGTCAGGACCGTACGCCGGGAAGAGCCCGTCTGCTGCGACATGCGCCCCATCGTCATGGACACTCCAACTCGCCGCAAGGGTGAGGGCGGTGCGGGACGGCCTGTCACCGAGGCAGACGGGTTGCCACCGGACGGTCGCAGGCAGCGGATGCTGTACACCGCCGGGGTCTTCGCGTTCTGTCAATTGAAGAACAACCTGACCAGGAAGGCTCACGCCAGCGCCTTTCTCTAGAAAATTTCAGCCAATTTCGGGCCGCCAGAGAGATCGCCGACGCACATCGAGGCACTCAGAAGCCCCACCGGTCACCCCACTGCGCCTCAATTATTCGAAGCCGAAGCCGGTTCGAATTGAAGGCTCCGCTGGTATTATTTGCTCTTCGATCTAAAAAATCGAGATGCGGATACCGGGGCTGGGGGGCCAATGGCGAACGCGGACGATCTCTTGGGCCGGCTGCCTACGGCCGGCCCCACCCGGGCAGCCAACCGCCGGAAGGTCCTTCTCGCCGTGGCGATCAAGTCCGGCACCCAGGCCGATATCGCACACCGCACCCTGCTCTCCCAGGCCACTGTTTCGGCCGCGGTCCAGGAACTCGCGAAGGTCAGCCTCGTGCCCACCACCAAGCAGCGCGGCAAGGTCTGCCTCTCGGCCGTGAACGATGTCGGCGTGGGCGTGCACCTCGGGTTCAACCACATGACCGTGGTCGCCCGCAGACTCGACAAGGAATTCGACCGGGCGACCTCGCGGGTCAGCTCGGAGGGCGTCAGCCGGGGCTGGTCCCGGGCTCTGCCCGAGGTCAAGCAGATGATCGATGAGGCGATCGAGGGAACGGAGCGGCACCGCTCCGACGTGTTCTCCCTCGGCGTCGCCGTACCCCGGATGATCAACCCGCGCACCGGCGGCTTCACCCCGCCGATCCTCCCGCCCTGGCGGGCGGGCGACGACCCGGCGAAAGACCTGGGTACGTGGCTGGGCGTGCGCGCTTTCATCGACAACGACGCCAACCTCGGCGCGTTGGCCGAACAGACCTACGGCACACGGGAACACGCCGAGACGGTGGTCTACGTGAAGGCGTCGACGGGTATCGGCGCCGGCATCATCGTGCACAACAGCGTGCTGCGGGGCCACGGCGGCATGGCGGGGGAACTGGGTCACCTCACCGTGGACCCCCATGGCGCGGTCTGCCAGTGCGGTGGACGCGGCTGCCTGGAGACGGTGATCGGCGCCGACGCGCTGATCGCGCAGGTCCGTGCCGCGCGGGCCCGCAACAGCCTGCCCGCACCAGAGACGCTCGAACAGGTCATCACAGCCGCCCAGGCACAGGACGCGGTCTGCATGCGGGTGATCCACGACGCCGGCCGATGCCTCGGGCAGTCCCTGGCCCAGCTGTGCAACCTGCTCAACCCCGACCTCGTCGTCATCGGCGGCCAGCTCGCCCAGAGTCCGCTGCTGCTGGAGGGCTGCAAGGAGTCCTTGCGCCGTTTCGCACTGCCCGGCGCGGTCGCCGAGGACTCCGAGTTCGTCCTCGACCTCAGCGAACTGGACACCCGGGCCGAAGCGCAGGGCGCTTTGATCCTGGGACTCCGCGGCATGGAGCACGCGGCCAACAACACCTAGACCTTCGATTATCGAACTCGTATCTCACCCGCCACGGGCGCTCACGGAGATACTCGACGGCCGGCGTGCCGCGCAAGCCCCTCTCTTCTTCGAAATGGCGCCGCGGACCCCGTGACACCGCCGCGCTCGTTCAAATGAGTGAGCGCCGTTGTCCGAATGAGTCGACCTCCCGTGAGCGGACCCGTCAGCGGGACCGAAAACCCTTCTGACGCCAGGAAACAAGGGCGGGAACTGCCAGGCCGGAGCACCTTCGATCGCGGGCCGGTTCGGCACCTGGAGCGGATGGAGAATCGCTACACTTTGGGACCGCGACGACGCCGGGACGGCCGGCGCACGCTTTCCCGTTCCGATCCCTTTCCCGGGGCAGCTGATGCCCCTGACCCGAGGCGGCCTCATGACTTACGAGCCCATTGCCGTATCCCCGTACGAGGATTTCGGATATCCGCGACAAGCGGTGAAGGCCGAGGCCGTGCCGTCCCGCGAGGAACCGGCCGCCTACGAACCGCCGATGGTGGTCGACCTGGGTCATGTCCGTGAGGTGGCTCTGGGCAGCTCCCCCAGCGGGAGCGCCGATGCCAATGCCCAGTACTACTACTGACGTTCCGGACATCTGTCATGCCCCGACCCGCGGCCTCCGCCGCAGCCACGGACCCGCGCTGCCCGTCTCCTGCCCTTCCCCCTACCAACGGGCCCACCATCGCGGGGCTGCTGTCGGCGGCACCTGCCCCGGCGCCGCATGGAGCCACACGGCTGTGGCCAGGCGAACCCCTGCTCTGGTCCTGGGGGCCCTGGCACCCCGGTGAGGTCCGCACCGTGCAGTGCGCACACGCCCGGCTGGCCGCCATCGGCCAGTGCCTCGCCGACGAAGCGACGATGCGTCATGACCTGCGGCGGGCTGTGCAGGACGGCCGCTGGGAACGCCTGACCCATTGGCCCGGCGCCTACCTGCTCCTCGTGCTCCAGGACGACGGCCACCTCACCGCGTATGCCGACCCGGCGGGGCAGTTTCCCCTCTACTACGGGCGCCACGGCCAGAACACGGTTCTGTCCACCCGGGCGAGGACCGCGGCGGCCCTGTCCGGAGCAGCCGCCCGGCCCGACGCGGCCGCGCTCGCCGCGCACATTGTCTGCCCCGCGGTTCCCGAACTCACGGAAGGGCGCACGGCGTACGACGGAATCCGCCGACTCGGTGGCGGCCAGGCGCTGAGAGTCACCCCCTCCGGCGACTGCACCCCTTGGACGTACGAGGACCTCGCCCCCGACCCCGGCACGCGGTTCGAGGACAGCGCGGCCCAGTTACGGTCAGCGCTCACACGCGCCGTCATCCTGCGTACCGACACCGCCCCACGGATCACCTCGGACTTCAGCGGCGGCCTGGACTCCACCTCTCTGGCCTTCCTGGCCGCCCGCACCACCGGCCGGCCGCCCCTGGACGCCTTCGTCTACCACCACCCCGACGCCCCCGCAGGCGATCTCGCCCACGCCCTGGCCCACGCCGAGCATGCCCCATCGGTCCGGCTCGCCGTGACCCGTGGCAGTGAGGACTCCCTGCCCTACAGCGGCCTGCCCGAGCACGGCTCCGCGGACCAGCCCGACCCGGCGGCAGTCATCGGCGCCCGACAACAGCTGCGGCTGGACCACATCGCGCGCGGCGGCCCCGGCATTCACCTGACCGGCGAGGGCGGCGACGCACTACTGGCCGCTCCCCCTTCCTACCTCGGTGACATCGCGGCCACAGCCGGACTGCGCCGACTCCTCAGCGACGGGCGCGCGCTGGCCCGCATACGTCAGCTCTCCCCGGCGGACGTCATCCTGCGCGCCAGATGCCTCGCCCGCACTCCCCTGCACCAGGCGATGAGCGGACTCGCCTCCCATCTCGACGACCCCCTGGACCATCCGCCGCAGTGGGCGGACGCGGTGGCCTGGTGGCCGGCCCCGGGGCCGGAGACGGTCTGGCTGACCACCCGCGCACGTCGGCACCTGGCCGAACTGGCCGAGGAGCGTGCCCGATCGACCGACCTCGTATCCCCTTCGGGGCCCGCGACACCAGGCACCCGGGCAGTCTTGTGCGAGCTGCGCACCTCCGCCGCCGTGCAGGCTCAGTTCACCTCCACAGCACGCGCGTCCGGCATCTGGCCGCACGCGCCCTTCCTGGACAGCGAGGTCGTACGGGCCTGCACCCGCCTCCCCTTGCCGCACCGCATCGACCCGTTCGCCGCCAAGCCGCTGCTGGCGGCCGCGCTGACCGGCCTGGTCCCCGACCCCGTACTGCGGCGCAGGACCAAGGGCGACTACGCGGCCGAGAACTACCACGGCGTCCGCCGGTCAGCGACACAGATCAGAGCACGGCTCCTGCGATCCCCGCTGGCCGACCTCGGAATCATCGAGCCCTTGCGGGTGATCGCCTCGGTCGAACGGGCGGTCGCGGGTCTGGCCGCCCCCTTCCCGGCGCTCAACCGCCTGCTCGGCGCGGACCTGTGGCTGACGGCCGGTGCCAGCGGGCAGGAGCGGTCATGACGCGGCTGAGCGTGTCCGAGTACGTCCGCGAGAGCACCTCGCCGCACGGTGGCAGCGTGCTGCTGGACGTGCGGTCCGGCCACTGCTTCGCGATGAACTCCATGGCTCACGCACTCTGGCGGGAATGGCACCGCAGCGGGAACTTCGACTCCGCGGTGGTGGTGGTGGCCGGCCGTTACCCGGACGTGCAACACGACCGGATCCGAAAGGACGCCCGCCGCCTCGCCGACGACCTGATCAGCCGTGGCCTCCTCGCCGCGCACGCCCCGAGCCTTACGCCCCCCGCGGCGGGACAACACGCATACCCGCACCCGGCGGCCGACGCTCCGTCTCCCCCGGCGGAGCGGGCACCGGCGACCGCGGGCCGCCGACCGGACGGTCGCGGATCCGCCGGGCACGCCCCATCGGTGGGCGAGGTACCGCCCGTCACCGAAGTGCCCCTGGCCGCAGCCCAGATGACCATGTCGGCCGAACCGGTGCGGGACGGAGGCGACCGCTCCCTTCGCGGCGCCGTGACCGCGGTACTCAGCCTGGTCGTGCTCCTCGGCGCGCTGCTGCTCATCCGGCTGCCGTTGAGAACCGTCTCCCGTACGGTGGGCTGGACCGCACGCACCTGGTGCCGGCGGGAGGCCACGCCGGAGCAGGCCTCAGCCGCCCTCGCGGCGGTGCGGCGGGCAGCCCGGTGGTACCCCGGACGCGCCGCCTGCCTGGAGTTGTCCCTGGCCACGCTCGGGTCCCTGGCCCTGACCGGCCGGCGGGTGGTGTGGTGCATCGGCACGGCGGACGACCCCTACCGTTTCCACGCGTGGGTGGAGGCGCAGGGAGTCGCCATCGCCTCGCCTGACGAGTACGGCAACAGCGAATTCCGCAGGGTTCTCTGCGTGAGCTGATTTGTTGGTCAAACCGGCTGCGGGAATGGGCCCCTCCACGGCTCTTCCCGCTGCCGTGTTCAATTCGCATACGCCTGACGCCTGCCGGGACCCCTACCGGATAGTTCCAAGAACACCGGGGAGATTTCGAGGGGATTCCCCTTCAACGCCAAGACTTTGTGCGCTAGCCTGACAAAGTGAAGGGGGCGGTCACCGGTCTCCCGGCAACCGCCCCCTTTGGAGGGACCTGCTCGCCCCTCAGACGCGCGGCAACAGCGCGTCGACCAGCGTCATGTCACCGTCTCCGTGAGTCATCACACTCAGGAACACGAGGACCATGACGATGATGACCACTCGCACGTGCTGCCAGCGCACAGAGACCGAACAGCGGGTGGTCATCGTCATCTTCATACCCATTCTGCTTCACCTCACCTTCCGCACGCGTCGACACCGATGCCCGACGATTCGGGAATGTGGCAACAACTCCGTGTGAAGAACAGTGTTGCCGTCAACCTGCCGCAAGACAATGGCCTTTGCCGCGCCCCCACGTGCCTCATGAGCCCCAGTCCGAGGGAATCCACTCCACGTCGCACTTCAATTCACCCATTTACAACGGGCAATGAATGGCGTCGCGACGTGAACCGAAAATTGAGACCGCTCTCTGCCCCTGACACCATCTCAGCGGACACCAGAGAGGCAGGTCGTCTCACACCGCCGAACCGCCGGTGAGCCTTCCTTCGCCCCGACCCCCACCGGGGCGCGCCCAGCGCCGGATTCGAAGGCAAACGGAGCGTGAACACCCTTCGCCCTCATCGAATAGTGAGACGCATGCCTGGCACTGACGCCGTTCTTGTGTACGAGCCAGTACCCCACATTCGCTAAATGTGATGCACATCACCTTCTCCGCAGGCCGCTGAGGGAGGCGTATCTCGTGGTGGCGGCGGAGTGGGCCGTGTCCGCGGGAGCGGTACGGCGGTCAGTTCCGGCCGGCGCTGTCGAATGGGGGTGAAGGCGGCGGCCACCACCACGGCCAGGAAGACGACCGCCACCGCGGTCAGCGGCCCACGTGTCCCCAGCCGGCCCACCAGAGCCGTGAGCAGAGCCGCGCCGAGGGGCGCGAGGCTGCCGTGGATCGTCCAGAACGCGGAGGTGACCCGGCCGAGCAGATGGTCCGGCGTGACCTGCTGACGCAGGGACATCGAGCAGATGCCCGCGAGTGCCATGCCGAAGGAGTACAGACAGATCGTCACGGTCGCCACGGCCACCTGTCCGGTGCCGCCCAGTACCAGCACCGACACCGAGCACAGACCCATCGCGCCGAGCCAGCAGGTGCCGAACCCCCAGGAGCGGCGCAGCCAGGCGGTCGCGGCGGCGGCCACGCAGGTGCCGAGCCCGGCCAGGGCGAGGACGTAGCCCACCGTGCGTTCGTCCTGCCCGAGACCGTGCCGCAGGTGGTAGATGAAGACATCGGTCATGCCCAGGCTGAGGAAGGTGGTGACGGTCAGCAGCAAGGTGAGCGCCCGCAACACCGGCGTGCGCCACAGGAACGCGGCGCCGACCAGGAAGCCGGAGCGCAGGTCCTGGGCCCAGGCCGCCTTGTTCTCGGCCTCGTCGGCCGAAGACCGCACGGTGGGCCTGAGCCTGATGAAGGCCAGGCCCACGAGAGAGATCCCGAAGCTGCCCGCGTTGATGGCGACGGCGGCCGTGGGCCCGAACAGCCCGGCCACCACACCGGCCAGGGCCGGGCCCGCGATGTAGGCGATCGCGTTCGTCGCCTCCAGTCGGCCGTTCGCCGCGACGATCTGCTCCTTGTCGACGAGGTTCGGCACGGCGGTGACATAGGTGATCCGGAACAACGTCTCGAAGACCGAGGCCAGCGCCATGACCACGTACAGCAGCCAGATCTGCGGGTTCAGGGCCCAGCAGACCGGAATCGCGCCGTACAGCACGAGCCGGGCGGCGTCGCACAGCATCAGCAGCAGCCGCCGGTCGAAGCGGTCGGCCCAGGTGCCGCCCACCAGTCCGGTGAGGAGCGCGGTGGCGCCCGCGACGGCCGTGAGCAGCCCCATCTGTGCCGCCGACCCGGTGGTGTGCAGCACCAGCAGCGGAAGCGCCACCAGCGAGAAGGCGTTGCCGACCTCGGACAGGGCCTGGACCGCCCAGAAGACGGAGAAGTCCCGGTTGGACCGGAGGGAACGCGCAAACATACGAGGGTCTTCCGTCCTGGGGCCAGCGGTTGGGGGTGTACGGCTCCGCCATGGCGAGCGCGATCCGGCGGGGCCCTGTGAACGGCTCCCGGCCGTGCGAGAGCAGCATGTTGTCGATCACCAGCACGTCGTCGGCACGGTAGTCGAAGCGGGGCGCCGCGGCTCGGTAGCAGGCGCGGAGATGGTCCATGACGGCGCCCGGGATCGGTCCGCCGGCGCCGTAGTCGGCGCAGACCGACTCCCGGTCAGTGGTGAGGCCGATCAGGACGTTGGAGGCAGGCAGCACCCCTCTGCTCACGCACGCGGGAGTAGTGGTGGCGGCACCTGACTTCGGGGCCGGGTGCGTTCACGGTTCGCCGGGGCGCACGGCGTACGAATACGCGTTTGTTTCGAGCGGTGAGACGGGGTCAGACGGAGGGCATGAGTGAATCGACGAAAAACGGAACCAGTCCTGTAGGTGACACTTCGACGGGGGACAAGGCCGACCGGTCCAAGGCGGAGAGCGCCAAGGCCACCACGGCCAAGGCCGCAGGAGGCACGGCCCGTTCCGCGTCCAAGACCGCTTCCGGAGCCGCCGCCAAGACCGGCTCAGCGGCCCGTGACGTGAAGTCATCGGTCGCCGAAGCGGGGAAGGGCGCGGCGTCTGTGGGCGCGACGCTCGGTGAGAAGGCGAAGGCGGGCGGCGAACTGCTGTCCGCCGTACCGCAGAAGACCATGCAAGCGGCGGCGACGACATGGACGGTGCTCAAGAACCGCAAGGCGATCGCGGTGGGCGTCGGCAGTGGTGCCGTCGCCATGCTGGCCGGTGCCTACGCGCTGGGAGGCGCCAACGTGAGGCGCGGCCAGGGCCCTCTGACCCGTGCCACGCGCGGAGTCCTCTGAACGGTCATGAGCGAACCCCCTGGCACCGCCGGACGGCCGCGCCAGGGGGTTCGTCTGCGTCTTGCCGTCATCTGTCCGGCCCGCGGCTTTCCGGCGGGGCGGCGAGCCGTGAGCATCGTTGAATGTCCAGCATCAATGAGGCGGCGCGGCAGACCGATGGCGGGGACGGGCCGGTGGTGTCCGCGAGCACCGACGGGGTTCCGGCGCCGGAGCGGTTCGACTGGTGGGCCCAGATGGTCGGCGCCGAGGTCATGCCCGTAGCGATCCACAGCGCGCACGCGCCCCGTTTCAGGGGCAGCGTGGAGGCTGTGGGCATGCCGCACAGCCAGGTAGCCGCTTTCGCCTTCTCCCCGATGGTGGCCCGCCGTTCCCCCGTGCACATTCGCCGCCATGACCCGGAGGAGTACTACCTGGTCCTCGTCCGCGGGAGCCCCATCCGGCTGGAGCAGGCGCGCGGCGTGGCCTGCCTGGGGAGCGGCGACATGAGTCTGTTCACCACTTCGGCGCCGCTCGTCTGCGACTTCCTCGACCGAGGCCGGCAGACCCGGCTGACGCTGCTGCGGCTGCCGCGCACGGTACTGCCGCTGGCCGGCGGCCGGGCGGACCGGCTGCTGGCCGAGCCGCTGTCCACCCGCGCCGGTTCGGGGTCGGCGGCGCTGCTCGGCTCGTACCTGGCCGGGCTGCCGACCGCCGCCCACACCTGTGGCCCGGCGGAGTTGGCCCGGCTCGGTGCGATCGGGATCGATCTGGCCGCGACCGTACTGGCGGGGCGGCTCGGGGCCCAGGAGGCGTTGCCCGCGGAGACCCGCAGGGCCGCGGTACGCTCCCGGATCAAGATCTTCATCGAGCAGAACCTGGGCGATCCGGAACTGCTCCCGGCGGCCATCGCCGCCCACCACCACCTCTCCGTGCGCAGCCTCCACCTCCTTTTCCGGAACGAACCGGAGACCGTGGGCGCCATGATCCGGCGCCTGCGCCTGGAGCGCTGCCGCACGGAGCTGGCCGATCCGGCGCTCGGCACGCGCACCATCGCCGCGACGGCCGCACGCTGGGGATTCCGCCACCCCGCGGACTTCAGCCGGGCCTTCCGCAGGGCGTACGGCTTCCCGCCGAGCGAGGTACGGGCCCGGACGGGGGCGCGTGCGCTGGATGTTCAGCAAGTGTGCGCTCGTTGCCGACGATCGGCGGGCCGCCACGGGTCACAGTGAACGCACGGCATTCCAGCGACTCCAGGAGGAGACATGCGCAAGAGGATCGCAGCGTGCGTCGCGGCGACGACGGCCGTTCTCGCACTCGCCGTGCCGACGGCGGCGAGCGCCGAGGAAACCCGCGTCACGGCGGTGGCGGGCGTGGAGGGCCTGTACCGGCTCAGTGGCGGCGATTACGTCGCCCGGGCCTGGTCCGAGTGCGGTAGCGGCTCCTGCTTCTTCCAGAACGACGGGGGCGGGGGCTGGTTGTGGGTGGTGCCGAGCTGCGGCCACCACAAGGTGCCCTCGTGGTTCGAGGATCGGGCGAGTTCGGCCTGGAACCGGACGCCCACCCGCATCCACATCTACAAGCACAGCAACTACAGTGGCTATCTGGGCACCGTCCCCGGCTGGTTCAAGGGTGACCTCGCGCGCGCGGACGAGGACGTGATGAGCTCCGTCTTCGCGGACTGCTGAGCCCGGCGCCGCCGAAGTGGTTGACCTGACCGGTCGGAGGGGGCCGGTCAGTGCGCGCTTCGAGGTCGCCCCACGAAGTGACGGCCATGCCGTCCACGTCCGGCGCTCTGCTCGACAGCACCGCAGATGCGAAGCCCGCTCCCGTTCTCGCCGGCACGTCGCCCTCAGGTGCGGGTGAAGTGCTCGACAGGGTTGAGGTAGGGGAGCTGGTCCAGTGCGCGGTCGGTGAAGAAGTGGGCCATCAGGTCCGCCAGGTCACTGTCGCGTTCGATCTGGACCAGATGGTCGGACTCCGTGATGGTGGTGAACCGGGCACCGAGATCCGCGGCGACTCTCCGCCCCACCTCGGGCGGCGTGATGGTGTCGTGCTCGCCGGTGAAGACGAGCACCGGGGCGGAGACGGGGAGCCCGGGCAGGCTCCAGGGGTGGGTCAGCAGACGTTCGTGGTGTGTGATGTCCATGGCGAGCTCACGCGCGGTGAGGCAGGCGAACCTCTGCCGCATCAGGCGTGCCACCGCCGCTTGACGCCGCACCTTCCCGTGTCCCGGTGGGGCCATGAACTGCTCGACCATGTCCTGGGCCATCTCGTCGAATTGGCCGTCGTCGACCATGCGACGCCATCGCCTGGCCGACGCGGTGTACTCGGGAGAGATCTCGACCGCTGTGCCTCCGAGCATGAGACGCGCGACGTGGTCGGGGTGCCGTTGCGCGAGGCGCAGAGCGATGGAGGCTCCGAAGCAGGCACCGAAAACGTTGACCCGCCCCAGGGCAAGGGCTTCGGTCGCGTGGCAGACGGCGTCGGCGAGGAAGTCCATGCCGTGTTCGACGGGCAGCGCGTCGGCGCCTCCGTAGCCGGGCAGTTCCAAGGTCACCACGGTGGTGTGCGGCAGAAGCCATCGCTCATAACGCATCCAGGAGAAACGGTCCTGCGAGGAGCCACCGAGTACGACGAGCGGTTCGGTGGCGGAGGATCCGGCGGTGGACGTGCGGGCGAGGTAGCGGAACCCGCGGTAGTCCAGGGTGGTGTCAGCCACCGTGACGGCGGTGTCGGTGCTGAGAGACATCCCGCATACATACCTAAGCCTCCGCGAATGCGGGCTGATTTCGTGCTCCGCTTCACGCACACGGCGTCAAGGTGAGGCCGCACCCCACTCTTCTGGGGGATGCGGGCGTTCTGGTCCGTCGTGCGGTCAGCCCCCCTGTGCATACTCGGCCGCATGCGGATCTTGTTGGTGACCTGGGGCTCGACCGGGGACGTGCTGCCCTACGCGGGCTTGGGAGCCCGCCTGAAGGCTGCGGGCCACGAGGTGACAGCCGCCACTTCCGAGCGCCACGCGGCGCGCTTCCAAGCGGGTGGGATGCCCGTCCACATCCTGCCGCTGGCCCGTCACGAGGAGTCCGCGCTCTCCGCCGAGCGGTTCGACCGCTGGCAGAGTCCCGCCCGGCTCAGACGCAGGAAACGCAACGCCCAGGAAATGACCCAAGTCATCGCCCGGGGCGTCCTGGAGGCGGTCACCAACGGTGCCGAGATCATCCTGGCCCACCCGATGACGCATCCGCTGTGCGCCGTGATCGCCGAAGGTACCGGCCGCACGTGTATCGGGATCTACGCGGCGTCTCCCGGCATGCTCGTGCCGCAGGCCGGCGCGAATACGGCCACCGGCCGGGGGTACCGAGCCGCCGAGAGGTTGGTGTGGGCGGCCACGCATCCCTTGTACGCTCCCGCCCTCTCCTGGCTCCAACGTGAACTGGGCGCGCGAAGCCGCCGCTTCAGGACTCCCAGTGGCATTCTGCGCGGAGCACGCGTCCTGCACGGTTTCAGTCCCGCCCTGCTGCCGAAGAGACTCGTCCTCCCCCAAGGGCACAAGTGCGCGGGCTACTGGTGGCCCACCACGGACAGCACGTGGCGCCCCGACGACAGGCTGGCCGACTTCCTGGCGTCGGGACCCGCCCCCGTCTTCTTCGGCTTCGGAAGTCTGTCCATCGGGGGCGCCGAGCCGCTCAGCGACATGATCAAGTCGGTGGTCCGCCGACTAGGGGTGCGTGCGGTGGTACAGGCGGGCTGGCAGGGCCTCGACGTCCACGGTGACGGCATTCTCACGATCGGCGAGTGCCCGCACGACTGGCTCTTCCCCCGCATGTCCGCTCTCGTCCACCACGCCGGCTCGGGGACCGTGGGTGCCGGTCTGCGGGCCGGTGTGCCCGCCGTGCCGGTACCTCTCGTACTCGACCAGCCCTTCTGGGCCCGCCGCCTGACCGCCCTGGGCCTCTCCCCCGGGTACGTCAGCGCTCGGCGCCTGACGGCCGACAGCCTCTCCGCCACCCTGCGCACGGCGCTTCAGGACAAGCGGTACCGCGAGCGGTGCGCCAAGATCTCAAGGACCATCGAGAGCGAGGACGGAACGATCGCAGTCCTCGACGAGCTGGAGGGCCACCTCGCGAGCCGGTAGAGGAAGCAGCGGGGAACGGCAGCCTTGTTGACCTATATCCTCTACGTGGATGACGATCACGGGCAACTCCTCGCGGGCCGCTACCGGTTGAGCCGACTGCTCGGCCTAGGTGGCATGGGCGCCGTCCGGCAGGCCCACGACGAGCAGCGGCCCTGGATCATCATGGAGTTGGTGGACGGCGGGTCCCTGGCCGACCTCATCGAGGCACAAGGCGCGCTCACGCCGCGGCCTGCCCGCGACGGCGGAGTCCGACCTCTGGTCCCTGGGCGCCACGCTGTACGCCGCCGTGGAGGGTCACGCTCCGTTCGCCGGAACGGCCCTCCCACGATGCCGGCGAGGAGTCCCGTCGTGCGGCAGGTCGCGGCGAGGCCAACCGCTCGCGTTCCGGGTCGAGGTGGGCCGACAGCCGTCGGCGGCCGGCCTATGGCGTCATCGTCGACGGCGGCCTGCTCCAGGAGGACGACCAGCACGGCCGGGAGCAGGCCGAGGGGCGTGTCGGGGCCTCAGGAGTCCTCGGAACGCATCTGCCCCATACCGGACACCATGCATTCGAGGCCGTCGTGGAACCGCTGGCCCGTGCTGCTGGAAGCGCTGCGCTTGACGTAGTCGCCCAGGGACGCCGGGTGGGACTGGGTCGCCATGCCGAGGTAGGGGCCGAGGCGGCTCACCCACTCCTCCTCGCTCTCGGCGCTCTGGCGGGCCATCGCCTGCCAGGACGCCTCGGACAGGGCGGCGCCCACGGTGTAGTAGTAGATCGCTGAGAGCGCCGAGTCCAGCTGCCTCGGGGAGAAGTGGGCCTGCTCCAGGATCTCGATGATGGCGCTCGTATGCGCCAGGGCGCGGGGCCCCACCGGGGGATGACCGCCCATCAGCTCGATCATCCAGGAGTGCCGCAGCAGCACCTCGAACAGATCCGTCGCGCCCGCCTTGATGTCGTCGCGCCAGTCCCCCGTGCCGGACCGGGACGGCGGATCGGGGAAGACCGCGTCGACGGCCAGTTCCAGCAGGTCGTCCTTGGTCGACACGTGCCAGTACAACGACATCGGTGCCGAGTTCAGCGAGTCCGCGAGCTGACGCATGCGCAGATTGCGGACACCCCCTTCATCCAGGAGACGCACCGCCGCCTGCACGATCTGTTCACGGCTCAGCGGCTGCCTCGCCGGCCGCTGCTTCACCTCGCGCAGCCAGATCGAGCCGGGTTGGCCTTTCGGTGTGTTTTCTCGTCCAGAAGTTTCATTCACAGTCCTATGCTAACGCAGTCTCGTACGACGTACGATAGCTGGTATGACGTACGAGACCAGTTGACGGAATCCCGAAGGAGGCCAGTCATGGACGGCGTGGTGCATGAGCAGCAGGGCGCGGGCCACGGAGGAGGTGAGGGCGGTGACGACGGCGGCGTCCCCGGGGCGAAAAACCGATGGGCGGTGCTGGGGGTCCTCTCACTGAGCCTTCTCGTCGTCGCCCTCGACCTGACGGTGCTGAACGTGGCTCTGCCCACGCTCAGCACCGAACTTCGACCCTCATCGGTGCAGTTGCTGTGGATCGTCGACGTCTACTCGCTCGTCGTCGCCGGTCTGCTCATCAGCTGCGGCACGCTCGGCGACCGCGTGGGCCGCAAACGTTTCCTGTGCCTTGGCTTCATCGTCTTCGGCGCCGCATCGGCCGCCGCGGCCTGGGCGACCGGGCCCGCGATGCTGATCACGGCCCGCGCGCTGCTCGGCATCGGCGCGGCGATCATCATGCCGTCGACGCTCTCGATCATCCGGAACGTCTTCACCGACCGCAAAGAGCGGACGGTGGCGCTCGCCGTGTGGGCCACCATGTCGGCGGCCGGTGCCGCGGTCGGGCCGGTGGTCGGCGGTGTCATGATCGAGCACTTCTGGTGGGGCTCGGTCTTTCTGATCAACGTGCCGATCATGGTCCTCGCCCTGATCGCCGCGCTGACCCTGGTCCCGGAATCCAGGCATCCGAATCCGCCGCGCTGGGACACCGTCGGAGCGCTGCTCTCCGTCACCGGCCTGATCTCCCTCGTGTACGCCATCCAGCACGGCGGCGCCAAGGGCCTGGAGGCGCAGACGATCATCACGGGTGTTCTCGGCCTGGTGCTGCTCACCGCCCTGGTGGTGCGGGTGCTGCGCATCCGCGACCCGCTCTTCGACCCGACGCTCTTCCGCGACCGCGCGTTCTCCGTGGCGGTGGTGTCCGTGGTCCTTGCCATGTTCGGCATGGGCGGGCTGATGCTGCTGCTCACGCAGCACTGGCAGTTCATCGGCGGCGCCTCGCCGATGGAGTCGGGCCTTCGGCTGCTGCCGCTGCTCCTGGCCACCATGATCGGGGCCCCGATCATGTCCGTCATCGTCCCGAGGTACGGGACGCGGTACGCCATGATGATCGGGATGGGCCTGATCGGCGCCGCGTTCTTCGTCCTGATGAACGTCGAGCCCGACACCGAGTACTGGGTGTTCGCCATCGCCCTCGCGGGCATCGGCGCCGGTGCGGGTTGCGCCATGACGGCCGCGTCGGACGCCATCATGTCGACGGCCGACGCGGATACCGCGGGTGGCGCCGCGGGCATCGAGGAGACCTCCTACGAACTCGGCAACGGACTGAGCGTGGCGATCATGGGCAGCGTGGCGTCCGCGCTCTTCCGCAGGGAGATGGACGACCCCGTCGCCGGGGTGGACCCCAAGGCCATGGATGCCGCGCGCGAAGGCCTCCCCGACGCCGTCGGAGTGGCCGGCGCCCTGCCCGGCGCCGCCGGGGAGGAGTTGAAGCGGCGCGCCGACAACGCGTTCACGGACGCGTTCGGGGTCACGTCGCTGTGCACCGGCGTCATCCTCGTGGTGGTGGCGGTCGCCGTCTTCCTGTTCATCCCGCCCTTGGCGGGGCGGATCACCCCGGCGACCGAGGGCGGCGGTGACGCGCCCGAGGACGGCGTGGATCTGGTGAAACAGGAATCGAGGGAGTCCGTCCACGACCGCCCCGAGCCCGTGGACCGGCCCTGACCACAAGGAAGAGCCGGGGCCCATGACGGGCCCCGGCTGTCCGGTCGTTGTGCCCAGGCCCGTGCGCGCCGCGCTCTCCAGGGGCCTGGGCACGGCTCAGGATGCTTGCTTGCGGCGCTCGACGAGTTCGACGATCTTGTCGAGCCGCTCCAGCTCGACCACTTCATCGTCGGTGATCTCCACGCCGAATCCCTTCTCCAGGGCGAGGGCGAACTCGACCGACGCCAGGGAGTCCAGGCCGAGGTCCTCCAGCGTGGAGTCCGGGGCTATCCGGTCCTCGGAGATCTTGAATTCGTCGGTGAGCAGGGACTTGACCGTTTCGTACACCGTTTCCTCCGGGGGCGCTGTGTCGGTGGGGTGGGACGGGCGGTTGATCCGCCTCAGCCGCGGTACGTGTGCACGGCCAGGGCCGTTACGTCCGGCCACGTCAGAGAGGCCGCGCCCCAGGCGAGTCCGCCGCCGAACGCCGCGAGCAGCACCCGGTCGTTCGGCCGCAGCCTGCCCGCCGCGGCCGAGTCGGCGAGCAGCAGGGGAAGGGAGGCGGCCGAGGTGTTGCCGACGTGCTCGATGTTGGACAGGACGCGGTCGCGCGGGACGCCCAGTTCGTCGGCGACGGCTTCGCTGATGCGCGCGTTGGCCTGATGGGTCGCCAGGCGGTCCACGTCCTCGACCGTCCAGCCGGAGCGCTCGATGACCTCGCGCGCCGACTGTGCCATGCGCTCCTTCGCGTGCCGGTAGACCTTGCGGCCCTGCATCCGCAGGTGGTGATCGCTCGGCTCGGGCACGGTCCGGGCGGCGCGCTGCCGGGCGCCGCCGGCCGGGATCTGGATGAGGTCGCTGTGCGTGCCGTCGCTGCCGAGCCGGATCGGGCCGATGGCTCCCGGCTCGTCGGGGTCGCCGGCGCGCAGCACGACGGCGCCGGCGGCGTCGCCGAAGATGACGGCCGTGTTGCGGTCCTCCGGGTCGACGATGGCGGAGAAGGTCTCGGCGCCGATGACCAGGACATGGTCGGCGAAGCCCGCGGCGATCGCCCCGACTCCTGCCGACAGCGCGTACAGGAACCCGGCGCAGACGGCGGCGACGTCGTGCGCGGCGACGGGGCCGAGCCCGAGCGCCGACGCGACCTCGGGGGCGGTGGCCGGGCAGAGGCGGTCCGGGGTCGCCGTCGCGAGGACGACGGCGTCCACGTCGTCGCGGCCGGCCGACTTCAGGGCCAGCCGCCCCGCCTCGACGGCCAGTTCCCGCGTGGCCATGCCCGGTGGGACGGTGTGCCGCTCGGCGATGCCGGTGCGGCTGCGGATCCAGTCGTCGGTGGTGTCCAGGCGGGCTTCCAGGTCGGCGTTGGTGACCGTGCCGGGCGGCACCCAGCCGGCGACGCCCGCCAGTACGGCGGCGCGTGTCCTGTGGTCGTTCATGTCGGCGGACCTCACGCCTTCCCCAGCAGGATCGCGCTGCTGACCATTCCGACGGTGTAGTTGAAGGAGAGTGCGTGATCGATGCGCAATGGCCGGGCGGTGGTGCCCGGCACCGGGTCGAAGAGGCAGCCGTCGTCCGGGTCGACGCAGCCGGCCGTGGGGAACACCAGGTCACGCTGGATCATCAGGGACGTGGCCGCTGCTCCCAGAGCGCCGAGTGGTCCGCCGTTGTGCCCGAAGCAGGCTTCCTGCACGGTGACGGGCATCGCGGTCGCGCGGTCCCCGAAGAGGCTGCGCATGATGTTCGACTCCGTCTCGTGGAAGACGCGGTCGCCCTCGGCCCCTCCGTTGACGTAGTCGATCTGTTCGGCCTCGACAAGGCCCGCCATGGCGTCCCGGGATGCCTGGACCATGCCGGTCCCCGTACGGTCGATGGCGAAGGCGCTGTGCTGCGGGCTGCGCCGGGTGCGCTGCGCCAGCATCCGGGAGTAGGGGGTCGCGCCGCGCCGCTCGGCGTGCGCGCGGCTCTCCACGACGAGCGTGATGGAGCCGTTGCCCATGTTGGAGCCCGGGGAGTTCTTGTCGTACGGGCGCATCTGCGCGCCCATCGCCAGGGCGGCGTCCTCCATGGCGTCGACGGTGATGCCCTCTTCGGCGCTCAGCTCGGCGTACCGGTCGAGCAGGTCGGCGTAGTGGCGCAGGAAGTCGAGGCCGAACACGTCGGCGCCGGTGACCACCGCGACCTCCACCTCGCCGTCGGCGATCATCCTGCTCGCCATGCCAAGGAGCACGGCGGAGGACGTACAGCCGTTGGAGACGGTGAAGTTGGGGCCGGTCCCGGCCACGGCCGACACCTGGACGTTGGCGACGTCCATGGGGATGCCGGTGAGGGCGAGGCGGGTGCCCAGTTCGTTGATCTCTTCCTTGGTGGCTTTGGTGCGATCGGTGTGGAGGATGTCGGCGTACTGCGCCGACCAGCAGTCACCGCCGTCGCGAGCGGCGAGGATCGCCGCTTGTGACAGGGCGCCCGAGCGCCGGTCGAGGCCGGCGTCACCGCACGCCTCGGCCATGGAGATCAGGCCGAGCAACTGCACCGGAGAATAGAGTTTCAGAGCCTTTACGGGAAGTTCGGGATAACGCTCCTTCACATCCGCGATATCGGTGCGCACTTGGCCGAAGAAGACGCCGTCGTTCTCCACGTAGCAGGCGCCGGTGGAGACAATGTCCAGGAATTGCGCGGTCGTCGCGCACAGCCCTCCTGGGCCGGGCAGGGCGAATCCCATGCCCGTGATCAGTGTGTCGCGACCGGGATCCTGCTGCTGATGCGCCATGAGACTCCCTGTGTTGCGTGCCGCTGTCGACAGGCCGCCGACGCTAGAGCGGTGCGCGTCCGGGCGTAACCGGCCTCTGGTACCCGGTTTCCGCCGCCACGGGTATCAGTAGTACTGAAATCAATAATTGGTACTTCAAGTACCACAGGGGGATTCTCCCGGGTACCGGTGGACTGATGCCCTGCGAATGACTGCCGGATAGCTTTCCGGTATGGCTGCACAGGCTGAATCCGCTGCACGGAAGAACCGCGGGGACTCCGTACTCGTCACCGGTATCGGCGTCATGCTCCCCGGCGCGACCCATGTCAATGAATTCTGGCAGGACGTGCGCGACGGCAATTCACGACTCGGCCGGCTGACGCGCTGTGTACCGGGCAGGACCGGGGTACACGTGGCCGGCGAGCTGCGCGACTTCGACCACCGGAAGTTCCTGCCGGAGCTGAGCGAGAAGTTCGCGGGCCGGTACACGCGCGACGCCCTGGTGACCATGTCGGCCGTCGAGGAGGCCCGCCGTGACGCGGGGCTCGGGTCCGGCGAGATCGATCCGCGGCGCCTCTCCCTGATCGCCTCGTCCTCACGCGGCCCCCTGGAGTGGGTCAGCCAGGCGCTGCGCGAGGACGACAGCGTCAACCACCGGGAAGACCACGAGGCGGGCGGCGCGGCCCACTTCGGTGACAGCGGCGCCATGCTGCGCGGCATGCCGGGCGCCCCCGCGACGCTGTCCGCCATCTACGGCGATGTGCGCGGACTCGTCACCACGCTCAGCTCCGCCTGTGTGGGCGGGCACCACGCCATCGGCTTCGCCGCCGACCTGATCCGCGCGGGCACCGCCGACGCCGTGGTCGTGGTGGGCTATGAATTCCCCCTGACCCCCCTGGTGTTCCACTCCTTCCGGGCGATGGGCGACCGCGTCCTGTCGACCGAGTCGGCCGAGCCCCGCCGCGCGATCCGCCCCTACACCCGCGACCGCGAGGGCTTCGCCTTCGGCGAGGGCGCCGTCGCCCTGTGCCTGGAGCGGGAGAGCCATGCCCGGGCACGCGGCGCGGGCGGCTACGCCCGCTTCCTGTCCCACAGGGCCCTGAACGAGGCGACCCACCCCTTCGGCATGGACATGAGCGGGCAGATCACCGCGTCCGCCGTCGCCGGGGCGCTCCAGGACGCGGGCCGCACGCCGCGGGACGTCGACTGGTTCTGCGCGCACGGCACCGCCACCCCGAAGAACGACGTGGCCGAGAGCCGGATGCTCGGCGCCCTGTACGAGGGCCGCCCGCGGTCCGCCTGGCCGCCCCTCAGCTCCGTCAAGCCGGTGTACGGCCACCTCCTGGGCGCCGCCGCCCTGGTCAACGCGGCGGCCACCTCGCTGGCCCTGCACCACCAATGCCTGTGCTCGACCGCCAACTACGCGGACGCCGTACCCGACCCGGAGTGCGACCACGACCACGTCGCCGAGGGCGCCCGCGCGACCCGCACCGAACTCGCGGTGTCGCTGGCCTTCGCCATCGGCAGCCAGACCTCGGTGCTGGCACTCGGCGCCGCATGACCGGTGTCGGACCCGCGCGGACCGAACCCCCGAAGGAGACCATGAGCACGCACAGCGGCACCGCGCCACGCCCCGGCGTCGTCCCCGAAGTCGTTCCCGACGTCGACTCCCTGGTGTCCCGGTACGTGACGCCGGGGATGCATCTGCACCTCGCCATGACGATGGCGCGGCCCAATGCGATGGTCTACGCGCTGGCGCGGCAGTTCGCGGGCCGCGGCGAGTTCACCGTCAGCACGTCGGCCACGCACACGGCCATGCACGCGCTGACCATGTCGGGCGCGGTCAGGCACCTGATCACCTGCTTCCTCGGCGACACCTACCCCACGCCGCGCCCCAACCCGCTCTACCGCGACCTGGCCCGCGACACCCCTTTCACCTGTGAGCTGTGGTCCCTGCTCAGCTTCACCCAGCGCCTGATGGCCGGGGCCACCGGGCTGCCGTACGCCGTGACGTCCTCGCTCATCGGCAGCGACCTGGAGCGCGGTCTCACCGGCGACGGCCCCGGGACACGCCCGTTACCGGAGAGCGAACGGCCGCCCGGCCGACCGAAGTTCCTGCGCGTGCCCGGCCAGTCGGCCGACGAGCGCCCGTTCGGTCTCGTGGAGCGGCTGCGTCCGGACCTCACCCTGGTGCACGGCGCCTGCGCGGACCGGCGCGGCAACATCGTCCTCGTGCCGCCTGCGGGCGAGGGCGCCTGGGCCGCGTACGCCGCCGAACAGGGCGTACTCGCCTCGGTGGAGCGCATCGTGCCCGACGACTTCACCGACGGGCACCCCGAACGGGTCGTCATTCCCGGCCGGCGCGTGCTCGCCCTGTGCGAGGCACCGCTGGGCGCGCACCCGCAGTCGCTGCGCGGTCTGGCCACCGGCGACGAGCGCGGCGACGTGAGGGGGTACCGCGACGACTACGCCTTCCTCACCGAGCTTGTCGACCGCCTGGCCACCGAGGACGGCGCCAAGGAGTGGTACCGCGAGTGGGTGGAGGAGCCCGCCGGGCACGCGCAGTACGTACGCAAGCTGGGCGAGGCGCGCCGCGCCGAACTGACCCTCGCCGCGGGGCCGCTCACCCCGCGCGAGCCCGCCGCTCCCCCGGCGCCGCTCCCCGCCGGCGCGATTGCCGCCGAGCCCGTGACGCGCCAGGAACGGACCATCGTCCTGGGCGCCCGCGCCATCGCCGACCGGGTCACGCGCGACGGCTACGACACCCTGCTCGCGGGCATCGGCGTCTCCCACCTGGCCGCCTGGCTCGCCGCCGCGCTCCTGCGCGAACAGGGTGTGCGGGTACCGGTCTGCGCCGAGCTGGGCTTCTACGGCATGGACCCCGAGCCCGGCGACGTCTTCCTCTTCAGTCAGCTGCACGCCACGCGTTCCCAGCAACTCGTGGGCATCCCCGAGATCCTCGGCGGCATGGTGTCGGCGAACCCGCGCTGCCTGGGCGTCCTGGCCGCCGGTGAGGTCGACGCGGACGGCAACGTCAACACCAGTCTGCTGGCCGACGGACGCTGGCTGACCGGCTCCGGCGGCGCCAACGACATCGCGACGAGCACCGACTGCCTGGTGCTGTCCACGGCCTCCCCGCGCAAGTTCGTCGAGCGGGTCGCCTACATCACCAGTCCCGGTGCCCGCGTACGGGAAGTGGTCAGCCACTTCGGGCGGTTCCGGCGCGAGCAGGACACGCGGGGGCCCTTCCGCCTCGCCACCTGGCTGCCACTCGACGACGGCCCGGCCGGCCCGGGCTCCCCCGAGGAGGCCGTGGCGGCGCTGACCCGCTGGCCGGTGAGCAGCGCGGGCTGTACGGCCGAACCGCAGGTCACCGAGGCGGAGATCGCCTGGCTGCGCGGTCTCGATCCGCAAGGTTTCTACAGGTGACGCGATCCGCAGGATCCCACCAGGTGAGGAGCACGGCGTGAGCGGTGGAATCTGGGTGGGCCGCGGCCTGTCCTTCCGGGGCTTCGGCCACTACTTCCCGCGGCACAGCGAAAGGATCCCGGCCGACCTGCCCGAGGCGCCGGAGATGGAGGCGGCGGTCCTCGGCCCGGACCTCGGCGTGGAGCGGCGGCATCTGTCCGACGACACGGAGAGCGTGCCGTACATGGCCGTGGAGGCCGGACGGCACGCGTTGCGCAACGCCGGCCTGGAGGCCGGCGATCTCGACCTGGTCGTCTTCTCCTCCTGGTCGCAGCGGCGGTACGCGCCTGAGGACGGGCCCCGGATCGCGATGCGGCTGGGCGCCGGGCGGGCCCTGGCCTTCGACGTGTGCGCCGCCTGCGTCGGCTTCGTGCACTCCGTGCAGACGGCCGCCGCGATGCTGACCAGCCATCAGTGGCGGCACGCCCTGGTGATCTGCTCCGACCAGTTCTCGCGCCGGCTCAAGCCCGGGCGGCGCGGCTCGTACGTCGGCGGCGACGGGGCGGGCGCGGCCGTCCTGGAGGTGGGGGCGCCGGACGACTCGCGGCTGCGGGACTCCGTCGTGCTCAGCTACGGCGAGCACGCGGGCGTCTCCAAGGCCCGCGGCAGCGACGGCTGGACGGTGAGCCTGCCCACGATCTCCCAGGTGGCCGCCGCGACCGCGGGCGAGGCCACGGACCTGGTGCTGCGGCGCAACGACATGACCATCGCCGATGTGGACCGGGTCGTGCCGCATCCGGGCTCGGCACGGATCAGCGATGAGCTGGTGCGGCGCATCGGCGTCGCCCCCGAGCGGGTCCTGACGAACCTGCGGACACGCGGCCAGACGACCAGCGCCACGATCCCGAGCGCCCTGTCCGAGTTCACCGAGTCCGGCGAGCTGCGCAAGGGCAACGTGATCCTTTCGCCCGCGGCCGGTGCGGGGTGGTTCTCGGGCGCCCTGCTCTACCAGCTCTGACGCACCGACGGACAGCAGACAACGACGGGAAGACGAGGAAAGGACCTCCCCCATGCCCGAAACCCGGTCACCGCTCGAAGGCGGAGGCCCGCCGGTCGTGCTCAGTGGTGTCGGCCACTATTTCCCGGGCGAGCCGGTCACCAACGACCACTTCGCCCGCCTGCCCGAGCTGGACGTGGACGATGCCTGGATACGCGCGTACACGGGTGTGCGGACCCGTCACTGGGCCGGTCCCGAGGAGCGGTTCGCAGAGATGGGCGTCAAGGCGGCCCGGCGCGCACTCGACGACGCGGGCCTCGACATCTCCGACGTGGACGTGATCGTCGGCACCAGCGCGACCGCCCGGCCTCGCGCCAACCCCTCCTCCCTCGGCAACAACTACATGGACATCTCCCTGCCGGTGCAGCGGCAGCTGGGTGCACGCGACGCGTTCTGCTTCGACGTGACCGCGGTCGCCTGTGCCGGATTCCTGTACGCGAGCGTGGTGGCCCGCGGGCTGCTGGCGACGACGGGGGCCCGGACCGCCCTCGTCGTGTGCGCGGAGAGTCCGCGCGCCATCCTCAACTTCGGGTTCAAGAACTCCGCGCTCTTCGGCGCGGGCGCGGCGGCCGCGGTGTGGCGGCGCGGCGAGTCCTCGGGCGGTGGCGCCGACGGGCTGCCGACGCGCAGCGGAATGATCGACGTCGTCCTGCGCGCCGACGGCCGCTATTACGACGCGTTCGACATCGACGACAACGACAAGATGGTGATGCGCGGCGGGGTGCTCTCCGAGGTCACGCCCGACATGCTCGTCGACGCCGGAGAGACGGTGCTCAAGCGCAACGGCCTGGCACCGGAACAGATTTCCTGGTGCATTCCGCATCAGGCGAACACCAATCTCCTGTATCCGATGGCGGACCGCCTCGGAATTCCGCGCGAGCGGATGCTCCTGAATCTGCCGCGCCGCGGCAACACATCGAGTGTGGGAATGCCGAGCGCGCTCTCCGAATACGTCGGTGACGGCACGGTGAAGCCCGGCGAACTACTCCTGGGCGTAAGCATCGGGCGCGGCCTGAGCTGGGGCGCCATGGTTTTCCGGTACCAGTGAACTGTTTTCCGGTACCAGTGAACCGCCGTACCGCCGCGGCGCACGCGACCACCGAGAGCGAGAGGTGAACGGCCTTGTCCGATTCCAGGAATGCGCTGGTGACCGGGGGAACCCGCGGCCTCGGCCTGGCCGTCGCCCGGCTGCTGGTGGCGCGGGGATGGCGCACCACGGTCCTCGGCCTCGACCCGGGACGCCTGGAGAAGGTGCGGGCCATGGCCGAGGCCGAGGGCCTGGACCTGCGCGCGGTGCGGGCCGATGTGACGTCGGAGGAGTCGGTGCGGGAGGTGTTCGCCGACCTGACCCGGACCGAGCCGCTGCACCTGTGCGTGAACAACGCGGGCCGCAACCTCTCCCGTCTGCTGCTGCGCAGACCGCGGGAGGAGAGCGGCGCCGAGCTGCTCACCCATCCGCTCGGGGACTGGGAGCAGACGCTGCGGCTGTGTCTCACGGGTGTCTTCCTCGTCGGCCGCGAGGCCGCGGCCAGCATGGTGCGGCACAGGGTGCCCGGTGCCATCGTCAACGTCTCCTCCGGTCTCGCGGCGGGCGCCTACGGGCAGTCCGCGTACACCGCCGCGAAAGCGGGCGTGGAGGCGCTGACCCGTACCTGGTCCTATGAGCTGGGCCCCTACGGGATCAGGGTGGCAGCGGTCGCGCCGGGCGTGATGGACGGCGAGGCACTGCGTGAGAAGAGCACGGCCTTTCCACGGCACGCCCGTTATATGGACGGGCTGAAGCGCTATGTTCCGCTGGGCCGTTGGGGGGCGGAGGAAGAGATCGCGGACGCGGTGTGCTTCGCCGCGGAAAACCCCTATCTCACCGGATCGGTCATTCGGGTCGACGGCGGCGGGCCACCTGGATGGGTTCCGTGACGACACCACCCGATGGTGAACAGCGGATTTTTCGCGGGGTACTTCGAGTACCCGCGGCATGAATCATCGAGTACTGGAGGCCAGATGCAGCCGAATGCCGACGCCACTAGTTTTTCATCCATGACCACAGGCCAGCACGGCATCTGGGAAGACGCCGGAATACGCTTCACCGGATTCGGCCACTATTTCGGCTCGGAGGAAATACACAACCACGGCGTCGAGAAGGCGACGACGAGCCACGTGGAGGACCGCGTCATCGGCGGCGTCGGCGTCCGCACCCGCTACCGCGCCAACGACGACGAGACCCCCGTGTTCATGGCCGCGCAGGCCTCCCGGCAGGCGCTGGAGCGGGCCGGGGTCGACGCCGACGACATCGATGTGATGGTCGTCAGCCACTGGACGGACCGCGACTACGTGCACGAGGTGGGCGCGCTCACCGCGGCGGAGCTGGGCATGAAGGGCTCCATGGCCTTCGAGGTCTGCGGCTCCTGCGCCGGTTTCATCCAGGCGGTGCACACCGCGGCGTCGTTCCTGACCTCCCCGACCGGCTACCGCAAGGCGCTGGTGGCCACCACCGAGCGGGTCACGCGGCGGGTGCGGCCGGGCTCCAAGGGCTCGATGCTCGTCTCGGACGGCGCCGGGGCGTGCGTCCTCGAAGCCACCCCCGGTGGCTCCCCCGGGCTCATCGACTCCGTCTTCCACACCGACGGCAGTCTCGCCCACATGTCCGCGGCCGGCGGGGAGAAGGGGTGGGTCAAGAGCCACCCCGACCTCAACGACGTCGCCCTGGCCCACATCAGCGACACCGTGGAGGAGATCCTCGGCCGCAACAAACTGACGATCGGCGACATCGACTGGCTCATCCCCCACTCGGGGACCGAGCCGCTGGCCAAGGGCATCCAGCACGACCTGGGAGCGGACCCGGCGCGCGTCCTGACCAACCTCGCCTTCCGCGGCAACGTCTCCAGCGCCTCCATCCCCACCACCGTCTCGGAACTGCGGGAGCGCGGCGTCGTCAAACCCGGCGACCTGGTGCTCTCCCCCTCCATCGGCGGCGGCGTCTGGTGCTGGGGCAGCCTCCTGTACCGGATCTGAGCGAAGGGCCGATGCGGTGACCACGACCAAGGGCCCCCGGGACGCACTCGTCACCGGCATGGGCTTCTGTCTGCCGGGGCGTACGGCGCCGACGGCGACACCCGAGCAGTTCTGGACGGCCGTCGCGCACGGCGACTCCTTCCTCGCGCAGGACGACGGCACCTACTTCGGCAGCGTCCCCCTCGACCCGGACTCCGTCGCCGCGCGGCTGCCGGAGATCCCGCCGCGTTTCGTCGAGAAGTACTCCGACATCCATCTGTACGGGCTGCTCGCGCTCCTGGAGGCGTGCGAGGACGCCGCGCTCGACTGGCGGGCGGGCGCGCTGAGCGAGGCCGCCGTGCTCGCGGGCCGCAACGCCACGGCCGACGCCATCGTCGACACGTATCTGCCGGTACTCCTCGCCGACACCCGCAACATCAGCCCGCGCGAGGCCCGTTCCGTACTGTTCCGCAATGTTCTCAACGCCGTGATGTCGGACGTCGAGACCACCCAGGCGGGCCTCGTCGGCGCCACCGGCCCGAGCTACACGCTGTCCTGCGGGTGCGCCTCGTCGTCCGTGCTGCTCGGCAACGCGGCCCGCATGATCGCCGCGGGCGAGACGGAGATCGCGGTGGTCACCGGCGCCGACTACTGGCGCGAGAGCAGGCTGCGGCAGTACGCGGAGCTTGAAGCACGGTCGGTGACCGGGAGCGAACCGCAGACCGCCACCCTCGTCGACGAGCCCATGCGCCCCTACGACCAGCGGGCCGCCGGCCTCAACTACGGCAACGGCGCTGCCACCTTGATCCTGGAGAGCCGCGCGCACGCCCGGCGCAGGGGCGCGCGGACCTACGGACGGCTCCTGGGCCAGACCACCACCCGCAACGCCCAGCCCAACCTCGCCCTCGACACCGAGGGCACGGGGGCCGTGCGCGCCGCGCGCTCCTGCATGGCCGGGATCGCGTCGCCGGACGAGATCGACTACGTCAACGGCGCCGCCACCGGCGACCGGGCGTTCAACCTCATGGAAGGCAACATCATGCCGGCCGTCTTCGGTGAGCGGGCCGCCCGGCTGCCCGTCACCGTCCAGGAGGCCGTCTTCGGCCACAGCGGGGCCCCGCTCGGAGTGATCGGTGTGGCGGCGACACTCCAGATGATGGGCCACGGCCACATCGCCCCGACCGCCAACTGCGAGAAGCCCGCCGACGTGTGCACCTTCGACCCGGTGCCCGGCACCCAGGGGCGGCCCGCCCGCATCGACCTGGCCCTCAGCCTCAACTACACGATCGGCTCCGTGGCCAGCGCCATCCTCCTGGGAGGCACCGATGACTGAGCACACGCCACCCGGCGCCGGACCCCTGCTCGAAACGGACTCGCTGGCGCCCGTCGGCCGCCGCGTCCTGCTGGAGTCCCCGCCCGGCGCCGACCACACGCGGGCGGTCCGGGAACTCTGGGAGCGCCACGGCTTCCACGTCACGGACGGCGAGGGCGCGCACCCACCCCGATCCCCCGACGTGTACTGCGTCGTGGCCATCGGCAACGAAGCACTCGGCGCCCGGCCCTCACCTCCGTTGCGCCGCACCCACGTGACCCGGGTCCTGAAGGCCATGGCCCGGCGGGGCGAGGGCCGCGCCGTCATGGTCACCGACACGGGCCCGCACATCCACGACGACGCGGAGCCGGAGGCCGCCGCACAGCGGGCCGCCGACCACGCGTGGTGGCAGCACCTGGCCAAGCACTGCGCGACCCGGGGTGTGCTCGCCAACACGGTGCGCGTCGGCTACGCCCCGTTCCTCGGGCACGCGCTCACCGACGAGGCGGCGGGTGAGCTGCTGCGCCACCTGGTCACCCGCCGCCCCGTCGCACCGCACGAACTGGCGGCGGCACTGCGTCTGCTGGCCTCGCGCGGGTTCGGCAATGTCGCGGGCGAGACGCTGCCGCTGGACGGCGGACTCGACGCGAGCGTCGTGCCCATGCCCTCGGCACGCCCACCGCGACCGGCCGCGTCCACGGCCGCGGGCGACGGCACCGCGGTGCCCGATCCGTTCCGGCTGGCCGGACGCGTGGTCCTGGTCACCGGCGCCAGCAGTGGCATCGGGGCGAGCATCGCGCGGGAGTGCGCGGCACGCGGCGCCGATGTCGTCCTGGCCGCGCGCCGCCGCCCGGAGCTGGAGAAGCTCGCCGCCGAGGTCCGCGAACTGGGGCGCACGGCCTGGGTGTTGACCGCCGACCTGACCGACCCGGCGCGGGCCGCCGGCCTCGCGCACGAGGCGTGGGAGATCGCCGGAGGCGTCGACGCGCTCGCCTACGGCGCGGGCGCCGTCTCCTTCGACGGCCCCGGTGACAACTCCGCCAACCGCCGCCAGCTGCTCGCCCTCAACTCACTGTCGTACGCGGGTATGTGTGACGCGCTGCTCGAACAGTGGGCGGCGGCCGGCCGGGGCGGAGCCGTGGCCGTCGTCTCCTCGCTCGCCGCGGTGAGCGCGCCGGTGGCGAACCTGGCGAGCTACGGGCTCAGCAAGGCGGCGACGGCGCAGTTCACCACCCACTTCGCCACCTCGGCGGCCCGGCACAAGGTGCGGGCCAACAGCGTGCTTCCTGGCTTCGTCCGCACACCGATGACGGACGTCACCAACCCCGCGTTCCTGGAGGCCACCAACCGGCTCGTGCCGACCGGCCGGATGAGCGAGGCGACAGAGGTCGCGGCACTCGTCTGCTACCTGATCAGCCCCGCCGCGGCCGGGCTGACCGGCACCCAGCTGCGCGTCGACGGCGGCGGTCACTGCCTGGCCGGACTGCCGAATCTTGGCCACCCCCGCACACCCTTCGAGGAAGGAACCCGGCTGTGACGCCCTGCGTACCACGCCCCCGCCCCGCCGTGCCGGAAGGGGACCACAGGTGACCGAGGACAGGCCCCTCAAGGGCAAGGTCGCATTGGTCGCCGGCGCCTCGTCCGGCATCGGGGCGAGCATCGCCCGCGCGCTGGCGGCCGCCGGCGCCTCCGTCGCCCTCGTCGCCCGCCGCAAGGACCAACTGGCCTGCGTCGAGCGTGACGTGGCCGGACACGAGGTGCCCGCCGTCACGCTCATCGCTGACCTGTCGGCCGACGGCGCGCCCAAGGAGACGGTGGCCGCCGCCGAGCGGGCCCTCGGCCCCGTCGACATCCTGGTGAACAACGCCGCCCTGGCCCGCACCGGACCCATTCACGACACCAACCCCCGCCACTGGCGGCAGGCCTTCCACCTCAATCTGGACGTCCCCTTCCTGCTGGCCCGCACCGTGCTCCCCGGGATGCGCGAGCGCGGCCACGGCTGGATCGTCAACATCAGCTCGGAGGGCAGTCTGCTCCAGGCCGACTGGTCGGCCCCGTACTCCATCACCAAACGCGCCCTGAACGCGCTGACCGCGCAAATCGACCTGGAGAACCGGCACTTGGGGGTCCGCGCCATCGCCGTTCTGCCCGGCTGGGTGCGTACGGACCTGGCGCAGGACCCCGAGTCGCTGGGGGTGGGCGTCACGGATCTGCTGGACCCCTCGGACATCGCCGATGTCGTGCTGTGGGCCCTCACCCGCCCGCCCGCCGTCAGCATCGGCCCGCTGATACCGGTACGCCCCGTCAGCAGGAGCGCCCAGACCCTGGTCAACTGGGAGCAGTACCTGCGGACACTGCGCCATTACGACGCCTCCGGCGGTCACATGGTCGACGTGCCCGGGATCCCTGAATGACGGGCCCCACGACGTCACCGGCCCCGGCGGCGCGGGATCTCGACGTGACGCTCGACGAGGCGGCCGACCGCCTCGTCGAGATCCTCCCGCCGGGCGACGCCCGCGTACCGGACGCCGCGCACTGCGTCACGGGCGCGCTGCTCGCCACCCGTGCCAGGGCCCACCCCGACCGCGTGTACGCCGTCTTCGAGGACGGCACCCACTGGACGTACGGGCAGGCCTACGACGACGCGCGCGCCACCGCCGCCGCCCTGTACCGGCTGGGCGTGCGGCAGGGCGACACCGTGCTGTGCTGGTTGCCCAACGGCCTGGACGCGCTGCGCGTCTGGTACGGCGTCAATCTCCTCGGCGCCGTCCACGTTCCCGTCAACACCGCCTACCGGGGCGCGCTCCTGGAGCACGTCCTGGACAACTCGGGGGCCCGGGTCCTCGTGGTGCACGCGCTGCTCGTGGAGCGGCTCCAGCACCTCGGCGACAGCCGCCTCCAGGAGGTCGTCGTCCTCGGCGGCGGCCCGGACGCCCCCTGGCCGGACGCCCTGCCCGGCGCCCCGCGCGTCCACGGCCCCGCGGCGCTGCGGGGCCGGGTGGAGGACTTCGTCCCGCCCGAGCGGCCGGTCGCGCCCTGGGACACCATGGCGGTGATCTACACCTCGGGGACCACCGGCCCGTCCAAGGGCGTACTGGTCTCCTACGTCCACCACTACTCCACGGTGACCGCGCTCCTCGACGACGACATCGGCGAGGACGACCGGTATCTGCTCAACCTGCCGCTGTGCCACGGCGGCGGCACCGAAGTCGCCTACTGCATGCTCCTGTTCGGGGGCTCGATCGTCGTCACCGAGAACTTCCGCACCGGCGAGTTCTGGGACGTGGTGCGCCGCCACGGGGTGACCATGTGCACCCTGCTCGGCGCCATGGTCGACTTCCTGCTCGGTCTGGCGCCCCGGCCGGACGAGGCCGAACACCCGCTGCGGGCCGCGTGCGTGATACCGCTGACGCGCCAGGCCCTGGACTTCGGCCGCCGCTTCGGCGTGGACGTCTACACCGGGTTCAACATGTCCGAGACGTCGGCGCCGCTGGTGTCGCCGCTCAATCCGCGGCGCACGGGCAGCTGCGGGCGACCGCGGCCAGGGGTGCAGTGCCGGGTGGTCGACGCGTACGGCATCGACGTACCGGACGGCACCGTGGGTGAGCTGGTGCTGCGCGCCGACCGGCCGTGGTCGCTGTTCCACGGCTACCACGCCATGCCGGAGGCCACCGCGGCGGCCTGGCGGCACGGCTGGTTCCGCACCGGGGACGCCGTGGTGCGTGAACCCGGCGGCGACTACTTCTTCGTGGACCGCATCAAGGACGCCATCCGGCGCCGGGGCGAGAACGTGTCCTCGATGGAGGTGGAGGCCGAGTTGCTGAGCCACCCCGCCGTGGCGCTCGCCGCCGCCGTGGCGGTGCCCAGCGACTTCGCCGAGGACGAGATACTGGCCGCCCTCGTGCTCCGGCCCGGGGCCCGTTTCGAACCGGAGGAGTTCATCGGGTACCTGCGGCCTCGCATGGCGCACTTCATGGTGCCGCGCTATCTGCGCGTCCTGCCCGAACTCCCCGTGACGGACACCGGCAAGGTCCGCAAGGAGACGCTGCGCGCCCAGGGCGTCACCCCCGACACCTGGGACCGCGTGGCGGCCGGGATCGAGGTCACCCGTGACCGCGTCCGCTGAGCCGGCCGCCCCCGGGCACCGTGTCGTCGACGTCTGCGCGCTGTCCCTGGACCGCGAGTGCTGGCGCACGTACTTCCGCGGGCTCGGCGCGGTGGCCCCGGCGTACCTGCGCGCCTTCGGGCGGCACGCGACCGCGGTCTTCGGTGCCGGTTACCCGCGCTTCCGTGCCCGCCTCGACGCCGGGGACCAGGACGGTGCCGTCGATCTGCTCGTGTCGGGTCAGCCCGAACGCGTCGATGTCGGGGCGCTGTTGAAGACCATGGACGACAACGGCGTCGTCCACCAGATACTGATGAGCTGCGGCGGCGCCACCGCCGACGGCGACGACGTCAACAGCCGCGTCGCCGCCGTCGCCGCCAAGGCACCCGACCGGCTCCAGGCCTGGGCGGGCATCGACCTGACCGACCCCGGCCGTGCCGTCGCCGAGCTGGAACGCTGCCATCTCCTCGGAATGCGCGGCTTCGCGGTGACCCCGTTCTGGCAGGGCGTCGACCCGCGCGATACCGCATACGACCCGGTCTACCGCAGGGCGCGAGAGCTGGGCATGCCGTTGTGGCTGCACACCGGGCACCACTTCTCGCGGCACGCGGCCGAGTTGTGCCATCCGCGCAACGTCGACTGGATCGCCCTGCGCCACCCCGGTCTGCCGATCGTCGCGGGGCACGCCGCCTGGCCCTGGGTCCTCGAACTGATCTCCATCGCCCAGCGGCACCGCCACGTCTACCTCGACCTCTCCTCCCACCGACCGCAGTGGATGGCCCGCCCCGGATCGGGCTGGGAATCCCTGCTCCTGTACGGCACCACGGTGCTGCGCGACCGGGTCCTGTTCGGCTCGGCGACATGGGTCAACGCCGATCCGGTCGCCGCGCTCGCCCGGCAGGTCGCCGCCCTGGATCTCGGCGACGAGATCACGGACCGCTGGCTGTACGGCAACGCGGCCCGACTGCTCGGGCTCGGTCCTGGCTGACGCCGGTGCGCGTACCCCGGCACAGAACCAGCACGTATCCAGCAGAGAAAGGGACCCATCGTGATTGACCCCGCCGACTACGCCCTGTGGAACAGCGGCGTGCCACGCCCGTACCTCAAGGCGCTGTCCCGCGACGACCTGCTCACCGAGGGCGACGGCGTGCGCGTCCGTGACTCCGGTGGACGCTGGTACCTGGACGGCCGCTCCGGGCTGTGGAACGTGACGCTCGGCTACGGCAACACCCGCGTCAAGGAGGCCATCAAGCAGCAGGTGGACCGGCTTCCGTTCGCCAACAGCTACGGCTACGGGCGCCCCGCGCAGGTCACCGTGGACTGCGCCGAGGCCCTCGTCGGTCATCTGCCCGAGGGCATCAACCACGTCCGGTTCGCCAGCAACGGCGCCCAGGCGGTGGAGATGGCCCTCCAGCTCTCGCGCTTCCTGCGGCTGCGGGCCGGACAGCCCGAGCGCATGGCCGTGTTCGCCATGTGGGACGGCTTCCACGGGCAGGGTCCGGGCGCCGGCATGGTGACCGGTGTCCCCTACCTGCACCACCAGACCGGCCCGATGCTCCCCGAGGTGCACCACGCTCCCGGCCCGTTCTCGGCGGGCGCGACGCAGGGCGTCAGCGACATGGAACGGCTGATCACCGAGTTCGGTCCCGAGCGGGTGACCGCGGTGATCGTGGAGCCGGTCGTCGGCGAGGGCGGGCACATCCTGTCCCCGGAGTACCTGGGCTCCCTGGGCCGGTTCTGCCGCCGGCACGACATCCATCTGATCTTCGACGAGGTCGTCACCGGCATGGGCCGGGTCGGCGACTTCACCCGCGCCGGGCAACTGCCCGATGTCACCCCCGACATCATCACCCTGGGCAAGGGCATCACATCGGGGTACGTGCCGATGTCGGCCGTCGCCATCCACGACCGCCTCTACGAGCAGCTGCACGAGCGCACCACGGGCGACACCGCGCTCAGCGTCGGCTCGACCAACGACGGCCACGCGGTGGCCGCGGCGGCGGCGCTCGCGGTGATCGGGGCGCTCACCGAGGACGGCGTGCTTGAGAACGTACGCCGCCGTGAGGCCGATCTCCTCTCCGCCCTGGGCAAGCTCCAGGCACAGCACCCCGAGCTGAGGGCCTTCCGCGCCCTGGGCCTGTTCTGCGGCCTGGAGCTCGGCGAGCCCGGCGGTCCGTCGTGGTCCCCGGGCAAGGTGAACCAGCTGCGCATGACCCTGGAGAGCCGAGGCGTGCTCAGCTCCAGCCTGCGCGTCGTACCGAATCTGATGCTCATGCCGCCGCTCGTCATCACCGAGGACGACGTGGCGGAGATTGCCGAGGCGCTCGACGGCGCGCTCACCGATGTGAAGTCGGGCCGGCTGCCCGAGTCCGGATTCGCCAAGGCCATGGGATGAGCCCTCGGGGCCACGGGACGGCAACGCGTTTTCTCCACGTGACGGAAGGTGAGTGACGACATGTCCAATGCGCACACCGATCGCAAGACCAGCAAGCAGTGGCAGGAAGAGGCCGCGGAGGAGTGGGACCGGTACGCCGACATCTGGGACAGCTGGACCCCCGATGACAGCCGGGACGACGCCGAGGAGGCCGCGGACTTCCTCGCGGGCCTCGCCAAGGGCGGCACCGCTCTGGAGCTGGGGATCGGGACGGGCCGCGTTGCCCTGCCGCTCGCGCAGCGCGGCGTGCGGGTGGCCGGTATCGACGCCTCACCCAAGATGCTGCTGAAGCTCAAGGAGAAGCCGGGCGGTGACCGGATCGAGGTCTTCGAGGGCAACTTCGCCGATGTCGACGTCAAGGAGGACTACGACGTCATCTTCATCGCCCTCGCCACGCTGTTCGTCCTGCCCGACCAGGACGAACAGGCCCGCTGCCTGGCCAACAGCGCCAAGCGGCTCAAGCCCGGCGGGCGGCTCGTGGTGCAGAACATCGTGCCGGACATGACGTACTACCAGCGCGGGCGGCAGAACGACTACGGGATGACCGAGCCGTTCCGTATCTCCGGCCGGCTGGCCGGGCACCCGCGGCTCGCCTGGTTCGAGATGAACCACGTCGACCCGACGACGCAGATGGTCAAGCGCACGGACGTCATCATGAGCGAGAAGGGCAACCGCATCATCGCGGCGACCATGCGGTTCGTGTGGCCCTCGGAGCAGGACCTGATGGCCCGGCTGGGCGGCCTGACGCTGGAGGACCGCTGGGGAGGCTGGCGCAAGGAGCCCTTCCACTACGACAGCAGGGACGCGGTCTCCGTCTACCGCAAGCAGTGACCGTCCGACGCCGGAGGTGACCGAGGCCGGGAGCGGCGACCAGCCGCTCCCGGCCTCGGGCGCAGCGAGCGTGCCCGAACCTGCCCGTACAGGCATTGGGGGTACTCAAACGGGCCGCAGGACGAGTACTTCCAGGGCGTAGGTAGCCGGTCGAACCGTCACTACGCTGATGGCTCCGACCCCCGTAGAGTGCACCGATTCAGGGTGGGCAGAAGCGATGACCGAAGAGTTCGGGCAGGATCGTGCGGCCGAAGCGGGCAGCGGGAGCGGCACGGACGTGCTCGTCGAACGCCGCGGCCCCGTGCTCGTGATCCAGCTGAACCGGCCGCGCGTACGCAACGCGCTGACCCGCGCCATGGCCGAACGGCTCGCCGCCGCCTTCGCGGAGCTGGACGCCCGGGCGGAGCTGCGGCTCGGCGTCCTCACCGGCACCCCGCCGGCGTTCTGCTCCGGCATGGACCTCGGGGCCTTCGCCCGCGGGGAGCGCGCCTCCCTGCCGGGGCGCGGCTTCGGTGGTCTGACGGAGCGGCCGCCGAGCAAGCCGCTGATCGCCGCCGTGGAGGGTGCGGCGGTCGGCGGTGGTTTCGAGATGGTGCTCGCCTGCGACATGGTGGTGGCGGCGGACGACGCGGTGTTCGGGCTGCCCGAGCTGCGCCGGGGCCTTGTGGCCGCGGCCGGCGGACTGCTGCGGCTGCCGCGCGCGATCGCGCCGGCCGTGGCGATGGAGATGGCGCTGACCGGCGAACCGATCGACGCCCAGCGGGCCTTCGCGCTGGGTCTGGTCAACCGTGTCGTGGCCCCGGGGACGGCGCTGACGGCCGCCTGCGAGCTGGCGGAGAAGATCGCCGCGCATGCGGACCACGCCGTCCTCGCGAGCAAGGGGGTCCTCGCTCGGGTGCGCGACGGGGAGTTGGCGGACGAGTACCGGTCGCATCGCGAGCTGCTGGCCGGGATCCTCGACTCCCCCGGCGCGCGGGCAGGTGCGCGTGAGTTCGTCCGGGAACGTCCGGGCGGGCCGCGATGACGTGCACGGGCGGGGGCCGGCTGGTCAACCCCGGGCGCCGGTGGTCACCCCGGTCGGAGAGGAGTACTTACGGAACAGTTCACGTCGGCCGCTGACGCCCAGTTTCCGCAGGGCGCTGCTGACTTGATTCTTTATGGTCTGCGAGGCAAGGGAGAGTTCGCTGGCGATTTCCTCGTTGGTGTAGCGGCGCAGTACGAGGCTGAGGACCTGCTCTTCGCGGCGGGTGATGGCGGGCAGCCCATCGGGCATGACGCTGCGCACGTCCACGTGTTCGCGTTCGTTCTTGCCGAGTATCCACATGCGTTGGCCGTTGTACGTGCGCACCACCGCGTCCACCAGTTCCGAGCTGCCCACGCTCTTGTGCAGGAAGCTGTCGGCCCCCGCCGATATGGCGGATACGACGGCCCCGGGCGAGGTGTCCCCGGTGAAGACGACGACGCGGGGCGCGTCCTCCATCGCCTTCACCCGTTGGCACAGATCGGCGCCGCTGGTCGCGCCGTCCAGTTCCAGTTCGAGTACGACGACACCTGGGCGAGAGGTTTTCACGGCGTTCCACGCCTCGTCGCTCGTGGCGGCCTCCGCTGTCCACGCCACTCTCGTGTCGAGCAGTGACGACAGCGCGTACCTGACCACGGGGTGGCGATCGACGACGAGTACACCTAACGCTTGCATGGGGACTCCTCACACAGTGAGTGCAGCGGACGGTAGTCAGGTCTGCGGCGCTCCGAGGCGTGCCCGCGCCACGCTCCGCAGGCCGCCCCGAGGGCGGCGCGTCAAGACGAGCGGGTCAGACGGGCGGGCCGGACGAGCGGGATCAGTCGCTGCGCGGGGCCCGATGGCCTCCCGCACGGCTGACTCCCGTGAGCGGGCTGGTCGGGCCAGCGCTCGGAGTCATTCAATGTCACGTAATCAATCGTGAGACAACACCCCGTTGGACATTCCGAAGACGGAATCAGTCGCTCCTAGACACCCCGTTGGACATTCCGCGGTCGGATTCGGTCGTTCCTCCTTGCCCCGCCCGCGCATGGCAGACGACTGACTAGAGACTGCCACGGACACACACTTTTCCGGCAGCCTCCAGCCGTACCATGTACGAGAAATCGTACGGTACTCCGGTACCGACGATACTCCCGGTACTCGCGGTACCAGAGGTAACCCAGAGCGGGAAGCGCCGGGGATGCGGCACCGTCCACATACCGGTCACCACGCCGTCCGCCGCTGTTCATGAGCCGCCGGGCAACTGCCTTCTTGGGCCTGCTGTCTAACCGGGTGACCAGAAACCCCACCGCACACACACAGCCTGAAAGGCCACTTCCGCATGCGCATTCACCGCACCATCGCGGCCACCGCCACCCTCGCCCTCGCTCTCGGCACGGCCGGGTTAATGGCGTCGACCGTCCAGGCCGCCCCCTCCGCCCCCTCCGCCGCCCAGGCCACGGCCTCCGTCGTCGTCGCGGACGGCGAGCTCTGGTACAAGGCGGCGCCCGGCCAGCAGAACAAGGTGACGGTCGACGAGGAGATCGACCACCGCGGCAAGCACGACTCCTACTACGTCCTCACCTTCCACGACCGGTACGCCATCGACATCTCCGCCGACGCGGCGGAGGACGACGGGTGCGCGTACCCCGAGGAGGGCGACCGCACCGCCGTGCGGTGCGCGGTCAAGATCCCGGAGAACTCGGACGACTCCGACAGCTACGACATCGACCTCGGCGACAAGAACGACACCGCGACCCTCGCGCCGGACAGCCAGGCCTGGGCCGGGATCTACGGCGGCAAGGGCGACGACGTCATCAAGGCATCGGAGTCCGCGCTCCTGCACGGTGGCGAGGGTGACGACCAACTCGACGGCGGCGGCGGCCCGTTCGGGTTCGGCCCGTGGGGCGACGCCGGGAACGACACCCTCACCCACTGCAGCCAGGACTGCTTCGGCGGGCCCGGCAACGACTCTCTGACCGGCACCGGCGAGGCGAACTCCCTGCACGGCGAGGACGGCAACGACGTCCTGCGCGGCAAGGGCGGCGCCGACGTCCTGTTCGGCGGCAAGGGCAACGACACCCTGTACGGCGAGGCGGGCGACGACGCGCTCTGGGGCAACAGCGGTGACGACGTGCTGTGGGGCGGCACAGGCACCGACAAGCTCTCCGGCGGCCCGGGCCGCAACGAACTGCACCAGGACCGAGCATTCGATGTCTGATTGCCGCCAGCGAGGTCCCGCTGTGGTGCCCATGCTGGCGGCATGACGATCTCATCCACCACGGAATCAGCGACAGTTCTCACCGGCATGTACGCGGCTGAGGCGGAGTACCTGGCAGCGGGCGGCCCTGGCGAGGCTTCGTTCGACCTGCTCGCCCCCTTCTTCGCACCGGACGTCGAGCTGCATCAGGCAGCTGCTCTGCCCTATGGAGGCACTTGGCGTGGGCACGAGGGCATGACGCAGTTCTTCCTCATGATGGGAGAGGTGTGGGAGTCGTTCGACATGGTGGAGCAGGAGTTCCTCGCCACTGGTGAGACCGCGGTCGTGCTCACCCAGGTCCGGGCTCGCGCTCGCGCGACCGGCCGTGAAATCAGCTTCCCGATTCTGCAGGCGATCACGGTCAAGGACGGGCGGATCACCGAAGTCCGCCCGTTCTACTGGGACACGCGGGCCATCGCCGACGCCTGCGCCGTGCCGACACCGACGGCCTGACGTCGGGCTCCGCCGGAGTCGGGCGCTCAGCACGGTGGCCGGAACGAGTGCTGGGGGAAGTACTGCTGCCACTGGGCTCGGGACATGGCGGGCCAAGCCGTGTCGCAGACGCGGGCGGTGAGGCGCCGCACGTCCGTGTCCCACAGCAGCGCGGTCCAGTCCTCACTGCCGGTGGCCAGCATCCCGTCCGGGCCGAAGGCCAGCGTGTCGACGGCCTTGGTGTGGCCGGACAGTACGGCCAGTTCGACGGCGGTGCGGTCGGACACGTCGTACAGCCGCGTGGTGTGGTCCGAGCTGGCGGCGGCGAGAGTCCGGCCGTCCGGCGCGAACGCGACGGACATGACGCCGTCGGTGTAGCCGTCGAGCCGGTCGCGCAGGACGGGGCGGTCCGGGCCGGTGAGGTCCCACAAGCGGATGGTGCGGTCCTCGCTGCCGGAGGCCAGGGCCTGGCCGTCGGGGCTGAACGCGACGCTCTTCACCGCGTCGGAGTGCCCGGTCAGGACGGCCTTGCGCACGGGGCGGCGGCGGTCCGTCACCTGCCACAGGGCGACGGTGTGATCGTCCTCCGCCAAGGCCAGGGTCCTGCCGTCGGGGGCGAAGGCGAGGGAGCCGATGCCACCGGGAGCGGTCAACGACGCCAGCGGGCGGGGACGCCGTACGTCCGTCGTGTCCCACAGGCGGACCGTGCCCGTGTCGCCGCCGGTGGCCAGGGTGCGGCCGTCGGGGCTGAACGCCACCGCGTTGACGTGGCCGATGCGGCAGGCGACCGCGCGCAGCAGGCGGGGGCGCCGGGCCGTTCCCACGCTCCACAGCCGCAAAGAGCCGTCGGCGCTGCCGCTGGCCAGGGTGCGGCCGTCGGGGCGGAAGACCACCGAGTTGACCGGGCCCTTGTGGCCGGTGAGTTCGGCCGACGGGCCTGGGCGGCGTCCGTCCGCGAGGGGCCACAGGCGCACGGTGTGGTCGTAGCTGCCCGTGGCCAGGGAGCGTCCGTCGGGGCTGAGGGCGACGGAGTACACCGAGCTGGTGTGCCCGGTCAGGGCCGGTCCGGGCAGGTCCCACAGGCGTGCGGTCTGGTCCTCGCTCCCGCTGGCGAGGCTACGGCCGTCGGGGCTGAAGGCCAGGGCGCGGACGCCGCCGGTGTGGCCGGTGAAGACCGTCGGCGGACCGGCCGGGCCGGAACCGGGGATGGCCCAGCGGCGCACGGTGGCGTCGGTGCTGCCGCTGGCCAACGTGCGGCCGTCGGGGCTGAAAGCGACCGCGTTGACCGTGTCGGTGTGCCCTTCGAGCGTCTCCACCACACGGCCCTCGCGCGGGCTTTCCACGTCCCACCGCCGCACCGAGAAGTCGGTGCTTCCGGTCGCCAGTCGCCTGCCGCCCGGGGCGAACGCCACCGCTCCCACCTCGCCGCCGGGAGCGTCCAAGGACGCCAGGGGGCGTACTTTCCCGTCCAGCGCGGCGGTCTTCCACAGCCGCAGCGTCCGGTCGGCGTGGCCCGTGGCCAGTTTCCGGCCGTCGGGGGTGAAGGCACCTGCGGTGACCGCGGCCGGTACGCGCCGCGTGGCGAGGGCGCGCGGTGTGCGGGAACCGGCGAGGTCCCACAGCCGGATCGCGCCGCGGGCGGCGGTCGCGAGGGTCTTTCCGTCCGGACCGAACGCGAGCGAGAGGACCGGGCCGGCGTTCCGACCGGCGGCCGGGCCTGCGTTCCGACCGGCGGCCGGCTCGGCGTCTGGGCCAGGGCCCTGGCCATCATGCGCGTCGGAACTCGCGGTGACGTTCGGACCGTCGTCCGAACCCGCACTCGCGTCGCCGTCGCCCGGCAGGCGTGCCGCAAGCCGTGGTCGCCGTGGGTCGCCGATGTTCCACACCGTCACGTCGCCGTCCTCACCACCCGCGGCCAGCAGTCGGCTGTCGGCGCTGACGGCGAGCGCGCGGAACTGGGCGGCCGGCCGCGAAGGCGTGCTCAGCGGGCGCGGGTGGTGCGGGTCCGTGGCCCGCCACAGCCGCAGGGTCCGGTCGGTGCCGGCGACGGCCAGGACGCGCCCGTCGGCGCCGAACGCCAGGGCGGCGATCCTGCCCGTCCGCCCGGCCAGCGTCGTGGAGTACGGGGTGGCATAGGTGCTCAGGACGCTGCCGCGGGCCTCCGGCGTGGGAGAGAGCCGGTAAGCGGCCAGCCCCACCTGCGCGGCGAGGGCGGGGTCGAGCGTCCGCAGGGCCGCGGCCTTCTCGGCGGCCCGCTGCGAACTGACGGTGTCGCGCTGGTGGTCCACGATCCGCTGCGCCCGCACGGCGAGGAACGCGGTCACGCTGGCGAGGACGAGCAGGACGCTCAGCACCGCCACCGCCGCCCGACGCAGCCAGATCCGGCGCCGGATCGCGTCCTGTTCGGCCGCCCGGGCGGCCAGGCTCGCGTCGAGGAACCGCCGCTCGAGCCCGGACAACGAGCCGTGCTCCAGGGCGCCTGCCAGGTCGAGGCGGGCGCCGCGGTACAGCGCTCCGGCGTCCCGCCCCAGCGCCTCCCAGGTCTGTGCCGCGTCGGTCAGTCTGCGCAGCGTACGCGTGGCCTCACGGTCCTCGGCCAGCCAGCCGTACAGCCGGGGCCAGCAGCGGATCAGCGCCTCGTGGGCAAGCTCCACCTGTTCGCGGTCGAGGGTCACCAGCCGTGCCGCGGCCGCGCGGTCGAGCACGGCGGCGATCCGGCCGTCGTCGGCCCCGGCAAGACCGGCGAGTTCCGCCCTCACGACAGGGCGCCGGGTGTCCTCCGTGCCCTCGCCCAGGGCGGTCAGCCGGACGAACACCGCTCTGGCGAGGTCCCGCTGCTCCGGGTCGAGGTGCCGGTAGAACTCCTCGGCGGTGCGGGCCAGGGCACCCTCCAGGCCTCCGGCCGCCTCGAACGCCGCCAGCGTGAGCGCGTTCCCCCGGCGGCGACGCCAGGTCTGGAGCAGGGCGTGCGACAGCAGCGGCAACACTCCGGCCTGCCCGTACGCCTGTGCCGTCAGGGTCGCCAGGAGCGCGCCCTCGACGGTCAGTCCGGCCCGCACGGCCGGCTGCGTCACGACCTGGCGCAGCTCCTCCAGGCTCATCGGCCCGACCGGCACCTGTGCGTCCCGCATCGCCGTCACCAGCGGCGCGTTGCGGGTGCAGTGCGCGTAGAAGTCGGCCCGGACGCCGAGGACCACCCGGCAGCGGCCCGACCCGTGGGAGGCGGCGGTGGTCAGCGCCTCGACGAAGCGGTTCCGCTCGGTGTCGTCCCGGCAGAGGGTGAAGATCTCCTCGAACTGGTCGACGACCAGCACCAGTTCGCCGTCATCCGATCCTGAACGGGCGGTGGCCTGCCGTACCGTGCGCCCCAAGTTCTGCGGATCCCGGCGCAGTTCGTCGTAGAGTGCGCCGGCGGTGACCCCGGCGCGCCCGGCCAGCCGTACCGCGCACTCCTCCAGGGGCCGCCGCCCCGGCGTCAGCACCACCACCGACGCCCCCGCGGACCTCAGCCTCGGCACCAGGCCCGCGCGCAGCAGCGAGGACTTGCCCGAGCCCGACGCCCCGATCACCACCACGAACCGCTGCCGTTTCAGCCGCCCGGCCAGCTCCTCCACCAGCTGCTCGCGGCCGAAGAACCGCTCCGCGTCCTGCTCGCGGAACGGCCGCAGGCCCGCGTACGGCGGGGAGGCGCCGCCATCACCCTCCGCGTCGGCGGCGGAGTCCTCCTCGCCGAGCCGCTCCGCCACCTCCCGCCAGCGCCGCTCCCACTCCACCACGTCGCCGTCACAGGCGCGCACGTACGCCAGCGTCACCGCCAGCGTCGGCAGCCGCTGCCCGGACGCCGCGGAGGACAGGGTCGACACGGAGTAGTGCGCCTGTTCGGCCAGGGTCCGGTACGGCGGGCTGCCCGCTCTCTGTCGCAGCCTGCGCAGTCCCAGGGCGAACGCGTATAACGGACCGTCCTGCGCCTCCAGCGGGCGTTCTCCGCGCGGCATCGCCGCACCTCCCCGATGTCCCCGTGCCACCGTGAGCGCGGTGACGTCACATTCTTCAGGACCTCGCGGACCGGCACCAGGGCTCCGCACACCGCCGCGGGTTGTTCGGGATCTGTTTGTACGACACCAGTTCCCCGATGCCGAACAACGCCGAGTGGCTACAGCTGAGGAGGTACACGCGGCACCGAACGGGGAGAAGCAAGGTGGCGTACAGCGATGTGGTACTCAGCCCGCAGCACGCCCGCACACCGGAGGATTTCATCCGGCTGCTGCGGCGGTTGAGGGCCTGGTCCGAACTGACGTACAGGGAACTGGAGGTACGGGCCCGGCGGTGCGGACTCCATCTGGCGCGCAGCACCGCCGCGGCCGTGCTCGACCGGGGCGCGCTGCCCCGTGCGGGGTTCGTGCGCGCCTATGTGGCGGCCTGCGGGGTGCCGCCCGAGCCGTGGCTCGACGCGCGGCAGCGCATCGCCGCGTCCTGCACGCAGGCGCCCGGCCCGGTGGAGGCGCCGGTGGAGGCCGCCGTGCCGCTCGTTCCGGCGCAACTGCCCAGCGACCTCGCCGACTTCACCGGTCGGGAGGAACAGCGGCGAGCGGTGGCGCAGGAGTTGACGGGAGCGGCCGCGGCGCTCCACGGCGTCGTGCCCGTCGTGGCGGTCACCGGTATGGCGGGGATCGGCAAGACCGCGCTCGCGGTGCACACCGCGCACGCGCTCACCGACCGCTTCCCCGACGGCCGGCTCTTCGTCGACCTGCGGGGCACGAGCACGGCACCGGCCGAGCCCGGGGAGGTCCTCGTCCGCTTCCTCCGCGCCCTCGGCGTGTCCCCCGCGGCTCCGGTACGGGATTCGGTGGAGGAACTCTCGGCGCTCTACCGCACCGTGACGGCCGGGCGCGCGCTGCTGGTGGTGCTGGACAACGCCGCGTCGGAGCGTCAGGTCCGGCCCCTGCTGCCCGGCGTGGGGGGCCCGGCGGTGCTGGTCACCAGCCGCAACCGGCTGACGACGATGGGGCCGTCGCGTTCCGTGGAGCTGGGGCCGCTCTCGGCCGAGCACGGTGTGACGGTCCTCGCGCGGATCGCCGGGGCGGAGCGGGTCGCCGCGGAGCCCGAGGCGGCGGCCGACATCGTCCGGCTGTGCGGGCGATGTCCGCTGGCCCTGAGGGTCGCGGGCACCCGGCTGGCCTGCCGTGGGCAGTGGCCGCTGGACCGGCTGGCGGAGCTGCTCCGCGACGAACGGGGCCGGCTCGACGAACTGGCCATCGGCGACCTCGCCGTGCGCGACAGTTTGGAGCCGGGGTACGCGACGCTGCTGGAGGCGACCCGGCGGGCCTTCCGGCTGGTGGCACGGCTGGGGACGGCGGTGTTCTCGGCCGAGGCCGCCGCCGAAGTGCTGGACTGTCCGGTGGACGTGGCCGAGGCCCACCTCGAAGCGCTGGTCGACGCCAGCCTGCTCACCACCGCGCCCGCCGACGGCGACGACCGCGCCGGGGGCGGTGCCCGGTATCGGATGCATGACCTCGTACGGCTGTACGCGTGGGAACGTGCGGTGGCCGAGGGGACTGCTGCTTAGCCGAGGGGACTGCTGCTTAGCGGTCTCCTCGGCGCGCGCTCACCGGCGGCTCAGCCGCCGGTGGGACGTGTCGGTGCCGACGGCGGTGTCGTCGTGGTACGGCAGTGCCTGGAGCCGGTAGAGCCGTGCGTACGTGCCGTTCTCGGCCATCAGCTCCTCGTGCCGCCCGTGTTCGACCACCCGGCCGTCCGCCATGACGTAGATCCGGTCGGCGCCGCGTACCGCGGCGAACCGGTGGGAGATCAGCAGCACCGTGCGGTCCGCGCACAGGGCCCGCAGGCGGTCGCTCAGGTGCGCCTCGGCCTGTGGGTCGAGCGAGGCGGTGGGTTCGTCGAGGATCAGGAACGGCGCGTCCCGGTAGAAGGCCCGGGCCAGCGCCAGACGCTGCCACTGACCCAGCGACAGGTCGCAGCCGTCGCTGAACTCCTTGCCCAGGACGGTGTCGTAGCCGTGCGGCAACCGTTCCAGGAAGGCGTGGGCGCCGGCCCGTTCTGCCGCGGCGACGATCGCTCCGGTGTCCGGAGGCAGATCGGTGCGGCCGAAGGCGATGGACTCCGCGGCGGTGAACTTGTAGCGCAGGAAGTCCTGGAAGACGGGGGCGCAGCTCTCGCGGAGCCGGGCCGGGTCGGGCGTCGCCGTCCCGTCGAGCACCAGGCGTCCGGAGTCCGGCGGGTACAGCCCCCCGAGGATCTTGGCCAGGGTGGTCTTGCCCGACCCGTTCTCGCCGACCAGGGCGATGAACTCGCCCTTGCGCACGGTGAGGGTGACGTCATGCAGCGCCGGGCGCGCTGCCCCGGGGTAGGTGAAGGCGACGGACTCGGCGCTCAGGCCGGTGAACTCCGCCGCGGGCGGGCCGTGGGAGGCGGCCGCCTGCCGGGGTGTGGCCTCGACGTCCGCGGCGCGTTCGGTGCCGGCCGCGAAGGTCCGCAGGTCCATGAGGTAGAAGAGCGCCTCGCCGATCCCGTTGAACAGAGCGCCGAGCGCCTGCACCCGGCTGGTCATCAGGAAGAGACCGGTGACCGCGGCGACCGCGGTGGGCAGGCTGAGTGTGCCCGAGCCGATCAGCCACCAGATGCACCCGATGACCGCGAGGACCAGCGTGTCCGCGCCCAGCCGGGCCAGGATGCGGGTCCGTAGATAGCCGCGCTGCCAGGAGACCGTGTCGTCGATCTCGCGCCGGTACTCCGCGTCCCACTTGGCGTGCAGGATCGGGCCGAGGTCCAGCGCCCGCACCTCTTTGGAGCCGTCCCGGCCGGTGAGCAGTTGTTCGATGTACTGGCGCACCCTGCGGTCCTCGGCGAGCCTGCGGTGCAGTCCGTACCCCGCGTCGCGTTCGGCGCGGGCGGCGCGCAGCACCGGCAGGGTGCTGAGCAGGGCGACGGGGAGCAGCCACCAGGCCATCACCAGGAAGGCGGTGCCGACGGCGACGGTGGTGAGCATCGCCTGCGAGGCCGCGATCAGCATGGCGACGACCATCGTCGGCTGGGAGCGGGAGGCGAACACCGCCCGCTGCACGGTGTCGTGGAAGACGGGATCCTCGAACCGGGCCAGTTCCGCCCTGGAGGCCGAGGCGAGGACCGTGCTGATGACGTGGCGGTCGGCCTTGGCCGCCAGGATCCGGTTGCGCGAGGAGCTGAACAGCCGCAGCACTCCGCTCAGCGAACCGATCGCGACGACGAGGACGACGGCAACGAGGGTCCCGCGTCCGCCGCCCGCACCCGGCCCGGTGCTGGTCACCGTTCCGAAGACGGACCTGACCAGCAGGATCAGGGCCAAGACGCCGAGGGCGGAGACCAGTTGGGCGGCGACGACCTCGATGAGGCGGCGCCGGTCCGCCCGCCAGACCAGCCGTACCGCGAAGGCCAGGCAGGCGGCCTGCTCACGTGTGCCGATCCTCGGTTCGTTCGGCGCGGTGGCCATGGGTCACCTCCTCGAGGTGGGTGCGCGGGGGCTGCGGGGGGCGGGCGCAGCGGTCCAGCCATCTCCGGTGCTCCTGGGCGAGGGTCCGGTGGGTCTCCTCGTACTGGAAGTTGTGGCCCTCCCCGGGCAGCAGTACGAGGCGGGCGTGGCCGCCGGCGGCGACGATGCCCCGGTAGAGGGCGACGGCCTGGTCGGGCGTGGTCGACGGGTTGGCGTCCTGGGTGCCGTGCGCGATGAGGACGGGCCGGTCCAGGCGGTGTGCGAACAGCAGGGCGCTGAAGGCGTGGTAGACCTCGGGTGCCTGCCAGTAGGAGCGCCGTTCGTACTGGAAACCGCCCGGGGTGAGGGTGCGGTTGTAGCAGCCGCTGTGGACGACGGCGCCGGTCAGATCGGGGATGTGCGCCATCGCGTAGAGCGCGAGGGTCGCGCCGAAGCTGTGCCCGCCCACGACCACACCTCGGTCGAGGATGCCTGGCCGAAGGCGTGCGAGTGTGTCCAGGGCCCCGCGCACACTGCCGGTGATCTCGGTGTGCAGGAAGGCGGCGTCGGCGTCGTGGGGCCAGCGGGGCACGAGGTCGAGGTGGGCCGCCGGTCCCCCGGGCAGGATCTGCGCGGCCCCGCCTCCCGCGCCGGGTTCGTGCGCGCGCAGCCACAGCAGGAGAGGGCCGGGGGCCGTGCCCTCGCCGTCGTCGGCCAGGACCAGTCCCGCACGGCGGCGGTCGCGGCCGGGGAGGGGGTGGGTGACCGGCGGCGGTGCCGGGGAGGTGGTGGCGGCCGGGCGGACGATGGTGTGCTCGGAGGTCAGGGTGCCGTCGGACAGCCGCCATCGCCGCAGCTCCGCCGCGGTCTCCACGACCAGGTGCTGCCCCGAGGGGCCGGCGACGGCGCGTATGGTCCGTACGGATGGTCCGTCGGGGCCGGCCGCCCAGGCGAGGGTGAGCGCGGCCCGGTCGGGGTCCAGGGTGGCGACGCCGTACCGGCCCTCGGCGTCGCGGCAGTCGAGCAGGAAACCGGCGGAGGCGTCCCCGGCCGGGCAGGGCCGCCCGAGCCGGAGGCCGGAGGGGGCGGGCAGGGGCGTCGTACGCCCGGGGGCGGACAGATACGGGGTGCCGCCGGCACGGGTGCCGAGCGTGTGGGGTTCTCCGTCGGACTCCTTCCGCGCGCCGAACACGTGCGGTTGCCCGCCGAACTCCTCCCGCGTACCGAACACATGCGGCTCCCCGCCGAACTCCTCCCGCGCGCCGAACACATGCGGCTCCCCGCCGGACTCCTCCCGCGCGCCGAGCACATGCGACTCCCCGCCGAACTCCTCCCGCGTGCCGAACACATGCGGCTGCCCGCCGAACTCCTCCCGCGTACCGAACACATGCGGCTGCCCGCCGTGCCACAGCGGCCACCACGTCCCGGCCTGGTCGGGGAGGTCGATGCCGGTGGTGGCGGCGGTCGGGTACTCGGCCGCCGGGCACATCAGGACGCGATGGTCGGCGTCGGGCCACGCGAGTACGTCGGGAGCGCCTGCTGCCCAGCGCGTCCGGGCCGGAACCGGTCGTGCCCCGGCGCCCCGCGCGAAGGGGGCCGTGCCGGTCACCGCGGCGGCCCAGTGCGGCTCCAGGGAGTGGGAGGCGTCCTCGTCCAGGTGGGTGACCAGCAGATGGCCGCCGCCCGGGGCGGGTTCCAGCTCCCGGACCAGCAGGGGCCCGGTGAGGGTGCGCAGGGTGCCGGTGCCGGGATCCAGCTCGGCCACCCGGACGGCGGCCAGGGCGGCCAGTTCCGGTACCCCTTGCGGGAAGGCCGGCCATCCGGGGCCCCGCGCCTCGCAGACCACGGCTGTCCGGCTGGGTTCCGCCCCGCCGCCCCCCGCGGGCGGCGGAGCGGGGGTGAGGATGACGAGATCTGAGCCGCACCACGTCAGGGGCGGTCGTCCGGCGCCCCCGAGGCAGGTGAGTGAGGTGGCCGCCCTGACCTGGCCGTACCGCACGACGGTGCGCGCGCGGTGGTCCGCGATCCACGGGTGTGCCCGGCGGCCGCGCAGGGCCAGTCCGGCCACCAGGGGGAGCCGCGGATGCCAGGCGAGGGCGCTCGGCACGATGTCCGCGACGGGCAGGCGCCACCGATCCTCGCCGTCCGGGTGGCCGATCTCGACGCGGATGGGGCGGGCCCGTCCGGTGTCGAGGCCGACGAGTCCCGGGTCGACGCGCCACTCGCCCCACATGTCCGTGTCGGGGTGCGCCTCCCGCAGGCTCGGGCGCACCGGCGCGGTGATCAGCGCCCACGCGGAGAGGTCGGGGGCGGCGTCGATCCATTGCCGGACGCCCTGGAGGCGGTCGGCGGGGGCGGCCGGGAGAGCGGTGTCAGCCCGCACGGTGGACCGCCGGTGCGCTCAGGGTGACGCTGTCGATCAGTGCCTTGACCCCGCCGATCCCGGACACCGGTCCGCATACCGGTTCGCCACGGGCGTCCAGGCCCTGGGCGCACGGAACCCCGAGGTCGGCCAGGTTCGGCGGCAGTTCGTCCTCGCCCTTGACCACGGTCGTGGTGACCGTGGAGCGCCGGGCGGGCTCCATGAACCGCAGCAGGTGCTTGAGGGACCGGCAGGCGGGACAGTCGTCGGAGACGTAGAGCCGTACCGAACTCACGCGTTCCTCGCAGGCCGCCGCCTGTGCCGTGGAGTTGCGTTCCGCGCGCCGGTCGAGGGCCCGTACCGTGCCGTAGGTGACCGCGGCCGAGAGCGCGGCGGTGCCCGCCCGGGTGCGGCCCGCGCGCTGCGGGGAGCCCGCAAGCGCGGCGGCGGCGACGAGTGATGCCGCCGCGTTCGCCGCGACGTGCGTGCGCCCCACCGCGGTGAGGCGCGCCGCGCCGAAGCAGGCGCACTTCGTGCCCTTCAGGCGGTGGGCGGCGAGGGTCAGCGCGGCGTAGCCGCCCAACGGGACGAGTGCGGCGAGCCGGCCGGGCGCGACCAGGATCACGGCCGCGGCCGCCAGTTCGGCCGCACCGACGATCTTCGCGCCGCGGGGTGCCGCGAGCGGGCCCGAAGTGACGGGCCAGTCGAGTTCTTCGGCCTCTTCGGCACGAAGGACCGCCTTGGCGATGCCGGAGACCGCGAGGGGGCCCGCGAGGGCGGCGACCGCCAGGTCGGGCAGCCGGTCGCGGAGGGTCCGGCCGAGGGTGACGCGCATGGGAGTTACCTCCGGTGAGTGTCCGGCGCGGCGGTGCGGGCCGGAGTGGTGGCTGACGGTTCGGCGGCGGGTACGGCCTCGAACCAGCCGGCCGCGACGAGTTCCCGGCTCATCCGGCGCACGGCCTCACCGGCGTGACCGGTGCCGGACCCCGGAAGGCCGTGGCTGAGCAGGCGTTCGATGACGCGGGCTTCCTGTTCCCCGCACTCGGTGACGCGCAGGGTCGGCGCGTGCACCAGCACGGCGCCCCCGAACGGCAGGGGCGTGTACCGGACCTGGGGCGCGAGGCGCGGCCGGTCCGGCCGGGAGACGGAGGGAGGGGTCATGATCGGCCTCGCAGCCATCGGTCGAGCCAGACCATCCTGAGCAGGACGAGGGCCTGGGCGCTGAGGTCACGGCCGTCCCGGAGGATGCCGACGAGGACGGCCGGGTCGATCAGACCCAAGTCCGCCAGGGCGCTTCCGCGTTCCAACTCGGCGATGACCTTGGGTCGTTCGCGGTGCAGGTGCGCGGCCGCGGCGAGCCGCAGCCAGTGACGTGGCGTGCTCTTGCGTACGCCGGTGACACGGTGGGCCGCGACCGCGGTCCGCAGCGGGACGTGGGACTGGAAGCGTCCGCCCCGGATCCGGCCGAGCCGGTGCGGTGGCAGCGCGCCGACCGAGGCCAGCACCCGGGGGTCCAGCGCCGGCAGTTGCGCGCCGCCGTGCCCGTGTTCGGCGAGCGCGGCGTCCGCCCTGCCGATCACGGACGGCAGGGACGCCAGGTGTTCGCGCCAGACCGCCAGTGAGCCGCGCCTGGCCGCGTCGAACGCCTCCCGCCCCCGGTCGGTGAGGCCCGGCACGCGGTCCGCGCCGGTCGGTGAGGGCGGCGGGGGCGCGCTCACCGGCTGACTCTCCGGGAGGTCGACGGACGCCCGGTCCGGGTCGTGGACGACGCCCTTGTCGAAGAGGGCGCGCGCCTGGGAGAGCGAGCCGAGGACCCCGGACACATGAAAGGGCTCACAGGTCAGCAGCCGCCAACCGCGGTACCCGGGCCTTGCGTCGGGCAGCCGCGCCGAAGTCAGCGGGTCCAGCAGGCCGCCGCTCATCAGCGGGAGTCCGATGTGGGCGGCGAGGTGTTCGGCCAGCAGCCGGGGCACCTCAGTGTCCGGCAGCGGGGGGACCGCTTCCTCCCCGGTGATGCGGTGGTGGTCGAGCAGTCCCAGCAGATCCAGCGGCACCCGCTCGCACCGCAGGCCCGGAATCAGGGCCGGTGCCGCGCCGGGCCGGGTGCCGAAGTCGGCGTGTACCAGAGGCGGCCGGTGGCCCGCCCGCAGGGCGCTCACCGCGAGGAAGGCGGAGGACAGGCCGCCGCTGTAGGCGATCGCGTACGGCCCGGGCGCCGAGGCGAGGACCTCGCTCATCGCGCGGACCGGGGCGCGCCGCGTAGTCGCGGTCTCCGGCCGGTGCCTGCTCACCCGGACGCCGAAGCGGTCAAGGCGTACCGTCACCCCGGCGGCCAGCCGGTGCACGCCGGGCACGGGGGTGCTGTCCGGGGCCGGTGCGGCCCCCAGGGCCATGGCGAGCAGGGCGCCCGGATCGGGCGGGGGCAGCTGCTCGTCCGGCCGGAAGTCGGCCAGGTCGCCGCTCCACTCCAACTGGCCGGGCCCGACGCGGTAGTACAGGGGCAGGGGGCCCGGCAGATCCCTGCGCAGTTCGAACGCCTCGTCGGTCTGCCGACTGTTCGCGCCCAGGGGTTCGGCGGCCAGGGCGGGCCGGCTGCGGCGCACCCTGCCGTTCACGCATGCGACGACGTCACGCACTGTCCTCATCCTCCGGCGTGTTCGTGTAGATCTCGACGTACTCCTCCGTCACGGGGAGAGAGGTGCTGAGGATGTCGCCGCCGCACCGCACCCAGGCGTAGAGGCCCGCGGGCGGCGCGGCCGGGACCGTTTCCCTGCCGAGGTGGAAGGAGGCGGGGAAACCCATCCGGCGCAGGCCGGCCGTCAGATAGACCGCGTCCTCCACCGGGTCCAGGAAACCGACGGTGAGCCGCTGCACCGCGCGCAGACCGGTCACGGCCGACCGTGCCCGTCCCGCCGGTCCAAAGCGCCGGGCGGGAACAGGCGGCCAGGGGGCGAAGTCGAACAACCCGCCGTCCCGCCGCGACGATTCCAGGAATTCCTTTCCCGCCTGCGCCGACCGCAGCAGCGCGGACACATCCGTCACCATTTCCGCACTCCTTTTTCCGTCCTGTACGTTCCGTCGTGCCGTTTCCCGGAACACGAGGGAAACCGTTGGTGCCGTCGGTGGCTCGTGGCCGCCGACGGCACCGGTGAGATCAGGGCGTCTCGCACGCCCACCATTCACAGATGAGTCCGTAACAGCAGTCGCTGTCCCAGACGCACCTCGCTCCATTCGGGCTGCACGCCTCAGCGGTCTCGGTGGGCTCCGAGAACATGTGCTGCTGAAGGCCGCCTGCGGCCAGGCGCTCGGCCACGGAAACACCGGTCATGACTTCTCCTTCCGTCGAGTGCGGGAAGTGGCCGCTCAGGCGCGGCAGGTCCACCACTCGCAGAACCGCGGGTTGCAGCAGTCGGAGTCGAACCAGCAGCTCTGCCCGGGGTACTTGCACTCCTCGGCGACCGCGGTGGGCTCCGAGAACATGTGCTGCTGGAGACTGCCGGCGGCGAGGCGCTCGGCCACGGAAACACCAGTCATCGATTTCCCTTTCGCTTGCCGGGCGGTCACATCGATCCGTACCGCCCTGTTGTCGTCCGACCTGTGTTGTCGTCCGACCTGTGTTGTCGTCCGGTCGATAACGACGCTAGGAGCCGTCCGGCGGGCCCGGCAAGGAAAAACGTCCGTCCCGGACCGTCCCGGACCGTCCCGGTCGGAACAGGGGGCGCGGAATCCTTGACCGGACGGTGCGTCGCGCATTCTCATCGTGATACCAGCAGTCTCCGGTGGGGCGGGCAATGGCATTTCCTACGCGCGGTGAGGAACGATCCCGGTGAATTTCAGCGCTATTCCCCTGGAACGCGGCGGCGAGCCGTGTCTGCTGGTCCTCGACGACGGGGCGCGCTGGGGGCTTCCCCGGCACCGGCATTCCGACCCGCGGGAGGTCAACTCCGCGGTGCGCCATCGGTACGGGGTGGAAGTCGGCACTCTGGACGTCGTTCCCGTGCCCACCGGGGCCGGTGAGGACGCCGCGCCACCCTCGTACCTCTTCGTGCACGAGACGCACAGCCCCGGCACGGCGCTGCCTCGCGGCGCGCGCTGGGCGCCCGTGATGGAGCTGGCCGCGTCCTGCCACCGCTTCCTGCCAGGCCAGGAGCGGTTGTTGGGCCTCTGGTCGGCGTCCCGGGACCGCCGTGAGGACGAGGTGTGGCTGCCCTGGCGTTGCCCCGGATGGTTCACGAAGGCGACCGACTGGGCGGTGGAGGAGCTGCGCGGACTCGGTGTCCAGGTCGTCGGTCGCGCCGAGCAGGACGGGTTCCGGGCCTGGTCCTGCCAGGTGCGGTTGCCGACCACGGCTGGTGTGGTCCACCTCAAGGCGAGTCCGCCGCCGCACGCGCACGAGCCCGCGTTGACCCGGCTGCTGGCCGAGTGGTTCCCCGGCGCGGTCCCCCACGTACTGGCCTGGGACAGCGACAGACGCCTGATGCTCACCGCGGACTTCGGGCCGGTGCCGCGGCCGGCGGGGGCGGCACGCGTCGCCGCCGGTTTCGCGACCGTGGCCCGGTGCATCGGCGTGATGCAGCGTCAGGCTGCTGCGCACGCAGCGGAGATCGCCGCGACCGGCTGCCCCGCGCACCGTCTCACTCTGTTGCCGGGCAGGTTCGACGGCCTGCTCGACGAACTGAAGGGCGGCGTGCACGGCGACCGTATCGACAGCGCGTTCGACGACCGTATCGACGACGTGCACGGTGAGCGGGTCACGCCGGTCCGCTCCGGTCAAGGGGAGCTGACAGGTGAGGAGTCGCGGCGGCTGCGCCGTCTCGTCCCCGCGCTGGCCCGCGACTGCGCGCGCCTTGCGGCCCTCGACCTCCCGGAGACCGTCGTGCACCACGACCTGTGGCGGGGCAACTTCCGGGTCGACGGCGACGAGGCGCTGGTGTTCGACTGGGCCGACAGCGTGCTCACCCACCCCTTCCTGCAACTGGACGTGCTGCTGGGCGACTTGGCTGCCGCCGGAGGTTCCGCCGAGGACCGCGAGAGGGTGCTGGGCGGCTATCTCGCGGCCTGGGCCGGGCACCGGCCACCGGTGCAACTGCGCGAAGGCGCCGCGCTGGCGGCCCGTATCGCCCCGGTGAGCCGTGCCCTGCTGATGCGCGACCGGCTGACCGGGGCGCCGTCCCACATCCGCCACCGCTACCGGGGCGCCATCACCGGCCCCCTGCGCGCCCGTCTCATCCCCGCCCGGGCGGAAGCGGGCGCCTGACTGCGTCACCCGAGGGAATCGAGGAGCCCCATGCCCGGCCGACCCGCCATGACCTTCCGGCACCCCGTCCGCGCCACCGTCGCCCTCGCGGTCACCGCCGCCTGCGCGATCACTCTGGCCGTACCGGCGCACCCGGTGCCGGCGCACCCCGTGCCGACGCACTCCGTGCCGGCCGCCCACGCCGGGTTGCAGCAGGACCGCGTGCGCTGGCTTCCGTGCGACCAGGTGCTCCGACCGGCTCCGCCGATCGATCCGGAGATCGGCGACTGCGCGGTGCGGCAGGTCCCGCGCGACCATGCCCGCCCCGACGCGGGCACCCTGGGCGTGGTCATGCTCCGGCGCCGGGCCTCGGACCCGGCCAGGCGTCTGGGCACCCTGTTCGTCAACCCCGGTGGCCCCGGCCAGTCGGGGCTGCACTTCGCGTACCGGGCGGACAAGTACCTGTCGGCGGAAGTCCTCGCGCGGTACGACGTGATCGGCTTCGACCCGCGCGGCACCGGGCAGAGCGCGGCTGTGCGGTGCTTCACCAGTCAGGAGGCGGCGGACACCGCGCTCGCCGGGAAACGCGAAGCGCCCCTGACCCGCGCGGAGGTGACGGCGACCCTGCGCGCCGCGCGCGCCTACACGGACGCCTGCGCGCGCGACGGCGGGCCCTTGCTCGCGCACATGACCACCGCCGACGTCGCCCGCGACCTGGACCTGCTCCGCGAAGGTGTCGGCGCGAAACGCCTCAACTTCGCCGGTTTCTCCTACGGTTCGCTGATCGGCGCCACGTACGCCAACCTCTTCCCGCGGCGCACCGGTGCGCTGATCCTCGACGGCAACATCGATCCGCTGCTGCGCATGACGGATGGGGCGGAGTACGACCGGCAGCGGGCCGTCGGCGCAGAACGGGTGCTGACGGCGTTCCTGCGGGCCTGCGCCGCCGCGTCCGGCCGGTGCGCCTTCGGCGACGGGGAACCCGCCGCGGCCTTCGCCGCGATCCGCCAGCGACTGCGGCACGGGCCGCTCACCCTGCCGGACGGCACGACGGTCGACTTCGGCGGCTTCGGCGCGCAGGTGTTCGGCAGACTGTCGGCGGGCGACCTGACGGGCCTGGCCCGCTACCTCACCACGCTCCGTACCGCCGCCGCCAAGAACACGCGAACCCTCGCAGTGGGGCGGACGCAGGCGACCGCCGAGAAGCCGGCGCCCTACCGCGGTAACGACTCGGGCAACGCCGTCAACTGCGGTGAGAAGCCCTACCGGTTGCCTGCCCGTGCCTGGCCGGCGCTGGCCGAGCGCTGGGAGCGGGACAGCCCCACCTTCGGGCGGAGGCGGGCGTTCGACGCCCTGCCCTGCGCCACCTGGCCCGTCCGGGCGGGCTCCGGCACCGGTCGTCCGTACACCGGCCCCTGGAACCGTCCGACGGGCCGCACCGCGTTGGTGATCGGCAACCGCCACGATCCGGACACCCCGTACGCCTTCGCCGAGCGCATGGCGGGCCGCCTCGCCAACGCGCGCCTGCTCACCGCGGACATGTACGGGCACACCGCCATGGGCGTCAACGCGTGCGTAGACGAGTTGGCCACCCGTTACCTGACCGAGCACGAGGTGCCCACCGCCAACACGGCATGCCCGGCGGACGCCCCACCGTTCGGGTGAGGTCCAGGGACAGGGTCTGCGCCGAACAACAGGAAGCAGGTAAGGACGTAGCGACCGTGTTCCCACTCGGCTGCGCCGAGAGGCAAAGGCCCACTAGGCTCCGCGCGTGCCGCGGCCTGCGGTGTGCTCTGGGGCGGAGGAGCGTATGGACTTCGAAACGCGAGGCGATCTCCAGCCTGTACTACCGCTTTTACGATTTCACGCCCAAGCGGGTGCTTCAGGAGCTGAACTGCCTCTACGCCTGCCTCGGCGACCGCGAGAACCGGCTCTATGTGATTCGGAACGACGAACTGCGGCTCGCCGGGGAGGCGGACACGGTTGCCCTGGTCGAGGACACCTCTTTGCTGGGCAACTTCAGGTTCTACGCTCTGGTCCCGCTCAGGAGCGGCGACCGTGACGCGCGCCGAGCGGCGTCGATCAACTACCAGGCGCGGCGGGTGCTGCACGTGATCAATCAGGACCTGACGATTCGTTCCCTGCTCGAGTGGTCACGCAGCCCGCGCAAGTGAGCAAGCACACGATTTGCGCGTACGTCGACTTTGCCAGCTGGAGGTGGGCATCGTCTCCGCCTGCCGGGCCAAGGGACAACAGGGTTCGAAGGGACGCGACTCATGCACACGGAAGGCGTGACACATTCCTCTGCTCCTCGGCGCTTTACGCCGGGAGATCAGGTGACGCCACGCGAGGCGACCGACCATCCCGAAGACCTGGTCGGCACGGTCATAGTGCGCGTCGCCACAGGCGAACTTCTCGTGGACTTCCCCCAGGCCGGCGGCGAGATGTACCTGGACGAGGAACTTGAACTGATGGAGCCCGCACCACCAGGCTGGACGCCACCTCCTCCCATCCCGTCCACCCATCCGAGGGAGAAGTAGCTCCCGGCGAGTGGTCGACGGGTGCAGGCGCGGAAAACGAAGGCTTGGCGCCGCGCCTTCTGGTCGCGGTGCCAGGGAATGACGCACGGGCAACGGAGCGGTGGTCGCAGGCTGGGTGAGTTCCCCCAGGCACCCTCCCAGCACTCCGCCCCGCCGCATCACGGCGGGGCGGAGCACCCAAGCCCGGGGAAGCCAACAGCATCCCCGCACCGGTCAGGCCGCGCGGACGGACGGCTTAGGCGATCGCCGCCGGGACCTTGGGGGCGTCCGTCGCCGGTGGGTAGTCGATGTAGCCCTCCGCCCCTCCCCCATACACGTTCTCCGTCGGCGGCCCCGCGAGCGGCGTGCCGTTGGCCAGGCGGGTGGGCAGGTCCGGGTTGGTCATGAACAGGCGGCCCAGGGCTACCACGTCCGCGTGGCCGTTCCGCACCAGTCGCGCCCCCGCGTCGGGGCTGCTCGGCGCCGGGCCGTTCGTGTTGGCGACGAGCGTTCCCGACCAGCGCGGGCGCAGGTCCGCGATGGCCCCGTACGCGCCGTTCTCCAGCACGTGCAGATAGGCCAGGCCCAGCGGGTCCAGTGCGTCGACCAGCGCACGGTACGTGGTGGGGGCGTCCGTCTCGGCGAGCTGGTTCTCGGCGTTGTCCGGCGAGATGCGCAGGCCCACGCGGTCCGCGCCGACCTCGGTGACGACCGCCTCGACGACCTCCGTGGCGAACCGGAGGCGGCCGGTGACCGAGCCGCCGTACTCGTCCGTGCGCAGGTTGGTGTTGTCGGCGATGAACTGCTGGATGAGATAGCCGTTCGCGCCGTGGATCTCCACCCCGTCGAAGCCCGCATCGATCGCACGGCGGGCCGCTGACGCGAAGTCCCGTACCGTCCGGGCGATCTCACCCACCGTCAGCTCCCGCGGCGTCACGTGGTCGAGCATCCCGTCCCGGGTGAAGATCTGCTTTCCCTCGACGGCGACGGCTGACGGGGCCACCGGCAGCTCGCCGTCCGGCAGCGTCGCGGGGTGGGTCATCCGGCCCACATGCCACAGCTGGGCGAAGACCGTGCCGCCCTCGGCGTGCACCGCCTCCGTCACCTCTCGCCAGCCGCGCGTCTGCGCGTCGGTCACCAGGCCCGGGATACCGGGGCCGCCCTTGGCGAGCGCGTTGACGTACACGCCCTCCGTGATCAGCAGTCCGGCTCCGGCGCGCTGCCGGTAGTACGTCGCCGCGTGCGGACTCGGCACCCCCGTCACGTCGTCCGCCCGGCCCCGCGTCATCGGGGCCATCGCCAGCCGGTTCGCCAGCTTCAGCCGGCCCGCCCGGTACGGCTCCAGCAATTCCCGCACTCCCGCACCCGCTTCCGGTATCTCCGTCTCCCGCACCTGTCCCGCCACGATCCTGGCGCTCATGCCGCGCTCCCGTCCGGCCACGACCCCGGCGCTCATGCCGCGCTCCTGTCCAGCGCGATGACCTCGACCTCGATCTGCCAGTCGGGCTGGGCCAGCGAGACGACCTCCACCAGGGTGTCGGCGGGGTAGGGCTCGGCCAGGAACTCGCCGCGCAGCGTGATCACGTGCGGGAGGTTCGCCGCCATGTCCCGTACGAAGATGCCGACCTTGACCACGTCCGCGAAGGCCAGACCGGCCGCCTCCAGCACCCGCCCGACGTTCCGGAACGCCTGCCGCCCCTGCGCCAGGAACCCGCCCTCGACGGTCGTCCCGTCCTCCTCGAAACCCGCCTGCCCGGACACGTACACAAAGCCCCCGGCCCGCACCGCCTGCGAAATCCGGTACGGCGCGTACCAGTCCGGCGTGGTCGCGATCTTCTCGACGCGCCCCACGGTGGCCGCGCTCTCGTTGCTGGACATGCCTCTCCCCTGTCTCGGCGTGACCCGGCACCGGGCCCCGCACGGCGGCGTTACGAAACGTTACGTAACGTCAAGGAAGCTAGAACATCACGGGCGCCCTGTCAAAACGAAACGTAACGTCACGCGAGCGGTAGAGTGCGGCCCATGACCCCCGACCCGAACAGTGAACGGCGCAGCGAGCGCGCCCGCCGGGCGATCCTCGACGCGGCATTCGACCTGGTGAGCCGCAAGGGCTTCGCGAAGGTGACCATCGAGGCCATCGCCGCCCAGGCCGGCGTGGGCAAGCCCACGATCTACCGCTGGTGGCGCTCGAAAGGCGCGGTGGTGCTGGAGGCGATGAACGAGGAACTCGGCGACGACTTCGCCTTCCCCGACACCGGCGACATCGCCGCCGACCTCACCACTCAGATGACCGCGGTGAGCCAGCGGCTGATCACCGGCAGGATCAGCGAGGCCTTCAAGGGCGTCATGGGCGAGGCCCAGAACGACCCCGCGCTGATGAAGGCGTTCCGCGAGACGATCCTCGAGCCCAGCATCGCGGAGTGCCGGGCCCGCCTGGACGCCGCCGTCGCCGCCGGACAGCTCCGCTCCGACGTGCCCACCGACGTGATGGTCGACCTCTTCTACGCGCCGATCCACTACCGGCACTTCCTGGGCTTCGGCGACGACGCGGTCAGACGCAGCGCCGAACTCGTCCCGGACGTCCTGCTCGGCCTGCGGCCCCGGCCGGACGCGGGGTGAACGACCGGTTCCCCGACACGCGTTGAGGGACTGCGGGCCTACCCGGACCTGATCGCTTCGCCCCGCCACCACCCGGCGGGGCGAAGTGCTGTCAGGGGTTGGTGAGGGCCCTCCGCGAGGTTCCCGCCGCCCTCCCCCACCTCCCGCCGGGGCACGGCCCGGTCGCCCGGTTTTCGGTTCCCGCCCTCCAGAATCCCTAAATCGCTTGCCTAATGGTCAAGACTTGTTGACCATTGAGCGCATGCCTACGGATGATCTACCCGAGACGTTTCACGTCACGACGGACGAGCAGCTGCGCGCCGTCTCCAATCTCACGCGCCACCGGATCATGGCCGTGCTCCGCTTCGAGCCCGCGACGATCACGCAGATCGCCGAGCGAGTGGGTCTGGCGAAGGGGAGTTCCAGCTACCACGTGCGGCTGCTGGAGCGGGCCGGCCTGGTGAAGGTGGTGCGGACACGGAAGGTGCGCGGTGTCACCGAGCGGTACTACGCGATGGCCGCGCGGACGATCGCGCTACCGGATCCGGGCGAGGGAGGGCCGGACATGTTGATGCGGCATGCGGTGGCGGACCTGGAAGCGGCGCCGGTGGAGAGCGAGCGGCACGTCCGGATGGCCCATCTGCGCCTCACCGAGGAGCAGTTCGCGGAGCTGGGAGCGCGGCTGGAGGCTCTGGCGGACGAGTACCGGGAGCTGTCCGATCCGTCGCTGCCGGACGCGTCACTGGCCTTCGCGCTGTTCCGGCCCGCGCCGCGCGGGCGCGCCAGAGGTGAGGCCAAGTGACCTCATTCGCAGGCACGTTGCCGTCCGGGTTCGGTCGGCTGTGGACCGCGCAGACGGTGTCCTCGCTCGGTGACGGGGTGTCGCATGCCGCGCTGCCGCTGCTCGCGTTGGCGTTGACGCGGGATCCCATGGCGCTCGCCGTCGTCACGGCCGCCGGGACGCTGCCGTGGCTGCTGTTCGGGGTGCTCGGCGGTGCGCTGGTGGACCGCTGGGACCGTCGGCGCACGATGTGGGTCGCCGACGCGTTACGTGCGGTGCTGCTCGCGATACCGGCGGCAGCGGCCGTGTTCGACGTGCTGAGCATTCCGCTGCTCGCTGCCGTCGCCTTCCTGCTCGGCCTCGGCGGACTCTTCTTCGACACGGCCGCCACGGCCTATCTGCCGGATCTGCTCGGCCGCGACCCCGCGCTTCTGGAGCGCGCCAACTCCCGTCTGCGCGGCGCCCAGACCGCCGCGTCCGGCTTCGCGGGACCGCCCGCGGGCAGCGCCCTGCTCGCGATCGGGCGGGCGGTTCCGCTCGTCGCCGACGCGGTGTCCTTCGCGGTCTCCGCCCTGCTCGTACGGTCCCTGCCCGCCGTTCCCCGGCCCGTACCGCAGGCCCGTGAGTCGCTGCTGCGGCAGGCGCGGGCCGGAGCCTCGTACGTATTCCGGAATCAGCTGCTGCTCGGGCTCGCGCTGCGGCCGGCGGTGGGGAACATCGCCTTCCTCGCCGTGGAGACCGTGCTCGCCCTCTTCGCGCACGACCGTCTCGGCATCGACACCTTCGGCTTCGGTCTGCTCCTCACGGCGGAGGCCACCGGCGGTCTGCTGGGCGCGGCCATCGCCTCCTCCATCGGCCGGCGACTGGGCACCGGGGCCGCGCTCACCTGCACGGCCGCCGTCGAGGGACTCGCCATCCTGGGTCTCGCCGTCGCCCCGAACCCGTACGTCGCCGGGCTCGCGCTCGCCGTCTGCGGAGCGGGCATGGGCGCCACGATGGTGCTCGGTCCCTCCCTCCGGCAGGCGATCGTCCCCGCCCACCTGATGGGCCGGGTCGCCTCCACTTCTCGCATGCTCGCCATGTGCGCCGCCCCGTTCGGTGCCTTCCTCGGCGGCTGGCTCGCCACCGCCTACGACGTACGCACCCCGCTCTACGCCGCCGCCGGCCTCCTGCTCACCATGACCGTCGTCACGGCGACCATGACCAGCAACCGCCGGGTCGAGGCGGCGCTGCGTGCCGCCGCCCCGGGCGGCGAACCAGGTCACGAACCCGTCGGGTTCATCCGCCACAGCTGATCCGTGTGGGGCGTGCGGTCCCACTGCTCCGCCTGGGCCGCCTCGTCCGTGCTCTGGGCGCGGATGCCCAGGTACTTACCGCTCCTCAGGTTGGCCAGCGTGTGGGTTCCGTCAGCCGCCGGGCTCCTCGTCCAGGTGTGGAACTTGTATCCGTCGCACGAGAACTGATTGGCGTGGGCGCCGTTGTCCAGGCTGCCGTTGCTGATGGCCAGGCACTTGCCGCTGTTGCCGTTGACCACGGCCACCTTGCCCTCGCCCAGTTCCACGATCTGCCACCGCTGGTCGGTGGCGCCGTTGCAGGTGCGCTGGATGGCCCTGGCGCCGTCCAGCGCGCTCTGGTCGAGGATTCCGAGGCATTTGCCGCTGTTGGCGTTCACGAGGGTGGTCTCCCACTGCCGGGGCGGCTGCTGCTGGAAGAACATCGCCCCGGCCTGCTGCTTGCAGTCCCACTGCCGCAGCGCCGCCCCGTCCGCGGTGGAGGACTCCGTGACCTCCAGGCACTTGGGCGTCGTCGACGTCATGGTCTGGAATCCGACACCGTCACCGACCGGCACGATCCGGAAGCTCGCTGCGGGACGGCTGTCGCAGGCCGCGAGGCGGATGGCGGCGCCGTTGTCCGGGCTGGCGTTCGCCACCTCCACGCAGGCGCCGCTGCCTGCGCTGACGATGTTGACCGCGTCGCTCGCCGCGCCGGAGGACTGGAGATACCACCGTGCCCCCGGTTTGCCGAAGCAGCGGCCCTGGCGCACCGGTTGGCCGACCTGCGAGGCCGGGACCTCCACACACAATCCGCTGGGCGCGGAGACGATGTTCACGATCTGTCCGGCGGAAGCGGGTGCCGCGGTCCCGGCGGCGTACGCGTACGACGAGGTCGCCGGCCCCCAGCCCAGCGCGCCGCACACGAGCATCAGGAAGGCCAGCAGCGCGGCACGTCTCGCGACAGCCGACGCGCGTCGCTCTTTGGAGGGCGCTTGTAGGGACGCGTGGAGGGGCGTGTTGGAAGGCGCGTTCATGGGGGACTTCCTTCCCGGACGGTCGGTACCGGCTACGGCACCAGAGGCGCCATGGTTTCCGGGGGCTCTGACGTATCACTGACGCCTAGGGGCACACTCGACCCCATGGCGGACATGCGGGCATTCCGGGACGCGGTCGGAGACTGGGCGAACGGCGGGTCCGGCCGAGTGGCCCGCGAACTCGCCGCGGAGTCGGCGGTGCGGACGGCCGTGCTGCTCGAAGGGCCCAGCGACCACGCGGCCGTTGAGACACTCGCCGCCCGGCGCGGCCGGAACCTCGCCGCCGAAGGGGTGTGCGTCATAGCGATGGGCGGGGCGATGAGCATCGCCCGCTACGCGGGCCTCCTCGGGCCGCCCGGTCTCGGGCTGCGCCTTGCGGGGCTGTGCGACAGGGGCGAACAGCGCTTCTACGAACGCGGTCTGGAGCGGGCAGGGGCGCCGTGGCAGGGCTTCTTCGTATGCGAGGCGGACCTGGAGGACGAACTCATCCGCGCGCTGGGCACGGCGGGAGTCGAGGAGATCATCCGGGCCGAAGGCGACCTGCGTGCCTGGCAGACGTTCCTGCACCAGCCCGCACATCACGGTCGGCCCAGGCAACAGCAGTTGCGGCGCTTCCTCGGCACGAAGAAGGGCCGCAAGATCCGCTACGGCCACCTCCTCGTCGAGGCCCTCTCCCCCGACGAGGTCCCGCCCCCGCTCGACGCTCTCCTCACGAGCCTGTGACCGGCGGCGCCTCGGGGCACATCCCGGCCACGCCCGCTGGCCGTACGGCCCTCGGCTGGCGCGCAACCGGTTGTACGGAGCCCCACAGCGGCCCTACTCTCACCTACCGCGAGGGGGGAGCTCGGATGATCAAGTGGGCCGGCTGGCTGATCGTGTTGTTCGGTGCCCTGCATACGCTCGGCGCCCTGACGGTGGAGGAAGCCGCGAGCCACGCGGACGACTGGTTCAGCGGGGCGCTGTGGGAAGAGGACCTCTCCGCGATGAGCGCGGCCAACAGCGCGTACTGGCTGAGTCTGGGCAGCTTCGGCGTGCCCCTCGTCATGGTCGGCCTGACCGTGCTGTGGCTGGATCGCCGCGGTATCACGCCGCCGTCGTTCATCGCCTGGACGCTGGCGCTCTGGACCGTGGTCGACGCCGTGGTCCTCGCGTTCACGCCCTGGCCGGTCCTCCTGCTGGCGGCCGCCCTGCTGTGGTTCGGGGCCCGACGCGCCGCCCGGTCTCGCCCTCCGGGCTGAGGTCGGCGAGGAAGCCGTGCAGCGCCGGGCTCCGGTCGGCGAAGCGTTCGAGAGGGCGTCCCGGACGGCGGCGGGGTCGGTCAGGTCCAGGCCCGCCTCTCGCTCCGATGCCGGTACGGGTGCTGGGGGGCTCCTGAGCCGGAACCCCACCACCCCGGTCGCGTGTCGGCTCATACTCCTTCGCCGCGCGGGTACTTGAGCCTTCATGAATCTGCCGAAGCCGCTCAAGACCGTACTGACCGTGCTGTTGATGTACGCCGTCTGCGTGCTGCTCCTCCACTACCGGCGGGACGGCATGGACTGGACTCTCGCTCTGCTCCTCGGATTGGCGCTCGCCCCGGTGGCTCTGCTGCTTTCCTGGGGGCGGGAGCGGCTGAACAGCAAGGCCGAGAGGGCGGGGCTGCGCCTGCGGGAACGGCGCGCGCGGAATCAGTGAGCCCGATGGCCTTATCGTCATCGCGTGACCCATACATGGAAAAGAAGACTGACCGCGGCCGGGGCCGTGGCGGCCGCTGTGGCCGCGACGCTCACGAGCGCGGAACCGGCGGCCGCGGCAATGCCGTTCGGATCGGTGGACCCCGGCACCGTCTCGCAGTTCAGGCTCAATCAAGTCGTCGCCCCCGGCGGCGCGGCGGGCATGGACGCCGCGGTCGAAGCCGTGGAGAAGACCGGCGCCGTCAAGAACGTCGACGTCAGTACGGTCCTCAACACGGGCGGCAACACCGGTATCGCGGGCCTGTGTCACGACACCGGCCTGTCCGCGAGCCTCAAGCCGAGCGGCTACTGCTGGAAGGCGGCGGACGACCGGTCCAGCAACTGGAACGCGACGGAGGGCGGCTGGACGCCCCAAGGCCTTTCCCTGCCGTACAGCGACAGCGGGCCCGCCACCGACGGGCAGTGGAAGGGCGTCCCCGCCTACGCCGCGACCTGGCACCACGCCACGGACATGGGCAACCCCGACCCGGCCAAGCGACACGGTGACGAGTACGCCCGGCTCTCACTGGTGAGCACCAAGAGCGGGACGCCCAACTACCACAACCTGCTTCTCGTCCAGCCTTCCGTGAAAGCGGACGGCACCGGCGACTTCCGTGTCGTTCCGGGCAATCACGTCGACGGTGTCGTCTGGTACGGCGACCGCGCCTTCGTCGCCAACGGCCGCTACCTCCAGGTCTACGACCTGCGGCACATATGGAAGCTGAACAAGCAGGACAAGGAGGTGGGCATCACCGGCACCACCTCTTCGGGCCTCTGGCACAACTACGCCGTCCCCATGGTCGCGATGTACCGCACCACGACCGGCAGCGCCGCCTGCACGGTCACCGCGGGCACCACCCCCTGCCTCAACTCCCTGAGCCTGGACCGCACCGGCGGCCAGGACGCCCTCGTCTCGGCCGAGTACAAGAAGGACGCGGCGGGCGGCCGCGTCGTGCGCTGGCCGCTCGACGCCACGACCAAGCTCCCCCAGGGGCACGCGTCCGCCGCGTACTCCTCCCCGGTCTGGTCGATGCAGGGTGCTGCCACCGACGGCACGAACTGGTACATGGCCGGGACCTGCCCGACGGGCGCGGGCGGCGGTACGGCGGAGGATCCGTACTCCTGCATTCACAAGGCACAGGCCAACACCGCGCCGCACGTCATGACCGCCGCCCCCGTATACACCCAGAACCTCGGCTACTCCTGGTCGACGGACCGGCTGTGGGGCATCAACGAACGCATCAACTCCACGGCGGGCAGGCGGGTCGTCTTCTCCGTCAACACGCCCTGACCTCACCGCTGGACACCCAGGCCCCCTGACCGCGCGACGCCCAGGCCCGACGGGCCTGGGCGTCCTGCGTGGGGCGTCGGTCAGAGCGCGGCCGGGAAGCGGGCCCACACGCGGTGTTCGCCCAGGAGCTGGGCCACCTGCTCCACCGCGTCCGCGCCCGTGTCCACGAGCGCCACGCCCGGTGCCGTGGCCGTGACGCCGGCCGCTTGCAGCGCCGCCTCGGCGCCCGCCCAGCCGCCGATCGCCTTGCCGTGGCGGAACGCCTCCGCCAGCATCAGCACGATCCGCGGGTCGGCGAGCGCGCCCGCGCTCGGCTCGCCCGCCTTGGCGTCCCTGGCGCCGTACGCGTCCGCGCCCGGCGCCGGGGTGCCCGCGAGCAGCAGCGCGTCGAATTCGACCGACCGCGCGTTGGCGAACGTACGCTGCACGGCGATCGGGTCCTTGCCGGAGCCCAGCGCGCCGCCGGTGGGGGCGATGACGAGGGGGACCATGCCCGCGCCGAGCAGCGCCTCACGTGCCGAGCGGACGCCGTCGAGGTCGGCGTCGGGGCCGGCGACGATGCCCACGATCCGGCCCTCCACCGGCCAGACCTTGCCGACCTGGGAGAGCGCGGGGCTGGGCTGGACGTCCGCCAGCTTGACGGTCGGCTCCGGCGCCGGAAGACCGAGGCCGTCGGCGACCTGTCCGCACAGTTGCGGATCGATGTTGGCGAGGACCTGAAGGGCCCGTTCCTTGATGGCCTGTTCGTAGCACTTGCTCAGCTCGAAGGTGTAGGCCGCGATGATGTGCTCCTGCTCGACCGGCGTCATCGAGAGCCAGAACAGCCGCGGCTGGCTGAAGTGGTCGGAGAAGGACTCCGGGGCCTCACGGACCTTCCTCGCGGCCGGTACGTCGACGGGGACCTCGATGTACGCGCCGTTGTCCGCCCCGGCCAGGAACGGGCAGCCGCCGTCCAGCGAGTTGGGCCGGTAGGGAGCCGTCCCGGAGTGGACGGCGGTCTGGTGCATTCCGTCGCGCAGCATGTCGTTGACCGGCGCGTGGGTGCGGTTGATCGGGAGCTGGGCGAAGTTGGGGCCGCCGAGCCTGCTGATCTGCGTGTCCAGGTACGAGAAGAGCCGGCCGGTGAGCAAGGGGTCGTCGGTGATGTCGATGCCGGGGACGAGGTGGCCGGGGTGGAAGGCGACCTGCTCGGTCTCGGCGAAGTAGTTGGTCGGGTTGGCGTTCAGGGTGAGCAGCCCGATGGGCTGCACGGGCGCCAGCTCCTCGGGGACGATGTTGGTCGGGTCCAGCAGGTCGATGCCCTCGAAGGTCTGCTCGGCGTTGTCGGGGAAGACCTGGATGCCCAGCTCCCACTGCGGGAAGGCGCCCGCCTCGATGGCGTCGGCCAGGTCGCGGCGGTGGAAGTCGGGGTCCATGCCGTTGGTGATCTGTGCCTCCTCCCAGGTCAGGGAGTGCACGCCGAGCTTCGGCTTCCAGTGGAACTTGACGAGGGTGGTGGCGCCCTTGTCGTTGACGAGCCGGAAGGTGTGGATCCCGAAGCCCTCCATCATGCGGTAGGAGCGCGGGATCCCTCGGTCCGACATGTTCCACAGGGTGTGGTGGGCCGCCTCCGTGTGGAGGGTGACGAAGTCCCAGAAGGTGTCGTGCGCGCTCTGGGCCTGCGGGATCTCCCGGTCGGGGTGCGGCTTTCCCGCGTGGATGATGTCGGGGAACTTGATGGCGTCCTGGATGAAGAAGACCGGGATGTTGTTGCCGACGAGGTCGAAGGTGCCTTCCTCCGTGTAGAACTTCGTGGCGAATCCCCGGGTGTCGCGCACCGTGTCCGACGAACCGCGGGAGCCGAGCACCGTGGAGAAACGCACGAAGACGGGGGTTTCGGTGTCCTTGGCGAGGAATGCCGCCTTGGTGACCTTGGCCGCCGTTCCGTATCCCTTGAAGATGCCGTGCGCCGCCGCTCCACGCGCGTGGACGACCCGCTCGGGAATGCGTTCATGGTCGAAATGCGTGATCTTCTCGCGCAGGTGGTGGTCCTGGAGCAGCACCGGCCCACGGGCGCCGGCCTTGAGCGAGTGGTCGGTCTCGTAGAGGCGGGCGCCCTGTGCCGTGGTCAGATAGGCGCCGCTCTGGGCGCGCGCGGAAGCGGGGGCCCCGGTGGGCTTGCCCGTCGGGGAGACGGCCTCGGGGGCCTCCTGGTCCGGCTTCGGGGGCAGGGGCTCGTGCGGCTCGGTGGGCTCGGCGACCGACGGGGGCTGCGGGGCGGGTGCTCCGGGGATGTCGTTCCGCTTCTCATCGCTCATGGGTGCTCCAGTGGTGAGGGAGGGGGGTGTCACAGCCATGGCCTCGCGAGGGCGGGCCCAAACAGGGCCTACGCCGTCCAGCGGTGCTTCTGCGTTGCTCCGGGTGGTGGGACGAGGCCGGGCGCCAGGACCACGTGTGCAGGGGCCTCCTGGGCCTGCCGCCCCGTGTGCCCGAGGGCCACGGGGCGAAACGGAAGATCGCGGCCGATCAGGCGGCCAGGCCGGATTCCTCCTGGGAGGCCACTCCCGCCAGCTGGGCCCTGGCCGCGGCGAGCCCCGCTTCGAGGGTCCGCGTCCCGGTGGCGACGCACAGGGTGTACGCGACGTCGTCCAGCTGCCGGCGGACCTCGGCGGAGTCCTCCTTGGCCTGGAGCGCCGTGAGTGTGGCGTGGGTTTCGAGCAGAGCGTGCAGGAACGAGGGGTGGGGCCTGAGCACGTCGTGATCCTTCCGTCCGGGGGCGAGGAATCGCTGTTCTGGTGCGGGAAAACGCCGTTTTGGCTGTCCCCTTGTGCCCCGTCGGACGATCGGTAATCACAGGACTTCGGAATGGGTTCGCAAGGCTGGTCACAAGGCTGCAAAACGCCGCCGAGTCGCGCCGGAGAATCCGTTGGCGGCGGCGTCGCCGGAATATCCCGGTGTTTTCGTCGTCACTCTTAGGGCAACCGGTAGGCAGCAGCACGCAGAACAGCACGCGGCAATTGCCACTCGCACGACAAGATTCCCTGGAGGCCCACACATGCTGAAGGCCATTGCAGACGTTCTCCGCTCCATCGGCGGGGCCATCGCCACGGTCGTCACACTCCCGTTCCGCGCCGTCGCGCGGCTCTTCGGCGGGGCTTCCGACACCGCTCACGGTCGTCACTGACGTGGTCGCCGCGCCCGGCCGGGGAGGGGCCGGCCGCACGGCTGTCGCCCAGCACGCTTAAGGCGCATACTTGAAAATAATTCAGAGGGTCGGAGGATCCAATGATCGCACTCGGAATCATCCTGCTCGTTATCGGCCTGGTGGCCGGTATCTCCATCCTGTGGACCATCGGCGTCATACTGGTAGTCATCGGTGCGGCTCTGTGGGTTCTCGGCTCCGTGGGCCACGCCGTCGGCGGCCGACGGCACTATTGGTGACAGTCAGAGCTCGGTGACCGGTGTCAGTGAGCTGGGCCCGCGGCGAGGTCGGCGCGGGCCAGTTCCAGGCACTCGTCCACGAACTCCACCCGGGAGGCGAGCACTTCGGTGCCCGCCTCCTTCATCGTGTGGGTAGGCCTGCGGGCCGTGTGCGACAGGTGCGGAGAGGGGCGTTGGCCGCTGCCACCGCCGCGATCACCAGGGCGGCGGAGAGGCCGCCGGTGACCAGCGCGAACGAGGCCGAGGTGGCTGATGCCAGCAGGCCGCCCCGGAAGTTGCCGAGTTCGGGGCCCGCGACGCCGATGACGTGTTCCACCGAGGAGACCCGGCCCCGGTACGCGTCCGGCGTCTCCAGCTGGATCAGGGCGCCGCGGGTGATCACCGCCACGGTGTCGGCGGCGCCGGCCACGGCCAGGCAGGCGAGCGCCGCCCACAGCTCTCCCGCCAGACCGAACCCCGCCAACGCCACGCCCCATGCGCTGGCGGCGACCAGCTGCACCAGGCCGCCCCGGCGTCGGCGCGTCACCGTGCCGGAGACCAGGCCCGCCGTGATGCCGCCGACCGCGACGGCCGAGAGGAACAGGCCGAGCGTCCGCGGATCGCCTCCGAAGCGGACCTCGTTGACCAGCGGGAAGAGCGCGATCGGCATGGCGAGCAGCGTCGCGGACAGGTCAGTGGCCAGCGAGCCCCACAGCGTCGGGCGACGCAGCACGACCCGCCAGCCGCCAGGCTCGGCCCGACACCAGCCGCCCCGCTGAGGCCGACACCCGCCGCCCCGCTCGGCCCGACGCCCGCCACCACGCCCTGTCCGACGCCCACAGTTCGCCGCGTCGGCGCCCCCGGGCCGCATGGCCGGGAGGCGGATCACCGAGAGCATCGCGAGCGCGGCGGCCGCGGCCTGGGCGGCGTACGCGGCGGAGAACCCCCAGCGGGCGATGAGCAGGCCGGCCATCGCGGGCCCGGCCAGCATCGCCGCCTGGAAGGAGACGCTGGTCAGCGCCAGGCCCGCCGCGACCTGGTCGGACGGCAGCAGCCGGACCGGCAAGGTGCGCCTGGCAGGGGCGCCGAGCGCGCTGAAGGCAGCCCCCGTGGCCACCAGCGCGAGCAGCAGCAGCACGTTGCGGTTCGCCGCCAGCGCCTGGCCCCACAGCCCCAGGGCGGCCAGTAGTTGACCGGCGGTGGTGGTCCGCACCACCGCGCGGCGGTCGACGGAGTCGGCCAACGCGCCGCCGAGCAGCCCGAACAACACCGTCGGTACGCCGGTCGCGAGCCCGATGGCGCCGGTGCTCACCGGGCTGCCGGTCAGCTCCCAGACCTGGGCCAGTACCGCCACGGTGGCCGCCTGCCCGCCGAGTTGGGCAGCCGCGGAGCCTGTCCACAGGTCACGGAAGGCCCGGCTCTCACGGAGCGGGCGTATGTCGAGGAGCCGGACACGGGCGCTCATCCCGGCGGTTCGACGAGGTGGTGGAGGATCCGCTGCCGCATCGACCGGCGTCCCAGCGCCCGCCGCAGCTCCTCGACGACGGCGGTCAGCGCGTACGGCACCTCCGCGTCCAGCTCGGCGACGGCGGCGTGGGTGGCGCGCCACTCGGACTCCAGGAACGGCACAAGCGTCCGGGCGCGCTCGGTCAGGTCGATCCTGCGCGTACGGGCGTCGGGTCCCGGCTCCGAGGTGACCAGGCCCTCCTTGCGCATGGCGGCGATCGTCTGGCTGATCGCGGAGTGCGAGCGGTCCAGGGACTGGGCGAGTTCACGGATGGTGAGCGGGCCGGTGTGGGCGAGCCGGATCAACGGATAGGCGAACCGCGGCCGAACCCCCTCGATGCCCCGCTCGACGTAGACCTCTTCGATCTCGGCGTCCAGGGCCGCCAGCAGCTCGTGCAGCGATTGCCAGGGGTCAGGCCGGGCCGTGGGGTCGGCCGGTACCGGTGCCGTGGGATCGGCCGGGGCCGTCGGGTCAGGCGAATCCGTGCGCTCGGAATTTGTCACAGCGCTAATATAACAGCGCTTGGATAACGTCCCACTCCCCCACGCCCGGCCCGCTGGAGGCCCGAGTCCGCCGGATGAAATCATCGGGGGATGTCTGACCTGATCATTGCCGCCTGCGACGGAGCGGCCAAGAAGAATCCCGGGCCCGCCGCCTGGGCCTGGGTGGTCGCCGACGCCGAGGAGCGCCCGCTCCGCTGGGAGGCCGGCCCGCTCGGTCACTCGACGAACAACGTGGCCGAACTGACCGCGCTGGCCGAGCTGTTGGAGGCCACGGACCCGGCGGTGCCGCTAGAGGTGCGGATGGACAGTCAGTACGCGATGAACGCGGTCACCAAGTGGATCGCCTCCTGGAAGCGCAACGGCTGGCTGACCGCGGCGAAGAAGCCGGTCGCCAACAAGGAGCTGGTCGTACGCATCGACGCGCTGCTGCAGGGCCGCGCCGTGACGTTCCGGCACGTGGCCGCCCACCGCGTCGACGGTGATCACCTCAACGCGATCGCCGATGTCGCGGCCAGTGACGTGGCGACCAGCCAGCAGCCTGCGGGTACAGCCCACGGTGCGCGGGAGATCCCCGAGCCGCGTGCCGACCGCGTGAGCGCCTCCCCCGCGAGCCGCGCGCCCAAGAAGGCCGTCGCCCGTACGAGGAAGGGGGCGTCCGGCGCCGTCATCAAGGCCAAGTTCCCGGGCCGCTGCCACTGCCAGAAGCCGTACGCCGCCGGGGAGAAGATCGCGAAGAACGCGCATGGCTGGGGGCACGTGGAGTGCCGGGACGCGGGCGTCTGAACCGATGGCGCCGTCTGCAACGGTTCCGCAACCGATGTTTCCCGGCCATGCGGAGGGCATTAAACCCCCCGCTTTGCGGGCAGGGGTTCCTCTCGTACAGCCATTCCATAGGAGGACCGAAGGAGGGAGCCTCATGCGTACGCAGCACGTAGGGCTCGATGACGGGCCGCCTGGGACAGCCACCTTCGAGAAGGAGCCCCAAGCGGTCACCGACGCGCGTGACCTCACGCGTGGTTTCCTCGCCGGGCTGAGCCCGGCCGTCGGCGACCAGACCGCCGCGAGCGTCGAGCTGGTCGTCTCCGAGCTGATCACCAACGTCGTACGCCATGCGCGTGGCGCCCTGTGCTCGCTTCGGCTCCAGGCACGGGCCGATGCCATCACCGTCACGGTCTCGGACGCGGATCCGCGAGCGCCTCAGGAGCGCACGCCCGATCTGGCGGGCGGCACCGGCGGGTTCGGCTGGCCGATGGTGCGGAATCTGGCCGAGGCCGTGAGCGTGACGCTCGGCGCGACCGGCAAGACGATCCGCGCGGAGTTGGCGAGGTAGCTCCTCGCGGTGCGGCCCTTCGGGGTGGGGTTGGCCCCAGGGAAGATCGGGGGGCTCGCCGCAGTGAGCCGGGGCGTGGCCGGCGCCTAGCGTGCGGTTCATGAGGACGAACACACGTTTACGGGTCACCGCTGCCGCGGCCATACGAGTCACTGTCGCCGCCGCCGCGGTGCTGGCCCTAGGGGCCGGAGCACTGCCCGCCACGGCCGCGACACCGACCGAGCCGCTCTCTGCGACCGGGAAGCCCCCATCGCTCGGGAAGCCCACATCACTCGGGACGCCCCCATCGCTGGGGCGCTACTACGACCAGACGCTCGACTGGCACAAGTGCACGCTCGGCCCCGACGACACCACCGGGAAAGAACTCGACGCCGCGGGCGTCCAGTGCGCCGACGTCACCGTGCCCCTCGACTACTCCGACCCGGGCGGCAGGACCATCACCGTCGCCCTCTCCCGACTGCGCGCCACGGACTCCGCACGCCGCGTCGGGCCTCTCCTGCTCAACAACGGCGGCCCGGGGGGCCCGAGCCTCGACATGCCGCTCCTCTTCGGCAAGGCCATGGGCAAGGTGGCCCGGAAGTACGACCTGATCGGCATGGACCCGCGGTTCGTGGGGCGCTCCACGCCGCTGGACTGCGGCTGGGACGTCGGCTCGGCGGTCTTCTCGGCCGGCCGCGACCGCGCCGGTTTCCAGCGGTCGGTCGCCCGTCAGCGCGACCTGGCCGAGCGGTGCCGCCGCACGAACGGTGACGTGCTGCCGCATGTCACCACCCGCAACACCGCCCGCGACATGGATGTCATCAGGGGCGCGCTCGGTGCGAAGCGGATCTCCTACTTCGGTTTCTCGTACGGCAGTTATCTCGGCGCGGTCTACACCGAGCTGTTCCCCGGCCGTACGGACCGCATGGTCCTGGACGGGGTCATCGACCCCGCCCGGTACAGCCAGACTCTGCTGGAGGACGCCACCGCGGCCAACGAGCGAGCGCTCGACGACTGGGCGGCCTGGGTGGCCGCCCGTGACGAGACCTATGGCCTCGGCAGCACCTCCGACGCCGTGCGCGACACCGTGGAACGCATTCAGGAAGCCGCGGCCGACAAGCCGTTGCGGGTCGGGAAGTTCCGGGTGGACGAGCATTTCGTGCCGGTCGTCTTCTTCGCCGGTCTGGGTAGCGATCTCGACAGGGAACGGGATCAGCTGGCCTCCGTGACCCGCACGCTCGCGCGCGCCGCCGACCGGGACCGCGTGGAGCCGGGGCCCTGGCTCACGAAGATGCTGGAGAGCCTGACCACCGAGGCGGGGTCGCACCAGGGCAGTGCGCAGTCGGCGATCCTCTGCGGCGATGTAGCGGCCCGGCGCGGGACCCAGAGCTACTGGCGTGACATCCAGGCCGGTCGGCAGACGGCACCCTTCGCCAGTCCCCTGACGCGCAACATCTCGGCGTGCGAATTCTGGGACCGCCCCGTCGAGGCGCCGACCGTGGTCGACAACGACATACCGGCGCTGCTGGTCAACGCCACCGGTGACACGCGCACCACCTACGCTGGGGCGCGGCAGGTACGGGAGAACTGGTCGCGGTCCCGGCTGGTCACGGTGCCCGGCGCCAACCAGCACGGCGTCTACGCCGACTACGGGAACGCCTGCGTGGACAAGCGGGTGAACGCCTACTTGGACACCGGCGAGCTGCCGGCGCGAGACGTGGTCTGCCGCGGGGAGTGAGACGCGTGAGCGGCCGCGTCCCTGTCCCACGAAGGCGCGGCCGCTCAGCTCACAGGTGGCGCCGCCCACTGACCATTCAGCGACGCCGATCAGGTTGTCACCCCTGCACTCCTCGCCTGCCCGTCACCGAGCCGCTCACACCTGCCACCGGCGGATTTCAAGAACCGCCCCCCGGGGGCACCGGCCGTACGTCGTTCGCTCCGATGGTGGAATCGTGCGCCGTATCGCCGGGGTGGACGCATCCTCAACCCGTGCGCGGCCGTTTGAGAGGGCATGAGCAATCAGAAGCGAGCCCTCGCCGTCCTGACCCTCGCCGCAGCCGCCCTCGCCATGGGAGGCCCGGCCGAGGCCGCCGCGACCGCCGTGCACGACGCGCCCGTGAAGAAGAACAACACGGGCAAGGCCGTCGGCGACACGCTGCGGGACCCGGGCACCACCAGCAAGCACCTCCTTGAGGGCACCAAGACCGGCCTGACCACCGCCAAGACGACGTTGGAGCTCGCGCAGCGCGGCATGCTGCCGACGAATGGGGAGTTGGGCGGCCGCTGACCGTCGGGCCCGCCGTCCAGAGGGGCGGCGGGCCCGCACCGTCACTCCGGCGAGCCCAGGCGGTCGAGTTCGCGGCCGATAGCCTCCCGCAGCTCGTCGTGGCGCGGGCCGAGCGCGAACCGGCCGTCGCTCCACCGCTCACGCGGATAGAGCCACACCGGCATACCGATCAGATCCGCGGGCTCCCACTCGAAGCGCGGCCAGACATGCGCGTGCAGAAAGCCGTCGGTGTTGCCGAGGATCTCCAGGTTCACTCGCCGGAACGCGGGGTCCATGCGATGGCAGGCCCGCTCGACCGCCTCCCCCAGCCGGTCCATGTCGGACAGAAAGCCGAGCCGCTTCTCCTTGGGCAGGTCGGACAGGCGCCGCACGGCGGGGTCGTCGGTCAGGAGCACCGAGTACCCCGGCAGGAACTGCACGTCCCCGATTGCCGCGAACCCCGCCGTCAACCGCCGCAGCACCGAGGGGTTCTCGCCCTTCAGCGCGCTGCCTATCCGGTCCCTCTTCCAGTCATCGGTCATGGGCACGAACGTACGCGGCCCGGTGGGCATCAGAGTGCGCCGAGGTCCGAGGAGTACCAGTGCTCGGGGCGCAGGTAGTACACGGCCTGCTCGCCGTGTTCCTTGGAGGCGAACTCCACGTACTCCTCCACCTTGTCCGCCGGGAGATAGCGGGCGGAGATCTCCCGGAGCTGCTCGATGGTGGCGTCCTCGGTGCGGACCACGGGGCCCTCGACGGAGACGTAGCGGACGGTCGGCTCCAGGCGGTCGATCATCAGGGAGAAGCGTCCCGCGGCGGCGATCAGGCGTCCCTTCTTGGAGTTGCGGCCGGTCATCACCCACAGCTCGCCGCCCGGCGCGTACTGGTACCAGATCGGGAGCGTGAGCGGGCCCCGTCCCCCGGTCTCGGCCACGGCGAGCGCCCCGATGTGGGGCTCGGCCAGGAACTGTTCGCGCTCTTCGACGTTGAGAGGCATACGAGTCTCCTTCTGCGGTACGAGGTGCATGGCTGCTGTCATGGTCTCCCGTAGCGCTGGTCACCGGGGCGGGTTGCCGCATCCGGCTCCCCCCGGCATGCCGGAACGCGTCTCCTGGCTCAGGCTGGACAAGCGGTCACCTCACGGATCACGTCGGACGAGGGAGCGGAGTCGCATGGGAACCGAAGTGTTCCACTCGGAAGTACCCCTGACGGTGAACGGCGAGCCCCGCCGTCCCACCGTCGACCACCGCTCCACGCTGCTGGACGTGCTGCGCGAGCAGCTGGGTCTGACCGGCGCCAAGAAGGGCTGCGACCACGGTCAGTGCGGTGCCTGCACCGTCCTCGTCGACGGGCGCCGCGCGAACAGCTGTCTGCTGCTCGCCGTCGCCCATGAGGGGGCCGACATCACCACCGTCGAAGGGCTGCGCTCCGCCGACGGCGAGGGGAGGCACCCCGTGCAGCGGGCCTTCCTGGAGCGCGACGCCTTCCAGTGCGGCTACTGCACCCCGGGCCAGATCTGCTCGGCCGTCGGCGCCCTCGCGGAGGCCGAGGCGGGCCACCCCTCGCACGTCACGGAGCCGGGCACGGCCATCGGCTCGCCCGCGGAGCTGACCAGGGACGAGATCCGCGAGCGGCTGAGCGGCAACCTGTGCCGCTGCGGCGCCTATCCGCACATCGTCGAGGCCGTGGAGGACGTGATCCGGTGAAGTCCTTCAGGTACGTACGGGCCCACAGCGTCGAGGAGGCCACCGCGGCACACGCGGGCCGGCCCAGCTCGCGCTACCTGGGCGGTGGCACCAACCTCGTCGACCTGATGAAGCTGGGCGTGGAGAGCCCCCGGGCGGTGATCGACATCAGCGCGCTGCCGCTGGACTCCGTCGAGGAACTGCGCGACGGGTCCGTCCGCGTCGGGGCGACGGTGCGCAACAGCGACCTCGCCGCGCATCCGCTGGTGCGCGAGCGCTATCCGGTGCTGTCCCAGGCGCTCCTCTCGGGGGCCTCGGGCCAGCTGCGCAACATGGCCACGACGGGCGGCAATCTGCTCCAGCGCACCCGCTGCCCCTACTTCCAGGACCTGGCCATGCCGTGCAACAAGCGTGCGCCCGGCTCCGGCTGCGGCGCGCGCGACGGCATCCACCGCGACCACGCGGTCCTCGGCCACTCGCGGCAGTGCATCGCCACCCACCCCTCCGACATGGCGGTCGCGCTCGCCGCACTCGACGCGCAGGTGGAGCTGTACGGAGCGCGGGGCCGGCGGACCGTGCCCGCGGCCGAGTTCCACCGGCTGCCGGGCGAGCGCCCCGATGTGGACACCGAGATCACGCACGGCGAGCTGATCACCGGCGTCCTGCTCCCGTCCGCGACGGCGGGGCTGCCCTGTGCCTATCGCAAGGCCCGCGACCGCGCCTCGTACGCCTTCGCGCTCGCCTCCGTGGCCGTGGTGCTGAGCGTCGAGGAGTCCGTCGTACGCGAGGTACGGATCGCTTTCGGCGGCCTTGCGCACCGGCCCTGGCGTGCCCTGCGTGCCGAGCGGGAGCTGCTGGGCGGCCCGCCGAGCGGCGAGGCGTTCCGGCGGGCCGTCGACACGGAACTCGCCGAGGCCGAGCCGCTGCGGGACAACTCGTTCAAGGTGCCGCTGGCCCGCAATCTCGCCTGTGACGTGCTGGGGCGCCTGGCCGCCTCGCCCACGGGCTCCTGACTCGGTCCCGCCCCTCCGCCCTCCAGGGAGAAACCCCATGCAGGACACCAGCAACGCTCTCGGGGCGCCGACCGAGCGCCGGGAGGGCCCCGACAAGGTGACCGGGGCCGCCCGTTACGCCGCCGAGCACACGCCCGCCGGGTGCGCCTACGCCTGGCCGGTCCCGGCCGCGGTGGCGCGCGGCGAGATCACCGCCATCGACGACTCGGCGGCCCTGGCCCTGCCCGGGGTCATCGACGTCCTGAGCCATCTGAACGCGCCGCGCCTTGTCGAGCCGGACGACGCGACCCTCGCCGTGCTGCAGGACGCCCGCGTGCCGCACCGCGGCTGGTACGTCGCGCTCGTCGTCGCCGAGACGCTGGAGGCGGCCAGGGAAGGCGCAGCCGCCGTCCGCGTCGACTACGCCGTCGAGCCCCACGATGTCACCCTGCGCGCGGACCACGCGGACGCGTACGTGCCCGAGGACACCGACGGCACGTCGGGCGAGCACGTGCGCGGTGACGCCGACGGCGCCTTCGACTCCGCGCCCGTCCGCGTCGACGCCGTCTACCGCGTGCCGCCGCTGCACAACCACCCCATGGAGCCGCACGCGGCGACCGCACGCTGGCACGACGGGCGGCTGACCGTGTACGACTCCAGCCAGGGCGCCACCACCGTCCGCGATGTCCTGGCGGGTATGTTCGCGCTGCCCAAGGAGCGGATCACGGTCGTCTCCGAACACGTCGGCGGCGGCTTCGGCTCCAAGGGCACGCCCCGCCCGCACGTGGTGCTCGCCTCCATGGCCGCCCGCGTGACCGGGCGGCCGGTGAAACTCTCCCTGCCGCGGCGCGAGTTGGCGGCCGTGGTGGGCCACCGCTCGCCGACCGTGCAGCGGGTGCGGCTGGGCGCGGAGAAGGACGGCACGCTGATCTCCGTGGTGCATGAGGTGACGTCGCAGACCTCTCGTATCAAGGAGTTCGTGGAGACCGCGGCCGCCGCCACGCGCGTCATGTACGGCTCGCCGCACGGCCGCACCACGCACCGGGTCGTGCCGCTGGACGTGCCGAGCCCTTCGTGGATGCGGGCGCCGGGCGAGGCGCCGGGCATGTACGCGCTGGAGTCGGCGATGGACGAACTGGCCGTGCACCTCGACATCGACCCCGTCGAGCTGCGGCTGCGCAACGACACCGCGAGGGAGCCCGACAGCTCCAAGCCCTTCAGCAGCCGGCATCTCGCCGAGTGCCTGCGTGAGGGGGCCCGGCGTTTCGGCTGGTCCGAGCGGGATCCGCGGACCCGGTCGCGCGCCGAGGGGCCCGTCCTCGTGGGCAGCGGTGTCGCCTCCGCGACGTATCCGGTGCTCGCCTCGCCGTCCCGGGCGAGCGCGCACGCCTACCCGGACGGCAGTTACGCGGTACGCGTCAACGCCACCGACATCGGTACGGGTGCCCGCACCGTCCTCGCGCAGGTCGCCGCCGACGCGCTCGGCGTCCCTGTGGAGCGGGTGCGGGTCGCCATCGGCAGCAGCGACCTGCCGGACGCGCCGCTCGCGGGCGGTTCGTCGGGGACGGCCTCGTGGGGCTGGGCGGTCCACGAGGCGTGTACGCGGCTGGCCAAGCGGCTCTCCGAGCAGCAGGGGCAGCAGCTGCCGCCGGAGGGTGTGGGTGCCACGGCCGACACGGCGGGCACCGCGGACGCGGAGAGCGAGTACGCGCGGCACGCTTTCGGCGCGCACTTCGCCGAGGTCGGCGTCGACACGGTCTCCGGCGAGGTGCGCGTGCGCCGCCTGCTGGGTGTCTACGCGGCCGGGCACATCCTCAACGCCCGTACGGCGCGCTCGCAGTTCATCGGCGCGATGACCATGGGTCTCGGGATGGCGCTGACGGAGAGCAGCACGATGGACGCGGCCTTCGGTGACTTCGCGGAGCGTGACCTGGCCGCCTATCACGTCCCGGTTCACGCGGACGTGCCCGCGATCGAGGCGCACTGGATCGACGAGGACGATCCGCATCTGAACCCCATGGGCAGCAAGGGGATCGGGGAGATCGGCATCGTCGGGACGGCCGCCGCCATCGGCAACGCGCTGCGGCACGCGACCGGCGTGCGGCTGCGCGAGCTGCCCCTCACGCCGGACCGGGTGCTCGCGGGGCTCGCGCGCGGCATGTAGCGGCATCCGGGGTTCCGGCGGCGGGCGGGCGGGCCAGGTCGGGCCGGTTCAGGAGGCGGATCGGGCCCGGCTCTCGCGGGTCCAGGCCAGCAGTTCCTCGGCCGTCCAGGTGTTCACCACGCGCTCGGCCGGTACCCCGCACTCCTCGGCCCGCGCGCACCCGATGATCTGCCAGTCGAGCTGGCCGGGGGCGTGCGCGTCGGTGTCCACGGAGAACAGGACCCCCGCGTCCACCGCGCGCCGCAGCAGCCTGCGTGGCGGATCGAGCCGTTCGGGGCGGCTGTTGATCTCCACGGCCGTGCCCGCCGCCGCGCACGCGGCGAACACCTCGTCCGCGTCGAACTGGGATTCCGGCCTGCCGCGTCCGGTGACGAGCCGGCCGGTGCAGTGGCCGAGCACGTCCGCACGCGGGTCGCTGACGGCGGCGACCATGCGGCGGGTCATCGCGGCGGCGTCCATGCGGAGCTTGGAGTGCACGGAGACGACCACCAGGTCGAGGCGGTCGAGCAGTTCGGGCTCCTGGTCGAGGGAGCCGTCGTCGAGGATGTCGCACTCGATGCCGGTGAGCAGCCGGAAGGGTGCCCAGCCGGAGTTGAGGTCCGCCACCACGTCCAGCTGCTCGCGCAGCCGTTCCGGTGACAGGCCGCGGGCGATGGTCAGCCGCGGCGAGTGGTCGGTGAGCACCGCCCACTCGTGGCCGAGCGCCTTGGCGGCCCGGCCCATCTCCTCGATGGGGCTGCCGCCGTCGGACCAGTCGGAGTGCAGGTGGCAGTCGCCGCGCAGCAGTGCGCGCAGGTCGGCGCCGCCTTCGGCGAGCGGGTCCCCCGCCTCGCCTTCGAGGCGCTCCAGATACCCGGGCACGTCACCGGCGAGCGCCTCGCGGACCACGCCCGCGGTCTTGGGTCCCACTCCCTTGAGCGACTCCAGGGTGCCGTCGGCGGCGCGCCGCTCGGTCTCCCCCGGGGGCAGCGCCCCGATCACCGCGGCCGCGGTGCGAAAGGCCCGCACGCGGTAGGTCGGGGCGCGGCCGCGCTCCAGCAGAAAGGCGATCCGTTCCAGCGCCTCCACGGGCTCCATCGACACCTCCGGCCGCCGGTGGCTCCTCCGGCGGTGTACGTGTCACTCCAGCGTCGCCCATGACGGGGCGCGGGGCACGGCGAGCGGCCCTGGGGCTCCCTCAGGCGGTGGGCTCGTCCGGTTCGGGGTTCTCCTCCGGCTCGTCCGGGCCGGGGCCGGGCGCGTCGGGGTCGGCGTCGCCGCGCCGGCCGGTTCCGGCCTCGTCCGTGTCGGGTACGCCCTCGTCGGGAGCGTCGCCCGAGGCGGCCGCCTCCGTGTCCGCTTCCCAGGCGTCGTTCTCGTCCGAGGCCTGCTGGTCGGGCATGTCCCGGGGGACGGGCGGGCCGTCCTGGCCCGGGGAGGCGGGGTTCCGCTCGTCCATGTGGTCTGTTCCCATGTGCTGTGCTCCGTTACCTCGGTGCTGCTTCGTTCTTACGGGCGAAGGTCATTGGCTCGTATGGGCGTGCGGGCGTGCGGTCATTCGGCGACGACGCGCACGGTGTTCAGTTCGCTGTCCTTGGCGTCGGGGAGGTTCATCCCCGCGGCCACGCCGGTGCGCAGATAGCGCAGTACGGGTTCGGTGAGCCGTTCGCCGGGGAGCGCCGTGGGGATGCCGGGCGGGTACGGGGTCATCATCTCCGCGGCGATCCGTCCCGCCGCCTCGGTCACCGGCACGTCCTCGGTGGGTCCGAAGAAGGCGTCGCGGGGCAGGATCGCCTGCTCCATCCGGAGCTCGGCGGCGGAGGGGACCTCCACCGGCGGGGCGGGTTCCAGGTGCGGGGCGGCCTGGGCCAGGTCGCGGAGGGCCGCGAGCAGCAGGCCCGTCGTCTCGTGGTCGTCGCCGTGGGTGATCTGGGCGCTGATCCTGCGGTGGTCGCTGAGGTGCGCGTCCAGGGCGTGGTGGCGGCGGAGCCAGTCCGCCGCCCGGTAGCCGCTGGTGCCCAGGCCGTCGACCTCGATGATGACGGGCAGGGGGTCGAAGTCCGCGGCGAGGCCGGGCCCGCAGAAGTCGGCGCGGTCGTTGACGTGCAGGCCGTCGATCTCCTCGATGGCCGCCCGCACCTCGGCCGCCAGGTCCAGCGCCCCGCCCATCAGTTCGTGGCCGTGCAGCGCCATCTGGCGCCGCCAGCCGTCGAGTCCGGCGTAGATCAGGACGGAGGGGCTCGTGGTGCCGAGGAGGTCCGCGCAGTTCTCCAGGACTTCCGGGTCGATCAGGTCGCCCTGGAGGTGGAAGACGGAGCCCTGTTCGAGTCCACTGCCCATCTTGTGGATGCTCGTCACGCAGATGTCGGCGCCCGCGTCCATCGCCCAGGACGGCAGGTCGCGGTGGAAGGGCAGGTGAGCGCCCCAGGCCTCGTCCACGACGAGCGGCCGTGACCGGCTGTGGCAGACCTTCGCGATGGCGCTCAGGTCGGCGCAGGCGCCGTACGGCGTCGGGCTGGTGACGAGCGCGCCTTTCGCGTCGGGGTGCGCGGCGAACGCCGCCTCGAAGTCCTCCGCTCCCGGCGCGTGGGCCAGATGGCGCTTGTCGTCCCAGTGCGGTTCGACCCACACCGGCCGGATCCCGGAGAGGATCAGGCCGGAGACGACGGACTTGTGCGCGTCCCGGCCGACGAGCAGTTTCGAGCCGGGGCCCGCGATGGACAGCATGGCCGCCTTGACGGAGAGCGAACTGCCGCACGTGGAGAAGAAGGTGTGGTCCGCGTGGACGGCGTCAGCCATCAGCCGCTCGGCCTGTTCGAGGATCCGGCCTCGCGTGCGCCGGTCGTCGAGCCCTCCCGAGGCCAGCACATCGCTGTGGAAGGCGGCGTCGCCGAGTACTTCGCGCACGGCCGGATCGGCACCGCGGGCCTGCTTGTGGCCCGGCGGTGTGAAACCGATCCGGCCCTTGTTCCGGTGTTCGGCGAGAGCTTCCAGTACGGGGGCGCGGGTGTGATCATGCGACATGGGACACGCGTTCCCTGGAGTCGCGCCGCCCAATCCGGACGTCCGTCAACCGGTCGTAGAGCCGTTCGCCCGTGCCCGTGCGGACCCGGGCCCGGCTCCGGTGCGGGCCGGTCACGCGGCGCGAGCGGGCGCGGCCGCCTCGAACCCGACGTCGGCCGCGGAACGCACGCGGGCGCAGCTGCGGCTGATGAGACGGGAGACGTGCATCTGCGAGATGCCGAGTTCTTCCGCGATCTTGCTCTGCGTCATGTCCTCGAAGAAGCGCAGGTAGAGGATGGTCCGCTCGCGCTCGGGCAGCTGTCGCAGGCCCGCCTTGGCCGCCTCCCTGTCGGTGATGCAGTCGTACGCGGGGTCGGGCGCCCCGAGCGTGTCGGCGAGGCTGAAGCCGTCGGGGTCGGCGGAGGAGATCTCGGCGTCCAGGGACAGGGCGCTGTAGCCCTCCATCGCCTCCATGCCGTCCTTGACCTCGTCCTCGGTGAGGCCCGCGTGCTCGGCGATCTCGGTGATGCTGGGCTCGGGGCCGCTGCCCGGCCGGTCGAGGAGTTCGCGGCGCGCCACGCGGACCTTGTTGCGCAGTTCCTGGACGCGGCGGGGCACGCGCACGTCCCACATCCGGTCGCGGAAGTGGCGGCGCAGTTCACCGGTGATGGTGGGCACGGCGTAGCTCTCGAAGGCGCCGCGGCCGGGCTCGTACCGGTTGACGGCCTTGACCAGGCCCATCGCCGCGACCTGCTGAAGGTCCTCGATGCTCTCGCCCTTGTTCCGGAACCGGCTCGCGATCCGGTGCGCCATCGGCAGCCAGGCCTCGACGATCTCCTCGCAGAGCAGTTCGCGCTCGGGACCGTCCTCAAGGGTGGCCAGACGCTCGAACCCCGCCGCGGTGTCCGGTGCGTCGTTATGGGGGTGCCGACCCGCCGTACGACGACGGGCGGAGTATGAAGTGAGGTCGGTAAGCATCAGAATTCGCTCCTCAACGGTGCCGCCAACAAGTGACACGCGAGAAACGGGGCGCCCCGGCGACAGGCATCCACCAGGAGTGAACACACCGCTCCCGCGAAAGCGCCTCCGGTCCGAAGCACGTTATCCGCCTGCCCTGCGGATCTGGGGCCAAACAGCCTCCGTCACAAAGGGCGCTGGGCGATGCGCTTGTGTGTTCGTGATGTCGCTCGTTCGGCGGGTGCGGGGCATGGCTCCGGTCGTGTCGGGCACACGCGACCGCGGGGTGCGAAGCGTCGGAACGGCCATCGGACGCGACGCCCGGTCCGGCCGGCCGCATTGGGGTGCGGCCGGCCGGTCTCCTCCTCACCCGTCGTGCGGCGGGCGCTGTTACGCCTTGTCGATGAGGGGCTCGCCGTCCAGGCGGTCCAGCAGATCGGCGGGGTCCGCGTACACGGCCCCGGCCCCCGCCTCCTCCAGGTCGCCGCGCGGGATGCCTCCCGAGAGCAGCGCGATGCTCCGTACGCCCGCCCGGGACGCCGCCCGCATGTCCCATACGGTGTCGCCGACGAACAGCGCCTCGTCCGGGGCGCATCCGGCGATGTCCAGGGCGTGGTGGACGGGGTCGGGGGCCGGTTTGCCGGAGTCCACGTCGTCCGCGCTCGCGATGCCCGCGATGACGTCGTCCGCGTCGATGGCCCGGCGCAGTGCGCCCAGTTCCGCTCCGCCCGCCGAGGTCGCGAGGACGATGCGCCAGCCGCGCCCGTGCAGGGCGTGGAGCAGGTCGCGGGCGCCGTTCAGCGCGGCCAGCCGGTCGAAGTACGTGCCGTAGAGGGTGCTGTGCGCGGCACTGATCTCCTCGTCACGGTCGTGGTCGCGGTCGTCGCCGAGCAGGTGGGCGATGAGGTCGGTCGAGCCGAGCCCGATGGCGTGGTGGATGTCGTGCGTCGCGACGTGGTGGCCCGCTTGGCGGAACGCCTCCCACCAGGTGACCACGTGCAGGTGGTTGGTGTCGGTGAGGGTTCCGTCGACATCGAACAGCGCGGCACGCGCCATGGCTTCACACCGTTCCCTTCTCGGTTTCGCGGTTCAGCGCACGTCCGTCATGACGAAGCCGCTGCGGGGCCTGGTCGGCATCCTGTGCAGCGGGATGCGCAGGTCCTGGTCGGGGACGTGGAAGTCGAGCCGTGCCAGGCGCGGCAGCAGAGCGGTCAGGACCGCCAGGGTGACGTCCTCGCCCGGGCAGCGGTGCCCCTCGCCGGCGTCGCCGCCGCCCTGGGGGACGAGTTCGTCGCGGCCGGGTTCGCGTCCGGTGAACCGCTCGGGGTCGAACGTGTACGGCGATTCCCACAGCTCCGGGTCGTGGTTCTGTCCGTAGAGGTCGAGCAGGACGAGCGTGCCCTCCTTGATGGGCTCGCCGTGCCAGTCCAGGTCGCGCGGGGCGAGGCCCGCGACGAACGGGGCGAACGGGTAGAAGCGCCGGACCTCATGGGCGAAGGCGCGCGCGTAGCCTTCGCCGTCCGAGGCCAGCCGCTCCCGCAGTCCGGGGTGCCGGTGCAGCGCGTGCGCGCCGAAGACCGTGTACCAGGTGACGGCGACCGTGGGCCGCAGGACGTTGAGGACCTCGACGGCGGCCGTGCGGGGGTCGAGAAGCTGCCCGTCGGCCTCGCGGTGTGCGGCCACGGTCTGGATGACGGAGGGCGGCCCGCCGCCCTGCTCCGCCGGGTCCAGGCCTGCCGGTTCGTGGCCGGCCGAGCGGATCTGCTCGATCAGGCGGGCCAGCCGCTCCTCCTGGCGCTGCCGGGCGCGCCGGGCCTGCCAGTGCCGGGGCCCCGCGGTGGCGAATCCGTCGACCATGGCCACCAGGTCCCTCGCGGTCCGCCGCGCCTCGTCGTCCGCGGACCCGGCGACGTCCTCCGGATACTCCGTGAGGGGGACGCCGGCCCACGCGTACACGGCCCGTGTGATCAGCACGCTCACTTCGTCGAACAGCGTCACCCGGGGGCGGTCGGCCCACTCCTTGCGGGACCGTTCCCATTCGTCGGCCACGCGCTGGGCCAACGCGGTGACATTGGCCGCGTCCTTGAGGAGCGAGGTGAACACGGCCTTGCGCGCGCGGTGCTCCTCGCCGTCGAGGGTGTGCACGGCGCCCTTGCCGAAGAGCGTGCTCAGGACGGGCTCGGGCAGGGCCGTTCGGCGGCGCACGTGGTTCTCGTCGTAGAAGAACGGGACGGCCGCCGGGCCGCGCAGCGCGATGACGGGCTTGCCCAGCAGGCGGGTACGTACGGGCCCCTCGCCCTTGCGGCGGCTCAGGTCGGGGAGCCACGCGTAGCCCTGGGTGAGCAACGGCAGCGTGTTGTCCAGCATGAGGTCCTCCTGGGGTGGAAAAGACGCAGGCCGTGGCAGGGCGGGGCAGTGACCCTCCCAGAACGCGGGGCGGTGGCCCTGCCAGAATCCTGACCGAAGCCGGCCCCGCGTGCATGTCCCCGGCCGGCGTGCGGCGTGGTCCTGGACGAGCGTGTGCCCAGGGCCGCCGCGATGAATCAGAGGGAAGGCCCTAAAATCGGGGCAAAACTCTACGTACGTACGCCTCCGGTAATGTGGATCTTTTCCGGCAGGAGGAGTTGCATCAGTGGAGTTCCGGCTGCTCGGAGCGGTTTCCGTCGCCACCGGGGTCGGCGTGCTGCCGCTCGGTCCCGCCAAGCGGCGCAGCCTGCTCGCCGCCCTGCTGCTGAGGCCCAACCACCCGGTTCCCGTGGAGCAGTTGACGGCCGCTCTGTGGGATCAGGAGCCGCCGGCGCGCGCCCGTGGTGTCATCCAGGGGCATGTGTCGCGGCTGAGGGTCCTGCTCGCCCGGGCCGAGGCGGAGATGTTCGGCGTCGAGCTCGTCACCCAGGGTTCGGCGTACGTCCTGCGGATGCCGGAGTGCTTGCTGGACGCCCACCGTTTCGAGGAACTGGTGACGCTGGCACGCGATCAGCGGGCGCCCGCCGACGCCGTGGCGATGTATCAGGAGGCGCTCTCGCTCTGGCAGGGACCCGCGCTGACCGGCGCGTATCCGAGCCAGCCGCTCCAGGCCGCGGCCCAGGCGCTCGAGGAACTCCGGCTGGCCTCGGTGGAGTCGCTGGCCGGGGCGTACACGAGCCTGGGCGAGCACGCCCGGGCCGCCGCCGTGCTGCGGGCGGAGGCCAGTGTCCATCCGTTGCGCGAATCGCTGTCCGCCGCATTGATGAGGGCGCTTCAGCGGGCGGGGCGCCGGACGGAGGCGCTGGACTGGTTCCACCGGACCCGGCGGGTGCTCGCCGACGAGCTGGGGGTCGACCCGGGCCGGGAGTTGGCGGACGCCTACGCGCTCGCGCTGCGCGGGGCGGGTGAGGAGGCGGGAGACGGCGCCTTCGCGGGGGGCTTGGCGTCGGGAGCGTCTTCGCGCGGTGCGCCGGGCGGCTCGGCACCGGCGGTCTCGGCTTCGGCTTCCACGGCTTGGGCTTCTGGGGCTTCGGCCTCCGCGGCTTCGGCGTCGAGAGCTGCGGCTCCGGCGGCTTCGGTTCCTGCCGCTCCCGTCGCGAGGGCGGCTTCCGCGTCGGCCGCGGCTCCGGTGCCCTCTCCTGCCGCGGGCGCCGCCCCGCCTCCGGTCACGGTCGATCTGCTGCCGCGCATGCCCCGCGGTTTCCACGGGCGGGCCGGGGAGCTCACCGCGCTGTCCCGGGCCGCCGCCGGTGAAGCCCCGGTCTGCCTGGTGACGGGGCCCGCGGGCGTGGGCAAGACGGCGCTCGTCACACACTGGGCGCACCGCCACCGCGAGCAGTTCCCCGGCGGGCTGCTCTACGCCGACCTGCGCGGCTTCAGTGAGACCGGGGAGCCGACCCTCCTGGAGGTGCTGCGCGAGTTCCTGCTGGCGCTGGGGGTCGCGCCGCGCCGGATACCGGAGTCGCTCGGCGCCGCCTCCGCGCTCTTCCGGTCGCTCTCCGCCGACCGGCAGCTGCTGGTCGTACTGGACAACGCGCGGGCGTCCGAGCAGGTCAGGGAGTTGCTGCCGGGCGGCGCCCGCTGCGTCACCGTGGTCACGAGCCGCTACCGGCTGCGGGGCCTGATCGCCTCCGACGCCGCGCGTCCCGTACCCGTGGACGTGCTGGAACCGGCGGACAGCACGGCCCTGCTCGCCGCGGTGCTCGGCACGGAGCGCGTGTTCGCGGAGGAGGTCGCCGCGCGGCGCCTCGCCGAGCTGTGCGGCGGGCTTCCGCTCGCGCTGCGGGTGGCCGCGGCCAGGCTCGCCGACCAGCCGGAGTCGTCGCTGAGCGCGATGTGCGACGAACTGTCCGACGAATCACGCCGGTTGGGCCTCCTGGACGTGGAGGACACGGGCGTACGCGCCGCGCTGCGGCTCACCGTGCGGCGCCTGCCCACGGACGCCGCGCGGCAGTTCGCCCAGCTCGGGCGCCACCCGGGCATGTACGTCGACCGGTACACGGCGGCGGCCCTCGCGGACACCGACCCCGCCACCGCCGACGCCGCGCTGGACAAGCTCGCCGCGGCGCACCTCGTCATGCGGGCCGGGCCCGACCGCTGGACGATGCACGACCTCGTACGCCTGTACGCGCGAGGCCTGCGTTCCGGGACGGACGCCCTGCTGCGGGTGCTCGACCTGACCGTGGCGACCGCGCTCGGCGCCGCCGACGCGGCCGAGCCCGGTGACGAGTCGTGCTTCACCCTGCCCGCGGATTTCCAGCAGCCGCGGGCGACAAGGGAGTTCGCGGACCGCGAGCAGGCGATGGCCTGGTACGCGGCCGAACGCGACGATCTGACGCTCGCCGCCACCGCCGCCGACACCGCGGGGCTGCACGGCAGGACGTGGCGGATCATTCTCGGGATGTGGCCGCAGATCGTATGGCGGGTTCGGGACGGCTGGACTCCCCTGCTGCGTACGGCACTTGAGGCGACGCGGGCCGATGGTGACGCCCGCGCCGAGTCTCGGGTCCTCGCCCTGCTGGGGTGGGTGCTGACCGAGGAGGGCCGCGTCGACGAGGCGCTCGGTCACCTGGAGGCCGCGCCCCTGCTCGCGGCGCGGGCCGGGGACACGCGCGGCGAGGCGACCGCACTGATCAATCTGTCGCTCGCCCAGGCCGCGCTCGGCAGCCCGGACGAGGCGGCCGAGGGGTGCGCGCTCGCGGCGGAGCTGGCGCACAGCGTCGGCGACCGGCACACCGAACGGCTCGCGCTGTGCCATCTCGCCCGCCACCGGCTGGACGCAAGGGAGTGGCAGGCGGCCCACGAGACGGCCCTCGCCGCGCTCGACCTCGACGGGTCCTCGGAGGCGTCGGTGCCGGCCAGGGTGCTGCTGCTCACCGCGGTCGGGGAGGCGCTGCTGGGGATGGGCGACGAGACCGAGGGCGTCCGGCGGCTGGAGAACGCGGCCCTCGAGGCGGAGTCGTGCGGCTTCGACGACGGCGCGGTGAAGGCTCTCGGCGCGCTGCTGCGGGTCTCGGCGGACGCCGGGCTGCAGGCGCGGTACGACACGGCGATGGTGCGGCTCATGGCCCGGACGTGAGGGTCGGCGGCCGCGGGGCGGCGCCACCTGTTCGCCCGCGCGTCGCCCTGTTCGCCCGCGCGTCGCCGTGGGTCGGCCGACCCCGGTCGCCGCGCCCCTGACCGAGGCGGACGGAGCGGCAACGATAATCGCCGCGCGGAAGGGGGGCCTCGTCCGCTACCGGGCCTCGTCCGCGTCGCGGGCCGCGTGTTCGGTGAGCCGGCGGTTCACCTCGGCGGTCTGCTCGGCCAGGTCCCGCGCCCTCGCCTCGGCCTGGTCCGCCCGGGCGTTGATGCGGGCGATGTCCTCCTCGATGACCTGGAGGGCCAGCTCGGCCGCCGCGCCCGCCTCCTGCGGGGGCAGGTCCTCGGGGAGGTCCGCCAGAGCGCTCTTGACCGCCGGGATGCCGCCGCGCTCGTGGATGTCTTTCCAGAACTCGTAGTCCATCGCGCCATCCTGACCGATCGGCCACGCTCCGCGCGAGGCGGGCCGCCACTAGGGGGCGGTGTCCGCGGGCGCGCTCAGCCGGGTCGGGGTGCTGAAGTCCAGTACGTCCTGGGCGGTCTGCTGGGTCTCCTCCGCGGCCTGGCGAGCCGTGGCGAGGACGTCGCCGTGCTCCTGGACAAGGGTGTGGTAGATCGGCGCCTGGGTGGCGTCATTGGCCGGCATGACCTGCGACTCCTTCTTCGGTGACTACGTGGTTCGGGTCGGCCGAGTGCGGCCGATCCGCGACCTTACGCGAAGTCCGGGTGTGAAGGGGACCCGACCCCGATCATGAGTTCGGGGCTTGTGACAACTTTCACAGGTACGTCGGCGGGGGCGCGGATGCCGGTGTGCGGCCACGCCCTCTTCCGTCACGGGGCGGCTCCGGGATACCTCTGGTGGGAGCAGACCCGGCCCACAGGGGCACTCCCCCACAGGAAGCGAGTCACTCCGTGAACGACGACGCCTTAGCCGCCGACACCTTGACCTCCGGCTGGTCCGTGGACGACCGCTGCACGAACTGCGATGTCGCGAGGCAGGTCGCGCCCGAGCTGATCCGTGAGGTCGACGGCCGCTCCGAGATCGTGCGCCAGCCGCGCGACGCGGCGGAGGAACGCCTGCTGTTCGCCGCCGCGTTCGCCTGCCACACCCGCTCCATCCGGCCCGCCTCCGGCCGCCTCGATGACGCGCGGGACCCCTATCCCCTGCCCGTCGACGACACGGTCCTGTTCTGCGGGCACAACTCCCCGCGCAACGCGGGTGCCAACGCCTACCTCCTGCGCCGCCCTTCGGGGAGCCTGATGATGGTGGACACCCCTCGCTGGAGCGAGCCGCTGGCCGCCAGGTACGAGGGGATCGGGCCGGTCACCGACGTGCTCCTCACTCACAGGGACCACGCCGCGCACGGCCGCCGGTACGCCGACCGCTTCGGGGCCCGGCTGTGGATCCATGAGGGCGACCTGGACGCGGCGCCCGACGCCGACCGCGTCCTGCGCGGCACCGAGAGCGTGGAGATCGGCGACGGCGTCCTCGCCCATCCGCTGCCGGGCCACACGCGGGGCAGCGTGCTGTACGTCGCCGACGACCGGTACTGCTTCAGCGGGGACAGCTTCTACTGGTCGCGTACGACGGGCGACATCGAGGTGGCCTCCAGCGTCACCTGGTACTCCATCGAGGAACTGGCGGCGTCGTTGGCCCGCACGGCCGAACGGCTCCGCTTCGAGTGGCTGCTGCCCGGGCACGGCGACCGCAGGCACCTGCCGGCGGCCGAAATGGCGCGGCGGATGCGGGCGTTGACCGCGCGCACGGCCACCTTGGAGCCCCGGCCGGTGGACTTCACGGCCCTGCGCTGGTGACCTCGGGGTGAGGGCGTGGCGGCCCGGTCCCGGGCGGCGAGAACATGCGGTGGGCGCCGCTCCTGTCTAGCGTCACTCGTATGAACACCCATCCGCAGAGCTTCGAGATTCTGCTCGTTCCCGAGTTCGCCGAGGACGGCAGGGGCACCAGCGACACCCGCGGCGCCCTGCGTTCCGCCGTCGTGACGGCCACCGGCGAGACCGGCTCCTCCGGCTACCCCCGGTATGTCGGGGACGGCATGGAGGCCGACATCGACCCCGCGACCCGCTCCGTCGAGGCCCTGCTCGTCGACGGCTCCGAGCTGGACTACGGCCTCTCGGTGCGGGTCGCGGACGTCCGGGGCGGCTGAGCCCGCGGGCCGGTGGCCGGTGCCCGCGGGCGCGGCGCCCGGGGCGGTCAGTCCGTCGCCTCCGCCTCCACCGGCTTGGGGATCAGGAAGGACGTCGCGAAGGCCGCCGCGATGAGCGCGACCCCGGCGATCATGCCTGCCGTGTACCCGGTGGGCGAGGTCTTGTCGGCCGGTGCGGCGGCGGTCTGCACGGCGTACAGGACGGCGAAGCTGAGACCCGCGCCGAGGTTGAAGGCGCCCGCGTTCAGGCCGGGCAGGAAGCCCGGGTTCTCCTTCGGGGAGAGGACGATGCCGAGGCCGTTGAGGACGATGTTGCCGATGCCCGCGTAGGTGACGCCGATGAGGATCGACGCGGCCAGGAGCAGCAGCCGCGAGTCGGCGTGCAGGGTGAACAGCATCAGGGCCACGGTGACGATCGAGCCGATGAGGCCGAGGCGCAGGATGCGTCCGTATCCGTACGTGGCGGCCAGGCGCCCGGCGATCGGGCCCATGGCGAGGCCCGCGAGGGCGTACGGCGTCAGGGTCCACCAGGCGGACTGCTCGGCGCTCATGCCGAAGCCGGCCTGTGCGTCCTGGGCGAAGGCGGGGATCATGCCGTTCATCACGGCGAAGACGCCCGTCATGGTCAGGACGGTGGTGAGCAGCAGCGCCCAGGTGGAGCGCCTGCGCAGATGGCGGGTGGCGACCAGGGGGTGGCTGCTGCGGTCCTCGGTGCGCCAGAACAGGGCGAAGGCGAGGGCCGCGACGACGAGGAGTCCGGTGACGAGCGGCCAGTTCGCGGCGCCCAGCTTGCCCGCTTCGTTCAGGGCGATGAGGGCGGCGCCGACCGAGATGACCAGGAGCGTGACGCCGGGCCAGTCCATCCGGGTGTCGGCGGTGGCGGTGGCTTTGGACTCCGGGGTGAGGGTGGCGACCATGAGCGCGGCGAGCGCGGCCACGCCCGCCATCAGCCAGAACACCGACTGGAAGCCGTGGTGGTCGGCGAGGTAGCCGCCCGCCAGGGAGTCGACGCCCGCGATGCCGCCGTTGACGGCGGTGATGACGCCGAGGAGCGTGCCGTACTTCTTCGGCTCGTGGACTTCGTTGCGCAGCATGATCAGGCAGAGCGGCACGGTGGGCCCGGAGACGCCCTGGATGACGCGGCCCGCGAAGAGCATGGGCACGCTCTCGGCGAGCGCGGCCACGACGCAGCCGACGACCATGAGCGCGAGCATCCCGGCGAGCACCTTGCGGCGTCCGACGAGGTCGCCGAGGCGCGGCAGGAAGAGGGAGAAGAGCGCGGCGGAGGTGAAGAAGGCGGTCTGGGTGAGGCCGACTTCGGCGGAGGTCGCCCCGAGGGAGTCCTCGATGTTCTTCAGGGCGGGGCTGAGCATGCTCGCGTTGAGCTGGAAGGCGAAGCAGGCCGCGAGGAGCGCGGTGACCAGGACGCCGATGCGGACCGGGCGGGAGCCGCGGGCGCCGCCGGGGGCGGTGGCCGCCGGTTCGGTGAAGGAGGCGTTCATGCGGAAATGTCACCGATCCGCTCGAGGGCGTCCACGATCAGGTCCCAGAAGCGCTGGTGGTCCAGGTCGACGGCGACCTGGGTGTGGCAGTCATCGGGGGCGGGCGCGCGCAGGTCCGTCACGGTCATGCCGAGGGTGAGGGTGCCGGTCAGCTCTATGTCGACGGGGGCCTTGCGGACGGTCATGACGTCGGGGTCGATGACGTACGCGACCGCGCACGGGTCGTGGACCGGGGGCGCGGCGAAGCCCTGGGCCTCCAGGTACATGGCGCCGAAGAAGTCGAGCAGCTCGTTGACGAAGACGGCGGGCCTGGTGCCCACCTTCGCGATGCGCTCGACGACCTCGGGGGTGGCGAGCGCCTGGTGGGTCAGGTCGAGGCCGACCATGGTGACGGGCCAGCGCTCGTTGAAGACGATGTGCGCGGCCTCGGGGTCGATCTTGATGTTGAACTCGGCGACGGGGCTCCAGTTGCCCGTGTGGTAGCCGCCGCCCATCAGGACGACCTCGCGGACGCGCTCGACGATGCGGGGCTCCTTGCGCGCGGCCATGGCGATGTTGGTCAGGCCGGCGGTGGGGACGAGGGTGATCTCGCCGGGCTCGTGCGCCATGACCGTGTCGATGATCAGGTCGACGGCGTGGCGGTCGTCGAGGGCCAGGGTCGGCTCGGGCATGAGGGGGCCGTCGATGCCGCTCTCGCCGTGGATCTCGGGGGCCGTCTCGATGGTGCGCACCAGGGGACGGGAGCAGCCGGCCGCGAAGGGCACGCCGGTGATGTTCGCGATGCGGGCCACCGACAGGGCATTGCGGGTGACCTTCTCCAGGGTCTGGTTGCCCACCACGGTGGCGACGGCGACCAGCTCCACATCCGGATTGCCGTGCGCCAGGAGCATGGCGATCGCGTCGTCATGTCCCGGGTCGCAGTCCAGGATGATCTTTCGGGGCATCGCGGAACCTCTTTGTTCGGCTGAGCCGTCGCCGTTCTTCGCCGGGGGGCGGGGCGGTGGCTCGGGAAAACGTTCTCCGAAGACTTTGTGCACAGGGAGGAATTATGTCAATGGCCGAAAGCACACCCCGCCAAACTCTCCCGGAACGGACATGATCCAACGAGGCACAGACCGCCCTCAACTGTCTTGATACGGCTGAAAGGAAGGGTCTGGTGGTGCCTGAGGCCCGCTGATAACGTTTGCCGAAATTTGGCGGCGGAAGGGACGGGCACAGCGTGGCCGACGTAACGCTGAGGGAGGTGGCCCGGGCCTGTGGCTGTTCGATCGCCACCGTCTCCCGGGTCCTGGCCGGTACGCGCCCCGTCGGCGCCGAGACCGCCCGCCGGGTCCGCGAGGCCGCCGACGCGCTCGGCTACCGGCCCAATCACGCGGCCCGGGCGCTGCGCGGCCACCGCACGGGCACGGTGGGCCTCGTCCTGCCGCAGATCACGAACCCCTTCTACCCCGCGCTGGTGCGGGAGTTGACGCACGCCCTGCACGCCGACGGGCGGGCCGTGCTGCTCGCCGACTGCGACGACGATCCCGCGGCCGAGGCGGAGTACGTGGCGGATCTGCTGGGCCGGCGGGTGGACGCGCTCCTGGTGATCCCGGTGGACGAGGAGCGCAGCCGGGACGCCGTGGCGGCCGCGGCCGCCAGGGTGCCGCTCGTCCTGATGGACCGGGGCTGCGGGCCCGGCGTCGCGGACTCTGTCGCCGTCGACAACGCCTCGGGCATGGCGCTCGTCCTCGGTCATCTGGCCGCCACCGGCCGCCGCCGCGTCTGCTTCCTCGGGGCGGCGGGCACGGCTTCGGCCGCCGCCGAGCGGCGCGGTGCCTACGCGGCCGGGGTGGGCGCGCTCGATCCCGGCGCTCCGGAGCGGGTCGCCCTCGGCGACTTCTCCGTGGAGTGGGGGCGGGCCGCGGTCGACGAGGTGTGGCCCGCCCGGCCCGACGCCCTGGTCTGCGCCAACGACCTCATCGCGATCGGGGCGCTCCAGCGTCTCCAGCAGCTGGGTGTGGCGGTGCCCGGCGAGGTCGCCGTCACCGGTTTCGACGACATCCCGATGGCGGCGCTCTCCTCGCCGGGCGTCACGACGGTCCGCCAGCCGGTGCCCGAACTGGCCGCGGAGGCGGCACGCCTGCTGGGCCTGCGCCTGTCCGGCGACGACACGGGCCCCCGGCGGTCGATCCGCCTCGCTCCGGAACTCGTCGTACGCGAGTCGAGCGCGCGAGGCCGCACGGCGATCCCGGCCCCGGCCCCGGCTGGACGGGGAGAGTCCGCTCCCGTCACATAGCCGGGTGTACGCCCCTCCGGGGGTGGGGCGGCGGGCGTCGACTCCAGGTCAGCGCGTGACCTGCCACGTGAGCGAATCCGTCAGCAAGCGGCGCAGCTCGGGGTCGCGGACCGAGGGGGTCCGGTCCGTGGCGCGGGCCGTCAAAGTGTGCGTACGGCCGTCGGCGGGGACACCGAGCGCTCGGGGCGTGACCGTGGCGTCGCCCCTGGCCTGCTTGGCCTCGCGGCCGTCGACGGACCAGCGCAGTCGGATGCCGTCCGCCACCTCCACGGTGACCTTGGCGTCGCGCCGCACCGCCTGGTCCGTGGGCGTGACCGCGGTGAGGACGGAGGCGTGCCGGTGGAAGCCGGCGATCATCGCCTCGCGGCCGGGCAGATTGAACTCGCGGCCGAGGGTCCGCATGATCGAGTTCGTGGTGGGCCGGTACAGGCCGCGCGGATAATAGCCGCCGCCCTCGTACGCGCCGACGGTGCCGCCGTCCGGCGAGGTCCGGCCGATCCACCGGTACCACTTCTTCTTCTGGGCGGTCAGCTTGGCGGCCGTGAGCTTGCTGATGTTCGTCTCCCAGGGCTCGGCGCCGGTGTAGGTGCCGTACTCGTCGTACCAGTACTCGTCGGCCAGCTTCCCGAGCGAGTGGCCCGTCTCGTGGACGAGGACCTGGTCGGACTGGGCGTTGTCCGAGGAGGCGGTGGCGATGCCGTCGTAGCCGGACGGCGAGGTGATGTCGTTGTAGCCCGCGCCGCCGTACTTGGTGGAGTTGGCGAGGACGATGACGAGGTCGGGGTCCGCGGCCTTCTTCGCGTACGACTCGACCTTGTTGGTGTCGACGCACAGCAGCCGCTCGATGCCGTCGCAGTAGAACGCCGAGCCGAGAGCGGTGTCCTTGACCGTGCCGCTGGTCGGGTCGCCGGAGACTCCGGACTGCCGCGACACCGCGTCGACGGCCCAGACGTTGAAGAGGCTCTTGTACGAGGCGTACGGCTCGACGGCGGAGACCTTCGCCCACTTGGTGCGCACGTCGGCGTGGAAGTCCTCCTGCTGGGCGGCGGTGTAGCCGTCACCGATGAAGACGACGTCGAGCTTGGAGCCGGTCGGCCCGGCCTGCACGATCGGGACGACGTCGCCGTCCCCCTTGATCTCCGCGCGCTCCTTGGCGGAGAGCGGCTCGGCGGCGGGGACCTCGGCGTGCCGGGGGTGGGCGCCGGGGCCGGTGAAGTACTCGACGCGCTGGGTGCGCCGGTCCGCCGGGTCCGGGTCCGCCGCCGTGGCCGTGCCGGCCGGAGCGGTCGCGGCGAGCCCCGCGGCGAGGGCGATCCCGGTGGCGAGTGCGGCGCGCAGCGAAGTGCGTCTGGCCCGGCCGGATATTCGAGGTGTGGGGGGCATGGGCGTCCTTCCGAAGTCCGCGATATAAATGGCGGGTTAAGCGGGGTTAAGGCGCGGCTCAACGTAGAGGCTCATGGGGTTCCAGGCAATGGGTGTGCGTCAAGTTGCTGGTGGGGCGGGTCTGTTCACACTGCCCCGTGGGCCGGGGCCGGGTGCGACGCAGGGAGAGGCCAGTGATGACGCGGAACGGTTCCGTTCACGGAGTACGACCCGACGACCCGGCCGAGATCGGACGGCGCGTGCAGCGGCTGCGCGGCGAACGCGGCCTGACCCAGCGGCAGTTGGCCGAGCCCGCCTACACTCCCGCGTACGTCTCCACCCTGGAGTCGGGAAAGGTGCGGCCCTCGGAGGCCGCGCTGCGGCACCTCGCCGACCGACTCGGCGTCAGTTACGAGGAGTTGGCCACCGGCCGCCCCGCCGAACTCGCCGCCGAACTGCGTCTGCGGCTGACCGACGCCCGGCGCGCCCTGGCCACCGGCGCCCCCGAGGACGCGGCCGCACTCTTCCGCGCCCTGCACGAGGAAGCCGTCGCGCACGCGCTCGCCGAGGAACAGGCGGCCGCGCTGCTCGGCCTCGGCGACTGCCTGCTGGAGTCCGGCGAACTCACCGGCGCACGCGACTGTTTCGCCGCCGTCGAGCGACTGCTCGCCGACGAACCGCTGCCGCGTCGGGTCCCGGCCATCCGGGGCCGCGCCACCGCGCACCTGCTCACCGGCGAGCTGCGGTACGCCTGTTACCTCCTGGAGAGCACTCTCGACGAACTCGACGCGGCCGGGCTGCACGACCCGGATGCGCTGCTGCTCCTCTACACCGCCTCCATCGCTCCCTACATGGACATGGGCGCGCACGCCCGGGCCGCGCACGCCGCCGAGTTGGCGCTCGCGCTCGCCCCGCGCGTGAGCGACCCCGCGCTGGTCGCGGGCATGCACCGCGGGGTGGCCCGCACGCTCATCGCCGAGGGCCGTATCGCCGAGGCCGACGCGTCGCTCGCCAAGGCCCAGGAGCTCTACCGCCAGCTGCACATCCGTACCGAGCTTGCGCACTGCCACTGGATGCGCGGCTACGTCCACGCCCAGGACGGCGACCTGGAGCAGGCCGAGAGCGAGCTGCGCACGGCCCGCTCCATCCTCGCCTCCAAGCGGGCCGCGCTCTTCACCGAGCAGGTCGAGGTGGAGCTCGCGGACGTGCTGCGGCGGCGCGGCAGGGCCGCCGAGGCGGAGGCGCTGCTGCGGCCCCTGCTGACCAACGGCGACGAGACGGGTGACGCGGGCCGGGGCCCCGGGGTGCTCGGGGCCGGGCGCGGCGCGGTGCACGCGGGCGGCGCGCACCGGCTGCTCGGGCTCATCGCCGAGGAGCGGGGCGACACGGAGGGCGCCGAGGAACACTACTGCGCGGCGCTGTCCCTGCTCGAACGGTCAAGTGCGGCGGGGGACTTGGCGGACCTCTGCCGACTCCTGGGCGATCTGCTCCGCCGCACCGGCCGGGTGGAGGCCGCCATGGACGCGTACCGCACGGGGCTGGGCCACCGGGCCGCCCCCGGCACGACCACGCTGGGCCCCGCGCCGGCCACGCCCCCGATGTGAGCGCGGCCGCTTCCCCGGTTTGGGCGCGGCCTCTCCCCCGCGTCGCTCCTGACCCGCATCTAGTCACCCGCATCGAGTCACCCGCATCAAGCCGCCCGCAACGCGTCGCCTGCATCGAAGGATGTACCCGCGTTTCATCCGCGGCTACGACTCCCATGATCGCGGGGGCGCCGACGATGGAGGAGACAGACCCGTCGCGGCGGGCGCCCAGTGAGGAGAGACAGATGACAGGCCTGCGTCCCGGACCGCCCGCCCCCTCGCTCCTGAGCACGCTGGGGCGCGCCCTGGGCGGTGGCCTCGTCATGGGCGCGGCACTGGGCGCGGGGACCGAGCTGGGGCCGGTGGTGGCGGACACCCTCGGAGCGGGCGGTTTCGTGGCCCGGCTGATCCCGGCCGTGCTGGTCAGCGCGGTGGCCGTGCCGCTGATCGCCCTCGCGCTGCGCCGCCGGGGCCGTTCGCTCAAGGACGTGGGGTTCGGCGGGGCGGGCGCGAACCTGCGGTCCCTGCTCATCGGTGCGGGCGTGGTGGCGGGGGCCGCCGCACTCGTGCTGGGCTCGGGAACGGCCGCGGGGTTGCTGCGCTGGTCGCGTCCCGACCTCGGGACGCTCGCCGGGTATGTGGTGGCCAACGGCGTGGTCGCGCTGCTGCTGGAAGCGCTGCCCGAGGAGACGACGCTGCGCGGTTACGTGTGGACGTCGCTGCGCGTGCGCTTCGGCGGCCTGGCCGCGGCGCTCGGCACCACCGCCGTGTTCCTGGTCGTGCCCGGCTTCTCGACCGTGGTGGGGGCCGCTACCTCGCACCTCGTCGGCCGCGAGGCGGGGCCCGTCGGGCTGGCGCCGGGCGGGCAGGACCCGTTCGGCTATCTGTTCCTCCTGACGGTGTTCGGCCTGATGCTGGTCACGGCCCGTACGGCGGTGCGGCGCGCCCCGCTGTGCGTCGCCATCGGCGCCCATCTGGCCTTCCTGACCGTCAACCGGGTCGTGTACGAAGGTGACCGGCGCGGAGCGGGCTGGCACGCCGAGGTGTCGTCGCCGGACGTCGAACTCCTCGTACCCGTCTACCTGTTGCTGGCCATGGCCGGGTTCGCGCTGTGGCGTCGGCGGGAGCGGCGGGGCGGGGCGGGCCCGATCGGGCGCACCTCCTCTACGCCGACGGAACGGCATCGGTCGGCCACATAGGTAAGGCGCGGCCACGGGTCATGGACGCCGACGGGCGTGCGGGCGCACCATGACGGGCAGCAACCGTCCGGTGTTCACCGGCCGGCCACATCAGCCCGAGCCGACCGGCCGGGAAGGGAGCCGCCCCTTGACGCCCCCAGCCTCCCCAGCGTCCCCGCCGCCCTCGCCCGGGCCCGATTCCGCCTTCCGCACCCTTCCCTCCACCGCCGAGGTCGTCATCGTCGGCGGTGGCGTGATGGGCGCCGCCATCGCCTTCCACCTCGCCGAAGCGGGCGTACGCGGGATCGTCGTCGTCGAGCGCGGCACGCTGGGCGGCGGCAGCTCGGGCAAGCCGATCGGCGGTGTGCGGGCGCAGTTCTCCGATCCGCTCAACATCGAGCTGGGGCACCGGAGTCTGCGTGCCTTCCGGGACTTTCCGCGCCGCCCCGGTGCCGCCATCGGCCTTGACACCGTGGGCTATCTGTTCCTCCTGAGCGACCCGGGGCAGGTGGCGGACTTCGAGGCCGGCGTGCGCACCCAGAACGGACTCGGCGTGCCCAGCCGCATGATCGGCCCCGCCGAGGCTCGCGCGCTCTGCCCCTATATCCGCACCGAAGGGCTGTCGGCGGCCGCCTACTCCCCCGCCGACGGGCATGCGCGCCCCGCCCTCGTCGTCCAGGGGTACGCGCGCGCCGCGGCCCGCGCCGGTGTCGTCTTCGCGACGCACACCACGGTCACCGGCATGGCGACCACCGGGGACCGGGTCACGGCCGTGCACACCGATCGCGGCCGCGTCTCCTGTGCGACGGTCGTGTGCGCGGCGGGCGCCTGGTCGGCGCGGATCGGTTCCCTGGCAGGCGTGGAGCTGCCGGTGCGGCCGCTCAAGCGGCAACTCGCCTTCACCGTCCCGCTCGTGCCCGCCGCGCCGCGCATCCCCTTCACCATCGACTTCGCGTCGTCGGCGTACTTCCACAACAGCGACGACGGGCTGCTCCTCGGCCTAGCCGACCCCCGTCAGGCGGAGGGCTTCGACACCACATGGACGCCGGAGTGGCTCGACCTCTTCCGCACGGCCCTGCGGCACCGCTCGCCGGCCGTCGCCCGTATGGAGACGGCCGGTGGCTGGGCGGGCCTGTACGAGGTCACGCCGGACCACAACGCGCTGATCGGACGCTCGGCGGCGGTGCCCAACTTCCTGTACGCCACCGGGTTCTCCGGGCACGGCTTCCTCCAGGCCCCCGCCGTGGGCGAGATCGTCCGTGACCTCCACCTGGGGCGGCGGCCCTACGTCGACATCGCTCCCCTGAGCGCGGACCGCTTCCGCACCGGGTACGAGAGCCGCCCCGAGGCCCATGTGGTCTGACGCCCCGCCTCCGGGCGCTCGCCTCGCTCAGGCCGCGCTCTCCTTGAGGCGGCGTACGGCCGCCAGGGCGCGGTCCGCGTGTGCGCTCATCCGGAACTCGCTGCGGACCACTTCGGCGATCCTGAGGTCCTCGCCGATGACGAACGTGACGCGCTTCGTCGGGGCGAGGGAGAAACCGCGGGTGACGCCGAACCGGTCGCGCACCGCGCCCTCGGGGTCCGAGAGCAACGGGAAGCCGAGGGTGTGCCGCTGGGTGAACTCGCGCTGGCGCTCGACCGCGTCGGCGCTGATCCCCACCGGCCGCGCGCCGGCCGCGGCGAACTCGGCCGCCAGGTCGCGGAAGTGACAGGCCTCCGCCGTGCAGCCGGGGGTGAGGGCCGCCGGGTAGAAGAACAGCACGACGGGGCCGTCCTCCAGGAGTGCGGAGAGCTGACGCGGGGTGCCCGTCTCGTCCGGCAGCGTGAAGTCCGGGGCGGTGTCACCGACCGCCATCCGCGCCGTCATGCCCGGCTCCCCCGCGACGTGCGGTCCATCGGCCTACGACGCATCGGCGTGCGGTCCATCGGCGACACGGTGCCTCCTCAAGTGACGGGAGCGAAACCCTACTCGATGGTAGGCGCGGGGTCGCCAACAGGCCTCCTACCAGCCTTGATCTCCTCGAACACCCTCGTGCGATGCTGGGGCACTCGCCCGCAGGCACCGAGAGCAATGGGGAGTACGGCATCGCGATGGCAGTGGCACGAAGGACAGCGAAGGGCGCCTGGGACAGGTTCTCGGCATCCGACCCGGGACTCCTGCGCCTCATGGCGGGGCTGCGCACGGTCGGGGCGATCCTCCTCGCCCTCGCCGTGCTCGCCCTCATCGGCACCTCGGTGACGCACCTGGTGGCGGGCGCGATGACGGCGATGGTCGCCACGTTCGCGATCCAGGAGAAGGAGGTGCGGGGCCAGGCGGTCACGCTGGCGCTCGGCCTGCCCGTCGCGCTGGCCGCGATATCCCTGGGAGCGCTGCTCAACTCCCGGGTGATCGCCGGTGACCTCTTCTTCGTGGTGCTGATCTTCGGGGCGGTCTACTCGCGCCGGTTCGGCGACCGGGGCACCGCGCTCGGTCTGATCGGCTTCCAGGTCTACTTCCTCTCGCTCTTCGTGAGCGCGTCCGTCTCCGCCCTGCCGGAGCTGTTCCTGGCCCTGGTGGTCGCCTTCGCGTGCAGCGCCGTGGCGCGGTTCGCCCTGGTGCCCGAGACGCCCGAGCGCACCCTGGCGCGGCTGCGCGAGGCGTTCCGCGCCCGGCTCGCGCAGCTAGTGGCCCACCAGATCGACCTGCTCGACGCCGACGCCGAGGACGTGGACAAGGTCCTCGTCGATCTGCGGCGCAGCACCGCCCGGCTGCACGAGGCCGCGCTGATGATCCAGGGCCGCCTCGAAGAGGGCACCAGCGACGCGTCGGCCGCGGCCCTGCTGCAACGCAGGGTCGCCGACGCCGAGATCGCCGCCGAGCGGCTGGGCGTCCTGCTCCTCAACGCCCGCAGCGCCGAACGCGTGGAGACGCTCACTCTGCACCTGCCGAACGCGTCCGCGTCCATGCCGCCGCGCGCCCGGATCGCGCAGGACGCGGGCACGGCACTGCGCAGGGATCTGCGGGCCCTGCACCTGCTCGTCGTGCGCCTGGTGCCCGACGACCGCGGCACGGCGCTGCCCTACGTACGCAACAGGCTGCTCGGCTACCGCGAGGAGCAGGGTCTGCCCCAGGGGTCGCCCGCGATCCAGGACTGCTTCCGCGCGGTCGGTGAGGCGGCGCGCGCCATCCTGGGGCTGCGCCTCGCGGTGGACGGTTCGCGGGACGAGGAGTACGACAGCCCCGAAGCCGCCCGCTCCCGCGAGGAGTTCGACGCGGAGGAGATCTCCATCTCGGGCGAGGCGGCGGAGGCGGAGGCGGCGCAGGAGGAGCCGACCGGGTTGCGGCGCCCCACCACCCGGGCGGCCGTGCAGGTGTCGGTGGGCTCCGCGCTGGCGATCGTCGGCGGCGAGTTCCTGTCCACGCAGCGCTGGTACTGGGCGGTCCTGACCTGCTGGGTCGTCTTCCTCAACACCGCGTCCACCGGCGAGATCCTGGTGAAGGGCTACCGTCGCCTGCTCGGAACGGTGCTCGGCGTGGTGGCCGGGGTGGCGCTCGCGGGGGCCGTCGGCAATCACACGTGGATCGCGTTCGCCCTGGTCGTCCTCTGCGTCTTCGGAATGTTCTTCACCGCGCCCCTGTCCTACGCCCTGATGTCGTTCTTCGTCACGGCGATGCTGGGTCTGCTCTACACACTGCTCAACACCTACAGCCTGGATGTCCTGGTGCTGCGCGTCGAGGAGACGGCGCTCGGCGCGGCCTGCGGGATCATCGCGGCGGTCCTCGTGCTGCCGGTCCGTACGTCGCACCGCACCGACGAGGAGCTGGGGAACGTCCTCGCCCGCCTTCGGGATGTCGTCTCGGCGGCGGTGGCGCAGCTCAGCGGCGGGCCCGCGGTCGACCTCGTGGACCGGGCGCGGGACCTGGACACGGCGCTGGACGACCTGCGCAGCTCCACGAAGCCGCTGACCCACCCGATCGCCCCGCTGCGGGCGCGGCGGCAGAACGCCCGCTATGTGGTGGCGCTGCTGGAGACCTCCGCCTACCACGCGCGTTCCCTCGCGGCGACGGCCGAGCTGGTGCCCGCCAGCAAGAGCGTGGCCGCCGACGCGCGCCTGGCGCTGGCGGGGCGGCGCATCACGCACAACATCGATCTGATCGCCGCGCATGTGCGCGACGAGGAGACCGACGGCGAGATCGAGTCGGGCGCCAGCATCGCGTCGATGCTGGACAGCGGCCGCCACGAGGTGCTGCACACCGGCTCGGTGGCCTTCCGCGTGCTGCGGCACCTCCAGCGCCTGGACGAGGGGATCGTGGGTCTGGCCCGGCCGCTCGGGGTACCTCTCGCGACACGGGAGGAGAAGGCGGCGGGGGCGCGGGGTGCCGGAAGGGCGTGAGCAGGTGTTTTTGTCACGAACGCCTCCCGCAGCACTCGGAAACCCGGCTGAACTGGGCACTCATCACCACGACCCACGGGTAACACGCTTCGAAAATCACTTGTACTGCCTGCTTAGAGTGCGGACATGCCAGTTTCGCTACACCTACAAGAGATCACCCCTGACAACTTCGAGACCGCGATCAACCTGAGGGTCCGGCCCGACCAGGAACACCTGGTGGGACCCGTGATGAAGTCACTCGCCGAGGCATACGTCCACCCCGGCATCGCCTGGCCCCGGCTCATCTGCGATGACGACGAGGCCGTGGGGTTCCTCATGGCCTTCCTCCACATCGACTGGACCGGCAAAGGCACCGACTTCCGCTCCGGACTGTGGCGTCTCAACATCGCGGACGGAAAGCAGGGCCGGGGGTACGGGCGCTTCGCCGTGGAGTCCGTAGCCGCTGAGATTCGGCGCCGAGGCGGCACACGCCTGACTACCACCTGGCATCCCGGACCGGACGGCCCCGCAGGCTTCTACCTGGCGCTCGGCTTCCGGCCGACCGGCGAGACCAGCGGAGACCAAACAGTGGGCATGCTGGAGCTGGACTGAACCCGGATCGAGCTTGTTCTCTGTCCCCGGGCTCGGGGCGACGTCGAGAGAACTCGGATGCCTGGTACTCCAGCCGTAGATCGTGATCATGGATACGGAGACTGCTCGCCGGTAGCCTGCCTGCGTGGCTGAGACCTGGGGCGAAGAGCAGTTGATCGCGAACGGCTTCGAGCGTGTGTACGCCGAGTCGGAGTGGTACGACGGACCGTGGGCCGGCCTTGCTGACATCGACGGGAAGCCTCACTACTTCGCGATGCACGTCTACGACCACAGCCATGAAGTCGATGAGTACCAGGTCTGGCCCGCAAGCGAGGCGGTGGCGGAGTTGGAGCGCGAGCAGTGGGCGATCTACGCCAGGTGGTATGAGCGCCGTGAGGCGGGCGAGGTCGGGCAGGAGAGCCATCCGGGCCACGGCGAGGTCGACGCCCGCTATGACGAGCTGGAGCTGCTGTTGGCGCCGCACCGCTTGGCGCCGGACGGCGCCCGTCGGCTCGTGTGTGAGCTGCGGTTCGTTGCCGGTGTCGACGTTCGCTACCGAGTCGAGGGGCCCGACTACTGGCTTCGGTGGCGTCCGAGGCCGCCGTTGGTCATGGGGTGTTGTGTGGACAACCAATGACCACGCGGCGGCCTCGGACGCCGGCGTAGTGCCTGCCCACTGACAGGAGGCAGAGGAAGAACTGCTGAACCCTGGCCGAGCACGCGGGCGATGCCACTCCGGACGGCATGCAGCACCTGCGCGACACCGAGGCGGTGCTCGTGGTCGTCGGGACGGCGATTCGCAGAAGGGCACCGCGACCGTCGGCGTCCGGCGCCAGTACACCGGCACGGCCGGCCGAGTCGAGAACACGCCCAGGTCGCCGTCTATCTCGTGTACTTCGCCGCCCGCGGACACGCCGCAAGCTGAGGGGCCGCGTTTCACGAACGCGGTCCGAGCGGTTCGAGCGGCTCGATCCCGAGTTCCTCGTCCTGCCGAGGTGCGAAGGGCCCCGCGCGGGGGCACTGGCTATATCCCCGGCCAGCGGCGTTCCGCCTGGACCGTCCACGACAGCGAAATCCCCGTCATCCGCCCGACCTATGCTGAACCCCCTCCCGCCCCCGTACCGGAAGGTGGCAGCCCCATGGCGGCACCCAGCCTGCTCGCGGTCTTCGCCCATCCCGACGACGAGTCCCTGGCCGCAGGCGGTGTGCTCGCCCGGCACGCGGCGGCGGGCGCGCGCACCGCGGTCGTGACCGCCACCTGGGCCGCGGGCACGCGGCGGGCCGAGGAGCTGGCGGAGGCGGTGCGGATCCTCGGGGCGGGCGAGCCGCGCCTGCTCGGCTTCGCCGACGCGCGCGTACCGGAGTCGGCCCCGGGCGAGGCGCGGCTGTGCGCCGCGCCGCTCGACGAGGCGGTGCGGCGGCTGGTGGCGCACGTCAGGGAGGTGCGCCCGGAGATCGTGGTCACGCACGACGCGTACGGCGGGCTGTCCGGCCACCCCGACCACGTCCACACCCACCGGGTGACCGTGCTCGCCGCGCAGGCGGCCGGGCTCGGACAGCTCTACCCGGAGGCCGGTGCCCCGTGGCAGCCGCGCGCCCTCTATCTGGCCACGCATCCGCACTCGGCCGTGGCGGCGCTGAGCGAGGTCGTCGGCGAGCGCATGGCGGCGCACAGCATTTCAGCGGCGTACAGCGTCCCGGACGAGCAGGTCACCGCGACCGTCGACGTCGGCCCCTGGCTCGACCGGAAGATCGCCGCCATCCTGGCCCACCGCTCCGAGGTGGCACGCGGCGCCGCGCCCGGCCTGATCGCCGGCCTTCCGCGGGCCGTCCGCGAGCGGCTGCTCTCCACCGAGTGGTACATCCGCCACGACCTCGCGCCCGCGGCCGGCACACAGTCCGAACTCACCGCCGACCCCTGCGCGATCGTGGGCGGATGACGGCCTGCCCCGGCCCGCGGGGCGCCGCGCACTCGCGGCGCCCCGCGGCGCGTTCACCAGATCCGGACGCGCTCCGCCGGGTCCAGCCACAGGCCGTCGCCCTCGACCGTGCCGAACGCCTCGTGGAACTCGTCCAGGTTGCGGACGATGTTGGCGCGGAACTCCGGCGGCGAGTGCGGGTCGATGGTGAGGTACTGCTGCTCCTGCTCCTTGCGACGCTTGGTGCGCCAGCAGTACGCCCAGTTCTTGAAGAGCCGCTGCGAGCCGGTGCCCTCCTCGCTCTCGGGCATCGGCGCCCCGTCGAGCGCGATGAGGTACGCCGTGTGCCCGATGGTCAGCCCGCCGAGGTCGCCGATGTTCTCGCCGACCGTCAGCGAACCGTTGACGGACTCACCGGGGAGGTTGCGGGGCGAGAACGCGTCGTACTGCTTGATCAGCGCCTTCGACTTGGCCTCGAACGCGGCCTTGTCGGCGGCGGTCCACCAGTCGTTGAGGTTGCCCGCGCCGTCGTACTGCGCGCCCTGGTCGTCGAAGCCGTGGCCGATCTCGTGGCCGATGACCGCGCCGATGCCGCCGTAGTTCTCCGCCGGGTCGGCGTCGGGCGAGAAGAACGGCTTCTGCAGGATGCCCGCGGGGAAGCAGATCTCGTTGGTGCCCGGGTTGTAGTACGCGTTGACCGTCTGCGGCAGCATGAACCACTCGTCGCGGTCGACCGGCTTCCCGATCTTGGCCAGCTCCCGGTCCGTGTCGAACGCGGCCGCCGCCTGCGCGTTGCCGAGCAGGTCGTCGGGGCTGACCTGGAGCGCGGAGTAGTCGCGGAAGGTGTCCGGGTAGCCGATCTTGGGGCGGAACGTGGCGAGCTTCTCGTACGCCCGTGCCTTCGTCTCGTCGGTCATCCAGTCCAGGCGGGCGATCGACTGGCGGTAGGCCTCGAGGAGGTTGGCGACGAGGTCGTCCATCATCGCCTTGGACGACGGCGGGAAGTGCCGCGCCACGTACTCCTTGCCGACGGCCTCGCCCATGGCGCCCTCGACGAGGGAGACCGCGCGCTTCCAGCGGGCGCGCAGCTCCGGGGTGCCGTTGAGCGTACGGCCGTAGAACTCGAAGTTGTTGCGCACGAAGTCGTCCGTGAGGTACGGCGCGCAGGCGCGCAGCACACGCGTCAGCGCCCAGTCCCGCCACTGCTCGATCGGTGTCTCGGCGAGGACGGCGGAGAGGTGGGAGAGGTAGGACGGCTGACGGACGCAGGTCTCCGCGATGGTGGCGTCCGAGCCGCCGAGGCCCTGGACGTAGCCCCGCCAGTCGAACTCCGGGGCCAGCGCGAGGAGTTCGTCCAGCGTCGTGAGGTTGTACGTCTTCAGTACGTCACGGGTCTCGGCGCGCTCCCAGTGGCCGGCGGCGAGCCGCGTCTCCAGCGCGAGGACGGTCTTCGCGGCGGCCTCGGGGGTCTTGTGTCCGCCGAGCGTGAGGAGTTCGGTGAGGTGGGAGACGTACTTCTCGCGGATCTCGGCGAACTTCTCGTCGCGGTAGTACGACTCGTCGGGCAGCCCGAGGCCGCCCTGGAGGATGTTGAAGAGGTAGCGGTCGGAGTCGCGGTCGTCCGAGTCGATGTACGAGCCGAAGAGGCCGGAGCCGCCGACGCGCTCGAAGCGGCCGAGGAACGCGGCGAGCCCGCGGACGTCCCGCAGGGCCGCGACCTCGTCGATCAGCGGCTGCGCGGGGGCGAGCCCGCGGGCGGCGATGGTCTCCTCGTCCATGAAGGAGGCGTACAGCGCGGCGATCTTCCGGGCCTCGTCGGCGGAGGCGCCCTCGGCGTCCGGGGACTCGGCCAGATCCTGGATGATCTCCTTGACCTGCTGTTCGGCCGTGTCGGCCAGCTGCACGAAGGGGCCCCAGCTGGAGCGGTCCTCGGGATCTCCTCGGTGTCCAGCCAGTGGCCGTTGACGTGTCCGAAGAGGTCGTCCTGCGGGCGGATCTCGGGGTTCATGCCCGGGCGGGCGTCATCCAGAATGCTCATCCACGCACCCTATGCGAGCCCTCGGCCCGGCACGAAGGCTTATGCCCCGGCGCCGCACAGCCTCGTCGCCGGACCGCCGCGAGCGAGGGCGAAGTCCTGTATCAACTCTCGCGCAAACCATCCCAATAGGAGCGATAAAGTATCCCGTCAACCTCCGTACCCCGTCACACCAGGAGAGCTTCTGTGACCGTAGCCATCGCCCCGTCCGAGGCAGCCGTCCCGTCCGAGGCAGCCACCCTGTCCGCCGACGACGCGGCCCGCCTGGTGGCCGAGGACGCCCGCGACTTCGGGGCCTACGCGCGTACCGGCGGCTGGGCCTTCGGTCTGAAGGTCGCCCGCAGCGTGCGCCCCGGCGGGCAGAGCGCGGGTGAGACGCCGAAGATCTCGGCCAAGGAGTTCGCGGAGCTGGCGGAGTGCTCGGCCGACCGCGTCATGCGCTACTACAAGGCGTGGGACAAGGCCGCGGACGACGGGCTCGTGCCGCACTTCGAGGTGCTCTCCCCCGGCATGGACGTGGAGCTGCCCGACGCCGACGTCTGGCTGTCGTACTACTCCTCACGCTCCAGCGCCCTCACCCCGCGCGGGGACGCGATCTCGCAGGCCGCCGAGGCCGAGGGCATCCGCCCGACCAAGGCCCTGGAGGTCGCGGAGAACCCGACCGCGCTGCGCGCCGCCATCCTCGCCGACCCGGGCACCGCGGAGGCGGCCAGGAAGGCGCTGATGGACCGCCTGGAGGAGGACCCGGCGCTCCGCACCGAGCTGGTGCGCGACATCGTGCGCGCCGACGACCTGAAGAAGGCCGTGGCCGCCGAGGCCAAGGCGGGCGACCGCGTCGGCTACGTCCGCCAGATCGTGGAGAAGGGCCAGGTCAAGACCCCCGCGGGCCAGATGATCGACGCGCCCGCCGAGCTGCGCGAGGAGGCCGAGCGGCATCTGTCCCTCATCGACGAGCTGGACGACGGCGAGGAGTCCGGCGAGTGGGCGCGCGAGGCGTACGACACGGTGCGTGACCTGGTCGCGCAGACCGTGCAGAGCGACCCCGAGCTGCGGGTGCGGGAGCGGCGGGCGAAGTTCTACGGCAGCCTCCAGAAGGCGACGAAGGTCTTCGAGGAGCTGACGTTCGACGACATCGAGGCCGTCGAGGACATCCGCGACATCTACGAGGACGACATGCTGCGGCGCCTCGAAGAACTCCAGCAGGCCATCGGCGCGTGCATCTCGGCCCTCCAGTCGGCGACCGGCGCGCAGCAGCAGGAGCCGGGTACTCCCTGAGATCGCGCGGCGAGGCTTGGGCAGGCCCTCGTCAGGGCGTGAGCGTGACGCGGATCCCGACCGTGCCCTTCAGGCCGCGGCGCAGCCTGCTGCCGAGCAGCGTGAAGCGGCCGATGACCCCGTATTTGCGGGCGATGAGGCGCCGGTAGCGGGCGGTGACCTCGGGCGGGCAGATCTCGGCGGTGGCCGGCACCTGCTCGCCCGTCGGGTTGCCCCGCAGATCGCACGGCCCGACCAGGACGTCCGCGCGGCGGCGGATCCGCTTCACCTTCCAGGAGTCCCCGGCCGTCCAGATCCCGAGCGCGTCGCCGTCCGGGACGACCCAGACGGGGGTCGGCACGAGCGTGCCGTCCTTGCGGTAGCTGCTGACCAGCAGATACTTTCCGGCGCCGAGCCGAGCCCGCGAGGTGTCGTCCATGCCGGGGAGTCTAGGACCCCGCCGAGAACCCCGGCACGCGAGGCGGCGCCCGGCCCGCCATACGTAACCATTTAGTCTGGTTACATGGAATCGTCCCCGTCCCCCGGCATCCTGATGCGCGCCCACAGCGGCGCCACCTACCGCTTCGATCCCGGCGCGCTCTGCCTGGAGCTGCTGACCACCGGCGGCCCCGGCGAGTTCCGGCGGTACGAGGTGCTGCACGCGCCCGGCGATCTGGCCGCCTGGGCCGAGCGGTCGCGGCTGACACCGACGCCCGAGCTCGTGGTGACCGGCGCCGAGGTGGCGGACGCCCGGCGGCTGCGCGACGCGCTGTTCCGCGTGGCGACCGCCCGCGCCCTGGGTGAGAGCCCCGACCCGGCCGACCTCGACGCCGTCAACGAAGCGGCCGCGCACCCGCCGCTCGTCCCCGCCGTGGGGCCGGACGGCGGGCGCCGCTGGGCGGGGGCCGCCGACGGGACCGGGCTGCTCTCCACCGTCGCGCGCGACGCCGTCGATCTCCTGACGGGGCCGTTCGCAGACCGCATCCGCAGCTGCGCGTCCGACGACTGCCAACTGGTCTACGTCGACACCTCCCGCCCCGGCCGGCGCCGCTGGTGCGCGATGGAGCACTGCGGAAACCTCCACAAGGTACGGACGCTGCGCGCGCGCCGCGCCGAGGAAGGCTGAGCCCGGCGCGGTCAGTCCCGCCCGCGCCGCCCCGCCGTCATCATCAGCGCGCCCGGCCGTACCGTCGCCCGCGCGACCGGGCGCACGCTCCTCCCCGGCTCGGTCTCCAGCCGCCAGCTCCTGGTCAGGGTGGCGATGGCCGTGGCGAGTTCCGTCATCGCGAAGTGGTCGCCGATGCACTTGTGCTTGCCCGCCCCGAAGGGCAGGAAGGCGCCGTCGGGCAGGGCCGCCTTCCGCGTCCCCTCCAGCCAGCGGTCCGGGTCGAAGCGCAGCGGGTCGGGGAAGAGGCTCGGGTCGCGGTGCAGGGCGTGCTGGCAGTAGGCCAGTTCGGTGTCGGCCGGGATCTCCTGGTCGCCGAGGCGGATCGGGGTGAGGGTGCGCCGGGTGACGAGCCAGCCGGTGTGGTGCAGGCGCAGCGCCTCGGTGATGACGTTGCGCAGGTAGGAGAGGTTCGGGAGGTCCTCGAAGGTCACCGGGCGGTCCCCGAGGACTGTGTCCAGTTCGGCTTGGAGGCGCTTGTCGATCTCCGGGTCGCGGGCGAGTTCGTAGAGGATCCAGGAGAGCACCGACGCCGTGGTCTCGGTGCCCGCCACCGCCAGTGTGAGGACCTCCGAGCAGATCTGATGGGCGGTCAGCGGTGCACCGGTCTCCTCGTCCTCGGCGCGCATCAGCATCGAGAGCATGTCGCCCGTGTCGTGGCCGGACGCGCGCAGGTCGGTAACCGCCTCGCCGATGAGGGCGCGCACCGCCGCGCGTGAGGCGTTGAAGCGCCGGTTGGCGGGCAGCGGCAGCTTCTCCACCCAGTCAGGGAGCATGACGCGCGCGCCGACGCCGTTCATCACCACCGACAGATCCCGCCGCAGCCGCAGGAAGGCCTGCTCGTCGAGGCTGGAGGCGAAGACGGTCGCGGCGAGCATGTCGAGGGAGAGCTTGACCATGACCTCGCGGACGTCGAGGTTGGCGCCCGGCGTCCAGGAGGCGGCGGTGCGGGTCACCTGCTCGCGCATGAGGTCGACGTAGCGGGCGATCTCGGCGTGCCGGAAGGCGGGCTGGAGCTGGCGCCGCTTGCGGACGTGGTCCGCGCCGGCGGCGGTCACCACGCTGTCGCCGCCGAGGACTTGGCCCATCTTCTCGAAGAACCGCCCCTTGTCGAGGCCGGGTGCGAGATCGACCAGCATCCGGCGGATCAGGGCGGGGTCGTTGATGACGATCGTCGGTCTGCCGGGCTGGAGATGGATTCTCACCAGGGGGCCGTGGTCGCGCAGCGAGGCGATGAAGGCGAGGTTGTCGCGCAGCAGGGGTATCGCGTGGCCGAGCAGGGGCAGCGAGCCCGGGGCGGTGGGGATGCCGGCGGCGGAGGCGGGAGCGGGGGACGCGGGTGCGGTGGACACGATGAGTCAGGGGCTCCTGTGACGGTGGGGACAATTCCGCTTATCACTTCCCCTCTCGCCCCACGGAGCAACCTCGGGCCCTCAAGCAGGTCACGGGAGTTGACTAGATCACAGCATAGATCGTTTGGCGGCAGGGCATCTTGGTAGCGCAGTTGATCATTGAACATGCCATGTATCTGTGCGCGGGCCGGGGGGATCTCGCACACGCCTCACGAGGAGTCCGGGAAAATGCCGCAGGACGTTCGGTTCGACATCCCCTTCACCACTCCGGTCAGCGAGCACTTGGAGTACGCGCGGGAGCAACACCTGCGCTGGGTCCGGGAGATGGGCCTGGTGCGCAGCCAGGGAGGGTTCGAGGAGTACGAGAGCTGGGACCTGCCGCAAGCCGCGATACGTACGTATCCACACGCCTCGGCCGATGACATGGTCGTCCTGATGAACTGGTTCTCGCTCGCTTTCCTCTTCGACGACCAGTTCGACGCGGCACGGCCGGACCGGGCGGACCGGATAGCGGAGGTCTCCCGCGAGCTGATCGCCACTCCCCTGCGCCCGGTGGGCAGCAGGCCGCGTGTGGTCTGCCCCATCACGGTGGCGTGGGCGCAGGTGTGGGAGCAGTTGGCCGACGGCATGTCACCGGCGTGGCGCACGCGGTTCGCGGCCTCCTGGGGGCGGTTCCTGGTCGCGCACTCCGAGGAGGTCGACCTGGCGGCGCGGGGCGGGCGGCTCGGCCTGGAGGAGTACACGGCCTTCCGGCGGCGTACCGTCGGCATCCATCACAGCATCGACGCGGGCGAGCGCAGCCGCCGCTTCGAGGTTCCCGCGCAGGCGCAGGCGCATCCGCTGATGGTCGCGTTGCGGGACGCCGCCGCGGACACGATCGGTTTCATGAACGACATCCACTCCTTCGAGCGCGAGAAGCGGCGCGGTGACGGGCACAACCTCATCACCGTCCTCCAGCAGGCGCGTGGTTACGGCCTCGATGAGGCCGCCGCCGAGGCGATACGGATGACCGAGGAGCGGCTGCGGGACTATCTGCGCCTGGAGTCCGAAGTGCCCGTGATGTGCGCCGAGTTGCGGCTCGACACCGAGGAGCGCGCCTGGGTGCGGATGGGCGTGGAGGCCATTCAGCACTGGATCAACGGCAATTACGAGTGGGCCCTGGTCACGGGCCGCTACGCCGCCGTCAAGGACGGCCCGGCCGCGGCGGCGGAGGAGCGGGGGCGCGGGTCGCTGGACGACCTGCTGACCGTCTGACCGGCTGCCCCGGTGAGCGTAGGCCCTCGCAATACGGGCATACGCGCCACCGCCGCACCGGGCTGACCACGGAGGCCCCCCTCTCCGGCCCCTCAGTCAACCTGAAGGCTCAGGCAACCTGAGGTGTGAACTCCACCGGCAGGCGGTCGAGGCGGCTTTCCCAAGTGGACGCCGTGGACGTCAGCTCATCGGGCGCGGTCGCCAGCCGCAGCCCGTGCAGCCGGTGCAGCAGCACGTCGACGGCCGTCTCGATGATCGCCTGGCCCACGCCCTGCCCCGGGCACTCGTGCGAGCCGCCGCTGAACGCGAGGTGCGCCTTGTTGCCGTGCAGGGTCGTGGTGGTGTCGGGGCGGATCTCCGGGTCGAGGTTGCCCGCGGCGAGGCCGAGGACGAGCAGATCGCCTGCCTTGATCTGCTGGCCGCCCAGCTCCAGGTCGGCCGTGGCGAAGCGCCCCGGGCAGACGGCGAGCGGCGGGGTGTTCCACATGACCTCTTCCACGACCGCCGAGATGTTGAGCTGTCCGCTCACCAGACCGGCCATGTGGGAGGGGTGGGTGAGCACCGACTGGAGGACCCTCGCCAGCAGGTTGCTGGTGGTGGTGTGGGCGGCGATCAGGACGAGCCGCAGATGGCTGAGGATCTCGCCGTCGTCCAGGCCCGCCTGGTGGTGCAGGAGTCCGGTCGTGAAGTCCGATCCCGGCTCGGCGCGCTTGCGCTCGGCGAGTTCGGCGAGGATCGTCATGATCCGGTCGTTGTGCGCGACGGCCTCCTCGCCACCCTTGATGACCTGGGCGCAGGAGTGCGCGAGCCGGCGCCCCTCCCCCTCGGCGAGGCCGAAGAGGCGGGTGAGGACGAGCATCGGCAGATACTCGGCGTACTGCCCCACCAGGTCGGCGCTGCCCTCCGCCGCGAACGCGTCGATCTGCTTGTTCGCGAAGCGGGTGACGTGCCGCCTGATGCCGCGTCCGGCCGCTGCCTGGAGGTTGTCGGTGACGGCCGCGCGCAGCCTGCGGTGCGGTTCGCCCTCCTGGGAGACGCAGTCCGGGCGCCAGCCCACCATCTGCATCAGCGGGGAGGAGTCCTCGACCCGGCCCTCCTTCCAGTCCCGCCAGATCCGCGAATCGCGGGTGAACTGGCGGGGGTTCTCCAGGACGCGCCGGTTCTCCCGGTAGCCGAGGACGAGCCAGGCGGGCACGTCCCCTTCGAGCAGGACGGGCGCGACCGGGCCGTGCTGGTGGCGCAGGCGCTCGTAGATGCCGTGCGGGTCCTGAGACGCCTGCGGTCCGTAGAGGCGGGTGAGGGTGGAGCCGTGCCGGACCGGGCAGCCTCCGGCGGCCTCGGTCTCTTCGCTGTGGGGGCCGGTCGGGGTCGGGGCGTTCATCGGGACTCCAGGACGGCGGCGGAGCGTTCCTTGAGGTGGCGGATGAGGGCGATGAGCACATCGCGGCTGGAGGCCTTGTCACGGGCGTCGCACGCGACGATCGGGGTGTGCGGCGAGATGTCCAGGGCCTCCCGTATCTCCTCGACGGGGTGTTCCTTGGAGTCGGGGAAGACGTTGAGGGCGATGACGAAGGGCACGTCCTGGCGCTCCATCTCCTCGATGGCGCGGAAGCTGGAGGCGAGGCGGCGCGTGTCGACCAGCACGACCGCGCCGAGGGCGCCCTTGAAGAGGCCGTTCCACAGGAACCAGAAGCGTTCCTGCCCGGGGGTGCCGAACAGGTAGAGGACCAGCTGCTCGTTCAGGCCGATGCGGCCGAAGTCGAGGCTGACCGTGGTCTCCTGCTTGTCGGTGACGCCGATCAGATGGTCGACGTCGATGCTGGCCTGGGTCAGGGTCTCCTCGGTGGTGAGCGGTTTGATGTCGCTCACCGAGCGGACCATGGTCGTCTTTCCGGTTCCGAAGCCTCCGGCGATCATCACTTTGACCGAGCGGCTTCCGGCGGGCAGTGCGCCCGTCGCCGACGGCTGGTCGGGACGGTCAAAGCCTTTCAAGTCCACTGAGTACCTCCTCAAGGAGCGCGAGGTCCGGCCCGCGGCCGGAGGGGGAAGAAACCGGGATGGGGTCACGGGTCTCCACCCGGTCCGCCTCCAGCAGGTCGGTCAACAGCACCGCGAGAATGTTGAACGGCAGTCCGAGATGGGCGCCCAGTTCGGCCACCGACAGCGGATCGCGGCACCGGCGCACGATCTCCTCGTGCTCGTGCTGCATCCCCGGGACGTGCTCGTACTGCGTTCCGGGGGCGGGCGCGGTGCGGGCGCCGCGGGTGATGACGAGCGTCGCCACGTCGAGCCCGGCGGCGGGCCCGGCCGGTCCGCTGCGCCCGCCGGTCAGGACGTAGTAGCGCTCGAGACCGGACGGGTCCCTCGGCCGGTGGGGGCCACTCATCCAGGCTGCTCCTCCCGGCGCGGAGTGGTGCCGAGAAGCTCACCCATCCGCCGCGCCAGGTCCCTCATCTGGTGCCCGAGCAGCCCCTGGTCGAGCCCCTCCTTGGCGAGGACTCCGAGGTATGTCTCCACACCGGCCCGCACCACGAAGAGGTGCCCCCCGTCGACCTCGATCATCGCGAGGCGCAACTGGCCGCCGTACTTGGGGAATTGGGCGGCGACGGGCTGGGCGAGCGCCTGGAGGCCCGCGACGACGGCGGCGAACCGGTCCACGTCGTCGGGGTCCTCCGCCCCGTACGAGGTGATGGCTTTGCCGTCGCTGGAGGCCACCAACGCGAAGCGGATCTCCTGGATGGACTCGGTCAGGTCACGGAGCGCCCAGCTCACGTCGGTCTCGTGCTGCGTCATCGCTGGTCGCTCTCTTCGGTCCGGGGCTCTTCGGTCTCTCTTCCGGCGGTGGCGAAAGCCGCGAGGCCGGTGAAGGACGTGTCCGGCGGCACGACGGGCGGGGCGGTGGCCGCCGCCGGGGTGCCGGCCTCGTCCGGGGAATCTCCGCGTGGCCTGCTCCTGCGCCGCTTGGGCAGGCCGCCGGGGGTGGTCTCCGCGCCGGGGGCGGTGTCGGCCGCGGGGGCGGTCGCCCCGGACGCCTGTGGCGCGGCGTCCGTCTCGGTGAGGGCCGCCGGGGCGGGCGCCGCGCCGGCGGGGAGCCGACTGAAGTACTTGTGCGGCACGACCACGACGACCGAGGTGCCGAGCCAGGGCGAGTCGGCGAAGGTGACCCGGATCCCGTACTTGCGGCCGAGGGTGCCGACGACGCGCAGTCCGAGCTGGGCGTCCTCCGCGAGGCCCCCGATGCCGGGACCGGCGGCGACGCCTTCGAGGGAGTCGAGCGCGAGCTGCTTCTGCTCCTCGCTCAGGCCCTTGCCCGCGTCCTGGATCTCGATGCCGACGCCGTTGGGCACCTCCTTGCCCGAGACGATCACGGGCTCGGTGGGCGGCGAGTAGCGTGCCGCGTTGTCCAGGAGGTGGGCGAAGATCAGCGTGAGGTGGTCCACCAGGCCGCCGTCGACGCCCAGTTCGGGCAGTTGGCGCACCTGGACGCGGTCGAAGTCCTTGATGCGGCCGATGCCGCCGCGCACGACGCTGAGCAGGCGCTGCGGTTCCTGCCACTGCCGGCCGGGCCGGTCCGTGCCGCCGAGGACGCCGATGCTGGCGGCCAGACAGTCGGCGGGGCCGATCGCCTGGTCCAGTTCCATGAGGCCCTGGGCGACGGCGGGTGAGCGGCCGTGCTCGCCCTGCATCTCGTGGAGGCGGCCGCGGATCTTGCCGGTGAGCACGTGCAGGCGGCTGCCGATGCTGATGACGGCCTGTTCGGCGGAGGTGCTGCGGTTGAACTCCTCCTCGACGGCGATCAGTCCGGTCCGCAGGACCTTGCGCAGCTCCTGCCGGAACTCGGACGAGACGTCGCTCTCCTGGGCCAGCGGGGGGAGCACGTCGTCGATGGCCTCGCCGGATCGCAGGCCCTTCAGGGCCTCGGGCAGGAATTCGTCGCCGAGCCGGGCGAGCAGTTCCCGCTGGCGGTCGACCCGCCGCTGCCAGGTCTCGGTCTCCTCGGCCAGCCGGGCCTGGAGGGCGGCACGCTCGGTGCCGAATTCGTGCTCCAGGGAGGCCACGTGGTGCTGCCACTGCCGGGAGTGGCTCATCAGCGCCGACTGGGCCTGCTCGGCGGCGCGGCGCAGCTCGTCTCTGGAGCGCAGCAGGAGCCGCACACAGTAGGTGGCGGCTGCGGTCATGCCGAGGCCGACAAGCAGGACGGGTATTCGGGCCTCGTCGGGCCCGGCCACCGCGGCGGCGAAGGTGCCCGCGCCTAAGCCGAGCGGCAACAGCCACCAGGCGCGCCAGGCCCGTGGCTCCCGGGCCGCCGCCGGTGGCGGAGTGGCTAGTTCCATCTGCATCCTCAAACCAACGCGCTCGAACGGGAGACAACCGGATACGGAAGGCCGCGCAGGGCGGCGACACAGCGCGGTGCGGCGGATCGCGATCGCGTCAACACGCTGTGCCACAAGGGAGCTTATAGGGTTGGAGGGGATGTGGATCAACCTGGTCCGGCATCGACTACGGGCCAGTAGTGATCTTCGTTACCGCGTCGAGGGGCGCTTGTGCCCGGGATCCAGGCGGTAGTCGGGACAGTCGCGGTTCTGGCACGCGCCCGGGCGCCACACGGGAACGAAGACCGCGAGCGTCTTGTGGCGGTGGATGGCGGCGGGCACGGACTTCTTGCAGGTCGGACACGCAAAGGCGTCGACCTCGCGCTTGATTTTGACCATATCTTTACGATATGCCCGAAATAGCCCGTCGGGAAGTCCTGGTGCGCTGGGCCCTCGGATCGCGGACCGCCTTCACGGTTGCGACCCGCTCTTTTCGGGGGCCGGCCGTCTGATGCTGAGCACCACGGAGACCGTCAGTACGACGACGATCACCGCGAGGCTGAGCGGGGAAGGGATCTCCGGGATGTCGGAGCTGATCATCTTGTGGGAGGCCTGGAGGATGAGCTTGACGCCGATGAAGCCGAGGATGACCGCCAGGCCCTTGCTCAGGTAGTGGAAGCGGTCCAGGAGCCCCGCCAGCATGAAGTAGAGGGCCCGCAGGCCGAGGATCGCGAAGGCGTTGCTGGTGTAGACGATGAACGCGTCGTCGCTCACCGCGAGGACGGCCGGCACGCTGTCCACCGCGAAGATCAGGTCGGCCGCCTCGATCGCGGCGACCACGGCGAGCAGCGGGGTCGCCACCCGCCGGCCGGCTTCCCTGACGAAGAACTTCGCCCCGGCGTACTCGTCCCGCACCGGGATGAGCTTGCGCAGCATCCGTACGGCGAAGCTCTTGCCCGGGTCGAAGCTCTCCTCCTCGTCCTTGAGGAGCTTGTAGGTGCTGTAGAAGAGCACGGCCGCGAAGGCGAAGAGGACGGCGGTGAAGCGGCTGACCACGGCCACGCCGAGGGAGAGGAAGATCCCGCGGAAGACGAGGGCGCCGATGACCCCGAAGAAGAGCACGCGGTGCTGGTAGGCGCGGGGGACCTTGAAGTACGCGAAGATCACGGCGAAGACGAACAGGTTGTCGACCGAGAGGCTCTTCTCCAAAAGCCAGGCGGTCGTGTACTCGGTGCCCGCGGTCGTCCCGAGGACGAGGAAGACGACCGCGCCGAAGATCAGGGCGAGGCTCACCCACAGGGCGCTCCAGGCCGCCGCCTCCTTGAAGCCGATGACGTGCGCGGTGCGGTGCGCCAGCAAGTCCACCGCCAGCGACACGATCACGGTCGCGGCGAACGCCCCCCACAACCAGAGCGGGACCTCAAGCATGCCGAACACCCTCGCCGTGGCCGACGCCAAGTGCGCCGGCCCTTACTCAGCAGTGTCCGGCATCGCGCCCGCAGCGGCACGCGGAGCGGACGGGACCGGTGGGCGGCACGGGGAGCGTGCGGGCCGGGTGCCTACCAGGTGCTCTCGTAGTACTTCACCCGCTCGTCCGCTCCGACGTGCCGCATGCCCGCCGAGGCCATGACGCGCTGCGACGCGATGTTGTCGAGGTCCGCGTCGCCCTTCACACAGGTGACGCCGCGCTCCCGGGCCATGCGGAGCAGTTCGCGCAGGGCCTCGACGGCGTACCCCTTGCCGCGGGCCGCGGGGATCAGGCCGTATCCGATCGTCACGGTCCCCTCGGCGTCCGGCGGCCGGTTGAAGCCGAGACTGCCGATGACGCGGCCGCCCTCGCGCTCGCGTATCTCGTAGTCCCCGAAGGGCTGCGGGTTGCCGGTCCGCGCGCAGTGGCCGAGGAAGTCGACCGCCGATTCCACGTCGCCGTCGGTGGGGTATCCGGGCCCCCACCGCTCCCCCTCCGCGGGCGTGCCCGCCACCACGCGGTGCGCCCCTTCGACGCTCATCGGACGCAACACGAGCCGGGCCGTCACAAGATCTTCCATGGCACATGGAGGTACCACGCGGGGCAGACCGGTCGCACGTGAATTACCGCTCGGCCCGTCCGGGACCCACCTCCTCCAGGGCCTCGGTGAGCGCGGTGAAGAAGCGGGCGTGTTCCTGGGCGCTGGGCGGCAGTTCGGGGTTCCAGGGCAGGGTTCGGACGCCGTCGCCCAGGGCCTCACCGAGGTCGGCCGCGTTGGAGCGTACGTCGGTCAGCACGAGGTCCGGCTCCAGCGCGGCCGCCTCGGACCAGGTGGTCGTGGACCAGTTGGCGCCCTGGCCGGGAGCGGGGTCCACGAGGCCGACGCCGAGTCCGGTGAGCGCGGCGAGGTCGGGCCAGGCGTAGGGCCTCGCCAGGTGGACGGAGTCGGGCCCCGCCGGTGAGAGGGCGAGCACCCGCGGGCGTACGGGTCCTTCCGCCGCTTCGCTCAACCTGCGTTCGGCGGCGGCGAGTTCGGCCTCCGCTTCGGGACGGGCGGGGGCGCCGAGCGCGCGGGCAAGAGCGGTGAGGCGGTCCCGGATCCCGGCGAGGCTGCGGCCCCGGCCGACGTCGAGCACGGCGACGGGGACCCGCTCCTCCAGGTGTTTGGCGGCCTCCGGATCGATGCCGTAGACCTGGCCTCCGCCATAGGTGAGCGCGACGACGAGATCGGGCCGTGCGTCGAGGAGCGCCTCCAGGTCGAGCGCGGACCCCGCTCCGAAGTAGGGCAGGCCCGCCAGGGGGAGGCTGCCCGCCTTGGCCGGATCCGGTACGGCGGGGTCGTCGTGGGCGGAGCCGAAGACGCCTGCCGTACGTATGCCGTGGTCGTGGAGTGCGGCGGCCGTCGGCACGTAGGCGACGAGCCGCGCCGGGCGGTGTGGGGCCCTGATCAAATGGTCCCGGTCGTCGGTGAACTCCCAGTCCTGGACCGTGTCGTGTGCCATGATCTCCGACTCCTCCCGCTCCCGGTGCCGCACTGCGGCCCGCCCCTGCCCTGGCCTGCTCCGGCGCCGGTGCGTGCCGACGCCGGGCTCCTCCCCGCCGGTGCCGACGCCGGTCCGTGCCGGCGCCGGTCTGCTCGGCCGTGGCTCTTTTCCGTCGGGTCGCTTTTGCGCCGTGGCCGTCCGCTGCTACCTGCCCGGGCGCGCCCCGGCGTACACGGGGGCGGGCGAGCGGGCTTGCCCCGGGTCTGTGCCGCGAGTTCCGGTACCGGTTCGGCGCGCTCAGCCTCGTGCCACCGGCCCGGCCGCCGTGGGCCGTTCGGCGTTCCCGGCCGACGCCCGCGCCGCCACCCAGCCCGCCGCCACCGCCAGCAGCCCGCCCACCTGCAACACGGCGAGGACGATCACGCCCGTACGGAACCCCCGTGCCCCTCCCTCGCCGAGGCCGTACGCGAGGGACGCGATCGCCGGGCCCACCGTGAACGCCAGGGTTCGAACCGTCGCCCCCACGCCGCCACCTGTGCCGATCATGCCCGGCGGGGTCGCGGCCAGCATCGCCGTGTTGTTGGGGGCGCCGAACACGCCCTGCCCGAACCCGATGACCGCCAGCCGCCAGGACAGGTCCGCGAGGCCCGCGTGCGCGTCCAGGGACAGGGTCGACAGCAGCCCGGCGAGAGTGAGGGCGCCGCCGAGCCCGGCCACCAGGTGGGGCGGGTGGCGGTCCGTCAGGCGGCCGCTGAGAGGCGAGCCCACGGCGATCCCCCCGACGAAGAAGATCATCGCGAGGCCGATCAGCTCGGCACTCGCGTGCAGGACGTCGGCGACGAAGAACGGCAGCAGGAAGAGCGAGAGCCCGACGAACGTGCCCGTCAACTGCAAGGAGAGCAACGGCAGTCCGAACGCGGGCCGCTTCACCAGGGCGACGATCGGCTTCGACGACCGCAGCCGCGTCCACACCACCGCGAGCCCGGCCGCGACGGCCGCCAGCGCCCCGGCGGCGTAGGCCGCGCCGCTCTCGATCCGGTCGAAGGCGAGCAGCAGCGCGGTGACCGCGCCGCCGAGGACCAGGACATCGGTGAGCAGCGTCCGGTCGGGCGCGGGGAGCCCGCCGCGACCGCGCGGGAGCATCCGCGCACCGAGCCACCACACCACGAGCAGCACCGGGAGCTTGATGAGGAACACCGGCCGCCAGCCGTACGCGTCGGCGACGAAGCCGCCCAGCGAGGAACCGGCCATCGAGCCGAGCGGCATGATCGTGGCGACGTATCCGAGTGCCCGGCCGCGCAGCCTCGCCGGGACGCTCGCCGCGACCACCGGCATGTAGATGGCGACGACCATCGCGCCCGTCGCGCCCTGGAGGACGCGGGCGACCAGGAGCACCCAGAGGGACGGCGCGAGCGCGGCGAGCACGCTGGTGAGGCCCACGGCGGCGACGGCGGTCAGGAAGACGAGCCGGGTGTCCGCGCGGTCCACCCAGCGTCCCGCGGGGATCGCGAGCGCCGCGGTGGGCAGGGCGTAGGCGAGGATCACCCACTTCGCCGCTCCGCTGCCGACGTCCAGCTCCTGGCCGATGGAGGGCAAGGTGACCGCCGACAGGCTCATCTCCAGGGAGACCATCAGCATGGCCAGGGCCATGACGACGACGGGACCCCAGCGCGGGATGTCAACTGCGTCGTCGTAGCTCTTCGTTGCGGCTGTGTTCGTCATGGGGGCGACCGTACGAAGGGTGATCCGTTCGCCGCCTCTGTCGGATGACCGGGGTGTGCTCCACCGGTCGGCCTAGTCCCCGGGCAGGTACCGATCCCGGTCGTACGACAGAGGCGGTGACCGGGGTCGGGTTCGTAACTTCGTCGGTGTCACAAGCCGCGTCACCTAGCCGAGGAGGCAGACATGAGCAACACCCAGCAGACCCTGACCAACGAGCGTGCCGAGAGCAGCGGCGGGAGCCGGCGGGACGAGCGCCTGAAGGTGGCCGTCATCGTCGCAAGCACCCGTGAGGGCCGCTTCGCGCCCACCGTCGCCGACTGGTTCAGCGCGCAGACCGCCCAGCGCGACGACCTGGACGTGGACGTGATCGACCTGGCCGAGGCGCGCCTGCCGGACGGGCTCTCCGAACAGCGCGGGCCCGAGGTCTCCGGGATCACCCCGCGGCTCGACGCGGCCGACGCGTTCGTGATCGTCACGCCGGAGTACAACCACAGCTTCCCCGCGACGCTGAAGACCGCGATCGACTGGCACTACGCCGAGTGGCGTGCCAAGCCGGTGGGCTTCGTCAGCTACGGCGGGATGGCGGGCGGTCTGCGCGCCGTCGAGCAGCTGCGGCAGGTCTTCGCCGAGCTGCACGCGGTGACGGTGCGCGACACCGTCAGCTTCCACGGCGTGTGGGACTGCTTCGACGACTCCGGTGAGCTGCGCGACCCCACGGGGCCGACCGCCGCCGCGAAGACGATGCTCGACCAGCTCGCCTGGTGGGGCCACACCCTGCGCGAGGGCAAGACCGTCCGCCCCTACGCCGCCTGAACCCCGCTCCTCCTCCCCTTCTGCCAGCAGGAGTTGACCACCATGCATGCCATACGTCTGCACACCTTCGGGCCCGCCGAGAACCTCACGTACGAGGAAGTCCCCGACCCGGTGCCGGGGCCCGGCCAGGTACGGATCGCCGTCGGGGCCGCCGGGGTCCATCTGCTCGACACGGCGTTGCGCGAGGGCGCCGCCGACCAACTCCCCTTCGCACTTCCCGAGTTGCCGCTGATCGTGGGCCGTGAGGTCGCGGGCGTGATCGACGCGGTCGGTGACGGCGTGGACGAGTCCTGGCTCGGGCGGCGGGTCGCCGCGCACCTGGGTCTGGTCAACGCGGGTTACGCCGAGTTCGCCGTACGCGAGGCCGATGCGCTGCATCCGCTGCCGGACGAGGTCGCCTTCGACACCGCCGTCGCGATGGTCGGCACCGGCCGGACCGCCCTGGCGATCGAGCACCTGGCCGAGTTCACCGCGGACGACGTGGTCCTGGTGACGGCGGCCGCGGGCGGCGTCGGGACGCTTCTCGTGCAGGCCGCGAGGAACGCGGGCGCCACGGTGGTGGGAGCGGCCGGCGGCGCGGAGAAGGTGGAGCGGGTGCGGGCGCTGGGCGCCGACGTGGCCGTGGACTACGACGACCCGCGGTGGCCCGAGCGCGTCCGTGACGCGCTGCGGGGCCGCGAGGTGACGGTGGCGCTCGACGGGGTGGGCGGCAGGCCGGGGCGTGACGCGCTCGAACTGGTCGGTTTCGGCGGGCGGTTGCTGCTCTTCGGCTGGTCGGCCGGTTCGGTCACCGAGCTGAGCGCGCGGGACCTGTTCGACCGTCTCCTGGAGGTCACGGTCGCGCTCGGGCCGCGCCTGCTGAAGGTGCCCGGCGGGCTGCGGGCCGCGCAGGACCGGGCCATCGCGGAGGCGGCCGCCGGACGGCTGCTGCCCGCGGTGACGCGCTTCCCGCTGCGGGAAGCGGCGGCGGCGCACCGGGCGCTGCAGAACCGCGAGACCGTCGGCAAGGTCGTCCTGGTCCCGTGAAGGCGGGCGCGGCCTGGCGCGCCTTCCTCAACCCCGCCGCCCCACTGGGCGTCACCTGTCGCAACGTACGTAGGAATTGTCGTGAGTGCGAAGCAAGGAACTGCCATGAAGATGACCGCCGCCGCCCTGTCGGCCTACGGTCCGCCCGAAGTGCTGCGGCCCATGGAGCTGGCCGTGCCCGAGCCGGGCCCCGGTGAGGTGCGGATACGGGTGAGGGCCGCCGGGGTGCAGCCGTTCGACCTGAGGGTGCGGGAGGGGTGGACGCCGCCGGGTGCCGAGCCGGGGTTCCCCCTCGTGCCGGGCAACGAGTTCGCCGGGGTGGTGGACCGGATCGGCGAGCGGGTCGCCGACTTCGCGCCCGGCGACGAGGTGCTGGGATACGGCCTGCTCGGCGGGTACGCGCAGTACGTCTGCGTCCCCGCAGAGCAGCTGGTGCACAAGCCCACCGCGATGCCGTGGACGGTCGCGGGCGGCTTCTCGGGCAACGGTCAGGGCGCCCACCTGGCGCTGTCGCAGCTGCGGGTGGGCCCCGGGGACACGGTTCTGATCGGCGCCGCGGCCGGCGCGCTCGGCACGTTCTCCGTGCAGTTGGCGCGGGCCTGGGGCGCCACGACCGTCATCGGCACGGCGAGCGAGCGCAACCACGACCATCTGCGGGCGCTGGGGGCGATCCCGGTGACGTACGGGGAAGGGCTCGTCGAGCGGATCCGTGCCGTCGCGCCCGACGGCGTGGACGCGGCGCTCGACGCGGCGGGCCCGGAGGGGCTGCGCGCCGCCGTGGCGGTGGCCAAGGACCGCACCCGGGTGGTGACCATGGTCGCCACGGAGGAGGCGGCGCGTCTGGGCCTGCCCGACTGGGGCGGCACCCGCTCCGCCGCGCGCCTGGCCGAGCTGACCGCGCTGTACGAGAAGGGGGCGCTGGACGTGCGTCTACGCGCGACGTTCCCGCTGGAGCGGGCGGCGGACGCGCACCGCCTGGTGGCCACCGGGCACGGGCGTGGCAAGGTCGTCCTCACCGTCGACTGAACGAAGTCGCTGGTGGGACGTAGGGTCTGGCCCATGGAGTTGTACGGGAGGGAAGACGAACTCGGCGTCATCGACCGGGTTCTTCAGGGGGCGCGACAGGGCCGCAGCGCGGCGCTCGTCGTGCGCGGCGAAGCCGGGATAGGCAAGTCCGAACTGCTGGCGCACGCGGTCGCCGCGGCCCGCGCCGAGGGACTGCGGGTGCTGCGGGCCACCGGCACCGACTCGGAGAGCGAACTGCCCTTCGCGGGGCTGCATCTGCTGCTCGGCCGGGCGGCGGACCGCGTCGGGGAGCTGCCCGAGCGGCAGGCGCGGGCGCTCGGGGGCGCGCTGGGGCTCGGGGACGCGCTGAGGCTCACGGACTTGGCGGGCGGTTCGGCCGGCGCGGCGGCGGGCCTTGACCACCCGCCCGTGGAAGCGAGCGGCGGGGACCGGTTCCTGACCGGGCTCGCCGTGCTCACCCTGCTCGCCGATCTCGCCGAGGAGCAGCCGCTGTTGTGCGTCGTCGACGACGCGCACTGGCTCGACAAGGCGTCGGCCGAGGCGCTGCTCTTCGCCGCCCGGCGCCTGGACGCCGAGGGTGTCGTCATGCTGTTCGCCGCGCGGGACACCTACGCGCCGCCGTTCCCCGCGCCGGGCCTGGACGAGCTCCGGGTGGGCGCGCTCCCCGATGCCGCCGCCCGGGAGCTGCTCGCCGAGCACGCCGCCGATCTGCCGCACCACGCGCGCGTGCAGATTCTCGGCGAGGCGGCGGGCAACCCCCTGGCGCTGCGGGAACTGCCCGTGGCGCAACGGGAGGGACTGGCCCACGACACCACGCCGATCAGCGGGCACGCGCGCGTGCAGCGGACCTTCACCGACCGCATCTGCGGGTTGCCCCAGGGCACCCGCACGGTACTGCTCGTCGCCGCCGCGGAGGCCACCGACGACCTGGCGGTCATCGCGTCCGCGGCCTCCGCGCTGGGCGCCTCGGTCACCGACGTGGAACCGGCCGAACGCAAGGACCTGGTGCGCGTCACCGAGGGGCGTCTGGTCTTCCGTCACCCACTGATCCGCTCGGCCGCGTACCGGAGCGCACCGCTCGGCGACCGGCTCGCCGCGCACCGGGCACTCGCCCACGCGCTGCCGTGCGTGGGCAACATCGACCGGCGCGCCTGGCATCTGGCGGCGGCCACCACCGAGCCCGACGAGTACGTCGCCGCCATCCTGGAGGAGACATCGGAGCACGCACGTGCGCGTGGCGGCTACACGGCCGTGGCCGCCGCCTGCGAGCGTTCGGCGCTGCTGAGTCCCGACTCCCGCGACCGCGTCCGGCGTCTGGCGCTGGCCGCGCACGCGGCGGCCGCCGCAGGGGAGGGCCCGCGCGCCGCCGACCTCGCGACACGGGCCGCCCCGCACATCACCGATCCGCTGCGCCGCGCCGAACTGGTCAAGGTGCGGGCCGCCGTCGCCCGTGAGCAGGGGCGCCTCGAAACGTCGTACACCCTCCTCGGTGAGGGCGCGGCCGCGGTCGCGGCGGTGGCCCCGGGGGCCGCGGCGTTCATGCTCTACGAGGCGGTGACGGCGGCCTGGCTGGGCGGTCCGCGCTCCGCGGTGTCCGAACTGACCGCCCGCCTCGCCTCGTTGGAGCTGCCCCGGAGCGCGGACACGGCGCCCTTCGTCGACGCCGCGCTGGCCCTGGAGCAGCTCGCCGCGGACGACCCGAAAGCGGCACTGCCCGCGCTGCGCGGCCTCGTCTCGGGCCTCGACGGGCAACACGCGGGGCTCGACCTGCGCGAGCGGCTGTCCATCGCCGCCTGGGCGTTCTCCACGGGCGACCTGGAGGCTGGGCACAAGCACTTCACCGCTCTGGAGCAAGAGTGCCGCTCGCAGGGGGCGATCGGCATGCTCCCGCTGGCCCTGATGCTCCTGGCCCGCTCGCACACGCTCCTGGGCCGCCACCGCGACGGCCACACCGCCGCGTCCGAGGGGCTGCGCGTGGCCGAGGACATCGGCCAACTGCCGTACGTCGACCAAATCCGCGGAGTCCTGGCGCACTTGGCGGCCGTCGAGGGCGACGAGGAGCGCGTCAGGGAACTCGCGATCCGCGACGACGTACGGGCCGACCCGCCCTGCCTCGCGTGGGGCGTGGGCGCGCTCGGCCTGCTCGACCTGGGGCTCGGCCGCCCCGAGGCCGCGCTGCGGCGGTACGAGGAACTGCTCGACGGCCCCGCGCGGCACGCCGTGAGGGTCCTCTACTCCCTGCCGGACCTCGTCGAGGCCGCCGCCCGCGCCGGTGCCGCCGACCGCGCGTCCGAGGCCCTCGCCCGTTACGAGGCCTGGGCGGAAGCCACCGGTCAGGAGTGGGCCGACGCGATCGCGCTGCGCTGCCGGGCGCTGCTCGCCCCGGAGGAGCGGGCCGGGGAGCTCTACGAACGGGCGGTGCGGCTGCACCACGGCGAGGGCCTGCCCTTCGAGCGGGCCCGCACCGAACTGCTGTACGGCGAGTGGCTGCGCAGGGCGGGCCGCCGCACCGAGGCCCGCGTCCCGCTGCGCGGCGCGGCCGACGCCTTCGAGAGCCTGGGCGCCGGGCCGTGGGCGGAGCGGGCCCGCTCCGAACTGCGGGCCACCGGCGAGTCCCGCCCCGCGGCCACCCCGGCGGGCGACCGCTTCAGCGCGCTCACCCCGCAGGAGCTGCAGGTGACACGCCTGGCGGCGGCGGGTCTGAGCAACCGCGACATCGGGGCGCAGCTGTTCCTGAGCCCGCGGACGGTGGGCTATCACCTGTACAACGCCTATCCGAAGCTGGGGGTGGCGTCGCGGGGCGAACTGGCGCGTCTGAGCGAGCGGTTGCCGGCCTAAGAGGGCGGGCGGCGGCTGCCTAGGGGGCGGGCGGCGGCTTCTTCACTTCCCCTCGGGGACCAGGAATTCGCGGAGGTCCACGACGCCGTAGCCGTGCGCGCGGACGGCGTCGAGGATCTGGGGCAGTGCCTCGGCGTCGAGCACGGTTCCGTCGCTCGCGCTGCCGACGTGCATCTGGATGAGCGCGCCCGGCGCGAGGGCGGCGACGGCCCGCCCGACGACTCGCTCCACGGTCATGCCGCCGCCCGGGCCGAGGTAGCCGTTGGTGTCGACGGTGAACTCGATCGCCGCGTACCCGAACCTGTTGACGTCGGCGACCGTCTCCGGCGTGGTGTGGCTGAAGGGGAAGCGGAAGAACGGCAGCGGTTCGGTCCGCGCCGCCTCCCGGATCGCGGCGTCCGCGCGCCGCACCTCCCGCTCCCGCTGCGCGCTGCTGATCCGGTCGAAGTACGGGTGGGTGTCGGAGTGGTTGCCGAGCCCGTGCTCGGCGCCCATGGCGCGCACGGCCCGGGGGTGGGCCCTGGCGAACCGGCCGGTCGGGAAGAAGGTCGCCGGGAGCCGCCTGCGCCGCAGCTCGGTCAGGACGGTGTCGAGTCCGCTCTCGTTCCACGCGGCGTTGAGGGTGAGGGCGACCACGCGGCGCGAGGTGGGCAGCCGCCGGATCTCCTTCCCCAGGAGCGAGGCAGCGGGCCGGGGCCGTGCCGCCGCGGCCGGTCCTGCCGCGCAGGGCACGAGCCCCGCGGCCAACAGCCCTGTCAGGAGGGCACGTCGTGTCGCGTTCATCTTCCGAGTCTGCGCGGATACGCCGTCCCCTCGGGCTCAGCCCGCGCCGCGCGCCCGGGTGATCTCAAGGAACTCCCAGCCCGGCGATCATCGTATTAAAGTGACCGCCGGAATGGCTGCCCTGTAGGGCACGGGGCGCTGGACAGCAGGGTGGGACGGGAGCCTGTCATGACGACCGCACTGATCATCGGCGACATCCAGCGGGGCATCACGAGTGGCTACCCGTTCGCCCGGAGTGTCGTGCCACCGCTCACCGAACTGATCCCGCGGGCCCGTGCGGCCGGTGTCCTCGTGGTGTTCGTGCACTTCGCCTTCCGGGACAACGGGGCGGACGTACCTCGGGGCAACGCCATGCTCAAGGCGTTCTACGAAACCGGGGACGCCTTCCACGAGGGGTCGGCCGGTACGGAGATCGCTCTGCCGGTCGCCGAGGAGGACGTCGTCGTCCTGAAACGCCGCGCCAGCGCGTTCGCCGGCACGGACCTCGACCTCGTGCTCCGCGCGCGCGGCGTCACCACCCTCGCGGTCGCCGGGGTGGCGACCAGCGCGATGGTGGCGGCGACCTGCTATGACGCGGCGGACCGAGGTTACGAGTTGACCGTGCTCCGGGACGGCTGCGCCGACGGCGACGCGGCGATCCACGACTTCTTCATGGACGCGGTCTTCCCCAGCCGGGGTTTCGGGGTCATGTCCTGCGCGGACTGGCCTGGGGAGTGACCCTTCGATCACCAGCTGGCAGCGGTCTCAGATCCAGGCCCCTTGGCAGGAGCCGGAGTTCACCTTCGCAGCCAGTGTCCCGCTGCCCGTGTCCATGTGGTGAGGAGTTCCTTGTCGCCCAGGACCTCGATGCCGTCCGCGGGGGTCGGGGTGCGGCGTTCGTAGAGGAGGAGCAGGAGGTCCGTGAGAGGGCCCCGTACCGCCGTGGTCGCCTTCTTGTGGGTGTGGCTCACCGTGACGGGGGCCGCGCTCAGGTCGATGAACCACTCCCCCGCCCCGTCGGAGGCGTCAGTGGCGTGGAAGTGGAGCGTGCGGCCAGGGCCAAGGAGCGCGTCATGTTCGGCCTCCGACGCGTAGGCCTGCGGCAGCGTGCTGAACCGCAGCCACTCGTCGAGGCCGTCGCGCGCGACATCGGCGTCCAGGGCGTACGTCCCGCCGGCCGCCGCGGTCGCGTCGAAGCGGTGGACGACCGTCTCGTACGTCATCCGGCGGGCCCAGACCAGCGGGGTGCCGCCCGGGGCAGGCGTCCAGACCCTGGCGTCCGGGCCTGCCTCGCGCAGCGTGTCCACGAGCCGGCCCGTGCTCTCCGTGAGCCAGGCGGTCAGCGTCGCGATGTCGTCGTCCGCGTCGGGCGTGACCTCGTTGACCTGATCGTCGGGGACGGGCGCGGTCGCCCGGGTCCGCACGATCGTCTCGGCCCAGCCGTGCGTGCCGCCGACGTGACGCAGCAGGTGGGCGAGGGTCCACCCAGGACAGCCAGGCACGGGCGCGGTGGCCTCCGCGCCGTCGAGAGCCGCGACCAACTGGGCGCTCTGCTCAAAGATCCGGGTGACATAGCGGTCGTACACCGCGCTGGGGCTCGGACGCGTCATGCCGTCACGGTAGACCACGGGTGGCAGCCGTGGGACGCGAGCCGCCGCCCGTGACCGTTCACGCCGACGCCGCCAGGAACTGCGTCGCCGCCAGCTCGCCGTAGAGCGGGTCCGCCGCCACCAGTTCGGCGTGCCTGCCGACCGCGCGTACCTTCCCCGCGTCCATCACCACGATCCGGTCCGCCAGCGTCACCGTCGACAAGCGGTGCGCCACCACCAGGACGGTGACCTCCCGGGACACCTCCGTCACGACATCCCGCAGCGCCAGTTCGTTGACCGCGTCCAACTGCGAGGTCGCCTCGTCGAGCAGGAGCAGACGGGGCTTTCTGAGCAGCGCCCTGGCGATCGCCACGCGCTGGCGCTCGCCGCCGGACAGCTTGGAGCCGCGATGGCCGACCACCGTCTCCAGCCCCTCGGGCAGCCGCTCGATCACTCCGTCGAGACGGGCCCGTACGAGAACGTCCCGCACCTCAGCGTCGGTGGCGTCCGGCGCCGCGAAGAGGAGGTTCTCGCGGACGGTGCCCGCGAGGACGGGCGCGTCCTGCTCCACGTATCCGATGGTGGCCCGGAGTTCGGCCAGCGGCCACTCCCTCACGTCCCTGCCGTCGACCAGGATCCGCCCGCCCGTCGCCTCGTAGAACCGCTCGATGAGGCCAAAGACGGTCGTCTTGCCCGCGCCGGACGGGCCGACGAAAGCCGTCATGCCGGGGCCGGGCACCTCGAAGGTCACGCCATGGTGGACGTAGGGGAGTTCGTCGCGGTAGCGGAAGGTGACGTCCTCGAAGGCCACCGAGGCCGGTCCGCCTGTACTGGCGGCGTCTGTCTGCCCCGGCGCGCCCCTCTCCCCTACCTCTTCCGTCTCTTCCGTCTCCAGTCGCTCCGCCTGCACGATCCGCGCGATCGCCGCCGAGCCGACCTGGTACTGCGACGCCGCGTCGACAAGGCGCGCCACGGGCTCGGTCAAATAGAAGAGGTAGAGCAGGAAGGCCACCAGCGTCGAGACGGTGATCGCGCCGGACGCGACCCGCGCACCACCGATCCCCAGCACCGCGAGGAACGACACCTGCACGGCCAGACCGACCGAACTCCCCGCCACCGCCTGCCACTTCGCCGACCGCACGCCGTGCCGCCACGCCTCACGCGCGGCCTCCTGTACCGCTTCCGTCTCACGCCGCTCGGCGCCGGAGGCCTTGACCGTACGGAAAGCGCCGAACGCCCGCTCAAGCGCGGTCGAAATCGTGCCGACCGCCTCCTGGGCGCGCCGGGTCGCCTGCGCGATCTTCGGCATGGCCAGCGATGCCGCGCCGCCGATCAGCACGATCACGCCGAACGTGACGCCGAGCAGTACCGGGTCCATCAGCCCCATCATGGCGATCGTCGCGAGGAAGGTGAGGCCGCCGGAGACCGCCGAGACCACGGACTGGGTCGTGACGGCCCGCAGCAGCGTGGTGTCCGAGGTGATCCGGGACATCAGGTCGCCGGGCTGGGTCCGCTCCACCTCAGTCAGGCGCAGCCGCAGCAGCCGCCCGATCAGGGTGCGCCGGGCGGCGAGCACCACGGACTCGGCGGTGCGCTCCAGGACGTACGACCCGACCGATTCGATCGCGGTGCCGACGATCACGAGCGCGCCGAGGAGCACCAGGATGCCGGCGATCGGCTCGTCGCCGCCGAGCCGGTCCACGAGCGTTTTGGCCGCGAGCGGCTGCGCCAGCGCGGTCATCGAGCCGGTGAGCGTGAGCAGGGCGCCGAGGGCCACGGCGCCGCGGTGCGGCCGGAAGTGGCGGTACAGGGCGCGCCAGGTCTCCTTGGCGGGCAGGCGCTCGGGTTCGGGGGCGGCCTTCGCGGTCTTGGCGGGGGCGGGGGCTGTATCGGTCACGTCTGGCAGGACGCGAGGGGGCGTGGTCCACCTGATCGGCGGGCGCGTGTCATTCCGGAGTCCATGAGGGGATCCCTACCCTTACGGAGATACGGCGATTCGCCGCCCGGCGTGATTCGGGTGCAGTGACGATTCCGCACGGATATTTCGCATAGTGCCTGCTCGCACAGCGCCTACTCGCCGTGGATGTCCGCCGCGCACAACTCCGCGAGGTCGGCGATCTCTCGGCCTATCGCGTTCTGCAGCGCCTCGACGGATTCCCGTGACGCGGTGGACGGGGCTTCGTCGATCCAGTCGTCGATTTTCAGCAGGACGGCGGTCACGGCCGCCATCAGCTCGTATCCCACCGTGCTGATGTGCCGGGGGGCTTCGAGTTCGACGTGGGCGTACGCCTCCCTCACCTCCTGGATGATTTGCCGGAGTTCGGTGGCCGAGGGGAGGGAGGGCGCCTCGTTCCAGCGCAGGCCGCGGGTGGTCGCCGTCGCCATGTCGTACGCCGCGCGCACCTGGGCGAGGTAGGCGGCATACGTCTCACGCCGGACCTGGCGCAGCCACTGTTCGTGCGCTCCCGCCACCTGACGGTCCGCCTGGTAGCGGGCGCCGCGGAACGCGACGAGCGCCGCGCCCCAGGCCCCGCCCGCGCCGATGACACTGCCGCCGAGGGCGCCGATGAGACCTGCGAGTGCCGCGTCCACGCCGAGGATTCTCGCCCTCCGGGGCGGTCGGCGTCCGCGGATCCGGTGGACGCGTGAGCGGTCACCCGTACGCGCCGTCGCCGCACGCACGTGGCCTCGCTGTTCCGTCGTAACGTCCGCTTCGCCCCCCGCTCCGAGGCGAACGCCGCCCGGCAGAAAGCGAGATCCCCCTCCCCATGTCCTCGTCGTACGCACCCGCCCCTGGCGGCCCGCTCGCCCGCTTCACGCTCCTCTTCCTGCTCCCGTTGCTGACCGCGGTCGGTGGTTTCCTGCTCCCCACAGGCCAGGCGCAGGCGCACGCCGTCCCGGCCGTGGCTCACCCGACGGGCATCGCCTGCACCAGCAACGACCCCGCCGTCTGCATGATCCGGGAGATGACTCCGGAGCAGCGCGAGGAGGCGCGTGAGACCCGGTCGCGTTATCACCGGCTCCTGGACGGCATGGAGTTGGTGGCCGAGCGGATGCGGGCCGCGGGCAGTTCGGACGAGGAGATCGCCCGTACGCTCGTCGCCATGCGCAACGAGGCCAAGGACATCACGCGCGCGGGCATGTCCCCCGAGGCCGTCGAGGCCCTGGAGGCGCGCAACATGAAGAAGTACGGCAATCCGCTGGGCCCCACGGCCGACCAGCAGTTCGCGAAGTACGGCAGCTGGGCCGCGGTGATCGAGGCCTCCACCAGGAGCAGCGCGGCCGTCGACCAGGAACTGGGCCTGGAGCCCCGCCGCCGATGACGGCGCTGGCGGACTACGACCAGCACGGCCGCGTGTGGGACCTGGACCCCGCGACGGGGCTCCTGTCCCCCGCGTCCGGCCCCTGTCACGGTTTCGCGCACGTCCCCCGCCAGGGCGGCGAGTACGCGGCCGCCGCGCTGTACGCGTCGGGGCCTGGCACCGGAACTCTCTGGCTGCAGTACGGGGCGCGGCGCTGGGACTGCGCGGCGGTGTCCGTCCGGCAGGCGTCCCTGCCGGACGGCACCCGCCGCTTCACCGTCTCCGGTGCGGGACGCCGGGGCGGAGAGGGGCTCGGGAAGCAGGCCGGAGACGGGCCTGACCTGGAACTCCCTTACCCGGCACCGGATCCCGGCGCCTTCGACCCCGCGTACGACTGGACCGACGCGCTCGCGGACGACTTCTTCGCCTGGGCCGCCGACCGGCTCGCCACCCCCGAGGCCCGCCGCGCGCTCTTGGAGCACTTCCTGGCGGGCTTCCCGGCGCCCTGAGGTCAGACCATAACGAACATCTGACATGTTCGAAAGCTTGCTTAACGAACACGTTCGGTGTTCAAATTGCCTTGTGCCTTCCCCTACGAGCAGAGACAGCGCAAGCAGAGCCGTCAGCGGCAGAGACCGACTGCGGCAGATCACCGACGCCGTGCGCGAGGCGGGCCGGATCGGCGTCACGGAACTCGCCGGGCTCACCGGCGCCTCCGAGATGACCATCCGGCGCGATCTGGAGGTCCTGGCCGACCAGGGCGTCCTCGAGCGCTACCGCGGCGGTGCGCGAAGTCTGCTGCTGCGGGGCGAGGAGCCTCCGTTCGCGCTGCGGGAGCAGGAGGGCCTGGACGTCAAGAGACGTATCGCCGCCGAGGTCTCCGGGCTGATCGCCGACGGGGAGTCCGTCGTCGTGGACAGCGGCACGACCTGTCTGGAGGTCGCCCGCGTTCTCGAGCAGCGCCGGCTGACCGTGATGCCGCTCTCCCTGCACGCGGTGAACGCGCTGGCCGGTGCGCCCCAGGTGACGCTGCTCGTGCCGGGCGGGCAGCCGCGCCCCGGCGAGCTTGCCCTGACCGGCCAGCTGACCACGGCCTCACTGGCCGCCCTGCGGTTCGACACCGCCGTCATCGGATGCTGCGGGCTGACCGCGGCGGACGGCCTGACCGCCTATGACCTGGACGACGCCGCCGTCAAGCGCGCCGCGATCGCCTCGGCCCGTCGCGTCATCGCCGTCGCGGCCGCCGCCAAACTCTCCCGTACCGCCCTGGCCTTCGTCACACCCGTCGCCGCCCTGCACGCCGTCGTCACCGACGACGGCGCGGCCGACGAGGAGACCGACGCACTGGCCGCGGCGGGCGTGACCGTACGAAAGGTATGACCTGTGAGTGATCTGATGAACGACCCGGTGAATGGCCCCGCGCACGACATCCTGCTCTTCGACATGTTCGGCGTCATCGCGCGCCACCAGTCCGAGGACGGCAAGGCGCGTCTGACCGCCCTCGCCGACGTTCCCGAGTCGCGGTTCTGGGAGGCGTACTGGGGGCTGCGTCAGCCGTACGACCGTGGGGACATAGCCGGCTTCGACTACTGGCGGGGCGTGGCCGACGCGCTCGGCACGGACTTCGGGCCGCACCGGATCGCGCGGCTCATCGAGGCGGACATCGCCAGCTGGAGCTCCGTCGACGACACGATGGTCGCGCTGGTCGAGGAACTGGCCGCGGCGGGCAGGCCGATCGCGCTGCTCTCCAACATCCCCGAGGAGCTGGCCGTCCACTACGAAGGACGGCACCCCTGGCTCAAGCACTTCCAGGTGCGCGGCTTCTCCTGCCGCATCGGCCACGCCAAGCCCGAGCCGGGCGCCTACCGCTGGTGCCTGGACGCCCTGGGCGCCGAGCCGGAGCGGGTGCTCTTCGTCGACGACCGCGAGGACAACATCCGTGCCGCCGGGGCGAGCGGCATCCGCGGCCACCTCTTCACCACCCCCGCCCGACTGCGGGAGGCGCTGCGCCTCAGCGCGTGACGACGGCTCAGCGCGGGACGGCTCAGCGCGGGGCGGCTCAGCGCGTGATCGCGCCCAGCAGCGCCCTGGCGCAGAGGTCCCGTACCTGTGCGCGCGTCAGCTCCGGTTCGGCCAGCCACTCCAGGCAGACGGCGACCATGAAGGCGAGCCAGCCCCGCACCGCGAGGCGCAGCGCGGGCGGGTCCCGGATGAGGTCCGCCGCGTCCGGGTCCGCCGCGAGGGCCGCGAGGATCTGCCGCTCCTGGGCGGCGAGGCCCCGCCCGTAGACCTCGCGGACCAGCGGGTCGCCCGCCGCCTCCGCCCGGTGGAAGGCGCGGAAACCCTGCGCGTGGCTCTCCACATAGCCGAGGAACGCGTCGAGCCCGGCGCTGATCTGCTCCCGCACCGGGAGGCCGGGCACGGCCGCCGTCAGGCGCAGCATGCGCTCGCTCTCGCGCTGCACGACGGCGGCGAAGAAGTCCCGTTTGGCGGGGAAGTAGTGGTACAGGAGGCCGCGTGAGACGCCCGCGATCTCCGCGACCCGCTCGATCCACACATCGTCGTACGGCTTCTGTGCGAACAGTCGCGCCCCGACCGAAAGCAGCTGCTCACGCCGCTCCTCGGTGCTCATTCTGCGGCGCGTGCGCTCCGGTGGGTTCGCGGCCATGCGGGCACCTTACTTGACGTGAATTCAATAGCGGCCCCAGACTGGGAACTCTTATTGAACCCACGTATAACAGGCCCCAATGGGCCCGCCGCGCAAGGGAGATGGGCACATGGCGCAGACGACGCGGTCCGCGGCGGGGCCGACGGAGCCGGTGGGCCCGCCGCCCAAGGGCTTCCGCAGCGCGGAGCTGGGCTGGCCCGAACTGCACCGGATACCGCACCCGCCGCGCCGCCTGCCGTTCCTCGGCGACGTCCTCGGCGCCGACGTGCGGACGCCGTTGCAGGACTCGATGCGGATGGGGCGCAGGCTGGGGCCGATCTTCCGGCGCAAGGCGTTCGGCAAGGAGTTCGTCTTCGTGTGGGGCGCCGCTCTCGCCGCCGACCTGGCGGACGAGACGCGCTTCGCCAAGCATGTGGGGCTGGGGGTGGCCAACCTCCGTCCGGTCGCGGGCGACGGGCTCTTCACGGCGTACAACCACGAGCCCAACTGGCAGCTGGCGCACGACATACTCGCCCCCGGGTTCAGCCGCGAGGCGATGGCGGGCTACCACCCGCTGATGCTGGACGTGGCGCGCCGGCTGACCGCGCGCTGGGACGAGTGGGAGGCAGCGGGCCGGGCGGTGGATGTGCCGGGCGACATGACGAAGCTGACGCTGGAGACGATCGCCCGCACGGGTTTCGGCCATGACTTCGGCTCCTTCGAGCGGTCGGCGCCGCATCCCTTCGTGCGGGCCATGGTCGGCACACTCTCCTTCGCACAGCGGCGCAATGTCGTTCCGCCGCTGCTGACGCCGGTGCTGCTGCGCGGAGCGGTGCGGCGCAACGACGCCGACATGGCGTACCTCAACCGCACCGTCGACGCGGTGGTCGCCGCGCGCCGCGCCGCGTCCAGTTCGGGAGGTCAGGGGGATCTGCTCGACCGCATGCTGGAGGTGGCTCACCCCGAGACCGGGGAGCGGCTGTCTCCGGAGAACATCCGCCGACAGGTCATCACCTTCCTGGTCGCGGGGCACGAGACGACGTCCGGGGCGCTCTCCTTCGCGCTGCACTACTTGTCGCGTTCCCCGGAAGTGCTCTCCCGCGCGCGGGCCGAGGTGGACGAGGTGTGGGGCGCCGAGGGGGAGCCCGCGTACGAGCAGGTGGCCAAAGTGCGCTATCTGCGCCGGGTGCTCGACGAGTCGCTGCGGCTGTGGCCGACCGCTCCCGCGTTCGCACGGGAGGCCCGCCAGGACACCGTGCTGGGGGGCGTGCACCCGATGCGCCGGGGAGCGTGGGCGCTGGTCCTCGCGACGATGCTGCACCGCGATCCGGCCGCGTGGGGCGAGCGGCCCGACGAGTTCGACCCCGACCGGTTCGCCCCTTCGGCGGTACGGGCGAGGCCCGCCCATGTCTTCAAGCCGTTCGGCACGGGCGCGCGGGCCTGTATCGGACGTCAGTTCGCGCTGCATGAGGCGACGTTGGTGCTGGGTCTGCTGCTGCGCCGCTACGACCTGCACGCCGACCCCGGCTACCGGCTGCGCGTCGCCGAGCGTCTGACCCTCATGCCGGACGGCCTCACTTTGCGGCTCACGCGCCGCTCACCGGCCGCGTAGGAACGCGATTGTCAGACCCTTGCGCCACAGTGGAGGTGGCATCGTCGCGATGCCGCCACGCCATCCAGCGCAGAGGAGTCGCTCGACATGACCGGCACGACGTCCGAGGAACTGCTCGCCGCGCAGGCCTGCTTGCGCCTGCTGCACACCGCGCGCGCCGCGCTGTCCGACGGGTCCGAGGTTCCTCCCGCCGCCGCGGCCTCGCTGCTGGCGGGGCCGATCGCGGAGGCCGACGACGCGCTGCGCCGCGCCGGGCTCGCGGGCAACGAGGCGGTGCTCATCGAGCGGATCTACGATCTCACGCCGCCCCCACGCTCCGCCGAGCAGGCCGCGCCCTCCGGGGTCGCCCGCTCCTGCGCGCGGGAGGGGAGCCAGTCATGAGCGCGGCGGAGAGCGAGCCCGCGGCGGGTGGCTCGGCCGAGGGCGGCTCGGCCGAGGGCGGCTCGGCCGAGGGCGGCTCGGCCGAGGGCGGCTCGGCCGAGGGCAACGCCTCGTACGGGCACAAGGAGTTCAAGCGCTCCAAGAGCCATTTCGCGGACCGGGTGACCGCCGACGGCCGCGACGGCTGGCCCGTCGAGGCGGGGCGCTACCGCCTGGTGGTGAGCCGCGCCTGCCCCTGGGCGGGCCGCTCACTGGTCTCCCGGCGCCTGCTCGGCCTGGAGGACGCCCTGTCCCTGGGGGTCACCGACCCGATCCAGGACGACCGGAGCTGGCGCTTCACGCTGGATCCCGGCGGCCGTGACCCGGTCCTCGGCATCCGCTTCCTGAGCGAGGCCTACGAGGCGCGTGAGAGCGGCTTTCCGGGCGGCGTCAGCGTGCCCGCGCTCGTGGACGTGCCGAGCGGGAAGCTGGTCACGAACGACTTCCAGCAGATCACCCTGGACTTCGCCACCCAGTGGACGGCGCTGCACCGCGAGGGGGCGCCCGACCTGTACCCGCAGCCGCTGCGCGACGAGATCGACTCGGTGATGGAGGGCATCTTCCGCGACGTCAACAACGGCGTGTACCGCGCGGGTTTCGCGCCCGACCAGGGTGCGTACGACGCGGCGTGCCGCGATGTGTTCCGCCGTCTGGAGCTGACCTCCGAGCGTCTGGCGAGCCGCCGCTACCTCGTCGGGGAGACGATCACGGAAGCGGACATCCGGCTGTTCAGCACGCTGGTGCGGTTCGACGCGGTGTACCACGGCCACTTCAAGTGCAACCGCCGGAAGCTGACCGAGGACCCGGTCCTGTGGGCGTACGCCAGGGATCTCTTCCAGACGCCCGGGTTCGGGGACACCATCGACTTCGACCACATCAAGCGGCACTACTACCAGGTGCACTCGGGCATCAACCCGACCGGCATCGTGCCGCTCGGCCCCGACCTCGACGGGTGGCTGACGCCGCATCACCGCGAGGAGCTGGGCGGGCGGCCGTTCGGCGACGGCACACCGCCGGGTCCCGTGCCGGCCGGGGAGGAGGTGCCGGCGCCCGGGCGGCCCTGAGCGGCACGTGCGCCACGGTTCGCCCAGCGGCTAGGTCGGCGCCGGGCCCGGTCGGCGGCGTCAGCGCGGTCGCCAGGTGAACTTGTCGCCGCCCACCCAGCGCACGGCGTCCGGGTCGTCGAGGTCGTGCACGGTGATGCCCGCCATCACGGCCGCGTCCAGGACGTCCGTGACCGTCTTCGCCGTGCCGACGACCTCGCCGTCGATCTCCACGATGCGAAAGGGCGGGCTGCCGGGCTGGACCCCGAGGACCGTGATCCGGGGGTGCGTCACGTACGGGTACTCGCTCATGCCTGGAACTCTTCCACGGTGAGCCGAAGGACCGCCTCACCTGTCGGCCGCTCGGGCTACTCCCCGGCTCCCGCTGCCCCTGGACCCCAGGCTCCCCGGCCCCCGGCACTCCCGCCGCTACTCCCCCGCCCGCCCGACCGGCCGCCGCGCCGCCGATCCGGCCGACGCGAGCGCGCTCTTGCGATCCGCGCCGCGCAGGCCGAGCACCACGCGCGTACTCAACCCGCCCAGGAGCGGGCGGACTTCACCGGCACGGGCCGGTGAGGGGCCGCCTCGCTCGGGTGGTCAGAGCCGGGCTCAGACGGTCTCCAGGGCCTGCCAGTCCTTGAGCTTCTGGAGACCGAACACTTCCTTGACGGGAGCGATGCTCTCCTCGAGAGCAGTGGTGTCGCCGTGACGCCGGATGGATTCGAAGGTCTTGCGCAGGGAGGAGACCGTCGCACGCAGGCCCTGGTTGGCGTAGATGACGACGGACGCGCCGGCCTTGGCGATGTCGTCGATGTGCCAGTTCGGGTAGGTGGTGGGGACAATGACCACCGGGCGGCAGCCGTCCCAGCGGTTGAGGAACTCCTCGACCTCGTCCTTCTCCTTGGACTTGGAGTGGATGAGGACGGCATCCGCGCCTGCCTCGGCGTACGCGTACGCGCGCTCGAGTGCGACATCGACGCTCAGACCGTTGATGAGGGCTTCCGTACGCGCCACCACAAAGAATTCGTCGGTGCGCTGCGCCTTCTTGGCCGCTCGGATCTTGCCGCAGAACTCTTCGGTGCTCAGGAGGGTCTGGTCGCCGCCAGCGAAGCTGTTCAGCTTCGGGAACAGCTTGTCCTCCATGCATACGGCCGTAATGCCGGCGGCCTCGTACTCGTGGACCATGTGCACGACGTTGAGATTGTTGCCATAGCCCGTGTCGCAGTCGGCGATGACCGGAATGCCGAGCGCCTTCTGCATATTGGCGGCGGCCTCCAGGTACTCGGTCATCGTGAGCACACTGGCATCGGGCAGGCAACGGGCAGCGGACACCTCGAGGCTGGACGACCACACGGCATCGAAGCCCGCCTGCTCGGCCAGGATGCCGCCGAGCGCGTCGTGGGCTCCGGCCACACGAACGATCTCTCCCTTGGCCACGACCGACCGGAAGGAGGGGGACTGGGGGCGCTGCATAGCTGAAACTCCGATTCTTTCGGTGAGGCAGAAAAATAGCGGGTGATTAAATGGTCCCGCTCAGCGAGAGGGAGTCGGCTCCACGACCGCTCGGGACGCGTGCCGCTCGGCCATTTCTGCGAGCGGTCCGACCAGGGTGGAAAGTGCGAGGAAAATCGCCATGAGGACGATCCAGCCACACCAGGCGAGAGGCACAATCAGTGCGGTGAGCAGAGCCGGTCCTGCGAATTCTCGGACACCTCGCCCCAGAGCATATACACCCTGGTATTCACCCTGCTTGCCGGCGGGTGGAAGTTTGAACGAAATGGTCCAGCTGCCGGCCGACTGAAATATCTCGCCGAAAACAAGAATTACAGTGCCCACAAGCAGAAAGCAAATCGCGACCACTTCTGAACTCGACTGACTGAGTGCGTAGACGGCGCAGGCGATTGCCATGAACCATGCACCGCGCCGCATCTGATTCGCACCCTCGGCCAGCGTGCCCGTCCCTCGGCTCAAGGGAACTTGCAGGAGTATCACCAAGACGGTGTCGAGAGCGATGACGACGGAATTCAAGCCTGCCGGGACATGAGCATGAGTCACGATCCACAAGGGGACGCCCACCGTGAATATCGTGTAGTGGAGCTCCAGGATTCCGTTGACAGCCGTCAAGGCGAGGAATGGCACGTTCGACAGAGCCCCGCGCATCCCCTTTCTCGGGGGTGCGGCGCGGGGCGCGGCAGCAGGGACTCGCACCGACAAGACGATGTAGACGCAGCAGGCCTGGGCCAGCGCGTTGAGCAGGAGCACCGCATAAAACGCGCGCGAGGTGCCCACCGTCAGCGCGATGGACGCCACTGCGGCCCCCAGCATGTAGCCGACGTTGAAGAAGCTCCTCATCTGGGCTCGGACGCGGACCGCGCCCTCTTCGCGGAAGAGCTGGTGCATCAGCGTGGCACGCAGCGGGCTTCCCGTGGTCTCGCAGACCGAGATGAGGGATGCGGCGGCGATGAAGGCCGGAAAGGTGCGCACGAATCCGTAGCTGATGAAGAGCGGGACGAGTGCGGAGTATCCGAGAGCCAGGAGGCTTCGCGGCCTGAAGCGATCGGCCAACCGGCCCGCCGGAACCGTGGCCAGGAATCCGACTCCGCCCGCCACCGCCAGACCGAGGCCCACTTGTGTGGGTGACAGCCCCGCGTACCGACTGAAGAAAATCACGCTCGACGACAGGAATACTCCGCTACCCGCCGACTGGACGGCTGTCAGGAGACAGAGTCTGCGCGCGGCACCAGCGTCGGGCAGGAGCCCTCGCAATTGCCGTATGAGCCTCTTGGCATGTCTTTGTTGCATGAAGAACCGAACCCGTCATCGCGTTGAGGCAGCCGGGGCCGCGGGGTGCGCGCATGCGGTGAGCGCTCAAGTGGCGATGGAATCTGTTGACTTGTGGTCGTTGGCATTCAGGACATTCGCCCGTCACCCGAAAGATGTCAAGTGAATGAACGGCAAGCCGACGACGGGTGAACCTGCGCGGGGGGCTGCAAGATGTCCCTTTTTCGCCACCGGTCCCTACTTGGGATGTGAGCGGCGCCTCACGGCAAGTCAAGATCAACTTGGCCGTCAGCAATGATCAAGTAAAAGCATGGGTGATTAAGCGCAAGCCAGTGACCAACTCCCTTTTATTCAGGGCGAGTTGCTTCGCTTCGCATGCGTATGTGGCGAAGGCAACAAATCGTTGACAGCCCTTTCGGTGGGGTGCTTGCTTTGTGTCCGGCAGGTCCCCCGGCGAGCGACGGCACAGCGTCTGCTGAACGCCACTGGCCGACGAGCGCAAGGTGCGCCGGACGGCGCCGGGCGTGAGGCCTGCCCCGGATCGGATCTCCGCCTGCCGCCCAGGCGCGGAGGAACGATCCGTGTCTTCCGAGTCGCGAGACGGGGCCTGCCGCAGCGGGTGCGAGCGCCAGGTCACCGTTCGAAGGTCGTTCTCTTCGGCCACCGTGAAAAGAATCAGGACATGACTTTCAAGCCTCCGACGGTGCAACGTCACACACTCCCACGTGTTCTCGTTGTCGATCCCCTCGCTTCCGACGCCCTCGAAGCGCTGCGGCGCATCTACGACGTGACCGTCCAGATGCAGCCTGCCGAGGATGAACTGGCCGTACTGCTGCGCCAGACCGATGCCATCGTGCTGCGCAGTGGCGTGAAACTGCCGGGCCATCTGATCGCCGACGCACCTGACCTGAAGGTGATCGCGCGTGCCGGCAATGGGACGGACAACATCGACCTGGCGGCCGCACGGTCGGCGGGGGTGCAGGTCTTCAACATTCCCGGCGTTTCCTCGCCGGCGGTCGCCGAACTGGCTCTGGGGCTCGCCTTCTCGGTGGCTCGTCACATCGCGGCGGCCGACCAGCAGGTCCGCGCGAACGTATGGCGCAAGGCCGATCTGGTCGGCAGCGAGCTGTCCGGCAAGACCATGGGTGTGGTCGGGCTGGGAAGCATCGGCTCCAGGGTCGCCGAACTCGCCCGGGGAATCGGCATGTCCGTCATCGCGTCGGCGCGGCGGCGCGATGACGAGCGGCGCGAGGCGTGCCGCCGGTCAGGGATCGACCTGCGGTCGACCGAGGAGGTCCTGGCCGAAGCGGACGTCGTGGTCCTCGCGTGCCCGCTCAATGACCACACCCGCGGCCTCATCGACGCCGACGCGCTGCGACTGATGAAGCCCACCGCCTTCTTGGTGAACGTGGCCCGTGGCGGTGTCGTCGACGAGGATGCCCTTCGCGTCGCCCTGCTTGAAGGGGTCATCGCCGGCGCTGCCCTTGACGTACACGCGGCGGAGCGTGCTCCCAGTGGCCTGGCAGGGCTCGACAACGTCGTCCTCACCCCGCATATCGGCGCGATGACCCGGGACTCCCAGGAACGCATCGGCCAACTGCTGCTCGAAGGCCTCCGGTTGGCGCTGTCCGGGCGGGACGCCCCCACCCGAGTCTGCTGATCGCCGTCGATCCCCAGGCCGATCCCCCTTCTCTCTTCTCTTCTCTCTTCTCTCTCTTCTCTCTTTTCGCAACCATTTGTCGAGGACTACGTACGTGAACCACCAGACGCTCAACGTCGCCGTCGTTGGCGGAACCGGCTACTCCGGCGGGGAGCTCTGCCGCCTCCTGCTCAACCACCCTCGTGTCGGATCGATCTGGCCCACCGCCCGGGGAGACGAGGAGTTCGAGCGGATTCATGCGAACCTGCGCGGCAGCGGCCTGCGCTTCGTCACCCTTGAGGATGTCCAGGCGCGCGTGGACGAACTCGACGTGGTCTTCTTCTGCACTCCTTCCGGGCAGGCCATGCGCCAGGCCGGCTGGTTCCTCGAACGCGATGTCAAGGTTGTCGACGTCAGTGCCGACTTCCGTTTCGCCGATCCCGCGACGTATCAGCGCGTATACGGCACCGCTCACGCCGTGCCCGAACTGCTGGCCGAAGCGGCCTACGGCGTGACCGAACTCAACCGTGAAGCCATCGCGAAAAGCAGGCTCGTGGCCAACCCGGGCTGCTATGTCATCACCGCCATCTTGGGACTCACTCCTCTTCTGCGAGCCGGATGGGCGGATTTGAGCAGCCCCCTTCACCTCAGTGCCGTCAACGGAACCACCGGCGCCGGAAACAAGCCCAAGCGGCCCATCATGCACGCCGAGGCCCTCAACTCCATGCTTCCCTACAGCATGGAGGGCCACCGCCACGGCCCCGAACTGGAAACCCACCTCGCTGTGGCGGCCGGGCGTGATCTGGTCGTCGACTTCAACACCGCCCACGGCAACTTCGCCCGTGGCATCCACCTCCAGGCGAATCTGGCGGTCAATCCCGACCTGGCGGCGACCATGTCGCGCGAGAGGCTCCTGGGATGCCTGACGGAGTTCTACGGCGCCGGTGCGGAAGGGGAGTTCTTCGTTCGCGTCAACGACCTCGCCAAGAGCGGTGGTCTCAACGCCAAGGACTACGACGTCTACCCGGGCGTGGCCTCGGTCACGGGCTCCAACTTCTGCCACATCGGCGCCGATTACGACGAGCGGCGCGGCATTATCAAGATCCTTTCCGTCACCGACAACCTGGTGAAGGGAGCGGCGGGATCGGCCATCCAGAACATGAACGTCATGCTCGGTCTTGAGGAGACGCTGGCTCTTCGGACGTACGGACTGTGACCATGTCAGCGAGCACGACCCTCCACTCCGTCGGCCTCCTGCGAGAGCAGCCCATTCACCCCGGACAGCGCTGGGTGTACTCGGCCGGCTTCAACGTCGTCTCCGGCATGACCGACACGTCCCGCATCGACTGCGAACTCGACGACCTGCGCTACCTCGCCGACCGAGGCGCGCGCGTGGCCATCCTCTCCCACCAGGGAAGTCACCGCGACGGCACGGCCGTGCATCTGGCAGGGACCGCCGAGTACCTGGGCAAGCGGCTCGGCCGCCCGGTCACCTACATCCCCGAGAGCGCCTCGGACGACGCGGTCACCGCTGCACGCTCACTCGCCGACGGGCAGGTCGCCCTCTTCGGAAACACCCGCCTGCACAGCGGGGAAGAAGACAACGATCCTGTCCTGGCGGCCCAGTTCGCAAGGCTCGGCGACTACGCGGCGATCGGCGGATTCTCCAAGGCCCACCGACGCCACGCCTCGAACGTGGGAATCCTCCGTCATCTGCCCGGCTGGGCCGCTGGCAGTCTCATCGATGAGACCCGCAGACTCGAACCCTGGGCGGGGAGGTCCCCCAAGACGCCGTCGATCGCGGCGGTCGGCGGGGTGAAGAGCGAGAAGAGCGTCGTCGGCCTTCCATGCTTCGCCCGCGATTACGACATCGTCGTCCCCGGCGGCATCGTCCTCAACCATGTGCTGCACCACCTGGGATACGCCATCGGCAGCTCACCCCTGGGCAACGATGTCGAGCGCCGGGCCGCGGCCACCAAGGCCGCCCTGGCGAATCCCCGAGCCCGTATCCATGTCCCACGACGCGTCGTGATCGCCCGGGCCGACCGCCACGGATGGCACGAAGCCCACACCGTTTCCGTCAGCGAGGGGGTGCCGACCGGCTTCTCCATCGTCGACTTCCACCTCCACCCCTGGCTCATCCAGGAACTGAGGAGAGTGGCCGCGTGCGGGGGCCGGCTCATCATCGCGGGCACCCCCAACCTCCATACCCACGGGTTCACCCAAGCGTCCTCCGCGCTCCTGGACGCCGCGCGCACACCCACGGTCAGCGCCATGTTGTTGGGCGGTGACACCGTAGCTGAGCTGCCGTTCGACGGCGTCACGTCGACCGGGGGCGGCTCGGCTCTGTGCTACCTCGACCAGGCGGACGTTGTCGTCCTCGACGCGCTCAGGCGCAACAACGGGCTGACCATGAGGAGCCGTCGTGCACTTTGACTTCCACATTCCCACCCGCATCCGTTTCGGTCGCGGCCGCCTGGACGAACTGGGTTCGGTCGTCGCCGAGTTCGCTGACAGCGCCTTGCTGATGACCGGACGGCACGCAATGAAGGCTGCCGGATTTCAGGAACGTGCGCTTGCCAGTCTCCGGGCCGCCGGCGTACGGGGCGTCGTCTTCGACCAGATCTCGGCGAACCCCCGGTCGGACGAGGTGGATCGCGCGCTGGAGCTGGCGCGCGGTCTCAAGGTCGGCGCCGTCGTCGGCATGGGCGGAGGGAGTGTGCTCGACTCCGCCAAGGCGACGGCCGCAGCCATCCACCTCGGTCCGGTCGGCCCGCTGGTCGGCACCACTCTGGCAGCCGACACCCCCACACTGCCGATGATCGCGGTGCCCACCACCGCCGGGAGCGGCGCGGAGGTCACCAAAGGCGCGATCCTCACCGACACCGCGCGCGGGTTCAAGTCCGGCATCCGCGGTGACGCCATCTTCCCCCGTGCCGCGCTCGTGGATCCCGCTCTCACCGATGGGCTTCCCCGCCATGTGGCCCTCGAGTCGGGCTTCGACGCACTGGCCCACGCGATAGAGGGCGCAGTCGCCCGACGCTCCACAGCCCTCAACAAGAACCTCTCCCGCCAGGCTGTCGACCTGCTCTCCGTGCATCTGCGCGAGGTCGCCGACGGACGTGCCGACGCCGAGTCCCGGGACGCCTTGAGCCTGGCCGCGTTGCTGGGTGGAATCAACGTGGCCACGGCGAGCACCTGCCTTCCCCACCGCTTGCAGCAGGCGATGGGCCGCGGTGCCCGCAACGAACCCTCACACGGTCTGGGTCTCGCCATCCTCTACCCCGCCTGGCTCCGCGCCGCCTACCCCTACGCTCCGACCGCCTTCGACGACCTGGCCGCGGTCCTGGGAGACGAGAGCATCCACCAGGGCGTCGGACGCCTCCTGAAGGACACCGGACTCGACATCACCCTGACGGCCGCCGGATACGCGGCGGACGACATCGCGGGCTTCCTCGCGAACCTGAGCGGAAATGTCGACAACGATCCCATCACGGACATACCCAGGGAACTGATCGCCGAGATCTACCGCAACTCCCTGTGAGGCTCCGCCCGCCTACTCCCTTTCGATTCCCTTTCGATCAAACTCAGCCGAAGGGCAACCATGAAGCCAGAGGCCGTCATTCTCCTCTTCTCCGGCACCAAGCCACGTCATGCGCCGTTGCTCGACAGCGCGGTGCGCGCCGTGCACGACGCCGGTCTGGCCGCCGTCTGCGTCGCCCCCTCGAAGGTGGCACTCTCAGGTGGCGAACCCGACGCATGGGGCGTCTACCGGCCGGGCGCGGGCCATGAGGATCGAGTCATAGAGGCCGCACACGAGGCATCCGGACCTTTTCGCGCAGTCCGGGTGATCTCGCTCTTCGAGGACGACGTCAGGGCCGCGGCGACACTGCGCGAACAGCTCGGCGTCGAGGGGCTGACCGTCGAACAGAGCATCTACTTCCGCGACAAGAACGCGATGAACGTCCGCGCGGCGGAACTGGGCCTGCGGACCGCCATCTGGACGCTCCCCCACACCAAGAACCATGTACGGCAGTTCGCGGCGGAACATCAATACCCCATCGTGATAAAGCCGTATGACGGAGTGTCCTGCACAAACACCTACAAGGTGACGTCGGACGAAGAACTCGACCGCACCTGGCCTCTCCTGCAGGCGCAGCGCCATGACTACCGCGTCGAAGCCTTCATTCATGGCAAGCAGTTCCACGTGGACACCATGGTGCGAGACGGCGAAGTTCTCTTCGAATCGGTCGGGGAGTACACGGCACAGATACTGGAGAACTGGCAGGACGCCCCGATGGGAAGCGTCACGCACCCGGCCACAGGGGTTCACCGGGAGATGCTCGACGCGGCACGGACGGTAGTCACCTCCTTCGGACTGCGCACAGGGATAGCGCACACGGAGTTCTACCTCGACGACGAGGGAACGCTGACGTTCGGCGAGACAGCCGCACGTATGGCCGGTGCATGGGTGCCGTCGATGTACCGGCATGCCTACGGAATCGATCTCGCGTATGACTCCGTACGCGCCGAGGTCGAGCCCGGCTACACCCCGGCCGGCGACATCTCCGGCTGCACAGGCGCCTCGTACCTCTGGAGTTCCGCCACCGGCAGGATCGACCGCATCACTGACGCCGACTCCCTGTCAGCCCTGCCCTACGTCTGCCACGTCGAGGTGAACAAGGCTCCCGGCGACGTCTTGCCCCCAGTCGTCGGTACGCGAGGCCAGGACCTCGGCCACGTAGTCGTGGCGGGAAAGTCACCGGCAGAAGTGAGCGAGAACCTTCGGGACATCCACACCCGATTCTCAGTTCTCACCACAAACGTTCCTTGAGATCGACAAACGGAGAGAGTGGTGCACATGTTCGGCTTCGGTGACATCATCCGGCGGCGCGAAATGCTCGACGGCCGTGAATGGATCGTCTACCCGGTGCGCGTGGTCGAGGACACCGAAGACCATCTCGCCGTGTACTTGGCGAAGGGGACGCCACTCACGTTCGGGCAGGGGGATTTCCGATGGGGCACCCATCCCTGGGCGAACTTCGATCACATCTGGCAGTCCGACGGTGTGCTCCAAGTGCAGCGGCCGGGCGACGGCTACTCCGTATGGCACTTCTGGAAAGGTGACACATTTTCGGGGTGGTACATCAATTTCCAGGAGCCCATGCGGAGGGACGCGAGGGGGTTCGACACCCTCGATCAGGAACTGGACATCTGGGTGCCCGCAGACGGCAGTTCCTTCCAGTGGAAGGATGTGGAGCATTTCGAGGAGCGGGAGCGCCTGGGAGGCTTCCACCCGGGCGAGGCCGACGCCGTGCGCACCGAGGCCCAGCGAGTGGTGGCCATGCTGGACGCGGGCACCACGTGGTGGAGCGACAGGTGGACGGACTGGTCCGCTCCCGCGATCTGGGAAGTGCCGGGACGCATGGACCTTTCCGCCCCTGCTTGATCATTGCCCGCGGTCACCCGGAGGGGCCGCTCACCCTTCCCGGGCCCAGCCCGGTGTCCAGGTCGCGGTGGCGTCATCGGTGGGGCGGGCGGCGGCGAGGTGGGCGCGGAGTGCGGTGAGCGTGGGGTGCGGGTTGTCGTCGCGGCGGATCAGGGAGTGCGGGTAGACCGGTGCCGGGTCGACCACCGGGATGCGCCGCAGGTCGTCGTCGGCGGGCCAGACCAGGCGGGTCTGCTCGCCGACGAAGGTGGCGAGCCCCGGGGCGTCGGCGATGGTGTCCAGGAGCGGTTCGGTGCCGAAGTCGGGTCCCGTCGCCTCGATGGTGAGCCCGAAGGCCGCGGCGAGTTCCTCGTAGTAGGCGGCCCACTCGGTTCCGGTGACGATGCCGGGCATCCAGATCCGGTGCCCGACGAGCTGGGACAGGGTGACCGAGCGGGCCCCGGCGAGCGCGTGGCCCGGCCCGGTGAGGAGCTGGAGGGGCTCGTCGTGGACCCGGTCGGCCACGATGCCGTCGGGGAGCTGCCGGGCGGGCACGGTGACGGCGCGGAACGCCGCGTCGATCGTGCCGGCCCTGACGGCGGAGATGGCCGCGTCGGCGTCGAAGAGCGTCACCACGTCCAGCGCGGCGTCGGGACGGGCGCGGTGGAAGTCGCGCAGCAGGGCGGCCGGTGCGAGGCGGCGGCCGATCACGTCGACGCGCAGCGCGCGGCTGCCGGGCCGTACGGAGGCGGCGGCGCGCTCCTCGGCCTGGAGGAGTTCGCGGGCGTGCGGCAGGAACACCTGTCCGTCGATGGTGAGCCGTGCGCCGCGGGCGGTGCGGGTGAACAGCCGTACCGCCAGCTCCTTCTCCAGCGTGGCGATGCGCTTGGAGACGGCCTGCTGGGTGATCGACAGGTCGGCGGCGGCTCCCTGGAACTGGCCCGCCTCCGCGGCGGCGACGAAGGCGCGCACTGCATGGAGATCCATGACGGCCACCCTAGGGAGCACGCACCCGGGAACACAACGCGCGGTTGTGGCCGACCACGCGAGTCGGTTGTTTGCTCGGGCGACGGGTCATTCGGTTGGATGACGCAGGTCAACGCGGGGTTGTTCGAAGTGGGGTTGGGCAGTGGCGGGGAAGCGGTCGCTCGGGCGGCGGTTCGGGTGGCTGTGGTCGGCGTACGCGGTCAGTACGTTCGGTACGCGGCTGGCGTTCGACGCGTTTCCCCTGATCGCGATCCTGGTGCTGGGCTCCGGGCCCACGGAGGTGGCGGTCCTCGCCGCGTCGGGGCTCGCGGTGGGGGCGGCGGTGGCCGTGCCGCTCGGGCCGTGGGTGGAGTTCCGCCGCAAGCGGCCGGTGATGATCGCGATGGATCTGGTGCGGTGCGCGGCGCTTGTGAGCGTTCCCGCCGCGTACGCGCTCGGGGTGCTCGGCTTCGGGCAGCTGCTCGTCGTCTCGGTCGTGGTCGCCGCGGCCGACATCACCTTCGGCGCGGCTTCCGGTGCCTTCCTCAAGGGGCTGGTGGCGCCACGGGACCTGCTCGTCGCGAACGGGCGGTTCGAGTCGACGGCCTGGACGGCGACCATGCTCGGGCCGCCCCTCGGCGGGGCGGCGATCGGCCTCTTCGGCCCCGTGATGACCGTGGCCGCCGACGCGGTCAGCTACCTGCTCTCGGCCGTGGGCATCGGGGCGATCCGCGGGAAGGAGCCCCGCCCTGTCCGCGCCGACCCGGCGGCCCGGCTGCGGGCAAGGGACCTGCTGGACGGGTGGCGCTTCATCCTCGCCGATCCGGTGCTGCGTCCGCTGTTCTTCCACACGGTGCTGGTCAACGGCCTGATCATGGCGGCGATGCCGCTGCTCGCCGTCCTGATGCTCGGCAGCCTCGGCTTCGCGCCCTGGCAGTACGGCCTGGCCTTCGCCCTCCCCTGCCTCGGCGGTCTGCTCGGCTCGCGGCTGGCCCCGCGCCTCGTGGCACGGCTCGGGCAGCGCGGGGTCCTGCTCGCCTCGGGGGTGCTGCGCGTGTGCTGGCCCCTCGGCCTCGCCCTCGTCCACTCCGGCGTCAGCGGACTCGTCCTCGTGATGGTCGTCGAGTTCGGCGTGATCACCTGCTCGAGCGTGTACGCGCCGGTGCTCGCCACCTACCGCCTCGAACAGCTTCCGGCGGAGCGCGTGGTCCGCACCCTGTCCGCGTGGTCGGTCACCGGCAAGATCGCCACGGCGGCCATGACGGCCCTGTGGGGGCTGCTGGCCGCCGCCACGGGCCCTCGCGCCGCGATCGCGACCGCCGGGCTGCTCATGCTGGCCACTCCGCTGCTGCTGCCGCGGCGGGAGTCCGCGTCCAGCACGGCGGGCGCCGCGGCCGGGGTCAGCGAAGAGCGCTAGTTGTTAATGGGATCCATTTTCATATAGCGTCGCAGGCGTCGCTCACCCCCTCATCTCAGGAGGACCCCATGGCCGTACCCAAGCGGAAGATGTCCCGCAGCAACACCCGCCACCGCCGCGCCCAGTGGAAGGCCAGCACCCCGCAGCTGGTGCCCGTCACCGTCGACGGCGAGCGGCACATGGTCCCGCAGCGGCTGCTCAAGGCGTACGAGCGCGGCCTGCTGCGCCCCGAGAGCTGAGAGCCGTCCCGCACATGACGCACGTACCGACCGCGCGGCTGCCCGTGACCGTCCTCTCCGGCTTTCTCGGCGCGGGCAAGACCACGCTGCTCAACCACGTCCTAGGCAACCGCGACGGCCTGCGCGTCGCGGTGATCGTCAACGACATGAGCGAGGTCAACATCGACGCCGCTCTGGTGCGCGGCGGCGAGGCCGCCCTCTCCCGCACCGAGGAACGCCTGGTCGAGCTGACCAACGGCTGCATCTGCTGCACCCTCCGCGACGACCTGCTCGAAGAGGTCGACCGGCTGGCCCGCGAGGGCCGCTTCGACCATCTGCTCATCGAGTCGAGCGGCATCTCCGAGCCGATGCCGGTGGCCGCGACCTTCGCGTTCCCGCGCGACGACGGCGCCACGCTCGGCGATCTGGCCCGGCTCGACACGATGGTGACGGTGGTGGACGCCGCCAACTTCCTGCCGGAACTCACCGGCGGTGACGGCCTCGTGGAGCGCGGTCTCGATCAGTACGAGGACGACGAGCGCACGGTCAGCGATCTCCTGGTGGACCAGGTGGAGTTCGCCGACGTCATCGTCCTCAACAAGCTCGACCTGGTCGACGCGGAGACCGCCGGGCGGCTCGCGGCCACCCTCGCGCGCCTCAACCCGCTCGCCCGCGTGGTGCCCGCGACCCGGGGCCGGGTGGATCTCGCGCAGGTCCTGGAGACCGGCCTGTTCGACCTGGAGCGTGCACAGCAGGCGCCGGGGTGGGTGCGGGAGCTGAACGGCGACCACGTGCCGGAGACCGAGGAGTACGGCATCTCGAGCACGGTGTTCCGTGCCGAACGGCCCTTCCACCCCGGCCGGTTGTGGTCCTTCGTCACCGAGGAGATGGAGAGCGGGGCCTTCGGGCGGATCCTGCGCTCCAAGGGGTTCTTCTGGCTGGCGAGCCGCCCCCGGGTGACGGGGCTGTGGTCGCAGGCCGGCTCGGTGGCCCGCTTCGAGCCCTCGGGGGCGCGGACGGCGGGCGACACGCAGGGCCAGGAACTGGTGTTCATCGGCACGGAGTTGCGTGCCGCGCCGCTGCGGGCCGCGCTGACCCGCTGCCTGCTCGCCGAAGGGGAGGAAGCGCCGCGGCACGACCCCTTCCCGGCATGGGACACGCACGGCGCCGACGCGTGCGAGACGGAAGGCGCGGTGGTCGGGGGCGCCGGATGACGTGGCTGGGCTCACCTGGATGATGCGCGGCAGGGGTGACCTGGAGGGTCCCCTCCTCAGCGGTGAGCGGCCACGCACACCGGCCGGCTGCGCGCCGCGTACGAGCGGGACGCCACGAGGAGCCCCGTGCCCAGGCCCCCGAAGGAGAATCCGCCGAAGGCCACCATCCAGGTCATCCCGCCGGTGGTGGTGAAGACCCCGACGGGATCGAGCCCCGGCACCACGCCGAGCGCGCTCAGCAGGGCGTAGACGAGGAGCCCCGCGCCGTACACCGACAGGGCGCCGCCGGTCAGCCACGCGGGGATGAGCGGCAGCAGCCGCGGTACGCGCCGCCCGGCCAGAAGCGGCGTCCAGCGCGGGAACACCTGTCCCCAGCGGTGCATCAGACCGGCCAGCAGGAACACGCCGAGCAGCGCCGCGAGCACGGTCACGTCGACGCCGACCGAGGCTAGCGCGCGCGAGGCGCCCGTCGCCTCCGCTTCCACGTCGTCCTGCCAGGCCTCGCCGCTCACGCCGATCGCGTCGCCGCCGAGGAGCCAGACGGTCTTGACCACGGTCCAGGGCAGCAGCCCGCACACGAGGGCGTACGCCGTCACGCGGGTCCGCGCCGACGCGGTGGATGCGGGCGGGTGGGCCAGCGGGCCGTCGCCGGGCCCCTCGTGCCCCTGGCCGCAGCGGGCGCACCGGCCGCGCAGCCCGCGCCGGTAGGCCAGGGCGACCATGGCGAGGAGCCCGCCGCCGCAGGTGTTCAGGAGCAGGTGGACGAGCCCCGTCGCGCTCTCCACTCCCGAGCCCGACGCCAGCGTCACGAAGTGCATCGGCAGTCCGATCGCGCCCCAGCCGAATGCGGGGACGAGGAGCGCGAGCGAGACACCCACCGCGATCCGGCCCTTCCGGGTGCCGTTCACCGCAGACGCAGCCCGGCCCTTCGGAGTGCCGCTCCCCGCAGACCCGCTCCGGGCCCTCCTGGCGCGGTCCGCCGCCGCGCAGACTCCCGCGGCCAGCACCGCGAGGGCCGCCTGGGTGAGCTGGAAGGCGGCCGGTTGGTACGTGTGTGGCGTGAGCGGCACAGCGGTGCCCGTCGCGGCCCAGCCGACGAGGACGACGGCGTACAGCCCGGCCCAGACCTGCGCGGCGCGGGGAGCCCAGTCGGGCCAGCGGCGGCCCCAGGGGGCGCGGGGGCCTTCGGTTCTCCGCCACGCGCGCCTGATCACGGGGGTGTTCGAGGGGGCCGTCACTGTTTCTCCCAGGGCCGAGGATCGCCGTACCCGCCGAGGCTTTCGCGTGTGCGCCGCCGCCGCGTCGGCCTCCGGGACCTACCGCCTCCGCCGGGCGGCGGACCTGGGCGGGCGCGGATCACCCTGTGGGGGTCGGCGGTGGCGCGCGGGCGGTGCGCCACTTGTCGGCTCGATCATGGAGGGGGCACTGTGGCTGCCGTACGTGGAACCAGCGACCCATGAGGTGCGGGCATGAGCAGCGGAGAAGGGGCGGCCTCTCAGCGGGGAAGCCACCCGGGGCGGCGCCGGTTCGTCGGGGCGCTGGCGGGGGCGGCCGCGGCGGGGGCGCTCTCCTCCACCGCGGGCTGCGCCTCCTCTGACCCGCCGGGCCGCGAGAGCGCGGACCGCACACGCAAGGACGCCACGGACAGGGGCGCCACGGACGGGGACGCCACGCGCCAGGAACCCGACCCGTCGGCGTCTCACCGCCCGCGCCGCGAGCGGCAGTTGTTCCTGGGGACGTACACCTCCCAGGAGGGCGGCGGGACGGGCATCGGTCGGGCGACGTACGACGAGACGACGGGCCGCGTCACCGGCACCGGCACCGGCACCATCAGCGGCGTGCCCGACCCCTCCTATCTGGCGCTGCACCCCTCGGGCCGCACGCTCTACGCCGTCAGCGAGCGGGAGAAGGGCGCGGTGACCGCCATCGCCCTCTCCCCAGGCGGCGCGCACAAGATCCTCGGGACGCGCGGCACCGGCGGCGCGCACCCCTGCCACCTCTCGGTGCACCCGAGCGGCCGCTGGCTGCTCAGCGCGAACTACCTCTCCGGCAGCGTGGCGGTGCACCCCCTCCAGAAGTCCGGCGCGCTGGGCGAGCGTACGGACGTGGTCACGCACTCCTCGCCGCCGCCGGGCCCGGGGCAGGACGGACCGCACGCCCACCAGATCAGCACGGCCCCCGACGGCCGCCACATCCTCGCCGTGGACCTCGGCAACGACACCGTTTACACCTACCGGCTCGACCGCGAGGCAGGCACGCTCCGCCGGGTCTCCCACGCGGTCCTGCGGCCCGGCGCGGGCCCACGCCATCTCGCCTTCCACCCCTCGGGGCACTTCGCGTACCTCGCCAACGAGGTGGACGACACGGTCGTCGTCTGCGCCTACGACCCCGCCACCGGCCGCCTCACGCCGGGCGAACCGCAGTCGACGGGCTCCGGCGAGGGCACCAACCACCCGGCGCAGCTCGTGGTGGCGCGCGACGGCCGCTTCGCGTATTTGGCCAACCGGGGCCACAACAGCCTCGCGCGGTACGCGATCGAGCGCGGCGGCGCCCGGCTGCGGCTCCTGGACACCGTGCCGGTGCGCGGGGACTTCCCCCGCCACCTCGCGCTCTCCCCTTCCGGGCGGCTGCTGTTCACCGCGAACCAGAAGTCGGACTCGGTGAGCGTGTTCCACGTCGACCCCCGCGGCGGTGAACTACGCCCGGCGGGGCAGCCGTTCAGGGCGCGGGCCGCGGTGTGCGTGCTGCCTGCGGCCTGACGGCGACGGACCCCGTTACGGCTTGGTGAAGCCGACGTCGCAGGCCCGTGCGGCGACCTCGATCTCGTCGCCGAGGGCCCACTCGGCGACACGCGAGACGACCGCGGCGGGCACCGCGTCACTGATGCCCTCGGCGGCCGGGATGTCGTACGTCGCGTGGGCGTCGTGCGGCAGGACGACACGGAAGTCGAGATCCAGGGCGGTGCGCGCGGTGGCGCTGACGCACATCTCGGACATGACGCCGCACAGGGCGAGCGCGGTCACCCCGGCCTCCCGGAGCACCTTCTCCAGGCGGGTCTCCTCGAAGCCGTCGTCGGCGCTCTTGCGCAGGACGACCTCGCCGCGGCCGGCGTCGACGGGCAGGTGGAGGCGCCAGCCGGGGGTGTCCGGTTCGTCGGGGGCGCCGGGCTCCCCGTCGTTCTGGAGCTGGACGAGGAGCGCGCCGCTCTCGCGGGCACGGGCCATGAGGTCCCCGACGGTGTCGAGCAGACGGTCGGCGTCGGGCACGGCGCCACGCCCGCTGACGAAAGCGGACTGCATGTCGATGACGATCAGCGCCTGGACGGACGCGGGAGGCTTCGGCTGTGCGTTCACCCCGCCATCATGCCCGCACCCCCGCGACGCGGGGCGCCGGCCTCGGTAACGTACGTACGCATGAGCACGGAATGGACCGTTCTCCTGGTCTGCGCAGCCGTTCTGGTCGCCGCGACGCTCGCCGTCGCCGTCGTGTTGCTCGTCCGTCTCGTCCGCACCCGCAGCGCCCTGCGCAGAGCCGGGCTGCCCGTCGAGCGGCAGTGGGTGTTCTGGGGCGCGGTCGCCTATCTCGTCCTGCCCGCGGACCTCATCCCCGATCCCGTCTACCTGGACGACATCGGGGTGCTGCTCCTCGCGCTGCGGTCGATGCGGTCAACCGCCGACCGGCCGTCCGCGCCGGGCGGTTGAGAAGCGGGCCCTCGTCAGCAGGGCGTGCATGCACTCCGTCACCTGGGAGACGTCGTCCACGCTCTGAGGGAACGGCAGGCGTACGTCGGCCTGGCCGCGGGCGCGTTCGAGGCGCAGGGAGATGCCGTGCCGGTCGATGGCAAGCGGGCGGACCCGCACGACGCCCTGGAGGCTGTCCGGGCTGATGAGGCGGGTGAGCTGTTCGACGGCGTCCGGGTGGGCGTCGGCGAGGTGGGTGAGCAGCCGCGCTTCGGCTTCGGCGAGCGGGTCGGGGACGGCCAGGGCGAGTTCGTCGAGTTCGACGCCCTCGCGTTCGCCGTGGGAGTCGTGCAGCACCACGCAGGCCGGTTCGAAGACGAGGTGTCCCTCGTCGTGGGTCAGCGACCCCGAGAGCCACAGGCGTGCGCGGATCCGGTCCCTGAGGGGGACGGGCGCGACGTCGGCGAACTCGATCAGCGTGGACGGCTCGCCGCGCGGCGCGCAGATGAGGGCGGCGGCGAGCGCGCTGTCCTCGGGCGGGCGCAGCCGCAGCCTTCCGTCGTCGGTGACGCTGTGCGCGCCCACGAGTTCGTCCCTGCCGATCTCTGTGGTCACCGCGCAGGACCATGCGGTGGCGAGCACCGAACGGGCCCGTGCCGCCGCTGTGGGCACGGTCGTGCTGCTGTGACGGACACCCATTCCCAACCTCCATTAGGTAAGCCTTGCCTAACTTATCGGAGATCGTGGAGCGGGGCCAGTACGCGTACGGCCCCGCGTGGCGAACCACGCGGGGCCGTACCCAAGCCGAGCTGTCAGTGGCCTCGGGCGATCCACTCCTCCAGGTGCGGTGCCTCCGCGCCGACCGTCGTGCTGTCGCCGTGCCCGGTGCGCACCACCGTCTCGGGCGGCAGCGTCAGCAGCCGCTCCCTGATCGACGCGACGATCGTCGGGAAGTCGCTGAAGGAGCGGCCCGTGGCGCCCGGCCCGCCCGCGAAGAGCGTGTCGCCGGTGAAGACGGTGCCGAGGGACGGGGCGTGGAGGCTGACCGCGCCGTGGCAGTGGCCCGGCGTGTGCAACACCCGCAGGACCGTGCCCGCGACGGTCATTTCCTGCCCGTCGGCCAGCTCGCCGTCCGGGGCGCGGTCGGGATGCGTCCGCTTCCACAGCTCCAGGTCGGCGGGGTGCAGCAGGATCGGCGCGCCGGTGCGGGCGGCCAGCGCGGGGGCCGCGTCGATGTGGTCGTCGTGCGCGTGGGTGCAGACGATCGCGACGAGGCGCCGCTCCCCCACCGCCTCCGCGATGGCGTCCGCGTCATGCGCGGCGTCGATGACGACGCACTCGCTGTCGTCGCCGACGATCCATACGTTGTTGTCGACCTCCCAGGTGCCGCCGTCCAGGGAGAAGGTCCCGGAGGTGACGAGGTGGTCGACGCGCGCGCCGGAGGCGTGCTCCTGGGACTCGGCCGCCATCAGAACATCACCACCGAACGCAGGACGTCGCCGTGGTGCATCCGCTCGAAGGCCTTCTCCACGTCCTCCAGAGCGATGGTCTCCGTGACGAACGCGTCCAGGTCCAGGCGGCCCTGGCGGTAGAGGTCGATGAGCATCGGGAAGTCGCGCGAGGGCAGGCAGTCCCCGTACCAGCTCGACTTCAGCGCGCCACCGCGGCCGAAGACGTCGAGCAGCGGCAGCTCGATCCTCATCTCCGGGGTCGGGACCCCGACCAGGACGACCGTGCCCGCCAGGTCGCGGGCGTAGAAGGCCTGCTCGTACGTCTCCGGGCGGCCGACCGCCTCGATGACGACATCGGCGCCGTTGCCACCGGTCAGCTCGCGCACGGCCTCGACGGGGTCGGTGGTGCGGGAGTTGACGGTGTGGGTGGCGCCGAGGCCCTCGGCCGTCCGCAGCTTCTTGTCGTCGATGTCCACAGCGATGATCTTCGCCGCTCCGGCGAGGCGGGCGCCCACGACGGCGGCGTTGCCGACTCCGCCGCAGCCGATGACGGCGACCGAGTCGCCGCGGCCGACCTCGCCGGTGTTGATGGCGGCGCCGATCCCCGCCATCACTCCGCAGCCGAGGAGGCCGGCCGCGGCGGGCGACGCCTCCGGGTCGACCTTCGTGCACTGCCCGGCGGCGACGAGGGTCTTCTCCGCGAAAGCACCGATGCCGAGTGCGGGCGACAGCTCGGTGCCGTCGGCCAGGGTCATCTTCTGCTTCGCGTTGTGCGTGTCGAAGCAGTACTGGGGGCGGCCGCGCAGACAGGCGCGGCACTGGCCGCACACGGCACGCCAGTTGAGGATGACGAAGTCGCCGGGCGCGACCTCGGTGACGCCCTCGCCGACGGATTGGACGACGCCCGCCGCCTCGTGCCCGAGCAGGAAGGGGAAGTCGTCGTTGATGCCGCCCTCGCGGTAGTGCAGGTCGGTGTGGCAGACCCCGCACGCCTGGACCTTCACCACGGCCTCCCCCGGGCCCGGGTCCGGGACGGTGATCGTCTCGATCCGCACCGGCTCGCCCTTCGCGCGGGCGATCACGCCCTGCACCTGCTGCGCCATGACTACAGCCCTTCTCTCTCTCCGCGTCTTTCCCGTTCCCGCCCCATCGTTACAGGTCACCCGCCGCATGTCCCGGGCGGCACCGCAACGCGCCCGGCACCCGCGCGGCCTAGGGTGAGCGCGTGCGTGATCTCGCTGCCCAGGCCCTCCTGCCGGTCAATACGGCGCTCGCCGTGGCCCTGCTCGTGCTGCTGCTCCTCGCGGCGGCGACGGCGGCCGTCTTCCGGCTCGCCCCCGACGGTTCGCGCGGCAGGGCCCGCGAGATCGTGGTCGCGGGGGCGCGCGCCACGGTCCAACTGGCCGCGGTCTCCCTCGCGATCGGCTGGGTGGTGCACCACACGGCGGCGCTCTTCGCGTTCCTGCTGCTGATGTTCGCCGTGGCCACGCGGACCGCCGGGCGGCGCATCACCCCGAACGGCACGTGGTGGCGGGCGGGGCTGCCGATCGCGGGCCCGGTCGTGCCGGTCGTGGCCGGTCTGACGCTGACCGGGCTGCTTCCGGTGCGGGGCATCGCCATGATCCCCGTGACAGGCATCCTCATCGGGGGCGCGCTGACGGCGACGGTGCTCGCCGGGCGCCGCTCCCTCGATGAACTGCGCACCCGGCACGGCGAGTTCGAGGCGGGCCTCGCCCTCGGCCTCGCCGACCGCGACGCCCGCCTGGAGCTGATCCGCCCGGCCGCGTCGGACGCCCTGCTGCCCGGCCTCGACCAGACCCGCACGGTCGGCCTCGTCACCCTCCCCGGCGCCTTCGTCGGCATGCTCCTGGGCGGCGCGCCCCCGGTGCTCGCGGGCGCCGTGCAGCTCTTCGTCCTGATCGCCCTGATGGCCGTCCAGGCGCTGGCCGTGGCCCTCACCTTGGAACTGGTCGCCCGGGGCCGCCTGCACCGCGAGGGCCCTGCACTGCGGGTTCCGGGGCGGGCGTAGGCTCGGTCACTATGTCTGTCTACGAAGAAGAAATCGGCGCCCTGCGCGGCGGCTCGGCCGACCTGCGCCAGTTCGAGGGCAAGACCGTCCTCGTCGTCAACGTCGCCTCCAAGTGCGGCCTCACCCCGCAGTACGCGGGCCTGGAGCGGCTCCACGAGCAGTACGGGCCGCGCGGCTTCAGCGTGCTCGGCGTGCCCTGCAACCAGTTCATGGGCCAGGAGCCCGGCACCTCCGAGGAGATCGCCGAGTTCTGCTCGGCGACGTACGGGGTGACCTTCCCGATGACGGAGAAGGTCGATGTCAACGGCGAGCACCGGCACCCGCTGTACGCGCGCCTCGTCGACACGGCGGACGCCGAGGGGCACACCGGCGACATCCGCTGGAACTTCGAGAAGTTCCTGGTCAACGGCTCGGGTGAGGTCGTCGCCCGGTTCGGCCCGCGTATCGAGCCGGACGCGCCCGAGGTCATCGCCGCCATCGAGGAGAACCTCCCCGCCTGACCTGCCGGCCTCCGGCGGCCCTCGCTGCGACAGCGGCCCTGCTCCGCAAGCGAAGTGACGGAGTGATACCTCCAGGCGGGCCAAGCCGATCTGCGGACTCGGGGCCGCGCTCCTACGGTGGCTGAATGGCCATCAGGTACCTTTCGCGCTCCTCCTCCGTACGCACCGCGGCGCTCGCGCTCGGGGCTCTGGTCGTCCTTTCCACACCGGTCTCGGCGACCGACGTCCCGGCCGAGCCCGCGCCGCCGCGGCCGCTGCCCGCGTACACCTCCGTCCTCCTCGACCGGCCGGGCGTGCAGGTCCGCCCGGGGCCGAACGCGCCGGGGCTGCCCGGTGGCGTCTCCGCGCTCGCGTGGGTGGTGGCCGACGCCCGTACGGGCGAGGTGCTCGCCGCCAAGAACGCGCACCGGCCGCTGCCGCCCGCCTCCACGCTCAAGTCCCTGTTCGCCCTGACCGCGCTCCCGCGCCTCGACGCGGAGCGCCGGCACGTCGTCACCGAGCACGACTTGGACCAGGTCGGCGACGGCAGCAGCCTGGTGGGCGTCTCGCCCGGCCGCGCCTACCGCGTCGCCGACCTGTGGCGCGGGGTCTTCCTCAGCTCCGGCAACGACGCCGTGCACGTCCTCGCGGGGCTCAACGGCGGCCTGCACAGGACCGTTGAGCAGATGCGCGCCAAGGCCCGGGAGCTGGGCGCCCGGGACACCCACGTGGTCTCGCCGGACGGTTACGACGCGGCGGGGCAGGTCTCGTCGGCGTACGACCTGGCGGTCTTCGGCAGGGCGGGCCTCGCCGACCCGCAGTTCGCCCGCTACTGCTCGACGCCCGTGGCCCGGTTCCCGGCGGGCGGCTGGTCGTACCCCATCCAGAACACCAACCGGCTGCTGACCGGCGCCGGCGGCGTCGCGCCCTACCCGGGCCTGCTCGGCATCAAGAACGGCTACACCAGCCACGCCGGCTCCACGCTGATCAGCGCGGCCCAGCGCGGCGGGCGCACCCTCGTGGTGACGGTGATGAACCCGCAGCGGGGCGGTGCGCGCGCCGTGTACGAGGAGGCGCGGTCCCTGCTCGACTGGGGGTTCGCCGCGGCCGGGAAGGTGCGGCCCGTGGGTTCGCTGCTGCCGCCGCCGACGGCGCCGCGCACCGCATCGGGGCCCGCGCACGTCGCCGCGCAGGCCGGCGCCCTGGCCCTGGAGCCGGAGGACTCCGACTGGCCGGCGGTGCTGATGGTGGTGGCGGGCTCGCTGGTCGTGCTCGCGGGCGTGGTCGTGGCGCTGCGGCGGCGGGCGGTTACGGTGGCGCGACGCAGGAACGCGCGAGGGAGGTTCGTCGAGTGAGCGGACGCGAGGGGGCCGTCGGGTGAGCGGACCGCTGGGGGTGGCCGTGCTCGGCGCCGGTCACATGGGCGCCGACCACGTGCGGCGGATCGGCGACGCGGTGGGCGGGGCGCGTCACGGTCGAGCAGGCCGGGCGGCCCGCGCTGTACGGCGGGGACGCGTAGCCGTCGGCGGCCCCCGGCGATCCGTCAGACGCCGCCGAGCAGGCGCGTCAGGTCCTGGTCGAGATCGAGGCTCGGTTCCTCGCCTCCCGCGGGCACCACGGCGTAGGACTGTGCCAGGAAGCGGCGCAGGGCGAGGTCGTCGAACTGCACGAGCGCCAGCCCTTCGAGCGAGTGGAACTCCATCACCGTGCGCGCCCGGCCGCACGGCCAGATATGCACGTCACCGCCGCCCGCCGGAGCGCTGAGCCCGTCTTCCAGGAGCTGGCGGGCGAAGATCCAGGTGACCTCCATGCCGTCGAGGGAGGCCTCGGAGGGGAACGTGATCTGGACCGCGAGGGGGTCCTCGGCCGAGTAGCGCAGGACGACGGGGAGGGCGTACTCATGTCCGTCCGGGGCGATGAGGCGCGCGCGGGTGGGCTGCTGGAGGGTGACGGCCATGATCGAGCTCCACTTCTGCGTTTTTCCAGTCCTCGGGGTCCGCTCGCGGAACCCCTGTGCCCTTACGACCCCGTTTGGAGGGGTGGCATTACGGCAACACGCCAAGAGATCCATGTGACCTGTGTCACTCGCCCCGCCTGAGCCGCACGCTCCTCCGGCATGTGCGGGGGCCGTGTGACCCTCCGTGTGCCCGCCACAGCGGAGTACACACGTGTCATCCAGGAACAACAGCGGTCCCGCCCCGCCCGCTCGGCCGTGCGGCGCGCCCCGGCCCGTTGCAGGATGGGCCCATGCTGCTCGCCCGGCTCGCACACGTGTCCAAGGAAGTGGCCGCCACCTCCGCGCGGTCCCGGAAGATCGCCCTGCTCGCCGAGTTGTTCCGGGCGGCGGAGCCCCAGGACGTTCCGGTTGTCATCCCCTATCTGGCGGGGCGGCTGCCCCAGGGGCGGCTCGGCATCGGGTGGAGCACGCTCAGGGACGCGGGGCCGCCCGCCGACGAGCCGAGCCTGACGGTGCGCGGCGTGGACGAGGCGCTCACCGCGATCGGCGCGGTCTCCGGTTCCGGTTCGCAGGCCGAACGCAGGCGCTTGGTGGGTGAGTTGATGAGGGCCGCCACCGCGGACGAGCAGCGGTTCCTGGTCGGGCTGCTCACGGGCGAGGTCCGCCAGGGCGCCCTGGACGCGGTCGCCGTCGAGGGCCTGGCGGTGGCCACGCAGACCCCGGTGGACGCCGTGCGGCGCTCGGTGATGCTCGCGGGTGCCGTGAGCCCGGTCGCGCAGGCGCTGCTGGCGCGCGGCCCGGAGGCGCTGGACGAGTTCCGGCTGACGGTGGGGCGCCCCATCCTGCCCATGCTGGCGCACGGCGCCACGTCGGTCGCCGAGGGCATCGACAAGCTTGGCGCCTGCGCGGTCGAGGAGAAGCTGGACGGCATCCGGGTGCAGGTCCACCGCAGCGCGGACGACGTACGCGTCTACACCCGCACCCTGGACGACATCACCGACCGGCTGCCCGAACTGACGGCCGCCGCGCGCGAGCTGCGGGGGGAGAACTTCATCCTGGACGGTGAGGTCATCGCCCTGGACGGCGAGGGGCGTCCACGGCCGTTCCAGGACATCGCGGGGCGCGTCGGTTCGCGCGTGGACGTCGAGGCGGCTGCGGCCGGGCTGCCCCTGTCCCCCGTCTTCTTCGACGCCCTGTCCGTGGCGGGGCGGGACCTGCTCGCCCTGCCGTTCGCCGAGCGCCACGCGGAACTGGCCGCCCTGGTGCCCGAGCCGATGCGGGTGCGGCGCACGGTGGTGGGCGACCCCGCGGACGAGCGGCGGCGCGGCGAGGCGCAGGAGTTCTTCGAGGCGACGCTGGGGCGCGGTCACGAGGGGGTCGTGCTGAAATCGCTCGACGCCCCGTACAACGCGGGCCGCCGGGGCGCCTCCTGGCTGAAGGTGAAGCCGGTGCACACCCTCGACCTGGTGGTGCTCGCCGCCGAGTGGGGCCACGGGCGCCGCACGGGCAAGCTCTCCAACCTCCATCTGGGCGCGCGGCGGCCCGACGGGACGTACGCGATGCTGGGCAAGACGTTCAAGGGCATGACGGACGCGATGCTCGCCTGGCAGACCGAGCGCCTCCAGGAGCTGGCGGTCAGCGACAACGGCCACGTCGTAAAGGTGCGCCCCGAACTCGTCGTGGAGATCGCCTACGACGGCCTGCAACGCTCCACCCGCTACCCGGCGGGCGTCACCCTGCGCTTCGCCCGCGTCCTGCGCTACCGCGAGGACAAGCCGCCCGAGCAGGCGGACTCCGTCGAGACGGTGCTGGCCGGAGCCCGGCCGGACTCATCCGCGTAATCCCGTCCCGTCCGCCTGGTCCCGTCCTGTCCGCCTGGCCCCGTTCCGTCCCTGTAATTTTGCCAATACTTGGCCCCGATAGGGTGACACCCAGAGATGATCACCTATCGCGCAAGGGGAAAGCTGTGCCCGCCTCACGTCTCAGCCGTACGCCGCTCCCAGGCATCGGCATCCGGTACGACCTGACGACCCGAGAACAGCGGCGCCTGTCGGTGGTCGCGCACCGGGACGGGGCGCGGACGCTGAGCGCGTACCGTTCCGACGATCCGGACGAGTGCGCGCTTTCGCTGCGGCTGAGTTCTGGTGAGGCGGAAGCGCTGATCGACGCGCTGATGCCCTCGCACCACAGCCCGAACCTGCTGCACACCACGGATCTGGGCCTGGTCGCCGAGCGGGTGCTGCTCTCCGCCACCTCGCACTGGAACGGGCGGCTCCTCGGCGAGACCCGGACGCGGACCGAGACCGGCGTCTCGATCGTGGCGGTCCTGCGGCGGGCCGACGCCATTCCGTCGCCCGCGCCCGACTTCCGGCTCGCGGGCGGTGACACCCTCATCGTGATCGGCACGCGCGAAGGCGTGGAGAGCGCGGCGACCATACTCGGTCGGGAGTGAGCGCGTGCACTCCGCTGTCTTCCTCATCGAGTTCGGCGCGATCATCCTGGCGCTCGGCCTGCTCGGCCGGTTCGCGGGCCGCTTCCAGTTCTCGCCGATCCCGCTCTACCTCCTGGCGGGGCTCGCCTTCGGCGAGGGCGGGCTGCTGCCGCTCGGCGCGAGCGAGGAGTTCGTCGCCATCGGCGCCGAGATCGGCGTCATCCTGCTGCTGCTGATGCTCGGGCTCGAATACACGGCCACCGACCTCGTCAGCAACCTCAAGACGCAGTACCCGGCCGGCCTCGTCGACTGCACCCTGAACGCCGTGCCCGGCGCCGTCGCCGCGCTGCTCATGGGGTGGGGTCCGGTCGCCGCCGTGGTGCTCGCCGGTGTCACCTGGATCTCCTCGTCCGGCGTCATCGCCAAGGTCCTCGGGGACCTCGGACGGCTCGGCAACCGCGAGACACCGGTCATCTTGAGCATCCTCGTCCTCGAAGACCTGGCGATGGCCGTCTATCTGCCCATCATCACCGCGCTGCTCGCGGGCGTCGGCTGGGCCGCGGGCAGCCTCACGCTCGCCATCGCGCTCGGCGCGGCCGGGCTCGTCCTCTTCCTCGCGGTGCGCTACGGGCGGGTCATCTCCCGCTTCGTCTCCAGCGACGACCCGGAGAAGCTCCTCCTCGTGGTCCTCGGCCTGACCATCCTGGTCGCGGGAATCGCGCAGCAACTCCAGGTGTCTGCCGCCGTCGGCGCGTTCCTGGTCGGCATCGCGCTGTCCGGCGAGGTCGCCGAGGGCGCCCACGCACTGCTCGCGCCGCTGCGGGATCTCTTCGCGGCCGTCTTCTTCGTCTTCTTCGGGCTGCACACCGATCCGGCGAGCATCCCGCCCGTGCTGCTCCCTGCGCTCGCGCTCGCCGTCGTGACGGCCCTGACGAAGATCGCCACGGGGTACTGGGCGGCCGGCCGTGCCGGTGTCTCCGTCAAGGGCCGCTGGCGGGCGGGCGGCGCGCTGGTGGCGCGGGGCGAGTTCTCCATCGTCATCGCGGGCCTCGCGGTCGCCGCCGGGATCGAGCCGTCGCTCGGACCGCTGGCCACGGCGTACGTCCTGATCCTGGTGATCGTGGGCCCGCTGACCGCCCGTTACACACAGCCCGTCGCGGGTCTCGTGGGCGGTCTCCTCGCCAGGCGCCGAAAGACCGCCGCCGGGGCCGCGCGGCTGCCGGGGCCCCGGGAGGCGGTCGAGTCCCTGGACGGCCAGGACGTGGGCGACCGCTCCTAGGCGCTGGCGCCTAGGAGCGGCCACGCGGGACGCTGGTCAGCCGATGCATCTGGGCCGGAAGTCCGCGTCGGCCGGGCCCTTGCGGTCCAAGGCGTTCAGCACCCACTGGGCGACGACCGGATCCTTGGTCGACTGGTCGTGCATGAACAGGTCGAGCGGGCAGCGGTCCTGGAGGACGACGTTGGTGACGTGCTCCTTCGGGCCGCTCAGCAGGGCGCTCGTGTACGGGATCACGACCTCGTCGTAGCGCGTGGTGACGACGGTGTAATCGGGGCCCGCCGGGGTCTCCGTGCCGTCGTTGAGCTTCGTCAGCAGGTCGGAGCCCGTGATCTGGTCGGCGCAGGCCGGGCAGACGGTGACGCCGAGAGGCTTGGCCAGTGGGTTGGCCGTGCCGTGGTTGGACGGCACGATGCCGATCAGGTCGTCCACCTTGTCCGCCCCGCCGAGGAACTTCACGTAGTAGCGGGGCATCATGCCGCCCTGGCTGTGGCCGACGAGATCGACCTTGGCGGCGCCGGTCGCGCCCCGCACCGCCTCGACGAAGTCCTTCAGCTCGGCGGCGGAGCCGGGGACCGGGTCGGTCGCCATGTTGCCGTAGTTGAACGCGAAGACGCAGTAGCCGGCTCTCTTCAGCTTCGGCGAGAGGGTGGCCCAGTTCTCCGCCATCAGCTTGAACGTGCCGTTGACCAGCACGACCGGTTCCGGGTGCGCCGAATCCGGCTTGCACGACCAGTCGTTCGCGCCCCGGGGCGGTATGTCCAGGAGCGAGGCGGGCGCGGCGGTGGCCGGGGAGGCCGAGGCGGGGACGGCGAAGCCCGCGACTCCGAGGGCGAGGGCGGCCGCGGCGGTCATCGCGGACCGGACGGCGTGGCGCAGAGGACGCAGGGGATGCAGAGGGCGCAGATGCATGAGAGATCCCATCGTTCAGCGAGGCCGACGACGCGTGGCGTCGACGACGTACGAACGCGGTTCGGCAATGCCGACCGCTGGGAAGATCGTTTTCCGTGGGCACGTAATGCGTCAAGGGGTTTACGTTCTGTGTTCGTCACATCGATCAGGCCTTGCCGATCTGGGGCGGCGTGGTGCACTTCGGGCGAGTACGGGACTCGGCCCCCGCGGACGCCCCGCCGCCTGGCACGATGCTCCCCATGACGTCAGGGCCCGCGTTCCGCCTCGCACGAGCCGCCGTGTTCGCGGCCGTGTGCGTGGTGACGACGGCCTTCGGTCACGCGTTCATGTCCGGGGCGTCGCTGCCCTGGTGGGCGGTGGGCTACGCGTTCGCCGCCACGTCGGCCGCCGCCTGGTGGCTCACGGGGCGCGAGCGCGGCGCGCCGACGGTCATCGGCGCCACGGTCGTGGCGCAGCTGGCCCTGCACGAGCTGTTCGGCGTGGCGCAGCGGATGAGTCCGCCGACGGTCCGGGCCGGTGGCGGCATGGACGGCATGAACCACATGAACCATCCGATGCCGATGCCGATGCCGACGCCGTCGTCCGCCGGCTCCCCGGGCGGCCACGCCGCGGCTGCCATGCCGGACGAGGGCGCGTCCCACTGGGTGATGTCCGTCTTCGGGCACAGCGGCACGGGGATGTTCCTCGCCCACCTCGTCGCCGCGCTGATCTGCGCCCTGTGGCTGTGGCGGGGCGAGGCCGCCGCGTTCCGCACCGGACGCGCGCTCGCCGCGGCCCTCTTCGTGCCGCTGCGGCTCGTCCTCACGGTCCTGGTCGCCGCCCTGCCCCCCGCGCCGCCGCACGTCGGCGCGCTCGTGCCCGTGCCACGGCTGCGCGGGGTCCTGCTCCAGTACGCCGTCTCGCGCAGAGGTCCGCCGGTCCTTCCGGCCAGTTCCTGACACCGCCCGCACCCCCTTGGTGCCGGGCGGATCTTCGGCGTTCGCGCCGCTCTCAGAACTCTCTGCACCGAAGGACCTCTTGCGATGACTCCTGCCCTTTTTCGCCCCGGGCGCGACCCTGACCGGACCCGGGACGACGACCTGACCCAGGAAACGTATCTGCGCGCCCTGACCGCGCTGCGCGGCTACGCGGCCCGCTCCTGCGCCCGCACCTGGCTGCTCGCCATCGCGCGCCGGACCGTCGCCGACCGCTTCCGCACGGCGGCGGCCCGGCCCCGCATCTTCGACACCTCGGACTGGCAGGCGGCCGCGGAGCGCGCGCAGCCGCGGGGCCTGCCCGGGTTCGAGGAGGGCGTGGCCCTGCTCGACCTCCTCCAGGCGCTCGACGCGCCGCGCCGCGAGGCGTTCGTGCTGACCCAGCTCGCCGGGCTGCCGTACGCGGAGGCGGCAGCCGCCGTCGGCTGCCCGGTAGGGACGGTGCGCTCGCGGGTGGCGCGCGCACGGGAGCGGGTGAGCGCGCTGCTGGTCGCGGCGGACGGCGCGGCCCGGCACGAGGAGTACCGCGGAAGTTGTACATCCCGCGGCGCTACCCCACTGGATGGAGACGGCCGTCAACCACTGGTGGATCGAAACCTCAACTCCCGGGTTGACGAAGGCGAATTCGCCGGGAAGTAGCTTCTGACCGTGCGCCGGGGCGGGCCGGGTCCACCGGGCCCGGGCCGCTTCGGCGCACGACAACCGAGAGTGGGCGGGATCGACACGACCGAAGTACCGGCACGCGCGCCGAGAGGGGCGCGGGCCGCGACAGGTGCCGCCCCACGACCCGAAGCACGACCCAAAGGGGGAATAATGCGTTCGAACATCGTGACGAGGGCGCTCATCAGCGCCACCGCCGTCGTCGGGCTCACCGCCGGGACCCTGGCGGCCGCGGGCACCAGTTTCGCGGCGAGCGAGACGCCCGCCAAGCCCGCGGTCAGCGCCGAGGCGGTCACCCCGGCCGCGGTGAACAACCTGGGCCTGAGCACCGCCGAGGCGAAGAAGGTCCAGCGCTGGCTGAAGACGTACTGGGGTTACACCGGCTCGATCGACGGAAAGCTGGGCACCAACAGCTGGAAGGCGTTCCAGCGCTGCCTGAAGGCGAACTGGGGCTACACCGGCAGGATCGACGGTGCCCCCGGCCCCAACACCATCAAGGCGCTGCAGCGGCTCCTGAAGCACAGCTGGGGCTACACCGGCGCGATCGACGGGGACGCCGGACGGGGGACGAAGGCCGCGTTCAAGCGCTTCGCCAACGGGATCTAGTGACCGCCGTCGGGCGGCGCGGCCAGACCGGCGCGCCGCCCGACCGCGCGGGGCACGAGGGTGCGCCGGCCGACCGCGCGAGGTCACCGCTGCCGGGGCGTCTCGCGTACGAACAGGGTCACCGAGACGCTCGCCTCGAAGCCGTTGCTCCGCATCAGCGCGGCCGACGCGGTGTTGCGGGACTCCACATCGGTCACCACGGCGCTGGCGCCCGCTTCGGTGAGCGTCGCGCAGCAGGCCTTCACCAGTCGGCTCGCGATGCCCTGCCCCTGGTACTCGGGGGCACTCGCGATCCACTCCAGGTTGCCCCAGTCGGCGCGCTGGTCGAAGCCCATCGAGCCGAGTACGAACCCGGCGAGCCGCTCTCCGTCCAGCGCCACCCAGCACGCGGACGCCTCGCTGTCCAGGTGGCCCGCGATCGCCGAGAGCGACCAGGACGTGTAGGGCTTCACGGAGGTGTCGTAGACCTTTCGGCCCAGCGCGAGCACATCGGCCAGATGGGTGGCCGTCATCGGCGCCAGCTCGATCACCGGGCTCCCGGGCGCGGCGGGGGTGGACATGGGGCCTCCCAGGGGGCGGGTGCGGCGCTCGGCCGCGGCTTCATCCACCTCACGCTATGAGGCGGCAGGTGGTCGCGCATGCCGAGCGGGCCGTGGGGGAGAACGCGGGGGCCGAGGCGCGTGCGGGGGACGGGGGTGCCGAGGGCGCGGACGGCTTCCCGGGTGGGCAACTCGCCCGCACGGACAGTCCTTTGATCGGTTGGACGGCAGTCCTGGGCACCGCCCGGGAGCCCTTATCGTGGGGCGCATGTCCGTTCCTGAGCTGATCCGCATCGTCTCCCGCTCCTCCCCCATGGCCCTGGCACAGGTGGAGCGCGTCCGAACCGAACTGCGCGCACTGCACCCCGGCATCCGTACCGAGGTCGTGCCGGTGACGACCTCCGGGGACCGCTGGATGGGCGATCTGGCGCAGCTCGGCGGGAAGGGGGCCTTCACCAAGGAGGTCGACGCCGCGCTGCTCGCCGGTGAGGCGGATCTGGCGGTGCACTGCGTCAAGGACGTACCGGCGGACCGGCCGCTGCCCGCGGGGACGACGTTCGCCGCGTTCCTCAAGCGGGACGACATCAGGGACGCGCTCATCCACCCCGGCGGACTCACCCTCGACGAGCTGCCCGCGGGCACCCGTATCGGCACGTCCTCGGTGCGCCGCCGCGCCCAACTGGCCGCATCGCACCCCGAGTTGGAGTGCGTCCCGATGCGCGGCAACGCGGGCCGCCGCCTGGAGAAGCTCGCCGCGGGCGACGCCGACGCGCTGCTGCTCGCCCAGTCCGGCCTGGAGCGCATCGGCCGCACCGACCTGGCCAGCGAGGTCCTTTCGGTGGAGACGATGTGCCCGCCGATCGGGGCGGGGATCCTCGCCCTCCAGTGCCGCGAGGAGGACACCACCACCATCGACGCGGTGTCGGGGCTCGGCGACACGGACGCCTGGCGGGAGGCGACCGCCGAGCGCATGTTCCTGCACGTGCTGCAGGGCCACTGCAACTCTCCGATCGCCGGGTACGCGCGTTCGGAGCGCGGCGGTGATCTTTCGCTGCGCGCCTGCGTCTTCACCCCGGACGGCAAGACGGTGCTGAACGCGCACGAGTGGGCGGGCCCGCTCGACCCGGCGACACTCGGCACATCCGTGGCCGTCGCCCTGCTGCGCCAGGGCGCCCGCGAGCTGATCGACGGCATCGCCCACTGACGACCGCGAGCGCGCCGCCCGCCGGGCGGCCCCCTCACCGACCCCCCACCGACCCCTCGGCGCTCCCTCACCACCCCCTCACCGACCTCCCGTCCGTCCGCACCCGCAGGACAAAGGCATATGCCACAAGCAACACCGCATCGGGTGTTGCCAAATCCCTTACGAGCCCCCTCCCGCTGTGCGAAAGTCATTAGCGGTCCACCATCCGTCAAGTTGGTCGCACCGCACCTTCACCGGAGCACCCATGCCGTCCCATGTCTTCGCGGACCACGCCGCGGGTCAGCCGCCCGAGCGCGGCGCGGTCGAGTCGCTGATCTCGCAGACGCGCCGGCTCCGCGGCGACGTCGACGCCGTCCGGCGTGACGCCGTGGCCGACCACGGGGACCCGGCGGGACGCTGGCAGCGCGCCCTGTGCGACCTGGCCGTGCACCAGCTCGACGACCTCGACGACCATCTCGCCCAGCTGCGGGACGGCCCGCCGCGGGCGGAACGCGAGCCCGCGGCCCCGCCCTTACCCCGGTCCGCGGATCCGCACCGGGACTCGCTCCTGAGCCGGGTGGGCAGCGCCGAGTGGAACCTCCTCACCGACGAGGCCAGCTGGTCCTGCGAGCTGTACGACATCCTCGGCCGCGACCCGGCCGCCCCCCCGCTCTCCCTCGACGAACTGCCCTCCCTCGTCCACACAGGCGACCAGCCCCTGCTGACCGCGATGGTCACGGACTGCCTGGTCGACGGGAAGCCCATCGACGGAGAGTTCCGCATCGTGCGCCCCGGCGGGGACGTGCGCCAGGTGCACATGATGGGCGAACCCGTCCTCGCCGCCGACGGCTCCACCGCCTCCATGTGGGCGGTCCTGCGGGACGTCAGCGAACTGCGCCGCAGCCAGCGCGTGCTGCGCGAGACCCAGGAATCCCTGCGCCGCCGCCGCGAGATCGCGCAGACCGAGCACCGGCTGGCGGTCGAACTCCAGGAGGCGGTCCTGCCGCCATGGCGCGGCGCCCTGCGCTTTGCGCGGGGCGGCCCCACACGGCTCGACCTCGCCGCCCACTACCTCCCCTCCTCCATCGGCTCACTCATCGGCGGCGACTGGTACGACGCCATGGAACTGCCCGACGGCCAGGCGCTGTTGAGCGTCGGCGACCTCACGGGCAACGGCGTCACCGTCACCTCGGGCATGGCGATGCTGCTCGGCGCGCTGCGCGGCATGGCGGTCGCGGGCGCCCCACCCGGCCGCCTCATGGGCTGGCTCAACGACCTCATCGACGCCACGGTCCAGCCCGCCCTCGGCAGCGCCATCTGCTGCCGCTACGACCCCGGCACCCGCCTGCTCACGTGGGCGCAGGCCGGACACCCCGCCCCGCTGCTCTTCCGCGACGGAACGGGACGCGCGCTGACGCCACCGGCCGGCGTACTCCTCGGCGCCGCCCGCGGAGCGGCGTACGAGCAGGCCGAAGAGCGACTGCGGCCCGGGGACCTGTTGCTACTGCACACCGACGGCTTGGTGCCGCGGCATGACAGGGACGCGACGACAGACCTGCTGCTCTCCCTCGCCCCCTCCCTCACCGAGGCATCCTCGGCACAGGACTGTGTGCAAACCCTCGTCGAGGAGTTCGGCGCAGGCGCGCGCGAGAACGACGCCTGCCTGCTGATCGCCCGGTGCTGAGAGCGCCGCGCGCGTTACGCCTTTGCCGTCCTGCCCGCCCCCTTGCCCCCCTTCGGCAGCGCGAGTTTGATCTCCTCGCGCAGGTCCTGGATCTTCGGGTATCCGGAGTAGTGCGCCGTCAGGCGGTACATCTCGCGCAGCCGGTCCCAGGTGCGGTGGGAGGAGTTGGCGCTCATCGACACCAGCGCCAACCGCGCGTACCGATCGGCCTGTTCGGGGTCGTCGGCGATGAAGCAGGCCGACGCCAGCGAGATGTAGTCGAAGATCTGGGAGCGGTCGTGGCCCTTGGCCCGCAGCTCGATGGCCGCCTTGGCGTGCCGCTGCGCGATGGTCGCCGCGGCCGGTTCGTGGTCGGCGAGGGTGCGGTAGGCGAGGGCCTGCATGCCGTGCAGATCCGCCTCGTCGAACATCTGCATCCAGCTCGGCGGCGGTACGTCCCCCTTGTCGGAGACGAAGAGGTCCTCGGCGAGCCCGAGCGTGCGCCGCATCGCCTGACCGCGCCCCATCGACGCCTGCGCCCAGGCCTCGATGGTGTACAGCATGGCCCGGGTGCGGGGCAGGGCCTCCTCCCCCGCACCCGACTTGGCGAGCTTCATCAGGTCCAGGGCGTCGTCCGGCTTGCCGAGGTGCACCATCTGGCGGGCGGCCCGCGACAGGGCCTCCCCCGCGCGCGGACGGTCGCCGCCCTCGCGCGCCGCGTGCGCCGCGATGACGAAGTACTTTTGGGCCGTGGGCTCCAGGCCGACGTCGTGCGACATCCAGCCCGCGAGGACGGCGAGGTTGGCGGCGACGCCCCACAGGCGGCGCTGGAGGTGGTCGGGGTGGCGGTAGTTGAGCATGCCGCCCACTTCGTTGAGCTGGCCGACCACGGCCTTGCGCTGCAGCCCGCCGCCGCGGGCCGCGTCCCAGGCGCGGAACACCTCGACGGAGCGCTCCAGCTCCTCGATCTCCTGTGACCCGATGGGGGCGGCCTCGTAGCGGTCGAACCCGGCGGGGTCGGCGTGCAATGGGTCGTTGATACGGGGGGCGTCGGCCACGAGGGCCGGGTCGGTGTGCAGCCAGTCGTGCATGGCGCTGCTGAGTGCGGAGCCTGCGGCAAGCGCGGCGCCCGCGCCCACCAAGCCGCGTCGGTTGAGCATGAGGTCCATTCCCGTGAATTCGGTGAGGACCGCGGCTGTCCGCTCGGGCGCCCACGGCACGCCGTCGGGGTGCTCCACACTCCCGCCGCCGCGCCGCTTCCCTGGACGCCCGTGCCGGACCAGACCTAGATCCTCGATGGTCACGACACGGCCGAGACGCTCGGTGAACAGGACGGCCAGCACCCGGGGCACCGGATCGCGCGGGATCTCCCCCATGTCGATCCACCGCCGCACCCGCGAGGTGTCGGTGGCCAGCTGCGGGTGGCCCATGGCCGCCGCCTGCCGGTTCACCAGTCTCGCGAGCTCACCCTTGGACCAGCCGGCCAGGCCGAACAGGTCCGAAAGGCGGGTGTTGGGTTGTCCGTTCACGTCAAGCCCCCAGGTTCTCGGCTGAGTTGACAGTAACCCTCTGTCAGTTGCTGAGCGACTATTCGCCAGGGTTCGCCAGGGTGCGCCAGATGGTGTGCCAGGGGAGGCCGGGTGTCAGGTAGGAGTGCGCCACCCCGACCCGGTCGCCGCAAGGCACTCCCCAGGGTGCTCCCGACGCGATCGGGGCGGGAGGCGCACGCAATTCACAGGCACACGAAGGGATCTGTATCGCCCATGTACGCAGCATCGTCCTCCGTGTCCGCCCCGCCCCGGCCGCTCCGCCCGCGCCCCCCGGCCCCCCGGGGCCGCGAGGTGCCCCCGCCCTCGGGGAACGGCCCCTATCTGGAGCCCGTGCGGCCCGCGGCCGCGCAGCTCGGCGCCGGCCGGACCCGTCGTGTGCCGGTATCCGGCGCTCAACCGCTCAGCGGGAGACTCGACTTGTCCGGCCCCCAGGGGGCGCAACTGCGCACCGCGATCGCCTCGGTGCACCGCATCTGTCCGGAGTTCAACCCCGTGCAGGTGCTCCGCCGGAGCGGGCGCACCGTCCTGCTCGTCGGTACGGCGGGACGCGGTGCCGCCGTCGCCAAGTGTTTACTGGACCACTCCCCTCTGTGGGCCGACCGGATCCGGCACGAAATAGCGACCTATCGTTCGTTCGTCCGGCACCGCCCGCCCGTGCGGGCGCCTCGCCTGATCGCCGCCGATCCCGAGGACTGCACGCTGGTGATCGAGCGGATGCCGGGGCGGGTGGCAGCACTCCAGCGGCACCCGATCGAGTCCCCGCCGCGGACGGACATCCGGGCCGCGCTCGGTTCCGTGCTGCGGCTGAACCAGTGGCGTCCGCCGGCGGAGATGTTCGGCAGGCCGATGGAGTACGGCAGGCGGATCTCCCGCTTCCACGAGCTGGGCCTGCTGACCGACCGTGACATGGGCGACCTGCAGAAGCTGCTGCAGGGCATCGCGCACTCGGCCGTCCACCAGGGCGACGGGCCCGAGTCCATGTGGCAGTTCTGCCACGGTGACGCCCTGCTGTCGAACATCCTGCTCTCGCCCGCCGGACCCGTCCTGGTCGACTGGGAGCACGCGGGCTGGTATCTGCCGGGGTACGACCTGGCGACGCTGTGGGCGGTGCTGGGTGACGCGCCGGTGGCGCGGCGCGAGATCAGTCAGCTGGCGCAGTCGGCGGGCCCCGCGGCACGCGACGCGTTCCTGGTCAACCTCATGCTGGTGCTGACCCGCGAGATCCGTACGTACGAAACGGCCGTGCAGCGTTCGATGCACGAATCGGCCCCGGCGGCATCGGGCCCGGCCCATCCCGGTGCTGCGCCGTCCGGTGAGGAACAGCGGCTGCTGCTGAGGCGGCTGCACGACGACTGCCAGATGGCCCGCCGGGCCGTACGAGCGGCGGTCGGCACTCGCTGACGGGGACAGAGGTCCGCGGTGCGCCCGTACCAGGGGCGCACCGCGGACTTTCGCATGCCCCTGGTACCTGTCCTCGGCATGCCCGTCGTCTCCGTCCTCGGCCGGTGAGGCGCCCGCTCATTGGTCCACGCCACTGACGCGTCGCAGGCGGTGGGGCCTGCCCCGGCGAAAGTCCGGTCCTGACGCGCCGAGACAGGCGCTGACATGCGAAATCAGTTGTCCTGGGCATGATTGACGGATCGTCGGGGAGCCGGTACCACTGACGCACGCCCGGCCCCGCACGCCCCGCCACGCTTCATCGGCCCGGAAGCCCCAGGAGGCTGCATTGCGAGGATCCACCGCCCCTGCCCCGTCCGCCCGCAGACGCACCCTCAGGACGGCGGGCGCCCTCGCGTCGGCCGGGCTGCTGGTGCCGCTGCTCGGCGCGGCCCCGTCGCCCGGCGCTCCCCGGCAGACGTCCGCCACTGACCTCCAGGGCGCCTTCGCGTCCGCCGCCGACGAGTACCGCGTGCCTCAGAGCGTGCTGCTCGGCGTCTCCTACCTCCAGTCCCGTTGGGACGCGCACGGTGGCGCGGCCAGCGTCACCGGCGGCTACGGCCCCATGCACCTGACCGACGCCCGCACCGCCCTGGCCTCCGCCCCGCACCACAGCGAGGGCGACGAGGACCCGCGCGGCGACACCTCGCGCCCGATGCCGCCGCCCAGGGCGAAGGTGCCCGCGGAGTCCGAACTTCCGGCGCGCCTGAAGACGTTGCCCCGCGCGGCCGAGCTGACCGGCCTGCCGGCGGACGAGCTGCGTACCGACGCCGCCGCGAATGTGGAGGGCGGCGCCGCCCTGCTCGCCGCGGCGCAGAAAAAGCTCGGCAAGCCGCTGAGCTCCGACCCCGCCGACTGGTACGGCGCGGTCGCCCGCTTCTCCGGGGCGGACGACGAGGCGACGGCGGCGACGTACGCCAATGACGTGTTCGCCGTCATCCGCGACGGTGAGCGGCGCACGACGGACGCGGGCCAGTACGTGGCGCTCCCGGCGGAGCCCGGGCTGCGGCCGGACACGGCGCAGCTGAAGCGGATGGGGCTGCGCAAGGCGGCCCCGGGTGAGACGGAGTGCCCGAGGACGGTGTCGTGCGAGTGGATCCCGGCCCCGTACGAGGAGTTCAAGGACCCCAACGGCAATCCCGACTACGGCAACCACGACAAGTCGAACCGGCCCAAGAGCCAGAGCATCGACTCGATCATCGTCCATGACACCGAGGGCCGGTGGGAGGGCGTCCTGAAGATGGTGCAGGACCCGACCTATGTGTCGTGGCAGTACACCCTGCGCTCCACCGACGGCCACATCGCCCAGCACGTGAAGGCCAAGGACGTCGCCTGGCACGCGGGCAACTGGTACGTGAACGCCAAGTCGATCGGTCTGGAGCACGAGGGCTTTCTGACCGCTCCCGACACCTGGTACACGGAGGCCATGTACCGCACGTCGGCCCGGCTGGTGAGGTACCTCGCCAAGAAGTACGACATCCCGCTGGACCGCCAGCACATCCTCGGCCACGACAACGTGCAGGGCACGGTCTCCTCCACGATCCGGGGGATGCACACCGACCCCGGCCCGTACTGGGACTGGCAGCACTACTTCACCCTGCTCGGCAAGCCGTTCCACCGCACGGCGGGACCGAAGGGCGGCCTGGTGACGGTGGCCCCGGAGTACTCCGCGAACAGGCCGGAGTACACGGGCTGCGCCAAGCCCGCCGAGAAGTGCGTGCCGCACGGGTCGGCCGCGGTGCGTGTGCACACCGAGCCGCGTGACGACGCGCCGCTGATCAAGGACATCGGGAAGCGGCCGGACGGCGGGAACTCCACGATCGACGTGAACGACGTCGGGGCGCGGCTCTCCACCGGTCAGCAGTACGCGGTGGCCGATCGGCAGGGCGACTGGACGGCCGTCTGGTACCTCGGCCAGAAGGCGTGGTTCAAGAACCCGAGGAAGCAGCCCACCGCCGTCGACGCGAAGGGGTTCGTGGTGACGCCGAAGGAGGGCGCGACGGAGGTCCCGGTGTACGGGCGCGCGTACCCGGAGAAGGAGGCGTACCCGGCGGGCGTGCCCGTCCAGGCGGTCTCCCCGCTGCCCTACAAGATCCTTGCGGGCCAGAAGTACGTGATCGGCGACAAGGTGCCGGGCGAGTACTTCTACGCGCCGACGTTCGACACCGCGCCGCACAAGGTGGTGCGCGGCAAGGACATGTACTACGTGATCCAGTACGGGCACCGCATCGGCTATGTGCGGGCGGCGGACGTGCAGGTGATGCGCTCGGGGTCCTAGTCGAGGACGTATCGCTGTCCGGCTCGCGCCCTGAAGGTTCTCGTGCCGCCCCTGAACAGGGTGCTGCGCACGGTGAGTTCGCGGGTGCGTGAGGCCTTCAGGGCGATGCGGGTGGCGCGGCCGGACCGCCAGGTGATGTCGATGGTCGCGCCGCCGCGGGCGCGCAGGCCGCGGACCGACCCGTCGGGCCAGTGGGTGGGCAGCGCGGGCAGGATGTCGATCACGTCGTGCTGGCTCTGCAGGAGCATTTCGACGATGCCCGAGGTCGCGCCGTAGTTGCCGTCGATCTGGAAGGGCGGGTGGGTGTCCCAGAGGTTCGGCAGCGTGGAGGACTTCAGCTGTTCGCGGAGCATCTGGTGGGCGTGGTCGCCGTCCCGCAGCCGCGCCCAGAAGTTGATCTTCCATGCTTTGGACCAGCCGGTGCCGCCGTCGCCGCGCGCCCTGAGCGAGACCTTCGCCGCCTCGGCCCACTTGCTCCCGGCCTCGATCTGCCGACCTGGGTGCAGGGCGTAGAGGTGGGAGAGGTGCCGGTGCTGGTCGGCGGGGTCGTCCATGTCGGCTTTCCACTCCTGGAGTTGGCCCCAGGAGCCGATCCTCAGGCCCGGGTCGAGCGTGCCGAGACTCTTCTCCAGCTCCGCGCGGAAGTCCGCGGAGTCGCCGAGCACGCGCGCGGCTTCCAGGGTGCTGGTGAGCAGCTCGTGGACGATCTGCTGGGCCATGGCGCCGCCCGCGGTGAAGTCGCCGTGTTCGGGTGAGTAGCTGGGGGTGGCGACCAGGGTGCCGTCGCGCGGGTCGGTGCGGAGGTTGTCGAGCCAGAACAGGGCGGCCTCCTTCATCGCCGGGTAGGCGGTGGAGCGCAGGTAGTCCGTGGAGCCGCCGAAGCGGTAGTGCTCGTAGAGCTGGGCGGTGAGCCAGGCGGCGGCCTCGGGGAACCAGAAGGCGGTCGACCAGTCGTGGACGCCGGTGAATCCGTACGGGTTGGTCTCGTTGTGCACCACCCAGCCGCGGCTGGCGAACATCTCCTCGGCCGTGCGGCGTCCGGGGGCGCGCAGGGCCTGGACGAACCGGTCGTAGGGGGCGGTGGTCTCCGCGAGGTTGGCGGCCTCGGCGGGCCAGTAGTTCATCTGGAGGTTGATGTTGGTGTGGTAGTCGGCCGACCAGGGTGGGTTGGTGCTGTGGTTCCAGAGACCCTGGAGGTTCGCGGGCAGTGAGCCCGCGCGCGAGGAGGCGATGAGGAGGTAGCGCCCGTACTGGAAGAACAGCGCTTCCAGCGCCCGGTCGGCGGCGCCGTCCCCTCCTCCGTACTGCTTGAGCAGCCGGTCGGTGGGGACGTCGGCGGGCAGGGTTTGCCCGATGTCGAGGGCGACCCGGCCGAACAGGGCGCGGTGGTCGCGCAGGTGGCGGGCGCGCAGCGCCCCGTGGCCCGCCTCGATCGCCTTGTCGACGGCTCGGGTGACGGTCGCGTGCGGATCCTCGCCGCGGTAGTGGGGGTAGGTGTCGGCGTAGTCGGTGCCAGCGGCGAGGACGAACCACACGTGGTCGGCGCCGGTCACCGTGATGCTGCCGTCGTCGTGCGTGACGCGCGTGCCGCCCTGGTGCCCGACGCGCAGCTGGGCCTCGAACTTCAGCGCGTTGTCGGCGAGTTCACCGCGTACGGTGATCCGGTCGCCGTCCGCCCGCGCGGTGAAGTCGGTGCGGGGCGAGGTGTGGCGCAGGGTGCAGGTGACCTTGGCGGGGTGGTCGGCGGAGAGCCTGCCGACGATGACGCCGTGCGGGTGCGAGGCGAAGAACTCCCGGTGGTGGCGCACCCGTTCATGGCGGTACGTGACCGTCGCGAGGCCCTGGTCGAGGTCGAGGGATCGGCGGTAGGCGGTGCCGGGGGCTGCCGGGGCGTCGGGCACGTCGATGTGCAGGTCGCCGAAGGTCTGGTGGGCGCCGTAGCCGCGCCGGGGCTGGCCGAGCCGCGCGGCGACCGCGGCCGGGTCGAGTCGGCCCTTCTCGTCGAGTTCGCGGCGCACGGCGTCGAGGGCGCCGGGTCTCGGGGCGCGCCAGTTGCCGGAGTCGTAGCCCTCCTTCGAGCCGGGGCCGCCGGTCCACAGGGTCTTCTCGTTGAACTGGAGCCGTTCGCGGGTGAGGGTGCCGAAGACCATCGCGCCGAGGGCGCCGTTGCCGATGGGGAGGGCTTCGCGTTCCCAGTCCGTGGCGGGAGCTGCGTACCAGAGCAATAATTCATCCGATGTGTCGCTGGGCGATTCCTCGGCCGCCTCGGCGTCGGCGAGCGCGCCACCGCCCGCCGCGAGGGCTGCCGCGCCGCCGATCGCGGACTTCATGGTGGTCCGTCGCGTGATCCCCTGAGTCATGGCCGGTCACGCTAAGGTCCGATGACTGGCCTGGCAAGACGGAAAACCGCCCCGCTCCTTGGACGGAACGGGGCGGTGCTTGGACGGAAGTGTGCGAGGCGGCCGGGGCGCGGGATGCGGGCGGGGGCGGTCAGGCCTGCTGGAACAGCTCCGCGGGCAGCGGCTTCAGGAGTGCGTACAGGTCGTCGGTGATCGGCCGGTCCCAGGCGGCGATGGTCACAAGGACGTTGTCGCTGCGGTCGAACTGCACGCACGAGATGCGGCTCTCCGACAGCTTCAGTCGGCGCACGATGAGGAGGTTGTCGCCCTGCATCACCGGCACGTCCTCGGTGGAGACGACCGTGACCTCCTCCTCGTTCTCCAGGGCGATGAGCAGCTGGGCCACCTCGAAGGGGACCTCGCCCTCGGCGGTGTCGCGCGCGGGCGCGCCCTCGGGGAGATTGCCGATGATCATCGCGGGGCCGCGCCCGCCGAAGAGGTCGTAGCGCAGGAACACGCCCTGGCAGCTGCCGTCGGGGGCGGGCAGCAGGCCCGCGCCGAGATTGCCGGGCCAGTCACCGGGATCCATGGCCAGGACATCGAAGTCCGGGCCCGCGGGGGTGGCGGAGCTGCGGCGGCGGAGGAAGGACATGCGCCCATGGTACGTGGCCCGCGAGGCGTTCCGGCGCGGGGGCGCGTGGCCTGCGGGGGGCGCGGGGGACGGGGCTGCGGGGGCGCGGGGGCGGTGCGACCTGCCATGGAGCGGGGCGGGCGGGGGTGGGGGCGGCGGCCCTCGCCAGGTGTGGGTGGGGCGGGGCTGTCACGCCCGCCGGTGCGGGTGGGGTGTACCTGTGGCCTCCGCCGATGCGAGGCGGGCGACCTGTGGCCCCCGCCGATGCGGGTGGGCCTACCTGTCTGTGCGGACGGAAGCGGTCACCGGCGTTCGTCGAGATAAGTGGGGGCGGCCCGCGACTGCCGACGCGCCCCGCGCATAATGGCGCCCCCACCGACAGCGGAGCCCCCGACATGACCGACGCATCCGTGCTGGACTACTGGCGCGCGGGCCTGACCGACGTACCGGACGAGGTCTGGCGGCACCCCCGCCCGGAGGCCCTGCTCCTGGCCGACAACGCACTCACGCACCTGCCCGCCCGCATCGGCACGCTCAAGGCGCTGCACACCCTCGACCTCGGGCACAACAAGCTGCGCGCGGTCCCGGCGGAACTCGGCGACCTGCCGTCACTCAGCCGCTTCCTCTACCTGCACGACAACGCCCTCACCGAGCTGCCCGCGTCCCTCGGCCGCCTCACCCGGCTCGCGTATCTGAACGTCGGGGAGAACCGCCTGACCGCGCTCCCCGACACGCTCGGCTCGCTCGCCGGTCTTGTGGAACTGCGGGCCCAGCACAACGCGTTGTCCCGGCTGCCGGAGACGATCGGCTGTCTCACCGCGCTGCGCGAGCTGTGGCTGCGCGGCAACCGTCTGCGGGAACTGCCCCCGTCCGTGGGCGCCTTGAGCGGGCTGCGCGAACTGGAGCTGCGCGAGAACGCGTTCACGACCGTGCCGGAGGCCCTGCGTGGCCTGCCGCTCCTGCGCCGCCTCGACCTGCGCGCCAATCACCTCACGGAACTGCCCGGCTGGGTCGCGGAGTTGCCGTCGCTGGAGAAACTGGACCTGCGCTGGAACGGCGTACGTGCCGACGACCGCGTTCTGCGGGCCCTGGACGCCAGGGGCTGCGTGGTCCTGCGCTGAGCGGCCGCGGCGCGCACCCGGCCACGCTCAGCGCCGGGCGCCCGGGCCACGCACGCCGCCCAGGCCGCTCAGGCGGGGACGGACTCCAGGTCGGCGCCGTCGAAGGGTCCGTAGCTCTCGCCGCCCACGCGCTCGGCCGCTGCCACGTACTCGGCGAGGGCGGCACGGGAGCGGGCGAGCCCGTCGATCTGCTCGTCGATGCGCCGCAGCCGGGACCGCATCGCGGCCAGCAGGTCGGGGCAGCCGGGCAGCTCCGGGACCTCTCCGACCGCGCACGGCAGCAGGTAGGCGATGTCCTCGGAGGACAGACCCGCGCCGAGCAGGTGCCGGATCTGCCTCACCCGCAGCACGGCACCCTCGTCGTACTCGCGATAGCCGTTCGCGCCGCGGTCCGCTTCCAGCAGGCCCTGGGCCTCGTAGTAACGCAACTGGTGGGCGTGGACACCCGTCCGGCGCCCCAGTTCCCCGATCCGCATCGAATCCCCCGCTTGACCTTCACACCGGTATCAACGTTGACGATGTTGCCATGAACAACACCACCGACACACATGTGACCGTTATCGGCCTCGGACTCATGGGCCAGGCCCTCTCCCGCGCCTTCCTCAAGGCCGGGCACCCCACGACCGTATGGAACCGCACGGCCGCCAAGGCCGACCGACTGGTGGCCGAAGGAGCCCTGCTTGCACCGACGTTCGGCGACGCGCTCAAGGCGAGCCCCCTGACGATCGTCTGCGTCACCGACTACCCCGCCCTGCGCGAACTGCTCGCCACGACCGACGCCGACCTGGCCGGCACCACCTTGGTCAACCTGACGTCGGGCGACTCGGCCCAGGCACGGGAGACCGCCCGCTGGGCCGAGCAGCGCGGCGCCCGCTACCTGGACGGCGCCATCATGGCCGTCCCCCCGGTGATCGGCACCGCCGACGCGGTGATCCTGCACAGCGGGCCCGAGTCCGACTTCGAGGCGCACAAGCCGGTGCTCGAAGCGCTCGGCACCGTCTCCTACCTCGGGGCGGACCACGGGCTCGCGTCCCTGTACGACGTGGCGGGCCTCGCCATGATGTGGAGCGTCCTGAACGCCTGGCTCCAGGGCACCGCCATGCTCAGGACGGCCGGTGTCGACGCCGCGACGTACGCGCCGTTCGCGCGGCAGATCGCGGCGGGCGTCGCCGAGTGGCTGCCCGGGTACGCCGAGCAGATCGACAAGGGCTCCTTCCCGGCCGAGGTGTCGGCCCTGGAGACCGACGCGCGGGCGATGGATCACCTGATCGAGGAGAGCGAGGCGCTCGGGGTCAACGCCGAGCTGCCGAAGCTGATCAAGGCGATGGCCGCTCGGTCGATCGCCGCCGGGCACGGCGGGGAGCAGTACCCCGTGCTGATCGAGGAGTTCAGCAAGCCCCACGAGGGCTGACGGGGGGCAGATCCTGTCAGGTCGGCGGTGGGACCACCGCCACCGGGCAGGCCGAGTGCAGGAGCACCGCGTGCGTGACCGAGCCGAGCACGCGTCCGCGCGCCGGTCCGCGCCGGTGGCGGCCGACCACGACCAGTTCGGCGGCGTGCGAGGCGTCGACGAGGTGACCGGCGGCGTCACCCGAGGCGAGGACCACGTCCACCGGTACGTCGGGGTGGCGCTCCCGGTAGGGGGCGAGCTGGGCGGCGGCCAGCTCGCCGTACGCCTTCTCCGTCTCCTGGTCCGCGACGGCGTTCAGCACGAAGTCGCCGACCGGGGTGAGGCTCAGCACGGACCACGCGTACGCGGCGATCACCTGGAGCCGCGCCCCGCGCCGGCCGGCCTCCGCGAACGCATACGCGAGGGCGTTCTCGTCGGGCGCGGGGACCGCAAGGCCGAGGACCACCCGGGGCCGGTCGGCCGGCACGGCCTCCCCGGCCTCGCCATGGGGGCGCGGCACGACCACCACGGGGCAGGGCGCCTCTCGCGCACACGTGAGGCCGTTCGAACCGAGCAGCAGACTGGCGAAGCCGCCCCTGCCGCGTGAGCCGAGCACCAGGAGGCGGGCCCGGGCACCGAGCCTCGGCAACTCGCGCCCGGGCCTGCCGTCCACGGAGACGAACTCCAGCGGCGGCAGGCCCGCGCGCCCGTCGAGGCAGGCGCGGACCTCATCGAGCACCGGGTCACTGTCGGCGCGCATCCGCACCGGGGCGGACGGGCCGTCGACGAGCGGTATGTCGTACGTACGCACATGCGCGATCCGCAGCGGCGCGTCCCGCAGGCGGGCGGCGGTCAGCGCCCACTCCAGGGCGCGCCCGCTGCCGGCCGAACCGTCCACGGCCGCGACCACGGGCCCGGTGCCGCCGCCGGGCCACCCACCACTCACCGGTTCGCTGCTCATGGCTTCAGCCTCGTGCGGCGCGGCCCGTGCGGCGAGAGTCGAAGGTCACGTGGTCGGCAGGGCCGAAAGTCCGCCGGACAGGCCCCGGCGCTATGTCAGGTCGAACTCGCCCTCGCGCGCGCCGTGGACGAAGGCTCCCCACTCCGCGGGGGTGAAGATCAGGGACGGGCTCTCCGGCCTGCGGCCGTTGCGCATCGCGACGAAGCCCTCGACGAAGGCGATCTCCACGTCCCCGCGCCCTTCGCTGCTCGATTGCCAGTCGGCGGTGCTGAGGTCGAGCTCCGGCTTGTCCCAGCCCGCGAGCGGATGCTGCTGAGTGGTGCTGTCGGCCACGTCCGTGCTCCTCCCGATGCGTCGTCCGGCGTCAGCCTAGCTTTCGCTCCGGGCGCCGGACAGGCCGCGGAGTCGGGCCTCGGTTCGTCCGGTGTGCCGGGTGGCGTCAGGTGGCGGGCGGTTCGGCCCCGACGAGCCACATGGCGAAGAACTGCGCACCGCCTCCGTAGGCGTGCCCAAGTGCCCTGCGCGCCCCCTCCACTTGGTGTGCGCCTGCCTGTCCCCGCACCTGAAGTGCCGCCTCCGCGAAGCGGATCATGCCGGAGGCGCCGATGGGGTTGGTCGACAGGACGCCGCCGGACATGTTGACGGGGAGGTCGCCGTCCAGCTCCGTCACACCGGACTCGGTGAGCTTCCAGCCCTCGCCCTCCGCCGCGAAGCCGAGGTTCTCCAGCCACATCGGCTCGTACCAGGAGAACGGCACGTATATCTCCGCGGCGTCGATCTCCCTGCGCGGGTCGGTGATGCCCGCCTGGCGGTAGACGTCGGCGGCGCAGTCCTTGCCCGCCTGCGGGGACACGAAGTCCTTGCCCGCGAAGAGCGTGGGCTCGCTGCGCATCGCGCCGCCGTGCATCCAGGCGGGCGGCCGGGGCGAACGGGCCGCGCCCGCACGGCCGGTGAGGATCATCGCGCAGGCCCCGTCGGAGGAGGGGCACGTCTCCGAGTAGCGGATCGGGTCCCAGAGCATGGGCGAGGCCTGGACCTTCTCCAGGGTGATGTCCTCCTCGTGGAGGTGCGCGTAGGGGTTCTTCAGGGCGTTGCGGCGGTCTTTGTACGCGACGAGGGAGCCGACCGTGTCGGGGGCGCCGGTGCGCCGCATGTACGCGCGTACGTGCGGGGCGAAGAAGCCGCCCGCCCCGGCGAGCAGCGGCTGTTGGAAGGGGATGGGCAGCGACAGGCCCCACATCGCGTTGGATTCCGACTGTTTTTCGAAGGCGAGGGTCAGGACCGTGCCGTGGACGCGGCCCGCGACGAGGTTGGCGGCGACAAGCGCCGTGGAGCCGCCCACGGAACCGGCGGTGTGCACGCGGAGCATGGGTTTGCCGACGGCGCCGAGGGCGTCGGCGAGGTACAGCTCGGGCATCATGACGCCCTCGAAGAAGTCGGGGGCCTTGCCGATGACGACGGCGTCGATGTCGGCCCACGTCAACTCGGCGTCCACAAGCGCGCGTTGGGCGGCCTCGCGGACGAGGCCCGCGATCGACACGTCACGCCGGGCGGCCACGTGCTTGGTCTGCCCGATCCCGACGACGGCCACGGGCTCCTTGCCCACCGAACTGCCCATCGAATCGCTCACTGAGTTGCTCACCGAGTTGCTCATCGGGTGTCTCCTTCCAGGAGGGCGACCAGGTTCTGCTGGAGGCAGGGCCCCGAGGTGGCGTGCGCGACGGCGCGGTGGGACGCGCCCCGGTGGATGCGGGCGGCGGCCTCACCGATCCGGATGAGGCCGGCGGCCATCATGGGGTTGGCGGCGAGCGCACCCCCCGAGGGGTTGACGGTGACGTCGTCGCCGAGCCTCAGGGCCTTGCGCAGGACGACCTCCTGGGAGGTGAAGGGCGCGTGCAACTCGGCGGTGTCCACGGGCCGTTCGAAGACTCCGGCGCGCTCGGCCGCCAGGCGCGTGGACGGCGAGTCGGTGAGGTCGCGCACGCCGAGGCCGTGCGCCTCGACGCGGTGGTCGATGCCCCGGATCCACGCGGGCCGCTCGCACAGGTCCCGGGCCCGCTCCCCCGCCGCGAGGATCACGGCGGCGGCGCCGTCACCGACCGGCGGGCAGTCCCCGGTGCGCAAAGGGCGTACGACGTAATCGCCCTGCGCGACGGAACCGCTCAGCTGCGCATGGGGGTTGGCGGTGGCATCGGCGCGGCTGCGCCGCGCCACCCCCGCGAGCGCGGGCTCGTCGGTCTCGCCGGCGTCGATGAGCGCCTGCGCCTGGAGCGCGGCGAGCGCCACGGAGTCGGGCCACAGCGGGGCGAGGTAGTACGGGTCGAGCTGGCGGGTCAGGACGTCGCGTACGGAGCCGGGCGAGGACTTGCCGTAGGAGTAGACGAGCGCGGTGTCGGCCTCGCCGGTCTGCAACGCGGTCCACGCCTCGTACAGCGCCCAGGCGCCGTCCATCTCGACGTGCGACTCGGAGATCGGCGGCCAGGCGCCGACGCCGTCGAGCGCCATCGTGAAGGAGAAGGCGCGGCCCGCGAGGTAGTCGCAGGAGCCGGAGCAGGTGAAGCCGATGTCGCTGGTCCTCAGGCCGGTGGCGGCGAGGACCTGGTGCAGCACCGGCATGAGCATCTCGACCTCGGACAGCTCGTCGGTGGAGCGCAGGTGGTCGGTCTGCCCGAAGGCGACGACGGCGACGTCGCGGGCGGGCCGCATCACGGACGGCTTGCGGGGCGCCATCTAGATCAGCTCCTTGTACGTGTCGTAGTCGGCGTCGGGCTCGCCGGTGGGCCGGTAGTGGTCGGGGAAGCGGCCGCCCTCGGTCCACACGGGTTCGACGCGCAGGCCCATCCGCACCTCGTCGTAGGGGATCCCGGCGATGCGGGCGTGCAGGGCGAGGTCGGCGCCGTCGAGGGCGATGTGGGCGTAGACGTAGGGGACTTCGATGTCGAGGTTCTTCGCCTTGATGTTGACGATGCAGTACGTGGTGACGGTCCCGCGCGGCCCGACCTCGACCCGCTCGGCCGTGGCGACTCCGCAGGTCGGGCAGGCGCCCCGGGGCGGGACGTACACCTTGCGGCAGGAGGGGCAGCGTTCGCCAACGGTCTTCTGTGCGGAGAGGGCGTTGATGTAGGCGGTCTGGGCGCGGCCGGGCGAGTAGGTGTAGTCGAGCCGAGCGGGTGCAACGATCCCGGTGACGGGTTCCGCGAACTCCCCGCTGTGCGGGGCGCCTTGGCGGGCGCCGCGCTCCCCCTCGTACGGCTCGAAGCAGGCGATGTCCGTGATGGCGCCGACGCGTTCGGCGGCCCAGCGGACACGGACGCGCATGCCGGTGCGTACGGCGTCCGGGCCGGGGGCGTCGAGGGCGTGGAGCAGGCCGGTGTCGGCGCCGTCGAGCTTCACCAGGACCCAGGCGAAGGGAGTGGCGAGGGGCTGGCCGCGACGGGGCTCGTGGTTCCAGGCCCAGGTGGTGACGGTGCCGGTGGCGGCGACCTCGACGAGGTCACGTATCTCCTCGGCGGTCACGGGGTCGTACTCGACGGGCGGTACGAGCGTGCGCCCGTCCCGGGCCTTGACCCCGAGGACGACGCGTTCGCGCAGCCCGGTGAGAAAGGCGCTCTGCACGGGCCCGAGGGACCGGGTGAACGGAAACTCGACGACAAGAGGAGCACGAAGCACGCCGGACGAGGGAGCGGATGCCATGGACAGACTCCATTTCACTCGGGACACGAGAGGCGCCCGTCAGGGTTCAGGGAGAGGGAAGCCCCGTCAGGGGCGCGAGGAACGGCGCGACCAGCCACGACGCACCCGCAGCGAACAACCGACCGGCGGTAAGCCCCGTCAGGGGCGCGGGGAACTGCGCGACCAGCCACAACACACCCGCAGCCGACAAAGACCTACGCCCGCCGAAACACCGGCACCCGCTTCTCCGCAAAGGCTCTGGAGCCCTCCCCCGCGTCGGCGGTGTCAAAGACGGGCCACCCTCTCTCCAGCTCCGCCACGAGCCCCTCCGCCTCACTCATCTCAGCGGTCTCATAGACGGACGCTTTGACCGCCTCCACGGCGAGCGGCCCGCACCCATTGATCTGCTCGGCGATCACCAGCGCCTTCTCCAGCGCCGAGCCGTCCGGCACGACATGCCCGACAAGGCCGATCGCCGCCGCCTCGGCCGCCGAGTAGGGCCGCCCGGTGAGCAGCATCTCCAGGGCGTGCGTACGAGGGATCTGGCGAGGGAGCCGCACGGTCGAGCCCCCGATGGGGAAGAGCCCGCGCCGCACCTCGAAGAGCCCGAAGGTCGCCGACTCCCCCGCCACGCGAATGTCCGTGCCCTGCAAGATCTCCGTGCCGCCGGCCACGCAGTACCCCTCGACGGCGGCGATGACCGGTTTGCGGGGCCGGTGGTGGCGCAGCATCGCCTTCCAGTGCAGATCGGGGTCGGCCTTCATCCGGTCCCGGTACCGCTCGCCCTCCATCCCCTTGCCCGCGAGGGCCTTGAGGTCCATGCCCGCGCAGAACGCGCCGCCCGCGCCGGTCAGCACGATCGAGCGGACCGCGTCGTCCTCGTCGGCGGCCACCCACCCGTCATAGAGGCCCACGAGCATCGACAGCGAGAGGGCGTTCTTCGCTTCGGGCCTGTTCAGCGTGAGGATCAGTGTGGCGCCTTCGCGCCGCACGGAGAGGTGTTCCGTCCCACCCATGTGCCGTGCTCCCTCCATCGACGGCCACCGAAGGCCGGCCTGTCGCCTCCGGACCTGGAACAGGTTGCAGTAGCCGGGGAGCCAGTTCAATAGTTTTCTGACACATAGTCAGTTTTGTTGCGCGGGGCCCCTTCCCAGTTGTGGGCGCCTCTGCTCTGATGACCGCCAGGCCGGACGTCGGACGAAGCGTCGCAGGGGACGTTCGGGGTCAGGAGGAGAGCGGTGGAGTACAACCTTGCCGACCTGTTCGAGTCGGTCGTCGACGTGGTTCCCGGCCGCGAGGCACTCGTCTACATCGACCACCCCGGCACGGGCGCCGAGCGCCGGCTGACCTACGCCGAGCTGGACGCGGCGGCCAACCGCCTCGCTCACCACCTGATCGACAGCGGCCTGAAGCCCGGCGAGCACCTGGGCCTGCATCTGTACAACGGCGTCGAGTACCTTCAGACCGTCCTGGCCTGCCTCAAGGCACGGCTCGTACCGGTCAACGTCAACTACCGTTACGTGGAAGATGAGTTGGTCTACCTCTACCGCGACGCGGATCTCGCGGCGCTCGTCTTCGACGCCGAGTTCACCGGGCGGGTCGCGGCGGCGCTGCCGCGCACGGAGAAGCTGCGGCACCTGATACGGGTGGGCGAGCCGCCCTCCCCCGCCGCCCCGTCGGCCTCCACCGACACCGCCGACGCCACGGACGCCGCCGACGTGACGGACACCGTGGACGCCCTCGACATCGTGGCGTTCACCGACGCGGAGGCCGCGGGCTCCCCGGACCGGGGCTTCGGGCCGCGCTCGCCGGACGACCTGTTCATCATCTACACGGGCGGCACGACCGGCATGCCCAAGGGCGTCATGTGGCGCCAGGAGGACCTGTTCTTCGCGGGGCTCTTCGGGGGCGAACCGGCGGGCGAGCCGGTGAAGCGGCCCGAGGAGCTGGCCGAGCGGGTCGCGGCGGGCGGGCCCGGCCTCACCTTCTTCCCCGCTCCCCCGCTGATGCACGGCACGTCGACGCTGACGTCGTTCATCGCCTTCCACTACGGCCAGCGGGTGGCCCTGCACCGCAAATACGTCCCCGAAGAGGTGCTCCGCACCATCGAGCGGGAGAAGGTGTCGAGCGTGTCCCTGGTGGGCGACGCGATGCTCAGGCCGCTCATCGACGCCTTGCGCGGCCCGCTCAAGGGCACCGATCTGTCGTCGCTGTTCAGCGTCTCCTCGTCCGGGGCGATCATGTCGGAGACGGTGCGGGCCCAGTTCCAGGAGCTGGTGCCGCATGTGCTGCTCCTGAACAACTTCGGCTCCTCCGAGTCCGGTTCCAACGGGAAGGCCACGGATGACTCGGGGCCCCGGAAGGGCTTCCGCCTGGAGGTCAACGAGCGTACGCGCGTGGTGGATCCGGCCACCCACGAGCCGGTCGCGGTGGGCGAGCCGGGCCGCCTCGCCCAGCGCGGGCATGTCCCGCTCGGCTACTACAACGACCCGGTGAAGACCGCCGAGACCTTCTTCCAGAAGGACGACGAACGCTGGGTGCTGCTCGGCGACATGGCGACGGTCGACGAGGACGGCATCGTCACCGTCCTCGGACGTGGCTCGCAGTGCATCAACACCGGTGGCGAGAAGGTGTACCCGGAGGAGGTCGAGCAGGCCCTGAAGTCACATCCGGACGTGTACGACGCGCTGGTCGCCGGAGTGCCCGACGCGCGCTGGGGCTCCAGGGTCGCCGCCGTCATCCAACTGCGCCCCGGAGCGCCCGCGTTGGACCTGGAGGCAGTCCAGACCCACTGCCGCGCGCTGCTCGCCGGGTACAAGATTCCGCGCGCGGTGGTCTTCACCGACCACATCCAGCGCTCACCGAGCGGCAAGGCGGACTACCGCTGGGCGAAGACGGTGGCGGCGGGAGCGTAGCCGCCGCGTTCAGAGCGCGTCGCCGCGTCCAGGGCGCGTGGCCACCGTATCCAGGGGACCTGGCCGCCGTATCCAGGGCGCCCGGCCCGCGCTCAGGCCACCCAGTGCGGCCGCCGGGCGGCGGCGACCGGTGCAAGCCCCCCGCCGTACGCGGTGGCCAACCGGCACACCGCCTCGCGCAAGGTGTCCCCGGGCAGGGTGTACGGGATGCGGAGCCGCTGTTCGAAGACGCCCGGATCGGTGGCGAAGCAGGCGCCGCTCTCGATCCGCACCCCGTGCTCCAGCGCCCGCTCGGCCAGCGCGGAGGCGATCGGCTGCCCGAGGTCCACCCACAACGACAGGCCGCCGGGCGGCAGTCGCCAGCTCCAGCGCGGAAGGTGCTCGGCGAGGGCGGCGGCCAGCGCGGCCCGACGGCCGCGCAGCTGCTCCAGGCGGCTCGCCGGCAGCTCGTCGGCACGGTCGAGCAGGTCGAGGGCGAGCAGCTGGTCGAGGACCGAGCCGCCCATGTCCGTGGCGACGCGCTGCCCCGCCAGTTCGGTGACGAGCCGCGCGGGCGCGCGCAGCCAGCCGACGCGCAGGCCCGCCCAGTGCGTCTTGCTCATGGAGCCGATGGTGATGAGCTGGCCCGTGCCGCCGGGGGCCGCGTGGGAGACGAAGGGCGCGGGGGCCGGGGCGTCGAGGGCGAGTTCGGCGAGGGTCTCGTCGACGACGAGCCAGGCACCGGAGCGCTGAGCCGCGCGCAGGACGCGTCCTCGTTCCCCTTCGGGCATGAGGCAGCCGGTCGGGTTGTGGAAGTCGGGTATGAGGTAGGCCAGTTGGGGCACGGCCTGGCGGAAGGTCGACTCGACGATCTCGGTGTCCCAGCCGGTGTCGGTCACCGGGACCGGCACCGTGCGCAGCCGGGCGCGCCGCATCGCCTCCAGGGCGTTGGGGTACGAGGGGTTCTCGGCCAGGACGCGGTCGCCGGGACGGCAGAGCAGTCCCAGGACGAGGGTGAGGGCGTGCTGGGCACCGGCGGTGACGAGGATCTGTTCCGGCATGGTCGGCAGGCCGCGCCGGGTGAAGCGCTCGGCGACGGCGGCACGCAGCTCCGGCAGCCCGTAGGGGTGGTAGCCGGGGGTGTCCGCGTGGTCCGCGAGGTGCGGGGCCACCCGGGTCAGGGCGGCGGCGAGCGTGTCGCGCGGCAGGGCCGGTGCGGCCCTCGCCAGGTCGATGGCGCTCTCCTCGGCCGCCGCGAGGAGGCGCCGGACGCCACTGGTGGCACGCCCCTCGGGCAGGGCCGTCCAGGTTCCGGCGCCCTGGCGGCTGTGCGCGTAACCGCCCTCGCGCAGGAGGTCGTACACGGCCGTGACGGTGGTCCTGCTGGTGTTGAGCGCGCCCGCCAGTTCCCGCTCGGCGGGGAGTCTGACGTGCAGCGCGATGCGGCCGTCCAGGATGAGTTCACTGATCGCCTGGGCGAGGTGGCGGTAGGCGGGGCGCCTGCCGGCGGAGTCGGGCAGCAGGGCGGCGAGCTGCCGGCTGCCCAGCGCGTCAACCACACCATTCTCCTTGGATTGGCCGTACTTCCAGGGCCAATCACACCACAGAGTGGCAACCAATGGCCCTGACGGGCAGCTCCCCTGCACCACTTCCCGGAGGCAACACGGCATGCGGCAGGACATCACGTACGTACCCCTGGGCGAGGACCCGCTGAGGCGCCTCCCCCAACTCTTCCTGGGTCTCGCCCTGTACGGCTTCAGCCTCGCGGTCCTGGTCCGGGCGGCCCTGGGCGCCACTCCCTGGAGCGTCCTCTGCGAGGGCCTGGAGCGGCGCACCGCGCTGAGCTTCGGCACGTTGAGCGCGCTCGTGGGCGTGCTCGTGCTGCTGGCGTGGATTCCGCTCAAACAGCGGCCCACGTTGGGCACCTTCGCCAACATCGCCGTCGTGGCCGTCTCCTCCGACCTGGGCCTCGCGCTCGTGCCCGCGCACCTCGGCCTGCCCGCCCGGGCCGGTCTGCTCCTCGGCGGGGTGGTCCTGAACGGTCTCGCCGTCGCCGTCTACGTCGGCGCGCGCTTCGGCCCCGGGCCCCGGGACGGCCTGATGACCGGCCTCTCCGCCGTGACGGGCTCTTCCCTGCGGCGGGTCCGCACGCTCATCGAGGTCGCCGTGCTCGCCGCGGGCTGGCTGCTCGGCGGGACGGTGGGCGTCGGCACCGTGCTCTACGCGCTCGCGGTCGGCCCGGTCACCCAGTTCTTCCTGCCCCGGTTCGCGTACGTACGGGTCTCATCCCGCGCAGACGGACCGCAGCGCCCGCCCCAGCGCGAGCGTGTGCAGGGCGTCGAGCCGATCGGCGTGCCGGGTGTGCGCGGCGGCGGCGGTCAGGACTCCCCCGCAGTACGGCGCGGTCCGCGCGCCCGCTGAGGCGGCGATGCCCCGCACCAGGCCGCCGTTGATCCGGTTGATCTCCTCGCGGACCTCGGCGAGGTCGGGCCGCTCCTTCGGCGCCCGGGAGGGATCGGCGTCCCAGCGCCGGAACAGCTCCCGCTGGACCACCTTGTTGGCCTCGATCTGATCACGGAAGATCCGCACCGTCGCCTCGGGGTCGCCGCCGCTCTCCCGCGCCTGCCGGGCCACGGCCTCCAGGACCTGCTTCTCACGTGCCGGGTCGTCGATGGGGCTGCCCGTGCCGTACTTGGCGGCGGCGACGAGATCAGCGGCGGCAAGCCGCCGGGCCGACAGCTCGGCGAGCGGGCGCAGTTGCCCGTACGAACCCGTGGCCGCCCCAGCGACGACCGCCGGTGCGGGCACGGCGACGGCCCCGGAACTCCCCGCGAAGAGCGCGGCGGCGACGGCGCCCATGGCCAGGACGCGACACACGGCTGAGGTGACCGGCACGGAGACTCCCTTGGGCGATCGCTACGAGCGGGCACCCATGGTACGAGCGCCCCCGCCTCGGCATTCCCCGGACAGACACACCCCCGCCCTGGGAACAGCCCGGCTCAGTGCTGCGCGAGGAACCCCGCGACCCGCCGCGTGAACCACTCCGGATCGTCCAGCCACGGGAAGTGCCCGCCGCCGGGCTGTACTTGGCACACGCCGCCCGGGAAGAGAGCGGCCAGCTCCTCGGCGCGGGCGGGGCTCGGCCCACCGTCGTAGGCGCCCGCCAGCACGAGCACCGGCGCGGTCATGGCCGTGAGGGCGGCGCGGGTCGCGGGCGGGTCGAAGAAGGCCTCGCCGTAGTACGCCTCGGAGGCCGCCAGGTTCTTCTGCGCCGTGCTCTGTGCCCGGTGCGTCTGAGCCTCGGCGTCCCAACGTCCGTACAAGAGCGGCCCGATAACGTCCCAGCCCGAGGTGGGCGTACGCCCCTGTGCGATCTCCCGCAGTGCCACCTCGGCCGCCGGGTACCAGGGCTCATCCTTGCGCAGCTCGGCGGCCTCACGACGGTCCTCGTCGGTCACGACGCCGCCCACGGCCAGCGTGGCCGGGGTGACGAGGATCAGGGTGCGGATCCGCTTGGGATGGCGGGCCGCGTACAGCGTGGCGAGGTCGCCGCCGGCGGAGTGCCCGAGCACGTCGACCTGATCGAGCCCGAGGTGCTCGCGCAGCGCCTCCACGTCGTCGGTCTGGCGGTCGCAGCGGTACGTCGAGGTGTCGTCCGGGGCCGCCGAGTCACCCGTGCCCCGCAGGTCGAGCAGGATGAGGCGGCGGTGAGCGGTGAGGCCGCCGAGGTCGCCCAGATAGACGGAGGCCCGCATGGGACCGCCCGGCACGCAAAGCAGCGGCGCCCCGTCCCCTTTCTCGTGGTAGGCCAGCTGGGTCCCGTCGTACGCGCTGAATACCGGCATGCCGGAGATCATCACATCCCCGTGTGGCCCGGGCAACGCCGTTCCGCCCCCGGCCCACCAGCTCGAAGCGGCCGTGCGAGATCTCTTGACGCTTACCCCGGGGACTGGATTACTGACCTCGACGGAAGATCGTCGACCGAATGATCGGTCGCCCGTTCGGGACGGGAGAACCACTTATGACGCGTATGCCGCCACAGCTGGACGCGGCGGAGCGGCTCGGCCCCCGTGAGTTGGGGGCGCTGCAGCTGGAGCGCCTTCAGGACACCCTGTTGCACGCGTACGAGAACGTCCCGTTCTACCGGGCCGCGTTCGACAAGGCGGGCCTGCGCCCCGACGACTGCCGTTCGCTCGCCGATCTGGCGCTGTTCCCGTTCACCACCAAGGACGATCTGCGGGCCAACTATCCGTTCGGGATGTTCGCGGTGGAGCAGTCCGAGGTGCGCCGGCTGCACGCGTCCAGCGGCACGACCGGTCTGCCGACCGTCGTCGGGTACACCGAGCGCGACCTGTCCATGTGGGCGGATGTCGTGGCGCGCTCGATCCGCGCGGCGGGCGGCAGGCCCGGGGACAAGGTGCACGTGGCCTATGGGTACGGCCTGTTCACCGGCGGTCTCGGCGCGCACTACGGGGCCGAGCGGCTCGGCTGCACGGTGATCCCCGCGTCCGGCGGGATGACGGCCCGCCAGGTGCGGCTGATCCTCGACTTCCGGCCCGAGATCATCATGGTGACGCCGTCGTACATGCTCACGCTCCTGGACGAGTTCGAGCGGCAGGGCATCGATCCCCGTACGACGTCCCTGCGGGTCGGCATCTTCGGCGCGGAGCCATGGACCGAGGAGATGCGGCGCGAGATCGAGGAGCGCTTCGCGATCGACGCGGTCGACATATACGGGCTCTCGGAGGTGATCGGCCCGGGTGTCGCCCAGGAGTGCCTGGAGACCAAGGACGGGCTGCACATCTGGGAGGACCACTTCTATCCCGAGGTCGTCGACCCGATCACGGGCGAGGTACTGCCGGACGGGGAGCGCGGTGAGCTGGTGTTCACCTCGCTCACCAAGGAGGCCATGCCCGTGGTCCGCTACCGGACGCGGGACCTGACGCGCCTGCTCCCCGGCACGGCGCGGGTCTTCCGGCGGATGGAGAAGGTGACCGGCCGCAGCGACGACATGGTGATCCTGCGCGGGGTCAATCTCTTCCCCACGCAGATCGAGGAGATCGTGCTGCGCACGGCCGGTGTCGCCCCGCACTTCCAGCTGCGTCTGACCCGCGAGGGGCGCATGGACGCCCTGACGGTACGGGCCGAGGCGCGCGCGGACACCCCGCCCGAGCGGCGTGCGGCGGCGGCCCGGGAGATCGCGGCGGCCGTGAAGGACGGCATCGGCGTCTCGGTCGGCGTCGACATCGTCGATCCGGAGACGCTGGAGCGTTCGGTGGGCAAGTTCAAGAGGATCGTGGATCTGCGGGAGAGGGGATAGGGCGGCTCAGGAGGCGCTGAAGCGGTCCCGCAGCTCCCGCTTGAGGATCTTTCCGCTGGCGTTGCGCGGCAGCTCGTCCACGAAAAGGACCCGCTTGGGCGCCTTGAAGTGGGCGAGCTTCTCGCGCGCGTGGGCGATGAGTTCGGCCTCGGAGAGTTCCTTGTCCTTGCGTACGACGACGGCGGTGACCGCCTCGATCCAGCGCTCGTCCGGCAGCCCGATCACGGCGGCCTCCGCGACACCCCCGTGCGTGTACAGCGCGTCCTCGACCTGCCGTGAGGCGACGAGCACCCCGCCGGAGTTGATGACGTCCTTGACCCGGTCCACGACGGTGAAGTAGCCCTCCGCGTCCCGCACCGCGAGGTCGCCCGAGTGGAACCAGCCGTCGCGGAACGCCTCCGCGCTCTCCTGCGGCTTGTCCCAGTAGCCGTCGCACAACTGCGGTGAGCGGTAGACGACTTCGCCCTCGGTGCCGTCCGGCACCTCGCGCCCGTCCTCGTCGACGACGCGTGCCTCGACGAACAGGACCGGCCGCCCGCAGGAGTCCATGCGCCCCTCGTGCTCATCGGGCCCGAGGACGGTGGCGAGCGGGCCGATCTCGCTCTGCCCGAAGCAGTTGTAGAAGCCGAGGCCAGGCAGCCTGGAGCGCAGGCGTTCCAGGACCGGCACCGGCATGATCGACGCGCCATAGTAGGCCTTGCGCAGGGCGCCGAGGTCGCGGGTGGCGAAGCCGGGATGGTTCGACAGGCCGATCCACACGGTCGGCGGCGCGAAGAGGCTGTCGGCGCGCCCGGCCTCGACGAGGTCGAAGATCCGCTCGGCGTCGGGCCCGTCCAGGACGGTGTTCTCGGCGCCGACCGCGAGGTAGGGCATGAGGAAGACGTGCATCTGCGCCGAGTGGTAGAGCGGCAGGGAGTGGACGGGCTTGTCGCTCTCCTTGAGGTCCAGGGCGGTGATCGCGCTCGCGTACTCGTGGACGAGGGCCCGGTGCGACATCATCGCGCCCTTGGGCTGGGCGGTCGTGCCCGAGGTGTAGAGCAGTTGCGCCAGGTCGTCGCCGCCGGGGCCCTCTCCGTCGTACGCGGCTGAGGCGGCCAGCCGCGCGAGCAGCGAGTCGTCCGTGTCGCGCAGGGGCAGGGTCGCCGCGTCGGCGGGCAGGTGCCCGGCGAGGTCCGGGTCGGCGAGGACGAGCGAGCTGCCGGACTGGCGGACGATGTAGGCGAGGTCGTCGCCGGTGAGGTTCTGGTTGACGGGCACATGGACAAGGCCCGCCCGCGCGCAGGCGAGGAAGCCGATCAGATAGGCGTCGGAGTTGTGGGCGTACGCGCCGACCCGCTCGCCCGGGGCGAGGCCGTGGTCGCGCAGCACGCGGGCGGCGCGCGAGACGGCGTCGTCCAGCTCCGCGTACGTCCAGGACCGCTCGCCGTAGTGGAGTGCCGTGCGGCGCGGTGTGCGGCGCGCGCTGCGGCTGAGGACTGCGTCGACTGTGCTCTCCCGTACACCCGTCATGACGTGATCCTGTGTCCCTGGCGGCACCTCGGTCAAGGGACCATACAGATGACATACCGCTTGGTACGCTCAACCGCCGCTTCCGTCAACGCTGTTGGGAGGCTCCCCCTTGCGCACCCGTACCCGCACCCAGCCCAGAGGCCGAGTCCGAGGCCGTACCCGTACGAGACGACTGGCCGCCGCGGGCATCACCTTGCTGACCGCCGTGGCCCTGCTGCCGGCCGGCGCGGTGGCCGCGCCGCGCGACGCCCACCCCTCGGGCGGCGGCCTGCACGCCACCATCCGCTACACGCAGTACGGCATCCCACACATCCTCGCCAAGGACTACGCGAACCTCGGCTTCGGCACGGGATGGGCGCAGGCCGCCGACCAGGTCTGCACTCTCGCCGACGGCTATGTGACCGTACGCGGCGAGCGCTCCCGGCACTTCGGGCCCGAGGCCTCCCCCGGCGCGGCCCTGTCGTCGGCGTCCACGAACCTCAGCAGCGACCTGTACTTCCGTGGGGTGCGGAAGGCGGGGACGGTGGAGAAGCTCCTGAAGCAGCCCGCCCCCGCGGGGCCCAGCCGTCGGACGAAGGAGCTGATGCGCGGCTTCGCCGCGGGCTACAACGCCTGGCTGAAGCAGAACCGCGTCACCGACCCGGCCTGCGCGAAGGCCGACTGGGTCCGCCCGATCACCCCCCTGGACGTGGCCCGCCACGGCTTCGCCGTGCAGGTGCTCGGCGGCCAGGGGCGCGGCATCGACGGCATCACGGGCGCACGGCCGCCGGGCGCCGCGGACAAGGACCGCGCCACGGAAAGGAACCCCGCCGCCGACCCGCGCCGCACGGCGAAGGCCGCCCGGGAGCTGTTCTCGGCGCAGGACGCCGACATGGGCTCCAACGCCGTCGCGTTCCACGGCACGACCACGGCCAACGGCAAGGGGCTGCTGCTCGGCAACCCGCACTACCCCTGGCAGGGCGGGCGCCGCTTCTGGCAGTCGCAGCAGACCATCCCGGGCGAACTGAACGTGTCCGGCGCCTCGTTGCTCGGCACCGGCGTGGTCAACATCGGCTTCAACGAGGATGTGGCGTGGAGCCACACCGTCGCCACCGGCGTCCCCTTGAACCTGCACCAGCTCACCCTGGACCCGGCCGATCCGACCACCTATCTGGTGGACGGCAAGCCGCACAAGATGACGAAGCGGACCGTCACCGTGCCCGTGAAGGGCGGCAGCGCGCCGGTGACCCGCACCCAGTGGTGGACCCGCTACGGCCCCGTCGTCTCCGGCCTCGGCCCGCAGCTGCCGCTGCCCTGGTCCTCGACCACGGCGTACGCGCTGAACGACCCGAACGCCGCGAACCTGCGCGGCAGCGACACCAACCTCGGCTTCGGCAAGGCCCGTTCCACCGCCGGCATCCTCAAGTCGCTGCGGGAGACCCAGGGGCTGCCCTGGGTGAACACCGTCGCGGCGGACCGGCGCGGCCACTCGCTGCTCACGCAGTCGCAGGTGCTGCCCCGCATCACCGATGAACTCGCGGAGCGCTGCAGCACGGACCTCGGCAAGATCACCTACCCGGCGTCGGGTGTCGCCGTGCTCGACGGCTCGCGGGGCGCGTGCGCGCTCGGCTCCGACGAGGACGCGGTGCAGCCCGGGATCTTCGGGCCTTCGCGGATGCCGACGCTGAAGAACGCCCCGTATGCGGAGAACTCCAACGACAGCGCCTGGCTCTCCAACGCGGACCGGCCGATCACCGGTTACGAGCGGGTCTTCGGCACGATCGGCACGCAGCGTTCGCTGCGTACGCGCGGAGGCATCCAGGATGTGGCGGCGATGGCCAAGAAGGGCCGTCTGACCGTCGCCGACCTGCAACGCCAGCAGTTCGCCAACCGGGTCCCGGCGGCGGATCTCGCGGCGGACGACGCGGCGAAGGCCTGCGCGGCGCTTCCCGGCGGCATGGCGACGGGCAGTGACGGCAAGGCGGTTGACGTATCCAAGGCCTGCAAGGTGCTGGCGCGCTGGGACCACAGGATGGACACCAACAGCCGCGGCGCGCTGCTCTTCGACCGGTTCTGGCGCATGTTGACGGCGACCGTGCCGAGGGCGCAGCTGTGGAAGGTGCCGTTCTCCGCGGCCGATCCGGTGCGCACCCCCCACACCCTCGACACCTCGGTACCGGGCTTCCCGAAGGCGCTGGCGGACGCGGTGTCCGAGCTGGAAGCGGCGGGGATCGCGCTGAACGCTCCGCTGGGCGAGAACCAGTACGTCGTGCGCGGCGGCAAGCGCCTGCCGGTGCACGGCGGCACGGAGTCCCTCGGCGTCTGGAACAAGATCGAGGCGACCTGGGACCCGAAGGCGGGTTACACCGAGGTCGCGCACGGGTCGAGTCACATCCAGGCGGTCGGCTGGGGCGAGGGCCGCTGCCCCAAGGCCCGCACGCTGCTGACGTACTCCCAGTCGTCCGAGCCCGGCTCGCCGCACTTCAGCGACCAGACGCGGCTGTACGCGAAGGAGCGCTGGGTGACGTCGCGCTTCTGCGAGAAGGACATCCTCGGTGATCCCGCGCTGAAGGTGGTGCGGGTGCGCGAGCGCCGTTGAGTTCTCGGCGGGCCGGGCCCTCGGGAGGCCCGGCCCGCCGCCCCTCGCCGCCCTCACATGGCGCGCTCGCGGCCCTCCCAGTACGGGTCGCGCAGCCGGCGCTTGTACAGCTTGCCGTTCGGGTCGCGGGGCATCGCCTCGATGAAGTCGACGCTCTTGGGCCGCTTGTACCCGGCGAGCCGCCGCTCGCAGTGGGCGAGGATCTCGGCGGCGAGGGCGTCGTCGGCGGTCCTGCCCTCGGCGGCCTCGACGACGGCCTTGACCTCCTCGCCCCAGTCGTCGTGCGGGATCCCGAAGGCCGCGGCGTCGGCGACCGCGGGATGGGTGAGCAGCGCCGACTCGATCTCGGCGGGGTAGATGTTCACGCCGCCCGAGATGATCATGTCGATCTTGCGGTCGCGCAGGAAGAGGTAGCCGTCCTCGTCGAGGAGGCCGAGGTCGCCGACGGTGAAGAAGTCGCCGATGCGGTTCTTCCTCGTCTTCGACTCGTCCTTGTGGTACGAGAATCCGCCGGTGGACATCTTCATGTAGACGGTGCCGAGTTCGCCGGGCGGCAGGCGGTTGCCGTCGTCGTCGAAGACGGCCAACTCGCTGATGGGCCAGGCCTTTCCGACCGTTCCCGGTTTCTTCAGCCACTCCTGCGCGGTGGCGAAGGCGCCGCCGCCCTCGCTGGCCGCGTAGTACTCCTCGACGCACTCGCCCCACCACTCGATCATCGCCCGCTTCACGTGGTCGGGGCAGGGGGCGGCGCCGTGGATGGCGTGCCGCATCGAGGACACGTCGTACGCGGCCTTCGTCGCCTCGGGCAGCGCGAGGAGGCGGTGGAACTGGGTCGGCACCATGTGGGTGTGCGTGCAGCGGTGCGCGTCGATGAGGCGGAGCATCTCCTCGGGAGTCCACTTGTCCATGACGACGAGGGGGTGGCCGATGTGCAGGGCGGCGCCCGCGAATTGGAGGACGGCGGTGTGGTAGAGCGGTGAGCAGACGAGGTGGACGTTGCCGTCGAAGGGTTTGATGCCGAAGATGCCGAGGAAGCCGCCGAGGTAGGACTCCTCGGGGAGTTTGCCGGAGAGCGGTCGGCGGATGCCGCGGGGGCGGCCGGTGGTACCGGAGGTGTAGTTCATGACCCAGCCGAGCGTGCGGTTCTCGGGGACCGACTCCGGCTGACCTTCGAGGAGTTGGCGGTAGGGGCGGAAGCCCGACACCTCGCCGACGGCGTAGCGGTGGGTGGCCGGGAGGGCCGCCTCGTCGGCCGCGGCCACCGCCGCGTCGGCGAACCTCTCGTGGGCGATCAGCACCTTGGCCCCGGAGTCGGCGACGATCCAGGCGATCTCGGGGCCGACCAGGTGGTGGTTGACGGGGACGAGGTAGAAGCCGGCCTGGGCGGCAGCCAGGTACGCGGTGAGGAACTCCACGCCGTTGGGCAGGACGACGGCGAACGCGTCGCCGCGCTCCAGACCGGCGGCCCGCAGACCGTGCACCAACTGGTTGACCGCGCTGTGCAGTCGGCCCGCCGTCCACTGCTCGCCGCCGGGGGCGACGAGGACGGTGCGGCCGGGGTCGGCCACGGCCTGTGCCCAGAAGCCGTTCGGCGGGGTGCTGCTGGCAGGTGTGCTCACGACTGGCTTCCCCTTCCCGCGATGCGGTTGATCCGGTCGACGGCCCGCTCGAACCCGCGTGTCAGATCGTCGAAGACGGCCTGGACGCCGCGTTCGCTGTTCATCCGGCCGACGATCTGCCCCACCGGGGTGCCGAGCAGGTTCCGCACCTCGTACTTCTGGATGCGCGAGACCGCCTCGGCGACGAGGAGCCCCTGGAGCGGCATGGGGAGTGGTCCCGGGCCCTGCGGGTCGTCCCAGGCGTCGGTCCACTCCGTGCGGAGCTGGCGCGCGGGTTTGCCGGTCAGGGCCCGGGAGCGGACCGTGTCGCCGGAACCGGCGGCCAGCAGTTTGCGGGTGAGGGCGGGCGAGTGCAGGTCGGCTTCGGTGGTGGTGAGCCACAGGGAACCGAGCCAGACGCCCTGGGCGCCGAGCGCGAGCGCGGCCGCGATCTGCTCGCCGCTGCCGATGCCCCCGGCGGCGAGGACCGGCATCGGCGCGACCGCCTCCACGGCCTCGGGGGTGAGCACCATGGAGGCGATCTCGCCGGTGTGCCCGCCCGCCTCGTACCCCTGGGCGACGACGATGTCGATGCCGGCGTCCGCGTGTTTGCGGGCGTGCCGGGCGCTGCCCGCGAGGGCGGCGACGAGGACGTCGTTGCCGTGTGCGCGGTCGATGACGTCGGCCGGGGGTGAACCGAGGGCGTTGGCGAGGAGGGCGATCGGGTAGTCGAAGGCGACGTCGAGCTGGTCGCGGGCGACCTGCTCCATCCAGCCGGTGATGCGCCAGCCGGACGCCTCGCCCTCGGGCAGCTCGGGCACGCCGTGCTTGGCGAGGGTGTCCTTGACGAACTGCCGGTGGCCCTCGGGGATCATCGCCTCGACGTCGACCTCCGTGACGCCTTCGACCTTCTTGGCGGGCATCACGACATCGAGGCCGTACGGCATGCCGTCGACGTGCTCCTGCATCCAGTCGAGATCCCTGGCCAGCTCGTCGGGTGCCGTGTAGCGGACCGCGCCGAGCACCCCGAACCCGCCCGCCCTGCTGATGGCGGCGGCCACCGCGGGGAAGGGCGTGAAACCGAAGATGGCGTGTTCGACTCCCAGTCTCCTGCTCAACTCCGTCTGCATGGCCGCAGGATGCCGCAGCGGCCATGCCGAAGGAAGAGGTTTCCTGATGCTGCGTCAGATTGGTGCGCGCACACGATGACTGACCGCATGGTCAGACTTCTGACCGAACGGTTAGTGTGGCCGCACCTACTCAGGGAGGACACCGACATGGAACGCACGACGTGCTGTGTAGTGGGCGGCGGCCCGGCCGGCATGATGCTCGGCCTGCTGCTGGCCCGGGCGGGGATCGAGGTGACGGTCCTGGAGAAGCACGGCGACTTCCTGCGCGACTTCCGCGGGGACACCGTGCACCCCTCGACGCTGCGCCTGCTCGACGAACTCGGCCTCGGGGAACGCTTCGCCCGGCTGCCGGCCCGCAAGCTGCGCGACATGCGGATGCACATCGAGGGCACCACGGTCGTCGCGGGCGACCTGCGGCACATCCCCGGCCGCCACAAGTACATCGCGATGGTCCCGCAGTGGGACTTCCTCGACCTGCTCGCGGGCGAGGCCGCCACCGAGCCGTCGTTCACGCTGCGGATGCGGACGGCGGCGACCGGAGTGCGCCGGGACGGCTCCGGCCGGATCACCGGAGTGCGTTACGTCGCCGAGGACGGCACGCCCGGCGAGATCGCCGCCGATCTGACGGTGGCCTGCGACGGGCGCGGCTCCCTGGTGCGCGCCGCCGCCGGGCTCACCCCGGTCTCGTACGACGTACCCATCGACGTCTGGCAGGTCCGCGTGCCCGCGCCGCCGGACGACCTCAAGAGCGACCGGGTCTTCCTGAGCATCCGCGACGGCCAGGTCGCCGCCACCATGGACCGCGGCGACTATTACCAGACCTCCTACCTCATCAAGAAGGGCACGGACGGCGAGCTGCGCTCCCACGGCGTCGAGTGGTTCCGCGACCGCCTCGGCGCCCTGCTCGGCTGGGACCGCGCCACGATGGCGGAGATCCGCTCCTGGGACGACGTCAAACTCCTGGAGGTCACCATGGACCGCCTCCCCCGCTGGTACACCGAGGGCCTGCTCTGCATCGGCGACGCCGCGCACACCATGTCGCCGGTCGGCGGCGTGGGCGTCAACCTCGCGATCCAGGACGCCGTCGCGGCGGCGCGTCTCCTCGCCGGACCGCTGCGGCGCGGCGACATCGGCGTACGCGATCTCGCCCGCGTCCAGAAGCGCCGGTGGCTGCCGATGGCCGTGACGCAGAAGCAGCAACAGGGCGAGCACGACATGCTGTTGACCCCCGCGCTCGCCGGGACCCTCAGCGGTGACCGGCTGCCGCTGCCCCTCAGGATGCTGCGGCGGGTGCCCGCGCTGCGGACGGTGACGGGGTACCTGGGCGGGGTGGGCGTGCGCCCGGAGCACGCACCGGCGTTCGCGCGCCGCTGACCGCGACCGGTACCCCATCCCGGGCCGGGAGGCCTCAGTCGCGCTTCTCGATGGCGTGCAGCGTGAACGTCACCAGTTCGTCCGCCGCGGCGGCCAGGTCCAGCTCCGGGTGGGCGAGCCAGTGGGCGATCACGCCGTCGATCGCCCCGCCGATCGCGAGGGCGACCGTGGCCGGGTCGAACTCGCGCAGCTGACCGGCCTGTTGGCCCGCGGTGAGGAGATCCGCCAGGGCGTTCCAACGGCCTGCCGTGTCATGGCCGCCGGGGTTCTTGAGCCGGGTGCCGCCCGCGTCGTCGAGGAGCATTTCGGTGATCACCCGTACATGGCGGCGGTTGTCCCGCTGGTAGTCGATCATCGCCCGGACGTAGGCGACGACCGCCGCGCGCGGGTCCGGCTCGGCGGCCACCTTCTCGTTCACGTACGCGGTGAACCGTTCGATGACGTACGAGAAAGTGGCCTGGGTCAGGTTGTCCTTGGAGGCGAAGTGGTAGAGGACCGCGCCCTTCGACAGACCGGCCTGCTCGGCGATGGCCGCCAGAGACGTCGCCGGGTAGCCCTTCGAGGCGATCAGGTCGATCGTGCATTCGATGAGCTGGCCTCGGCGGGCCTGTTCGGTGAAGGTCGGGGTGCCGTCCCCTCGGCGGGAAGCCATCGCGGCACCCCTCTCCTCGTTCGCGCCGGTGATCGACGTACGACCGTACACCAGGCGTTATGCGCCGAGCGCGGCCATGGCGGCGTTGTGGCCCGGGATGCCGCTGACGCCGCCGCCGCGGACGGCGCCCGCCCCGCACAGCAGGACGTTCGCGTGCCGGGTCTCCACGCCCCAGCGGCCGGCGCCGTCCTCGGCGTAGGGGAAGGCGAGATCACGGTGGAAGATGTGGCCGCCGGGCAGCCGCAGATCGCGCTCCAGGTCGAGCGGGGTCTTCGCCTCGACGCAGGGGCGGCCCTGGGCGTCGGACGCGAGGCAGTCGGCGATCGGCTCGGCGAGGTGCGCGTCGAGCTGGGCGAGGGTCGCCTTCAGGAGGTCGGCGCGTACCGCGTCGTTGTCCTTGGCGAAGAGGCGGGCGGGCGTGTGCAGTCCGAAGAGGGTGAGGGTCTGGTAGCCGCGCTCGGCGAGGTCGGGGGCGAGGATCGTGGGGTCGGTGAGCGAGTGGCAGTAGATCTCGGAGGGCGGCGCGGTGGGCGGGGTGCCGGAGGCGGCCTGGGCGTACGCCGTCGCCAACTCCTCGTATCCCTCGGCGATGTGGAAGGTCCCGGCGAAGGCCTCGCGCGGGTCGACGGACGTGTCGCGCAGCCGCGGCAGCCGCTTGAGCAGCATGTTGACCTTGAGCTGGGCGCCTTCGGCGGGCGGGGGCGGCTCGTCGCCGAGGAGTTCGGCGAGGGCCTGCGGGGAGGCGTTGACGAGGATGTGCCGGGCGGCGACGGTCCGCTCGCCGCGGTCGCCCTCCCGGTAGGTGACTTCGCCGCGCTCCCCGTCGCTTTCGATCCGTGTCGCCTCGCATCCCGTGCGCAGCCGCGCGCCCGCGATGCGCGCGGAGTCGGCGAGGGCTCCGGTGAGGGCGCCCATGCCGCCGACGGGCACGTTCCAGTCGCCGGTGCCGCCGCCGATGACGTGGTAGAGGAAGCAGCGGTTCTGTCGCAGGTCCAGGTCGTGGGCGTCGGCGAAGGTGCCGATGAGGGCGTCGGTGAGGACGACCCCGCGCACGAGGTCGTCGGCGAAGCGGTCCTCGATCGCCGTGCCGATGGGCTCTTCGAAGAGGGTGCGCCAGGCGGTGGCGTCGTCGACGCGGGCGCAAAGTTCCGCGCGGCTCGGCAGGGGTTCGGTGAGTGTGGGGAAGACGCGGCGGGCGACCTGGCCGGTCATGGCGTAGAAGCTCCGCCAGGCCTCGTACTCCCGTTCGCCTCCGGTGAGCCGTGCGAAGGCGCGCCGGGTGCGGCCCGCGCCGCCGCCGACGAGCAGGCCGGTGGGGCGTCCTGCGCGGTCGGCCGGGGTGTAGGAGGAGGTGGTGCGTGTGCGCACCCTGAAGTCCAGGTCGAGGTCCCGGACGATCTTCTTCGGCAGGAGGCTGACGAGATACGAGTAGCGGGACAGCCGCGCGTCGACCCCAGGGAAGGGCCGATCGGACACGGCGGCGCCCCCGGTCCCGGCCAGCCGTTCGAGGAGCAGCACGGAGCGCCCGGCGCGGGCGAGATAGGCGGCGGCGACAAGACCGTTATGGCCACCGCCGACGATGACGGCGTCGTACGCATCACGATCGGACATGCCTCTTCCTAGCACGGCGGCTCGGGGGCGGGGGCGCTGGAGCGCGGGTGGGCCGCCGAAGGCCTAGACGGGTGGGCCGCCGAACCCTCAAGGGGCGCCGCTCTCCAGGCCGCCCGACGGAAGGCCCGGCGCGCCGTGGTGTTCACAGCGTCCCGGACGCCCGCTGCTGTCGCAGTGACGCCACCCTGCGGTAGAGCTCCACCGCCTCCGTGCCGCGGCCCAGTTGTTCCAGGCAGTGCGCCTCGTCGTTGCGGCTGGCGAGCGTGTCGGGGTGGTCGGGGCCGAAGACCTGTTCGCGGGCCGCGGCCACCCTGCGGTACTCGGTGAGCGCGTCGGGCCAGCGGCCCAGCCAGCCGAGGCCCACCGCGACCTCGCGGCGGCTCACCAGCGTGTCGGGGTGGTCGGGGCCGAGCACCCGCTCGCGGATGGCGCATACGTCCCGGGCCTCCGCGAGCGCCTCCTCCCAGCGCCCCTGCCGGCCGAGGTTCACACCGAGCCCGTGCCGCGCCCGCAGCGTCTCGGGGTCGGCGGGGCCGCTCACGCGCGTACGGTCGTCGACGAGGTCGCGGTAGAGCTCCAGGGCCTCGGCGCTGCGGCCGAGCCTGCCGAGGCTGATGCCGACCTCGTAGCGGGCGGCGAGCGTGTCGGGGTGGTCCGCGCCGAGCGCCCGCGCCCGCGCGTCGGCGACCTCGCGGTAGGTCTGCAGCGCCTCCGGCCAGCGCCCCAACTGGCCGAGCGCGTACGCGACTTCGTAGCGGGTGACCAGTGTGTCGGGGTGGGTCGCGCCGAGGACGCGCGCACGGGCCGCCGCCACCTCCTGCGCCAGCCGGTAGGAGTCCTCCAGACGGCCGAGGCGGCTGAGGTTGTACGCGAGGTTGTGGCGGCAGCGCAGGGTGTCCGGATGGTCGGGGCCCGCCGTCCGTTCCCGGGCGGCGAGCACCGAGGTGTACATCTGGTGCGCCTCGAAGTGCTGCCCCAACTGCCCCAGTACGTACGCCATTTCCTGGCGCGCCGCGAGCGTGTCCGGATGCTCGGGGCCGAGGGAGCGCTCCCGGCCGCGGGCGACCCTGTCGTACTCGCGCAGGGCGTCGGCGGCGCGGCCGGTGCGGCTGAGCGTGAAGCCGACCTCGTACCGGCTGGCGAGCGTGTCGGGGTGGTCGGGCCCCAGCGCGTGCTCCCGTTCGGCGGCGACCGCGCGGTGCACCTCGCCCGCCTCCGCCCAGCGCCCGAGCCTGCCGAGGCTCAGCCCCGCGTTGTGGCGGCCCGCGAGGGTGGCGACCAGCTCCGGTGACGGGGTGGGCCGTTCGGGCCGGTGGGGCGCCGGGGTCCGGCGCGTGTCGGCGCGCGGGACCCACTCGCCGGTCAGTCCGGCCGCCGCGTCGGGCGGGGTGGTGCGCAGCACGGAGGCGCCGCTCGCCTTGTGTCCGGTGGTCATGCCACGGGTCCAGGAGGGCAGGCGCGGCTCACCGGAGGGCGGCTGCCCGGGTCGGCGTACCGGGGGCGTGATGACGGTCGGGACGTACGAGGGTGTGGCGCGGCCCGCGGAGATGCGGCGGCGCAGGTCGCGCGCGTCCGGGGGCCGGTCGCCGGGGTCCTTGGCGAGCAGGTCGAGGACGATGTGCTCGAAGTAGGCGGGCAGTTCGCCGCGGTGGCGGCGCGGCGGGGCGGGCACGGTGTCGCGGTGCCCGACGAGGACGGCCCAGGCGTCCTCCAGGTCGAAGGGCGGGGCGCCGGTGGCGATCTCGTAGAGCACGCACCCGAAGGAGTACAGGTCGCTGCGCTGGTCGACGGGTTCGCCGCTGATCTGCTCGGGCGACATGTAGTGCGGTGTGCCCATGGCGATGCCGGTGCCGGTCAGGCGCGAGGTGAAGCCGATGTCGGCGCCGAGCCTGGCGATGCCGAAGTCGCATATCTTCACGGTGCCGTCCGAGAGCAGCATGATGTTCGCGGGCTTCAGGTCCCGGTGCACGATGCCCTGCTCGTGGGTGTAGGCGAGGGCGGCGGCGACCTGGTCGGCGATCTCCACGACGTCGGCGACGGGCAGCGGCTGCTGTTCGTTGTCCTCCAGGAGCTGGCTGAGGTTGCGGCCCTCGAGCAGTTCCATCACCAGATACAGCACGCCGTCGTGCTCGCCGAAGTCGTGGACGACGGTGATGCCGCGGTGCTGGAGGGCGGCCGCGACGCGCGCCTCGCGCCGGAAGCGCTCGCGCAGCACGCGCGTGAAGGACTGGTCGTGCTGGGGCCCCATCGGTTTGAGGCATTTGACGGCGACCTGGCGTCCGAGCGACTCGTCGCGCGCCCGCCACACCTCGCCCATCCCGCCGCGCCCGATCAGATCCAGGAGCCGGTAGCGGCCCTGGATCAGCCTGGTGTCCGCCATCTCCCGCTGTCGCCCCCGTTGCCTCGCTGCGCCCTCCCCGGCCCGTCCAGTATGGCGTCCCCCCTGTCGAGTTTGTACGGGGCCGGGCGGCTGCCGGGACCCAGGCGGGCCATGGCGCGCAGGATGTGCTTGGGCGGAAGTTGCCAGCGCACACGCGCGGGGACGGCGCGCAGGGCGGTGCCGGTGAGGGTCAGGCGCCGGGTCACGGTGGAGGGCGGTGGGGCGGCTCTGCCGTACAGCTCGTGGGCGTACGACGGCAGGGAGGCGTACGCCAGGGAGGCCACGCGCCGCCACAGCAGGGCGCGCGCCGGGGCGAGCAGGGGGTGCGTCGGCGGGCTGCGCAGGAAGTCGTCGACGGCGCGGGCGTCGGGCCCGGCGGCCAGCGCGGGGCGCACCTCGGCGAAGTACGCGGCGAGTTCCGCCGTCGAGCCGGGTACGTCAGCGGGGTCGAGGCCGACCAGCCGGGCGCTCTGCCGGTGCTCGTCCACGTACCGGGCGGCGAGCGCGTCCGGCATCCGGATCCCCGAGCGGCGGACTACGTGGAGGTAGGAGTCGATCTCCGCGCAGTGCACCCAGAGCAGCAGCTCGGGCTCGTCGACGCGGTACCGCTCACCCGTGTCCGGGTCGGTGGCCGTGAGCATCGTATGGATCTTGCGTACGCGGGCGCCCGCCTTCTCGGCGGCCTCGGTGGTGCCGTAGGTGGTGGTGCCGACGAAGCGGGCGGTGCGCATCAGGCGGCCCCAGGCGTCGTTGCGGAAGTCGCTGTTCTGCATGACGCCGCGGACCGCGCGGGGGTGCAGGGCCTGGAGGTAGAGGGCGCGGATCCCGGCGATCCACATCATCGGGTCGGAGTGGAGCTGCCAGGTCACCGACGCCGGGCCGAAGAGGCCGGGGTCGGGCTCGGCCGGGGGTATGGGCTCGGTCATGGGGCGACCACCTCTTGAGTCATGGGGTGACCATCTCCTGACGGGTGACGTCTTGTGGCTCGTTGGTCCCGAGTGTGGCCAACTACCTAGGTAGTCAAGCCTCATTCGACCTAAGTAGATTGCGTCCATGCCGGATGTGAAGATGACGCCGCACACGCAAACCGTGCTGCGCGCCCTCCTCGGCCACGGCGACGCCCGCGAACACCGCACCGTCGCACTCGCCGAGGGACTGTACGGACTGGAACTGTCGAAGCGCACCAGCCTCCCGAACGGCACACTCTTCCCGATTCTCGAGCGTCTGCGGCAAGCGGGCTGGGTCGAGCGGTACTGGGAGCGGGACGAGATCGCCGAAGGTGAGGGCCGCCCGCGGCGCCGCTTCTACCGCATCAGCTCCAAGGGGGCCGCCGCCGCGCCACAGGCTCCGGCGGACCAGGGCCTAGCCGTCCCGCAGGCGGACGACCGCGTGGCCGGAGGCCGGGTCGCGCTCCAGCATCACGTACCGGCTGAGGGCGGCGAGGGCCACGAGGCAGCCGCTCATCTCCAAGCCCTCCTCCACGATCGTGCCCAGCATGAGCACGGTGCTGTGGCCGTTCTCGCGCGCCCAGCCATTGAACGCCTCGGTCAGCAACGCCCCGCCCAGATACACCGCCAGTGCGGCAAGAAGCCCGTGCCGCAGGTCGCGGGGAAGCTTCCGCGCCCACAGCACGGCGCACACGGTGCCCGCCGCCGCGAGCGCCGCGCCCGGCAACACCCAGGCGTGCGTGGGCAGCGTGCCCCCGGCCCACTCCTTCCACGCCCGGCCGACCTCACCGAGGCGTTCGTGCAGCGAGACCGTTTCATCGATGCTGAGCAGTGCGGTAGCGGCGGCGAGACCCAGCCAGGACAGGCGCCCGGGGCGCACGTCTGCTCCGCTGAGCAGCGCGGCGGTCAGCGCCATGCCCGCCACGGCCAGCAGCAGCGTGCTGTTCCACCAGGTGGCCAGGTTGGCCTCGACGTCCACGTTCACCAACGTGCGGATGGCCGGGATGGAGTCGTACCGGTTGTAGGCGCGTGTGGCGAGGTCGGCGAAGAGTAAGAACGCGGTGCCGCCTGCGGCGAACCGCAAGAGACGGCGGGGCGCCGGTCTCGCGAGTTCACCCACGAGCCGGTCGCGCGCTTGATAATCGGTCATGCGTACGAAGGTTAGCGGCTTGATCAGGAGCCGAAGTCTCCGGGACGCGCCGGGGTTACGAGGAGTCAGGCGCTAGCGGCGCACCCGCGGCATTCCCAAGCCGATCCACGAGATGATCTCGCGCTGGATCTCGTTGTTCCCGCCGCCGAACGTGAAGATCACCGCCGAACGGTAGCCGCGCTCCAGTTCGCCGTGGAGGACCGCGCCCGCCGAGCCCTCCTTCAGGGCGCCCGGGGCGCCGACGACCTCCATGAGCCAGGCGTACGCGTCGCGGCGCGCCTCCGAGCCGTAGACCTTGACGGCGGACGCGTCCTGCGGGGTGAGGGTGCCTTCGTGGACGGCGTTGACCATCTGCCAGTTGAGGAGCTTCATCGCGTCGAGCCTGGTGTGGGTCCTCGCGAGCTGCCGACGGACCCAGGCGAGGTCGATGACGCGGCGGCCGTCGGCGAGTTTGGTCTCCATGGCCCAGCGCTGCACGTCGTGCAGGGCGCGGATGGCCATGGTGCAGTGGGCGGCGAGGGTGACGCGTTCGTGGTTGAGCTGGTTGGTGATCAGCCGCCAGCCCTTGTTCTCCTCGCCCACGCGGCGGGAGGCGGGGACGCGGATGTTCTCGTAGTGGCTGGCGGTGGTGTCGTGCGAGGCGAGGGTGTTGATGAGGGTGCAGGAGTAGCCGGGGTCGCTCGTCGGGACGAGGAGCATGGTGATGCCCTTGTGCGGCGGGACGCCTTCCTCGGGGGTGGCGGTGCGGACGGCGAGCCAGACCCAGTCGGCGGTGTCGCCGTTGGTCGTCCAGATCTTCTGTCCGTTGACCGTGTAGTGGCCGGTGGCCTCGTCGCCCTCCCTGACCGCCTTGGTCCTGAGCGAGGCGAGGTCGGTGCCCGCGTCGGGCTCGCTGTAGCCGATGGCGAAGTCGAGCTCTCCGGAGAGGATCCTCGGCAGGAAGTAGCTCTTCTGCTCGTCCGTGCCGAACTGCATGATCGTTGGGCCGACGGTGTTGAGGGCCATGAGCGGCAGCGGGACGCCTGCCTGCGCGGCCTCGTCGAAGAAGATGAACTGCTCCATGGGCGTGAGCCCGCGCCCGCCGTACTCCTCGGGCCAGCCGACGCCGAGCCAGCCGTCCGCGCCCAGACGGCGGATGGTCTCCCGGTAGAACCGCTTCTGGGCGGCGGGCTCGGCGTACCGCGCGTGCACGTTGTCCGGCACCAGCTCGGCGAAGTAGGCACGCAGCTCGGTGCGCAACTGCTGCTGCTCAGGCGTGTATTCGAGGTGCACGGCCCCTCCAGGCGCTGACTGGTTCGCTCGGCCTCGGACTTGACGGCGCACACAGTAGAACGCGTTACAGGAATAGGGAATGCCGGTGACCCGGCCCGGTGCGGTGACCCCACAGCCCCCGAACAGAGCTGCGGCGGGCGCCTCGGCGCTCCACGAAGGAGCCCCGCCGCGACGGGGGAGACACGGCGGGGCCCACCTTTCGAGTGCCCGCTCAGGGGCCGGTCACACACATCTGCCCGAACCTCGTCGCTACGAGGCCCTGCGGCCCCGCCGGTACGCGATCTCGCCCAGCGCGATGTCCACGGCGAGGAAGGCCGCCAGCGGGATGCCGAGCAGCGGCACGAAGTAGCCGAGCACCGCGATCGCCGCCATCAGCGGGACCAGGACGTACGCCGGTACGTCCTGCCAGGCGCCGCGCGGCATGGGCCGCCCGAACGAGGTCCCGCGCCCGCGCTGCCACCACATGCGGTACCCCCACACGATCAGCAGGATCAGACAGAGGGCGAGCGCGGCGAGCGCGATCTGGTTGACGACGCCGAAGAGCGAACCGGAGTGCGCGTCGATGCCCCAGCGCGTCAGCTTCGCCAGGACGGGATAGTCGTCGAACCGCAGGACATCGGTGACCTGGCCGTCCGCCGGGTTCACGGCGACCGAGTCCTGCTTCTCGGGCCAGCTGCGCTGGATCTGCTTGACGACGTACGCGGACGACGCGTCGGCGGGCGGGATGATCTCCACCGGGTTCGAGAGCCCTTCGCCGCGCGCCGCCTTCAGGACGGCGTCGAGACCCACGTCGGCGCCCTTTCCGGTACCGCCGGAACCGGCCGCGCCGCCGTGTTCGGAGTGCTCACCTCCGGCGGCCGCCGCGACGCTCGGCGTGGTCTGTCCGATGGCGTCCCGCAGGTCGCTGATGCTCTGGCCCGCATACGTCGACCAGGTCAGACCGGTCGCCGAGAGGAAGAACAGGCCGAGCGCGGCCCACACGCCCACGGAGCCATGCAGGGAGAGCGTGCGGCGCCGGCCCGTCGTGGTCCTGGCGTTCCGCAGCTTCCGCTGCGACCTGTGGCGCCCGAACCACAGGACGAGGCCGCCGCCGGCGATCACCCACAGCCAGCTCGCGGCGAGTTCGCTGTAGAGCCGGCCCGGCTCGCCGAGGTGCAGATCGCGGTGGAGTTCGTCGATCCAGGTGCGCAGGGGCAGGGCGCCGGACGCCCCGTACTGTTCGAGCGCGCCGCGCACCTCGCCCGTGTACGGGTTGACGAAGACGGCGAGCGTGCGGTCGGGGTCGACGCCCGGCACGCCGGAGAGCAGGACGCGGGTGGTGGCGCCGTCCTCCGGTGCGGGCCGCACCGCGCCGACCGTCCCTTCGGGGTGCGCCTCGCGGGCCGCGGCCACCTGCCGCGCCAGGGGCAGTTCGCTCTTGCCTGCCGCCACGGGCACGCGCAGTTCGTCGGCGTACACGATCTTCTCGACCTGGTACGAGCACGCGTACAGCAGGCCCGTGGCGGCCGCGACGAGGAGGAAGGGGGCGATCAACAGCCCGGCGTAGAAGTGCAGCCGCAGGACGAGCGGGCGCAACGACGCCCAGGCGGACCGCTTCCCTGTGGGCCGGACCTCCGAGGCCTCGGGAAGCTCCGGAGGTTCGACTGGCTGCTGCCCGTCGCCTTCGGCGAGGACGGTGGGTTCGGCGGGCATGAGTGGTTCTCCTGGATCGACGGGCCGCGGCCCGGCTGCGACCGGACCGGACAAGGAGTCGGCCCGCGCACCCGCCGAGTTCCCGCCACTTCATGTGACCCGCACCACAGGGAGGTCAGGCGGGCGCGTGATGGGCCAGGGCCAGGTGAGGATCGCGCTCACCCGCGACGGGCTCCGGGTCGGCGTGCACGAGGGCGGCCGTCAGCCGGGGCACGGCGTGCAGCAGTACGTGCTCGGCCTCGACGGCCACCTCATGCGCCTCCCGGACGCTCAGCGAGCCGTCCACGACGACCGCCACCTCGGCGCGCAGCCGGTGGCCGATCCAGCGCATCCGCAGCTCGCCGACGCCTCGTACGCCCCGCACCTCCAGGAGCGCTCGCTCCGCCGCGTCGACGAGCGCCGGGTCCACGGCGTCCATGACCCGGCGGAAGACCTCGCGGGCCGCGTCCCGCAGGACCAGCAGGATCGCGGCGGTGATCAGGAGGCCGACCACGGGGTCGGCGAACCGCAGACCGAGTGCGGAGCCGCCCGCGGCGATCAGCACGGCGAGCGAGGTGAATCCGTCCGTACGCGCGTGGAGTCCATCGGCGACGAGCGCGGCCGAGCCGATCTCACGGCCGACGCGGATGCGGTAGCGGGCCACGCCCTCGTTGCCGAGGAAGCCGATCACCGCGGCGAGGGCCACGACGGGCACGTGGCTCATGTCCCGTGGGTCAAGGAGCCGTTCGACGGCCGTCCAGCCGGCGAACGCGGCCGACGCGGCGATGGTGAGGACGATGACGAGGCCCGCCAGATCCTCGGCCCTTCCGTATCCGTACGTGAAGCGGCGCGTGGCGGCCCGACGGCCGAGGACGAAGGCGATGCCGAGCGGCACCGCGGTCAGGGCGTCCGCGGTGTTGTGCACGGTGTCGCCGAGCAGGGCGACGGAACCGGACATCACCACGACGACCGCCTGCGCGAGGGCCGTCAGGCCCAGCACGCCGAGGGAGACCCAGAGCGCCCGGATGCCGCGCGCCGAACTCTCCAGCGCCGTGTCGGACTTGTCGGCCGAGTCGTGGGAGTGCGGGGTGAACAGGTGGCGCAGACGGTGCCGGTGCCGCTTGGGGCCGGTGGGATGGGAGTGCGGGTGCGGGTGGGGGTGCGGGTGCGGGTGCGGGTGCGGGTGCGGGTGCGGGTGGGGGTGTTCGTGGTGGTGGTGGCCGTCGCTCACGTGGTGCCCCTTCCGGTACGCGTCCGGCGTGGACACCGGTCGCCCGGCCCCTGATTATGTGCGTGTGAGCGCACGCTTGCACCTCTCACCTGCGCATCCTGCGCATCCGCACACCCCGGGCGAGGAGCGGTTCGGGGCCCCCGTCAGCTGTCGGCCGTCGCCACCTTCAGCCCGAATCCGATCAGCACCACACCCGTCACGCGGTCGAGTGCCCGGCGCACCCGGGGCCTGGAGAAGAAGGCGCGGGCCTTGGAGAGCACCATGACGTAGCCGCCCAGCCAGATCAGGGTGAGGGCAGCGTGCAGCAGGACCAGCAGGGCCATGCCCAGGTGTGAGGGCAGGGACCGGGGCGTCAGCGTGGGCAGCAGACCGGTGTAGAAGACGGCGATCTTGGGATTGAGGACATTGCTGACGAGGCCGGTCCGCCACGGGTTGCCGCCGGTCGCCGCGGCGCTGAGGGCGTCGGTGGGCGGCTGCTCCCCCTTGCGGCTGCGCACCAGGGCCTGGACTCCCAGGAAGACGAGGTAGGCGGCGCCGAGCAGCTTGACGACGGTGTAGGCGAGGGCCGAAGCGGCCAGCACGGCGGCGAGTCCGGCCACCGTGAGCACCCCCCAGACAAGCAGTCCGGCGGTTATGCCGCCGACCGTGCGCAGTCCGTCGCGCCAGCCGGAACTGACGGCCCGTTTGGTGACCACGGCCATGTCCGGCCCTGGCACCACCGTGAGCAGGCCGAGCACGCCGGCCGCCGCGATGATCTCCGTAAGCATGCGGGCAGTCTCGCACCGCGCCCCCGCCCGGCCACAGGGGGGTCGCCCGTCACCGCTGGGGGCGCCCGGGGTGGGACCATCCGGCCCCGGTCAGGAGAGCGTGCGCACCACGTCCCGTACCTGACCGGCGACGGATTCGGGCAGCGGCGCATAGTGGAGGCGGGACAGCGGCTCCTGGCCCGCCTCGCTCGCGATGTAGCCGAGGAACGACTTCAGGGCGGGCAGGGTCGCCTTCTGGTTGCCCTTGTCGCACACGATCTCGTAGGTGACCTGGACGATCGGGTACGCGCCAGGAGTCGAGGCGCCGTAGCGGAACTTCAGCGTCATGTCCTTGCCCTTGCCCGCCACACGGGCCGCCGCGATACCGGCCGACGCGGTCGCGGGCGTCGGCTTGACGGGGGCGGGCGCGCCCGTGTCGATGCCGACGGTCTTGACGTGCCGGGCCCGCGCGAAGGACAGCTCGAAGTAGCCGATCGCACCCAAGCCCGAGGTGACCTCCGTCGCGACGCCGCTCGATCCGCTCGCGGAGGCGCCGCCCCTGCCCTGCCACGCCTTGCCCACCGGGTGCTGCCAGTCCTCGGGCGCGGCGCCCGCGAGATAGGCCTGGAAGTTGTGCGTGGTGCCCGAGTCGTCGGAGCGGTGGACGGGACGGATCGGCATGGAGGGCAGTTCGGCGCCGGGGTTGAGCCGCTGGATCGCCTTGTCGTCCCAGGTGGTGATCTGCCGGTCGAAGATCTTGGCGAGGGTGGGGGCGTCGAGGACCAGGTCGTCGACGCCGGGCAGGTCGTACCCGATCGCGATGGGCCCGCCGACCATGGGCAGATCGATCGCGCGCCCGCCCTTGCAGACTACCTTGGAGAGGGTGACCTCGTCGGCCTTCAACGCGCTGTCGGAACCGCCGAACGCGGTGGCGCCCCGCAGGAACTGGGCGCCTCCGGCCCCGGATCCGATCGGGTTGTAGGCGATCCGCACGCCGGGGCAGGCGCGTTCGTACTCCTTGATCCAGTACTTCATCGCGTTCTGCTGGGCGCTCGAACCCGTCCCGGGGACCTTGCCCGACTCCGCGCAGTCGATCCCGGCGACGGCCGCGGGGGCGCCCGACGCTCGGTCGTCGCCATCCTCTTCCCCGAGGCCCGCGAATCCGCATCCCGCCAGGGCCAGTGACAGCACGGCCGCTAGTGAGCCCGCCGCGAGCGTTCCGCTGCCTGTGTATGTACGTCCTGGACGTGGGTGTTGCAACGTCGTCCTCTCGGGATACCGCGGTCCGGGATACCGCGATCGATCTCAGATGGTCGGCGATCAAGGGTGACAGGGGATGACATCCCGGCGAACATCAGGCGTCGTACTGCCGTACGGAGGCGACCGGCGATTCTCGGCCGCCGACCCTCCGTCCCAGGACCTCCAACACGCCACACTTGTCCCCCCGTTCGTGCGCAGAAACCCGTCCCCGCTCTGGAAGGACCCCACATGGCAGAACCCACTCCCCCGGCGGAGCCGGAGCCTCCGGCGCCCGAAGGCCCCGAAAGCTCTGAAAGCTCTGAAAGCCCCGGCCGTCGCCGAGTGCTCGCCTATCTGCTCGCCGCCCCGACCCTCGCCGTCGGCGTCCGCTTCGCCGCCGACGCGGTCGGGGCGCAGGAGGCCGCGGCGCTCGTACCGTCCCCTCCGCAGCCCGAGAACCTCTTCGACCTCGGCGATCTGCAGAACCTGGTGGCGGCGCCGACGTCCGGCCTGATCACGGTCCAGGTCCACACGGACGGCACCGCCTCGTTCGCCGTGCCCCGCGCGGAGGTGGGCCAGGGCATGACCACCGCGATCGCCATGATGATCGCCGAGGAGATGGACCTGCCACTGGGGAAGGTGCGGGTCGCGCTCGCCGACGCACGGCCCGAGTTGCTGATGAACCAGTTCACCGGCGGCTCCAACTCGATGCGCAGCATGTATCTGCCGGTCCGCACCGCCGCCGCCGTCGCCCGGGAGCGGCTCGTGTCGACGGCCGCCGCGCAGTGGGGCGTCGACGCCTCCCGGCTGACCGTCGAGTCCGGTGTGATCAGGCACGGGACCCGCAGTGCCACGTACGGCTCACTCGCCGAGAAGGCCGCGAGCACGACGGTCCGCGCGGCCGCCGCGCGGCTCAAGCCCCGCGCGGACTTCACGGTGCTCGGCACGCCCCAGAACCGTATCGACGCCCTGGAGATCGTCACCGGCCGCAAGAAGTTCGGCATGGACCACGACGTGCCGGACGCGAAGCCGACGATGGTGCGCAGGCCGCCGACGATCAACGGCACGGTGAAGGCGGTGCACAACGCCGACGCGGTGCTGCGGATGCCGGGCATCACCGATGTCGCGGTGATCGAGCACGGGGTGGCCGTGCGAGGCGCGACATTCGGCCAGTGCGTCGACGCGCTGCGGGCCCTGGAGGTGACCTGGGGGCGCGGCACGGTCGACGCGGAGTCGGACGACACCGTCCTGCGCAAGATCAAGGCGGCCGCCCTGCCGATGGTCGTACCGCCGCTGCTCACCAAGAAGCTGGACGCCGAGTTCACCTTCGCGTTCGCCAGCAACAGTCCGCTGGAGCCGGACAACGCGATCGCCGACGTGCGTGCCGACCGTGCCGAGATCTGGTCGAGCCTGAAGGTCCCGATCGTGGCGCAGCAGGACATCGCCGCCCGGCTCGGGCTGCCCCAAAAGGCGGTCACCGTGCATGTGGTGGAGGGCGGCGGCTCCTTCGGCCGGCATCTCTTCCACGACGTGGCGGCCGAGGCGGCGGAGATCTCCCAGAAGATGGGCAAGCCGGTCAAGCTGTCGTGGTCCCGCACGGACAACTTCCGCCAGGGCCGTACGCATCCGATGTGCGTCTCGCGCGTACGGGCGACGTACGCCCTTGGCAACGTCCTCAGTTACGAGCAGCGGCACACCGGCGCGCAGACCGACTTCGGCCACGGCCTGGGCGAGATGATCACGTCGGCGGCGGCGAAGCTGCCCGTCGCGGGCAATCTGACGTTCGCCGAGACGATCTTCCAGCTGACGCAGTCGACGCCGTACCACTTCGGCGTCACCACGCAGCTGCTGAACGAGGTGCCGCTGAAGTTCAACACGGGCAGCATGCGCAACATCTACTCGCCGAACGTGGCGTGCGCGCGGGAGCTGGTTGTCGATCAGCTGGCCGCGAGGATGCGCAAGGACCCGGTGGAGTTCCGGCGCGCGTTCCTCAAGGACAAGCGGCTGCGGGCCGTGCTCGACAGGGCGGCCGAGGAGGGCGACTGGGGCAGGTCTCTGCCCGCCGGGGTGGCGCAGGGCATCGGCGTGCACGCGGAGTACCGGGGCGCGGTCGCCACGCTCGTCGAGATCGACTGCCGCCCCGAGACCGTCAACCGGAAGATCAGGGACGGGGTGGGGGGACCGCGCGTCACCAAGGCGCTGATGGTCGTCGACGCGGGGTTCGCCATCAACCCGCGCGGCCTGGAGGCCCAGATGATGGGCGGTTTCAACGACGCGCTCGCGATGGCCCTCACCTCCAGCCTGCACATCAAGGACGGCCTCCCGCTGGAGGGCAGCTGGGACAACTACTTCTACACGAGGCAGTGGAACACGCCGCTCGAACTGCGCGTCGTGATCATGCCGAGCGACAGCGAGAAGCCCGCTGGTGCGGGCGAGTTGGGCGTCGCGCCCGCGTTCGCCGCCATCGCCTGCGCGTACGCGCGCGCGACGGGCACCCTGCCGACGAGCTTCCCCATCAACCACGGCACGCTCGGCTTTGACCCGCTCCCCCGCGAGCCCTCCACACCCCAGTCCCCCACCGACGGTCTCGACCGCGCCTTCTGAGGAGCCCTGATTCCCTCCATGGCAAGCCACACCTTCACCCTGAACGGCGAGCGGATCACCGTCGAGGCCGAGGACGACGTACGTCTCCTGTGGGTGCTGCGCGATCTGCTCGGCGTGACCGGGCCCAAGTACGGCTGCGGCATCGGCGTCTGCCAGGCCTGTACGTCACACATCAACGGCAAGGCCTTCAACCCCTGCTCGGTCCCCGTCGCCAAGATCGCGCCGGACGACGAGATCACCACGATCGAGGGGCTGCCCGCCACCGTCGGCAAGGACCTGCACCCCATGCAGGAGGCCTGGCTGGAGCTGGACGTGGCCCAGTGCGGCTACTGCCAGCCGGGCCAGATCATGACCGCCGTCGCCAAGGTCCGCCGGGCCGCGGCCGAGGGCCGTGAGATAGAGGAGCGCGACCTGGACGAGATCCGCAACATCTGCCGCTGCGGCACGTACACCCGCATCCGGGAGGCGATCAAGGCGGGCGCGAAGAACATGTGACGCCAGCGAGGCTGTTTGCATGGCCATGCATTCTGATGCATACTCTTCCTATGTCCAAGGTCCTCACCTCCCTCCCCACCGGCGAGCGCGTCGGCATCGCCTTCTCCGGCGGTCTCGACACCTCCGTCGCCGTCGCCTGGATGCGCGACAAGGGCGCCGTCCCGTGCACCTACACCGCCGACATCGGTCAGTACGACGAGCCCGACATCGCGTCCGTGCCGGGCCGAGCCTCCGCGTACGGCGCCGAGATCACCCGACTCGTCGACTGCCGGGCCGCGCTGGTCGAGGAAGGTCTCGCGGCGCTCGCCTGCGGCGCGTTCCACATCAGGTCGGGCGGGCGGCCGTACTTCAACACCACGCCGCTGGGGCGTGCCGTGACCGGCACGCTCCTCGTGCGGGCCATGCTCGAGGACGGCGTGCAGATCTGGGGCGACGGCTCCACGTTCAAGGGCAACGACATCGAGCGGTTCTACCGCTACGGCCTGCTCGCCAACCCGCACCTGCGGATCTACAAGCCCTGGCTGGACGCGGACTTCGTCACGGAGCTGGGCGGCCGCAAGGAGATGTCGGAGTGGCTGCTCGCGCACGAGCTGCCCTACCGGGACTCCACGGAGAAGGCGTACTCCACGGACGCCAACATCTGGGGCGCCACGCACGAGGCGAAGACGCTGGAGCACCTCGACACCGGCCTGGAGACCGTCGACCCGATCATGGGCGTGCGGTTCTGGGACCCGTCGGTGGAGATCGACACCGAGGACGTGACGATCGGCTTCGACCAGGGCCGTCCCGTGACGATCAACGGCAAGGAGTTCTCCTCCGCCGTCGACCTCGTCATGGAGGCCAACGCGATCGGCGGCCGGCACGGCCTCGGCATGTCCGACCAGATCGAGAACCGGGTGATCGAGGCCAAGAGCCGCGGCATCTACGAGGCGCCCGGCATGGCGCTGCTGCACCTCGCCTACGAGCGCCTGGTCAACGCGATCCACAACGAGGACACGGTGGCCGCGTACCACAACGAGGGCAGGCGGCTCGGCCGGCTGCTCTACGAGGGCCGCTGGCTGGACCCGCAGGCCCTGATGGTGCGCGAGTCGCTCCAGCGCTGGGTCGGCGCGGCGATCACGGGCGAGGTGACGCTGCGGCTGCGGCGCGGCGAGGACTACTCGATCCTCGACACGCGGGGCCCTGCGCTCAGCTACCACCCGGACAAGCTCTCCATGGAGCGGACCGAGGACTCGGCGTTCGGCCCGGTGGACCGGATCGGCCAGCTCACCATGCGCAACCTCGACATCGCGGACTCGCGCTCCCGCCTCGAGCAGTACGTGGAGCTGGGCCTGGTCGGCACCGCACACCCGACGCCGATCGGCGCCGCGCAGGCGGCCTCGACGGGTCTGATCGGTGCCATGGACGCGGGCGGCGCCCAGGCGATCGCCTCGCGCGGCGAGACCACCGAAGAGGAGACGATGCTGGACCGTGCCGCGATGGAGTCCGGCACGGACTGACAGCACCTGTACGACAGCGGGCCCGGCGGATGCGTTCCGCCGGGCCCGCTGTCGTATGCCGCGACGGGCCGAGCCGGGCCGCGGTCAGGCCCGGCGGCCCCACAAGCGCATGTCCGGATGTGACAGGGAATCGTCATTGCGGCCATCGGGCGGCGGCGCGAGGATTGCCGCATGCCTACCGCACACCGCGTCGTCATCGCGGTCTTCCCCGATGTCGATCTCCTCGACGTGACCGGCCCCGCCGAGGTCTTCTCGCTGGCCAACCGGGAGACGCGGGGCCGCGCCGGGTACGAGGTCCGCCTCGCCGGGCCGGTCGCCGGTCCGGTGCGCACGTCGGCGGGCGTGCGGCTGCTCACCGATGTGTCCTTCGCGGAGATCGGTGAGCGGGTGGACACCCTGCTGGTGCCCGGCGCGGTCGACATGACCGACGACGGTCCGCTCGCCCGTATCGACGGCGAGGTCGTCCAGTGGCTGAGGGAGACCGCCCCGCGCGCGGGCCGGGTGGCGTCGGTGTGTGTCGGCGCCCATCTGCTGGCCGCGGCCGGACTCCTCGACGGCAAGACGGCGACCACCCACTGGTCGACCGCCGCGCAGCTCGCCGCCGACCACCCGGACGTCACGGTCGACCCGGACCCGATCTTCGTACGCGCCGATCGCGGCCGGCTGTGGACCGGCGCCGGGATCAGCGCCTGTCTGGATCTCGCGCTGGCGCTGGTCGCCGAGGACCAGGGCGAGGACGTCGCCCTGGCGGTGGCCCGGCAGCTGGTGATGTTCCTCAAGCGGCAGGGCGGGCAGAGCCAGTTCTCGGTGCCGCTCAGCCGCCCCGCGTCCGAACGCCGTGACATCGACGCGCTGCGGCTGTGGATCGCCGAACACCTCGGCGACGAGCTGTCCGCGGCGGCGCTCGCGGCCCGGATGTGCCTCAGCGAACGGCACTTCGCCCGCGTGTTCAAACAGGAGACGGGCACCAGCCCGGCCGAGTACGTCGAGGCGGCCCGGGTGGAGGCGGCCCGCCGCCTCCTGGAGACCACGGACCACTCCCTGGAGCAGGTCGCCGCGGCCGCCGGGCTCGGTTCGGTGGAGACCCTGCACCGCGCCTTCCGGCGACAGCTCGCCATCACCCCCGCCGCCTACCGCCGCCGCTTCCGCGTCGGCACCAACTGACCCCCATTTCCCGTGAAAGGCATCCCGATGACCACGAATACGCACTCGAACCCCGCGTCCACCACCCTGCGCGACGTGATCGGCCTGGACAACCAGCCGCCCCGGCTGAGCGAGTCCGCGCTGATAATGATCGACTTCCAGAACACCTACCGCACCGGAGTGATGGCCCTGGAAGGTGCCGAGGCGGCACTCGCGGCGGGGGCACGCCTGCTGGAGCGGGCCAGGGCCGCGGGCATCCCGGTGGTCCACGTCATCAACGACGGCGGTGAGAACACTCCTTACGACATCCGCGCGCACATCGGCACCCTCAGCGACGAGGTCGCCCCGGTGGACGGGGAGCCGGTCGTGGTCAAGCAGTTCCCCAACTCCTTCCACGCCACCGAGCTGGAGAAGACGCTGACCGACCTGGGCGTCACCCCGGGCGGCGGCAAGGACCTGGTGCTCGCCGGTTTCATGACGCACATGTGCGTCAACTACACCGCGCAGGGCGCCTTCAACCTCGGCTACCGGCCCACCGTCGTCGCCGAGGCCACCGCCACCCGCGCCCTCACCGCCCCTGACGGCACGGTCCTGTCGGCGGCCGCGCTCCACACGGCGGCCCTGACAGCCGTCACCGACCTGTTCGGCACCGTCGTACCGACCGTCGACGCCCTGTCCTGAGCACCGCGCGTCCCGCTCCGTCTCGCGGCGGCGCGGCGCGCGCGGTGTCAGGACCCGCTCACGGACCCCTAGCGCCCTGAGGGCATGGCCGAAGGGGCCTAGCAGTCCCGTGCGGACGCCAGCAGGTGGTCGCGGACCAGCGCGACGTGTGGGTTCTCCGATGAGCCGGGGCGCTGCACGAGGTAGCCGGTGTTGATCGGCGGGTCCTCCGGGTCGTTCAGCAGGACCAGGGCTCCGGACGCCAGCTCGTCGAGGCACAGATAGCGGGGCAGCACGCTGAACCCGGCGCCGCCCACCACCGCCGCCTTGACCGCGCGCAGGTCGGGCATGGTGACGGCGGGCTCGCACACCAGGCGCTTGCCGAAGACGTGGCGCCAGTAGCGGCGGACGATGGGCACGTCCTCGGCGTACGCCACCAGGGGCACGCCCCGCAGCGCGGCGGGTCCGTGGGCGGCGATCCGCTCCCGCCCGCCGACCCGCTCCGCCCAGCCGCCCGCCGCGACGAGCACGAACTCCTCGTCCGCGAGGGGCACGGAGGCCAGCGCCCGGCCGCGGGGCCGGACGGTGGCGACCACCAGGTCGTGGCGGCCCGCGCGCAGACCGTCGAGGAGGTCGTCGGTGAGGCCCGTGGTGATCCGCAGCCGTACGCCCTTCTCGACGAGGGGCGCGAGGCCGGGCACCACGCAGTGGGAGAGGAATTCGGCGGGTCCCGCCAGATGGACGGGTTCCGTCGAGCCGTGGCCGCCGTGGCCCGCGACCTCGGCGAGCGCGTCCAGGGGCTCGACGATCCGGGACGCCAGTTCGTCGGCGAAGGGGGCGGGGGCGGCGCCGCGCGGCAGCCGCTCGAACAGTTCTCGGTCGAGCTGACGCTCCAGGGAGCGGATCTGCGCGGTGACCGTGGGCTGCGAGAGTCCGAGGAGGCGGGCGGCCGCGGTGAAGGAGCCGGAGCGGTAGACGGCGAGGAAGGTGCGCAACTGGTTGAGATCCAGCGATCCGGCGCCGGTCGCGGCTCCGGGGGCGGTCGCGGCCTGCGAGGGTGTCGTCTCGCCGTTGCTCTCCGCCTCTCTGTTTCCCATACGGATGAGCCTAAGGTCCCCCGTCGGCGAGGGCTCCTGGTGGGCCCCCGCCGGGCAGGCCCTACGGCACCAGCGGGCCGACCTCGTCCGTGATGAAGCGGATGAAGCCCTCCGGGTCCGGTTCGTCGGCGGTGGGCTGGAGGACGACGGTGTCGGCGCCCGCCTCGGCGAGCCGCCGGACGGCCTTCGCCACGTGCTCGGCGTCGCCCGCCGCCCCGAGGCCGGGCGTCCCCTCCTGGCCGTCGCGCCCGAGTTCGGCGCGCAGCCGCTCCCGCGCGTCCGGACCGGTCGCCGCGTGGAGGTAGACCACCACCGGGTGGGCCGCTCCCCCGCGCCCGGCACTCCGCCTTCCCTCGTCGATGAGGCGGCGCGCCGCGCGCACGCCCTCCGGTGTGGTGCTCGCGTCCAGGATCGTGCCGTCGGCGGCCTCCCCGGTCAGCCGCACCGAGCGGGGCCCGCGCGCACCGGCGTAGACGGCGGGCGCGGAGGCGGGCGGCCAGTCGAGGGCGACGCCGTCGAGCCGGACGTACCGCCCCTCTGTGGTGACGCGCTCGCCCGCGAGCAACGCCCGCATGGCGTCGAGGTGTTCGCGCAGCAGGGTCAGCGGCGACTCGGCCCGCGCGCCCACCTGCCCCATCCAGTCCTGCACGCCGTGCCCGACACCGAGCATGACCCGGCCGGGGAAGAGCCGGTGCAGCGTGGCCGCCTCCATCGTGGCGAGTGCGGCGTTGCGCAGTGGGACGGGCAGCAGACCGACCCCCACACGCAGCCGCTCGGACCAGGCCAGTGCCGCGGCCGCGGAGGCGATGCCGCTCTCCAGGAAGCAGTCCTCCCAGAGCCACAGCTCCGCGAGGCCCGCCTCGTCGGCCGCGCGCACCATGGAGCGCAGTCGCTCGGGGGGAAGCTGGGGCCGGAACACCATACCGAGAACAGTCATGACGCCTTCCTACCCCGCTCGCCCCGGGTGATCAACAGCGTTTACGGGGACGGGGGTTCAGGCCCCGCACTTCCTCGCACCCACGTGCAGCGCGACCGCCGTGTTGGCGCCGAGCGTGGCCGTGAACTGCCCGGCGGCGTTGACGGTGACGCGCCTGCCGGACTGGACGTCGCAGTACTCCCCCGCGGGCAGGGAGGTCTGGAAGGTGCGGTGCAGCGAGGAGGTCTCGTGGTTGATCGCGACGTACGCCTTGTCACCGCGCCCGAAGGCGATCTGGTTGTTGCCGTTGTCCCACCAGTGGGTGACGCCCTGGCCGCGCGCGGTGTTGCGGAAGGCGACCATCTTCGAGATCTCGCGCCACGCGTGCTGGCACTTCCAGCCGTCGGAGTAACAGGCCTTCACCGTGCCCCCGTTGGGCGGCCCGGCGTCGCGGTCGGAGAACTCGTATCCGGAGTGGACGTCGGGCGCCCCGTAGGGCCAGGCGAGCATGAAGACGTTGGCCAGGGTGTAGTTGGCGCCGTCCTTGTAGCTGAGGGTGTCGCCGCCGCGCTCGGTGTCGTGGTTGTCGACGAAGACGGCGGCCTTCCCGGAGGGCATGTAGGCCCAGCCCTCGCCGTAGTTGCGCAGATAGGCGAGCTTCTCGTTGTTGAAGACGCGCTTGAGGTCGCGGGCGTACCGGAACTCCTGGACGTCTCCATTGCCGAGGTACTCGCTCGGTGAGACCGCCTCGCCGGCTCCGTGGATGGCCTCCTGCTTCCAGTACACGCCCGGGTCACTCAGCCGTGACTTGATGTCGGCGAGGTCGCTCGCGGGCATGTGCTTGGCCGCGTCGATCCGGAAGCCGTCGACGCCGAGCGAGAGCAGGTCATTCAGGTAGGCGGCGATCCGACCGCGTACGTAGCCCTCGCCCGTGTCCAGGTCGGCGAGGCCGACGAGTTCGCAGTTCTGTACGTTCCCGCGATCGCCGTAGTTGGTGATCACGGAACGGCAGTCGTCCATGTCGGCGCCGGAGTAAATGCCGGGGTAGTCGTACTTCGTGTAGGACGAGCCGCCGGTGCCGGTTCCCGATCCGGCCGCCATGTGGTTGATCACGGCGTCCGCGACGACCTTGACGCCCGCGCCGTGGCAGGTGTCGACCATGTTCTTGAAGGCCGCGCGGTCACCGAGGCGCCCGGCGATCTTGTAGCTGACCGGCTGGTACGAGGTCCACCACTGGCCGCCCTGGATGTGCTCCTGGGGCGGTGAGACCTGTACGAACCCATAGCCCGCGGGACCGAGTTGGCTCTTGCAGGCGTGGGCGACCGAGTCGAAGCGCCACTCGAAGAGGACGGCGGTGACGTCCTTGCCGCCGGGCGGGGACGCCTCCGCGCGGGGTGCCGGCGTGAGGAGGCTCCCGATGACGCCGGCCGCGAGGGCGAGCGTCATGGCTATGGGTCTGCGGGCTGTGCGCGTTGGGCCGTTCATGGGGGCCTCCGGTGGGGTGGGGGGACGCGGGTGCCGGGCGCGGGAGCCCGGGCGGCGGTGTGGGCACGACGAATCGCTTGCAGAATCTTGCAGGTTGAATCTGCAAGAAGTTGCGATCGGGACCGTAAGCGCCTTCAAACGCCCGGTCAACCCTTCGCGCAAGGCCTCGCACGGGCGCGGTGACGGCGTACGGCGTCGCGGTTGGCGCAGGGGTGGGAGCAGTAGCGCTGCCGTCCGGTGCGGGAGGTGTCCGCGAAGATCGTGGTGCACTCGGCGACCTCGCACCGCCGCAGCCGGTGCATTCCGCGCCCCACCAGATGCAGGGCGGTGCCGACCGAGATCAGGGAGGCCAGCAGGGCGCCGAGCGGCAGTTGGTCCTCGCGGTAGTGCAGATGCCAGCCGTCGCCCGCGTGGTCGGTCAGCCGGGGGTGGGCGGCGGACGCGGCCAGCATGCTGTTGACCGCCTCGGCCCGCTCCTGCTCGCCGGTGGCGTCGACGACCTTCTCCCAGGCGTCGAGGGCGGCCAGCAGGATCGCCAAGTCCACTGGTTCCGCCGGGCGTTCCAGGGTCAGGCCGGCCGCGCGGCAGTGGTTCGCCAGGTCGTCGGGGTCGGTCGGGCGCCGGTTGGCCAGGTCCGCCGCGAGGTTCACGGCGTCTGTTCCGTAAGGGTTGAGGTGCATAAGCTGATTACAGCAGGGTTCTCTCATGAGACGCCCCGAAAAGCAGCTCGAAGTGCGGCCCGAGGAACAGCAAGACGTACGGCAGGCCGTCGAGGACGACATTCCGGAGCTGGTACGCCTGCGTGCGTCGCTCTTCGCGGACTTGGGAGGCGACTACTTCAACCCCTCCTCGGCGGGCGACGACTGGCGCCACCGCCTCGCTCTGGTCCTGAAGGAGCAGCTGACCGCGGAGTCCGCGAGGATCCTCGTCGTGGACGGTGACGAGGGCCTGGCCGCGTGCGGCATCGGCACGGTCGAGCAGTGGTTTCCCGGTCCGCACAATCCCAGCGGACGCGTCGGCCACGTGATCGGCGTGGTCACCGATCCGGCGTACCGGCGGCGCGGCCACAGCCGGGCGATCATGCGGGCGCTGCTCCGTTGGTTCAGTGAGCGGGAGGCCTCCCGCGTCGACCTGTACGCCTCGCCGGAAGGCGAACCCCTCTACCGCGACCTGGGCTTTGCCGACCACCCGGATCCCGCGCTGTACTGGCGCCCTTAGCATCGCGGGAATGTTTCCGGGAAGGAGCCGAAGGTGACCGAAGATCTGCTCGGTGCGATGGTCGCGGACCTTGAGGAGCTGGTGGTGTGCGAGTCGTACTCCGCCGACCTGGCTGCTGTGGCACGCAGCGCGGAGGCGGTGGCCGCGCAGGGTGCCCGGCTTCTCGGTGCCGAGCCCGAGCGGTTGCTCGTCGAGGGGGTGACGCATCTGCGGTGGGTGTTCGGCACGCCCAAAGTGCTGCTCCTGGGGCATCACGACACGGTGTGGCCGATGGGTTCGCTGGCGACTCATCCGTGGTCGGTGCGCGACGGCATCGCGCGTGGCCCCGGGATCTTCGACATGAAGGCCGGTCTGGTGCAGATGTTCCACGCCCTGGCCTCGCTGCCCTCCCTGGAGGGGGTGTGTGTCCTGGTGACCGGGGATGAGGAGATCGGCTCGGACACCTCGCTCCCCCTCATCGAGGAGGCGGCCCGGCAGTGCGCGGCGACCTTCGTCCTGGAGGCGTCGGGGGACGGCGGCGCACTGAAGACGGCGCGCAAGGGCACCTCCGCCTATGAGTTGGTGGTGCACGGCAAGGCGGCCCACTCCGGCCTTGAGCCGGACAAGGGCGTCAACGCGGCCGTCGAGGCGGCGCATCTCACCCTCGCCCTGGAGGGGCTGGCCGACGAGGTCAACGCGGGCGCGCCGGCGGACTGGCGTACGACTGTGGTCCCCACGGTGGTGGCGGCCGGTTCGGCGAGCAACACAGTGCCCGCCCAGGCCGCGGTCAGCGTCGATGTGCGGGTGCCCACCCTGGAGGCGCAGGAGCGGGTGGATGCCGCCATCCGGGCACTGAAGGTGACCGTGCCGGGCGCCCGCCTCGAAGTGCGCGGCGGCCCCAACAGGCCGCCGCTGGAGGAGACCTCGTCGGCTGAGCTGTTCGCGCGGGCCCACGCGATCGCCCGGCGGCAGGGGCTTGGCACGCTGCTCTCGGCGGCGGTCGGCGGAGCGTCCGACGGGAACTTCACCGCCGGGCTCGGCTGCCCCACTCTGGACGGCCTGGGCGCTGTCGGCGGTGGCGCCCACGCCGACCACGAGCACGTGATCGTCGCCGAGATGGTCCCCGGGCGCGGCTTCTCGCCGCCCTCGTAGAGGAGGTTGTCCGGTGAGCGCCCCCAGCGTCCAGGGTGCCGCCTCTTTCATCGGCACCCTGCGCTGAGGGCTGTGCCCACCCGTTCCGCCCTGCGGAACGCCTGCCCACAGCGGGAGCCTCCAGGGCGGGTCCGCCACGGCCACAGCGGGAGCGTCCGCCCCGGCCGGGGCCGGAAAAGTACGTGCCGATCACGATTCCGCTTGTCACGCTGAGATCATGGACTCTCCGCACGACCCCGTCCCCGGCTCCCCCTCCGCCCTCTCGGGGCGGCCCCGGGGAACGGACTGGATCACCACCCCGATCACCCTCCCCCTCGCGCGGGATCTCCTGCGCGGCGCACTCGACCTGGAGCGCACCGAGCACGGAGTGCTTCCGCACCGGCTGCCCGCCCGGGCCCGCGCCCAGTGCGCCGACGGGCAGCTGGCCATGGCGGAGGCCCAGCCCTCCGGCGTACGGCTGGTGTTCCGCACCCGCGCCACCACCATCAAGCTGGACACGCTCCGCACCAAGATGGCCTACGAGGGAGCCCCGCCCCGCCCGGACGGCGTCTACGACCTGCTGGTCGACGGCGCCCTCGCCGGACAGGCCAGTGTCACCGGCGGCAATGTGCTGAAGGTGGACATGACCACCGGTTCGTCGGAGACCGTGCCGGGGCCCGTCGGCACGGTCCGTTTCCCCGACCTGCCCGACCAGCCCGGCCTGCCCGACCGCGTCAAGAACGTGGAGATCTGGCTGCCGCACAACGAGGTCACCCATCTCGTCGCGCTGCGCACCGACGCCCCCGTCGAGCCGGCCCCGGAGCACGGCCGCAAGGTGTGGCTGCACCACGGCAGTTCGATCAGCCACGGCTCCGAGGCCGCGAGTCCCACCACGACCTGGCCCGCGCTCGCCGCCTCCCTCGGCGGCGTGGAGCTGATCAACCTCGGTCTCAGCGGCAGCGCCCTGCTCGACCCGTTCACCGCGCGCGCCCTGCGCGACACCCCCACGGACCTGATCAGCGTCAAGATCGGCATCAACCTCGTCAACCTGGACCTGATGCGGCTGCGCGCCTTCGGGCCCGCGGTGCACGGCTTCCTCGACACGATCCGCGAGGGGCACCCCACCGTCCCGCTGCTGGTCGTCTCGCCCCTCCTGTGCCCGATCCACGAGGACACGCCCGGACCCGGCGCCCCCGACTTCGAGGACATCGGTGAGGGCAGGCTCCGGTTCGTGGCGATGGGCGACCCCGCCGAACGGGCCGCGGGGAAGCTGACGCTCAACGTGATCAGGGATGAGCTGGCCCGCCTCGTGAAGCAGCGGGCCGCCGACGACGCGAACCTCCACTACCTGGACGGCCGCGACCTCTACGGCCAGGCCGACTTCGCCGAGCTGCCGCTGCCCGACCAGCTCCACCCCGACGCCGCCACCCACCGCCTGATCGGCGAACGCTTCGCCGCCGCGGCCTTCGGCCCGGCAGGACCCTTCACTCCGAGGTCATCAGGCACTCCGAGGTCATGAGGGCGAGGCGTGGCGAGGCCGTCGCGCCGGATCTCCGACGCGCGCCCCCGCCACAGCGCACGTAGCGTTGCCGCCATGTGCTGGAGCGCGACGGCCGACCTCGTCGCGGGCACGGGTATCGCCGCCGTGGGGGTCGCCTCCGTGGCCTTGGCGCTCCGACGCCCCCGTGACCTGCCGCTGGCCGCGCTGCCGCTGCTCCTGGGGGTCCACCAGATCGTCGAGGCCGCGGTCTGGAGCAACGGCGGCGGCACCGGGCCCGCCACCGTCGCCTGGGCCGTCATCGCGCTCCCGCTGCTGGCGCTGTGGGTGCCGGCGGCCGTGCTGTGCGCCGCGCCGCCGCGCGCCCGCCGCCGTCTGCTCGTCCCCCTCGTGGCCGGGGCCGCGACGGCGGCGGCGCTCGCCCACGCACTGGCGACCCGCACGGTGACGGCCGAGATCCGGGGCCACACCGTCGGCTACTCCCTGGGGCTGCCGCAGGCGGAGCTGGTCGTCGTCGGCTATCTCCTCGCCACGATCGGCTCCCTGCTCCTCTCCGGCGACCGGGGCCTCGTCCTCTTCGGACTCCTGGTCGGCTTCGGGGCCGCGGTCTCCCTGGTGCTGTGGCGGCAGGAGTACATCTCGACGTGGTGCGCGTTCGCCGCGGTGTGTTCGGTAGTGCTGCTGTTCTGGGTCAGGAGGGGCGGAATCCCGGCCCGGCGACACGATCTTGGCTGATATACGCTTCGGCTACTTTCCCGGCAGCGAGCCGGGACAGGCATCAAGCCCGGGGGGGCTTTCTCATATGACCATGCAGTCTCGCGCGCTCTTGGGGAGCGTGCTCGTCTCCGCGCTCGCTCTGGGCGCCGCCGCGCCGTACGCCCAGGCGGCCACGCCCGCGGCCGCGCCCGCGGCCGCTCCCGCGGCTGCGCCGGCAACGCTGCCCGCCGCCGTGCCGGTTGGGCTCGGCCCGTGGGCCGCGCCGAAGGAGTTGCCCGGCATCACCGGCATCACCGGCGTCGTCGACCTGAAGTCGACCCGCGACGGCACTGTCGCCGGGCTCTTCACCCAGGGCGGCAAGACCGTGCTCTCGGTGCGGCCCGCGGGCGCCACGACCTGGCAGCCGGCCACGCCCGTGCCGCCGGGCGGCACTCTCCAGCGCACCGATGACGGCGCCGTCTCGCTGCTGTGGTGGACGGGCGCGGCGGACGGCGGAGCCGACACGCTGAAGATGTCCCGCCTCGCGCCGGACGGCACCGCTTTCACGCCCGCCGAGGACATCGCGACCGGCACGGTCACCCGCGGCGGCGCCCACTGGCGCACGCAGAGCACCACGCTGGCGGCGAACGCCAAGGGCCGGCAGGCCGTCGCGTGGATGGACGAGGACCGCCGCCTGACCGTCGTCGAGCGGTCCGGAGCGAGCGCCGACTGGTCCGCGCCGAAGACGCTGGACCAGCTGCCGGACCCGATCGTGCGTGACGACCACACCTACGACTACACGCTGCGGGACATGCGGGTGGCCGTCGACCCCGCCGGCACGGTCGGTGTGATCTGGGGCGGCAACAGCCACTACGCGGGCGATGGCGTCGACCCGGACCCGACCGCGTACAAGTGGCACTACAAGTACGTGGAGAAGCCCGCGGACTCGGCGTCCTCCTGGACGGAGCCGCGCGATCTGGCGCAGCTCGGCGAGCAGCCCGAGCAGGTCACGCTGGCCGCCCACCCCGAGGGCGGGTTCCATCTGCTCTCGCACGGCGGTTACGCCCGCAAGGCGGCCGGTGCCGCGGAGTGGGGCCAGTCCGAGCAGATCGGCGTCGGCGCACGGACGTACGCGCCCGCCGAACTCCTGACGGCGCCGAACGGCGACATCACCGCGGTCGGCATGCAGGCGCGCGGTACGCCGGGCGTCGCCACCCGCCTGGCCTCCCGCGGCAGTTGGGGCGCGGCCCGCAAGCTCGCCTCGAACGTCGACGCGGACTCGCTGGGCGCGGTGCCCGGCGCGGGCGGCGCGGTCGTCGTCACGTACACGCAGAAGCGTTTCGAGCTGGGCCGCACCCTGCGCGAGGACTTCGTCGCGCAGACCGTCGAGGGCGGCGACCTGGCCAAGCCGCGCACCCTCAACGCGCAGACGAAGGAGACCGTGAGCGCCGGCCGGGCGGCCGTCGACGGGCAGGGCCGTCCGGTGGCGGTCTGGACGCAGTCGTCCGCCGACGGGGGCACGCCCGCGGCGTTCACCGCGACGACGGGCACCCGCGGGAAGCCCGCCTGGCACGACTACGCGGACGACTCGCGCGGCGATGTGGCGGGCCTGTCGTTCAGCGCCTCGATGAAGCTGTACACGGGGGACACCACCAACCCCACGGACACCTTCTACGCCTCGCCGTGGGACGAGAAGACCCGCGTGGTGCCGTTCGGCGACTTCGACGGCGACCGCTGCAACGACCTGATCGTGCGGCTGCCGGACGGCGAGACCCGCCTGTACACCCCGGTGTGCGGCGGCGGTCTGCCCTCGCCGGATTCGGCGTACAAGCGGCTCGCGCGGGACTGGAGCCGCTACGACACGCTGTTCGCGAGCGGCGACCAGACCGGCGACGGCCTTCCCGACCTGCTGGCCCGGGACAAGGCGACCGGTGATGTGTACCTGTACGCGGCCGACGGCGCGGGCGCTTTCAAGTCACGGGTGAAGATCCGCACCGCCTGGACCGGCTATACGCGGGTCATCGGCGCCGGGGACCTCAACGGCGACGGGGTCGGGGATGTCCTCGCCCTCGACAAGTCCGGCGAGCTGTGGCGCTACGCGGGTCTGCGCACCGGCAAGCTCAAGGACCGCGTCCTCGTCTTCAAGGACTGGGGCGCCTCCTACAAGGACGTCATCGGCGCGGGTGACGTGAACGGCGACGGCAAGCAGGATCTGCTCGCGCGGGACACCTCTGACCGGCTGTGGCTCAACGCGGGCAAGGGCGACGGGACCTTCGCCAACCGGGTCTCGTTCGGTGCGGCGAACTACTGGAAGCACTGGGCTTCCATCGGCTGACCGGCGGCGACCCCGACCGACAGCGGCCCGGACCGGGAGTCCCGGTCCGGGCCGCGTCGACCTCGCTGACAGCGTGGTCAGTTGGCCTTGCACATGTTGCCGAGGGCCGGGTTGAGGGCCGCCAGGATGTCGACGGTGTTGCCGCAGATGTTGGCGCCCAGCTCGACCGGCACCTGAAGGTTGTTGCCGGAGATGACACCGGGGTTGTTCGAGGAGACGCCGGTGGCGGTGGGGCCGTCGTCGTCGGCGAGCGCCTGGCTCGCGCCGCCTACGACGGTGGTGGCGGCGAGCAGGACGGCGACACTGAGAGTGCGGACACGCATGGAGTGATCTCCTCCGTGGTAGGAAATGCGATCGCTCTCCAGCAGAAGGCCTCTGGGCCGCTTGCGCGAACGCTCACCGCCGTTCGGGCGATGTACGCGGGCAGGGGGGCTGCAATTCCCGCGGAGCGTTTCAGCACGCGGACGGCGTGCCGCAGCAGCCGCCCGCTTCCTTCACACCGCCCGCCTCTTCCGCACTGCCCGGCTCCTGCGCGTCGGTCGTTTCGTCGAAGAGGCCCGCGCCGCCGCAGACTCCGGTCTCCGGGAGCGTCAGTTCCACGCGCGCGGCGGCCTCGTGGTCTCCGGCGAGGGCCGCGGCGACGGAGCGGACCTGCTCGTAGCCGGTCATGGCGAGGAAGGTCGGGGCGCGGCCGTAGGACTTCATGCCGACCAGGTAGACGTCCTTCTCCGGGTGGGAGAGCTCCTGCACGCCATGCGGGTACACCGTGCCGCAGGAGTGCTGGTTGGGGTCGATCAGCGGGGCCAGCGCGACCGGCGCCTGGAGGCGGTCGTCGAGGCCGAGGCGCAGTTCGCCGAGGAAGGACAGGTCGGGGCGGAAGCCCGTCAGGACGATGATCTCGTCGACCGGGTCGAGGCGGCGGCCGTCCTCGGCGGCGAGCACCAGGCGGGCGCCGCTCTTTTCGACGGCGTCGGTGCGGAAGCCCGTGACGGCGTCGGCGTACCCGTCGTCCACGGCCGCCTTCGCCGCCAGGCCGAGGGCGCCGCGAGCGGGGAGCTGGTCCGCCTCGCCGCCGCCGAAGGTGGCGCCGCTGATGCCGCGCCGCAGCACCCAGACCGCATGGGTGCCCGCGGCCTCTCTGGCGAGGTCGGCCAGCGAGGCGAGCGCGGTGAACGCGGAGGCTCCGGAGCCGATCACCGCGGTGCGCTTGCCCGCGTAACGGGCCCGGACGGCCGGGTCCTTGAGGTCGGGCACGCGGTAGGAGACGCGCTCCCCGGAGGCCCGTTCGCCGAGCGCGGGCAGGCCGTCGCCGCCGATCGGGCCGGGCGTGGACCAGGTGCCCGAGGCGTCGATCACCGCGCGGGCGAGGATGCGCTCCTCGCTGCCGTCGGTGTTCCGGACGAGCACGGTGAAGGGCTGCCGTTCACGGTCGGCGTCGACGACGCGGTCGCGGCCCTGGCGGGAGACCCCGGTCACCGTCGCGCCGAAGCGGACCTTGTCGCCGAGGACGTCGGCAAGCGGCCGCAGATACCCGGTGACCCAGTCGCCGCCGGTGGGGTAGGCCGCGCCGTCCGGCTTCACCCAGCCGGTGGGGGCCAGGAGCTTCTCGGCGGCGGGGTCGACGACCTCGGCCCAGGGGGAGAAGAGGCGTACGTGCGACCACTCGCGCACGGCGCTGCCCGCGGCGGCGCCGGCTTCGAGGACCAGTGGCTCGATGTCCCGTTCGACGAGTCGGGCGGCCGCGGCCAGGCCGACGGGTCCGGCTCCGATCACCACGGTGGGCAGGGCGGCGGGCGTGTGAGGGATCGGCGCAGTCACGGGGACTCCTCTTTGATTCGACGTTTGTCGATGGCTTGTGCCGCCAGGATGACACCTGATTCGACAGTCGTCAACATAGACATCAATCGAAGTAAGTGGCTGACTCGCGAGGGGCGGGCCGTTCTGATTCGACATGTGTCAACATAGACACATGTCGAATGCGAAGGCGTTGCCGCTGCTGGATCCGGGCGCCGAGCCCTGCTGCCCTCCCCTGACGGAGCGCCCCCTCACCGCCGAGGAGGCGGTGCGGACGGCCGCGATGTTCAAGGCGCTCGGCGACCCGGTCCGGCTGCGGCTGTTCTCGCTGGTCGCCTCGCACGAGGGCGGCGAGGCGTGTGTGTGCGACATCTCCGACGTGGGGGTCTCCCAGCCGACCGTCTCCCATCACCTCAAGAAGCTGAAGGACGCCGGCCTGCTCACCTCCGAGCGGCGCGGGACGTGGGTGTACTACCGCGTCGAGCCGTCCGTGCTGGCGGCGATGGGGCACATGCTGGGTCGCGCTACCGCCTGACGGCCCTGAACTTCCCACGCCAGGCCAGCGAGACGTACACGAGCCCGATGAGCACCGGGACCTCGATGAGCGGCCCGACGACCCCGGAGAGCGCCTGACCGGACGTCACGCCGAAGGTCGCGATGGCGACGGCGATGGCGAGTTCGAAGTTGTTGCCCGCCGCGGTGAACGCCAGCGTCGCGGTGCGGTCGTAGGCGAGGCCGAGCGCCTTGCCCAGCAGGAAGCTGCCGAAGAACATGACGGCGAAGTAGACCAGCAGCGGCAGCGCGATGCGGGCCACATCCAGCGGCCGCGAGGTGATGGTCCCGCCTTGCAGGGCGAAGAGGATGACGATCGTGAAGAGCAGGCCGTAGAGGGCCCACGGGCCGATCCTGGGCAGGAAGCCGGACTCGTACCGCTCGCGGCCGAGCCTCCGCTCGCCGATGCGGCGGGTGAGGAACCCGGCGAGGAGCGGTACGCCGAGGAAGACGACCACGTTCAGGGCGATCTTCCACATGGAGATGTCGAGGTGCTCGCCGTCGCCGAGATCCAGCCACGTCGGCAGCAGATCGAGGTAGAACCAGCCCAGCAGGCCGAACGCGATCACCTGGAAGACCGAGTTCAGCGCGACGAGGACCGCCGCCGCCTCCCGGTCGCCGCACGCCAGGTCGTTCCAGATGATGACCATGGCGATACAGCGGGCCAGGCCCACGATGATGAGGCCGGTGCGGTACTCGGGCAGATCGGGCAGGAAGATCCAGGCCAGGGCGAACATGACCGCCGGGCCGACGATCCAGTTGATGACCAGCGACGACACCATGAGCGTGCGGTCGCCCGTCACGGCGTCGAGCTTGTCGTAGCGGACCTTGGCGAGGACCGGATACATCATGACCAGCAGGCCGATGGCGATCGGCAGGGAGATGCCGCCGATCTCGACCTCGGCGAGCGCGCCGTCGAGGCCGGGGACGAGGCGTCCGAGCCCGATCCCCACGGCCATCGCGAGGAGGATCCACACCGCGAGGTAGCGGTCGAGCATGGAGAGCCTGGCGACGATCGAGGCGTCCTCGCCGCCACGGGGCGGCGAGGTGGTTCCGGGGTCGGTCGCGGTCATCAGCAGACCCGCTTCCGGCCGGTCTCCACGGTGGTGCGCGCGGTCTCGGCCAGCTCGCCGAAGGTGGCGGCCAGCGCCTCGATGACCTCGGGCTTCAACGCGTAGTAGGTGAAGCGGCCGCAGGGCTCGGTCTCCACGATCCCCGCCTCGCGCAGCACACGCAGATGGTTGGAGAGGTTCGTCTGCCTCGCGCCCGTCTCCGCCACGAGGTGGGTGGTGCACAGCGTCTCGTGGGCCAGCAGGGTCACGATCCGCAGCCTCAGCGGGTCGGCGATCACCCGGATCAGTTCAGTGTCGGCTGATGTCAGCATGGGCTGATACTGTCACATCAGCGACCAGTGATGTGAACCTCCGCCCACCCGCCGGGACGCTCCCCCGCACACCGCACACCCGCTCCCCCGCCGTGCCCGACATCAAGAGAGGCCTCAGATGCCCGAGAAGCCTTCCGTCCTGTTCGTCTGCGTCCACAACGCGGGCCGCTCCCAGATGGCCGCCGCCTGGCTGACCCATCTGGCGGGCGACCGCGTCGAGGTCCGCTCGGCCGGGTCGAACCCGGGCAGGGAGGTGAACCCAGCGGCGGTCGAGGCCATGCGGGAGGTGGGCATCGACATCTCCGCCGAGACGCCGAAGGTCCTCACCGTCGACGCGGTCGAGGAGTCGGACGTCTGCGTCACGATGGGCTGCGGAGACACCTGCCCGGTCTTCCCCGGCAAGCGCTACCTCGACTGGCGGCTCGAGGACCCGGCGGGCCAGGGCGTCGAGGCCGTCCGCCCCATCCGCGACGAGATCAAGACCCTGGTGGAGGGCCTGCTCGCGGAGATCGCCCCGGAGCGCGCCTGAGTCTCATGGCGGGCTGACGAGGGCCGACTTCCCTTCGTCAGCGGCACGTCAGGCGGCACGGTCACCATCGGCCCCGTACCGGCGGAGAGGCACCGGAGGGCCCGCCGGGACGACCGTTCACCGAGACAAGGGGTGTGCTCGCCATGAGGGAAAGACCCGGAGGCCGGCCGCGTCGGTCGCGTCGGCTCGTGGGACCGCTGGCCGCCGCCGCGCTGATGTGCGGCGCGCTCACCGCGCCCGCCTCCGCCGCGGCCGACGCGGACCCGGCCTGCTGGCTGCGGCCCGGTGAGCCGCACAGGGACTGGACCGGGATGAACTTCAGCGGGGACATGTGGTGCGACCTCACTCCCGGCTCGGTGCGCATCCAGTCGCGCTCGACGAGTCCGGTGGTCGGCAAGATGCTCTTCAGCCCGCGCTGGTTCGTGTGCTGGAAGGAGGGCTCCGACTACATGGGCAACAACATCTGGTACTACACCCAGGGCGACCAGATCGTGGCCTCCCCCACCGTCAAGGCCTGGGGTTACATGCCGGCGGTCGCGGTCAAGGCGCCCCAGCACCCCTTCCCCGGTCTCACGCAGTGCCCCTGGTCGTGAACGGCCCCCGCGCCACCTCTGCCACCCTCCCCCGGCACATGACGAGCCATCAGGAGTACGCGATGAAAAGGGGATCGACCCTCCCGCGCAGCTCGCCCCGCGCGGCCGCCCTCGCCGCGGTCGTCGGCGCGCTGCTCTGCCTGCCCCTCACCGCCACGCCCGCGAGCGCCGACGCACGGGCCACCTGTTCCCTCCAGGAGGGCGTCACACTGCGCGACACCATCGGCAACTCGTTCACCAAGGCGCTGTACTGCGACAACCTTCCGTCGGACGTATACGGCAGGCCCTCTTTCGACGCGCCGATCACCGGCTGGCTGCGCCTCTCGCCGTCCTGGTTCACCTGCTACACCATCGGTCCCAAGGACACCCAGGGCAACAACGTCTGGTACTACACCCAAGGCGACCAGGTCGGTGAGCTGCCCCGCATCAAGGGCTGGGGCAACGTCCCCGCGGAGGTCGTCACGATCCCCTCCGGCATGTCGCACCCCGTCGCCGGGCTGCCGCGCTGCCCCTGGTACTGAGCGCCCCGGGCCCCGCACCGAACCGTGCTGTCCCGCGACACCTGCCCTGTCCCGATCAGTTTCCGCAGGCGCCCCCCAGGCGCGAGGAGGAGTCCCGATGAAGACCGGACGCACGATACGCACGGCCGCCGCGGTGGCCGTGGCCGCCGCCGCGCTGGCGATGTCCGCCGCAGGCCCCGTCGCCGCCCGCGCCCCTGAGGGCGCGCCGCCGCAGCTCAGCGCCGCCGCCATCAAGGACCCCGACGGTGGCGCCCGCCCCGAGGTCGCGGCGGGCGCCGAGTGGCGTCTGTGCATGTATCTGGGCGGGCACAGCACCCTCCAGCTGGGGAGCACGGGAGAGGCCGTGCGGCACCTCCAGTGCATCCTCAACGAGGTCTACCGCTATGTGAACGTCCCCGTGAACGGCGTCTTCGAAGAGGTCACCAAGGCGTCGGTCGAGCATCTGCAACGCCAGTTCGCCCTGCCCGTGACGGGTGTCGTGGACGCGGCGACGTGGGGCGCCCTGCACCCCTGAGGAGCCTCCCCGCACCGGCCCGGCCGCCGGGGCCCGGGTCAACTCCTAGGCGGCAGCCGGTGCGAGACGACATCGTGCAGGGCCCCGTCCGCCACGGTCAGGGTGAGGAACGTACAGAAGGGCTGCCGTCTGCGGTCGGTCGGCGAGCCGGGGTTGAGCAGCCGCAGGCCGCCCGGGGCCCGGGAGTCCCACGGGATGTGGCTGTGGCCGAACACGAGGACGTCCAGGTCGGGGAAGCGCTCGGCGCACCGCCGTTCGCGTCCGGTGGCCGCCCCTGTCTCGTGCACGACGCCGAAGCGCAGCCCGCCCAGTTCCGCGCGGGCGATCTCGGGGAGGCGTCGGCGCAGTGACGGGCCGTCGTTGTTGCCGTACACGCCGATCAGCCGACGCGACCTGGCCTCGAACAGGTCGAGCGTGGCGTCGTCGATCCAGTCCCCGGCGTGGATCACCACGTCCGCCACGTCGATGGCTGCCAGAAGGCCGTCCGGCAGGCGCTTCGCCCTGGCGGGCACGTGGGTGTCGGAGGTCAGCAGCAGGCGCATGCCTTCAGCGTAGGCGCGCGCGTGGCGGTGGGCGGCCGGATGCTGTTCCCGGGCGGCGTCGCTGGCCTCGTCGTACGGCGCCCGGTGCGTCTCGCTGGCGGGGATGATCCCCTCGCTGAGCGGATACGGGTACGACGTGCTGCGGGCCGTCGAAGGCACCGCCGCCGTCACGACCGGGCACGCGGTGACGGTCGTGTCGGTGGTCAGGACGGCACACGCGGCGCTCGCCGCCACCGGCCAGGACCTCGCGGACCTCGATGTCGCGTTCGTGGGTCTTGGATCCATCGGCGCCAGCTCGTTGGAGCTGCTGCTCTCGTCGGCGGCGCGGCCGCCGCGCCGAGTGCTGCTGTGCGACGTACGCGGCAGCGCGCCGCGGCTGACGCAGCTGGCGCGGAGGCTGCGGGAGCACGGCCTGGTGGAACCGGGCGTGGCCTACGCCTATGCGCGGGCCGTGGCGGAGGCCGGGGGTCAGGGTCAGCGCAGGTCGAGCCGCATCACGATGCGGGGGTGACCTGCCAGCACCGAGGTGGTGTCGGCGGCGTACGCGAAGCCGGCGCGCTCGAAGTTCTTCCGGATACCGGCGTACGCCATCGTCAGATCGACCTTGGCGTCGCCGTTGTCGAGGGGGTACGCCTCGATCGCCGGGGCGTCGTGCGCCCGGGCGAACTCGACCGCCCCGGCGATCAGGGCGTGCGAGATGCCCCTCTTCCGGTGGCCGGGCCGTACGCGCACGCACCACAGCGACCAGACCGGCAGGTCGTCCACGTGCGGGATGACGCGGCTGCGCGCGAAGGCGGTGTCCGACCGCGGTGCCACCGCCGCCCAGCCGACCGGCTCGTCCCCGTCGTAGGCGAGCACCCCCGGAGGGGGTCCTTTGCGGCACAGTTCGGCGACGTACTCACCACGGGCGGGGCCGCGCAGTTCGTTGTTGAGCTTGGACGGGATCCGGTAGCTCAGACACCAGCAGACGTTGGCCCCGGGCGTCTTCGGGCCGAGCACGGCGCGGACGTCCTCGAAGAGCGAAGCGGGGCGAACTTCGATGGCCATGGCTCCACGATGGCACGGAGGAGCGGTCGCCCGCCGTCTGTGCCCCTCCGCCGGTCTGTCACTCTGTGTTACCATGAGTCCTTTGTGCGCTCATCCTGCCGGGCCTTCCTCGGTACGTTCGTACGTTCCCTCTGCGGAAGGCTCTTCATGAAGCACCCCGACAGCCCCGGCATCCCCAGCTCCCCCGGCGGTGAGCCCGCCCCTGCCGTGCCCGCGATCACCTCCTTCGCCGAGCTGGAGCTGCCCGCCGAGGTGCTGCGCACGCTCACCGCCCTCGGCGTCCACGAGCCCTTCCCGATCCAGGCGGCGACGCTGCCCAGCGCGCTCGCGGGCCGCGACGTCCTCGGGCGTGGACGCACCGGATCCGGCAAGACGCTCGCCTTCGGCCTGGCGCTGCTCGCGCGGACGGCCGGGCGGCGTGCCGAGCCGAAGCGTCCGCTCGCCCTGATCCTCGTACCCACCCGGGAACTGGCCCAGCAGGTCACCGAGGCCCTCACGCCGTACGCCGAGGCGCTGCGGCTGCGGATGGCCGCGGTCGTCGGTGGCATGTCGGCCGGCCGGCAGATCGCCGCCCTGCGCGACGGGGCCGAGGTGGTCGTCGCCACCCCCGGCCGGCTGCACGACCTCATCGAACGCAAGGCCTGCCATCTGGGACGGGTGCGGATCACGGTCCTCGACGAGGCCGACCAGATGTGCGACATGGGTTTCCTGCCGCAGGTCACGGAGGCGCTCGACCAGGTGCACGCCGACGGTCAGCGGATGCTGTTCTCGGCCACCTTGGACCGTGATGTCGACAATCTGGTCGAGCGCTACCTGCACGACCCCGTCGTCCACTCCGTCGACCCGGCCGCGGGCGCGGTCGCGACGATGGACCACCACGTGCTGGTCGTCCACGGCCCCGACCGGTACGCCGTCACCACGGAGATCGCCGCCCGTGACGGCCGCGTCCTGCTGTTCCTGGACACCAAGCACTCCGTAGACCTGCTCACCCGGCATCTGCGGGCCAGCGGGGTGCAGGCCGCGGCCCTGCACAGCGGCAAGTCCCAGCCGCAGCGCACGCGGACCCTCGCGCAGTTCAAGAACGGCCAGATCACCGTCCTGGTGGCGACCAATGTCGCCGCCCGAGGCCTGCACATCGACGACCTCGACCTCGTCGTCAACGTCGACCCGCCCACCGACCCCAAGGACTACGTGCACCGCGCGGGCCGTACCGCCCGCGCCGGTGAGTCCGGGAGCGTCGTCACGCTCGTCCTGTCGGGCCAGCGTCGCGAGGTGAGCCGTCTGATGGCCGATGCGGGCATCGAGGCGACGGTCACCAAGGTGCGCTCGGGCGAGGCGGCGCTGAGCCGCATCACCGGCGCCAAGGCACCCTCGGGCACCCCGCTCGACGGCGGTCCCTCGTCACGGCCCAAGAACACGAACGCTCCCTTCCGCGGCCTGGGCACCAGCAAGGACGCCTCTCGCGGTACGGGCGGAAAGTCCCGCAAGGCCGGCGAGGCCCGCAAGCTCGCCGAGGCCCGCAAGGCGGCCATGGTGCGGCGCGGCCGCTGAGAGCGGACCGGGTGCCTTGGGGACGCGGCCCGGGCCCTCGGGGAACGCATCCGGAATTTCTACGTTTGCGCCCGCTCTCAGCGGCCAGACGTACATGCAGCACATGATCCCGACACTGAAGGGTGTGAGCAGCATGGCCGCCGATGAGAAGGCCAAGGCGAAGACCGAGCAGACCACCGGCAAGGTGGAGGAAGCGGCCGGCCGCGCCGTGGGCAACGAACGCCTCACCGCCAAGGGACGTGCCGACCAGGTCAAGGGCGACGCCCGCCAGGCCAAGGAGAAGGTCAAGGACGCCGGTAAGCACTGACGCTGACCGGACCCCGGCATCACGCGCGTGGGGGCGCCCCTCGAAGGGGCGCCCCCACGCGCGTGCCGGGCCGTCGGCTCTCGTGGGTCAACCACTCCGTGGGTCATGGAACTTCGCGGGGCGGGAAGACGTTGGCACAGGGACGCGCGGATCACGTGCGGACAATCGAACGGGTAGCCGAGGTGGCACGGATGGCGATGTGGGACCGGATCAAGGACCAGGCCAAGGGTCTTCAGCAGCAGTCGCAGGGGGCCCGCGGCTCCGGCGGTCATGGCCCCGGGCCGGGGTCGGGGTCCCGCTCGGGTTCGGGCTCCAAGGCGCAGCTCGTGGGCGTGCTCAAGTCCCAGCTCACCTCTCTCAAGACGGAGCTGAAGAGCGGTGCCTACAGGGACGCCAGCATGGCCATGTGCGCCCTGGTCGCGGCGGCCGACGGGTCGGTCGACCCGGTCGAGCGGCAGCATGTGGAGTCGCTGATCCTCCAGAACGACGTCCTGCAGAACTTCCCGCCCGATCAGCTGCGCCAGCGCTTCAACAAGCACGTGGACCAGCTGTCGTTCAACTTCCAGCAGGGCAAGACCGAGGCCATGCAAGAGATCGCCAAGGCGGCGAAGAAGCCTGCGGAGGCGAAGGCGGTCGTACAGACGGGATTCGTCGTCGCGGGCGCCGACGGGTACATCGCCCCGGCCGAGGAGCAGGTCCTGCGCGAGGCGTGCGCGGCGCTCGGTGTCTCGCCGCAGGAGTTCGGCCTCTGACCGCTTGAGAGTCCGCACAGCCGGGGGCCCGCACCTGAGGTGCGGGCCCCCGCTCGTCTTTCCCGCCCTAGGAGCTTGCCTCCTGGGCTGCCATCACCTCGTCCCCGTGCTCGTAGGCCCATGCCCCGAAGGCGTCTATGGGGCCGAGCAACGTCCGGCCCAGAGCGGTGAGCCGGTACTCCACCCGGGATGGCGCTCCGGGGTGGGCGTCCCGGGCCACCAGGCCATTGAACTGCAGGCGGCGCAGCGTCTCGTTGAGGACTTTGGCGCTGATGCCCCCGATCCGCTCCCGTAGTTCGACCGGGCGGCTGGGGCCGTCGCGCAGCGCCCACAGCACAACGGCGTTCCAGGTGTTGGAGAGCAGGTCGAAGGCGAGGCGGGCGCGGCAGTCGGCGAGGAAGTCATCGGTGGTCACTTACCAAATGGTGCCCGAGGGGCCGCCTAGCGTCGTTCCTGACGATCAAAGCGAGCAGGGAGAGGCGACGCGGTGAGGGAAACGATGAGGATCGGTGTGCTGGGCACGGGCAACATGGCGGACGCGCTCGCCACCCACTGGGTGCGGGCCGGACATGAAGTGACCATCGGGGGCCGGGACATGGCCAAGGCGGAGCGGCTGGCGGTGCGCGTCGGGGGCGGTGCGAAGGCGGGCACCCTGCACGCGGCCGCCGAGTTCGGCGAGGTGGTGCTGGTCGCGCTGCCCTTCGACGTGGGGGCGGATGTCGTGCGGGAACTGCGGGTGGCCTTGGACGGCAAGGTGCTGCTCGACTGCTCCAATCCGGTCGGGCCCGGCTTCCGGCTGCTCACGGAGGAAGGCCCTTCGGCCGCGCGGCGGTTGGCCGATGCGGTGCCGGGAGCCCATGTGGTCAAGGCGTTCAATGTCTGCCACGAGGGTGTGTGGCGCATGCGGCCACCCGTGTTCGACGGGCGGTCGCTGGCCGTTCCGGTCTGCGGCGACGACCAGGAAGCCCTGACGCGCGTACACCGGTTGGTGCGGGATGTGGGCTGTGAGCCCGTGGCGGGCGGAGGTCTGGACCGGGCGGGGCTCCTGGAGGCGACGGCCGCGCTGTTCATCGGGCTGTGGGTCGGGGAGGGCGCGGACGCCCAGGCGATAGCGCCTCCGCTGGCCTATGTGACGGGGCCCGCGGAGGGGTGACGAGGGAGTTGGCGGGCGTGACGTGGCGGGGGCCTCTGCTCCCAGAAGGCCCGTCGGTGACGTGCTTCAGACGCGCTGCGCCCGCTCGTACACCTTCTTGGCCGTCGCGCCCAGCACCTCTCCGTACATCTTGGTCGGTGTCAGGGAGTCCAGTGAGCTGTTGACCGATACGAGGACTCCCTTGCCCGTGGTGGCGTTGAGGTCGGCCAGCCACGGGCCGCCGCTGGAGCCGCCGCTCATGTCGCAGGGGATGACCTGCGTGCCGTGCTCCTTCTTCGCCCTACCGACGCAGCGCAGCAGTTCCTCACCGAGCTGCGGGCGGGTGGCGGGGTAGCCGAAGGAGGAGACGGTGCCGCCGACGGGCCGGTCGAAGGCGACGGGCTGACCGCCCACGACGTCCGTGAGCTTCTTGCCGCGCTTGTCGGCGTCCACGGTCAGTGTGGACATGTCGTTGGTGGAGTCCGTCTCCCAGCTGCGCGGAGTCGCGGCCGAGCGGACGGCGAACGTGCCGTACGGCGTCCTGCCCTTGCTGTAAGCGGGGGCGAAGACCATCGAGAAGTTGGTGTTGACGGGAGAGGAGCCCCGGCGCACGCAGTGGGCGGCGGTCATCACGGCGGAGCGGTTGGCGCTTTTCACGGCGGTGGCCGTGCACCACGTGTCGGCGCCGCTCGCGTTGACGAAGAAGAGCCGCCCCACGGTCTTCAGGGTGGTGCCGCGCCACGGCTTGGCCTTCGGCCCGGTCGGACCGAGGTCCACGGACTTGCCAACGGCCTTCATCCGGGCGGGCGTCCAGTAGGCGAGGGCGTCCTTGCGTTCCTGGGCGGTGAACTTCAGGACGGAGACCGGGTCGGCGGAGGCGGCGGGTACGGCGGAGGCGGTGGGGGTGGGGGCCTTGGCGGTTACGGCCGTCGCCTGGACCGGGGCGGCGAAGGCGAGAGCGAGGACCGCACCGACCACGGCCAGTCCCCTACCCCTGCCCCGAACTCGCCGGGTCAGGTGCGTGGATGTCTCGGGCATGGCGGGGTTCTCCTCGGCTCGTGCGGTCGGCGGACGGCGGTCACCGGTCCGCACTCCAAGAGTGGAGAAGCCTGCTGCCCGGTTGGCGCTGTCGACGATCTGTGACACAACGGGCCGACGCGGCGGCTCGGTGCAGGCGCCCCCCTTTAAACCGTGCCTTGAGAGGTAGGCCGCAGGTGGCCGGTCGGCCCAGGGCGGGCGGTTCTACTGGCCTGACCCATCCGGATTGCTCGCGTGCGTCCTCGGTGTTCCCACATACCGAAAGGTAAGTACGCACTAAATTGTAGGTACTTGAGGATGTGTGTGTATGAAGACCAGCATGGAGGCGTACGCAAGACGCGGAGATGGAGCACACATGAGCGGCAACAACCGCACCCCTGTCACCGTCATCGGGCTCGGCTCGATGGGCGCGGCGCTCGCCCAGGCGTTCGTCCGCGCCGGACACCCGACGACCGTATGGAACCGCAGCGCGGAGAAGGCCGCACCCCTCGTCGCCCGGGGCGCCGTCCACCACGAGGACATCGCGGACGCGGTCGCCGCAAGCCCGCTGGTCATCGCCTGCCTGACCACCTACGACGCCACACTCGCCGCGCTGGCCCCGGCCGCCGCCGCGCTCACCGGACGCACTCTGGTCACCCTCAACTCCGGTACCCCGGGCGGGGCGCGCCAGATGGCCGACCGGGCCGCCGGATACGGGGCACGCTTCCTCGACGGGGCCGTGAAGAACGTCCCCGCGGCCGTGGGGCTGCCGGACACGCTGCTCTACTACAGCGGCGACCGGGCCACCTTCGACGAGCACGAGGCGACGCTGCGCGCACTCGGCGGCGACACCGTGCACCTCGGGGAAGACCCGGACCTCGCGGCCCTCTACGAGTCGGCCGTGGGCGCCACCCTGCTGCCCACGCTCATCGGGTTCTTCCACGGCGCCGCGCTTCTTTCCTCGCGTGGACTGAAGGCCGGCAGCATGGTTCCGTACTCCGTCAAATGGCTGGAGATGATCATCGCCCTCCTTCCGGGCATCGCGGAGGAGATCGACAGCGGCGACTACAGCAGGCCGTTGTCCTCCGTCGGGAACTTCTACGAGGGGATCGCCTACGACAAGGAACTGGGCGAGGAGGCGAACGTCGATGTCGCCTGGACCGAGCCGATGCACGATCTACTGCGACGCGCTGTCGCCGAAGGCCACCGCGAGGAGAGCTTCTCGGTGCTCTATGAACTGCTCAGGAAGCCCGCGCAGTCGCGGGTGTGACAGCGGCGGGACGACAAGGGGACACTGAGGTCTTCGGAGCGCGTGGACCGGCGCATCGGGTATCGGGTCACCGTCCCGGTGTCTTCGCGGTCCCCCTGCTGGCATGTCTCCTGTGGCTCCCGGTGCTCTTCCGGAGAGCACGGGTGACCACCGAGGCTTCTGTGTCCGCCAGGTGCCGGTGACGGGTCTCGTGGGCGCAGCCGAGTGCGAGGGCCGTGGGCAGCACGGCTGCCATGACGTAGTGGACGGCAGGGGTTGCGCTGTCGTATCGCCGCGGCCATGGCGGAAGGGGGCCGACCCGGGCCCGGGGCGGATCAGGTTCGTGGCCGTGCGCTGCTGTGGCAGGCGAAGCTGTGGGCCGAGGCGGGGTCGCCGTAGCCGAGGTACTTCGGCCAGGAGGGGTAGGCGCACAACGGCCGGGTGCGGGCGTTGCCCGCGGGGCTGAGGTCGGTGACGACGGGCCGTGCGGGCGCCTTGCCTTCCTCCGCCCACCTTTCCAAGGCGCTCAGCGAGTCGTGGCTTGCCGCGAAGGCCGCGTCGACGTTGACGTGGTTGGCGCCGGGGATGAGATAGAGCCGGGCGAAGTCGCGGGTGGCGTGCGGGCCCATGAGTTTCTGGACACGCTGGAAGTATTCGACGGTCGAGCGGTGGCTGACGAGCTCGTCGGCGGTGCCGTGCAGGATGAGGAGCTTTCCGCCCGCCTTGGCGAAGCGGCGCAGGTCGGGGTCGTTGACGTCCTGTAGGGCGGAGAGACGGCTGATGCGCTGCTGCCAGATGCCGGGGCGGCGGGGATCCACGGCCAGCGAGTCGAATGCCGGGTCACGGGTGACGAAGTACCTCACCCACTGGTCCCAGAACTGGACGCCGTAGCCGCTGTCCTTCGGCATCGGATGGCCGGGGGCGCGGGAGCCCATGCCCAGCAGCGGGGTGGTCATGTCGGCGCCGGAGAGGAAGGGGAACCCCGGGTAGCCACGTTCGCCGCTGGCCAGGCGGTACTTCCACCGCAGTGGCGAGGAGAGCGCCTGTACGGCGTGGATCTGGTGGTCGGTCAGGCACGGGTCCGCGCTGTCCTTGCCGTTCGGGCAGCGCAGGGTGCGGGGCTGGAAGCGGCAGCCTGCTTCGTTGGAGACGACGCCGTCGCGCAGGCCGTCCTCGCCGTCACAGGACCGGATGACGGCGCGGTACAGCAACTCCTGTTCGGCTGGGCCGAGGAAGGCTCCGGGGCGGGAGAGGATCTGGGCTTCATGGCCGAAGAACAGGTTGAGACCGGCGGCGTTCCAGGCGGGGTAGGCGGCGATGACCCCGTCGAAGTCGGCGGGCCATCGCTGGGTGACGGCGAGGGCTTCGCGTCCGCCGCTTGAGCCGCCGGCGAAGTAGCTGTGGGCGGGGGCGGCGCGGTAGTGCGCGCGGATGATGAAACGCGCGGCGTCATGGGTCTTCTTCAGTGCGTCACCGGCGAAGTTGTGGACGGCTTCGTCGTTGACTCCGAAAGAGCCGTCGAGGGAAGGGACTGGTTGGAAGTCCGGCGCCGCCTGGTGGCCGGAGTCGCCTGCGTAGGTGGCATAGCCGCGGCCGAGCGGGCGCGGCTGATCGGTCGGGCCGAAGGGGACGTTGCCCGTGACATCGGGAATGGTGCCGTCATAGCCTCCGCCGCCGAACATCATCGTCTTTCTGTTCCACTGCTGAGGCAGGGCGACGCGCAGCGTGATGTCGGGCGCCTGAGGGTCTACGGGGTGGATGACGGCGTCGACACGGCAGTACGGGCCCGTCGCCGCAGTCCCGCTGCCGGGTGGCGCGGAGGTCCCGCTGCCGGGTGGCGCGATGGTGTTCGCCGCTTTCACCTCGCCGCCCGTGGTGTGCAGCCCGATCTCTGAGGCGGGTATCCGCAGGCCGCGCAGGTCACCGCAGTCGGCCGGACGCTGGTCGGCGTGGGCCGGGAACAGGAGCGTGCCGCTGAACAGCGCGCAGGCGAGTCCGGCGGCGGCGAGGGTGCTTCTCATGGCGTCTCCGTTGCTCGTGCCTCGTGTCGGGAGGCGCAAAGGTTACGGAGTGCGTCGCCGGAGACGGTATGGGCCGAGCGCACACATGAATGGCCCGGAGAATGTGCTGGGCGAGGGCCGGGCTAGGGCTTGCTGACTCTCAGCAGCCGCAGGGCGACCTGGATCTCCAGGAGCCGTTCGGGGTCGCGCCAGGCCGCGCCGAGCAGCTGGCTGATCCGGCTCAGGCGTTGGCTGACGGTGTTCACGTGCAGGTGCAGCAGATGCGCGGTGTTGCGGGCGTGCCGACCGGTGCGGCAGTACGTGTCGAGGGTGTGGACCAAGTCGGAGTGGTGGGTGCGGTCGTAGTCGATGACCGGGCCGATGACGGATTCGATGAAGGAGGCAGTGGTCGGCTCGCCGCTGAACAGGGCTCCGACGAAGCCGAGTCCGCGAGTGCCGGCGACCTCGCCGGTCCTGCCCAGGGCGACCAGGGCGTGCAGGCAGTTGTCCGCCTCGCGGAAGGCGGCGGCGATGCGGGTGATGTCCGCTGCGTGCGCGGTGCCGGCGGTGACGGGGTGGCGTGAGGTCCGCGCCAGTTCCTCGACGGCGTGGCGCGCCACGGCTTCGGGGTCATCTCCTGGCAGCAGCAGGATGATCGCGTCGCGCTGGAAGGTCGCCAGGCCGTGACAGCGCCGGGCGATGGCCGCGGCGGCGGCGTAGACCCGCTCGCGTGGTTCGTCGTCGACCCGGGCCACCACCACGGTGCGGCAGACGGCGAGGTCGACGTCGAGCAGAGCGGCCCGGTGCCGCAGGAGGTCGTGGTCCTTGTCGTGGGCGGCCAGCAGGTCGCCCAGCAGTTCTCCGCGCACGCGGGCCTCGGCCTCCGCCATGCGTCTGCGGGTGACGAGTACGAGGGAGGCCACCAGGGCGGCCCTCTCCAGGATGCGCCGGTCGGTGGCGTCGACCTGCGCCGTGGCGCTCAGGACGATCGTGCCCAGGGGCTCGGACTCGGTGATCAGGGGAACGGCGCACCGTGTCGTGCGGATCACGGTGTGCCCGGCCTGCCAGGCGTCCGCGCTGAGCCGTCCGAGTTCGTCGGCCGGGACCGTGTCGTGGCCGCAGGACCGGGCCACCGTGTTGCCCTCCTCGTCGAGGACGACCACCGTGCCGGAGACCGCGGCCGCGGTGGCCTGTACGACTTCGTCGACGCCGTTGCCCTGGATGACCAGGCGGGTGAGACGCTCATGGACCTCCGCGGTGCGTTCCAGGTCCGCCATGTGGGAGCTGATCGTGTCGTTGGCGACCCGCAGCTCCGCCACCGCCTGCTGGGCGGCGCTCAGCAGGCGGCTGTTCTCGATGGCCACCGCGGCGTGCGAGCCGAGCATCATCAGCACACTGATGTCCCGGCTGCTGAAGTCCCGTTGGCTGCGGTGTGCGGCCAGCAGGACCCCGATCACCTCCTGGTTGAGCTTGACCGGCACGCCCAGCAAGGACTCGATCCGCTCGGCGGCCACGGTCGTGTCGATCTCGGTGGTGTGGGCGAAGGATTCATCGGTGAGGTAGGTGGCGACGGCGTAAGGTTCGCCGGTCCGCGCGACGATTCCTCCCACGCCGGTCCCGATGGGCAGCCGCAGTTCGCGCAGCAGGCCGGAGATGTTGCCGGCGGCGGCTTTGATGTAACTGTCGCCGCGGCCGCGGTCGCTGAGGCTGATGTAGGCGAGATCGCACTCCAGCAGCCGCCGTGCCCGGTCGGCGATCGCCTGCAGGATGGTGTCCAAGTCCCGTAGGGAGGCCAGGTCGTTCGCCGTGTCGTTGAGCAGCTGGAGCTCCGCCTCGTTGCGGCGGTGACGCTGCAGCCTCTCCCGCAGACGCAGCGCGATCGCCCGCTCCTCCTCCAGCATGTCCAGCCGGCCGGGCGGCTCTCCTGCGGTGCGGGCCAGTACCAGGGCCTCGTCGAAGGCTTCGAGGTCGGCGTCATCGGCCAGCAGCTTCAGGAAAGACGATCTGTATCCGTACCCGTGTGCCATCGATCCTCCGTCAAGCCGTCCTCCCGGCGCCCGGCGCCCGGCGCCCGGCGCCCGGCAAGTATGGCGCTGCCTGCCTGGGTACGGCAGTGAGGTGAGTGAGCCGCCTTCTGCTCTTCCGGCACCGCCGTCTCTTGCCGGTTGCCTGCCGCCGACGCCGGGCGCTTTACGGTTCGAGGAGGTTGCCTTGCCGTTCGAGGAGGTTGTCTCGCGGTTCGAGAAGGTTGCGGCGGATGCCGCTCTCCAGGCGCTCTGCCACCTCCTCCCCCCGCCCGGCCGGCCAGGCCAGCAGCCCGCCACCGGAGGCGCGGCCCCGATGTCCGGCGGCGAGGGATTCATCGAGCGCGGGGAACGTGACCGCGGCGGACAAGTGGGGTGCCAGACTGTCGAGAATGTCCCTGGTCAGGTCCAGGCCGATGAAATCCGCGTTCTCCATGGGGCCCACGGCGGACCAGCGCAGGCCCAGACTCGTCCGCATGACCGTGTCGATCGTCCCCGGGTCGCAGATTCCCTGCTCCAAGAGATGCAGTGCCTCCCGGACCAGGGCGAACTGGAGTCGGTTGCCGATGAACCCCGGGACATCCCGGTGCAGGCGCACCGTCGTCTTGCCCATCCCGTCCAGCATGTCGCACGCTTCCCGCACGAACCGGTGATCCGTCTCCGCGCCCGGGGCGACCTCCACCAGCGGGATGACATAGGGCGGATTCCACCAGTGCACCCCCACCAACCGCTGCGGATACCGCATGCCCTTGGCCACCTCGGTGAGCGAGAGCACGGAGGTGTTGGACCACACCGGCATCACGGCCGGGATCTTCGCCTCCAGCGCTGCCAGGACCTGGTGCTTGACGCCGAGACGCTCCGGGACGGCTTCGATCACCACATCCACGCGTAGCACCAGGTCCGCCAGGGTTTTGGCCGGGGTGATGCGTGCGGTCGTCATCCCGACATCGCCCGGCGGGGTGTCACAGCGTTCCAGGGCCCGCACGATGCGCTCGTCGAGCGAGGCGAGGGTCGCGGGGTCCGCGTCGTGCACCATGACACGGTGCCCTGCCTGAGCCAGAGCAACAGCGATCCCGTGCCCCATGAGCCCACCGCCGATGATTCCGAACCGGGTCATTGTCTGTCCTCCAATGGCTGGGCGGGGGTACGCGGTGACGTACGAGCCTCCATGCCCCACGGCCCCACGGCTTCGCGACCCTACGCTTCGCGGCTTCGCGGCTTCGCGAGCTGGAGATGCCTGGCGAGGCGCGCGGCAGGCGGAGGCTGAAGCTGAAACCGCGGCACGTGATCCGCACAGCCCGGTCGATGGCGACCCCGCCGAATTGCTGTGACGGTATGCCGCCCCCGCCAGGCGCTACGAGAGGTGCCGCGCACACACGCGGAGCATCAGGGGTGTGCACCACGCATACTGGCGCGCCCACGCGGCCCGGGCATCAGCGGTAGCGCGTGCCCCGCTCGTGCGGCCGAGACGTAATGGCCGGAGCGGACATTGATGCGGGCGAAAGACGTGCGCCGTGACCATCTGGCCGCCGCGGCCGGGGCTTTAGCGTGCTCTGTGTCACACCACCCCACCACCCCCGTCGGCGTCCGCCGAGTGCGAGCCGCACCATCAGCGCTCGATGACCGCACGACGGGCAAGGAGCTCCCATGCTGTTTGCATCCACGACGCCCCGCGGGACGGCATCGACACGCACGGGCGACCGGCGACCGGTCCGTTCACGGCGGCTGCTCAGCGCTTCCCTCGCGGCCCTGCTGACCACGAGCCTTCTGGGGCTGGCGTCCCAGACCTCCAGTGCGGCGCCCCAGCCGGCGCCCGCCGCCGCCGGACACGACCCCGTGATCATGATCCCAGGCATGACCGGCAGCACGTCCAACATGAACGCCATGAAGTCGAATCTGCAGACCAACGGCTGGCCCGCCGACAGGCTGGTCACCTGGACCGACAGCAGCTCCATGACGCAGGACCTGGCCAAGGCCGCCCAGCAGCTGTCGGCCAAGGTCGACGAGGTTCGCGGCCGGACCGGAGCCGACAAGGTCGTCCTCGCCACGTGGTCCGCCTCCACGCTGGCCGCCCGGTACTACATAAAGAACCTCGACGGCGCCGACAAGGTCTCCCAGTACATCGGCTTCGCCGGACCGCAGCACGGCACCACCAACAACGGCTGTCAGTGGTACGTGTCCTGCCAGCAGTTCGCCTCTCCGAACACCCCGTTCCTCAAGGCACTGAACAGCCCCACGGAGGTCCCCTTCAACGACAGGATCGACTACCTCACGATCAGGTCGACCGCGGACTACAACGCGGTGCCGACCGACACCGCGATGCTTGCCGGTGCGGACGAGAACTACCTCATGAGCGGGCCGACGGCACCCAACCATCTCATGATCGTCTCCAATGCCGCGGCGCTGGCGAAGATGCGTTCCTTCATCACCGCACACGAAAACGACTGACCCTCCACCGGCCCCTGACCTGTGACCAGAACATGTGGCGGCTGACAGTCACCGCCCCGGTCGAGGAAGCGCTACGCGAGGGCCCCGCGCGAGGGTGCCGCGCCTCGCGAGGAGGTCACGAGGCGCGGCACCGCGGTACCGAACTCTCAGGTACCGAAGTCCTCAAAGGCGCGGTAGTCCAGCCAGCCCTTGATGCCGCCGTTGAGGTGCTTGCCGTAGTACCAGGTGATGCCGGACTTCTTCGTCTTGCAGTAGACGCGGAAGGGAGCGCCCGCCCAGAGCTCCTCCTTGTTCGCGTACCTGTAGCCCGGTCCGTTCTGCATGACGGACCTGAAGGTGTTGGTGACGTTCCAGGTCTGGTCCGCGATGTTCTTCGTACACGCGGACGAGCCGACAGCCGAGGCGCTCGGCGCCATCAGCAGGGAGCCGCCAAGCGCGACGATGACGGTGGCGGCTCCGGTGAAGAACGTCTTCCGGAGGTTGGTACGGCGCATACAGATCCCCGTTGCGTGTGTCGTGCAGTCACTTCTTCTGAACGCTGCGTCCACTGCGGCCACTTGGGCGAGGAGTGGATCAAGCGTTACGGACGCTAACAGAGATTTGTGATGACCATGACGAAACCTTGGTCCCCCGAGGTGAAGGTGTTGATCAGCGATCGAGGGCGGCACCCAACCGCGAAACGGCGAGTCCACAGCGCCCGCGCTGTGGACTCGCCGTGATGGTGTTGCTCAGTGGCCGGCGGCCGTGCCGCCCCCTCCGTAGGAACGACGGGCCGCGTCGGCAGCCTTGTCGGTCTGGGCGTCGTACTTGTCGCCGGTCCGCTTGTCGACCGCGCGTTCCACGTTCTCGACACCCTTGTCGGCCTGGTCCGGGTGGCCCTTGGCCAGCTCCTTGGCCTTGTTCGCCATGTCGCCGAGCTTGCCCATGAGTTACCTCCTGCGGTGGTGCCGGTGTGTCGTCGTACGCTGCATCGCCTACCCCTCAGCCGCGGCCAAAACCGCTGTAGCTGGACGGGCGGTCTGTCCGAGTGATCGGTTCGTTCTCCGTGATACGGCGGAACCTGTCGTCAGCCTCCGTCATACGGCGGAACCTGTCGTCAGCGACCGGTGTCGCGGTCGGGGGTGTCGGCCTCGATGCGTTCCTTGCGGACCTGGCCGCGGACCGTCTCCTCCTCGACGCGTTCCTCGGTGTTCAGGCGCACCCGCTCCACCGGCACGGCCTCGGTCTCGACGACGGGGCGCTCGGCGTGCAGGGTGACCTCGTGTTCGGCCTCGGAGATCTCGGAGCCGGACAGCGCCTGATCGGCGTTGGCTGCGGTGATCGGCTCGCGTTCGATGCGGACCTCTTCGTGCCGTACGGGGATGGTCTGCTGGACCTCTTCCGTCACCACGTACTTGCGCAGACGGGCCCGGCCGGTTTCGCGGCGCTCGGTGCCGACGTGCATCTGCTCCTCGGAGCGCGTCATCGCCTGGTCACCGGAGTGCCGCGTTGCGGTGTCGCCGCGGGCCCAGCCGCCTTCACCGGGCCTGTTGGCCTGCTGCCAGGCCTCGTCCCAGGCGATGCCGTAGTGCTCGTAGAGGCGGTGTTCCTCGTCCTCGGACAGGTGTCCGCCGGAATCGACGTCGACGTTGGGCGCGTCCTTGACCTTGTCCTTGGCGTAGGGGACCTCAAGGTGGTCCTCGACCATGGTGGCGTCCTGGATCGGCACGAACGATTCGCTGGTGCCGAAGAGGCCGGTCTTGACGCTGACCCACGCCGGGCGGCCGGTGACGTCGTCGAGGAAGACGTGCTTGGCGTCGCCGATCTTGCTGCCCTCGGCGTCGTGGACCGGGTGGTCCAGCACGGTCGGGATCTGCTCTCGGGTGATCATCGTGACCCTCCTGCTTCCTCGGTGTTGGGCTCCCCCTCCGGCTCACCGACATACGCGGGACGAAACATCTCAAGTGCATGCAAAGGGAATCTGTTTCTCTCCCGTCGGGTCCGGTTACCCATCTGGCATGGCACGGACCCCGGAACCCCATCAGAATCGAAACGAACCCGGCAGCGACAACGGCACCGAGAACATCGGTCCGGACCCGGAAGTGGAACGCAACGCACCCGACGAGCCGACCGCCATGCCCAAGAGGTCGTGGTGGGTGCTGCTCAAGCGCACGGCGAAGGAGTTCCAGGACGACGAACTCGCCGACCGCGCCGCGGGCCTGACCTACTACGGTGTCCTCTCCCTCTTCCCGGCCTTGCTGGTGCTGGTCTCCCTGCTCGGCATCGCGGGCAAGTCCGCCACGCAGCAGGTCATGGACAACCTGCAAAAGCTCGCCCCCGGCCCGGCCCGGGACATAATCACCAATGCCGTTGAGCAATTGCAGGGCAGCGGCGGCACCGGTTCGCTCATGGCGATCGTCGGTCTGGTGCTGGCGGTGTGGTCGGCCTCCGGCTACATCGCGGCGTTCATCCGCACCTCCAACGCCGTCTACGACATGCCCGAGGGCCGCCCCGCCTGGAAGGTGCTGCCCCTGCGCCTGGCGCTGACGGTCGTCCTGATGGTGTTGGCGGTCATCAGCGCGCTGATCGTGGTGTTCACCGGCCCCCTCGCCCAGCGGGCGGGCTCCGCACTGGGGATCGGGGACGGCGCCATGACGGCGTGGTCGATCGCCAAATGGCCGGTCCTGGTCCTGCTCGTCGTCATCATGATCGCGATCTTGTACTGGGCCGCGCCCAACGCCCGGGGCCGCGGCTTCAAATGGGTGACCCCCGGCAGCTTCCTCGCCCTGCTGCTCTGGATGGTCGCCTCCGCAGGCTTCGCGCTCTACGTGGCGAACTTCGCCTCGTACAACAAGACCTACGGCGCCCTGGCCGGCGTCATCATCTTCCTGGTGTGGCTGTGGATCACCAACCTCGCGGTGCTGCTGGGCCTGGAGTTCGACGCCGAGATGGCCCGCCAGCGGGCCATAGAGGGCGGCCATCCCGAGAACGAGGAGCCGTACGTCGAACCTCGCGACACCGCCAAGTGGACCGACGAAGACCGCCGCCGCATGGAGTGAACCGGTGTCGGCGCCGAGAGATCCGTGCTGGTGCTCTTTCCGCAGATGAGCGGGCATGAATCGCGGCGCGGTGCGCAGGTGTAAGGCATGGAGTGTGTGATCTATCGAAGCGACGGTGCCCCGCGGGCACCGCACGTGGCGGAGAGCAGCGAGAGCGCGTTGAAGCGGCTGCGGGACGCGCCGGAAGGTTCGTTCGGGTGGATCCGCCTGGCCGATCCTTCCGCCCAGGAGGTGGAGGCCCTGGCCGACGAGCTGCGCCTGCACCCCTTGGCAGTCGAGGACGCCGTCCAAGCGCACCAGCGGCCCAAGCGCGAGCGCTACGGCGAGGTGCTGTCCGTCGCGCTGAAGACGCTGCGGTACGTGGAGGAGACCTCGCAGATCGAATCGGGCGACGCCATGATCTTCCTCGGCCCGCACTTCGTCCTCACCGTCTGCCACGGACAGGCGGACCCCGCGGCGGAAGCCGCCGAACGTCTCGATCGCGACCCGGCCCTGCTGGCGCTGGGCCCGTTGGCGGTGCTGCATGCCGTGCTGGACGTCACCGTGGACACCTACACCGCGATCGCCGCGGAAGTACGCGATGACCTCACCGATCTGGAGCGCCGGGTGTTCTCGCCGGGCCGCGGGGAGGTGATCGAAGAGGTGTACTCCCTCAAGCGGGAGGTGCTGGAATTCCGTGACGCCGTACAGCCTCTGGTGCCGGTGGTGCAGGAGTTCGCCGGGCCGCGCTCCGGCTGGCCCGAGGAGGCCCTTCCGTACTTCCGGGACGTCGCCGACCACGTGCACCGCACCGACACCGAGGTGCGGTCTCTGGACGAGCTGCTGAACTCCGTCCTGGACGCTCACTTGGCGCAGGTGGGCGCCCGGCAGAACGACGACATGCGCACCATCTCCGCCTGGGCCGCCATCTTCGCGCTGCCCACCCTCATCGCCGGCGTCTACGGCATGAACTTCGCCCACATGCCCGAACTGCAGTGGACCTACGGCTACCCCGCCGCCATCGTCCTGATGGTCGGCGCGTGCACAGCGCTCCACCGGGTGTTCCGTCGCAACGGATGGCTATGACCGCGGCGGTCCGCCATGGGCCACTCAGCCCCCGGCGGGGGCAGTGACGGCGGGCCGGAGATGAGGGCAGCTCCCCGCGGCGGAGGCCGTGGGGACGCGCATCCGCCGCAGCAGGTCGCGGGTGAGGCGCCGGTCTAGCGTGGTGCGCCAGGTCACGCCGGGGTAGCAGGAACGCAGATGCGACAGCGCCCTGGTACCGAGCCCGCTGTCGCGGAAGGGTTCGTCGAGGACCACGTCGGTGATGACTCCCTCGGCACACTGGGCGCACGCGCGATAGGTCACTCGTCCGACCACTTTGCGGATGTGCACCAGGAGCAGACAGTCCTTTTCCTCTCCCTCGGGCGAGAGGGAGGGCAGCAGTTCGATGGCGCGGTAGGCCAGGAACCGTCGGTGCCATTTACCCCATCGCCGTTCGGACGAGCGCCGGTGCCGTCCCCCGGCCCGCCGTACTGGGGCGTCAGCTCGTCGCCCGGTCAACTGGCGGTGCGTGGTGGTCATGGCAGGCGTCTGGTTTCCCATGGACTCACGGGTGCCCGATACCCGGGACCATATGTGTACGCGGCGCCATATGGGCGCCGCGCGCGACGTACGAGGACCGGTCCACCCCCGAACCGAGGGGTGGGCCGGTCCTCGTCGTACCGATCAAGTATTGGGCTGCCGGCGTACCTCACGGGCGGTGTCCTGGCCCATTTCGCGCAGCCCCTGCGCGGTGTCCTGTCCCGCGCTCTGGGCCTGCTCCTTCGTGATCTGGGCCCCTTCCTGTGCCGTGGACTTGACCGCCTCCACTGCTTCGGCGGCCGGCTGTCGCAGCTCTTCCTTGACGTCCTGGGCCGCTTGGACGGCTTGCTGCTTCACCGGTTCGAGCAGCTCGTCGGAGTGCTCGCGCAGCTGCTGGCCCGCTCGTTCCTCCACCTTGGTGGTCGGCAGGAGCGCGGCGGTCAGCATGCCGGCGCCGAAGGCGATGAGACCTGCCGCGAGCGGGCTGCCCTGCGTCTGCTGCTTCACCTGGGAGGGCGCCCGCTGGACGGCATCACTGAGCTGTCCGGTCGTGTCCTTGGCGGTGTCGGCGAGGCTGCCTGCCGCCTGGCCGGCCGAGTCCGCGAAACCGTGCGCGGTGTCCGCGACGTTCCCGGCCGTGTCGCCTGCTGTGCCCATGACGCGCTCCTTGATGCCGGTCAGCCGGCCCCGGGCCGCGCCGACCTTGCGCTGGGCCACCTTGCGGGGGGTCACCTTGTCCGCCAGGAGGTCGACGTTGTGGGCGAGGTGAGCGCGCCGGTACTCCACGTCGGTCCTCAGCTCGTCGGGTGTCGTGCCCATTGGGCGTCCTCCTTCAGGGTTTCCACGGTCTGTTCGGGCTTGAGGTTCACGGTGCGCAGGCGCTTGCGGCCGGTCTTGTACAGCACCGCCGCGACCACCGTCCACACGGCGGTGACGATCAGGGCCGCCCAGGCGATGTCCACGACATGGGAGAGGGCGAAGATCACGGTCAAGCTGCCGAGCAGCAGCGCGAGGTGACCGGCGTAACCGGCCCCGCCGAGCATGCCGACGGCCTTGCCCGCCTTCGTCGACTCCTGCTTGATCTCCGCCTTGGCCAGTTCGATCTCGTCGCGGACCAGCTGCGACAGATCCGTGCTGATCTCGCTGAGGAGATCACCGATCGACGGATCGTCCGGCTTGGCGGCTCTCGGGGCCGCCGGATGCTCGGCGTCCGTTCCGACGGGTTCGGGAAACTGTGTGGCCACCGCTCAGCTCCCTTGGCTCGGCGGCGGCTGCGGACCCGAGTAGGGCGGCGGGGCCGCCGGCGGAGCGGGAGGCGGCGTCGCAGCGGGCCGCGAAGGCGCGGGAGAGGGGCCGTAGCCGGGAGCAGCGGGCGGCGGCCGGAACTGACCGGCGGGGGCCGGGGGGCTTGGAGGCCCTGCGTAAGGAGCGCCGGCCTCCGTCACCTGGGGCCGGGGGGAGCCGGTCGGGCCGACGGGAGTCTGGCGCTGCCCGCTCTCCGTCGCGGCGGTGCCCGACGTGTGGGAGCCGGCGGCGCTGATCCCCTTGCCGGCCCGCGCCACGGCGAAGCCCGCCAGCGCCGCACCCGCCAGGAACACGCCCGGTCGGCGCCGCGCGAAGTCCTGCAGGTCACCGATGAGCCCGTCCGGCCCGCGCTCCTCCAGACGGGAAGCCACCTGATGGCCGCCATCGGCTATCTGACGCACCACACCCGAGACGCTGGAATCCGGCTTGCTGCTCTCACTCATCTCCTGCAGCTCACCCGCCAACCGACGCACGTTCTCCGCCAGGCGCCGGGTCTGGGACTGGGCCTGGTCCTGGAGCTGATCGCGCAGCTCTCCCACCAGGTCACGCGCCTGAGCGGTGGCCTCTTCAGCCACTCCTGCCGCTTGTTCCCTTGCGGTGCCGGCCACCTCGGTGGCCTTGTCGCCCACCAGACCGGCGCCTTCGCCGGCCTTGGCCTGAGCTGTCTGCGCTACCGCTGCCGGCTTGCTCTGGTCCGCGCGGCTCGTGCCCTGGAAGTCACTCAAAGCTCCTCCTGGTCAATCGAAGCGTTCGGTTGTCTGGCACCCGCCGCGTACCCCTCTCCCGGGGACGAACCGCTCTTCTTCGCGGGAGAACACCGGTGCGATGGCCGGGCGACCATGGCCCTGGCAGACGCGGCGTGGCCGCGGGGGTTGCGGCTGCATTCCGGTCCCCACGCTGCCGCAAGCGGGCCTCCGCCGCATGTCGGACCGGCAGCACCGGTAACGGCGTACGGCGTCTACGCGGTGGTGGGGGTCGGGGCGGTGTGAGCACTACTACTGCGGGTAGCCAGGCATACATGTTGAAGCATCGACGGGTACGGGTCATGTGCGTAGCGCTGATCAGCTGGGTGGCAGTGGCTGCCGTGGAACGGTGGGCGGAGTACGCCACCACCTGGCCGGGCGCGATGGCGCACGGCTTGTTGTGGTCGTGCGTGGTGGCCGGTACCTGGTGGTTCGTCGAGATGACGCAGGGGCGCTCGCTACGAGCAGACACCGCACGCGAGGCGCGCGAGCCGAACCCAGCAGCGGACGTGTAGGGCTCGCAACTGGTCAGCTGACGCCGGATGTTCGTCCCGAACCGACGGATTGCCCAGGCCTCCTGAGACCAATCCGCTCGCGCCGGCCGCTCCGAATCACCTGTGGAGAGCCCGACCAGGGCTCGTTTCCTCGGCGGAACGGCGGGAGGTGTGGGCGAGATGACAGACGAAGAGTTCGACGAGCTGATCGCTCAGGCCCGCCGGGAGATCCAGCGTTGGCACCTGGCTGCGCCCTCTCCCCCGGACGAGGGCGAGGACGATGCCTACGCCATGCGTGCGCGGCACGCGGAGTTCGGGGCCGGAGCCCATTGACAGTCGGCGCGCCCTGGCGACCTGGCAGCACCAGGAACCCTCCGGCAGCCCTGTGACAGCGTCAGTCGACAGTGACCACGACCGAGTGCCAGCCGCTGGCGCCATCCGGCACGGTGCCGGTGCGCTTGCGCGTCTGCGTCCGGCCGGTACGGTCGGTCGCCCGCACCGTCAGGTCATGGCGGCCCGGGGTCGCCTTCCACGCGTAGGACCATTGGCGCCAGGTGTCCCGGGTGTCCTCTGCCGCGAGAGTGGCCTGTTCCCAGGGCCCGTCGTCGACGCGGACCTCGACCTTGTCGATACCGCGATGCTGCGCCCAGGCCACTCCGGCGACCATCACCCTGCCTGCCTTGGGGGTGGCGAACGGCTTGGGAGTGTCGATGCGGGCCTGCGTCTTGATCGGCGCCTTCTGCGCCCAGTCCCGCTTGACCCAGTACGTGTCGTAGTCGTCGAACGTGGTGAGTTCGATGTCCTGGATCCACTTGCAGGCGGAGACGTAGCCGTACAAGCCGGGGACCAGCATTCTGACGGGGAAACCGTGCGTGAACGGCAGCGGCTGACCGTTCATCCCCAGCGCCAGCATCGCGTCCCGGCCGTCCATGATGTCGTCGACCGGGGTGCCGATCGTCATGCCGTCGACCGAGCGCGCCACCAGTTGGTCCGCGGGGCCGCCCTTGGAGGGTGGCTTGACGCCACTCTCGGCGAGCAGGTCCGCCAGGCGGACGCCGATCCAGCGGGCATTGCCCACGTAGGGGCCTCCGACTTCGTTCGAGACGCAGGTCAGAGTGATGGTCCGTTCGATGAGCGGCCGACGCAGCAGGTCGTCGAAGGTGAGGGTGAGGGGGCGGGTGACGCCCTTGCCGTGGATGCGTAGCCGCCATGTCGTGGCGTCCACCTTCGGTACGACGAGGGCGGTGTCGACGCGGTAGAAGTCCTTGTTGGAGGTGATGAACGCGCTGGTCCCGGGGACCCGCACCTGGGCGTTGGCCGGGGTTGGTTTCGCCCGCGAGGCGGCGGCGGGCAGCTTGACGCCCTTACGCGAGGCGACGGCGTTCTCACCCTGGGAACCGTTCAGTGCACGCCCCAGCAGGCCGACCCCCGTAGAGGCCACGGCAGCCGCTGTCGCCGCGGTGATGAACCCGCGCCGGTCCCAACCGGGACGGGCGCCGACGCCGTCGTCAGCCGACGCTCCGGCGGGAGTCGCGTGCAAGCGGCCGGCAAGCCAGTACAACAAGCAAGCGCCCACCAGCGCACCGACCACGGACGGCAGAGCATCGGTGAAGCCGCTGGAATCCGGACGGCTGGTGGCGGCCAGCGCGCCGACCACACCGAACAGCAGGACACCGGCCGACCCGACGCGGCGATAACGGGCCGCGACGACGCCCAGGACGACTGCGAGGAGAGCCAGTACGCCCAGGATGCCGAGCTGGAGAATGAGCTTGTCGTTCGTGCCGAAGTGCCGGATCGCCCAGTCCTTGAGAGCAATCGGGGTGCGGTCGATGGCGGCTCCTCCCACCGCCACCACGGGTCTCGCCTGAGGGCGGATCGCGGCCGAGACCAGCTCGGCAACGGTCAGAGCCGCATAACCGGTCAGCAGTCCGCTCAGCGCACCCAGCAAGGGGAGTCGCCACCGACGGCGCCGTCCTGAGGAATTCCGTTTCTCGCCCATTGCAGAGATGGAAAAACCTTCCTGGCAGTACGGCGCGGAATCCTGCACTCATTCCCGCGGACACGTCAAAACGCGCCGGGGAAATTGTCCGCTGCGGAGCGAAGCCGCGCAAGCGGAGTCACGGACACGAGAATTCGACTCCAGTTCCCGGCAAGAGGACCAATCCGGATCGGAATCCGCTTCGAATTCCCAGCGCAAGGGTTCTTTCGAGAATCTGCCTCGCACAGAGAAGGAACTGATCATGACCACTCGAAGCATGATCCGCACTGCCGCCGTCTCAGCCGCGGCGATCGCCCTGCCCGTGTCCCTCGGGCTCCTCGCGCCGGCCGCTCACGCGGACGACCACGAGACCTTCGGATCCGCGTGTTCGTCGGTGCCCGAAGAGGGGTCCGGCAGCCTCGACGGCATGGCCAAGGACCCGGTGGCCACGGCCGCGTCCAACAACCCGGAGCTGTCGACACTGGCGACCGCCGTCAAGAAGGCGGGTCTGGTCGACACGCTCAACAACGCGAAGGACGTCACGGTCTTCGCCCCGTCCAATGACGCCTTCAAGAAGATCCCGAAGGCCGACCTGGACAAGGTCCTCGCCGACAAGGAGCAGCTCACCAAGATCCTCACGTACCACGTGGTCGGCGAGACGATCGCACCGAGCCAGCTGTCGATGGGCTCCTTCAAGACCCTTGAGGGCAGCAAGCTCACCACCGATGGATCGGACGAGTCCTACAAGGTCAATGACACGGCGAACATCGTCTGCGGCAACATCCAGACGGCCAACGCGAAGGTGCACATCATCGACGACGTCCTCATGCCGCCCAAGTAGCGGGCTGCACACCAGGGATGGGTCCTGGCTACGGCGCCATGCGACGCCGTAGCCAGGACCTGTCGCATCGAGCCACTGTGCCCGCCGGCGACGGTGAGCCCTTTCCCACTTGATCGCGATGTCGAGACGAGTAAGTCCCTGGTGAAGGGGTGGTCTACCAGGACAACCGTGTTTGACCAGCAACCGCTCAACGCTGCCTGTACGGACTCAGATTGAGTAGCACCGCGCGGAGCTGGGCGGAAGTGAGGGCCGGCGCGGGCAGCGGGGGCGTGGCCGGACGGGCGCGAAGGCCGTCGAGGAGCAGGGTGAGCGGGCGGAGCCAGGCATCCGGGGTGACTGTGGTGAGCGCGGGAACGGCCCGGCCCAGTGCTGCCAGGGCGAGGAGCAGGTCCTCGACGGTGAGGTCTGACCGAATGGTGCCTTGCTCCTGACCGCGCTGGAGCAGCCCGTGGATGGTTGTGCGGTTGTGGGCGTGGATCGCCTCCAGAGAAGCGACGCCTTCCACATTCGTGGTCATGAGGTCGTTGGTGCCGCGGTCTGCGGCCAGACCGGCGAACACTGTTTGCAGGTACTCCGTCAGTCCCGTCCATGCGTCTTCGGCGGTTCGTGCCCGTTCTCCCGCCGCTGTGGTCTCGGTGAGCCCATCCCGGAAGACCTCATCGACGAGCGCGGCACGGGTCGGGAAATGGCGATAGAGGGTGGCGTTGCCCACGCCCGCCCGCCGGGCGATTTCATCGAGCGGGGCATTCAGGCCCTGTTCGGCGAAGACCTCGCGGGCCTTGTCGGTCAGCAGCTTCCGGTTGCGCAGCGCATCGCGGCGTCCTGCCGGCGGACGGTCACCCATCATGTCTCCCTCTTCCCGCCCCTCGTACCGGGGAGTGCTCCCCGGTACGGATGCTATCGTCAGGCGACCAAACGGGGACGACTCCCCCGGTTCGTTTCCCGCGGACGGGACGTCCGCGGTCGCTGCGGGGAGGGGGAAGCGTGTCCGACACCGCACTCGTGCTCGGGGGCGGCGGACCGGTGGGTGGAGCCTGGTTGGCAGGGGTGCTCGCCGGGCTCACCGAGGCTGGGATCGATCTCCGCAGCGCCGACGTCGTGATCGGCACCTCCGCCGGTGCCGTCTTCGGATCCCGGCTCCTGGCCGGCGTCCCGACCGCAGATTTGTACGAGCGCCAGCTCTCCGGATCAGACGCGGTCCATCTGCCGGTGACGGCGCGCCAGACGGCACGCTTCCTCTGGGCGGCGCTCGGCTCCCGCGACCCCCAGCGGTCCATCGAACGCCTCGCCCGGGCAGCGCTACGCGCCCGGACCGGCCCAGAGTCAGACGTCTTCGACACGGTCGGCGCGCTTCTGGGCGACGTCCGCGACTGGCCCGAGCGGGAGCTGAGGATCACCGCAGTCGACGCGCAGACCGGACAACTCGAGCTGTTCGACTCACACTCGGGAGTGCCCCTCCTCGAAGCGGTCGCGGCGAGCTGCGCCGTGCCCATCGTATGGCCGCCGGTTACCGTAGCGGGCCGGCGCTGGATAGATGGTGGCAGCCGTTCAACTGCCAACCTCCAGCTCGCACGCGAGTACCGCCGGGTGCTGGCCGTCGTACCGATCCCCCAGGCGGTCGGGCCGCATCCGAGCGCCTCGCAGCAGGCCGCGGAACTGTCCGACGAAGGCGCGCGCGTCATCCTGCTGTCCCCGGACCGCGCCGCGCGCCGCATCATGGGCCGCAACATGACGGACGACACGCGCCGACCGGCCGCCGCCCGCGCGGGCCACGCCCAGGCCAGTGCACTGGCCCCTTCGGTGGCCGACGCCTGGCAGGGATGACGTGCGTCAAAGGGCACGTTGCCAACCGCCGCAATACTCGACCGCCCGGATCATGAGTCTCGTCCAGGCCACCCTCAGCCTGCATCTGGCCAGCTCAGACTGAGAATGGAAAACGCTGAGCCTTTCCAACCTCCTGCGTCGGCTGGGCAGTTGGCCTGGCAGACGGATGTAGCCCCTGGTAGATGGATTTTCGATCTCCAGGGCATCGAGATGAGGGCGGGACGCCGACCGGACTTCCCCGCCAACGGGACGAGCGGGCCGCGGGGGCGGTCAGACGGTGGTCTTCACCGACTCCTGGTCTCCGTCGTCCTCGGTGACCTCGCCGGCGTCGCGGGCGCGGACGAACTCCAGGAAGGAGTTCAGCTCACGCTTGACGACCGGGGCGAGGAGGTACAGGCCGATGATGTTGATGACGGCGAGCATGAAGAGCACCGCGTCGGCCGTGCCGATCAGGGTCTCCAGCGTCAGCAGGGAGCCCGCGACCGCGAACAGCGTGTAGAGCACCTTGAAAGTCAGCTCGCTGCGCCTGCTGCGGCCGAAGAGGTAGGTCCAAGCCTTGAGGCAGTAGTAGCCCCGGGTGAGCACGGTGGAGATGGCGAACAGCATCACCGCGACGGTGAGGATGTACGGGAACCAGGGCATCGCGGTGCCGAAGGCGTCAGAGGTGATGGTGACACCGCCGATGGACCCACCCTCGCTCTTGCGGGCCTCGACCCAGCTGGCCGGGTTGGCGATGACGATCGTCAGCGCGGTCATCGTGCAGATGACGACGGTGTCGATGAACGGCTCCAGCAGGGCGACGAGGCCCTCGCTGGTGGGGTGCTCGGTCTTGACCGCGGAGTGTGCGATGGGGGCGGAGCCGAGACCGGCCTCGTTGGAGAACGCGGCCCGCTGGAAGCCGATGATCAGCGCGCCGGCGGAGGAGCCCATCAGACCGCTCTCGCCGCCCGTGACGGAGACGATCTGGGCGTAGCACTGGTTGACCTGGAAGAGGTTGCCCCCAGCAGGCCGCACAGGATCATCCAGACGGTGGCGCCGGGGCCACCGATGGAGACGGCCACGGCCACACCGGCGATGTTGCCGAGACCGACGGTGCCCGAGACCGCGGCGGTCAGCGCCTGGAAGTGGTTGACCTCACCGGTCGACCCCTTCTCGTCGTACTTCCCGCGCACCACGTCGACGGCGAGTCTGAACTTCCTGACGGGGCAGCTTCGTACCACCGACGGACACGGAGCAGAAGCCGACGTCCCCGAGCCAGGTGGCTATGGGTTCAGAGGCCTGCGGTCTTCGAGCGAACGCCGTTGTCCGATCGGCGCCCCTGGGTTCACGTGCCGCGGACTCGGAACGTGATCACCCTGGTCGTACTGCCGGTGCGTGCCGACGACTCCGAAGTCGCGGCGAGGACTGTGGCCACCTGCGGGGTTGGGCAGTTCCTGATCCGGTCATCGGACACTCATTCGGGAGTGCGGGGCGACAGCAACGTGCTGGAGCCGGTTGCGCCCGTGGCAGGACGCTTGAGGCGGAGCGATCACGACGTCATGTGTGAGCACCGCATACCGGCGGGCGGGAAGGCGACTTCCGTCTCTTCCTCCATCGCGGCGAAGAAGCGGCGTCCCTCGGACGACTGCCGGGACGTGGACCAGGCGTAACCCCTGCACGGGGCCATGGCCGTGTGCAGGGCCTGGCGGCCGAGCCCCTGGCCCTGCCAGTGAGTGGCGACGGCGATGTTGGCCACGTACCCGATGCGACACACATGGCAGACCTGGTATTCGAGGCACCCCACCGGGTGATGGGCCGCGTCCAGTATGGAGACCGCCTGGGGTTGTGCGGGCAGCGCCGGGCACACGTACTCGAAGCACACCTGCCGATTCACTCGCCACCCCCTGCCCAAGGTGCCCGCGTGCCCAAGGTGCTCGCGCCGCCCAAGGTGCCCACGCCGCCTCGGACATCCAAGTGGAAAGATCCGGGGCTGCGGCAGGGAATCTCAGAGGAACACCCGAAGGGCGCAAAGGCGAACCCGTGTTCGGCGCTCCTCGGCTGATCGGCCCGTGGCTCAGCCATCGCCCGCCGCAGGGCCCACGGCCGGACGTGGGGCTTCCTCCACTCGCGCTGTCTCGTCCCCGCGCTTCTCCCCCGGTTCTGGGGGCGGTGCGGGCCGCCGCCGGTCCAGACGGGACACCACTGGCCCGGCCGTGACGCCGTGCAGCACGACCGATACCAGCACCGTGAAGGTCACCACCGCCCACAGCTCGCGCTCGGCTACCGCGAAGTCCTGCTGCCCGAGCGCGTAGGCGAGGTAGTACAGCGAGCCGATACCGCGGATCCCGTAGCCCGCCACGACCCAGCGCTCCCAGCCCCGCAAGCGGCCTCCCAGCAGCCCGGCCCACCCGGCCAGCGGCCGGACGACCAGCAGAAGCAGCAGACCGGTCGCGGCGCCCCGCCAGGTCAGCGGTGCCAGACCGCCCAGCGCGATGAACGCGCCCAGCAGGAACAGCAGCACCGCGGTCAGCAGTCGCTCGACCTGTTCCACGAAGTCGTGCAGCACGTTGTGGAAGCCGTGGGCGCGCTCGGCCGCCCGGACCGCGCAGGCGGTGGTGAAGACGGCGAGAAAGCCGTAGCCACCGGCGAGTTCGGTGACCCCGTACGCCAGGAAGGTGGCGCCCAACGCGACGAAACCTTCCCGGTGATCGGCCAGCCGCAGCACCGAGGAGCGGGTCCGGAAGAACAGCCAGCCCAGCAGCTTGCCGATCAGCAGTCCGCCCAGCACACCGACCACGCTCTTGTACGCGACGTCATGCGCCGCCCACGTGCCGATCCACTCGGCCGACCAGCCGCTGCCCGCGGCGGCGGCCAGCGCGATCGCCGCGTACGTGAGGGGGAAGGCCAGGCCGTCGTTGAGGCCCGCCTCGCTGGTGAGGGCGAACCGCACCTCGTCCTCGTCGTGCTTCTCCTCGGTGGGCTCCCCCACCCGCACCTCCGACGCGAGCACAGGATCCGTCGGCGCGAGGACCGCCGCGAGCAGCAACGCGGCGGCCGGCGGCCACTCCAGCAACCACCACGCCACCACGGCGGTCGCCACGACCGTCAGCAGCATCGTGATGCCCAGCAGACGCCAGGTCGAGGCCCACAGGCGCCGGCCCACCGGCCGGTTGAGCGCCAGTCCGGCGCCCATCAGGGCGATGATGACGCAGACCTCGGTGACGTGTTCCGTCACGAGCCGGTGCTCCACCGGGTCGACCACCGGCAACGGCAGCGGAAGCGCGTACACGACGACGCCGCTCACCAGGAACACCACCGGCAACGACACCGGCCGCCCCGCCACTACGCGGGGCAGCACCGCGGCGACCAACGCCCCCACTCCCAGCCACGCGAACACCACATCGGCAATGGTCACTGCGCTGTGCTCACCGGGCTCTCGTGACGCTCACTCGCGGGGGCCTGACGGCACAGCGGCGGCCGGGCAGGTCCGTCCTCTCGGGTCACCGGGTCCTGGTGAAAGGGGCGGCTCATCGGAACTCCTCAGCTTTCGTATGACTGTCATACGTCTAACCCCGAGGACCACGCCGACACCCCGCCGCAGACGATCACCGGCGTCAATCCCTCGTCTGGCCGGTACCGCCGTACCAACACCCACGTTCACGGTGCCGTTTCGCCCGGCCACCCGCGCCTCGATCCGAAATTGGTGGACGGGCGCGCAGTGGGCCACTTAATGTGTGGCTCCACGCCCTGAGACGGATGGAAGGAGGCGAGTGCCGTGCGGTTCACACCTTTCCAGCGCTCCCTCTTTCCGCTGTCCCGGCGTGGTTCGTAGGTTCTGACCGGGAGCGCTCCAAGCAGCCTGTATCCCGGAGGAATCCATGACCGCCGTGGTCATCCACGCGCTCTCCGCGAGCGACGCTCATCTCTTCGACGTACTCCCCGATCCCTTGGGCGCCCGTGAAGCCCATCGGCGTACCCAGTTCCGCCCCGACTGGAAGCGCGTCGCCCTGCGCGACGGCGAGGTCGTCGCACGCGGCGCCTGGTGGGGCGGCCCCGACGACTCGGAGCCCGTCAACATCAACTGGTTCGACGTGGCCGAGGGCGAGGAGGAGGCAGGTGCCGAACTCCTGCGCTCCGCTCCCTGGCAGGTCGAACTCGAGATCAACCTGCCAGGCGGCTGGCGGGAAGAGACCGACCTGCGTGCCGGCGCCGAGTCACGCTTCGCCGCCGCACGAGCCGCAGGGTACGAACTCCTGGTGGAACGCTTCCTGTACCGCTGGACCCCGGAGCGAGGGCTGCCCGAACGGCCCGGACGCCTGCGCTTCAGCGCCGAACCCGACGACACCGTGTTCTTCGACGCGTTGCGCCGCATCCACTCCGTCACCCTGGACGCCCACGCGCTCAGGGCTATCGGGGAGGGCGGTCTCGACCAGGCCGCCCAGGAGGAACTCGACTTCTTCCACTGGTGCCCCTCCCCACGGGAGTGGTGGCAGACCGCGCACACGCCGGAGGGCGACCTGGCCGGCATCCACATCCCGGCCCACAACCCCTCCGGCCCGACCATCGGCTTCATCGGGGTCGTCCCGGAACAGCGCGGTCGCGGCTACGCCTACGACCTCCTCGCGGAGTGCACCCACCTCCTCGTCGAGCAGGGCGCGGAGTTCATCGGCGGAGCGACGGACCAGGCCAACTTCCCCATGGCCGCGAACTTCGCCAGGGCCGGCTTCCCCGTCGTCAGGGAACGCATCAACTTCCACCCGGCGGGCCGAGCGACCTAGCGGGGAGTAGCACTGAGGGGTCCGGGCCAAGGTCAGGTCCGGACCCCTTACGCTCCGTGCGGCGGCGCTCGCTGTAGGGACGGCCACGACCAGATCCGCGCGCAGCAGCGGACTGGCCTGCGATGATGACGGCGTGCCAGAGCCAGGGACCACTGCCGTCGTCATTGTCTTGCCCGATGCCGCCCCGCTCCTCGATGCGGCATGGCGTATCGACCCGGCCCTGGTGCGTCGTGGCGTGCCGGCGCACGTCTCGCTCCTCTACCCGTTCGTGCCGGAATCGGCGCTGACAGATCGGGACGAGAAGGGCGTGCGGTCCCTGGCCGCGAGTTTTCCGGCAGCCGATCTGCTCTTGGAGGAGGTCGTGACGGAGTCCGGCTTCGTCGCCGTCACCGTTCCGGGACTCCAGACGATCGTCGATGCGTTCCGCACCCGCTGGCCTGGGTTGCGCCCGTACAAGGGCCGCTTCGGGGCGCAGCCCGCCGCCCATGTCACGGTCGCCATGGGTGCGGACACCCCGGCAGCCGCCGCCCAAGTCCGCGCTGCGATCGGCAGTCTGCTGCCGCTGCGCACTCGGGCGACGGCGGTTCAGCTGGTGGCACTGACGGAGGCAGGCTGGCAGCCGCGGTTCGCGGTACCGCTCGGCACCTCGCCCTCGGCCGCACTCCGCAACACCCTTTAGGTGAGGTTGGGGAGGAGCCGTTCGGTGAACTGCCACAGCAGCGACGAGTCGTGCGCGTGGAAGGCGGCACCGTTGTAGAAGGTGCGGTTGCGGCCTTGGAGGGCGTTCAGCCTGCGGTAGAACCCGTTGGCGATGTCGTCGGCGCTGACGCTCATTCCGTACGGGCTGTGGCTCTTGAGGGTGGAGAGTTTCACGGTCGTCGCCGGAATCGTCCCGGCGGCTACGAGCCGTTTGATGTCGGCGTGGATATTCGCCCGCACCTGCCTATAGGTGAGCGGGACCGTACTGCCGTATTTCACATGGTGCAGACCGGGCACACCGCTCGACTGGATGTGGTAAAGCGCAGGCAGAGCGGGCATGTGGAACGGCGGCGTGGAACCGAGGTTCTGGACCGTCATGGTGTCGGGAACGCCGGGAAGACGTACGAGCCCGGTGTAGTAGAAGTGCGGACGGAAGCGGCTGAACAGAGTCCGTTCAGTGCGGTCGAGGTCGAATGGGGCCAGGTTGCGCTGCGTCGGCGGTGCGGTGAAGACGATCTTTTTGGCGAGAATCGTCTGGAGCCCCTGCGGCGTGCCGACCCGGATGGTGACGAGGTCACGGGACCGGTTGACCCGGATGAGTTCGGCGTTGAGCAGGACGTCATCGTCCAGGTGCGTGGCCGCCTTTTCGTACAGCTCGCTGTTGTTCCCGCTCTTCGTGGTGAGAAAGGAGCCGCCGTTGAGGAGGCGGGACACCATGTCGATGTCGAAGCTCTTCATGACGTAGAGCGTGGGCAGGGTGAGCAGGTCACCGAAGCCCATCATGACCCGTACAAGGAGGGGGACGAGAGCTTCCAGGCCGTGTTTGGCGGCGAACTTCGCGAACGGCATGTACAGCTCGGCGGGGACCGGGTCGGGCAGGTCGTATCCGGTCGCGAGGTACGGATACTTCTTGAGGACCTTGAAGTAGGACGTCATCAGATCAGGTGGGGACGCCGGGGCGTTGACCGGAGCCCCGGTCCGGAAGTCGGCGTACTTCGGAGGCTTCGACTCGTGGCCGGAGAAGACCTCGACGGGGACACCGAGCCGTTTGAAGTAGCCGCGGACGGCGGGCAGATCGCGCCAGAGGACCACGCCGATCTCGGTGGTGTCGCCGGTGACGGGATCACGGTGGGTCTCGGTGTGCCCACCGAGCCTGTCGGAACGTTCGACCAGGAGCACGCTCTTGCCGAGCTGACGCAGCCGCATGGCGGTGTAGGTGCCGGACGCCCCACCACCGACGATGCAGACATCTCGCTTCCGTGTCGGAGCCTGGGACGCCGAAGCCTCGGCAGCGCCCAACGGCATACCGGCCGCGACAGCGGTCCCGCCCATGATCTTCAGCAGCTGCTTGCGGGACAAACTCATCGAGCATCCTCCTCAACGCACCGACGGCGTCGGCGGCCGGTGACCGCCAGCGCCCGGGGCCACCACGCCGAACCGTCACAGCCCTACAAGCCTCGCCATCATCCGGCTTCGGACTCTCCAATCCGCTCCCCGACCCGGCCCGCGGTACGGCGGTCACCCTTTCGGCCCGCATAGGGCTCGCCTGCCGTCGATCGTGCCGCTGGTGCCCCGTCGGGTCGGTCCCGGTCCGGCTCCCACCCGCGGGCCGTAGAGGACGACCCGGCTGCGCTCTGCTGTGCTGCCGGAGCGCAGCCAGGCCCCCAGCTGGCCGAGCAACAAAGGCGCTGTGTCATCTGCGTGGATAGCGTGGAGCACGATCTGGCTCGGGCTTGTCTCTCCGGCCGAGGCCTGACGTGACTGAGGAGTGGCTTCGTGGTCGGTGTGCCGTCCCGCCCTGATGCGGTTGAGGGAAACGCGCGACTGGCAGATCTTGTGGCAGTGGTGCGCGAGACGGTGAGATCGTCGTTCACTGCGGCACAGCGAGTGGCCAGAACGTCCGAACGGCTACGCCCCTTTCTCGCCGCCCCGGGCCTGCTTGCGGCGCACCAGCGAGAGGGGAGGGCCGATGGATACCGGCAGCACTTGCTGCACGCCGAGCCAGGCGGGCTCTTCTCTGTGGTCGCGCTCGTGTGGCTTCCAGGACAGGAGACCCCCGTCCACGACCATGTTTCCTGGTGCGTGACGGGCGTATATGAAGGCAGGGAGGTCGAGGAGCGGTACCGCATCGCCTCGACCGGCCCAGGGGAGAGACTCGTTGCCACGGAGCGGCTGGTCAACAGCGTCGGAGACGTCAACGGCTTCGTCCCGCCAGGCGATATTCACGTGGTCCGTAATCCTGGTCCCGGGCCGGCCATCTCCCTCCACGTGTATGGAGCGGACATCAGCCGGCTGGGCACCAGCGTCCGACGGATCTACCCGGCGCACCTCATCGATATCGCCTCCCCCGCCCCGTCCACGAATGATCGGCGGAGCGCCCGATGACCAGCGGCGCTCCATGCGCCCGTGACGGGTCTTACCAACTGGTGTGTACGGGCTGCGGGCTGAGGCTCGTCGACGACGGCACGGTCCTGGAATGTCCTGCGTGCGCGGATGGCTCCCTCTTGCGGACCGACTACGGTTCCCTGCGGTTCAAGCCTGAGCCCGGGGCTTCGGGAATCTTCCGTTACGGCTTCTGGTTGCCGGCGTGCCGGGAGGTGCCCGGCTCGAGTGCGCCTCATGTGTTTCGCAGCGAACGGCTCGCCATGGCCGTCGGCCTGAGCGATCTGTGGATCTCCTTCAGCGGCTTCTGGCCTGAACGCAACTGCCGTATGGAGAGCGGGACTTTCAAGGAGCTGGAGGCGTACAGCGTTCTGGCTCGGGTCCCGGAGGGAGCCGGGACCATGGTCGTCGCGTCCGCGGGCAACACGGCTGCGGCGTTTCTCTCCGCCTGTCGGAACTTCCCCTTCCCGTGCGTTCTCGTGGTCCCCGAAAGCGCCCTCCCCGCGCTGAACGGCCTCCCCGGGACCGGGAGTTGCGCCCGCGTCATCGCCCTGAAGGGGGCCGACTACAACCAGGCCATCGCCTACAGCAAAAGGATCATCGAGTTGTCTCCGGAGTTCTTCGCAGAGGGCGGCGTGCGCAACGTCGGCCGCCGCGACGGCCTCGCCACCGTGACACTGGCGGCGTACGAGGCAATGGGAAGGCTTCCCGACTACTACGTCCAAGCAGTCGGAAGCGGCGCCGGGGCCATCGCCACCTACGAAGCCGCCACCCGCATCGCACGGTCAGCAACCACGGCCACCACCGCCCTGCCCCGGCTCATCCTGTGCCAGAACACCGCGTTCGCCCCCATCCACGACCTGTGGAACCACAAGACCCCGCACTCCTTTTCCGCGCCACCTCCGCCCACCGAGGTCTATGCGCCGGAACTGGTGAACTCCGCCCCGCCGTACTGGGCGCACGGCGGCATCCGGGACATCCTGACGCGAACCCGCGGCGACGTTCTCACAGCCGGTCGCCGGGCGGCAGATGAGGCCGCAGCAGCTTTCGAGGAGCTGGAGGGCGTCGATATCGAACGCCCGGCAGCCGTGGCTCTGGCCTGTCTACGCCAGGCTGTCGCTGTCCGGCGCATCCCCCGCGACGCGCGCGTCCTCCTCAACGTGACCGGCGGCGGCCGCCGCCGCATCCACGCGTCAACAGTGTCCCGACGGCATCAGCATCCCCCCATTCGCTTGGTGAGCATGGAAAGCGACCCGGAAGCCGTGATGTCCCGCACCGCCTCCCGTCGGTAACCTCCCGGACCGCCTTCTCTCACCCCCGGCGCTTGACGGGGCACCACGAGGGATCACTTGTCTGAGCCGCAGGATGAGCCGCTCTTGACCTGCGAGCCGTACAGCAGGAAATCGTCGACCTTCTGCTTCACGCACTTCGAGGAGAAGTACGCGCCATGTCCGTCGCCCTTGTTGTCGAGGACGACCGCCGAGTCTCCGAGCCGCTTGGCGGTCTCGACCGTCCAGCGGTACGGCGTGGCAGGGTCTCCCCGCGTCCCCACCAGCAGAAACTTCGGCGTGTGCACGTTCTTGATCCCACGGACGAAGTCGGTGCCCGCGGGGAAGCCCGCGCACATCCGGACCTGGAGCAGGGCGGAGGGGCCGAAGATCGGCGAAGCCTTGGCGTAGTCGCGCGCCATCCGCTCGAACTTGGCATCGTTCTCAAAGTCGGCGACCGTGAGGCGGTCCGGGTCGTCCGCGCAGTTGACAGCCGTCAGCGCGATGCCGGAGTTGTCGTCCGGCGGCGGCTTGACCGGCTCCTCTTCCTGCGCCGTGCGCAGCATGACGCGTACGGGAGAGATGCCGCCGGGACCCTCCTCCCCGGAGCCGGTGGGGCCGGTATCGGGGTCGGGGTCAGGCGGCAGCAAAGAACCGCTGATCCGAAGCAGCGACCTGGGGTCGTCGTCGGTGATCAGTGAGGTGAGCGCCTGCGACAGGTAAGGCCAGTTGCCCCTGCCGTAGAGCGCCTCCCCCAGGGAGTGGACCAGGTCGTCGCCGGTGAACTCCTGCCCGTTGCCGGCCACCACGGGCTTCGCCTTGAGTGTGGTCACCAGTTTGGCGATGTTCTCCTTGGCGTCTCGCGGGTTCGCGCCGAGCGGGCAGCCCTCGTTGCGCGCACACCAGGTCACGAAGTTGTCCAGCGCGGTCTGCTGGCCCTGAGCGCCCACGAGCGATGACTCGGTCAGCGGTTCGGTGAGCGTGTCCACTCCGTCGAGCACGAGCCGGCCCGTGTTCTTGGGGAACTGGGCGGTGTAGACGGCGCCGAGCCGCGTTCCGTACGAGAAGCCCAGGAAGTTGAGCTTCTTGTCGCCGAGGTTGTGGCGCATCACGTCCAGGTCGCGCGACACGTTGATGGTCCCCATGTGCTGCAACACCGGCCCGGAGTGCTTCTTGCACTCCTCATATGCCTTGGTGAACTTGTCCATGACGTCGGCTGCGGTGCTCTCGTCACCGTCCAGGGCAGACGAGGGCTGGTCGCTGCCGTCACCGCAGGTGGCGGGCGAGCTGAAGCCGACACCACGCGGGTCAAAGCCGACCACGTCGTACGACTTGGTGAGGTCCCCGAACTCCTTCGCCCGGCCCGCGACCCCGGGGACGCCCGCGGAACCGGGGCCGCCGAAGTTGAGGAAGAGAGAGCCGCGCTTCTTGCCGGAGGCCGGAATCCTGTTGAGGAAGAGGTCGATCGTGCCCTTCTCCGGCGCCGCATAGTCCAGGGGAACGGTGACCTTGCCGCACTGCATGTCGCCGGGGAATTCGAGGACGCCCGCCAACACCTTGCAGCTCGCCCACGCGAACTTCTGGTCGTAGAACCGGGACAGGTCGGGGCCGTCGCCCTCCGCGGCCCCAGCGGGCGCTCCCACTCCTACCAGGGCAAGCGCCATGGCACTGCCAATCACGCAGCGTATTCGCATGACCACCTCCAGCGATACCCCCGCGACTCACGATAGGCGCCCTCGAACGGTGCCGCCCGTTCAGCCACAGCCCCTCCGCACACGCATCCACGTTTCAATTTGACGGCCAAGGCGCCCTGACCACGAAGGCGGCGAAGGGATGCCACTCAGGAGCGACCCAAGCAGCGCTTTTTATGCCGGACAATTTAGTGCTGTTCTAAATTTGCTGTACGGCCATGAAAGTGCGCGCCGTGCCCAATGCGCAGCAGAACAGCCCCGCAGGGCTGCACGCCAAACGCGCCTCGCGAGGGCGGAAGGGCGCCCCTTTTGCGGCGATTTCCGCACCTTGGAGGGCCTCATGCAGGGGGCGCCTTCTTCCGCTTTCGCGGCCTCACGGACTGCGCCCCACGCGCGCCCCTCTTGCACCCATCGTCCGCCTCGCGGTTCGGAGCAGGTGTTGTGATGTTGCCCTTTTCGTACATACGTTGGTCCTGCGGATTTGACCGCTCTCGATATTCGAGACGAGGTCTAATTGAATTCGCCGCACATATTTTCTGTGCGCATCGTCCTCAAAAAGGGAGAACGATTATGACGTACGAGCGTCCCACTCTCACCAAGGCCGGAAGCTTCCGCAAGGTGACCGGGATCAAGAACACCGGTCCCAAGGACGTCCTCGGCGGCAAGCAGTTCCTCTGATCGGGGGCGGCCCCAGCCGCTGAGCGGTCATGAGTCGCAGAACGTATGCGCCGGCCCTTGAACAGGCCGACTATCGGGTGGTGGCGTCCAGCCGCCACCCGATCCTGTGCCCCGGGCATCACCTCGCCGCCGACCGAAGGCCGTTGCTCATGGCTACGTATCTCTCCCTCCAGACCGCGCCCGCCTGGTTCATCGCGTTGCCCGACACCGCCGCGGCCGCGCCCTTCGCCGCCAGGGCGCACCGCTACGCCACCCGGAGTCTGCTCCATGCCTCTGGACGGCCGTGGCTGGTGGGCCGCTGGGAGGAGCCCGCCGCCGTGCTGGGGCGGTGTGGCGGGACCCGTATCGCGGTGATCGGGGAGCACGCCGTCACTGAGCACTATCTCGAACAAGCCGCCGCGGCCACCGGTCCCGCCTCGCTGTCGGCCCTGGACCGCGCCGCACGCCGGCCCGGCAGCTTCCATCTGGTGGCCAGCGTCGGCGGCCGGGTGCACGTACGGGGCGGCATCGTGAACCTACGGCGCGTATTCCACACCGAAACCACGGCATGCGGCCCCGTCAGCGTGGCGTCGGATCGGGCCGACGTGCTCGCCGAACTGATCGACGCTGATCTCGACGAACGCCGGATCGCCCTCGAACTGCTCACCTCGGGAGCGCCGTACCCGCTGTCGGCGCCCCCGCTGTGGCGGGGCCTGCGGGCCGTACCCGCAGGCCACTGCCTGACCCTCGACGCCGACGGCCGGACCACCATGAGGCGGTGGTGGTCGCCGCCCGACCCGGTCCTCCCCCTCGCCGAGGGCGCCCGGCAGCTGAGAGAGGCGCTCACTGAAGCGGTCGGTGTACGCACCCGCGGGCGCGAGCTGGTGACGGCGGATCTGGGCGGACTGGACTCCACCGCCCTGTGCTGTACGGCGGCCCGCGGCGACACCAAGGTCGTCGCATACACAGCCGCGCTCCACGACGAATCCGGCGACGACGTGCACTGGGCCCGCCGCACCGTCCAGGAACTCCAGGGCATCGAGCACCACGTCGTACCGGCCGAGGACACGGCCATGACCTTCGACGGAATCGACACCCTCCACGACATCCTGGACACGCCCAGCATCATCACCGTCGACCGCAACCGTCGGATGGGCATCGTGGAAATGGCCGCGGCCCGCGGATCCCACCTGCACATGACCGGACTGGGCGGCGATGAACTCCTCGCCGGCACGCCCGCCCGGCTGCATTCCCTGTTACTGACCCATCCCTCGACCGCACTGCGCAACATCCGCGGATACGCCGCCAAGTACCAGTGGCCCCGGCGGGCAACGCTGCGCCAACTCCTGGACCGGCGCTCCTACCGAAGCTGGGTCGGCCGCGTGGCCCGCGACCTGACCGGGCCGCCTCCCGGCACGAACACACCGCTGCTCGACTGGTCCACACCACCCCGGATGGCACCCTGGGCCACACCCGACGCCATCACGGCCGCCCGCGAACAGATAGGCGCCGCCCTGGCCGGCATCGAACCCCGGGGCAGGGGGCACGGTGAGCACCGAGAACTGGTCGCGATGGACGGCATCTCCCAGTGGACCCGGCACATCGGCCAGATGGCCGCGCCCCTGGGCATCGCCGTCGCCGCCCCCTACTACGACACTCGCGTCATCGAGACCTGCCTCGCCGTGCGGCCACAGGAACGGATCACCCCCTGGCGGTATAAACCCCTGATCGTCGAGGCCATGCGCGGTGTCGTGCCGGAGACCAGCCGGACGCGCGACACCAAGGCGAACGCCACGTTCGAGGAGGAGGTCGGCCTGCGCGAGCACCGTCGGCGACTGCTGGCACTGTGCGACGACTCGCGGCTGGCCCAGCTCGGCCTGATCGACGCGAACATCCTGCGTGAGTGGTGCCGCCGCTCTCTCGCCGCGGAGACGGAGAGCTACCTGCTGCACCCGACAATCGCCTGCGAAGTCTGGCTGCGCTCCCGCGAAATGACGCCCCCGCGCCATGGGAACGCCGTCCCCGCCCAGCCCCTCGCCGACCGAAAGGAATGATCTTGGTGCACGCGTTGAGGCCCGGCGTCCTGATGACCGAGACCGAATACGGCGTGGCGCTGCTCGATCAGAAGAGCGCCGAGTACTGGACCCTCAACCCGACGGCGGCCCTTGTCCTGCGGACCCTGCTGGACGGTCGTGCCCGCGGCGCGGAGCGGGCCGTCGAGGCGCTGACCACGCAGTACGACGACATCGGCGCCGACGAAGCAGCCAAGGACGTCGACGCCATCGTCGGTGAGCTGCGCTCCGCCGGACTCCTCACCACATAGCGCTCCCCCGCGCCCCGCCCTCCTCCGACCGAAGAGGCACGCATGACGACCCCGGAAGCTCTCCCCTACGATCCGTGTTCCGTACCGGTGGGCCGCCGCTTCGCCGCCCGGGCAGCCGTGGGCTGTGCCCATGTGCTGGCCACCATGCCACCGGGCCGCATCCGCACCATCCTGGCCAGGCTGCGGCGCGGCGCCCGGCCCGCCACCCTCTCCGAGGCGGAGAAGGCCCGCGAGACGGTACTCGCCGTAAGCCTGTCCGCGGGCGGGCAGAAGGGCTGCCTCCCGAGATCCCTGGCCACCGTGCTGCTCTGCCGGTGGTACGGCCACTGGCCCACCTGGTGCGTGGGCGTACGCAGCCGACCGCCCTTCGCCGCCCACGCCTGGGTGGAAGCCGAGGGTGTCCTCGTCGGAGAAGACGCCTCACCCACATACTTCCAACGCTTCTTCACCGTGGAGTGAGCCGATGACCACGGCCCCCGGCATCGAGGGCCCCCGCCCCCTCACCGGCCCCGCCGACGGCTCCCACGAACCTGATGAGGACACGGGTCCCGAGCGCGCCTGGGCCTCCCAACGAGCGCTCATGACCCATCTGAGCCCACAGCGTTGGCGCATGGCCGCGGGTGTCCTGCTCGGGCTCGTCGGCAGCGTCATGGGCCTGGCCCAGCCCTTGGCGGCCAAACGGGTGATGGACGACATGAGCCAGGGCCGGCCGACCACCGGCCCCATCCTCATGCTCAGCCTGCTGGTGGTCACCGGCGCGGTACTCGCGGGGCTGGGTCACTACGTGCTGCAACGGTCGGCCGAGTCCATGGTCTGCGCTGCCCGCTGCCGACTGACCGAGCGGCTGCTGCGCCTGCGGGTGCCCGTGGTGGAGCGCACCGAACCGGGCGACCTGATCGCCCGCGTCACCTCCGATACGACGTTGCTGCGCCAGACCGCGCCCCAGGCGGTGTCCGCCGCCGTCACCGGCACGCTGGTCACCGCCGCGACCGTCGTCATCATGGGCTTCCTCGACGCCGTCCTGCTCTGCGTCACTCTCGGCGTGATCGCGTTCGTCGGTGTCATCGTCGCGGTCGTGGCTCCGCGCATCGGCCGCGCGACCCGGCAGGTGCAGGATGCGGTGGGCCACATCGGGGGCGCCCTGGAGCGCGTCCTGGGGGCCTTTCGCACGGTCAAGGCATCGGGCGCCGAGCACTGGGAGACCCAAGCGCTGCGCCGTGCGGCCGAACACGCCCGCCGCAGAGGTACGCGGGCCGCGGCGTGGGAGGCGGTGTCGGCCACGGCGTCGGCGGTGGTCGTTCAGGTGTGCTTCCTCGTCGTGCTCGGGGTGGGAGGCGCCCGGGTCACCGCCGGCACGATCAGCGTCTCCACCCTGGTCGCCTTTCTGTTGTATCTCTTCGCCCTCGCCCCTCGCATCGGTCAACTCGTCGAAGGAGTGAGCCAGTTCCAGATCGGATCTGCGGCCGCTGTCCGCATCGAGCACATTGAGACGCTCGAGGCCGAACAGGTGAAACCCGAGCACACGACCGAGCACACGCGGGGAGCGACAGCGAGGGGCGGCTCCCCCGCCATGGCCGCCGAGGACGGCCGGTCACCACTCGACGTGACTTTCCGTCAAGTGCGTTTCGCTTACCGGCCCGGGCTGCCCAGGGTGCACCACGAGGTCTCCTTCACCGTGCCCGGGCGCGGTCTGACGGCGATCGTGGGCCCCTCCGGCGCGGGCAAGACCACCGTCTTCTCTCTGATCGAGCGCTTCTACGAACCTGATGCCGGGTCCATCCTCGTGGGCGGCAAGGACACACGGCAGTGGCCCCTGAGCCAGCTCCGCGCATCCATCGGCTACGTCGAACAGGACACTCCCGTCCTCGCCGGCACACTGCGGGACAACCTGACGCTCGGTGCCAGCGACCCTTCCGGCGAAGAACTCGCCCAGGTGCTGCGTATGGCGCGGCTGGACACCTTGACGGACCGCCTCCCCCACGGGCTGGACACCCACGTCGGCCACCGTGGCAGCCGCCTCTCCGGGGGCGAGCGACAGCGGGTGGCGATCGCCCGCGCTCTGCTGCGCCGCCCGAGACTGCTGCTGATGGACGAGGTCACCTCACAACTCGACGCGGCCAACGAGGCGGCATTGCGCGACATGATCACCGATGCCGCCCGCAGCACCACCGTCATGGTGATCGCCCACCGGCTCTCCACCGTCACGACGGCCGACCGGATCATCGTCATGGAGGCCGGATGCGTACGAGCGATCGGCACGCACGGCGAACTCATCAAGCGCGACGCCCTCTACAGCGAACTGGCGCACACGCAACTGCTCAATTAGCTGCCTCGGCAGCGGTTCCGGGGCGTATGGAAGGCCAACACGCCCCGAACGGGACGGTTACGGGCTCAGGGCCTCCTCCCCCGCCCACCCTCGCGGCCCAACGGGCCGGTTACGCCGCGGGCCGCCCTCCTGACCGAAGCGACATCACGGTCAGGAGGGCGGCCCGCTGTCACGGGTGACGCACGGGGATCAGGACGGGTCGCCGTACTGGAGGCCGCGGCCGTTGGTGCCGATGTAGACGCGGCCATAGGTGTCGGGATCGCCGGTGACGACGCCCTGACTGCCGATGGCGCCCCACTGGTGGGCGTTGTCATTGACGCGGGTCCAGGTGGCGCCCTTGTCGGTGGAGCGGAAGACGCCGGTGACGTCCTTGACCGTGCCGATCAGGTACAGCGTCTGGTACGAGGCGCGCGGCGCGGCCTTGCCGAAGCCGACCGCCGAGGCGGACGTCACCGAGGTGAGCCGGGTGAACGTGCCGCCCCCGTCCGTGGAGTGGAGCAGGCCCTTGCCGCCGCCCGCGATCCACAGTTCGCCTGCCCGGCCCGGGAGGGCCTTGAGGCGGCCGTCGGCGGGCAGGCCGGTCGCGCGGGCGGTGAAGGTCGCGCCGCCGTCGGTGCTGGCGTAGAGGGTGCCGCCGGTCAGGGAGTAGAAGGTGCGGGCGGAGGAGCGGTCGGCGACGACCTCTGCCCCCGTGCCGAGCCCCCGCACCTTCGACCAGGTCGCTCCCTTGTCCGTCGAGCGGTACGGGGACTGCCCGGACTGGGTCCACACCAGCGTGGAGCCGTCCGCCGCGAGGGCGATACGGCCGCTGTGGGCGTCGGCCACCGGTTCGGCGGCGAAGCCCCGCCAGGTGACGCCGCCGTCGGTGGAGTAGGCGCCGTCCTGCTTGCCGCCCGTGCCGACCCGCGCCATCACCGACGGTTTCGACGCGGCGTAGTCGATGTCGGTGCTGTTGCTCATCAGCGGGTTCCTCATCCGTCCGGGCGGCACCCGCGTCAGGTCGGTGTGGCGGAATCCGCCCTGGTCACCCATGGAGGTCAGGACGGTCGCGCCACCGGGCGGGGCGATGGCGTCGAGGATCGCCGTCTCCTCAAGTCCCTTGGCCCCTATGGTCCAGTGGCTCGTCCCGGCGTCGGCGTCCTCGCTCCGCCAGATCCCGTTGCCGGTGCCGTACAGCACGTGCCCGGAGTCGAACGGATCGATGGCGAGGGCCGTCATCCAGTGACCGGTGTGGGTGCCGACGTACGGCGCGCCGGAGGCGTCCCGTACCGACTTGTCGGCGAGGGCTTTCCAGGTCGAACCGCCGTCCGTGGTGCGGTAGATCTCGTCCTCGGGGTACCAGCGGCCCAGCGTCGTGACCATCACCGTGGACGGCTTGCGCGGATCGACCGCGAGCCCGGAGAAGCCGTACGAGCCCTGCGAGGGGGACACGTCCTTCCAGCCCCCGCCGCTCGGCGTGTACTTCCGGACCGAGCCGCCGGTGACGCCGTTGGGCCCGAGGTTGTCGGTGTACGTCACATACAGCGTGCCGTCGCCCGTGACGACACCGTGCTGTGGCAGCTGGCCGGTCGGCTGCCCGGCGACCGCCCGCCATGTGGCACCGCTGTCGGTCGACCGGTAGAGGGACGTGGACTTGTCGGCGACACCGGCGTACACGGTGTCGCTGCCCTTCGGCCCGTATGTCACGAACGAGATGCCGGCACCGCTGCCCGCCCCGCCCTTGACCGGGAAGGACTCGACCTGACGCCAGGTCGCGCCGTAGTCGGTGGACCGCCACAGGCCGTTCTTCCGGGAGCCGAGGAGCAGGTTCGAGTGGTCCGCCGGGTCGACGACGAGGCGTTCGCCTGCGCCGCGGCCGTCCTCGTTGCCGCCGAGCTTGAAAGGCAGCTCGGTGCGCTTGAAGGTGCGGCCGCGGTCGGTGGAGCGGAGGATCGCGCCGTTGCCCGCCCAGTCGTTGGTGTACGTGCCCGCGCCGAGGTAGAGCCGGTCGGGGTCGACGGGGTCGGTGGCGAGGGAGTCGATGCCGAGCAGGTTCCAGTCCTTCTCGCCGAGCCAGTCGGTGAGCGGGATCCACTTCTCGGCGCCGACGTCCCAGCGGTACGCGCCGCCCATGTCGGTGCGGGCGTACAGCAGACCCCGCTCACGCTGGTTGAAGACGAGGCCGGAGACGTAACCGCCGCCGACGACCTGCGCGTTCTTCCACTTGTACGGTGCTGCCGCGGACGGCCGGGCCTTCGCGGCCTGGGAGTCGTCCTGCGTGAGCAGCAGGTACGGCACGGCCGCGGCGGGCACCGCGAGCAGCAGGGCGATGGCGCCCCGGCGGCGGCGGTGCAGACCGCGCCGCCGGGAGCCCGTGCGGGTGTAGGGAGAGATGTTCACGGGGAAGGCGTGCTCCTTGCGGATAACTGACGGGCAACTGTCTGTGGAAGGGCTCAGCGCTTCAGGGTCAGCACACCCGGCCGGTACGGCAGCGCGTCGTAGGGGGCGTCCGACTTGGGGTCCTTGCCCTGGTAGAGCAGCTGGAGGTGGCACGGGTCGACGGTCATGGTCTGGTCCGGGTTGGAGCGGATCAGGTCACCGTGGCTGATGTCGTTGGTCCAGGTCGCGCCGCTGTTGGCCTTGCCCGCGAAGGGGTTGGACTCGGTGGCGGCCTGCGGGGTCCACGTACCGTTCAGGCTGGTCGCCGTGAAGGAGCGGAAGTAGCGGTTCTCGTTGGCGCCCCGCGCCTCGACGATCATCAGGTACTGGTTCTGGCCCTGGACCTTGTAGACCTGGGGTGCCTCGAAGAGGTTCTTGACCGTGTCGCTCATGACCGTCGTGTAGGACGAGCCGAAGTTGCCGGGGAAGTTCCCGATCGGCATGGACGCCCGGTAGATCTTGCCGTTGTCACCGGCGAAGAAGAGGTACATGTTCTGGTCGTCGCCGATCAACGTCTGGTCGATCGGACCGGTCCGGGAGTCGGGCAGGCTGCCGGTGAACAGGGGCCGCGGCGCGGACCAGCCATTGGGGTCGGCCGGGTCGGCGGAAGTGCGGTAGCTGAAGGGCGAGGCCCCCCACTGGTACGTCAGCACCCAGATCTTCTTCGGCGCGAAGTAGAAGAGGGTGGGCGCGACCGCGTTCTGGTTCATCTTCGTCTGCGTAGCCGTCCCCATGCCGGACCAGTCGCTGAACGGGGCGAACGCCATCGAGCCGTACGAGGTGCCCGTCGACATCGACCCGTAGACGAGGTGCTTGCCGTTGTACGGGACGTGGGTGAAGTCCTTCAGCGAGGCCCAGCCGTTGGCGGGCTTGGCCAGGGCGCCGGTCGAGCTCCACTTGTACGTGGACGGCAGCGCGCACGTGCCACCGGCCGAGCCGGAGGGGGCGGTCCACTTCTGGTTGCCGACGTCGGCGCAGGTGTACAGCTGGATTTTGGTGCCGTTGGACGTGCCCGCGCCAATCGCGTCCATGCACTTGCCGGACTGGGCGCCGGAGATCGAACCGTTGGTGTTGATGTTCCACTGCTGGTTCGTGCCGCCGTTGCAGTCCCAGATGACCACCTCGGTGCCGTTCGTCGTGCCCTTCGCCTTCGCGTCCAGGCACTTGTCGCCGAACACCTTCAGCTGCTTGGCAGCGGTGCGCGTCCAGCTCTGGTTCGACTGCCCGTCGCAGTCCCTCAGCTGTACTTGCGTGCCGTTGGCGGTCGAGGAGCCGGGGACGTCGACGCAGCGGCCGGAGGGCACGCCCTTGATCTGGCCGGTGCCGTCGCCCGGGTCGGCCGGGGTCGTACCCGACCCGGCGTCGAACGCTTTCTTGACGGCGTCGTACGCGGGCTTCGGCTTGCCGGCCGCGTCGAAGAGGAGCGGCTTCTCGTCCGCGCGCCACGAGTCGCTGTCGCGGACGCCCCACACCGTGATGCCGGTACAACGCTTCACGCCGAGGCAGGCGTTGACCGCGCTCGCGTAGTGCGTGGGGGACGCCTGGGCGATGTCCAGTTCGGTGATCTGCACGTCGACGCCGAGGGCCGCGAAGCTGTCGAGGGTCTTCTTGAAACTGGCCGGCGGGCCGCCCGCCCCGAAGTGGCTCTGGAAGCCCACGCAGTCGATGGGGACACCGCGTGCCTTGAAGTCCTTGACCAGGCGGTACACGCCCTGGGTCTTGGCGGCCGACCAGTCCTCGATGTTGTAGTCGTTGTAGCAGAGCTTCGCGGCCGGGTCGGCCGCGCGGGCGGTGCGGAACGCCTCCTCGATGAAGCCGCTGCCGAGCACCTTCTTGAACACCGACTCGCGCAGCGCACCGCTGCCGCCGTCCTGGAAGGCCTCGTTGACGACGTCCCAGGCGTAGATCTTGCCCTTGTAGCGGCTCATCGTGGTCTTGATGTGGTTGTTCGTGACGCCGCGCAGCGTGTTCGGGTCGTTGATCGCCTTCACCCAGTCCGGCAACTGCGAGTGCCACACCGTGGTGTGGCCGCGCAACCGCTGGCCGCGCTCCAGGGACCGGTTGACGATCTTGTCGGCGGCCGCGAACCGGAAGTTGTCGCGGGACGGTTCGATCGCGTCCCACTTCATCTCGTTCTCCGGGGTGATCATGTTGAACTCCCGGTCGGCGATCGACGTGTACGTCGCATCGCTCAGCCGCCCGGCGGCTATCGCGGTGCCGAAGTACCGGCCCGACGAGGAAGCCTCGGCCTCCAGGCTCGCGGCCCCGGCGGAGGTGGGGAGCAACGTCACGACACCGGCCACGAGCGCCGAGGCCGTCAGGCCGATCGCCAGTGTCCTGCGGGGCCGGCGGAGGCGGTGCAGGCCTTTGCGGGGTTCGTCGGTGTGTCTGGTCATGGGGAGTGGCCTTCTTCAGGGGACAGGTCAGCGGGGGATGCCTGTGAAGGGGCACCCCTGAAGAGGAGGCCGGGGAAGGCGGGACGGCGTAACGAAAAATGTGCGCGCCCGCGCAGTGAGGGATCTCGCAGCGGAAAAACGTAATGCGGGGCGCGGTTATGAAGTCAGCGGTTCCCCGCGCTCACGTCAGCGGCGCGCGGACGACGAAAGATGCCTGGCCGGTGAAGGTACGCGTGCCGTTGAAGCCGTCGAGGCGGATCGATCCGTCGCGGGGGCGCAGGGCGGAGCCCGGGTAGTTGTGCGCGTACAGGGTCACCGATCCGTCGACCGTCCCGGGGCGCGGGCAGAAGGTGGCGTCCTCCCGGAACAACCGGCTGCCGTCGTCGGCGCTCAGGCGCAGCCGCAGATAGTGGTGGCGCAGATACCGGCCGTCGGCCGCACGGAACGTGACACACCGGCTGTCCGCGAGCCCCTTGCTGACGGTGAAGGCGGCCTCACCGCTGCTGAGCGTCGCGAAGTCACCGTCGTACGTGAGGAATTGGCCGGGCCGGTCCACGGACTCGAGGGACCGTACGCCCAGCGGGACCACGGCCGGACCCGACGGTGACGGCGTGACCGACGGAGCCGGGGTGGTCGACGGAGTGGGGGTGGTTGAGGGAGCCGGGGTGGCCGAGGGAGCCGGGGTGGTCGTGCCGGCCGTCGGCGCGGCGGCGACACCGGGCGTCCGGTGCTCCGGTTCGGGCCAGGCGACGTACGTGGCGGTCCCGGTGACGAGCACCGCGCCAGTGGCGAGGGCCGCGATCGGATGGGCGGTCACCGCGTGGAGCTTGCCGAGCAGAGCGCCGCCCCCAGTCGCCGTGCCCGTGGCGCTCGCGGCGGCTGCCGTCGTCACCGTCGTACCCGACAGCAAGCCCTTCGCGACCAGCGCCCCGAGGAGCGCCGCCGGCACGGCCAGCGGCGTGAGGCCGGACAAGAGCAACTCGGCCGGCACCCGCTCGGCCGCCGTCGCCGTACATGTCGCGCAGTCGCGCGTGTGCCGAGCGATCCGCTTGCGCCACACGGACGTACGCGCGCCGTCCCAGCCGGAGAGGGCCGCGCTCAGGCCAGGGCAGCGCGGGTCGGCCGCCAGCGCGGCGACGATCGTCCGGCTCAGTTCCAGTTGCTCGCGCATGCGTTGCAGACGAACCCCTGTGTGGGAGACGCCGAGGCCTGTCGCGTCGGCGATGTCCTGGCGGCTGAGCAGCCCGGCGCACTCCTGCCACCACAGCGAAAGGAGCACCCGGTGTTCCGGGTCGAGCCAAAGGCTCGCTTCGACCGCCTGTCCGCGCTCCTCCGACATGCGCAGCCGCAGGATCGTCGTGTCCTCCAGAGGGGCGGCGGCGTCCGGTAACGGAAGCGCCTCGTCGATGAGGGTGGTCCGGTCGGCGAGTGTGCGCTGCCGCTGCCAGTACGTATTGACCTGCCGGAGCGTGATCGACACCAGCCAGGAACGGAAGCTCTCCGGGGCCCGCAGTGCGGGCAGGTCGCGTACCGCGCGCAGCAGCGTCTCCTGGACCACGTCGTCCACGTCGGCATGGCCGCTCAGCGCCCGTCCGACGATGTTGTACAACAACGGCAGATATGCGGCGACGAGCGCCTCGCGCGCCCGCTCGTCACCGCGTTGCGCCGCGACGACCAGCCTCACGTGATCCGCGTCCATGAGCCCGGTCCCATCTGTTCAGGAGAGTGATCCGCCGAGTACGGCGCCACACCCTAACCGTGTGGCCCACGGCGTCATCCCCCAGGGGCGACGATCATGCGACGCGCGGGCCAGTGGCCCTTCTCGGCCGACGCCGGAGTCGCCGCAACGGTCGGCTGCGCGCAGCGGGCCTGGCCGCGATCGCCGACCCCACCCCCGTGACCTGCACGTTCAGGATGAACGCTCGTGCGTAGAGCCTGCTGAAGGTGTCGCGGGAGAGCGACCACATGAACACCGCCACCAACCACGCGCCCCCTGGCTGTTTCCTGGCCGCCGCCCCCGCCAGCCCTTGCGAGCATTTTGCGACAGTGCACGCTTCTCACGGCGGGGTTGTTGCCCTCGTGGCCTTCGTCTTGACGCCTTCGTCGGTGCAGGGCAGACGGCCGTCGCCATAGGCGGTGGTGTAGTCGTCGGTGATGTCGTCGACGACGCCGGTGATGGCGGTGGGAGAGACCTGAATGGCGCCACTGAAGGGCCGCTCCACGTCCCGAATGACGAGCAGGACAGTCGTGAGCAGGGCGGTGAGGACGATGAGGCCACTGGTGACGAGCATGGTGTTCTTGCGTGGGAGACACAGGGCTAGGGCGACCACCAGGAAGGCCAAGGCGGCGAGGGTGAGCCAGTACACGGCACTGGGGATGGCCGGAGTGGACTCGGCGATGCGGGTCTGGCGGGCCTCTGAGCGTTCCTTGTCGGCAGAGACCAGCATGTTGAACGCGGAGGCATCAGTGCCCATCTGCTTGAGGGCGGCACGGAAGTCAGTGGTCCAAGTGCTGGGTTGCTGTGCGCCGCGGCCGTCGGCCATGGCCGGCCATTCATAGGCGCGTACCGCACGGGCATAGCAGACGACATCGGCCTGCAACCGCTGGCGCTGCGAAGCGGGGGCGTAATCGGCGACCTCGAAGATGTGGTCCACCACGCCGGCCTCTTTTCGGGCCGCCTCGTCCGCCTTGCCATTGGACGTGGAAGCGGTCACCAACACGAAGGCGAGGACGAACACGGTCAGGGTCTGCAGGGGTAGAACGAAGTCCCGGATCGTCAGGGAGGGGGTTTCCGTTTCCTCCAAGCGGCGGCGCAGCACCCAGTGGGCGGTCAGCCCGCCGATCAAGGCCAGGGCCGCTACAAGGATGGTGATGATCACGCGACACCTGTTTCGTTTCGAGCCAACGCGCCGAAACCGATCATCTAGCCCTGATCGCGTGGTACCTGTTCAGCGACCCGGCCGTCGTACGCGCGATCACCCTTTCAGGTGCTGAATCCTCCGAGGATCAAGGCGGCAAGGAGTTTCGCTTCAGCCAGTCCAGGGCCTTCCGCCAGTCCTCGGTCGGCTCTTGGGCCCATGCGTTCTCGCGGCGCCATCGGCGGGAAGTTCGATCGGCTCGGGGAGCGCGGTCGCATCCAGGAGCTGGTCGAGCTGGTCTTGGTTGTAGCCCGTGCCCTTCCGGTCCGGCAGGTCCTGGAGGATGTCCGCGAGGAGGAGGATGTCGTATCCGACGAGGTCGCTGATGCGGTTGTTGTCGACGACTTGAGGCGCTGCCGATCGGCTCGTGCTCGTCGGCGGCGAGGACTCCCGCGGCGAACTCCCCTACCGCACGGCCGCGTTCCTGGCCGAACGTCTCGGAACGGAACTGCCGCACTTCCCCGGCGGACACGCCGGCCTGACCACGTACCCGGCGGCCTTCGTCAAGCACACGGCGAAGGCGCTGCGCGCCTGACGGTGCGTCAGGCGTCGCCGGTGCCCTCGGAGACGGTCACGGTGACCGGGGTGCCCGCCTCGACCGTGCGGCTGACCGTGCACAGCCGGTCGTGCGACGTCTTCACGGCCCGGGGCAGGATGGTGCGGGCGCGCTCCCCCGACGGGCCGTCCGGGAACGTGACGTGGAAGGCGACCCCGAGGTCCGACATCCGGTTGCCGCCCTCGTCCTCGACCTTGGTGCCGGTCACGGTGACGGTGAACGCGGTCGGTTCCTCGTGACGGCTCGTGGCGACCTCCACGTCGGCCGCGCTGCAACCGCCGATCGCCGCGAGGAACAACTCGACCGGCGTGAAGTCGGCATCCCCGCCGGTGCCGAAGGTCAGCGTGCTCCCCCGGGAGTTGGTCGCGGTGAACCGGCCGGGGCCTGCCCGCTCGATGGTGACGGAACGCAGCGCATTGTCAGTCATGCGAGGAGAGTACTGTCCCGCCGTCGCCGGCCCGGCGACCTCCGCTCGCTCACGGGCTCCCGTCCGCCTCGGGTGACGACGGCGGGAGTGCGGGCTCGGACGCGGGCGATTCTTCCTCGGCCGAGGAGGGCGGCTGCGTGGCGGGCGAGGAGGGCGGCAGGACCGACGAGGGCGGGCACGAGCTTGCCGGGGGCGTCCCGGGGGACCGCGCGTCGCACGGCGGCGTACTGGCCGTCGAGGTCGACTCGTCGGGGGACGGGGTGTCCGGGTGCCGTGAGGGAGGCCTGGTCGCCGGAGGCTTCGTCTTCTTGTCGCCGGTGCCCGTGTCGCCCTTGCCCCGGGTGAACCAGTCACCGCTGTCCGGGTCGTACACGACGAACTGGTTCACGACCTGGGTGGCGGGCGCCACGACCACGACGTTCGAGGGCCGATACCCGGGCCACGTGTCGCCCGTCTGCCGCGGTGTGCTCTTCTGCGCGACGGGCGGCAGCAGCGGGTTGCCGCAGGCACAGCGCACCCGCGGCACACCGTGGTCGTCGACCAGTACCGCGGTGCCGGCCTGCAGCACGGCCTGGTAGCCGGTGGCACGGCCGTCGCGGTAGCCGTGGTTGGTCACGCGGGTGTCCAGCCGCAGGTCCACGGGCGTGAGCGAGCGCAGGTAGCGGGGAACGCCGGACGGTTCGATGTCGAGGACGGAGGCGAACGCCTTGTTCTTCGCCGTGTCCTTCTGGAGCGCGCCGACCTGCTTCTCCACGTCGCAGCTGCCGACCTTCCGCGTCCCGCCGTAGAGACCGGGCGCCGCGCCGTCGACGCCGCGCGTCACGTTGGCCGAGGCGGACGAGCTGGGCAGCCCGCTCGGGGAGGGTGGCGTGGAGCCCTCGCGGGCCGTCGACTGGGTGAAGGGGTCGGGCCCCGACTTGCCCGCGGGCTGGAGGAGGACCTCGCCGCCCGACTCCGACGAGCCCTCGGGGCGGGTGAGGACGACGGCCAGGATCACCGCGGCCACCACCGCGGCGGAGATCGCCGCGACGCGCGGCGCCGACTTCCACCATGGGCGACCTCCTCCGCGACCGGCACCGGGACCGCCCCCGCCCGGGCCGTCGGACCCGCCGCCGCGGCCCCCGCCACCGGCCGGACCGCTCGGCGGGCCGCCGCTCGGCGGGCCCGAGGGCCGCGCGCCACCCGGAGGCGGCGTCGAGCCGGCGGGGCTCGCGCCCGCCTGGGTCTCGCCCGGCCCCGAGGGGCTCGGCTGCGAAGGACCCGAGAGCGGGCCCGAAGGGGGTCCTGTGGGGCGTCCTGACGACGGCGGTTCGACGCTCACGAACACTTCCCTGTGTAGGGGGATCGGCGACGTACCTTTTATCCCGGTACGCGCCTATTGTGTGCCCCGACGTCCGGGGGCCCGCAAGCCGACGCCGGCCGGCGTTCCCGTAAGCCCTCCCGAAGGCCCTCTCGAAAGGCGGACCGGTCCCCCGCTGCTTAGCGTGGCACCGTGAGCGAGCAGACACCGCCGCGGCGGGCCGGGGCGCAACGCACGGAGCAGAGCCGACGGGCCCCTCATGGCTGGCCCCATGCCCTTGCGGCCGTGCTCGCCTCCTTGGCGGCCATGGCCGTCGTCGCCGGGCTCGGCCTGTGGGCCGCGGGAGCCGCCGACCTGCCCGGCGGGGCGTTCCCGAGTGTCGTCGCGGCCGTCGTCGTGATGGCGGTCGGCGGCTCCGTCGGGCTCTCCGGCGACGCAGGGATGATCGCCGAGACGGACGCGGGGCTCTCCGTGCTCCCGCTCTCCGTCAGCCTCGTCGGCGCTCTGGTGGTCGCCACCGGGTTCCTCCGGCCGCTGCGGCACCGGGCCGTGGCCGACGTGCGGGAACTCGCCGGCTGGGCCGCCCGGATCGCGGTGCTGTGGGTGCTGCTGCTCACCGGCCTCGGCCTGCTGGCCCGGCACCGCTTCGCGCTCGCGCTCGGCGACGGGCCCGCCGGGGAGATCGGCGAGCTGCTGGACTCCTCGCCCGAGGTCGGATTCAAGACGGCCGTGCCGCTGACCCTCGTCTTCGGACTGCTGTGGCTCGCGGGCGTCCTCGTCGTGGCACTGTCCGTCTCGCGCGGCGCCCCGCTCCCCGCCCGCCTGCTGCGCTTCCGGGAATCGGTGCGTCCCGCGGCGTACGCCATGGTGTTCCTGCTGCTGTCGTACGCCGCCCTTGGGCTCGCCGCCGGCCTCGTCGTGGCGGCGACCCGCGGCCATGCCGCCGAGACGTTCGCGGTGCTGCTGCTCGGGTTGCCCAACCTCGTCTGGCTCGCCTTCACCCTGGGGCTCGGCGCGTCCTGGGAGGGCCGGGTCGACGGGCCGTTCGGGCTGCCCATGCCGCGGGTCCTCGACGAGGTGCTGCGTACGCCGGCCGATTCCAGGCTCAGTTTGCGGACTCTCGCCGAGTACGACGGGCGGGTGTGGTGGCTGCTGGTCGTCGCGGCGGTCCTGGTGCCGACGGCGGCGTTCCTGATGGCGGCCCGCTCTCCGGCACGGGTGCGGGCCTGGCAGCACGCCGTGCACATGGCGGTGGCGGTGGCGCTCACCGTGCTCGCCGTCTGTCTCATGGCGGGCGTGTCGGCCCACTACGGGCTTTCGCTCCTCGGCATCGGGGATCTCGGAGGGGGCCTGTCCGGCCTCGTGGAGCTGCGGCCGCACCTCTGGAAGGCGCTGCTCCTGGCCGTTGCCTGGGGTCTGGTCTCGGGGTTCCTCGGCGGGGTGCTGGCGCGGCGGGTCCATCGGCGGGGCGAGGTGCGGCCCGGGGCCTGACCTGGCGCGGGCCGTGCGGTCGGCCGTCGGGAGACCGGCCGCTCTATTCGGGCAGCCGCCGGAAGACCGGCTGGGCCCAGCGGGGTGGGTCGGGGGGCGCGCCCGGGTGGGCCGGGGCCTGCTCGACGCGGCGGTCCACCCGCGTCGGGGGGTGGGCGTCCGTACTGCTGCCCATGGCCGCGGCCCGCATCGTGGCGGCGAATTCCAGGCACGACCCGTACCGGTCCTCCGGGCTCTTGGCCAGCGCCTTCGCGAGGACCCCGTCGAGGCCGGGGGCGACACCCGGCCGCTTCTCCGTCAGCCGGGGCGGCTGGTCGTACTGATGGGCCCAGAGGAGGGCGAAGTCGTCGTCGCGCTGGAACGGCGGCCGGCCCGCCATGGTCTCGTACACGACGCAGGCGAGGCTGTAGACATCGCATCGGCCGTCCACCGGGCGGCCCGATATCTGCTCCGGCGCCACGTAGTCGAGGGTCCCGACGAACTGGCCCACGGTCGTGAATCCGGTCAGCGACAAGGACTTCTTCGTAAGGCCGAAGTCCGTGAGGTAGGCGTGCTCGGGGTGGTCGCTGTCCGTGCCCTTGGCGATGAGAATGTTGCCGGGCTTGACGTCCCGGTGGACCAGGCCGTGGTCGTGCGCCGCGTCGAGCGCGGACGCGATCTGGGTGGCGATGCGGAGCGCGGCCGTGACGGAGAGCGGGCCGCCGCGGTCGAGCAGGTGGCGCAGATCGCTCCCGGGGACGTACCGCATGGCGATGTAGAGCACCCCGTCCGTCTCACCGGCCTCAAAGACGGGCACGATGTGCGGGTGTTCGATCGCGGCGGCGACGCGTGACTCGTGCGTGAAGCGCCGCCGGAAGGTGTCGTTGCGGGCGAGTTCGGGGGCGAGCAGCTTGAGGGCGACGGTCCGGTCGAGGCGCAGGTCCCTGGCGCGGTAGACCACGGCCATGCCACCGCGGCCGATCTCGCCCTCGACCCGGTAGTCCGCGATCCGCTGCCCGATCAGCTCGGAGGGCCGCCCGGAGTGCGGGCTCGGGCCGCCCTCGCCCGGCGCGGCCGCCATCAGGCGTCACCGGGCCGGAGCGGCTGATCGGGTTCGTCCCTCTCGGGCGGGAGAAACGGGGCGGGGTGTCCGCCGTGCGGGGTGTGCGGTTCAGGGGTGTGCAGTTCATCGACCACCTGGGTCTCCCCCGGCCCTACCGCCTCGCCCACCACCCGCGTCGGCTCAGGCCCTACCGCCTCGCCCACCACCCGCGTCGGCTCAGGCCCTGCCACCTCATTCACCACCTGCGTCTCCCCCGGCCCCATCCCGGCGGTCGAACCGTCGGTTCCGTCGGTCGGTTCCTGCGCGGCGGGGACGAGGCGGGTCGGTTCCTCGTCAGGCGGAGGGGAAGCACCGGGGCCGGTGGCGGCTGCCCGTGGGGGGTCGGCGGCCTCGTGGTCATCGCCGTGCCCGTCGGTGGCGGGCCCTTCCGTCGCCGCGTACGTACTGAGCCGCGTTCCGTCGCAGTACACCCACCGCTCGTGGTCGGCGTCGTAGAGCCACAACGATTCGCCCTCCACGACCACGCCCACCCGCAGCCCGTGCGTCCCGCGCCGGAAGGACTCCCCGTCGCCGCCGCCCGCCAGTTCCTCCACCGCCCTCCGGTAGCGGCCGAGGGCGTCCTCGGTCCTGGTCAACAGCGGACGCGGGTCCGCCGTGCGGGTCAGGGGGCCGCTCGCGCCCGGTGGATCGCGCGGCACGGCGAGCAGGAGCCGGCCGTCGACCCATGCCGACCAGCCGTTGGCGCACACGATCCGCCCCCAGTCGCCGAGCCGGTCGACCAGCTGCACGGGCAGCAGCGCGTCGAGGGGGGTCGTCGGACGCTCCACGTCGGGTGCCTCCCAGGCGGGCAGTCCGTCCTGGGGAACCACATGGGTGGGGCGGAAGTCCGCGGGGGTCATCGCCGGCGCTCCTACTTCCGCATCACGGCGGGTTCATGGCGGCGCAGCAGCCTGGCGACCACGTATCCGAAGACGGCCGACAGGACCACCAGCATCCCCATGTTGAGCAGCCAGACACCCGCGGAGTGCCGGAACAGCGGGTCGGTGGTCAGTTCGCCCGGGACGATCCTGCCTAGGCCGATGGTGCCCGCCATGGCGCCCAGCGCCCAGCGCGAGGGCACCAGCCACGCCAGTTGTTCGACGCCGGGCACGCCGTTCAGCTTGAGGAGTGCGCCGCAGAAGACCACCTGGACGATGGCGAGGAACACGAGCAGCGGCATCGTCACCTCTTCCTTGCGCACCAGCGCCGATACGAGCAGGCCCAGCATCATGGCGGTGAACGCCAGCAGGGCCACCGCGAGAGTGACTTCCACCAGCGGTGGCAGCAACACCCCTTCGCCGCCGGGCGCGTTGAGGTCGACGCCGAGGAGAGCGACGAGGGTCAGCACGACGGCCTGGAGCACCGTGACCGTGCCGAGGACGACGACCTTGGACATCAGATACGCCGATCTGGAGAGACCCACCGCCCGTTCCCGCCGGTAGATGACGCGTTCCTTGACCAGTTCGCGCACCGCGTTGGCGGCACCGGTCAGGACTGCGCCGACGCAGAGGATGAGCAGCGCGTTCATCGCCGTCTCCTGCGTGAGCCGGCTTCCGGCCAGCGCGCGGGCCATGGCACCCATCACGAACGGCAGGGCGATCATGATGGCGAGGAACGTGCGGTCCGCGCCGAGCGCGGCCGCGTACCGCCGCACCAGCGTGCGCAGTTGGGATCCCCAGCTCTGCGGCTTCGGCGGCGGCGCGAAGGAGCCGGGCGTGGCCGTGCCGTTCTGCGGGAGGGACATCAGGTACGGCTGCGCGGAGGAGTTGACGATGTAGCGCTGGTGCAGCGGAGAGAGGTGGTAGTCCCGTGCCCAGTCCCGGTCGCGGTCGCTTTCGAAGGCCTCGAACGCCTCCGGCCACTGCGGGAAGCCGAAGAACGGCAGCGCGTCCCGCGGCGGCCCGTAATAGGCGATCTTCCCGCCCGCGGCGAGGACTAGGAGCCGGTCGCACACGTCGAGGCTGAGCACGCTGTGCGTGACGACGATGACCGTGCGGCCGTCGTCGGCGAGGCCGCGCAGCATGTGCATCACCGAGCGGTCCATGCCGGGGTCGAGCCCGGACGTGGGCTCGTCGAGGAAGAGCAGCGAGGGCTTGGTGAGCAGTTCGAGTGCGACGCTCACGCGTTTGCGCTGGCCGCCGGAGAGGCTGTGGATGGGCTGGTCGGCGCGTTGTTCCAGACCGAGTTCGCGGATGACCTCGTCGACTCTGGCCCGGCGTTCCGCCCGCTCGGTGTCCTGGGGGAAGCGGAGTTCGGCGGCGTAGCCGAGGGCGCGGCGCACGGTCAGCTGGGCGTGCAGGATGTCGTCCTGCGGTACGAGGCCGATGCGCTGGCGCAGCTCCGCGTAGTCGCGGTAGAGGTCGCGGCCGTCGTAGAGGACGGTGCCGCCGTCCGCGGGGCGCAGCCCGGTGAGGGCGTTGAGCAGGGTGGACTTCCCCGCGCCGCTGGGTCCGACAACGGCCAGCAGGCACTTCTCGCCGACGGGGAACGAGACCTGGTCGAGGAGTGTCTTGCGGCCCCGGTCGACGGTGACCGTCAGGCCCTGGACGTCGAGAGACACCTCGCCCGTGTCGACGTACTCCTGCAGCTGGTCGCCGACGAGGCAGTACGCGCGGTGGCCGACGCCGACGATGTCCCCCGGCGCCAGAGGGGCGCGGTCCACCGGCTGGCCGTTGAGGTAGGTGCCGTTGTGGCTGCCGAGGTCGACGATCTCGTACGTACCGTTCGGAAGGACCCTCAGTTCGGCATGCCGGCGGGAGACGACGAGGTCGTCGATGACCACGTCGTTGTCGTCGGCGCGGCCGATGCGGACGGTGCGGGTGGGCAGCGGGCGCACGGTCGTCGGCTGCCGGAAGGTGCCGGTGGCCGAGGGCGTGCTGACGGAGGAGGGGCGTTCGGGAGCGCGGGGTTCGGGCGGAGTGCGGCCGGTGACCACCGCGCGCGGGCCGTCGGTGACGCTGCCGAAGCGGATGACGCTGCCCGGCCCGATTTCCCCCTCCTCGACGCGCCGCCCGTCGGCGTACGTTCCGTTGGTGCTGTGCTCGTCCTCGATGGTCCAGTGATCGAGCTCGGCGTGGAGGACGGCGTGATGCCAGGAGACGCGGGCGTCGTCGATGACGATGTCGCTCAGCGGGTCGCGGCCCACGTGATAGTCCCGACTCGGACTCATCACCGTGGAGCCGGTGTCGGTCTCCAGCACGAGTTCGGGCGCAGTCGGCGCCACAGGCCGCTTCCCCATGCCAGAATTCTACCCATTCACCCGAATCTGCGCCTGGGGTCGCCGTCGTCGGCCTCCACCGGGCCGGTGAGCATGAGGGCGATCAGCGCATGGGCGATGAGGTCGGGCAGTGGATCGGGGCTGCCCAGGCATCGCGCGAATCCTTGGGGTGGCTGCCGCGCCCGACCTCGACGGCGCGACCTCGACCGCGCGACCTCGACCACGCGACGCGGTCGTCCTACGACGACGTACTCCCGGAGATCCGTTGACCACTGTGACCACGGTCCAGGCCAATGGGATCGCCATCGGGATCGAGTCGTTCGGTGACGACGACGCACCCCTCGTCCTGCTCGCGGGCGGGACGAGAATGCTTTCCTGGCCCGACGCGCTGTGCGAGCGCCTCGCCGCCCGCGGGCGCCGCGTAGTGCGCTACGACCTGCGCGACAGCGGGAGTCGACCAGCGCGGACCCGCAGGCACCCACCTACACCCTGCGCGACCGCGCCGCCGACGCGGCGGCCCTCGCGGGCGCGCTCGGCGGGCGGTCCGCGCACCTCGCGGGGATCGGCGTCGGGGAGATGGTCGCGCAGGTGGCCGTGCTCAACCATCCGGCCGTGTTCTCAGCGCTCACGCTGGTCGGCCCCGCGTGGTGGCCCCCGGCCCGCCCGACGCCGACCTGCCCCACCCTGACCGGGCGACGATGAACCGGCTTCGCCCGCCCGCAGCCCGATCTGATGACGTTCCTGGCGCCACCCGCCCCGAAGGCGCCGTTCGAACTAGAGTGACGGCCCGTCCGCACGCCGAGGACCCGATGCGCCGCAGTACGCTGCTCACCGCCACGGCTGCCGCCGGACCCGTCGCCCTGACGATGGGGCTCGACGAGGCCCTAGTCGACACACCGGCCCCAACCGGGGCAAGGCCCCCTGGGTGGCCGGATGGCAGCCGCCGCGACTTGTACGACAAAGGCACGCACTCCCGCCTCCTCGCCGTGCTGCCCGGCCTCATCGCTGACGGACATGCCAGCACGGCAGCGGCCAGGCTGTAGAGGGAAGAGAGCCTGGCCTGATCGAGTTCGCGACGGGAACCAAGCTCGGCTCCTACGGCCAGGCCCGGCTCACCGCGGACCGGGCCCGCACCTGGGCGGAGGTCGCCGGTTCTCCGCTCGCGTCCGCAGCCGCCGCCCAGGAGTTGGCCATCGCCCTGCGCCACCAGGACCGCGGCGCCGAAGCCCAGCGCCTCATGACGACAGCCGCCTCTGCCGTCGAGTCGACCGGCCTGCGCACCGATGCGACCGTGTCGACCTATGCACAGACTCTGCACCCTGGCTTACATCGCTACCCGGGGCGGCCACCGCGCCGAAGTCCTGTCAATGACCAAGGAAGCCCGCCGCGCCGCTCGTCGGCTGCCGGCTGCCGCCCCAGCGGGCCGACGGTTCCCCATCAGCCCGGCCGCCGCGGACTTGTACGCCGTCGGCGTGCACTGGGCGCTCGGAGATGCGGGAGCCGCCCTGGAAGCCGGGAAGAACCTCCGCCTCGCCCAATTCCCCACGGCTGAACGAAAGGCCCGCATGGGCCCGACATGGCACGCGCCTGTGGGCCTGGGGACGGCCAGAGCAGACCGCCCGCTCCCTCCTGGACGCCTACCGAGCCAGCCCCGGCGAAGTCCGAGACCGCCCCGCGATCCGCAGCATCGTCGACGAGCTGGCACAACGCCACCCCCACCCCAGCGGAGTCAAGGAACTTCCTGCCGCTACCGCTCGGCAGGGAAGCTAACCGGTGCGACTTCCCGCGAGCACGGAGCGCCGAAAACGTGCAGAGCCTTCGTCAGAGAATGCCCCAGCGCATGCCCAAGTCTTCGTTCTCAAGGCCGTATACGCGGCGAAGAACTTCGTGGATGCTCTCCGGCGCGTGGTGTACTTTGCGCGCATTTGTAGGGACCATACGCAATTCGCGGAGATCACGCAGAGTCGGATAACCGGCCAGCGTAGTGACGTCGTACCCACAGGCCGTGGCAAAGTCCTCGTAGTGCTCCGGGCCGTAACCGAAGCGGCGGCAGTGAACCTCAATGGTGACTAAGCCCCAATCCGGGTGGCCATACGCCACGGCGCCCCAGCCACACGGCACCGCTTCATCGCCATGATGCAGGGCGTTGCGGTGCTGAGGGTCGCCTTGCAAAAGAGGCGTCTGCTGCTGCTCGGTTCCCTGGCCCGCACCGTACTCGGGCGGGATGCCGGATGGAGCACACCGGACTCGACGTCGCCCTGGAGGCCGTGGTCACTCGTGCTGCGGCCACCGACCGCACCCCACCGCTCGGCGACATCGCCACCATGCTCAACAGCCCCGACGACCTCGATGCCGCGGGTGGCCTGATGTCCGGCCGCCTCGGCGACGCCTCGCGCGACCTGGCCCACGCCATGCGGCGACTGGTGCACGGTGACCTCGCCGGACTGTTCGACGCCCCCTCCACCGTGGCGTTCGACCCCAGCAGCCCAATGCTCACCATCGATCTGTCACGACTGGGCGGATCCGGCCACGACACCGCCCTCGTCCTCGCGATGACGTGCGCGTCAGCCTGGATGGAATCCGCGCTCTCCGACCCGAACGTTGGTCGGCGCTGGATCGCGTACGCGAAGCCTGGCACCTGATACGCCACCCGGGACTACTCGCATGCATGCAGTCCCAGTGGAAGCTCAGCCGCGGCCTGGGCATCGCCAACCTCATGGTGATCCACCGGCTGTCGGACCTGCTCACCGCCGGCGACACCGGATCCCGCGGACGAGCCCTCGCCGAGGGTCTGCTCGCCGACTGCTCGACCCGCATTGTCTACCGCCGGAAGACAGACCCACTCCACGCCGCAGCAACCCTCTTGGGCCTCACATCGGTGGAGAGCGACGCCATCTCCCACCTCAACCGCGGACGCGGCCTATGGAAGGTCGCTGGACGTCCTTCATCGTCCAACACCGTCTCCCCCCATAGGAATTGTCACTCTTTGACACAGATGCCCGCATGCATTTATAGCTCCGAAGGCTCATGAATTCTGATGCACAGCTCGAACTGATACCTCGCGACGACACCCTCCAAATGATTGACACTTTCAGCGACCACACTCGTCGCCTCCGTCGAGAGATACCAGCTGCTGGACGACACCGCCCATGTAGCCGCCGCCCCGCCCGACGCCGAACTGCTCCGGCACGGAGGCCCTTTCGCGCGACGTCGTCCACCCGACGGTCGAATTCGCCAGGAGCGCCCACAGTACGACTGTTCATCGCCTTCCTCCGGGTCGATCAGACCAGATCTGAACGCTGCCGCATCCGACGTTCAGGACCAGCCGCGCGCGGGCTGTCTGGCGATCCCGCCACGGGGAGCCGTCGTGGCTACACCGGGCAGGCCGGAAGGCGATCTTTCGCCAGTTTCGAGCGGCATCACGCCACCTTGTTTCCCACTTCGCCGTTTTCGGCAGAACCGTCTGTTATCTGTGGTGTGTCCATGCCATATGACGTGGACTCGGCACAATCAAAAGGGGGAACCGTGCACAGAGTGCGTGCGCGTAGATCGCGCCTACGTATAGCCGCGGTGCTGCTTCCGACGTTATTGGCGACCCTTGTCACGCCGCTCGAGTCGGCGCAGGCAGGTGAGCCTGTCTCGGAGATCGTCACCACGAGCGCGCCCATCGGAACAAAAACGCCGGACCTCGCTGAGCTGAAGAAGCCCGGAGCTTGGGACAGGTACCTCAAAACGAGTGCAGCCGACGAGGCGCAGAGCATGGTGCCGCACGAGACGGTTGGCCCTGCACGCCGCAGCGCGAATCGGTCGCCCGAGGAATCAGCACTGCCTCGGAAGGAGGAAAAGCAGCCCGTAGCTCCATCGGCGATAACGCTCCCGGAGCCCTCGCACACCATGACCAAGGAGGAGTGTCTCGAAGGCTTGGGAAGCAAGCAGTTCTACATCAAGTCGCGTTTTTCCGTGTGCTCCGGCCGCGAGTTCGGTCAGACATGGTTCATCGACAGGGAGCCGGTGGGAAAAAGCCACTTCACCGTGCTGGCCATCGGGACCATCCCGAAGAACAGCCGCACGATGACCGTGACTTATCACTTCGTCGGTTTCTGGGCCACTGGTACGCAGAACGCCGCTGGCCTGAACATCGTCCTCAAGGCGAAAGTCACAAAGAGCTGGCCGTCCGGTGTGCGCTACAAGCTCGGCGGAACAGCCATGCCTGTGAAGAATACATGGGCGCAGCTCATTGCTGCGCCCAGTTTCAAGCAAACAGTCTCAGCGCCTATCGGTCAGGGGTCCAGCGGCTCTACAGACAGCGTATTTGCTGTGTACCAGCCGAACATCAAACTGGAGGCCCCGCCCGGCTGGTTGATCGGTGTACCCAATGGCGGCGACTTGTTCATGTTGCCCCCACGTTGGGACAAGGCTAATTACCTCCCGAACAGGGCAACTGGAGCAGCGGTGTTCAGCGTGTCGACGGCACTGAAGTACAGCACCAAGGACAGCGCTCCGGAGAAGCACGTGGCCAAGCACATACAGACGGCGTTCACCAACCCAGGTGCAACCAAGCCTCCGTACAGCGGAAAAGACGTTCCAGGCGACAAGGCAGCCGAACCGCTGACACGCCTCTACACAGACAATACCCGCAGAAAGGAGAATCGAAATAAGGCCATCTATAACTGCAAGAAATACTACGGAGCCGATTACGCAGAAGGAGGAAAGGAGTGCGACGAATACCCCATGGCCACCACGTACGAAGGCGCGGCTCAATCGAAATATGATCACAGGGCGCACCCGAAAAACTTCAGCGTGAAGCCGGTTCCCGGCCCGTCAAACGGAGCGGCTGGCATCCTGGCTGGTCAGTACTACGACAAGAACCGAATACTGGACGGTCCGGATGACGGATTCCTGGTGAAGATCACGTCCTGATACGCCTGAAGCGGGGGCGTGTGCGGGACTCCCCCCGCTTTAGGTTGTCAACTTCTGGGCCAGAACTGGAGGACATAGCGCTCCACCCCTTCAGGGACTCCATGGTGCGCCTTCGTCTTCACCTCTTCGCGTCCACTCGATACCGCCCGGACCTTCCAGATGCCCGCGCCGCTCTCTGACAAAGTGATCGGCTCCGGCATCGGTCCGCCGGCTACACCTCGGGCTTCGAGCTTTCCAGACGTGCAAGTAATCTCCCCGAGGGCGGATTCCTCCCAGTTGCCAGATGGCGCCGACGGCTCCGTGTCCCACACTTCGATCACCAGCGTGGCAGTGTGCGTGTGGCCGCCGCTGGTGAAATCGAGACGGCCGGGAAGCGACGTCAGGTAAGGGCCCTGCTCCCAGCCTTCGGGGAACAGAGAGGGCACCTGCGCGTCGTCGAAGTCCTGTAGAGCGAACCCGTAGAAGTCGACTTCTACGGGTACCTCTTCGCGACTGAGCAACTCAGGCATGTATAACCTCCGCACCCTTGGATGTCGTTCCCAACTTACCGGGCAGGTCTGCCACAGTCGGCGTGCGCGTGTGAATCGAGCCGCGGCCCAGCACGCGGCCCCCGACCGCGAACACGTTCCACTGCCACCACTCGCGGGCGCTCATCCCCGCCCCTTCGATCTCCTTCACGTCGTCTTCGAGCACCGCGTTCGAGGAGGGGTGTAGGGGTAGCGATGCACCAGTTGGGAGTCCCGAAGCCCTCGGGGCCCTGCCGGGGGTTGTCGCCGGACGGACGCGCCAGCTCATCGCCCCGCAGCCCTGGCTCTCGGGAAACCGTGCCTCTCCTGTCTCTCGGCTGGAGGATTTGCGCCATGCTGGACATGCCTAAGGGCTGTCCCGTAAATGATCTACGAGTCGCCTCGGACCTGGTTGGCCGCAGTGTGGCCCGCCGATCTATCCAGCGAGGGCGAGGTTGTGCATCCTTGCGTACAACTCGCCGGAAGGAGAGACGGTGGAAACGGACGTCAGGATGGACAGACCCACCGACTGATCCGTCCCCCGCAGACCGAGCCGTCCTCATACCGGATCGCCGCCGTGGGAATCCCGCCTGTTCGACGGGCTTGATGAGGCGCTAAGACTCCTCGATCGGCAAAACCCGCAGAAATGCAAGTTGGCACTCAAGGCGACCGGCATGCCCGCGATCGCCACGGTCATGTCCGGTCACGATGCACGTGCGGCTCTGTCACCCGTTGGGCGCCACGCACTCCCGGAGCACCGGTTCCAGGCGCAGCTGGGAGTCCTCGCGATCGAAGACCTGGAGGGCGTCGAGGAAGTCAACGATCCACCGTGCCTCGTCCTCATCATCGATCTTGAGCGCGACGGCGGTCACTGCGCCTTCCAGATCGAAGAGGCCGTCCATGAACTCGTCGGTCAGGGCGCGGTATCCGGCGGCCAGCAACTGATCCGCGTACACGCCGGTCGCCTCGGCGAATGCGCGGGCCTGGGCCCGGTCCGCGCGGAAGTCGGCCAGACGGCGCAACACCTCGTCGGGGTCGCCCAATTCCTCGTGCAGGCGGTGGGCCCGGTCCACCAAGAGCGGCCAGCCGCCGGTCAGTTCGTGGAGACGGTCCAGGCGGTCCTCCGTGTGGAACATGTTGATGCGCTGGGCCCAGCCGCGCAGGCTGCGGTGGTCGTGCCTACGCAGCACCACCGGTGCGGCCGAGGTGGGCTCGGTTCCCGTCAGCAGGGAGCGCCACAGGGTGAGCTGAGCGGGGCCGGTGACGATGACGACCGCGCGGGTGACCCCCGGAGTGGCGGGCAGCAGCGTCTCGGCCAGGTCGACGGCTTCGCGGCAGGTCTCGGGCCGGACCGGATCCCGGTAGTTGACGAAGTCGCTGATGACGACCCGTCGTTCTCGGGGGCGTCCGCCAGAGAGTTCCTGTTTGTAGACGCTGGGCTTGCCCACGGGTGGCAACGTCCAGCCGTCGATCGGTCCGGCGATCGTACGCAACGTCCGGGCGACGTCGATGACTCCGGTGGCGGTGCTGCCGATGACGACTCGGGTCCGGTTGGACCGCTCGCCCAGGAGATCGTCGAGCTGGGTGTTGGTCAGCGGAGCCGGCCGCCCGTCGGGGAGCTCGGGGCGGCCCTCCTGCACGATGCTCTCCTGCAATTCACAGTCCTGTTCGGCCCTAAGCAAACGTGCCTCCACCTCGTGCGAGGTCCCGATCATGCGCAGGGCGTTGGGGCCGCGCAGATGCCAGCCCAGTCCGTCGTGGTTGGGCGCGAGGATGCCGAGCCCCACCATCTCGGAGAGGTAGGCACGGAAACCCTCGGTGTCGAGCTGTTCGAACCCCTTGCGCCAGTACGTCTCGCACTCCTCGCGCAACTCGGTGTCGCTCAGCCGCACCTCCAGGCCGTGATGGCGGGTGTGGTATGCCAGCACATTGGCGATCACGTCATAGCGGTGGTCGAGGCTCAGTGTGTCTTTGAAGGCCGCCGAGATGCCGTCCCGGAGCGCGGCGTCCGACTCCACGATCTCGATGTCGGTCACCTCCACCTCGTAAGGGGGTTGCCCGGCGCCGCGCCGCGTCCGCTTGCGGTGCATCAGCTCGACCAGCCGGTGCCCGAACATCTGCAGAAGGAACGGCTGGTACGAGCAGTAACCAAGCACACGGTTAACGAGATCCAGGTCCTTGAACTCGAACCCGAGCGCCCGCATCGGCTCGACCAGCAGTTCCGCAGCCGACTGGGGAGCCAGCGGGCCGATCACCTTCGGGGTCTGAGCGAGGTGGCCGAACGGCCCGTTGCTCGCGAGCTTAGAGAAGCGCTGCACGGAGTGAAGTCCTGCGAAGACGACCTTTGCCGCGTCCTTGGTGTCGGACCCGAGGCCCTTGAGCTTCTTGGTCTGGTCGAACCGCGGGGCGTCGGCCTCAAAGAACTGGTCACACTCGTCGAGCAGGATCAGCAGTCGGCGACGGGAGTCCCCGTCCAGCCAGACCCTGATGCCGGCGCGCACCCGCTCGGAGGTCTCCTGTCGCTTTCCGCGCCCCTGCGGCCGGTCATCGAGTACCTGTGCCACGATCAGCTCTCTCAGGAGAACGCTCCACAGCGCCTCCGGTCCGCGCGAGCTGCCCTTGCCGATGTTCTCCTGGTCGAGGTTGACGTACACGGTCTGGTGATATCCCGGGCGCTGCTCCGTGAACAGTTCCCCGGCGTCGGCGAGCAGCGCCGACTTGCCCAGGCCCCGGCCGCCGTAGATGACCTGCGTGCCGCGCGGGTCGAGGATGCTCTTGCGTTCGGCGTCGCGGCCGTAGAACATCTCGCCGCCGATCCGGCCGCGCTTCTCCCTGATGTACGGGTTGACGCCGGCGAAGGGCAGCAGGGTCTGCGTGGCGGCGCTGACCTGGCGGTTGCCGCAGGCCGCGAGATAAGCGAGGGCGGCATCGTCCACCACGAGCAGCGGCTGCAACCGGTCGGAGCCGACGGCGAGTTCGACTCGAGCCTCACGGCTCAGCGTGCCGAAGTAGGCGACGAGAAGGCTGGCTCCGCTGGTGTCGCGCTCCGCCCAGCTCATGACGACCTTGGCGGGCGGCCTGCCCCAGACCATCATCACCCGCAGGTTGCCGCCCTGCTCCTTGATCTGCGAGCCGAACGCGGGCGCTTTCGCTCTACCGTTGATCTCCACGCCGGTCGCTTCGAAGAGACGGTATTCCCGCCGGTGCTGGGATCGGTCGTCGAGCGGCCTGGCGCTCTTGGCGTCGTAGCCGAGGAGCTTGAGGAGAGGCGGCACCTGTCGCGTCGGAGCCACCTGGAGCCGGTCCTTGCGTTCGGTGGCGGCAAGCGCGCACCACTCGCCGAGGGCGTCGGCCGCCAGCGCCGCCTCGTCGGTGGACAGGCCGCCGTAGTCCAGGACCGGGACCATCGGATGCTTGCCACCGGACCGGACCAGCTCGACGACCTCATGGTCGATCCCTCCGGGCAGGCCGTCGGGCACGGCCGGGAAGAATTCGGTCAGATGAGACTCACCACCCTCGATCTCCGGAACCGGCTCGCCGATCTCCAGGAAGTAGACGAGGTCGGCAGCGGTGGCCAGGTCGTTCGTCTCCAGGCGCCGCAGGACCTGGGCCCGCTCCTCCATGGAGGGGTCCAAGGCGTCGAGCCGAGCCCAGATTCGATCCGCCGCCTGCTTCCGGAAGGCCGGCAGGCCACTCCGTACCGTGTCGAGCGCCCGCCGCACGTGCAGCAGGTCGTGTCGGTCACCGCTGTCGAGGCTGTTGTGGGCGTCGGCGAGCAGCTCCTGAAGACCCAGGTCCTGGTCCTCGGTCACGGCACCGTCGGCCTGCGCACGGTGCAGCTCGGCGACGAGTGCGTCGTGTGCCTTCCGTAGCTGCGCACGCCGGGTGGTCTCCCTGTCGTCGATCTCGGCTTCCGCAGGCGGCACGAACTCCCCCGCCCCAGCGGCAGGCAACAGACCCCGTCCGGCCAGCTCGACGATGTCGCGGGCCGCGGTGAACGCGTCGTGGGAGAGCCGCTCGTCCAGAGCCTCCTGCCAGTTCCGGTGGACCGCGGTCAGCAGTTCGTCGGGCGACGGCCGCTCGTCACGGGTGTCACACACCTTCAGCAGCTCCGCGTCCAGAACGAGCGCTGGGTCGACGGGACTGCCGGAACGCGTGGTCACGGTGCCGTCAGCCAGCAGAGCGAACAGCTCCTCCATCGAGGCGTGGGCCGCCCAGGCCGTCGCGCCCGAGAGCGCGTCCGGGCGCCGCGCCAACCGCTTCAGTTCGCCCAGCGCCACTTCCCTGCCGTCCAGCAGGGACTGGCGCAGGGAGGAGATCTCCTTGACCGCCCGGCTGCCGTCGGAACGGTCGCCGCGGCGGGTACCGTCGACCGCCAGGCACCACTCCTTGACCAGGCTGACGGCCCGCTCCACAAGATGCACCAGGTCCTGCCGCCCGGAGCCCTGGAGCGGCTTGCCGCTGGACGAGCGGTACTTGCGGTCCATGCGGTCGATCTCGCTGTTGACCTCGGCCAGTTTCGACAGCCGATCAGCCTGCTCCCGCACCTGCTGCAGCGCGTCGCGGTCGTCGCCGACGACGGTCGTGAGCAGCGATCCGAGCATCCCGTTGTCGGGGGCGAGCCAGCGTTTGGCGATCTCCGTCGCCCGTGCGAACCGCAGCCGCTGCGGCGAGAGCAGGGCACGGCTCTGATCGCGCAGTTCCCGCAGCCGGGCCTCGGTCTCGGAGACATCGGCGACCAACGGCGAGGCGATCAGCAGGGCTCCGCTGAGGGCACGGTCGGCGACGGCGGTCGCCGCCTCCCCCAGCCGGTCCGGGAGCCTCGGCACCAGCGCCTTGAGCTGAGCGCCCGCAGCGTGGTCACCGGTGATCAGCGCGGTACGCAGCAGGGCGGGCAGCAGGAGGAGTTCGCTGCCCTCGGTGTCCTGGCCCGCATATCCGCCGTACTCCTGCAGCAGGTCCGCCGTCATCCGGGCCGTCTGGCTGTCCCCAGAGGTGAGCAGCGCGGCGGCACCGGCCAGGCGGATCGCCGCCACCTGGGGCTCGGGGTGGCCGGCGGCCCTTGCCACATGGTGGGCGAGTCCGAAGCGCCGCTCCACGACCAGCTGCGCCAGAACTCCCTCGACCGCGGCCTCATCGGTGGCGTCGTCCGCCGCCGGGGCCGCTGCCCGGACGGGCGTGTCATCGGCGGGAGAAAGTGTGGGTGCGGCAGGTGCCTGGACGGCTGCGCCAGCGGACGTGGGGAGTGCCGAGTCGCTGTCGGCGGCCGGCCCGGCCTCTGCCTTGGGTGCGTGGACCGGCACGGCGGTCGTCGTGGCTTCCGGCTCGGCGGCGGGCTGGGGCGCGATCGCCTCAGTCAATGGGGCCGACTGCACGGTTTCGTGTTCTGCGGTCGTTTCGGCGTCGGCGGGCTCGGCGGTGCCGTGTGCCTCGTCGGTCCCGGCGGGGGACGATTCACCGTCCACCGGCTGGTCCAGCGTCAGCTCGGGAGCGATGAGCACGGCCATGGCGCACGTGGGCAGGACCCGTACGACCTGTCCCTGCAGTGCCAGGATCTCCGTGGCGGCATCCGCCTGTCGTCCCAGCCTGATGAGCCGGGCCAGGGCGGCGAGCGCGGCGCTCTCCTCGTGTTGCAGCTCCACCCATACCGGCACGTCCAGCAGGCGGCGAGCCGCACCGCGCACGGCCTCGGCGGCAGCCGCGGCAGCGGCGGAGCTGTCCGGGCGGCAGGCGACATCCAGCAGTTCCCTCAGCGGCTCGCGCGCCTGGAGGTCACGCTCCCGCGCTGTCCGATGTGCGTGTGCAGCGCGCGTGATGTCCTCCAGACGACGAGGCACCCCTCCGATGCCGGCGGCCCGGAACACCGCGTCCACGTCGTGGAAAGCAGTGCTCAGCGCAGCGAGCCGAGCCAGGTCCTCGTCCTGCGGAGGGCGGCCGTCCATGACCGCGTCGGTGACCTTCTCCGCGGCCTGGCGGGCCCCCGCCAGGGCGGACTCCAGCTCCTGACATGCCTCCTCGGGAGCTGTCCCAGCCTTGGTGAGGTCGGACGCGGTAGCGGTCTCCTCGTGCGAAGTACCGATGTCCGCTGCCGCGGTCTGTGGTGCGGGGGCTCCGGCACCCGGCCGGTCGGCGACGGCAGCGGCCCCTGGTTCACTCTCCTCAGTGAGCGCCAGCCCGTCGTCTTCCGCCGCTCCAAGAACGAAATCGGGGTACGCCTCCACGAGAGGCCGCGCCGCGGCAGCGACAGCGGCGAGCCGGGCCGCCTCGTCGTCGGCCGTCGCCCCGAACCAGTCCTGGTCCGCCGCCCAGGCAAGGATGTGGGCGTCGGTGACGGAAGCGTTGCACCACGCGAAGACGGTGGCCCGGACCAGCGTGGTGCCCCACCGGGCAACAGGGTCGGGGACCGGCTCCCCGTCGTGCGCCAGGACGAAGTCGCCCACCTGGTTCATCACGGTGACCGTGAGTCCCCTGATCCCGCATGTGCAGGTGTGCTGCCGCGACTCGCGCCGCAGCCTGGTGAGGACGTCCCGGCACAGGGCACTGCTCACCCGTCGAGGGGCCGACATGCGGATGCCCAGACTGGTGAGCAACTCCTGGCGGTGTTTGGGCCGCAGGGAGTTGAAAGCGAGCTCCACCATGTCCGCCGTGAGGTCGTTCAGGGCGGCGACGGCCGGGGATTGCAAGGCGTTGAGCGCGGCGGCCAGGCCTTCCAGGTCCTCGGCCGAGACACTCGGCGGGGACCACGGCGGCCCTGTGACAACGAGGTAGCGGTCCTGCATGTTTACACGCACTCCGTTTCTGTTGGTGACAGAAGGTGCCAGTGGGTGACGGGAGGAAAAGGGGGGCCGGAGCCGTGGACGCGCGAACCCGTGAAAGGTCAGCGGCCGCGCGTGTGCTCGGTCACGAATGTGTAGCCGTACGGCAGTTCCCAGCCGTCCGCCTTGCCAAGCCTGCGGCAGTGCTCCCGGAAGGCCGCGCGCTGAACGTCGCTGGGCAGGCGCCCCGGTCGCAGGCGTCGCAGATGACCTGCGACGAACTGAGCGCCACGCAGTCCCTCACCGCCCGGTTCACCACCGCCCCACGGACGTATCACCCGCGGCCTGGCGGGACGGTAACCAATAAGGAGAATGGTCCGCTGTCCGTCACGCGGCGGGAAGTGCGGCTGTCCCCAGGCGTCCCGGCTGCCCAGGGCCGGCTCCAGAAGACGTTCCGCGAGCAGTTCCGCGACCGCCGAATCCAAATCAGCGGCCTGCGACCGGGCCGGTCGGCGCCCATAGACCGCGCTCGGCAGGACCGACCGGTCCATCAGGGCGTGACCGTCTAGGGTGAGCAGACCGCAACGGCGCACGGTGCGCATCACCAGTTGCCGGGGACCCAGCCCGACCGCGCTGTCACCGTGGCGGCTGCTGCCCGGCACGTCCTCCCTGGTGAGCACGCGAGGGTCGTAACAGTGCCCCGTCTCACGGTCACCGGCCTGCGCCCGTTCCTTCAACCGCGTCGTGGCCAGCCGAATCACCGTGTCGCCACGGAGCCGGCGCAGCTCCAGCATCAGGCCGGGGAAGAAGTCACCGGGCCAGACGATCCCCGCCAACCGGCCCGAGTCGTCCCCGAGTTCGGCCGCGACGTACTGCACCGCCTCCTTTTCGTCCAACGTCTCACCAGCATGGTTGAGTTCGAGGCGAAGCGTGGGGTGCGCGCCGCGGGGCCGGCAAAGGTCCTGCGCGACGAACGGGTGCAGGGGAAACCAGCCGCCGATGAGATGGGCCAGCCGCAGGGGCGCCCTCCAGACGATCTCTTGCGCGTCACTTCGCAGGAGTTCTCCGGTGCCGAGGGCGTCATCGTCGGCGAGGGGCGCATCTACCGGCTCCGGCGGTGCGGGCAGTGTGGAGTTCCAGCCGCGCCCGGCCGGGACCAGGGGGTCTCCGGGTGCCTCTGCGTCACCGGGATGGTGGGACCGCCACACCCCTCCCCCCTCGAAGGCGTCGTCGAGGGTGACCCGGGAACCGTTGCCGAACAGGCCCTGGTCGCTGTCCCCTTGGAGCACGTCGGCAAGCGCCACGTTCGCCCGGCACACCGCGGCGGCGTACCCCACTTCCCTGAGCCGTTCCTCCGCTCCGGGAAAACCGCGGAGCCGTGGTCCGACCGCTGTGTACACAGTGACTGGAGCGACGAGGCCGTGTCGCCGCCTCGCCGGGGTGGCCGCGCGCTCGACCGCGGCCACAAGAGACCTGAGGTCGTGGCCGCCCAGCGGTCCGGTGTCCCGCCAGCAGTCCGCGAGGGAGGTACGGGTCAGGGCGTAGTGGCCCCAGGTGCGCAACATTGCACTGGAGTTGAGGACGCCTCGCACCGTGTCGAGCAGACCGAGCAGTCCCGCCCGCAGATCGCCGTCTTGCGTGCCGCCCACCAGGGAGGCAAGGGAAACAGGGACGAAGGGGCTGAGAAGTTGTTCCCGAGCCGTCGTCAGGAGATGGTCCGCGTAGGCCGTCAGATCGTCGCGCCGGGCTGCTTGCAAGGACGGATAGCACACGTCGACGACGACATGCCCGTCCTCGTTGATCCATCGCCCGCGCGTGCGTAAGCGATGCAGCTGGGCCGGTGACAGACTCAGTGCCGGACCGAAGGCGTGGAGGTCCGGCACCAGCAGCTCCCTGCGCCTTGGTTCGGCGTCTGTACCCGGCCTACCCGAGCCCTCGGCGCCTGCGGGCGCCCCCGACACCCAAGCCGGTACGTCACCAAGCGCGTCCACCTCCGGGTGCGCGCCCTCTCTGTAGACGATTTCCGCGTAAAGCGGGTCCGACCCGGTGGCGACACACACCATGGCCCCGACCGGGAGCACGGGAGCGCACTCACCGAAGGTGATGACGGGAAAATCATCGAGGCACAGCGGGCTTCCGCCGTAGCCGTCGCCGCCGAGCTCGTACCCGAAGTACACGGCGTTGAAGGCGACCGTGGTGTGCACCGGCGCCGGACGGGCCGCGACAACGGCTTCGAGATAGCTCCGCAGTCGACTGCGTTCCTGGCCGGGGACGGCGTCGTAGCCCCCCGTCATGGCAGACGTCAGGAGAGCCTGGTCACCGTATGGATCCGGCACCCTCGTGCGCTCGCGCTCTCCGACCCCTTTTGCTGACACATACGGGTCCCCACCCATGACACCTCCGCCGCATTACAGGTCGCCCCAGCCCACCTGCGGTGATTCCCGCAGAGTATGCCCATCCTTGGGTTTCCTGTGGCACTTTCATCACTTTGCGATGGCCGACGAGGATCGAATCCTCCTACGGCGTTCACGAATTCCGTAAGACTGGAGCGTTAACGCCACGAACCCGGACCGGCCGGAGAGGTACAACAGCGCCGCCACCTGCCGCAGCAGTAAAGCTCCTACCCAGGGGCGAGCCGGCCAGCCACGCAATAGGCCCATCCTGTAGCGGCCTGACGAGAAAGATCCCCCACCCCGTGGACGGCAACGGCCACCCGCTGGCAGTCGTAGTCACCGATGGCCGGGTCCACGATGCGCAACAGGCACAGCCCGGTGCGTGGGCTGCTCGTACCGCCGCGCTCCACCTTCCCTGTCGTCACCGGGGGCGCGGGTCACCTTCCTGATGTTGCCCCCCCCATTGCCGCGATCCGTACAACTCGACGGACGGACCGCATACCGGCCTCATGCATGAGCTGACGCCCTATCAAAGCGAACGTCCCATGAGCGTCAGTGTCGCCTTGCGCGGGCCCCCTGTGGAGACCGGGGGCAACGCTCGGTCATCTTCCCTTCCAGGAAGGGAACACAGGTGTCGAGCACGCCCGGCCACACCCGTCTGCGGGCCGCCCTCGTCGGCTTCGAACGCTGCGGCGCCCTGCTGTGAAAGAAGCGAACACGTTCCGAACTGCGGGCCACCGGGGACAGCGCAGCCGGCGACAACGACAGTGCTCTCGGGCGGCTGACTCCGCAACAACAGCGCGTGGCGGGCCCGGTGGCGTCGGGCGCCACGAACCGCGAAGTGGCCGCGCGACCGTCGCTGAGCCCTCGCACCGGCATCCGCTCCTGAGCCACAGGATCAACGCGGGGTCCGCTGACGGTTAGCAGATTCCGGGGATTTTGGGAGAGGGTATGAAGTAGCACGCCGGTCGTGCAGCAGATTGTGCGAGCCCTGGTCGACACCCGGCCCGGCGCCTCTGTCGGACCGCACGGAAGATCTCAGCGTGAGGGGCTCCGATCTGCACTTCGGAATCTTCCGTGCGTCGGCTCTGGGCGTTTTGAGCGGGCCGATCATTTCAGCACCCGATGTGCGTGATCTCGTGTCCGCTGTCGTGAGACCGGCCGCGTTCAACGTTTGACGCGGTTGCGGATGGCGAGGACCGCCAGACCGAGGAGGATGGGCTCGGCCAGTCGGGAGGCCATCTCGATGTAGGTTCCGGTGGTGGTGAGGTCCTGACCGGAGGAGCGGAACACCACCGAGTTGAGCGTCACGTTCAAAGCTTTCTCGAAGCGTTCGCCGGTGAACCGGTTCCCGGCGGGGTTGCGCGGATCATCCTTGCCGATCTCGAAGGTCACTCTCCCGCCGCCGGGCGGCACGGTGCCGGTCGCTTCCTGTTTCGGGGAGTCCTGCGGGAGTCCAAAACCCATCAGCAGCACGATGGTGACGAGCATGGCGGCAGCGAGCCAGCCCAGCGCCCGCGAGGCGCGCAGGCCATAGCCGGACAGGACCCAATAGCCGTGCAGCAAGCCGCGCTCGGCACGCGGGGTCTGGGTGCGGTCCTGTCGGCGCATCTCCATCTCGCCGTAGTAGAAATCCGCCGCGCCCGGCTCGTACTTGCCGTCTTCGAACGCCTTGCGCAGTGCCCGGTAGACCGGCGCCAGCTGTGCCGGCCCCGCATGTCCGACGTCGGGCATCGCCGCGGTCCAGCCTGGGGCCGCTGTCGGCTGCCGAGCGCGCCAGTGGTGCTCTTCGGCAAGCGTGCGGCGCCGGGTGAACCGCACAGGGCGCCCGCCCCGCCAGAGTGTGCCGGACGGGGTCGTGGCGAAGGAGCAGGCGCCCTCCAGGCGTATCTGGTCCAGGTGCACGGTCCCGGTGAGCAGGCAACTTGAGAGGTCGACGTCGGCGAGGACCAGGTGGGCCGCATCAACCCCGCGCAGCGACATCATCCGTACCGTGGTGTCGGGCAGCCGTGCGAGTGGCGCTTCGTCCACGACTGGGCCTTCCGCGAGCACGAAGGGTTCCTGCTCCGCGGCGATCGTGAGGGGGTATTCGAAGACAGCGTGGGAGAAATCCACCGTGGCGTAGCGCAAACGCACCTCGGCCATTGACGACCAGCGGGTCCACCGACACTCCACGTGGTACGCGGCAAACGAGAGCGTCACCGGGCCGCCGAACACCGCCCAAGACAACACGACCCGCTTCGCGCACATCAACGGCCCGAGAACTGTCGCCCTTTCGAAGGTCGCCGACTCGAACCCTGCGTTGTCCTTGAAGGTCGCCGACCTGAACCCGGCGCTGTCTTGGAAGGTCGCCGAATCGAATCCTGCGTAACCCTCGAACGTCGACGACCTGAACCCTGCGTCGCCCTTGAAGGTCGCTGACCCGAACCTGGCGTTGTCCTCGAACGTCGTCGCCCAGAACCAGGCGTCGCCCTCGAACCTCGCCGACCTGAACTCCGCGTTGCCCTTGAAGGTTGCCGCCTTGAAGCCTGCGTTGTCCTTGAAGGTGGCCGACCTGAACCCCGCGTTGCCCTCGAACGTCGCCGCCCAGAACCAGGCGTCGCCCTCGAACGTCGCCGACTCGAACCAGGCGTCGCCCTCGAACCTCGCCGACCTGAACTCCGCGTTGCCCTTGAAGGTCGCCCACCTGAGCCCTGCGTCGCCCTTGAAGATCGCCGACCCGAACCCGGCGTTGTCCTCAAAGGTCGCAGACCCGAACCCGGCGTAGCCCTCGAAGATCGCCGAATCGAACCGGGCGAAGCCGATGCGGGGGGATCTGGTGGCGGGGTCGCGGAGGGCAGAGAGGAGGGAACCGAGAAGGGGTTCAGTGAAGGAGGTACCGCGGTGATCGATGTCGGCGCCGGGGACCACACGGGCCAGATAGGCGTCACGGTCGGCGTCGGCCAGGTGAGCAAGACATACGGAGTAGCCGGATACGTGGATGCCGCGGCAGCCGAACGGTCTCTCTGGAACGGGGTCCTGGCCACAGTACGGCCAGCTGGGCGGAGCCGGGGACGGTTCGGGGTTCGGCTGGGGCATACCCGAAGGACGCCCGAGCGCCGGTCAGCGGTTGCCGAGCGCGTCTCGACAGCCGCTCCTGGCACCGGGTACCGCGGTCCTGCGTACGGCCTGGCTGGAGGCAGCTCGCCTCCCCCAGCCACGTCGCCCGCTTGACCACCGCGTGGGCGTGTCCTTCCTGGCCTGCCCGCAGCAGGAAGTCGGCCGTGGCGACATCGACGCGGCGCTGGCTCTGGAGGCTGACCTGCCGCCGGACTCCCTGTCAGCGAGCAGACGCTCCGGCTACATCGTCCATCTCGCTGAGCTTCGCCGAGGACAGGACGGCCGCCCACTCTCTCAGGTCGTCCCGTGACACCGTGGTCGGCCACGTGCAAGGCGTGAAGCCTGGACGCGGGAGCGCGAGCCGCAGCACACCGCCAACTTCAGCAAAGGGTCAGCAAGCATCCGATCAGACGTGGTCACAGCCGCCGACACCCACAGACCAAGCCCCTCGTTTCGAACGATCGCCCTGTGCCTCCGCCACCCATCCCCCCAGCTCAGCGCACCCGCCCCCGCGGTTTCAGCGCCACCGGCGGCAGTTCCGGGGCGGGCAGGGCGGGGCCGTCGTAACCCTTTACCTCGCCGAAGCGGGTGCCCGTCATCCAGTCACCCCGCGCCTGCTCGATCTCCTCGTGGCTGCGGCCCACGAAGTTCCACCACATGACCAGTTCCTCCTCGAACGGCTCGCCGCCCAGGAGCATCACGGACGCGTTCGACTCTGCGCGCAGCGGGAGTTCGGAGCGGCCGCAGCCCAGGTAGAGCATGGAGCCGGGGAGGAGCGGGACGCCGTCGACGTGGGCCTCGCCGGACATGGACAGGACCGCGTACTCGAAGTCCGGGTCCAGCGGCAGGCGTACGTCCGCGCCGTCGGCCAGGGTGAGGTCCGCGCCGACGAGCGGGGTGTACGTCGTGCCGGGGGAGGTCGCTCCGTCGAGGCCGCCCAGGATCAGCGTCGCGCTCAGGCCCGGCGCGGTGACCCGGGGCAGCTCCGCGTGGTGCTCGAAGCGCGGGGCCGTGTGGCGGTCGGCGTCGGGGAGTGCGACCCACAGTTGCGCGCCGTGCAGGTAGCGGGCGTGCGCCCGCGGGCTCTCCTCGGAGTGCGAGATGGCCCGGCCCGAGGTCATCAGGCCCAGCTCGCGGGGGCGGACGGTCTGCAGGCTTCCCGTGGAGTCGCGGTGCAGGACCTCGCCGTCGTGCAGCCAGCTGACCGTCTGGAGGCCCATGTGCGGGTGGGGCGGCACCTGCATGCCGGGCTCGTCCGCGATGTCGTCGGGGCCGTAGTGGTCGACGAAGCACCAGGCGCCGACCATGCGCCGACCGAGGTTGGGCAGGAGCCGGCGGACCTCGGTGGATTCGCCGAGCTTGACGCGCCGGGGGCTGAGGAGTTCCCGTACCGGTTCCGCGACGACGAATCCTCGGCCGCCGCATCGGCTCGGAACCGCCTCGCGATCAAGATTGCTCATGCCGCACAACCTAGCCCCGGTGGACGCCGCACGTCAGTCACCCGTCTGTGCATCGGCCGTATCGCGCGGCGTCGGCGCGAGCGATCCGGTCGAGAGGGGTATGCGGTCGGGACCGGTACAGCCCGCCCCGCGGCGACCTCCGGCGTATCGTCACAAAAGCCGGGGTCGCGGCCGCGGCCGCGACCCCGGCGAACGATCACTACGGCGACGACCAGGGCGACGACTACCGCGAGGAACGCCATGCGAAAGATCATCTTGTCGATGTCGGTCTCCCTTGACGGGTTCATGGAGGGACCGGACCGCGACATCGACTGGCACGTGGTCGACAACGAGCTGCACCGCCACTTCAATGACTGGTGCAAGACACTGAGCGCCTTCCTGGAGGGCCGCGTCACCTGGCAGCTCATGGCCGACTACTGGCCGACCGCGGACCAGGATCCAGCCGCCAGCGAAGTGGAGGCGGAGTTCGCCGGGATCTGGCGGGACATGCCCAAGTACGTCTTCTCGCGCACCCTGCCGGAGGCGGGCTGGAACACCACCATCCTGCGCGAGGTGGTGCCCGAGGAGATCCTGGCCCTCAAGGAGAAGGCGAGCGGCGACCTCGTGGTCGGCGGGGCCGATCTCGCCGCGTCCTTCCTACGCATGGGGCTGGTCGACGAGATCCACACGTACGTCCACCCGGTCCTGATCGGCCGCGGGAAGCCCATGTTCCTGGCACCGGAGGTGAAGGCGGGCCTGCGGCTCGCCGGGACGCGGACCTTCGGCAGCGGCGTCGTCCAGCTCCGCCACGAACTCGTCAACTCACCAACTAATGCGCATTAGTTCTGTCTCTCCCTAGCGATTCGCCGCGGCCCCCCGTAAGAATTGCGGCGACTTCGACTCAGGGGAGCGATGAGCATGAAGAGGCGCAGCGTCCTGCTCGCGGCACTGGCGGCCGCCGCCGCATCGAGTGGCACGGCGATGGCGGCGAGGAAACCCGCCGGGCCGGGGAAACGCGTGGTCGTCTATTACCAGACGCAGTACACGAATGGCTCGTACGTGTCGCCGCTCGCGCTCACCGAGCGCAACACCGGTGTGACGGACGTGCTGGTGGCCGCGGTGCACCTCAATGACCTCAACGGGCCTTACGCGCCTGTGCACTTGAACGACGACCCGCCGCAATCGGCCAAGTACGACCGGATGTGGCGGGATCTGAAGACCATGCAGGGCAAGGGCGTCCACGTGCTCGCGATGATCGGTGGCGCGGCGCCCGGCAGCTTCACCCGGCTCGACAACGAATTCGACACGTATTACCCGCTGTTGCGGGACTTCATCCGGCGGTACGACCTCGACGGCGTCGACCTCGATGTCGAGGAGGACATGTCGCCGGCCGGAATCGAGCGCGTCATCAGCGCGCTGCGCGCCGACTTCGGCGCCGATTTCCTCATTACGCTCGCGCCGGTCGCCAGCGCGCTCAAGGGCGGTGGAAATCTCTCCGGCTTCGACTACGACGCCCTTTACCGCAGCCGGGGCGGTGACATCGCGTGGTTCAACGCCCAGTTCTACAACGGCTGGGGCCGCATGAACTCCACGGCCGATTACGACGCCATCATCGCGCGCGGGCTGATTCCCGCGTCCAAGGTGGTCGCGGGCACGCTCACCTCACCAGCCAACGGCGGCAGCGGCTATGTCGGCATGACGACACTGAAGTCGACGCTCCGCGCGCTCACCGCCAAGCACCCGGGCTTCGGCGGTGTGGCCGGCTGGGAGTACTTCAACTCCGCGCCCGGCGGCACGGCGGCGCCCTGGAGGTGGGCTGCCGAGGTCTCCTCGGTACTGACGCGCCGGGCAGCCTGAGCGCTGAAGCGCTGCCGACGCCCTGAAGCCGGGCGTCACAGCCAGATGGCCTCGGCGACGGCCACTCCCGCGAAGGCCGCGCCGAGGCTCGCGGCGACGCTGCCGAGCGCGTTGGCGACGGCGTAGAAACCCGCCCCCTCCTCGGCGAGCCGCAGCGTCTCGTACGAGAACGTCGAGTAGGTGGTCAGGGCGCCGCACAGGCCGGTGCCGAGGAACAGCTGCGTCGAGGAGGAGGCCGCGCCCGCCGTGGCGGCCCCGGCGAGTACGCCGAGGATCAGGCTGCCCACGACGTTGACGGTGAAGGTTCCCCAGGGGAAGACCGTGTCGTGGCGTCTCTGCACGGCGCGGTCGGTCAGATAGCGCAGCGGCGCGCCGATCATCGCCCCGGTGATGACGAACAGCCAGTTCACCGCGGCTTCTCCCGTCCCCCGCACCGGCGCACCCGGAGCGCCGTCCCGGTCGGCCTCGTCATGCGCGCCTCCACGCCACCAGGCGGCGCGTCGTCCACACCCCGCTCCACACCGCGGCGAGCGCCGCGATCAGGGTCAGCGCCAGGTATGCGAGGCCCATGCGGGCGTGGCCGCCGCCCGCGAGCCGCTCGATGTCCACCGCGTACGTCGAGAAGGTGGTGAAGCCGCCGAGCACGCCCGTGCCGAAGAACGGCCGCACCAGGCGGTGTGCCGCCCACACGTCGGTGATCAGCACCATGAAGGCGCCGATGACCGCGCATCCGACGGCGTTCACCGCGAAGGTCGTCCAGGGGAAGCCGTCGGCGGGCGTCGGCCAGAGGAGGGACGCGCCGTAGCGTGCCGCCGCCCCGATGGCGCCGCCCACCGCGACGGCGGCCAGGATCTGTCCCTGGCCGCGGGCCGGCCCGCCTCGGCGCGATGTCCCGGGCGCCGGTACGGGCGCGGACAGGTCGATGTCGGGATCCGTGGGTTCGCCGAACGCCTTCGGCCGCTGGGCTTCCATGGGCGTACGCCTCCTACTCGCCGTCGCCCGACGGCGGGCGACACTCGTTCGCAAGTAGGGACCGTTGGCGGCATCCCTCGCCGCGGTTCGGGTATGGCGGGCCCCACCGCCGCGCGGCGCCGGGGGCGACCGGTCACCGCTGCCACCAGGCTAACCGCCCGGGCCGGGCGCCGCGTCATCAGGCCCGTGGGCCCCAGCCCGGCAGCGTCGACGCCCACGCTGGGACGAGGCGCCGACAAGCTCAACCCCCGCCGTCCGCAGCACCGCCACGGCGTCCGCCCGATGCCGGGCCCTGCCGCGCGGCAGGCGCCGCCACGGCGGGCGGCCACGCGGTCGGGTCGAGGAGGCCCAGCACGTACGCCCGGGCCACCAGCGCCGTCCGGTTCGGGGCGCGGAGGCGGCGGCACAGCCGGGTCAGGTGGTAGTTGACGCCGTCGACGCCGATTCCGACCGCCCGCGCGACGACCGAGGTCGTGGCGCCGCCCGCGACCAGGCGCAGGATGCGCGCCTCCTGCGTGCTCAGGGCGGGGTGCGCGAACTCCTCCCCCGCCTCGCCCGGGCCCGCGGCCGCGCCGTGTCCCGAGGTGCCCGGCGCCCGCTCCTCCGCCACCCGCAACGTCACCAGCAGCGGCGGCGTCTCCTCCAGCGGGTCGGTGACCGGCTCCACGGTGAGCTGTCCCTGGCGGGCCGAGCCCTCCGTCGTCCAGCTCACCTCGACGGGGTAGCGGGACCTGCGGCCGGAGCGCATGGCCTCGTCGAGCTTGCGGAGCTGCTGCCGGTTGGTGGGGGTGAGCAAATCCAGGAGGGGACGGTTCGCGACCCGGCCGGGACGGAGCCCCAGGGCCCCGGCGAAGGCGGGGTTGGCGACCGTGACCACCCCGTCGCTGCTGCTGATGGCGGTCGGCGCCGGGGAGCGGTCGAGCAGGCTCAGGAACCTGCCCCGCCAGATGGCCGCGTCCGCCACCCTCGGCCTGACCGGCGCCCCCTCCGTTCGGGACACGTCCGTACCTCCTCTGCGCCCCTGGAACACGTCACCCCCGCCCGCGCAAGCCGCGGCGGGCAAAAGGCTCCTACAAGATTACGTAGTTCTGGGGGCGGACCGTCGGCCGGGGCGCGCGACGGTGGAGGCGGCGCCCTGCGCAGCGGGCGCTCAACTCCCCCGCACCCCAGGGAAGAGGCACTGGCCATGAGCGAATCCCCCACCATCGTCGACGTCACGGCAACCGGACTGAGCAGCACCCCCGTTCAGCAGGCGGTGGAGCTGGCGCGGCGGCACGGCCCGCTGTACATCCGCCGCCATCACGGGCGCGACGTCGTCTGGGCCTCCTCCTTGGGGCTGGTCGAGGAGCTGTCCGACGAGACGCGTTTCGCCAAGGGCGTCGGGCCCGCCCTGCAGAACGTCCGCGGCATCGCCGGTGACGGCCTGTTCACGGCGTACGACGACGAGCCCAACTGGGCCAAGGCGCACGACATCCTGCTCCCCGCCTTCGCCATGAACTCGATGCGTACGTACCACCCCCACATGCTGCGCGTGGCCCGGCGCCTCATCGCCTCCTGGGACGGCCGGTTCGCGCCGGGCGCGGCCGAGTCGGCTCCGGTGGGCGTGTCGGAGGACATGACGAGGATGACGCTGGACACCATCGGCCTGTCCGGCTTCGGCTACGACTTCGAGTCCTTCGCCCGCACCGATCCGCATCCCTTCGTCGAGGCGCTCGTACGGGCGCTGGCGCACAGTCAGGCGAAGCTGGCCCGCGTGCCGGGCGGGGAGTACGCCGCCGAGGACGAGCGGTTCGCCGCCGACGCCGTCTTCCTCGCGCGGGTCGTCGACGAGGTGATCGGGACGCGCAAGGCGGCGGGCGACACCTCCACCGGCGATCTGCTCGGTCTGATGCTCAACTCCCCCCATCCCGAGAGCGGTGAGGCCCTGGACGAGGCCAACATCCGCAATCAGGTCATCACCTTCCTGATCGCCGGGCACGAGACGACCTCGGGCACGCTCGCCTTCGCCCTCTATTACCTGCTGAAGAACCCGGCGGCCCTGCACCGCGCCCAGACCGAGGTGGACGCGCTCTGGGGCGACACGCCGGACCCCGAGCCGTCGTTCGAGGACGTGGGCAGGCTGCGTTACGTGCGTCAGGTCCTCAACGAGGCGCTGCGGCTGTGGCCCACCGCTCCCGCGTTCCAGCGCCGGGCCCGCGTCGACACGACGATCGGCGGGCGGCACCTGGTCAGGGCGGGCGAGTTCGTGGTGGTGCTGACCCCGATGCTGCACCGCGATCCGGTGTGGGGCGACAACGTCGAGGAGTTCGATCCGGAGCGCTTCACCCCCGAGGCGGAGGCGGCCCGCTCCCCGCACGCGTACAAGCCGTTCGGCACGGGTGAACGCGCCTGCATCGGGCGGCAGTTCGCGCTGCACGAGGCCACGATGCTGCTCGGCATGCTCGTGCACCGCTACCGGTTCATCGACCACGCGGGCTATGACCTGAAGGTCAAGGAGACCCTCACCCTCAAGCCCGACGGCTTCACCATGACCCTGGCCGCCCGCACACCCGAGGACCGCGCGCGGAGCCGGTCGGCGCTGCGCGAGCTGGCCTCGCTCGCGGTCCCGGCCGGTTCGGCGGAGGGGGCGGGCACCTCCGATGCGCCGCGGGACGGGCTGCCGGCCCGGGTGCCGGCCGGGACCGCGCTGACCTTCCTGCACGGCTCCAACTTCGGGACCTGCCGCGCGTACGCGGAGCAACTGGGCGAGCAGGCCGCGGAGCTGGGCTTCGACGTACGGGTCGCGTCCCTGGACGAAGCGGTCGGCACCCTGTCCGCCGGATCGCCGGTGGTGGTCGTCGCCGCCTCGTACAACGGCCAACCCACCGATGACGCGGGCGAGTTCGTCTCCTGGCTCGCGGGAGCCGCGCCGGGTGCCGTCGCCGGAGTGCCGTACGCGGTCCTCGGTGTCGGGGACCGGAACTGGGCCGCGACCTATCAGCGGGTGCCGACCCTCCTCGACGACGGGCTCGCGGCGGCGGGCGCGGTCCGCCTCATGGAGCGCGCCGAGGCCGACGCCTCCGGTGACCTGGCCGGTGCCGTGCGGCGCTTCGCCTCGGCGCTTCGCCGCACGCTGCTGGAGCGCTACGGCGACCCGAAGAGCGCAGGGATGACCGGCGCCCCCGCCCCGGCCAGGGCGTATGACGTCGTGGAGGTCACCGGCGGGCCGCTGGACGCGCTGGCGGCGCGGCACGGCACGGTGGCGATGACGGTCGTGGACAGTGCCGATCTCGTCGACCCGGCACATCCGCTCGCCCGTCCGAAGCGATTCCTGCGCGTGGCGCTCCCCGACGGCGTGACCTACCGCACCGCCGACCATCTGAGCGTCCTCCCGGTCAACGAATCGGAGTCGGTCGAGCGCGCGGCGCGGGTGCTCGGTGTCGACCTGGACGCGGTTCTGAACATCCGGGCGCACAAGCCGGGCTGGGCCACCCTGCCGCTGGACCGTCCGATCGCCGTCCGTGAACTCCTCAGCCGCTACGTGGAGTTGCGCGACGCGCCGACCGCGGAGCAGGTCACCCTGCTCGCCGACCACAACCCGTGCCCGCCGGAGCGGATCGCCTTGGAACAACTGGCCGCCGATCAGGAGGCGTTGGCCGCGCGGCAGGGCGGCCTGCTCGATCTGGTCGAGGACCATCCGGCGCTTCGGGGGCAGCTGCCCTGGCCCGTGCTGCTCGAACTGCTGCCGCCGATCCGGACCCGCCACTACTCCATCTCGTCGTCGCCCGCCGTCTCGCCGGACCACGCCGACCTGATGGTCTCGCTCCTCTCGGCACCGGACCGCTCGGGCCGCGGGACCTTCCGCGGCACCGGCTCCTCCTACCTGCATCACGTACGGGCCGGGGACACCCTCTACGCGCGCGTGCAGCCCTGCCGGGACTCCTTCCGTCTCCCCCGCGACGGGCGTACGCCGGTCATCATGGTCGGCGCGGGCACGGGCCTCGCCCCCTTCCGCGGGGCCGTCGCCGACCGTCTGAGCCTGCTGCGGGAGGGCGCCGAACTGGCCCCCGCGCTCTGCTACTTCGGCTGCGACCACCCCGACGTCGACTATCTGCACCGGGCGGAACTGGAGGACGCCGAGCGCGCGGGCGCGGTGTCCATGCGCCCCGCCTACTCCAAGGCCCCCGAGGGCGACGTCCTCTTCGTCCAGCACCGGATCGCGGCCGAGGCCGAGGAGGTCTGGCGTCTGCTGGAGGCCGGAGCCGTGGTCCACGTCTGCCGTGACGGCTCCCGGATGGCTCCCGGCGTACGGGAGGCGTTCCAGCGGATGCGCACGAAGTTCGCGGGCGGCGACGCGGCCGAGGCCGAGGCCTGGTGGCGTGACCTGGTCACCGAGGGGCGCTACGTCGAGGATGTGTACGCGAGCAGCTGAGAGGCCGGACCCGTCAGAAGGCGTCCTCGGCGGTGGAGCGAGGGGCGTGCGGGGCGTGCGCTAGGCGAGCCACGCCCCCTCGCGCATGATGACCCGGCCGCGCAGTTCGGGCTCGTCGCGCCACGCCAGCACGGTCTTCGGCGCCACCCGGAGATAGGTGAAGGGGCCCTCCCCCTCGCGGGGGTCCCACCCGAACTTCGCGGTGAACGCGTCGGCCGCCTCCGTCGGCACCTCCTGGGCCGGGAAGCACTCCGCCTCCCCCTTCAGGAGCACCACGTCGGCGGTGTCGGGCAGGGCCAGGCGCACCCGGGGCTCCTCGCGGGCGTTGCGCGCGGTCGCGGAGTTCGCGCCGGTGCACATCCACACCGCCTGCCCGTCCCACAGGAACCACAGGGGCACTTGGTGCGGGCCGTGGTCCGGGTGCGCCGTGGAGACCCAGATGTCCCGTTCCCTGGCGAGCCGTGCGAGGGTGTCGCGCTGACGCGCCGTCACATCGCGGCGCGTGTCTTCCGTGGTCTGCATGAACGCCGACCCTAATCAGCGGTTCCCCCGCGCACATGGGGCGCTGGACCTACGCCCTGCCGCCTACGCCCTGCCGCCTACGCCCTGGATCAGCCGCGGTACGTCTCCAGGAGCCGAAGCCACACCTCGCTGATGGTCGGGTAGGCCGGTACGGCGTGCCAGAGGCGGTCCAGGGGGATCTCGCCCGCCACCGCCATCGTCGCCGAGTGGATGAGTTCGCCGACGCCGGGGCCGACGAAGGTGACGCCGAGGAGGATCTCGCGGTCCAGGTCGACGACCATGCGGGCGCGGCCGCGGTAGCCGTCGGCGTACAGGCCCGCGCCCGCGACGCCCGCCATGTCGTAGTCGACGGCTCGGACGCGGTGGCCCGCGGACTCGGCCTCGGCGAGCGTCAGGCCCGCCGAGGCCGCCTCGGGGTCGGTGAAGACCACTTGCGGGACGGCGGCGTGGTCGGCGGTGGCGGAGTGGGCGCCCCAGCGGTCGCTCTCCAGGAGCGGGACGCCCTGGGCGCGGGCGGCGATGGCGGCGCCCGCGATGCGGGCCTGGTACTTGCCCTGGTGGGTGAGGAGCGCGCGGTGGTTCGCGTCGCCCACCGCGTACAGCCAGTCGCTGCCCTCCACGCGCAGGCTCTCGTCGACCGGCAGCCAGGAGCCGGGCTCCAGGCCCACCGTCTCCAGGCCGATGTCGTCCGTGCGCGGGGCGCGGCCCGTGGCGAAGAGGATCTCGTCGGCCTGGAGGGTCGTGCCGTCGTCGAGGGTCGCCGTGACGGTGCCGTTCTCGCGGGTGACGCCGGTGACGGAGACGCCGCGGCGGATTTCGGCGCCCGCTTCCGTCAGCGCCTCCTGGACCAGCTCGCCCGCGAACGGCTCCATGCGGGGCAGCAGGCCGCCGCCGCGCACCAGCACCGTCACGCGCGATCCGAGCGCCTGCCAGGCCGTGGCCATCTCCACGGCGACGACGCCGCCGCCCACCACCAGGAGGCTGCCGGGCACGTGGTCCGCGGCGGTCGCCTCGCGGCTCGTCCACGGCTTGGCGTCGGCGAGGCCCGGCAGGTCGGGCAGGGCCGCGCGGGTGCCGGTGCAGACGGCGACCGCGTGCCGGGCCTGGAGCGCGGTCCCGGTGCCGTCGGTGCCGGTGACGGTGACCTTGCGGGGGCCCGTGAGCCGGCCGTGGCCCCGGTACAGGTCGACGCCGACGCCCTCCAGCCAGCCCACCTGGCCGTCGTCCTTCCAGTGGGAGGTGTACTCGTCGCGGTGCGCGAGGACCGCCGCCGCGTCCAGCGGGCCCGCCACGGACTGGCGCAGCCCGGGGACGCGGCGGGCGTCCGCGCGGGCGATGACGGGGCGCAGCAGGGCCTTGCTGGGCATGCACGCCCAATAGGAGCACTCGCCTCCGACGAGTTCGCTCTCCACGATCGCGGCGCTCAGGCCTGCCGCGCGGGCCCGGTCCGCGACGTTCTCCCCCACGGGACCCGCACCGATGACTACTACGTCGTACGTCTTGGCATCCGTCATGAGGACAGTCTGTCGGCAGGTGTGCGCCGTGGCCACATGGGTACGCGCGCGGAACACGCCCATGCACGCACGGACCGGCTCCGTGCGCCATGCGGGCGGAATACGTTCGCACCATCGGCCGTTGTGGACAGCGGCCACGCCCCACACAGGAAGCAGGGACAGACCATGAGCAGCGCGACGCTGGAGCTCACCAAGGAGAACTTCGACCAGACGGTCACGGACAACGAGTTCGTTCTGATCGACTTCTGGGCTTCGTGGTGCGGTCCTTGCAAGCAGTTCGCCCCGGTGTACGAGAAGGCCGCCGAGGCCAACCCCGACCTGGTCTTCGCCAAGGTCGACACGGAGGCCCAGCCGGAGCTGGCCGCCGCCTTCAACATCCAGTCCATCCCGACCCTGATGATCGTCCGCGATCAGGTCGCGGTCTTCGCCCAGCCGGGCGCCCTGCCCGAGGCGGCGCTGACGGACGTCATCGGCCAGGCCAGGAAGCTGGACATGGACGAGGTGCGCAGGCAGGTCGCCGAGGAGCAGGCCAAGCAGCAGGAAAAGGAGCAGTGAGCCACCGCTAGCCGGGACGCCGGGGAGGGGGCCGGGCCGCGGGGGTCCGGTCTCAGCTGGACTCGCGGTGCACGGCCTCCGCCCCGAGCACGTCGTGCGCCTCGGGTTCGCCGCCCGGGTCGCGCACCACGCGGTCGACGAGTGCCGCGAGGCCGCGGCCGGAGGGCAGCTCGATGCGGACGGTGCTGAGCCGGGGCCTCAGCAGTCTGCCGAGCATCAGGTCGTCGGAGCCGATGACGGCCGTGTCCTCGGGGATGGCGATGCCTTCGTCCTGGAGGGCTCGCATCAGCAGCATCGCGTACTCGTCGTTGTACGCGAATACGCCGTCCAGGCCGAGGGAGCGCCAGCGCGCCGCGAGCCGGGCGGCGGACCCCTCCTCGTGGGCGAGGGGCAGTTCCATGACCGAGGCGCCGGCGAGGTGCGCGGCGTCGACGGCGGCGCGCAGGCCCTCTACGCGGGGCCGGGAGAAGAGTTCCAGGCCGGGTTCCTCGGGGACGATCGCGCCGATCCGGCGCCGGCCCCGGCTCAGCAGGTGCAGGGCCGCGGCCTCGCCCACCCTGCGGCCGTCCATCAGGAGCGCGTGCGCGCCCTCGACGCGGTGCGGGCCGAGCGTGAAGACGGCCTTGGCGCCGGACCGCTTCAGGACCGTCACGCCGCGCGGGCCGAGCGCGGAGGTGTCGGGCGCGAGGACGGCCACGGGGCGCAGCTCGGCCCAGGCGCGCGCGGCGTCCTCGCCGGTCAGGCCGAGGCTCGCGTACTGCACGACGGTGTAGTCGAGGCGGCTGAGGGCCCACTGCAGTTCGTTGAAGAAGCGGCTGAAGAGCGGGCCCATCGGTATCTCGGAGGTGGGCATGAGGACCATGCGGCTGTGTCCGGCGCGCAGGCTGCGGGCGGCGGCGTGCGGGACGTAGCCCAGTTCCCGCGCGGCCTCGTGGACGCGGCGGCGCGTGGGCTCGCTGATGCGTACGGCACTGGTGTTGTTCAGGACGTAGCTGACGGTCGCGCGGGAGACCCCCGCCAGGCGTGCGACGTCGGCGCTCGTCGGCACGGAGCGTGGCGCCGGCTGCTGGTTCGGTATCTGCACCATGACATCGGCATCCTCGCAGACGGTGGCGGGGCGCCCGACGGCGGGCGCGGGGTGAAATGCCATGCTCCGGTGCGGTTTTGGCGTCTTCGCCGCCGTTCAGTGGAGAGCCGGAGCACCATTCGGCAGGTTGCTGTGGCGTCATTCCGCGGACGGCTACTCGCCGGTTAACGTGCGGGCACGTGTCGTCGAGCGAAGGTGTCCCCCCATGACTGCCGACCGTGCCGAAGGCCTCGTCCGCACCGCCCGCGCGCTGGCCGAGGGAGAGGTGTCCGCGCGTGCGCTGACCGAGCGGACGCTGGCCAGGATCGAGGCGGCGCAGCCCTCGTTGAACGCCTTCAAGCGGGTGCGGGCCGAGGCCGCGCTCGCCGAAGCGGACGCCGCGGACCGGGAGTTGGCGGCGGGCGGGCCGTTCGCGGGGCGGCCGTTGCTGGGGGTGCCGCTGGCCGTCAAGGACGACATGGATGTGGCGGGTGAGCCGACCGCGTTCGGGTGCAGGGGCGATTTCTCGCCGAAGTCCGAGGACTGCGAGGCCGTACGGCGGTTGCGGGCCTCCGGTGCCGTGATCATCGGCAAGACCAACACCTGCGAGCTGGGGCAGTGGCCCTTCACGGAGGGGCCCGGCTTCGGCGACACGCGCAATCCGTGGAACACCGGTCACACCCCGGGCGGTTCCTCGGGCGGCTCGGCGGCGGCGGTGGCCGCGGGCCTGGTCCCCGCCGCGCTCGGCTCGGACGGGGCGGGCTCGGTGCGGATCCCCGCGGCCTGGACGCATCTGGTCGGCATCAAGCCGCAGCGGGGGCGGATATCGACGTGGCCGTGGCCCGAGGCGTTCCACGGCATCACCGTCAACGGTCCGCTCGCCAGGACGGTCGCCGACGCGGCGCTGCTCCTCGACGCGGCGAGCGGCAGCCACGAGGGCGACCTGCACCGGCCGCCCGCCGTGCGCGCCGCCGAGGCGGCGACCCGCGACCCGGGGCGGCTGCGGATCGCGCTGTCGCTGCGCATGCCGTTCACGGCGATGCCCAAGCGGCTGCATCCGGCGGTGCGGGAGCGGGTCGTCGCGCTGGCGGAGCGGCTCGCCGCGCTCGGGCACGACGTGGAGGAGGCCGACCCGCACTACGGTCCGATCGGCCTGGCCTTCGTGCCGCGCGCCACGGCGGGCATCGCGGAGTGGGCGCGGCACGTCCCGGATTCCTCGCTCCTGGACCGGCGCACCCGCGGGGCGGCCCGCGTGGGGCGCCTGCTGGGCGGCGCCCCGCTGCGGCTCGCGCGCCGCGCCGAGGCGGCGCTGCACCGACGGGTGGGCGCGGTCTTCTCGACGTACGACGTGGTTCTCGCGCCGACGACGGCCACTCCCCCGCCGCGGATCGGCGCGCTGGCCGCGATGAGCGGCTTCCGCACCGACCAGGCGATCATCGCCGCCTGCCCCTACGCCTGGCCGTGGAACGTCCTCGGCTGGCCCGGCGTCAACGTCCCCGCCGGGCGCGTCGCGGGTGGTCTCCCGGTCGGCGCCCAGCTGCTCGGGCCCGAGGGCAGCGAGCCGCTCCTGATCTCCCTGGCCGCGCAGCTGGAGGCGGACCAGCGGTGGTACGAGCAGTGGCCGGTCCCGGAACCGCGGACGGCTCGCCCCGCCACGTGAACCCGGACGACTCCCCGGCCGGGCAGCGCCGCGGGCTGGGCCGGAGAGGTTCTACGGTGACCTTGTGACTGCCTTCATCGATGACCCGCACCAGTCCGCCTCCCCGGGCCGCTCCGGCGCCACGGCGACCACCGAGGCGGAGCCGCGCGAGGTGGGCCGGGTCCGCACCGAGTACGCGCCGGACCGCGACGGCGATCCCGACCCCGGGGAGATCGTCTGGACGTGGGTCCCGTTCGAGGAGAACGACGGGCGCGGCAAGGACCGCCCCGTCCTCGTCGTGGCGCGCGAGGCGAGCGGCACCCTGCTCGCCGTGCAGCTGTCCAGCAGGCCGCATGCCGATGAGCGCGACTGGGTGCCGATCGGGAGCGGGCCGTGGGACCGGGAGGGGCGGGACTCGTGGGTGGCCGTCGACCGGGTGCTGCGGGTCCACGAGCGCGGGATGCGGCGTGAGGCGTGCGCGCTGGACCGCATGCGGTTCAACCTCGTCGTACTGCGTCTCAGGGAGCGCTACGGCTGGCGCTGACCGCCTCGGCGCCGCGGCCGGCGGTGACCTCCTGTGCGAACGTCCGCTCGAAGGCGCCGCGTGTCACCGCGCCCTTCGTGCGGTCGAGGACCCCGAAGACGATGTGGGCGAACTGCCCGGCGAACCGGCCGCCTTCGCCGAGTAGCGTGCGGAAGGCGCCCGCGACGTGCGCGGGGTCGTTCATGAAGACCCCGCAGCCCCACGCGCCGAGCACCAGGCGGTCGTAGCCGCAGGCGAGTGCCGTCTCCAGGACGCGTTCGGCGCGGGCCGCCACCGCTTGCGGGATGTCGGCGGCGCGCTCCGGGAGGCGTCGGCGGATCACGCCCGCGTTCGGCGCCGCCGAGGTCAGGAAGCCGACGTGGTACGGCGCGTCCAGCAGCTCGCCGCTGTCGTCGCGGAAGACGGGGACGCCCGGCGAGTGGATCACGCGGTCGGTGTAGAAGGGGTCGCGGTGGGCGCGGTGGTGGTCGTAGAACGGGCGGGCCTCCAGGAGGCAGGCGTAGAGCGCGGAGGCACGGCAGATCGCCTCTTCCTGCGCCTGGGCGCCGTTGAGATAGCCGCCGCCGGGGTTGCGCGCGGACGAGAAGTTGAGCACCGCCACCGGGGAGCGTCCGGCGCGGGGGCCTTCGATGAGCCTGCCTGCCGCCTCCAGGCTGCTCTCGCCGGTGACCTCGAAGACGGTCGGGCGGGGCTCGCGCCGGGGTGCCTCCACCGGCCCCGGCCCGAACATCCGGGTGCCCGCGCGGGCGGCGGCCACCGCCTCGGCGATCGGCGCCCTGCGGCCGCCCGGCGCGGTGTACCCGCCCGCCGCGACGATCTGCTCGGTCTGCTGCGCCACCGCGCGCAGCCGGGCGCTCATGCCCGTACCCCCGTGTCGTTCATGAACGCATGGTGAGCGGTGCGTGTCGGGCGGCGCAACAGGAATTCTGGTGCGGGAACGGTTTCAGGGGCACTCTTGTGCGAACGGCCTTGAGGGTTTTGGGTGTGACGAGCACCCACGATTGGAAGGATCCCCGCATGCCCGAGGGAGACTGTACGAAGGACCTCACCCCGCCGCACACGAAGGCACCGGACCCGGTGACCGAGGCGGAAGTGGAAGCGCTGGTCCGCGGCATCTGCTTCAAGACCGGGCCACCTCGCGCCACCGGTGTCGAACTGGAGTGGCTCGTCCACGAGCCGGGACTGGCCCACCTGCCCGTCCCCGCCGCCCGCCTCGAAGCGGCCTACGCCGCACTGCGGGCCCTGCCCCTGCACGCGTCCCTCACCGTCGAACCCGGCGGCCAGCTGGAGCTCAGCTCGCTGCCCGCCGCTTCCCTGACGGAGTGCGTCGCGGTCATGCGGGCCGATCTCGGCCTCGTCCGTGACACGTTACGCTCCCACCGCCTCACCCTCAGCGGGGTCGGCGCCGACCCCTGGCGGCCGCCGGCGCGGATCCTGCGCGAGCCGCGCTACGACGCGCTGGAGTCCTGCCTCGACCGCGGCGGTCCCGCCGGGCGACGCATGATGTGCTCGACGGCGTCCGTGCAGATCTGCCTCGATGCCGGGTACGAGGAGCCGGGCCCGCTCGGCTACGCGCGCCGCTGGCGGCTCGCGCATCTGCTCGGTCCCGTGCTGGTCGCCGCGTTCGCCAACTCCCCTCTCCAGGAAGGCCGTCCGACCGGCTGGCGGTCCACGCGGCAGGCCGTGTGGGCGGGTATCGAACCCGGCAGGTCCGGTGCGCCGCCGCTCGAAGGGGAACCGCGCGAGACGTGGACGCGGCACGCACTCGACGCGCCCGTCATGTGCGTCAAAAGGCCGCCTGGCGAGGGCCCTTGGAGCACCCCGGAAGGGCTGACGTTCCGCGCCTGGGCCCGCTCGGGCGTGCCGCGGCCGCCCACCCGCGAGGACCTGGACTACCACCTGACCACGCTCTTCCCGCCGGTCCGCGCGCGCGGCCACCTGGAGCTGCGGATGGTCGACGCGCAGCCCGGCGAGGACGGCTGGATCGTGCCGCTCGCCGTGACGAGTGCGCTCTTCGACGACCCGGAGGCCGCCGAGACCGCCTACCGGGCCGTCAAGCCGCTCGCCGAGCGGGACGGGCCGCCCGGCTCCCCCGCCGGTCCGCACAGTCCGCTGTGGCTGGACGCGGCGCGCCACGGCATGGCCGACGCCGAGCTGCGCGAGGCGGCCACCGTCTGCTTCGCGGCCGCCGTCGACGCACTGCCCCGGATGGGCGCGGACGCGTCCGTGCGGGACGCGGTCGCGGCGTACGCCGACCGATATGTCGCGCGGGGCCGCTGCCCGGCCGACGACCTGCTGGACGGCCTGGGCGAAGAGCCGTGGGACGGCCCGGGAGAGGGCCTGCCCGACGGCCCGGGCGGCGCACATCGACACCAAGAAGCAACGGGGAAGGACTCCCGCCGATGAACGGCTCCACCACCGACCCGGAAGCCCTGCGCGAGCGCGCCCTCGCCGCGCTGCTCACCGCCCGGGACCGCACGACGCTCCTCACCACGTGCGTCGAGGACACCGAACTGACCGCACAGCACTCGCCGTTGATGTCACCGCTGGTCTGGGACCTCGCGCACATCGGCAACCAGGAGGAGCAGTGGCTGCTGCGCGCGGTCGCGGGTCGCGACGCCATGCGGCCCGAGATCGACCCGCTCTACGACGCCTTCGAGCATCCCCGCTCGGAGCGCCCGAGCCTGCCGCTCCTGGCGCCCGCCGAGGCCCGGGGCTACGCGGCCGAGGTGCGGGGCCGCGCGCTCGACGTACTGGAGAAGACGCCGCTGCGGGGCACCCCGCTCACGGACGCGGGCTTCGCGTTCGGGATGATCGCCCAGCACGAGCAGCAGCACGACGAGACCATGCTCATCACGCACCAGCTGCGCTCGGGCCCCGGCGCGCTCACCGCACCGGACCCGGAGCCAGGACCGGACTTCACCGGGCCCGACGAAGTCCTCGTGCCCGGCGGCCCGTTCACGATGGGCACCTCCACCGAGCCGTGGGCCCTGGACAACGAACGCCCGGCGCACCGCCGTCTGGTGCCGCCGTTCTTCCTCGACACCACCCCGGTCACCAACGCCGCCTACCAGCGTTTCATCGACGACGGCGGCTATGAGGAGATCCGTTGGTGGGCTCCGGCGGGCTGGGCGATGGTCCGTCAGAACAAGCTGCGCGCGCCGCTGTTCTGGCGGCGCGAGGGCGGCCAGTGGCTGCGGCGCCACTTCGGGACGGTCGAGCCGGTGCCGGCCGACGAGCCGGTGCTGCACGTGAGCTGGTACGAGGCCGACGCGTACGCGCGCTGGGCCGGCCGGCGGCTGCCCAGCGAGGTGGAGTGGGAGAAGGCCGCCCGGCACGACCCAGTGGCCGACCGCTCGCTGCGCTACCCGTGGGGCGACGCGGACCCGACCCCGGAGCGGGCGAACCTGGGGCAGCGGCACCTGCGCCCGGCCCGCGCGGGCAGCTACCCGGCGGGCGCATCACCGCTGGGCATAAGGCAGTTGATCGGCGATGTGTGGGAGTGGACGTCCAGCGACTTCCTGCCCTATCCGGGCTTCGCCGCCTTCCCCTACCGCGAGTACTCGGACGTGTTCTTCGGCGGCGACTACAAGGTGCTGCGCGGCGGCGCGTTCTCCGTGGACGCGGTGGCCTGCCGGGGCACGTTCCGCAACTGGGACCATCCGGTGCGGCGGCAGATCTTCTCCGGATTCCGCACGGCACGGGACGCCGGGCCGACGGAGGCCCCGGCCCCGGAGGCCGTCTGATGTGCCGTCATATCGCCTTCCTCGGCGCGCCGGAGCCGCTGGGAAGGCTCCTTGTGGAGCCCGCGCACAGCCTGTACCGCCAGTCGTGGGCGCCGCGCCACCAGCGGTACGGCACGGTCAACGCCGATGGCTTCGGGGTGGGCTGGTACGCGGACGGGGACCCGGTGCCCGGCCGCTACCGCCACTCCGGGCCGATCTGGGGCGACCAGTCCTTCGCCGATCTCGCCCGCGTCGTGCGCTCCGGGGCGCTGCTCGCGGCGGTGCGGGACGCCACGCTGGCGGGCGCGGACGGGGAGGCCGCGGCCGCGCCTTTCGCCTCCGGGCCCTGGCTCTTCAGCCACAACGGCGCGGTGACGGGCTGGCCGCGCTCGCTCGCCGCCCTCGCCGAGGGCCTGCCGCCGGCCGAGCTGCTCTCGATGGAGGCGCGCTGCGACTCCGCGCTGGTGTGGGCGCTCGTCCTGCACCGGCTGCGCGGCGGTGACGAGGAGGGCCAGGCCCTGGCCGACACCGTCCTGGAGGTCGCCGCCGCCGCCCCCGGCTCGCGCCTCAACCTCCTGCTGACCAACGGCGACACGATCACCGCGACCGCCTGGGGCGACACCCTCTGGTACCTCGCGGAGCCCGGCCGCCGCACCGTGGTCGCCTCCGAACCCTACGACGACGATCCGCACTGGCGCGAGGTGCCCGACCGCACCCTGCTCGCCGCAAGCCGCACCGACGTACTGCTGACACCGCTCAAGGAGCCCCCTGCGTGAGCCCGTTCCTGCTGACCCGCACCCTGCCCGAGGACGCCACCGGCGCCGCGCTGCGCGCCGACGTACTGCACGGCCTGACCCGCACCCCGAAGACGCTGCCGCCCAAGTGGTTCTACGACGCGCGCGGCAGCGCCCTCTTCGAGGAGATCACCACCCTGCCCGAGTACTACCCGACGCGCGCCGAGCGGGAGATCCTGGTCGCCCGCGCCGCCGAGATCGCCGAGATCACGGGCGTACGCACCCTGATCGAGCTGGGCTCCGGCTCCTCGGAGAAGACCCGCCATCTGATCGACGCCATGACCTCCCTGCACACCTACGTCCCCGTGGACGTCAGCGAGAGCGCGCTGACCGGCGCGGCGAACACCCTGCTCGCGCAGCGGCCCTCGCTCGACGTGCACGCCCTGATCGCCGACTTCACGCGCGGCCTCGCGCTGCCGGGCACGCCCGGTCCGCGCCTGGTCGCGTTCCTCGGCGGCACGATCGGCAACCTCCTGCCCACCGAGCGCACCGCGTTCCTCTCCTCGGTGCGCGACCTGCTCTCCCCCGGCGACGCGCTGCTCCTCGGCACCGACCTGGTGAAGGACGAGTCGGTGCTCGTCTCGGCGTACGACGATTCGGCGGGGGTGACGGCCTCGTTCAACAAGAACGTCCTCGCGGTGATGAACCGCGAGCTGGAGGCGGACTTCGACCCCGCCGCCTTCGACCACGTCGCCGTCTGGGACCGCGAGAACGAGTGGATCGAGATGCGGCTGCGCTCGACGGCCGACCAGACGGTGAAGATCCCCGCGCTCGACCTGGCCGTCGACTTCGCCGCGGGCGAGGAGACGCGCACGGAGATCTCGGCGAAGTTCAGACAGGAGGGGGTGCGGGCCGAACTCGCCGCCTGCGGGCTGGACCTGACGCACTGGTGGACCGATGAGCGGGGGCGCTTCGCGCTGTCGCTGAGCACGCCGGTGTAGGCCCGCCCGTTCACACTCCGCCGACGTCCAGCGTCCTGGTGATCTTGCGGGAGGCCTCGCGGGCCCGGGACGCCGGGTCGCCGCCCGTCAGGACCGCGGTCATATAGCCCTTGATGGGGTTGTCGGCCTCGACGGCCGCCCAGCGCGGCGAGTTGGGGGTCGCCCGGCCGTTCGCGGCGCCGGCGGCCATCGCCGCGACGCCCTCCTCGCCCGCCACGGCGGGGGCCAGCTTCGCCTTGTTGGGCACGTAGTTCATGGTCCTCGCCAGGTCGGTCTGCCACTTCTCGCCCGCCAGCGCCTTGATCACCTCCACGGCGCCCTTGTGGTCGTCGCTGCGCTCGGGCACGACGAGGTCGGAGCCGCCGGTGAAGACCGCGCCGGGCTTGCGGGCCGTCTTGCCGGGGATCGGGAAGTAGCCGAGTCTGCCCTTCAGTTCGGGGTTCTTCTCCTCGATGGCCCGCGCCGCGCCGGGCACCGCGACGATCTGGGCGACGTCGCCGCCCGCGAAGACCCCGGCCTGCGGGGGGTGTTCCTCGTCGGCGTCGCGCGGTCCCCTGCCGAGGGCCTGGAGGCGCTGGTAGAACTCCATGCCGCGCAGCGCCGCGGCCGAGTCCAGGGTGCCGCGCCAGTCGCCGGAGGACTCCTTGGTCTCCTTGGCGAGGTCGCCGCCCTCGTCCCAGATGAATCCGGCGAGGGTGTACCAGTCCTGGCCCGCGAGGTAGATGCCCTGGTTCCCCGCGGTGTTGAGCTTCTCCGTGTCGGCCAGCCACTCCTCGCGGGTGCGGGGCGGGCGCTTGATGCCCGCCTTCGCGAAGAGGTCCTTGTGGTAGATGACGACGCGGTTGGCGGCGTACCAGGGGATGCCGTACTGGGCGCCGTTGTAGTTGCCCGGCTCGGCGAGGCCCGGCAGCCAGTCGTCCATGCCGAGGTCGCGTGCGGACTCCAGCGTCAGGTCGTACAGGCCGCCCTCGTCGACGTACTGGGCGACCTGGGTGTTGCCGACCTCGATGACGTCGGGCCCGTCTCCGCCCTCGTCCTTGAGGGCCTTCTTGACCTTGGCGCCGATGCCCGTCCACTCCTGGACCCGGATGTCCAGGTCGATGGCCTGGTGCTCCTTCTCGAAGTCCTCGGTGAAGCGTGCGACGAACTCCGGGGACGCGCTGCCCTTCATCATCCAGACGGTGACGGTGCGGCGCTCGTCCTCCCCCGGCAGCAGCCCGCACCCGGCGAGCAGCAAGGTCGAGGAGAGCGCGAGGGCCAGCGGCATGGCGGCGCGGCGGTGCGGGTTCACGTGGGTCACTTTCTGCCTGCGGACAGGGGAAGGTCAGCCCGACGCGGGGGGTGAGCAGATGGCTCGAACGGGTACTGGCTGGATTTTGGTCTGTACCAAAGGGCCGGTCAAGGGGTAACTCCCGGATACCTGCGCCACCCCGGCCACCGCGTTACCTCGGGTACTCCGTCGGGTACGCCATCTCGCGCGTCCGCGCGCGTTGCTGCACGGTGGAGTGACGCACTCCACGACGTCACCCACGGCCGGGAGGAATTCCCCCATGTCGAACCACACCTACCGTGTCACCGAGATCGTCGGCACCTCTCACGAGGGAGTCGACCAGGCGATCCGCAACGGGATCGCGCGGGCCTCGCAGACGTTGCGCTCTCTTGACTGGTTCGAGGTCACGCAGGTGCGGGGGCACATCGAGAACGGGGAGATCCAGCACTACCAGGTCGGCCTGAAGGTGGGGTTCCGCCTGGAGGACGGCGACCTCACGTAGCCGCCTCCCCCTGAGGGCGCCTCTCAGGTCCTCTCAGGCCCTCTCAGGTGCGGCCTTCCTTCTCCTGGGCGGTCTTCAGGGCCTCCGAGGTGTCCGCCCAGTCCGCTCGTACGACCGTGAAGCCCGCGCGGGCCGCGTCCGCGCAGACCAGCCCGTCGTCGTCCACCAGCATCCGGATCTCCCGTTTGCGGGCGAGGTCCCGCAGGATCTCCACTTTGGTGCGGCGCGCCGGGCGCCGGTCCGCGTTGCCGCGCATCCAGACGCGGCCCGCCGGCAGGCCCTGGCGTGCCAGCCAGGCCTCCGTGTCGGCGCGGCAGCGCTCGGGGCGGCCCGTGAGGTAGACGACCTCGCACTCCTTGGCGCTCGCGAGGGCCAGCTCGATGCCGGGCGCCAGCGGCGGATCGTGCGGGGCCGCGGCGAAGAACGCGTTCCAGTCGCGCGGCTTGCGCTCCAGGTACTTCTGGCGGTGCGCGGTGTCCGCGAGGGTGTTGTCCAGGTCGAACACGGCCAGAGGTCTCTTGTCGTCGGTCACGGCATCAGCGTAATCAGCGTGGTCGGCGCGACGGGGATCCGCGGCCGGAGTCCGGGGCGGGAATGATCGCGGCTCCCAGGTGTTGAACCGAGCGTGAGTTCAGTGATCGCGGCAACCCGGTTCTCCGTCCTCGACCGCTCGCGCACCCGGGAGGGGCACGACGGTCCCGAGGCCCTGCGCGACACCGTGCGCCTGGCCCAGGAGCTGGAGGCGCTCGGCTACCACCGCTTCTGGGTCTCGGAGCATCACGGCGTGCCGGGCGTCGCGGGCTCCGCGCCCACGGTCCTCGCCGCGGCTGTCGCGGCGGCCACCCGGACCATCCGGGTCGGCACGGGCGGCGTGATGCTGCCCAACCACCAATCGCTGGTGGTGGCCGAGCAGTTCGGGGTCCTGGAGTCGCTCTTCCCGGGCCGGATCGACATGGGGCTCGGCCGTTCCGTCGGCTTCACGGACGGGGTGCGCAAGGCGCTCGGGCGCGACAAGCACGACGCCCAGGACTTCGCCGCGCAATTGACCGAGCTGCTCGGCTGGTTCCGCGGCACGTCCGGCACCGGTGTGCGGGCCCGCCCCGCGGAGGGCCTTACCGTCCCGCCGTACGTCCTCGCCGTGGGTGAAGGCGCCACGATCGCCGCCGAGGCTGGTCTTCCGCTGGTCATCGGGGACATCAGGGGCCGCGAGAAGATGCTGCGCGGCATCGAGGCGTACCGCGGCGGGTTCCGCCCCTCGCCCTGGCTGGCGGAGCCGTATGTCGTGATCGCGGGCACGGTCGCCGTCGCGCGGAGCGAGGAGGAGGCCCGCCGGCTGCTGATACCGGAGGCCTGGTCGCTGGCGTACTCCCGCACCCACGGGACGTTCCCGCCGCTTCCCCCGGCCGAGCGCGTGGAGGCCCTGACGATGACGGAGAAGGAGCGCGGCTTCTACGAGTCGGGGCTGCGCGGCCATCTGTACGGCACGCGGGAGCAGGTCGCGGACGGTCTGGAGCGGGTGATCAAGGAGAGCGGCGCCCAGGAAGTGCTGGTGACGACCAGTACGTACGACCGTGAGGGCCTCCTGGACTCCTTCCGGGGCCTCGCCGGGATCGCGGGGCTGGTCGAGGCCTGAGGTCCCGCCCGTGCCGCCTGCCGGGATCGGCCCGGGGCGGAACGGGCGGGCGCGGTGCCCCCGTGGCACGGGGGATGGTTCCAGCGGGCGCACCGCGGTCCCAGGTGGTGCCTCTCAGCGGGTCAGGTCGTGGCCAGGGCCTCGGTCGGGGGCAGCCTGGCGGCTCGTACCGCCGGATAGAACCCGGCGAGGCCGCCGATGACCAGGGTGGCGCCCACCCCGCCCGCCATCGCCCAGAGGGGGACGACGGACGGCCAGCCCTGGTAGGAGGCGTAGCCGCCGGTGACGGCGATGCCGAGCAGGACGCCGCCGAGCCCGCCGAGTGCCGAAAGGAGCAGCGCCTCGGCCAGGAACTGGGTGCGTATCTGGCCCCGGGTGGCGCCCAGTGCGCGGCGCAGGCCGATCTCGGAGCGGCGTTCGAGTACGGAGATGACCATGGTGTTGGCCACACCGACCCCGCCCACGAGCAGGGCGACCCCGCCGAGGCCGAGCAGCAGTCCGCTGAGGGCGTCGTCGGTGGCTTCCTTGGCGGCCAGCGCGTCGGAGGGCCGGGAGACGGTGGTCTCGCTGGGGGTCTCCGGGTTGGCGGTGGCGCCGAGGACGCTCTGGACGTCGTTGACGGCCGCCTCTTCGGCGCGGGTGTAGATGGCGGTCGGGTAGCCGTCGAAGCCCAGTTCCTTCTCCGCGACCGTCCAGCCGACGAGGACCGAGGAGTCCAGCGAGGGCACGAGTTCGTTGGCCGCGAGCAGGCCGACGACGGTGTACCAGCGACCGCCGAGCCAGACCTTCACGTCGGGGCCCGCCCTGTGCACGCCGAGCTGTTCGGCGGCCTTGGGGCCGAGGACGGCGGCCGGGTAGCGGCTGTTGGCGGCGTTGAGCCAGCGGCCGTCGACGATCTCGGCGCCGACCGACTTCGGCAGGTCGGTGCGGGCGGCGGCGACCGTGAGGCCGCCGGTCTCCTGCTTGGGGGTGTGGTCGTTGCGGTAGACCTTCGCGCTGGTCTTGCCGATGGCGGAGACCGACTCCACGTCGTCCATGTTGCCGATCATCTCGACGGACTCGGCGGGCAGATGGGCCGCGTCGCCCACGAAGGACTGGCCGGGTGTGACGGTCAGGAGGTTGGTCCCCATGGCCTGGAGCCTGCGGTTGAGGTCCTCGGTGGAGGAGGTGGAGATGCCGACCACGCCGATCATCGCGGCGATGCCGATGGCGATGCCGAGCGCCGAGAGGAAGACCCGCATCGGCCGTGAGCGCAGTCCGGAGCCGCCGACCCGCAGCACGTCGGCCGGGTTCATCCGGGCGGGCTTCGGCCGCCGCGGCGGCTCGGGGTTCGCGGCCCCCTCCAGTTCCCTGATCGTGTTCGTCGCGCTCATCGCACGGCCTCCTCGGGCACCAGGGAAGTGGACGTGCCCGCGCGGCCGGAGTCGTGCTCCAGGCGGCCGTCCTTGACCCGTACCTCGCGGGGCAGGGTGGCGGCGATGTCCCGGTCGTGCGTGATGACGACCACCGTCGTGCCGGCCTCGTGCAGCTCGTGCAGCAGCTCGATCACCACGGCGCCGGACCGCGAGTCCAGGGCGCCGGTCGGCTCGTCGGCCAGCAGCAGCGGGGGGTCGCCGAGCACGGCCCTGGCGATCGCCACGCGCTGCTTCTCGCCGCCGGAGAGCTGGTGCGGCTGGTGGTAGAGGCGGTGGCCGAGGCCGACCCGGCGCAGCGCCTTCTCGGCGAGGCGGCGCCGTTCGCCGCGCGGCCTGCCGCTGTACAGCAGCCCGTCCGCGACGCTGTCGAGCGCGGGCACTCCGGAGGCCAGGTGGAACTGCTGGAAGACGAAGCCGATGGTGCCGGCCCGCAGCGCGGACAGCTCGCGGTCGCTCAGGCTGGCCGCGTCGTGCCCGTCGATGCGTACGGTGCCCTGGGTGGGGCGGTCCAGGGTGCCCATGATGTTGAGCATGGTGGACTTGCCGGAGCCCGAGGGGCCGACGATGGCGAGGAGTTCGCCCCGCCGGATGACCAGGTCCGCGTCGCGCAGGGCGGCGACGTCCCCGTACGTCTTGGACACCCCCGCCAGTTCGACCACCGGGCGGTCCGTGGTCGCCCCCGTTGCCTGCCAGGTCACTTGGGGACCCCCACGACGGTGCCTTCCTTGATGCCGGACCCGGAGATCTCGACCCTGCTGTCCGCGAACATGCCGGGCTTGACCGGGCGCAGCGCGGTGCCGTCCGCCGTGACGACCTCCACGGCGTAGCCGCCTCCCTTCCGCGCCACGAGGGCGTTGACGGGAACGACGAGCACGTCCTCGCGGGTCTCGGCCTTCAGGGTGACCTCGACGGCGGCGGCCTGGTAGCGGCCGAGCCCCTTCTGGTCCTTCACCGTCAACTCGACGGGCAGCGTGGGGTCCTCGTTGCCGCCCGAGCCGCCGGACCCGGAGTCGGACTCGCCGGAACCGGAGTCGTCGCCCTTGGACGTCGACGGGGTGCCGATGTCGGTCACCTTGGCCTTGACCGTGGTGTCGTCCGGGAGCCTGACCGTGGCCTCGGTGCCCTTGTCGACCAGGTCCTCGAACTGCACGTCCAGGTCGACGCCGACGATGCGCTCGGTGCCGGTCCAGGAGAACAGGTTTCCGTTCAGGGCGGCGCCGGGGGTGGCCGTCACGTTCGCGACGCGCCGGGCTTCCGGGGCGACCAAAGCCTCCCCCGGCCGGACCTCGCCGGTCTCCTCGCGGTTGAGGTCGTCCTGCCAGTCCCGCACGGCTTCGGCGGTGGCGGAGTCGTAGGTGTCGTCGACCGTGAAGCCGGTGTGGCCGAGGGCGCGGAGGTTCTTCTCCAGCATCTTGACGTCGGCGCCCTCGGTGCCGGACTTGAGGGTGCGGTAGAGCGGGAAGGACCCGTACAGGAGCGGGACCTTCTGCTCGTCGACGCGGTAGGCGGTGTCGCCGCGCTTGATGACCTTGCTCTCTTCGGGGAGCCAGGTGAGGATGCCGTCGCCCTTGTCGCCGCCGGAGGCGCCGCCCTGCCCGGAGTCGCCGGTGCCGGTCGAGGAGGCGGGGGCCTGCACGGTCTGCGCGTCGCCGTAGCCGAGGTTGCCGTCGACCGTCTCGGAGTCGGTCAGCGTGGTCCGTTCCACCTTGGCCGTCGCGGGCGGTCCCGTCGGGGCGGCGCTCGCGGAGTCGGTGCCGTCGCCGCCGAGGGTCCCGGTGGCGGCGATGCCCACGGCGGCGGCGACCACCGTGGCGGCGAGCACGATCAGCGAGGTGCGCAGCGGGCGGCGCCTGCGGGCGCTGCCGGGCTGCTCCTCGTCCTTGGCCGGGGGTTCCTGTGCGGCGGCCGTGTCGAGTTCCCTGGCGGGCTCTTCCTCGGCGGCCGTGTCGACGTCCCTGGAGGTCTTGGTCGACACCTGGCCGGTGCTGTGGCGCTCCAGCGCCCCGGCTGACCTGTCGGCCCCGGCCGGCCGGTCCGCCCCGGGTCGCCGTTCGGGTGCGGATGGCCGGTCCGGTGCCATCTCGTCCGTGCCGTCCGGAGTCACTGCCCACCCCCGGCGGGCCCGAACATGACGCCGCCGCCCGGGTACTTGCTCTGGCAGGTCTGCATGGCCTTGGTGAACGCGGCGCTCTGCGGGTCGACGCCCGCGCCGACGAGGTCGATGTTCATGGTGCCGCCGTTGATCTCGGGGTCGGGGAACTTCGGTACGCCGTTCTTCCGCAGGCACTTGGCCCACGCGGCGACCTTGGCCGAGTCGATGGCCTCGCCGCCGCCCCCGCCGCCGCCTCCGCCGAGGCCCTGCGGCGCCTTGTCCTGGCAGGCCTCCACGGCCTTCTTGAACCCCTCGGAGTTCGGGTCGGCGTTGCCCTCCGGGGTCAGCTTGACGCCGCCGGTGTCCTGCTGCGGGTCGGGGAAGTCGGGGACTCCGTTGCTCCGCATGCACTCCGAGTAGGCCAGCGCCCGGTCGAAGGCGCTCGTCGGCGATGCCTCCTTCTCCTTGGACGCGGCGGAGGAGTCGCCGGAGCAGCCCGTGAGCGCGGCCCCCGTGACGAAGACGGAGGCGGCCAGGAGGGCGGGGGCGACGGCTCGCTTGTGTGCGACTCGATTGCGCGCGGTCGCTCGCTTGTGTGTGAGGAACATGGACCACACTTCTACGCGGCCGGCGGTCACACGGCGGACACAAAGCGGGGCGCCCGCACAGTGCCCTCATCGCCTGCCGGTCCGCGGGCGGTCGGGACGCCTGCCACCTGCGGATTCGCGGCCGGGCATGCCGAAGGGCCACGGGCCGGCGGGCTCGTGGCCTTCACTGTTCCGGGGTGCGTCGTGGGCCCTCGCGTCGGGTGCCTACGCGTCCTGCGCGTCCCGTGCGTGCAGGGTGATGGCGCCGGTGGGGCACCTCGCGGCCACGCCCCGGACCGCCTCCTCCATGTCTGCGCCGGGCACCGGTGTGCGGAGCAGTACCTTGCCGTCGTCGTCCGACTGGTCGAAGACCTCGGGCAGGTAGCTCAGGCACAGACTGGAACCGGCGCAGCGTTCACGGTCCACTCGTATCTCCATCCTCATCTCCTCTCCCTTCTTCCTCTCGGGCTTCCTCTCGGGCTCACCAGGGCTCCTTGCGCCTCCCCCGTGCTCACCAGGTGACCGGCAGCCGTTCCACCCCGTACGCGGTCGAGCGGACCCTGAACTCCACGTCCTCCGCCGGTATCGCGAGGCGCAGGCCGGGGAAGCGGCGCAGCAACTCCCCGTAGGCGATGCGCATTTCCATCCGTGCGAGGGCGGCGCCAAGGCAGTGGTGGATGCCGTGCCCGAACGCGACGTGGGGCACGGGCTCGCGGGTGATGTCGAGCCGGTCGGGCTCGTCGATGAGCGCCGGATCGCGGTTGGCCAGCGGGATCGAGCAGACGAGGGTGTCGCCCGCCCTGATCCGCTTGCCGCCGAGCGTCATGTCCTCCACCGCGGTGCGGGGCGTGGGGGCGTGCGGTACGGAGAGATAGCGCAGCAGCTCCTCGATGCCCCGGTCGAGGGCGGCCGGGTCGTCGCGGACGAGGGCGAGCTGGCCGGGGTTCTCCAGGAGCGCCAGCGCTCCGAGGCCCAGCATTCCGGAGATGTTGTCGAGGCCCGCGAGCATCAACAGGATGCAGATGCCCCGCAGTTCCTTGTCGGTGAACTCGTCGCCGTGGTCGCGCACCAGCATGCCGAGGAAGCCCTCGTCGGGGTTCTTGCGCTGGCGGGCCACGAGGGCGGCGAGGTAGCGGGTGAATGCCGTCCCGGCGGCCGCCCGCTCACTCCGTTCCTTGCCGGTCTCCAGGTGGGCGTGGCAGCGGCGCAGGAAGTCGTCGCGGTCGTCGCGCGGCACCCCGATCAGCTCGCACAGCACGGGGCCCGGGACGGCGGAGGCGAACAGTTCTACGAGGTCGGCGGGGTGTCCGGCGCGTTCCACGGCGTCGAGGCACTCGGTGATGATGGCCTCGATCCGGGGCTGGAGCCTGCGCATCCGCCGGACCGTGAACTCGGGGGTGAGCATCTTCCGCAGCCGGGTGTGCTCGGGCGGGTCGTAGTCCATGAGCAGCCCGATGCCTTCGTCGGGCCGTTGGGCGGCTCTGCCTCCCGCCGCCGATCGCGCGCCGAAGCGGCTGGTGGAGAAGCGGACCTGGTCGCCGAGGACCTGGCGCACCTCGTGGTAGCCGGTGACCAGCCACAGGGGCCGGTCACCGGCGCCGGGTGCCAGGCTGACCCGGGTGACCGGGCCGCCGTCGGAGAGCCGGCGCAGTTCGTCGGCCGGATCGAAGCGGGTGCGGCGGGTGTGCAGGGGCACGGGCGCCGGTTCGTTCGGCATCTCGCCCCTCCCCTACCAGGCCACCGGGAGCGACTCCACGGACCGTGCCGTGAAGCGGAGTTCGTCGCGCGGCACCGCGAGCCGCACCTTGGGGAAGCGGTGCAGCAGCCCCGAGATCGCGATCCGCAGCTCCATGCGGGCCAGGGACGCGCCCATGCAGTAGTGGAGGCCGTGCCCGAAGGCCATGTGGTGGCTGTTGTCGCGGGTGATGTCGAGGGTGTCCTGCGGCTGTCCGGGCGCGCGCGTGCCGTTGGCCTCCAGGAGTGAACACGCCACGAACTCACCGGACTTGATCACCTGGTCGCCGATGGTGACGTCCTGTGTGGCGGTGCGCGGCGAGGCGTGCGGGATGATCGTCACGCTGCGGATCACTTCCTCCACCGCGTGGTCGATCAGCTCGGGGCGTTCGATGAGCAGGGCCAGCTGGTCCGGGTTCTCCAGGAGCCCCACGAGGCCGAGGCCCAGGGTGCCGCCGGTGATCGGGATGAAGGAGGCGAGGAGGGTCGCCGCGGTGCCGGTGAGTTCCGGGTCCGTGAGGCTCCTGCCGTGGTCGCGGATGAGCCGGCCGAGCAGATCGTCGCCGGGCTTGCGGCGCTTGAGCCGCATGAGCTTGTCCAGGTAGGCCAGGTACGCGGTGCCCGCCATGTCCCGCTGTTCCCGGTCGGGGTTGTCGAGGCGGTTGGTGTCGAGGTGGCGGACCAGCTCCGCCTGGTCGTCGCGCGGGATGCCGAGCAGGGCGCAGCCGATCAGGCTGGTGGTCGGCCAGACGAAGTGGGCCACGAGGTCGACCGGCTGCCCGGCGCCTTCCATGGCGTCAAGGCGGTCCTTCACGACGCCTTCGACGAGGGGTTCGAGGGCGCGGACCCGCCGGAGCGTGAACTCCCCCGTCAGCATCCTGCGCAGCCGGGTGTGCTCGGGCGGGTCGTACTGGAGGAGGTTGCCGGGCTGGATGAGCCGCCGGGAGGCCTCGGGGGTCTTCGCGGGCGGCATGGTGCTGAACCGGTCGTCACTGAGGATCGCCCGCACCTCGTCGTAGCCGTTGGCGATCCAGGCACGGTCCGAGGTACCCGGCACGACGGTCGCGACGAGCGGCTTCTGGTCGGAGTCCTTCAACGGCTTGGGCATGGACGGTCTTCCTTTCCCGCACGGGTGCGGCAGGGCGTGAGGTCACCAGACCACCGGCAGTACGTCGACTCCGTAGTTGGGCGTCCAGGTCCGGTACCGGAGCTGCTCGGCCGGCACGGTGAGCCGCAGTCCGGGGAACCTGCGGAAGAGGGCCGGAAGGGCGATCCGCAGCTCCAGCCTGGACAGGGACGCGCCCAGGCAGTGGTGGATGCCGTGCCCGAAGGCGATGTGGCCGCTGCTGTCCCGGGTGATGTCGAGGGTGTCCTGCGGTACGCCCGGAAGCTGGGCGCGGTTGACGGCGAGCAGGGAGCACATGACCACCTCGCCCGTCCTGATCACCTGGTCCCCCACGCGTACGTCGGTGGTGGCGTAGCGGGGAATGGAGTTCGGGACGGAGGAGACGTAGCGGAGCAGTTCCTCCACCGCCTGGTCGATCAGTTCCGGCCGGTCCAGGAAGAGGGCGAGCTGGTCGGGGTGCTGGAGCAGGGCGAGTGGGGCGAGTGCCAGCATGCCGCCGACGTTCTCGATGCTGGATCCGAGGAGGGTCGCGGCGATGCCCGTCAGCTCCTCGTCGGTGACGTCCGCGCCGTGCTCGCGGATCAGCATGCCCAGCAGGTCGTCGCCGGGGTCGCGGCGCTTCTGGCGGACGAGCCTTCGGATGTACGTGACGAACGCGTTGCCCGCCGCCCGCATCCGCTCCCGTTCGCGGGGATCGGTGCGGTGGTCGGTGGCGGCGGCGGAGGTGGAGATGAAGTGGCGTGCCAGATCGGCCGCGTCGTCGCGGGGCACGCCGAGCAGGGCGCAGCCGACCAGGCCGGGGACGGGCAGGGCGAAGGTGGGCATGAGGTCGGCGGGTGGCCCGGCGAGTTCCAGCGCGTCCAGGCAGTCCGTCACGATCTCCGTCACGAAGGGTTCGAGGCGGCGGATGCGCCGTACGGTGAACTCGGGCACCAGCATCTTCCGCAGCCGGGTGTGCTCGGGCGGGTCGTACCGCAGGAGATTGCCGATCTCGACGCGCCCCGCGGCGCCGTGCATCTGAGTGGGCGGCGGGATCATGCTGAACCTGTGGTCGTCGCTGAGGATCGCCCGCACCTCGTCGAGGCCGGTGGCGAGCCAGTGCCAGCCCGAGAACGACCCCTCGGCGTCGACCCGGACGAGCGGTGTCTGCGCGCTGATGCTCGCCAGTTCGGGCAGGGGTTCTATGCCGTTCCTGCGCGTATGCGCGGCGGTTTTCAGTCGCTTCGCCATTCGGGGGTCCCTTCGTCATCCGTGTTCCGCGTCAGGGGATCGGGCGATTCACTTCGTTCCGGTGTCGTCGGGCGCCGGGAGTTTCGCCGCGAGGATGCCTCCGATGTCCGACGAGGGCACGGGCTGCAGCATGGTGTAGTGGCTCGCGGCGATCTCGTGCGCTTCGACCTCCCCCGCCACGAAGGGCTGCCAGCTCTCCCGCGCGACCGACGCGGTCAGTTCCGCGGGCCGGTCCTCGGCCGCGACGAAGAGGAGCAGGTCGCCGTGGAAGCGGCGTGGCGTGTGGTGCGGGGTGAGACGGCCGATGTTGTCGATCACGGCTTGCATGTTGGCCCTGAGGCCTTCGTCCATGCCTGTGCCGGCGTCCAGGCCGAGCGTCCTGCCGCGCTGCGCCGGGGTGGAGTCCGCGTCCTGGTCGGGTCCGCGCCTGCGGCCGAGGTCGGCTCCGCCGGACCCTTCGGGGTAGCCGTCCATCACCGCGAGCAGCCGCACCTCTTCGCCCTGCTCCTCCAGGCGGGTGGCGACCGCGTGGGCGATCAGCCCGCCGAGTGACCATCCGAGGAGGTGGTAGGGGCCGCTGGGCTGTACGGTCCTGATCTGCTCGGCGTAGTCGGCGGCCATCTCCTCCACGCTCTGCGGCATGGGCTCCGGTCCCGCCAGCCCGCGCGCCTGTACGCCGTACACGGGCAGGTCCTGCGGCAGGTGGCGCAGCAGCGCCGCGTAGGCCCAGCTCAGTCCGGTGCCGGTGTGGAGGCAGAACAGCGGGGGCCGGGTGCCCGTCGGGCGCAGCGGCAGCAGCGCCTCCAGGTCGCCGTGGTCTCCGCCGGCGCGGCGGGCCGTCCTGGCACCGTGCTTCCCGTCCTGGCTCTTGCCGCGCAGGGCGAGCAGGCCGGTGGCCGTCCGCTTCGCGCGCTCGCCGGTGCGGAGCATGCGCTCCCCCGCGGGCCCGAAGGGGCAGGCGACGAACCGTTCACCGGTCGGGCGCGGGCCGTCCGCGTACCCCCGCGCCAGCGAGGATCCCGCGACGTACAGGTCGCCGGTGCCGCCCGGCGGGACGGGGCGCAGGAAGTCGTCCAGGACGTAGGCCCGGGTGTGGGACACGGGTCGTCCCGCGGGGGCCTGGACGGGCAGTGGTTCGCCGGGCTCGGTCGTGTGATCGAGCCACGCGCCCGCGGTCTCCGCCGTGCCGTGGACGCTGACCAGCGCGGTCTGCGGGTGGCGTGCCAGCCAGTCCCGCGTCTCCGCCGCGGTGGTCGTCCCGGTGTCGTCCACGACCGTGACAGCGGCGAACGCCGGTTGCCCGGAGGCCGGTTCGGGGACCGTCGGCAGCAGTTCGCGGGTGGTGACGAGGAATTGCGTGCCGTCCGGCCCTGCGGTCGGTGTGGTGTCGTCGCCGGGCACTGCGAGCCGGACGCCGCCGCCCTCGCACAGGGCCGCGAGCAGTGGTGTCAGGAACGTGGAGACGGGTGCGCGTACGTCAAGGACGGTCACCCCGTGCCCTGCGGGCGAGACGTGCGTCCGGTGCGCGGTCTGGTCGCGCAGCGTCCGGTGCTCGATGACGGCGCCCGCGACGGAACCGTCCGCGGCGCCGGGTGCGGTGGTGCCGAGGACGAGCGCCGCCTGGCCGGGCAGCGGCAGCCTGCCGCCGGTCCCGTCGGCGGTGTGCGTGCCGGTCGCCTCGGCCGCCTGCGGGGCGTCGAGCAGCAGCATCGGCACCGTGATGCCGTCGGCAAGGAGCGGGGCCAGGGCCGTGTCGCAGACCAGGGTCGCGGGGGTGGCCCGGCGCAGGCACGAGGCGATGTCCTCCATGAGCCGGTTCGGGTCGGCGAACAGGCAGGCGGCACCGGACCGGAGTACGCCGAGCAGTGCGACGACGAGGTCGGCAGTGGACGGCAGCGCCACGAGGACCACGTCCTCCGCGCCGACACCCCGCGCGGCCAGCCGGTCCGCGAGCCGGCCTGCCGCGGCGTCCAGCGCGCCGTGGGTGAGCGTGCCGCCGTGCTGGTCGGTGACGGCCACCGCGTCGGGGTGCAGCGCGGCCTGCTCGGCGAGGAGGTCGACGACGGTGCGGTCCGGTACCTCCGACGCCGTGTCGTTCCAGGCCTCCACCACTTGGTGGCGTTCGGCCGGGTCGAGGAGGATGTCCACCTGGCTCAGGCGCAGCCCCGGCTCGGCGGCGACCTGTGCGAGGACGCGGACGAGGCGCCGCGCGAGCGCGGTGACGGTGGACCTGTCGAACAGCTCGGCCGCGTAGCGGATGGTGCCGTCGACGCCGTTCGGGCGGCCCTCGGCGCCCTGCCGTTCGGTGAGGCTCAGCTCCAGGTCCAGTTCGCCCACCGGTGTCCCCACGGGCAGGCGGGTGGTGCTCAGGCCCGGCAGGGCGGGCGACTCCCATATCTCGGCGGCGTCGCCGTGGACTTCGAGCAGGACCTGGAAGACGGGGTGCCGCGTCGTGGAAGGCGGCAGGGAGAGGGCCTCCACCAGGCGGGCGAACGGCACATCGGTGTTCTGCGCCGCCCTTTGGTGCGTGTCCCGTGCCCGGCCGAGCAGTTCGCGGAACGTGGGGTCGCCGGAGACGTCGGTCCGCAGGGCCATCGGGTCGGCGAAGGGGCCCACGAGGCCGTCCAGGTCGCCTTCCTCGTCGCGGAGCGGCAGCACCGTGCCGAGGGTGACGTCGGGCCCGGCGCCGAGCGCCGAGAGGAGCAGGGTGAGCGCGGCGTGCAGCGCCATGGAGACGGTCGCGCCCTCGCCCTCGGCCACCTCCTTCAGCCGGGCGTGCGTGTCACCGTCGAGGACCAGCGGCACCGAGTCGGCCCGGTGGGACGCGACGGCCGGCCGCGGCCTGTCGGTCGGCAGGTCCAGCTCCGCGCCCAGGCCCGCCAGCACCTTCTTCCAGTGGGCGAACTGCTCGCCGATCAGGCTGTCCGGGTCCCGCTCGTCCCGGAGCATCTCGCGCTCCCAGAGCGCGTAGTCGGCGAACTGCAGGGGCAGCGGGGCCCGTTCGGGGGCGCGGCCCTCCCGGCGGGCTCCATAGGCGGCCGCCAGGTCACGGACCAGGATGACCAGCGAGGCGTCGTCCGTCGCGATCCTGTGCACCACGATCAGCAGGACGTGGTCGGTCTCCGAGAGCGCGAACAGGCGGCACGTCCACGGGGTCTCGCGGGTGAGGTCGAACTCGTACCCGGCGTGGTCGGCGAGCAGGTCCGGCAGCTCCTCCTCGGTCGCCGGTGTCACCGGCAACGCGGGCCGGGCCTCGTCGACGTCCAGGACGTGCTGGTACAGCTCACCGCTATCGGACTCGGCGAAGGTCGTGCGCAGCAGGTCGTGGCGTGCGGCCACATCGCCGAGCGCCTCCCGCAGTGCGTCGCGGTTCAGCGTGCCGTTCAGCCGCAGGGCGATCGGGGCCCGCCGGACCGCCGCGCCGGGGTTCTCCCGCTCCAGCCGCCAGACGCGTGCCTGGCTCGCCGTGGCGGGGATGTCTGCGGGGTGGTCGACCGGCCGCAGCTCCGGGAGTTCCTTCGACGTCAGGAGCCTGGCGACGCCGAGGGGGGTCGAGGTGCCGAAGAAGCGCCGCATGCTCAGCTCGATGCCGAACTTCTCGCGGATCCGCGCGGCGAGCCGCATCGCGAGGCCCGAGTCGCCGCCCAGGTCGAAGAAGTTGTCGTCGACGCCGACCCGTTCGAGGTCCAGGATCTCGGCGAAGAGCGCGCAGAGGGTCGCCTGGGTCTCGTTCTCCGGTTCCCGCCCGGAGACGCGTCCCGCGAAGTCCGGGACGGGCAGCGCCCTGCGGTTCACCTTGCCGTTGCGTGTCAGCGGCAGCTTCTCCAGGACCACGACCGACGCCGGGATCATGTACGAGGGCAGGGTGCGGGCCAGGTGCTCGCGGACCGCCTCCACGTCCACGGAGGCGTCCTTGGCGTCGTCCTGGGTGGTGCCCGGGGTGGCCCCCGGGGCGTCGCCCTGGGGGGCGGCCACCACGTAGCCGACCAGGCGCCGTTCGCCGGGCCGGTCCTCGCGGAGCACGGCCACGGCCTGCCGTACCTGCGGGTGGGAGGTGAGGGCTGCCTCGATCTCGCCCAGCTCCACCCGGAATCCGCGGATCTTGATCTGCTCGTCCGCACGCCCCACGAACAGCAGCTGTCCGTCGGTCGTCCAGCGGACCAGGTCCCCGGTCCGGTACATCCGTGTGCCCGCGCCGAACGGGCAGGCCACGAACCGCTCGGCGGTCAGGCCGGGACGCTCGATGTAACCGCGCGCCACACCCGGTCCCGCGATGTAGACCTCGCCGGTGACGCCCGGCGGCACCGGGTGGAGGTAGGTGTCGAGGACGTACGTCCCGATGTTGCCGAGCGGGCGGCCGATCGGCGGCGGCCCGTCGTTCGACCTGATGTCCTCGTCCACGGGTCCCGCGGTGGCCATCACGGTCGCCTCGGTGGGGCCGTAGGTGTTCCACACCCGCGCCTGCGGGGTCCATCGGCTCGCCAGGTCGGCGGTGAGCAGCTCCGCGCCGAGGACCCAGTTGCCGACGCCGGTGACCGCGTCGGGGTCGAGCAGGCTCAGCAGCGACGGCACCACGCTCGCCGTGCTGACGCCCGAGGACTGGATCATCTCGGCCAGCGCCCCCGGCTCGGCCCGCTCCTGTCCCGAGGCGATGACCAGCGTGCCGCCGCCCGCGAGGGTGACCGCCACGTCCAGGACCGCCGCGTCGAAGCTGAACGACGCGAACTGCAGGACCGCCACGCCCTCGGCGACGCCCAGGGCGGGCCGCATGGTCTCGGCCAGGTTCGCCACGCCGCCGTGTGCCACGGCCACGCCCTTCGGGGTGCCGGTCGACCCCGATGTGTAGATCACGTAGGCGAGTTGATCCGGTGTCACCGTCACGGCGAGGGGCTCGGCGGGCTGCGCCGCGAGCGCCTGCGCGGTCTCCACCTGGTCGAGCAGGACCGCCCGCGCCGCGCCCATCGGCAGGCCGTCGAGTGAGTCACCGGCGCCCAGCACGACCCGCGCGCCGCTGTCGGCGATCACATGGCCCAGGCGGTCCGCCGGGTACTCCGGGTCCAGCGGCACGAACGCGCCGCCCGCCTTCCACACCGCCAGCTCGCCGACGATCATGTCGATCCCGCGCGGCAGGCACAGGCCCACCCGCACCTCACGCCCCACACCGAGCCCGGCCAGATGGCGGGCCAGGCGGTTCGCCCGGGCCTCCAGCTCCCCGTACGTCACGGATTCCTCGCCGCACCGGACCGCCACCGCGTCCGGGGCGCGGTCCGCCCTGGTCCGGATCAGCTCCGGCACCAGCGCGTCCGGGACCGCAACCGCCGGCGTGTTCCACCGCTCGGTCACCAGGGACCGTTCGGCGTCGTCCGACAGCTCGATGAGGCCCACGGGGAGCGCGGGGTCCGCGGCCATCTGCCGCAGGGCCCGCACCAACCGGTCGAGGAGGGCGTGGGCGGCCGGCTCCTCGAAGGCGTCCGAGCGGTAGGTGAGCCGCAGCCGCAGCCCGCCGAGCGGGTCCACCACGAGACCGAGCGGGTAGTTGATCGACTCGCGCATCCCGGCCTCGGTGAAGCTCAGGCCGGGCGGTGTGGCCTCCCGGGGCCCTTCGCCGGGCTGGGTGGGCGCGTCCATGCCGGTGGGGAAGCTCTCGAACGCCATGAGGGAGTCGAAGGTCGCCCCCGGTCCCGCGATCCGCTGGATGTCGCCCAGGCTCAGATACTGATGGTCCATCAGGACGGACTGCCTGGCCTGTACGTCGGTGAGGACCTCGGCGACGGTCCGCGCCGGTTCGCAGCGCACCCGGACGGGGACGGTGTTGATGAACAGGCCCAGCATGTCCTCCATGCCCGGCAGTTCGGCGGGCCTGCCCGCGACGGACGCGCCGAACACCACGTCCTTGCGCCCCGCGAGCTGGCCGATGACCAGCGCCCACGCGGCCTGGATCACGGTGTTCAGCGTCACGTCGTGGGCGCGGGTCAGCTCGCCGAGCGCGGCGTTCAGCGCCTCGTCGGCGACGGCGAAGACCTCGCCGGAGGCGCCGGACGCCTCGACCGTGGCGCCCGGGGTCACGGGTACGACCAGCGTCGGCTCCTCCGCGCCGGACAGCTCGGTCCCCCACGCCCGCTGTGCCGCTTCCTTGTCCTGGCGTCCCAGCCAGGCGAGGAACTCGGAGTAGGGCGTCACCGCAGGCAGGTCGTCGGCGCTGCCCCCGGCCTCGTAGCAGGACCACAGCTCGCGCCGCAGCACGGGCAACGACCAGCCGTCGAGGATGATGTGATGGAGCGTCACCATCATGCGGTACCGCTCGTGGCCCGTCTTGACGAGCAGCACCTTCAGGAGCGGCGGCTGCTCCAGGTCGAAGCCCTTCTCCCGCTCCCCGCTGCCGATCCGCTCCGACTCCTCCAGGGCCGCGTCGTCGCCGAGTTCCGACAGGTCCTCCTCGCGCCACGGCAGGACGACCCGGGGCATGACGATCTGGACGGCCTGCCCGGACCCGGCCACCTGACGGAAGCCGACGCGCAGGCTCGCGTGCCGGTCGAGGAGCGACTGCCAGGACGCCCTGAGGGCTTCGGTGTCCAGCGGCCCTTCGAGGCCCACGATCATCTGCTCCACGTACACGTCCGGGCCCTCGTCCGCGAACATCGAGTGGAACAGCAGTCCCTCTTGCAGCGGTGACAGCGGCCAGATGTCCGCGAGGCCCGGCGCCGCGTCCTCCAGCTTCCCGACCTGGTTCTGGGTGAGCGTGACCAGCGGGAAGTCGGAGGGGGTGTGGCCGCCCGCGGCGGGGTCCGCGGCGTGGGCGGCGAGGCCGGTCAGCATGGCCGCCCAGCCCTCGACCAGGGCGCGCGCCCGCGTCTCGTCCAGGAGGTGTTCCGGGCAGGCCAGGCTCAGGGTGAGGCGCGGCCCCTCGGGGAGGTCGTGGACGACGCCGACGGCCTCCAGGGGGTGGGCGACCGGGAGCTGACCGCCGACGGGGTCGGGCGCCGCCCCGTGGTCGTCGTCCGCCGGTGCGCCGGGGACACGGCCGAGGTAGGTGAAGCCGATCCGGGCGGCGGGCAGGGCGGCGAGCTGCCGCGCGGTCTCTTCGTTGAGGTGGCGCAGCAGGCCGTGGCCGAGGCCGTCGCCGGGTACCGCGCGCAGTTGTTCCTTGACCCGCTTCACCGTCTCGCCGGCGGCCGGGCCGCCGGTGAGGATCTCTTCGAGGTCGGCGGTGCCCGCGTCGAGCCGCACCGGATGCGTGCCGGTGAACCAGCCGACGGTCCGGGACAGGTCCATGCCGTCGGTCAGCTCCACCCGGCCGTGGCCCTCCACGTCCACCAGGAAGCCGCCCTCGGGGTCGGCGCCGTCGCGCCAGTGCGCGACCGCGGCGGCGAGGCCGGTCAGGAGTACGTCGTCGGCGCCCGCGTGGTAGGCGGCGGGCAAGCCGGTCAGCAGGGCGGAGGTGACGTCGGCCGGTACCGTCACCGAGACCCGCCGCACGGTGGCGGCCACGTCGCGTGCCGGGTCCGGGGGCACCTCGGTCAGCTGCGGGTCGGGGCCCTGGAGCAGCTCGGTCCAGCGCGGGAGTTCGGCGATCCGCTCCGGGCTGCCGGCCTGCTCGGCGAGCGCGCGCGCCCAGTGCCGGAACGACGTGGGGACCGGCTCCAGTTCGGGCTTGCGGTCGGCGGCGAGCGCCGCGCAGGCCTGCTCCAGGTCGGGCAGCAGGATCCGCCACGACACCGCGTCCATCACGAGGTGGTCGACGACGAGGAGCAGCCGCCCCGCGGTCTCGGGTCCGCGGTCGAACCAGACCACCTGCGCCATGACGCCGGAGCGCGGGTCGAGCCGCGTCACCGCCGCCCTGCTCTCCTCGGCGATGGTGCGTGCCAGGTCGTCGGCGTCGAGCGCGGTCGCGTCGACGCGGCGCACCCACGCTCCGGCGGGTGCCGTGCCCGGTGCGGACACCACGAGCCGCCGTGCCGGTTCGGTCTCCAGGCGTGCGCGCAGGATGTCGTGGTGGTCCACCACGGCGCGCACCGCGTCGGCCAGCGTCTGCGAGCGCAGTGCGGCCGGGGCCTCGACCACGGCGGACTGGACGACCCGGCCCACTTGGCCGGCGCCGACGCGGTCGAGCAGTTCGTGCATCACCGGGGTCAGGGGCACTTCGCCGGTCCCGGGTTCGCCGCCGCCGACGGCCGCGCCGTCCACGGGCAGGGCCACCAGCGCGAGGGCGGCCGGTGTCCGGTGCTCGAACACCTGGCGTGCGGTGATCGCGAGGCCCGCGCGGCGGGCTGCGGAGACCAGCATCATCGACAGGATGGAGTCGCCGCCGAGGGCGAAGAAAGAGTCGTCGGCGCCGACCCGTTCGACGCCGAGCGCCTCGGCGAACAGTCCGCACAGGACCGCTTCGACGGGCGTCCGCGGCTCCCGGCCGCCCTGGACGGCGTGTTCGGGTGCGGGCAGGGCGGCCCGGTCGAGCTTGCCGTTCACGGTGAGCGGCAGTGCGTCGAGGACGACGACCGTCGCGGGGATCATGTACTCGGGGAGCCGGGCTCCGGCGAACGCGCGCAGCGCCTCGGGGTCGATCGTGTCGTCGACGCCTTCGGTTCCGGCTTCCGCTCCGGCGCCGGTCGCGGGGGCCGTGGCGGGCACGACGTACGCGACGAGCCGTTTGTCGCCCGGCAGGTCCTCGCGGGCGACGACCGCCACTTGGCCCACCGCCGCGTGTCCGGCGAGCACCGCCCCGATCTCGCCGGGCTCCACGCGGAATCCGCGCAGCTTCACCTGTTCGTCGGCCCGTCCGGCGAAGACCAGTTGGCCGTCGGACGTCCAGCGGGCCAGGTCCCCGGTCCGGTACATCCGCCCGCCCGCGCCGAACGGGCAGGCCACGAACCGCTCCGCCGTCAGCTCGGGCCGTCCCGCGTAGCCCCGCGCCAGGCCGGGCCCGGCGACGTACAGCTCGCCGGTGACCTCGGGCGGCACCGGGCGCAGGAAGCCGTCGAGCACGTACGTACGCATGTTGGCGAGGGGGCGTCCGATCGGCGGGGGTTCGTCGCCCGCCGTGATCCCGGAGTCGACCGGTCCGACGGTGGCCATCACGGTCGCCTCGGTGGGCCCGTACGTGTTCCACACGCGGGCCCGGGATGTCCACCGGCTCGCGAGGTCGGCGGTCAGCAGCTCGCCGCCGAGGACCCAGTTGCGTACGCCGGGCACGTCGGCCGGGTCCAGGACGCGCAGCACCGACGGCACGACGCTGGCCGCCTCGACGCCCGCCTCGCGGATCATCCCCGTCAGCGCGTCCGGTTCGGTGCGCTCCTCGGCCGAGGCGATGGCGAGGGTGCCGCCGGCCGCCAGGGTGACGGCCACGTCGAGGACGGATCCGTCGAAGCCGAACGACGCGAACTGCAGCATGACCGTGCCCGCGTCGAGGTCGAGCGCCGGGCGCAGCGCGTCCGCGAGATTCGCCACACCGTGGTGGGCGACGGCCACGCCCTTGGGGCGTCCCGTCGAGCCGGAGGTGTAGATGACGTAGGCGAGTTGGTCCGGCAGGAGGGGCACGGCGAGCGGATCGGCGGACTCCGCGGCGATGGCCCGCACGGTCTCCGGGTCGTCGACGCGCACCATGCGCGCGGCCCCGATCGGCGGTTGACCGGCGTGGAGCACCACCTGGGTGCCGCTGTCGGCGACCATGAACGCGAGCCGGTCCGCCGGGTACTCCGGGTCCAGCGGCACGAAAGCGCCGCCCGCCTTCCACACCGCCAGCTCACCGACGATCATGTCGATCCCGCGCGGCAGGCACAGCCCCACCTTCTCCTCACGGCCGACACCGAGGCCCGTCAAGTAGCGGGCCAGACGGTTCGCCCGCGCCTCCAACTCCCCGTACGACACCGCGTCCTGGCCGCAGCGCACCGCCACCGCGTCCGGTGTGCGGCCCGCCCACTCCTCGAACGCGGCCGGCACGGAGTCCGCGGACACGGGCTGTCCGGTGGCGTTCCACCGCTCCACCACCCGCGACCGCTCGGCGTCGTCCAGTACGTCGATGTCGCCGATCCGCGCGGAGGGGTCGGCCGCCATGCGCTCCAGGACCCGGATGAACCGCTGGACGATCGACTCCGCCGTGCCGCGGTCGAACAGATCCGGCCGGTAGTCCAGCTTGAACCGCATCCGGTCGCCGCCGGGGACCGCGACGAGCGTGAGCGGGTAGTGCGAGGCGTCACGCGAGGCGCCCGCCGGGCTGAGGGAGACCGTGTCGGGACCGGGGGCGGGAGGGGCGGGCGGCAGCGGGTAGTTCTCGTACAGCACGAGGGTGTCGAAGACGGCCGCGGCGCCCGCGAGCTTCTGGACCTCCGCGAGCCCCACGTGCTGGTGGGGGATGAGCGCGGACTGGCGCTCCTGGAGCCGCGCCAGCATCTCCGCGACCGGCTGCCCGCCGTCCAGCGGCACGCGCACCGGCAGGGTGTTGATGAAGAGGCCGACCATGGACTCCACGCCGGGCAGTTCGGCGGGGCGTCCGGCGACGGTCGCGCCGAACACCACGTCGGTACGGCCCGCGAGGCGTGCCAGGACCAGCGCCCAGGCGCCCTGGACGACCGTGTTCAGCGTCAGGCCCCTGCCGCGCGCCAACTCGGAGAGTGAGTCAGCGAGTTCGGCGGTGACGGCCGTGTGCACCTGCTCGGGGAGCACGGGTATGCGGCCGGGGTCCGCCGGTGCCACGAGCGTCGAGCCGTCGACCTCGGACAGCTCGGCCCGCCACGCGGCCGACGCGGCCTCCTTGTCCTGGCGGCCCAGCCAGGCCACGTACTCGCCGTAGGGCGCGACCCGCTTGAGCGCCGAGGTGGTGCCCCCGGCCGCGTACGTCGCCGAGAGCTCGCCCAGCAGGACGGGCATCGACCAGCCGTCCAACAGGATGTGATGGAGCGTCATGACCAGGCGGTGCCGGTTCTCGCCGAGCTTGACGAGCAGCAGGCGCAGCAGGGGCGGGACCGTGAGGTCGAAGCGCTCCGCCCGCTGCTGTGCGGCCAGCCGGTCGATCTCCGCGAGGGCCTCGGGCTCCGCGAGTCCGGAGACGTCCGCCTCGTGCCAGGGCAGCACGACCTCGCGGGGGATGACCTGCACCATGTGCGCGCCGGTGACCGGCCGGAAGCAGGCCCGCAGCGCGGCGTGCCGGGCCAGCAGGGCCTGCCACGACGTCCGCAGCCGATCCGTGTCCAGCGGGCCGTTGACGTCCACCGCGGACTGCACGGTGTAGACGTCCGGACCCTGGTCGTCGAAGGAGGCGTGGAACAGCATGCCCTCCTGCAACGGCGACAGGGGCCACACGTCCTCGACGAGGGATCGGGGTCGGGTCATCGCTCTGTCTCCTCACAACGGCTGGTGCCTGTCGGCTCACGACGTCCGGTGGCTGCCGGCGTCCGGTCCTGCAATGGCTCGGCTATGACTGCTCGCCGGAGAATCCGGCTTCGAGTTCGTCGATCTGGTGTTGTGCGAGGTCCAGGAGGCGGAAGTCGGACGGGGTGTGTCCGCCCGCCGTGGGGTCGGTGGTGTGACCGGCGAGGCCGTCGAGCATCTTCAGCCAGGTGGCTCCGAGCCGCCGCGCCTCGGCCTCCTCCAGCAGCCGGCTCGCCCAGCTCAGCGTGATCGTCAGCTCGGGCCCGTCGGCGGTGTCCCGCACCACGGCGCCCGCGTCCACGACATGTGTGGCGGGCATGCCCAGGTCGACCGAGCCGCCGATCGCGGTCTCACCGGCCAGCTGCCACGGTCCGGCCGGACCCGTGCCGGTGCCGTCGTCCGCACCGCCGCCCGCCGCGAACCGGCCCAGGTAGTTGAAGCCGATCTGCGCGGCCGGCGCGGCTTGGAGGACCGGGCCCGTCACGGGGTTGAGATGACGCAACAGCTCATGACCGAGGCCGTCCCCGGGCACCGCCCGGGCCTGTTCCTTGACGGCCTTCACCAAGCTACCGGCAGCCTCGCCGCCCGCCATAGCGGCGTCCAACTGAGCAGCGCCCACCTCCAGGCGGACCGGCCGCACGCTGGTGAACCAGCCGACCGTGCGCAGCAGATCCACGCCCTCCACCGGCTCACGGCCGTGCCCTTCGACGTCGACCAGGAGTCCTGAGGCGGTGTCGGGCCGCCAGTGCGCGACCGCCCCCGCCAGGGTGGCGAGGAGGATGTCGTCGACCCCGCAGTGGAAGGCGGCCGGGGCCTTGCCCACCAGGGTGGCGGCCTGCTCGGGCGGCAGCGTCCAGGTGTGGTGGCGCAGGGTGCGTACGGTGTCCAGGTCGGGGTCGAGTTCGCCCTGGCCGAGCGGGGGTTGCGGCTTGCCCAGCAGGGCGAGCCAGTCGTCCAGTTCGGCGGTCCGGCGCTCACTGGACGCCTCGGCCGTGAGCAGCTGCGCCCAGCGGCGGAACGACGTGCCGACCGGGTCGAGTGCCGGTGCGCGTCCGGCGGCCGCCGCCTCGCAGGCCGCCCGCAGGTCCGGCACCAGCACCCGCCAGGAGACTCCGTCCACCACCATGTGGTGCACCACCAGGATGACGCGGCCCGTGCGTGCGGGGCCCGCATCCACCCAGACGGCCTGTGCGAGGACGCCGGAGGCGGGGTCGAGGCGCTCCACGGCCTCGCGCGCCGCCCGCGCCGCGATCTGGTCCAGGGAGTCCGGGGAGGCCGGGGCGTCCGAGGAGGCGTCCGTGTCGGTGCCTGCCGCGTCCACGCGTACGACCAGGTTCTCGGCGTCCACCGATCCCCGCTCGCCGACGGTCAGTTTCGGCTCGCCGGGGACCGTGCGCGCCCGCAGCATGTCGTGCGTGTCGAGCAGGGCTCCGAGCCCCGCCGCCAGCGTCTCCGTCCCCAGTTGGGCCGGGGCGCCGAGGACCATCCACTGCGCGAACCCGGGGCGCGCGGCCCGCTCGCCGAGCGCCCGCATCACCGGCGTCCAGGGCACTTCGCCGACACCGACGTCGTCGACGGCGGCCTCGGGTTCGGCGCCCTGGGCCACCTCCGCGAGCCGTTCGGGGGTCTTCTCCTCGAAGACCTGCCGGGAGGTCAGCAGGAGTCCTGCCCGGCGCGCCCGGGACGCGAGCTGCATCGACATGATCGAGTCGCCGCCCAGCTCGAAGAAGCTGTCGCCGACCCCGACCCGCTCCAGACCGAGTACTTCGGCGAACAGGTCGCACAGGAGCCGTTCGGTCCCCGTGCGCGCTTCCCCGTCCGTGACCCGTTCGGCGAAGTCCGGCGTGGGGAGCGCGGCCCGGTCCACCTTGCCGTTGACGGTCAGCGGCAGCCGGTCGAGCGGTATGAACACCGCCGGGACCATGTACTCCGGCAGCCGCTCGCGTAGGTGAGCGGGCAGTTCGGCGACGACATCGGCGGTCATCGCGTCGCCGCCGCGGCGGGCGGGGTCGGCGACGACGTACGCGACGAGGCGGTGGCCGTCGGCGTGGTCCTGGCGTGCGATGACCACGGCCTGTACGACGTCGGGGTGGGTGGTCAGGGCCGCTTCGATCTCGCCGGGCTCGATCCGGTGGCCGCGGATCTTGAGCTGGTCGTCGGCGCGGCCGACGAATAGCAGTTCGCCCTCGCGCGTCCACCGCGCCACGTCCCCGGTGCGGTACATCCGTGTCCCCGTCTCGAACGGGCAGGCGACGAAGCGTGCGGCCGAAAGGCCGGCCCGTCCCAGATAGCCGCGTGCGAGCCCGGCGCCGGTGACATACAGCTCACCGGCCACGCCGGGCGGGGCGGGCAGCAGGAACTCATCGAGGACAAACACCTGTGCGTTCGCCATGGGCCGCCCCATGGGCACGGTGTCGCGGCCCGGCGTCAGCGGCGCGCTCATCGCCGCGCAGACGGTGGTCTCCGTGGGGCCGTAGGCGTTCACCATCCGCCGGTCCCCCGCCCACCGGTCCACGAGCCCCGGCGGGCACGCCTCGCCCGCCACGATCACGGTCTCCAGCTCCCGGGGCAGCCGCTCCTCGGCCGCGAGGACGCTCGGCGGCACGGTGACGTGGCTCGCCCGCGCCCGGCGCACCGCCTCGTCCAGGGAGACCCGTGGCGGCAGCTCGTCGGGGGCGGCCACGACGAGTGATCCGCCCGACAGGAACGCCATGCAGAGTTCGGAGACCGCCGCGTCGAAGCTCAGCGACGCGAACTGGAGCACGCGTGAGTCCGCGCGTACGCCAAAGCGGTCGATCTGTGCCCGCGCGAGGTTGCCGAGACCCGCGTGGGTGACGACGACGCCCTTGGGTGTTCCCGTCGACCCCGACGTGTAGATGACGTAGGCGGCGCTGGCCGCCTTCAGGGGTGCCGTCCGTTCCTCGTCCCGCAGGGGGCCGCCCGCGCACCGGCGCACCTCGTCGGCCACGCGCGGGTCGTCGGTCACCACGACACGCCCGGTGTATCCGGCGGGCACCGCGCCCCGGGACCGCTCGGTGCACACCACCACCGAGGGGGCGGCGTCGGCTAGTACGTACGCGATGCGCTCCGCCGGGTAGTCCGCGTCCACCGGAAGGAAGGCGCCTCCGGCCATCGACACGGCGAGGAGCGAGCGCACCATGGTCGCCGACCGCTCCCCGACGACGGCCACCCGGCACTCGGGGCCGACCCCGGCCCGCGTCAGATACCGCGCGAGCCGCCCGGTGTCCTCCATCAACTCCCGATAGGTGAGCGTCTGTTCACCGGCGACGAGCGCCGCCGCGTCGGGCGTCCGTTCCGCCTGCCGCGCGATCAGCTCGGGCAGCGGTGCCGCGGCGGCCGCCGGGTCCCGCGTCCGGTTCCACTCCCGTACGACGAGGTCGCGCCCGGCGGCGGAGACCACGTCCACCCGGCCCACGGGTACTGAGGGGTCCGCGACCAGCTGCTCCAGGATCCGCACCAGTGAGGCGACCATGTCCTCGGCGCGGGCGCGGTCGCACACGTCCGGCCGGAAGACGAAGTCGCCGTGCATGCGCTCCCCCGGCGAGACGACGAACGTCAGCGGGTAGTGGCCCATGTCCTGCGGGGTTCCGTCGGGGCGGATGCGCAGGGAGCCGGGGGCCGCCGGGCCGTCGGGCGGGTGGGGGTAGTTCTCGTAGACGACGAGTGTGTCGAAGGTGGCGCCGGGGCCCGCGAGTTGATGGATCTCGGCGAGGCCCATGTGCTGGTGGGCCATCAGGGCGACCTGGCGTTGCTGCAGTTCGGCGAGCATGTCGCGGACCGGTTGCGCGGCCGCCAGCGGTACGCGTACGGGCACGGTGTTGATGAACAGACCGATCGCCGACTCCGCGCCGGGCAGGTCCGCGGGCCTGCCCGCCACGGTCGCGCCGAACACCACGTCCGTACGCCCGGCGAGCCTCGCGAGGAGCAGCGCCCAGGCGCCCTGCACCACCGTGTTCACGGTGAGGCCGTGCCTCAGGGCCAGCGCCGCGACGCCCCGTGACACCTCCTCGGGGAAGGCGAACCGGATCCGGTCCGGGACCATCGGCACGCGTACGGACTCGGCGGGCGCGACCAGCGTCGGCTCGTCGAGGCCGGCCAGCTCCGCCCGCCAGGCCTCCCGCGCCTCGTCCTTGTCCTGCCGGTCGAGCCATGCGAGGTAGTCCCGGTAGGACGTCACCGGGGGCAGGACCCGCTCGTCGCCGCCGGCGGCGCGCGCCTCGTACGCCGTGTGGAGGTCCTTGATCAGGACCGGCAGGGACCAGCCGTCCATCGTGATGTGGTGGCTGGTGATGACCAGCCGGTGCCGGTTTTCGCCGAAGCGGATCAGGAGGAGGCGCAGCAGCGGGGCCTGCGTCACATCGATCCGGTCCGCCCGCTCGGTCTCGGCCAGGCGTTCGGCCTCGGTGCTCGCCTCACCCTCCGCCAGACCTGCCAAGTCCACCTCACGCCAAGGCAGCTCAACGTTCCTGGACACGACCTGTACGGCCTCGCCCGACGCGAGGCGGTGGAAGCTCGCCCGCAGGATCGGGTGCCTGCGCAGCACGGTCTCCCACGCGGCGCGCAGCCGGTCGGCGTCCAGCGGCCCCTCCAGGGCCAGGGCCCGCTGCCCCTCGTAGACGTCCGGCGCCTCCTCGTCGAAGGTGGCGTGGAAGAGCATGCCTTTCTGGAGGGGCGACAACGGCCATACGTCGTCCAGTCCCGGCACCGCCGACTCCAGCTCCTCGACGCCGCCCTGCGTCAGGGCGTGGACGAGGGGGAAGTCGGAGGGCGTGTGTCCGCCCGCGCCGCTCTCCTCGGTGTGCGCGGCGAGACCGCCGAGCAGCGCCACCCAGGCACGGCCGAGCAGCTCGGCCTCGCCCTCCGTCACCAGGAGCCCGGCCCGGGTCAGGGTGAGCGTCAGCTCGGGCCCGTCCGGAGTGTCCCGCACCGCCGCTGCCGCCTCCAGGACGTGGAGGGCGGGCATGTCGGGGTCGACAGAGCCACCGATCGCGGCCTCACCGGCCATTTGCCAGGGGGCGACGACCGGGGGGGAGGTGGCTCCTGGGGTGGCGTCGGGTGTGCCTGGGGTGGCGCTTGGGGCTTCGCCCGGGGTGGCGGTGAAGCGGCCGAGGTAGTTGAAGCCGATCTGCGGGGTCGGGGCGGCTGCCAGGGTGGCGGCGGTCGCGGGGTTGAGGTGGCGCAGGAGTGCGTGGCCGAGGCCGTCGCCGGGGACGGCACGGGCCTGCTCCTTGACCGCTTTCAGGAGGTCACCGGCAGCCAGGCCTCCGGCTTGGGCCTGGGCCAGATCCACACCTGCCGCACCCAACCGCACCGGGCGCGCGCTGGTGAACCAGCCCACCGTGCGCGACAGATCCACGCCATCACCCAACGGCTCACGCCCATGCCCTTCGATGTCCACCAGAAGCCCCGAGCCCGTCTCCGGTCGCCATTGCGCGACCGCGCCCGCCAGCGCCGCGAGGAGGACATCGTCGACCCCGCAGTGGAAGGCGTTTGGCGTGAGGCCCACCAGCGTGGCCGCCTGCTCGGGCGGCACCACCCAGGACGTGCGGCGCAGGGTCCGGGCGGTGTCCACCGCCGGGTCCAACTCCCGCGATGTCGAAGGTGCTTGGCCCGACCCAAGCAAGGTCAGCCAGGCGTCCAGCTCGGCGACCCGCCCCTCGCCGACCGCCTCCGCCGCCAGCAGCTCCGCCCAGCGCCGGAATGACGTGCCGACCGGGGCAGGCCGGGGCTCACGCCCGTCGGCGGCCGCCTCGCACGCGGCTCGCAGGTCCGGCACCAGGATCCGCCAGGACACTCCGTCCGCCACCAAGTGGTGGGCCACCAGGACCAGTCGGCCGTCATGGTCCGGCCCGGCGTCCACCCAGACCGCCCGCACCATCACGCCCGCTGCCGGGTCGAGGTGCGCCACGGCCTCGCGCGCCGCCCGCTCCGCGACCTCGCCGACCTCCGCGGCGGCGGCGGGAACCCGGGAGACCAGCGCGGACGCGTCCACCGTGCCGGGCTCGCCGACGATCAGCTTCGGCTCCCCCGAAACGGTCCGGGCCCGCAGCATGTCGTGCGCGTCCAGCACGGCACCGAGGCCGGTGGACAGTACGTCCAGGCCCAGCCCGGCCGGGGCGCCGAGGATCACCCACTGCGCGAACCCGGCATCCGTGGCACGCTCGCCGAACGCCCGCATCACCGGCGTCCAGGGCACTTCCCCGACGCCCACGTCGACAGTCGGAGCCTCCTGCCCCGCGGCGGCCGCCACGACCAGCGCGAGGCGTTCGGGCGTCTTCTCCTCGAAGACCTGCCGTGGTGTCACCACCAGGCCCGCCTCACGTGCCCGCGAGGCGAGCTGCATGGAGCTGATGGAGTCGCCGCCCAGCTCGAAGAAGCCGTCCTCGGCCCCGACCCGTTCCAGGCCCAGCACCTCGGCGAAGAGCCTGCACAGCACGCGCTCGGTCTCGGTGCGCGGCTCCCGTCCGCTCACCCGGGCGGCGAAGTCCGGTGCGGGCAGCGCCGCCCGGTCGAGCTTGCCGTTGACGGTCAGCGGCAGGGCGTCCAGGACGACGACGGCCGCCGGGACCATGTACTCGGGCAGACGGTCGGCTACGTACGCACGCACATCCCGCGCTTCCACGCGAGCCCCGTCCGCGGCAGTCACGTAGCCGATCAACCTCCGCTCCCCCGGACCGTCCTGACGGGCCACCACCACCGCCTGCGTCACGGCCTCGTGCCCGGCGAGGGCCGCCTCGACCTCACCCGACTCCACCCGGAAGCCGCGGACCTTCACCTGCTCGTCCACACGCCCCGCGAACATCAGCTGTCCGTCGGCCGTCCACCGGGCCAGGTCCCCCGTCCGGTACATCCGGTCCGCGTCGCCCGGCGCCCGGAAGGGGTTGGCGACGAACCGCTGTGCCGTCAGGCCCGGCCGGTGGAGGTATCCGCGCGCCAGACCCGGTCCCACGACGTACAGTTCGCCGACGGTTCCGGGGGCGACCGGCTTCAGGAAGTCGTCGAGGACATAGGCCCGGCTGTTGACGAGCGGGCGGCCGACGGGCACCGGGCCGCCGTCCCGGGCCACGCGCAGCGGTTCGCTCATCGCGGCGCAGACGGTCACCTCCGTCGGACCGTACGCGTTGACCAGGCGCCGGTCCGACCAGCGCTCGGCCAGCCACGGCGGGCACTCCTCGCCCGCGACGATCAGGGTCTCGACGGTGTCCGGCAGCGCGTCCACCGTCGCGAGGACCGAGGGCGGGACGGTCATGTGCGTCACCCCGAACTCGGCGGCCACCTCCGCGAGCGCGCCGTGCGGGGGCAGCCGGTCCGCCCCGGCCACCACGAGCGCCGCTCCCGACAGGAGGGCCATGCACATCTCGGAGACGGCGGCGTCGAAGCTCCAGGAGGCCAGTTGCAGGACGCGGGAGTCCGGGCGTACGGCGAACCGTTCGATCTGGCCGGTCGCCAGGTTGCCGAGTCCGTTGTGGGTGACCAGGACGCCCTTCGGTGTTCCGGTCGAGCCGGACGTGTAGATCACGTAGGCCGGGTCCGCCGCGCGGCTGGTGCCGTTCCCGGCACGGTGTGTCCGGACGGCCCCGCCGACCTCGTCGACGTCACTGGTCTCGCCGGTCGGCGCCGGGCGCGTCGCGGGTGTGTCGTGCACCCACCGCGACACGCCCGCCGGGAGCACCGGTTCGGTCGCGGCCGTGCAGACCACGAGGGCGGGGTCGGCGTCGGCCAGCACATGCGCGAGGCGCTCCCGCGGGTATGCCGGGTCCACCGGTACGAAGGCCGCTCCGGCCCCGGCCACGCCGAGCATGACCGCGACCACGTCGGCCGAGCGTTCCATCACCACGCCGACCAGGTCGCCGCGGTGCACTCCGCGCGCCCGCAGCTCGTGCGAGACGCGGTCGGCGGCCCGTGCGAGCTGCGCGTACGTCCACTGTCGGTCCGCGGCGATCACGGCAGGCGCGTCCGGGGAGCGGCGCGCCTGCGCCTGGAACAGTTCCGTCAGGGTCCCGCCGGGAACGGGCCGGTCGGTGGCGTTCCACCGCTCCAGGACCGTGGTGCGCTCGGCCGGCTCCAGTACGTCGATGTCGCCGACCCGGAGCGCCGGATCGGCCGCGAGCCGGTCGAGGACGCGCGCCAGCTGGCGGCCCACGTGCAGGGCCCGCGGCCCGTCGAACACGTCCGGCCGGTAGGTCAGGCGGATGCCGAGGCGGTCGTCGGGGACGACTCCGACGGCCAGCGGGTAGTGGGTTCCGAGACGGCTGTCCACCTGGGTGAGCGCGACCTCGCCGCCGTCGCCGTCACGCCCGGAGCCGGAGCCGGGGGCGGGGAGCAGGGGTGTGCTCCGGGGATAGTTCTCGAACATGAGCATGGTGTCGAAGGTCGCGCCCGCGCCGCAGGCCGCCTGGATCTCCGTGAGACCGGTGTGCTGATGCGCCATCAGCGCGGTCTGCCGCTCCTGGAGTCGGGTGAGCATCGCGAGGACCGGTTCGCGGGCGTCGAGGGGCACCCGCACCGGCAGCGTGTTGATGAACAGGCCGACCATCGTCTCGACGCCGGGGATCTCCGGGGGCCGCCCGGCCACGGTGGTGCCGAACACCACGTCCGTGCGCCGGGCGAGGCGGGCGAGGACCATCGCCCACGCGCCCTGCACCACGGTGTTCACGGTCAGGCCCTGGGCGCGGGCCAGTTCGGTGAGGGCGCGTGTCGTGCTCCTGGAGAGGCGCAGCGAGCACTCCTCGGGCAGGACCGGGGCCCCGCCCAGGTCCGCGGGGGCCACGAGGGTCGGCTCGTCGGCTCCGGCCAGGTCGGCCCGCCAGGCGCGGTGCGCGGCCTCCTTGTCCTGCCGGTTCAGCCATGCGAGGTACTCCCCGTACGAGGCGGCCCGCGGGGGTGCGGGGGCGGTGCCGTCCGCCGCGTACGCCTCGGACACCTCGTTGAGCAGGAGGGGTGTCGACCAGCCGTCGGCCACGATGTGGTGGCTGGTGACGACCAGGTGGTGCCGGTTCTCGCCGAGGCGGATCAGGAGCAGCCGCAGGAGCGGGGGCGCCGACAGGTCCAGGCGCTCCGCCGCGTCGCGCGCGGCGAGCCGCCGCGCCTCGGCGAGGGCTTCGTCCTCGGGGCGGTCGGACACGTCGGCCTCGCGCCAGGGCAGTTCCACCCGCCGCGCCACGACCTGCACGGCCTCGCCGGACGGCAGCCGGTGGAAGCTCGCCCGCAGCGCGTCGTGCCGCGCCACCAGTTCCTGCCACGACGCGCGCAGCCGGTCGGTGTCGAGCGGCCCGTCGACGGCGAGCACACGCTGGCTCTGGTACGCGTCCGGGCCCTCGCCGTCGAAGGTGGCGTGGAAGAGCATGCCTTCCTGCAGTGGCGACAACGGCCATACGTCGGTGAGTCCCGGCACGGCCGACTCCAGCCGTTCGACGCCGGCCTGGGTCAGGGTGTCCAGGAGGGGGAAGTCGGAGGGCGTGTGTCCGCCCGCCCCGTTCTGCTCAGTGTACGCGGCGAGACCGGCGAGCATCGCGGTCCAGGTCCGGCCGAGGCGTTCGGCGTCCGCTTCCTCGAGCAGGTCGCCGGGCCAGCTCAGCCTGATCTCCAACTCGGGTCCGCTGGGCGTGTCGTGGACGGTGACGTTCGCTTCCAGGGCGTGCGGGAGGGGCATGTCCGGATCGACCGAGCCGCCGATCGGGGCCGTGCCCGCCATCTGCCAGGGTGCGGTCGCGCCGGGGGTGGCCCCTGGGGTGGCGTCGGGTGTGCCCGGGGTGGCGCTTCGGGCGTCGCCCGGGGTGGCGGTGAAGCGGCCGAGGTAGTTGAAGCCGATCTGCGGGGTCGGGGCGGCTGCCAGGGCGGGGGCGGTCGCGGGGTTGAGGTGGCGCAGGAGTGCGTGGCCGAGGCCGTCACCGGGGACGGCACGGGCCTGCTCCTTGACCGCTTTCAGGAGGTCACCGGCAGCCAGGCCTCCGGCTTGGGCCTGGGCCAGATCCACACCTGCCGCACCCAACCGCACCGGGCGCGCACTGGTGAACCAACCGACCGTGCGCGACAGATCCACGCCATCACCCAACGGCTCACGCCCATGCCCTTCGATGTCCACCAGAAGCCCCGAGCCCGCCTCCGGCCGCCACTGCGCGACCGCGCCCGCCAGCGCCGCGAGGAGGACATCGTCGACCCCGCAGTGGAAGGCGTTTGGCGTGAGGCCCACCAGCGTGGCCGCCTGCTCGGGCGGCACCACCCATGTCCGCTGACGCAGAGTCCGGGCGGTGTCCACCACCGGGTCCAACGCCCGTTTACCCAGAGGTATTTGTGCGCCGCCGAGAAGCGTCAGCCAGTCGTCCAGCTCGGCGGTCCGGCGCCCGCCGGTCGCCTCGGCCGCCAGCAGCTGCGCCCAGCGCCGGAACGAGGTGCCCACCGGGTCCAGCCGGAGCACCTGACCGTCGGCGGCCGCCTCGCACGCGGCTCGCAGGTCCGGCACCAGTACGCGCCAGGACACCCCGTCCACCACCAAGTGGTGGGCCACCAGGACCAGTCGGCCGACGCGCTCCGGCCCGGGGTCCACCCATACCGCCTGGACCATCACCCCGGCGGCCGGGTCGAGACGGCCGGCCGCCTCCTGCGCGGCCCGTGCCGCGACGCCGTCCAGGTCACACTCCGCCACGTGCACGGCGTCCACTCGTGCGACCAGCCGCCCTGCATCGACCGATCCCCGCTCGCCGACGATCAACTTCTGCTCGCCGGGGATCGTGCGGGCCCGCAGCATGTCATGCGCGTCCAGTACGGCACCGAGGCCGGCAGCCAGTACGTCCAGGCCCAGCCCGGCGGGGGCGCCGAGGGTCACCCACTGCGCGAACCCGGGCCGCGCCGCCCTCTCCCCCAACGCCCGCATCACGGGTGTCCAGGGCACCTCGCCCACACCGACGTCATGCCTGTCGGTGGCCTTCCCGGCGGTCTCCGCCACCGTGGCGAGCCGTTCCGGGGTCTTCTCCTCGAAGACCTGGCGAGGTGTCACGACGAGGCCGGAACGGCGGGCCCGCGAGGCGAGTTGCATGGAGCTGATCGAGTCGCCGCCCAGCTCGAAGAACCCGTCCTCGACGCCGACCCGGTCGAGCCCCAGGACCTCGGCGAAGACGCCGCACAGGATCCGCTCGGCCGCCGTGCGCGGTGCGCGTCCGGTCACCCGGGAGGCGAAGTCCGGTGCGGGCAGGGCTGCCCGGTCCACCTTGCCGTTCACGGTGAGGGGCAGGGTGTCCAGGGTCAGGATCGCTGCCGGGACCATGTAGTCGGGCAGACGGTCGGTTACGTACGCACGTAGCTCCTCCGTGCCGATACCCAAGCCGTCCGCAGCGCTCACGTAACCGATCAACTGCTTCTCACCGGGGCCGCCCTGACGGGCCACCACGACTGCCTGGCCGACCGTCTTGTGGGAGGCGAGCACCGCCTCGACCTCACCCAGCTCCACCCGGAACCCACGGACCTTGACCTGCTCATCCGCACGCCCCACGAAGAGCAACTCACCCTCGGACGACCACCGGACCAGATCCCCCGTCCGGTACATCCGCTCCCCGCCCGCACCGAACGGGCACGCCACGAACCGCTCCCCCGTCAGCCCCGACCGCCCGGCATACCCGCGTGCGAGCCCGGCACCAGCGACATACAGCTCTCCCACGACTCCCGGCGGGACCGGCTTGAGGAACGCGTCCAGGACATACACCTGCCGGTTGCCCAGCGGCCGCCCGATCGGCAGCACCGGCCCGCCCTCGGCGCCCACCGGCAGCACATGCCAGGTCGCACACAACGCGACCTCCGTCGGCCCGTACAAATGCCGGACCCACACCTCCGGACACACCTCACGCACCCGCGCCACCGACCCGGCGGGCACCACATCCCCGCCCGTCAACACCTCACGCAGACCGGCGAAACACTCCGGGGACTCCTCCGCGAGCACCCGGAACAGACCCGCCGTGACGTGGACCGCCGTGACGCCCTCCGCGACCGCCTCCCGCACTCGACCCGCATCCACCGCACCCGGCCCGGCCACCACCACCCGGCCACCCGCCACCAACGGCACCCACACCTCGAACAGCGAGATGTCGAAGGCGTGCGGCGCGTGCATTAGCACCGCGTCGTCGGCGCCGATCGACCACCCGGCGTCCCCGGCCAGGGCAGCCACGCTTCCGTGCGGTACCGCCACGCCCTTCGGCACACCGGTCGACCCGGACGTGTACATCACATACGCCAGGTCCTCGGCGCCGATCGGCACCTCGGCTCCGCCCGCCGGGCATCGAGCGATCGCCGCCGCCACCTCGGCGTCATCCAGCACCACCGGCCGGACCCCTACGCCCTCGGGCAGCAACCCCTGGGTCTCGCGGGTGCAGAGGATCGCCGCCGGGGCGGAGTCGGCCAGTACGTACGCGATGCGTTCCGCCGGGTACTCGGGGTCCACCGGAACGTAAGCCGCTCCCGCCCGCCACACCCCGAGCAACGCCACCAGCAGATCAGCGGACCGCTCCATCACCACCGCGACACGATCGCCACGACCCACACCCCGCCCAGCCAAGAACGCCGCCAGACGACCCGAGCGCTCCGCCAACTCGCCATAGCTATACGAGCGTTCGCCATCCGTCACCGCCACCGCGTCCGGCGCCCGCGCCACCTGCCCGGCGAACAGCTCCGGCACCGACACACCTGGCACCCGGCCCGCCGTCGCGTTCCACGCCTCCACCACCAGCGCGCGCTCCTGCGCACCCGCCACCTCCACCCGCCCCACCGGCACCAACGGATCCGCCACCATCTGTTCGAGCACCCGCACCAGGCGCTCGACGACCGACTGCGCGGCCTCACGGTCGTACAGGTCGGGGCGGTGGTCGAGCTTGACGGCCATGCGGGCGCCCTCGGGTGCCACGACCAGGGTGAGCGGGTAGTGGGCGGCCTCCCGCTCGCCGAGGGAACGCATGGTGAAGGCGTCCAGGGCGGGCTCCTCCTGGGGCGGGCGGGGGTAGTTCTCGAACACCACGATCGTGTCGAAGACAGCGCCGGGACCGGCCAGCTTCTGGACCTCGGAGAGGCCGAGATGCTGATGTGCCATGAGCGCGGCCTGGCGCTCCTGGAGCCGCGTCAGCATCCGGGAGACGGGCTGTGCGCCGTCGAGCGGTACGCGTACCGGCAGGGTGTTGATGAAGAGGCCGACCATGGACTCCACGCCCGGCAGTTCGGCGGGGCGCCCGGCGACGGTCGCGCCGAACACCACGTCCGTGCGCCCCGCCAGACGCGCGAGGAGCAGCGCCCACGCGCCCTGGATCACGGTGTTCACCGTCAGGTCGTGGGCGCGCGCCAACTGCGCTATGCCGTGCGTCAGTTCCTCGGAGAGCCGGATGACGAGGCTTTCGGGAGCGACCGGTGTCCGGGCCGGGTCGGCCGGTGCGACGAGGGTCGGTTCGTCGGCCCCGGCCAGTTCCGCGCGCCAGGCGGTGCGCGCCGCCTCCTTGTCCTGGCGGGCGAGCCACGCGAGGTACTCGCGGTAGGACGTCGTCCTGGGGAGCCCGCGGGTCTCGCCGTCCGCCGCGTACACGGCGGGCAGTTCGTTGAAGAGCACCGCCATGGACCAGCCGTCCATGACGACGTGGTGGCTGGTGAGGACCAGCCGGTGCCGTTCGTCGCCCAGCCTGATCAGCAGGAGCCGCAGCAGGGGCGCCGTGGCCGGATCGAAACGCTGCGACCGCTCGCGCGCGGCAAGCCGGTCGGCCTCCGCTTCCGCTTCCAGGCCGACTCCGACTTCAGCTCCCCGGCCGGCCTCGGCTTCCGCTTCCCGTCCGGCCATGGGCGGGGCCTCCCCGAGCCCCGAGACGTCCTCCACGCGCCAGGGCAGCACCGCCTCGCGCGCGATGACCTGCACCGCCTCGCCGGACTTGCGGCCGCGGAAGCTCGCCCGCAGTGCTCCGTGCCGGGCCAGCAGCGCCTGCCACGACCTGTGCAGCCGGTCCGCGTCCAGTGGCCCGATCAGCTCCAGCGTCCGCTGCCCCTGGTAGACGTCCGGGCCCTGGTCGTCGAAGGCGGCGTGGAAGAGCAGCCCCGCCTGCAACGGCGACAGCGGCCAGACGTCCTCGACAACGGATCGGGTCATCGTTCTGTCTCCTCACAGCGGCGGGGTGCCGGGGCGATCACGGAAGTCGGGCCGGCAAGGCCCTCAGGTCAGTCGAGTCGGTCGAATTCGTCGACCTCGTCCTGGGCGAGGTCGAGGAGAGGGAAGTCGGAGGGCGTGTGTCCTCCAGAGGCGGGTGCCGCGGTGTGGGCCGCGAGGCCGCCGAGCATGTCCGCCCAGGCGCGCCCGAGCCGTTCGGCGTCCGCGTCCCGCACCAGCCGTCGGGGCCAGTGCACGGTGAGGGTCAGCTCGGGCCCGCCCGGCGTGTCCCGGACCATCGCGCCGACGTCCAGCAGGTGCCGCAGCGGGGTCTCGGGGTCGACGGAGCCCCCGATCGCGTTCCCCGCGGCCATCTGCCAGGCTCCGCCGCCGTGGCCGTCCGCCGTGTCGGCGGCGAACCGGCCCATGTAGGTGAAGTTGATCTGCGGGGCCGGGGCGGCCGCCAGGACGGGGGCGGTCTCGGAGTTGAGGTGGCGCAGGAGTGCGTGGCCGAGACCGTCGCCGGGGACCGCGCGCGTCTGCTCCTTGACCGCCTTCAGCAGTTCACCGGCGGCCGGGCCGCCTGCCAGGACCTCGGCCGGATCCACTCCCGCCGTGCCGAGCCGGACGGGGTGCGCGCTGGTGAACCAGCCAACCGTGCGCGACAGTTCCACCCCGTCGTCCAGTGGCTCGCGGCCATGCCCTTCGATGTCGACGAGTACGTCGGTCTCCTCGTCGGTGCGCCAGTACGCGACCGCGGCCGTCAGCGCGGCAAGGAGCACGTCTTCCACACCGCAGTGGTACGCGGCCGGGGTGCGCGTCAGCAGGGTCTCGGCCTGGCGCGCGGGGACGGTCCACGTGGTGCGGCGCAGGGTCCGTACGGTGTCCAGGGCGGCGTCCAACTCCGCGCTCACCAAGGGTGTTTGCCGCGCTCCTAGCAAGGCCAGCCAGCTGTCCAGCTCGGCGGTGCGCCGCTCACTGGCCGCCTCGGCCGTCAGCAGCTGCGCCCAGCGGCGGAACGAGGTGCCCACGGGGTCCAGCCGGGGTACCCGCCCGGCGACGGCCGCCTCACACGCGGCTCGCAGGTCCGGCACCAGTACGCGCCAGGACACCCCGTCCACCACCAAGTGATGGGCGATCAATACCAGTTGACCGGCCCGGCCGGGTCCGGGGTCCACCCATACCGCTTGGACCATCACCCCGGCGGCGGGGTCAAGGCGCTCCGCGGCCTCACGCGCGACGGCCTCCACGCCATCGGCGCCGAGATCCGCCGCGTCCACCCGCCCGACCAGGCTCCCGGCGTCGACCGAGCCACGCTCGCCGACGATCAGCTTCTGCTCGCCGGGAACGGTCCGCGCCCGCAGCATGTCGTGCGCGTCCAGGACGGCACCGAGTCCCGCCGCCAGCACGCCGAGACCCAGCCCGGCCGGGGCGCCGAGGACCACCCACTGTGCGAACCCGGGCCGCGCCGCACGCTCGCCCAGCGCCCGCATCGCCGGCGTCCAGGGAACTTCACCGATGCCCACGTCGAGCGTGGCGCCCGCCTCTTCGACCGTGGTGGCGACCTGCGCGAGCCGTTCCGGGGTCTTCTCCTCGAAGACCTGCCGGGACGTCACCACGAGCCCGGCCCGGCGGGCGCGCGAGACCAGCTGCATGGAGCTGATCGAGTCGCCGCCCAGCTCGAAGAACCCGTCCTCGACGCCGACCCGGTCGAGCCCCAGGACCTCGGCGAAGACGCCGCACAGGATCCGCTCGGCCGCCGTGCGCGGTGCGCGTCCGGTCACCCGGGCGGCGAAGTCCGGCGCGGGCAGGGCCGCCCGGTCCACCTTGCCGTTCACCGTGAGAGGCAGGGTGTCCAGGGTCAGGATCACCGCCGGGACCATGTAGTCGGGCAGACGGTCGGTCACGTACGCACGTAACTCCTCCGTGTCGATACCCAAGCCGTCCGCAGCAGTCACGTAACCAATCAACTGCTTGTCGCCGGGGCCGTCCTGACGAGCCACCACAACTGCCTGGCCGACCGTCTCATGTCCGGCCAGCACCGCCTCGACCTCACCCGGCTCCACCCGGAACCCACGGACCTTCACCTGCTCATCCGCACGCCCCACGAAGAGCAACTCACCCTCGGACGACCACCGGACCAGATCCCCCGTCCGGTACATCCGCTCCCCGCCCGCACCGAACGGGCACGCCACGAACCGCTCCCCCGTCAGCCCCGACCGTCCGAGGTATCCCTGCGCGAGACCGGTCCCCGCTATATACAGCTCGCCCACCACGCCCGGCCCGGCCGGACGCAGGAACGCGTCGAGGACATACGCCTGCCGGTTGCCCAGCGGCCGCCCGATCGGCAGCACCGGCCCGCCCTCGGCGCCCACCGGCAGCCCATGCCAGGTCGCTGCCAAGGTGACCTCGGTCGGCCCGTACAAATGCCGGACCCGCACTTCGGGGCACGCCTCGCGCACCCGCGCCACCGACCCGGCGGGCACCACGTCCCCGCCCGTCAGCACCTCACGCAGACCGGCGAAACACTCCGGGGACTCCTCCGCGAGCACCCGGAACAGACCCGCCGTGACATGCACCGCCGTGACGCCCTCCGCGACCGCCTCCCGCACCCGACCCGCATCCACCGCACCCGGCGCGGCCACCACCACCCGGCCACCCGCCACCAACGGCACCCACACCTCGAACAGGGAGATGTCGAAGGCGTGCGGCGCGTGCATCAGCACCGCGTCGCCCGCGCCCACCGACCACCCCGGGTCGCCGACCAGCCCCGCCACGCTCCCGTGGGTAACCGCCACGCCCTTCGGCACACCGGTCGACCCGGACGTGTACATCACGTATGCCAGGTCCTGCGCGCCCACGGGAACCGCCGCCCCCAGGGGCCGAACCCGCGCGATCGCCGCTGCCACCTCGGCGTCATCCAGCACCACCGGCCGGACCCCTACACCCTCGGGCACCATCCCGCGCGTCGCCTCGGTGCACACGACCGCGACGGGGTCCGAGTCGTCCAGCAGCAGCGCCACGCGCTCCGCCGGGTAGTCGGGGTCCACCGGAACGTAGGCCGCTCCCGCCCGCCACACCCCGAGCAACGCCACCAGCAGATCAGCGGACCGCTCCATCACCACCGCGACACGATCGCCACGACCCACACCCCGCCCAGCCAAGAACGCCGCCAGACGACCCGAGCGCTCCGCCAACTCGCCATAGCTATACGAGCGTTCGCCATCCGTCACCGCCACCGCGTCCGGCGCCCGCGCCACCTGCCCGCTGAACAGCTCCGGCACCGACACACCTGGCACCCGGCCCGCCGTCGCGTTCCACGCCTCCACCACCAGCGCGCGCTCCTGCGCACCCGCCACCTCCACCCGCCCCACCGGCACCAACGGATCCGCCACCATCTGTTCGAGCACCCGCACCAGGCGTTGTCCCAGTTCGGTGACGGCGTGGCGGTCGAACAGGTCGGGTCGGTACGTGAAGCGGACGTGGAGGCGGTCGGCCATCAGGACGCCGAGGGTCAGCGGGTAGTTGGTGGCCTGTTCGCCCGGGGAGACGGTGAAGGTGGGGGTGTCGGGAGCGGTCGGGTCGGCGGGCGGGTTGGGGTAGTTCTCGTAGACCACGAGCGTGTCGAAGACCGCGCCGGGGCCGGCCACCTTCTGGATCTCGGAGAGGCCGAGGTGCTGGTGCGCCATGAGGGCGGCCTGGCGGTCCTGGAGCCGCGCCAGCATCTCCGTCACGGACTGCTTGCCGTCGAGGCGCACCCGCACGGGCAGCGTGTTGATGAGCAGGCCCACCATCGACTCCACGCCCGGCAGTTCCGCCGGGCGGCCCGCGACTGTCGCGCCGAACACCACGTCCGTGCGCCCCGCCAGACGCGCGAGGACCAGCGCCCACGCGCCCTGGACGACGGTGTTCACGGTCAGCCCCTGGGCGCGGGCCGTCTCCGCGAGGGCCCGGGTGGTCTCCTCGGGGAGCCGTACAAGGTGTTCGTCCGGCAGCACCGGGGTCCCGCCCGCCTCCGCGGGGGCCACGAGGGTCGGCTCGTCGGCCCCGGCAAGCTCCGCACGCCAGGCGGCCCGTGCCGCCTCCTTGTCCTGCCGGCCGAGCCACAGCAGGTAGTCCCCGTAGGAGGCGGCCGGTGCGAGTACGGAGGCGTCGCCGCCCGCCGCGTAGACCTGTGACAGCTCGCCCAGCAGGACGGGCATCGACCAGCCGTCCATCAGGAGGTGGTGCGAGGTCACGATGAGCCGGTGCCGGTGGTCGGCGAGCCGGATCAGGAGCAGCCGGAGCAGTGGTGGCGCCGACAGGTCCAGTCGCTCCGCGCGTTCGCCCGCGGCCAGCTTCTCGGCGCGGGCCGGGCGGTCGGCCGCGGGGTGCGCGGAGAGGTCGGCCTCGTGCCAGGGCAACGTGACGTTCCGGGTGATGAGTTGGACCGCCTCGCCCGACTTCCTGCGGTGGAAGCTCGCCCGCAGCGCCGCGTGCCGGTCCAGGAGCGCCTGCCATGAGGTCCGTAACCGGCGCGCGTCCACGGGGCCTTCGACGTCCAGCGTGAACTGCACGGCGTAGACATCGGGGCCGCTGTCGTCGAAGTCGGCGTGGAACAGCAGGCCTTCCTGTAGCGGTGACAGCGGCCACACTCCCGCCAGGGCGGAGCCGTGGGCCGAACTCTGCGCGGCGGTTGATGACTTCACCGGGACAGACCCTCCTCGAGCTTGGCTGCTATCGCTTCGAACTGGTCGACCTCGTCCTGTTCGAGGTCGAGGAGGTGGAAGTCGGAAGGCGTGTGCCCGCCCGCGGCGGGCTCGTCGGTGTGCACGGCGAGGCCGCCGAGCATCGCCACCCAGGCCCGGCCGAGGCGCTCCACGTCGGTCTCGTCCAGGAGCCGTCCCGGCCAGCTGAGGGTGACGGTCAGCTCGGGTCCCTCCGGGGTGTCCCGGACCACCGCGAGGCCTTCCACCACGTGCATCGCGGGCAGGTCCGGTTCGGTGGAGCCGCCGACCGCGGCGGCCCCGGCCTGCTGCCAGTCGTCGACGGTGCCCGCCGCCCCCGCGGCGAACCTGCCGAGGTAGTTGAAGCCGATCTGCGCGCTCGGCGCGGCCGCCAGGGCCGAGCCCGTGCCGGGGTTGAGCCTGCGGAGCAGTGCGTAGCCGAGGCCGTCCCCGGGCACCGCCCGGACCTGCTCCTTCACGGCCTTGACCAACGTACCGGCAGCCGGGCCACCGGCCATAGCGTCGTCCAGGTCGGCGCCGGTCACCGCCAGGCGGACCGGGTGCACGCCGGTGAACCATCCGACGGTACGGGACAGGTCCGCGCCCTCCAGCGGTTCGCGGCCGTGGCCCTCGACCTCCACCAGGAGTCCGGTGGCGGTCTCGGGCCGCCAGTGGGCGACCGCGCCCGCCAGGGTACCGAGGAGCACCTCGCGCACACCGCAGTGGAAGACGCCCGGGGTCCGGCCCACCAGGGTGGCCGCCTGCTCGGGCGGGAGGGTCCACGAGTGGCGGCGGAGGGTCAGCGCGGTGTCGATTGCCGGGTCCAACGCCCGTTTCCCCAGGGGGGGTTGGGGCTCTCCCAGGAGGGCGGTCCAGCCGTCCAGTTCGGCGGTCCGCCTGTCGTCGTGGGCCTGCTCGGCGAGCAGGTGCGCCCAGCGCCGGAACGAGGTGCCGACCGGGTCGAGCGCCGGTTCGCGCCCGGCGGCGGCCGCCTCGCAGGCCGCCCGGAGGTCGGGGAGCAGCACCCGCCAGGAGACTCCGTCGACCACCAGGTGGTGGACGACCAGCACGATCCGGCCCGTGCGGCCGGGTCCGGCGTCCACCCATACGGCCTGTGCCATCACGCCGTGCGCCGGGTCGAGGCGCAGTGCCGCCTCCTGTGCCGCGCGTCCCGCCACCTCGTCCAGCCTGGTGGGGTCCCTCGGCGCGTCGGCGCCGACCGGCACGTCGGCCCCCGGTGCGGCTTCCCGTACGCCGACCGCGTCCACGCGCGCGACCAGGCTTCCCGCGTCCACCGACCCCGTTTCGCCGACGATCAGCTTCGGCTCGCCGGGTACGGTACGCGCCCGCAGCATGTCGTGCGTGTCGAGCAGGGCGCCGAGACCGGCCGCCAGCACGTCCAGGCCGAGCCCGGCGGGCGCGCCGACGGTCGTCCACTGGGCGAAGCGGGCGCCCGCGGCGCGCTCGCCGAAGGCCCGCATCACCGGCGTCCAGGGCACCTCCCCGACACCGACGTCGTCGACGGCGCGTTCCTGCGCCCCCGCCGCCTCCACGACGGCCGCGAGGCGCTCGGGCGTCTTCGCCTCGAACACGTGCCGGGGCGTCATGACAAGGCCCGCCCGGCGGGCCCGCGACACCAGCTGCATCGAGCTGATCGAGTCGCCGCCCAGCTCGAAGAAGCCGTCGTCGGCGCCGACGCGTTCGAGCCGCAGCATCTCGGCGAACAGGTCGCACAGGATGCGTTCGGTCTCCGTACGCGGTTCCCGGCCCGAGACGCGCTCGGCGAAGTCGGGCGCGGGCAGCGCGGCCCGGTCCAGTTTGCCGTTGGCGGTCAGCGGCAGCGCGTCGAGGACCAGGACCGCCGTCGGCACCATGTGTTCCGGGAGCAGACCCGCGGCGTGCGCGCGTACGGTCCCTCCGTCCACCGTCCCCGGGTCGGCGGCCACATAGCCGATGAGACGGCGCTCGCCCGGGCGGTCCTCGCGGACCGTCACCACGGCCTCGCGCACTCCGGGGCAGCCGGCGAGGGCGGACTCGATCTCGCCGGGTTCGATGCGGTGTCCGCGGATCTTCAGCTGGTCGTCGGCGCGGCCCGCGAAGATCAGTTCGCCGTCTCCGGTCCACCGCACCACGTCCCCGGTGCGGTACATCCGCTCCCCCGCCCCGAACGGGCTTGCGACGAAGCGTTCCGCGGAGAGCGCCGAGCGCCCCAGATAGCCGCGCGCGAGCCCGGCCCCGGCGACGTACAGCTCGCCCGGCACGCCGACGGGCACCGGCCGCAGGGAGGTGTCCAGCGCGTACACGCGGGTGTTGGCGATCGGGCCGCCGATCGGCGCCGTGCCGTCGCGGTCGTGCCGGACCGCGCTCACCGTGGAGATGATCGTCGCCTCGGTGACGCCGTACTGCTGGTACATGGCGCGGCCCCGGCGCCAGCGGCGGCGCGCCTCGGGTGGCATGGGCTCGCCGCCGATGATCAGCAGGCGCAGCTCCGGTACGTCCTCGGCGTCCATCTGCAGCAGGTACGTCGGGGTCGTCGCCAGGTGGGTGACGCGCCGCGCCCGCATAAGGCGGGTCAGCTCCTCGCCGGAGGCGTCCAGTTTCGACGGGGCGAGGACCAGCCGCGCACCCGCGCACAGCGTCGGCCAGATGTCCGCCATGGAGACGTCGAAGCTCGGCGAGACGAGTTGCAGGACGCGGCTGTCCTCGTCGAGCGCGTACCGCCGGAGGTTGTCCTCGACGACGTTGCGCAGGCCGCGGTGGGAGACGGCGACGCCCTTCGGGGTGCCCGTCGAGCCCGAGGTGTAGATCACGTACGCGGCGTTGTCCCCGGTCAGTGGCGCCAGGCGCTCGATGGGGCGCAGGGGGCCGGGCGCGTACGAGGCCATGTCCTCGGCGACCGCGGAGTCGTCCATGACGACGACGCGGCGGGCGGAGCGTGGGTGTCCTGCCGCCGAGCCGGTGGGCCTCGCCGTGCTCATTCCCGCGGCGTCCGTCGGCACCGCGCCCCGCGTCGTCCTCGTGCACAGCACCACCGCCGGATCGGAGTCCTCCAGCAGATGCGCCACCCGGTCCGCCGGGTACTCCGGGTCCACCGGGACGAAGACCCCGCCGGCCATCGAGACGGCGACGAGCGCCACCATCATCGGCACCGACCGCTCGACCACGACCGCCACCCGGCACTCGGGGCCCACGCCCGCGTCGACCAGGTACCGGGCGAGCCGAGCGGCCTGGGCGGCCAACTCCCCGTAGGTCAGGGCGTTTTCCCCCGTCACGCCGGATTCGACCGCCACCGCGTGCGGGGACCGTGCCGCGCGATCCTCGAAGAGTTCGACGACCGTCGAGGGGGGCACCGGCAGGGCGGAGTCGTTCCAGTGCTCCACCACCTGGGCGCGTTCGGCGGCCGTGAGGACGTCCACGTCGCTGAGCCGGATCTCCGGGTCGGCGGCGACCTGTTCGAGGACGTACACCAGGCGCTCGGCCAGCTTCCGGGCCGTGTCGTCGTCGAACAGGTCGGTGGCGTAGAGGATCTCGCCGTCCAGACCGGCCGGGGCGCCGAGCGCGTCGCGCCGTTCGACCATGGAGACCGCCAGGTCGAACCGGGCCGCGAGCCTGGGCGGCAGTGGCGCGGGGCTCACGCGCACGCCGGGCAGGTCCCAGGTGGCCTCGGGCACGTTCTGGAGTGCCAGCATCACCTGGAACAGAGGGGTGCGGGAGAGGGACCTGGACGGGTTCAGTTCTTCGACGAGGCGTTCGAAGGGCACGTCCTGGTGCGCGTACGCGGCCAGATCCGTGGCCCGCACCCGCTCAAGCAGCTCCGCGAACGTCGGATCACCACTCAGATCCGTCCGCAGCACCAGCGTGTTCACGAAGAACCCCGCCAGCTCCTCCAACGCCGCATCACCACGACCGGCCACCGGCGTCCCCAGCGGAATATCCTCCCCCGCCCCCAACCGGGACAGCAGCACACTCACCGCCGCATGTACGACCATGAACATCGTCGCCCGACCACGCCCGGCCACCTCCACCAGCCGCGCATGCGTCCCCGCATCCGCCGCCACCGCCACCAGACGCCCCTCGAACGAAGGCACCACAGGACGAGCACGGTCCACCGGCAGAGCAATCTCCTGCGGGACTCCGGTCAACACATCCCGCCAGTACGCCAACTGTCCACTGATCACACTCGCCGGATCATCCAGACCGCCCAGCATCTCCCGCTGCCACAACGCGTAATCCGCGTACTGCACCGGCAACGCACCCCACCCAGGAGCGCGCCCCTCGCAGCGAGCCCCGTACGCCGCCTCCAGATCCCGCGCCAGCACACCCATCGACCAGCCATCAACCGCCACATGATGAGCCACCACCGACAACACAAACTCACCCGGACCCACCACCAACAACCACACCCGCCACGGCACATCCACCCGCAGGTCGAAGCCCTCACCCAGCTGCGCGGCGAGCATCTCGGTGAGCCGCTCCTCGTCGCAGTGCGCGATGGTCAGGGGCGGGCGGCCCGTCCTTCCGTGCAGGACGCGCTGGTGCGGGACACCGTCGATGTCGGGGAAGACCGTGCGCAGGCTCTCGTGCCGCTCCGCCACATCGCCGAGCGCCGCCTCCAGGGCCGCCACATCGAGCACACCCGAAATGCGCAGCACCAAGGGCACGTTGTACGCGGCGGCCGCGCCCGGGACCGACTCCTCCATCCGGTTCAGGAACCACATCCGCTGCTGCGCGAACGACAACGGCACCACATCCGGGCGCGGCCGCGGACGCAGCGCGGCCCGCGCCTCCCCCGCGAAGCCGCCGGCGCCGCCGTCGATCAGCCGGGCGAGGCCCGCCACGGTCGGCGCGCCGAACAGTTCGGCGATCCCCACCTCCGCCTCCAGCACCGCCCGCACCCGGGAGATCAGCCGCATCGCCAGCAGCGAATCGCCGCCGAGTTCGAAGAACCCGTCCTCGGCCCCGACCCACTCAAGGCCGAGCACCTCCCCGAACAGACCGCACAAGATCTCCTCGGTCTGCGTACGCGGCTCCCGGCCGGAGGCCCGGGGAGTGAAGTCCGGCGCGGGCAGAGCCGCCCGGTCCAGCTTGCCGTTCACCGTGAGCGGCAGCGCGTCGAGGACGAGTACGGCCGCCGGGACCATGAACTCCGGCAGGCGCAGTGCCAGTTGGTCGCGGATGCGCTGGGGGGCGATGCCGTACTCCCCCTCACGTACGAGGTAGGCGACCAGGCGCCGGTCGCCCGGCCGGTCCTCGCGCACGACCGCCACCGCCTGCCGGACCGCCGGGTGCGCGGAGAGCGCCGCCTCGACCTCGCCCAACTCCACCCGGAACCCACGGATCTTCACCTGGTCGTCGGCGCGTCCGGCGAAGAGCAACTGCCCGTCAGACGTCCAGCGGGCCAGGTCCCCGGTCCGGTACATCCGCCCGCCCGCGCCGAACGGGCAGGCGACGAACCGTTCCGCCGTCAGACCCGCCCGCCCCACATAGCCGCGCGCCACACCGGGCCCCGCGAGGTACACCTCGCCCACCACGCCCGGCGGCACCGGGCGCAGGAAGCCGTCGAGCACGTACGTACGCATATTGGCCAGGGGGCGCCCGATGGGCGGGGGCTCGTCGCCCGCCGTGATCGCGGAGTCGACCGGTCCGACGGTGGCCATCACGGTCGCCTCGGTGGGCCCGTACGTGTTCCAGACCCGGGCCTGTGGAGTCCAGCGGGCCGCCAGGTCGGCGGTGAGCAACTCGGCTCCGAGGACCCAGTTGCGTACGCCGGGCACGGCCGCCGGATCCAGCACGCTCAGCAGCGACGGCACCACGCTCGCCGTGCTCACCCCGGCGGCGTCGATCATCCGGGCCAGTGCGGCGGGCTCGGCCCGTTCCCGGCTCGTCGCGATGGCGAGCGTGCCGCCCGCGGCCAGCGTCACCGCCACGTCAAGGACCGCCGCGTCGAAGCTGAAGGACGCGAACTGGAGCACGGCCACGCCCTCGGCCACGCCCATCGCCGGTCGCATGGCCTCCGCGAGGTTCGCCACCCCGCCGTGGGCCACGGCGACACCTTTCGGGCGGCCTGTCGAGCCGGAGGTGTAGATGACGTAGGCGAGTTGATCGGGCAGGACGGCCGTGTACAGGGGGGCCGGGGACTCCGCAGCCAAGGCGGCTGTGGTCCGCGCCTCGTCCAGCAGCACCACCTGCGCCGTTACCGGTACGTCGGTCATGGTGGCGGTGGTGCCCAGTACCACCCGCGCCCCGCTGTCGGCGACCATGAACGCGAGCCGGTCCGCCGGGTACTCCGGGTCGAGCGGCACGAACGCGCCGCCCGCCTTCCACACCGCCAGCTCGCCGACGATCATGTCGATCCCGCGCGGCAGGCACAGGCCCACCTTGTCCTCGCGACCGACACCGAGGCCCGTCAAGTGGCGGGCCAGGCGGTTGGCCCGCGCGTCCAACTCCCCGTACGGGACCGCGTCCTGGCCGCAGCGTACGGCCACGGCGTCCGGCGACCGCCCCGCCCGCTCCTCGAACAGGCCCGGCACCGATGTGTCCGTGCCGGGGACCGCCGTATCGTTCCAGCGCTCCACCACCTGGGCGCGCTCGTCCGCCGTGAGGACGTCCACGTCGCTGAGCCGGATCTCCGGGTCGGCGGCGACCTGTTCGAGGACGTACACCAGGCGCTCGGCCAGCTTCCGGGCCGTGTTCTCGTCGAACAGGTCCGCGGCCAGGAGGACGTCACCGGCCAGCCCGGCCGGAGCCCCCCGCTCGTCACGCCGCTCGGTGAGCGTGACCGCGAGATCGAAGCGCGCGGCGGGCGCGACCATCGGCAGCGGGCGCACCCGGAGGCCCTGGAGCCTCCACTCCGGGTCGGGCAGGTTCGGCAGGGCCAGCATCACCTGGAAGAGCGGATTGCGGGAGACGGAACGAGAGGGGTTCAGTTCTTCGACGAGGCGTTCGAAGGGCACGTCCTGGTGCGCGTACGCCGCCAGATCCGTGGCCCGCACCCGCTCAAGCAGCTCCGCGAACGTCGGATCACCACTCAGATCCGTCCGCAGCACCAGCGTGTTCACGAAGAATCCGGCCAGCTCCTCCAACGCGGCGTCGCCGCGACCGGCCACCGGCGTCCCCAGCGGAATGTCCTCCCCCGCCCCCAACCGGGACAGCAGCACACTCACCGCCGCGTGCACGACCATGAACATCGTCGCCCGACCACGCCCGGCGACCTCCACCAGCCGCGCATGCGTCCCCGCATCCGCCGCCACCGCCACCAGACGCCCCTCGAACGAAGGCACCACAGGACGAGCACGGTCCACCGGCAGAGCAATCTCCTGCGGGACTCCGGTCAACACATCCCGCCAGTACGCCAACTGTCCACTGATCACACTCGCCGGATCATCCAGACCGCCCAGCATCTCCCGCTGCCACAACGCGTAATCCGCGTACTGCACCGGCAACGCACCCCACCCAGGAGCGCGCCCCTCGCAGCGAGCCCCGTACGCCGCCTCCAGATCCCGCGCCAGCACACCCATCGACCAGCCATCAACCGCCACATGATGAGCCACCACCGACAACACAAACTCACCCGGACCCACCACCAACAACCACACCCGCCACGGCACATCCACCCGCAGGTCGAAGCCCTCACCCAGCTGCGCGGCGAGCATCTCGGTGAGCCGCTCCTCACCGGCCGGTGTCACGGTCAAGGGCGGGCGGCTCTCCTCGCCCTCCAGCACCCGCTGGTACGGGACGCCCCCGGCGTCCGGGAGGACCGTGCGCAGACTCTCGTGCCGGTCAGCCACATCACCGAGCGCCGCTTCCAGGGCGGACATGTCCAGGGCGCCTGAAATCCGCAGGGTGAGCGGCAAGTTGTAGGCGGCGGCCGCGCCTGGAACGGAGTCCGCCATCCGGTTCAGGAACCACATCCGCTGCTGCGCGAACGACAGCGGCACCGCCCGCGGGCGCGATCGCGGACGCAGCGCGGCCCGCGCCTCCCCGTCGAGGCCGCCGACGCCGCCGGCGCCCCCGTCGTCGATCAGGCGGGCGAGATCTGCCGCCGTCGGCGCGCCGAACAGTTCCCCGATCCCCACTTCCACGTCCAGGACCGCACGCACCCGCGCCACCAGCCGCATCCCGAGGAGCGAGTCCCCGCCAAGATCGAAGAACGACGCGTCGGCGCCGACCCGGCCCAGGCCGAGGACCTCGCCGAACAGGGCGCACAGCACGTCCTCCACGGGCGTCGCGGGGCCGCGGGCACCGCCCGCGTCGGCGAAGTCGGGTGAGGGCAGGGCGGACCTGTCGAGCTTCCCGTTCGCGGTGAGGGGCAGCGCGTCCAGGACGAGCACCGCCGCCGGGACCATGTACTCCGGCAGGGCCCTGGCCACGTGCTCCCGCAGCAGCCGGGGATCCACTGCGGACCGCCCGTCCGGCACGACGTAGCCGATCAGCCGCTTGTCGCCGCCGGGGCCGCCGTCCCGGCGGGCCACCACGACCGCCTGGGCCACCGATTCATGCCCGGCGAGGACCAGTTCGACCTCGCCGGGCTCCACCCGGAACCCGCGGACCTTCACCTGCTCGTCGGCGCGCCCCACGAACACCAACTCGCCCTCGGGCGCCCACCGCACGAGGTCACCGGTGCGGTACATCCGCCCGCCGTGGTCGAACGGGCACGCCACGAACCGTTCCGCGGTCAGGCCCGAGCGCCCCTGATATCCGCGCGCCAGGCCCGCCCCCGCCACATACAGCTCGCCCACGACGCCCGCCGGGACGGGCTGGAGCGCCGCGTCCAGCACATACACCTGACGGTTGCCCAGGGGGCGGCCGATCGGCAGCACCGGACCGCCCGCCGCGCCCGCGGGCAGCTCATGCCAGGTCGCGCACAACGTGGTCTCCGTCGGCCCGTACAGGTGCCGCACCGCCACCTCCCGGCACCTCCGCGCCACCCGGGCCACCGCCCCGGCCGGCACCACGTCGCCGCCCGTCAGCACCTCGCCGAGCCCCGCGAAACACTCCGGGGACTCCTCGGCGAGGACCCGGAACATGCCCGCCGTGACATGCAGCGCCGACACGCCCGCCGCGACCGCGGCCCTGATCCGCCCCGCGTCCACCACGCCCGGTCCGGCGATCACGACCCGGCCGCCCGCCACCAGCGGCACCCACACCTCGAACAGCGACACGTCGAAGGCGTGCGGCGCGTGCATCAGCACCGCGTCGCCCGCACCCACCGCCCAGCCCGCGTCGGGAGCCACCAGCGCCGCCACACCCCCGTGCGGCACCGCCACGCCCTTGGGCACCCCCGTCGAGCCCGACGTGTACATCACGTACGCGAGGTCCTGCCCGCCCACCGGGACGTCGGGGCCGTCGATCCGGCACGCGGCGACGGCCGCCCGTACCCCGGGATCGTCGACTACCACCGGCTCCGCCCCGCTGTCCGGGGGGATCGCGCCCCGGTAGGCCTCGGTGCACACCACCGCCGCCGGGTCCGAGTCGGCCAGCAGGAACGCCACCCGCTCCGCCGGGTACTCCACGTCCACCGGCACGAACGCCGCGCCCGCCCGCCACACCGCGAGCAGCGCGACGATCAACTCCGCGGAGCGCTCCATCACCACCGCGACCCGGTCCCCGCGCCGCACGCCGACACCGGCCAGATACGACGCGAGACGCCCGGCCGCCGCGTCCAACTCGCCGTGCGAAAGCGTGCGTTCGCCGTCCACGACGGCGACCGCGTCCATAGACCAGCCGAGCTGGCGGGCGAGCAGAGCGGGCACCGAGTCCGCGGCGGGCGGCCGCGCGGCGGCACTCCCCGCCCGCACCAACGCGTCGCGCTCGGCTCCGTCCACCGCATCGACGCGGCCGACCGGCGCCGACGGATCCCCGACCGCGCTCTCCAGGAACGTCAGGAACGACCGGTGCGCCGCCCGGAGCCAGTCACGGCTGTACAGCGCGGGGTTGGCCTCGAAGGTGACCCGCATGCCCTCGCCCGCGGACCAGCCGCTCACCAGCACACCGAAGTCCTCGACGCGCCTGCTCGACAGGTCGCGTACGACGCCCTGGTGCTCGCCGAACGACAGGCTCTCGCCGGCCGTCGGCATGACATTGACGGAGGGGCCGAAGTGCCAGCGATCGCCCACCGGCCAGTTGAGTTCACGACGCAGCCGCTCACCCCGGAAGCCCTGGTGCGCGAGGAGGCCTTCGATCTCGCTCCCTGCCTCCCGCGCCAGATCCACCAGGCTCGTGCCGGGGGCGACAGACAACCGCAGGGGAAGCAGGTTCGCCATGGTGCAGGGGGTGCGCCGCGCCTGGTCGCTCGCGCGGCCCGGGACCGGGAGGCTCAGGACGGCCTCGGCCGACCCCGTCATACGGCCCGTGAAGGCGGCGACCGCGGCGACGACGAGCCTGGGCCAGCTCACCCCGGCACGGTCGGCCGCCGCGCACAGCGCCCGCACGGCGGAGGGCGCCAAGTGGCCCGTCTCCCGCAGGATCTCGGGCTCGCGTTCAAGCTCGGGTTCGGGCTCGGGGTGGGGCTCGGGTTGGCGTTCGGTACGGGCGGCCGGGCCGGGGCCGGGGACATCGGGCAGGTCCGGCCGGTCGGCGAAACGGTCGAGCCAGTACTGCCGGTCGCGCGCGTACCGATCCGACGCCCGGTACGCGGACTCCTCCTCCAACAGCTCGCCGAGCGCGGCGTGTCCGGCCGGTTCCGGGGCCTGCCCGCGCAGCGTCGCCGTATAGACGTGCGCGAGGCGGCGGGCCACGAGGGAACAGCCGAACACGTCCATCAGCAGGTGGTCGTAGCGCTGGAACCAGATGTGCCGGTCAGGGGCGAGGCGAAAGAGCGTGTACGAGAAGGGCCGGTCGGAATCAGCGCCCCGCTCCTGGTTCAGTTCCGCCCGCATCCATTCATCGGCAGCGGTTTCGGGATCGTCCTCCGTACTGAGGTCGACGGAGTCCAGAAGGGGTGCGGAGTCGAGAAGAGGTACGCCGAGGAAAGGGCCGGGGAGATGTTCCGGGGCGAGTACCTGCGAGACCTTGTCGCCGTCCTCCACGAATCGCACACGCAGGATTTCCGTTTCGCCGACCACCTGCCGCAACGCTCGCTCGAATAACCGCGCGTCAATGGGCCCCGATATCTGGACGTACTGGCCGACGCCGTACATCCGACGGGAGCCTTCCACGCGCTGCGCCAGCCAGATTCCTTCCTGGGAATCGAGCAAGGGCAGAGTGCGACCAGCTTTGCCGTTCATCATTCCCCCTCGCCGCGCGAACCGCGTCGGCTATTTCATTCCCGGGCCGTCCAACCGCGCCCCGTGCGCACTTGGACACCGGGCAGGCGCATGAACAAGCGCGGTGAATTCGATGCTATGGCCGAGGGGGGAATTGACGCGACCCGTCCACAGTGGCGGCCCAGGGCGCGATCACCCGGAGGCGGAGTCGCCCGCGCTCGTCACGGAGGCGGCCCGCGGCCGGCGTTGCCCGCCGTGCTGCTGCCGGGTCTGCGGGCGCCGCGCCGCCCGGAGCGGGAAGGCGACCTCGACGACGAGACCGCCCTCCGGCCTGGCGTGCGCGTCCAGGGTCGCGCCGTGGGCGGTGGCGATGGAGCGCACGATCGACAGGCCGAGCCCGTGGTGTCCGTCGCCCGCGGTGCGGTCGAGCCGCTGGAACGGTTCGAAGAGGCGGCCCACCCGGTCCGGCGGGATCAGGCTGCCGGAATTGGCCACCCGGACGACGGCGTGCTCGTCCTCGACGCGGGTCACGAGCCTCACCCAGCCGTCGGGGACGTTGTAACCGATGGCGTTGTCCAGGAGGTTGGCCATCAGGCGCTCCACCAGCGCGCTGTCGCCCCAGGTGGCGGCGGGCCCGGTCACCGTATCCACCCGCAGCCCCCGCCGCTCCGCCTGCTCACGGCAGCCGAGCACCGCCTTCTCCGCCAGCTCGGCCAGTTCGAGCGGCTCCCGCTGGTCCAGGCCGCGTTCGCTGCTCGACAGGGTCAGCAGGGACTCCAGAAGCCGTGCCTGCTGCTCGCTGAGCACCAGGAGCCGTTCGAAGTTGGACCGGAAGGACTCGACGGTGGCGTCGCGGTCGATCAACGACTCCTCGAGGAGGGCGTGTTCGACGGTCAGTGGTGTCCGCAGTTCGTGCGCGGCGTTGGCGACGAAGCGTTTATGGGAGTCGAGGGCGCTTTCGAGACGGCCGAGCAGCCCGTCGACCGTCTCCGCGAGGTCCTTCAGTTCGTCGGCCGGGCCCTCGGCGGCCAGCCGCTCGTGCACGTTGTGCGCGGAGATCCGCTGGATGGTGGAGGTCATCGTGCGCAGCGGGCGCAGCACCCGTCCCGCGACGAACCAGCCGAGGCCGATCGCGATCACCGACATGATGGCCAGCGCGACGCCCGACTCGATCAGCAGGCGGTTCATCTCCATCTCGTGCTGGCGCATCGCCTGTTGGCGCCGCGCCTCGGCGATGCCCTTGAGGGCGGAGGAGGCGCCGCTTTCCGTGTACATGTGCACGCCGTCGTCCGTGGGCGGGCCGGACTTCTCGCGGCTGAAGACGAAGACCCCGTTGGAGCGGCTGACCAGCAGATAGGTGATCGTCAGCAGGACGGCGCCGGAGACGACGAACAGCGATCCGTACAGCAGGGTGAGCCGCATGCGCACCCGTTTGGGCAGGAGTCGGGCGGCCGCCCAGGCGCGGAACCGGGCCGCGTGGGCCGAGCTGGGCAGACGCATCGGCATCGCACCTCACATCCGGTACCCGGGCACACAGACGTTTGCCAGGCTACCCCCGCGGCGCCGCCCCCGAGTCGCCCCGGCGAAATCCGGGACCCGGCGGGAAAACGCGGCATCCGCGACGCCGATGCGCACGTCGCGGATGCCGATCGTCCTTTTCCGGTACGGGGGTGGGGCTCACCCGTGGCCGGGCGGCACACCCCCCTGTCCTGGTCCGGGGCCATGCGGGCCGGGGCCCGGCCCCGGGCCGCCGGGGCCGCCAGGACCGACTGGACCGCCGGGGGCGAAGAAGACTCCCGGCCCCCCTGGGCCCCCCGGACCTCCGGGACCGCCCGGGCCGCCCGGGCCACCGGTGAACATGGTGCCGGGCGGACCGGGCGGGCCGCCCACCGGCTCGGGCACCGGCACCGCGCCGTTCCTGGATTCGAGCGCCGGCGCGTCACCCTTGACGGACGGCTGGCGGGAGAACTGCGTGCGGTACAGCTCCGCGTAGAGCCCGTCCAGTTCCATCAGCTCTTCGTGGGTGCCGCGCTCCTGGACCCTGCCCTGGTCGATGACGAGGATCTGGTCGGCGTCGCGGATGGTGGAGAGGCGGTGGGCGATCACCAGCGAGGTGCGGCCCTTCAGCGCGGTCTTCAGGGCCCGTTGCAGCGCCGCCTCGGACTCCGAGTCGAGGTGCGCGGTCGCCTCGTCGAGCACGACGATGGGCGGGGCCTTGAGCAGGAGCCTCGCCATGGCGACGCGCTGCTTCTCGCCGCCGGAGAACCGGTAGCCGCGGTCGCCGACGACGGTGTCGAAGCCGTCCGGCAGGCTCTCGATCAGCTCCCAGATCTGTGCCGCCTTGCACGCTTCGATCAGTTCCTGCTCGGTGGCGTCGGGACGGGCGTACGCCAGGTTGTCGCGGAGGGTGGCGTGGAAGAGGTGCGCGTCCTGCGTGACCATGCCGACGGTCTCGTTGAGCGACCGCAGCGTCACGTCGCGGATGTCGTGCCCGCCGATCCTGATGGCGCCCTCGACCGGGTCGTACAGCCGCGGCACCAGGTGGGTGATGGTCGTCTTGCCCGCGCCGGACGGGCCGACCAGCGCGGTCAGCTTGCCCGCGGGCGCGGTGAAGTTCAGGTCGCTCAGGGTCCAGGTGTTCTGCGCGCGTTCCTGCATGGGCAGGGCGATGGACTCCAGCGAGGCGAGCGATACGTCGGCGGCCCTCGGGTAGCGGAAGGACACCCCGTCGAACACGATGTCGGGTGCCGTCCCGCCGCCCTGGCTCGTGGCGGGCAGGGGCACGGCGTCCGGCTTCTCGGAGATCAGCGGCTTGAGGTCGAGGATCTCGAAGAGCCGGTCGAAGCTGACGAGCGCCGTCAGCACGCTCGTCTGTGCGCCGGCGAGCTGGTTGATGGGGCCCATCAGCCGGGTGATCAGGGTGGCCAGCGCCACCAGGGTGCCGATCTGGAAGGTGCCGTCGATGACGAGGCTGCCGCCCAGGCCGTAGACGAGCGCGGTGGCGAGCGAGCCCACCAGCATCATCGTCAGGAAGAGCATCTTCCCGTAGACGGCGGTCAGGATGCCGAGGTCCCGGCCCTTGGCCGCGAGCCCGGAGAACATGCCCGTCTCGCCCGCGGGACGGCCGTACAACTTGGCGAGCAGGGCGCCCGTGACGTTGAACCGCTCGCTCATGAACGAGCCGACCTCGGCGTTGACCTGCATGTGCTCCCGCATGATCCGCTGGAGCCTGCCGCCGACGAGCTTCCCGGGCAGGATGAACAGCGGAATGATCACCAGGGAGATCAGGGTGACCACCCAGGAGAGATAGAACATCGTGATCAGTACGAGGACCAGCGTGAGCCCGGCGGACGCCACCGTGGACAGCAGCGTGGTGACCGCCTGTTGGGCGCCGACCACGTCGGTGTTCAGCCTGCTGACGAGCGACCCCGTCTGCGCGCGGGTGAAGAACGCCAGTGGCTGGCGCTGCACATGGTCGAAGATCTTGGTGCGGAGGTCGTAGATGAGCCCCTCGCTGATCCGGCCCGAGTACCAGGCCTCCGCGAACCCGAGGGCGGTGCTCAGCAGCGCGATGGCGGCGACCGCCACGGAGATCCACACGACCACCGAGTTGTTGCGTTCGACGATTCCGTTGTCGATGAGGTACATGAACAGGATGGGCGTGGCCACCACGTTCGCCGCGTTGAGCGCGGTGATGACCAGGAGAAGCACGATGTTGAGGCGGTACGGTTTCGTGTAGGGGATGACGCGTTTCGCCGTGCCGGGCTTGATTCGCTGTTTGGTCACCGGCTGGTCCGGCCCCATACCGCCGCTCATTATCACCGGCCCCGGGCCACCGATCATGGCCACGAAAACCTCCCGTTTCCCTTGTCGTTGCGGTCCGGGCTCGCCTAGCCGGCGGCTTCGTACTTCTCCATCTCCTCGATGAGGCTCTTGGGACGGATGTCCGTCCAGTTCTCCTCTATGTACGCGAGGCAGGCCTCCCGCGTGTCCTCACCGAAGACGGCCTTCCAGCCGGCCGGGACTTCGGCGAAGGAGGGCCAGAGCGAATGCTGGTTCTCGTCGTTGACAAGAACGAGGAAGGTTCCGTTTTCGTCGTCGAACGGGTTGGGCATGACCACTCCGATCAATTTCTGTCGGCAGGATGTGTTTACGCTAGCCGGGGGCCCGGGGGCCGACAAGAGCGTCCAGTGAGCGCCTGACGCGGGACGGAATTCACGGTGTTCGCCCGGCGAAGAAATCGGTGATCGCCGAATTCACGGCGGCGGGCCTCTCCAGATATCCGTAGTGGCCGCATCCCGGGATCTCGGTATAGGTGCTTCCCGGAATGCTCTGCGCGACCTCGCGGGAGAGCCGCGGGCGGACGACGAGGTCGTCCTGGAACCCGATCACCAGAGACGGCGTACTGATGCGCCGGTAGGCCCGCAGGCGGTCCGGGATCAGCTGGAGCCCGAGCTGGCCGCGCAGGCCCGAGCGGTCGAGGTCGGACATCTCGAAGACGGCGAGCCAGTCCCGCAGCCGCTCGTCGTCGTTCAGCGTCCGCGGCGAGAGGTTCTGGAGAGCCTGCACATAGGCGGCGAAGCGGGGCGGCAACTTGCCCTGGACCTCGCCGAGTTGCATGTCGGCGAGTTCCATGTCGGCGGCCGTCATCGCGGCGGTCAGCGCGTCCGTTCGTCCGCTGGTCGCCATCAGGACGGCCTGGCGTACGAGTTCGGGGCGGGCCAGGAGCAGTTCCTGGACGGCGATCGCGCCCAGCGAGTAGCCGACGACCCGGCACGCGCCCTCACCCAGGTGCTCGATGAGGCCCGCGATGTCCGCCGCCATGTCGTCCAGGGTGAACCCCTCGGGGCAGGGGTCGCTCGGCGGGATCCCCCGGTTGTCGAGGGTGATCACCCGGTACCCCGCGCGGGTCAGGGCGGGCACCTGGTGGGTGCGCCACATCCGGCCGGGCGCCCCGGTGCCGGTGACCATGACGACCGGCTCTCCGGCGCCGTACTCCTCGTAGGAGAGTCGTGTCCCGCCTGTCCGGGCGATCGGCATGGGGCTCCCTTCAGCCGCCGGAGCCCGGCGGACCGTCCTGCGGGCCGTCCTGCGGGGTCGCGGCGAAGCGGCCGACCTTGTCGATGACGTCCTGGCCGTAGATCCGCAAAGCCTGTTGGAGCGCGAACTCCGCCATGTACGCGCGGAACGCGTCCGGTGGTTCCTCGGCGAGGTTGAGCATGCGGCGGTTGGCGAGCACCGCGGCGCCGTCGAGCCCGGCCACGGCGCGTTCGACCGCGGCGTCCATCTCCTCCGGTTCCACGATCTCGTCGACCAGGAGCCTCGCGGCCGGTTCGGCGGCCCTGATCCTGCGGCCTTGGAGGATGATCTGCCGGGCGAGCCGGGGTCCCGCGTACCGGGTGAGCCGGAAGTTGGCGACGCCGGGGATGATGCCCTCCTTCGCCGCGGGCAGGCTGAGGTAGGCGTCGGACGCGGCGAGCACGTGGTCGCAGACCAGCAGGACCTGGGCGCCGCCGCCGATGGCGAAGCCGTCCACTGCGGCGACCCACGGCTTCTCCACGCGGGGGGAGTGCCACTGGCCCGCGTGGTCGGTGAGCACACCGCGTACGAGCTTGTGGAGGTAGCCGAGTTCGCGGCGCAGCAGGAACCCGACCAGCGGGATGTCACCGGAGCTGAGGCTCTTGAGGTTGATGCCCGCGCTGAACACCCGCCTGCCGCGGTAGCGCGGGTGGCTCATCTCCCCGCCGCGCAGCAGCCCGACCCGTACCGCCGGGTCGAGCAGGGCGAGGTCGACGGCGGTCTCCATGTCGTCGACCTGGCGGGTGTCCTCGGCGTTCAGCCGGTCGTCGCGGCACAGGGTCAGCCGCGCCACGCCGTCGTCGCCCCGTTCGACGCGCACGGACTCCATCCGCACCGCGCCGGTGCGGGTGAACTCATCGAGGAGCCCCAGGGCGCGGGGGGTCGGCCGGAGCATGGCGTCGAGCAAGTGCGGGCCGGCCGTCGGTGAGCGGAGCACGGCGCGCAGGAAGATGCCCTGGTCGATCTCGTGCCCTTCCTTGGCTGCCTGCGGCCTGCTGCGCTCGGCGGCGAGCAGGGCCTCGTCGGGCACCAGGCCGGGCAGCTCTGTGGCGGCGGCGTCGAGGAGTTCGTCGATGCGCGGCGACAGGGTGCGGCCGCTGGTCAGCCGGTCGTACACGGCGTCGGCGTACGTGTCGAGGAACGCGGCCCGCAGCGCGCGGGCCGCGTCCTTGGCGGCGGCGATCGCGGCCCGCTCGCCGGGTGTGCGGGCGGGCGGTTCCGGCAGGGCCCCGGCCAGTTCGTCGACGCGGGCGAGGGCCCCGGAAGAGGCGGCCAGAGCCGCCCAGATGTCTCTGACGTCCCCGTGCCCGGGGGCCGCGGGCGGGGCCGCCGCGGGGGCGTGGTGGACGGTCGTCACGATGCCGCCACCTCCTCGGCGCCCTGCCGCAGGGCGCGGTCGCAGGCCGCGAGGTGGGCGCCGAGGGCGTCCTCGAAGCTGGTCGTCGCGGCGTCGAACATCAACTGCCGCCGGATCGCGATCTCTTTGCCGGACAGGCCGTGCGCGAGGCCCGCCGCGGCGGTCACGGCCGCCGCCGGGTCGTCGGCCACTTCGTCGACGACGCCCAGTGCCAGCGCCTCGGCCGCGTCGATCGGGCGGCCGAACAGGACGGCCTTGCGGACCCGTGCGGCCCCGGCGAGCTGGACAAGACGGTAGACGGCCATGCCGGGCCAGGTCGCCGTGGCATCGCGCGGGACGAGGAGCCGGGTGCCCGGGGCGGCCACGCGGAGGTCGGCGGCGAGGAACGCGTCGAGCGCGGTCCCGCCGCAGTCGCCGCGGGCGACCGCGACCGTGGCGGCCGGCAGCCGTTCCAGGCGGCGCAGGGCGCGCTCCCACTTGGTGACCAGCGTGACGTCGAGGCCGCCGGTCCAGTCGCCGTGCGGCGCCCCGGTGACGTGGACGACCGCGAGGGCGTGGCCTTCCGGGTCCTCCGCCCGGTCGCAGAGGTCCGCGACGGCCTTGACGGCCGTGGCGGAGAGGGGCTCGGAGCCGTCCAGTTCCAGTGCGCGCAGGGGTTTCATGGTCCCGTCCGTCCTCACCGTCGGCCCGTCCTCGCCATGGCTCGCGCTCACCATCGGATCAGCGCCGTCTCGATCGTGGAGCCCGGGCCCATGGTCATGAGCACTCCGTACTCGCCGGGCCGGGTGACCCCCTCTTCGAGGAGGCGTTCGTAGGAGAAGAGGAACGATCCGCTGGAGACGTTCCCGTGGTCCCGCAGCACACCGACGGTGTGCCGTACGTCGTGGCGGGTCAGGCCGAGGTTGACCACGACGGCGTCGATGACCTTCTTGCCCCCGGAGTGCACGAGCCAGTGCCGTATGTCGCTCCTGCGCAGCCCGGTGCCCTCCAGCAGGCGGTCGACGACGATCTCGGCGTGCGCGCCCACGACGTAGGGGATCTGCGGGTCGAGGAAGAAGCTGAACCTGCCCTGGTCGCGGTCCCAGTCGTAGCGCATCGCGTCCACGGCCTCGGGGATGATGCAGCTGGCGAACTTCAGTACCACAGGGGCCGGTTGCGGCGTCGGCTCCCGCTCGTCCCCCGCGACGAGCGCGACGGCCGCGGCGCCGTCACCGAAGAGACTGTTCACGACGGCCGTGCGCATCGTGGAGTCCATCGCGTACGCGGCCGAGCACGCCTCGACGCAGAGCACGACGGCGAGTTCGCCGGGGTGGGAGGCCGCCCACCCCGCTTCCACGCTCAGGGCGTTGAGGCCCGCGTTGCAGCCCATGCCGACGATGTCGGCCCGGCTGCAGTGCCGGTCGATGCCCAACTCCCTGATCAGCAGGGCGCTGAGGCCCGGTGTGAGGAAGCCGGTGGAGGTGACGCAGCACAGGTGGCGCAGGTCGGCCAGTTCGGCTCCGGCGTTCTTCAGGCAGGCGCGCAGCGCCTCGGCGCCCATCTCCAGTGCCAGTGCCTTGTGCTTGTCGAGCAGGTCGCCCTGGGACTCGGGGGCGCGCACTCCGTGGGCGTCCTCGGCGGGCAGGGTGAGGTTGCGGCGCTCGATGGCGCTGTTGAGGAAGACCGACCGCACCTTGGGGTCGGTGATGCCGAAGGCGTCGAGCACTTCCCGCTGGGAGTAGGAGGTGGGGCTCACGGCCGTGCCCACCCCGGTGATCCGGGGGGCGGGGGCCATCCGGATGTCGTCGAGAACCCCGGGCAGCGCCATGCCCTCGGGCGCTGCTGTCATGTCGATGGTCATCGGAAGGTCCACCCCCACATTCGTGGCTTGCTGCGGCGCGGTTCACGCATGGCGTTGGTGCCGGTCACGGTGCCGTCCCTTCTGGTGTCGCGCTCCACGCCTCGATGAAGCGGGCGAGCCTCGCGGCGCCCTCCTCGATCTGGGTGGGCGTCAGATAGCTGGTGGAGAGGCGGATTCCATGCGTTCCGCCGCCCCCGGGATGGAAGTACGACATGGGCGTCCAGATGACGCCGAAGTCCTGAGCCGAGCGGATCAGCGCGGTGTTGTCGGCGCGGAACGGCACGCGCAGGGTGAGGAAGAAGCCGCCGGTCGGTTCGTTCCAGCGCACGCCGAGGGCCTCGCGCCGGTCGGCCGGCAGGTGGCGGTCGAGCTCCCTGAGCGTGGCCCGCATGGCGTCGCCGTAGTAGGCGGCGGCCGCGGTGTTCAGCTCCGAGACCTTCCCGTCGGCCGCGAGGAGGGCGCCCGCCACGGCGCCCTGGCTGAGCGAAGAGGTGTTGACCGTCACCATGCTCTTGATCTTCGCGAGTTCGTCCGCGAGCAGTCCGGTGCGGCCCGCGTCGTCCAGGACGGGCTGGTCGGCGATGACGAAGCCCACCCGGGCGCCGGGGAAGACCGTCTTGGAGAACGAGCCCAGGTGCACCACGCTGTGCGCGCGGTCCAGGGACTTCAGCGTGGGCAGCGGCCGTCCGGGGCTCACCAGTCGGTAAGGGCTGTCCTCCAGTACGAGGATGCCGTGCCGGGCGGCGAGCGCGAGGAGTTCGGCGCGGGCCCGCGGACCCATCGTGGTGCCGGACGGGTTGGAGTGGTCGGGTACGACGTAGAAGGCGCGGGGACTGCGCCCGCGGGCCCGCTCGTTCCTGATCGCGGCTTCCAGGTCGGCGCAGGAGATCCCGTCCTCGCGTTCCTCGACGGCGGTGACGGCGACGTCCAGGAGCCGGGCCGCGCCGGTGATCCCCACGTAGCAGGGGCTGGAGACGAGGAGGACGTCGTCGGGTCCGGTGATGAGGGCGCGCAGCACGAGGAGCATCGCCTCCTGCGCGCCTACGGTCACCACGATGGACTCGGCCGGTACGTCGATGTTCTCGTCGGCGCGCAGCGAGTCGGCGATGATCTCCCGGATCTGGCCCGCGGTGGGACCGTACTGGTACATGGCCGTACGCACCTGCTGGGATGAACTCCCCTGCTCCTCCAGGTGGTTCAGGTACCGGCGCAGGTGTGTGAAGATCTGCTCGCTGTCGAAGAAGCCGTCGTAGGGGCGGCCCGGCGCGAAGGAGATCGCCTCCGGGTAGCGGGAGGTGATCTCGTTGAGGAACGTCATCGTGTCCAGGACCGGGTCGCAGACGCTGGCGTGCAGCTCGGCCTTCCGCAGCGGCTGCGCGGCCCGGATCGGCGCCGCTTCGGCGGCGGGGCGGGGAGCGGTGCGGATCGCGTCGGGCCCGATGTCCGTGACGGTGGCGGCGCCCGTGAACGTCATCGCGGCGCCCAGTTCCCTGACGAGGCCGGCCAGCGCTTCCGTCACGCCCGCGCGCCCGCCCGCCCGCAGCCCGTCGAGGACCGGGCGGCCCGCGACGACGGCGTCGGCGCCCGCGGCGAGCGACGCCAGGATGTCCGCGCCCCGGCGGACACCGCCGCTCAGCAGGACGGGACAGCGGCCCGCCACGGTCTCGGCGATCTCGGGGAGCGCGTCGAGGGCGGTGACCACGATCCCGTCGGCGCCCGTGTCGATGGCGCGCCGCGCCTCGGTCGCGCTGCCGATGCCCGCGACCAGCAGCGGCAGCGCGGTGACCGAACGCAGCCACGCCACGTCGGACCAGTCGGCGCGGGCGCGCAGCAGGGTACGTACGTCGTCGAAGGGGCCGCGCGCGCCGGTGCCCAGTTCGGCGGGGGCGGCGACGCGCCGGGCACGGACGTCGTCGCGGTCGCCGAGTGCGAGGAGCAGCGCGCCGAACCCGGTGTCCTCGGCGCGCCCGGCGATGCGCCGTGCCGTCCCCCGGCCCTGGAACGCGAAAGTCCGCAGCCACAGGGGGATGTCGGCGGCCGAGGCGAGTTCGGCGAAGGTCCGCTCGGCGAAGGCGCTCACCACGGCCGGGAGCCCGGCCGCCGCGGCTGCCCGGATGACGGCGAGTTCGCCGCCGGGGCGTGCCGGGGCGTCGAGCGGGCCGACGACCAGCGGCGCCGACCAGCTCCGGTCGAGGACCTTCACGGTCGTCTCGGGCGAGACGGCGTCGGACTGCCCGCCCTGGCGCAGGCCGATGCGGTCGAAGGCGCCGCGGTTGGCGACGACCGCGCGATCCTCGGTGGAATTGCCCGGCACACAATCATCGGCGATCTGTTCCGCCATGGATTTCCCCCAGGCGTTCGACGGTTCGGCACTTCTGCGGTGGCGGTTCAGCGGTTCAGCCGTTCAGTGGTTCAGTGGTTCAGTGGTTCAGTGGTTTGTGAGAATTCGACAGTCGGCGCTCAGAGTCACACGAATCCTGACGGTCCAACAACATCGTCCAACCGTTCGTTTCGCGCACTTGGACGTGCCGGGTCCCCTACGACGTCCCAGCCCTCGGCGCCGAGCACGTCCGCCAGCTTGTCGGCCGTGCGGGCCGCGACCGCGAACCGCACGGTGAGGCCCGCGCCCGCGACGGCCGTCTCGACGGCGGCGTCCTCCGCGGTGACGCCCAGCTCCGCGACGGCGGCGAGGAGCCGCGCCAGCTCCCCGGGGCGCTCCGCGACGGCCACCCTTACCCCCCGGCTCTCACCGTCCCCGGGCCCGGGGATCTCGGCGAGGCCCGAGATGCCCCGGTCGAGCAGGTCCACCAGGGCCCGCATGCCGTGGTCGCGATCCGCGCCGCCGGGCCGGGCCAGCGCGTCGAGCGCGGGGACGAGCCGGGACAGATCGGTGTGCAGGTCCTTCAGGACGCCCGCGATGGCCGGGGCGTTGGCCTGGAGGATGTCGCCCCACAGCCGGGAGTCGCCGCCGGCGATCCGGGTGGCGTCGCGCAGCCCCTGCCCCGCGACGCGGGAGAGGCCTTCGGGGCCCTCCCGCAGCCGGGCCGCGATCAGGCTTGCCATCAGATGCGGCATGTGGGAGGTGACGGCCACGGCGGCGTCGTGGTCCTGACTGCGCATCACGACGGGGACGGCCTCGCACAGGGCGACCAGTTCCAGGGCCCGTTCGAAGGCGTCGTCCGAGGCGAGCCGGGACGGCGTGAGCACCCAGTTGCGGTCCCGGAACAGCTCGGCGCGGGCGGCCAGCGGACCCGAGCGTTCCCGCCCCGCCAGCGGGTGGCCGCCGATGTACCGGGCCGGGTCGGGGGCGCCGCGCAGCACCGCCTGTTCGGGCCCGGCCTTCACGCTCGCCACGTCGGTGTAGGTCCGGGCGAGGCCCCGCTCCTGCGCCTCGGTGAGGACGGCGCCCACCTGGCTGGGCGGGACGGCGATCACGGCCAGATCGACGGTCTCCCCCGGGGCTCGCGCGAGGCCGGCGCCGAGCGCGGCGGCCGTCCGCGCGGCGGCGGGGTCCCGGTCGGTCAGGTACACCCTTACACCCCGCCTGCTCACGGCGAGCGCGACCGACGTGCCGATCAGACCCGTGCCGATGACGGTCATGGTGCGCATCACTGAACATCACCCGTTCGAAAGGCCAACGACCATTAACCGAAAGGCCGCTCACTTTATTCTGGACGGTTCGAATCGGCAAAGACGGCCGTCCATTTCGTTTGTAGCCAGACGAGAGAGCGGGCTCGTAGAGTCCCCCGGAAACTCATTTCTCTCCGGATCTGGAGACATTCATGAGCGAAATAGCAAAACCTCCGAGTGAGAGCGCCGGGAATCCGCTGGCGGACCTGTCGATCGACTACGTCGAGATGTACGTCGAAGACCTGGAGCGGGCGACGGCCTCCTGGGTCGACGGGTACTCCTTCACCGTGGTCGGCACGAGCACGTCCGCGGAGCAACGCGGCGTCGCGCTCCGCCAGGGGCAGATCACTCTCGTCCTCACGCAGGCGACGTCGGACCAGCACCCCGGGTCGGCGTATGTGGCGGCCCACGGTGACGGTGTCGCCGACATCGCCCTGCGCACCGCCGATCCGGAGGCGGCCTTCCACGCGGCGCTCGCGCGCGGCGCCCTGGCGCACCGGTCCCCGGAACGGCACTCCGGCGACGGCCCCGCGGTCACCGCGGCGCTGTGCGGCTTCGGGGACGTCGTCCACACACTCGTGCGGCGCGCTCCCGGGGAGGGCCCGGGCCTTCCGGTCGGCTACGTCCCCGCCCCGGCCACGGGCGGCGAACCGGCCGCCGACGCCGGTCTGCTGGAGCTGGACCACATCGCGGTGTGCCTGCAAGCGGGCGATCTCGCTCCGATGGTCGACTACTACCGCGACGCCCTCGGTTTCCGGGACATCTTCCAGGAGCGCATCACGGTCGGCGCCCAGGCGATGGAGTCAACGGCGGTGCAGAGCCCGTCGGGCACGGTGACGCTGACGCTCATCGAGCCGGACACGTCCGCCGCGAGCGGGCAGATCGACGAGTTCCTCAAGAGTCACCAGGGCGCGGGCGTCCAGCACCTGGCGTTCTCCGCGGCCGACGCGGTGGAGTCGGTGCGGGCCCTGTCCGGGCGGGGCGTCGGCTTCCTGCGCACGCCGTCGTCGTACTACGACCTGCTGGGCCGGCGCGTCTCGCTGAGCGCCGAGCGGCTCGAGGATCTGCGGGCGACGAACGTGCTGGCGGCGGAGGACCACGACGGTCAGCTCTTCCAGATCTTCACGGCCTCGGCCCATCCGCGGGGCACGCTGTTCTTCGAGATCATCGAGCGCCAGGGCGCCGAGACCTTCGGCAGCGCGAACATCAAGGCGCTCTACGAAGCGGTGGAGCTGGAGCGGACGAAGCAGCGTGGGTTCCACCAGCGCTGACGGGGTGGCGCGGGTCCCGGACACGGTCCCGGACCCCGTTCCGTGCCCGGCCCCCGTCCGCACCCCGGCCGACGCCCTGTGCCTCGCCGACGTGGAGCGCGCCGCGGCCGCGGTACTCCCCGCCGACGTGCGGGACTTCGTCTCCGGGGGCAGCGGCGCCGAGACCACGCTCGACGCCAACCGCGCCGCCTTGGACCGCGTCTTCGTCGTCCCGCGCGTCCTGCGGGACGTGTCGCGGTGCACGGCGGAGACCACCCTCCTCGGGCGTCCGGCCCGGCTGCCCCTGGCGGTCGCGCCGGTCGCCTACCAGCGGCTCGTGCACCCCGAGGGCGAACTGGCCGCCGCCCGGGCGGCGCACGCGGCGGGGGTGCCGTTCACCGCCGGTTGCCTCAGCAGCGTCCCGGTCGAGCGGCTCACGGCGACCGGCGCGGCCGTGTGGTTCCAGCTGTACTGGCTGCGGGCGAGCGGCCACGCCTTCGACCTGGTCCGCAGGGCCGAGGACGCCGGCGTGGAGGCGATCGTGCTGACCGTCGACGTGCCGTGGATGGGGCGGCGGCTGCGGGACATGCGCAACCGGTTCGCACTGCCGGACCATGTGCGGGCCGCCCACCTCGCCACGGGCCCGTCCGCCGCGCACCGGGCCCCCGACGGGCCCGCGTCCGCGCTCGCCGCCCATACCGGTGCCGCCTTCTCCGCCGCCCTCACGTGGTCGTCGGTGGCGGCGCTGCGGGAGCGGACCCGGCTGCCGCTGGTCCTCAAGGGCGTGCTCGCGGCCGAGGACGCGGTGCGCGCCGCCGAGTGCGGGGTGGACGCCGTGGTGGTCTCCAACCACGGGGGCCGCCAGCTGGACGGCGCGGTCCCGAGCGTGGACGCGCTGCCGGGGATCGTAGCGGCCCTGGGCGGCCGCTGCGAGGTCCTGCTGGACAGCGGCATCCGCAGCGGTACGGACATCCTGCGGGCGCTGGCCCTGGGCGCCCGCGGCGTCCTGGTCGGCCGCCCACCGGTCTGGGGCCTCGCCATGGGCGGGGAGGCGGGGGCGCGGCGCGTCCTGGAACTCCTCGCCGATGAACTCCGCGACGCCCTGGGCCTGGCGGGCTGCGCGGACGTCTCCGCCGCGGCGGAGCTGCGTACGGTCCACCACCCTCTGCCGCTGCGCTGACGGACGGAGACCGCACGGGGTAGAACTGGTGGGCCCGGTGCCGGATGGCTGGTGCCGGATGCCTGATGCCCGGTGCCTACGAGCGACGAGCGCGGTCGCCGTCCGGCGCCGGGTGCGCCCGCCCGGCGCGCGCCCGGGCCCACGGCCTAGAATCGTGGGGTTTGTCCCCGAGCCGCGTACGGAGCCAGCCCATGCACAGCCCCCATGATCCGTTCGTACGCGTCCGGGGCGCCCGGGAGCACAATCTCCAGGGCGTCGACGTGGACATCCCGCGCGATGTCCTCGCGGTCTTCACCGGCGTCTCCGGTTCCGGGAAGTCCTCGCTCGCCTTCGGCACGATCTACGCCGAGGCCCAGCGGCGGTACTTCGAGTCGGTCGCGCCGTACGCCCGGCGCCTCATCCACCAGGTGGGCGCGCCGAAGGTCGGGGAGATCACGGGGCTGCCGCCCGCGGTCTCGCTCCAGCAGCGCCGCTCGGCGCCGACCTCGCGCTCCTCCGTCGGCACGGTCACCACCCTGTCCAACTCCCTGCGGATGCTCTTCTCCCGCGCGGGCAGCTACCCCGAGGGCGCCGAGCGGCTCGACTCGGACGCCTTCTCGCCGAACACCGCGGCAGGCGCCTGCCCCGAGTGCCACGGCCTCGGCCGGGTCCACCGCACGAGCGAGGAGCTGCTGGTCCCCGATCCCTCGCTCTCCATCCGCGAGGGCGCGATCGCCGCCTGGCCCGGCGCCTGGCAGGGCAAGAACCTCCGCGACGTGCTTGACACCCTCGGCTACGACGTGGACCGTCCGTGGCGCGAGCTGGACGCGGCGGACCGCGAGTGGATCCTGTTCACGGACGAGCAGCCGGTGGTGACCGTGCACCCGGTGCGCGACGCGGGCCGGATCCAACGCCCTTACCAGGGTACGTACATGAGCGCCCGGCGCTATGTCATGAAGACCTTCTCCGACTCCAAGAGCCAGACGCTGCGCGCCAAGGCCGAACGGTTCCTGGCGAGCGCGCCCTGCCCGGCGTGCGACGGGAGCAGGCTGCGGCCCGAGGCGCTCGCGGTGACGTTCGCGGGCCGCACGATCGCCGAACTCGCCGCGCTCCCGCTCTCCGAACTGGCCAAGGTGCTTGAGAGCGGGGCGAGTTCGTCGGACTCGGCGCGCGTCCTCACCGAGGATCTGCTGGCCCGCATCGCGACCGTCACCGAACTCGGGCTCGGCTACCTCAGCCCCGACCGCGCCACACCCACCCTCTCCGCGGGCGAACTTCAGCGTCTGCGGCTCGCGACGCAGCTGCGCTCGGGGCTGTTCGGTGTGGTGTACGTCCTGGACGAGCCGTCGGCGGGGCTCCACCCGGCGGACACGGAAGCCCTGTTGACGGTTCTCGACCGCCTCAAGGCGGCGGGCAACTCCGTCTTCGTCGTGGAGCACCACCTCGATGTCATGCGCCACGCGGACTGGCTCGTCGATGTCGGCCCGCACGCCGGTGAGCACGGCGGGCGGGTGCTGCACAGCGGCCCGGTGGCCGAGCTGGCGGGTGTGCGGGAGTCGGCCACGGCCCGTTTCCTCTTCGACCGGGAGCCAGCTCCGGAGCGCGAAGTGCGCACGGCCCGGGGCTGGTTGAAGGTCGGTCCGGTCACCCGGCACAATCTGCGTGGCGTGAGTGCCGAGCTGCCCCTCGGCGTCTTCACGGCCATCACGGGCGTCTCCGGTTCGGGCAAGTCGACGCTCGTGGGCGAGATCACCGAGGAGTCGGCGGGGGTCGGCCGCCTGGTCCGCGTCGACCAGAAGCCGATCGGGCGCACCCCGCGCTCGAACCTCGCCACGTACACCGGCCTCTTCGACGTGGTCCGCAAGGTCTTCGCGGGCACGGACGCGGCGAAGGAGCGGGGTTACGGCGTCGGCCGGTTCTCCTTCAACGTGGCGGGCGGGCGGTGCGAGACCTGCCAGGGCGAGGGTTTCGTCAGCGTCGAACTGCTCTTCCTGCCGAGCACCTACGCGCCGTGCCCGGACTGCGCGGGGGCCCGCTACAACCCCGAGACGCTCGACGTGACGTATCAGGGCAAGAACATCGCCCAGGTGCTCGACCTCACCGTCGAGTCGGCCGCGGAGTTCTTCGCGCGGACCCCGGCGGTCGTACGCAGTCTGCGCACGCTCATCGACGTCGGGCTCGGCTATCTGCGGCTCGGGCAGCCGGCCACGGAGCTTTCGGGCGGCGAGGCCCAGCGGATCAAGCTGGCGAGCGAGCTGCAGCGGGCCCGGCGCGGTCATACGCTCTACCTCCTCGACGAGCCGACGACCGGTCTGCACCCCGCCGACGTCGAGGTCCTCACCCACCGTCTGCACGAACTGGTCGACGCCGGGAACTCGGTGGTCGTCGTCGAGCACGACATGGCGGTGGTGGCGGGCGCGGACTGGGTCATCGACCTCGGTCCCGGCGGCGGCGACAAGGGCGGCCGGATCGTGGCGTGCGGCCCTCCGGCGGAGGTGGCGCGCGCCGAGGAGAGCCACACCTCTCCCTACCTGGCCCGCACGCTCGGCCGACCGCCCCGGTAGACGCCCCGGCGCTGGCTCTCACCGACGGGATGATTCCACTCGTCTCCATAGCCTGCGCCTATCGACCGTCGTATCGTGCGCGTATGCAATTCCAGCAGCTGCACTACTTCGTCGCGGTCGCCGAGACGCGGCACTTCACGCGGGCCGCCGAGCAGGTCCACGTCTCCCAGCCCTCGCTCTCGCAGCAGATCCGGGCCCTGGAGAAGGAGCTGGGCGCGGAGCTGTTCAGCCGGGCCCGCGGCAACATCACGCTGACCGACGCGGGCGAGACGCTGCTGCCGCTGGCCCGGCGGATCCTCGCGGACGCGGACACCGCCCGGATCGAGGTGCAGGAGCTGGCGCAGCTGCGCCGCGGCCGCATCCGGCTCGGCGCGACCCCCAGTGTGTGCACGGGGCTGCTCCCCGACGTGCTGCGCGCCTTCCACGACCGGCATCCGGGCATCCAGCTGCTCATCGAGGAGAGCGGCTCCCACGATCTCGTACGCGAACTGGCGCGCGGCGCGCTGGACTTGGCGCTCGTGGTGCTTCCGCTGCCGAGTCCCTCGCCCGCGCTGACCACGGTGGAGCTGCTGCGCGAGGACCTGGTCGTGGTGGCGTCCCCCCAGACGCGCCGCCTGGGCAAGGCGGTGCGGATCGCCGACTTGCAGGGCGAGCGCCTCGTGATGTTCCGGCACGGCTACGACCTGCGGGAGCTGACCGTCGCCGCGTGCCGTGCCGAGGGGTTCGAGCCCGAGTTCGCGGTGGAGGGCGGCGAGATGGACGCGGTGCTCGGCTTCGTACGGGCGGGGCTCGGCGTGGCGGTCGTGCCGCGCATGGTGGCCGAACGGTCGGGCTCCGATCTGCGGATGGCCCCGCTCTCTCGGCCGAGCCTGCACCGCACGATCGCCCTGGCGCACCGCAGCGACGTGGCCCCGCCGCGGGCGGCGCGAGAACTCCAGCGCATGCTTCTGGCTCGGGACGGGTGAGGGTGTCTCGTATTCCAGGTGCGGGTGCGTCGTGGCTGGTCGCGCAGTTCCCCGCGCCCCTACCGGGGCGCATCCGTGCCCCGTCAGGGGCGCGGGGAACTGCGCGAGCGACCACGACGCACCCGCACCAGACGAACCACACACGCCCCCCGAGCCTTGATCCGCCCAGACCCAGCGGTCAGCTGATCGCGTCGGCCAGCGCCAGCTCATGCAGCTGGTCCGGCGGCCCGGGCCTGGCGTAATACCAGCCCTGAGCCGTATCGCAGCCGAGTTCGCGCAGCTGATCCGCCTGCGCGCCCGTCTCGACGCCCTCGACGGTGACCGCGAGGTCCAGGCTGTGCGCAAGCGAGACGATCCCCTCGACGATCTTCAGATCGACGGGGTCGGCGGGGAAGTGCTGCATGCCCTGGGTGAAGGAGCGGTCGAGCTTGAGGACGCTCACCGGCAGCCGGCGCAGATTGGCGAGGTTGGAGTAGCCCGTGCCGAAGTCGTCGAGCGCGATGTCCACGCCCATCTCGGCGAGCCTGCGCAACGGCTTCAGCAGGTCGTCGTCGGCTCCTATCAGCGCGGACTCGGTGACCTCCAGGCAGAGCCCGCCCGGTTCCAGACCCTCACGCTCAAGGATGTCGACCGTGTCGGAGACCAGACCCGGGTGGGTGAGCTGCATCGGCGAGAGGTTGACGTTGACCCGGAGTGGCCCGGCGGCGGCCCCGTCCAGGGTGCGCGTCTCCCAGAGGCGGGCCTGACGCACGGACTCCTCAAGGACCCAGCGGCCGAGCGGCACGATCAGGCCCGTGTGCTCGGCGAGCGGGATGAACCGGTCGGGGCCGATGACGCCGTGCTGCGGGTGCAGCCACCGCACCAGCGCCTCGGCACCGCGCACGCTGCCGTCGCCGAGATGCACCAGCGGCTGGTACTCGATGAAGAACTCGCCGCGCTCCAGTGCCGCGGGCAGCGCGGTGGTCAGGCCGTGCCGGGTGATGGCGCGGGCGTCGGCCTCGGGGTCGGCGAGTTCGTAGCGGTTGCCGCCCGCGGACTTGGCGCGGTACATCGTGATGTCGGCGCTGCGCAGCACGTCCGCCGCGCCGCGCTCACCGGCCGGGCCCTCCACGATGCCGATGCTGCCGCGCACGGTCAGCTCGCGGCCCTCGACACGGATCGGGGCGGCCAGGGCGTTCATGATGCGCCCCGCCAGCTCGTCCACCTCCGTCTCGGTGTCCGTGCCCGTGGTGAGCGCCACGAACTCGTCGCCACCGAGGCGGGCGACCATCTCGCCGGGCGCGGTCGCACAGGACTGGAGTCGGTCGGCGACCTCGACGAGCAGCCGGTCGCCGGCCGCGTGTCCAAGGCTGTCGTTGACGGTCTTGAAGCCGTCGAGGTCGAGGTAGCAGAGTCCGAACCGGGCACCGTCGCCCGCCGCGAGCGCCTTCTCCAGGCGCTCGAAGAACAGGGTGCGGTTGGGCAGCCCGGTGAGCGCGTCGTGCGTGGCCTCGTAGCGCAGGCGCAGGTTGAGCAGGCGCCGCTCGGTGGTGTCCTCCATCAGCGCCAGCTGGTACTGCGGCAGTCCGTCCGCGTCGCGCAGCAGGGAGACGGTCAGATTGGTCCACAGGACGGTGCCGTCGGGGCGGTAGAAGGCCTTCTCCACGCGGTAGTGCTCGCGCTCGCCGCGCACCAGCTCCTCGTACAGCTTCCATACGTGGGGCGAGTCGTCGGGGTGGGTCCACTCCGCCGCGTTGCGTCCGCGGACGTTGCTCTCCAGGCCGCCGAACATGCGGATCAGCGCGTCGTTGACCTCCAGGATCGTGCCGTCGAGGTCCGCGATGCCGATGCCGATCGCCGCGCCGTGGAAGACGGCGCGGAAGCGTGCCTCGCTCGCGTGCAGGGCCTCGGCGACGGCGCTGCGGGCGCTCAGGGCGGCGCGGGAGATCGCCTCCTGCTCGGCGAGGGTGCGCTCGCGCAGCGCCTGGGCGAAGCCGGCGGCGACGGCGTGCTGGATGCGCGCGCTGCGGGCCCGCAGCTCCTCCCGGGGGCCGTCGCCTCCGCAGTACAGGACTAGGTAGGCGTCGACGCAGTCCAGGGTGCGGCTGAGCGCCTCGGGGTCGGTGCAGTGCGTGTCGATGAGGGCGGCGCCGACGGCCTGGCCCTCCTTCGCGTCGAAGACCCGCTCCTGGAGCGCGTCACGCAGCCGTCGGGCGAGCGGTACCAGTTGCTGCTCGAACTCGGGACGGGTCAGCGAGGTGGCCGTCACCGGGAAGATCGCGCGGCTCCAGATGGTGGCGAACCTGCGGAGTCTTCCCTCCGGTCCGTCCGGCTCGGCGCTCAACGCTTCAGTCCCACGCCCGCGAACCCCGAGAAGGAGTAGGGGTCCTCCTCCTCGGGCGCCGTGTCGGGCCGCCAGTGCGGCATCGGCACCAGGCCGGGTTCCACCATGTCGTACCCCTCGAAGAACCGCGCGATCTCCTCGCGCGAGCGCATGATCAGTGGATTGCGGATGTCCTTGTATACACCGACCGTCCCGCCCGCCTGCTCGGGGGGAACCGGAATCCCTTCGTACGAGGCGTGGGTGAGGACGAGCAGGCTGCCGGGCGCGAGGGCGTCCCGCAACTCGGCGACCGCCGCGCAAGGATCGTACGCGTCCTCGACGAAGTGCAGGACGGCGACGAGCAGCAGGGCCACCGGGCGGTCCAGGTCGAGGAGGGAACCGACCTCCGAACTGCCCAGGATGTCCCGGGGCTTGCGCAGATCGGCGGCGAGGACGGCGGTGCGTTCGTCACCGTCGAGTACGGCCTCGCTGTGCGCCACGGCGACCGGGTCGTGGTCGACGTACACGACGCGTGCCCGGTCGCTCGCCCGCTGTGCCACCTCGTGGACGTTGCCGAAGGTGGGGATGCCGGAGCCGATGTCGAGGAACTGGGTGACGCCCCGGTCGACGGCGTACCGGACCGCTCTGCGCATGAAGGCGCGGTTCGCCTGCATGACCTTCGGCAGGCCCGGCATGAACTCCATGGCCTTGCGGGCGGCCTCCCTGTCCACCTCGAAATTGTGCGAACCGCCCAGGTAGTAGTCGTAGATGCGGGACACGCTGGGCATCGTGAGGTCGATGCCGAGCGGGGCCCAGGCGGGACGCTCCATCAAGACTCCAAGGCATAGGGGGCGACGCGGGCGATCCGATGTTCGAGGGTGAGGCTACTGATCGTCCGCCAAGGGAGCGAGTCAAAACGGAAATTGGCCGTCCGTTCTCGGTCACTGCCGTTGGCAAGTGCCGTGCGCCACACAGCGGACCGGCCCGCTCCCCCTTCGTGATAAAGGGGGAAACGGGCCGGTCGGTGGTGCTCCGTGGGGGGCCTTGGGGGTTACGTGGGGGCCTTGGGGGTTGCTCCGGGGGTCGCGTCGGGGAAGGTGCTCGGTGGGCTACTTCTTCGGGGCGCCGACCGCCTTGCCGTCGGGGCTCGCGGCGAACCAAGTGCCGCCCACACCCTGGCCGTTGGTGTCACCCGGCTTCTTGTCGCCCGCGAAGGTGTACAGCGGCCAGCAGTCGATCGTCTGCTGCTTGCCGCCGTCGGGGCGGTCGTAGGTCATGTAGCCCTTCTTGTCGATGCCCTTGGTGTCGGCCTTGTCGACGGGGGCGACGGCGGGCCACTTCTCGGCGCACGCGCCCACGCAGTTGGACTTGATCGGCCAGGCGGAGTCCTTGGTGAAGCGGTAGACGGTCATCCCGTTCTTGTCGACGACGATCTCGCCGAGCTTCGGGTCCTTACGGGTGGAGAGGCCCGCGGGGTCGGCCGGGACGGCCTCGGGGGGTGCGGTCTCCTCGGGGGTCTCGGCCGCCGCGGGTGCGGCCTTCTTGCCGTCGGAGGCCGCCGCGTACCAAGTGCCGCCCACGCCCTGCCCCTTGGCGTCGCCAGGCTTGGCGTCCTTCGCGAACCGGTACATCGGCCAGCCGTCGATGGTGAGCTGTTTGGTGCCGTCCGCGGCCGTCACCTCGCCGAGCAGGGACGCGTCGACGCCGGGCGCGGCCTTGGCGCCGTCGGCGGCCACGACGGGCCAGGCCTTCAGACAGGCGGCGTCGCAGTTGGACTTGGGCGGCTGGGCCGTGTCCTTGTCGAAGCGGTAGAGCGTGAACCCCTCGCTGTCGGTGACGACCTTCCCGAGCTTCTTGCTGTCCCACACGGCGAGTTGCCCGGCCGCCTTCGCCTTGGCCTTCCCGCCGTCCGCGGCGCCTTCGTCCGCGTCGCCGTAACCGTCACCCGCGCCGTATCCGTCGCCCTTGGCCGGTGCCTGGTTGCCCACATTCTGGCCGTTCGGGGACTGGTCGCCCTTCTCCTGGCCGCACGCCGTCGTCAACGCCAGCAGGGCCGCAGCCGTCGCTACGAGCGAGGCGCTCCGCCAGGCCCGAGGGGCTCGCCCACTTGGATGCCGCATCTCTCACTCCCGCTGTCCGCTTGGATGTCGTGGCGCCGTTTTGCGTCACACATGGCCCTAGGTACGGGCGGGGACGGCCCGCGCGTTCAACCGGTCCGAAAGATTCTTCGCGCGGCGGGTGCGGGCGGGGCGGGCCCGGGGCGGGGGCGCATACCGTCAAGCCCGCGCCGGAGCCGCGTCCTTCCTTCGGGGTATTCGGGAGCGTTCCGGCGTGCCGGGGGGCCGCCGACGCCCATGATCTTCGTCGTGCATGGAACTTCGCGGGCCTTATCGCTCCTCGCCACACGCCTGCTGGCACTTCTGGCGATGGCGTTGCTCCTGGGCGCCTCGACCGCCACCGGAACAGCCACGGCCGACGCCTGCGCGTACGCCTCGATCGGGCCCGGCGGCTCTTCGGGCGGCGACAACGTATCCGTCGCGGGTAACGGCGCCGACTGCTGGGCGGGGCCGACGCACCCGAAACCTCCGCCGCCACCCGCTCCTCCACCGCCTCCACCGCCTCCCCCGCCCCCTCCGACCCCTCCGCCTCCTCCGCCGCCGCCGCCGGAACCCCAGGCCCCGGAGCCGCCACCTCCGCCGCCCGCTCCGGAGCTGAAGGCGGCGCCGAAGCCGTCCCTGACCCCACCCCCGCCTCCGGCGCCCGCGCCGAAGCCGGCGCCCAAGCCCAAGCGCCCTGCTCCGAGCAGAACAACCAAGCCATCGCCATCCGTGACATATCCGGCGTACCACGCCCCGACCCGTAAACGGCCGCCGCGCGGCGGCCCGTCCCTCGTCTCGCTCACCCTGCTCATCACGGCGCCCGCGGTGCTCGCCGTCGCCGCGCTCCGCCCGCGCTGACCGCCGGAGGTCTCCATGTCGGAATGGCTTGTTCTCACCCTCGCGATGGCGGCCGCCTGTGGCGTCGTGCTCGTCGTGACACTGCTGCGGCACCGCAGGACCGGCGCGGACTACGACGCGTCGGAGACGCCTGACGTCATCGAGTACATGACGATGATGATCGGCGTCGTCTACGCCATCGTGCTCGGCCTCGCCATCGCGGGCGTCTGGGAGGCGCGCGGCGCCGCCCAGGAGCACGTGCGGGTGGAGGCCCAGGCGCTGCACGAGATCTCGGAGCGGGCGCGGGTCTACCCGGAGGACGTCCGGGACCGCATCCGCGCTGATGTGCGCACCTATGTCAGCCATGTCGTCACCACGGAGTGGGACGCGATGGCCGCCAAGGGCGAACTCACCGACCGCGGCGCCGATCTCCTCGCCCGGATCCGCCACGACGTCACTGACTACGAACCGAAGTCGGACTTCGAGGCCCAGGCGTACCAGCCGCTGGTCGACGAGGTGGCGGCGGCGGACGACGCGCGCAGCGCCCGCGCGGACAGCGTCGGGGCGACCATGCCCGGCGTGGTGTGGTTCGGCCTGATCATCGGGGGGCTCGTGACGATCGGCATGATCTTCGCGCTGCAGATCCGCCGCACTCCGCGCGAGCTGATCCTTGCCGGCCTCTTCTCCGCCCTCTTCGCCTTCCTGCTCTTCCTGATCTGGGACTTCGACGCTCCGTACAGCCGGGGCATCGCGGCGACGGCGGAACCGTTCAAGGCGCTGTTCCCGGGGCTCGACGGCTGAGGGTTTGTCACCCGCGTGGCTAGTCCCGCGCGGGCCGCTGGTCCACGGTGGTTCCTCCTGTCCGAGTGGAACCGCGTGGAAGGGACCAGCGGTGAGACGAAGAGGATTTGTGGCGGGGACGATCGGCGCGCTCTCCGGGATCGCCCTCGGTTCGGACCCGGCCCGTGCCGACGCGCCGACGCGCCGGCCAGGGGACCGGCGAACCCCACAGGACCGGCGCGCGCTCCAGGAGTGGCGGGCCGTCCCGGCGCCCGGCAGCGTCCCGGCCGCACAGCTGCGCCGCATCGCCGCGGCCGGGCCGGGAATGGCCTGGGCCGTCGGCGAGGAGAGCCTCACGGTGTCGTCACAGACGCGGGCACTGGCCATGTTCTGGAACGGCAGCACCTGGTCGAAGAGCGACCTGTCGCACTTGGACTACACCGGTCGGCTGAGCGACGTCGCCGGTGTCTGCTCCACCGCGGCCTGGAGCGTGGGCCTCCCCTCCGGGAACGCGAGCCCGCTGCTGCGCTGGGACGGGACGACCTGGCGCGAGGCCACGTTCCCGGGCAGGGGCGAGCCGGGCGTCCGGCTCGAGTCGGTGGCGGTCGGCGCCGACCGGCGGGTGTGGATCTGCGGCACCCGGGACGGCGCGGCGCGGCTGCTCCTCGGGGACGGGCGGCGGTGGCGGTGGCTGGACCCGCTGCCGGTCGCGAGCGCCAACCTGTACCGGATCGTCCTGCGCACACCGGAGGAGGTCTGGGTCAGCGGTGACCAGGCATCGGGTGGTGGCTGGTCGGGGCTCGTGGCCCGGTGGAACGGCTCCTGGACGGTGCTGCCCCCGATCGCGGGCGCCCGGCTGGGCATCGCCGACGTGCACGCGGCCGCCGCGGACGACGTATGGGCCGTGGGCACCGAGGCGGGCGTCGGCGGGCCACCGGGACGCCCCGGCAATCCCGCCCTCGCCCACTGGGACGGCACGGCGTGGACCCGGCTGCAACCAGGCTTCACCCTCGGGGCGTTGAGCGGGATCGCGGGCGACACGCAGGGCCGGGCCGCCTGGATATCGGGGTGGAACTACCAGGACCAGAGCCGCAGCACCTACTTGCGCAAAGAGGGCGCCGACTGGACCGTCGTCCGAGGCCCGGCGAGCGAGACGACGGCTCCCTACCTGAACGACGTGACGGCCATCCCCGGAACCGCGGGGTTCTGGTCGGCCGGCATGACGAACCGCTCCCCCTACCCGCCGACCGAGGCGTACACGGAACGCCTCGACGCCTGACGCCCACTGATCCGACGCCTGAGCCCGGCATGACCTGGCCCCGCGACCTCTGGCCGTGAATCGTGCTGCGCCGCGCCCCGGTCCGGCGCATTCTGGTGCCATGCCCTGGCAGTCACCGATCATCATTCATCCGCCCGCCGCCGACGGCGGCAGGCGGGTCACCGTGCGCGGACAGGACGCCGGCGTCGCGCACGGCGACCGCGACCTGGTGGAGTTCCTGCGGCGCGCGGGGCTCGGCGAGGCCGACATCGCGCTCGACGACCCGCACCTCGTCGAGTGGCGCGGCGGACCCCACGTATGGCCCGAGCCGCGGCCTCAGCCCGAGTCCCGGCCCGCACCGCGCCGAACCGAGCCGCGCCAGGACTGAGCGCCGCCACCGTCCGGCCGCGCTCCCATTCCCATACGGAGCCGATACGTCCGGCGCGGCGCGCCGTCCCGTTCCCCTGACCGGCGGAGAGGATTGCCCCGTTCGCACGACACCGATCGCGGGCCCGCGGGAGCGTACCTAGCGTTTCCGGCATCGAGGTGCATTTCAGGCGTCAGCGGAAGAAGGTCCGCGGCTGCTCCTCGGGGACCCGGAGGATCCACCATGCACGCGATACGCGTCGCTTCGGCAGCTCTGCTCACCGCCACCGTCCTGACGCTCACGGTCCCGCCCGCGTCGGCGAACGTCACGCGCGACGACACGAACAACAACATCACCTCGTTCGGCTTCCGCGTGACCCCCTCGACGGTCGCCGCGGGCGGCCAGGTCACCCTCAGCGTCGACGGCTGCGAGGGCGACACCAAGGTCACCTCCGGGATCTTCGACGACGCCCACATCCCCAAGGGGCAGTCCTCCACCACGGCCCAGGTGTTCTGGGAGGCCAAGCCCGGGGCGATGTACGAGGTGACGTTCGACTGCAAGGGCGAGACGGGCAAGACGGACCTCACCATCGCCACCGGCCGCCCCGACGGCAACAACCACCAGAACCAGAACCCCGACCAGCACCAGTACCCGAACCAGAACCCCGTCCACAAGGGCGTCAAGGCCGGCGTCGGCGGCAGCCTCGGCGGGCTCGACCTGCACGAGATCGCCCTCGGCGGCGCACTGATCGTGGGCACCCTCGCCACCGCCTACTACAAGACGCGGCGCCGCACCGGCGAAGACGGCTCCTGACCCGACACCGGCACCGCCTCGCCCCCGGGACGTCTCCAGGTCCCGGGGGCGAGGCGGTGCCACGTGCGATGCGGCGGGAGAAGGGCGGCCGGGGCGCGGAAGGGGGTCGCGCCGGGTCCGCCCGACGGGTCGGACGCGGTTCTCCGACCGGCGGATCAGATGCGGTTCTCGGACCTGCGGCGCATCCAGAACACACCGCCGCCGACCACCGCGGCGGCCACCAGGACGCCGCCGATCGCCATGTCGGTGCTTGTTGCCCCGGAGTGCGAGCTGCCGCCGAAGCCGCCGCGCACACCGCCGTGGATGACGGTGAACGCCGCCGGGCGCGTGAGGGTCTTGCCGCCGCAGTGGGCCGTGATGTCGTACGCGCCCGGCGTGGCGTGCTTGTGGACGACGGCGGTCGCGCTCGACGTGGTGCCGCCCGGGATCGGGTGCAGGTTCGTGTCGGGGAAGGCATGCGAGGTGATCTTGCCGCCGGTCTGGCAGGACGAGCCGTCGACGGTGACCGTCAGGTGCCCGCCCCGCGGGATCACGCTGGGCATCGCCACGAGGTTGGTCGGGTCGGCCCACGCGGACGCGGTCGGGGCGGCGAGCCCCACGACCGCGCCTGCCGCGGCGGCGACCGCGAGGGCACGAGTGGTACGCATACGAGAAGTACGCATGGCAATCCTCCGCGGAAAGCGCCCCGGGGGTACCGTCCCCGGTCGATCGGCGAGAGCGCCTCCCAGACTGACCCTCAGATGACGTGCGCGGACCCGCATTTCGGGGATCGGCCGTCCTGGTGAGACGACACGCCGAGCCGTGTCCGCGCGAGCGGACATCACCGCAGGTCACGGACTGTCAGAAATTTCCTTTCCGCGGGCGACCCGGATGGCGCACCGGGCGGGGGGCGCCACCCGTTCGCTCCCGCCCTTTCGCACGCCGCGCTCCACGCGCTTAGCGTTCTCGTACGCGCAACGGACGCGGCGCGCCCGCCGCGTCTGAGAGGGGATAGAGAATGCCTTCGTCCCATCCGGCCGACGAGTTCGAATTTCAGGATTCCCAGGGTTCCCAGGAGGACGAAAAGCAGAAGAAGCGCGCCCCGTGGGGCGTGATGGCGCTCGTCCTGCTGACCGGCCTCGCGCTGATCCGCAACGGATCGGGGGAATTCGACGTGGGCCCGCCGCAGCCCGCGTCCGCCGCGGCCGCCGACCGCGAGCCCGAACCGGGCCGCGACGCACCCGCGCCCCTGACCTTCTCCCCCGCCGAGCGCATCCGCATCAAGGGCATCCAGGTGGACGCGCCGGTCATGGCGGTGGGCCTGGACTCCGAGGGGTGGGTGGACGCGCCGCCACCCGAGGACTCCAATCTCGCGGGCTGGTTCACGGGCGCCGTCTCGCCGGGCGAGCAGGGCACGGCCGTGGTCGTCGGCCACGTCGACAATCAGCGGGGGCCCGCCGTCTTCTACGGCCTCGGTTCCCTCAAGAAGGGGCAGCACATCGAGGTCCGGCGCAGGGACAAGAAGACCGCGATCTTCAAGATCTACGGCATTGAGGTGTTCGACAAGAACAACTTCCCCGGAAAGCGGGTCTACGGAAACGGCGGAACTCCCGAATTGCGCGTCATCACCTGCGGCGGCGGTTTCTCCAAGCAGTCCGGATACGACGGGAACGTCGTCGTCTTCGCCCGTCTGACGGCCGTGCGCTGACACGCGGACCCGACGGGCGAAGGGCGCGTCACATCGCGTAGCGGCCGGGGACCGTGACGCGGTAGCCGGATTCGAGCAGTTCCGGAAGGTAGGTGCGCAGGGCGTCGACGCTGCCCGAGCGGTCGCCGCCCGCGTCGTGCGAGAGCACCACGACGCCGGGTCCCGCGCCCGCGCGCACGCGCCGCACGATGGCCCGCGCGCCCGGTTCGGTCCAGTCGAGGGTGTCCACGGTCCAGGCGAGCGGCTCCATGCCGAGCGCGGCGCCCAGTTGGAAGGCGTTGCGGTTCCACGCGCCGTAGGGGGCACGGAACCACGCGGGCGGCTCGCCGGTCACGTCCTCGATGACGTCGCAGGTGCGCCCGATCTGCTCGCGCATGGTGGACCGGTTCAGCTTGGGCAGCAGCGGGTGGCTCCAGGTGTGGTTGCCGATCAGGTGCCCGTCGTCGGCCATCTCGCGCAGCAGGTCCGGGTGGTCGGCGGCCATCTCCCCGCACACGAAGAACATCGCGCGGACGTCGTACTTTCGCAGCGTCCGCAGGATGGGCCGGGTGTAGCGCGGGTCGGGCCCGTCGTCGAAGGTCAGCACCATCGAGCGGTCGTGCCCGTCCATGCGCAGGATCGGTGCCTTGCGGACCCGGGGCAGGGCGCGTGCGGTACGCGGGGGGCCGTATCCCGCCATGGGCTGGAGGCGGTACGCGGAGGGCTTGAGGGGGCGACGGGCCGGTGGGCCCGCGGCGGGCGCGCCACTGGGTGCGGTGGGCCCGGGGGCGTCCGGGCCGCCCGTGGCCGTGCATCCGGCGGCCGCGGCGGCGCCGAGTGCCGCGGCGGCGCGGAGCACGAGCCGGCGCCCTGGCGTCAGCTGATCGTCTTTCATGACTAATCCGTCGCATGGCCGCAGCCCGCCGCGGATCACCAACACCGGGGCGGCCCCCGAAAGCACCCGATCAGACGCGGTGGAGGGGTCAGACGCGGCGGACCAGGGGGAAGGGCAGGGTCTCGCGGATGGTCAGGCCGGTGAGGAACATGACGAGCCGGTCCACGCCGATGCCGAGGCCTCCGGTGGGCGGCATCGCGTACTCCAGGGCGTCGAGGAAGTCCTCGTCGAGCTCCATGGCTTCGGGGTCTCCCCCGGCGGCGCGGAGCGACTGCGCGGTGAGGCGTCTGCGCTGCTCCACGGGGTCGGTCAACTCCGAGTAGGCGGTGCCCAGTTCGGTGCCGAAGGCGACGAGGTCCCAGCGTTCGGCGAGGCGCGGGTCGGTGCGGTGCCGGCGGGTGAGCGGGGAGACGTCGGTCGGGAAGTCCTTGTAGAAGGTGGGCAGCTCCGTCCGCTCCTCGACGAGACGCTCGTACATCTCGAGGACGACGTCGCCGCGGCCGTCGTCGGCCGTGTAGGGGACGTCGGCCCGGTCGCAGTGCCGGTGCAGGGCCGTCAGCGGGGTGTCCGCGCCGACCTCCTCACCGAGCGCCTCGGAGATCGCCCCGTACACGGTCTTGACCGGCCAGGGTCCGGAGATGTCGTGCTCGACGAGCTTCCCGTCGGCGCCGGCCTTGCGGGCGACCGGCGCGCCGAGGGCGGCGGTCGCGGCGTCCTGGATGAGTTCGCGGGTGAGGTCGAGCATCACGTCGTAGTCGGCGAAGGCCTGGTAGGCCTCCAACATCGTGAACTCGGGGTTGTGTTTGTACGAGACGCCTTCGTTGCGGAAGGTGCGGCCCATCTCGAAGACCTTCTCCATGCCGCCGACGCAGAGCCGCTTGAGGTACAGCTCGGGGGCGATGCGCAGGTAGAGGTCGAGGTCGTAGGCGTTGATGTGGGTGGTGAAGGGCCGGGCGTTGGCGCCGCCGTGGATCTGCTGGAGCATCGGCGTCTCGACCTCCAGGTAGCCGCGGTCCAGGAGGCCCTGGCGCAGCGCCTGTACGGCGGTGGAGCGGGCCCGGACCACCTCGCGGGCGCCGGGGCTCGCCACCAGGTCGAGATAGCGGCGGCGGACCTTCGCCTCGGGGTCGGTCAGGCCGCGCCGCTTGTCGGGCAGCGGGCGCAGGCACTTGCCGCCGAGCCGCCAGTCGGTGACGAAGACGGTCAGCTCGCCCTTGTCGCTCGCCCCGACCGTGCCGGTGGCGGTGACGTGGTCGCCGATGTCGATGCCGGCGGTGAAGCGGTCGAGCAGCGCGGTGCCCGAGGTCTGCCGGGTGAGGGCGAGCTGCCGGTCCCCCGACCAGTCGCGCAGGACGGCGAAGACGACGCCGCCGAAGTCGCGTACGAGCATGACGCGCCCCGCGACCGTCACCTGAGCGCCTGTCATGTCACGGGTGATCCCCGACAGTTCGTGGGTGCGGGGCGGCAGGCCCACGGGGTAGGGGTCCGTGCCCTCGGCACGCAGCCGGTCGAGTTTGTGGTGCCGGACGCGGATCTGCTCGGGGAGTTTCGATGCGGGGTCGGTGTCGGCGGTGCCGTCCTGCCCGGCGAGGCCGAGCGCGGCGATCGAGGGCAGGCCCTCGGTGGTCGCGGGCCGGTCGACGCCCCGGGGCCGCTGATGGCCCTTGCCCCAGAGCTTGCGCAGGGACGGCACGGAGACGAAGCCCTCGGCGATGCCGGACGCCAGGCTGATGCGGGCGAGGGCGCCGCTGTCGCCGTAACAGATGAAGCGCGGGTACCACTCGGGGTGGTACTTGGCGTTGGAGCGGTAGAGCGCTTCGAGCTGCCACCACTTGGAGAAGAACAGCAGCAGCTTGCGCCACAGGCGCAGCACGGGCCCCGCGCCGATCCGGCCGCCCTCCTCGAAGACCGAGCGGAACACGGCGAAGTTGAGGGAGATGCGGCGCACGCCGAACTTCGGTGCGGCGGCGCAGAGTTCGGCGACCATGAACTCCATGACGCCGTTCGGTGCGGTGCGGTCGCGGCGCATGACGTCGAGGGAGACGCCGTCCTTGCCCCAGGGCACCAGGGAGAGCAGGGCGAGGAGCCTGCCGTCCGCGTCGAGGGCTTCCACGAGCAGGCAGTCGCCGTCCTCGGGGTCGCCGAGGCGGTCCAGCGCCATGGAGAAGCCGCGCTCGGTCTCGGTGTCCCGCCAGGCGTCCGCCCTGTCGATGATCTCCTCCATCTCCTCGTCGGTGAGGGTGGAGTGGCGGCGGACACGGGTGGTGGCGCCGGTGCGGCGTACGCGGTTCACGGCCTGCCGGGTCACGCGCATGTCCCGGCCGTCCAGGTCGAAGCCGGCCACGTACAGGATCGCCTCGTCGCCCAGTTGCAGCGCGCCGAGCCCGCAGCGGGCGTAGGCGGTGGCGCCGTCCTCGGAGGCGCCCATCACGGCGGGGGCCCAGGCGTAGCGCCGGGCGACGTCCAGCCAGGCGCCGATCGCGTGCGGCCAGGCCTCGCGGTCGCCGACGGGGTCGCCGCTGGCCAGGCAGACGCCGGCCTCGACGCGGTAGGTGACGGCGGCCTTGCCGCTGGGCGAGAAGACGACGGCCTTGTCGCGCCGGGTCGCGAAGTAGCCGAGTGAGTCCTGGTCGCCGTAGGTGCCGAGGAGCGCGCGGATGCGGGGCTCCTCGTCGCCGTGCAGGGCGGCTTCCATGCGCTGGGAGCGGAAGAGGGTGGCGGCGGCGTTCAGGAGGGCGAGGGCGCCGAAGAGGCCGAGCCAGAAGAAGAGGGGGCGCGGCGGGGCGCCCTGGAAGTATTCGTGGCCGTGGATCAGGCCGCCGAGGACGCGGTTGGCCGCCCACAGCAGGCGCTCGTGGCGGGGCAGGGTGCCGGGGAACAGCTCGACGAGCCCCCAGCCGACCAGGACGGCGAGGCCGAGGCCCGTGAGCAGCACGGCGACGGCCCGCCACAGCGCGCCGCGGCGCGAGTCCGCGGAGAACTCCTTGCGGGCCAGGATCAGCAGGACGAAGGCGATGCCGCAGACGATGAAGGAGGGCAGCGACTCGGCCCAGTAGCCGAGTGCCGCGCCGAGCACGTCGAAGGCGAGCAGCAGCGCCAGGTAGATGACGATGAGCCACCAGGTGACCTTCTTGCGGGCGGCGGTCGCGGCGGCGAGCAGGAAGAGGAAGACGGCGTACGCGAGGTTCGCGCTGACCGGGACCGTGACGAGTTCCAGGAGGCGCATGACGGGCATGAGGAGGCGGCGCAGCGCGGGGATGAGCGCGACGACGGCGCAGAAGACGCCGAGGGCGCCGAAGAAGGCGGCGAACCCCTCCGGGACGCGGGCGAGGAGGCCTGCTCGGCGGCGGCTCGGCCCTGGGGGCCCGGTGGCCTCGGAGTTCTCCTCGCTGACACTCATGGGCACGACTCTAAGAAGCCGTGTGGCGCGGCGCGCGCCGAGCAGCCCCGGCCTCGTCGAACGCCTGCCCGCGGCCGACCCGCCCGCCTCCGTTAATCTCTCGAAGGTGAGCGAAGACCAATCCCACCACCAGTTCGAACGCGGCACCGACGGCCCCAAGGTGATCGTCGTCGGAGTCGACGGCTCCGATTCGTCGCTGCGGGCGGCGGCGTACGCCGGTGGCCTTGCCCGGCGGCAGCGGGCCCTGCTCGCCGTCGTGTACGTCCAGCCGGTACTGGCGGCGGGCGCGGCGCTCGGCGCCCCGGTCGCCGACACCACGGACGAGATCGCCGAGGGGCTCATCGCGGAGATCAGGGACGCGGCCGAGCGGGTGAAGGACATATTCGACGTCAGATGGGAGTTCCACACCTTCCGCGGCGACCCCTACAGCGGTCTCGTCTCCGCGGCGGACGAGCTGAAGGCCGACGCCGTGGTCGTCGGCGCCTCCGAGCAGGCGGGCCACCGCATCGTCGGCTCGGTCGCCGTCCGCCTGGTGAAGGCGGGCCGCTGGCCGGTCACGGTGGTGCCGTGACCGGTGGCCCCCGGTGAATGAACCCGCACGCGCGCGGGGTGTGGCGTCTTCCGTCGGGGCCGCGGCTGGGCCATCATGATCCGCCATCAGCCGACTGCCGTCCGCGAAGAGGTGGAGCTCATGGCGGGACTCCGGATGGGGCAGGGCATCCTGCGCCGCAAGCCCATCGAACACATCGAGGAGACAGAGGCGGGTGCGGGCGGCGGGCTCGTCCGTTCGCTCGGACTCTGGCAGCTCACCGCCATCGGCGTCGGCGGCATCATCGGTGCCGGCATCTTCACGCTGGCGGGCACCGTCGCCAACGAGAAGGCGGGGCCCGCGGTCTTGGTCTCGTTCCTGATCGCGGGGGTCGCGAGCGCCGCGGCGGCATTCTCGTACGCCGAGTTCGCGGGTCTCATCCCGAAGGCCGGATCCGCGTACACGTACGGCTATGTGGTCCTCGGTGAGCTCGCCGGGTGGTTCATCGGCTGGGATCTGCTCCTGGAGTACACGGCCATCGTGGCGGTGGTCGCCATCGGCATCTCCGGCTACTTCAACTTCCTCATCAACGACATGGGCGCCGAGCTGCCGAAGTGGATGCTGGGCGCCCCCGGCACCGGCGACGGGCACAAGGTCGACCTCTTCGCGGCGCTGCTGTGCCTGCTCATCGCGTATCTGCTGACGCTGGGCATCAAGAACGCGGCGCGCTTCGAGATGGTCGTCGTGGTCCTCAAGGTCCTCGTCGTGCTGCTCGTGATCGGCGTCGGGTTCTTCCACATCAACACCGGCAACTACGAGCCGTTCTTCCCCTTCGGGGTGAGCGGGGCGTTCACGGGTGCGGCGACCGTGTTCTTCGCGGTCTTCGGTTACGACGCCATGAGCACCGCCGCCGAGGAGTCCAAGGACGCCCAGCGGCACATGCCGAAGGCGATCCTCTACTCGCTCGCGATCTCGATGGTGCTGTACGTCCTGGCGTGCCTGGTCCTCACCGGCATGCAGGGGTACAAGGACATCGACCCGGAGAGCGGGTTCTCCACCGCGTTCAAGTCGGTCGGGCTCGGCGGGCTCGCGGATGTCATCGCGGTCGGCGCGATCATCGGCATCCTCACCGTGATGTTCACCTTCATGCTGGGCGTCACGCGTGTGTGGTTCGCCATGAGCCGCGACGGGCTGCTGCCCAAGTGGTTCGCGAAGACGCACGCGACCCGGCACGTGCCGACGCGCGTGACGTGGATCGTCGGGTTCGCGTCGGCCGCCATCGCCGGGTTCCTGCCGATCGGCGAGGCGGCCGAACTGACCAACATCGGCATCCTGCTGGCGTTCGTCGTGGTGTGCGTCGCGGTGATCGTGCTGCGCTACAAGCAGCCCGATCTGCCGCGCACCTTCCGCTGCCCCGGGATGCCGGTGGTGCCCGCGGTCGGGGTCGTCTTCTCCATCTGGCTGATCACGTTCCTCCAGTGGCAGACCTGGCTGCGGTTCGCCGTGTGGCTCGCGGTCGGCCTGCTCATCTACTTCGGGTACTCCTACCGGAAGTCGGAGCTGGCGAAGGCGGAGCGGAACGCCGTCGAGTAGCGCGCGCCACCTGCCCAGTAACGCGTGCTATCTGCCCATCACCAGGCCGTCCTTGGCCGCGCCCCGGCTGAGGACGACCCGGCGGATCCGGTCGCGCACCTCGCGGACGTCCGCCCCGCGGCGCAGCGCCGCGTTGAGGTGGACGATCCGGCCGGCGTCCGGGTCGAAGAGCATGGGCAGGAACTCGGCCTTGCGCACCTTCCACCGCCCGTCCGGCGTGGCCGGTGGCGCGAAGGTGAAGCGGCCGATGGAGTTCTGGTTGCCGCGCGGGTCGTGGTCGCCGTCGTGGTTGATCATGCTTCCGGCGATCTGGTCGCCCATGCCGTAGATGATCCAGGTGCCGTTGACCTTCTCGTACGCCTGCGGGACGTGGGCGTGCGTGCCGATGATCAGGTCGATGTCCGGGCGGCCCTTCTTGCGCGAACCGGTGAGCTGCTTGCCGAGGCGCAGCTGGCGCCGGTCGGGCGCGGTCTGCCACTCGGTGCCCCAGTGCAGGCTGACGACGACCACGTCGGCGCCGGCCTTCCGGGCCGCACGGGCGTCCGCGACGATCTTCTCGCGGTCGATGAGGTCGACCGTCCAGGGCTTGCCCTTCGGCATCGGGTAGCCGTTCGTGCCGTAGGTGTAGGCCAGCTGCGCGACCTTGGCGCCGCCCGCCCGCAGCCACGCCGGCTTCTTGTCCTCGGCGGCGGAGCGGGCCGAGCCCGCGTGCTTGACGCCCGCCTTGTCCAGCGCGTCCAGGGTGCGGCGCACGCCCGCCGCGCCGTCGTCCAGGGTGTGGTTGGAGGCGGTGGAGCACGAGTCGTAGCCGGTGGCCCTGAGGGCGCGGGCCACCTGGGGCGGGGACTTGAAGTCGGGGTAGCCGCTGTAGTCGCCCTTGGCCCCGTACACCGTCTCCATGTGGCAGATCGCCAGGTCGGCCTTGGCGACGACGGGTCTGGCGCCCGCCAGCATCGGCTCGAAGTCGTAGCCGTCGCCGCCCGCGTCGGCTCTGGCCTGGCGGATGATCGAGGCGTGCGGGAGGACGTCTCCGGAGGCGACGAGGGTGAAGGCACTCCGCTCGGCGGCGCCCGCACTGGCCTTGCTTCCGGCGGCCGTGCTTCCGCCGGCGGGGGTGCCGTTGGCCGGCTCCGCGGCGCAGGCGGCGGTTCCGGTGATCAGGAGGGCCGTCGTGGCGGCGGCCACGGTGTGCCGTCTCCTGGATCGGGGGGTGCGCCGTGGGGCGGTCGGGGTCCCTGTGTGCCGTGCATGCGGTGCGCGCTGCGTCATCGATCAGGCTCCGTGAAAGGGGGGAAATCAGGTCATACGAATAAATGAGCGGAGCTAACGATGAATCAAGGAGCAATGCCGACCCAGTCCCCGAAAGGGAGTCAAATCATTAGGCCCTGTGACGCGAACAACACGGGGCCGCTCACCTGCGGGGAAACCGTGGGCCGGGTCAAGCCTCCGTAAAGCGCCTTGCTCAGCACCCCCTCGGAGTAATCGGCTGTCCTCATCCGTGTTCCGGATTGGGGCGGGCCAGAGGCCGGTGACGCGCACGGACCGGAGGAAGGCGGAGCGGGATGCTGCACGAGAGCAGAGGCAACACGGAAGACCCCCAGGGCGGCGAACTGACCGTGCCCATGGCGTGGTTGTACGCCGAGTACATCGCCGACGAGCTGCTGCGCACCGGCGATCTGATGCCGCCCACGTCCTTCGAGTACCGCGCCGGACGCGACGCGCTCGCCCTGACGATCTTCCTCTCCGACAGCAGGGGCGAACTCTCCGGCATCCGGGTGATCACCCAGCTGGAGACCTGGCTCTCCCTGACGGAGTACGACCAGCTCTGGCAGGAGTGGGTGCGCGAGCGGATGGATCTGCTCTTGGAGGACGCCGCCGTCACGGGCGTGCCCAGCCCCGATCTGGACCTCGCCGAGCTGGCCTGGCGGTGGCTGGAGGAGACCGAGCTGCTCGCGCCGGACCTGGACGCGGTGCCGGGCGGCGGGGCGCTGCCGGGCGAGGAGGACGGACCGAAGGTGTGGACGCCCGCGTGGCGGCTCGGGCTGCCGCTCGGTCACCTGGCCATCCAGCTGTTCTGACGCGGGCCTTGAGTGATTCGGCGGCCCCTTGCGTAGGGGAGGGCAGGCAGCACCCCTCACCGTAAGGAACGCCATGACGCCCCTGGAGCGGCATCGCGACGCCGGCGCCTACGCGCTCGGCGTCCTGGACGAGGCGGACGCGTTCCGGTTCGAGGATCACCTCACGGGATGCCCCGCATGCCTCCTCACGCTCGACGAACTCCACTCCACAGCCCGCCAGTTGGAGCACTACGGCCGCACCGCGGAGCCCCGCCCGGTGCCCGGCCCGGATCTCCTGGACCAGACCCTCCGCGAGGTCGGCCGGCTGCACGCCGGACGGCGCAGGGGGCGGCTGTGCGCGGCCGTCCTCGCCGCCGCCCTGGCCTTCGGGGCGCCCGCCGCGGCCCTGGTGGCGGCCTCCGGGTCCGGCCCCGGGAGCGTCAGCGCGCGTGACGGCCGCAGCGGGGTCAGCGCCACGCTGACGGCCCACGACCGCGCCTGGGGGACGGAGCTGGCGCTCACCGTGCGGGACCCGGCGCGGCGGTCCCGGGTCTGCGAGCTGGTCGCCGTCGGCAAGGACGGCTCGGAGCGGACCGTCACGACCTGGCGGGCCCCCGCGCGGACCGCGCGTATCCCGGCCGCCGCCGCCCTGCGCCCGGACCGGACCGACCGCTACGAGGTGCGGACGGCGGACGGGGAGCGGCTGGTGACGTTACGGCTGTAGCGAGCCGCCATACCTACGCACTGCGCCGCCGCCCCGCACCGCTGTAGCGAGCCGCCATACCCGCGCACTGCGCCGCCGCCCCGCACCAGCGGCGGCCCCTCACTTCAGCAGCCGCGACAGCCTCCGGTCCGCCAGCGGTTTCCCGCCCGTCTGGCACGTCGGGCAGTACTGCAGGGAGGAGTCGGCGAAGGACACCTCCCGGATCGTGTCGCCGCACACGGGGCACGGCTCGCCGGTGCGGCCGTGGACGCGCAGGCCGCTCTTCTTCTCCGCCTTGAGACGGCCCGCCGCCACACCGCGCGAGCGCTCCACCGCCTCGGTCAGCGTCTCCCGAAGCGCCCGGTGCAGCCCGTGGATCTCCTCCTTCGTGAGGCTCGACGTCAGCTTGAAGGGGGACATGCGGGCCGCGTGCAGGATCTCGTCGCTGTAGGCGTTGCCGATCCCGGCGATCAGACTCTGGTCGCGCAGCGCCCCCTTGATCTGCCGCCGCTCTCCCGCGAGGAGCCCGGCGAACCGCTCCTCGTCGAAGTCCGGGGCGAGCGGGTCGGGGCCGAGGCGGGCGATGCCAGGGATCTCCCGCGGCGCCTCGGTGACGTACACCGCGAGGCGCTTTTGGGTGCCGGCCTCCGTGAGGTCGAAGCCCTCCCCCGTCTCCAGGGCGACGCGCAGCGCGAGGGGGCCCTTGCCGGGGCGCGGGGTGCCGTCGGGGAGCGGGTCCTTCCACCGCAGCCAGCCGGCGCGGGCGAGGTGGGTGACGAGGTGCAGCCCGTCCGCGTCGATGTCCAGGAACTTGCCGTGCCGGGTCACGGCCGTGACGGTGCGGCCTTCGAGGGCGGCGGGCGCGGGGTCGTACGTCTTGAGGACGCTCACGGCGAGAGGCAGCACGCGCACGATCTCGCGGCCGACCAGCTGGTCCGTCAGAAAGCCCGTCAGGGCCTCGACTTCGGGTAGTTCCGGCATGGCTCTCCCTCAGGCTCTCAGGCCCGTCCGTTGCTCGCGGAGACGATGAACTCGCACCACACGCACTTGCCGCCGCCGCGCGCGTCCACGCCCCACACGTCCGCCAGCCGGTCCACGAGCAGCAGCCCGCGGCCCGACACGCCGTCCTCGCCCGCCTCCCGGCGGCACGGCAGGGCGCTCGACGAGTCCTCCACGTCGACGCGCAGCCGCCGGTCGGGGCCGCTCAGGACGCGCAGGGTCACGATCGCGGAGCCGTCGGTGTGCATCAGCGCGTTGGTGATCATCTCGTCGGCGACCAGCTCGATCTCGTCGGCGCGCTCGCCCGCTCCCCAGGCGCGCACCGCGGCCCTGATCATGTGCCGGGCCTCGGCGAGCGCTTCCGGGTCGCTCGGCGCCACGTGCTGCTGGAGGCGGCCGCCCGGGCGGGGCGCGTCGGTCATGCGGCGGCGCAGCAGGAGCAGCGCGGCGTCGTCGTCGCCGCCCCGGCCGTCGACGATGCCGCAGAGCCGGTCGGCGAGCTTCGACAGGTCGCGGGGGCCGGAGGCGGCGAGTTCGGACAGGGCCCGCATGCCGTCGTCGAGGTCGGCACCCGGCACTTCGACGAGGCCGTCGGTGCAGAGCAACAGGGTCTGGCCCGGCTCGAGTTCGAGGGAGGTGACGGGGTAGGCGAGCCGCCCGAACTCGGCGGAGAGGCCGAGCGGGAGTCCGCCGTCGACGGGCACGCGGCGGCAGGAGCCGTCGGTGAGCTTCAGGAGCGGGTCGAGGTGGCCGGCCCGCACGAACTGCACCACGCCGGTCGCCAGGTCGGCCTCCGCGTACAGGCAGGTGGCGAAGCGCTCGGTGTCCAGCTCGTGCAGGAAGACGGAGGCGCGGGCCATGACGGCGGCGGGCGTGTGCCCCTCGGTGGCGTAGGCGCGCAGCACGATGCGGAGCTGGCCCATGACGGCGGCGGCGTGCGTGTCGTGGCCCTGGACGTCGCCGATGACGGCGCCGACGCGGCCGCCCGGCAGCGGGATCACGTCGTACCAGTCGCCGCCGATGTCCCGGCCGAGCGCCGCCGAGCGGTAGCGGACGGCGATCTCCGCGCCCGGCACGCCGGGGATGGTGCGCGGCAGCATGGCCTGCTGGAGGCCCTGGGCGAGGTCCTTCTCCTGCTCGTAGAACATGGCGCGCTGGAGGCTCTGCGCGATGCTGCTGCCGAGTGCGACCAGGACGTTGCGCTCCTCCACGGTGAAGCCGGTCTTGTCCTGGTAGAGCAGGCCGAGCGCGCCGATGGGCCGGGCCTGGGCGATCAGGGGGAGGTACGCGGCCGAGGTGATGCCCAGGTCGGTGATGTGCGGCCACAGCAGGGGGTAGGAGTCGGCGAAGTCCTCGGCGCTCTCGATGTAGCGCGGCGCGAGGGTGCGCACGACCTCGCTCATCGGGTACTCCTCGTCGATGCGGGTCACCCGGGTGCCCGGCACGAAGCTGCCCACGGGCCCCTCGGCGACCAGCCGGATCCGCCCGGCCTCGACCAGGCCCATGACGAGGTTGGACGCCCCCAGGTGCGCGAGACCGTGGGTGTCCTTGAGCACGTCGATGACGTCCTGCACGGTGCGGGCGTGCGCCAGGGCGGCCGTGGTGCCCTGGACGATGCTGGTCCTGCGGCGCCGCTCGGCCTCCTCGTCGACACGCTCCCGTACGGCGGGCGGGCTGTCGCCCAGCTCGCGGGTGGCGTCCCTGACGATGCCCACGATGCGGCGGGGGCGGCCCGTGGCGTCGCGCCGGATGCAGCCGTTCGTGTGGGTCCAGCGCAGTGTGCCGCTGCGGCAGCGCACCCGGAAGTAGGCGCCGTAGGTCGCGCTGCCGTCCTTCAGGGCGTGCGAGACGATCTGGTCGAGGCGGTGCGCCTCCGCGGTCGGGACGCGGGCGGCGAGGCTGTCGGGCCGGCCGTCGTACTCGTCGGGGCGTACGTCGAAGACCTCGTGGGCGGTGGCGTCCATGCGCATCAGGCCCGTGTCGAGGTCCCAGTCGAAGCAGCCCATGCGCAGCGCGGCCCCGTACAGCTCCATGAAACAGCCGGCCGGCTCCCCGGCCGGCTGTCCACAGCGGCAGTGCCCCGTCGGGCCGTGCCCACAGGTACCCGCGTCCATGGGGCCACGCTAGGCGGAGCCCCCGGCGCGCGCATGTGGGGGAAGCGGCGGGCGGGGGCGCCGGACGGCCCGTGCTACGCCGTCTCGGCGACCTTGCCCTGCATCCGGGTCGCCACCTCCGTCCACATCTCGGCGCTCTCACCGGCGAGGTAGGCGACGACTCCCCGGCAGTGCGGCGGCACCTTGTCGATGATCTGGTCCCACTCCTCCATGCTGATCGTGTGGATGTTGAGCAGCCGCAGCAGCGTGCGGCCGACCTCGCTGAAGCGCAGCGCCGGGTCCGCCTTGAGGCGTTTGACGGCGGCGGCGCGGTCCTGGGCCGCGTCCCTGTCGGGCACGGCCGAGGGACGCATCCGGGGAGCCACGACGCGCTCCCCCGTGCCCGGCTGCCTGCCGCGCCGCACCACCGGGTCCTCGCCGCGCATCATGCGGTTGCGCACGTCCCGTACCGTCTCGGGCGAGATGGACGCGACGCGGGCGACCTGGCGCAGCGACAGGGCGGGGTTCTGGGCGATCAGCTCGCTGGCGAGCCTGCGCCCCTCGGCGCCGTTGATGGGCCGCACGCGGCCGTCGTGGCCGATCCTGCTGCCGTCCCCCGCTCTGTTGCCGGGCTCCCGTCTGCGGATGTCCGCCACGGTGCCCGGGGCGATCCCGCTGACCGAGGCGATCATCCGGTCGGACCACTGCGGGTGGGTGGCGATGATGCGCGCGGCCGCGCGCTTGCGGTCCGCCGTCGTCAGCGGCAGGCCGTGGGTGACGTTCGACTCGACGGCGAGGACGAAGGCGTCGTCCTCGGCCCCGTCGAAGTACTTCACCGCGATCTTGCGCGCGCCGCGCAGCTCGGCGGCGCGCAGCCGGTGCAGGCCGTCGATGACCCGCATCGTGGGTCGGTGCACGGTGATGGGCGGCAGCGGGGTCTCCACGACCGCCAGCGCCTCCACGTGGTCCGGGTCCACTCCGGACGTACGCGGTGAATCCGCCGTCGACAGCGAGCCGATCTCGACCTCGACGACCATTAGTTGGTCGAACTGTTCGTGCCCCGGTGTTGCCAACTCAACTCCCCCTCAAGCTCTGATGTCCCCCGTGGGTGTGCGTCCCGGCACACTGGGACGACCCACACCGCATCGCCGCGCCCCTCCCGCGGCCGCCGGGCCGAACCGGCTGGGCCGCGTCTCCCGGATGGGTCGCGTCGATGGATCGCGTGGGTCGCGCCTCGTACGCGTCCGCCCTTCGTCGAGGGCCCCTGAAGTGAATGCGCTGCGCGCCCCGCAGACGTCGTTCTCCCGGATTGCACGGCGTGTTCTTTCCGGATGTACGGCGCAGGGGCGCAGCGCGCAGGTGTGCGCCCTCTCCGTCTTCCCTCACCGGACGGTCTTTCTCGACCGATGAAACCGGGTCGAACCTTTCGCCGGATGTGCGATCGTGGGGGAAATTCCCCGCCGACCGGACACACTTACCCTAACAACGCGCTTTCGGTGCTGGTACCCCTCACTAATAGCGCGCTCACAGGTTCCGCCACCCCTATTCACCCCTACTGGCCCGCACTTCGGCCGGCGGCCGTGCGGGCGAGCGGCCGACCAGCGGCGACAGCCGGGCGATGGCGTCGGCCACCTCGTCGATCTCCGGCCGTGTCAGGGCCTGGTCGCCGTCGCAGAGCGCGGTTCCGGGGTCCGGGTGTACGTCGATCATGACGCCGTCGGCGCCCGCGGCGAGGGCGGCGCGGGTGAGCGGGAGCACGAGGTCCCTGCGGCCCCCGGAGTGCGAGGGGTCCACGATCACCGGCAGGTGGGAGAGGCGCTGGACGACCGGCACCGCGCTGATGTCCAGGGTGTTGCGGGTGGCGGTCTCGAAGGTGCGGATGCCGCGCTCGCACAGCACGATGTCGAGGTTGCCGCGCTGCGCGATGTACTCGGCGGCCATCAGCCACTCCTCGATCGTGGCGCCGAAGCCGCGCTTGAGCAGTACCGGCATGCCGGCCGCGCCCACCTCCTGGAGCAGGGCGAAGTTGTGCATGTTGCGGGTGCCGATCTGGAGCATGTCGGCGTAAGGGGCGACCAGTTCGACGCCGGCCGGGTCGATGACCTCGGTGACGAGCGGCAGTCCGGTCTCGGCCTTGACGTCGGCGAGGATGCGCAGCCCGCTCTCGCCGAGGCCCTGGTAGGCGTAGGGGGAGGTGCGGGGTTTGAAGGCGCCGCCCCGCAGCAGCGAGGCGCCGGCCGCCTTGGCCAGCAGGGCGGCGGCGAGGGTCTGCGAGGGGGTCTCCACGGCGCAGGGGCCCGCGATGACGGTCAGGGTGTCGGGGCCGATGGGCACGCCCGCGACGGTGACCACGGTCCTGTCGACGTGGTGCTCGCGGCTGACCAGTTTGTACGGCACCGAGATCCGCACGACGTCCAGGACCCCGCGCAGGTGCGCCAGGTTGAGGGCGGCGAAGGCGTCCACGTCCCCCACGAGACCGACGATGGTGCGGGTCACACCGCGGCTGACGAACGCGTCCCCGCCCGCCGTACGCACCAGTTCGACGACTGCGTCCACGTCCTTCTGTGTGGCCTCCGGGGCCATCACGACGACCAAGGGGTCCTCCTCGGGGAATTCCCGTGTGAATGGATCAGCGGCTGGAGCGGAATGGATTGAACGAGCGGAACGGAGTTCATTCGGTGATGTCCGGGGGATTCATCGCCGTCGCCGTACCACCGTAGAAGTGCGGTGGATTTTCCTCAACGAAGTCCCGTGCCGTTGTCCAACTGCGCAATATCCATTCCGTGTCCGCCGATGTGGTCCGGCGGCGCGGGAAAGGCGACTTCCACCGCGAGTCCGCCTCCCGCGCGGGCCCGTGCGCTGATCCCGGCCTCGTGGGCGACGGCGACGGCGTGGACGATCGCCAGACCGAGCCCGTGGCCCTCGCTCGCGGTGCGGCCGAGCCGCTGGAAGGGTTCGAAGAGCCGCTCCACCTGCTCGGGCGGTACCGGCGGCCCGGAGTTGGCCACGGTGACGACGGCGCGGCCGCCCCGGGTGCGGGTGGCGATCTCCAGGTGCCCGCCGGGGGTGTTGTGGCGTACGGCGTTGTCGACGAGGTGGGCCAGCAGGCTCTGGACGAGGACGGGGTCGCCCACGGCGGCCGCGGGCCCGATCACCGGTTCGGCGCGCAGCTCCCGCCGTTCGATCTCCGGGCGCGCGGCGTGCAGGACCCACTCGGCGATGAGGGAGACGTCCAGCGGCTCCCTGTGGTCCAGGCCGTGCTGGCTGCTGGAGAGGGTGAGCAGCGACTCCAGGAGCCGGGCCTGCTGTTCGCTGATCGCCAGGAGGCGTTCGAAGTTCGCCCGGAACGATTCGGTGGTGGCCTCGCGGTCGATCAGGGACTCTTCGAGCAGCGCGTGTTCCAGGGTGAGCGGCGTGCGCAGTTCGTGGGCCGCGTTGGCGACGAAACGCCGGTGGGAGTCGAGCGCCTCGTCGAGCCGGCCGAGGAGTCCGTCGACGGTGTCGGCGAGGACCTTCAGCTCGTCGGCGGGGCCCCGTACGGCCAGCCGCTCGTGGATGTTGTGCGCGGAGATGCGCCGGATGGTGCCGGTCATCGTACGCAGCGGGCGCAGGGCCCGCCCGGCGACGAGCCAGCCGAGCGCGGCGGAGACGACGACCATGAGGGCCAGGGCGATCCCGGACTGGACGAGCAGCTGTCGCAGGGCGGCGCGGCGCTGGCGGTCCGCCTGCTCGCGCAGTTGCTCCGCCAGGTCACCGGGGGCGAGGGGGGCCTGGGCGCCGGGGACGCCGTCCCCGACGGGGGTGCCGCCCGGGGCGGTGCGGAGTTCGCCGTCCGCGCCCCCGACGAGGAGGTCGCCGCCGGGTGCGCGGGCGACCAGCACATAGGTGATGGCGAGCAGGATCGCCCCGGAGACCAGGAACAGCGCGCCGTACAGCAGCGTCAGGCGTACGCCCACCCGGCGGGGCGTCAGACGGCGCCGGGCCGCGGGTGCCAGGGTGGCGAGCGAGGGCAGGCGCATGGGTCCCTCAAATCCGGTAGCCGCCCCGAGGAATGGTCTCGATGACGGGCGGGTTGCCGAGCTTGGGCCGCAGGCGGTTGATCGTCGCCTTGACGGTGGTGGTGAACGGGTCCGTCGCCTCGTCCCACACCCGCTCCAGGAGTTCCTCGGCCGACACGACCCGGCCCTGGGCGGCGAGCAGGTACTCCAGGACCGCGAACTCCTTGGGGGTGAGCGGCAGTCGCTCCCCGGCGCGCGACGCGACCCGCTGCGCCGGGTCGAGTCTCAGGTCGCCCCGGACGAGGACCGGGGGCAGCGCGGGCTGCGAGCGCCGGGCGAGCGCCCGGATGCGGGCGACCAGTTCGGCGTACGCGAACGGCTTGGGCAGGTAGTCGTCCGCGCCGAGGCTGAAGCCCTCCACGCGGTGGGCGATGGTGCCGGACGCGGTCAGCATCAGCACCCGGGCCTGCAAGGGCTGTTCGGCGAGCTTCCGGCACACCTCGTCGCCGTGCACGCCGGGCAGGTCGCGGTCGAGCACGACCACGTCGTAGTCGGTCACGGAGGTGCGCTCCAGGGCGTCGAGGCCGTCGTGTACGACGTCGACCGCCATCCCCTCCCGGCGCAGCACCCGCGCCACGGACTGCGCCAGTTCGGCGTGGTCCTCGACCACCAAGACCCTCATCGTCCACCCCTCGCCGGGCGCGCCGCGGGCGGCGGGCAGGGGATCCGGGAACTGATCATGAAGTCCACGTTGCCCGATCCTGCGTCACGCACCGGTCACAGCGCCGCTCGCGGCCCCGGGCGAGACTCCGGCCCTTTCCGTCGCGGCCCTTTCCGTCTCGGCCCTTTCCTGTGTGCCGGTCACAGATCTTCGGACCGCGGTGTGACCACCCGCCGCGTAGAAACGACAACCGTGCACCTCCTCCGTCTATCCCACGTGCAGCCGGTCGCAGGCGTCACGCGTCGCGGGCCCTTCACGGCCGCCCGGTCCCGCCAGGGGGCTGAGCTTCGCCGCGAGGTCGGCGCGCCGCTGCACGTCGAGTTTGCGGTAGGCGCGGGTCAGATGCTGCTCGACGGTGCTGATCGTGATGCAGAGCTTGTCGGCGATCTGGCGGTTGGTGTGGCCGCGTACGGCGAGGGTGGCCACCCTCAGCTCGGCGTTGCTGAGTTCGTCGGGATGCCGCCGGCTCCCGGACGACCACGGCTGTTCGGCGGGGTGCGGCCCTCGGGCGTCGGCGGGCCGCGCCGGGGGCACGGGCATGCCGCACTCCTCGGCAAGGCGCTGGGCCTTGCGGGCCAGGGCGCGGGCCTGGCCGCTCTTGCCGAGTTCCCGCTGCGCCCGCGCCAGCTCGTCCGTGGCCCCGGCCAGTTCGAGCCGGTGCCCGCGGTCCCGCAGGATCTCGATGGCCTCGCCGAGCAGCGGCGGCCGGTGCCCGGCGCTCAAGGTGCTCGCGAGCACGCGCAGGGAGGCCGCGCGCGCCCAGCCGCTCCGCCGCCCCACCAGGGCCAGTTGCTCCTCGGCCAGCGCGCGGGCGCGGCCGGTGTCGCCGAGCGCCCGATGGGCCTCGGCGGCGTCCGTGCGCCAGGGCACGAGGGCGGGCAGGTCGAACTCCCAGCGCGTCATGAGGTCCCCGCAGGTGAGGAAGTCGTCGAGCGCGGCGTAGGGGCGCCCTGCGGCGAGGTAGTAGTGGCCGCGGGCCCGGAGGTAGAGCAGGCCGTCGGGGGTCTGGAACGCGGGGTCGGGGACGGGGACGCTCAGCTGGGCGGCCGCCTCGTCGAGCCGGCCCATGGCGGTCCTGGTGAACACGGACGTGGCGAGGGGCGAGGCGACGGCGACTCCCCAGCCGTCGGCGGGGACCAGGGTGAGCGCCGAGCGCGCCGACTCGTCGGCGGCGGCGAGCGCGCCCGTACGCAGTTCGATGCGGGCCTTGGCCGAGACGAGCAGCGCCTGCCACATGGGGGCGCGCCGCTCGGCGGCCTCCTTGCGGAGGGTCTCGCACCAGTAGGCGGCGGTGTCGAGGCGGTCGGCGAGGAGCAGCGAGTTCAGCGCGGTGAGGAGCGCGGTCAGGGTGCTGTCGTCGAGGCGGGTGCTCTGCAGGATCTGCTCGGCCCTGACGACCACCTCCTCGTCCGTCCCCGCGACTCGGCGCGCCCCGCGCGTCCCCTGCGTCCCTCGCGCCCCGTCGAGTACGGCTTTCATCAGGGTCGCCGCCCGCTGGTGGGGGCTGCGGGCCCGGCACGGGGCGTGCTCGGGGGCGGCGTGCTCCGGTGTCTCGTGTTGGGGGTCGTCGCCGAGGCAGGCGCGGGCGGAGGCGGGGAGTCCGGGATAGGCGTACGTCATCCAGCGGCGCGGGCAGTCGTGCCGGTGGGGCGTGCCGGGGCCCGGCTGCCCGAAGGGCTCGGTGCCGTGCTGTTCGGCGGCGCGCAGGACGTCGAGGGCCCGTTTCACCTGGCCGAACCAGAGGAGGTGACCGACGAGTTCGTCGGCGTCACGGGTGCCGAGGCGGCCGTCGAGCGCGGCCGTGAACAGTTCGGGCAGGTGCTGGGCGACGCTGGAGGGGTTGACCCGCCAGGCGGCCCGGGTGAGCGCGGCCCGGATCCCCAGGGCCTGGCGGGCGTCGGTGCGGGAGTCGCGGGCGACCCGCAGGCAGGCGAGGGCCAGGTCGACCTCGTCGTCGGCGAGGGCCCGCTCCGCGGCCTCGATGAGGGTGCGCAGCGCCCAGGGGGCGTCGACCGTGCCGGCCGCCATCAGGTGCCGGACGACGACGGTCGCGGCCGCGCCGTGGTCGTGCAGGACCTGGGCGAAGCGGGCCTCCAGGCGGGAGCGGTCCGCGGGGTCCATGCTTCTGAGGACCGCGGCGCGTCCGGCGTCGTGGCGGAACCACCCTGCGTCGAGCAGCCCCGCGCCGTTCAGCGCGCGCAGGCTGCGGTGCAGGGACTCGCGGCTGCCGCCGAGGACCTCCACCAGTTCGGCGAGGGACACGTCGGGGCCCGCCACGGCAAGCGCCCACGCGGTGCGCCGCGTCGCGAGGTCGCTGCGGTACAGGGCGGTGGCGACGGCCTGCACGAAGGCCTCGCCGGGCACCAGGTCGGCGCCGGGGCCGCGGGTGGCGTCAGCGGTGCCGGGTCCGTCGGCGGCGCCCGAGGCGCGGTGGTCCTCGATCAGCGCCCGGGTCAGCAGCGGACTGCCGCCGCCCATCTGGTGGAGCTGGGTGACGAGCTTGCGCGTCCGCCACCCCGGTTCACCGCATCCCGAGATCATTTCGGCCACTCCTTGCCGCTGGAGCGGGCGGAGCCTGATATTGCGGCATCCGGAGAGGCGCAGTAAATCGATGCGCAGTCGCGTATTACCGGCCAGGAAGCCGCTGTTCTCCCCCAGGACGACCAGAATGCGACTGACGTCGAGTCGGCGAGCCAGGTAGAGGAGGCATTCAAGGGACTGCCTGTCGGCGTGGTGCACATCGTCGATGCCGAGCACCACTGTGCTTTCCCTGGCCTTTCCGAGGACAATCCCGCAGAGTTCGGGGATCTCGTTCATCGCCACGTCGGGCAGCTCGCCCTGCCCTCGTGGCTGCGCGGCGTCCGCGACAAGGCCGAAAAGGCGGGCCGCGCGCCGGGAATCCGCGCCGAGAAGCCCGGCGCCGAGCAGGAGTTGCCCCATGACGCCAAGGGGCAGGTCGCTCTCCGCCTCCGACGCCGTGGCCTGCAAGTACAGCGCGCCGGCGGCGGTCGCGCGATCGCCGAAGGCGCGCAGGAGCGCGGTTTTCCCGCTGGCCACCGGGCCGCTTACCAGAAGGACTCCGCCATGCCCGACCGCGCATGAGTCGAGCATGCTCTCCATGATCGAGAATTCGTCACCACGTTCCACCAAGTTCATGAGCCGACTTCTCCCCCGTGCCTGACGGCTGACCCTTGACCGGTCGGGCGGCCAGCTGGATCAATTCCCCTGACTTGACCTGCCGCCCGTGCGACGACTCTGCCATATATGAAAATCAACCACCAGCGCTATTTGACTCGATGCCGCCCTATTACCGTCGCGAATGCGCCACGCCGCAAACAATCGGACGTCCACACTCCATATGCGGCAGAAACTCTCGCACATATGCCTGATGAGTGAAATCAACAGTTTTCCAGAACGCGGTTGCGATTCCAGGGAATGGACGGCGGTGACGGGTGGGGCGCCAGCGACACGAGCGCCGGGGAACGATTGGCCCGATCGGCGTGGCCCGGTCGTCGGCCACGTGACTGGTTCGCGGACCCGGGCCCGCTGCCCGACCGGGCGCGCGACGGCGCCCGGTCAGCTGTCGAAGGTGTCCGGATCGCTGTCGGAGAGGGGGTTCTCGGACAGATAGGGGTCGTCGGGCACCGGGCCTCCGGTGTCGGGCTGCTCCTGCGGTACGTCGGTGGTGCCGTCCGGCAGGGACGGGGTGTCCGGCGAACGCCGCTCCGGGGAGGGGCAGCCGGGCGGGAGCGGCGACGAGAGCTCCTCGGGGGAGCCCGTCAGCTCGGAGGGGCTGGGGCAGTCGGCCGAGGTGGTGCCGGGGTCGTCGGGGGCGATCTCCTCGTCCGACTGGTCCTGGCCGGGGCCCCGGCTCCGGTCGGAGTCCTCGTCGGGATCGCTGGGGCCGGGGGTGTCCCCCTCATCCGTGGACTCGTCGGGGTCGAGGGACTTGTCCGGGTCGAGCGAGCTGTCCGGGTCGGTGGGCGTCGGGGTCGGCGGCACCGGCGGCTTGGTCGGCCGGTCCTGACGGCCGTGCTCGTCGCCGACCTTCCGCTCGATCCAGGTGTTGTCGACGATGTTCACGAGGGTGATGTTGATGATCGGCTGCGGCGCGGGCGTCACCACGATCACGCGCGCCGGCTGATATCCGCTCCAGGGGCGGCCGTTGTGCCGGGGCGTGCCCTTGAAGGCGACCGGCGGCTTCAGCGGGTTCCCGCACGCGCACCGCACCCGCGGCAGTCCCCGCTCGTCGACCAGGACGGCCGTGCCCGCCTGGAGGACGGACTGGTAGCCCGTCGCGGAACCGCCGCGGAAGCCGTGGTTGGTCACGCGGGTGTCGGCCCGCAGCACGACGGGCGTCAGGCCGCGCAGATAGCCGGGGATCGCCGCCTGGTCGATGCCGGACACCTGGGCGAAGGCCCGCGCCTTGGCCTGGTCGGCGGTGAGGAACCGCACCTGCTTGTCGACGTCGCAGCTGCCGACGGAGCGGGTGCCGCCGTACAGACCCGGCGTGCCGCCCGAGAGGGACCGGGTGCCCTGCGGGGTGGCGGACCCGGTGGGCGGGGGTTGCGGCGAACGGGTGACGGGCGGCGGGCTCGCGGCGGCCTTCGCGGTGGAGTCGGTGAACGGGTCGGGGCCCTGCGCGGCGACGGGCTGCATGAACAGTTCGCGACCGCCGTCGGCGGCGTTCTTGTCGCCGTCGCCCGAGCAGCCCGCGACCGCGAGGGCCGCGGATATCGCGAAGGTCGTCGCGTAGGTCCTGGTGGATGCGCGCACGGGTTCTCCCGCCGTTGCCGGGTGATGTGCCCCGCTTCGTCCGCGGGGTTTCCGTCATTGTCTGCGGGGCCTCGGGGCGCCTCGCAAGCCGAAGCGGCTCACCCAGCGTCACAATGGTGGCGTGGAGTGGTTCACGGCGGACGCGTACGACATGGGCCGGCTGATCTTCCAGAAGGGCCTGGCCGCGCTCTATCTGGTGGCGTTCCTGGGCGCAGCCCTCCAGTTCCGGGCGCTGATCGGGGAGCGCGGGATGCTGCCGGTGCCGAGGTATGTGGAGCGCGTGCCGTTCCGGCGGGCGCCGAGCCTGTTCCATGTCCATTACTCGGACCGGTTCTTCGCGCTCTGCGCGTGGGCGGGCTGCGCGGTGGCGGTGGCGCTGCTCGCGGGCGCCGACAGTCTGCTTCCGCTGTGGGGCGCGATGGTGCTGTGGCTGATCCCCTGGGCGCTCTACCTCTCCGTCGTGAACGTGGGACAGACCTGGTACGGCTTCGGGTGGGAGTCACTGCTCTTGGAGGTCGGCTTCCTCGCCGTCTTCCTCGGCAACGACGAGGTCGCGCCGCCCGTCCTGATCCTCTTCCTGCTGCGCTGGGTGCTCTTCCGCGTGGAGTTCGGCGCGGGTTTGATCAAGATGCGCGGCGACGCGTGCTGGCGCGAACTCACCTGCCTGTACTTCCATCACGAGACGCAGCCGATGCCGGGCCCGCTGAGCTGGTTCTTCCACCACCTGCCCAAGCCCGTGCACCGGATGGAGGTCGCGGCCAACCATGTCACCCAACTCGCCGTGCCCTTCCTGCTGTTCACTCCCCAACCGGTGGCGTCGGGCGCGGCCTGCCTGATGATCGTGACCCAGCTGTGGCTCGTCCTGTCCGGCAACTTCGCCTGGCTGAACTGGATCACGATCGTGGTCGCGGTGTCCGCTGTCGACCTCTCCCCCTGGCACACGCCGCCGCGGTTCGCGCCCGCCCCGCTCTGGTACGAGATCGTGGTCATCGCCGTCACCGCGCTGCTGTTGGCGCTCAGTTACCGCCCGGTGCGCAATCTGCTGTCCCGTCGGCAGGTCATGAACCGCTCGTTCGACCCGCTGCACCTCGTCAACGCGTACGGCGCGTTCGGCAGCGTCAGCCGGGTGCGCCAGGAGGTCGTCGTGGAGGGCACGGCGGACCCGCGCCCGCGCGAGGACTCCGCGTGGCTCCCCTACGAGTTCAAGGGCAAGCCCGGCGATCCGCACCGCTGGCCACGCCAGTTCGCCCCGTACCACCTGCGCCTTGACTGGATGATGTGGTTCGCCGCGCTCTCCCCCGCCTATGCGCGGTCGTGGTTCGGCCCGATGGTGGAGCGCCTGCTGGACGGCGACCGCGACACGCTGCGCCTGCTGCGCCGCTCGCCGTTCCCGCCGGAGTCCCCGCCGACGTACATCCGCGCCCGGCTGTACCGCTACGAGTACACGAGTCGGCGCGAGTTGCGGGAGACGGGAGCCTGTTGGAAGCGCACCTACGTCCGCGAGTTCCTGGCACCGACACGGCTCGCCACGCCCGCTCAGAGGCCGTAGACGCGGCGCGCCGTGCCACCGAAGACCTCTTGGCGCTCGCGGGTGTCCAGTTCGTACGTCAACAGCCGCGCCGCGTCCAGGACTTCACCGTACGTCGCCGCGAGGGTGCAGACGGGCCAGTCGGAGCCGAACATCAGCCGCTCGGGCCCGAAGGCGTTCAGGACGGTGTCCGCGTAGGGCCGCAGATCGTCCACCGTCCACGTCCTGTGGTCGGCTTCGGTGACCATGCCGGACAGTTTGCACACGGTGTTGGGGCGGGCGGCGAGCGCGCGGACCGCCGAGGCCCAGGGTTCGAGGATCTTCTGGGAGATGGGTGGCTTGCCCAGGTGGTCGAGTACGAAGGTGAGTTCGGGGACGCGGGCTGCCGCTTCGGCGCAGGCGGGGAGCTGGGAGGGCCGCACGACGAGGTCGTAGACGAGTCCGGCGTCCGCGACGGCGGCCAGTCCGCTGCGGACGTCGGGGCGCAGCAGCCACCCGGGGTCGGCCTCGCCCTGCACCTGGTGGCGGATGCCCACCAGGTGTCGGCCGCCGGGGAGTTCGCGGAGGGCGGCGAGGGTGTCGGCCACGTCCGGGCGGGTCAGGTCGGTCCAGCCGACGACTCCCGCGACGAGGTCGCTGTCGGCCGCGAGGGCGAGCAGCTCCGGGGTCTCCCGCGGGACCGTCACCGTCTGGACGAGGACCGTGGCGCCGATGCCCGCCGCGCGGGCCTGGGGCGCGAGGTCGGCCAGGGAGAAGTTCCTGCGGATCGGCGCGAGGGCGTCACCGGTGATCCACTCCTGGTCGCGGACGGCGAGGTCCCACACGTGGTGGTGGGCGTCGACCGGAGGCACGGCCGGGCGGGGGCCGCTCACGGCAGCTCCCATACGACGGGCAGCCCCGCCCCGGCGCCTTCGGCGGAGTAGTCGTGGACGACGTCGAGGAGTTCGGCCATGCGGGCCTGCCAGGCGATGTTCACCGGCAGCTTCTCCAGGGCGGCGAGCATGCGCGCGTAGTCCTCGCACTCCACGACGTGGAAGAGGTCGGTGCGGCTGCGCCAGATGGTCCACGAGGTGGCGCCCGCCGCGCGGATCGCGGCGGTGAGTTCGGCGGGGACCTCGCGGTGGGCGGCGGCGTACTCCTCGACGCGGTCGGCGCGGACCTTGGTGTGCAGGGCGATCCTCATGTGCGGTCCTCTCCCGGGACGGGTGCGTCGGCCGCGAGCAGCCCCGCCTCGCGTGCCTCCCGCCAGAAGTCGGCGGGCACATCGGCGGTGAACTGCGCTGCCGCGTCGGCGACTTGGTCCGGTGACCGGAATCCGACGAGCACGCTGGCGACGGCAGGGTGGCCGAAGGGGAAGGCGAGCGCGGCGGCCCGCAGCGTGGTGCCGTGCCGTTCGGCGAGGGAGCGCAAGGCGCGGGCGCGGGCGAGGAGTTCGGGCGGCGCCTCGGTGTAGTCGAACCGCGCGCCGGGCTTCGGGTCGGCGAGGAGCCCGGAGTTGAAGACGCCGCCGATGACGACCGACGTGCCCCGCTCGTGAGCGGCGGGGAGCAGTTCGGCGAGGGCCCGGTGGTCGAGGAGGGTGTAGCGGCCCGCGCAGAGCACGGCGTCGACATCCGTGTCGCGCACGAAGCGGGTCAGCATCTCCGCCTGGTTCATGCCCGCGCCTATCGCGCCGACGACGCCTTCGGAGCGCAGCTTCTCCAGGGCCGGATAGCCCTCGCGGAAGGCCTCTTCACCGTGGTCGTCGGGGTCGTGCAGGAAGACGGCGTCGACGCGGTCCGTGCCGAGGCGCCTGAGGCTGGACTCGATCGAGCGGCGCACGCCGTCCGCGCTGAAGTCCCAGACCCGCCGGTGTGTCGCGGGCACCGCGAAGCCGCCGTCGGCGAGGTCGTCGCCGTGCGCCTCGGCGACCGGTTCGAGGAGCCGCCCGACCTTCGTGGAGATGACGTACGAGGAGCGCTTCCGGGTCCGCAGCGCCTCGCCCAGTCGGCGCTCGGAGAGGCCGAGGCCGTAGTGCGGGGCGGTGTCGAAGTAGCGGATGCCCGCCTCCCAGGCGTCGTCGAGGGCGGCGGCGGCCTGTTCGTCGGTGATCGGCGCGTAGAGGTTGCCGATGCCGGCGGCGCCGAAGGACAGTTCGGTCACCTCGACGCCGCCGCGTCCGAGCGGGCGCCGCGCCAGGGCGTTCACCGGGTCACCGGCCGCAGGCGCAGGCCCTGCATGCCGCCGTCGACGGCGAGCGCGGTGCCGGTGGTGGCGCCGGAGAGGGGGCTCGCCAAGTAGGCGATGGCGCCCGCGACTTCGGCGGCCTCGACGAGGCGGCCGGTGGGCTGGCGGGCCCGGAGCGCCGCCCGCTCGGCCGCCGGGTCGGGGGCGGCGTCCAGGAGGCGGCCGACCCATGGGGTGTCGACGGTGCCGGGGTTGACGCAGTTGACCCGTATCCCTTCGCGTACGTGGTCGGCGGCCATGGCGAGGGTGAGGGAGAGGACCGCGCCCTTCGACGCCGAGTACAGGGCGCGCTGCGGCAGGCCCGCGGTCGCGGCGATGGAGCAGGTGTTGACGATCGCAGCCTTCGCCGAGGCGCGCAGGTGGGGCAGGGCGGCGCGGGTGGTGCGGACGACGCCGAGGACGTTGACGTCCAGGACGGTGTGCCACTGGGCGTCGTCGTTGTCCTCGACGGTGCCCTGGGCGCCGATGCCCGCGTTGTTGACGAGGATGTCGAGCCCTCCGAGGTCGGCCGTGGCCGAGGCGACCGCTTCCCGCACGGAGGTGTCGTCGGCGAGGTCGGCGGCGTACGCGCGCAGCGGCTCGCGCACGCCGGACGGGTCGAGGTCGAGGACGGCGACGTCGGCGCCGCGCGCGGCGAGGAGGTCGGCGGTGGCGCGGCCGATACCGGACGCCCCGCCGGTGACCAGCGCCTTGAGCCCCTGGAAGTCGGTCATGCGGCTGCTCCCTTGTCCGATGCGAGGGTGCCCGGCGCGAGGTGGTCCGACGCGAGGTCGGCGGCCCAGAACGTGCCGCCCGGATAGGTGAACTCGGCGACGGACTCGGCCCGCATCGTCGCCGAGAAACCCGGCGCGGTCGGTGCGGTGTAGTGGCCCCCTCGCATCACCACCGGGTCGGTGAAGTGCTCGTGGAGGTGGTCGACGTACTCGATGACGCGGTTCTCGGTGGTGCCCGAGAGCGCCACGTAGTCGAACATCGACAGGTGCTGGACCAGCTCGCACAGGCCGACGCCGCCCGCGTGCGGGCAGACGGGGACGCCGAACTTGGCGGCGAGGAGGAGGATCGCGAGGTTCTCGTTGACGCCGCCGACGCGCGCCGCGTCGATCTGGACGATGTCGATGGCGCCCGCCTGGAGGAGCTGCTTGAAGACGACGCGGTTCTGGACGTGCTCGCCGGTGGCGACCTTGACCGGGGTGACGGCCTCGCGGATCACGGCGTGGCCGAGGACGTCGTCGGGGCTGGTGGGCTCCTCCACCCAGTAGGGGTCGAACTCGGCGAGGGCGCGTGTCCACTCCACCGCCTCGTCGACGTTCCAGCGCTGGTTGGCGTCGATCGCCATGCGGATGCCGGGGCCGATCGCGTCGCGGGCGGTGCGGCAGCGGCGGACGTCGTCGGCGAGGTCCGCGCCGACCTTCAGTTTGATCTGGGTGAAGCCGTCGGTGACGGCCTGGCGGGCGAGGCGGGTCAGCTTCTCGTCGCTGTAGCCGAGCCAGCCGGGCGAGGTGGTGTAGCCGGGGAAGCCGCGCTCACGGAGGGCGGCCTCGCGCGCGGCCGCGCCCTCGCGCCCGGCCCGCAGCAGGGCGAGGGCCTCCTCGGGGTCGAGGGCGTCGGCGATGTAGCGGAAGTCGACCTGGGAGACGAGCCATTGGGGTGTGGCGTCGGCGAGGAGCTGCCACAGCGGCTTGCGCGCGCGCTTGGCGGCGAGGTCCCAGACGGCGTTGACGACCGCGCCGATCGCCATGTGCATCACGCCCTTCTCCGGTCCGAGCCAGCGCAGCTGGCTGTCGCCGATCAGGTCGCGGTTGACGGTGCCGGGGTCGGCGCAGAGCCGGTCGAGGTCGCGGCCGATCACGTGGTGGCGCAGTGAGCGGATCGCGGCGACCTGCACGTCGTTGCCGCGGCCGATGGTGAAGGTGAAGCCGTGCCCCTCGATGCCGTCGCCCGCGTCGGTGCGCAGCACCACGTAGGCGGCGGAGTAGTCGGGGTCGGGGTTCATCGCGTCGGACCCGTCCAGTTCCCGGGAGGTCGGGAACCGTATGTCGTAGGTGTCGACCGCGGTGATGCGGGCGGGAGTCGGGGACACGGGAGGCCTTTCCGGACGGGTGGGCGGGAAGCGGCGGACCGGTACGGGGTCAGTCCTGGGCGCGGCCGGTCGTGACGCGCGCGATCATCAGGGCGACCAGGATGATTCCGCCGTAGATGGCCTGGATCCAGAAGGACGGCACCTGGGCGAGGGTGAGCAGGTTCTGCACGACGCCGAGCAGCAGTACGCCGGTGAGGGCGCCGAACATGGTGCCCTTGCCGCCGTCGAGGCTGATGCCTCCGATGACGGCCGCGGCGAACACCGTGAAGATCATGTTCTGACCCTGGTTGGCGTTGATGGCGCCGACGTATCCGGTCTGCATGAGCCCGCCGACCGCGGCGAGGACCCCGGCGACGACGAAGACGCCGAGCATGACGCGCTCGACGCGGATACCGGCGGCGCGGGCCGCGTCCGGGTTGCCGCCGATCGCGTAGAGCGCGCGCCCCACCCGGTGGTACTTGAGGACGAATCCCGTGACCCCGAAGGCGCCCGCCGCGAGCCACACCGACAGGGGGATGGTCAGGAAGGTGGAGGTGGCGAGGGTGTAGAAGGCCTCGGGCATGCCGAAGAGCGTCTTGCCCTCGGTGGCGCCGACGAGCAGGCCGCGCAGCACGATCAGCATGGCGAGCGTCACGATGAACGCGTTGAGCTTGAGCTTCACCACGAGTACGCCGTTGAACGCGCCGATCGCCGCGCCCACGAGCAGGATCGCGAGCAGCCCGAGCGCGGCGGGCATGTCCGTGCCGAACCCCGACTCGGCGGCGGGCAGTACGAGGAGCGCGCCGATGGCGGGCGCGATGCCGACGACCGACTCCAGGGAGAGGTCGAACTTGCCGGTGATCAGGACGAGCGATTCGGCGAGGACGACCATGGCGAGGCCGGCGGAGGCGCCGAGGACGGAGATGAGGTTGCGCTGGGTGAGGAAGGAGTCGTTGAGCAGTGCGCCGAGCAGCGTGAGCAGGAGGAGGGCGGGGACCAGGGCGAGTTCGCGTGCGCGGCGCAGGGCGATGCGGGTCGCTGCGCGGCTCTCGGTGGGTTCCCTCCGCGAGAGGGGGGCTGTCTCCTCGGCCGACTGGGTCCTGAGGTCAGCCACGGTTGTCTCCTTCTGGTGCGGGTGTGGTGTGGCTGGGCGCGCGGTTCCTCGCGTCCCTTGCGGGGCCCCTCCGGCCTACGCCTTCGATTGAGGCGATCAGGGTGCGGTCGGGCCAGCCCGCCTCGTGTTCCGCGACCACGCGGCCGTGGAAGAGGACCAGGACGCGGTCGCAGCGGCGCAGGTCGTCCAGTTCGTCGGAGACCATGAGGACCGCCGTGCCGGCCTCACGGGCGCGGTCGACGTGGGCCAGCAGGGACTCCTTGGACTTCACGTCGACGCCCGCGGTGGGGTTGATCAGGACGAGCAGGCGCGGGTCCGAGGCGAGGGCGCGGGCCATAACGACCTTCTGGGCGTTTCCGCCGGAGAGGTCGGAGACGGGCTGGTCGGGGCCGTCGGCGTGGATGTCGAGGCGGTCGATGAGGTCGGCGGCGAAGCGGCGCCTGGTGTCGGTGCCGATGAAGCCGTGTCGGCCGAGCCTGTCGAGGACGCTCATCGTGGCGTTGTCGCCGAGGGACATGGCGGGGACGAGGCCCTGGCCGTGCCGGTCGCGGGGGACGCAGCCGACCCCGGCGCGCAGGGCGGCCCGGACGTCGCCGAACGGCAGGGGGCCACCGTCCACGCGGGCGGTTCCCGCCGTCGGTGTGTGCAGTCCCGCGAAGCTCTCCGCGAGGTTGACCTTGCCGCTGCCGCTGGATCCCGCGAGGCCGACGACCTCGCCCTCGCGGACGGTCAGGTCGATGTCGGCGTACGAGGTACTGGTGAGGCCGCGCGCTTCCAGCACGACCGGCGCGTCGGCGGGGACCTGGGTACGGGTGACGGCCTGCTCGGCCTCGGTCTGCTCGGCGATGACCTCGCCCGCCATGGCCTCGACCAGTGCGGCGCGCGGCAGTTCGGTGACGGGTGCGCTGGTGATCCAGCGGGCGTCGCGGAGCACGGTGACGGTCTGGCACACCTCGTACACCTCCTGGAGGTGGTGCGAGATGAACAGGAAGGTGACGCCGGACTCCTGGAGCGCGCGCATGCGGGTGAAGAGGCGTTCGATCTCGCGGTTGTCGAGCTGCGCGGTCGGTTCGTCGAGGACGATGAAGCGGGCGCCGAAGCTCAACGCCCGAGCGATCTCCACCATTTGGCGGTCCTCGACGAGCAGGTCGGCGGTGCGGGCGTCGGGGTCGACGTGTACGTCCCAGGTGTCGAGCACGTCGGCGGCGTCGGCGCGCAGCTTGCGCCAGCTGATGAAGCCGCCGCGGCCCGTGGGCTGCCGGTTGACGAAGAGGTTCTCGGCGACGGTCAACTCCGGTATGGCCGTGGGCTTCTGGTAGACGCAGGCCACCTTCCGGCGCCAGGCGTCGCGGTCGGTGAGCGGGGGCGCGGGCTCGCCGTCGAAGAGGACGGTGCCCGCGTCCGGCGCCTGGAGGCCGGTGAGGACGGTGACGAGGGTGGACTTGCCCGCGCCGTTGCGGCCGACGAGGGCGTGGGACTCACCGGGCAGGACGGTCAGACGGCCGTCCCGCAGCGCGACGGTGGGCCCGTACCGCTTGGCTATGCCCGAGGCCTCGACGAGCGGGAGCGCGGCCCGCCCACCGGCGGGGGGCTTGGTCATCGGCGTACTCATCCGACCGTGTTGCCCCACAGCTCGGCGTCGCCGACGTTCTCCTTCGTGACCAGGGGCGCGGGCAGCTGGTCCTCCAGGTTGCCGCTGGGCAGCCTCACGATCTCGGAGCCGTGGTCGGTCGGGCCCGGCTTGAACTTCTTCCCGTTCATCGCGGCCTTGATGTAGTGCATGCCGTACTTGGCGTAGGCGTCGGCGGGCTGCGAGACGGTCGCGTCGATCCGGCCCTCGCGGATGGCGTCGAACTCCTGCGGGATGCCGTCGTTCGAGACGACGGTGATGTGCCCCTTCTCCCCCGCCTTCTTCAGCATCCCCTTGGATTTGAGGGTCTGGAGGGTCGGCGCGAGATAGACGCCGCCCGCCTGTAGATAGATGCCCTTGATGTCGGGGTGGGAGCTGAGCAGCGTGTCGAGCTTGGCGGCGGCGGTGTCGGACTCCCACTTGGCGGGGATCTCCAGGACCTTCAGCTTCGGGTGCTTCTCCCGCACGCAGTCGCGGAAGGCCTTGGAGCGCTCGCGGCCGTTGACGGAGGCCAGGTCGCCCATGATCTGCACGACCTTGCCGGTCCTGACCCGCTCGCCGAGGTAGTCGCAGGCCTTCTCGCCGTACGCGGTGTTGTCGGCCCGCACCACCATCGCCACCCTGCCCTTCTCGGGCGCGACGTCGACGGCGACCACGGGCACGCCCTTGCGCTCGGCCTGGTCGAGCCCGGCGGAGATGGCGGCACTGTCGAGGGGCGCCACGACGAGGCCCCTCACGCCCTGGTTGAGCTGGTTGTTGATGTCGGTGATCTGCTGCGAGGGGTCGCTGTTGGAGTTGACGGTCTTCATCGCGTCGACGTCCTCGGACTTCGCCATCTTCGGCACGTAGTCGTTGTACGACTGCCAGAACGGGGAGGTCAGCAGGGGCAGGATCACCCCGACCCTGCCCTCGCCGCCGCCTTCGCCACCGGGCGAGGCGGTGTCCTTCGTGCTTCCGCACGCGGCGAGCGCGAGGGAGACGCAGGAGACCGCCGCGGCGGCACGTGCCCTCCGCGAACGGCCTTTCCTGATGGGCCTGTTGCGTACTGTCCTGCCGTTCCTGCCGTTTCTGCCGTTCCTGCCGACCATCTGACGGCTCCTCGTCGAGCGGATTCCAGCACCTGGTGACGCGAATATTTATCAGACCACTTGGCGACCGCAACACCCTTCGGCGCCAACTTTTCCCGTTTTCGGGGCGTAGTGGTCGGACCACATCGCTGGCTAGACTGCGCCGCACCCGGCCAGCCAATGGAGGAGCGTTACGTGGACCAGCAAGACCAGTCCGCCCCACGGAAGGGCGCGGTGCCCCAGAAGGGCACGGTGACGCAGCGGGCCATCGAGCAGATCAAGGCGATGATCGGCGAGGGGCGGCTGGAGCCGGGGCAACGGCTGCCCACCGAGAGGGACTTGGCAGCGCAGTTGGGCCTCTCGCGCAGTTCCATGCGGGAGGCGATCCGGGCGCTGACGGTGATGGGCGTGCTGGAGGCCCGGCACGGTTCGGGCATCTACGTCACGCAGTTGGAGGCCGGTGATCTGCTGGAGACCTTCGGCGTGGTGGCCGACCTGTCACGCGGGCCGCGACTCGTGGAACTGCTCGAAGTACGACGGGTCCTGGAGTCGACGGCGACCGCGCTCGCGGCCGCGCGGATCTCGCCCGACCAACTCGCCGATGTCGAGAGGCACTTGGAGGCGATGAACGCCACGGATGACCCGGAGCGGATCCTCTTCCATGACCTGGCGTTCCACCGCACGATCGCCCTCTCGGCGGGCAACGACACGATGGCGGCGATCCTGGAGGGCCTGTCCTCACGGACGTTCCGCGCGCGGGTGTGGCGCGGCTACCAGGAGGAGGGCGCCTTCGACCGCACCCGCCGCGAGCACGCCCGTATCCACCGCGCCTTGGCGGCCCGCGACCCGGAGGCGGCCCGGGCCGCGGCGGCGGCGCACGTGGGCGAGGTGGAGGAGTGGCTGCGGACGCAATTGGACGGGTGACGGCGGGACGCGCGGCGGGGGCGGGGCCGCAACCGCCTCCGGCCGTACCTCCGCCCGGCTCCGGTCCCATCAAGCCCGGCCCCGCCCAGCCTCGTCGCGCCCGGCTCCCGTCCCCGTCACCGCCTCGCGGCCTCAGCTTCCCCTGGGCCCCGGCGCCAGCACCTCCCGGCCCCCGGCATCAGCTCCAGGGTCAGCTCCTCCGGGTATCCCGGAGTCAGCTCCTCCCGAACCGCAGCGTCACCAGTTCGAACGGGCGAAGCCTCACCGGGACGGCGCCGCCCGTCAGCTCCGGGGACACGGCGTCCGCGAGCGGGCGTTCGAGCAGGTCGGTCGCGGTGACCGAGGTCGGCTCGAAGCCCGCTGTCAGCGTCGCCCTCGCCCGCCCGCCGTGGGCCTCGTGGAAGCGGACGACGACGTCACCGCTGCCGTCGTCGGCGAGCTTGACCGCCGTGACGACCACGGCGTCGTTGTCGACCGTGACCAGCGGCGCCACCTCGGAGCCACCGCTCACCCGCCGCTCGGGCAGGTTGACGCGGTACCCCTCGCGCACCGCGTCGCCGATCGCCGCGCCCGGCACCAGTGCGTGCCTGAAGCGGTGCACGCCCTGGTCGGTCTCGGGGTCGGGGAAGCGCGGTGCACGCAGCAGCGAGACACGCACGGTCGTGGTCGTACTCGCGTCGTCGGCGCGGACCGCGCGGGTCACGTCGTGGCCGTACGTCGAGTCGTTGACCAGCGCGACACCCCAGCCCGGCTCCTCCATGTGCACGAAGCGGTGGTTGCACGCCTCGAACTTGGCCGCCTCCCAGCTCGTGTTGGTGTGCGTGGGCCGGTAGAAGTGCCCGAACTGGGTCTCCGACGCGTACCGCTCGGCGTGGATGTCCAGCGGGAAGGCGAGCTTGAGGAACTTCTCGGTCTCGTACCAGTCGACCTCGGTGTCGATGTCGAGCCGCCGCGCGCCCGGCGCCAGCGACAGGACCTGCGTGAGCCGCGAGTCACCGAAGGCGCGCACGACCCGGACCGACGCGCCCTCGCCCGCGGTGACCTCGTCCGCCTCCGTGAGGTCCGTGACGGTGTTCCGGTAGAACTCGTCCACGTCCCACGCGTCCCACATGTTCGGGAAGTCGGCGTGCAGTTGCGGCAGGTTCGCCGCCGCGCCGGGCGCCACGGTCTCGCGGTCGGCGACGAGGTCGTACGCGGACACGACCAGTCCCCGCGCGTCGATCTCGACCCGCAGCAAACCGTTGTCGAGGACGAAGCCCCCCTCGGCACGCGCCTCGATCGCCGACCGCCCGCCGGTCGCCGCGTTCCTGGCGCCGCCCGCGGGCACGCCGTCGCGGGCGTGCGGGGTGGAGTTGAAGACCAGCTCGTCGGCGCCCTCACCGGCGAGGGCGCGCTGCGCCGCCTCGATGATGCCGTTCAGCTCCCGCGCGAGCGCCGCGTACGTCGCACGGGCCTCGCGGTGCACCCAGGCGATGGACGAGCCGGGCAGGATGTCGTGGAACTGGTGGAGCAGGACCGTCTTCCAGACGCGGTCCAACTGCTCGTAGGGGTACGTGAACCCGGCGCACCGCACGGCGGCCGTGGCCGCCCACAGCTCAGCCTCCCGCAGCAGGTGCTCGCTGCGGCGGTTGCCCTGCTTGGTGCCGGCCTGGCTGGTGAGGGTCGCCCGGTGCAGCTCCAGATACAGCTCGCCGACCCAGACGGGGGCGTTCGGGTACTCGGCCTCGGCCTTCTCGAAGAACTGCTCCGGCGTCTCCCAGCGGACGGTCGCCGAGCCCTCCAGGTCCCGCAGCCGGGCCGCCTTGGCGATCATCTCGCGGGTGGTGCCGCCGCCTCCGTCGCCCCAGCCGGTCGGCGCGAGCGAGTGCCGGGCGACGCCCTTGTCCTTGAAGTTCTTCGCCGCGTGGGCGATCTCGCTGCCCTTCATGGAGCAGTTGTAGGTGTCGACGGGCGGGAAGTGCGTGAAGATCCGCGTCCCGTCGATGCCCTCCCAGTTGAAGGTGTGGTGCGGGAAGCGGTTGGTCTGCGACCACGAGATCTTCTGCGTGAGCAGCCACTTGGAGCCCGCAGCCTTGATGATCTGCGGAAGACCCGCGGCGAAGCCGAAGGTGTCGGGCAGCCACGCCTCGTCGTTCTCCACGCCGAACTCGTCGAGGAAGAACCGCTTGCCGTGCACGAACTGACGGGCCATCGCCTCCGAGCCCGGCATGTTCGTGTCCGACTCGACCCACATCCCGCCCGCGGGCACGAACCGTCCGTCGGCGACCGCCTTCTTCACCTTCGCCCACACCTCGGGCCGGTGCTCCTTGATCCAGGCCCACTGCTGCGCCTGGGACATGGCGAAGACGAAGTCGGGCTCGTCCTCGATGAGCGCGGTCATGTTCGACGTCGTACGCGCCACCTTGCGCACCGTCTCGCGCAGCGGCCACAGCCACGCGGAGTCGATGTGGGCGTGGCCGACGGCGCTGATGCGGTGCGCGGACGGCTCAGCGGGGGTGCTGAGCACGCCTTCGAGCCGGGCGCGTGCGGCGGCGGCCGAGCCGTTCACGTCCTGGAGGTCGACGGCGTCCAGCGCGCGGCCGACCGCGCGCACGATGTCGTAGCGCCGCCCGCTGTCCTCGGGCAGTTCCCGCATCAGCTCGCCGAGGACCTCCAGGTCGATGACGAGCTGCCACACCGTCTCGTCGAAGACGGCGAGGTCCATGCGCGCGAGCTCGTACTGCGGCTCGCTGCCCGCGGTCTCCTTGTCGCCCAACTGGGTGGGCAGGAAGGGGTGGTAGTCGAGGATGACGGGGTTGGAGGCGGCCTCGATGTGCAGCCGCACCTCTTCGCCGCCCTCGGCGGGCGCGGCGATCCGCACCCACTGGTTGCGCGGGTTGAGGCCCTTCACCGGGGTGCCGTCGGGGCGGTAGACGAGCCCCTCGCACTGGAAGCCCGGCATGTTCTCGTCGAAGCCGAGGTCGAGGATGGCCTCGACGGTCTTCCCCGCCCACTCCGTCGGCACGGTCCCGCTCACCCGGAACCAGCTGGTCCCCCAGGGCGCGCCCCACCGCTCCCCGACACCGGTCGGCACGGGCTCGGCGGCCAGCCCCTCGGCGACGGGCACGGGCTCGCCCGGCGCGTTCCACACCGCGACGTCCAGCGGCACGGAGGCGGGATACACGGCGGGCCTGATGCGCTCATCCAGAACGCGCTTGAGGCGGGCTTCGACGAGGGTGCGGTCGTCATGCATGGGGAGTACTCCCGGTGTGAAGGGTTGAGGCCGTCCGGGGTCGAGGACGAGCCGCGGCGCGGGTGGTTTGAGCCCGTCCGGCGATTGAGGACGAGCGCGAAGCGCGATCTGCGGAGGTCGTATCGGCCTAGCGGACCTCCTCCGGATGCAGGACTTCCGTGATGCCCCGCGCAGCGAGATGCTCCGCGTCCCCCGCCCGTCCGGAAAGGACCACCGCGGGCCGCACCCCATCCGCGACAAGACGCATGAACGCCTCGAACACCGTTCCCCCCGGCGCGCAAGCCGAGCGCCGCGCCCCGGCGTCGTCGACGACCACCGCCGTGGTCCGTACCGCCGGCGCGTACGTACGGCCGCGCCACTCCTTGACCATGCGCGCGAGGGCCGCCCCCGCGGGCTTGACCTGCCCGTCGTTGGTGAGCAGACCGAGGCTGTACTCCAGCTCGGGGAAGTCCGCGAGGCCCCGCGAGACATCGTGGGAGCACCACCACGTCACGCCCCACACGTCCTGGCAGTCCAGCGCCGCCTCGATGGTCTCCTCGGTGAACGCGGCCGCGTGCTCGGCGGGGATCAGCGGCGCGGGCGCGCCGACCTCCTGGAGCCAGACGGGGCGGCGCGGGTCGAGTGCCCAGGCCTTGGACAGCTCGATCAAGTACGCGGCATGGGTACGGGTAGCGGTGCCGGTGCGCCCGTGGCGCTGGGCGGTGCCGTTGAAGACCCAGGAGTGCACGGCGGTCGCGCCGCCGAGCCGGGCGGCCTGCGCCGGGGTGAAGGGCTGGTCGTCCTGGTACCAGGCGGCGTCGTACTCGGCGTGCAGATGCAGTCTGCCGGGGGCGCCTTCCTCGCAGGCGGCGAGGACCGTGCGGAGCCAGGTGTCGGCCTGCTCCTGGGTGATGCGGTCGGGGTCGGGGTGCGGCCCCGCCGAGAACTGGTTGATCTCGTTGCCGATGGTCATGCCGATGAAGTTGGGCCGGTCGGCGAGCGCGGCGGCGAGCGTACGCAGGTACTCGGCCTGTCCGGCCACCACGTCCGGGTCGGTGAAGAGGTTCCGCCGGTGCCAGGTCTGCGTCCAGGCGGGCAGGAAGTCGAAGCTGGACAGATGGCCCTGGAGGCCGTCGACGTTGACGTCGAGGCCGCGCTCGGCGGCGGCGTCGGCGAGCCGCACCAGCTGCTCGACGGCGCGCGGCCGGATCAGGGTGCGGTTGGGCTGGAAGTACGGCCAGATCGGGAAGACCCGCACATGGTCGAGGCCGAGCGCGGCGATGGCGTCGAGGTCGCCGCGTACGGCGTCGAGGTCGAAGTCGAGCCAGTGGTGGAACCACCCGTGGCTCGGCGTGTAGTTGGCGCCGAAGCGCGGCGTGCCCGAAGGCGATGCGGAAGGCAATGCGGGTCCTGGTCCTTGAGAGTTCGAGGTGGCACCGGTCAGCCCTTGACCGCGCCCTCGCCGACGCCGCGGAAGAAGTACCGCTGGAGGCAGGCGAAGAGGACGATCAGCGGGAGCACGGCGATGACCGTGCCCGCGGCGACGAGGCGTTCGTCGTTGGCGAAGGTGCCGTGCAGATAGTTCAGGCCGATGGTGAGGGTGAACCGCTCCGGGTCGCTGAGCACGATGAGGGGCCACAGGAAGTCGTCCCAGGCGCCCATGAAGGCGAAGATCGCGACGACGGCGAGGGTGCCCTTGACCGCGGGCAGGGCGATCCGGGTGAACCGCTGCCAGACGTTCGCGCCGTCCACGAACGCGGCTTCCTCGATCTCGTAGGGCACGTTGAGGAAGGCGTTGCGCATCAGCAGGACGTTGAGCGCGGAGACGCAGCCGGGCAGCAGCACCCCGATGAGGGTGTTGTTCAGGTTCAGCTCACGCATCGTCGTGAACTGGGCGATGATGATGCCCTCCACGGGCACCAGCATGGCCAGGATGAAGACGAGCGTGGCCGCCTTGCGGCCGCGGTAGCGCAGGCGCGCCAGGGCGTAGCCCGCGAGGGCGGCGCCCACGCAGTTGGTGACGACGTTGGCGGCCGCCACCTTCAGGGAGTTGAGGGCGTAGTCCCAGACGGGGATGGTGTCGGCGACCCGCTCGTAGTTGTGGAACGTCGGGTCGGAGGGCAGGAACTTCGGCGGGGAGCTGAAGAGGTCCTCGTGCGGCCCCTTCAGGGACGTGGACAGCTGCCACAGGAACGGTCCGATCATCAGCGCCAGGACGGCGAGCAGCAGCCCGTAGCGCAGGACGACCTCCCATACGGGCATCCTGCGGCCGTTCTCGTCGGTGATCCGGCGCCGCGGCTTGCGGAGCGCCCCGCCGCTGCCGCCGGGCCCGCGCCCGGTGACCGGCGCGGGGGCCTTCTCGGTGGTGCTCACGCGTCCTCCTTCCGGTCCGCCCGCAGCACGAGCAGCATGAGCGCGACGGTGACGACGAAGACGACGACGGAGATCGCCGAGGCATAGCCGACGCGACCGGTGAGGCCGGTGCCCGTGCGCTGCACCAGCATCACCAGCGTGGTGTCCTCGCCCGCGGGGCCGCCGGTGGGCCCCGCCATCAGATACACCTCGGAGAACACCTTGAAGGCGGCGACCGAGGAGAGCGCGCCCACGAGCACCATGGTGGAGCGCACGGCGGGCACGGTGACGCTGAAGAAGCGGCGCACCGCCCCCGCGCCGTCGACCGCCGCGGCCTCGTGCAGCTCGCGCGGCACGTTGGCGAGCGCCGCCAGGTAAATGATCATGTAGTAGCCGAGGCCCTTCCAGACCGTGACGGCCATGGCGCTGAAGAGCAGCAGCCACTGGTCGCTGAGGAAGCCGACCTTGCCGACGCCCACCGCCTCAAGGACGGCGTTGACCAGGCCCCGTTCGTCCAGCATCCACACCCAGATCAGACCGACCACGACGATCGAGGCGACCACCGGGGTGTAGAAGGCGGAGCGGAAGAAGGTGATGCCGGGGATGTGCTTCTGGACGAGCATCGCGAGCAGCAGCGGCAGCAGGACCAGCGCGGGCACGACCACGAGGACGTACAGCGTGCTGTTGCGCAGGCCGATCCAGAACATGTCGTCGTGCAGCAGCTCGCGGAAGTTGGCGAGGCCCACGTACTCGCCGGGGATCAACGTCCTTTTGTCGGTGAAGGAGTTGTTGAGGGTGCTGACGAACGGATAGAGGATGAAGACGGCGACGATCGCGAGCCCGGGGGCGGCGAAGAGCCAGGGGCTTGTGGGCAGTTGCCGCCTGATTTTGATCCTGTCGGCGGTGCGGGTCTTCATGGCTGACGTCGTTCCCTGGTCATGGCTCGGCACGGCGCCGGCGCTCAGCTCTGCTTCAGGAGCCGGTCACAGTTCTTGACAGCGTTGTCAAGCGCTTCCTCGGGGCTCTCCTTGCCCTGCAGCGCCTTGGCGACCGCGTTGCGCAGCTCGACCTTCATCTGCTCGCTGAAGAGCACGGGCGTGTAGTTCACCGCGGTCTTGATGGACTTGGCGGCGGCGACACGGACCCGCGTCTCCTCCTTGCCGTCCTGCTCGGTGAAGTAGGGGTCGTCGAGGGAGCCCCGCGTGCTGGGGAAGATCGCGACCTTCTTGGCGAACTCCATCTGGTGCTCGGCGTCGGTGACGAAGTGCGCGAAGGCGACGGCGGCGGGCGTCTGCTTGGTGCGGGCGTTCACCATCACGCCCATCACGTACATGTTGTCCTTGCCGGTGCTGCTGATCTGCGGGGTGATGCCGATGTTCTTGTAGAGCTTCGGCGCTTCCTTCTTGAACTTCTCCAGGTCGAGCGCGCTGCCCGGGTTCATGGCGACGGCCTCGGTGAGGAACTTCTTGCCGGTCGACTCCGGGGTCGCGGTCAGCGCCTGCCCGTCCAGCGCCTTGGCGTCGTACAACTTCTTGTACTCCGTGAGGAGTTCGACGCCCTTGGCGTCGTTGAAGGTGAAGCCGGTGCCTTCCTTGTTCATCAGCGGTACGCCGTAGCGCCCGAAGTCCTCGATGGTGGGGACGTTGGCGAGCGTGGCCACCTTGCCGTCGCTCTTCTTCGCCAACTGGAGTGCCTGGCCGAAGAGTTGGTCGTACGTCTTCGGCGGCTTGTTCTCGTCCAGGCCTGCCTCCTTGAAGAGGCGCTTGTTGTAGAAGAGCGGCCCGGTGTTCAGATACCAGGGGAAGGCGTACGTCCCTTCCGTGCCCGGTATCTGGTGGCTCTTCCAGGCCCCGGGGAGGTACTCCTTCTCGTACTTGCCCGCCGCCTTGCCGAGGTCGAGCGCGAGGCCGGCCTTGGCGAGCGGGGCGACCAGGTCGGGCGAGACGTTCACGACGTCGGGCAGCGTGCCCGCGGCGGCGTCGGCGCTGATCTTGTCGGCGTACCCCTCGCCGGGCTGGTCGACCCACTTGACGTCGGTGCCGGGGTACTTGTCCTCGAACTCGGCGACGAGGCCCTCGAAGTAGGGCTTGAAGTTGGCCTTCAGATTCCAGGTCTGGAAGGTGATCTTGCCTTCGATCTTGCCCGACGCGTCCGTGGAGCCGCCGTCGTCGCCTCCGTCGCCACAGGCGCTCAGCGGCAGCAGGACAGCGAGGACGGCGCCTGCGGCGACCGCTCTGCGGGGGATACGGGAGATACGCACGGTGAAACGGCTCCTTTGCTCGGCCCAGCGTGAGACGGCGATGGCCGCAGCCGTCCGAGCCGCGCGATCCACGCCGAGGCCGACCCTGCATCCAACTGTGGAGCAAAGTCAATGGATTCGGGTGCCCATTGTCGAAGATCTCTTCATCTTCTGGGCAACTCCCCAGGTCAGACGGGTGTGTTGAAAGTCTTGCGGCAAACGACTAATGCGCTTTAGAGTCTGGTCGCTCAAGCGCTTTAGTGCGCGGGCGCCAGGAAAGGGGCAACGGGTGCAGGGCAAGCGGTCACCGACGCGCCGGCCGACCATGAAGGACATCGCGCGCCGTGCCGGGGTCTCCGAGAGCGCCGTCTCCTTCGCGCTCAACGACCGGCCCGGCGTCTCCGACATCACCCGCGACCGGGTGCGCAGGGTCGCCGAGCAGCTGGGCTGGCGGCCGAGCACCGCGGCGCGCGCCCTGTCCGGTGAGGGCTCGGCGACGGTGGGCCTCGTCGTGGCGCGGCCCGCGGCGACCCTGGGCGTCGACTCGTTCTTCCTGCAACTCATCTCCGGGGTCCAGGAGGTGCTGGCCGAGCGGCACTTGGGGCTCCTGTTCCAGGTGGTGGAGGACGTGGCCGCCGAGTGCGCGGTCTACCGCCGCTGGTGGGCCGAGCACCGGGTGGACGGCGTCCTCGTGGTGGACCCGCGCACGGACGACCCCCGTCCCGCCCTCCTCGACGAGCTGGGGCTGCCCGCCGTGGTGACGGGCGGCGTGCCCGATCCGGACGCGGGTCCCCCGGGCCTCTCCACGGTGTGGGTGGACGACGCGGGGGCGATGGCGTCGGTCGTGGGCCACTTGTACGCGCTCGGGCACCGCCGCATCGTGCACATCGCGGGCCTCGAAGGGCTCGCGCACACCGAGCGCCGGATGCGCACCCTGCGCGCGGAGGCGGCGAGCCGGGGCCTGTCCGGGGTGCGTTCGGTGCCGACCGACTACTCCGACGCGGAGGGCGCCGCCGTCACCCGGCGCGTCCTGGAGGCGGCCGAACCGCCGACCGCCCTGGTGTACGACAACGACGTGATGGCCGTGGCCGGGGTCGCCGCCGCGTCCTCCCTGGGCTTCGCGGTCCCGGCCGACGTGTCGGTCGTGGCCTGGGAGGACTCCGCGCTCTGCCGCATGGTGCACCCATGGCTGACGGCGCTCTCCCGGGACACCGTGGCGTTCGGGCGCACCGCGGCCCGCGAACTGCTCGCCCTCCTGGACGACGGCCCCGCGGCGACCGTACAGGTGCCGCTGCCGCGGCTCATCGAGCGGGAGAGCACGGGGCCGGTGCGGGGAGGCCGAGAACAGCCCTAGGGCCTGTCCGGCGGATCATGCCGCGGGACAGGCCCTAGGGCCGGTCGTATGCCGAGTGCATGCCATCGCGCGGGTGCGCCGGGGTCGCCGTCGGCCCTTTGGGCGAGGACAGTGGACGGGCATGCCTCGCTCGCGTCTGCGGAAGGACACGGCACATGGCGGATCATTTCCCCACCGTCGGTGTCGAGGAGGAGTACTTCCTCGTCGACGCTGCCCAGCGCACGGTCGTCGCGGCGGCGCCGCGGGTCCTGGCTCGCGCCGAGCCGGTGCTCGGAGGCCTGGTGACGGGCGAGGCGTCCCGGTACCAGGTGGAGGGCAAGACACCACCCTGCGGGACCCTGGGCGAGCTGCGTGAGGAGCTGCGGCGGGTGCGCTCCGCCGTGGTCGCCGCCGCGGCCGACGAAGGCGCGCGCCCCGTGGCCTGCGGCACCCCGCTGCTCGGCATGCGGGCACCGATCCCGCTCAACGGAGGCGCCCACTACCGCGCCCAGCTCGCCACGTTCCGGTCGCTGTACGACACGTTCGCCTTCTGCGGGCTCCACGTGCACGTCCAGGTGCCGGACCGGGACCATGCCGTCCTGGTCAGCAACCACCTGCGGCCGTGGCTGCCCGTCCTGGTGGCGATGGCGGCGAACTCGCCCTTCTGGGAGGAGAGGGACAGCGGCTACTGCAGCTGGAGGACCCTGGGAGCCACGCGTTGGCCCGTGGCGGGCCCCCCGCCGTACTTCTCCTCCGCCGCGCACTACGACACGCTCGCCTCCGCGCTGCGGGAGACGGGCGCCACCCTCGGCGAACGCTCGCTGTACTGGGACGTGCGCCCGTGCGCGCACCTTCCCACCCTGGAGATCAGGGCGATGGACGCCGCCACGTCGGTCGAGGAGGCGGCGGTCTTCGCCGTCCTCGTGCGGGCACTGGTCGTGCGGGCCCTGGAGCGGGTGCGCCGCGGCGACCCCGGGCCCGCCATGGACGAGGCGCTGCTGCGCGCCGCGTACTGGCGGTGCGCCCGCGACGGTCTGACCGGCCACAGCCTCGATCCGCGGACCCACCGTCTGGTGCCGACCTCGCACCAGGTCCGGCAGCTTCTCGCGCACGCCCGGCCAGCGCTGGCGGAGCACGGTGAACTCCCCCAGGTGACGGCGGTCCTGCGGCGCCTGTTCGCGCACGGCGGCGGCGCCGAACGCCAGCGCTCCGTCCACGCCCGCGCGGGCAGCCTGGCCGACGTCGTCGACGACCTGGCCGACCGCACGGCCGCGAGCCCGCGTCAGTGGCGGCGGGCTCCTTCACCGGTCGGCGGCCCCGGCGGCCAGGGGAGTTCGGCCAGGAGCGGCAGGAGCGACTCCTCCTCGTAGTCGAGGTGGCGGGTCAACTCGGCGGACATCCGGGCCAGTTCCGTACGGAACCGCTCCGGGTCCGCGCCCCCGACGTCCGCGAGGAGCGCGGCGAGTTCGCCCTGGATCCGGGCGACCTCCCGGTGTTCTGCCGTCAGGCGGTCGAAGGTGTCGCGCAGTTCGGGGTGGTGGCCCGCCATCGCCGGGAAGAGATGCGTGTCCTCGCTGGTGTGGTGGAACTCCAGGGCGTCGCAGAAGGCCAGGCAGTGCTGGCGGATCTGCAGCCCGAGCCCGGGCGCCGGTGGCGTCCCCGGCCCCTGGTGCGCGGCGAGCGCGGCGAAGTACGCCTCGGTCTCCTCGCGTACGTGCTTCAACTGGCCGCGCAGCCAGAGGTGCACCTGGACCATCTTGTCCGCGAGGCTGGCCGGCTCCTGGGGGATGTCCGCCTCATGTGCGGGCCGCTCAAGGACGACGACGGGCAGGGTCCGGCTGGTGCGCGTCTGGTAGTCGCCGTAGCCCGGTTCGGCGGCCACCACGCGCGCGAAGAGCCGGTCGCGGCGCTCGCCCTCGGCGGGGACGGCGATCGCCTCGAAGGTGTCGGTGCCGAGTTCCACGGTCACCGCGGGGTGGGCGAGGACGTTGTGGTACCAGTCGGGGTGGCGCGGCGCGCCCAGGTTCGACCCGACGAGCAGGAGCAGCCCGCCGTCGCGGACGAAGCCGAGCGGGGTGGTGTGCTCCTTGCCGGACTTCGCTCCGGTGGTGGTGAGCAGGAGGAGTTCGCTGCCTTCGAAGGGGCCGCCGACCTTGCCGCCGTGGGCGCGGAACTCCTCGATGACGGACTGGTTGAAGGGTGTGGGCATGACGGTGTCAGATCTCCGTACAGGGTGCGCGGGACCGCGTCGAGCGCGGTGGAGGTGAGGGAGCGCCACGCGAAGAAGGCGTGGCGATGGCGCGCGAAGGCGCGCGGATCAGGCGAATGCCCCGGGAGTCAACTCACGACGTGTTCATCGGCGTTGTCCTTGAGTGAAGGTGCTCGCCCGATCGCCGACCTGCCCACTTCTCTTTGGTCGGCGCCACGCGGCACGCGCACCATTACAGTCACCCGCTCCCCCATCTGTCAACGGTGTCGGGAGGGGCCGGTGAATCACCCGGCGCCTGCGGGGTACTGGCGTGAGATGGCGACGGGGGCGGACGGCCGTGGAGGGGACGGTCGTCCGGGCCACGGGGATCACCGGCCCGCCCCTCGCGCTCTCTCGCGCCACCGGGAGCGGGCCGCCCCCCGACATGCCCGTGCCCCCCGCCACGAGGCGGGGGGCACAGGGCGAAGCAGACGACCGGAGCGGTAACGATCAGTCGATACCGGGGAGGATGTGCGGCTCGGCGAGGTCGTCCTCGTAACCCGCCAGCCGGATGGGGGCCGCCTTGGCCCACGCCTCCAGATTGCGGAGCTTGTGGGGCCTCCCGGCCCGCTCGCCGCCGCGTTCCGCCGGTCGCTTCTCGTGCTTCGTCAGTTCTGGTGTCACCGCGCACTCCTTTGTGTCGCGTAAAGGAAGGCCAAGGGCAGTTCGGTCGCGGTGGCGCCGGTATCTGGCGGGACCGCGGCCGTGGTGCCGGCCTGTCCCCGGGGCGGCCGAGAGACGTTTGTGGATCTCTCGTGGCCACCCGTTCGCCCTAGAGTAACCAAATGAGCGCGGCCGCGCTCGATGGAAAACCGAGGCGGGGCGGAATCCGGACAGCGGAACCGGTCAGGAGCGGGCTACCACTTGCCGGGCGCGTAGTCCTTCAGGAAGACGCCGAACAGGTCCTCGCCGGCCTGGCCGCGCACGATCGGGTCGTAGACCCGGGCGGCGCCGTCGATCAGGTCGAGCGGGGCGTGGAAGCCCTCCTCGGCCAGGCGCATCTTGTCGGGGTGCGGGCGCTCGTCGGTGATCCAGCCCGTGTCGACCGCGGTCATCAGGATGCGGTCCTTCTCGAACATCTCCTGTGCGCTGGTGCGCGTCAGCATGTTCAGGGCGGCCTTGGCCATGTTGGTGTGCGGGTGTCCGGCGCCCTTGTAGCCGCGGCCGAATACGCCCTCCATCGCGGAGACGTTGACGACGTACGCGCGACCCTCGTCGTGCGCCGCGGCGGCGGCCGCCATCGCGGGGCGCAGGTGGCTGATGAGGATGAACGGCGCCGTCGAGTTGCACAGCTGGACTTCGAGCAGCTCGATCGGGCCGACCTCGTCCACCGTCTGGATCCAGCTGTTGGTGTCGTGCAGGTCGGGCACCAGGCCGCCCGCGTCGATCGCCGTACCGGCCGCGATGCGCTCCAGGGACGCGGAGCCCGTGACCAGGGCGAGCCCGGTGACGTCGTCGGCGGTGAGCGCGCCGCCCCCGGGGACCGGCAGCGCGGCCACGGCGCCGGAGCCGAAGGTGCCGATCACCTCGGAGGCGGGCAGCTCACCGGCGGGCAGCGGGGCGGACTCGGCGGCGACCAGCTCGCTGTAGGCCTGCGGGGAACGGCGTACGGTCTGCGCGGCGTTGTTGATCAGTACATCGAGGGGGCCCTCGGCGGCGACCGACTCGGCGAGCGCGACGACCTGCGCCGGGTCGCGCAGGTCGATGCCGACGATCTTCAGCCGGTGGATCCACTCGTCGCTGTCGGGCATCGCCTTGAAGCGGCGGATCGCGTCGCTCGGGAAGCGCGTGGTGATGGTGGTGTGCGCACCGTCACGCAGCAGCCGCAGCGCGATGTACATGCCGATCTTGGCGCGGCCGCCGGTGAGCAGCGCGCGCTTGCCGGTCAGGTCGGTGCGGGCGTCGCGGCGGGCGCGGTTCTCGGCGGCGCAGGCCGGGCAGAGCTGGTGGTAGAACGCGTCGACCTCGACGTACCGCGTCTTGCAGGTGTAGCAGGAGCGGGGGCGCTGGAGTATCCCCGCGATCTCGCCCTTCACCGAGGAGGAGGGCAGTACGCCCGCCGTCTCGTCGTCGATGCGGTCGGCGGAGCCGGTGGCGGTGGCCTCGGTGACCGCGCGGTCGTGGGCGGTCTTGGCGGCGCGGCGCTCCTGGCGGCGGCGCTGCTTCACCGTGCGGTAGATCCCGGCGGTGGCGCGGCGGACCGCGATCGCGTCGGGGTGGTCCACGTCCAGCTTGTCCAGCTCGTCGAGCACGCTGAGGCAGACGGCGAGGCGGTCCGGGTCGATGCCGGGGCCGTACGCGACGGTCCCCTCGTGGCTTTCGTCTGTCACCGTCATCGCCGCTGTCCTCGTGTCATTCCGTGCCGCGGCCTGCCTGGTCGTCCGCGGAAGCTCCCAAAAGCGGAACTTTACGTAGCTCTGGCCCCCGTTACCAAACGCGTGACGGAGCGCACACCGCCCGGAGGGCCCCGATCTGGTCCCGCACGCGCCGTGCGCGGGCCGCGTCCAGCTCGGGCCCCGGGCCCTCACTCGACCGGCTGCCCCTTGCCCAGGGCGATCACTCCGGCCTCGGACACCGTGTACAGCTCCTCGTCCCGCTCCGGATTGACGCCGACGGTCGCGCCGGGCGGTACGTCGACGTTCTTGTCCAGGACCGCGCCGCGCACCACCGCGCCCCGCCCCACGCGTACGTTGTGGTGCAGGACCGAGCCCTGGACGACCGCGCCCTCCTCGATGATCACCCCGGGCGACAGGACGGAGCGGGTGACCTGGCCGCGGATGACGCAGCCGGGGCTGACGATCGACTCGCCCGCCATGCCGCCGGCGCAGAACTTCGCGGGCGGCAGGCCGCTGGAGTGCGTGTAGATCGGCCAGCGCCGGTTGTCCAGGTTGAAGACGGGCTGGTCGGAGATCAGATCCATGTGGGCGTCGTAGTACGAGTCCAGGGTGCCGACGTCACGCCAGTAGCCGTGGTCGCGCGGGGTCTCGCCGGGCACGTGGTTGCCGTCGAAGTCGTACACCTGGGCGAGGCCGCGCTCGGTGAGCATGGGCAGGATCGAGCCGCCCATGTCGTGCGCGGACTCCTCGTCCTCGGCGTCCTGCTGGAGGGCGTCGACCAGGGTCTTCGTGGTGAACATGTAGTTCCCCATCGAGGCGAAGACCTGGTTCGGGGCGTCCGCGAGGCCCGGCGGGTCCGACGGCTTCTCCAGGAAGCTTTCGACGCGCGTCCCGTCACGGGCGGGCGTGATGACGCCGAAGGAGGACGCCTCGGCGCGGGGCACCCTGATCCCGGCGACGGTGACGGCGGCGCCGTTGTCGATGTGCTGCTGGAGCATCTGCCGGGGGTCCATGCGGTAGACGTGGTCGGCGCCGAACACCGCGATGTAGTCGGGCTGTTCGTCGTGGACGAGGTTGAGCGACTGGAGGATCGCGTCGGCGCTGCCCAAGTACCAGCGGGGGCCGAGGCGTTGCTGCGCGGGCACGGGTGTGACGTAGTTGCCGAGCAGGCTCGACATGCGCCAGGTCGTCGTCACGTGCCGGTCGAGGGAGTGGGACTTGTACTGCGTCAGGACGCAGACGCGCAGGATGTCGGCGTTGACGAGATTGGAGAGGACGAAGTCCACGAGGCGGTACGTGCCGCCGAACGTGACCGCTGGTTTGGCCCGGTCGGCGGTGAGCGGCAGCAGCCGTTTGCCTTCCCCGCCGGCAAGCACGATTCCGAGCACCGAAGGTCCACCGCGCATCCCAGCCCCCTACTTGTCGGCTATCTGTCGGCGTGCAGGATCTCCTCGTACACCTCGACCGTGCGCCGGGCGACCGCGTCCCAGCCGAATTCGCCGAGCGCCCTGCGCCGTCCCGCCGCGCCCATCACGGCGGCCCGCTCCGGGGCGGCGACCAGCTCGTTCAGCCGGAGCGCGAGGTCGCGTTCGAAGCCTTCCGGGTCCTTCTCCTCGTACGGGACGAGCACTCCGGTCGCGTGGTCCTCGACGACCTCCGGGATGCCGCCGACCCGCGAGGCGACGACGGCCGTGCCGCACGCCATCGCCTCCAGGTTGACGATGCCGAGCGGCTCGTACACCGAGGGGCAGACGAACACCGTGGCGTGGGTGAGGAGTTGGACCACCTCGGGGCGCGGCAGCATGTCGGGGATCCAGTGGACGCCCGCCCGCCCCCGGCTCAGCTCCTCGAAGAGCACGCGGAACTCGGCGTCGATCGCCGGGGTGTCGGGGGCCCCGGCACAGAGCACGAGCTGCGCTCCCGCGTCCAACTCGCGGGCCGCGCGCAGCAGATGGGGGACGCCCTTCTGGCGGGTGATGCGCCCGACGAACAGGACGTAGGGGCGCGCGGGGTCGATGCCGAGCCGCTCCAGGACGTCCGTGCCGGGGTCGGGGCGGTACAGGCCGGTGTCGATGCCGTTGTGCACGACGTGGACCTTCGCCGGGTCGACGGCGGGGTAGCAGGCGAGGATGTCCTCGCGCATGGCGCCGGAGACCGCGATCACCGCGTCGGCTGATTCCGCGGCGGTACGCTCCGCCCAGCTCGACAGGGCGTATCCGCCGCCCAGTTGCTCGGCCTTCCAGGGGCGCAGGGGCTCCAGGGAGTGCGAGGTCATCACGTGCGGGATGCCGTGCAGGAGCTTGCCGACGTGCCCCGCGAGGCTCGCGTACCAGGTGTGGGAGTGGACCAGCTCGCGCCCGGCGAGCGCGGCGGCCATCGCCAGGTCCACGGAGAAGGTGCGCAGCGCGTCATTGGCGCCGTCGAGCGCGGGCCAGGCCTGATGGCGCGTCAGCCCGTCGGCCGCGCCATCGCCCCAGCAGTGCACGTCGAGGTCGACGAGGGAGCGCAACTCCCGTGCCAGGAACTCGACATGGACGCCCGCGCCGCCGTACACATCGGGCGGGTACTCCCGGGTGAGCAGTCCCACTTTCACGGAGAACCCTCCGTCGTCCGCCTGAGGTCGGCCGCGCTCCCTCATGGTCACCCAGACGACGCTCCGGGGGAAGAGCGCTGCGGCGCCCGTTCGAAGCAGCAGTCGCCGCATACGCCGCCGCCGGGGCACCGGTAGTAGAGGCAGCAGCTGCGGCGCCGGAAGGCGGTGCCGTCCAGGGTGCCGGTGCCGCGCAGGTCGGGGTGGTCGAAGAGCGCCGCGGCCAGCTCCATGGCCCGCTCCCCCACGCCCTCGCGCCCTTCCCGCGCCGCCCAGCCGTGCAGTTCGCGTACGGCGCCCGCGAGCGCGGAGCCCGCGTTGCCCCACAGCAGCCCGGCGGAGATCCGGTACCGGGCGCGCAACGCGTCGGCGAGCGGCGCGAGATGGCCGTGCTGCACGATGTCCCGTACGGTCCCGGCGTCGGCGGGCAGCGGGCGTACGTCACCGATCCACAGGTCGTCGGGCGAGGTGCCGTCGGCGTCCCAGCGCAGCAGGGCGGGGTCGAGGTCGGGCACCGCTCCGTACAGCGCGGCGGAGCCGAGCGCCACGGACCAGAGCCGGGCGGCGAGCCCCAGTTGGGCCACGGACACGGCGATACGGTCCTCGGGCGCGCCGAGCCGCCCCGCGACCTTCGTGACACGGAAAGTGAGCGGGTCCGCGCCGGTCGGTGGCGCGTACACCTGTGTGAAGGGCACGGCGGCGGGCGCGGGCCCCGCGCGCAGGGCGAAGAAGCCGCCGACGGATCCGAGTTCTGCCAGGTCGATACGGGTGGTCACGGGATCAGTACAGCAAGCCACGCGCCGCCCGTGCGCTCCGGGGTGTCATCCTCTGCCCCTAGGGGGTACCCCGCCTTGGGGAGGACACGGCGAGGGCCGTACTCCATCGGCAGTAGGACCGATTGACTGCTCAGGTACGACGACGCGGGACGATTCTCGCGGCATCGTGGTAACCATGGAAGCCGACCGTTCGTCTCGCCGGGACCACCGGACGCACCGCACACCGCGGAGCACCTCATGAGTGCCCTCGCGCTGTCCGTGCTGCTCTCCCTCGTCTCCGCGGTGGCGTACGCCGGCGGGGCGATCCTCCAGGAGCGCGTGGCGGCGACCACGCCGGACCAGCGGTACGCGCCGCTGCGGCGCGGCACCTGGTGGACGGCGATCGCCCTGAACGGCCTCGGCGCGCTCCTGCACGTGGTGGCGCTCGCCTACGGCCCGCTCAGCCTGGTCCAGCCGCTGGGCGCCCTGACGATCGTCTTCGCGCTGCCGATGGCGGCCGTGTTCGTGCGCCGCCGGGCCGGGGCCACCGCGTGGCGCGGCGCGATCATGGCGACGGTGGGGCTCGCCGGGCTCCTTTCTCTCACCTCGGCGTCCGGCTCGCAGTCCCTGGACAGCGCGGAGCGGGTCATGCTGGGCCTGGTCACGGGTGGCGGGGTCCTCGCCCTGATGGTGGCGGCGCACGCGGCGCACCGGCACCCCGTGGTGCGCAGCGTGTTGCTCGCCTGCGCGGCCGGTGCGGCGTTCGGCATCGCCTCGGTCTTCACCAAGACGGTGGCGGTCGACTGGGACCGGGATGTCGCGCTCGTCCAGCAGCTGCCGAGCCTCGGTGTGATCGCCGTGCTCGCGGCGGCCGGGGTGCTGCTCTCGCAGGCCTCGTACCGGGGCGCGGGCCTGGCGGCACCGCTGTCGACGGTGACCGTCGTGAACCCCGTGGTGGCGGCGGCGGTCGGCCTGACCCTCTTCGGAGAAACCTTCCGCTACGGCATGACGGGCACCCTCCTGGCGCTGGGTTGCGCGGTCGTCGCGGCCGGTGGCCTGATCCTGCTCACCAGCGAGCGGATCGCCCGGGAGACGTCGACGGCGCCCGAGCCCTGCCCCCCGGCCCAGGGTCGTACGGCCCAGGACCGCACACTCCAGGAAGCGCCGCGCGTACGCCCGGAGCCCGTCGTGGCCGAGGCGGGCCGCGCCCTTGAGACTCTCCCCGCCGTGCCGCCCCAGCCCGCGGCGCCCGCCCGGGCGCACTGCGGGACCCCGCACCGGCACTCCAGGCGCCGCGAGCGCATCGGCTCCTAGGACGGCGACGCCTCCGGGATCACGGTTACCGTGACCCCGCTGAGGAAGTCCGCGCGGTAGGGCGCCACGTCCACGTCGTCCCGTGAGGCGAGGACATGCAGCCGGAGGCCCCGGGAGTCGTCCGTGCCGGACCCCGTGTCGTGGGCGAGCAGGAGCGACGGGTCGGTCAGGGCGCGCAGCGACACGAAGCGGTCCGCCTCGTCACCGCCCGCCCCTGGGTCGACGGTCCCCGAGGGCAGCGGTGTGAAGCCGAGCCGCTTCTTGAACCCGTACAGGCCGGGGGAAGTGACGTGGCCGTACAGGGAAGTGTCGTTCCCCAGGGACATACGGGCGCAGCCCAGCTCCCGGCCTGCCTGGAACGCCGCCATGTACACGGCGCGGGTCAGGGCGCCGCGCTGGTCGACCGCGGCGGTGGCCACGTACCGCAGTTGCAGGAGTGAGTCCTCCGCCCGCACCCAGCAGATGCACCCGCCCACCATGCGGCCCCCCTCGTAGGCATAGACGCCGATGTGGGAACCGGAGCGCTCCAGGAGTGTCCGCTGCTCGGCGCGGGCCAGGTTCAGGCCGTTGCGCATGCCGGCGACCTGCGCCTCGTACACGCCGAGGAACTCCTCGAGCGGGCCCTCCTCCAGCTCCGGCCGCACCCGCACGCTCAGCCCGGACGAGGCGGCGAGGTCAAGGCCCCGGCGCACCTTGCGCCGCTCGTTGGCGCCGAGAGCACCGAGGAAGGCGGCCTCGGAGTCCCGTAGCGGAGCGACCCAGTTGACCCAGCTCGGCTTCACGGCGAATCCGGCGGCCGTGAGGGCGGTCCGGTCGTCGGGATGCGGATCGACCACCCGCAGCAGGTCGACGGCGGGCCCGCGCCAGGGCCCGGTCACGTCGAGGGCCTCTTCGGTGGTGAGTTCGGCGACGGTGAGTCCGTAGCGGTCGACGACGTCCATCAGTGCTGCCGCTCCCCTCGGTCGGGAGTCCTACCGGCTCCGGCCGCGGGGCGCACGAGCCGCGCCGGGTCTCCGCCGGTGTGCAGGAGCCCGAGGAGGTCTTCCGCCCGTGCGGCGAGGATCTGGGCGCGCTCGGCGTCCGGGGCCACGCTGTGGAAGACCAGCGCGAGCATGATGGCGGTGTCCAGGCGGTACAGCAGGGCCGCCGGGGATTCGAGGTCGGGTGCGGCGAGCGACTCCGCGTAGCCGGCCAGGACCGCGGTCGCGTCGATCCCGTTGTCGGGCAGCAGGGCGTACTCGGCGACTCTGGCGAGTTCCATGAGCGGCGGTCCGACGAGGGCGTTGGACCAGTCGACGACCGCCTGGAGCCGGCCCGCGCGGCTCAGCAGGTTCTGCCGCCGGACATCGAGATGCAGCAGCCGGTGCGGGGTGCGCACGGCCTCCAGCGCCGCGCCGATGTGTGGGGGCGCGGGCAGCGGCGGCAAGGTCGGAGCCGCGCGCCGCAGGTTGGCGTGCCGGTCTCCGAGCCGTTTGACGAAGAAGCCGGTGAAATCGCCTGGTGCCTGGTACGCGAGCGGTGTCTTGGGGGGTGTCGTGGCGTGCAGTGCCGCGAGGAAGCGGCCTACGTCACGGCCGTCGAGGGGGACGTCGTCGTGTTCGACGTGGGCGGCGACGGAGACGAGGAGTCCGTCCGGCCGTTCGATCAGCTGGAGCGGTGCCGCCACGGGCAGCCCCAGTGGGGCGAGGCGGGCGGCTATCGCGTGCTCCTGGCGGACCAGGTCCGCGCTGTCGACGTCGCCGTACGGGGAGAGGTACAGCCGGTGCCGGGGGATGCGCAGCACCGCGTCGCCGAGTCCGGGGCGGCCGACGCGGTGGACCACGAAGTCCACTCCCTCGCCGGCCGGTCCGCGCGGTACCAGCCCGTGTTCGGCTGCGACGGAGCGGGCCACCGCGTCGGTGTCCACTGCCGTGCCGACCTCCGTGTCGACTGCCGTGTCGGCTGCCGTGTCGCGGGGCGTCGGGTGCGTCATCGTGCGTCCTTCGGGAGGGCGAGCGGGAGGTGGGCCACGAGCTCCGCCAGGGTCTCGAGCGAGGTGATCCTGGGGCCGGGGTGGTCGGGGAAGCGGGCGTAGCGGTCGATGAGGAGGGGGTGCATGCCGGCGGCCCGTGCGCCGTCGACGTCGACGACGAGCGAGTCACCGATGAACACGCACTCCCCTGGGGGGCGTCGGAGCCTTCGGCAGGTCAGGTCGAAGATCTCCGGGCGGGGTTTCTCATGGCCGACCTCGCTGCTGATGACGATCTCGTCGAAGCGGTCGGTGAGTTGGTGTGCCGCGAGGATCTCCCGCAGCCAGCCGTCGAAGTTGGAGACCAGGGCCAGCTGGTGGCCGGATGCCCGGAGTGCGTCGAGGCAGGGCAGGACGTCGGGGTACAGGCGGTAGTTCGCGGGGTCCAGGGCGTAGCGGGCCGCGCGCCGGGCGGCCGGGAGGGAGTCGGCGCCGCCCGCGCGGCGCAGGGCGTCCCGGAAGAACACGGTCCACATGGTCAGCCGGGCTCCCGGGTCGGCCTCGTCGTCGGGCCAGTGGCCTTCCGCGCCGATGGCCCACAGTGCTTCGCGCACGTCCTGCGCCGAGGGTGCCCCCTCGTCCCCGAGCCAGGGGGTGGAGAGCAGTTCGGGGAAGGCGGGGGTGAGTTCGAGCAGGGTGTCGGCGGCGTCGAACAGTACGGCGGGCAGCAGGTCGCGGGTCATCGCAGGCCTCCATCGGCGATCAGCAGGGTGGACAGGCCCCCTCGGTCGGCGGGCAGCCCTGCCCGGAGCCCCTCCGGGGTGCCGGGAAGGAAGACCGTCTCCTCCTCGCTGGAGAAGTGGTTGCTCATCAGCACGGCGGACTTCTCCTGGCCGCAGAGCCGGACGGCTTCGAGGGCGAGTTCGACATCGCCCTTGTGCATCTCCACCAGGACGCAGGTGATGCCCGCGGAGAGGTAGCTGGTGAGTTCGCCGAGGAACTGCTGGGGTGGCAGGCTGTGGCGGCCGTGGAGCCCCGAGAGGTAGGCGAAGGACCGGTCGAAGGGGTCCTCCCAGAAGTACCGGGCGGTCTGCGCGGCGGCGAGCAGGCCGATCGGGATACCGGGTGTGACGTGGATTTCACGGCCGGTGAGCGGGAGGCCGTCGAGGACGTCGTAGGTGTCGGGGTTGCCCTCGACGAGCAGGCCGACGCGGTCGTGGCCGGCGGCGTGCAGCTCGCTCAGCGCCTCGTCCACCTGGTCGATGTTCTGGTCGAAGTCGCCGTAGCGGTAAGGGAGTACGTGCGGCCGGAACCGTTCGTGGCCGGGGGTCCTGGTGAAGGTGTGGCGGTACGTCCAGTCGGTCATGACCACGGGACAACCGGTGTCCAGGGAGCCGAGGGCCTCCTCGCCTCCGGCGGGCGTCCAGGGACCCACCCCCACGGCGCGTACGCGCTGGGGCTTCGAGAGGTGGGCGGCGTCTCTGGGCGCGGCCTCTCTGGGCGCGGCGGCGCACGGGAGCGGTAAGGCAGTCGCGCTCCGCTTCGTCAGACGCCGCTCGATCGATCCGGCCCGGCGGTTGCGGAACAGGGTGGGCACCACGAAGGCGACGGGCTCGGCGCTGCCCTCCACGGCCGGCAGGTACTCGGACTCGGTGGCCGCCGCGGTGAACTCGGCCAGCCCGCAGGCGTCCTCGACGAACGCCACGGGCCGCCCCCAGCCGAGTGCGCCGAGGACCGCGGTCATGTCCTCCTTGAATCCGCGGGGGCGGAGGGTGACGAAGCCGCTGGAGACGGGGGACAGCGGGTGCGTCTCGCCGGCGACGTCCACGGAGTTCAGGTGCCGTACGTCGGCTGCGGCACGGAAGACCTCCATGCCGACGAGGGGCGTCCTGGTACCGGATGCGGTCATGGGTGGTCTCTCTCCTCGCTGGGAAGGGCAAGCTGAACCGGCCCGCACGCGGCAGTGCGCGCGCCGGGGGCCGGATCGGGCCCGGTGTGATGGCCAGGTCACCGCGCGGTGACCGGGGGCCGTGGCCTGCGGTCAGGAAGCGGCGTATGTGCCCTCGGCGGCGGTGATCTCCCGCTCTTCGAGGTGGGAACGGAGGGCTCCGGCGGCGGTGAGGGCGTCGTGCAGGTGCGGGTCGGCGGCGCGGAAGTAGGTCACGAGCCGGGTCAGTCGGCAACCGCGGGCGGCCTTGGCGCCGTAAGTCGACTCCCCGTAGTGGATGCGGAAGCCGCCGCCTCGCGCCGCGTGGGCGATGAGTTCGTAGTAGGCGAGGTTGAAGTAGCTGCCCCGGTCCTCGGTGCTGAACGCGCCGAGGCGGGGCACGAGGCGTCGGTGCGGGAGATCTTCGTAGAAGGCGACGAACCCGAGCGGGCCGCCCTCGCCGTCGGCGCGCAGGACGCGCAGTCCCGGGATCGAAAGGGCGCGCCGGAACCGGTCGCGTACGGCATCGGCGTCGGCCTCGTGCCCGTAGCGCCGGTACCGGTCGAGCTGCAGCTCCACCAGGTCGGGGGTCAGGCCCTCGGCGCCAAGGACGGCGACGCGGGGCCGACGGTCCAGGAAGCGGGCCCGTTCCTTGCGGAGCACCTTGCGCCGGTGGGAGCGGAAACCGTCGAAGTAGGCGTCGAGCCCCTCGGTGGGGACGTCGAGGACCGCGTCGGCTCCGGTGGTCACCGGCACGTACCCGCGCTCGCGCAGGATCCGGTGCAGCGCGGTCCATTCGGGTTCGTCGCGTACGTTGCCGAACTCGACCACCGGCAGGCCCTGTTCGGCCGCGATCCGCTCGGCGCCGGACACCAGAGCGGCCAGGGCCCGCTCCCCGCCCGCGGTGACACCCGGCCGTGTCGATCCGGGTGAGATGACGGCGAGGGTGTCGGTGTCCTCCACGCGCACCCGCCGCCCCAGCTCCGCCGCCTGCCGCAGCCGGTCCGACCGCGCGTCGTCCGGCAGGCGGTGCAGGAGGTCCCGTACCGGGGAGCCGAAGAGGACGGACCAGGTGGCGTAGGTGGTGTGCGGGCAGTCGTGCGGAATCACATAACAGGTCGCGAATTGCGCGCCGAGACCTCCGGGCAACGGCGCATCGCAATTTCCGGAGTCAATCGGTCCGGAACCGAGAACGTACTGCTCACGGCTGATTCTCCCTTCCTCCGCGGTCAGCCACGGAACGGTCCTCTCTATTTCCGGTGCCGGTAATCCCGGCGATATGCCGCGGGCCCAGTCGGCCACGCTGGAATGACGGGTGACCGGCATCATTGCTCTTTTCCAGGTTCTCGTCCCGAGGCACCCCGGGCGGGTTCGGCGGATGAACGGGGGCCGAATTCACGCAGGGCACGGTCCGAGACCAGTGCACCGACGGAGGCGAACGTCCAGACCGCGGCGATCCACAGCAACGGCTCGGGGCCGACGACGCTCGCGAGGAGCGGGGCGAGCACATACCCGAGCGGCAGGAAGGCGAAGGAGCCGATCGAGGAGATCGCCCCGACCCGGGACAGCCGGTCGGCCGGAACGGTCTGCTGGATGGCGGTGTTGACGAGCACGCCGTACGCGGCGATGCCTCCGCCCGCGAGGAACTGTGCGGCGCACAGGGCCGGCACTCCCGCGCCCGAGGCGAGCAGCAGGGGAGGCAGACCCATCGCCAGCAGTCCGAGCGCGGCGGTCAGGATCGGGCGGCGCAGCCGCGCGCGGCCGCAGGCGAGACTGCCCAGCAGCTCGCCCAGGGCGAAGGAGACCATCAGCAGGGCCCACCCATGGGGGGTGAGGCGCTGCACGATGCCGGGCCCGAGCACCATGAAGGGCGCGGCGACCAGAAGCAGGATGAGGCTGTCGACCACCGTCATCCGCAGCAGCCAGGGCAGGCCGCGCAGCGCCTGCCAGCCCTCGCGCAGCCCGGCCCCCGCGGGCCGGGGCGGTCCGGTGGACTCCCCACGCGGCAGGCCCGCCAGGAGTGCGGCGCTGATCAGGAAGGAGGCCCCGTCCACCGCGAGCGCCACGGAGGGCGGCCCGAGCGCGGCGCTCACCGCGGCGACGGTGGGGCCGAGCAGGGACGCCGTCCCGGTCCACGCTCCGACGAGGGCGTTGGCGGCGCCGAGGTCCGCGGGCTCGACGCAGTGCGGCAGGTAGCCGAACGTCGCGGGGTAGCCGATCGCCATCGACATGCCGAACGCGGCCTGGCAGGCGAGCGCCCACCCCAGGGGCAGGTCGGCCAGGAAGACCGCCGCCGTACCGATCTGGGCGAGCCCGCACACGACCGAGGAGGCGACCATCAACGGCCGCTTGGGCAGTCGGTCGGCGGCCACTCCCCCGATCGCAAGGAGGAGGACCTTGGGGAGGATCGCCGCGGCCATCATGGCGCCGAGCCAGACGGCGGAGGCCTCGCGCGCCACGAGACTGAGGGCCAGGGCGGTCGGCACGACCGCGTCACCGATGAGAGAAATGGCGCGGCTGATGAAGAACCGCCGGAATACCGGGGCCTTGAGGAGGGGCGTGAACTTTGCCTTCTGTTTCCCTCCCTCCGTCTTCTCTTTATTCGTCACGGACACGATCTCGAACTTCCGAGCACTTTTACCGCATTCCCCCGTGCAGGTTGAACCCGCAATTAATGTGATTAAACGATCATGAGGCTAATAGTCCACCTGCTGAGACGTCAAGGGTTTCACCGGGTACTCGGGATCACGCGGACCGAGGTCTGGCCGGATTTCTCGCCACTGTCCTGAAAGCAGCTGAGCCGACCCGCTGCCATCGGTCGGTCGACCGATGCGGGGAGGGCCGGGGCGCCGCCATAGTCCTCGGGAGATCGTTCGCGGGCGGCCCCGGTGCGCCCGGTTCTTCGAGAGGACCCTTCTGTGGACACGTATGCGGATCTGGTGTTTTTCGGCGGGCAGGTGGTCACCGTGGACGCGCGGTTCTCCGTCGCCTCGGCCCTCGCGGTGAGCGGCGGGGTCATCAGCGCCGTCGGCACGCGGGACGATGTCGCGCCGCTCGTCGGGCCCGGCACCCGGGTCGTCGATCTGCGGGGTGCGACGCTCCTTCCCGGGATCAACGATTCCCATCTGCACGGGTGCGCCTACGGCATGGCGTCGCCTCCGCTCTCCCTCGACGTCGGCCACCCCGCCGTCTCCTCGCTCGCGGACGTGGCCGACTCGGTACGGGAGGCCGTCGGGCGTGTTCCGGGCGGGCAGTGGATCACGGGGCACGGCTGGGACCCCGGTTATCTCGCGGAGTGTGTCGCCGATCCGTCGCGGATGCCCTCGCGGCACGACCTCGACGCCGTGAGCCCGGACCACCCCGTCGTCCTGTACTCCTTCTCCGGGCACGCCACCTGGGTCAACTCCAAGGCGCTGGAACTCATCGGGATCGACGCGCACACCGTCGCGCCGCCCGGCGGGGCCATCGTCGTGGACGGGGAAGGGGAGCCGACCGGGCTGCTCCACGAGGGAGCGCAGGCCCTCATCCAGAACGCGCTGCCGCCGCTGAGCCGGCAGGAGCGCATCGACGCGGTCAAGTCGGCCCTCGCCTCGCTCGCCCGGCTCGGCATCACCAGCTACACCGAGCCCGGGCTCGGCCCCGGCGGCGACGGCATCATGCGCGGCGCGCTCGGCACGCAGACCCTCGACGTCTACCGTCAGCTGCTGGCCGACGGCGAACTCACCGCCCGCCTCGGCGTCCTGCTGCTGCCCACCGGAATGGCGAGCACCGCCGAGGAGTTCGCCCGCTCCCTGGCCGGACTCGCCGCGTGCGGCGAGGCCGATCCGCGCCGCCTCGCGATCCACGGGGTCAAGATCTTCGCCGACGGTGTCGTGCCCAACAAGACGGCCTGGATGAACGAGCCGTACGTGGGCGGCGGCTGCGGCTCCCTGTGCGTGGGCGGGGAGACCGACGCCGACCGGACCGCCGAGATGGACGCCATGATCCGGCACGCCCACGTCGCCGGGCACCAGTTGGGCGTCCACGTCACCGGGGACCGGGGCTGCGACGCCGTCGCGGACTCCTTCGCGGCGGCCATGGCCGAGCACCCCCGGCCCGACGCCCGCCACTACGTCATCCACGGCGACTTCCTCACCCCGCACAGCATGAAGGTGCTGGCCGCGCACGGCTTCGGCGTCAACATGAACCCCACCATCAAGTGGACCGTCGCCGACATGGAGGAGGAGTTCGTCGGCACCGAGCGCGCGGCGTACGCGTGGCCCTACCGGGATGCCATCGACGCGGGCGTACGGGTGGCGAGCGGCTCCGACGCCCCGGTCACGGACCCCGACTGGCGCCAGGGCATCGCCACCATGGTGCTGCGCGAGTCGAAGGCCGCGGGCCGGGTCAGCGGCCCGGAGCAGCGCATCGGTCTGGCCGAGGCGATCCGTACGTACACGATCGACGCGGCCTGGCAGGACTTCGCCGACGACTGGAAGGGCTCCCTGGAGCCGGGCAAGGTCGCCGACCTCTGCGTGCTCGACGGGGACTTGCTCGGCGCCGACCCCCACGACATCCCTCAAATGCCCGTCGTGCTCACCGTCGTGGACGGGCAGGTCGTGCACGACACTCTTCGTGAGCGGGAGTCAACCGAGGGAGAGAGCCCGACCGAGCGCGATTGACGTACTCCGGGCACATGATCATCCTCGGAGAATGACAACGGAGCGGAGCACGGCGGACATCCTGGACGCGGCCGTCCACGTCCGCGAGGCGGCCAGGAGCGCCACGAGGGGTGCGGCCGGCGTCGACACGGTCCTGGCGGCGCTGTCGGAGGTGGTGGAGTACGACCACGCGTCCCTGGCCCGGTGGGATCCCCTGCGTCGCCGCCACACCACGCTGGCCGGGAGCTATCCGGACGACGCCACGGCCTACATCGAGGCCCGCCTCCACCACGACCCGGTCTTCACCGTGCTCCGCGGCCCGGCCCGGGACGGCCTCTGGCTCAGGGACGTCCCCGGCCGGCTCCTGGCGTCCTCGCCCGGCTTCCAGGAGGTCCTGGCCCCCCTCGGCATCGAGGACGGGGTGGCCCAGTGCCTGTTCGCCTCCGACGGACGGTACGTCGGCATGCTGAACGTCAGCACGCGCCGCCCCCGGCGCACGCCCGACCCGGCGCGCGCCGTGGTCACGTTGCTCACCGAGTCCCTCGCCGCGGCCCTCGACCCCCGCGTCGGCACGTCCGCCGAGGGGCCGGCCGAGGAGGCCACCCCGGAAGCACGGCGGCCCGGCGGGCTCTCGCCACGGGAGCTTCAGGTGCTGGCCGAACTGACCACCGGCCGCACCAACCGGGAGATCGCCGAGCGGCTGTACATCACGCCCCGCACCGTGGGCACCCACGTCGAACACATCCTCACCAAGCTCGACCTCCCCAACCGCGCGGCCGCCGCCGCCAGAGCCGCCGCCTGGGGGATCGAACCGGCCCGCTGACAGCCGCCGGGCCGGCAGCCCGCCTCAGATGCGTACGCCCCGGGCCCGCAGGTAGGCGAGTGGGTCTATGTCGGAGCCGAAGCCCGGTCCCGACCGCACCTCGAAGTGCAGATGCGGGCCCGTGCTGTTGCCGGTCGAGCCCGACCGGGCGATGCGCTGGGCCGCGCCGACCTTCTGGCCCGCCTTGACCGAGAGCGCCGACAGGTGCCCGTACTGGCTGTACTTGCCGTCGGCGTGGCGTATGACCACCTGGTAGCCGTAGCTGCCGCCCCAGCCCGCGGAGACGACCTGGCCCGCGGCTATGGCCCTCACGGACGTGCCGGTGGGCACGGCGAAGTCGACGCCGGTGTGGTACCCCTTCGACCAGGAGCGGCCCGCCGCGCGGTAGGGGGTGCTGGGCGAGGCGGCGACGGGGGCGACGGCCGCCGTGGAAGCGGCGGGCTCGGCCTTCTCGGTGCGCGGTGCGGGCACCTCCCGCTTCTTCTCCGGCGCGCTCTTCTTCGGGGCGCTCCGCTCCGGGGCCTTCCTGTCGGCGGCTTTCCGCTCGGCGGTCCTCTTGTCTCCCGTGGCCCCCTGGGGGGCACGCTTCCCCTGGCCGTGCACGGAGAGCCGCTGGCCCGGTGTGATCAGGTCGGGGTCGGCGCCGATGACCCGCCGGTTGGTGTCGTACAGCTGGCGCCAACCGCCCCTGACCCGGCGGTCGTCGGCGATCTCGGAGAGGGTGTCGCCGCGCACCACGGTGTACATCTCGGCGGTACCGGCGGCGGACTGCGGGGTCACTTCCGGCTTGACGTCCTTGACGTCGCGCTTCACCGGCTTCGCCTTGGCGCGGGCCGGGGCGATGTCGGGCGAGCCGCCGCCCTTGGCGAGCCCGGCCCTCGCCGAGCAGACCGGCCAGGCGCCGGGCCCCTGCGCGTCCAGGACCTTCTCGGCCACGGCGATCTGCTGGTCCTTGGTGGCCCGGTCGGCGCGCGGCGCGTATGCCGTACCGCCATACGCCTCCCAGGTGGACTGCTTGAACTGGAGGCCGCCGTAGAAGCCGTTGCCGGTGTTGATGCTCCAGTTGTTGCCGGACTCGCAGGCCGCCACCTTGTTCCAGGTGGCGACGTCGGCGGCACCGGCGGTGCCCGCGACGGTCAGCGGGAGCGCCATGCCCGCCCCACCCGCGGTGACGGTGAGTGACGCGCGGTTGATGCGGTTCGGCTGATACCGGCGGTGCCGGCCTCGTACGGCCATGGCGAGCCCCCTTGGACACACGTCATCACGGATTGCGCACAGCGACACACGACAAGCCCGCAAGCTAGCCGGTCGGACCAATCCATGACAAGTGCCGGGCGCATACGGGGCGTTGGCCGATCATGCCCTCAAATACCCCTCGAACCAGCGCAGTTGGACTTCCTGCTGGTAGGGGCCGCCACCCTCGTGATCATTGAAGGAGTACACCTCCATGGAACGCTCGCTTCCCGCGTAGGCGTTGAAGGCGGCGAACACCGTGGACGGCGGGCACGTCTGGTCCTCCAGAGCGGCCGAGAAGAGCGCGGGCGCACGCCCCCGGGCGGCGAAGTGCACGCCGTCGAAGTACGACAGCGTCCGGAAGACCCGCTCCTGCCCGCCCCGGCGAGCCTTCAGATAGAGGCCGATCTCCTTGTAGGGCTGGCGGTCGGTGAGGGTCGCGGCACGCGGGAAATCGCACAGGAACGGCACGTCGGACGCGACGGCCGCGAGGTCCGGTACGAGACCGCCGACCGCGAGGGCGAGGCCGCCGCCCTGGCTCACCCCGAGCGCGGCGACCCGCGAGGCGTCCACCAGCGGATGGGCGCGGACGGCCTCGACGGCCCGCACCGCGTCGACGTACAGCCGTCGGTAGTAGTAGTCGTGCGGGTCCTCGATGCCGCGTGTCATGAACCCGGGATACGCGGGTCCGCTGCCCACGGGGTCCGGGGTGTCGCCCTGGGCCCACCCCGCGCTGCCCTGCCCGCGGGTGTCCATGACGAAGTGCGCGTACCCGGCGGTGGCCCAGAGCAGATGCATGTGCGGCAGACCGCGTCCGCCGCCGTAGCCGATGTACTCGACGACGGCGGGCAGCGCCTGCCCGGCGTCGGCACCGGCCCCGGATACGGCTCGGGCTCCGGCTCCGGCTCCGGCTCCGGCGGGCAGAACCAGCCACCCCTTGACAGGGTGCCCGCCGAATCCGGCGTACGTGACGTCGAGGACCCGTACGCCCCGCAACGGCAGTTCCACCGCCTCGAACCGCGCGTCGAGCTCGTGCTGCCGCGCCTCCAGCAGCGTCTTCTCCCAGAAGGCGTCGAAGTCGTCGGGCTCCGGCAACTCGGGCCGGTAACGGCGCAGTTCATCGAGGGGCAGGTCGAACTGGGGCACAGGCGGCTCCTCCTTCGGACACGGTGTCGGAGGCTCACGCTATGCCAGTCGCCCCCGGGTCCGGCAGGGGCGCCCTCCCGCCCGGATCCCGGGTGAGCAGGACACGGCGGATGGGGGGCAGGGCACGGCGGCCCCGCCCCCTCACATCAGCGTCAGGACAGCGGCCCCGGCTGGGGCTCGGGCACCGGGTCGGGCCCCGGTGGCTGGGGGATCGGGGACGGCGACGGTTCCGGCGTGGGCCGCGGGTCGGGCTGCGGCACGGGGTCCGGGTCCGGGAAGGGGCCCGGCGGTACGGGGTCAGGGAACGGATGGGTCATGTCGATCCTCCAGCCAGTGCTTCGTCGGCTCCACCCCCGCCTACCCGAGCCCCCCGCCCCCAAGCCTGGCACCATTCCCGGGGCCTCGCCGCCGCTCGCCGCCGAACAGTCGCGCCCACCGGCCTGCGGCCGATGCGGTAGCGGTTGGACTCGGTGGTTGTCGGGAGGCCGCGGGGCCGTTGTGGCTGGGCGCGCAGTTCCCCGCGCCCCTTACGGGGCTCCACCTCGGCCCGCTCAGCCGCGTCCGGCTGCCCAGTCGCCCTACAACACCCCAGACACCCCACCAGCAACAGGCGCCCCGCCACCCAAGGCGCCCCCGCCAGCCCCCCGCGCCGCCGCCACAGCCGCATCAAGCCCCACCCGGGGGCTGGAGAACACCCGCGCCGACCCGCTTGGAACGAGATCCTCCGCCGCCGCCATGGACGCCTGCGCCAGCACCACCGCGTCGGCGTCCCGTACCTCGGAGACCGCCCGCGCCACGAGCGCGGCGCACCCCTCCGTGTCGCCCGCCGCGAACCGCTCCCACGCCCCGTCCACCACGACGGACCGCACCTCGGCCTCCCGCCCAGCCTTGCGCGCCTCGTCCTCGACCAGCGCCACGGTCGGCCCCAGCGTGGACTCGACGGTGGCGAGCACCACGATCCGGGGCCCCGCGGCGACGGCCGCGGCAGCCATGGGCCGGTCGACCCGGAGCACCGGAACGCCCACTTCCGGCCCCATCGCCTCGGCAACGCCGCCGATGGAGGAGCAGGTGCACAGCACGGCCGCGGCGCCTGCCCCGGCGGCCCGCAGCAGAGCGGTCCGCACGTCCGGCGCGACCGCCTCCGGCCCTTCCGACCGGGCCCGCTCAAGCAGCGACTCCACCACGTGATGCCGCAGCTCAACGCCCGGATGGTGCGCGTCCCGCAACCCGTCGAAGACGGGGACGTGAGCGGACGACGTATGCAGCAGCCCCAGGGTCACCATGCCGAGGGATCCGTCCGGACCTTGTCCAGCGCGGCCCGCGTCAGATCGTCGGAGGCGGCCGGCGCCCGCTCGGGATGGCGCTCGGCCCACTTCACGACGTACGGACAGAGCGGCACGACCGCGAGGCCCTCCCGCCCGGCGATGGCGTACAGCTCCCCGGCGAGCGCCCCCGCGACGCCCTCGCCCTGATGCGCGGCCGCCACTTCCGTGTGCACCGGCACGAGCGCGGCCACGGCCACCGGCACGGGGGCCGCCTCGGGCGCGGCTTCCGGCGCGACCTCCGGCACGGCATCGGGCTCGTCCAGCGTGAAGTACACGATCTGCCCGAGGGCCTCACCGTCGCCGTCGAACGCTTCGAGCACCCCCCGGCCCCGATCGTCACGGATTTCGACGCTCATCGACTCTCCTCGCTCGCGGTACGTGACACGCAGCCGGCGCCGGCCCGTCGAGGAGGCGGAGCCCCGCTCAGAGGCTCAACGGGTTCCGCACACTCTCCGGGTCCCCCGGCACACCCTCGGCCGGATCGTCACCGAGGGCCACCATGCGGTTGGCTTCGTCGACATGCACGACCCGGGGCCGCAGCGCCCGCGCCTCGGCGTCCTCGACCTGGGCGTAGCTGATGATGATCACCTTATCGCCGGGGTGGACGAGGTGCGCTGCGGCGCCGTTGATGCCGATGACCCCGCTCCCGCGCTCGCCCGCGATCGTGTACGTCTCCAGGCGGGCGCCATTGGTGACGTCGACGATGTGGACGAGTTCGCCGGGCAGCAGATCGGCGGCGTCGAGCAGGTCCGCGTCGATGGTGACGGATCCCACGTAGTGCAGGTCTGCCTGGGTCACCGTGGCGCGATGGATCTTGGACTTGAAGAGAGTACGCAGCACTTTGAACTCCTGAGAGACGGCTCCCTGCCAGCTTTTTGCAGGTCAGGGGCGCCTTTCACTGTACATCGGGCAGCCTTCGAATCGAGGGCTCTTCACCACATCGTGCACCGCGGTGAGCAAGCCGCTCACCTGGTGCGGTTTACGCGAAATGAGCTACCGGGAGGCGCCCGTACGCCGGGATATTCGCCCCGAGGCGCGCTCAGCGGTCCACGCGCTTGTCGTGCGGACCCGTGTCCGGGACCTCGCCCACCTCCGCCGCCGCGGGATCGAGTACGCGCGCCAGGAACGTCCGGGTCCGCTCGTGCTGCGGGTCGCCCACCACACGGTCGGGCGTGCCCTCCTCGACGATCACTCCGTCGTCCATGAAGACCACCCGGTCGGCGACCTCGCGCGCGAAACTCATCTCATGGGTGACCACCAGCATCGTCATCCCCTCCTGGGCGAGCGAGCGCATCACCGCGAGTACGTCCCCGACCAGTTCGGGGTCGAGCGCGGAGGTCGGCTCGTCGAAGAGCATCAACTCGGGGTCCATGGACAGCGCCCGGGCGATCGCGACCCGCTGCTGCTGGCCCCCGGAGAGCTGCGCCGGGTAGGACCGCTCCTTGTCGACGAGGCCCACCCGCGCGAGGTTGGCCCGCGCGATGCGCTCCGCCTCCTCCTTGCCGCGCCGCAGCACACGGCGCTGCGCGATGGTCAGGTTCTCCAGCGCCGTGAGGTGTGGAAAGAGGTTGAAGGACTGGAAGACCATGCCGATCCGGCGGCGCACGCGATCGATGTCCACATCGGGGTCGGTGACCTCCGTGCCGGCCACCGTCACCGTGCCCGACGTGGGCTGTTCCAGGAGATTGACGCAGCGCAGCAGGGTCGACTTGCCGGAGCCCGAAGGGCCGATGACACACACGACGTCACCGCGCCCGACCGTGAGGTCGATCCCCTTGAGCACCTCCAGATCGCCGAACGACTTGCGCAGCTCGCGCACCTCGATCGCCTGGCCCGAGGGTGCGGGCGCGTCGGGTGCCTTGTCCGGCTTCACGGTGCTCACCTGGCTTTCGCCGTACGGGCCTCGAGCCGCCGCACCAGATGGCCGAGCGGGAGGGTGATGACGAGATACAGCAGTCCGGCGATCAGGATCGGGGTCAGGCTCTTGTGCTCGTTCAGCGCGTCCCGGCCGAAGTTGGCCAACTCGAACTGGCCGAGCGAGAGGCCGAGCAGATAGACCAGTGAGGAGTCCTTGGTGAGCAGGATCAGCTCGTTGGTCAGCGGCGGCAGCACGATCCGGAACGCCTGCGGCATCACGATCGACACCATCGCACGCCCCGGTGACATGCCCAGTGAACGGGCCGCCTCCGTCTGCCCCTTGGGCACCGCCAGAATGCCGGCCCGGATCGTCTCGGCCATATAGGCGGCGCCCACCAGGCCCAGGGACAGCATCACCGTGACGCCCATGTCGAGCGCGACCTCGAAGGCCAGCGGCACACCGAAGCCGAGCGCGATGAACACAAGGAGGGAGGGAACGCCGCGGAAGAACTCGATATAGGCGATCGCGATCCAGCGGTACGGAGGCACCGTGGACAGCCGCATCAGCGCCAGCACGATGCCGAGCCCCAGGCCGAAGCCGAAGCCGAGCAGCGTGTAGTAGGCGGTGTTGACCAGCGCGGTGGTGATCACCTCGGGGAACAGCGCCTTGGCGATCTCCACGTCGAAGAACGCCTGGCGCAGCGTCCCCCAGTCGGCCACCAGCGCGAACACGGCCAAGGCGAGGAACAGCACGGCGTACTGGACGCCGCGGAACAACCGTGCCCGCTGCCGTCGGGACATGGACATACGCGCAGAACTCCTCTGGTCAGCCGTTTGCGTGCTTGAGGTCAGCTCTGCGGAGTGGTGCCGAACCACTTCTTGTAGATCCTGTCGTAACTGCCGTCGGTCCGAGCCTCCTTGAGGACCTCGTTGACCTTCTTGCGCAGTGAGTCGTTGCCCGTGCGGAAGCCGAGCCCGTACTTCTCACCGGTGTCGAACTCCGCGGTCACCTCGGTGTCCGGGTTGTCCTTGATGTAATCGAAGAGCACGCCGTTGTCGTTGATGCCCGCGTCGACTTTTCCGGCCTTGACCGCGGTGAGCAGCAGGCCGACGTCCTCGTACTCCACGAGCTCCATGTCGAGGCCCTTGCTCTCCTTCTTGGCGTAGATGCCGCCGGTGGTGGCCTTCTGGTAGCCGAGCTTCTTTCCCTTGAGGTCCTGGAAGGTCTTGTAGGGCTTCCCCTTCTTGGTGATCAGCGCCTGGGTGGCGTTGAAGTAGGGGTCCGAGAAGTCCATGACCTTGTCGCGCTCGTCGGTGATCGTCATGCCCGCGGCGGCCAGGTCGCACTTGCGGATGTTGAAGTCCTGGCCGGTTTCGATGCCCTCGAACGGTGTGTTGACGATCTCCTGCTCGACCCCCAGTTCCTTGGCGACCAGGTCGACCAGATCCACGTCGAAACCGACGATCTCGCCGTCCTTCTTCGACTGGAACGGCGGATAGGGCAGATGCGTGCAGGTCTTGATTTTGCCGGACGAGACGAGCTTGATCCCGGCGGCGCCCTTGTCGCCGTCGCTGTCGGGCTTGGTGCTGGTGCAGCCCGCCATCAGCAGTCCGGCGACTGCGGTCAGGGCTATGGCAGCCACCGGGGAACGAACGGGCTTCGAGGGGCGAGCGGACACAGGACCTCCAGGGCAGGCTCGATCCAGGGCGCGATCGAGGTCAACAGCGCTGTGTGCTGCGCGAGTTGCGGTGCATCCTGCCACCGGCCAGGGCTCTTGTCCTGCCTTCGGGACTGTGTAGGAGCGTCGAGTAGTTCAATGGGCTTCTTCCAGGAGGCCCGCCGCGTGCGCGGTCCGCTGGTACAGCACGTACCGCCCGTCTCTGACCTTGGTGACGAGGCGTGCGCGGTGCAGGGCGCTGAGGTGGTAGGAGACGGTGCCCGGGGTGTATCCGGTCCGGGCGGCCAGTTCCGCGGTGGACCGGGCGGTTTCGAGGTCCGCCAGCAAGGCCGCCCGGGCGTTGCCGACCACTTGCGCGATCTTTCCGGACTCGCGATCCCGGTCGGCTCCGATCCGCTGGGCAGGGTAGTAGAAGACGAGTTGCCCAGGGGTGTCGACCTGGATGATGACGGCGGGCCGGTCGAGCACGCTGGGGATGAGGACCAGGTCCCGGCCGATGACATCGATTTCGGCATCCCACGGCTTGGCGAGGGTGATCGCGTCGCCCGTCCAGGCCATGTCGGGGTGGAGCGTTCCGAGCGTCCGGCCGACGCCGTGGGTGGCGCCGGCTGTCGCGCGGTGGGCGATGTCCTGATCGATGATCGAGCGCAGTTCGGGCCAGCCCTCGGCCAAGGTGTCACGCCAGAACCGGGCGAGACCGTTGGCGAGACGGCGCTGCATCTGCCCCGACTCCGCGATCCGGCGGGTGGTGGTCGGCAGCGGCCTGCTCCAGTGGGTCCGGGTGTGGGTGAAGACCTGGGTTTCGAGGTCGTCCTGCGCCACGGCCTCGATGTGCGCGATCTGCTCGTCGATCAGGTCGCGGCGCTGTGCGTCCGTTCCTGGCTGAGGGGTGAGCAGGTCAGGTCTGTAGGTGTCGCCGTTCCGCGGCAACAGGTCGACGAGCAGGGCGACATCGGGATGGGCAAGTGATGCTCGGGCGAGTGGTCCGGGATCCCCGAAGACCGGGTGCCGTCCCGACGCGGCGGTGAGCCTCAGCCACGCCACGGCTTCCGAAGCGGGTGAAGGCGCCAGCCGTGTCCTGGACACCGTATCGGCGTCTACACACAGGGTGAGCACCGTCCCGACGCTAGCAGTCGTCGCGATGGATTTGAACCGGCTCGAATGCTTTCCGGCGCGACGTTCCCCCGTGGTGAAGTCGTGTCGCCGAACAGCGGCAGCAACGTCCACCCGAGGGACCTGGGAGTGGTTGTCATGGTGAGGTTGAAGGACGCACCGAAGGTGAAGAGCCGCACGAGGAGGGTCGGCGTGGCCGTGACCGCGGCCGCATCGGTCGCCGGGATGGCCTTCGCGGCGACACCCGCGACCGCCGTCGGCACCGCTGCCGCCGACATCTCGATCGTGTACGGGGCGAGTTACTACAAAGGCACGGCCACCTGGTCCAACCGGTCGGTGGGTATCGACGCCTCCTTCAAGGCCAGCAATTGCCGGCGGGTCTACGCGCGGGCGTGGGCCGGTGACACCTCACTGGACTTCAAGAGCAGCAGCACTTGGTGCAATCGATCCGGGCCGGCGGACTTCACCCTTATCGCGGACGTCGTCGGGGGGTCCGACAGCATCTGGGTCTACATGACCGACGAGAACCAGAAGTACCTCAAGGGGCAGACCTGTTACCGCGCCGGCTACTGCATCGACGGCCTGCACTAGTACTGCCGACCGCGGCTTCGCCGAAGCCGCGGTCGGGCTGCCGTAGTCCCCATCCTGGAGATCACATGAAGACTCATCTCGCCGCCGCCCTCGGTTCCGTCGTGCTGACCGCGGGCACCTTGCTGGGCGCTCCCGCCGCCGGCGCGCAGACAGCCCCTTACCCGACCACCCCTTTCGACATCACGATCGGCGCCAGCTCCGTCCGCGGGACCCTGACGTGGCGCGACCGGTCGGTCGGGGCCGCTGGAACACACCGGGTCGTCGGCTGCGGCAGGGTGTGGTTCAGCACGTACGGTGCCTCTGGCAACGAACTCGGCACTTGGAGCAGCCGCACTCGGTGCGACGGGATATACCAGTTCAATGCCGAATTGCCCGCGGATGTGCCCGGCGGGGCGACGGCCGTCAGGATCTGCCTCGATGCGAACTCGACACTCAAGTGCGGGTGGTACAACCGGCCCTGATGCGTCCGCACCACACCCGAACGCCCCGCTGCTGTTGGCACGCGCGCGCCGATGTGGTTTTGCTGGGGGCGAGTGCGCGTCCGGAGGGCGAGGTGCGCGTCGCGCGGGGGTCGACCGGTCGCCTCCGCATGACGCCGCACGACCGGGGAACCCGCGCGCGGGAAGCCGCGATCACCGCGGCTTCGAACGACAGCCGCCGCGAGGAGAGAGTGATGCGGGCACTGACGTGGCACGGCAGGCGCGATGTGCGGGTCGAGACCGTGCCGGACCCGGTACTGAAGGAGCCGACGGACGTGATCGTCCGCGTGACGTCCACGGGCATCTGCGGTTCGGACCTGCACCTGTACGAGGTGATGGGGCCCTATCTGGACGCCGGTGACATCCTCGGCCACGAACCCATGGGGATCGTCGAGGAGATCGGCTCCGGGGTGACGGAGCTGGCGGTGGGCGACCGGGTCGTCGTGCCGTTCAACGTCTCGTGCGGCGACTGCTTCATGTGCGACGCCGGACTGCACTCCCAGTGCGAGACGACACAGAACCGCGAGCAGGGCATGGGCGCCTCGCTCTTCGGCTACACCAAGCTGTACGGGCAGGTGCCCGGCGGCCAGGCGGAACTGCTGCGCGTGCCCTTCGGCAACACGCTTCCCATCAAGGTCCCCGAGGGCCCGCCCGACGACCGGTTCGTCTACCTCTCCGATGTGCTGCCCACCGCGTGGCAGGCCGTGGAGTACGCCGCGATCCCGCCCGGCGGCACCGTGACCGTGCTCGGTCTCGGGCCGATCGGCGCGATGGCCGCCCGCATCGCCCTGCACCGCGGGGCGAGCCTGGTGGTGGGCGTCGACCTCGTCCCCGAACGGCTGAGCCGCGCGTCCCGGGACGGCGTCAAGGCGCTGGATCTGCGCCGGTACGGCAAGGACATCGGCGAGGCGGTGCGCGACCTGACCAAGGGCCGCGGCACGGACGCCGTCATCGACGCCGTCGGCATGGAGGCGCACGGCGCGCCGCTGGTCAAGGCGGCGCAGTGGGGCGTGGGGATGCTGCCCGACGCCGTCGGCGCGAAGGTCATGGGGAAGGTGGGCGTCGACCGCCTGGGCGCCCTGTACGCGGCGATCGACATCGTCCGCCGCGGCGGCACGATCTCCCTCTCCGGTGTCTACGGCGGGGCCGCGGATCCGCTGCCGCTCCTGACGATGTTCGACAAGCAGCTCCAGCTGCGCATGGGCCAGGCCAACGTCAAGCGCTGGGTCGACGACATCCTCCCGCTGCTGACCGACGACGACCCCCTCGGCGTCGACGGCTTCGCCACCCACCACCTCTCCCTGGAGGAGGGCCCCAAGGCGTACGAGACGTTCCAGGCGAAGGAAGACAGCATGATCAAGACCCTTCTCCGCCCGTGACCGGGCCGACCAAGGAGTTCCCAGTGCGCCAGGCATCAGCTCCCCGCGGCCGGGCTGTCGACGATCTGAGCGGGCGGTCGGCCGTCGTGACCGGCGGTTCGCGCGGCCTCGGCCTCCTCTTGGCGGACCGGCTGACCTCCCGGGGCTGCGCCGTCACGCTCGCCGCGCGCGATCGCGGGGAACTCGACCGGGCGCGCGCCAAGCTCCTGCACCGGCAGCCGCGGGCCAGGGTGCGTACGGCGATCTGCGATGTCCGGGACCAAGCGGCCGTGCGGGAGCTGTTCGCCTCCGCCGACAGGGACTGCGGCGGCGTCGATCTCGTCATCGCGAACGCGGGCATCATCCAGGTCGCTCCGCTGGAGTCGCTGCGGGCCGAGGACTTCGACGACGCGATGCGCTCGATCTTCCAGGGCGCCCTGCACGCGTCGCTGGAGGCCCTCCCCTACCTCAGGGAGAGCCCCGGCGGCGGGCGGCTGGCGCTGATCTCGTCCGTGGGCGGGCTCCTCGGCGTTCCGCATCTGCTGCCCTACGCCTGCGCCAAGGCCGCGGTCGGCACGCTCGCGGAGGGGCTGCGGGCCGAGACGGCGGGGTCCGGGGTGAGCGTGACGGCCGTATACCCCGGTCTGATGCGCACCGGCTCGCATCTGCACGCCGAGTTCGGCGGCGCGCAGGACCGGGAGTACGGGTGGTTCTCCACGCTGGCGGGCGCCCCGCTGGTGTCGATGAACGCGCAGCGCGCCGCCGAGCGGATCGTGCGGGCCACCGTCCGGCGCCGGGCCCGCCTCGTGCTCACCCCCGGGGCGCGCGTCGCCGACCTGGCGCACGGGCTCGCCCCGGCCACGACCACCCGGCTGAGCGGCGTCGCCGCGCGGTTCCTGCCCGCGGCGCCCGCTCACCCCCGGGGTATGCGGGAGGGCAAGGACATCGACCCGCCCCGGGGGCCGGTGGCCGGCACCGTCCAGCGGGCCGGGAGCGCGATGAACGAACGGGCCGCCGACGCATACAACGAGCGGGACGGGGACACCCCGAAGGGGTGAGCGGGACGTCCGGGCACAGGGGGGCCGAAACTGGGCGATATGCCCGAAAGGAGGCCACCGGAGCACGCAGTGTGTCCGGTGGCCATGAGAGAGCGAGGTCACCATGCCGGCTGGATCCAGCAACAAGCGTGAGCGTCAGTACGAACACATCAAGGAGAGCGCCGAGGACCGCGGCGCCTCCAAGAGCCGGGCCAAGGAGATCGCGGCCCGGACGGTCAACAAGGAGCGGGCCCGCTCGGGCGAGTCCAAGACCGCGAGCAGGACGTCGACGAAGGACCCGAAGTCCGCCTCGCAGCGCGGCGGCGAGCGCTCGCACAGCGGCGCCCAGGGCCCCACGAAGGACCAGCTCTACGAAGAGGCGAAGAAGAAGAACATCGACGGCCGCTCGTCGATGAACAAGCAGCAGCTGAAGAAGGCGCTCGGCCGCTGACGAGCGCGGGGCCCGCGGCGGTCCGGCCGCCGTGGGCCCCTTCAGCGGGGGCGGGCCGCGGGCAGTTCCACGGTGACGCGGAGCCCGCCGTCGGGGCGCGGGGTGAGGGTGAGCGTTCCGTCGTGCGCCCGTGTCATGGTCTGGACGATCGCCAGGCCGAGGCCGACGCCCGCGCCGTCGGCGTGGACGCGCCGGGTGCCGCGCAGGAACGGTTCGGTGAGGGTCGAGGTCAGCTTCGGGGTGAGCTTCTCGCCGGTGTTCTCGACGGTGAGTACCACCGTCTCGGTACGGACGCCGCCGCTATGGACGCCTGTATGGACCCCGGTCCGGATGCCGGTATGGACCCACACCGTCCCCTGTCCGGGCAGGTTGTGGACGATCGCGTTGTGCACGAGGTTCGTGGCCAGTTGCAGCAGGAGCGCCGGTGACCCCCGCGTGCAGGCGATCTCGCCGCTGGTCTCCAGGGTGACGCCGTACTGTTCCGCCAGGGGCAGGAGCGTCTCGGTGGCTTCTTCGGCGACGAGGGACAGGTCGACGTACTCCAGGGTGAAGGACCGCTGGTCGGCGCGGCTGAGCAGGAGCAGCGCCTCGGTGAGGTCGATGGCGCGGGTGTTGACGGCGTGGAGGCGGTCGACGAGTTCGCCGGTGTCGTGGTGCGGATCGGTGCGGGCCACGTCGAGCAGTGCCTTCGAGATCGCCAGCGGGGTGCGCAGCTCGTGCGAGGCGTTGGCCGCGAAGCGCCGCTGTTCGGCGACGTGTGCTTCGAGCCGTACGAGCATCATGTCGAAGGCGTCGGCGAGTTCGCGGAACTCGTCCTTGCGGCCCGGCAGTTGGATCCGGTGGGAGAGTGAGCCGTTCGTCGCGGTGCGGGTGGCCTCCGTGATCCGGGTCAGCGGGGCGAGCATGCGGCCGGCGAGGATCCACCCCCCGAGCAGGCCGAATACGAGCAGGAACGCCAGTACGGCCGCTGCCGCCGGGGCGAAGCTGTGCAGGAGGAGCTGGCGGTTGGGGTTCTCGTGGAGTAGTCGGCGGTTCCAGTCGTCGGGGACGTTGCGCAGGAGGAACACCCACACGGTGGCGAGCAGCATGGCGCCCGCGACCATGAGGAAGCCGGCGTAGCTGAGGGTGAGTTTGACGCGCACGCTCAGCCCGGGCGCCCTATCCACGCCCGCCTCCCTGAGGTCCGGTGCCGGGTGCCGTGTCGATGCGGTAGCCGACGCCCGGCACGGTGGCGATGACCCAGGGCTCGCCGAGCCGTTTGCGCAGTGCCGAGACGGTGATGCGCACGGCGTTGGTGAACGGGTCGGCGTTCGCGTCCCACGCGCGCTCCAGGAGTTCCTCGGCGCTGACGACACCGCCTTCGGCGGCGACCAGGACGTCGAGCACGGCGAACTGCTTCCTGGTCAGGGCGACATAGCGGCCGTCCCGGTAGACCTCGCGGCGGAACGGGTCGAGCCGCAGTCTCGCGATCTCCCGCACGGGCGGTCTGCTGTGGGCGCGTCTGCGGTCGAGCGCCCTGAGCCTGAGGGCGAGTTCCTGGAGTGCGAAGGGTTTCGTCAGGTAGTCGTCGGCGCCGAGTTCGAACCCGGACGCCTTGTCGTCGAGACGGTCGGCGGCGGTGAGCATGAGGATCGGCATGCCGGTTCCGGAGGCGACGATGCGTGCCGCGATCTCGTCACCGTTCGGTCCGGGGATGTCGCGGTCGAGGACGGCGATGTCGTAGGCGTTGACGCTCAGCATTTCCAGAGCCGTGCCACCGTCTCCCGCGATGTCGGCCGCGATCGCTTCCAGGCGTAGGCCGTCGCGGATGGCCTCCGCCAGAAAGGGTTCGTCCTCGACGATCAACACGCGCATGGTCTCGATGCTACGAGCCCGCGCATATCGCCGGCGTATCGAAAATCCCATACGGGCCGGCAACACCGCACTGCCTTGACTGGCGGCATGAATCAGCCACCACTCTCAGCGCGGACCTCGACCGGCCCCCTTCACCGACGCCTTGTCGTCGGCGTGGCAGCCGTCATCGCGGCGATCGCCGCGACCCTCGGATATCAGGCGCAGAACTCCTCGTCGTCCCCTCCTTCCTCCCATTCCCCTTCCTCCTCGGCTGCCCCGCCCTCGAAATTCGCCCACGGTGCCGTCCCCGACGGCACCACGGTCTTCGACGAGGACGTTCCGGCTGTGGCAAAGCTCGATCCGGAATTACTCGAGGCCCTCCGCAGGGCCGCGGAGAAAGCCGCGAGCGAGGGAGTCTCCCTCTACGTCAACGGCGGCTGGCGTTCCCCGCGGTACCAGGAGCGGCTGCTGCGCGAGGCGATCGCCGAGTACGGGTCCGAAGCCGAGGCCGCCCGTTGGGTGGCCACCGCGAAGACGTCCCCCCATGTGTCGGGGGAGGCGGTCGACATAGGGCGCTCCCCCGCGACGGCGTGGCTTTCCGAGCACGGCGCCGCGTACGGACTCTGTCAGATCTACCGGAACGAACCCTGGCACTACGAACTGCGGCCCGAAGCGATCGGGCGCGGTTGCCCGCAGATGTACGCCGACCCCACCCAGGACCCGAGGATGCAGAAGTGATCGGTAGCGAGCAGGAAGAGGCGATCGTGCACGCCGAGACGACGGAGCCGACCAGTCAGGCGGGTCCCGGACCCTGGAGGCGCGGCCCGGTGTTCGCGGTGCTCGCGCTGCTGCTGGGTCTGCTCATGCTGCTGCACGCACAGCTCACGGACCGCGGGGGTGTCGGCAGCCTGGTGGAGACCTTCCTGCCGTGGTTCGGCCTGGGCATCCCGGTACTGCTGGCCGGGGCGTTGTGGCGCCGTTCCGCCTCCGCGCTGGTCGCGCTGCTGCTGCCGGTCGTGGTGTGGCTGAGCTTCTTCGGCGGGCTGCTCACCGACAAGTCCCGCTCGGGCGGCGATCTCACCGTGGTCAGCCACAACGTCGGCGCCGAGAACCCCGACCCGGCGGGCACCGCCCGTGAGCTGGCCGCCTCCGGCGCGGACGTGCTCGCCCTCCAGGAGATCACCGCGCGGGCGAAGCCGGTGTACGAGAAGGAGCTGGCGCAGGAGTATCCGCACCACACCGTGCGGGGCACGGTCGGGCTGTGGAGCAAGCTGCCGCTGTCGGACACCCGCCCGGTCGACACCCTGATGGACTACGGGCCACTGGCGGCCACCAAGCCAGCCGCCGTCAAGATGGCCTACAACCGGGCGCTGCGCACCACGGTGGCCACGGACGAGGGCCCCCTGGCGGTGTACGTGGCCCACCTGGGCTCGGTGCGGGTGCTTCCCCGAACCGGCTTCGGGACCGGCGGCAGGGACCGCGGCGCGCAGGCGCTGGCCAAGGCGATCGCCGCCGAGCGCAACGAACGGGTGGTGCTGCTCGGTGACTTGAACGGCACCATGGAGGACCGCGCGTTCGCCGGCCTCACCTCGCATCTGCGCTCGGCCCAGGACGCGGCCGGGGACGGCTTCGGCTTCAGCTGGCCGGCGAGGTTCCCGGTGGCGCGGATCGACCAGATCCTGGTCCGGGGCGTGGAGCCGCGCAGCTCCTGGGTGCTGCCCGCCACCGGCAGCGACCACCGGCCGGTGGCGGCGGGAATCAGCGGCTGAGACACCGCGCGAAACCCGAGGGACTCTGGGTGAATTATGTGGTGGTTTCGTGGGACTCGCAGCGGAGCCGGATCCACCGACCAGGAGATGCCATGCGCGCCCTTACCGTCCGTCCTTCGACCGCCCGCTCCCTGGAGGTGCGCGACGTGCCCGACCCGGTCCCCGGCGACGGCGAGCTGCTGGTGGACGGGCTGGCGGTCGGCGTGTGCGGGACGGACAAGGAGATCGCCGCGGGCGAGTACGGGTGGACGCCGCCCGGCGAGGACCGTCTTGTCATCGGCCACGAGTCGCTGGGCCGGGTGCGCGAGGCACCGTCGGGCAGCGGGTTCACGGCCGGTGACCTGGTGGTCGGGGTGGTGCGCCGCCCGGACCCGCAGCCGTGCGGGGCCTGCGCGCGCGGCGAGTTCGACATGTGCCGCAACGGCCGCTACACCGAGCGCGGAATCAAGGAGCGGCACGGCTACGCGAGCCGGTCGTGGACCGTGGAGAGCGATTACGCGGTCAGGCTCGACCCCGGCCTGGAGACGGTCGGGGTGCTCCTTGAGCCGACCACCGTGGTGGCCAAGGCGTGGGAGCAGGTGGAGCGGGTCGGCGGCCGCGCCTGGTTCGCACCGCGGCGGGTGCTGGTCACCGGGGCGGGGCCGATCGGCCTGCTCGCCGCGCTGCTCGGCCTACAGCGCGGCCTGGACGTACACGTACTCGACCGGGTCACCCGGGGCCCGAAGCCGGAGCTGGTCACGGACCTCGGGGCGACCTACCACAGCGAGGACATCGCCGAGGTGACCTCCGCGCTCCAGCCCGACGTGGTGATCGAGGCCACCGGCGCGGGCTCCGTCGTCTTCGAGGCGATGGCGGGCACCGCGACCTACGGCGTCGTGTGCCTGACCGGCGTCTCACCCACGGGGCGGCAGCTGTCGGTGGACGCCGGTTCGATCAACCGGGACCTGGTCCTGGAGAACGACGTGGTCGTCGGCTCGGTCAACGCCAACCTCCGCCACTACCACCAGGGTGCCGAGGCCCTGGCCAAGGCGGACCGCGCGTGGCTGGAGCGGATGATCACCAGGCGGGTCCCGCTGGAGCGCGCCGAGGAGGCCTTCACCGAGCAGGACGACGACATCAAGGTCGTCGTCACCCTCGGCTGAACTTGGCCTTCAGGCTGTGCGCCAGGCGCGCCTCGCGGGTGGCGACATCGACGGTGTACGCGTCCACGGTCATCGCCCGCTCGGACACCTTCAGGACCATGAAGCCGTGGTCGGAGAAGTTCTGCCAGCTCGCGGGGTGCCCGAAGTGGGCCTTGCCGTCACCGGACTTGGCGGCGGCCCCGCACACGATCTGCCGGGTGCCGCCGGTGCGGGTGGTGGGCTCCAGGATCTGGAGCGTGTGGTCGTGCCCGGACAGGATCAGGTCGGCTCTGCCGCACACCACCTCCTCGTACAGCTCCTTGAGGTGGATGCCGCTGGTGTAGTGACCGATCTCGAAGCCGTCGTACGAACCGGCGCTGCCGTGCTTGCCGTTGTTGAGGTACGGGTGGTGGCCGAGGACGATCTTCCAGCGTGCCCGTGACGCCTTGAGTGCGCCGTCCAGCCAGCGCCGCTGCTCGCGCATGTAGGGGCCGTTCCACCGGTAGTGCGGGTCGAGTTGGGCGACGTACGAGGCGACGGGGTTGGTGTCGATGGCGAAGAACTCCACCAGCGGATCACCCTCGCGGGCCGCGGGCAGCGCCACGTTGTAGTAGCGGCTCGGCATGTACCAGCGGGGTGATGCCTTGGCGTACGCGACCTCGCGGTCACCGCGTGAGGGGTCGCCGCCGCTGCCCGGGATGAGACCGGAGCAGTCGTGGTTGCCGAGGACCATCAGCCAGGGGATGTCCACACCGGCGTTGGGCTCCTCGAACTTGGTGCGGAACTCCGAGTCGTCGGCGGACTCGGGGCCGTTCTCGTAGATGTTGTCGCCGAGGCCCACGGCGAGGCCGACCCCTTCGGCGCGGCAGACCTCGCGCGCCGCCGCGGCCACCGCGTGCTGCGCCTCCTCGCCGGTACCCGCGTCGCCGGTGAGGAGCACCGCGTACTCCCCCGACCTGCCGGGGCCGGTCGGCAGCGGGAACTTCCCGGTGCGGGCGGCCGCCGCCGCGGGGGCCTGCGACCCGCCCGGCAGGACCGCCAGCGCCGCGGCCCCCGCGACCACGCCGCCGAGCACGGTCCGCCGCCGGGGCGCCCGCATCTCCCGGACCCGCTCCCCCACCGGCCCTTCGGCGAGCGCCGGGTCCGCCCGCAGCCACTGTTCCTCCGTCATGTCCGCGCTCGGCGGTATCAACTCGTCGTCACACATGGGGGGTTTCTCTCACGGAAGGGCGTGTGGCTGGTGGGGAAACGATGAACTCCTGGTGGACGTCCGGCCACGCCCGCCCCACACCTCAGACGGCACCCACCGGCTCCGCCGCGCCCGCCGTCCCCGCAGGCTCCGCCGCGTGGGCTCCCTTGGCGAACTGCGTGCGGTACAGCTCCGCGTACCGCCCCTCCAGCGCGAGCAGTTCCTCGTGCGTGCCGCGCTCCACGATCCGCCCCGCCTCGACGACGAGGATCAGGTCGGCGGAGCGCACCGTGGAGAGCCGGTGGGCGATCACCACGGCGGTGCGTCCCGCGAGGGCCTCGCCGAGTGCTTCCTGGACGGCGGCCTCCGAGGTGTTGTCGAGGTGGGCCGTCGCCTCGTCGAGGATGACGACCCGCTGGCGTGCCAGGAGCAGCCGGGCGATGGTCATCCGCTGCCGCTCGCCGCCGGAGAGCCGGTAGCCGCGCTCGCCGACCACCGTGTCGAGCCCGTCGGGCAGGGAGCGCACGAGGTCTTCGAGCCGGGAGCGCCGCAGCACGTCCCAGAGTTCGTCCTCGGTCGCGCCGGGCCTCGCGAGGAGCAGGTTGTCACGGACGGACTCGTGGAAGAGGTGACCGTCCTGGGTGACCATGCCGAGGGTGGCCCGCATGGACTCGGCGGTCAGGTCGCGTACGTCGACGCCGCCGATCCGCACGCTCCCCTCGTCGGTGTCGTACAGCCGAGGCAGCAGTTGCGCGATGGTCGACTTGCCCGCTCCGGAGGAGCCGACGAGCGCGATGGTCTGGCCGGGTTCGGCGCGGAACGACACGCCGTGCAGGACCTCGTCGCCGCCGCGGGTGTCGAGCGAGCCGACCTCTTCGAGGGAGGCGAGGGAGACCTTGTCGGCGGCGGGGTAGCCGAAGCGGACGTTGTCGAACTCGACGGCCACGGGGCCTTCGGGGACGGGCACCGCGTCCTTCTTCTCCTCGATGAGCGGCTTCAGGTCGAGGATCTCGAAGACCCGCTCGAAGCTGACGAGCGCGCTCATGACCTCGACGCGCGCTCCCGCGAGGGACGTCAGCGGCGCGTAGAGCCGGGTGAGCAGCAGCGCGAGCGAGACGATGGCCCCCGCCTTCAGCGTGCCCTCCAGGGCGAAGTACCCGCCGAGGCCGTAGACCAGGGCGAGGGCGAGCGCCGAGACCAGGGTGAGCGCGGTGATGAACGCGGACTGCGTCATGGCGGTGCGTACGCCGATGTCACGCACCCGGTGGGCCCGCGCCGCGAACTCGGCGGACTCGTCGCCGGGCCGGCCGAAGAGCTTGATCAGGGTGGCGCCGGGCGCAGAGAAGCGCTCGGTCATCCGGGTGCCCATGGCGGCGTTGTGGTGGGCGGCCTCCCGCTGGAGCCTGGCCATCTTCGATCCCATGCGGCGGGCGGGCACGACGAACACGGGGAGCAGGACCAGCGCCAGCAGGGTGATCTGCCACGAAAGGGTGAGCATGACGACGAGGGTGAGCAGCAGGGTGACGATGTTGCCGACGACCCCGGAGAGTGTGTTGCTGAAGGCGCGCTGCGCGCCGATCACGTCGTTGTTGAGGCGGCTGACGAGCGCCCCGGTGCGGGTGCGGGTGAAGAAGGCGACGGGCATGCGCTGGACGTGGTCGAAGACGGCGGTCCGCAGGTCGAGGATGAGCCCTTCACCGAGGTTCGCCGAGAGCCAGCGGCTCAGCAGTCCGATCCCGGCCTCGGCGAGCGCGATGGCGGCGATCAGCAGGGCGTAGCGCACGACGGTCGCGGAGTCGGCGCCGGAGACGATGGCGTTGACGACCTTCCCCGCGAGTACGGGGGTCGCGACGGCCAGCAGTGCGGTGACGACGCTCAGCAGCACGAACTGCCAGATGCGTGTGCGGTGGGGCCGCGCGAAGGCGCCGATGCGGCGCAGCGTGGCACGGGCGAAGGGGCGGCGGTCCTGCTGTGCGTGCATGACGCTGTACAGCTGGTTCCAGGCGGTGGTTTCCATGCTCATGGGAGGAACGTTATGACCTCAACCAAACTTGAGGTCAAGGGTTCACCCGCCCGCCGCGCACTCCTCGCTCCCGCCCCCGTCGCGTCTGTTGACCCGCATGTATCGGGAACGTACTTTCGCTTCAACTCCTGTGGCCACCGCAGAAGTTATCCCCGCTCCGAGGTGAGAAGGCGAACGCATGCGCGATGTACGAAGGCGTACTCTGCTGTCCGCGATCGGCGGCACGGCGGTCGCGGGAGGCGCGGTGGGTGCCGCCGGAGCAGCGGAAACGGCCGCCGCCGAGGCCGCGCCCGGCCGGCCCGGGCCCGCGGCCGCCCGCCACGACCACAGGATCCGGGGGCTGCTCGCCCGTATGACGGTCGAAGAGAAGCTGGGGCAGCTCCAGCAGCTCCCGTGGGCCTGGGAGACCGGCCCCGGCGGCGGTGCCACGAAGGACGTGGAGGACGCGGCCCGCGCGGGACGGCTCGGTTCGGTGCTCAGCGTCTACGGCGCGAAGACCACCAACGCCCTGCAACGCATCGCCGTCGAGGAGTCCCGGCTCGGCATTCCGCTGCTTTTCGGGCTCGATGTCATCCACGGCTTCTGGACGACGTTCCCGATCCCGCTGGCGCAGGCGGCGAGCTTCGACCCGGACGTGGCCGAGGCGGACGGCGAGGTCTCGGCGCGGGAGGCCCGTTCGAACGGCGTGCACTGGACGTTCTCCCCGATGATGGACGTCACGCACGAGCCCCGCTGGGGCCGGATCGCCGAGAGCAACGGCGAGGATCCCTGGCTGACGGCGGCGTTCGCCGCGGCGAAGGTGCGGGGCTACCAGGGCGAGCCGGACGACGACGGCCGCGCGGCGTACGGCGCGAAGGACCGGGTCGCCGCCTGCGCCAAGCACTTCGTGGCCTACGGCGGCGCGGAGGGCGGGCGCGACTACAACACCGTGGACGTCTCGGAGTCACGACTGCGCGCGCTCTACCTCCCGCCGTTCAAGGCGGCGTTGGACGCGGGCGCGGCCACGGTCATGGCCTCTTTCAACACCGTCAGCGGCATCCCCGCGCACGGCAACACCCACACCCTCACCGACATCCTGAAGAAGGAGTGGGGCTTCGACGGCGTCGTCGTCAGCGACTGGGCCGGCGTCCAGGAGCTGATCCCGCACGGCTTCGCCGAGGACGGCGCGGCCGCGGCCCGCCTCTCCCTCAACGCGGGCGTCGACATAGAGATGACCAGCACGCATCTCGTCGTGCACGGCAAGAAGCTGCTGCGCGAGGGCAGGATCAGCGAGCGGCGGCTCGACGACGCGGTCACCCGCGTCCTGCGCCTCAAGGCCGACCTCGGGCTCTTCGAGGATCCGTACGTGGACGAGAGCGCCGCCATCGACGGCCCGACCCCCGCCGCGCGCGAGGCGGCACGTGCGGCGGCCGCCCGCTCGATGGTCCTCCTGAAGAACGAGGACAAGGCGCTCCCCCTGAAGCGCTCCGTCAAGTCCCTCGCGGTCGTCGGCCCGTTCGGCGACTCCGACGACCTCCTCGGCACGTGGTCGTTTGCGGGTGCCGTGAAGAAGTACCCCTCGGTGAAGGTCCTCGACGCCGTCCGGCGCGCGGTACCGGACGCGAAGGTGACGTACGCCCGGGGCGTCGCCCCGGAGGGCGGGGACACCGCGGGCATTCCGAAGGCGGTGGCCGCCGCGAGGTCCGCCGAGGTCACGGTGGTCGTGGTGGGCGAGCCGCCCGCGATGAGCGGTGAGGCCGCCGCGCGCAGCGACATCGGTCTGCCCGGCGGCCAGGAGAAGCTGGTGGCGGCCGTCGCGGCGACCGGGAAGCCGTTCGTGGTCGTCCTGGTCAACGGCCGCCCGCTGACCATGGGCGACTGGCTCGGCTCCGCCCCCGCCGTCCTTGAAGCCTGGCATCCGGGCCTGGAGGCGGGCAACGCCATCGCCGACGTGCTCTTCGGCAAGGCAGTCCCCGGCGGCAAGCTGCCCGTGTCGTTCCCGCGCACGGTCGGACAGATCCCGGTCCACTACAACCACGAGTCGACGGGCCGCCCCTACGACGCGGAGAACAAGTACACGTCGAAGTATCTGGACCTGCCCCCCGGCCCGCAGTTCGCGTTCGGGCACGGCCTGAGCTACACGACCTTCGCGATCGGCGAGCCGAGGCTGAGCCGCGAGCGCATCTCCGCGGCCGCCCTGCGCGAGGGCGACACTCTGGAGGTGTCGGTGAGCGTCACCAACACCGGGGACCGCGCGGGCGACGAGGTCGTCCAGTTGTACGTCCATGACATCGCGGCGAGCATCACCCAGCCGGTGCGCAAGCTGCGCGGTTTCCGCCGGGTCACGCTGGAGCCCGGAAAATCCAGGACTGTCCGCTTCCGGATCGGCGCCGACGATCTCGGTTTCTGGACCAACGCCCAGGAGGGGGAGTTCCGCGTCGAGGAGGGCGCGGTGGACCTCTACGTCGGCGCCAGCTCCGAGGCCGGGGCCAAGCGGCGGCTGACGATCACCTGAGGGGGCGGGAGCGGCCCCGGATGCGGTGCGGGCGATGACGCCCCATGCTGGTACCGACGGCTCACACCTAGGAGGCCGACGATGTCTGTGATGGACAAGCTCAAGCAGATGCTCAAGGGCCACGAGGAAAAGGCCGGCCAGGGCATCGACAAGGCCGGCGACTTCGTCGACGGGAAGACCCAGGGCAAGTACAGCGGACAGGTCGACACCGCTCAGGACAGGCTCCGGGAACAGTTCGGCGGGGACAGCGGCCAGGAGCCTCCCTCGTCCCAGCGGTGACGGCGGCGGCCCACGCCTTCGTCCACACCTGGAGCAGCTGAGCCCGCGTACTCCCGCACGCCACGGGCCGGGGACCATGTGTCCCCGGCCCGTGGCGCCGTGCTGTCTCGCGCTGCCCGGAGCCCGGCCGGTCAGCCCAGTTCGAGCGAGGTGACCCCGAAGACCCGGTCCCCCGCGAACTCCCTCACGGGCCCGGTGTACATGCGGGCCGTGTCGAAGGTGGGCTTCATGCCGCGGGCCTCGGCGAGCGCGACGGCCTCCGTGTTCGACTCGGGCACGTCCATGGCGACGGGCGCACCGTCGGCCTCGGCGACCAGCGCGTCCAAGAGCGCCTCGGCGTCGGCGCGCGTGTCCGCGAACAGCGGCCCGACGCGCGGCGCGTCGCGGCCCGGGCGCAGCACGCCGTACCCGGTGAGTCTTCCGTCGACGATGCGGGCGAGGGCGCGGTGGCCGGGGGCGGCGAGCCAGCTCTCCAGGAAGCGCGGCCGGTCGGCGGGCAGGCACGAGCCGTCGTACGCCAAGAGCGCCTTCAGGCCCGCGGCCTCGACGGGACGCACGTGCCGGTCGGGCGCGGCTGCCGCGGTGAGCGGGCCGATGTAGCGGAGCGTGCCGTACTCCCGTGCGAAGCCGGAGCGGCGGTAGTTGGGCTGCTGGTCGGGCACGCCGTCCAGGCCCACGGTCCGGCCCTCCGCGTGCGCGAGACCCGCCCGCCAGGTGGCGAGGCCGAAGCCGCGGCCGCGCTGGTCGGGACGGACGAGGTAGAAGCCGAGGAAGGCGTAGCTCTCGCCGTAGTTGACCACCGAGACCGCGGAGACGGGCTCGCCGTCGAGGCGGCCGATGAAGAACCCGTCGGGGTCCTGCGCGAAGAACGAGGGGGCGTCGCCGAGGCCGGGGTTCCAGCCCTCGTCCGCCGCCCACTCCGTCACCACACGCCAGTCGTCGAGCGTCGCCCGTGAGACCGCGAGCCGCCCGGGGGCCGAATCCGTCATCGCTGCACCCTTCTCGATCCGCCGTGGTGCGCCGTGAGGAAACCGCACCGGGTGCATCCTGCCCGAGCACGCCCCGCCCGATGCCGACCCTGGCGGACGCCTGCCTCAGCCGGTGCGGGCACCGTTGGACGCCTGCCTCAGCCAGTGCGGGCCCCGGGGGGGCGCCCGCCTCAGCCGGTGCCCGCCACCTGCCTGTCGCGCGCCGCGCCGAGTCCCACCGCGACCTGCGGCACGAGCAGGACGAGCAGCAGCACGAGCGGCACGGTCCAGCTGTGCGACGCGTCGTGGACGGCGCCGAGGACGGTCGGCCCGGTCGCGGCGAGGATGTAGCCGAAGCACTGGGACATGCTGGAGAGCTGCGCCGCGTGCCGGGCGTCGGGCGCGCGCTGCACGATGAAGAGCAGCGCCAGGCTGATCGCCGCGCCCTGGCCGAGGCCGAGCAGCGTCATCCAGAGGTAGGCGCCGCCGACCGGCGCGGCGAGCAGGCCCCCGAAGCCCAGCGCGCACAGCCCGGCGCCGAGCGCGGCGAGGGTGCCCGAGCGCAGCCGCCGGCCGACGACCACCGGGGCGAGGAAGGAGCCCGCGATACCGAGCAGCGAGGAGAAGGAGAGCATCCAGCCCGCGTCGCCCGGGGCCATGCCGGCGTCCTGGAACACCGTCGGCAACCAGGCGGCCGCCGCGTAGTAGTTGAGGGACTGCAAGCCCATGTAGGCGGTGACCTGCCAGGCCAGCGGGGAGCGCCACAGGCCGCGTACGGGGTGCGCCGCCTGCCGGGCCGCCCCCGCGTCCACCCGCGTCCGCGACCGCAGCCGCGGCAGCCACACGAGCAGCGCGACGAGCGCGAGGGCGCCCCAACAGGCCAGCGTGGTACGCCAGTTCATGCCGCTGGCCGTCTGCACGGGCAGGGTGACGCCAGCCGCGAGGGCGGCGCCGCCGAACAGTGACATCGAGTACAGGCCGGTCATGAGGCCGGCCTTCGCGGGGAAGTCCCGCTTGATCAGGCCGGGCAGCAGGACGTTGGCGACGGCGATGCCCGCGCCGATGACGACGGTTCCCGCGAAGAGCGCGACGACCGAGTCGAGCAGGCGCAGCGCCGTGCCCGCGCAGATCAGCGCCATCGTGCCGAACAGCGAGCGCTCCATGCCGAAGCGGCGGCCCAGCCGGGGCGCGATCGGCGCGAGGAGGCCGAAGCAGAGCAGTGGCAGGGCGGTGAGCAGGCTGATGGCGGAGGCCGACATGCCGCTGTCGTCGCGGATGGTGTCGGCGAGCGGGGAGACGGCGACGAGGGCGGGGCGGAGGTTGAGCGCGAGGAGGACGACCCCGAGAGCGAGGAGCAGCGCGCGGCGCCCGGCGACGGCGGGCGCCCGCGGACCCGGCCCCGGCCCCGCGGGTGCCGCCGCGCTGTCGTGGTCGGCCTGGGCGGCGGACCGTACCGACTCACTCATGCGCCGCTCCCGCCCTGCCCGCGGCGGAACCGAACTCGCCCGACGGCTGCCCGCCCGACGCTTGTCCGCCCGACGGCTGTCCGCCCAACGCCTGCTCGCCCGACGCGCCCGCGCCCGACACCTGCCCGCCCAACGCCTGTCCGCCCGACGCTGGCCCACCCAGCGGCTGTCCACCCGGCGCCTGCTCGCCAAACGGCCGCTCGTCCGCCAGCCGCTCGTCCAGCGGCTGTTCCCGCAGCGCGGCCATTCCCTCGGCGAGGTGCGCGAGCACCGCGGCCTCCGCGGCTCGCGGGTCGCGCCCCTCGATGGCGTCGACGATCGCCTCGTGCGCGTCGAACTGATGGCGGACCGAGTCCGGTACCGGCGCGCCGACGACCGACTGGAGCGTCTCGCGCAGGACATCGCTGAGGTGTCCGTACAGCTCGGCGAGGATGCTGTTGTGCGCCGCGTCGGCGACCGTGCGGTGGAAGGCCATGTCGGCGTCGATGAACGCCGCAACGTTCCCGCTCTCCCACGCCTTCCCGCGCTCGGCGAGTGCGGCCCGCAGCGTCACGAGGTCTTCTTCCGTGCGGCGCTCCGCGGCGTGGCGGGCGGCGTCCCGCTCCAGGCAGGCACGGACCTCGTACGCCTCCAGGACCCCCGCTCTGCGCAGTCTGCGCTGCACGGCCGCGCCGAAGTCGCTGTTCGCCCGCACATAGGTGCCGTCGCCCTGGCGCGGCTCCAGCATGCCGGTGTGCACGAGGGCCCGGACCGCCTCCCGCACGGTGTTGCGGCCCACGGCGAGCTGCTCCACGAGGAGCGGCTCGGCGGGGATCTTCTCGCCGACCTTCCACTCGCCGTCGGAGATCAGGCTCTCCATCTGGGCGATGACCAGGTCCACGAGGTTGGTCCTCGCGGCGCTGCGCAACGGCATCGTCGGCACCTTCTCTCTTGCGTCCACTCCCCCGCTTCCGTCAGACATGGGAACATCCCATGTTTCACCTGTCAAAGCCGGGAGGTCGTCGGGGGCCGGGTCGGGCGCACCGCGTTCGCACCAGGTTCACATCAGGTTTTACCTTCACACCCTGGTCTAGACCTTGACAGGTACAGACCATTTTCGCTTGAGTCACCGACACCCCCATGACGGCACGGGCCCCCTCCCCCGCGCCGCCCGTTAGGAGATGTCGCATGATCAAACGCATCACCAGCCTCGCGGCCGCACTCGCCGCGGTCGGCGCGATGATCGTTCTGGGCCCGGCCGCCCCCTCGGCGTCCGCCGCCGAGTGCGCCTCGCCGTGGAACTCCTCGTCCGTCTACACGGGCGGCAAGTCCGCCTCGTACAACGGACACAACTGGACCGCCAAGTGGTGGACCCAGAACGAGACCCCGGGCCGCTCCGACGTCTGGGCGGACCAGGGCACCTGCGGTGGCGGCACGGGCCCGGGCAACCCCGACCCGTCCGGATTCGTGGTCAGCGAGGCGCAGTTCAACCAGATGTTCCCGAACCGGAACTCGTTCTACACGTACAAGGGCCTGACCGACGCGCTCAAGGCCTACCCGGGCTTCGCCAACACCGGCAGCGACACCGTCAAGCGCCAGGAGGCCGCGGCGTTCCTCGCCAACGTCAGCCACGAGACGGGCGGCCTGGTCCACATCGTCGAGCAGAACCAGAACAACTACCCGCACTACTGCGACAAGACCCAGCCCTACGGCTGCCCCGCCGGACAGGCCGCCTACTACGGCCGCGGCCCGATCCAACTCAGCTGGAACTTCAACTACAAGGCGGCGGGCGACGCCCTCGGCATCGACCTCCTGAACAACCCGTACCTGGTGGAGCGGGACCCGGCCATCGCCTGGCAGACGGGCCTTTGGTACTGGAACACCCAGAGCGGCCCGGGCACCATGACCCCGCACAACGCCATGGTCAACGGCGCCGGTTTCGGTGAGACCATCCGCGCGATCAACGGCACCCTGGAGTGCAACGGCGGCAACCCCGCCCAGGTGCAGAGCCGCATCGACAAGTACAAGGCGTTCACGCAGATCCTGGGCACCACACCGGGCTCGAACCTGAGCTGCTGACAGCCGAACCCGCTGACGACCGGGCGGGCCTGACACCAAGTCAGGCCCGCCCGGTCCTTCAAGCCGGCGGCACCAGCCGGAACACCGGGTGGCGGGCCACCTCCGCGGCGAACTCCTCGTCCGTCGAGTCGGCGGTCACGTCGAAGTAGGCCCGGGTGACGGGCACTTCACGCCAGTACTGGCGCAGCACCGGCACGCTCTCCTCGGGCCCCAGCTCGACCACCCCCAGCGTCCGCGACCTGCCGCCCCTGCTGAGCCCGACCTCGCCCGCGGCGCGCGCGTTGCGCACCCACTCGCTCACCCCGTAGGCGGCGACGAGCCAGCGCTCGTCCCCGGCCGACATCACATCGACCGGGGTCGAGTACAGCCGGCCGGACTTCCTGCCGCGCACCGTCAGGTTGTACCGGTAGCCCTTGCCGAGCCCGAGCCGGGTCATCGTGTGGAACACGCGGTTGATCACGCGCGTACCGGCGTTCATACGGTACGTCTTCGCCATCGCCCCTCCCCATGTCGAGAGATCGGAGCTTACGTCGCGGCCAGCAACTGCCGCGCACCGCTCCGGGCTTGACGTGCCGGTTCGGGCGAGCCGGAGATCGCGGCGGCCGTCATGGCCCCTTCCGCGAGCAGGACGAACGGGCCGACCGCCCGCTCGGGTCCGCCCACGGACGCCACCAGATCCGCCAGGTACTCATGGAAGGCGCCCTTGTGCGCCCGGACGGCGTCGGCGACCGCCGGGTCCACCGCGCCCAGCTCTCCGTAGGCGTTGATGAAGGCGCAGCCGCGGAAGTCCGGTTCGGTGAACCACTCGTACAGCCAGTCGTAGACCGCGAGGACGCGCTCCGCGCCCTCCGGCCGCCCCTCGACGTGGGCGGCGAGGCGGGCCCGCCAGCGGTGGTCGCGGCGGTCGAGGCAGGCGCGGACCAGCTCCGACTTCGACGGGAAGACCTGGTAGAGCCGCTTGAGCGAGACACCGGACGCCGCGCGGACCTGGTCCATGCCGACGGCCTGGATGCCGCGCTCGTAGAACAGCGCCTCCGCCGCGTCGAGCAGCCTGGCTTCGGCTTCCGCGAGATCCATCGAGTCTCCGAGCGAGCGAGTGATCGAGAGCGAGTGATCGAGAACGTACCCGAGCCCATCGAGAACGTACGTTCTCCGACCCTACTACGAGGCTTGCCACCCCAGCACCCTTGCGCGAGAACGATCGTTCTCCTAGCGTGGCGAGCCGACGCAGAGAACGATCGTTCTCCCGTACCCTGGAGGAAAACATGACCACGCCCGCCCGACCCCCGGTACCGCCGTTCACCCGGCGGTCGGCCACCGAGAAAGTCCGGCTCGCCGAGGACGGCTGGAACAGCCGCGATCCGGAAAAGGTGGCCCTCGCCTACAGCGAGGACTCCCGCTGGCGCAATCGCGCGGAGTTCGTCACCGGGCGCGAGGCCATCGTCGCGTTCCTGTCCCGCAAGTGGGCCCGCGAACTCGACTACCGGCTGATCAAGGAGCTGTGGGCCCACGGCGACCACCGCATCGCGGTGCGCTTCGCCTACGAATGGCACGACGACTCCGGGCAGTGGTACCGCTCGTACGGCAACGAGAACTGGGAGTTCGACGACGACCGCCTGATGCGCGCCCGCCACGCCTGCATCAACGACCTGCCCATCCGGGAGTCGGCCCGCCTCTACCGGTGGCCGCTCGGCCGCCGTCCCGACGACCACCCCGGGCTCACCGATCTCGGCCTGTGAGCCGCCGGGGTGTTTTGTCCCTGTGGGAGGGGCACCCGATTCGACGACGACGGCCCGGGACGTCCGGGCCCGACCGCCCATCGACCGCCAAGGAGGCTCACATGACCACCGCACGCGACATCATGACTCCGGGCGCCGAATGCGCCGGAGCCGAGGAGACCGTCATCCAGGCGGCCACCAAGCTCACGGACCTCGACGTCGGGGCACTTCCCATCTGCGGCACCGACAACCGCCTCAAGGGCGTGATCACCGACCGCGACATCGTGGTGAAGGTCCTCGGCAAGGGCAAGGACCCGTCCAAGGTCCTCGTGGGTGAGCTGGCGCAGAGCGAGGCGGTGACGATCGGCGCGGACGACAGCGTCGACGAGGTCTTCGCGACCATGACGAGCCACAAGGTCCGCCGCCTGCCCGTGATCGACGGGCACTCGCTGGTGGGCATGGTGGCCCTCGCCGACGCCGCCCGCGCGCTCTCCGACCCCAAGGCCGGACAGCTCCTGGAGGCCCTGTCCACCGATTGACGGCCCGCCGCGGGTCGGAGCGCGCCGCCCTTGACGGGACGGCGCGCTCCGCCGCTCCGCATGCCCCCGGGCATGCGCCGACCTAGGGTGGAGACGCGGGCCGCCGCCCCGTCCCACCACGCGATCCCCACCACGCGACCCCGCCCCGCCAGGCGTCCCGAGGAGGAACGGCATGCCCATCGCCACGGTCAACCCCGCCACCGGTGAGACGCTCGAGACCTTCGAGCCGATCGCGGCCGCGGAGATCGAGCGCCGCATCGCGGCGGCCGACGCCGCGTACGCCCGCTATCGCACCACCGGCTTCGGGGAGCGCGCCCGGCTCCTCGGCCGCGCGGCCGACCTCCTGGAGCAGGACGGCGACAGCGTCGCCCGCACCATGACCACGGAGATGGGCAAGCCCGTCAAGGCGGCCCGGGCCGAGGTGGCGAAGTGCGTGAAGGCCATGCGCTGGTACGCCGAGCACGCCGAGGAGCTGCTCGCGGACGAACAGCCCGCGCAGGCCGACGTGGAGGACTCCGGGGCGTCCCGCGCGGTCGTCCACTACCGCCCGCTCGGGGTGGTGCTGGCCGTGATGCCGTGGAACTTCCCGCTCTGGCAGGTCGTGCGGTTCGCCGCCCCCGCCCTGATGGCGGGCAACGTCGGCCTGCTCAAGCACGCGTCGAACGTGCCGAGGACGGCCCTTTACCTGGAAGACCTCTTCCGCCGGGCCGGCTTCCCCGAGGGCTGCTTCCAGACGCTGCTCGTCGGCTCGGACGCCGTCGAGGAGATCCTGCGCGACGACCGGGTGGCGGCCGCGACCCTGACCGGCAGCGAACCCGCAGGCCGCTCGGTGGCGTCCGTCGCGGGCGACGAGATCAAGAAGACCGTCCTGGAACTCGGCGGCAGCGACCCGTACGTGGTGCTGCCGAGCGCCGACGTCGAGCGGGCCGCGCGGACCGCGGTGACCGCCCGGGTGCAGAACAACGGCCAGTCCTGCATCGCCGCCAAGCGCTTCATCGTGCACGCCGACGTCTACGACGCCTTCCGTGAGCGATTCGTCGCCGGTATGCGGGAGTTGACCGTCGGCGACCCGCTGAGCGAGGACACCGACGTCGGCCCGCTCGCCAGCGAGCAGGGGCGGGACGACCTGGAGGAACTCGTCGACGACGCGCTCGGCCACGGCGCGACCGCGCTCTGCGGCGGCCGGCGCCCCGAGGAGCGGGAACAGGGCTGGTACTACTCCCCCACCGTCCTCGCGGACATCACCCCGAAGATGCGGATCCACCGCGAGGAGACCTTCGGCCCGGTGGCCACGCTCTACCGCGTGGCGGACCTCGACGAGGCGGTGGCGCTCGCCAACGACACGCCGTTCGGGCTGAGTTCCAATGTGTGGACCCGCGACGACGCCGACATCGCGCGCTGCGTACGGGACCTCCAGGCAGGCGGCGTCTTCTTCAACGGCATGACCGCGTCCCACCCCGGCCTGCCCTTCGGCGGCATCAAGCGCTCCGGCTACGGCCGGGAGCTGTCGGGGCACGGCATCCGCGAGTTCTGCAACGCCACGACCGTCTGGTACGGCCCGGCCGAGTAGACCGGGCCGTACGAACGGGGCCCTACGAACGGGTACGGGGCGGAGCCCCTGGGGGGCGGGACCTCAGGCGGAGAGCGGCTCGGGCGGCAGCAGCGAGTCGTCCGTGGTCCTGGCCCCCGGCAGCCGATGGCTGGCGGCCACCAGCGCCGCGTCGACATCGCTGGTGCCGGTGGCCACGCACAGGCTGTACGCGATGTCCTCGAACTCCTGACGGCCTTCGGCGCTGCCCTGATCGGCACGGAGTACCGCAAGGGCCTTGTAGCGCTCCACCAGGTCTTCCAGCACGGCGGGGTGTGCCAGCAGCACGGGGGCCTCCCTGAGGGGTTGGGGGGTACGACAGTCACTCAGCGACCCGTCTGCCCGGCTTCATCCGGTCGAATCAGCCGCGCCGCGATCAATCGGCGTGGAGCCGATGATCACTCGGATTGTTGTTTCTGTGGTTCCTGGGCAGACTCGGTGTCGTGAACGCGTCGAAAGATAAGTGTGATGACGAGCCCGGGGCCGGGCACAGAGACGACGGCCGCCGCGAGACGGCGGCCGAGCGTGCCGACCGCCGGTGGACCGAGCTGATCCAGGAAGTGCGGGTGGCCCAGACAGGTGTGCAGATCCTCTTCGGCTTCCTGCTCACCGTGGTCTTCACCCCGCACTTCCAGGAGCTGAGCGACACAGACCGGACGATCTACATCGTGACGGTGATCCTCGGCTCGGTCACGACGGGCGCCCTCATCGGCCCCGTCTCCTTCCACCGCATCGTCGCCGGACGCCGGATCAAGCCGCAGGCGGTGGCGTGGGCGTCACGCCTGACCTTCCTCGGCCTGATCCTGCTGCTCGGCACCCTCACGTCCGCGCTGCTGCTGGTCCTGCGGGTGGCCACCGACGACAGCCTGGTGCCGTGGCTGGTCGCCGGTGTCGTCTCCTGGTACGTGCTGTTCTGGTTCGTGCTGCCCTTCTGGGCGAGGTACCGCCACACGTCGGCGGAGTGACGCCGCCCTACGGCGCCAGAGGCGTTCCGTAACAGGTGTGGATCAGTGCCGCACGGGCACCCAGTGTCAGGACAGACGCAGGAAGTTATCCGCACTGTTCGTGACAAGTCACTACCTGTGATGCCTCCAGTGGTGACCGCTGGCGAACCGGCGGACCGTGGAAGGAGGAGCGCCCCTCGTGGAGTTCCCACAGACGGGAGATGCCGCATGACGACGCAGACGCGCACGCCGATGCCGCCGCCGGTCCGCCCGGCCCATCTGCTCGCCCCGCCCGGGGTGTACGCACCGCAGCACGACACCGAGCTCCTGACCCGCGCCCTGCACCGCGAGGCCATCGGCCCCGGCACCGCCGTCCTGGACCTGGGGACCGGTACGGGGGCGCTCGCCGTCGCGGCGGCGCGGCGCGGGGCGCGGGTGACGGCCGTCGACATCTCCTGGCGTGCGGTGCTGACCGCTCGCCTCAACGCGCGCCTGGCCGGGCAGTCGGTGACCGTGCGCCACGGCGATCTGACGGCCGCGGCCCCGCGGGGCCCCTACGACCTCGTGGTCAGCAATCCGCCGTACGTCCCCTCCCCTTCTCCCCTGCTCCCCCGGCGCGGCGCGGCGCGGGCGTGGGACGGCGGTCCGGCCGGGCGGGCGGTCGTGGACCGTGTCTGTGACGCGGCGCCCCGCGCCCTGCGGCCGGGCGGTGTGCTGCTGATGGTGCACTCCGCGCTGTGCGGTGTGGACGCCACGCTCACCCGGCTCGCCGGGCTCGGCATGGACGCCAAGGTCACCGACCGGCGGTTCATCCCGTTCGGGCCCGTGCTGCGCTCCCGCCGGGCCTGGCTCCAGCGGCGCAACCTTCTCGGCGACGAGGAGACCCGCGAGGAACTGGTGGTCATCCGTGCCCGACTCCGCTGAACGCCCCCGCCGCGTCACGGTCGACCCCGACGGGCCCCTCCTGGTGGAAGGCCCCGTCGAGGTGGTCGGCGACGACGGCACCGTCTTCACGTCGCGGCGCTTCACGGTCGCGATCTGCACCTGCCGCCGCAGCCGCACGTATCCGTGGTGCGACACCAGCCATCGCCGCCGGGTGAAGCCCGGCGGCGGGCAGGCGCGCACGACGGACTCCCCCGAAAGGGACCCAGCCTCATGACGGCCCCTGTTGTCGAGTCACGTCTGTACAGTCCCGGACTTCCGGCCCCGCGCGGCGAGTTGTCCCGCGGTGTGGCCGCCGCGCTGCTGCGCGACGAGTCCGTCGCGGCACTCGCGCGGCGGGCGGCGAGCGCGGACCCGTACGGAGAAGACCTCCAGCTCGCCCTCTACGTCCTGTACGAACTCCACTACCAGGGCTTTCGGGGTGTGCCCGACGAACGGGAGTGGGATCCGGGGCTGCTGGCCCTGCGGCAGGCGCTGGAGCAGCGGTTCCTCAACGCCCTGCGGGCCGACGTGCCCCCGGGCGCGAGCGCCGAGCAGGCGCTCGCCGCGCTCCTGGTGGAGCCCGTCGGGCACGACGAGGCGAGCGTCAGCCACCACCTCCAGCGCGACGGCGAGCTGTGGCAGCTCAGGGAGTACGCGGCCCTGCGCTCCCTGTACCACCTCAAGGAGGCCGACCCGCACGCGTGGGTCATACCCCGGCTGCACGGCAGGGCCAAGGCGGCGATGGTGGCCATCGAGTTCGACGAGTTCGGTGCCGGACGGGCCGAGGAGATCCACGCCCGGCTCTTCGCCGACCTCATGGCGGACCTGGGGCTTGAGACGGCGTACGGCCACTACGCCGACGCGGCGCCCGCCGAGGCTCTCGCCCCCGTCAACCTCATGTCGCTCTTCGGCCTGCACCGCGCGCTCCGCGGCGCGCTGGTCGGGCACTTCGCGTCCGTCGAGGTGACCTCGTCGCCCGGTTCGCGCCGGCTCGCCGCGGCGCTGCGCCGCACGGGCGCGGGGCCTGCCGCCCAGCGGTTCTACGACGAACACGTGGAGGCGGACGCCGTGCACGAGCAGGTGGTGCGCCGGGATGTCGTCGGCGGGCTCCTGGACGCCGAACCCGCGCTCGACGCGGATGTGGCATTCGGCGTCGAGGCCACCGGCTTCCTGGAGGACCGCCTCGCCGCCCGGCTCCTCGCCGCCTGGCGGCAGGGACGCAGCGCCCTGCGCGAGCCCTTGCACCCCCAGCCGCCGCCTCAGCCCTCGACGCCGGTCGCCTCGTGAGAGGCGCCCACCGGCTTCGACTCGGGTGAGCCGCGCTGGCGCAGATAGACGGAGAAGATGGCCATCGACCCCACGGCGAGCAGCTCGGACTGCCAGTTCTGGAGGGTGCGGGACCAGAAGTCGGCCGCCCCGAGGTAGTCGAACCAGCTGATGGGTGCCTGGAGTTCGCGCAGGTGCTGTTCGTTGTACGCGGCCACGCCGGTCACGGACTGCGCCAGCCAGGAGAGCAGGAAGAGCGTGCACATGAGGGTGCCGAGCGACCGGGCGTACCAGGCCTGGCGCGCGCCTTGCGCGGCCGCCCAGCGCGGCGAGTCGGGCTTCGCGTACTGACCGACCTTCTGTTCCGCGTCGGACTCCGGGCCCGCCTTGTGGAGCTGCTTGGACTCGGGCGAGCCGCGCTGGAGCAGCCAGACCGTGCCGAAGATGTAGAGGAAGAACTGAAGGTATTCGGACTGCCAGTTCTCCGTCACGTCCACGGCGAAGTCGGCGCTGAGCAGATAGCCGCCGAAGCTCACCGGGTGGAGTTCCTCGGCGGTCAGCTGGTTGTTGAAGTCGGCGTGCCCGGCGATCGCCTGGCCGGCTAGGGTGAGGAGGAAGCCCGCGCCGAACACCAGCGTGAGGCTGTTGTCGCGCAGGAAACTCCGGTCGCGGGTCATCGCTGCATCAGTCCCAGCGCCACGCAGTAGACCAGTCCCCCGGCCACCATCACGAGATACACCGTGAACAGGATCCGCATCGGTCAACCGCCCTTGATCAGACACTGGTACGGCTTCTCCGGGCGCGCGGTGCAGCCGGCCGCCGTGATCTTCCAGCCGCCGGGGAACGCCGAGAGGAAGAGCGTGTCCTTGTCGGTCACGACACGTGCCTGGCGCCCGTACACGTCGACGGTGCGCACCTTCTCCGCCGGGGGCAGGCCCGCCTCGGGCAGTGCCCGTGCACAGGGCAGTTCGGCGGTCTGTTCCAGTTCGTCGCGGGTGCCGGGGGCGAGCGCCGCGCAGCTGCGTACGGTGTCCGTGGCGCGCAGGCTCGCCTCGAAGCGGGACGCGGCCCCGGCCGCGCCGTCCTCACGTGCGTCGAGATTGCCGCAGGCGGTCAGGGCGCCGAGCAGCGCCGCCGCGAGCAGACCCGACCTCATCGCGCGCACCCGTATCGCTCTCCTTCGCGGCCGCCGGTTCAGGCGCTTGTGCGCCCCGCGCCGGCCGCGCGGGTGCGAGCACCTTCCGACACGATGCCCGCAGCCCGCGGCGGCGCGCGGAACCTACGCGTCCGACACGCGGGGGTGCGCCCGATCGGGCCGCGTCGGCTCAGGCCCGCTCGCGGGACTCCCCGTGCTCGGCGCCGCTCAGGAGCAGCTGCACCTGAACCTCCTGGTCGCCGGAGACCGTGCCCTTGGCGGTCACGGCGAAGGCCGAATCGAGCGCCGCGCGCAGCCGCTCCACCGCGATCGGCCCGCCTTGCAGATCGGCGGTGACGGACCCGGCGAGCAGGACGCCCGCGCCGGGCTCCGGGGTGCGGGCGGCGCGGAAGGCACCGGTCCACACGGCGGGGTCGGGGCTGCCCGTCTGGCTCGGCGCGTCGTCCCCGCGGTCGGACGGGAAGTGCTCGCGCAGCACGCTGAACACGGTGTCCGCGTCAGCCGCCGAGCACTCGCCGAGCACGACTTGCACCAGGTCCGGGGAGTCGGTCTCGGTGGTGGGGGAAGCCTGGTTCGGTGTGTCGTTCACGGTGAGTCTCTCCGGTGGGTCGCTGGTGCCTGACGTGGTCCCGGGTACCCGGTGGGGCCCCGGGTATCCGGTGCGTCAGAGGTCGCGCAGGGCGGGCAGCAGTTTCTTCTCGGCCCAGTCGATGAAGGGGCGCTGGTGGTCGCCGCCCACCTGGACGAGCGCGATCTCCGTGAAGCCCGCCTCGGCGAAGGGGCGTACGGCCTCGACGAAGTCGTCGACGTTGTCGCCGCAGGGGATCTGCTCCGCGATGTCCTGCGGGGTGACGTGCTGGGTGGCGCCCTCGAAGCCGGAGGGTCCCGGCAGCTCGGAGTTGACCGGCCAGCCGCCGACGGACCAGCGGAACTGGTCGTGGGCGCGGGCGATCGCCGCGTCCTTGTCGGTGTCGTAGCAGACGGGCAGCTGGCCGACACGGGGTTTGCCGCTGCCGCCGTGCCGGTCGAAGGAGTCGAGCAGCTCGGCCTTGGGCTCGGTGGCGATGACCAGGTCGGCGAGGCGTCCTGCCAGGGCGCAGGAGCGGCCGCCGGAGACCGCGACACCGATGGGCGGCAGCTCGTCGGGCAGGTCCCACAGGCGGGCGTTCGCCACGTCGAAGTGGGCGCCCTGGTGGTTCACGTTCTCACCGGAGAAGAGCGCCCGGATGATCTCGATCGCCTCTTCGAGCATGTCGAGGCGGGTCTGCGGGGAGGGCCAGCCCGCGCCGACCACGTGCTCGTTGAGGTTCTCGCCCGAGCCTAGGCCGAGCCGGAAGCGGCCTTCGGAGAGCAGCTGCATCGTGGCGGCCTTCTGGGCCACCACAGCGGGGTGGTAGCGGACCGTCGGGCAGGTGACGTAGGTCATCAGCGGGATCCGCGAGGTGGCCTGCGCCGCGGCGCCGAGCACGCTCCAGGCGTACGGCGAGTGTCCCTGCGAGGTGAGCCAGGGGAAGTAGTGGTCCGAGGTGACGGAGAAGTCGAAGCCCGCGCGCTCCGCGGCGACCAGATCCTCCACCAGGGCGCGGGGCCCGGCTTGCTCAGTCATCATTGTGTAGCCGATTTGCACCATGAAACATCGGTTTGCCGAAATGCTCCTGCTGAAACATCCGACAGCACCAGCGCCACGGAAGGCGGCTGCGGACCCGGCATCCGGGTACTTGGACCACGGTGGCATCCGCCGCCCGGAGAAGGAACTGAGAAAGGCGACGTCGGTTGCGCACTGTAGGAGTGGAGGAGGAGCTCCTCCTCATCGATCGTGAGAGCGGCGAGCCCCGGGCCCTGTCGTCGGCGGTTCTGGCACGAGCGGCCAAGGACGCCGCGGCTTCCCCCGGCGCCGAGAGGCACGCGGACAATTACCGCGACCCCGAGGAGGAGACCTTCGAGAAGGAGTTGCAGGGCCAGCAGCTGGAGTTCGCCACACAGCCGCGCAAGGGCATGGACAGCCTCGCGGAGGAGATCGTCCGCTGGCGCTCGGAAGCGGCGCGGCACGCGGGTGACCTGGGGGCGACGGTCGCGGCGCTCGCGACCTCTCCCCTGCCCGTCAGCCCTTCGATCAACGTGGGCAGCCGCTATCAGTGGATGGAGGAGCAGTTCGGTCTCACCACCCAGGAGCAGCTGACCTGCGGCTGCCATGTCCATGTCTCGGTCGAGTCGGACGACGAGGGTGTGGCGGTGCTCGACCGGATCCGTCCGTGGCTCTCGACCCTGGTGGCGCTGAGCTCCAATTCGCCCTACTGGCAGGGCAACGACAGCCGGTACAGCAGCTACCGCAGCCGGGTGTGGGGGCGCTGGCCGATGGCGGGCCCCACGCAGATCTTCGGCTCCGCCGCGCGGTACGAGGAGCTGGTCGGCGACATGGTCGAGACGGGCGTGCTGCGCGATCGCGGCATGGTCTACTTCGACGCCCGGCTGTCCCACCGCTACCCCACGGTCGAGATCCGGGTCGCGGACGTGTGCCTCGAGGCGTCCACGACGGTGCTGATCGCGGCCCTGGCGCGGGCACTGGTCGAGACGGCCGCCCGGGAGTGGCGCGCGGGGCACCCGCCGCCCGGCTTCGACGTCAGCCTGCTGCGCCTCGCCGCGTGGCGGGCCGCCCGGTCCGGTCTGGAGGACTCCCTGCTGGACCCGCGGACCATGCGGCCCGCGCCCTGCGGCGAGGTGTTGGCGGGGCTCCTGGATCATGTGCGGGACGCCCTGGAGGAGGCCGGCGACCTGGACATGGCCCGCAAGAAGACCGCCGAGCTGCTGGAACACGGCACGGGAGCCCGCATCCAGCGGGAACTCCTCGACCGGACGGGCAGCCTCAGCGCCATGGTCGCGGAGTGCGCGCGCCGCACCCAGGCGACGTGAGGGGCGGGCGGGGGTGAGGAGGGCGCGGTCGGCGCGGGGCGCCGTACCGCCGCCCTACTTGTTCGGGTCCCGGAAGCGGCTGAAGGCCTTCGTCAAGGCGCTCAGCGGCGAGGCCTCCGTCCTGGCCGATCCCGGCGCGGGCGGCCGGGGCGCGCCCTCACCTCCGCTCGCCTCGTTGAGCGCGGCCATCGCCGCCTCGGCCGCCTCCTGGTAGAGGTCACGGGATTTCGTCATGGCGTCGAGCGCCTCGGCGTACCTGGTGACCATGGCCTGGGCGTGGGCCAGCTCCTCGTCCGGGGTGAGCAGGTGCCAGCCCTGGCGCAGCCGCGTCAGGGCCTGCTCCGCGTCGGCCGGCAGCGGGCGCGGCAGCGCGGCGAACTCCTTGATCCTGTCGAGGAGTTCGGTCGGTTCCGAGCCGTCCAGGAAGACGCTGCGGACGGCGAAGCGCTCGGCGTCGTACTCCTGGCCCTGCGGCGCCACGGGCAGGATGACGGCGCCGCCGCGCGGCATGCGCACGCTCAGCTCCCGCTTCATCGCGAAGTCGGCGATCTGCGCCTGCTCCGGCGTGGCCCGGTGCTCGACCACGCGGTGCCGCAGGCCGGGCGGCAGGAACCGGGAGACGGGCTGCTCCCCCGCCGCGTCCGGTGTCATCGCCTCGTGCACGACGAGGTGGATGAACCAGCTCTGCCGGGTGCACTCCCGCAGCCGGTGGCGCAGCTCGTCGTCGTCCTTCGGCAGGTGGTTCGTCGAGCGCAGGCGCAGGTCCTGCACCGCGTCGTGGTCCCAGGGGACCCGGTCGCTGTCGGGCCAGAACATGGTGGCGGGCGAGGGCCAGTGCGCGTCCCAGGCCCGCTCCGCCTCGGCGGCGAGGACCCAGGTGACGCCCTCGCCGTCCTTGCGGCGGGCCTCCGGGTCGTACGTGGTGAGCTGGGCGCGGACCGTGACGTCGTCGGCCACACGCCAGCGGGCCTCGAAGAGGCGGCGGGCCGAGGGGCCCGGGTCCGCGGACTCGTCCCTCGGGTGCAGCACGGTGGAGCGGGCCGCCTCGACGGGGTCGAGGTCGAGGAAGTCGTCGAGCACCCCGGCCGCCTTGAGGGCGATCAGGTTGCGCCGGACGTCCTGCTCGGGCTCGGGCCCGAGGTGGCGCCCGCGTCCCAGCCACGCGGTGTCGGGGACGGTGGGCGAGGAGGTGCTGTTCTTGGCCATGGAGTCGTTCTGTGGGTGATCAGGACCCGACCAGTATGGTCTGCGGAGCTGCCGATGGAAGTGGTGAGGGCGGAGTTTTTTCCTAGAACACCGACCAGCCCGTCACCGTGGTGAAGTGGTCGAGGGCCGCCACGCCCGCCACGGAGTTGCCGTACGAGTCCAGCCCCGGGCTCCAGACGCACAGCGTGCAGCGGCCCGGGATCACCGCGACGATGCCGCCGCCGACGCCGCTCTTGCCGGGCAGGCCGACCCGGTAGGCGAAGCTGCCCGCCGCGTCGTACGTACCGCAGGTGAGCATGACCGCGTTGACCTGCTTCGCCTCGCGCGCGGGGAGCAGGCGGGTGCCGTCGCCGCGCAGTCCGTGCCGGGCCAGGAAGGCCGCCGCGAGGGCCAGGTCGCGGCAGCTCATGCGGATCGCGCACTGGCGGAAGTAGTGCTCCAGGACCGTGCTCACGGGGTTGTCGAGGTTGCCGTAGCTCGCCATGAAGTGCGCGAGGGCGGCGTTGCGGTCGCCGTGCTCGGCCTCGGAGGCCGCCACCACCGGGTCGAAGGCGACGTCCGGGTTGCCGCTCTCGGCGCGCAAGAACGCCAGCATCGTCGCGGCGGCGTCTCCGGTGAGGCTCTGCAGGCGATCCGTGACGACCAGCGCGCCGGCGTTGATGAACGGGTTTCGGGGGATGCCGTTCTCGTATTCGAGCTGGACCAGTGAGTTGAAGGGGTTGCCGGACGGCTCGGTGCCGACCCGGTCCCAGATGCGCTCGCCGCCCTCGGCGAGGACGAGCGCGAGGCTGAAGGCCTTCGAGATGGACTGGACGGAGAACGGCTCCTGCCAGTCCCCCACGCCGTGCACCTCGCCGTTGACGTCGGCGACCGCGATGCCGAAGCGCTCGGCGTCCACGCCCGCGAGCGCCGGGATGTACTGGGCCACCTGGCCGCGGCCCACCAGCGGCCGGGCGAAGGCGGTGACTTCTTCGAGAACGGACTGGTAGTCCACAACCTGAGCTTTCTGCATGTACGACGCGCGGTCGTTTCATCCTGCCATCGCCACGGACCCGCACGCGTCATCGGGCGCTTCCCGCCGGGCCGCCCGCACCCGCCATGCGGCCGACCGCCGCCGTCGCCGCCGCCACGAAAGCCGCGATCGCCGGATGGGCGCCCCCGCCCGCGCGGAACGCGACCTTCGAGCGACGGAACAGCGGCAACTCCGTGAGCACCACGCCCGCGGGGTTCGGCACGGCGGCCATCTCCGGCACGAACCCGGCCCCCTGCCCGGCGGCGACCAGGGCGAGCACGGTACGGAAGTCGTTGACCTGGTGGCGGATCCGGGGCTGGAACCCGGCGGCCTGGCAGGCGCGTACGGCCATCGCGTGACCGGTCGTGCCGTCCCGCGCGGTGATCCACGGAACGTCGGCGCAGGGGCCGAGCAGCGCCGCCAGCGTGCCCCCGTGGCCGGGTCCGGCGGTCGCGTCCGTGTCCGTGGCCCCGCTCCCGGCGCGGGTGACGAGGTACATCGGCTCTTCGAGCAGGGGCACCTCGTCCACGGTCGTGTCCGGGGTCGCGGGGACGAAGTCGTAGTCATGGACGAGCGCCACGTCCAGCTCACCGGCCCGCAGACCGTCCGAGACGCGCGCGGAGTCGATCTCGCGCACCATCGGCTCCAACGCGGGGTGCCGGAGCGCCAGTTCGGCCAGCGCGCCGGGAACGATCGTGTGACCGCCGGAGGGGTACGTGCCGATGCGCAGCGGCCCGCCGATGCCGTCCCGCGCGCCTGCCAGCTCGGCGACCGCCTGTTCGAGACGGTTCAGGACCGCGTCGGCGTGCACGACGAGGGAGCGGCCCGCGGGCGTGAGGACCACGCGCCTGCCGCTGCGCTCCAGCAGGGGCACGCCCGCCTCCCGCTCCAGCACCCCCAGTTGCTGGGAGACGGCGGACGCGGTGAAGGTCAGCGCTTCGGCGACGGCGGCGATGGTGCCCCGCCGGTCCAGTTCGCGCAGCAGATGAAGACGACGGACATCGAGCATAAGTTCAGCTTAGGTGTGAGGGCAGAAATCAGAAATGGATCTACCGGGTATGAGTGGGCCAGGGTGGGCGCATGAACCCCGAACCGAACCTCCACGGCCTGTATGTCCCCCTGGTGACTCCCTTCACCGACGATCTGCGCCTGGCTCCCGACGCGCTGGCCCGGCTCGCCGACGAGGCGCTGTCGGCGGGCGCCTCCGGGCTCGTCGCCCTCGGTACGACCGCCGAGACGGCCACGTTGAGCGCGGAAGAGAGAGAGACGGTGGTACGCGTCTGCTCGGCCGCCTGCCGGGCGCACGGGGCGCCGCTCGTCGTCGGGGTCGGCACCGGCGACACCGCCGCCGCCATCACGGCGCTGCGGGAGCTTGCGGCCAGGGGCGACGTGGCCGCCGCGCTGGTTCCCGCGCCGCCCTACGTCCGCCCCGGGGAAGCGGGGACCCTGGCGCACTTCACCGCGCTGGCCGAGCACGGCGGTCTGCCTCTGGTCGTGTACGACATTCCCTACCGCAGCGGGCAGACTCTCGGCGCCGGCACGATCGACGCGCTCGGCCGCCTGCCGGGGGTGATAGGCATCAAGCACGCGACCGGCGCGATCGACGCGACCACCATGGAGCTGCTGGGCTCGCCGCTGCCCGGTTTCGCGCTGCTCGGCGGCGACGACATCGTCCTCTCGCCGCTCGTCGCGGCGGGCGCCCACGGCGGAATCGTCGCGTCGGCCAATGTGCGTACGGCCGACTACGCCGAGATGATCGCGTTGTGGCGGCGCGGCTCCGCCGCCCCCGCCCGCGTCCTCGGAGCGGAGCTGGCCCGGCTGTCCGCCGCCCTCTTCACCGAACCGAACCCGACGGTGATCAAGGGGGTCCTGTACGCGCAGAACCGCATCCCCAGCCCGGCCGTCCGCATGCCGCTGCTTGCCGCCTCCGCCGATGCGGTCCACCGGGCGGCGCTCCTGGCCGGGCGCCCCGCACGAGACACCGCGCGTCAGCGCCCCTCGACGGGGATGCCGAGCCGGTCGGCCACGGAGGTGAGCGCCGGTCCCAGCGGCAGCGCGACCCGTGTGACGGCGTAGCGGTCGCCCCGGGTGGCATCCCGGTTGATGATCACTACCGGCTTGCCCGCCTCGGCCGCCTGGCGGACGAACCGCAGGCCGGACATGACCGTCAGCGAGGAGCCGAGGACCAGGACGGACGCGGCCGCACGGACCGCCGCGCGGCAGCGCTCGACCCTCTCGGGCGGCACCGTCTCGCCGAAGAACACCACGTCAGGCTTGAGGATGCCGCCGCAGACCGTGCAGGGCAGCACGTGGAAGTCCGCGACCTGTTCGGCGGTGAGGTCGGCGTCGCCGTCCGGGTTGATGCCGGCGGCCACCGGCGCATAGCCCGGATTGGCCTCCTCCAGCCGCCGGGCCAGCTCACCGCGCGGGCTGAAGGCGCCGCAGGACAGACAGACGACCCGGTCCAGGCTTCCGTGGAGTTCCACGGCCTGCTCGTCGCCCGCGGCCCGGTGCAGTCCGTCGACGTTCTGGGTGATCACACCGGAGAGCAGCCCGTGCCGCGTGAACGCGGCCACGGCCCGGTGCCCGGCGTTGGGCCGGGCCCGGCCGAAGGTGCGCCAGCCGAGGTGGCTGCGCGCCCAGTACCGCCGCCGGGCCTCATGGCCGGCGAGGAAGTCCTGGTAGGTCATCGGGGTGTGCCGGCTCAGGCTTCCGCCCTCGCCCCGGTAGTCGGGGATGCCCGACTCCGTGGAGAGGCCGGCCCCGCTGAGCACCAGCACACCGCCGGCGCCCAGCACCTCGACGACCGGCCCCAGATCCGTCGTGCCCGGCGGCAGGTCACCGGCGGGAGTCCAGCTCAGAGTGGGGCGCATACGCATGTCCGCCAGGGTACGGAAGACCGGCGGGGTGGCACTGGCGGTGTGACACTGGCGGATGTGACGGACGACGAACGGCGGGCGGAGCGGCGCCTGGAGCGGGCCATCCTGGACCTGCTGGAGCGCCGCGGCCCGACCGCGACGATCTGCCCCTCCGACGCCGCGCGGGCGGTGTACGAAGGGGACGACGACGGCTGGCGCGCGCTCATGGAACCCGCCCGCCGCGCCGCCCGCCGCCTCGTCGCGGCCGGCGAGGTGGAGATCACCCAGGGGGGTCGCCCCGTGGACCCGGCGCGCGCCCGTGGCCCGATCCGCATTCGCCGCGTCCGCTGACGCGCGCCGGATTGCTCAGGCGGTGGTGCGGAAGGGGCCGGTGACCTCGTAGGTGATGCCGCCGGAGGAGCTGCCGGACGTACCGCGCTGGCTGGAGAAGTACAGCCGCTTGCCGTCGGGGGAGAAGGCCGGGCCGGTGATCTCGGAGCTGGACTGCCCGGTGATGCGCAGGAAGGGCGCCACGACTTCGGCGGGGGTGATGACGCAGATCTCCATGTTGCCGCCGTCCTCGGCGATGTACAGGTCTCCCGAGGAGCTGCGGGTGACGTTGTCGACGCCGGTCAGGGGCGCGGTGCCGTTGGTGACGAGGCTGTCGTCGTAGGCGAGTTCGTAGGTACCGCTTCCCAGGTTGAGCCGCCAGACGCGGTTGTCGCCCTTGGTGGTGAACCAGACGGTGTCGGCGGCGTAGTGGCAGCCCTCGCCGCCGTTGAAGATCTTCGCGCCGGAGACCTGGTCGCGGGTGTAGGTGGGCGAGCCGTCCGGGTCGGGCACGTTGGTCCAGGTGAAGGAGCCGGAGGTGCCGGTGCCCGCGACCAGTACCTGGAGGGTTCCGGAGGACAGGTCGCCCCAAGTGGTGGGGATGAACCGGTAGAAGCAGCCGTCCGACTCGTCCTCGGTCATGTAGATCACCTTGCGCACCGGGTCGGCGGCGGCCGCCTCGTGCTTGAACTGGCCCATGGCGCCGCGGCGGACGGCGGCCTTGGTGCCCCACGGGTCGGTCTCGTAGACGTAGCCGCGGCTGACCTCCTCGCACGACAGCCAGGTGTTCCACGGGGTGGCCCCGCCCGCGCAGTTGTTGCGGGTGCTGGACAGGATCCGGTAGGCGCCGGTGACGGAACCGGCGGAGTTGAACTTGACGGCGCTCGCCCCGCCTCCGGTGGCCAGCTCGGAGTTGGAGACGTAGATCCAGCCCGTACCGTCGGCGAAACAGGCGCCGCCGTCGGGCGCGCCGTGCCAGGTGTACGAGGTGCCGGAGACCGTCCGGCCCGAGCGGGCTATGACGCGGCTGGTGAAGCCGGAGGGCAGCATGATGCCGTTGGCGTCGGCGGCCAGCAGACCGCCGTAGGGGCCGGGGCCGTTCTGGGCGGGGGCCGCGTAGGCGGCGCCGTGCATGAGGGTGCCTCCGAAGACGGCGGCAGAGGTGCCGAACACCGCACCACGCAGGAAATTGCGACGGTCCACTGATACTCCTACACCGGGAAGCGAACGATGAGTTGGCGGGCGTCGCCGACTGGTCACAGGGACCGTAGGGGCCGTGCCCGGGCCGGGGCAGGGGCGAGTGAGCCAACTTTTTTCGGCGAAGCGGTGCGCGAGTGCGGTGCGGAGGTTGCCGGTCCGGCACCAAGTGAACTGCGGGGAAATCTCCGCGACTTCATCGGTACGCGGCGTTCACGTGCCGAGAGTGCTGGGCTGAGGCGTCGGCTGTCACCCGGAGACGTTCCCGGAGAGCACGGGGATGGTTTCGATGAGCTTGGCGAGCGGCTCGTCGCCGTTGGCCGTGGTCTTCTCGACGCACTGCTGGGTCATCGGGTTGGCCAGGACGTCGATGTCCTGGACTCCGACGTTGACCAGGGCGAGGACGCTTTGAGCGTTGACCTTCGACGGAAGGTTGACGCAGGCCTTGTTCAGTGATCCCTCCAGGAGCGCGGCCGGCGGTCCGATGTCCTCGCCGGGGGCGTGGCGCGCGGGGGCGGCGCCGGGCTTGGGGATCACGTCTTTGGGCTTGGCCAGCTTCTCGATGAGGGCGTTGACGGGGTTGTTCTTGTCGTCCTTGATGGCCTGGACGCAGCGGTCGCTGTTCGGGCCTCGGAAGCGGGCCAGGTCGCTCACGGCGAAGGTGGTCAGGTCGGGGATGCCCTTGAGCGGGGCTTTGTCCGGCATGCCGAGGCACTTGGCGGTGGTCTCCGCGAGCAGGCCGATGCGGACGTCCGGGGCCCGGTCGTCGGCCGCCGCGGGTGCTGTGGACACCCCGGGCCCCAGAAGGCTGACGGCGGACAGGCCGGAGGCGGTCACTGCGGTACGGATGCGCATGTGCGGATGGCTCCTTCGAACAGGCCGGCTTCTCCTGTCATCCATTCACCCGGCTCTCTCCCGCGATCGCACGTACACGGCCCCCAGATGAGCGGGCCCTGAGGCGGACCGGTGCCCGGCCGGACTCAGTCGGACATGCCGCGGATGCCCTTGCTGCGGGTGGCCGTCACCGCGGCGACGGTCACCAGGGCGGGGAAGACCAGCATCGCCGGTGTCGGGCTGAAGCGGGCCAGGAGGGCACCGGCCAGGGCGGGGGCGAGCGCGGCGGCGGAGCCCGCGGCGAGCAGTACGCCGCTGACCACGCGGCCCTGCAGGTGGTCCGGGGTGACGGCGGCCTGGTGGGCGAAGAGCGCCGCGTTCGCCGTGGGCCCGAGGAACACGGCGGCGGCCAGCGGTATGGCCCCCAGCACACTGCCCGCGAGGAGCGTGCTCACCGCCATCAGCGCGGCGGTCGTCCAGCACAGCAGCCTCATCAGGACGGGCAGCCGCAACCGCCGTTGCAGCGCGGGGGCCACGAGGGCGCCGAGGAAGCCTCCCAGTGCGAAGATCGTGCCGGCGAGACCCACCAGGGCGGGGGCCACGCCCGCCTGGAGCAGGGCGAGCGTCATCGCGAAGATCATGCCGGTGAAGGCCATGTTCAGTGGCGCGGCGATCACCAGCAGGGCGCGCAGGAAGGGATGGCCGAGGAGGAAGCGCAGGCCCTGCGCCGCGGAGACGGCGGCGGGCTCGGCCGCCTCCTTCCGGGCCTCCTGGAGGGGCCGCCGGATACAGACGACGGCCACGAGGGAGAGCAGGTGGCTCAGCGCGTTGCCGAGGAAGGGCAGGGCGCGGCCGAGCCCGAAGAGCAGGCCGCCCAGCGGCGGACCCGTCAGCGAGACGGCGTACGTGCGCGCCTCATTGCGGGCGACGGCCGCCGTCAGCTGGTCGGGGCGGACCAGATTGCGGACGGAGGCGTGCTCGGCGGTGCTGAAGACGGCCGTGGCGGCGGCACCGGCGATCACCACCGCGACGATCACCGGCAGGCCGGCGGCGCCCACCGCCACCGCCCAGCCGAGCAGCGCGTACCCGGCGAGCCGCAGCACATCGCAGGTGATCATCAGGTGCCGCCGGTCGAGGCGGTCGGCGAGGACACCGGCCGGCAAGCGGCACACCAGGGTGGTGACGAGTCCGGCGGTGCCGACGAGTCCGGCCTGCGCCGGGGACCCGGTCTGCTGGAGCACCAGGAGCGGCAGCGCCAGTTCGAGCATGGCGCCGCCGAGGTCGGAGAGGCACTGCCCGGTCCACAGCAGGTTGAAGTCGCGGTTGCGCCACAGCCCCGGCGACCGGTCGCCGTCCGCCGTCCCGGCCGTGCCCTCGCCGACGGCCGGGCGGCTCACCCCGGGTTCCCGGCGGACGCGGTCCCGGCTGCCCCGGCCCCACCTTCCGCGCCTGCCGTGCCCGTGGACGCCGACTCAGTCGAGCCCGTGGGGATGACCAGCATTTTCGTGACGGAGCCGTCGTCGCCGACGACATCCCGGACGTGCCGGAAACCGAGGCGGCGGCAGAGGGCGAGGCTGGCGGTGTTCTCGGCGCCGACCATGCCGTACGCCTCGCTGAGCCCGAGGCTGTCGGCGGCGTACCGGAGCAGGCCCCGTACGGTCTCGCCGCCCAGTCCCTGCCCCCAGTAGGCGGGTGCGAGCGCGGTGATCATTTCATGGCCGTCGACGTTTCCGGTGGGCTTCACCTCGGCGTGCCCGACGTAGGCGCCCGCGAGCCACAGGCCCCACACGTCGAACCGGCGCGTGGGGTAGACGTCGGTGAGGATGGCGCGGAACACCTCGCGCAGCTGCGGTTCGGGCACGAGGTCCTGGCCCATCCAGCGGCACACCTCCTCGTCCCGCAGCAGCGCGACGAAGTGGTCCTCGTGTTCGGGTCGGTAGGGGAGGAATTCCAGGCGTTCGGTGCGCAGGACGGGGGTCATGGTGGGCTCCTCGGGAGTGATGCCGTGCGGTGGTCGGCCGAGGGCGGTGGGGCGCCGGAACGGCGACGCGTGGGGTCGGGGGCGCCGGGCCGACGCGGGTGCGGCCGGCCCGGCGGGTGGGTGCGTGCCGGTCAGGCCTCGGCGTTCTCCATGCGCTCGCGCAGGCTCTTGGGCCGCATATCGGTCCAGACCTCGTCGACGTAGGCGGAGCACTCGGCCTCGGTGCCCTCCTTCCCCACGGGCTGCCAGCCCGCGGGCACCTCGATGTCGGCGGGCCAGAGGGAGTACTGCTCCTCGTCGTTGCGCAGCACCTGGTAGCGGGTGTTCTCGTCCATGTCGCCTTCTTTCGTCGTCCGGTTCGGATGGTCTATGGAGTTCGGATGGTCCATGGAGTTCGGGTGCGGGTGGATGGTCGGGGCGCGGGGTGCGCGAGGGCCGTGGCGAGGGGGTCGCCGGGGCGGTGCCTCGCGGGGCCGAAGTGCCGTCACCGGCCTCCCCGGGCATGCCGGGCGAGGTGGCGCAGGGCTTCGGCGAACTCCTCGGCGGCCCGGCGCACGGCCGCCGTGTCGTGGAGGCCCGGCCGGTGGTGCCAGGTGAAGGCGAGCCGGCCGTGCTGGACCGCGCCGACCACCTCCACCGGGTGCGAGCCGGGATCGCGCGGGTCGTGGTCCTGTCCGAAGGAGCCGTGTTCGGCGCGGACAAGGCCGCCGTCCGCCGTCTCGGGGCGTGCGTCCCACTGGCCGAGGTAGTTGAACACCACCTGGCTGTGGGCCTGCGCGCCGAGGCGTTCACGGACCTCGGGCGGGCCGAAGGTGCGCAGGGCGCCGTAGCCGATGCCGTTGCCGGGCACGGCGCGCAGCTGGCGGCGGACCGCCTTGACCAGGGACCGCCAGTCGCGGTCCGGGCCGAGGTCGCCGGGGCCGGGCACCTGGACGGCGACCGGGTAGACGGTGGTGAACCAGCCGACCGTGCGCGAGAGGTCGACGCCGTCGAGCAGGTCTTCCCGGCCGTGGCCCTCCAGGTCCAGGCGGACCCGGTCGTGGCCGGTCCAGCGGGCCAGTGCCAGGGCGAGCGCGGTGAGCAGTACGTCGTTGACGCGGGTGCGGTAGGCGGTCGGTGCGGAGCGCAGCAGGGCCGTGGTGTCGTCCTCGTCGAGGTCCACGCTCACCGTGGCGGACGGTCCGTCCCCGGCCGCCGGGGCCTGGTCCGCCGGGGCGGGTTCGGCGCCCACCGTCTGCTCCCAGTGCGGCAGTTCGTGGTCGAGTCCGCCTTCGGCGACGTGCGCGGCCAGGCGCCGGGACCATTCGCGGAAGCTGGTGCCGCGCTCGCCCAGCGCGACCGGATCGCCCTGGAGGGCCTGGTGGTAGGCGGTCTCCAGGTCGTCGCGGAGGATGCGCCAGGAGACGGCGTCCACCACCAGGTGGTGGGCGACGAGGAGGAGGTGGGCGGGCCGGTCCGGGTCCCCGGTGAACAGGGCCGCCCGCAGGTGCGGGCCGCGGTCCAGGTCGAAGCTCGCGTGGAGTTCGTCGGCGGCCTTCGCCATCGCCGCGTCGGCGTCCTCGGCGGACAGACCGGTCAGGTCGTGGCGTACGAGGATGTCGTCGCCCTCGGCGGGCGGCGGGTTGAACTGCCGCCAGCCGTGCTCGTCCCGGGTGAAGCGCATGCGCAGGGCGTCGTGGTGCTCCGCGAGGGCGTCGAGCGCGGCGCGCAGCGCCCGCGGGTCGGGGCGGCCTTCGAGTTCGAGCAGCGCCGACTGGTTGAAGTGGTGGTGGGCCGCGCGGGGCGTGGTCAGGAACCACTCCTGGATCGGGGTGAGCGGCACCTCGCCGGTGACCGGACCGTCGGCGGAGCGCTGGGGGGCGGCGCGGACCACGGTGGCGAGATCGGCGACGGTCTGGTGCGTGAACAGGTCCCGGGTCGCCACGTGCAGTCCGTCGCGGCGCATCCGGGAGACGACCTGCATGCTGAGGATGGAGTCTCCGCCGAGCGCGAAGAAGTTGCCGTCGGCGCCGACCTCCTCGATGCCGAGCACGTCGGCCCAGATACGGGCGATACGGCGTTCGGTGTCGGTGCGCGGCGCGGTCCGCGGGCCGTCCACGGCCTGGGCGGGGCCGGGTGCGGGCAGCGCCCGCCGGTCGGTCTTGCCGTTCGGGGTGAGCGGCAGCCGGTCGAGGGGGACGAAGACCGACGGCACCATGTGCGGGGGCAGCGACCCGGCCAGATGCACCCTCAGTTCGCCGACGGGCAGCGCGGTTTGGGACGCCTCCGTGCCCTGGGTGCCGGTTCCGGACGGCTGTGCCGGTACGACGTAGGCGACGAGCCGGGCCGGTGCCCCTGCCCCCTCCCCCGCGCGGACGACCACGGCCGCGTCCCGCACCAGCGGGCTGCGCCGCAACGCGCTCTCGATCTCCCCGGGCTCGATCCGGAAGCCGCGCAGTTTGACCTGGTCGTCGGCGCGGCCGGCGAACCGCAGGCAGCCGTCGGCGGTCCAGCGGACCAGGTCCCCGGTGCGGTACATCCGCTCCCCCGGCGCCCCGAACGGGTCGGGCAGGAAGCGCTGGGCGGTGAGTCGGGGCCGGCCGAGGTAGCCGCGGGCGAGGCCGGGCCCGGCGATGTACAGCTCGCCGGTCACGCCGGGCGGTACGGGGCGCAGGGTGGCGTCGAGCACGTACACGCGCGTGGCGCCGGACGGGCGGCCGATGGGCGGGGCGCCGGTGCCGGGGGCCAGTGGGCCGGTCCAGGTGGCGACGACGGTGGCCTCGGTGGGGCCGTAGGAGTTGACCATGCGGCGGCCGGGCGCCCAGGTGTCGACGAGGTCGGCCGGGCAGGCCTCGGCGCCGACGATGAGGGTGCGCAGGTGGGGCAGGGCGGTGGCGGTCTCCGGCGGCAGCGTGGCCAGCGCCGCGGGCGGGATCAGCGTATGGCTGACGCGCCGTTCGGCGAGGACCTCCGCGAGCCGCTCCCCGACCAGTGGTCCTTCCTCGCCCGTCACCAGTGCGGCCCCGCTGAGCAGGGAGACGCAGAGTTCGAGGATGGACGCGTCGAAGCTCGGGGAGGCGAACTGGAGCACCCGGTCGCCGGGGCCCGCCGCGTACTGTTCGGCGGCCGCCGCGGCGAAGGAGGCGAGGCCCCGGTGGGTGATCACGACGCCCTTGGGGGTGCCGGTGGAGCCGGAGGTGTAGATGACGTAGGCGGGGTGGGCGGGGGTGAGCGGGCTGGTGCGGTCGGCGTCCGTGAGTGCCGTGTCCGGCCCCTCGGTGGACCACACCTCGGCCGGGTCGTCGAGGACCAGCTGGGCGCCCGCGTCCCGGATCATGAACTCCCGGCGCTGCGGCGGGTAGTCGGGGTCCACGGGCAGGAAGGCGCCGCCGGCCTTGGCGACGGCGAGCTGTGCCACCACGGCCGCCGCCGAGCGCGGCAGCGCGAGCGCCACCACGCGCTCGGGTCCGACGCCGTGCCGGACGAGCCGGTGGGCCAGCCGGTTGGCGGCCCGGTCCACGTCGGCGTAGGTCAGCTCCCGGTCGCCGTCGATCAGCGCCACGGCGTCCGGGGTGCGTGCGGCCTGCCGTTCGAACAGGGCGGGCAGGGTGGCTTCGGCCACCGGGCGGAAGGTGCCCCGGCCCTGCGCCAGCAGGTCCCCTCGCTGGTCTTCGGGGGCGAGTGGCAGCGCGCCGAGCGGGCGGCGGGGGTCCTCGGCGACGGCGTGCAGCAGGGTGCCGAGCTGACTCGCCATGCGTGCGGCCGTGGCCGCGTCGAACAGGTCGGTGTTGTAGGTGAGCAGGGCGTGCAGCTCGCCGGACGCGGTCTCGGCGAACTCCAGGGTGAGGTCGAACGCGGTCTGCTCCGAGTCCGGTTCGACGTCGGTGACGTCCAGGCCGGGCAGGTCGAGGGCGACGGCCGGGGTGTTCTGGAGGACGACCATGACCTGGAAGAGCGGGCTGCGGCTGGTGTCGCGTACGGGCTGCACCTCGTCCACGACGCGTTCGAACGGCACCTCCTGATGGGCGAAGGCGTCCTGGACGGTCTGCCGTACGTCGCCGAGGAACGCGGTGAACGGCCGGTCGGCCTCGGCCCGGGAGCGCAGCACCAGGGTGTTGACGAAGAAGCCGACGAGGGCCTGCGTCTCGGGCCGGTCGCGGCCGGCGTTGACGGTGCCGACGGTGATGTCCTCGCTGCCGGAGAGCCGGGCGAGGTAGCTCTGGGCGGCGGCCACGAGCGTGGTGAACAGGGTGGTGCCGTGGTCGCGGGCGAGCCGGGTCAGCCGCCGGGCGGTCGTGGCGGGCACCACGAGGCGGGTGGTCGCGCCGGCACTGGTGCGCACCGGCGGCCGGGGCCGGTCGGTGGGCAGCTCCAGCGGTGCGGTGTCGGCGAGTTGCTCCTTCCAGTAGGCGAGGTACTCGGTGGCCTCGGTGTCGCCGGTGGTGCGCTGCCAGTGGGCGTAGTCGGCGTACTGCACCGGAAGCGGCGCCAACTCGCTCTCGCTTGTGCCGAGTTCGGCCCGGTAGTAGTGCGCGAGGTCGCCGAGCAGGACGGAGGTGGACCAGCCGTCGGTGACGATGTGGTGCAGGGTGAGGGCGAGTACGTGGTCGTGGTCGGCGAGCCGGAGCAGACAGGGGCGAAGGAGAGGGCCCTCGCGCAGGTCGAAGGGGCGCAGGCGTTCCTCGGCGAGCAGGCGGCGCACGGTGGGTTCCCGCTCCCCCGCGTCGAGCGGGGTCAGGTCGTGGACGGGCAGGGGCACTTCCTGGGGCGGGTGGACGCGCTGGATGCCGTGTCCGTCGATGCTGTCGAAGGTGGTGCGCAGCGACTCGTGCCGGGCCACCACGGCGCCGAGGGCGGTGCGCAGCGCGTCGGGGCGCAGGGTGCCGCGCAGCCGCAGGGCGAGCGTGGTGACGTACTCGGCGCCTTCGGGCTCGAACTCGTGCAGGAACCACAGGCGTTGCTGGGCGTGTGACATCGGTGCGACCGCGTCGCGGGCGACCCGGACGAGCGGCCGGCGGCCGGAGCCCCGCCGGTCGCCGAGCAGGCGGGCCAGGGCGGCCGGTGTCGGGTGGGTGAAGACCGCGCGCGGTGTGACGTCGGTGTCGAAGGCCTCGGCGAGGCGGGAGGCGAGCCGGATGCTGACGATCGAGTCGCCGCCGAGCTGGAAGAAGTCGTCCTCCACACCGGGCGGTTCGCTGTCGAACACCTCACCGAAGACGTCCGCCGTGCGGCGCTCGGCCTCGGTGCGGGGCTCGACCCGCTCGCGGCCCGGCGCGGCGTCCGGCGCGGGCAGGGCGGCCCGGTCGACCTTGCCGTTGCGGCTGAGCGGCAGCGCGGCGAGCGGGACGACGGTGGTGGGTACGAGGTAGTCGGGCAGGGTGCGGGCGGCGAACGCCCGCAGTTCCTCGCCGTCCTGGCCGGCCGGTCCGACGACGTAGGCGACGAGCCGCTTGGCGCCGGGGCGGTCCTCGCGGGCCAGGACTGCCACGTCGACGACGTCCGGGTGGGCGGCGAGCGCGGCCTCGACCTCGCCGGGCTCCACCCTGAAGCCCCGGATCTTCACCTGGTCGTCGGCGCGGCCGAGGAACTCGACGGTGCCGTCCGGGCGCCGCCGGGCCAGGTCGCCCGTGCGGTACATGCGGGCGCCGGGAGGGCCGAGCGGGTCGGCGAGGAAGCGGCCCGCGGTGTCGCCGGGGCGGCCGAGGTAGCCCCGGGCGACACCTTCGCCCGCCAGGTACAGCTCGCCCGGGCAGCCGGGCGGTACGGGCCGCAGCCGGGTGTCGAGGACCAGTGCCCGCATGTCGTCCAGGGGCCGTCCGATGGGGATGGTGCCGGGCACCGCCGCCGGGTCGGTGAGGGCGTAGGAGGTCGCGAAGGTGGTGGTCTCGGTGGGGCCGTAGCCGTCCACGACGGTCAGGCCGGGGCAGGCGTCGAGGACCCGGCGCACGGCCTGCGCCGGTACGACGTCACCGCCGGTCCACAGCTGGGCGAGGCCGTTGAAGCAGTCGGGCGCGTCCTGCGCGAGCAGCCGGAAGAGTCCGGCGGTCAGCCATAGCGCGGTCAGTCCGCCGTCGGCGGCGAGCCGGCGCAGCGAGGCCGCGTCGACGCCGCCGTCCGGGGCCACGACCACGCAGCCGCCGTTGAGGAGCGGCGCCCATACCTCGAAGGTGGCGGCGTCGAACGCCACCGGCGAGTGGAGCAGCACGCGCTCGCACACCCCGCCGGTGAACCGGCTGTCGGTGGCCAGCGCCGCCACGTCCCGGTGCCGTACCGCGACCGCCTTGGGCAGCCCGGTGGACCCGGAGGTGAACATCACGTAGGCGAGTCGGTCGGGGTCGGTGGACGGCGCGGGCCGAGCGTCCCGCTGCGGGGTCGCGGGCCGGGCCGCCGCCACCTCCTCGGCGGTGAGCTGGAGGGTCGCGCCCGCCTGGGCGAGCAGGGTGCGGCGGCGCTCCTCGGGGGCGCGGGTGTCGACCGGGACGTAGGCGCCGCCGGCCATGAGTACCGCGAGCTGGGCGACGACCAGTTCCGCGGAGCGTTCGAGGAGCAGCGCCACGCGGGCCTCGGGGGCCAGCCCGTCCGATCGCAGGCGGGCGGCCAGCGAGCTTGCCCAGTCGTGGAGTTGACGGTATGTCAGTCGCCGTTCGCCGTCGTGGATCGCGGGCGCGTCCGGGGTGCGCCGGGCCTGCTCGGTGAAGAGGTCGACGGGGCTGCGCGGCGCGGTCTGGCGGGCGGTGGTGTTCCAGGCGGCCAGCAGCTCGCGGTCGGCCGGGGCGAGCATGTCCAGGTCGGCCAGGTCGGTGTCGAACCCGTCAGCGAGGGCGGTGAGCACTCCGGCCAGCCTGTCCGCGGCGCGCTCGGCGGTGGCGGTGTCGAACAGCTCGGGGTCGTAGGCGAGGTCGAAGCCGAGCCGTTCGGCGAGGTGGGCGCGGAGGCACCAGGGGAAGGTGGTGGCATCGTCGGCGCACACCTCCTCGACCCGGACACCGGTGCGGGCCGTCGCCGACTCGTCCACGGGGTAGTTCTCGAACACCACCATGCTGTCGAACAGCGCCTCGCCGGACGGGACTTCACTCACGGCCTGGATGCGGGGCAGCGCGAGGAAGTCGAAGCGGCGGGCGTCGCTCTGCCGTTCCTGGAGGTCGCGCAGCCACGGCAGCACCGGCCCTGCGGGTATGCGGACCCGGGTCGGCACGGTGTTGATGAACATGCCGATCATGCCTTCGACGCCGGGCAGTTCGGCCGGGCGCCCGGAGACGGTGGTGCCGAACACCACGTCGTCGCGTCCGCCGGAGCGGGCGAGGAGCAGCGCCCAGGCGCCCTCCACCACCGTGTTCACGGTCAATCCGGCGCGGGCGGCACCCTCCCGCAACCGCCGCGAGACCCCGTCGTCCAGCTCGTGGTGGACGGCCGCGGCGGAACGGGCGCGGTGGGCCTCGGTGGGCATCCGGTCGTACGGCAGCGGGGTGCGGGCGGTGAAGTCGGCGAGGGCGTCGGCCCAGTGCCGCTCCGCCGCCGTCTCGTCCTGCTCCCGCAGCCAGTGCAGGAAGTCCGCGAAGGGCCGCCGGACCGGCGGCGCGGGGTCCGGGCCGCCGGTGAGCGCGGCGTAGCGTTCGCACACCTCGGTGAGCAGCTGCCCGGTGCTCCAGCCGTCGAGGACGATGTGGTGGGTGGACCACACGAGGAGTACCTCGTCGCCGGGCAGGGCGGCCAGGGCGAGCCGGGTGAGCGGCGCCGTGCCGAGCTCCATGCCGGCCGCGCGGTCCTCGGCGAGCAGCCGCTCGGTGGCCTCGGCGCTCTCGGCCGGGGAGAGCGCGCGCCAGTCGAGGTGGCGTACGGGCAGTTCGGCGTGGCGGTGGACCACCTGGACCGGGTGCGGCAGGCCGTGCCAGTGGACGCTGGTGCGCAGCGCCGGGGTGCGGTCGGCGACCTGCTGCCAGGCGGCGGCGAACGCCCGCGGGTCGGCCACGCCGGACAGGCGGACGGCCGTGCGGTCGAAGTAGGCGTGCTCGGTGTCCACGAGGCCGTGGAAGAGCATGCCGGACTGGAGCGGGGTGAGCGGCAGGACGTCCTCGACGTGCCGGCCGGCGCCCACGAGCCGGTCGAGCTGCTCCTGGGCGAGGCCGGTGAGGGGGAAGTCGGAGGGGGTGCGGCCACCCGACTCGGGGCGGGCGCAGTGCGCGACGATCTCCCGCAGGGCCGCGAGCATGTCCTCGGCGAGCCGCTCCACGGCCGCCTGGTCGTAGACGGCGGCCGGGTAGCTCCAGCCGAGTTCGAGGCGCCCCTCCTGGACCACGCCGGTGATGTCCAGGAGGTAGGGCCGGGGTTCGTCCGGGTCGGTGTCCCGGCCCGCGGGGGGCAGGGCGCCGCGCAGCAGGCCGCCGGTGCCGGTGGAGTCCGTGTCCCATTGGCCGTGGTAGTTGAAGCCGACCTGTGGGGCGGGGGCCCCGGCGAGCGGGCTGTCGGGCACGAGGTGGCGCAGGGCGCCGTGGCTCAGGCCGTGCAGCGGCACCGCGCGCAGCTGTTCCTTCACCGAGCGGAGGGTGTCGTGCCAGCCGTCGTCCGGGGCGACGCGCAGGGCGAGCGGGAACTCGGCGGTGAACCAGCCGACGGTCCGGGACAGGTCCACGTCCGCGAACAGCTCCTCCCTGCCGTGGCCCTCGACGCCGAGGAGGACGGTGTCGCGTCCGCACCAGCGGGCCAGGGTGCGGCCGAGAGCGCTGAGCAGGACGTCGTTGACCTGGGTGCGGTAGGTCTGGGGCACCTCGCGCAGCAGGGCCTCGGTGGTTGGCGGGTCCAGGGTGACGGTGAGGGTGGTGGCGGTGCCGTGGGTGTTCGGGCCGGGGTTGCCCGCGGGCAGGGTGGCCGGTGCGGTGCCGGTGTGTGTCCAGTACGGCAGGTCGGCGTCGAGTGCGCCGGAGCGGGTGTGCCGGTCGAGCCGGGCGGCCCAGTGGCCGTAGGACGCGCCGGTGGGGGGCAGTTCCACGGGCCGGCCGTTCGCCGCCGCGCGCTGGGCGGTCTCCAGGTCCGCGAGCAGGATGCGCCAGGAGACGCCGTCGATGACCAAGTGGTGGGCGGTGACGACCAGTTGGCCGGGCCGCCCGGGGCCGCGGTCGAAGAACAGGACGCGGAAGACGCGCCCGGTGGCGGGGTCCAGGGCGGATTGCGCCTCGTCCGTCAGCCGCTGGACCTCGGCCTCCAGTGCCGTGTCGTCCAGGCCCGCCGCGTCGTGCCGGGTGAAGACGCCGTCCGGCGCCTCGGGCAGGACGTTCTGGCGCCAGCCGTCGGTGGTGCGGTGGAACCGGGTGCGCAGGGCGGCGCGGTGGCGTACGAGGGCGTCGGTGGCGGCCCGCAGCGTCGCGCCGGTGGTGTCCGGGGCGAGTTCGAGGCGCTGGGTCATGGTGAAGCGGAGCCGCTCCCCCGGGTCGCGGCCGTCCAGGTACCAGCGCTGGATCGGGGTGAGCGGAGCCTCGGTGGGCTCCTCGACGGCTTCCTGCCTCGGGGCCGACTCCCGTACGCACAGGGCGAGTTCGGCGACCGTCTGGTGGCGGAAGACGTCCTTGGTGGCGAGGGCGAGTCCGGCCTGCCGGGCGCGGGAGACGATCTGGATGCTGAGGATGGAGTCGCCGCCGAGCGCGAAGAAGTTGTCGCGGGCGCCGACGCGTTCGACGCCGAGCACCTCCGCCCAGATCGCGGCCAGACGTTCCTCCGTACCGGCCCGGGGTGCGACGTAGGGCGTGCCGCTGTCGGGCTGTGCGGGCGGGGCGGGCAGGGCGCGCCGGTCCGTCTTGCCGCTGGTGGTGCGCGGGATGCGGGCCAGCGGGACGAACGCGGCGGGCACCATGTGGTCGGGCAGGGTGCGGCGCAGCGCGAGGCGCAGGGCGTCGGCGGACGGGACGCGGTCGGTGGCGGGCACGACGTAGCCGACGAGCACGAGGCGGCCGGCGTTCTCGCGGGCGACGACGGCGGCGTCGACGACGTCCGGGTGGTCCAGGAGGGCGGCCTCCACCTCGCCGGGTTCGATGCGGAACCCGCGGATCTTGACCTGCTCGTCGGTCCGGCCCAGGAATTCCAGGAGTCCGTCGCGGTCCCAGCGGGCCCGGTCGCCGGTGCGGTACATCCGCTCGCCGGGCGCCCCGAACGGATCGGCGAGGAAGCGGGCGGCGGTGAGGCCGGGCCGGTTCAGATAGCCGCGCGCCACCTGCGCCCCGGCCAGATACAGCTCGCCGGGCGTGCCGGGCGGCACGGGGCGCAGGGCGCCGTCGAGGACGTAGGCGCACAGGTTGCCGCCGGGGCGGCCGATGACCGGGCGGTGCGGCTGGTCGGCGCAGCGGCCGTAGACGGCGTCGACGGTGGTCTCGGTGGGCCCGTACATGTTGTAGATCGCCACGCCCAGGTCCTGTTCGGCGCGTACGAGGTCGCGCCACCCGGCGGGGGTGACGGCCTCGCCGCCGACGAGGAGCAGGCGCGGGTGGTGGCGGCCGGCGGCGAGCAGCCCGGCGGCGGTGAGTTCGCGCAGGTAGGACGGGGTGACGTTGACCAGGTCGAGGCGGTCCTCGACGACCTGGGCGCAGAACGCCTGCGGGTCGAGCCGTACGTCCTCGTCGATGAGGTGGACCTCGTGGCCGAGGGCGAGGAGCAGCGGTCCTTCCCAGGAGGTGTCGAAGGAGAAGGAGGCGCTGAGCGCGGCCCGCAGCCGCCGTCCGTCGGTGGTGTGCGGGGCGAGCAGGCCCGCGCGGTGGTCGTGGCAGAGGTTGACCAGGTTGCGGTGTTCGACGGTGACGCCCTTGGGGCGGCCGGTGGAGCCCGAGGTGTAGATGATGTACGCGGTGTTCTCGGGCAGTAGGGGCCGGATGCGATCGGCGTCGGTCGGGTCGTGGGCGGGCAGTCGGTCCCAGGGCACCGCGTCGAGGCCGGTCAGCAGGGTGTGCGGGCGGGCGTCGGCGAGGAGGAAGTCCTGCCGTTCGGCGGGGAGCGCGGGGTCCAGGCAGAGCAGGGTGGCGCCCGCCTTGAGGACGGCGAGCACGGCCACCATCAGGTCGGAGGTGCGCGGCAGCCGGACGGCGACCACGTCCTCGGGTCCTGCCCCCTGGGCGATGAGGTGGTGGGCGAGCCGGCTGGCGCGCTGGTTCAGGGCGGCGAAGTCGAGCGTGGTGTCGCGGGCGGCCAGGGCGGTGTGGTGCGGGGTGCGGGCGGCCTGCGCCTCGAACAGGGCGGGGAAGGTGGTGTCCGGCTCGGGCAGGCGGACGCCCTCCCCTTGGCGCAGTACCTGGTGCCGCTCGTCGTCGGTCATCAGCGGCAGCCGGTCCACGCTCTGCCCGGGGTCCGCCGCGACGGCCTCAAGGAGGATGCGCAGTCGGGCGGCGAGGCGTTCGGCAGTGTCGGTGTCGAACAGGCCGGTGTTGTACTCCAGGTGGGCGGTGAGTCCCTCGTCGCCCTCCACGAAGTCGAAGGCGAGGTCGTAGGTGGCGACGCGCACCGGCGGGGTCACCGGCTCCGCCGTCAGGCCGGGCAGCCGCAGCGGCTCGGTGCCGAGGTTGTGCAGGGCGACCATCACCTGGAACAGCGGGGTGCGGCTGGTGTCCCGTTCGGGCTGGAGGGCGTCCACCACGCGCTCGAAGGGCACCTCTTGGTGGGCGAACGCGTCCAGGGCGGTGTCGCGCACCTCGGCGAGCAGTTCCCGGAAGGGCACCCCGGGGCGGACCCGGGCGCGCAGCACCAGCGTGTTGACGAACATGCCGACCAGGTCGTGCAGTTCGGACCGCTCGCGGCCCGCGGTGACGGTGCCGACGGTGACGTCCTCCTGCCCCGCCCACCGGGCGAGCAGCGTCTGACAGGCCGTCACCAGCGTCATGTAGAGGGTGGCGTCGGTCTCCCGTGCCCGCTCCCGCAGTCGCTCGGTGAGCGCGGCGGGCAGGGTGAAGGTCAGGAGGGCTCCGTCGCGGCCGCGGACGGCCGGGCGCGGCCGGTCGGTGGGCAGCTCCAGCGAACTCACGCCGTCCAAGGCCTGGCGCCAGTAGGCGAGTTCGGTCTCGGCGCGGTCGGCGCGGGATCGCTGCCAGGCGGCGTAGTCGGCGTAGCGGACGGGGAGCGCGGGCAGCCGCGGGCGGCGGTCCTCAAGGGCGGCCGCGTACAGCTCGCCCAGGTCCCGGGCGAGCACGCCGACGGACCAGCCGTCGGTGACGATGTGGTGCACGGCAAGGACGAGGACGTGTTCGTCGGGGGCGAACCGGGCCAGGTGTGCCCGCAGCAGGGGGCCTGCGGCCAGGTCGAAGGGGGTGGCGGCGACCCGGTCCACGAGTACGTCCAGGGCGTCGCCGTCCGGGAGGTCCGTCACCGGCAGTTCCACGGCCCGGAGCGGGTGGACGATCTGCCGGGCCTGGCCGTCGTGCTCGGCGAACGTGGTGCGCAGCGCCTCGTGCCGGGCGACCAGGCCGTCCAGGGCGGTGCGCAGGGCGGCATCGTCCAGCGGGCCGCGCAGCCGCAGCACGGAGAGGGTCGTGAACTCCGTGCTGCCCGGCTCGAACCGGTCGAGGAACCACAGGCGCTGCTGGGCGTACGACAGCGGTGCCGGGGTGTCCGGGTCGGCGGCCGGGATGACGTCGGCGGTGTCCGCGCCGCCCGGCTCGCCCAGGGCGGCGGCGAGGTCGCGGAGCGTGGAGTGGGTGAACAGCATGCGGGGCGAGACGTCCGTGCCGAAGGCGGCGCGCAGCCGGGAGGTGACGCGGACGGCGAGGATGGAGTCGCCGCCGAGGGCGAAGAAGTCGTCGTCGGCGCCGACCTCGCCGGTGTCCAGTACGTCGGCCCAGGCGGCGGCGACGAGCCGTTCGGCCGGCGTGCGCGGCGGGGTCCGCGTGCCGTCGGCGGCGAAGCCGTCGGGTCCCGGTGCGGGCAGGGCGCGCCGGTCGAGCTTGCCGTTGGCGGTGAGCGGCAGCGCGGCCATCGGCACATAGGCGGCGGGCACCATGTGCGCGGGCAGCAGTCCTTCGAGGTGGGCGCGGAGTTCGGCGGCGGGCGGCGGCGTGGCGCGCTCCCTGGTGCCGGTGGCTGCCCCGATACCGGTACCGGTGCCTGATCCGGAGCCGGTGCCTGATCCGGCGCCGACGACGTGGGCGACCAGGCGGCGGGTCCCCGCGGTGTCCTCGTACACGCCGACGACGGCAGCGCCGACGCCGGGGTGGGCGTGCAGGGCGGCCTCGATCTCGCCGGGTTCGATGCGGTAGCCGCGGATCTTGACCTGCTGGTCGGCGCGGCCCAGGTACTCCAGGGTGCCGTCGGCCCGCCAGCGGGCCCGGTCCCCGGTGCGGTACATACGGGTGCCCGGCCGGCCGAAGGGGTCGGCGAGGAAGCGGGTCGCGGTCAGCCCGGGCCGCTTCAGGTAGCCGCGCGCCAGACCCTCACCGGCCACGAACAGTTCGCCCACGGCGCCCGGCGGCACCGGCTGGAGCGTGTCGTCGAGGACGTAGAGGCGCAGGTCGGGTATCCCGGTGCCGATGGGGCTCGCGGCGGCGCCGGGGCGGGCGGCCAGGCCGCCGTCCAGGCCCGCGTAGGTGACGTGGACGGTGGTCTCGGTGATGCCGTACATGTTCACCAGGCGGGGTGCGGTGTCCGGGTGGCGGCCATACCAGTCGGCGAGCCTGCCCACGTCAAGGGCCTCGCCGCCGAAGATCACCGTACGCAGCGCCAACCTGTCGCCGACATCGGGGAGTTCGGCGTCCGCGCGGATCAGCGGGTAGAACGCGGAGGGCGTCTGGTTGAGGACGGTGACCTGCTCGTCGGCGAGCAGGCGCAGGAAGTCCTCCGGGGAGCGGGCGGTGTCCTCGGGGACGACCACGAGGCGGCCGCCGTGCAGCAGCGGCCCCCACAGCTCCCACACCGAGAAGTCGAAGGCGTACGAGTGGAACAGCGTCCACACGTCGTCGGCCCCGAAGTCGAACCACTGCCGGGTTCGGGTGAAGAGCCGGACCACGTTGGCGTGCGGGACGACGACGCCCTTGGGGCGGCCGGTGGAGCCGGACGTGTAGATGGCGTAGGCGGGGCTCTCGGGCAGCGCACGCGCGGCCGGTCCCGTGGCCGGGCGGCGGGCCAGGTCGGCGCGCACCTCCGGGTCGTCAAGGAGTAGAAGGGGTACGTCATGGACGGCCGCGGTCTGCCGCGTGGTGACCAGAGCGACCGGTCCGGCGTCGGCGAGCAGGTGCCGGACGCGCTCCTCGGGCAGCCGGGGGTCGATGGGCAGGTAGGCGGCGCCGGTCTTGAGGACGGCGAGGACGGCCACGACGAGGTCGGCGGAGCGGGGCAGCGCGAGGGCGACGAACGTCTCGGGCCCTGCGCCGAGTTCGGCGAGCTTGTGGGCGAGGCGGCCCGCCCGGGCGTCCAGGGTGGCGTAGTCGAGCCGTTCGTCGCCGCAGGTGAGCGCCTCGGCGCCGGGGGTGCGGGCGGCCTGGGCGGCGAACAGCGCGTCCAGGGTGTCGGCGGGCCTGCCCTCCTCGGTGCCGTTCCAGTCGGTGAGCATCCGCTGCCGTTCCTCGGCGGTGGTCCAGGCGAGGGAGCGCACGGGCCGGTCCGGGTCGTCGGCCAGCTCCGTGAGCAGCAGGCAGAGCCGGTCACCGAGGGCGCGTACGGTCGTGGCGTCGAAGAGCTGGGGGTCGTAGGCGAGGTCGAAGCCGAACCGCTCGCCCTGGTAGGCCCGCAGCACCAGCGGGAAGTTGGTGGCGTCGCGGGAGGAGACGTCGGCCAGGCGTATCCCGGCCGTGGCCGAACGCGCCTCGTCGAAGGGGTAGTTCTCGAAGGCCACCATGCTGTCGAAGAGGGGGCTGCCTGACGGCACGTCGCTCAGCGAGGTCAGCTCGGCGAGCGACACCGCCGCGAACCGCCGTGCCTGCGCCTGTTCCTCCTGGAGTTCCCGGAGCCAGGCGGCGGCCGTGCGGTCGCCGTCCACGCGGACGCGGGTGGGCAGGGTGTTGATGAACATGCCCACCATCGACTCGGCGCCGGGCAGGTCGTCGGGCCGCCCGGAGACGGTGGTCCCGAACAGCACGTCCCGTTCGGCGCTGTAGCGGGACAGGAGCAGCGCCCACGCGCCCTGCACCACGGTGCCGAGGGTGAGTCCGGCCGTCCGGGCGGTGTGGGCGAGGCGGGCGGAGGCCTCGTCGGACAGCCCGCACGTGTGCACATCGGCGGAGCGGGTCTCGTGGCCGGGGCGCCGGACGCGGTCGGCGGGCAGCGGGGTGGGGGTGGCGAACCCGTCGAGGACGGTCCGCCAGTGCGCGTGGGCGGCCTCGGTGTCCCGGTCGGCCAGCCAGCGGACGTAGTCGCCGAAGGGCCTGCGGGCCGGCGGCCGGGGCTCGGCGCCGGTGGTGAGCGCCGCGTACTCGTCGGACACCTCGGTGAGCACCTGGGCGAGGCTCCAGCCGTCCAGGATCAGGTGGTGGGAGGTCCAAAGGAGGTGCAGCCGGGCGTCGGGGAGCCGCACGAGGGTGAGCCGCATCAGGGGGGCGGTGCCGAGGTCGAGGCCGCGGGCGAGGTCGTCGGCGCGCAGCCGCTCCAGGCGCTCGGCGCGCTCCGCCGCGTCCAGTTCGCGCCAGTCCAGCTGGACGACGGGAACCTCTACGCGCCGGTGCACGACCTGGAGCGGCACCGGGACGCCCTCCCACACCACCGAGGTGCGCAGGGCGGGCGTGCGGTCGGTCACCCGCTGCCAGGCCAGGGCGAGGGCGTCCGGGTCGCTCACGCCTTCGAGGAGCAGTGCGGCCTGGTCGACGTACACGTCATCTGCGCCGCCGACCAGCCGGTGGAAGAGCATGCCTTCCTGGAGCGGGGTCAGCGGCAGCAGGTCCTCGACGTCCCGGCCGTCACCGACGAGCCAGTCCACACCGGCCTGGTCGAGGCGGGCCAGCGGGAAGTCGGAGGGCGTGCGTCCGCCCGTGCCGGGGCGGGCGCAGTGCTCGGCGATGGCGGTGAGTGCCCCCACCATGCCCGCGGCCAGGTCCCGGACGGTGTCCTCGCGGTGCACCTGGTCGCTGTAGTGCCAGGTGATCTCCAGTTGGCCGTCGGTCACCAGGGCGGACACGTCCAGGAGGTGGTCCAGCGGTGCGTCGGGGTCCATGTCCCGGCCGGGTACGTCGGCGACGGGTGCGAAGTCGCCTCCGGCGGACGCCTCCCACTGCCCGTGGTAGGTGAAGCACACGTCGGGCAGGGGCAGTTGGCCGAGCGCGCGGGCCTCGGGGCGGGGCGAGCCGAGGTGGCCGAGCGCCTGGTAGCCGAGGCCTCGGCGGGGCACGGCGCGCAGCCGTTCCTTGACGGACTTGAGGGTGGTCCCCCAGTCGTCCGGTCCCGCCGGGGTCAGGGTGACGGGGTACTGGGTGGTGAACCAGCCGACCGTACGGGACAGGTCGGCGCCCTCGTCCAGTTCCTCCTCCCGGCCGTGGCCCTCCAGGGCGACGGTCACCTGGTCGGTGCCCGTCCAGTCGGCCAGTACGCGGCTCAGCGCGCTCAGCAGCACGTCGTTGACCTGGGTGCGGTACGCGCCCGGTACCCGCCGCAGCAGTGCCTCGGTGGTGTCCCGGTCCACGCGCGTGCGGACGGTGTGCACGGATCCGGCGAGCGGGGTGCCGGGCAGGTCGACGGGGAGCGGGGTGCGCGGCGCCCGCGCCTCCTGCGTCCAGTGGGGCAGGTCGTCGTCGAGGTCGCCGGCCAGGACCCGTTCGGTCAGGGTCCGCGCCCAGTCGGCGAACGGGGTGTGCTCGGGCTCGGGCGCGGGCTCTACACCGGCCGCGGCCTGCCGGTAGGCGTGCTCCAGGTCGGCGAGCAGTACCCGCCAGGAGACGCTGTCGACGGCCAAGTGGTGTGCGGTGAGGAAGAGTTGGGGCCGTTCGTCGCCGAGCAGCAGGGCCGCGCGCAGCAGGGCTCCGGTGGCCGGGTCCAGGGCGGCGCGGGCCGCTTCGGCTGCTTCGGCGGGCGGGGTCGTGGGGTCGTGGCGGGTGAGCAGGCCGGTCGCGGGGCCGCTGCCGGGGTGCTGCCGCCAGGCGCCGTCGGTGCGGGTGAAGCAAGTGCGCAGGGCGGGGTGGCGGGCCACGACGGCGTGCAGCGCCCGGTCCAGGGCGCGTTCGTCGAGGTCGTACGGGAGGTCGAGCAGCATCGACATGGCGAAGTGCCGCAGCGGCCCGTGCGTGGCGAAGAACCACTCCTGTACGGGGGTGAGCGGGGCGGGCCCGTCCTGGTGCGGGCGCCGGGGCGCGGGCACGTCGGCGGTGCGGCGCGACGCGGCGGCGGCGAGGTCGGCGACCGTCTGGTGGCGGAAGACGTCCTGCGAGCCGATGTGCAGGCCCGCCGCGCGGGCGCGGGAGACGGCCTGGATGCTCAGGATCGAGTCGCCGCCCAGCTCGAAGAAGTTGTCCGTGACACCCACCCGGGCGACCCCGAGCACCTCGGCCCAGATTCCGGCCAGGGTCTCCTCGCCGGGGGTGCGCGGAGCGACGAACTCCCGCTCCTCCGCGGTGTTCTCCGGTGTCGGCAGGGCGCGGCGGTCCAGTTTGCCGCTGGTGGTCAGCGGAAGCGCGTCCAGCGAGGTGAAGGAGGACGGCACAAGAGCGTCGGGCAGCACCTCGCGCAGGGCCGTCCGCAGGTCGGCGGGGGCGGGCCGGGGCGCGCCGGGCGCGGGGACGACGTAGGCGGCGAGCCGGGTGTGGCCGTGCGGGTCGGGCACGGCGACGACCGCGGCGGCGGCGACGGCGGGCAGCGCGAGCAGGGCGGCCTCGATCTCGCCGGGCTCGATGCGGTGGCCGCGCACCTTGACCTGGTCGTCGGCGCGCCCGAGGTAGTCGAGGCGGCCGTCGGCGGTCCAGCGGGCCAGGTCACCGGTGCGGTACATCCGCTCCCCCGGCCCGCCGAACGGGTCGGGCAGGAAGCGGGCCGCGGTCAGGCCCGGCCGACCGGTGTAGCCCCGGGCGAGCTGGCCGCCCGCCAGGTACAGCTCGCCGCCGACACCGGGCGGCACCGGCCGGAGCCGGTCGTCCAGGACGTAGGCCCGTACTCCGGGCAGGGGGCGGCCCACCAGCGGGCGGTCCCCGCCGTCGATACGGCAGGACAGCGCGTCGACCGTGCACTCGGTGGGGCCGTAGAAGTTGTGGGCGGCCACGTCCGGGTGGGCGGCCAGTTCGCGCCAGAGCGCGGGGCCGACCGCCTCGCCGCCGAGCATGAGGACGCGGGGGTGGTGCCGGGGGTCGGTGAGCAGTCCGGCGGGCAGCAGTTGCCGCAGGTAGGAGGGGGTGACGTCGAGGAAGTCGACGCGGTGTTCGACGACGTACTCGACGAGCGCGGCCGGGTCCATGCGGGTGGTCTCGTCGACGAGGTGCAGCGGGTGGCCGTCGGCCATCAGGAGCACGCCTTCGAGGGAGGTGTCGAAGGAGAAGGAGGCGGTGAGCGCGACCCGCAGCGGGCCGCCGCCCGCCTCGGCGACGAAGCCTGCCCGGTGGGCGGCGAGCAGGTGCGCCGCCGCGCGGTGGGTGACGGCGACGCCCTTGGGGCGGCCGGTGGAGCCGGAGGTGTAGATGACGTACGCGAGGTGGTCCGCCGCCAGCGGGGAGCGCCGGTCGGCGTCGGTGGGGTCGGTGTCCGGGGCGGCCGCGGGCACGGCGCGCAGGGCCGCTTCGTCGAGCACGAGGGCCGGGCGGGCGTCGTCAAGGAGGAACCGGACCCGCTCCTCGGGCAGGGCCGGATCCAGTGGGAGGTAACCCGCGCCGGACTTCCAGACGGCGAGGATCGCGACGATCATGTCGGCGGTGCGCGGCAGCCGCAGTGCGACCAGCTGTTCGGGTCCGGCGCCGTGGGCGATGAGGTGGTGGGCGAGCCGGTTGGCGCGGGCGTTGAGCGTGGCGTAGTCCAGCCGTTCGCCGCCCGCGACGAGCGCGAGGGCGTCGGGGGTCCGGGCCGCCCGGCGTTCGAACAGCTCCGGGTGGGTGGTGTCCGTGACGGGGAGCGGCGCGGGGTTCCAGTCGTGGACCAGGCGCCGGGTCTCCTCGTCGGACAGCAGGGGCAGGCTGCCGAGGGCCTGGTCCGGCGCGGCGCAGGCGCCCTCCAGGAGACGTATGAGCTGGTCGGCCATCCGCTCGGCCGTGGCCTGGTCGAACAGGTCGGTGCGGTACTCGAGGAGACCGGTCAGACCGTCCCCGTCCGGCACGAACTCGATGCTCAGGTCGAAGGTGGCCGCCTGCCGGGGCACGGTGACCGGGGTGGTGGCGAGGCCGCGCGGGGCGGTCGCGGCGGGCGGGTCGGGGTGCAGCAGGACCAGCACGTCGAAGAGCGGGTTGCGGCCGGCCTCGCGGGGCGCGCCCACCGCCTCCACGATCCGCTCGAACGGGGTGTCGCCGTGGGCGAAGGCGTCGCCCACCGTCTCGGCCGCGCGGGCGAGCAGCTCGCGGAAGGACCCGGACGCGTCCACCGGCGTCCGCAGCACGACCGTGTTCACGAAGAACCCGACAGTCCGTTCCAGGTCGGTGCGGGAACGGCCCGGCGTGAGGGAGCCGACGGTGATGTCGTCCTGGCCGGACCAGCGCGCGAGCAGTGCCTGGGCGGCGGCGACCAGCGCGGTGTGCAGGGTGGTGTGCTGCTCTCTCGCGAGGTCGCGCAGGCAGGCGGCCAGGCGGGCCGGGACGGCGAAGGCGCTCACGGCGCCCTCGCCCGCCTCCTCACCGCGCCGGGGCCGGTCCAGGGGCAGCTCGGGCGCCACCGCCCCGGCCAACCGCTCTCGCCAGTGGGCGAGTTCGCCTTCGAGGCGGGCTCCCGAGAGCCGTTCGCGCTGCCACACCGCGAAGTCCGGGTACTGCGTGCCCACGGGCGGCAGGCCGGGCTCGGCGCCCTGCGCGAGGGCGTCGTAGGCGGTGCACAGCTCGTCCAGGACGATGCCCATCGACCAGCCGTCCGTGACGATGTGATGAGCCGTCAGCACCAGGACGTGGGAGGTCGCGGACTCGCGCAGCAGCAGGGCGCGCAGTAGCGGGCCGCCGCGCAGGTCGAAGGGCCGGGAGTACTCGGCCAAGAGATCCTTGTCCAGGTCGCCGGTGTCCCGGACCGGCAGCGGTACCGGGCCCGCCGGGTGCACGCGCTGCACCGGGCGGCCGTCGGTCTCCTCGAAGGTGGTGCGCAGCGCCTCGTGCCGGGCCACGACGGCGGTCAGGGCCGCGGCGAGCGCCCGATGGTCCGGCGCGCCGGTGAGGCGGAGGGCGACCGCGCTGTTGTAGCGGGCGTCGCCGGGCCGCAGCTGGTCCAGGAACCACAGGCGCTGCTGCGCGAAGGACAGCGGCAGCGGGCGGTCCCGGTCGGCGCGCGGGATGCCCTGCCGGGCGGCCCGGGCGGAGCCACCGGCCCGCCCGGCGAGCCGTCGCCGCAGCGCCTCCCGCATCTCCTCGGGCAGGGCCTGGGCGCGGTCCTGCCGGGAGGGACGGGAGGGCTGGGAGGGCTGGGAGGGCTGGGAGGCTCGTGCGGAGTCGGGGGCGTCGGTGGGGTCCGAGGAGGGGTTGCTGGAAGAAGGGGTCGAAGACGTCATGGTCGTCGGATCCTCACCGTTCGTGGTCGTGGTCGTGGCCGCCGGACGCGGCGTCTTCGGAGTCGTGGCCGTCGTACTTGGCGTCTTCGCTGTCGTAGTCGCCGTACGCGGCGTCCTCGCCGTACGCGCCCTGTTCGAGTTCGCTCAGCACCTGCTCCTCCACCAGCTCCGCCAGGGCGGCGACGGTGCGGGAGACCAGGACATCGCGGGGGGTGAGCGTGACGGCGAACGCGTCGTTGGCGCGGGAGGCGATGAGCAGGGCGCGCAGGGAGTCGCCGCCGAGCAGGAAGTAGTCGTCCTCGGCGCCCACGGTGGTCTGGAGGGTCTCCTCCCAGATGGCCGCCACCGCCTCTTCGGTGGGGGTGCGGGGTGCCACGTACGCGGGCCGTTCCCGCTCCTCGTCCGGTGCCGGGGCGGGCAGGGCGGCCCGGTCGGTCTTGCCGTTCTCGGTGAGCGGGAAGCGGTCGAGGACCACGAAGGCGGACGGCACCATGTAGCCGGGCAGTGAGCGCGCGGCCAGTTCCCGCAGTTCCGCCGGGACCGGCGGTTCCGCTTCGGGGGCGGTGAGCAGGTGCGCGACCAGGCGCGGCAGGCCCGGTTCGTCCTCGCGTACGGTCACCACGGCGTCCAGCACGCCCGGATGGCGGACCAGGGTCGCCTCGACCTCGCCCGCCTCGATGCGGTGGCCGCGCAGCTTGAGCTGGTGGTCCGTGCGGCCCAGGTAGTGCAGTTCGCCCGCGCTGTCGCGGCGCACCAGGTCGCCGGTGCGGTACATGCGGGTGCCGGGCGGCCCGAACGGGTCGGCGGTGAAGCGGGTCGCGGTCAGACCGGGGCGGCCGAGGTAGCCGCGCGCCAACGCCGGTCCGCTCAGCCACAGTTCGCCGGTGACGCCGTCGGGGACGGGCCGCAGGCGGGCGTCGAGGACGTAGGCACCGGTGGCGGGCAGCGGCCGGCCGATGGGCGGCGCGCTGCCGTCCGCCGTGAGCGGTGCGGACCAGGTGGCGACGACGGTGGCCTCGGTGGGGCCGTAGGAGTTGACCATGCGGTGGTGCGGTGCCCAGCGGGCGACGAGGTCGGGGCCGCACGCGTCGGCGCCGACGATCAGGGTCTTCAGCTCCGGCAGCGTGCCGGGGGTGTCGGGCGGCAGTGTGGCGAGCGCGGCGGGCGGGAGCAGGGTGTGCGTGATGTGTCCGGCCCGCAGGACGTCGGCGAGTTCGGCGCCGAGCAGCGGTCCCGGCTTGGGGACGACGAGCCGGGCGCCGTGCGGCAGGGACGCGCACAGCTCCAGGACGCTGGCGTCGAAGCTGGGCGTGGCGAAGGCCAGCACCCGGTCTCCCGGGGCGATCTGGTAGTGGGCCGCCTCCGCGGCGCTGAACGCGGCGAGCCCGCGGTGGGTGACGACGACGCCCTTGGGCGTGCCGGTGGAGCCGGAGGTGTAGATGACGTACGCCGCGTCGTCCAGGTCGAGCGGGCGGGTCCGGTCGGCGTCGGTGGGCCGGTGCCCGGGGACGCCGTCCGGCGCGGCGGCGAGCAGGTCGGTGACCTCCTGGGCGTCGAGGGTGAGGGCGGGGGCGGCGTCGCGCAGCATCAGGGCGATCCGCTCCTTCGGGTAGGCCGGGTCGACGGGCAGGAAGGCGGCGCCCGCCTTCGTCACCGCCAGTTGGGCGAGGACCATCTCCGTCGAGCGGGGCAGCAGCAGCGCGACGAGGTCGCCGGGCCCGGTGCCCCGGGCGATGAGCCGGTGTGCGAGCCGGTTGGCGCGCTCCTCCGCCTCGGCGAAGCTCAGTGGCGCACCTCCCGAGCCGCCCCTGTCGAGGGCGTCGAGCGCGTCCAGCGCGGGTGCGGTCGGCCACCGGTCGACGGCGGCCTCGACGAGGGCGGGCAGGGTGGCGGCCGGTACGGGGCCGGTCGCGGGGCGGGCCGGGCCGTGCAGCAGCCGGTCGCGCTGCGCCGACGGCAGGACGTCGATGTCGTCCAGGCGGGTGGTGCCGTCCGAGGCGGCCAGGGCGTCCAGGGTGTGCAGCAGCTGCCCGGCCAGCGCCTCGGCGCCGGTCTCCTCGAAGTACCGCGGGTCGTAGCCGAGTTCGACGGTGAGCCGGTCGCCGGGCGAGACGACCACGGTGAGCGGGTAGTTGGTGGCCTCGCGGGCGTCCAGGTCCCGCAGGGCGAGTCCCTGCGCGCCTGCGGTCGCGTCGCCGACGGGGTAGTTCTCGAAGACCACCAGGCTGTCGAACAGGGCGGTGCCCGGCGGCAGTTCGCCGAGGGCGTGCAGCGTGGTGAGGGGCAGATGGTCGTGGCGGCGGTCCTCGGCGCGGGCCTCCTGGAAGGCACGCAGCCAGGCGCCGCAGTCGGCGCCGCCGTCGACCTCGGTGCGGGCGGGCAGGGTGGTGATGAACAGGCCGGTGATGGTGTCCGCGCCGGGCAGGTCGGCGGGCCGTCCCGAGACGGTGGTGCCGAAGCAGACCTCCCGTTCCCCGCTCCACCGCGCGAGGAGCAGCGCCCAGGCGCCCTGCACCAGGGTGTTGAGGGTGAGGCGGTGGCGGCGGGCGAACTCCTGGAGCCGACTGGTCCGTTCGGTGTCGAGTCGCTGCGAGAGCCAGGTGTCGGAGCGGGCCGTGGCGTCCTGGGCGGGGCGCCGGTCGTACGGCAGCGGGGTCGGGCCGCGCAGACCGGCCAGGGCGGCGCGCCAGTGCTCCCGCGCCTGGTGGGTCTCGCGGGCGGCGAGCCAGGCGGCGTAATCCGCGAACGGCCTGCGTTCGGGCAGGTGGGGCCGTTCGCCGCGGGTGAGGGCGGCGTGCGCGGCCGTGACGTCGGACAGGACGTGGAAGACGCTCCAGCCGTCCAGCAGGACGTGGTGGAAGGTCCACACCACGCGGACCGCGTCCGGGCCGAGCCGGACCAGGGCGAGCCGCATCAGCGGGGCGCTCTCCAGGGCGATGCCCCGGGCCCGCTCGTCGGCGAGCAGCCGCTCCAGCTCCGCTTCGCGCCGGTCCGCCGGGAGCGTGCTCCAGTCGTGTTCGGTGACCGGCAGGGTCACGTCCCGGTGGACCACCTGGAGCGGTACGGGTACGCCGCGCAGCGCGACGGAGGTGCGCAGCACGGGGGTGCGGTCGACGACGTGCTGCCAGGCGGCGGCCAGGGCCCGCGGGTCGTGAGCGCCGTCGGCGACGAACGTGATCTGCTCGACATACAGGCCGTGTTCCGCCTCGTCCAGGCCGTGCATGACCATGCCGGTCTGGGTGGGCGTGAGGGGGTACACATCGGCGACATCCACTCCGTCGCCGACGAGCCGGTCGACGCCCGCCTGGTCCAGTGGGGCGAGCGGGAAGTCGGCGGGGGTACGGCCGCCGGTGCCGGGCTCGGCGCAGTGCCGGACGATCGCGCGCAGTTCGTCGGTCAGCTCGTCCGCCAGCCGGGCGACGGTCTCCCTGCTGTGCACCTCGCGGGAGTACGACCAGGTGAACTCCAGTCGCTCCGCGCTGACTTGGCCCAATACGTCGAGGAGGTAGGGCCGCTGTGCCGAGCGGTCCATGCCACCGGTCAGACCGGCGTGGGGCGTGTGCAGCAGTCCTCCCGGGGTGCCGGTGCGGTCCTGTCGGCCCAGGTAGTTGAAGCAGACCGGCGGCAGGGCGGGCAGCTCACGGCCGGCCGTGGGGTGCAGGAAGCGCAGCGCGCCGTAGCCGAGTCCGCCGTGGGGCATGGCCCGCAGGTTCTCCTTGACGGCCTTCAGTACGGTGCCGGTGTCGGCGTCCCGGGGCACGTCCAGGGCGACGGGGTACATGGCGGTGAACCAGCCGGCGGTCCGGGCGAGGTCGGTGTCCTCGAACAGTTCCTCGCGGCCGTGTCCCTCCAGGGTCACCGCCACCCGGTCCTGTCCGGTCCAGCGGGCCACGACCCGGCCGAGCGCGCACAGCAGGACGTCGTTGACGCGGGTGCGGTACGCGTCCGGCACGTCCTGCAGCAGCCGTCGGGTCTCCTCGGCGTCGAGGGCGACGCTCACGCTCTCCTCGTCGGCGACGGTGTTCGCACCGCCGGGGTGGTCTGCGGGCAGCGCGGCGGAGGCGCCGTCCAGGCCGCGCCAGTGGGCGAGTTCGCCGTCAAAACCGCCCGCCTCGGTGTGCTCGGCGAGCCGCCGCGCCCAGGTCCGGAACGACGTGCTCTTCGGGGCGAGGGCGGGCCGGGTGCCGTCCCGCGAGGCGTCGTAGGCGGCGTCCAGGTCCTCCAGAACCAGTCGCCAGGACACGGCGTCCACGACCAGGTGGTGGGCGGCGAGCAGCAGCACCGGCCGCCCGCCGTCGCCCGGTCGGCACAGCGCGGCCCGCAGCAGCGGCCCATCGGCCAGGTCGAAGTCGGCGCCCAGGGCCGCGGCCACCTCGTCCGGGGCGGTCCGGTCGTGCACCTCCAGGTGTACGTCACCGTCGCCCGGCGGGGTGCCGTACTGCCGCCACCGGCCGTCACCGGTCGGCTCGAAGCGCATCCGCAGCGCGTCGTGATGCTCCAGTACGGCGGAGAGGGCGGCGCGCAGCAGTGCCTCGTCGGGATCCTCGGCCAGCTCGAAGGAGACCGTCTGGCTGAAGTGAGCGGGGTCGCCCGTAAGGGTGTCCAGGAGCCAGTGCTGTACGGGAGTGAGCGGGGCTTCGCCGGTCACCGGCCCCTGCTCGGCGGCGGCCGCGGCGGTGTCGGGCACCGGCTCGGCCACGGCGGCGAGTTGGGCTAGCGTCTGGTGGGTGAAGAGGTGGCGAGGCGTCAGGGCGAGCCCGGCCCGGCGGGCGGCGGAGACGATCTGGATGCCGAGTACGGAGTCACCGCCGAGTGTGAAGTAGTTGTCGTCGGCGCCGACTTCGGGCACGCCGAGCACCTCGCACCAGATGGCCGCGAGGGTCTGCTCGGCCTGCGTACGCGGCGGCCGGCCCCCCGCGCCGGCGGTCGGCGCCGCCCACTCGGGCACGGGCAGCGCCCGCCGGTCGAGCTTGCCGGTCGCCCCCAGCGGCAGCCGCTCCAGCGGCACGACGAGGGCGGGCAGAAGGTGATCGGGGAGACTCCGGGCGAGGAAAGCGCGGAGTTCCCCGGTGTCGGGGAGGGCGGCCGGGGCGGCCGTGTCGCCGGAGTGGCTGGGCGGGACCGCCGTATCGCCGACGGCACCCGCGTCGCCGGAAGCCCCGGGCAGAGCTGCCCCGGCTCCCTCTCCGCCGGAGGACACAGGCAGACCCCCCGCCTGGGGCACCACGTACCCGATCAAGCGCCGATGTCCGCCCTGCTCCACGACACGTGCCGCTGCCGCCGCCACCCCCGGGTGGCGGGCCAACGCCGCTTCCACCTCGCCGAGTTCGATGCGGAAGCCCCGCACCTTGACCTGGTCGTCGCCGCGGCCGAGATAGACGAGGTCGCCGTCGACCGTCCAGCGGACCAGGTCGCCGGTGCGGTACATGCGGCTGGCGGCCGGGCCGAACGGGTCGGGCAGGAACCGGGCGGCGGTCAGGCCGGGGCGGCGCAGGTAGCCGCGGGCGACACCGGTTCCGGCGAGGAACAGTTCACCGGGCGCGCCCACCGGCACCGGACGCATCCGCTCGTCCAGGACGTAGGCGCGGGCGCCGCCGAGCGGTCGGCCGATCGGCGGGTCGCGGTCGGGGTCGGCCGGGTCGCAGGTGAAGGCGGTGGCGTAGACGGTGGCCTCGGTGGGCCCGTAGATGTTGCGCACCTGGCTGCCGGCCACGGCCGCGCGGACCCGGCCGACGGTCCGGGCGGGCAGCCCCTCCCCCGCGAGGACGACGGTGTCCGCGGTGACGTGGACGGCGTCCTCGGCGAGCAGCCGGTCGAGGGCCGAGGGCACCGCGCTGAGCAGTCCGGCCCGCCAGGGCCCGGGGCGTTCGGCGAGGGCGAGCAGGTCGCGGACGATCTCCACGCAGCCGCCGGAGAGCAGCGGCGAGAAGATCTCGAAGACCGACACGTCGAAGTTGAGCGAGGTGGACGCCACCACGTGCTCGAGTCCGCGCCCGGTGAACTCGGCCGCCGCCCAGTCGGTCAGGGCGCGCACCGACGCGTGGCTGACGACGACTCCCTTGGGGCGGCCGGTCGAGCCGGAGGTGTGGATCACGTAGGCCGGGTGCGCGGGCAGCAGGGTCGTGTGGCGTTCGGCGTCGCCGACGGGGGTGTCCGGCAGGCCGGCGCCGGGCTCCTCGTCCAAGGAGTCCAGGAGGATCCGGGTGTACGGCCCCTCGGGCAGTCGGCCCGCGGTCTCGGCGGCCGTGATCACGGCGTCCGGCCGTACGTCCTCGAAGAGGAACGCGACGCGCTCGGCGGGGTACTGCGGGTCGACCGGCAGGTACCCGGCGCCGCTCTTCAGCACCGCGAGGAGCGCCACGACCAGGTCGGCGGTGCGGGGCAGGCAGAGGGCGACGAAGCCCTCGGGTCCGGCACCGGCGGCGATGAGCAGCCGGGCCAGCCTGTTGGAGCGTGCGTCGAGTTCGCGGTAGCTGAGACTGGTGTCGGCGTGGCGGACGGCCGGGGCGTCAGGAGTGCGCTCGGCCTGCCGCCGGAACGCCTCGGGCAGGGTGTCGTACGGCCCCTCGGGCGCGGAGGCGTGCGGAGACTCAGGCACGGGGGCGTACGGAGACTCGGCCACACGCCCGCCGAACCGGGCCACCAGCTCGCGTCCCCCGGCCGGGTCGAGGAGGGCCAGGTCCCCCAGGCGGCACTCCGGCGCGTCGGCCATACCGGTCAGCAGGGCGCGCAGGCTCTCGCCGAGCGCCTGAACCGTGCCTGCGTCGAAGGCGGCCGGGTCGTAGTCCAGGTTCACGGCCAGGCTCCCGCCGGGCGCGACGACCACGCTGAGCGGGTAGTTCGTCGGTTCCAGGTCCCGCTCCCCCTCCATCGCCAGACCGTGCCGGGCCATGGCGCCTTCGTCGAAGGGGTAGTTCTCGAAGACCACGAGGGAGTCGAACAGGCTGGTGCCGCCGGGCACGTCGCTCCACGACTGCACCTGCGCCAGCGAGACGAAGTCGTGGCGCCGGGCCTCCGCCTGGGCGTCCTGCAGCTCGCGCAGCCAGTCGAGGAGCGCGCGCCGCCCGTCGACGCGGGCCCGGACGGGCAGGGTGTTGATGAACAGGCCGACCATCGAGGTGACGCCGGGCATGTCGGCGGGCCGGCCGGAGACGGTCGTACCGAACACCACGTCGTCGCCGCCGCCGTAACGGGACAGGAGCAGCGCCCACGCGCCCTGGACGACCGTGTTGAGGGTCAGTCCGGCCCGCTGGGCGGTCTCCCGCAGCCGGGCCGAGACGTCCGCGCCGAGGGCCATCCGCACGGACTCGGAGGAGGAGGCGCGGTGGGCCTCGGCGGGCCGCCGGTCGCGGGGCAGTTCGGTGGGGGCCTGGAAGCCCGCGAGGGTGGTGCGCCAGTACCGCTCGGCGCACTCGGTGTCCTGCCCGGAGAGCCAGCGCAGGTAGTCGGCGAAGGGCCGCCGGTCGGGCAGGTGCGGCTGGTGTCCCGCGGTCAGGGCGGCGTACCGCTCGCAGACCTCTTCGAAGACCTGGGCCGCGCTCCAGCCGTCGAGCAGGACGTGGTGGAAGGTCCACACCAGCCGGACCCGGTCCGCCGCGAGCCGGATCAGCGTCAGCCGCATCAGCGGCGCGGCGCCCAGATCGACGCCGGCCTCCCGGTCCTCGGCGAGCAGGCGGTCCAGCTCCGGCGCGCCGCGCTCGGCGGACCATCCGGACCAGTCGTGGTGGGTGACGGGCACGGTGGCCCGGTGCCGGACGACCTGGAGGGGTTCCGCGGTCTCCTGCCACACCAGGTGGGTGCGCAGCACCGGGTTGGCGTCGGCGGTGTGCTGCCACGCCTCGGCGAGCGCGTGCGGATCGGTGACGCCGGACAGCACGAGCTGCACTTGGTTGACGTACGTGCGGCTGTCGGCGTCGAGCAGGCTGTGGAAGAGCATGCCGGCCTGCATCGGCGTCAGCGGGTAGATGTCCGCGACGTCCCGGCCGTCCCCGGCGATCCGGTCCACGGCGCCCTGGTCGAGCCGGGCCAGCGGGAAGTCCGAGGGGGTACGGCCGCCCGCGTCCGGCTGGGCGCAGTGCGCGACGATGTCGCCGAGCGCCCGCAGCATGGCGTCGGCCAGCGCGGTGACGGTCTCCTCGCGGTGGCGTCCGGCGCTGTAGTACCAGGTGATCTCCAACTGGTCGTCCTCGACGCGGGCCACGACGTCCAGCAGGTGCGGCCGTTCGGTCTCCGGTGCCTCGGCTCCGCCCAGACCACCGGGCACCGCCCCGACCAGGGTGCCCTCATCGGCGGACCAGTCGAAGCGGCCGAGGTAGTTGAAGCTGATGCCGGGTTCGGGTGTGCCGGTGAGCCGTTGCGCGCGGGCGAGGTGGCGCAGTACGCCGTAGCCGATTCCGCGGTCGGGTACGGCGCGCAGCTGCTCCTTCACCGACTTCAGCGCGGTGCCCCAGGAGCCGGCCGGGACGGACAGCGCGAGGGGGTAGAGCGAGGTGAACCAGCCGACCGTGCGGGACAGGTCGATGTCGTCGAACAGCTGGTCCTCGCGGCCGTGCCCCTCCAGGCCGACGGCGACGGTGTCGCGTCCGGTCCAGTCGCCGAGGGCCCGGCCGAGCGCGGTGAGCAGCACGTCGTCGACGCGGGTGCGGTAGACGCCGGGGACGCGGCGCAGGAGGCCGTCGGTGCGGTCGCGGTCGAGGCGGACGGTGACCTCGCGGACGTCGGCGGTGGTGTTGCCGCCGTCGAGGTCCACGGGCAGCGGGTCGGCGCAGGCGCGGGCGGTGTGCTCCCAGTGGCCGAGCTGCGCGGCGAAGCGGTCGTCGTCGCGCAGCCGGGCGGCCCACTCCCGTACGGAGGTGGTGCGGGCGGGCAGCCGTACGGGTTCGCCGGAGGCGGCCTGCCGGTAGGCGGTCTCCAGGTCTTCGAGCAGGATCCGCCAGGAGACGCCGTCGACCACCAGGTGGTGGGCGACGAGCAGCAGCCGGGCGCTGTCGGCGGCGAACAGCCGGGCGGTGAACAACGGGCCGGTGTCGAGGCTGAGTCCGCTGTGCGCTTCCGCGGTGACGCGCTCCTCGTCCGCCGGGTCGTGCACGTGGAGCAGCTCGGGTATCGGTCCGTCGGCGGCGGCGATGTCCTGCCGCCAGGCGCCCTCCTCGCTGAGGAGGAACTGGGCGCGCAGGGCGTCGTGGTGCGTCCACAGGGCGGTGAGGGCGGTGCGCAGGGCGTCCTGGTCGACGGCGCCGGCCGTCTCGATGACGACGGACTGGTTGAAGAAGGCGGGGTGCGCCGGGTGCGGGTCGAGGAACCAGTGCTGGATCGGCAGGAGTTCCGCCGCTCCGCAGATGGGTTCGGTGCCCGCGACGGCGAGCGCGGCGCCCTCGGTGGCGGCGGCGAGTTCGGCCACGGTGGGGTGCCGGAAGAGGTCACGGGGGCTGAGGGTGAGTCCCGCGGCTCGGGCCCGGGAGACCACCTGGATGCTGAGGATGGAGTCGCCGCCCAGCATGAAGAAGTTGTCGTCCACGCCGACCCGTGCCACGCCGAGCAGTTCGGCCCAGATCCCGGTGAGGACGCGCTCCGCCTCGGTGCGCGGGGCGCGGTGGGCCTGCTCGCCGCCCGCCGCCCACTCGGGGGCGGGCAGCCGTCGCCGGTCGACCTTGCCGTTGGCCGTCAGGGGCAGCTCGGGCACGGTGACGAACGCGGCGGGCAGCATGTAGTCGGGCAGTCCGGCCGCCAGGTGGGCGCGCAGCCCGGCGGCGGAGGGCAGTTCGGCGGCGTGGGACGGCACGAGGTGGGCGGCGAGCCGCTTGCGTCCGCCGTCCTCGTACAGGGAGACGACGGCCTCGGCGACGGCCGGGTGGGCGGTGAGCCGGGCCTCGATCTCGGCGGGTTCGACGCGGAAGCCGCGGATCTTGATCTGGTCGTCCGCGCGGCCGACGAAGTGCAGTTCGCCGTCGGCGCTCCAGCGCACGATGTCGCCGGTGCGGTACATGCGGGTGCCGGGCGGACCGTAGGGGTCGGCGAGGTAGCGGGCGGCGGTCGCGCCGGGCCGCCCCGCGTAGCCCCGGGCCAGTCCGGCACCCGCGATGTACAGCTCGCCGGGGATGCCCGGCGGCTGCGGCTGGAGGGCGCTGTCCAGGACGTATACGCGGGTGTTGTCGAGCGGGCGCCCGATGGGCAGTACGGCGGGCAGCGGGTCGCCGGAGCGGAAGACGCGGCGGGTGGCGAAGGTGGTGGTCTCGGTGGGGCCGTAGCCGTCGACGACGGTCAGGCCGGGGCAGGCGTCGAGGACCCGGCGCACCACCGCGCCCGGCACGGCCTCGCCGCCCGTCCATACCTCGCGGGCTCCGCGCAGGCAGCCGGGGTCCTCCTGGGCGAGCAGGCGGAAGAGGCCCGCGGTCAGCCACAGGCAGCTCACCCGCTGCTCGGTGACGGCGTGCCGGACCTGGGCGGCGTCCAGGTCGGCGGGCGGGGCGAGGACGGCGGTGCCGCCGCGCAGCAGCGGCACCCACACCTCGTAGGTGGCGGCGTCGAAGGCGTGCGGCGAGTGGACGAGGACGCGGTCGTGCCCGGCGAAGGCCCGGTCGAGGGCGAGCGCGGCGACGTCCCGCTGGCGTACGGCGACGCCCTTGGGCGTGCCGGTGGAGCCGGAGGTGAACATCAGGTACTGGACGTTGTCGGGGTGCACGGCCCGGTCGGGCGCGGGGCCGGTGGGGCCGGGGTGACCAGCGGGGCCAGTGGGACCGGTGGGCCCAGAGGCGCCGTCGGCGCGCAGGACGCCGTCGCCCGGCAGCACCTCGTGGGCCGTCGTCTCCCAGGCGGCGTCGGTGAGCAGCAGGCGGGCCCCTGCCTCGGCCAGGGTGCGGCGCAGCCGCTCGGCCGGTGCCCTGCCGTCCAGCGGCACATACACGCCGCCGGTGCGCACGAGCGCCAGCTGGGTGACGATCAGGTCGACGGAACGGTCCATGAGGACGCCGACCGGGTACTCCGGACGTACGCCCGCCCCAGCAAGGCGAGCCGCCAACTGAGAGGCACGGGCGTCGAGTTCACGGTAAGTGAGGTGCGCATCCCCGGCTTCCAGGGCCACGGCGTCGGGAGTGCGGCGCACCTGGGCGGCGAAGAGGTCGGCGACGGTGCTGTCGGGCAGGTCGGTGGCGGTGTCGTTCCAGGCGCGCAGGACCTGTTCGCGGCGGTCCTCGCCGAGCAGCGGCAGCCGGGCGGGCGGGCACGGCGAGGCGGTGGTCATGCCGGTGAGCAGGACGGTGAGGTACTCGGCCATGCGCCCGGCCGTGTCGGCGTCGAACAGCTCGGGGTCGTAGCCGAGGCGCAGGCCCAGCTCCGTGCCCGGGTAAGCGGTGAGGCTCAGCGGGTAGTTGGTGGTCTCGACGCCCTCCAGGCCGCTCAGGCGCAGTCCGTGGGTGGCGGCGAGGTCGTCGTCCACCGGGTAGTTCTCGAAGACGACGATGCTGTCGAAGAGGCCGACGCGCTCGGGGAGTTCGGTGAACGTCTTCATCCGGGTGAGCGGCAGATGGTCGAAGCGCCGGTCCTCGCTCTGGTCCTGCTGGAGGGCGCGCAGCCAGTCGAGCAGGGTGCCGTGGCCGGGGACGGTGACCCGGGTGGGCAGGGTGGTGATGAACAGGCCGGTCATGGCCTCGGCGCCGGGCAGCTCGGCGGGCCGGCCGGAGACGGTGGTGCCGAACACCACGTCGTCGCGGCCCGCCTGGCGGGCGAGGAGCAGCGCCCAGGCGCCCTGCACCAGGGTGTTCAGGGTGAGGCCCGAGGTGCGGGCCAGCTCTTCCAGCGCGCGCGTGTCGGCCGCGGGCAGCGTGCCGTGGACCGCGTGCGTGGACTCGGCGCGGTGGGCCTCGCGCGGCTCGCGGTCGTAGGGCAGCGGCGTGGCCTCGGTCAGGCCGGACAGCCGCCGCCGCCAGTGCCGTTCGGCCGCGTCCCGGTCGCGCCGCCGCAGCCAGGACACGTACTCCCGGTAGGAGGGGCGGTGCGGCAGGGTGGCCGCGTCGGGTCCGGCGTGGTGGGCGAAGACGTCCGAGAGCACCTGGAACATGCTCCAGCCGTCGAGCAGCAGGTGGTGGAAGGACCACACCACGCGCACGGCGGTGTCGGAGACGCGGGCGAGCAGGAGGCGCTGGAGCGGGGCCCGCCCGAGGTCGATGCCGTCGGCGCGGTCCCTGACCAGCAGGTCGTCGAGGCGGGCGCGGCACTCGTCCGCCGTCAGGTCGCGCCAGTCGACGTGGGTGACGGGCACGGCCGCGTGGCGCTCCACCACAAGGAGCGGTTCGGGTACGTCCTGCCAGACGACCCGGCCGCGCAGCACCTCGGTGCGGTCGGTGACGTACTGCCAGGCCGCGGCGAGGGCCGCCGGGTCGGCCACGCCGTCCAGGAGGAACGTCAGCTGCTGGACGTAGACGCCGCTGTCGTCCTGGGACAGGCCGTGGAAGAGCATGCCCGTCTGGGTGGGCGTGAGCGGCAGGACGTCGGCCACCGCGGCCGGGTCGGCGCCGGTGATCCGGTCCACGGCGGCCTGGTCGAGGCGGGCCAGCGGGAAGTCGGACGGGGTCCGCCCGGCGGCGCCCGGGCGGGCGGCGTGCCGGGCCAGGTCGGTGAGCGCGTCACCGAAGCGCCCCGCGAGATCCGCGACCGTGTCCTTGTGGCCCGCGAGGTCAGCGTAGAACCAGGTGAACTCCAGCGCGTCGGCAACGAGTTGGCCGACGACCTCGATGGCGTGCGGGCGCTCGGCCGTCGGGTCGGCGTCCAGTTCCAGGGGGCGTACGGTGCCCCGGTAAAGGCTGTCGGAGTCCTCGGGCGTGTCCATGCGGCCCAGGTAGTTGAAGCTGATCTGCGCGGCCGCGGCGCGCGGCGCCTTCCCGGGACCGGCGAGCCGGAGCAGCACGTCATGGCCGAGGCCGTTGCGGGGTACGGCGCGCAACTGCTCCTTGACCTGCTTCAGTACGGTGTCCCAGTCGGCGTCCTCGGGGACGGCGAGCGCGACGGGGTGCCGGGTCGTGAACCAGCCGACCGTGCGGCTGATGTCCAGCTCGTCGAAGAGTTCCTCGCGGCCGTGCCCCTCGACGTCGACCACCACCCGCTCCCGGCCGCTCCAGCCGCACAGGGCCCGGCCGAGCGCGCCGAGCAGGACGTCGTTGGCCTGGGTGCGGTAGGTGTCGGGCAGGGTGCGCAGCAGGGCCGAGGTCGCCTCGGCGCCGAGGCGCACGGTGAGCGACCGCTGCTCGGCGTAGGTGCCGGGGCCGCCCGTCAGTTCGGCGGGCAGGGCGGGCCCGGACTCGGGGACCGCCGCCGCCCAGTACGCGCGCTCGTCGTCGAAGCCGCCGTCCGCCGCGTGGGCGTTCAGCCTGCGGGCCCACTGCCGCAGCGGCGTGGACTTCGCGGGCAGCGCCGCGGCGCCGTCCTCACCCGCGCGGCGGGCCCGGTAGGCGCGGTCCAGGTCTTCGAGGAGCAGCCGCCAGGAGACCCCGTCGACCACCAGGTGGTGCACGGCGAGGTGCAGCACGAGAGGCGCCTCGGTACCGGCGTCGGCATCGGGGTCGGCGCCGGGCTCATGCAGCACGGCCCGCAGCAGCGGTCCCCGGGTGAGGTCGAACGGGCCGAGGTGCGGGGTGTCCGTCTCCGGGCCGGTGTGGCGGGCCAGTTGGAGGCGGGGTGTCCGCTCGTCGATGTGCCAGCCTGCCGGCTCGCCTCCCGTGAAGCGGGAGCGCAGGGCGTCGTGGTGGGTGACCAGGTCGTTCAGCGCGTCCTCCAGCGCCGCCGGGTCCAGGTCGGCGGGCATGCGGAGGGACAGTGCCTGGGAGAAGTGGCCGGCGCGATCGCCGACGGCGTCGAACAGCCACTGCTGGATGGGGGTCAGGGGGGCCGTGCCGGTGGGCGCCTCCGGTGCGGGCGCGGCTTCGCGCGGACCGGCCGCCGCGTCCGCGCAGTGCGCGAGGGCGGCGACGGTCTGGTGCTGGTAGAGGTTCCGGGAGGTGAGCGGCAGGCCCTCCTGCCGGGCGCGGGCCACCACCTGGATGCTGAGGATCGAGTCGCCGCCGAGTTCGAAGAAGTTGTCGTCGACGCCGATGCGTTCCTCCCGCAGCACCTCCGCCCAGATCCGGGCGAGGGCGCTCTCGGTGGGCGTGCGGGGCGCGACGTGGCGCACCGCGCGCACGGCGGGGCCGGGGCTCGGGAGGCGGCCGCGGTCGAGCTTGCCGTTGGGGTTGAGCGGCAGGGCGTCCAGGACGACGACGGTCGTCGGGACCATGTAGTCGGGCAGCGTACGGCCGAGGTCCCGGCGCACCGCCTCGGGTTCGGTGCGCTGCCCGGGGGCCGGGACGACGTAGCCGACCAGGCGCCGGTTGCCGTCGCCGTCGGTGGCGGCGACGGCCGCCGCCTCCGCCACGCCCGCGCAGCCGCGCAGCGCCTCCTCCACCTCGCCCAGTTCGATACGGAAGCCGCGCACCTTGACCTGCTGGTCCGTGCGGCCCATGTATTCGAGTGCGCCGTCGGGTCGTCGGCGCACCAGGTCGCCGGTGCGGTACATGCGCTCTCCCGGCGCGCCGAACGGGTCGGCTACGAACCGGGCGGCGGTCAGTCCCGGCCGGTTCAGGTAGCCGCGGGCCAGGCCGCCGCCCCCGAGGTACAGCTCGCCGGGGACGCCGACGGGCTGCGGCCGCAGGGCGGTGTCCAGTACGTAGGTGCGCGTGAGCGCCACCGGGTCGCCGATGGGCGGGGCCTGGTCCGGCAGCCGGTCACCGCCGAACCAGGCGGTGGCGTAGACGGTGGCCTCGGTGGGGCCGTAGACGTTGGCGATCCGGCAGCCGGGCATGGCGGCCCGCACGTCCTGCGCGGTCTGCGCGGGCAGGGCCTCTCCGGCGAGGACGACAGTGTCGGCGGTCAGGGGTGCCGTGCCGCCCGCGACGAGGCGGGACACGACGGACGGCACGCCGCTGAGCAGCGTGGCGTGGCGGGGCCCGGTGCCGTCGGCGAGGGCCGGCAGGTCGGCGACCACCTCGACGGTGCCGCCCGCCCCCAGGGGGCAGATCAGTTCGAACACCGAGACGTCGAAGTTGAGGGAGGTGGAGGCGATCACATGGGCAAGGCCGTCGGGCCCGAACCGCTCCCCCGCCCACGCGGCGAGCGCGGCGGCACTGCGGTGGCTGACCACCACGCCCTTGGGGCGGCCGGTGGAACCCGAGGTGTAGATGACGTACGCGGGATGGTCGGGCAGCAGCGGCCGGAGCCGGTCGGCGTCGGTCAGCGCGGTGTCGGCCACGGTGGGGTCGGTCAGCGGCGTGTCGGTCAGCGCGGCGTCGGGCGCGTCCGGCGCGGCGCACTCCTCCAGGAGCAGCGGTACGCACTCCGGGGGCAGCGCGGAGGCGGTCTCGCGGGTGGCGAGAACGAGGGCGGGCCGGGCGTCGTCGAGCATGAGGCGGACCCGCTCGGCGGGGTAGGCCGGGTCGACCGGGAGGTAACCGGCGCCCGAGGCGAGCACCGCCCACAGCACGGGTACGAGGTCGGCGGAGCGCGGCAGACAGAGCGCGACCAGGGTCTCCGGACCCGCGCCGCGCGCGACGAGCAGGCGGGCAAGACGGGAAGCACGCCGGGTGACTTCGGCGTAGTCCAACGTGACCTCGCCGCAGACGACGGCGGTACGGTCCGGGGTCCTGGCCGCTTGTGCGTGGAGCAGGGCGGGCAGCGTGCCGTACTCGTTCTCCCGCACCGCGCGGGCCGGCGGATTCCACCTCTCCACCAGCGTGCGCTGCTCCTCGGCCGCGAGCATGGGCAGTTCGGCCAGCCTGCGGCCCGGGCCGTCCGCCATGCCCTCCAGAAGCCGGTGCAGATGGGCGGTCATCCGGGTCACGGTCGCCGCGTCGAACAGGTCCCTGTTGAACTCCACGGTCAGTACGCAGCCACCATCGGCGTCCGGCGTGAACTCCAGGACCAGGTCGAAGCGGGCGGCGGGGCGGGGCAGCGGGTGTCCGGTGACGCGCAGCCCACCGGCGGTCGGCAGTGCGGGAGAGGCGGTCTGCTGCACGACGAGCACCTGCACCAGCGGGGTGCGGCTCGGGTCGCGGGGCGGGGCCAGCTCCTCCACCACCCGGTCGAAGGGAACCCCGTCGTGGGCGAAGGCGTCGAGCACCGTCGTCCGCATCGTCTCCACGAACCGGTCCACGGTCGCCCGTTCGTCCACGTCGCCGCGGAGCACAACGGTGTTGGCGAAGAAGCCCGGCACGTCCTCCAGGTCCTGGCGGCCCCGCCCGTTGGTGACGGTGCCGAACGCGATGTCCCGCTGTCCCGAGTAGCGGGAGAAGAGCAGCGCGGCGGCGCCCGCGAACAGGGTGAACGCCGTGGTGCCGCGGCCCGCGGCCAGTTGCCGCAGCCGGGACGTCAACTCCGCGGGCAGCACGTGCCGGTGGGTCGCGCCGACGGTGGTGCGCTCGGCGGGACGCGGCCGGTCCGTGGGCAGCTCCAGGTGCTGGAGGCCCGCCAGGTGCCGCTTCCAGTAGGCCAGGTCGGCGGTGTCCGCGTCACCGGCCCGCTGCCGGCGCTCCCAGACGGCGAAGTCCGGGTACTGGACGGCGGGTCGCGCCAGTCCGTCCGGCTCGCCGGTGGCCTCCGCGTGGTAGAGGGCGGCGAGTTCGCGGGTGAGGATGCCGATCGACCAGCCGTCGGTGACGATGTGGTGCTGGGCCAGGAGCAGCAGGTGGTCCTCGGCGGCGAGCCGGACGAGCAGCGCCCGCGTGAGCGGTCCGGCCGCCAGGTCGAAGGGGCGGCCCAGTTCCTCGGTGAGCAGTTCCTCGGCGGCCTCGTCGCGCCGTGCGCCGGGTACGGCGGTGAGATCGGCCGTCCGCAGGGGTACGTCCGGCTCCGGCGCGACACGCTGGACGCCCTGGCCGTCGACGGTGGGGAACGAGGTGCGCAGGGAGTCGTGCCGGGCCGCGAGCCGGAGCAGGGAGCGGTGCAGCGCGTCCGGGTCCAGAGTGCCGCGCAGCCTGAGGGAGACACCGGTGTTGTACTCGGTGCCGCCGTCGGTCAGGTCGTCCAGGTACCAGAGCCGCCGCTGCGCGCTGGACAGGGGAAGCCCGCCCTCGCGAGGGGCCGGCGGGATCGGCTCCGGCGGTGCGGCGGCCGAGGGGTCGGCGAGCAGGGGCGCGAGCGCGGCGATCGTCCGCGCGGTGAACACATCCCGCACGGTCAGCCGGACACCCAGGTCGTCCCGGACGCGGGCGAGTACGCGGGCGGCGAGGATCGACTCACCGCCCAGGTCGAAGAAGTCGTCGGTGACCCCGACTTCCTCGACGCCGAGGGCATCCGCCCAGATCCCGGCGAGGACCCGCTCCTCGGCCGTCCGTGGCGCCACATGCCCGGCCGAGACCGACCGCTCCGGCGCGGGCAGGGCCCGGCGGTCGATCTTGTTCTGGGGGGTGAGCGGCATCCGGTCGAGCACCACGACGGCGGACGGCACCATGTGCGCGGGCAGCACGGCGGCGGTGGCGGCGCGCAGCGCGGCGGGATCGAGGGGGTGCGGGGCGGAGTGGGGGGCGGGGGCGGCAGGGGGGCTGGTGGTGCCGGGGGAACTGGCAGAGCTGACGGGGCCAGCGGGGCTGCCGGGACTGCCCGGGTCAGCGGGGCCAGCGGGACCGGCCTGCGTGGTTGCGGTGACGTACGCGACGAGGCGCTGATGGCCCGGCACATCCTCACGGACCACGACCACCGCCTCGCCGACGGCACCGTCGCCCGCCCGGCGCAACGCCGCCTCGATCTCGCCCGGCTCGATACGGAAGCCGCGGATCTTCACCTGCCGGTCGAGCCGGCCGAGGAACTCCAGCTCTCCCTCGGCGGTCCACCGCACCCGGTCCCCGGTGCGGTACAGACGCGCTCCCGGCGCGCCGAAGGGATCGGCGACGAACCGCGCCGCCGTAAGACCGGGGCGGCCCAGGTAGCCGCGCGCCACCGCGTCGCCGCCCACGAACAACTCGCCGTCCGCGCCGGGCGTCACGGGCCGCATCGCGGCGTCAAGGACGTACACCCGGGTGTGCGGCAGAGCGCCGCCGATGGTCGGCGTACCGCTGCCCGCGGTGAGCGGCCCGGTCCAGGTGGCGACGATGGTGGTCTCGGTCGGACCGTAGGAGTTGATCATCCGGCGGCCCGGTGCCCAGCGGTCCACGAGCCCGGCCGAACACGCCTCGGCGCCCACGATGAGCGTGCGCAGGTGGCGGGCGGTGCCCCGCGCGGGGTCGGGCAGCGACGCCAGCGCGGCGGGCGGGATGAGGGCGTGGGTGATGCGGTGCTCGTCCAGGACCGCGGCGAGTTCGTCGCCCAGCCAGGGCCCGTGCGGCGGTACGACGAGCGTGGCACCGGCCAGGACGGAGACGAACAGCTCCAGTACGGAGGCGTCGAAGCTCGGCGACGAGAACTGGAGCACCCGGTCGCCGGGGCCCACCGCGTACCGTTCGGCGGCGGCCGCGGTGAAGCCGCCGATGCCGCGGTGGGTCACCGTCACGCCCTTGGGGGTGCCGGTGGAACCTGAGGTGTAGATGACGTAGGCCGCGTGGTCGGCGTCGACGCCCGCCGTGTGTCCCGCTATGCCTTCCGGGTCCTCGGCGTCCAGGAGTTCGCCCACCCGGCGCGGATCGTCGAGGGTGAGCGCGGGCGCGGCGTCGGCGAGCATCAGCGCCCGGCGCTCGGCGGGATAGGAGGGGTCCACGGGCAGGAAGGCGGCGCCCGCCCGGGCGACGGCCAGCTCGGCAGCGATCAGCTCCATGGAGCGCGGCAGCACCAGGGCCACCACCCGGTCCGGCCCCGCCCCCCGGCCTGTCAGGTGCGCGGCCAACCGGTCGGTACGGTCGGCCAGTTCACGGTAGGTCCAGGTCCGCCGTCCGTCGGTGAGCGCCGGCGCGTCAGGGGTCCGGGTCACCCAGGTGGTGAACAGCTCGCCGAGCGTCGGATACGCCGGAGCCGCCGCGTTCTCCGGCGCGTCTGCGGTGGGGCCGCCCTGCGACAGGGAGGACGCCGGTGCGGGCTTGTCGTGCAGGTCCGTCATGGGTGAAGTCCTTCTGGAGAGCGGGGCGATGCGGCGCGGGCCACGCGAACGATCCGGGCCTCGCCTCGTGGGCGGTGCGCTGGATCGGACGTGACACACCGAGTGTGCGCGGCGGTGCGGGGTGGTGCCCTGATGCGGAGCGGATGGGATACGGCGGGTGGTGCGGTGGCCGAGGAGGGGCATGGGCCGGTGCCGGAGCCGCGGCTGCGGCGAACGACTCACCGGTCCGGGCAGCGGGTCACCACCGGGACCGCCGGATGAGCCAGAGCGTGCGGTGCCAGCGGACACTGACGGCGCCCCGGACCCCCCGCCCGCAGTAACCCCGACTCCAGGGCCCAAAGGAACCGCTCGGCCCATCGGCCCACGGAACCGGTGCCACACGGCGAGGCGGCTACGCGCATCGACCCCGAGGAACCCGGAACCGACGCACCCACCGGGCCGGGGGGCAGCGAGGGTCGCGGCTCAGCCGTCGTCGGCGCGCCGCGCCGTGCGCCCGGATATCTGCACCCGGTCGATCGTGCCGGTGGCCGGATCGCGGTGGAACCGGCCACCGGGTTCGAGACGCCCCGTGGCCGGATCGCGCAGATCGCAGGACAGGTCGGCGTAGCAGACCAGCGGAAGGGACAGGTCCCCGTCGATGGACAGGGCCGGCGTTCCGTCGGGTCCCGGCGCGACGCGGTAGGTCGTGGAGCCGTTGCGGTAGGTGCCCGCACAGCCGGGCAGGCCGACGGGAAGGCCCCGGTCCGCGGTGAGCGCGTCGACGGGCACCCGGATTCCGGTCAGCCGGGCCAGGTCCTCGGCGAGGTCGCGCCAGAGAGCGGTGGCGCCACCGGCGTTGCCCGTGAAGGCCACCACGACCCCGCTCTCCGGGTCGGTCCGCAGATGGCAGGACGTGCCCTGTGCGTTGCCGTCGTGGCCGCACCACACCCGGCCGTCCCGCTGGTACAGGGCGAGTCCGGCACCCCAGCCGTCGGCGAGCGCCCCCGGGTCGGCGGCGGTCTCGGCCCGGCGCATCTCCTTGGCGACGGCGGGCGGCAGCAGATCCGAGCGGCCGGTGAGCGCGTTGCCGAACACGACCAGGTCCAGGGCGCTCGCGAGCAGCGCGCCGACCGGTGCCTCCAGCGGCGCCAGGTTCTGCCGGGCGGCGACGGCCTGCCCGGTGGCGGTGTTGACGGCGTGCCCCGCGGCCACCGGGCGCAGGGGCGCGGCATCGGTGACGAACGCGGGCAGGACACCGAGGGGTTCGAGAAGCAGCGCCCGCACGGCCTCGGGCCACGGCATGCCGGTGACCCTCTCCACCAGCTGACCGGCGGCGACGTAGCCGGCGTTGGAGTAGGAGAAGTCGGTCCCGGGCGTGAACAGCAGATCGCGGGAGGTGCAGACGGCCCTCAGATAGCGCGCCGGGGTGGTCGCGGCGGCGGTGTCGGAGTCGGGGCCCGTGGGCAATCCGCTGGTGTGGCTGAGGAGTTGACGCACGGTCACCTGCGGCGTGCCGGCCAGTTCGGCCAGGTGCTCGGCGGCCGGTTCGTCCAGGTCGAGGTCGCCGTCGTCGGCCAGGAGCATGACGAGCGCGGCGGTGAAGGGCTTGGTCAGCGATCCCAGCGGAACCGCGGTGTCCGCGGTGAAGGGGCTGCCGGTGGTGACGTCGGCGGTACCGGTGTGTACGGCGACGACGTCTCTGCCGGTGTCCAGGACCAGTTGGGCGCCGGGTACCCGGTGGGTCCGGGCCAGCTCATCGAGACGGTCTTGCAGCTCACGACGGAACGCCTCACGGCCTAATGGCTCACGGCTTATCAGGGACGGAGGCCGGAAGGCGACCGGAGCGGTGGGGACGGTGTACGGCATGAGAAGAGGACTCCCGTTGGGTGGGTCTCATGTGCGGGTGTGCCGATCCAGCCCGGGAATGAGCGGTTCCGGGCCGGCCGGGGCGCTGCGTGCGCCGGGACTACGCTCTGCCGACCTCTACGGGCAGATGTCGTACGCCGACGATGACGGCAGGGTTCTGGTAGACGATGTCCTCGTAGGAGGGGATCACCAGTTTGCGGAATCGTTCATGCAACATGTGAAGAGCGATCCGTGCTTCCAGCCTGGCCAGCGGCGCGCCGAAACAGAAATGGATGCCGTGCCCGAAGGTCAAGTGGGGGTTGGGACTCCGGGTCACGTCGAAGACGTCGGGGGCGGTGAAGCGGGCGGGATCCCGGTTGGCGGCGCCGAGATGGGCCATCAGCATCGTGTCGGCCGGGATCTCGTGGCCGCCGAGGACCACGGGCCGGGTGACCCTGCGGCCCAGTTCGGGGAAGGGCGGCAGCCAGCGCAGCACCTCCTCGACGGCGGCCGGGACGCGCGTGGGGTCGGCGCGCAGCGCGGCATCCGTGTCGGGTTGGCCGTCGAAGGCGACGATCGCGTTGCCCAGCAGCGCGGTCGTGGTGATGTGCCCGGCCACAAGCAGCAGGGCCACGAAGCCGACCATCTCCTGGTCGCCGAGGCGGACACCGTCCACCTCGGCGGCGATGAGTCTGCTGGTGAGGTCGTCACCGGGGTCGGCGCGGCGGGCGCGGATGTGGTCCAGCATGTAGCCGTTCATCTCGCGCACGGTGGGGGCGATGGCTTCCAGCGCCCGCTCCAGGTCGGCCATGTCGGGCGCCTCGCCGAGCTGGTCGCCGCCGAAGAGGACGCTCGCCCACTCCTGGAAGAGCCGGTGCTCCTCCGCGGGGATGCCGAGCAGTTCGGCGATGACGATGATCGGCAGCGGGTAGGCCAGCACATCGACCAGGTCGAACCGGTCGCGGTCGGCCACGTCGTCGAGGAGCCGGGCACACACCGCCTCGATGCGGGGTTCGAGTCCTTGTACGACACGCGGGGTGAACGCCTGGCTCACCAGGGTGCGGAGCTTGCGGTGCTCCGGCGGGTCCATGCCGACGAAGTTGCCCTGGGTGAAGGTCTCGAAGTCGGACTGGGTGGGTGCGAGCGTGGAGAGCTCCGAGGAGTACGTCGCCGGGTCGGCGAGCACGGCGGAGACGGTCTCGTGGTCAAGCACCTGCCAGACGCGCTGGGTCTCGTCGTAGCGCACCGGCCCGGTCTCGCGTAAGCCCCGCCAGCGGTCGGGCAACTCCTCCAAGAGGGGCCGCTCGCCCGTCGGTTGCTTGCTGATCACCTTGTCTCCCTTGCTAGCGGCTTGCGCGTGCGGGCACAGTGGATTCACGCGCACAGGGGTGGGGTGGAGCGGGCCGGGCCGGCCGGTCGGGGCGGCCTCGGGCACGGCTGTGTCGCTGTCGCCTGGACCTGAGGAGGAACGGCACGCGCCCCGCGGGGCCCTCGTGCGCCGGGGCGGTCGATCGGCGTCAGTCCGACGTCAAGGCGGGCTCCCGGCCCTCAACACATGCGGTGCGGGATGCCGCGGCGGCTGCACGGCCGACCACGGCCCCGCAGTCGGCCCAGTCGTGCGGCGCGCCAACCCGACATAACCCATCCCCCTCGGCGATACCTCCCGCGCACCGAACACGCGGGACCCTCCCGGCTCCTGGACGGACAGTGGACCCCCCAGTCCCGGCCGTTCGAAAACGGGTGTGAGAGTACGCAATCACAGCGCGTCCTGTGCCGCGATTGGCATGCTGCGCCCCTCGGAACACCTTCGTTTCGATGGAACTCGGCCACAGTCTTCACGGCGAGTCACCTGCAAGCAACCCCCTGAGGTTGAACGGAGAGTGCTCTGCCGGTGCTTTTGCGTCACCGCTCGGCCACTTCGTCCGACCGACCTCGTACCGAGGACGACCGTCGAATGCCGCACCGCCGCGTGTGCCCAGGGACCTCCCCCGCAAACCGGTCTGTGTCGAAAAGAACGCGGCCAGTGCGTGGACGGGCCCGTCGAACGCCGCCGGGCCGGACCGGCCGGAGGCTCCGCCGCGCCGTCGACATGTCGGCCCAGATCTCCCTGATCTGGGGTGATGATTTGGCCAGCGGGCACTTCGGACCCCGCTGACGGGACGGTGGCTCAACACGCCGTAGACGTATTCACTCCGCGGCCGATGTGTCCCGGTCGGCTCCGCACCTCCGCCGCCTCGCCCGCCCGCTCCCCGCCCGGACGGAACATCACACCGCTCCCACCGCACAGATCCGGCCAATTGGCGTGCGCCCGCGCAACGGACCGGCGGGGGTATCGATCGCAGCCCCGCCGATGCGGAGCCGGCGGAGCCGGCGGGCCGTCGGGGCGTAGGGGCGTAGGGGCGTTGGGGCGTTGGCGTTCTTGTCGAGACCGTTGTCCGGACCTGATCCCTGAGTGAGGATCGGTCGCATGAGCCGTGCCCATGGATCCACCACATCCCCGCCCGGGCCCGGGTCGCCCGCGAACTGGCCCGTGTGGTGCGCGCCGACGGGAGAACGGTCGTCCGCACCACGTTCCGCGAGCGGCTGGACGCGGTGCTCTACGACTACTGGCCGCGGCGTACGACGAGGCGCGGGACGCGCCACGGCCGGTCCTCGAACGCTATGACGTGGCCGTGTTCTCCCGCTAACTGCCCGATCAGGGCACCCGCGGAGAGGGTTCTGCCGCCCCTTCATCCGGGGCCGAGCAGCGCGGTGCGGAGGTGCGCGAAGGCGTGGTGGAAGGAGCGGGTCCGAAGGCCAGGGGGCCCATCGCCTGGTAGAGCGGGGCCTGTTCCACTGCTTCCTGGTAAGCGGCACGCAAGTCGTCGTGCACAGAGACCAGTTGGGCGTCGCTCCGTGCCGCCAACAGCCAGCGGTACCCGATCGGGTCGCCTTCCAGGCGGCGTGGCACCACGCCGTCGGCGCCGGGGGAGGTGGCCTGGCACAGGGTGACGGCCTGCCCGGCGGTGACCAGCAGTCTGTTGGTGGAGTAGTCGCCGTGCAGGACCCGTGGTGTCAGACCGGCTGCCAGGAGTGTCCGGTACAGGATCTCCCATTCGCCGTCGGCCGCCTTGTCCATCATCCATTGCTCGTCCGCCAGTTCCTGAAGCGGTACGGTCTGCCGGCAGGCGGCGGGGTGACGCTCGGAGATGGACAGGAACGCGGGCTCGCGTTCCAGGAAGACCAGCAGCCGCAGCCCTTCCGGTACGCGCAGATGCGTTCCCTCCATCTCGTGCACGAGGGCGACGTCGAGCTGGCCGGCGGCCACCATCCGCAGCAGCGTGTTGGAGGACACGTCCGCCTGGGCGGTCAGCTGGGCCTCGGGGTACCGGACGCCCAGACGCCGCGTCCACAGGGGCAACACGGAGGTGGGTGTGGAGCCGATGCGCAGCTGGGGTGTCCGCGCGGAGCTGGCCGCTGCCCGCATCTCGGCGGTCAAGTGGGTGATGTCGGCCAGTACGGACCGGGACCGGGCGAGGAGTTGGTGGCCGAGCGGCGTGGGGCGGCAGCCGTCGGGCAGCCGGAGGAACAGCGCCCCGCCCAGACTCTCTTCGATCCGGCGCAACTGCGCGGTCAAGGTCGGCTGGGCCACTCCCAGCACGCGTGCCGCCTTGTGCAGACTGCCGGCATCGGCAATGGCGGTCACCGCGCGCAGATGCCGAATCTCCAGATCCATGGGGGCGAGAGTAGGGCGACATTCAACGTTCGCCAACAGTTTGGCGGCTGCGGACGCCCCTCGGGCACAACAGCGTCTTTCCGTCCGATAGGCCTGGGCTATCGGGCGTTAGCAGCCTCCCCCGCCGTCTGACACGGAGTACACACTCATCGCGCACCGTACTCGGCTTCCCCCGAGACGAAACAGCGAGGAGACCCCCCACCATGCAGGTTCGCAAACTGTCCGTGCGCGCAACCGCCTGCGCCACCGGACTTGCCGCGACGCTCGTCCTCGGCGCCGTCGGCCAGGCCACCGCGGCCCCCGCTCCCGCCGACACCCCGGCGTATACCGCCGCCGCAGCCTCCACCACCGGCGCCTTCGGTACGGCGGCCGTGTCACCGAAGAAGACCGGCGCACAGCCCATCATCGGCGGCAGGGAGACACAGGCGCAGCCCTACCACGCCCGCGTCTTGAGGAACGGCCAGGGCATGTGCACCGCGACCCTGGTGTCGGCCCGTCACATCCTGACCGCCAAGCACTGCGTGAACCAGTCCGCGCAGTACACCTTCCGTATCGGCAGCACCTACGCGTCGAGCGGCGGCACGGTGGCCGCCGCCGCACGCATCACCCTGCACCCGTCGGCCGACCTCGCCATGGTGAAGCTGGACCGGGACGTCACCCTCACGCCTGCCAGGATCGCCGGCGCCTACCCCCAGACGGGTACGAACGTCTCCGTCTACGGATGGGGCGCCACCTGCCGGGACAACGAGAGCACCTGCCAGTCCCCCGTCCTGAAGACCGCCACCATGCGGATGACCGGTCTGACCACGGACTACTACGGCGGCACCGCGATCGGCCTTCAGGGCGTCGACGGTGTCGCGGCCGGCGGAGACTCCGGCGGGCCCGCGATGGCCGGCGGCGCCCTGGTCGGAGTGGCCTCGACCAGCGACCGGCAGTCCAGGTCGAACTACACGGCCACCGCCGCGTACACCAACTGGATACAGTCCGCGGTCTCCAACGGTTGACCTCGACCCCGCAAGGCGCTAGTTGTCATGTTCGCGCCACTCTTTTTGGTCCTCTCCTCTCGGACCCCTCGGGGTCCGACTCCTCCCGCATGAAAGGACAGTGATGGTGCACTACCTACGGTTAGGTATAGCCGGTGCCGCGACAGGGGTGCTCCTGACCGCGATGCCGGCGGCGCACGCCGTGTCCGCGGCCGAGCCCACCACGCCGAAGCACGTGGCCGCGCAGGTCACGCTCCGCTACGACGCCAGCCGAGCGGCAGGCTGGGAGCAGGCGATCTCCGCCGGGGTCGCCTCGTGGAACGGCAACGTCGGCAACGTCAAGCTGGTCAAAGCCGCCCCTGGCAGCCGAGCGGAGATCCAGATCGTGGCCACCACGGGCTGGCCCCAGGCCACGCTCGGACCGGTCAGGCCGGGCGGCCGGGCCCGGGTCGAACTCGGCAGCCAGGCGGTCTCCCAGGGCTATGACAAAACCCGCATCGTCGCCCACGAACTCGGCCACAACCTGGGCCTGCCGGACACCAAGCCCGGCCCCTGCTCGCAGCTGATGTCGGGCTCCAGCGCCGGTACGAGCTGCCGTAACGCGGTGCCCGACGCGGCGGAACGCTCACGTGTCGAGAACGCGTACGCGAACGGCGCCGCGGCGCACACCCGGACCGGCGGGCGCGTGCTGGTGGACGCGCCCTAGTCGGCAAGGGTCACCCCTACGTGACGATGCCTGGCCTCAGCCATACCGCGGTCAGGCATCGTCACCCGCGTGGGGGGTCGGCAGGAGCCGTGCCGGCTGAAGCAGCGGGAAAGGCAATGGCCGGGCCTGGTCCCCAGCGGGTCCCCAAAACGATCAAGGGGCCGTTTCAGATTACTCTGAAACGGCCCCTGACCTGCGACTCTTTCGAGTCGGGACGACAGGATTTGAACCTGCGACCCCTTGACCCCCAGTCAAGTGCGCTACCAAGCTGCGCCACGTCCCGGTGTGTTCTCTGCGGTGTCCCGCGTGATCACAGGTAGAACTCTACCCCACGTGTGAGGGTGCTCCGTTCCCCGGTGACCGCCGTCAGGTACGCGCGACAATCCTCGTATGAGCACCGCACCCGGACCGTACGCCAGTGGCCGTGACCGTGATCGTGACGAGGAGGGCCGGGCCCGTAACCAGCGGCCGCGCGACGGGCTAGGCCGGCCGTTGCCCTATGGCGCGGACGGCGTGGCCCGGCAGCCCGAGGGCGTCGTGCGCGCGCCCGAGGAGTCGGTCTCCGAGGCGCAGGCCCTGCTGGACGCGGGGCGGCCCTTCCACGCGCACGAGGTCTTCGAGGACGCGTGGAAATCCGGCCCGGAGACGGAGCGGGACCTGTGGAAAGGGCTGGCCCAGCTGGCCGTCGGCCTGACCCACGCGGCCCGCGGCAACACCAAGGGCGGGGCGCGGCTGCTGCTCCGGGGTGCGGGGGCGGTCGAGCACTGGCGCGGGAGCGGCCCGGAGCGGCCGGAGCGGCCGTACGGGATCGACCTCGCGGAAGTGATCCGCTGGGCCGGGGCGCTGGCGGAGCTGTTGGAGCGGGAGGAGACCGCGGTGGACGCGGGCGCCCACGCGCCACGGCTGCGCGGCGGCGCGGAGCGCTAGCCACCCGGCACACCACAGCACCCCCGGACACCCGCCACGGCCCCCCGCCCCCCATCACCAGACCGGCCTCGCCCCGCATGCACCCGCGCCGGGCCGGTGTGAGGGTGGGCGGGTGACCTTGAGCGATCAGTCGGCCGCCGTCGCGGCACCGGCGCCGCCCGTGCTCGACCGGCGGCGCCGCAACGTCGTCTTCGTGACGATCATGCTGGGGATGCTGCTCGCCGCCCTCGACCAGACCATCGTCGGCACCGCGCTGCCCACGATCGTGTCGGATCTCGGCGGGGCGGAGCACATGTCGTGGGTGGTGACGTCGTATCTGCTCGCGGAGACCGTCGCCACGGTCCTGGTCGGCAAGTTCGGCGACCTGTTCGGGCGGAAGGTCGTCTTCCAGGTCTCGGCGGTCATCTTCATCACGGGGTCGTTCCTGTGCGGCCTGTCGACGAACATGACGCTGCTCATCGCCTGGCGGGCGATGCAGGGCATCGGCGCGGGCGGCCTGATGGTCACGTCCATGGCGCTGATCGCCGATGTCATCCCGCTGCGCGAGCGCGGCAAGTACCAGGGTGCGATCGGCGCCGTCTTCGGGGTCTCCACCGTGATCGGGCCGCTGCTCGGCGGGCTCTTCACCGACCATCTCAGCTGGCGCTGGGCGTTCTACGTCAATGTGCCCATCGCGATCGTCGTCGTCATCGCGGCGGCCCGCACCATCCCCGTGGTGAAGTCCGTGGCGCGGCCGGTCATCGACTACCTGGGCATCGCGCTCGTGGCCGTCGGGGCGAGCGCGCTGATCCTCGCCACGAGCTGGGGCGGCAATCAGTACGCGTGGGGGTCACCCACGATCATCGGCCTCTTCGCCGGCGGCCTGATCGCACTGGCGCTGTTCTGCGTCGTGGAGACGCGCGCCGCCGAACCGATGCTGCCGATGCGGCTCTTCGGCAACCCCGTCTTCACGGTCTGCTCGATCCTCAGCTTCATCGTGGGTTTCGCGATGCTCGGCGCGATGACGTTCCTGCCGACCTACCTCCAGTACGTCGACGGGGACTCGGCCACGATCTCGGGCGTGCGGACGCTGCCCATGGTGGTCGGGCTGCTCATCGCGTCCGTCTTCAGCGGCAACGTCGTCAGCAAGACGGGGACGTACCGGATCTTCCCGATCATCGGCGCGCTGGTGATGGCGCTCGGGCTCTATCTGCTCTCGCTCATGGGGAGCACCACGAGCGCGTGGCTGGAGTCGCTGTACATGTTCGTCCTCGGCGTCGGCATCGGCCTGTGCATGCAGGTCCTGACGATCGCCGTGCAGAACACCGTCCCGTACGCGGATCTGGGCACCGCCACGTCGGGCGTGACGTTCTTCCGTACGCTGGGCAGCTCGTTCGGCACGGCGGTGTTCGGGACGATCTACGCCAACACCCTCGAGCCCAACCTCAAGGACGGGGTCGCCCGGGCCGCGGGGACCGGCGTCGTGGATCCGGCGGCGATCGCGAAGGCCGCGCAGAGCCCGCAGGGGGTGCACGATCTGCCGGACGCGGCGGCGGGGCCGGTCGTCGAGGCGTACGCGGACACCCTGCACACCGTCTTCCTGTGGACCGTCCCCGTGGCGTTCCTCGGTTTCCTGGTGGCGCTCTTCCTCAAACAGGTGGAGTTGCGCGACAGCGCGCGGATGGGCGCGCCCGACATGGGTGAGGGCTTCGCGCAGCCGTCCAGCGGCGACTCGGGGCACGTACTGGAGCGGAGCGTCGCCGGGATCGTACGCAATGTCGGCATGAACACCGCGCGCGGCATCATCAAGGGCTCCGACACCCGGCTGGACATCGCGGGCGCCTGGGCGGTCATGCAGGTCTCGCTCTTCACCCGCATGGTGGGGCACGCGAGCCTCGGCCTGATCGCGGCGCGGCGCAGGATCCCGGCCGAGGTGCTTGTGCCGGTCTTCGACCGCATGGTCGAGGAGGGGTATCTGACCCGCACCGGCACATACTTCTCCCACACGCCCGCCGGGGAGCGCGAGGCGGAGGTCATCGCCGGGGCGTGGTCGTCGTGGCTGGCCGAGGAGATCGAGAAGGACCTCGGGCGGCCGCCGGACGAGGAGCTGACGGCCGCGGTGGACACGATCGCCAAGCGGCTGCTCGCGGAGGACCTGGAGCAGGGGCTCGCCGCCGAGACGGCGGGCACCTCGTTCGCGTCGCGCTGAGCCGACCGGCCCGCTGGACCCAGCGCGTCTACACGGTGTACTGAGTACGCAGCTCGCGCTTGAGGACCTTCATGCTGGGGCCGAGCGGGAGGGCGTCCGTGAACTCCAGGCGGCGCGGGTACTTGTGGCGGCCCAGGTGCTCCTTCGACCACGCGATGATCGCGTCCGCGTCCTTGGCCGCGTCGGGCGCCGGGACGACGACGGCACAGATCTCCTCGCCGTGGACGGGGTGGGCCAGGCCGATCACGGCGGCCTGCGCCACGTCCGGGTGGCGCATCAGGACTTCCTCGACCTCGCGCGGATAGACGTTGAAGCCGCCGCGGATGATGACGTCCTTCTTGCGGTCGACGATGGTCAGGAAGCCCTCGGTGTCCTTGGTGCCGAGGTCGCCGGTGCGGAACCAGCCGTCGACCAGCGCCTCGGCGGTGGCCTCGGGGCGGCCCAGATAGCCGGAGAAGACGTTGTGGCCGCGGATCACGACCTCGCCGAGTTCGCCGGTGGGCAGCAGCTCGACGCGGTCGTCGATGTCGGCGCGGGCGATCTCGACGTCGACGCCCCACAGGGGGTGGCCGATGGTGCCCGCCTTGGTCCCGAGGTCGGGCTGGTTGACGGAGGCGGCCGGGGAGGTCTCGGAGAGGCCGTAGCCCTCGTAGACCGGTGTGCCGAAGGCCTCTTCGAAGCGTTCGAGGACGGCGACGGGCAGCGAGGCGCCTCCGGAGATGCACAGGCGCAGCCGGGGCAGCTCGGGGGCGGTGGCGGCGGCGGCCACCAGACCCACGTACATGGTGGGCACGCCGTGGAAGGTGTTCGCCCCTTCCGCCACCATCAGCTCGATGGCGCGCGCGGCGTCGAAGCGGGGCAGCAGGACGAGGGTGGCGCCCGCCCGCCAGGTGGAGTTCATGGAGACGGTCTGGCCGAAGGCGTGGAAGAGGGGCAGCGCGCCCAGCACGATGTCGTCGGGCCGGACGTCGTTGGCGTCGAAGGCGTTGACGGTCGCGTTCATCACGAGGTTGAAGTGGCTGAGCACGGCGCCCTTGGGGATGCCTGTGGTGCCGCTGGTGTAGAAGATGACGGCGGGGTCGTCGGCGTCGCGCGTGACGTACGAGGCTAGGGGCTCGGTCTCGCGGGCCAGGGTCTCCCACTCGCCCCCGGCGCCCAGCTCCAGCATGCGTACGCCGGTGGCCTCGGCGGCCGCTCGGCCCGTCGGCGCCTTCGTGGGGTGGCACAGGAGCAGGCTCGCGCCGCTGTCGCGCAGGACGTGCTCGACCTCCTGCGCGGAGAGCAGCAGGTGGACGGGGACGACCACGCCTCCCGCGGCGAGGATCGCGTAGTAGGCCTTCGGGAACTCGGCCACGTTGGGCGCCATCAGGGCCACGCGGTCCCCCGGCCGCACGCCCAGCTCCGTAAGGGCGGCGCCCTGGGCGCGGGCCTCACGCCACAATTCCCTGAAGGAGAGGCGCAGTTCACCCTCGACGAGGGCGGTGCGGTCCGGGTGGCGGCGGGCGGGCTCGGCGAGGATGGTGGCGAGGGACAGCGTTGCCATGGGGGGTGTGCTCCGTTTCCGTGCGGCCTTGCGGTGGTTCGGACTGCTGCGCGGCGCGCTGCTGTGTGGCGCGCGGGGCGCGCCGGGCGCCCCGGTCGGCGGTGGTGCGCCGGGCGCGGGTCAGTCGCGCTCGACGAGGAGCGCGGTGCCCTGGCCCACGCCCACGCACATGGTGGCGAGGCCGCGCGAGGCGCCCGTACGGCGCATGCGGTGCAGCAGTGTGGTGAGGATGCGGGCGCCCGAGCAGCCGAGGGGGTGGCCGAGCGCGATGGCGCCGCCGGAGGGGTTGACCAGCTCCGGGTCGAAGCCGAGGGCGTCGACGCAGGCGAGGGCCTGGGCGGCGAACGCCTCGTTGAACTCCGCCTCCTGGATGTCCTCGACTCTCCAGCCCAGGCGGTCGAGCACCTTGCGTGTGGCGGGCACCGGCCCGAGGCCCATGACGTCCGGGTGCACGCCCGCCGACGCCCCGGCCGCGTACCGGCCAAGGGACTCCAGGCCCAGGTCGTTCAGCGCCTCCTCGCTGACGAGCAGCAGTCCCGCGGCGCCGTCGTTCATCGGCGAGGCGTTGCCCGCGGTGACCGTGCCGCCCTTGCGGAAGACGGGCTTCAGACTGCTGAGCTTCTCGTACGAGGTGTCCTCGCGCACGCATTCGTCCGTGTCGACCACGACGCCGTCGGGCCGGGTGACGGGGAGCAGTTCGTCCTGGAAGTGGCCGTCCTTGCGGGCGGCGGCGGCGCGCTGGTGGCTGCGGAGGGCGAAGGCGTCCTGGCGCTCGCGCGGGACGCCGTGGCGTTCGGCGACCTCTTCGGCGGTCTCACCCATCGCGAGGACGCCGTGCAGGTCCTTCATCCTCGGGTTGGTGAGGCGCCAGCCGAGGCGGGTGTCGGCGGCTTCCATGCGGTGCGGCAGTACCTCGTCCGGGCGGGGCAGGACGAAGGGGGCGCGGCTCATCGACTCGGAGCCGCCCGCGAGGACGATGTCGGCCTCCCCCGCGGCGATGGTGCGCGCGGCGGTGGTGACGGCTTCGAGTCCGGAGGCGCAGAGCCGGTTGACGGTCGCTCCGGGCACGGATTCCGGGAGGCCGGCGAGGAGGGCGGCCATGCGGGCCACGTTGCGGTTGTCCTCGCCCGCCTGGTTGGCGGCGCCCCAGTAGATGTCGTCGATCCGGGCGGGGTCCAGCTGCGGCAGGTCGGCGAGGAGTCCTCGTACGACGTCCGCGGCGAGGTCGTCGGGGCGGACGGAGGACAGGGCGCCGCGGAGCTTGCCGATGGGGGTGCGGCGGGCGGCGGCGAAGTGGACTGTGCGCACGATACGGCTCCGGATCGTTCTGCGGGTCTCGCTGCGTTAATTAGCGCTGCTAGTTTTGGAGTCTATGCGGGAGGCGGGGCCGTGGGAAGGGGTTCCCGCCGTCTGCGACCGGGCGCGTCCCAGCTCCGCGAGGCGGGTGAGGGCGGGCAGGGCGTCCGCGATCGCGCGGCGCTGCTCGGGGGCCAGCTGGTCGAGGAGCGGTCGCAGGTGCCGCGCCCGGTCGGCGCGGCGGGAGCGGCCGATCTCCCGGCCCGCCTCCGTGATGTGGACCAGGACGCCGCGGCCGTCGCTCGGGTCCGGGCGGCGCTCCACGAGTCCGTCCCGCTCCAGGCGGGTGACCAGCTGGGTGATGCCGGGCTGGCTGACCTGCTCGGTCTTCGTCAGCTCGGTCAGCCGCCGCGGGCTGCCGCCGAACGCGAGGGTGTCGAGCACCGACAGGGTCGTGAACGGCAGCTTCTCCAGGACGGGGAGCCGGATGTAGAACCGGTTGAAGTCCTCGATCGCGGAGGTGAAGGCTTCCACGTCCAGGGCGGAGTCAGGGGCGCCCCGGTCCGGGGTGCCGTGGGCACTGGGGTCCAGGGTGCCGTGGGCCTCGCCCTGAGCGTCGGCGGCCGCGCGTGGTTCGTCGTTCGACATGGCGCCACTCTAGGAACGCCCCGCCTGCTTATGTAAGTTCCCTGTGCGTTCACGCGCATACGACGGCGCACGAGGCCCCCGGCCAGGTCATGCGGCGCGGCAGAGCACCGGGGCCGGGGCCGAGCCGCGCGCCACGGTACGGACGGTCACCGCGGCCTGCGAACGGTTCCGCGCGAAGACGACCAGGCGCAGCACCGCGAACCGCGCGACACCGGCGAGCGCGGAGGCCGACAGATAGACGATCTGCTCCAGCACCGCACCGGGCGCCGCCACGAGCTGCTGCAAGGCGAACATCGCCACGCAGGTCACCGCGTACGCGGCCGCCGCCGACCCGGCCGACTGCACGTGCTGGCGCCCGGTGGCGCGCCCGCCCGCGCCGAAGGTGAAGCGGGCGTGCAGCTCGGTGGCGAGGAGCGTGGAGACGACGGTGACCAGGGCGTTGGCCAGGGCCCAGGGGATCGAGGAGGCGAGGCCCGCCACGGCGAAGCTGGAGGCGAGCCCCACTCCGCCGCCGCAGAGCACGAAGCGGGCGAAGGCGGCGAAGGCGCCGGGGGCCGTCTGCTGCTGGCTCCGTGCTGTCTCCATGATCCGACCCCTCCGATGGCTCCTCCGCGGAAACGCGCACCCCCTGGTCGGCGGAGACCGAGGAGCGCGCGCCCTTCATGGCGCCATCATGGCACACCCATGGCACCATGGCGAGCCATTGATGGCGTCACGCATGGTTCACCCCGTGGTGAGGACGCAGCCCTACGCCCTTCGGCGGCAGCTGGGAAGGGGGATTCAGGCGAGGGAGAGGCACCGGCGCCATCGTGGCACCACCCGGCGACAGCCCAGGCCGTTCTGAGGATGAGCCCACCGATGCGCGTGACGTCTGCGCGCCGAGCGCGTCGAGTACGGCCTGCACGGCATCGCGGCCGACGGCTTCTTCGCCAGGGGTGATGTGCTCCGCGCCCGGCGCGATGAGGTGAGGCGGAGGACGGGGTGCCGGTTCTTCGGCCGGTACTTCAGTGAGAGCGGGCGACTGCCCCTCAGCGCCCCCCGGCAGCCCCTGGCCGCCGCCCCGCTCGCCCTCGGCGGGTCAGCCGAACCGCAGGATGCGCGGGGCGAACGTGCCCTCGGGGCCCGCGGCCCTGCCGACCGACCACACCGTCGCCGTGCCCGGCACCGGTGCCAGCCGCATCACGGAGGACTTACCCTCTCCGGCCACCTCCGGTTCGCTGTACCCCGTGAAGGACTCTCCGTTCCAGGCGAGGAAATCGGGGCCGGGGACGATCGGCGGATAGGAGCCCGGCGGGCCCCACTTCTGCGAGCGGGCCACCGCGACCCAGCCGAGCCCGCCGGACGCGTCCGGCGCCAGCGAGGTGATCCCGCCGAAGTCCGTCGGTATGGTGACGCGGCTCCACGTCTTCCCGTCGAAGCGGACGAGCAGGGGCGGGATCGGCTTGCCCGCGGGGCCGCCGATGAACCCGGCCGTGCCGCCCGCCCACACCTCCGTCGGCGAGACCGCGAGCACGCTTCCCACGGCCGACCGCGGGAACCCGTACACGATCGTCTGCTGCCACGCCTTCCCGTCCCAGTGCGACACGGCCGCCGCCGACTCGGTGGAGCCCGCGGCCCAGACGTCGTCGGCCGACAGGATGTGCAGGCCGTACACCGCACCGGGCGGCACCGGCACGTCCCGCCAGCCGCGGCCGTCCCAGCGGAGCAGCGCCTGCGCGCCGTCCCTCGTACCGATCAGCCAGGTCTCCCCACCACCGGCGACGGCCTGGGTCACGTCCACACCGCGTGGCGGCCTGCGCTCGTTCCAGGAGTCGCCGTCGAAGCGGAGCAGACGGGTGCCGCCCGCCGAGTCGCGGCCGACCGCCCAGGCCGAGGTCGGTGAGGTCGCCGCGACGGAGAGCAGCTCGCCCTGCCAGCGGACCTCGGGCAGGCCCTGGCGCTGCCACGAGCCTCCGTCCCAGCGCAGCAGTAGGGGGAAGCCCGGCGCGTCGCGGCCGACGGCGTCGGTGCCCACCGCCCACGCCCGGTCCTGCCCGAAGGCCACGGCCTGGTTCAGCCCGGCCTGTGGACGTACCTCCGCCGGGACCGGGACGTGTTCCCAGGAGCGGGTCTCCGCCGCGGCCGCGCTCATGACGGCCACGAGGGTCATGGCGGCGGCGAGGACCGCGACGAGAAGTCGGCGTGCCATGGTCAGCCTCCCAGCCGCTCGCTCATCAGATTCGGTTTCGAGCCGTAGATCTCGACGGTCCCGAAGGAGAGCAGGGAGGACCCGGCCCTCGCCATGGCGCGTGGTTTCACGTCGATCGCGTTCGTGCGCTGGGGCCCGTAGGAGAAGGTGGTGCGGGCGCCGTCCACGCGCGCGTACTTCGACTGGAACGCGCGGTCGCTGCGCACCGGCAGCCACAGCGCGCCGTCCGGGCCGCGCACCAAGGCCTCCGTGTAGGTGTCGCCCAGCGGGGGGTAAGTGGTGCGCCAGGCATGCCCGTTCCAGGTCATCAGGTAGGCGCGGACCCCGTCGTCGGTGTGCTGACTGCCGCTGACGGCGGCCCGGCCGGACGGTTCGAGCAGGATCGTGTGCACGTTGGCGCGCGACGGCAGGGGCACCTTGGCGTCGCGCCACGCGGTGCCGTCCCAGCGCAGGACGGTGGTCCCGGTGCTGGTGTCCGCCCAGGCCCAGGCGTCGGTGGCGGTACGTGCCGTGATGCCCATCACGTAGTGCACGTCTTCCGGGGCGGCCTGCGTGGTCCAGGCGGAGCCGTCGTAGTGCAGCACCTTCAGCCCGGTGTCGTCCTCACCGACCACCCACGCGGCACCCTGTACCGCGGCGAAGTCCTGGTAGATCCGCAGGGTCCGCGGCAGCGGGAGGGCGCTCCACCCTTCCGCCGAGCGGCGCAGGATCTCGCCCTCGCCGGCGCGGTTGTGGAAGATCCACACCTCCTTGCCGACGAACTGCACCTTGCCGAGCCAGCCCTGCTCACCGGCGCCAGGGAAGGTGGTGTCCCGGCTCCACTCCGTGCCGTCCCACCGGTAGAGCATGGGCCGCAGTCCGTCGGCGGCGTGCTCGTACCCGCTCGCCCACGCCTCGCCCGGCCCGCGGGCGGCGAGGTCCTTCACGGTCACCGGCGGGGCCGCCGCCGGTACCGGCAGAGCCGACCAGCCGGGCGTCACGGCCGCGGCGGGCGACACCAGAGTGGCGCACGCGATCAACAGGCAGACAACGACCGTACGAAGACTGTTCACAAGCCCCCCAGACCGCGAAGGTCGCACAGCCTACGGGCGTTCGCACACCCGTGCACAGGCGGCATCCGGCCATCACGGCCCTGGCGGCCGCGGGGCGGGCCCGTGGCTCAGTCGGCCAGGGCGATCCGTACGGCGCCGCCCCGCGCGTCCACCCGGCCGGTCCAGTCGCCGGGGATACGGAAGGGCCGGTTCGGGACCGCTGGGCGACGGCGGCGGGCGCGGTGGAGGGTCCTGCCGTCCTGGGTGACCACCAGGGTGGGGTGGGTGACGAACTCCGTGGTCCGCAGGGTGAATCCGTCGCCCGGCTCGTCGAGGGCGAGGCGGTTGGGGGCGACCCAGCCGAGCGGGGCCGTGACCCGCAGCGGCACCGAGGCGGAGGGCCAGTCGCCGTCGCGGAGATAGCGCCGGACCGCGGCGGAGGCGGCCGCGCCCTCCCTGGCCACCACCCGAGCCGGTTCGACGGCGTGCAGGACGTTGCCCACCGCGAAGACACCGCGCTCGGCGGTGCGGAAGGCGCCGTCGACCGCGGGCCCGCGCGTGCCGGGGTCGAGCGGCAGGCCACCGCGCCGGGCCAGTTCCTGGTCGGGGACGAAATCGCCGGTGAAGACCACGGTGTCGCAGGCGACGTACGCCGTTCTGCCGTCCCGGTGCCGCAGCCCCACCCCCGACAGGCGGCCCCGCCCGAGGAGTTCGGTGACGGTGGCGTCCGTGAGGAGGGGGATGGCGTGCCGCAGCCGGGCCTCGGCGGCGCGGGCCCGCGACGCCTGGTGGCGCGGGTACTCCGTGACCAGCGCGGCGACCTCGACCCCGGCCTGCCGCAGCGTGTCGAGGGCGGTGAGGCTCACCGGCTCCGCGCCGACGACGACGGCCCGCGTGCCGATCCGCTGCCCGTGGCCGTGGACGGCCCGCTGCAACTCCCCCGTGGTGAACACCCCGGCGGGCCGCGTGCCGGGCACCAGGCGTGCGGCGCGGGGCCGTTCACGCGCACCGGTGGCGAGGACGACGGCCCGGGCGGTGATCCGCTCCAGGCCGCGCGGGCTCGTGGTGTCCAGGGTGAGGGGCCCCGACCAGCCGGTGACGGTGACGCCGGTCCGCAGCACCGCGCCGACGCCGACGGCCGCGGCCACCCAGCGCTCCGCGTACTGCGGCCCGGTCATCCCGAAGCGGCCGAACCCGCCGTGCGCGCAGTGCCGCGCGGCTCCGCCCGCCTGCTGGTCCCTGTCGACCACCTCGACCTCGCCCGCGCCCGTCGCGGCGAGCCCGGCCGCGGTGGCGAGACCTGCCGGTCCGGCGCCCACGATCAGCGCGTCGACGATGCGTTCACGCCTCATCCGGACCCCGGCTCCCCACCCTTTTCGAAGAGTTCACGCACCTGGGCCCCGCAGTGGAAGCCCTGGCAGCGCCCGGCGCCCGCCCGGGTCCGGCGCCGCAGCCCATCCGGTGAGCCCGGCGGAACCACCGCCGCGAGGGCGTCGCGGATCTCGCCGCGCGTGACCCGCTCGCAGTGGCAGACGAGGGTGCCGTACGCGGGGTCGGCGGCGATGAGGTCGGCGCGCTGGTAGGGGCGCGGGAGGGCCTCGCCGAGGTTCGGCATGCGAAGGGGTGGCAGGTCCCGGGCCGCGGGGAGGTCGAGGCCCGTGGTGGCGAGGAGGTCGGTGACGTGGGCGGCGATGGCCAGGGACGCGGTGAGCCCGGTCGAGCGGATGCCGCCGACCGTGACATAGCGCTGCTCCTTGTGGGCGCTGACGCGGTAGTCGTCGTACCCGGTGGCGGCGCGCAGTCCGGCGTAGACCGCGGTGACCTCCTCGTCGAGCAGTTCGGGCAGGATCCGACGGCCCTTCTCGCGCAGCAGGGCGATGCCTTCGGCGGTCGAGCCGGTGGCCGTCTTGTCGTCCAACTCCTCGGCGGTGGGGCCGAGGAGGACGTTTCCGTACACGGTCGGGGCCACCAGGACGCCCTTGCCGAGTGCGGTGGGCACGGGCAGCAGGATGTGGTCGACGAGGTCGCGGGCGAACTTGTCGAAGACGATGAGCTGGCCGCGGCGCGGGGTGACGGTGAAGTCGTCGTGGCCGAGGAGCCGGTCGACCGCGTCGGCGTGCAGGCCCGCGGCGTTCACGAGGTGGCGGGTGCGCAGGGTGCCGCGGCTCGTGGTCAGCTCGTGAAGGCCGCCGCCCGGATCGATCTGCCGCACACGGCAGTTGAGGTGCAGATCGACACCACCGCGTACGGCCTGGGTGGCGTAGGCGAGTGTGGTCGTCCAGGGGCAGATGATGCTCTCGCCGGGCACGTCGAGCGCGCCGAGCGCTCCGGGGCCCAGGTGTGGTTCGCGGGCCCTGACCTCGTCGGGGCCGATGATCCGTGCCGCGTGGTAGCCGTTGCGGGCGGCCTTGTCCAACAGGCCCGGGAGTGCGGCCCGTTGTTCCTCGTCCCAGGCCACGAGCAGCGCACCGACCGGCTCGACCGGGATACCGGACTCGGTGGCGTAGGCGGCGAGGAGGCGCCGGCCCTCGCGGACGAGACGGGCCTCCAGGGAGCCGGGCACGGCGTCGAAGCCGGTGTGCAGGATCGCGGTGTTCGCCTTGGACGTGCCCTCGCCGACGTCGTTCGCCGCGTCGAGCAGGGCGATGCGCAGCCCGCGGTGGCGGGCCAGTTCACGGGCGATGGCCGTGCCCACGACTCCGGCGCCGATGACCGTGACGTCGTACGCCGTGTCGGGTGGCGCGCCGCTCCTCAGCACCCGCCCGGCGCTCTCGGCGACGCTCATGAGGGCGTACGTTCCAGGAGTGCCGTCACGGCCGAACGGAAGCCCGCGAGGCGTTCGGCCGCCTGGTCCGCGCCGATCCGGGGTTCGTAGACGGCGGCGGGCCGCCAGGCGGGGGCCGCCTCGGCGACCGGGAGCGCGGGGTCCAGGCCGATGCGGGCGACGGCGGCCGCGCCGAGCGCGGTGAGATCGGGCAACGCCGAGACCTCGACGGGCAGTTGGAGCAGGTCCGCCTGGGTCTGCATGAGCAGTGCCGAGCGGGTGAGGCCGCCGTCGACGCGCAGGCTCGTCAGGGGCTCGCCGAGGTCGGCGGCGGCCGCGTCGGCGAGCGAGGCGACCTGTGCGGCGATGCCCTCGCACAGGGCGCGGACCAGGTGCCCGGCGGTGGTGTCGAGGCCGAGCCCGGTCAGCGAGCCCCGCAGGTCGCCGCGCCACCAGGGTGCGGCGAGGCCCGCGAGGGCGGGTACGAAGGTGACGCCTCCCGTGTCCGGGACGGCGCCGCCCACGGGGTCGATGTCCTCGGCGCCGCCGATCACGCCGAGGTCGGTGAGCCAGCGCACGGCGGAGGCGGCGGTGTAGACCTGCCCGTCGAGGCAGTAGCTGCTCTTCCCGTCGAGCCGCCAGGCGACGCAACTGACCAGACCGGAATCGCCGCGGCGTGGCCGGTCGCCGGTCTGGGTGAGCAGGAACGCCCCTGTTCCGTAGGTGCACTTGGCGCTGCCCGGCTCGGTCACGTGCTGGGCGAGCAGGGCGGCCTGCTGGTCGACGAGGAGCCCGGTGAGCGGGATCTCGGGGCCGAACGCGGTGGTGGTGCCGAAGGGGCCCGCGGCGTCGACGACACGGGGCAGGCGCTCCTCGGTGAGCCCGTAGATCTCCAGGGCGCGCGGCGACCAGGTGACGTCGTCGAGGTCGAGGAGCTGGGTGCGGCCGGCCGTGGCGGCGTCGGTGACGTAGGCGCCGGTGAGCCGGTGGACGAGCCAGGCGTCGCTGGTGGTGACCACGCCGTGCCGGGTGAGGTGGCGGCGTATCCACGCCATCTTGGGCGCGGCGAAGTAGGGGTCGAGCGGCAGCCCGGTGAGGTCCTTCAACTCCTCGGCGTGGTCGGCGATCTCGGCGCAGATCGAGGCGGCGCGGCGGTCCTGCCAGACGAGGGCGTCGGTGAGCGGTTCCCCGGAGTCCGGGTCCCAGGCCAGGACCGTTTCGCCCTGGTTGGCGAGGCCGACGGCGGCGACCGGTTCGCCCGCGTCGGCCAGCGCACGCCGCCCGGCGTCGACGACGGAGGAGAGCAGCTCGGCGGGGTCGACCTCCACCAGGCCGCCGGGCAGGAAGCGGGGGCGCACCTCGGCGGTGCCCGTGCCGATCACGCCGCGCTCCGGGCAGACCACGAGGGCCTTGGTGCCGGAGGTGCCCTGGTCGACGGCGAGCACGGGCCGCTGTGCCGAAGGCCGCTCATCGCTGATCACCGCGGAAGCCTGCTACAGGGTGGCTGAGGCCGTCAAGGGACCTGCACGACGGCGAGGGGACGCCGGGCGACCGCGAGAGGACAGCAAATGAACGCGCGGCGCGCCGTGTTGACAAAAGCCGGTCACAAAAGATCCAGGAAGTGCCCTGGAACGTAAAGAGCCGGATCTACACTGACCGCCGAGCAACATCGTCAACGCCTTTGCGGGTCCGCCGAGTTCACGTACTTTTCCGCTTTCCGCCCTCTTCCCCCAACAGAGGACTCATGCCCATGCCGTCAGGTCGCCCGGTGTACCACCCGGCGGGCCACGACGAACCGCTGCGCGCGGTGCTCCAGGACCTCAAGGCGGGTCGCTGGGTCTCCACGCGCAATCTGCTGACCGAGACGCCCGACTGGGGGCTGTGGACGCAACGTACGCAGATCTTGGCGGCCGCCGTCGCCGGTTCCGACGTGGTGCACGCCTGGCGCGCCGAGGAGCCGCACAGCGCGTCGGCGGCCGTGCTGCACACCCGGGTCCTGGTGGAGCGTGCGCTGCGCGCCCACCGGGCGGGGCACCGGCGGACCAACGACCTGTGGCGCGACGCGGTCGCCGCGTGCGCCGCCGCGTCCGCCCTGTCGCCCGAGGACCCCGTGCCGTGGATATGTCTGCTCGCCCTGGCGCAGCTGGACGAGGGGCAGCGGTGGGACGAGCACCGGATGGCACCTCCGGAGCCGATGCTCTTCCCAGGCCCCTGGCAGCTGCTCGCCGAGGCCGAGAAGCGGGACCCGGGCAACCGCGAGGCGTACCACCGGATGCTTCAGTTCGTCTACGGGCGCCGCGCCCGGGGCCCGCTCACCGAGGCGTACAACTTCGTGCAGTGGGCGTCCGCCGCCGCTCCCGCGGGCTCGGCGCTGCACCTGCTTCCGCTGTACGTGCGGGTCGAGCGCTACCGCAGGGAGGCCGGCAACGAACGCGCGCTGGACCTGCACTGGATCTCCGAGGACGCCACGCGCGGCGCGCTGCGCGCCCTCCAGCTGTGGTTCGACCACGCGCCGCCCGCGGCGACCTCGCTCCTCGACCTCAACCACCTGGCGCACGCGCTATGGGGCGCCCACCAATTCCACGACGCCTTACGGGTGTTCAAGGCCCTCGACCCCTTCTACACGGTCGTGCCGTGGACCTACCGCACCCACTCCCCCGGTGACACGGACGCGGCCGCCGAGGTCTTCGTCCAGGCCCGCGCCCGCTGCGCCGCCGCCTCCCGCGCCCCGGGCTGAGGCCCGCGCCGCAGAGGATCCCCCCGCTCCCCGCCACCGCTTCCCCCCCCCCCCCGGAGGTACACCCGTGTCCCGCACCACCTGGTCGTCGAGCACCGTCCCGGCGCCACCGCGCAAGGACGAGGAAGAAAGACTCAGGGAACTCGGCTACCAGCCCGTACTCGCCCGCCGCATGGGCGGGTTCGGCAACTTCGCCATCAGCTTCTCCGTCATCTCCATCCTGTCCGGCTGCATGACGCTGTACGGCTTCGGCATGAAGACCGGCGGCCCCGCCGTGATGCTCTGGGGCTGGGCGGGTGTGGGCCTCTTCGTGCTCTGCGTGGGCCTCGCGCTCGCCGAGGTCACCAGCGCGTATCCGACCTCGGGCGCCCTGTACTACATGGCCGACCGGCTCGGCGGGCGCCGCTGGGGCTGGTACACGGGCTGGCTGAACCTCCTCGGGCTGCTCGGCGCGATCGCGGGCATCGACTACGGCGCCGCGCTGTTCACGGGGGCCTTCCTCAACCTGCGGTTCGGCTTCACGCCGACCCCGGAGAAGACGTTCCTGATCTTCCTGTGCATCCTGCTCCTGCACGCCCTGTTGAACCTGTTCAACGTCCGTCTGGTGAGCCTGCTCAACTCGATCAGCGTGTGGTGGCACGTGGCGGGTGTGAGCGTGATCGTCGGCGCACTCGCGATCGTGCCGGACCACCACCAGTCGGTGTCGGACGTCTTCGGCAGCGGCGGGTACTTCAACGCCACCGGCTGGGACAACCCGCTCTACGTCACGGCGATCGGCCTGCTCCTCGCGCAGTACACGTTCTCCGGGTACGACGCGTCCGCGCACCTGTCCGAGGAGACCTCCAACGCGTCGGTGACCGCGGCGCGCGGCATCGTGCGCGCCATCTGGGCGTCGTGGATCGCCGGTTTCGTGCTGCTCGCCGGGCTGACCTTCGCCATCCAGGACTACGCGGGCACCCTGGACACCGAGACCGGCGTGCAGCCCGCCCAGATCATGATCGACGCGCTGGGCGAGTCCGGCGCGACGGCCCTGCTGCTCGTCGTGATCGTGGCGCAGCTGTTCTGCGGCAACGCCGAGACGGCGGCGGCGAGCCGGATGGTGTTCGCGTTCTCCCGAGACAACGCGCTGCCCGGCTCCGCGCTGTGGCGCAAGGTCAGCTCCCGCACCCAGGTGCCGGTGCCCGCGGTGTGGCTCTCGGTGGGTCTGGCCGCCGCGATCGCGCTGCCGTCGCTGTACTCGGCGACCGCCTACACCGCCGTGACCGCCATCAATGTCATCGGCATCACGCCCGCCTACGCCATCCCGATCTATCTGCGGCTCCGCGCGGGCGACCGCTTCCAGCCGGGTCCGTGGAACCTGGGCCGCTGGAGCAAGCCCATCGGCTGGATCGCGGTGCTGTGGGTGGCGTTCGTGACGGTCCTGTTCTGCCTGCCGCAGGTCTCGCCGGTGACGGTCAGCTCGATGAACTACGCGTCGATCGCGCTGGCCGTGGTGCTGATCCTGGCGACCGTGTGGTGGTTCGTGGCGCGCCGCTCCTACAGCACCCCGCAGGCGTACGGCTCGGACCGCGAGCAGGCCGAGATCGCGGAGGGCATCGTCTGACCCCGGGCCGCCCTACGCGGGGCGGTCGTTGAGGATCCGCTGGAAGAGGCGGTGGTCGCGCCAGGCGCCGTTGACGTAGAGGGACTTGGGCGCGACCCCGTACTCCTGGAAGCCGCACTTGACGAGCACGCGCTGCGAGGCGGTGTTGTCGAGCAGGGTGCCCGCCTCGACGCGGTGCAGGCCGAGCCGGGTGTCGGCGATCTCGCAGACGTGGCGCGTGGCGGCGGAGGCGAGGCCCCGGCCGAGCTGCCCCGCGTCGGTCCAGTAGCCGAGCATCCCGCTGCGGACCGGGCCGAGCACGATGTTCGACAGGGCGGCGTGCCCGACGATCTCACCGCCGTCGACGAACACCCAGTGCGCGCTCCGGCCCACCAGCATCTCGTCCAACTGCCCCTGGACCCGGGCGGCCTGACCCTCCGTGGTGTAGAAGGTCTCGGTCCGGCCGGGGTCCCAGGGGGCGAGGTGGGCGCGGTTGCGCCGATAGGCGCGGGCCAGCGCCTCGGCGTCGTCGATCGTGACGGGCCGTATGAGGACATCCGCCGTGAGTGCCGCCTCTTCACCGATCATGCGATCAGCGTACGAGGGGTCCGCGCGGGGCGGTCAACGGCTCCCCGGGGCCGCCCGGGAGGGTCAGGGTCAACGGCCGCCCGCGACCCGCAGAACCGTGCCCGTCGTGTACGAGGCGTCGTCCGAGAGCAGCCACGAGACGGCCGCGGCGATCTCCGAGGGCTGTCCGGAGCGCCCCATGGGGATGCCCGCCGCGAGCTTCGCGGGACGCTCGGGGTCGGCGTGGAACTCGGTCCAGATGACGCCGGGGGCGACGGCGTTGACGCGGATCCCGTCCGCGGCGACCTCCTTGGCGAGGCCGACCGTCATGGTGTCGACGGCGCCCTTGGCGGCCGCGTAGTGCACGTACTCGCCCGGCGCGCCGAGGGTGGCCGCCGACGACGAGACGTTCACTATGGCGCCGCCGCCATGCGCCTTCAGCTCCCGCACCGCACGCCGGGCACAGAGCAGATACCCGAGTACGTTCACTTCGAGCGCCCGGCGCATCCCCTCGGCGTCGGCGTCGGCGAGGGGGCCGACGGGGCCGCTCACCCCCGCGTTGTTGACCAGGCCGGTGACGGGCCCGAGTTCCGCGGCGGAATCGAAGAGGCGGTCGACGTCACGCTCGTCGGCGGTGTCGACCCGCACCGTCAGGCAGCGGCGCCCGAAGGCACGTACGGCATCGGCGGCCTTCTCCGCGGCGGCCTCGTCCGAGCGGTAGCCGATGACGACGTCGTGCCCGTCCTCGGCGAGACGGGCACCGACAGCGGCGCCGATGCCGCGGCTGCCGCCGGTGACGACGGTGAGGGGGTGGTGCACGGGGACCTCCGGTCGGGTTGGCTGACTCTGCGCGCCCGGGGCCTATCTTGCCGGGTGCGCGCCCAGCTGCCGCCCCGGGCCTCTCTTGCCGGGTCTTGCCGGGTGCGCCGAGCTGATGCCCCGGCCGCCGCTTCGCGGCGATGTTTCCCACCCACCCACCCGTTCACCCCGCATCGAGCAGCGAGGTAGCCCGACCTGGGTCTACTCGGCGCCGGGTAAACGGGTGGGTGGGTGGGAGAATCGCCGCGAAGCGGCGGCCAGGGCGGGGAACCCGGGAGCCGCGAAGCGGCGGCCAGGCAGGGACGCAGGGACCCCGAGCCAAGCAGAACCAGGCCCCCAGGAGGCCCTACCGCCCCCGCGCAGGGACGACGACGTCCTCCGGGGCGGCCTCCTCCGCGGGCAGGCTGTCCATGAAGGAGCTGACGGAGAAGACCGCGTTGCCGGGCCCGGCCGGCCCGTACCCGGGCGGCGAGGTGAGCCCGTTGGCCTCCATCGTCGCGCGGTAGGCCTCAAGGAGACGCACGTGATACTCCAGCGGGGCCCCCTGGGGGTTCGCCTTGCCCAGCGGAGTAGTCGGCTCCGGGCACCACGTGGTGAAGCGCGGCGTGATCCCCCGCGACATGAAGTACTGCAACCCCTCGACGGTGGAGTCGATGGCCTCGTCGACCGTCTTGAAGCCGAACGGCTCCGCCATCTCCACGCCCGCCACGAAGTTCGGGATCACGTTGCGCGGGCCGAACACCTCCGCGGAGTCCAGGATCCGCCGGTGCCACTCGTCACGGCCGACGTACCGCTCCTTGCCGGGGCAGTACCGCTCGAAGAGATACGGGTCCCACACCTCGTAGTTGGGGTGGTAGATCCGTACGCCGTAGTCGTGGAAGCGCTGCACGTCCGCCTTGGGCAGGGCCTGGGCGACGACCTTGCCGATCCAGCGGCCCGGGAAGCGCTCCTCGATGGCCTTCGCGTACTGACCGTAGAAGTCGGCCTCGTCCTTGCCGCCGATCTGGGAGGTGATGGCACCGCCGGTCAGCGTGTACGCGGTAGAGGACTTGTTGGTGTCGTACTTGTCGATGATGGCGAGGGCCTCCAGGACCTCCTCCACCGGCTTCACACCCGTGTAGGGCCGCCCGGCCGCCTTGTGCTGGCGCCAGTTGTGGTTGATGTCGCAGTACTGGCACTCCTCCTTGGCGCCGAAGTACTGGCAGACGCGGAAGACCGTCAGATAGATCAGGTAGCCCCACTGGATGGTGGGCGCGACCTCCATCACGGACTTGCCGTTCTCCAGGGTGTGCCGGTAGTAGTCCGGCATCGGCGGCAGGCCCACGTCGGAGATGCGGACGCCGTCGAGGTAGAGGCCGAGGACGCCGTTGTCGTCGGCGGCGACGCGGTAGGGCGAGGACGGGTTGACGCGCACCGAGACGACGGTGCGGCGCAGCTCGTAGGGGCCGCCGGTGAGGACGATCTCCTCCGGCGGGCGGCGCAGCGCGGCGGCTCCCAGCTCGGGGAGGGTGCCGTGGTCGAAGGAGAAGATGAAGTACGACTTCGGCTTGACCTCGCCGCCTTCGTTGTCACTGAGCGCCGACTCGTCGAAGGCGATGCCGCCGCGCAGCAGATCCTCCTTGATCACGGCTTCCCGCGGCACGTGCGGGAACCGCTCCATGAGTGACTCGATGAGCTGGGTACGGCTCTCGCTGCGGCTTGGCATGGGCCGGGCACCTCGGATCCTGTGGGTCGATCTGTCCCGTCCACGCTAATACCCTCCCGATCCGATCGGGATCCGACTCCGGTCGCAGGCGGCATCCACCCCAGGTCTAGGCTTTGGACGACATGCCATCCCGCCTCCCCCGCCCCGGGGAGGGACCGTGCCGGAGCTGATGACGGGCCGGCCGGCGATGATCCTTCGCACGGGGGAGAGGTCCGGCCCGCAGGGCTGATGCCTGCTTGTGCCTGCTTCACGAAGGTGAAGCCATGAAGCTGAAGATCTTCCACACGCCCCCGACCGCCGGTGACACCGAGCAGCCGGTCCCCCGCTGGGCCATGCGCCTGGCCTACGCGCTTCCGCTGCTCCTGCTGCCGTCGTGCCTGTGGCGGCTGCCCTTCGCCCTGCACTTCGACATGGGGCAGATTCAGGATCTCGGCATGCCGCCCTACTGGGTGACCATCCCGTACGTCCTCGGGCTCAGCGTGCTGTCGGAAGTGACCGCGATCTTGACCATCGGGCTGGTCCGCGGCTGGGGCGAGGTCGCACCCACCTGGATCCCGATCATCGGCGGCAGACGGATCCGGCCGATGGCGGCCGCCGCCCCCGCCATCCTCGGCGGCCTGATTCTCACCCTGCTGTTCACCGACGTCCCACTCGGTGACGGCCGCAGGCTCACCCTGTACGGCATCGCCCACACCGTCGGATACACCAGCGACGCCTGGCAGGCGCTCGCGACGGTATGCGTCGCCCCCCTGACGGCATGGGGACCGATCACCATCGCTCTCGCGCTCGCCTACTACCGCCGCCGGACCTTGCTGTCGTCGGGTCAGTGATCCGACGAGGGCGCGGGCCGGAGCTGTGCGGCTGGAGCGCTCCCTCCCCACTCTCGCGGTCACGACACCACCTGAGAAGAAGCAGACCACGCGGCGCCGCGCCCCCGGCATGCCGCCGGAGCAGCGCCGCGAATGGATCAGCCGCGGGCATCGGTGAGGGCGCGATCTTCCGCGTCCTGCACGGGGCGTTCTTGGAAGGCGCCGCCTTGAGGCTCCACCGCTGCCGGCGCCGAGTGCGCCTCGTGGGGTGCGGTGCGGCTCCGCAGAACTCCGTCGTCCCGTCCGGTTGCTGCCCTGTGGCGGGCCTATTGGCGGCACGCGCTCACTGCATGGGGGATCCGAGCAGGCCTGTGCGCAGGCTAGATGGCGGTCAACTGACGTGTCCATACTGCGGTTGGATTGAGTTGGGTGATGGACGGGTGACGGTGTACGGCGTGTGTCCGCCGGATCCCTTTCAGCGATGCCGGATCGAGCATGCGCTGGCATGTCCGGGGCAGCAACTACCGGACTTGTGGGCGTGGTTGACGACACTGCGGCAGGAGAACGCGCGTAGGGCGGAGCGCGAGTCGCAGAAGCTGCCTCTTCAGCCCGGCGGTGAGCCTCTGGCCGACGCAGGCTAAGAGCCGCACCCGGCCGATCATGACCGGCGCCTCGGGCCACGTTTAGGAGGCAGCTCGTGCCTGCCATGATCAGCGCATGAGCGAGTACTCCTGGCCTTCCGGGAACGGCAGCTGCCAAGCAGCCGGTGCTTCCGCGGCCTGGCCTGAGACGGTTCGCTCTCTGTCTGTCGGTACCTCGATCACCGGTGAGGTCATCGTCGGTCAGACTGTCACCGGACGCGTCACGAAAATCGTGCCGATCGGCTTCTTCGTACGTATCGCCGACTGCGTCGAAGGGCTCGTTCCGCTCACCGAGCCAGTCGCGGACATTGCGAAGGTGTCCGCGAGGGCCAACCCATATCGGTGCGGATAGTTGCCGTCGATCTGGAACGGACCCGTGTTGTCCTGGCAGCCGAAAGCGTCGCCTAGAACTTCAGCGAATGGCCGCCGCCCCAGCGGTTGTTCCCAGGTTCCGTCGGCCCTAACGGCCTTTGCTGACCGGCAGGAACGGCTCAAGCTGCGCCCATTCCGCATCCGTCAGATCACCCCGCCCCATGCCCGCACCGACGCCCCGGACACGCAGCGGTCACATGATCGCCCGGACAAGTCCTAGTGCCGTATCAGGCAACGTTCGCCCTGTCGTGATCTTGACTCAGTACCGCAGTTGACCAGTGAGCGCGCGATTTGTCAGCCTGAGCATTCGCGTCTACTGGGCTCGGACGGCCCAGGTGGACCCGACTCTGGCGCGCTCAGCTGCGAACAGGTAGCTGCCGGGCGAAGCGGCGGACAGCATCGGTGAAGGCATCTGGATCGTCGAAGTTCGCGAGATGTCTTGCCCGCGGAATCAATTCGACGCGGGCGTGCGGATGCGCGCGGGCGAAGTTCATCTCGCCGGACCGGAAGACGGCGTCCTTCTCGCCGTTCAAGATGAGCACGGGAGCCGCCACATGACGCATCGCACCCGCGTCAAAGCGGCCCAGCACCTCGCCCCAGGCGGCCGGCAGGGTGTGGAAGGCGTAGCCGGAGCGGATGGTCGCCTCCACCACCTCGGGGGGATAGAGCCGGCGCAGCAACCGGTCGTTCCACCGGGCCAGCCGGTCCGCCGGTAGGCGAGGGACGAGTCCGGCGACCCACCGATACGGCGTTGCCCATGGGCCACGAGTTGAGGCGCTGGCCCCAGCAAGGACCAGCCCCCGCAGCTGCTCGGGGCAGCGCCGCGCGAACTCCAGCGAGGCGTATCCGCCGAGCGAGTGCCCGACGATCAGAGCCGGTCCGCTGTCAAGCGAGTCCACTGCGGAAGCGATGATCTCCGTCGCCGCGTTCAGGCTCCAGGGTTGAGCAGAGCGGGCGCCGTGGCCCGGTAGGTCAACAGCGGCTACCTGGAAGTCCTCTTGGAGTGCGGCGAGCTGTGGGCTCCACTGTCCCGCGTTGAACCGCGTTCCGTGTACGAAGATGATGGGCGGTGCACCCGTCGCCGTCATGAGTCCCCCAGATCAGCACTCTCCTCGGACCGACTCTACAGGCGGGCCATCCCGGCGCTGAGACGCGGAGATGCCGGCCAGCGAGGACGCTTAGTCACAGTGGGACGCGCCGTCCGACCGCTGTGCGGGCGGCGCGCGGCCGTCATCCTCTTCGGGTGGCAGAACGAGTACATGTCCGCGAGATCGATGATGACGAGGGGCGGCGGCTTCTGCGGATTATCCGCAGGGGGACCGGGTCGGTGGCGGCCTGACGGCGGGCCCTGATGGTGCTGCCGTCCGTGAGGGCATGCCTGTGGCGAAGATCGCCGAGGTGTCGTTCACCAGCGACGACCGGGTCCGCGATGTGATCCACAACGGCCTGCTCTTTTCCACCTGGAGTCTGGCCAAACTGGCGGAATTTGTGGTCGCCGAGGGGTGGTCGACGACATCAAGTCCCGGGTCGAGCACCTCTCGCGAACCCCGCCCCAGGCGCCGGGCCACCTCCAACAACACTGCGACCGGGCTGGTCGGGCCGTTGTGCGAGTTCTGTGCAAACCCGACCCTGTCGCAGCGTGGTTGGCTGGTCACAGTGCCGAGGGGGTGTCGAAAGGTGTCGCTTTTCCTCTCGCGCCGGACAACCACGCGCATTGACGGTTGGCTTGAGCGGGCCAAGCACCCCAGCCGTAGATAACAGAGAGGTAACAGTGGATCTTGCGAATCATCCGCGAGTAGGAGCTCGAGGGCTTCCAGCGCCGGAAGACTCGTAGTCGACGCGAGCGACAAGGCACATCTACCCCGCGCCAGCCTAGAGGCCGACGCCCACTGGCGCGGTGTGCCGGATTCGGTATTTCCAGCCCTGCAATTCGAAGGATATTTCCGGCCACTTTCAAGAACAACTAAAGTGCATATTGAAATCCAATTAAGCAACATGAACCCATTCCCACGTGACGGAAAGGGGGAGGTCAGAAGCCTTCCACACGAGAGAACTCGGCCCCTGACCTGCACTTACGACCCATATGGATTGCTTCCCGGGTGGCGCTGAATATGATCCACGCCGGACACCACCCCTGGTTGAATTGCCATCACTTCAGCTCGCACAGTTTTCCGACAGCCATCGGAAGGCCCCGAGGCCCGCCTGCAACGAAAGGAAGAGCCTAGCCACACGGCAAGTGAGATCCCGTGGCGCAAGAGAGGGGCACGCACACATGGGAAACCCCGCAGGTCTACAGAAACGGCCGGATCGCGTCGCCGTTGGCTTCGCCGGAACGCGAACGGCCGGGGTGCGCGAACACCCCGGCCGCCCAACCAGCTAGCGCGAACTAGCTGATCAACGAGTCCCAACCATCACGAAAGGACTTCATCGTGGAGTCTACGCACATGTCACATCCCAACTTGAAGTGCGGCTTCGAGCCGTCGGCGGAGTATCTGCTCGACACTCCACTCCCGGACCTCCTAGCAGCCTTGAACGTCAAGGTGTGCTCCAGGGACGGCGGGCCCCGTTTCACCGGCGGGGCGTGTGTCGGTGAGGACGGCTCGGTGCTGCTGGTGCGGCCTGTTGGGCGGCCTGCCGCTGAGTGGAAGATGGTGGCTCGTTCGATGCTGGGGGCGGCGTTGCGGGTGTCGATGCCGCCGCTTCCGGAGCCGTATCGGCTGACAGAGCTGCCGGACGCCAGCTAGCCCCTAGCACCACGATGCGCCCCGGCCCGCGCACGCGAGCCGGGGCGCTGTGGTGTTCAGGCGAGGTAACCGTCGGCACCTCGATGCAAGGATCGCGGCAAGGTCGTCCAGGTCCCCTGGTTTCCTGCTGATCTCGCGGGAGGCGACTCCGACGTCCCGACTCTCGCCGCAGCGTCGACCGGTTGACCCGTTAGTCCGCGAGTTGAATGCCCCTCCGCCCAGGTAAGAGACTCACCCCTTGGTGCCCGACAACGCGACGCTCTGGACGAAGTGCCGTTGGAGGAAGACGTAGACGAGCAGCATCGGCAGGCTCGCGATGAGTGAACCGGCCATCATCACGGGGTAGTTGGTCTCATACTGGCCCTCCAGGGAGGTCAGTCCGGCGCTGATCGGCATCTTCGCCGGGTCGGTGTTGACGATCAGGGGCCACAGCAGGTCGTTCCAGGACCACATCGCCGTGATGACGGCGAGCGCGGCGAGCGCGGGTCTGAGCAGCGGCAGCATGATGGACCAGAAGACGCGGAAGGAGCCCGCGCCGTCGATGCGGGCGGCCTCCTCCAGTTCCTTGGGGAGCGCGAGGAAGAACTGGCGCAGCATGAACGTGCCGAACGCGCTGAACATGCCGGGCAGGAACAGCGCGGGCGCCGAGTTCAGCAGGCCGAGCCCCTGGATGATGTCGTACTGCGGCAGTACGAGCAGGGAGCTGGGCACCATCAGGACGGAGAGGAAGAGCGCGAACAGGACGTTGCGGCCCCGAAATCGCATACGGGCGAACGCGTAGGCGGCCAGCGAGCAGAAGACGAGCTGGCCGAGGGTGCGACCGACCGTGTTGAGCACGCTGTTGGTGAGCATCTCGCGGAACGGCAGCGCCGTGAAGACCTCTTCGAAGCTCGCCCCATTCCATTTGTCGGGAAGGAAGGTGGGCGGCACGCGCGAGGTCTCCGCGAGGGTCTTCAGCGCCGTCAGCAGCTGCCACAGGAACGGGAAGACCATCACGAGCGCCCCCAGCGAAAGGACGGCATGGGTGGCGATGGACCCGGCCCGCCCGCGCTTCCCCCGCATCCCGCGCTTCCCCCGCTTCCCCCGCTTTCGGGTGTCAGCCATAGTGCACCCACCTCTTCTGGAGCCGGAACTGCAGATACGTCAGGGCGGCGATGAGGAGCATGAGCAGGAAGGCGAGCGCGGCCGCGGCTCCTTGCGCGTTCTCGATGAACGCCCATTTGTAGAAGAGGCCGACGACGGACTGCGTATCACCGATCGCGGGATTCTTCTCGGCCATCATGATGTAGATCAGGTCGAAGGTCTGCAGAGAGTTGATCATGCAGATGACCGAGGCGAAGAAGATGGTCGGGCTGAGGAGAGGGAGCGTGATGGTGAAGAAGCGGCGCAGCGCCCCCGCCCCGTCGATCTCCGCGGCTTCGTAGTAGTCCCGCGGGATTCCCTTGATGCCCGCCATGAAAATGATCAGGTAGTAGCCGGTGGACGACCAGACCATCACCGTGCCGATCGCGTAGACGGCGGTGGAGGGGTCGGACACCCAGTAGTGCCGGTCGACGCCGAACCGGCTCAGCATTTCGTTGAGGAGCCCGAAGTCGCCGTTGTAGAGCCAGTTCCATACGAGACCGACGGCGACGGGGAGCGTCACGAACGGCACGAAGTACAGGGCGCGGTATACGGCGACGCCCCGCAGGCCGCGCCGGTTCAGCAGGGACGCGACGACGATCGCGACCGGTAGCGCGGTGAGCCCGATGAGGCTGTAGAAGAGCGTGTTGCCGAGCGCCTGCCAGACGGTCACGTCCTTCACGACGCGGAGGTAGTTGTCGGTACCGATGAACGTATGGCCGCCGAACGCCCCGAATTCGGTGAAGCTGAAATAGAAGGTCTGGAGCAGCGGCCAGAAGTAGAAGACGGCGAAGCCAAGACCGAGCGGCGCGATGAAGAGGTAGGCGGTGCGCTGGCCCCGCGGCTTGGAGCGGGTGGCGGCCGTGCGTCCCGCCGCCTTCGAGGCGGCCGTGGAGGGAAAGACACTCATGAGGCGCGCTCCTCCTCCAGGGCCCGGTCCATCTGCTCGCCCAGCGTGCGTGCCGCGCTCTCGATGCCGCCCTTTCCGCTGAACGCGGCGCCGAGGAGCGGGTATTGGAGGTTCTCCCAGACCGCGGTGTTCTCGGAGCTCGGGTAGGGAACGGCGTACTTCTGCATCTCGATGAAGTGCTTCAGGTCGAATTCCGGCATCGACTTGAGCCAGGCGTCCTGTGTACCGGCGTACGAGGAGATGGTGGCCCCTGCCTTCGCCTGGATCTCGGCGGCTTCCCGCCCCGCCATGAAGTGCACGAACTTCCAGGCGGCCGCCTTCTTGCGGCTCTTGGCGGAGATCACGTTCGCCAGGCCGTGGATGATGGTGGCCCTGCGCCGCCCTTTCGGCAGGACGGCGATGCCGCCGTGGTCCTTGAGTGCGGGGACGGCGTACATCTGTCCGGCCATCGCGGACAGGTCGTAGTTCATGGCGACCTTCTCGGACCAGTAGCGCACCCGTCCGACGGACTCGACCATCGCGCTCTGCGGCGGCGACCAGCCCCGGTCGATCATGTCGGTGAGGAAGCGCAGGCCCTCGATGGACCGCTCGTCGCCGAAGCCGGAGCGGCCGTCCTCCAGGATGAAGCCACCCGCGCCGCAGACGGCCGGGTAGATCTTCATCTGCCGGTCCATCTCGGCGGCGAAGCCGTGCACGCGCCGGCGCGGGTCGGTGAGTTCGGCGGCCGCGTCGCGTAAGTCGTCCCAAGTCCAGCTCGCGTCCGGGTACTTGATGCCCGCCTTGTCGAAGAGCGCCTTGTTGTACCAGAGGCCGACGGTGTCGAAGTCCTTGGGAATCCCGTACTGCGTGCCGCGGTAGGCGTAGAGCCGCACCAGGGAGTCCGGGTGGTGGTCCACGGGCGTGGCGTCGGCCTCGATGTGCCCGGAGAGCGGTTCGAGGACGCCGCCCGCCGCGTACAGCTGGAAGTTGACGGCGTTCATCCAGAAGACGTCGGGTGCGGTCCCGCCGCGCATCGACGTCTTGAGGGTGGTCCAGTAGCTCGCCCAGGGCGTCAGCTCGATGCGTACGGAGATCCGCGGATGCCGCTCCTCGAACGCGGCGATGATCTTCTCCATGCCCGGCGCCTGTGCCGGGTCCCACATCCCGTACGAGAGTGTGGTCCCGCCCCCGCCGTCCGCGCCGCCGCCCCCGCCGGAGCAGGCGGCGAGCAAGGGGGCGGCCAGCGCCCCGCCGAGCAGAGTCCTTCTGCGCATACGCGCCTCCGCCTCCCAGGAGGGCGTGCGGGACGACGGTGGTGTCCCGCCGCCGCGGTGCGCGGCTCATGCCCTCGCGCCGAGTTCCGCAGGACACTTCCACATACGTTCCGGCCCGGGAACCCCTCCGACGGCATGCGCGCCGCACCGCGGCGGGCGTGAGCCGGTCAGTCGAAGTACGACTCCAGCGTGCCGCGGCGCCGGACGTCGAGCGTCGCGCAGTGGAACGAGCCGCCGAACGCCGCGTAGTGCAGCAGATCGCACGGGATCGGTTCGAAACCCCACTCCTCGAGCGCGCGCAGCATGCCGGTGTGGTGCCGCTCCGCGATCACCCGTTTCTCGTCGAGCATCAGCACGTTCATGCTGAGCCACTTGCCGCACATCGAGGTCATCTTGAGCAGCCGCTCGTCGATCGGGTCGGGCTCGGGGGCGACCAGGACGTCCCACGAGCCGAGGATGTCGGGGAGGCGGTCGACGTCGACGTACTCGGGATTGACCAGGACCTTGCCCGGCGCGAGCAGGACGAACGTGGTGTCGATGTGCATGGGTGTGCGGCAGCGGCTCTCGATCTCGTGGATGCGGTAGCCGGGCCCGAGGTGGCGGCGCAGCCATTCGATGCCCATGCGGTTGGTGACATTGCTCCGCGTGACGAACAGGTCGCGGCCCGCGCGCACGAAATCCGCCGCGTCGAATACCGGCTCGAACTCCGTGAGGATGTAGCGCATCGGCTCGTCGCCCTCGGGCGGACGGAAATCCTGCTCGTACAGCGCGTCGGTGAGCTGCGGCTTGGGGGCCGACGTCCAGCGCGCGCCACGCCGGAAGTAGTCCTTGAGCAGCTCGCGATAGGAGTGGGTCTCGAAATACCGGCACGGCCAGGCCATCGGGGTCTCGATGATCTCGTCGCCGATGACCAGCATGGCGTCACGCGGGCAGGAATTGCAGAATCCGCGGGAGGACCAGTCGGGAGTGCCGAAGCGCTGCTTGTGGTCGACGGCCTCCGGGCGCGTGACGGTGACACCGAGTGACCGCAGGAGGGCGATGAACTGGTCGAGTTCCTGCTGCGCCGGCTCGATCAGCCTGCGCGGATACTCGAAACCGGCGGCGAGTCCCTGCAGCCGGGCCGCCCAGGGCGGAATGTTGCAGGTCACCACCGGATGGTTGGAGGGAATCGTCGAGCCTTCGAGACGGCCGACGACGACTTCCTCCAGCGGGTCCCACTCATTGTGTGAATTCACCGGCGAGACGAGAGCTTCGTGGCCTGTCTCCCCTGCCGGAATTCCCGGACTGCGCACTACCGTCATGCTCAACCGCTTCCGTTCGCAGAAATCAACGACTCACCGGACATGACGCACCACGGGAAGAGTTCCCGCGAGGCGTCGAGTACCAGCATCCGCGATATCCATGCCAGCGCCACCTCTGACACCACGTCACGGCCGACCGGTTGACAGACCTGCCCTGTCCGTGAAGATCCAGGTGGGGGTAGGCGCGCCCGCCGTGCGCGGATGGGGCAGGATGACGTCCGCGCCGGGCCGCTCCCCCGTTCCGGCGTGACCGAGCCCCCGGAACCGAGCAGGTATCTCAAGGTGACGACACATCACATAGCCCGCGTGCCGACGCACACCTTCCTTACGGCGGGGGTGAACTGATGACCCGTGCGCTCACACCGCACGACTGGATCGTGGCCGGCATCGCGGTGATCGCCGGTGTCGGTGCCGGCCTGCTGCTGCGGGCCCTGCTCCGCTGGCTGGGCGAGCGGGCGAGCCGGACCCGGTGGAGCGGCGACGACGTCATCGTCGACGCGCTGCGCACGCTCGTGCCCTGCGCGGCCATCACCGCCGGGCTCGCCGCGGCGGCGGGCGCGCTGCCGCTCACCACGCGGACCGGCCGCAACGTGACCATGACGCTGACGGCGCTGCTCATCCTGGCGGCGACGCTGACGGCGGCGCGGATCGTCGCCGGGCTCGTCAGGGCCGTGACGCAGTCGCGCTCCGGAGTGGCGGGGTCGGCGACGATCTTCGTGAACATCACGCGGGTCGTCGTACTCGCGATGGGCTTCCTCGTCGTCCTGCAGACCCTCGGCATCTCCATCGCGCCGCTGCTCACCGCGCTCGGCGTGGGCGGTCTCGCGGTCGCCCTCGCGCTCCAGGACACCCTCGCCAACCTCTTCGCGGGTGTCCACATCCTCGCGGCCAAGACGGTCCAGCCCGGCGACTACATCCAGCTGAGCAGCGGCGAGGAGGGGTATGTGGTCGACATCAACTGGCGCAACACCACGGTGCGCCAGCTCTCCAACAACCTCGTGATCATCCCCAACGCCAAGCTGGCGAGCACCAACATGACCAACTACAGCCGCCCCGAACAGGAGCTGTCGATCATGGTGCAGGCCGGGGTCAGCTACGACAGCGACCTGGAGCAGGTCGAGCGGGTGACGACCGAGGTCGTGGACGAGGTCATGAAGGAGATCACGGGCGCGGTCCCCGACCACGAGGCGGCCATCCGCTTCCACACCTTCGGGGACTCGCGGATCGGCTTCACGGTGATCCTGGGCGTCGGCGAGTTCAGCGACCAGTACCGGATCAAGCACGAGTTCATCAAGCGCCTGCACCAGCGCTACCGCGCCGAGGGCATCAGGGTCCCCGCCCCGGCCCGCACGGTCACCGTCCATCAGGGCGAGCTGCCGCCCGCGTTCGGCATCCCGCACCAGCGGGACACCTCGACGCCGCCGCGGGTGCACTGAGCCACGGGGCTCATGCGTTCCCGGAGCGGAACGCCGAGTGGCGGCCCGCGGACGGTCATGATCCACTCGCGGGCATGGGGCACGACCACGGCCCGTCCACCGCGGCGGCGGGCGGCACGGCGACGGGCGGCACGCTCAGCGGGACGTACCGCAAGAAGCTGCTGTGGACCATCGGCATCAGCGCCTCGATCACCGTCATCCAGGTGGTCGGGGCGCTCCTGTCCGGCAGCCTCGCGCTCCTCGCCGACGCCGCGCACAGCCTGACCGACGCGGTCGGCGTCTCCCTCGCCCTCGGCGCCATCACCCTCGCCCAGCGCGCGCCGACACCGCGGCGCACGTTCGGGTTCTACCGGGTAGAGATCTTCTCGGCGGTCCTGAACGCGCTGCTCCTCGTCGCCATCTTCGTCTGGGTCCTGTGGTCGGCGATCGGCCGGTTCAGCGAGCCGGTGGAGGTCAAGGGCGGCCTGATGTTCGCGGTCGCGGTCGGCGGGCTGCTCGCCAACCTGGTGGGCCTTTGGCTGCTGCGGGACGCCAAGGAGAAGAGCCTCAATCTGCGGGGCGCCTATCTGGAGGTGCTCGGCGACGCGCTCGGTTCGGTCGCGGTCATCGCGGGCGGCCTGATCATCCTGCTCACGGGGTGGCAGGCCGCCGACCCGATCGCCTCGATCGTCATCGGCGTACTGATCGTGCCGCGCGCGTACGGTCTGCTGCGGGACTCCGTCCACGTACTCCTGGAGGCGACCCCGCAGGATGTCGACCTCGGGGAGGTACGCCGCCACCTCCTGGCGGAACCGGGCGTGAGAGCCGTCCACGACCTGCACGGCTGGACCGTCACGTCGGGGATGCCGGTGCTCACCGCGCATGTGGTGGTCACGGACGCTGCCCTCGCGACCGGGTACGGGGACCTCCTCGCGAGGCTTCAGCGGTGCGTCGCGGGCCACTTCGACGTGGCGCACTCGACGCTCCAGCTGGAGCCCGAGGGGCACGCGGAGGAGGGCGGGACGCTGCACATGTGACGAGAGCCTGCCGCACCACGCGGTTGCCCTGACCAGCACTGCCGTACGCGGCTGACCTGACCGGCACACGCGATACACGACCGACCGGCACCCGCCGAACACGACCGACCCACCAGAACAGACAGGGATGGCACATTGCACACGACCCGCGTCAAGTCGCACACGACCCGCGCCAAGTACGCCGCCTCGCTCTCCGGTATCGCGACCGTGGCCGTACTCCTCGGACCGGCGGCGGGCATGACGTCCGCCGCCGACGACTCCTCGCTGCCGACGCTCACCGCGCGGACATCCGTGAGCAGCGTGCGGGCCGCGCAGGAGTTCCGCGTCTCCGGGGAGAGCCGGAACATGCCGCCCGCCACCCCCGTCTCCCTTCAGCAACAGCAGGGGACGCGCTGGGTGGACCTGCCCGCCTCGGTGCGCACCACGCCCCGGGGGACGTACTCCATGCGGGTCGTACTCGGCATCGAGGGCCGCAACGCCCTGCGCGTCACCGGCGGCGGCGCCGTCTCGCCGGCCGTGCACGTCATGGTCCAGCCCCGGGAGCAGGGCCTGCCCTAGCGGGGCTCGTCGTCCTACCGCTTCGACAGCTGGCCGGCCGTCAGGGCGAGTTCGCGCACGACGGCCATGTCGCTGAAGGGAAGCAGTTCCTCGCGGACGGTCTGGTGCGGTTCGCTGCCCTTGCCCGCGACGAGGACGGTGTCCTCGGGACCGGCGGCCGCCAGGGCGAAGGCGATGGCCTCGCGGCGGTCGACGAGGCGTTCGAACGGCGTGCCCGTCGCGGCGAGGCCGGGGACGATCTGGTCCAGGATCGCCTCCGGGTCCTCGTTGCGGGGGTTGTCCGAGGTCAGGACGCACAGGTCGGAGTGGACCCCGGCGATCCTGCCCATGTCGGCCCGCTTCGTGGTGTCCCGGTCGCCGCCGCAGCCGAAGACGGTGATGACCCGGCCGCGCGTGTAGCCGCGGATGGCGGTCAGGACCTTGTCCAGGGAGTCGGGGGAATGGGCGTAGTCCACGACGACGGAGGTGCCCTGCCGGGTCTCGAAGCGTTCGAACCGGCCGGGGACGGGCGGCATCTGGCCGAGGGCGGCGATGAGGGCGCCCAGCTCGTGGCCGAGGACGTGGCAGGCGGCCAGCGTCGCGAGGGCGTTGGCCACCGAGTACCGGCCGGGGAACGGTATCGACGCCGGATACGCGCGCCCGCCGTGGTGGAGGGTGAACCGGGTGCCGGACGCACTCGCGACGAGGTCGGTCGCGCGGTAGTCGGCGGGCACGTCAAGGGCGTACGTGGTCACCGCGCCGGGCATCATCGCCCCGATCCCTGCGCCCACGGGGTCGTCGGCGTTGGCGACCGCGCGCCGGCAGAGCCCCTGGAACAGCCGGAGCTTGGCGTCCCGGTAGTTGGCCATCGTCCCGTGGTCGTCGAGGTGGTCCTGCGTGAGATTGGTGAAGACCCCGACGTCGATGAAGGTCCGGTCCACCCGGTGGTTCAGCAGGGCCATCGAGGTGGCCTCGAGGACTACGCTGCCGGTCGCGCGGTCGCGCATATGGCCCAGCAGGTACTGCAGGTCGGGCGATTCCGGGGTGGTGAGCACCGAGTGGGGCATGGGGATCAGCTCGTCGCCGATGCGGCTGCCGGCCGTCCCGATGACGCCCGTTTTCGCCCCCGCGGAGATCCGCAGGACGGATTCGACCATGTACGAGACCGACGTCTTGCCGTTGGTGCCGGTGATCGCCACCACGTCCATCGCGCGGCCCGGTTCGCCGTAGTACCGGGAGGCCACGACCGCGGCGGCCCGTCGGGTGTCCGGCACCCGAACGGCGCACCGGCCCGCGGGCGGCGGTGTCGCGCCGAACGCCGGATCCGCCCCTTCGACGAGTACGGCGGCGGCCCCGCGGGCGAAGGCGGCGGTCACGGAGCCGGGCCCGCCCTCACGGTGGCCGGGCACGGCGACGAATACGGAACCGGGCATGACCCGCTCGACGTCGAAGGTCACCCCCGCGGTGATCACGGTCTCGCTCGGCACACCGTGGAGTACATGACAATCCTGTCCGGCCAGCAAGTCGCTCAGCTTCACAATGGTCCCTTCGAAGAGGCGCGACCCGGTGGTGCGGTCACAGCCAGGCGGCAGCACCGGCGGAGACCGGAAGGCTGCGGTGGTGATGTGGAGCGGGAACGGAGATCACCCGGCGGGGCTGAGCGAGCCGCCACTCGGCCGGGGGGGCGGGTCAGGCGCGCGGCGTGAGGAACGCGGCGGTCCGGTGCCGGTGAGAAGAGCACTGGATTGACGGCTCGCCGGAGCGCTGGACGGCTAGATCGCTAGCCGTGCTCGTGCAGCTGCCTCGCGGAACCCATACGACCCATGAGCCCGAGTGTACGGCCGTTCCGGCGAGGGGCGGCCCACATCGGCCGCCTGGGGCCTTCAGCTCCCCTCCAGTTCCGCTGGAGAGTTCCGCTGGAGCTGGATCCACTCCTTGGCCGTGGTCATCCGCTCAAGGATCTCGTCGACGGGTTCGACGCCGAGTCCGGGGCCGGTGGGGACGGCGAGGTGGCCGTCGGCGAGTTCGAAGGGCTCGGTGATGTCGGTGGCGAAGTAGCGGCGGGAGGCGGAGGTGTCGCCGGGCAGGGTGAAGCCGGGCAGGGCGGCAAGCGCCACGTTGGCGGCGCGGCCGATGCCGGTCTCCAGCATGCCTCCGCACCACACCGGCACGCCGTGGGCGACGCACAGGTCGTGGATGGCCTTGGCCTCCAGGTAGCCGCCGACGCGGCCCGGCTTGATGTTGATGATGGAGGCGGCGCCGAGCGTGATGGCCGCGGCGGCGTCCTCGGCGGACTCGATCGACTCGTCGAGGCAGACAGGCGTACGCAGTTGCTTGGCGAGGGCGGCGTGCTGGACGAGGTCGTCGTCGGCCAGCGGTTGCTCGACGAGCAGCAGGTCGAAGGCGTCGAGCTTGGCGAGTTGCCGGGCGTCGGCCAGGGTGTAGGCGGCGTTGGCGTCCACTTGGAGGAGCAGGTCGTCGCCGAACCGCTCCCGTACCGCGCGGACGGGTGCGATGTCCCAGCCGGGCTCGATCTTGAGCTTGATGCGGACGTACCCCTCGTCGATGAAGCCGCCCACGGAGTCGAGGAGTTCGGGGATGGAGTCCATGATGCCGACCGAGACCCCGCACGGCACGCGCTCGCGCCCGGCGCCGAGGAAGCCGCCGAAGGACTGGCCCGTGGTGCGCAGTTGGGCGTCGAGCACGGCCGTCTCCAGCGCGGCCTTGGCCATCTTGTGGCCCTTGAACGGCTTCAGGGCGCGCTTGACCGCGCACGCGTCCGCCACGGCGGGCAGCGCGGGGACAAGGAAGCGGCGCAGCACGTCGGCGGCCCCCTCGACGTACTCGGAGCAGTAGCGCGGTTCCGACATCGCCACGCACTCGCCCCACCCCTCGCTGTCGGGCGTGACCACGCGTACGAGCAGGACGTCGCGGGCGGTCTCCACGCCGAAGGAGGTGCGGAACGGCGCCCGCAGGGGCATCGCTATCCGGCGCAGCTCAATTCCGTTGATCTTCAAGGTGTTTGGCTCCTGGAGAGGTCGGGGTCACGCGCTGGTGTCGCGTATGACGACATAGCTGGTGCGGTCGTGGAAGCCGGTGACGCGGGCCCCTTCGGCGAGGAGGCCGCCTAGCACCTCGCGCATCGCCAGACGCCACGCCTTGGCCGCGCCCGGATCGACACGCCGCAACGCCTCGATGTCCGGCGGCACTTCGACGAGTACGGTCCCGGCGTCATCGCGGCCGACGACGGGCAGGCCGTCGTCGCGCACCGACAGCACGGTCGCGGCATCGTCGGGGACCGCCACGGGAGCGGAGTGCGAGGCCGGGGCGGTGATCGCCGAGGGATGGCGCAGCTCCCAGGCGACCAGGGCCCGGTCCGTGTCGTCACCGCCGTTGATCACGTCACCCATCGCCCCGTAGAAGCTGGTGAGGTACTCGACCGGGCGCCCGCCGAGCTTGGCGAGGTTGAAGTGCGCGTTGCGCCGCACCAGCGGGTCGAAGGTCCACGTGATCCGTCGCAGCCCGCGCTCCAGCGCCCACTCGCGCTGGTGGAGTTTGAGGGCCAGGCCCGCCCGGTGGCCGGGGAGCGCGCCAGTGACGTGCGAGTGCAGGCACTCCCCGACGGGCGCCGCGAAGAACGCCACGGACGCGCCCACCAGTTGACCGTCCTTGAAGGCTCCGGCGACGTAGTTGCCCGCGTGGGAGAGTGCCCGCATCTGTTCCACACCCATGGGCGAGCTGCCGGGGGCGCTGCCCCAGATCTTCTCGAACAGGGCGTTGACGTCGGCGAGTTCGCGCAGCTCGTGCAGCTCTCGTACGACGAGACCGTGCGGTGAAGGCGACTTGGGCATGTCGGCGGCGTTCACTGGGTGGCCTCCTGGACGAGTGCGGCGAGCAGCTGGGCGGGGGCGTTTCGCCAATGATGACGTGCACACCGACCGTGCGGTCTCCCGTGTTGGGTGTTAGGTCGCGGCGCCCCACCGCCCTCACACGGGCCGGTGGTGTCAGAGGGCCACCAGGGATACCAGCCGTGGTCGGGCCAGGTGCACGTAGTCCCGGGTCGACAGGACCAGTGAGCGGTCGAGGCACGCCGCGTTGAAGTAGATCTCGGGGTGCTCCAGCAGTCGCGGATCCGCCAGGAGTTCGAGGTCCGGGTTGAAGTTGAACGGAGTGATCGAGCCGCGGACGCAGCCTGTCAGACGTTCGGCGACGTCCGGTGCGGCGAGCGCGACATCGGTGCCCCCGTACAGGTGCTTGAGCCGGTGGAAGCCGATTCGGCAGTGGCCCGGGACGACGGTCAGCAGGTAGCGGCGCCGACGGTCGGCGTACCCCACCCGGACCACCAGGCACTTGGCGGCCTGCTCAAGCCGGTGTCCGCGTACCGCGCTGGCCCTGTCGGTACGCCCTTCGGGCGGATGTTCGATGAGACGGTACCTGACGTCGCTCCTCTCCAGGTACTCGATCAGCTGGGCGTGGCTGTCCTTGGTCGTGGTCATGGTCCGGGTCCCTTCGGCGAGAGGCCGATTCCATTGCCATGTGGCGGCAGCGGTGGTCGATCCGTAACGTTCTGGTATGGATCGTCTGGTAGTGGCTGTTGTGCAAGCGGGCTCCCGCCTCTTCGACACCTCCGAGATGCTGCGGAAGACCCTGGATCTGATCCGGGCGGCCGCACGGCAGGGCGGGGAAGTGATCGTGCTCCCCGAAGCGTTCCTCGGGGGCTACCCGAAGGGTCTGGACTTCGGGGTCACCGTGGGCCAACGGTCCGCTCCGGGACGGGAGGAGTTCCGTCGCTACTGGGACTCAGCCGTCGACGTGCCCGGACCCGAGACGGACGCCGTGGCGGCGCTGACCCGGGAGCTGGGCTGCCACGTGGTCGTGGGAGCCGTCGAACGCAGTGGTCGTACGTTGCACTGTGTCGCCCTGTTCTTCGGCCCGGGAGGGTTGCTCGCCAAGCACCGCAAGTTGATGCCGACGGGCGCCGAGCGCTTCATCTGGGGGTTCGGCGACGGAGCCTCGCTCGCGGTCGTCGACAACGGCCGTGCGCGCCTGGGTTCGGCGATCTGCTGGGAGAACTACATGCCGCTGTTCCGTACGGCCATGTACGCGAAGGGGGTGGACGTGTGGTGCGCGCCGACGGTGGACGACCGGGACAACTGGCAGGCGACGATGCGGCACGTGGCGCTGGAGGGGCGATGCTTCGTTCTGAGCGCCTGCCAGTACCTGCTCCGCGCCGACCTGCCCGCGGACGTCCACCCGGTGCAGGGTGAGGACCCGGATACGGTGCTCATCGGCGGGGGCAGCGTCATCGTCTCGCCGCTCGGTGAGGTGCTCGCCGGTCCGCTGCGTGACGGAGAGGGCATCCTCACCGCCGAACTGGATCTCGGCGAACTCGCCCGGGCACGTTTCGACCTCGACGTGACCGGCCACTACGGCAGGCCCGACATCTTTTCCCTGCACGTCGACGAGCGCGCGAAGGAGGGCATTGTCCTGTGTGACCACGGTGATCAGCCCCCCTGCCCGCCCGCCGCGCAGTGACGCAGCAGGCCGCGCACCTCGTCCTCGCTGTCGGCCCGCAGCGTCACCCGCCCCAGGATCGCGGCATGGCGTCGGCGGTCCGAGGCGAGGGTCTCCAGCTCACGCGCGGAGAACTGTCCCTGGTCCGGAAGGGCAGGGGCGGCCTGTACGTGGACGCCCGGGTGATTGGCGGCGAGTTCGTGAGCGCGCGCCAGCTGGCGGGGGTCCGTGGCGACGAGCTGACCGGCGGCCTGCCGAGTGCCTCCCGAATCCAGCCAGAGGGGTTCTCGGCGGTCGAGGTGAGCGGTGAAGGTGGCTTCCGCCCAGGAGACTCCGGTAGCCCGCTCGACGAGGGAGACCAGGCCGAACCCGGAGAGCCTGAACCCCATTTCCAGGAAGTACGGCCCCCGCCCGCCCCGGATGAGGTCGACGTGGAAGGGGCCTTCCTCGTAGCCGGTCGCGTCCAGGCATGACTGCGCGAGCGCCTTCACTTCACAGGGCGCGTGGTCTCCGGGCGCCGCCATGTGGCCGGCTTCCCTGAAACCCGGCAGCACACCTTCGTGTTCCGGGAGCACGACCTTCTCGCATACGGACAGTATTCGCGCTTTTCCCTCCAAGGCGAGGCACTGCAGGGAGTACTCGGTGCCCTGCACGCACTCCTCCACCAGGAGCCCGGTGAAGGCGGCCCCTCCGTAGTTGCGGGTAGCGGCGGCCTCGCGCAGCGCACGGTCGCGCTCCGACTCGTCCCGCACGAGGTAGACCCCGAGTCCTCCGGCGCCGTCCACCGGTTTGACCACCTGCGGGAAAGCCAAGTGGTCGAGGCAGTGAACTGGGGCGTCGAGACCCAGGTGTACGTATGCGGGCTGGAGCACTTCAGGTGCCCGCAGGGCCAGTGCCTCTCGCTGGGACGCCTTGTCCGGCGGCGTGAAACTCATTCCGCAGTGCGGCCACGGGGCGATGCGTTCCTGGCCGGCCAGGAGGAAAGCGCTCTGTGCGTAGCGCTCGAAGCCGGCCAGGGTGAACGCCGGTAGGACGCGGGCAGCACGCAGTGCGAGCGACACCTGGTCGGCGGATTCGGGGACGGCCACCGGGATCTCGATGTCGAACGGCTTCAGACCGAGGTGCCGGCGCCACTTCAGGAACGCGGGGGTGTCCACGAGCACGGCGGGCATGCCCCGGCGGCGGGCACACTCCAGGTAGGGGTCGAGTCCGTCGCGTGCGGCGCCGAGCTGGACGAAGGCGTTGATCGCGTCGCTCATCGTGGTCACCGCCCCGAGATGGTTTCGGTGACTTCGGGGCCGTCCGGGGAGTGCCGGGTACGTATCGGCGCCTTGTGCGGATCGCCCTTGAGGATACTGAGCACCAACGACGGCAACATGTCGCTCGCGTACAGCCATCGCAGCTGAGCCAGCGTGAGACCGCTCAGCTTCTCCAGCTCCTGCTCCAGCCCCTGCCGACCGTGCGGCGCGTGGGCGTTTCCGTCCGCTGATGGGTGCCGCAGCAGGTCATGGATGGCCGGCTGGTGCCTCACGAGATGCGGGGCCTGCCCTTTCAGGTAGCGGCCGAGTCCGCTCCCGCGGGACGTGAAGGGCGAGTGCACCATACAGACGAGCTGCTCTTCTTTGATTCCGTACGCGTCCCGGGCAAAGGAGTTGACCCTCGCGCGCAGCAGTTCGTGGGATTCGGGCCTTGCGTACCGTTCGGCCATGACATCGATCAGGTGCTGCGGGAATTCCTTCCTTCGCATCAGACGCAGGGCGAAATCGGCGTACTCCTGCAACCCCTCCCGATACTTCCTGCCGAATATGTGCTCCGCCTTGAGCCCTCTGAGATGTGCCATCAGCGCGGGATTGGCACAGTCGGACTCGGTGAAGCTGAACGCCAGGTCGTCGAAGACGAATCCCAGGTGTTCGGTGAGGAGTTTCCAGTGACTGCCCGCGTCGTAGGACGTCTCTCCGTAGATGGAGAAGAATCGCAGTCGTGCGGGCACGTCGAAGGCGACACCGTGTTCCGGCTCGGTACCTCTTGGGTCATCGCCGTGGATGTCGCGGAAATAGGCCTTGGCCACGTCGTCGAGCGCACCCAGCACCGCCGGGAAGCCGCGCCTTTCCCGCCCGTCACCACCGCGGGGCACCTGCCGCGCCAGGCGGTGGATCCATGCCGTGTAGGCACGCTGTTCATCGGCCGAGTCGCCGGTGACGATCAGGTCGGCTCCGTCGCGGTAGGCGGCGGCCAGCCCGAAAGCGTTGGCCATGCTCAGGTTGCAGGCGTTGCAGAAGGTCGGCCGGGCCTCGGCTGCCGTGCGGTGCCCTGTCATCAGGATGTCCGCCCGGTTACGGGCCGCCACCGCCTCCGACTGCGGTGCGTCGACCTGGAAAGGCCGCACCCTGTTGCCGTCGATGGTCAGGAGTTCACAGGCCGGATCCTGGTGCATGCCCAGCGCGCGGTAGGCCCGGTCGATGTTCTCCATCACCGCTGCGGGCATGCCCGCGTGCCGGTTCGTGGCGGACCTCAGCAAGAAGGGCCGTCCATATCTCCGCGTGAACAGCAGTTGCACCGCGCGCACGAAGGCCAGCGTGTAACTACTGTCCTTCCCTCCGCCGTAGGCGACCAACACCGTGCCACCGTTCCGGGCTCCTTGCTCTCGGAGACACGACTCAAGACGCCGCACCGTGGACCGCGCGGCCTCCTGGTCCGAAGGCGAGAGAAAGCTGAGCAATCCGTCCAATGCCTGCCTGCGCAACGCGGCCACATCGCCGCTGGAAGGCGCGAGTCGTGCGGTCGTTGAAGGATCCATGATTCCTCCTCCAGTTCGGCCATTCAGGCGAACGGGCCCGGACGGAACGGTTCAACGGTCGTACCAGTGCATCTCGCCCGCATGTCGGCAGGGTGGTTTAGACCGCGGAGCACTGAGGTGGTGGCCTCAAATCCGTCCTCACACAGTCCGTGGTTACTCCATTCGGGTGGATATGAGGGCGCTGCGGGCGGGCCTGCTCGCGGTTCGCGCTCGTCAGAAGGGCGTCAGGGAACGGAGGCCGGTCTTGTGGCCCAGCGTCGCGGCACGTTGCATGGTCCCGTGAACAGCGCGTGGCTCCTGCTCGACCGGCCGCCTCATCAGGCATCGCCCCGTCGTGCGCCCCGCTGCCCGGAAGCGTCCGCTCTCCGCTGACGCGCTTTCCGTAGCCACGAGGGCGCCGTGATTTCCGTTCGGCGCCCCTTCTCCGTATCCGTACACCCAAGCATCCGCACACCCCTGAGCCCAAGGATCAACCATGCCCGCAGCAGACCTTTCGTCCCGCACTGTCCTGGTGACGGGAGCCACCTCCGGCATTGGCCACGAGACCGCCCGGCAGCTCGCCGAACGCGGTGCCACCGTTCTCGTGCACGGCCGTACCGCCGTGGAGGCGCAGGCCGCCGTCGGCCGGCTCATCGCCACCGGCCGCATCGACGCGACGCGGCTCCGCGCGTTCGCCGCCGACTTCACCCGTCTCGACGAGGTCGAGCGGATGGCCCACGAAGTGGTCGGCGAACACCCCTGCCTGGACGTCCTGGTGAACAACGCGGGCATCGCCGCCCCCGAACGCCACACCGTCACCGCCGACGGCAACGAGGTCGCGTTCCAGGTCAACTTCCTCGCCCACTACCTCCTCACGAGCCTTCTGGAGCCCGCCCTCACCAGTGACCCCGGCGGCCGGGTCGTCAACGTCTCCTCCTCCCTGCACCGCACCGCCTCCATCCAGTGGAGCGACCCCAACCGCACCCGCCGCTACTCCCGCCTCGCCGCGTACGCCCAGTCGCAGCTGGCGCTCACCGTCTTCGCCTCCGACCCGCGTGTGACGGCCGTCTCCGTCCACCCCGGGGTCTGCGACACCGCGCTCCTGCCCCTCTACGCCCACCAGGGCACCTCCCCCGCGGAAGGTGCCGCGCACGTGGTACGGCTCTGCGATCCGGCCACCGAGATCGTCAACGGCGCCTACTACGACCGCGACGAGCGCCTCGCCCCGGCAGCGGCCGCCACCGAGGTCCGGACCGTCCAGCGCCTCAACAAGCTGGCCGCGCTGCTCGTCGGCCACGCCGCCTGAAGGGTCGGGGTGGGGCCGCCGGCCCGGCAGCCTCCGCTGCCGCTACAGGCCGTGGACGGTGGTGAGGTCGGCGAGTCCGGAGATCGTCAGTACGGGGGCCAGGAGAGCCGTGGCCACCAGTTCGACCCGGTCGGCGCGGGCGAACAGGACGTTCAGTCCGGCGCTGTCCAGGTATTCGACGGCGGTGAGGTCGAGGACGACCGGGCCGTACGTGGCGTCCAGTGCCTCGCAGAGGGCCTCGGTGTTGGTCATGTCGATCTCGCCGACGGCGGTGAGCAGCGCGGTGCCGTCGGGCCGTCGGCCCGGGGTGAGGGTGAGCGGGGTGGTCATCACGCGATCCTTGTGCGCATCTGGACGGTGGTTCCTGCCGCGCCGGAGGTGACAGTGACGTGCTGCATCATGGCCTTCATCAGGGGCATGCCGCGGCCGCGGTGGGCGTTGGCCTCGGGTTGGGGGATCTTCCACTGCCCGGAGTCGGTGATGACCAGACGCAGGTCGTCCACGTACGCCTCGGCGCGCAGCCGCACGGGCTCCCCGGGGGTGTGCCGGTGGCCGTGTTCGATCGCGTTGGCGCAGGCCTCGCCGGCCGCGACCAGGACGCTCTGGGCCGTCTGCGGGGGCAGTTGGCACCGTTCGAGCCAGGTGCGCAGGGCCTGGCGGACCGGTGCGAGCTGTGACGATTCGGCGGGGAAGGTCACCTCCAGGGGGGCGGGGTGCCGGTACAGGAGCAGGGCGACGTCGTCGTCGTAGCCGTTCTCGGGGGCCAGGCGGGACATCACCTGGGTCGCGAGGTCGTCGACGGTGACGTCCCTGCCGTCCTGGACGGCTTCACCTGCTTTGTCGATGCCCTCGCTCAGCGGGCGTCGGCGGCGTTCGACGAGACCGTCGGTGTACAGCAGCAGCGTGGCGCGGGCGGGGATCGTGCACTCCGCTTCCGGGCGCGCCCTGCCGGGCCGCACCGCCAGGGGCAGGGACCGCCCGTCCTCCAGCAGGTGGGTGGTGCCGTCGTGGTGGGCGAGGATGCCCGGCGGGTGTCCGGCGCTGGAGTACGTCAGCCGGCCGGTCTCGGGGTCGAGTACGCCGCAGAAGACAGTGGTGCACAGCGCGCCGGGGATGCCGGCGGCGAAGCGGTCCAGGGCCATGAGGGTCCGGGAGGGGCCGGCGTCCTGCAGGAGCAGGGCGCGGCAGGCGCTGCGCAGCTGGCCCATGACGCTGGCCGCTTCCAGTCCCCGGCCCACGCAGTCGCCGACGACGATGCCGATCCGTTCATCGGGCAGCGCCACGGTGTCGTACCAGTCCCCGCCCACCTCCAGTGGCTGGGTGGCCGGTTCGTAGCGGACGGCGAAGCCGGCGGGCAGGTGGGAGGGGCCGAGGATGGCCCGCTGCAAAGCGATGGCGGTCTCGCGCTGCTGGTCGATCTGGTGGGCACGCACCAGACCCTGGGCCAGGCGTCCCGCCAGCAGCGAGAGCAGCAGCTGGTCCTCGTCCGTGAAGGGCCGGCCGGAGCCCACGTCCACCCACAGCGCCATGGGGCCTTCGGGGTGCTCCACGGTGATCCCCGCGCCGGTGTGATCGGTGACCGGGGCCAACAGCGGCTGTTCGCGCAGGGCGGTGAGTGCCGCGCGCCGGTCGGCGGGCACATCCCGCCACTCCGGTGCGGCGTCCGTGGCGGTGACCGCCGGTTCCGCGCGATGCCCGAAGACGACGGCCGTCACCTGCCGGGCGCGCCACAGTTCCTTCAGCTCGCTCAGGGCGCCGGTCAACGCCTCGGGCAGGCTGGTGGCCTGGGACACCCTCAGACTGAGCGCCGCCAGGGCGCTTTCGCGCTGGATGGCGTGGTGCTCGGAGGTGACGTCCCGGAAGGTACCGACGACCACGCGGCGTCCGGTGTCGGGGTCCTGTGTCTGGTTGAAGGCGGCGTCGATCCACAGCCGCCGTCCGTCGCGGTGGGTGGCGGGAATGGTGTAGCGCCCCTGCCCCTCCTCCATCAGGCCGGCGAAGGCGAGGGCGACTTGCCGATGGCCTTCCGGGTCGCTGTCGGCCTTGGGCCACCAGGGGTGGATCGGTCGGTAGGGCAGCTCGTCGGGGCCGTATCCGAGGATGTCGGAGAATGCCGCGTTGATCTCGACGACCGTGCCCTCCTCGTCGCAGACGAAGAACGCTTCCTGCAAGGAGTCGACGAGCGCGGTGCGCCAGCGGGCGTGGTGCGTGCGCAGGCGGGACAGTTCCACGTTGGCCCGCACCCGGGCAAGGAGTTCGGCCGCGGCGAACGGCTTGACGAGGTAGTCGTCGGCTCCGGCCTGGAGGCCCTCGATGGAGGCTTCCTGTCCGGCCCGGGCGGACAGCAGCAGTACGGGCACGGCCGCGGTGCGGGGGTCGAGGCGCAGCTCTCGCACCAGGGACAGCCCGTCCAGGCGGGGCATCATGACGTCGCTGACCATGAGGTCGGGCGGGTCCGCGCGGACGGCCTGAAGGGCTTCGTGTCCGTCAGTGACCGTCTCCACGTGGTATCCGGCGCCTCGCAGGATCCGGGTGAGGTACTCGCGCATGTCGGCGTTGTCGTCGGCGATCAGCACCCGCGCCGGTACTTCGGGGCCCGAGGTATAGGCCGTGTCGCCCGGTGTGGGCATCGGGGGTGCCTGCGTGTCGGGCGTGTCGGTGGGGAGCCAGCGCAGGGCTTCCAGGACATAGGGCTCGGCGGTGGCGGAAACAGCCGCGGTGGAGGCGGCCGTCTCCACCGCGTCGGCCGGCAGGTGTTCCTTTCCGAAGGGCAGCCGGAGCGTGAAACGGGTGCCCTCGTCCGGCGTGCTGTCGGCGCTGATGGTGCCGCCGTGCAGAACGACCAGCTCCTTGACGAGCGCGAGACCGATGCCACTGCCCTCGTTGGAACGGGAACGGGCGGTCTCGATGCGGTGGAAGCGTTCGAAGAGCCTCGGCATCTCCTCGGCGGGCAGGCCGATCCCGGTGTCGGAGACCGTGACCACGGCATGATCGCTCTCCGCGCGAACCGCGACGCGGATGGATCCCTCGAAGGTGAACTTCAACGCGTTGCTGAGCAGGTTGAGGACCACCTTCTCCCACATGCCCCGGTCGATGTACACCGGCTCGTCCAGCGTGGGGCAGTCGACTTCGTAAGCGAGACCGGCCTTGTCCACGGCCGAGCGGAAGACACTGGCCAGTTCTGTGGTGATCGCCGACAGGTCGACCGGCTCGTACCTGGCCCGCATCCGGCCCGCTTCGATGCGGGAGAAGTCGAGCAGGCTGTTGACGAGTCTGCCCAGCCGCAGACCGTTGCGGTGGACGGCCTCCAATTCCTCGCGCACCCGGGGGTCGCCCCCCTCGAACTGGGCGCGCAGTTCCTCCACCGGTCCCAGGATCAGGGTGAGGGGGGTACGGAACTCATGGCTGATGTTGGAGAAGAACGTGGTCTTCGCCCGGTCCAGCTCCGCCAGCTCCTCGGCCCGGCGCTGCTGTGCCTCGTAGCTGCGCGCGCTGGAGATCCCGGCCGCGATGTGCCCGGCGACCAGTTCGACGAAGCCGCGGTAGCCCGCGTCCAGCGGGCGGTAGCGGTTCAGGCCCGCCACCAGGAACCCGTAGGGAGCGCCGCCCTGTTGCGGCAGGGGCACGGTCAGCGCCTGGGCGGGCGGCTCGGGCCACGGCCCGGCGGGCAGGGCGGTCGTCAGGACGCCGTCGAGGTCGATCACCCCGGACCCACCGGCGGCCAGGGCGGCGATCGGCCAGGGAGCAGCGCCTTGTGCGTCGGACGGCAGCTCTGCCCGCGCCACGGGGTGCGCCTCCGTCAGCCCGGTACAGCGCGAAAGCCGCGCGGTGCCGTCCGGCTGGAACAGGTACGTCAGCGTGAACGGCAGATCCCGCGGGTTCTGGCTGAGCTGCTGACCGGCGAAGGCCAGCATCTCCTCCTCGGTCCGCACGACGCTCGGGTCCGAGCCCAGGTCCCGCAGCGTCGCCATGCGCCGTTCGCCGATGACCCGCTCGGTCTCCTCGCTGACCACGCACAGCATCCCGACCACCGCGCCGGAGTCATCCCACAGCGGGCTGTAGGAGAACGTGTGGTACGACTCCTCCGGATACCCCGAGCGTTCCAGGAACAGCAGCAGCGCCTCGTCCCACGTGGCCTCGCCCGTGGCCAGCACCGCGTCGATCCGGGGGCCGATGTCGTCCCAGATCTCCGCCCACACCTCACTCGCCGGCCGGCCGAGGGCCCAGGGGTACTTCTGCCCCAGGGTGTCCCGGCGGTAGGCGGCGTTGCAGAAGAACGTCAGCTCCGGGCCCCACGCCATCCACATGGAGAACCGGGACGACAGCAGGATGCTGACCGCCGTCCGCAGGCTCTGCGGCCAGTCCGCCGGTGGACCGAGCGGAGTGGCGGCCCAGTCCACCGCGGCAAGGTCCGCACCGACCTCCGCGTCGGCGGCGAAGACCCCGGCTGACGCGGAGGGCGACGGGTGCTCAGCATCTGCAAGTCGCGCCACAGGAAACCCTCTCGTACACACCGTCGAAGTCCGGCCACCGCGTCGACCGCACCGTAGCGGCCCGCGGCCTCGTGTCCGCCGACGAGGTGCCGTTTCCCCGCCGACCGTCGCGTGAATCAGCCCGCCGGCGTGCCGTCGCGTTCGGGTAGCGTGGCCGTCCCGCCCTCGTACAGAGGAGCGCTTCGTAGGATAGGCGGACGAGATGGGGCGCCAGCACTCGACTGGTGGACAATCCCCCCTGAACGGAGGCCAGCCCATGACTGCGAGTGCGTCGGCACGTCTCCTTGCCCTGCCGTCCCACCACCGGCCGACTCGGCGCCCGGGACCTGGCGTCGCCGGTCACGGCGGAACTCGACTGCGCCTGTCCGCTCCGCGCCCGGTCGTCGCCGCACAGGCACGACGCGCCGAGGCCGGACACGCGTCCCGCGCTTCCCGGCGCGCTTTTCCGAGCGCCGCTCGCCGCGCCGCTCGCCCTCTCCGTACCCGTACCACCCGCCTCGCCCAGCAGGAGAACCGGTGACCGATCGCACCCTGACCGTCGAACAGCTGATCCATGAGGACGGTCCCGTCCTGCTGACGGCGACCGGCGAACTCGACCACCACACCGCGCCCCAGCTCACCCGGACACTGGCAGACGCCCCTCTCTCCCCCGGCGCCCCTCTGGTGATCGATCTCTCGGGCCTCACCTACTGCGACTCCACCGGCATCACGGTGCTCGTCACCACCTATCACCGTGCCCGAGCCGCCGGGTCTTCCCTCAAGCTCGCCGGTCTCAGCGACAGTCTCACCCGCGTCTTCCAGATCGTGGGGCTCGACCAGGTGCTCAGCCTCTACCCCACCACCGAGGCCGCGCTCGCCGCAGCACGCCACTGATCGCCGCCCGCTCCGCACGGGGCGGAGCGGGCGGCTGTCGGGCCACTGAAGGCGGCTAGGCGCGGCGCATCTCGGCAGGGGCGCCAGGCCGTCAGGCCGCGTTCAGGCCCGCGCGGAGCTTGGCGACGATCCGGGTGATGAGACGGGAGACGTGCATCTGCGAGCAGCCCAGCAGCTCGCCGATCTGGGTCTGCGTCTGCTCCTCGACGAAGCGCAGGTGAATGATCCGGCGCTCCCGGTCGTCGAGTCCGGCGATCAGCGGGGCCAGGGCGTGGAAGTTGTCGATCAGGTCGAAGCGGTCCTCTTCGACGCCGATGAAGTCGGTCAGGGCCGACTCGGTGTCACTGTCCTCCCCGCCGATGGCGGCGTCCAGCGAGACGGACGCGTAGCCGTTCGACGCCTTCTGCGCCTCGCTCACCTCGGCCGGGTCCAGCTGCATCAGTTCCGCGAGCTCCGCGATCGTGGGCGTGCGGCCCAGGCGCGTGCGCAGTTCCTCGGTCGCCTTGGACAGTTCGAGGCGGGCTTCCTGAAGGCGGCGCGGCACATGCACCGCCCAGCTGGTGTCACGGAAGAACCGCTTGATCTCACCGGTGATGTACGGGACGGCGAAGGTCGCGAACTCCACCTCACGGGAGAGTTCGAACCGGTCGATCGCCTTGATCAATCCGATCGTGCCGACCTGGACGATGTCCTCCATCTCCTGCACGCCCCGGTGCCTGAACCGCGATGCCGCGTACTTCACCAGGGACAAGTTGATCTCGATCAGGCAGTTCCGCACGTACTGGTATTCGTGCGTGCCCTCCTCCAGCTCTCCGAGCCGGTCGAAGAAGCGCTTGGAGATGGCCCTGGCGTCCCGCGGCGCGACCGACGCCGGGTCCAGGTACGAACGCTCCACCAGGTCCTGCTCGGTCTGCGTCGCGGTCTGTTCCGTGTCGGTCACGGTGATCATGCGCCCCACCCTTACTTAGTCGCCGGCTCTGTCGCCTCCCGCGTCTTCCCCGCCATCGGCTGCCCAAACAGGAGACATGTGACGAGTTGAGTCCGTGACCACACGCGCGGTTGGTCGGTGCTCCGCCGCAGCTGAAACCGTCGGCGCCGCGGCTGAACCCGTCGGCCCCGGCAATTAGCATTCGGTCTTCCATTCGGTCTAGGGTGCGTCGGTCCTGCCGCTCGCCGCGGCCATCGACGGAGAGGAAAGCCGATGACCTCACAGGCTTCGGCGGCCGACCCGCCGCCCGGGCGGGGCGCCGGGCGGGTCCCCGACCCGGATGTGGAGGCGGGCCGTCTGTCGGCGGTACGCCGTTACGACATCCTCGACACGCCGCCCGACGGCGCGTTCGACCGCATCGCGGCGCTGGCCGGTCGCCTCTTCGACGTACCCGTGGCCACCGTCACGATCGTCGACAGCGACCGCATCTGGTTCAAGGCGACCCACGGCCTCGAAGGGGTCAAGGAGATCGGCCGCGATCCCGGCCTGTGCGGCTCGGCGATCCTGCGCGACGACGCCCTGGTGATACCCGACACCCTCCACGACCCCGTGGCGGCGGACAATCCGCTGGTCGCCGGAGAGATGGGGGTGCGCTTCTACGCCGCCGCACCGATCACCACTCCCGAGGGCCACCGGCTGGGCACCGTCAACATCCTCGACACCAAGCCGCGCTCCATCACCGAGGACGACATCGCCACCCTGTCCGACCTGGCGGCGATCGTCATGGACGAGATGGAGCTGCGGCTGTCCGCGCTGAACGCACTGCGCGAGGAGCAGGAGCGGCGGACGGCGGAGAGCCTGCACGCCGAGAGGGAACGAGCGCGGGCCGAGGCGGAACGGGCGGCGCGCGAGCAGGCGGAGAAGGACAAGGCGGCCATCGCGGCGTTCGCCTCCACTCTCCAGCGCACCCTGCTGCCTCCGGCGCTTCCCGTGGTGCCCGGTCTGGAACTCGCCTGCCACTACCGCACCGCCTCCGTCCACGATGTCGGCGGCGACTTCTACGACGTCTTCCCCGTCGACGCGGACCGGTGGGCGTTCTTCCTCGGCGACGTGTGCGGAAAGGGCCCCGAAGCGGCGACCGTCACCGCGCTGGCCCGCCACACCCTGCGCGCCGCGGCCCAGATCGACCCGGATCCGGTCACCGTCCTGAGCACGCTCAACACCGTCCTGCTCACCGATGTCGCCGCCGGGAGCCGCTTTTGCACTGCGCTCTTCGGCCTCCTGACACCGCATGAGGGCGGCGACTTCACCGTCACCGTCGCCAGCGGCGGCCACCCCTCGGCCTACCACGTGCGGCCCGACGAAGGCGGCTCCGTATGGGTCAAGGCGGTACGCCCCAAGGGCGGCATGCTCATCGGCGCTTTTCCGGAGGCCCACTTCGCCGAGAGCACTTTCCGCCTGGCTCACGGGGAGGGCCTGTTCCTCTACACCGACGGGCTGACCGAAGCCCGTACCGCCCAGGGAGCCATGCTCGGCGAGGACGGCCTGACCGGCTTCCTCCACCAGCGCACCGGCTCCCTGACCGCCACCGCCCTGGTGGACGACACCGTCACGCTGCTGGACGCGCTGCCCGAGGGAGTCGGTGACGACGTGGCCCTGCTGACCCTGTCCGTGCCCGACTTCGAATCCGTACCCGAGGCCGGTGTCGCCGCCACCGCCCACACCACCGCCACACCCGAACACTTCGGCCAGGAGTGACGACCGACGTGACCCACACGCTCCAGCTGGCCCTCCGGCGTCCTCATTCCCACCTCACCATCGCCACGCTCACCGGCGACATCGACATGCACGGTGCCCCCGTGCTGCGCGCCCAGGCCCTGGAGGCCATCCAGCAGGGACCCCCTCACGTGGTCCTGGATCTGACCCGGGTCGGCTTCTGCGACTCCTCCGGCCTCAGCGCACTCATCGGCATCTGGCACGCCGCGCGGGCGGCGGGCGGCTCACTCAGCCTCGCCGGCGCTCCCGACCGCCTGATACGCATGCTCGCGCTCACGGGCGTCGATTCGCTCCTGACGGTCCACGCGACGGCTGACGACGCGGTCACCGCCATGACAGGCAGTTAGTCCTCACACAGCCAACGCTCGTGCGGCCGCCCGGGGCTGTGAGAACAACGCGGCGACCGGCACTCCCTGTCAGCCGCTCGGGACCGTGGCCTGGGCGAAGCGGAGGTAGCGTTCGACGGACCGGGCCAGGATCTCGTTGCCCTGGGAGGTGACGACGCGGTGCCACCAGGCGCCGTAGATCCGCTCGAAGCGGTAGCCGGCGAGCAGGTCGGCTGCCGCTCGGACCGCGTGGGGGCGCTCGGGAATGTGGTTGGCGTAGCTGTACATGAGGGTCACCCAGCAGCTGTCCGGGCAGACGTTGACCACGTCGCCGGTGAACAGCGCCCCCTCCCCCGCGCTCCAGTGCAGCACCGCGCTGCCCGGGAAGTGCACGCCCGGGTTGATCAGGGTCACCTCGTCGGTGAGCTGAAGCGTGCGCCCGCTCCAGAACCGTACGGCCGGGTCCGGCCGGCCCACCCACTGCCGGTCGGCCTCGTGCAGATGGACCGGCGCGTCGAAGGCGTGCGCCCACTCCACCATCGAGGAGTAGAAGTGCGGGTGGCTGATCCCGATGTGGTCGATGCCGCCGACTTCCTCCACGGCCCGCACCATCGCGTCGTCGAGGTACGGCACGCAGTCCCACAGCACGTTCCCGGCGGCGGTGCGCAGCAGCAGGGCCCGCTGGCCGATGGCGAACTGCGGGGTGACGCCGATGCCGAGCACGTCGGGCCCCTCTTCCTCGAAGCGGCCGGTGTGGCCCGCCTCGCGCAACCCGGCCAGCGTCGTCCACTGCTGGCCGGCCTGGCCCACGTACTGCCGTTCGTCCAGGCAGACAGGGCAGTCGGGGCGCGGGGCGGTGTACTGGGTACCGCAGGCGCGGCAGATCGGGGGCGTCAGGACGGCGGTGTCAGCCACGGCTGCCTCCGGCAAGCTCGGTGAGGACGTACGGGCGGCTCGGCTGCCAGCCCAGCTCTTCGCCCGCGCGCCGTCCCGACACCACCTGGTCGAGCGCGAGCGCCTCGGCGAACGGCTCCCCGAGCGCCTCGGCGGCTTCCGCGAACGGCCACGGCTCGGCCCGGCCGATGCCGCCCGCGGCGATGTCGGCGGCCGCGGCGACGGCTGCCGCCGGGACGGACTCCCACGCCACACCGTGCAGGAGGTCACCGGGGTGGCCCTTGGTGAGCGCGAGGACGTACAGCTCGGCGAGGTCGTCGACGTGGACCATCGGCCACCGGGTCGCGACCGGGCCCACGTAACGACCCGCGCCGTGCTCCCGCGCCCAGCCGGTCATCAGGGCGGGAATGCCGCCGTCCCGGCCGTACACGATGCCCGGGCGTATCACCACGGCCCGCACGTCGTCCCCGGCGGCGGCAAGCACCCGCTGCTCGATCCGCGGCCGATAGCCGACGATTGCGATCGGGTCGGTAGCGGCGTCCTCCGTCGCCGGGGCGTTGCCCGTGGCGCCGAGCACCCACACGCCACTGGTGTAGACGAACGCCCGGCCCGTGCCGCGCAGCGGTGCGAGCAGCGCGTCCAGGGCGGCGGTGTCCACCGCCTCGTCGCCGGTCGGCGTGGCCAGGTTCACCACCGCGTCCACGTCGTCCGTCACCGCCGCGCGCAGCGACGCCGGGTCGGTCAGATCGCCGACCCGCACCGGCACGTCCGGATGCAGCTCGGCCGCGTTCTTGACCAGGGGCACCACGTCGTGGCCCTCCCGCGTCAGGCACGACACCACCGCTGAGCCGATGTAACCAGTGGCACCCAGTACCAGAACCTTCATGAACCCTCCCAGGCAGACGTTCCTCCAGCACCAGAACCGTAGGATCCGTGCCGGTACCTGCGGATCCGTCGAACGACCAGGCTCCTTACCAGGGTTCACGCCCGTGACGGGCTGAGAGGTCAGGCCAGGCTGAGCGCACCCAGGGCGGCCCGCGACGTCACGCCGAGCTTCGGATAGGCGTTGGACAGGTGGTAGCCGACCGTGCGCGGGCTCAGGAAGAGCCGTGCTCCGATGTCCCGGTTGCTCAGGCCCGTCGCCGCGAGTCGGACCACCCGCAGTTCCTGCGCTGTCAGCCGGCCTGCGAGATCCGTGTCCGCCGCCGGCGCGGACGGGGTGGCGCCGACGGCCCGCAACTCCGCGCGGGCCCGGTCCGCCCAAGCGGCGGCCGACATCCGCTCGAACGACTCCAGCGCTACGGTCAGCGCCTCCCGGGCGTCGGACCGGCGCTTCGCACGGCGCAGCCACTCCCCGTACAGCAGTCGCGTGCGCGCCTCCTCGAACGGGCGGCCGTCCCCCGCATGGGCGGCGAGCGCCCGCTCATAGAACTCCCCCGCCGCGTCGTCGGCGGCGAGCAGGGCACGGCAGCGGAGTTCCACCGCCCTGGCCCACGCGGTCCCGGTGGCATCGGTCCAGCGCGTGAACCGCTCGGCGGCCGGCCCCGCGTCGGTGGCCCGGTCGATCCGGACGGCGGCCTCCACCTGGTCGGGCAGGCTGTGCACGGAGACCATCAAGTGCCGGTGCGGTCCGCCGGTCAGGACGGCGAAGCGTTGCAGCGCCCGCTCGTAGCGGCCGACCCCGAGATCGAACAGGCCCTGCGCCCGGGTCAGCCAGAACGGGGAGGGCGCGACACCGGGGCACAAATACCGCCCCGCCCGCCCGGCAGAACCCTGTGGGTCCCCGCCGTCCCGCCGTTCGCGGCCTCCTGTGCCGCCCGGTTCTTCCCCGTCGAGGGCGGCCAGCACCGCCAGGACGCCGCTGAGCATCGTGGCGAGATGGCTCTGACCGGTGTCACGGGCGATCTCCAGTCCCTCGACCGCCGTCGTGTACGCGTCCCGGTGCCGGCCCAGGAACAGCCGCAGCCGCGCCAGCCGCAGCAGCACCCGCGGCAGCACCCCGACGGCACCCTCCGCCCGGCACTCCCGCTCCAGGGCCACGGCCTCGTCGTGCACCGTGCGGTACTCGCCGAGCAGCATGTCCCATCCGTGCAGCCGCACCTGATCGGTCAGGCTGCGCTCCTGCCGGGTCCGCACGACGTACTCAGCGAATTCTCGTATCGGTGCCGCCCCGCCCGCCAGATCGCCCGTCAGTGTGGCGAGCACCCCGGCCGCACCCCGTTGTACGGGATGCTCGCCGAAGCCCAGACCGGCCACCCGCGCGCGGGTGTCCCGGGCCGCCGCGACCGGGTCCGGCGCGTCCCAGGCCATCGCGGCCGACTCGAACAGCAGCCACGCCCCCATGGCGGGACGGTGCGCCGTCACCTCGGCAGTCGCCTCGACGAGCAGCAGCCGCGCCGACTCCGCGCGGCCGCGCCCGTGTTCGAGCGCCGCCCGGACGCTGGCGAGCCGGGCGATCGCCGACGGACTGCTCACCGGCCCCGCCTCGTCGGCGAGCGTTCCCGCGAGCTCCGCCTGTCCGGCCTCGGCGGCGGCGGCCGCCGCGGCGGCCAGCCGCAGCGCCCGGGCATCCTGGTCCTCGGTCAGCTGTGCGGCCCGCCGGTAGGCAGCGGCGACCGCCGCCCGACCGCCCCGGGAGCGGAACAGCTCGGCGCTGCGCTCCAGTTCGGCGGCGACCGCCTCGTCGTAGCCGACGGTCGCCGCGGCCAGGTGCCAGGCTCTGCGGCCCATGTCCCCGGCGGCCGGCGCGACGTCGGCGAGCGCCCGGTGAGCGGTCGTCCGCTCGGCCAGCACCGCACCCTGGTACGCGGCAGCCCGCACCAGCGGATGCCGGAACACCAGCCGACGTCCGGACACTCTCACCAGGTCCGCCGCCTCCGCCGGCCCGAGGTCCCCGGCGAGCGCGCCCACCCGCTCCCCCGCCGCCATCACCAGCGCCACGTCGCCGGTGTCGTCCGCTGCGGCGACCGTCAGCAGCAGACGGGTCGGCGCCGGCAGCGCCCGGATCCGCTCGTCGAAGATCCGCCGCACCCGCCACGAGGCCGGCAACACGGCGATCTCCCGCGCGTCCAGCGGCTCGCTCCCGTCCCGCTGGGCCGCCGTCAGAGCCCCCGCCAGCTCCACGAGGGCGAGCGGATTGCCCTGCGCGAGCCCGAGGATGCGACTGCTCACGGTGGCATGCAGGTCGGGCGCCCGATCTGCCAGCAGCGCCGCCCCCTCCTCATCGGTCAGCGGCCCGAGGTGCAGCATCGGCAGGCCCGGCGCACCGTCGAAGACCGCCGAATCCTCATGCGCGGCGAACACCATGGCCACGCGCCCCATCCCGAGTCGGCGGGCCGCGAACAGCAGCGCGTCCACGGTCTCCAGGTCCAGCCAGTGCGCGTCATCCACCAGGACCACGACCGGGCGTTCCTCGGCCAGCTCGTCGAGCAGGCCCAGCGTCGCGGCCCCGACGAGGAAGCGGTCCCCGGCGGGCACGTCATCCGGCGCGATCGCCCCGCGCAGCGCCGTCAACTGACGCTCAGGCAGGCTCCTGGCCCGGTCGAGGGCGCCCCGGAGGAGCACTTGCAGACCGGCGTACGGCAGCGCCGCCTCCGAGTGGACCCCCGTACACCGCAACAGCCGGACTCCGTCCGCGCCCGCCGAGGCACACCGGTCGAGCAGCGCAGTCTTGCCCGACCCTGCCTCGCCTGTGAGTACCACGGCCCCGCCCCGGCTCTGCCAGGCTCCCTTCAAGAGCCCGTCGAGCACTTCCCTTTCGTGGTGCCGGCCGCTGAGACCGGCGGGCCCCCGGTCGGCGGCCCTTGTCTGGACCGCTTCGGTCATCGGTGCTCTTTCCTTCCTCCGGACGCCGCACCTCGGGGTGGGCGTGGCTGACGATGTCGTGGGTCCGACGGCCACGGGCCCCGGTCCGACGGAGCGGTGGGAGCGCCTTGCCGAGCGGGCAACACGGCGACAACCCGCACCAGGGAGGCGGGCATCTCCGCGTCGGCGAAGTCGGGAGCGTGACCACGGCGCCCCGCCGGTTCGCCTCGGTGACGCCCAATTTGTTCGGGCAGCGCCTCCGCGGCCGCCAGGCAGACCAGCCGCGCCCCGCGCCGACTCGCCAAAGGCGGGGCGCCCAGGGCCCGTCGGCCTAGGAGGGGGCCGTCCCGCCCGCGTTGTGGATCAGCTGACCGAGCACCTTCAGCGCGACGACGTAGTCCCCGTCGTCGATGCCTTCGTGGAGAGCGGCACGGATCGCGGGCGCATTGCCCGCAAGGTCAACCCGGACCTGCTCCCCCTCCTCCGTGAGCCACAGCCGGTCCTCGGCATCCCGCCTCAGCCAGCCGCGCTCCACGAGCACCGCGGATTCCGCCTCCAGGTCGTCCTCGGGCCGGATGTACAACCTCATCGCCTCCCGCAGCTCGGCCACGGTCATCCCCGCGCCATCGGGCGATATGTCGTTCACCGACAGGTTGCGCAGCAGCCAGAACTGGGGCTGGGTGTAGCCCTTCTCCAGCTGCCGGGCCCGGGTGAACGCGATCAGCGCCTCGTAGGCGACACCGGTCCAGTATGCGGCGGGCTGTCCGGCGAGTTCCTCATCGGACATCGACTTGTTCATCATGGAATGTTCCCCCTGCTGTATCGAACGAGAATCCTGCGTCCCAAGCCGTGCTGGGCCGTCAGTCGGCCACCACGGTGTTCTGGGCGGCGCCGACGCGCCAGGTGCCGTCCTCCTTGACCAGGATGTAGAACGGGCGGCCCTCGGGGCGGTCGGTGATCCGGGTGCCGTCGTGGCGGACAGGCTGCTGGCGGACGTTCACCGCGGCGACGTCCGGCTTCAAGAACAGCACGCGTTCGACGTCGTAGACGGCGGTGGACTCGGCCATGGCACCGGGCAGCACCTTGCGGGTGAAGGTCTCGATCTCCTCGAAGCCCGACAGGCGCTTGCCGTGACCGGTGGTCCACACCGGCTCCTGGCGGCGGAAGACGCTCAGGAACCGGTCGACCAGCTCGTTCTGCTGGGCCTGCTCGACCTCCGCCACCACACGGCGGATCGCGGCCACCGCGGCGTCCGTCTCCGGGCCTTCGGGGGCGCCGAACACCTCGACCGGCCGGTACGACCCCGTCGTCAGTTCGGCCACGGCACCCGGCCGGCCCGGCTGCCAGCCGAGGGCGGTACGGGCGGCGGCGCCGCTGACGCTCTGGTCGAGGGCGAGCGCTTCCGCGAAGAGCGGGCCGAAGACCTCGGCGGCCTGTTCCACAGGTACCACCTGCGGGGCAGCGAGCACTCCGGCTGCGCGGCCGGCGGCCCGGGCGAGGTCACGGACCGGGACGGCCGACTCCCCGACGCCGTGCCAGACAGTGCCGGGCTCGGCCCGTTCGACGGCGGCCACGAACAGCTCGGCCAGGTCGTCCACGTGGACGGTCGGCCAGCGCACCCCCTCCACGCCGTAGTACTCGGGCGTCCCCTGCTGGCGGGCCCGGTCGACCAGGATGGCGGGGATGCCTCCGCCGCGGCCGTAGACGATGCCGGGCCGGACGACGACCGCGCGCACGCCCTCAGCGACCTCGGCCAGCACCCGCCGCTCGATGTGCGGGCGGTAGCCGACGATGTCGATCGGATCGGTCGGGGTCTCCTCGCCGACCTCCTGGGCGTCGCCGGTGGCGCCCAGCACCCAGACGCCACTGGTGTAGACGAAGGGACGGCGGGTGCCGCGCAACGGGGCCGCCAACGCCTCGATGACGGCGATGTCCACGTCCACGTCACCGCTCGGAGGAGCCAGATGAATCACGGCCTCGATCTCCGGGGTCACCGCACCGGCCAGCGAAGCCGGGTCCGCGGTGTCGCCGACCACCTGGGCGTGCCAGCCCCGGCCGGGCTGCGGCTCGGCGCTCCGGGTGAGCGCGACGACCTGGTGGCCGACGGCGACGAGGTGGTCGGTGACGGCGGAGCCGATGTAGCCGGTGGCACCCGTGAGCAGAACCTTCATCATGTTCCTGTCTTGATGAACGAGATGATTCATCTCGTTTTGGGGTGGTGTGGTGTCTTGCTTCGAACCCGCGCGGTGCGCGCGGGATTTCGCCTCAAAGGTTGATCATGTGGTCGGCCAGGCCGTGGATCGCTTCCTTCACGGCCTTCAGGTGAGCGCCGATGATCTCGCCGTGCTCGTTTCGGTGTCCCCGATGGTCTCGGCGGCGACCACGCCCATGGAGTCGGCGGTGTGCGCGAGCATCAGCTTCGCGGTCACGTCGCCGATGGCGTAGATGTTCGGCACATTGGTACGGCAGTGGCCATCGACCTCGATCGCGCCGCGCTCGGTCAGCGCGACACCGGTGTTCTCCAGGCCGTAGCCCGAGACGTTCGGCGCGAAGCCGAATCATCAGGAAGTGGACGCCCTTGACCGTCCGTCCGCGACCGTGCGGCTGCGCCGGAACGCCTCGCCGTATACGACGACGTCGAAGCGTTTACACATGGGGATTCCTTGGTTCCGAGAGACTTCGAGGCGCGCCCCACCGGTCGAGCATCGCGTAGGCAGGCTGCCATTGATCCGTATACGCATGGTGTGCGGACTCGGGCAGGAGCGCCGCCAGAACGGCGGCCACGGTCCGCTCAGCCGCACCGTCCAGGAGCCATGGCAGGATCCATGCCGCGTCGGCCTGGATCAGCTGCGCATGAGCGCGTTCGAAACGCTCCCACTGACCCTCGCTCAGCACGACCTGGGCCACCGGAAACACGGACTCCTCTTCGTGGCGGAGATGGCCGCGTAACCCGGTGACCAGCGAGCCGGTGAGGTCAGCGAACAGGTCGAGACCGAGATCGGGGCCTACCAGCGCCTGGTCGATCGCCTCCAGCAACTGGTCGAGCACTGCGTGCTCGGCCTCGATCGCCTCCAGCCGCGCCAGGCAGAGGGGCCGCCCGAACAGAGCCTGGCGCAGGGAGGGCCACAGCACGTCGTCCTCGGCGGTCTGATGAGCACGCAAAGCCCTCCGGAACAGAGTCCAGCCCACAGCGGTGCGCAGGATGTGTCGGGGATCGGGCTCGGATTCGGGATCGGGATCGGCGCGGGCGGTGGCTCGAGCGATGAAGTGCAACTCCCTTCGTAATGCGTTGTGCATCGCGTACGTCACCGTCATGTCGAACCTGTCTCTCACTTCTGTCTGACTCCTGGTTCCGGTGACCGGGCAGTGGGAAGCCATGTCTGACGGAGCAGCGGCATCGTGGACAGGGCGGCGGGGTGGCGCGGCCAGGGAAGAAACCGAGGCCTTCGACCAGCAGCCGCCCGGCTCCCCAAAGCCTCCCGCGAGAGCGATGTCGGATCAACACAGACCTTGCTCATTGATCGATAACTCGACGGTTATCGGAGCACGGGGGCGGCAGGGCGAGCGTCCTCCGCCAACTGATCGGCGTCGGAGCGCTGTACAGCCGTGGGCGCGGCGCTGCTCTGGTTTCAGTGGATCGACGGGCTACCAGCAGGCGGTGCGCTCCGGGGAGAGCTGACGGTGGGCATCTACGACGCCCAGACGTAGCGGCCTGTCAGAACCGGATCGCACCGAATTCGCGGACCATGTCGGCGAGAGCAGTGATCAATTCGTTCTCCGCGTCGCTCCGCCAGATCAAGGCGAAGGACAGTTCAGGCTGGTCCGTGACGGGCAGCCAGCGGATGTTCGGCATGCCCCAGTGCCGCGTGACGTGGCTGGGGAAGTTATGGATGATCTCGCCCATGCCGACCTGGTTGATCAGCTCCTCCGCGTTGGTCACGAGGCGCCCCCGCTCGATCGGCCGGCCCTGCGAAGTATGGAAGGGCAGGTAGGCGTCCTCCCAGTAGTCGGGCATGTCGGGGGCGATGGCATGCTGGAAGTCGGAGAACACCTCAAGTCGCACCGACCTTCGCTGGGCCAGCTCATGGTCCGCGGCCACAGCGAGAACTCGGGGGTCCGTGCACAGGACCGGGCCGACGGTGAGGTCCGGTTCCTCCACGGGCAGCCAGGTGACGAGGACGTCCATGTCGTGGTCACGGAGCCGGCCGAACGGATCCACGTACTCCAACTGGCGGATCTCCAGCTCCCACTGCGGATTCCGCGAGCGGAAGGCCCTCCAGTAGGGGTGCATGTCAACGACATTGAACGGCATCATGCCGACCCGGAGCCTGCCGGTGACACCGCGGGCGGCCATCCGGGCGCGCTCCAGGGACTCGTGCAGGCCCGCATAGACCGGCTGCAAGTCGTCGCGCAGCTGGCGTCCGACATTGGTCAGGCGCACGGTGCGGCTGGTGCGCTCGAACAGCGCGGCGCCGATACGCCGTTCCTGCTTTCTGATGGCCTGGCTGACCCGTGCCTGAGAGACCAGAAGCCGCTCGGCACTCCGTCCGAAGTGCAACTCCTCAGCCAGCACCAGAAAGATCTCAATGTCCCGCAGTTCCATCGCGCCCCCGTACCCTCCGCGACTCGACAGCCACAAGCTGCCGAGCCACGGAAGTATATGGCGATCGAATTTCCGTGCGAGGAGCAGGACTGAGGAGGGCGGACCGACTCGGCGGACGGTTCCGGCTTCCGGTAGGAGGAGGCCAGGAGATCGCCAAACGGGGCGCCCCCTGGCCTCGGACGGTTACGGCCGCGCGGCCTGACCATCGCCGCACATCGACTGCCCGTACAGCGTCTTCAGCGCGTCGTCGATGGGGTGGTGCTGCGGCTTCCCCGAGGAGTCCGGCGTGTTCCACCTCTGGAGGTTGACCGCGACCGACATCTGGCGTTTGCCGTCGGCCCGGGTCAGGGAGATCGTTCCGGCCCCCCAGACGGTGCCGTCGTGGCCCCAGAAGGTGCCGCAATGCGGGATGTCGACCTTATGCAGACCGAGGCCGTACTGGATCGTCGATCCGTCCAGGGCGATGACCGGGACCGTGCGCTGCATCTCCTTCAGCGACGACCGGTTGACGATCTTGCCGTCGAGCAGCTTGCCGTAGAAGCGGTTGAGATCGTCCGTGGTCGACACCAGGGCGGCCCCCGTCCCCGTCCAGGACATGTTGTAGACGCTGTAGTCGCGCGGCGGGTCGAGCAGGCCCCACAGGGCCTCGTACATCCGTGAGTGCGGCCCCTGGATCCGTGTACCGGTCGGGAACCCGGTGTGCCGGAGGCCGGCGCGCTTGATGACGTTCCGGGTGATGTACTCCTCGGCCGGGGTAGCGGTCACGTGCTCCAGGAGCTGGCCGAGGAGCAGGTAATTGGTGTTGGAGTACACCCCTGTGGGGCCTCCGGGCTCGCCGGTGGGCGGCGCGTTGAGCCCCAGCTCGATCAGCTCGGCCGGGCGGAACTGCCTGAACCGGTTGTCGTCCAGGCTCTCGGGCGACCCGCTCTGGAGGGACGGGAACGCGTATCGGATGTAATCGGGGATGCCGCTGGTGTTGTTGAGCAGCATCCGCACCGTGATCTTCCGGCCGCGCTCTCCCGGCACCAGCTGCGGCAGGTAGTCACCGATCGGCGCGTCGAGCCGGATCCGGCCCTGCTCGACCTGCTGCATGACCGCGGCGGCGGTGAAGGTCTTGGTGATGCTCCCGACGCGCTGCCGCATGTCGGGCGTGACGGGACGGCCGGTCGTGACATCGGCGACCCCGGAAGCGCCACGCCATGTCCGGCCGCCCTCGCGCACCTCGGCGTACACCCCCGGTATCCCCGCGCGGTGGACACCGTCCAGGGCGGACTTCAGCTCTGCGGGACGGAAGGGGGACGACGGGCTCGTGCCGCCGGCCGGCACGGAATGTGCCTTGTCGGGTGCCGGAGCTGCCGCCACCGTGCCCGCGCAGACGCTCAGCGCGGCCACGCTTCCACATATCGCCAGTCGGATGTTCAAGACAGCCGTCCTTTCGTGATCAGTGAGTGCAGGCGACGGGGACGCTTCCCGTGCCTTTCGACGTGCGCGGATCAATGGGCCAGGGCGCGGCGCAGAGCGTCGCCGAGTTCGGCGTTCTGGCGCTGCGAGACCTCGGCGGACAGAAGAGCCTGCGATCCGTGGAAGGTGCCGGGCCACTGGTGGAGCTCGACCGACGTGCCCGCCTGCATCAGGCGCAGCGCGTAGGCGATGCCCTCGTCGCGGTTCGGACAGAACTCCGCGGTGGCGATGTAGGCCGGTGGCAGCCCGGACAGATCGGCGGCCCGCGAGGGGGCGGCGTACGGTGTGGCGGGCCGGGAGCCCAGGTAGTGCCGCCACGCCGCGGCGAGCTTGTCGCGGTCGAACCAGGGGGTGCCGGTGAAGTTCCGCGCCGACCACGTCTCCTGCCGGTCGTCCAGCCCCGGCTGGTTGAGCAGTTGGAAGTGGATCGCCGGTCCCTGCTCGTCACGCGCCCGCAACGCCACCGCGGCCGCGAGGTTCGCTCCGGCGCTGTGACCCCCGACCGCGATCCGCGCCGGGTCGATGCCGAGTTCGTCCGCGTGCTCGGCCGTCCAGGTCAGTACGGCGTAGGCGTCGTCGAAGGCTGCGGGGAACGGGTCCTCGGGCGCCAGGCGATAGCCCACCGAGATCACCACCGCCCCGGAAAGGGACGCGATCCGGGCGGCCCACGGATGCTCGGTGTCCAGGTCACCGAAGACTCCGCCGCCGCCGTGCAGCCAGACGATGGCGCCCTGCGCCCGGTGCGGGCGGTAGACCCGGACCGCCACGTCCGGATCGGCGGACACCGTGCGGTCCTCGACCTCCATGTCCGAGGTGTCCGGTGCCGGCGCCACAGCCGCACGCTCGGCGAAGTCCTTGCGTGCGGTGACCGGGTCGTTCATGTCGAGTTGCGGGAGAAACGGGATGAATGCTTCGAGTTCGGGATCCATGACGGCCATCCTCACGGTCGTCACCCTGGGGGTCACCCGCCATTCGTCGCGCGTCCTGCCCCGATCACGCACCGATCAGCGCATCCCCTCCTCCTATCCTTCTGCCGTGGAGGGACCGGCCGTTCGGCTGCCGGGACCGGCCGTTCGGCTGTCGCCTGCGCAAGATCGCCGGGCACTGCTCGCCGACCACCACCCAGAGATATCTGCACCCCGACGTGCACAAGATCACCGCTGCGGGTGCCGCTCTCTGTCACCCGCTGACACGGTCAAGGGAGCGGGTCCCCAGGGTCCCCAGCTGGTCCCCGAAAACGATCGAGGGGCCGTTTCAGATTGCTCTGAAACGGCCCCTCGATCTGCGACTCTTTCGAGTCGGGACGACAGGATTTGAACCTGCGACCCCTTGACCCCCAGTCAAGTGCGCTACCAAGCTGCGCCACGTCCCGTTGCCCGTCTGACCTGGGGTTTCCCCCGGCCGAACGTGCACGGAAACAATACCGCACTCTGACTGGTGATCGCTCACCCTTTCCCCGGGCGGTCGGCCGTCGACCTTAGGTGCGGCTGAGGCCGCATGGGGGCCCCGGTCCCCTACTCCGAGGCCGGGAGCCCCAACTCAGGGTGCTCTTCGATGAGTCGGGGCGGTGCGGCCTGGCGCCAGGAGTCCGACAGGATGTCCGTCAGCTCCTCCGTGTCCAGCGTCGCGAGGCGCACCCGGACCCATGCCGAACCCGCCTCGTGCGCGGCGACCCAGAATTTGTCCGGCTCGGCCAGGACCAGTTCGTCCCGCTCGACCTTCGGACAGCGCACCGCGATGGACGTCTCGTCGTCGGGCACCGTCACGAACATCTTTCCGGAGACACGGAACGTGGGCATGCTCCAGGCGATCTTCTCCACCGTGTCCGGCAGGGCGAGGGCGATGCGGCGCACGTCGTCGGAGGTGACGCGGGCCCGGGATCTGGACTTCGACATGCCATGAACCGTAGCCAACGCCACTGACAGTCACCCGCCGAGTCGATACCGGCCTCCCCGCCCCCCCCCCGGAGCAATCGCCCCTCGCGGCCCGCGCCCCTCACAGCACCCGCTTGTCCAGCCACGCCGTCAGGTCCTCCTGGATCTCGTCCCGGTTGGTCTCGTTCAGGATCTCGTGGCGTGCGTCCGGGTAGCCCTTCCATGTGAGGTCCTCCACTCCCACGTACCGGAAGTCCTCCAGGAGTTCGTGGACCAGGCTCATCCGCTGGTTGCAGGGGTCCTGCTCGCCGACCGCGACGTGGATCGGCAGATCGGCGGGCACGCGCGCGAGGTTGCGCGGATCGTTGATCTTGCGTACGCCCCGCACCCAGTCCAGGGAGAGACCCGCCGAGAAGGCGAATCCGCAGCGCTCGTCGGCGGCGTACGCATCGACCTCCTCCTCGTCCCGCGAGAGCCATTCGAAGCCGGTGCGGTGGGTGTACGCGTCGTTGAAGGAGGCGAAGAGGTCGGGTACGTACCAGGAGATCGCGGCGCGGCCGTGCTCGGCGATCTCGCGTTCCAGGCGCGCGATCGAGCCCTGCGGATCGGCGCCGGGGAGCGAGCGGAACGTGCCCGTGAGGATCAGGCCCGCGAGGCCGTCCGCGTACTCCTGGGCGTAGTCCCGCGCGAGCATCGAGCCGAGGCTGTGGCCCAGGAGGAAGAAGGGGAGCCCAGGGTGCAGGGTGCGTACCTGGTCGCCGATGGCCTTGAGGTCGTCGACGATCGCCCGCCAGCTGTCGGCCTCATCGGAGCCGTCCGCTCCGGAGGTCACGCCGTAGCCGCCGGTGGCCTGCGCGGTGGCGCCGTGCCCGCGGTGGTCGGAGGCGACGACGCCGTAGCCGTGCGCGGCCAGGTGGCGGGCGAACCGGTCATAGCGCAGGGCGTGTTCCGCGGCTCCGTGCGCGATCTGGACGTAGGCGCGCGGCCTGCCGTCGGTCGGCAGCCAGGTGTACGTGGCGACGGGCACGCCGTCCGCGGCGTTGAGCAGTCCGGCGGTGTAGGTGGCGGCGGAGGGGGTCTCGTCGGCTCGGTCGGGCATCGCGCGGGCTCCCTGGGGTGGCTTGATGAGGTGTGGTCCTGCGCCTCAGCCTCCCCCGCGCGCGAAGCCTCATGCCGCCCACGCGCGCGTGGGCGGCGGCGCTGGGCTACTGACTCGTCGGGGGCGTCTCGCCGAGGCGCTTGCCGAAGCGCTTGTAGAACAGGGTCGTCGGGTGGAGGGTCCCGGCCGGGTCCGTCGCGTAGTCGGGGATGGTCCCGGCCCGTGTCCAGCCCGCCTTCTCGTAGAGCGCTTCGGCGGGGCTCCCGGTCTCGGTGTCCAGGACGAGGAGGGTCACACCCGCGTCCGCCGCCGCTTCCTCGGCGGCGGACAGGAGGGCGCGGGCGAGGCCCTTCCCGCGCGCGGAAGGGTGGACCATCAGCTTGGCGATCTCCGCGCGGTGGCGGCCGTTGGGCTTGTCGGTGAACGCGAGGCTGACGGTCCCCGTGATCCGCTCCGCGTCGCGTGCGGCCCAGACGGCCAGCTGTCCCTCCCCGACCGCGGGAGCGAGCCCGCGCCACCAGGCGGCCGCGGCGGTACGGTCCAGATCCGCGAGGAAGCCCAGCGAGGCACCGCCCCGCACGATGTCGGTCAGGAGGCCGGCGAGATCATGCGCGTACTCCAGGAGTGTGTCCGCGTCGAGGCGCACCGGCGACACGGCGACGGTCACGGCTTCACGACCACGAGGGCGTAACGCACCGCCTGCTCCCCCAGGCAGCGGAAGCGCGAGGGGCCCCACAGCCGGTAGCGCAGGCAGTCGCCGGTCCGCAGGGAGTGCGCCTCCCCCAGGACCGTGACCTCCAGGGCGCCTTCGAGCACCCAGATGTGCTGTTCGAGACCGGGCACGGGCGGCCTGTCGTAGTCGATGTCGGCGCCCGGCTGCAGGCGGCCCTCGACCAGCTCGCCGCGCATCCCGAGGTGCGGCGGCGAGACGGACCAGCGCATGAAGCCCGCGTCGTCGTCCGCCCAGACCGCCTGGTCGACGGCGCGCACCAGCTGCGCGGGCTCGGCCTCCACCTCGCTCAGGAGCTGCGACATGGTCCGTTCGTACACGGCGCAGAGGCGGTTCAGGAGGGCGGCGGTGGGGCTGATCTCCGCCCGCTCGGCCCGGGACAGGGTGGAGCGGCTGATGCCGCTCAGCTCGGCCAGCTCGCCCAGGGACCAGCCGCGTTCGGCGCGCAGCTCGGACAGTCGGGCGGCGAGGCGCGCGTCGACTCCTTCATGTTCCATATTCGGCACGTTATCCCGTATACGGGATGCCGGGCAAGGGTGATCTGGATCTCCCGGCACCCTGCTGCTTAGGCTGAGTCGTTCCCGGGTCGACCGGGGCGATCGGGCGTCGCGAGGGGAGAGCGATCGTGGGGGAACTGGACGGCAGGACCGCACTGGTGACGGGCGGCTCGCGCGGGATCGGGCGGGCGGTCGCCCTGCGACTCGCCGCCGAGGGAGCGTTGGTCGCGGTCCACTACGGCGGCAATGAAGCGGCCGCCGCGGAGACCGTGGCGCACATCGCCGAGGCCGGCGGCCGGGCGTTCGCCGTCCAGGCCCGGTTCGGCGAGAGCGGTGCGGTGGACCGGCTGTTCAAGGAGCTTGTCGCGGGGCTGGCGGAGCACGGGGCGGACGGTCTGGACGTCCTGGTCAACAACGCGGGCATCCACTCGGTCAGTCCGCTGGGGCAGCTCACCGAGGAGGAGTTCGAGCGGCTGCTGGCGGTCAACGTGAGCACGCCGGTCTTCGTGGTCCAGCGGGCGCTGCCGCTGCTGCGGGACGGCGGCCGGATCGTCAACATGGGCTCGGCGGCCACCCGGATCGCGGACCCCAACCAGATCGGATACACCGTCACCAAGGCGGCACTGGCGGCCCTCGGCCCCTCCCTCGCCAACGAGCTCGGCCGCCGGGGAATCACCGTGAACACGGTGGAGCCCGGGGTGGTGCTGACCGACATGATCGCCGCCTATGCCGCCGTTCCCGAGGCGATGGCCGGGCTTGCGTCGATCACCGCGCTCGGACGGGTCGGCCGGCCGGAGGACATCGCCGACGTGGTGGGCTTCCTGGCGGGCCCGCAGGGGCGCTGGGTGACCGGCCAGACCATCGACGTCTCGGGCGGTACCTACCTCGGGCCGATCATGCCCGGGTGATCCGTCCGGGACACGTCTCCAGGACGCGGGCCGCCGCTCTCCGGGGGGATGCGCTCGGGGAAACATGGGCCGCGCGGCCCCCGGGCTCAGCCCGCCGCCTCACCGAGGGCCGTGAGGACGGGCCGGATCAGCGGGTGTTCCTCCGCCCCGCACCGCACCGCCGCGAACACCCTGCGCGTGGGGGCCGCCCCTTCCACCGGGCGCACCACCGCGCCCGACACGTCCATGCCGCGCAGCGCCGAGCGCGGCACCAGGGCGACGCCCGCCCCGGCAGAGGCGAGCGCCACCACCGCGCGGAAGTCGTCCGACCAGTGCTCCAGCAGGGGCTGGAATCCGGCCTGCTCGCAGGCGAGGACGACCACGTCATGGCAGGGGTTGCCGGCGAAGGGGCCGATCCAGGCGTCCTTCGCCAGCTCGGCCAGCGGCACCCGGTCGGCGTCGGCGAGCCGGTGACCGAGCGGCAGCACCGCGTCGAACGGCTCCGCGTACAGGGGTACGCGCGTCAGGCGCGGGTCGTCCGCGCCGGGCCCCCCGCGGTACTCCACGGCGACCGCGACGTCCACCTGCCGGTCGAGCACCATCGGAAGGCTCGCGTCGCCCTCCGCGTCCTGGACCCGGACCCTGATGCCGGGGGCGGAGACGGCGAGGCGCGCCAGGGCCGGGCCGACGACCAGGCCGATCCCGGTGGCGAAGGAGGCGACGGTGACCGTGCCGGCCTCGCCGGAGCTGTACGCGGCGAGTTCGGCCTCGGCGCGCTCCAACTGGGCGAGGACCGCGTTGGTGTGCGTCAGCAGGATCTCTCCGGCGGCCGTCAGGCGTACGCCGCGCGCCGAGCGGTCGACCAGGCGGTGGCCCGTCTCCTGCTCCAGGGCGGTGAGCTGCTGGGACACCGCGGAAGGGGTGAGGTACAGCGCGGCGGCAGCGGCGGTCACGGTGCGGTGGTCGGCCACCGCCCGGAGGATGTGCAGCCGCCGCGCTTCGATCATGCGGCCGATTCTCCCAAACCGGAGGCATCTGCCGCACCACCGGTCACGCCCGGGGCGGGTGGCTGCGCGGGATCGCCCGCGCAGCCACCCGCGCCCTCGTACCTTCCTCACCCCAAAATCGGTCGACAGGCGGGTCCGCGAAACCGCACTGTGAGGGCTCCGAACGACCACCGACCGACCGCTGACCACCGACCGCGGTCCCCCACCGCCGACCACCGCCTCCGCCCGCCGCGCGGAGCGGAAGGCCGACCCCAGGCAGGAGCTGTCCTTGGCGACCGAAAGCACCCCGGCCCCCCACCCCCGCCCGGCCATCGACGCGACCCTCGCCAGGCGCCTGGTCGACGCGCAGTTCCCGCAGTGGGCCGAGCTGCCGCTCGAGCTGCTCGACCCGGCGGGGTCGGACCACGTGATCTACCGCCTGGGCGAGGAGCTGTCCGTCCGGCTGCCCCGCCACGCCGACGCGGTCGGGCAGGCCAGGAAGGAGTCGCGGTGGCTGCCCCGGCTCGCCCCGCACCTGCCGCTGGCCGTCCCCGAGTCGGTGGGGGTGGGAGAGCCCGGGCTGGGCTACCCGTGGCCGTGGGCCGTCTCCCGCTGGCTGGAGGGCGAGGTGGCGACCGCTGAGACGCTGGGCGACTCGCCCCGGGCCGCCGTACGACTCGCGGAGTTCCTCGCCGCCCTCCAGCAGTGCACGCCAGACGCGGCCGAGGCGGCGCCCGAGGACATCCGCGCCGACACGCTCGCCGGCCGGGACCGCGCCACCCGCGACGCCATCAGCGAAGTCGCCGGTGTGTTCGACGCCGAGGCCATGACCGCGCTCTGGGACGCGGCCCTGAGCGCCCCCGAGTGGGACCGTCCGCCGGTCTGGTGCCACGGCGACTTCCACACCGGCAACCTGCTGACCGTCGACGGACGTCTCAGCGCGGTCATCGACTTCGGCGAGCTGGGCGTCGGCGACCCGGCGTGTGACCTGGTCATCGCCTTCACCCTGATGTCGCCCGGGAGCAGGTCCGTGTTCCGCGGCGCGCTCGGTGCCGACGACGCCACGTGGACCCGTGGCCGCGGCTGGGCCCTGGCCACGGGTCTCAACGCGTACACCACCTACGCCGCCGAGAACCCCCGCGTCGCCGCGCAGACCACGCGCCAGATCATCGAGGCCCTGTCCGGCTGAGCGACGCCGTCGTCCACGTCACGCCGCGCCGGACTCCCCCAGCTCCGCGCGTGCCGCCACGAACGCGTCCACCGCGCGGTTCACGTCCTCCGTGGAGTGCGCCGCGGAGAGCTGGACGCGGATGCGGGCCGCGCCCTGCGGCACCACCGGGTACGAGAAGCCGATCACGTACACGCCCCGCTCGAGGAGCAGCTCGGCCATGCGGCCCGCGACGGCCGCGTCGCCGATCATGACGGGGGCGATGGCGTGGTCGCCGGGCAGGACGTCGAAGCCCTCCTCGGTCATCCGCGAGCGGAAGAGGGCCGTGTTGGCGGCGAGGCGTTCGCGCAGGTCACCCGCCGACTCCAGAAGGTCGAGGACCTTCAGGGAGGCCGCCGCGATCACCGGGGCCAGCGTGTTCGAGAAGAGGTACGGGCGCGAGCGCTGGCGCAGCAGCGCGACGATCTCGGCGCGGGCCGCGACGTAGCCGCCCGAGGCACCGCCGAGCGCCTTGCCCAAGGTGCCGGTGATGATGTCGACGCGGTCCATGACGCCGTGCAGCTCGGGGGTGCCGCGGCCGCCGGGGCCGACGAAACCGACGGCGTGCGAGTCGTCGACCATGACCATGGCGTCGTACCGGTCGGCGAGGTCGCAGATCTCCCGCAGCGGGGCGACATAGCCGTCCATGGAGAAGACGCCGTCGGTGACGACCAGCCTGCGCCGGGCCCCGGAGGCCTCCTTCAACTGCTGCTCCAGGTCCGCGAGATCGCGGTTGGCGTAGCGGAAGCGGCGGGCCTTGGACAGGCGGATGCCGTCGATGATCGAGGCGTGGTTGAGCGCGTCGGAGATGACCGCGTCCTCCGGGCCGAGCAGCGTCTCGAAGACGCCGCCGTTGGCGTCGAAGCAGGAGGAGTACAGGATCGTGTCCTCCTGGCCGAGGAAGGTGGAGAGCCGCGCCTCCAGCTCCTTGTGGACCTCCTGCGTGCCGCAGATGAAGCGGACGGACGCCATGCCGTAGCCCCAGCGGTTCAGCGCCTCGTGCGCGGCGGCGACGACCTCGGGGTGGTCGGCGAGGCCGAGGTAGTTGTTCGCACAGAAGTTCAGCACCTCGCCGGGGCGGCCGCCCGCCGTGACGGCGACGGTGGCGGACTGCGGGGTGCCGATGACGCGCTCGGGCTTGTGCAGCCCCGCGGCGGCGATCTCGTCGAGGGTGGCCTGGAGGTCTTCGCGTACGGAGTCGAACATACGTAATCCTTCGGGAGTCGGACCGTGAGAGTCAGAGTGGATCAGGGCGGACCGGGGCGTACCAGAACAAGGCGAGGACGGCGCAGGGCCGGTCAGCCGGTCCAGTCGAGGATGACCTTGCCGCCGCGGCCGCTCGCCGCGTCCTCGAAGGCCGCCTCGAAGTCGCGGTAGCCGTACCAGCCCGTGATGACGGGGGCCAGGTCGAGGCCGCCTTCGAGCAGCACCGACATCGCGTACCAGGTCTCGAACATCTCGCGGCCGTAGATGCCCTTGATCGTGATCATCGAGGTGACGATCCGCGACCAGTCGACGGCGAACTCCTCGGCCGGCAGGCCGAGCATGGCGATCTTGCCGCCGTGGGTCATGTTGGCGACCATGTCGCGCATCGCGCGCGGGTTGCCGGACATCTCCAGGCCGATGTCGAAGCCCTCGCGCAGACCGAGCGCGCGCTGGCCCTCGGCGATCGGCGCGTCCGCCACGTTGAGCGCGAGGCTGACGCCGACCTTGCGGGCCAGTTCCAGGCGCTCCTCGCTGACGTCGGTGATCATGACGTTGCGGGCGCCGGCGTGGCGGGCGACGGCGGCCGCCATCAGGCCGATCGGTCCGGCCCCGGTGATCAGCACGTCCTCGCCGACCAGTGGGAAGGACAGGGCGGTGTGCACGGCGTTGCCGAACGGGTCGAAGATCGCGGCCACGTCGAGGTCGACGGGGACGCGGTGCACCCATACGTTGGCGGCGGGCAACGCGACGTACTCCGCGAAGGCGCCGTTCCGCCCCACGCCGAGGCCGACCGTGGCGCGGCACAGGTGGCGCCGGCCGGCCAGGCAGTTGCGGCACTTGCCGCACACCAGGTGGCCCTCGCCGCTGACCCGGTCGCCGATCTTGATCTCCGCGACGTCACGGCCGGTCTCCACGACCTCGCCGACGAACTCGTGTCCGACCACGAGCGGTGCGGCCACCGACTGCTGCGCCCAGCCGTCCCAGTCCCGGATGTGCAGATCGGTTCCGCAGACTCCGGTGCGGAGCACCTTGATCAGGACGTCGCCGTGGCCGATGACCGGCTCCGGCACGTCCATCAGCCGGAGTCCCGGCTCCGCTTTCTCCTTGACCAGCGCCTTCAACGCAACGGCTCCCGTCGTACTGCACTTCGCTTCTTGACCCGACGGCACAGGAATCTTCCTTAAGGAGCCGCCACGGTCCATCGAGGATTTCTTAAGCGGCGTCGCAGGTTTCCTTCAGACCTCGGCGAGTTTCCTTCGGGCCTCGGCGGATCTCGCGCCGGAGCACGTCACGGGTCAGCGGGTCTGGCCGCGCTCGAAATAGGCGATCAGGGCCGGATCCAGGGCGGGCACCTCGCGCGGTGTCCCGCCGTCCCGCAGCGACCGCGTCGCGCCCACGCCCGCCGCCACCGCCATCCGCGCCGCGACCGGCGACGTGTCGGTGCGGCCTCCTTCACGTACGAAGCGGACGAACTCCGCGACGAGCAGCGGGTCCGCGCCGCCGTGCCCGCCCTCGTCCTGGACATCCGGCACCGGGTGGGTGGCGTCGGCCTCGCCTCGGTAGCCGGAGCGGCGCGCGTTCCACACCTTGACCACTCCGCCGGGCCCGTCGCCGAAGTTCTCCAGGCGGCCCGCGTCGCCGATGACGGTGTAGTTGCGCCAGTAGTCGGGGGTGAAGTGGCACTGCTGATAGGCGGCCAGCACGCCGTTGTCCAGGCGCAGGTTGACGAGGGAGACGTCCTCGACGTCGATGACGGGGTTGAGGCCGCGCTGGGTGTGCGGCGGCCAGTGGCCGTCCTTCGTGTACCAGTCGTCGGCCCTGGGCTCGCCCGGCGCGCGGCGGTGCGGGTTGCCGCCGTAGACCATGAGGTCGCCGAGGGCCTGCACCTGACGGGTGTAACCATCGGCCAGCCAGTGCAGTACGTCGATGTCGTGGGCGGCCTTCTGGAGCAACAGGCCTGTGGTGTACCGCCGTTCGGCGTGCCAGTCCTTGAAGTACCAGTCGCCGCCGTATCCGACGAAGTGCCGTGTCCAGACGGTCTTGACCTCGCCGATCGCGCCGCTTCCGATGAGGCCGCGCATCAGGCGGACGACGGGCATGTGGCGCATGTTGTGTCCCACATAGAGCCGCGTGCCGGTGTCGTACGCGGCCCTCAGGATCTCGTCGCATGCCTCGACGCTGATCTCCAGGGGTTTCTCGACGAAGACCGGCTTGCCTTCGCGCAGCGCCTCGCAGGCGAGGGCCGCGTGGGTGTGGTCGGGGGTGAGGACCACGACCGCGTCCACGTCGGGGTCCTCGACGACCTCGCGGTGGTCACCGGATATGAGGGCGCAGGGGAACGCCACGGCCGCCGCCGCCCGGGCGGCCGCGTCGTGCTCGGCCAGCGCGGTCACGCGGGAGCCCGCTCCCGGCCGGTGGGCGGTACGGGCGAGCGAGCCGCGCAGCCCGTATCCGAGAACGCCGAGCCGGAGGTCGGTCATGCGGCTTCCTTCGTTCGTAAGACCTTCTCCCCGTCATCAGGCGGCAACGTAGTAAACGCTTACTGCCCCGTCAACACCGCCGACGCCCGGCAACTCCCCTACCGTGCCCGCCCTATGGCCCCGCACCGCACATAAATCAGAGAAAGCCGTCCGACCCTCTTGCGCCCGATAGCAACCGCTTACATGCTGGCGCATCGACCGCCCCGAGACCTCTGGGAGTTCGCATGCCCCTGCCTCTTTCCGGACCCACCGGGCCCAGCCGTCGCGCGCTCCTCGCGGCCGGGGCGGCGTCCGCCGTCGTATCGGTGACGGCGGGCGGAACAGCGCGGGCCGCCGACCGCGACGACGCCTACGACCCGCTCCTCGCCCGCGCCGCGACCCAGCTGACCGGCGGCGCGTTCGACGCCGAGGACCCCGACTTCGCCACCGCGCTCAGAACACTGGACACCCAGGCGGCCACCTGGTGGCGGCAGTTGGACCGCACCGCGAGCAGGACCGCGCTGTGGCCCGACCTCTCCCCCGCCTCCGACCCCGCCCACTTCGGCCAGAGCTACACCCGCCTGCGCACCCTCGCCACGGCCTGGGCCACGCCCGGCACCTCCCTCAGCGACAGCGCGCGCACGGAGGTCGCGAGCGCGGAGGTCGTGGACGTACTGCTCGACGCGCTGCGCTTCCTGCACTCCACCGGCTACCACCCGGGCCGCCCGCAATCCGGCAACTGGTGGTTCTGGGAGGTCGGGGCGCCACGCGCGCTGATGGACACCTGCGTCCTGCTGCGCGAGCGGATGCCCGCCGCCGACCTGGCCGCGTACACGGCGACGGTCGCGAAGTTCTGCCCGGACCCCGATCGCCGCACCCACACCCCCTCACTCTCGGAGACCGGCGCCAACCGCGCCGACAAGGCCGTCATCGTGGCCCTGCGCGGCCTGCTCACCCGGGACCCCGCCACTGTGGCGCTGGCCCGCGACGGCCTCTCCGACGTGCGGGACAACGGCAGGAACAGCCTCTTCAAGTACGTTACTTCGGGCGACGGCTTCTACGAGGACGGCTCGTTCGTGCAGCACGGCTCCGTCGCGTACACGGGCACGTACGGCAGTGTCCTGCTCGGCAGCGCCGGGCAGCTGATCGCGCTGCTCGCGGATTCGCCGTGGGCGGTCACGGACCCGAAGACTTCCGTGCTGTACGACGCCGTGGACCGGACGTTCGCGCCGGTGATCTTCGACGGGCTGATGATGGACGCGCTGCGCGGCCGGGCGATATCCCGGGAGAAGGCGCGGGACCACAACGACGGCGCTGCAGCGCTCTCCCACATCCTCCACCTCGCCTCCGGCGCCCCGGACACGTACGCGCGCCGCTGGCGGGCGCTGGCCAAGGGCTGGATCCGCCGCAACAGGAACACCCCCTACCTGGGCCTGGTCGGCATCCCCGCGCTGGCCCGCGCCAAGGCCGTGCTCGACGACTCCTCGATCCCCGCCACCAGCCGGCTCACCGGGCACTTCACCTTCGCCGACATGGACCGCGTGGTGCACCGGCGTCCCGGCTGGGCCCTGACACTGTCGCTCTCCTCGAAGCGGATCGCCGCGTACGAGGCGGGCAACGGCGAGAACCTGCACGGCTGGTACACCGGCGACGGCATGACCTATCTGTACGACGGCGACGACCTCGGGCAGTTCGGTGACCACTTCTGGGCGACCGTGGATCCGTACCGCCTGCCGGGCACGACCGTCGACACCCGCGCGCGTGCCGACATCGGCTCCGGTCCTGGCACCGGGACGTACCGCCCGAAGAACGCCGTGGCGGGCGGCGCGACCCTCGACGGCCACTACGGCGCGGCGGCCATGGAACTCCTCGCCGACGGCAGCAGTCTGCGGGCCCACAAGGCGTGGTTCTGCCTCGACAACGCGGTCGTCGCGCTCGGCGCGGGCATCAGCGCGAGCGACGGCCGCACGGTCGAGACGGTCGTCGAGAACCGCAACCTGCACGCGCCCGGGCCCGCCGCCCGGACGCTGACCGTGGACGGCCACGGGCAGCCGGGCCACCAGGGCTGGACCGCGCGGTTCGACGCCGCGCGCTGGGCCCACCTGGAAGGCACCGGCGGCTACGTCTTCCCCGCTCACCCCGGCCGGGCGGACGGCCTCGGCCTGCATGCCCTGCGCGAGGAGCGCACCGGCAGCTGGCGGGAGATCAACACGGGGGCGGACACGGGGGGCAGCGCCACGCCGGTGCGCCGCCGCTATCTCACGCTGTGGCTGGACCATGGCACCTCGCCTGACGCGGCTTCGTACGCTTATGTCCTGTTGCCCGGCGCGAGCGCGTCCTCGACCGCCTCCTGGGCGCAGGCCCGGCCCGTGCGGATCGTGGCCAACGACGCGACCGCGCAGGCCGTCGAGGCGCGCCGGTCCGGGCTCTTCGCCGCGCACTTCTGGCGGTCCGGCACGGTGGCGGGGCTGACGGCTTCCGGGCCCTGCACGGTCCTGGTGCGGCGAGGGCGTGAGGGTGCGTCGGTGGCGGTGTCCGATCCGGGCCGTACGGGGGTGACCGTGAGGGTCGAACTGCCTTTCCCTGTGCGGGAAGTACGGCGAGCGGATGACACGGTGGTGGTGGCGGTGGGGCGGCGTCCTGTGGTGACGGTTCGGGTCGGTGGCTCCCGGGGGCGGACGCATGGGGTGGAGGTCGTGTGAGGGTGCGGCGGTCCGGGGGCGTTCCCTGCGGTCCTGCGGCTCCGCGTCCTCGCTCCCTGAGGCCGTCGAGGGACAGGTGCGGGTCCGTCGTGGTTGCTCGCGCCGTTCCCCGCGCCCCTTACGGGGCCCGTCTCCAGCCGCAGACGCGTCGTGGTTCCCCCGCCCCTCGCCGGGGCTTCCGCCGACAAGGAAGTGACAGGCCCCATGCCCGCACCCCACCTGTCCCTGCCGCCCACCGACCGTGTCCTGTCGCCGTTGACCGGCTGGACCCGCGCGCACTGGGAGGCGCTCGCCGACCGGCAGTTGGAGGCGCTTGTCCCCTACGCCACGCCGGGCTTCGCGCAGTACCGCCTGCCGGGGCGGCAGAGCTGGTCGGGAGTGGTGTCGGACGGGCTTGAGGGCTACGCGCGGTCATTCCTGCTGGCCTCCTTCCGGATCGCGGGGGCGGGGGGCCAGGTGGACCCCCGCCTCATGGAACGCTACGCGCGGGGTCTGACAACGGGCACAGACCGCGACAGCGGCGAGGCCTGGCCCGAACTCACCGACTGCTCCCAGCAGATGGTGGAGGCCGCCTCCATCGCGATCGGCCTGCACGAGACCCGGCCCTGGATCTGGGACACGCTCGACACCCGCGTCCAGGAGCGGGTCGTCGACTGGTTCTCCGGGTTCGTCGGCGCGAAGACCTGGGACAACAACTGGCGCCTCTTCCAGGTGGTGTCCGAGCAGTTCCTCGCCTCGGTCGGCGCCCCGTACAGCCGGTCGGACATCGACGGCGGCCTGGACCGCATCGAGGACTGGTACCGCGGCGACGGCTGGTACAGCGACGGCGACGGTCGCAACTACGACTACTACGTGGGCTGGGCGATGCACCTGTACCCGCTGCTGTGGGCGCGGATGGCGGGCCCCGGCGGCGACGGCGGACGCGGCGAGGTCTACCGCGACCGCCTCCGCCAATTCCTCGCCGCCTACCCGCACTTCTTCGGCGGCGACGGCGCCCCCGTCCACCAGGGCCGCTCGCTCACCTACCGCTTCGCCGCCGCCGCGCCCGTGTGGATGGGCGCCCTCGCCGAGTGCACGCCACTCTCCCCCGGCCTGACCCGGCGCCTCGCCTCAGGCGCGGCCCGGCACTTCGTGGAGCGCGGTGTCCCCGACGAGCGCGGGCTGCTGCCGCTCGGCTGGTACGGGACGTTCCTGCCCGCCACGCAGGCCTACTCGGGTCCGGCCTCGCCGTACTGGGCGAGCAAGGGCTTCATCGGCCTGCTGCTGCCCGCCGGTCACCCGGTGTGGACCGAACCCGAACTCCCGCTCCCCGTCGAGGAGTCCGACCAGTACACCGCCCTCCCCCGGCCCGGCTGGCTCCTGCACGGCACCCGGCACGACGGCATCGTCCGCCTGATCAACCACGGCAGCGACCACAACCCCCTCGAAGGCCCCGCCCGGGACGACCCCCACTACGCGAAGTTCGCCTACTCCACGGCGACGGCCCCCGAGACCGCCCCACGCGCGTGGGAACGTACCGTCGACGGCCACCTGGCGCTGCTCGCCCCGGACGGCACCCCGTCACGACGTCTGCGCATCCACCCGCTGAGCTGCGAGGGCCGGGTGGCGTCCTCCCGCCACGACGCCCGTCTGCCCGGACTGGACGAGGAGTTCCCCGTCGTGACGACGAGCGCCCTGCACGGCCCGTGGGAGATCCGCGTACACCGGCTGCGGGCCCCGGCGGGCACGACCGTCCGCGAGGGCGGCTACGCGGTGGCGGACACATCCCGGCCCCACGCCGAACACGGCCCCGGCTGGGCGCTCGCCCGCACCGCCAGGGGACTGACGAGCGCCGTGGTGGCGCTGCACGGCTGGGACGCGGAGACGGGCATCGCCCGCGAGGTCGCGGCCAACGCGTACGGGTCGCACTCCGCGACGCCGTTCCTGACGTCGGCGTCCCATCCGGGCGGGGAGAGCGTGCACGTCACGCTGGTAGCCCTCGCCCGGGACACCCTCCACGCGCGGGCGCTACGAGAATCGGTCAGCTGCGCCCTGCGCGACGGAGGCGTCCACGTCCGCTTCCCCGACGGAACGGAGCTGAGCCTGTGACGCGGATCAGATCCCGCCGTCCTCCCGCCGGTGAATCCGCGCGACCAGCTCCGCGGCCATCGTCTTGATCGTGTCGAGCCCCTCCCTCCCCCAGCGCCGCGGCTCGACGTCGACGACGCATACCGTGCCGAGGACGATGCCCGTACGGTCGACGAGAGGCGCGCCCAGATAGGAGCGGATGCCTATCTCGTCCACGACGGGGTTCCCCGCGAACCGCGGATAGTCGCGGACGTCCTCCAGGACGAGGGCCTTGCGGCGCACCACCACATGCGGGCAGTACCCGTGGTCGCGGGCCATATAGCGCCCCATGGAGCTGTCCGGGGCGAGCAGACCGGCGAAGAACTGCCGGTTCTCGTCGATGAAGTTGACCATCGAGTAGGGCGCGCCGGTCAGCTCCGCGAGGCGGCCCGCGAAAAGGTCGAACTCCGGATCGACGTGGTCCCCGATGCCCAGCCCGCGCAGCCGCCGCACGCGCGCGGGTGCCTCTGTGTCGACGGGGGTGAGCAGCAGGTGCCCGATCGGGTCGTACCTCACGTGTGGGCTCCGTAGCTCGGCTCCGGGGCGTGGTTGAGGAGGTGTTTGACGAGGATGAGGAGCGTCTGGATGCCCGAGCTGGAGATCCGCGCGTCGCAGCGCACGACGGGCACCTGGGGGTCGAGGTCGATGGCGGCGCGCACCTCTTCGGGTTCGTAGCGGTGGGCGCCGTCGAATTCGTTGATCGCGACGATGAAGCCCATGCCGCGCTGCTCGAAGAAGTCCACGGCGGCGAAGCAGTCCTCCAGACGGCGCGTGTCGGCGAGCACCACGGCGCCGAGGGCGCCTTCGGACAGCTCGTCCCACATGAACCAGAACCGCTCCTGGCCGGGTGTGCCGAAGAGATAGAGCACGTGTTCGGGGTCGAGCGTGATGCGTCCGAAGTCCATGGCGACGGTCGTCGTGGTCTTGTTCTCCACGCCCGAGAGGTCGTCGGTGGCCTCGCTGACCGTGGTGAGCAGTTCCTCGGTGCTCAGCGGCGCGATCTCGCTGACCGCGCCCACAAAGGTCGTCTTGCCGACCCCGAAACCACCGGCGACGAGGATCTTCAGTGCGGTGGGGAAGGGGTCAGAGCTGTCGTCGTAATCCATCGAGCACTGCCTCCAACAGGGACCGGTCAGTGGGGTTGTGGTAGAAGTCCGGGGCCTTCGTGGTGAGGGCCCCGGAGTCGAGGAGATCGCAGAGGATCACTTTGGCCACGACCGCGGGCAGCTTCAGCTGCGCCGCGACCTCGGCGACGGAGGTCGGGGCCCCGCACAGGCCGAGGGCCGTGGAGTGCTCCGGCCCGAGATAGCCGAGCGGGGTCGATCCGGTGGCCATCACCTGGGAGAGCAGGTCGAGTTGTGCGGTCGGTCTGGTCCGGCCGTTGCTGACCGTGTAGGGACGTACGAGCCGTCCCGCGGCGTCGTCGAGCCAGGGCCCGTCATGCGGGGCCGCCACGCTCAGCGCCTCATCGACGCGGGTTCCCCGGCGTGCTGCCGGGGCGCGGTGATCAGGTACGGGCGCACGCTCTTGACCAGCATCGCCATCTCGTAGCCGAGGACGGCGGCGTCCGCCTCACGGCCGGCGAGGACGGCGAGACAGGTTCCGGAGCCCGCGGTGGAGACGAACAGGAGGGTGGAGTCCAGTTCCACGACGACCTGCCGGACGTCCCCGCCGTCCCCGAAGCGGATGCCCGCGCTGCGCCCGAGGGAGTAGAGCCCCGAGGCGAGGGCCGCCATGTGGTCGGCGCTGTCCGGGTCGAGGCCGTGCACCGATTTCACCAGGCCGTCGGAGGAGAGCAGGACGGCACTGCGGGTGTGCGGCACGCGCTGCACGAGGCCGCTCATCAGCCAGTCGAGATCGGATACATGGCCGGTCGGCGCATCGCTCGCCATGGTGGATCGACTCCTTGAGGTACGACGTACGAAGGTCCGCGGGTGCGGAGAGGGGGGATGCTCGGGCGTCATGGTGCTGGTCAGCCGCCTTGCTCGCTCCCGTCCCTGGGGAGCCCACCGTCCGCGGGGGTGGGGTCGCGCGCGTCCTGCGCCTGGGCCAGGCCGATGCCGCGCTGGAACGCGGCCATCAGGCCCGGGTCGTGCCCGACGAGGTGCTCGCTCTCGGGGCGCGGTGGCGGGGCCTCCCGCAGCTGGGGCGCGATGTGCTCCTGCGCCCGCCGCTTGGGGAGCTGGGGCCGTTCGACCCGGCCGCGCACGGCGCCCGCCGGCGGCACCGGCGGCGCGGCGGCGTGCTCGGCCACCGCCTGCCGGTCCCCGGGGCGGATGCCGGGGACGGCGTCGGCGGGCGTCGGCCGGTCCTGACGGGAGCCGCGCACGGGCAGGGGGGCGGGCGCGGTGCCGTTCGCGGTGCGGACGGGGGCGGCGCCGGTCGGCCGGGGCGCCGGGTCGTGCGGCGGCTGGAGCGGGACGGGTACCGGTTCCCGGCGGGGGTCCGGCGGGGCCGCGGGCTGAGCAGGCCCGGGGGCTCCTTGTGAGATTCCCTGCGCGTCGTCCGAGGCGCCCCGCGCCGCCGCCTCGGCCGCGGGGCGCCGCCGCATGGCGGGCTCCTCCTGCGGCTCGGCGCCCAACAGCTCCTGCGGCAGGATCAGTACGGCCTGCACCCCGCCGTAGATGTTGGTCTGCAACCGGACCGCGACGCCGTGGCGGCGGGCGAGGGCGGAGACGACGAAGAGGCCGATCCGCCCGTCCTGGAGGAGGCTCGCGACGTTCACCTGGTCGGGGTCGGCGAGCAGGCGGTTCATCTTCGTCTGCTCGGCCAGGGGCATGCCGAGGCCCCGGTCCTCGACCTCGACGGCGAGCCCCGCGGTCACGAGGTTGGCGCGCAGCAGGACTTGGGTGTGCGGTGCGGAGAAGACCGTGGCGTTCTCCACCAGCTCGGCGAGCAGGTGGATGACGTCGGCCACGGCGTGCCCGCGCAGGGTGCCGTCGACGGGAGGCACCAGTTTGACGCGGGAGTACTGCTCGACCTCGGCGATGGCGGAGCGCATCACCTCGGTCATCGAGACGGGGCTGCTCCACTGGCGGCGCGAGACGGCGCCGCCGAGCACGGCGAGGTTCTCCGCGTGTCTGCGGATGCGGGTCGCCAGGTGATCGACGTGGAAGAGGCCCTTGAGCAGCTCGGGGTCCTCGACGTCGTTCTCCAACTCGTCGAGCAGGGAGATCTCGCGGTGCACCAGCGACTGCAGGCGCCGGGCGAGGTTGACGAAGACCTCGACCTTCTGTTCGCTGCCCGCGTGGCTGGAGAGCTGGGCGGCCTGCACGACGGCGTCGACGGCGACGTCCTGGGCGCGGGTCAGCTCATCGGCGAGCTGATCGAACTCGTCGCCGCCCGGCCGGGCCCGGGGCGGCGTCCCGCGCGCGGGCGGCTGGTCTCCGCGGCGCAGTTGTTCGACGACCTCCCGCAGTTCCGCCTGGCCGCGTGCGGTGGTGCGGCGCAGGGCGCCGATGCGGTCGCGTACGGTCCTGGCGGCGCGGTCGGCCGCGACGGCGGCGATCACGATGCCGGTGAGGCCGACCAGCGTCGCGGCGGTGAGCACGGCGAGCAGGACGGGTGCGGGCCGGGCGCCGGTCGACCGCAGCGTGAACAGCACGGCCGCGCAGGCGCTCAGACCGACGGCGACGGCGGGCAGCACGGCGATCCGCAGGAGCTGGGGCCGTATGTGGGTCTCGGGCAGGGCCGTGGCGGTCCGGCTGCCGGGCCTGCCGTGCCGTCCGCCCTCACGGCGGTCTGCGCGGGCGGCCGGTGCGCGTAGGTGAGACATCTGCGTCCTCGAGACTTGGTTCCGGCATGGTTCCGGCATCGCCGTGCCGGCCGGCAGGTCGCGAGGGCATGCCCGCGTCGTGATCCCTGCGTCGCCCGACGACCACTCACGGTAGTCGGCAACGCATCAAGTGCGGTGGGCAGTTGACAAAGTCAGCGGGGGTGCGTCCCGCTCTGGTATGACGCCTCGCACGGGGGTCCGATTCGGCTCGTACGCGAGTTCGCCGCAGAAGGAAGGCAGGACGAAGGCAGAAGGAAGCGCCCCGGCCGAGGACGGCCGGGGCGCGGGTGCTGCTCATGTGGGGCTGACGCCGAACGCGCGCTAGGCGACGGGCGCCGCCTCCTGGTCGCCGCTGTCGGCCGCCGCGGCCCGCGGTCCCTCCACGGCCTCCTCGGGCCAGCCGCCGTCCGGTACGACCGCGACGCCGCGCCACCAGGGCGCGGCCGGCACGTTCGGCGCACCGGGCTCGAAGGGCTCGCCGGGGCAGGGCAGCGCGAGCGCGGTGCCCGCGGCGCGGGCCGCGGCGAGGGTGCCCTCACCGGGCTCCGACCACGGGTGCGGGGCGAGGTTGAACGTCCCCCAGTGGATCGGCAGCATCAGCCCCTGCGGCCGCCCGCCCTGGAGGTCCAGGTGGGCCCGCATGCCCTCCTCGGGCGTCATGTGGATGTCCGGCCAGAACTCGGAGTAGGCGCCGATCTGGATCATCGTGACGTCGAAGGGGCCGTACTGGGCGCCGATGTCGCCGAAGCCGGAGAAATAGCCCGTGTCCCCGCTGTGGTAGACGCGGTGCTCGGGTCCCGCGACGACCCAGGAGGCCCACAGCGTGTGCTGGTGGTTGCGCAGGCCGCGGCCGCAGAAGTGCCGGGCGGGCGTGGCCGTCAGGGTCAGCCCCGCCACCTCGGCCGACTCGTGCCAGTCCAGCTCGCGGAGCCGGTCGGCGGGCACGCCCCAGCGCTCCAGGTGGGCGCCGACGCCGAGCGGCACAGCGAACACCGTGCCGGTACCGGCCAGCGCCTTGATCGTCGGCATGTCCAGGTGGTCGTAGTGATCGTGCGAGATGACGACGGCGTCGACCGGGCCGAGGGCCGCCAGGGGCACCGGCACGGGATGCAGCCGCTTGGGCCCCGCGAAGGAGAACGGGGAGCACCGCTCGCCCCACACCGGGTCGAAGAGCACGCGCCGCCCGTCGATCTCGGCGAGGACGCTGGAGTGCCCCATCCAGGTGATCCGCAGTCCGTCGGCCGGCGGCTTGGCGAGGTCCGCGAGGGTCGTGGCGTGCACCGGGATCGGGGCGGCGGGGCCACGGCGTACGCGCTCCTCCTTGCGGAAGTAGATCTTCGCCAGCTCCATGGTGGATCCCGAGGGCCTGGTCCGGGCGCCTACGGGGTTCTGGAAGGACCCGTCGGCCACGGAGAAGTTCGGCGACCTGCGGATCCGCGCCAGCCGCGCGCCGGCCGGGTCCGCGCCGAAGGCGGGGGACCGCAGCGAGCGGAGCCCGGGGATCAAGGACCGGGACACGGGACCTCCTGAAAAGGTGGGCAGGGTTCCTATTATGTCCACGCCGTTTATGTCGACGCCGTCCGGGCGGCGGCGCACGCGGGCGCGCCCTCCCGCGCCCGCGCTCAGGCCGCGGACCGCGTGTCCGGCGTGCGGCGCCGCAGGGCGGGATCGCGAAGGGCGGGCGGGTCGAAGTAGAGGTCGTGGGGGTCCAGCGTGACGCCCGGTGGCACGATCTCGTCGATGCGGTCCAGTACGTCGTCGCCGAGGACGGTGTCCGCTCCGGCGAGGAGGTCGTCGAGCTGCTCCATGGTGCGCGGGCCGAGCAGCGCGGAGGAGACGGCGGGGTGGCCGACGACGAACGCCATCGCCATGTGGGTCAGGGAGACGCCGGCCTCCTCGGCGAGCGGGATCAGCTTCTCCACGGCGTCGAGTTTGCGCTCGTGGGTGAAGCGGGCGCGCTCCATGGCGACGCGGCCGCCGGTGGGCTGGTGCCCCTTGCGGTAGCGGCCGGTGAGGAGGCCGCTGCCGAGCGGGCTCCACACCAGTACGCCCATGCCGTACCGCTCCGTCAGGGGCAGTACGTCCCGCTCGGCGCCCCGCGCGATGATCGAGTACGGCAGCTGCTCGGTCCGGAAGCGCGCGAGGGCGCGGTGCTCCGCGATCCACTGCGCCTCGACGAGCTGCGCGGCGGGGAAGGTGGAGGTGCCGATCGCGCGCACCTTGCCGCTGCGCAGCAGGTCGGTGAGGGCGGACAGGGTCTCCTCGATGTCCGTGGAGGGGTCGAGGCGGTGGATCTGGTAGAGGTCGATGTAGTCGGTCCCCAGGCGGCGCAGGGAGTCTTCCACCGCGCGCACGATCCAGCGGCGCGAGCCGCCCGAGGTGTTGGGGCCGGTGGCCGAGGGACTGGCGTTGCCCACCTTGGTGGCGAGCACGATGTCGTCGCGCCGCCCCTTGAGGGCCTTGCCGACGATCTCCTCGGACTCGCCCCCGGAGTACACGTCGGCGGTGTCGACGAGGTTGATGCCCGCGTCGAGCGCCTTGTGGATGATCCGGATGGATTCGCCGTGGTCGGGGTTGCCCCAGGCGCCGAACATCATCGTGCCGAGGGCGTACGGGCTGACCTTGATGCCGGTCCGTCCCAGTTCGCGCATCCTCATGTGCTGCTCCTACCGCTCGGATCACTAAAGGTACGGCGTTCTCTTATTAAGAGTACAGCGTACTTTTGAGTGGTGACCGGTTGGTAGGGTGAGCGATGTGGTGACGCAGCCGACCTCAGCCGACGATCAGCCGGGCTTCCGACGCGCACGCAGTCCGGAACACAAGGCGCAGCGCCGGCAGGCCATCCTCGACGCCGCCCGGGGCCTCGCCACGGAACGCGGGGTGCGCGCGGTCACCCTCGGGGACATCGCCCGCGAGGTGGGCCTGACCAAGTCGAACGTGCTGCGCTACTTCGAGACCCGCGAGGCGATCTATCTCCACCTGTCCGCCGCGGGCTACCGGGACTGGGCCGCGCGCGTCCAGCAGGCGGTACGAGCCGGCCAGCCGGAACCACTCGCCCCCGCCCGCCTCGCCGGCCTCCTCGCGGACAGCCTCGACGCCGACCCGCTCTTCTGCGATCTGCTCAGCGACACGGCGGCCACGCTGGAGCACAACGTCTCACTCGACGCCGTGCGCACCTACAAAGAGGCGTCCACCTCGGCGGTCCACACCCTGACCGCCGCCCTCACCGGCCCGCACACGGGCCTGGGCGCCGAAGCGGCGCAGGACCTCATCCTCGCCACCGCGCTGCTCACCGCGAGCACGTGGACGGCCACGCACCCCTCGGCCACCCTCATCGAGCTGTACCGCGCCTCCCCCGAACTGGGCGCCCTGGCGGCCGACTTCGCCCCCGAGCTGGCCCGTCTCCTCACCCTCGTCGTCCGAGGTCTCCGGGCACCGGCCTGACGCGCTAGAGCGGCAGCAGGTCCGGGCGCTTCGCCGCCACATGGTCGCCCGAGCTCTCGCCCCGGATGCGCCGGCCGATCCACGGCACCAGGTACTCGCGCGCCCAGTGGACGTCGTCGCGCCGCAAGTCGAGCGTGCCGCGCGGCGGCAGCGGCGGCCACGCCTGGTCGGGGTCCGCGGGCACTTCGAGGCCGAGGACCTGGGCGGCGCGCAGCGCCACGCGGGTGTGGCCCTCGGCGGAGAGGTGCAGCCGGTCGCCGTCCCACGCGCGGCGGTCCTGGACCGTCTTGAGGGACCACAGGTCGAGCACCGGGCAGCCGTAGCGGTCGGCGATCGCGCGGACATGCATGTTGTACGTGGCGATCTTGCCGCGCAGACGCCTGAGGACGGCGACGCCGCGGGTGTCGAACCCGGTGGTCACCATGACCGTGCCGACGGCCGACGTGAGGTCGGCGACGGCCCGCTCGAAGCGCTCGGCGACCTCGTCGGGGTCGGTGCCGGGGCGGATGATGTCGTTGCCGCCCGCGCAGAACGTCACGAGGTCGGGGGCGAGCTCCTTGGCGCGCGGCACCTGGTCCGCGACGATCTGGTCGAGGAGCTTGCCGCGCACGGCGAGGTTGGCGTACCGGAAGGTGTGTTCGGGTACCCGGTCGTCCAGCAGGACGGCGAGACGATCCGCCCAGCCGACGAACGTGCCGTCGGGGCCCGGGTCGCCCACGCCTTCCGTGAAGCTGTCGCCGACCGCTGCGTAGGAGTTGAATACGCCGTTGTTGTAGGGGTGATTGACGAAGGTTGTCGACTCTGCTCTCACGGAGTCACATCCTTCACCTCCCTAAGTGACTTACGCCACCGTAGGGAGGGGTTGACGGGGCGTGAGATAAGCCACCGGTCAAGATTCACCCAAAGCCGGAATACGCCGTGTGGCGGAAAATACGTGGGCCGCAGGGCGCCATTGCTCCCCCGAACCCGTGTCGTATCGTCGAAGGCGTCTTCACCGGCGAGCCGCGCCGGCAGCAGAGCCCCGAGGAGAGCCCGTGACGCAGCAAGCCCCGCCGCCAGAGCTGTCAGAGCCCGAGCTGGCCGGCGTGCGCAACTTCCGTGACGTGGGCGGACTGCCGACCGTCGACGGCCGCCGGGTCCGCCCCGGCCGGCTCTTCCGCAGCGGTCACCTGGCGCACGCCACCGCGTCCGACACGGCGTTCCTCACCTCGCTGGGCCTGCACACGATCTTCGACTTCCGCAACGCCGCCGACCAGCGCCTCGAAGGCCCCGACGTGGCGCTGCCCGGCGTGCGCAACGTGAACCTGCCGCTGACCGATCCGGCCGACGGCGCCGAGTTCTGGAAGATGGTCCGCGACGGCGATCTCGACCAGCTGCGCGCCATCCTCTCCGACGGCAAGGCCGCCGGCCGGATGGCGGCCTCGTACCGCACGATCATCAAGGAGCGCACGGCCGAGCACAGCCGGGTGCTGCACGCGCTCGCCGAGGGCAGCGTGCCCGCGCTGATGCACTGCGCGGCGGGCAAGGACCGCGCCGGCCTGTCGATAGCCGTCACCCTGCTGGCCGTGGACGTCGAGCGCGACGCCATCGAGGCGGACTACCTGGCGTCGAACGCGGCTCACCGCCGCTACAAGGTGCGCCGCACCAGCGACTCGCCGAACGCGATGTCCCCCGAGGTCATGGAGTTGCTCAACCCCCTCTTCGACGCGCGCGCCGAGTATCTGGCGGCGGCCTTCGAGACGATCGAGGAGACCTGGGGCGACACGGACACGTACCTCGCCGAGGGCCTCAAGGTGACGCCCGAGACCCGCGAGCGGCTGCGCGAGCGCCTTCTCGACTGAGCCGGGACGCGGCCCGACCGGTCCCTACTTGTTCTGCGCCCCCAGCTCGAAGAGCAGATAGACGAAGGCCGCGAAGATGTGGCCGACCGCCACATAGATGATCAGCCGGACCCAGAGCGCCCGCGGGAACTTCTCCTCCATCGTGTTCTCGGCGGGCCGCTCCGGTCGGGCGGTTCCCTGCGGCTCGGGCTCGGTCATGTCGGCTCTCCCTGGGTGGGGCCACCGAGGCACAGCGCGGTGGCGGGGCTCTGCAACAAGGTGTGTACGAAGAGGAGGTCGGCGCCGCCCCGGTCGGCGGCGGCGATCCGGTGCGGGGTCAACGAGTCGAAGTGCGCGCTGTCGCCCGGCGCGAGGAGGTGCGCGGTGTCCCCGAGGCGCAGCCGCAGCCGCCCGCCGATGACGTACAGCCACTCCTCGCCGGGATGGACGCGCACGATGTCGCCCTGCGCCCCGTAGGGGACGTGTACGCGCAGCGCCTGCATGCCGCGGCCCGGGGCGCCCGCCTGCCAGTAGGTCCAGCCGCCCGCGCGGGTCGGCTCCATGTCGGCGCCCCGCACGACCGCGTCCCGGTCGGCGACCGTCTCGCCGAGCAGCTCGGAGACCGTCGTACCGTAGACGCGGGCGAGCGCGAGCAGCATCGGCAGTGAGGGCTGGCGCTGCCCGGTCTCCAGGCGGGACAGATGGGCGGGCGAGAGCCCCGCGGTGCGGGCGGCGGCCTCCAGCGTGAGGGAGGCGCGGCGGCGCAGCTCGCGCAATTGCGGCGCGACGGCGGGCAGGGCTTCGGCCGGGCCTGCCTCGCTTGGCTCGGGCGGCGACTCGGCGGACTCGGCGGGGCTCATACGCCGATTCAGCCAGAGCCTTGCCTCTCGGGCAACTTTCTTGCCCGAGAGGCAAAAACCCGGAAGGCACGCCTCAGCGGTTGCCGACCGCCTGCTTCACCAGCGTCTTGCCGAAGTCCCACATCAGCCCGCCACCGCTGTGCGCCTCGTCCATGACCGCGATGAACGCCTCCACGAAACGGTCCACCTCCCGCTCCCCCACCGTCAAAGGCGGGATCAGCTTGATGACCTCCAGGTGATCGCCGGAGACCTGGGTGAGGATGCGGTGCTTCTGCAGCAGCGGCACGACGACCATCTGTGCGAAGAGGCCCTTGCGGGCGGCCTGGAGCATCGACCAACGCCCGCGCAGCTTCAGCGACTTGGGCCGCCCGAACTCGATGCCGACCATGAGTCCCCGGCCGCGCACCTCACTCAGCAGCTCATAGCGGTCGACCAGCGCGGCGAGCCGGGTCTTCAGCAGCTCCCCCGTCACCCGGGCGTTCTCGACGACCTTCTCGTCCTCCATGACGGCGAGGACGGCGAGCCCCGCCGCCATGGCCTGCGCGTTGGAGCCGAAGCTCGCCGAGTGGACGAGCACGCGGTCCATCGACGAGTAGACCTTCTTGAAGATCCAGTCCTTGCCGAGGGTGGCGCCGACCGGCACATAGCCGCCCGACAGCGCCTTGGCGACGCAGACCAGGTCCGGTTCGACGCCTTCCTCGTGCTGGTAGGCGTAGAAGTCACCGGTCCTGCCGAGGCCCGTCTGCACCTCGTCGGCGATCAGCAGCGCCTTGTGCCGGTGCAGCAACTCCTGTGCGGCGCGCAGATATCCGGGCGGTGCGGCGTGCACGCCCTTGCCCTGGACGGGCTCGACGATCAGCGCGGCGACGTCGCCGTGCCGCAACTCCTCGCGCAGCGCGTCCAGATCGCCCAGCGGCACGGCGGTGTCGGGCAGCAGCGGGGCGAAGCCGTCCCGGAAGCCGCTCTCGCCGTTGACGGAGAGCGACCCGGTGGTCAGCCCGTGGAAGGCGTGCGCGCAGTACAGCACGCGCGGCTTCCCCGTCGCGTACCGGGCGAACTTCAGCGCGGTCTCGACGGCTTCCGTGCCGCTGTTGCCGAAGAAGACCCGGTCCAAGTGCGGGCTATGGCTCAGCAGTCGCTCGGCCAGCAGGCCCGGCAGCGGCTGGCAGTCGAAGCGGGTGAGGTCGGCGAGGGAGGCGTCGAGGACGTCGTGCAGCGCCTTGCGCACGACGGGGTGGTGCCGGCCGAGCCCCATCACGCCGAAGCCCGCCAGCATGTCGAGGTAGTCGTTGCCGTCGGCGTCCCAGAAGTACGCGCCCTCGGCCCGCTCGTAGACCTTGTCGAAGCCGATGGTGTGCAGCATGCGCGGCAGCTGGTGATTGAGGTGCCTGGCGTGCAGCTCGTACCGCTCGGCGCCCCGCTCGGCGAGCAGCCTGCCGAGGTCGAACTCCTTGGTCATACGCTGTACTCCTTGCCTGGACCCCGCGCCCCCGCACCCTGCTCCCCCACGCTCTCCTTCACCGCCAGCGTGGCCCCGATCCTTCCCGCGATCTCGACCGGCGTGAGCCCGAGGTCGGCCAGGACCTCGCTGCGCTTGGCGTGCGCGAGGAACTGCTCCGGAATGCCGAACCGCCTTACCGGTACGTCCACTTCGGCGTCCCCGAGCGCGAGCGCGACGGCGGAGCCGACCCCGGCGGCGCGGCTGTTGTCCTCGACGACCGCCACGACGCGGTGCCGCGCGGCGAGCCCGGGCAGCTCGTCGTCGACCGGCTTGACCCAGCGCGGGTCGACGACGGTGCAGCGCAGCCCGCGCGCCCGGAGCAGCTCGGCGGCCTGAAGACAGACCGGCGCCATCACCCCGACCGCCACGAGCAGTACGTCGGGCTCGTCGTCCCGGAGCAGTACGTCCATGCCGCCGACCCGGTCCACCGCGGGGATCGCGGGCCCCACCGCCTCCTTGGGGAAGCGGACGAGCGTCGGCGCGTCGTCCACCGCGACCGCCTCCCGCAGCTGCGCGCGCAGCTGATCGGCGTCACGTGGCGCGGCGATCCGCAGACCCGGCACGACCTGGAGGACCGAAAGGTCCCACATGCCGTTGTGCGAGGCCCCGTCCACGCCGGTGACCCCGGCGCGGTCCAGCACGAACGTCACCCCGCAGCGGTGCAGCGCGACATCCATGAGGAGCTGGTCGAAGGCGCGGTTGAGGAAGGTGGCGTAGACGGCCACGACGGGGTGGAGGCCGCCGGTGGCGAGTCCGGCGGCCGATACCGCCGCGTGCTGCTCGGCGATGCCGACGTCCCAGACGCGGTCCGGGTAGGTCTCGGCGAACTTCTTCAGGCCGACCGGCCCCAGCATGGCGGCGGTGATGGCGACGACGTCCTCGCGCTCGGCGCCGATGCGGACGATCTCGTCCCCGAACACCGAGGTCCAGGAGGGCCCGCCCGCGGGGGCGAGGGGCTCGCAGGTGAGCGGGTCCATGGCGCCGACGGTGTGGAAGCGGTCGGCCTCGTCCGCGAGCGCGGGCTCAAAGCCCCGGCCCTTCTCGGTGAGGCAGTGGATCAGGACGGGCCCGTGGAAGCGTTTCGCCCGGCGCAGGGCCGACTCGACGGCACCGATGTCGTGTCCGTCGATCGGCCCCACGTACTTGAGCCCCAGGTCCTCGAACATGCCCTGCGGCGCGAAGGCGTCCTTGAACCCCTTCTTGGCGCCGTGCAGCGACTCGTAGAGCGGCTTTCCGACGACGGGGGTGTGCTGGAGTATGTCCTTGCCCCAGGCGAGCACGCGTTCGTAGCCGTCGGTGGTCCGCAGCGTGGCGAGGTGGTTGGCGAGGCCGCCGATGGTCGGGGCGTAGGACCGTTCGTTGTCGTTGACGACGATGATCAGCGGCCGGTCCTTCGCGGCGGCGATGTTGTTCAGCGCCTCCCACGCCATGCCCCCGGTCAGCGCGCCGTCCCCGATGACGGCCACCACATGGCCCCGCTCGCCGAGCACCTGGCGCGCCTTGGCCAGCCCGTCCGCCCAGCCGAGCGCGGTCGAGGCGTGGCTGTTCTCGACGATGTCGTGCACGGACTCCTCCCGCGAGGGATAGCCCGACAGGCCGCCCTTGCCGCGCAGCTTGGAGAAGTCCTGACGTCCGGTCAGCAGCTTGTGTACGTAGCTCTGGTGGCCGGTGTCCCACACGATGCGGTCGACGGGTGAGGCGAAGACCCGGTGCAGGGCGACGGAGAGTTCCACCACCCCCAGGTTGGGCCCGAGGTGACCACCGGTTCTGGCGACCGCGTGCACCAGGAACTCCCGGATCTCCTCGGACAGTTCGTCGAGCTCGGCCCCGGTCAGTGCCTTCAGGTCGCGCGGCCCCCGAATGGTGTCGAGAATGGTCATGCTCGGGCCCCCTCTCTGGTTCGTCGGTCAGCCGCGGCTTCCCGCGACCGTCTCGCGGGCGGCGCGGATGGACTCCTTGAGGGATCCCATGGTGGCGAGGACGGCGGTCGGCTCGTAGCCGCAGTGCGCCATGCAGTTGGCGCAGCGCGGGTCCTTGCCGCGGCCGTACTTGTCCCAGTCGGTCTCCTCGATGAGTTCCCGGTACGTCGGGACGTAGCCGTCGCTCATCAGGTAGCAGGGGCGCTGCCAGCCGAAGAGCGAGTAGTTCGGAATCGCCCAGGCGGTGCACGGGAAGTCCGCCTTGCCCTCCAGGAAGTCCAGGAAGAGCGGCGAGTGGTTCAGCCGCCAGCGGCGGCGGTTGCCGCCCGAGAAGGCCTTCCTGAAGAGTTCCCGGGTCTGCTCGACGCCCAGGAAGTGCTCCTGGTCGGGCGCCTTCTCGTAGGCGTAGGCGGGCGAGAGCATCATCTCGTCGACCTTCAGGTCGTCATTGAGGAAGTTCAGCACCTCGATGATCGTCTGCGGGGTGTCGGTGTTGAAGAACGTGGAGTTGGTGGTGACGCGGAAGCCGTGCTTCTTGGCCTCCTTGATGGCCTCCACCGCCTCGTCGAACACGCCTTCCTTCGCGACGGACTCGTCGTGCCGCTCCCGCATGCCGTCGATGTGCACGGCGAACGCGAAGTACGGCGACGGCGTGAACTTCTCCAGCTTCTTGCGCAGCAGCATGGCATTGGTGCAGAGGAAGACGTACTTCTTCTTGGCCACCAACTGACGCACGATCTCATCGATCTGAGGGTGCATCAGCGGCTCGCCGCCGGCGATGGAGACCATCGGCGCACCCGACTCCAGGACGGCGCCCACGGCCTGGGCGACCGGCATGCGCTGCTTGAGCACACCGGCCGGGTGCTGGATCTTCCCGCATCCCTCGCACTTGAGGTTGCACGCGAAGAGCGGTTCCAACTCGACGATCAGGGGGAACTTGTCACGCTTGCGGAGCTTCTGTTCAAAGAGATACGTAGCGACCTTGATGGTCTGGCGCAGCGGCATGGCCATCTGGCTCACCTCCGGGGGAGCAAAGAGGAACGGTGCCATTCGAAGAAAGCGGGAAGCACGGCACGAAGGACGCGGAACGCTGATATTCCACCGCGCACGGTGCCGATGCGGACGAGTTCGTGCTGCGGGGCGTCCACGACCACCCGGACGGCGGCAACGGGCCGCTCTCCGGCGCGTACCGCGCTGCGCAGCGTGGCGGCGGACTCCATGTCCACGGCGATCGCCCCGGTGGCCAGCAGGGCGCCGCGCTCGGGGCCGCGCACGACGTGGTCGGAGCCGGTGAGCGGACCGGTGTGCACGGTGCGCCCGGGCAGGGCCCGCGCCAGCTCATCGACCAGCAGCTCCGTGCCCGTGCACAAGGTACTGCCGTGCGCGTCCCTGGTCTCCTCGGCGACGACGAGGTCACCGGGGTGCATGCCGGGGGCGAGCCCCGCGCAGAAACCGGTGGCGAGGACGCACGCGTCCCGCAGCGGCTCCGTACCGAGCGCCCCGCCGACGGCCCGCTCGGCATTCTCGGGCCCCATGCCGGTGCGCAGCACGGTCATGGCTCCCGGGGCGCCGCCGCGGTCGCCGGTGCGCAGCGCGAGGCGTTCGATGCCGAGCGCGCAGGCGATCAGCAGCGGTGCGGGGCCCGGCCGACGGGCCGGGGCCTCGCTCATCAGCTCCCCTTGGACGTGTGACCGGGGCCGTCCGCGAACGGTTCGCCGTTGACGTACCTGCCGAGCGCGGTGAGCGGGAACACCTGCCGGTAGAGGTGGTAGTTGATGGAGAAGTCCCAGGGGAAGCCGGTCCCGGTGAAGTACGGCTCGTCCCAGGAGCCGTCCTCGCGCTGGGTCCGGGCGAGGAACGTCACGCCCCGCTCCACGGAGGCGGCCTCGCGCTCGCCCGCCGCCAGCAGCGCGAGCAGCGCCCAGGCGGTCTGCGAGGCGGTCGACGTGCCGTGTCCGACCCAGCCCCGGTCGCGGTAGGAGCGCAGGTCCTCGCCCCAGCCGCCGTCGTCGTTCTGCACCGACTCGAGCCAGCTCACGGCGCGGCGGATCGAGGCGTGCGCGGCGGGCAGCCCGGCCGCGATCAGCGCGGGCACCACCGACCCGGTTCCGTATACGTAGTTGACGCCCCAGCGCCCGAACCAGGCACCGTTCGCCTCCTGTTCGGCGAGCAGCCACGCGATGCCGCGCCGGGTGCGCGGATCGTGGGACATGCCCTCGACGGCGAGCATCTCCACGACGTGCCCGGTGACGTCGGCGGACGGCGGGTCGATGACCTCGCCGAAGTCGCAGAACGGCAGCCGGTTGGGGAAGGGGCTGGTGTTGTCGACGTCGAAGGCGGCCCAGGCGCCGTTCCTCGACTGCATCCCGAGGGTCCAGCGCACCCCGCGCTCGATGGCGTTGTCCACCCGCTCCTTGTCCGGGTGCGCGACCCGGCGCAGCGCGAGGACGACCTCGGCGGTGTCGTCGATGTCGGGGTAGTTGTCGTTGTGGAACTCGAACGCCCAGCCGCCCGGGGTCAGTCCGGGCCTGCGCACCGACCAGTCGCCGGGCCGCACGACCTGCTCGCCGAGCATCCAGTCGGCGGCCTTGACCAACTGCGGGTGGTCGGCGGGGAGTCCGGCGTCGGCGAGGGCGATCGTCGCGAGGCAGGTGTCCCACACGGGCGACTGGCAGGCCTCGATCATCCGGGCGCCGTCCTCGCGCCGGACGGCGAACCGGTCGAGCGAGGCGAGCCCGGCCTTGAGCACCGGGTGCTCAAGGTCGTAGCCGAGCAGGTGCAGCGCGATGATCGAGTAGACCGCGGGCGGCTGGATCCCGCCCCAGCAGCCGTCGTTCTCCTGCCGTTCGATGATCCAGCGGGCCGCGCTGTTCATCGCGGCCTTGCGCAGCCGTCTCGGCGCGACCTTGTGGTAGACGTGCAGCGCCTTGTCGAGCCGCTGGAAGACGCCGTCCCAACTCGCCACGGGCGCCAGTGCTCTGGCCGGGTTCGGCTCGCCCGCGTCGGTGTGCAGCTCGTCCAGCGCGAAGGGCGCGGGGCGCACGGGCCGCTTGGCGGAGACGATGGTGAGCGGCACTATCGTCTGCCTGGCCCAGCAGCCGAAGTCGTAGATGTTGAGCGGGACCCACGAGGGGAAGTAGATGAGTTCCGGGGGGAGTTCGGGCAGGTCGTCCCAGTTCCACCAGCCGAAGAGGGCGAGCCAGATGCGGGTGAAGACGCGGCTCGCGGCGATGCCGCCCCGGTCCCTGACCCACTCGGCGGCCTTGGCCATGTGCGGCTCGTCGGGCCGGTCACCGGCCAGGCGCAGCGCGACGTACGCCTCGATGGTGGTGGAGAGTTCGCCGGGGCCGCCGAAGAACGTGGCCCAGGTGCCGTCCTCGCGCTGCTCACCGCGGATGAAGAGCGCGGCGGCGCGCGTGGTGTGCTCGTCCCTGATGCCGAGGAACTGCCGCAGGAGGAGGTCCTCGGCGTCCATGGTCACATTGGTCTCGAGGTCGCCCTTCCACCAGCCCTCGGCGTCCTGACGGGAGAGCAGGAAGTCGGTCGAGCGCTGTATGGCGCGCGCGGCGGCGTCCCGTGCGCCCGCCGACGCGGCGATCGTGTCGGTGGACTGGCTGGCCGAGGCCGCGCGGGGCGTCACCGCTCCGGTGCTTCCGTCGGTCGTCGCTGTCATGGCTTCCCCTTCGTGCAGTCGGTTCCTCTGCTCTGGGTCCGCCGTCGGCCGACGCGCTGGGCGCCGGCCGGCGACTGCGAGTCATATCTGGCCGATAGTGATCATCTCTTCCGTACGACGACGAAGTCGGCGAGCGCGACGAGCTGCGCCCGCACCCGGTCCGGCATCTCGACGGTGTCCAGCGCCTCGATGGCGATGGTGTGCTGGCGCCGGGCCTCCTCGGCGGTCCACTCGCGTCCGCCGGCCTCTTCGATCAGGGCGGCGCGCGCGGCGAACTCCTCCTCGGAGAAGGTGTCGAAGTCACTGCTCTTGGCGTCGGCGGCGAGGAGTTCACCGAGGCGCTCGGAGGCGGGCCCGCCCGCGGCGAGCGCGGCGACGACGGGCAGCGACTTCTTGCGCTGGCGCAGATCGCTCCACGTCTGCTTGCCGGTGGCCTCCGGGTCGCCCCAGATGCCGAGCAGGTCGTCGACGGCCTGGAAGGCGAGGCCGAGGTGGTAGCCGTACTTCTCCAGGATGTCGGCGGTGCGGTCGTCCGCGCCGCCGAGGACGGCGCCGATGGAGACGGCGCAGGCGAGCAGGGCGCCGGTCTTGTTGCCCTCCATCTCCAGGCACTCCTCGACGGTGACCCGCTCGCGGTGCTCGTAGGAGATGTCCTGTGCCTGGCCGTCGATGAGCGCGCGGGTGGCGGTGGTGAGCCGGCGTGTGGCGCGGCCCGCCTCGACGGTGCCGATCTCAAGGAGGATCTCGTTGGCGAGCGCGAAGAGGGCGTCGCCGACGAGGATGGCCTGCGCGGGCCCGTGCACCTTCCACACGGTGTCGCGGTGGCGGCGCTGCTCGTCGCCGTCCATGAGGTCGTCGTGGAGGAGCGAGAAGTTGTGCACGAGTTCGACGGCGACCGCGCCGGGGACGCCGACCTCGGGGGCGGCGCCCGCGGCCTCGGCGGAGAGCAGGGCGAGCGCGGGGCGCACGGCCTTGCCGCCGTCGCCGTCGGACGGGTTGCCCGCGGCGTCGATCCACCCGAAGTGGTAGGCGGCGACGGTGTCCATGGGCGACGCGAGACGGTCCACCGCGGCCCGCAGCACCGGGGTGGCCAGCGTCCTTCCGCGCTCGAGCAGTGAGGTCACGTCCACCGTGTCGGCAGCCGTTTCGGCCGAGGGCACAGTCGGCACAGTTTCTCCTCTTGTTCCGGTGCTGGTTGTTCCGGTGCTGGTTCTCTGGGGACCTGACCCCAGGAGGTCGAGCTTCACGCCGTCGCCTCCTCGAATGCGAAGAGGTGGTCACGGGGGCGGTCGAGTGCGCGGAGTGCGGCCTCGGCCGCGCTGATGCCGCTGCGTACGGCGCTCTCCATGGTCGCGGGCCAGCCGGTGGCGGTCCACGCGCCCGCGAGGTAGAGGCCGCGGGCCTTGGTGCGGGCCGCGGGCCTGAGCCTGCCGACGCCGGGGGTGGGGGCGAAGGTCGCCGTGCGCTCGCGGGTGACGAAGAAGTCCCGTACCTCCGCGCCGTGCGCGGCGGGCAGCAGCCGCTCCAGCTCCGGCAGATAGCGCTCGCGCAGCGCGGCGACGGGCGCGTCGATCTCGTCCCGCGCGGCGGACTGCGAGAGCGCGAGGTACTGCCCATCGGTGAGGCCGGACGCCTCGGTCCGGTCGAAGACCCACTGGACGGGTGTGCCGAGGGCGGCGAAGAACGGCCGCTTCAGCACCTTCCTGTCGTAGACGACGTGGACGTTGAGGATCGGCGCGTTGTCGATGTCGAGGAGCCGGTCGGGGTGGTCGAGCGCGCCGTCGGGGAGCAGGTCGTGCGCCTCGTGCTGCGGCACGGCGAGCACGACGGTGTCGGCCTCGATGGTCTCGCCGGGCACCTGCACGCGCCAGCCGCCGTCGCCCGTACGGGAGAGGGAAGTGACGCGTGCCCGAAGTTCGGTGCGCACGCCCGCGGAGTCGAGCGCCTTGCGGGCCAGCGTGTCGTGCAGCTCGCCGAGTGGCACCCGGGACCAGCCGATGTCGGCGGCGCCCGGGTCGGAGAGCAGCCCGGTCTTGAACACCATCGCGGCGAGCCCGAGCGAGGCGTCCCCCGCGACGGCGTTGAGGGTGGCGACGCCCACCAGGTCCCACAGGGCCTCGATGGCGCGCGGTGACTGGCCGTGCCTGGCCAGCCAGCTGCCGAAGTCCTGGCCGTCGAGGACGGGGTCGGCCGGGTCGAGCCCCTTGAGGGCGAGCGCCGCGCGGCCCACCTTGGCGCGCTCGGCGAGCGAGAGGTGCGGATACGTGGCGAGGCTCGACGCCAGATGCAGCGGCACGGGCAGCTCGGCGCGGCGCAGCCGTCCGAGGCGGTTGCGGTCGGCGTCGAGCACGGGCACGTCGAGACGTTCCTGCAAGGGCGCCAGGTGCGCGCCCTCGACGCGGTCGAGGAACCACCGGTAGGCGGTGCAGCAGCGCAGGTAGACGTGCTGGCCGTTGTCGACGGTCAGCTCGCCGCGCCGGAAGGAGAACGCGAGGCCGCCGAGGCGCGGTCGCCCCTCCAGGAGCGTCACGCGCAGTCCCGCGTCGGCCAGCGAGAGCGCGGCGGTGATCCCGGCGAGCCCGCCGCCGATCACTACGGCGGCCGCCCCACCAGGGCGGCCTCCGGCATCCGCGGGCAGCCCGTCGGGCCGCATGTCCTCGCTGTTCACGCGCCCTCCCTTTCGGCTGTCGCAGTCTGGGACGCGACCATGGAGCGGAGGGTTGCCCACCGCTTCACGGGGGCCGCCTGAGCCGCCGCCCGGCTTCCTCTGCCGCACCTCACGCGCGCCTCCTGACCGTCTGCCGTGACACGGTCCGCGCGTCGAGGCCGGACAGTCCGCGCACGGCGACGTACGCCTTCTCGTGGCCCGGCAGCGAGACGCGCCCGCGCAGGACGGCCTCCGGCTCCCGTTCGATGCGGTCGAGGAGGCGGCGGTAGATGCCCGCCATGGCCGCGACGCAGGCGCCGCTGCGCCGGTCCAGCATGGGGAGCAGGCGGTAGCCCTCGGCGAACAGGGCGCGGGCGCGGCGCACCTCGAAGTGGACGAGGCCCGTGAAGTCGGATCCGGCGGGCGGCGTGGAGCCCGAGAACCCGGCGGAGCAGCCGAATTTGGCGAGGTCCTCGGCGGGCAGATAGGTCCGCCCGCCCACGGCGTCCTCGCGAACGTCCCGGAGAATGTTGGTCAGTTGGAGCGCGAGGCCGAGTGTGTCGGCATACTCCGGCGCGCGCTCGGCGTCGAGCGCCCCCCGCTCCGTACCGAACACACCGAGCGAGAGCCGTCCGATGGCCCCGGCGACACAGCGGCAGTAGGCCTTCAGGTCCTCCCATGTCTCGTACGTCTCACCGCGTACGTCCATCAGGACGCCGTCGATGAGTTCGTCGAGCCCCTCCATCGGGATGGGGAAGTGCCCCGCGGCGTGGGCGAGGGCGACGGCCACCGGGTCGGTGTCGTCCTCGTCCACCGCTCCCTCGCGGATCCGGGCGAGGAGCTGCCGGGTCTCGTCGAGCCGGTCCGCCTTGACCTCCGGCGCGAGCGCGCCGTCGCCGATGTCGTCCACGCGCCGGGAGAGGGCGTAGAGCGCGGACATGGCGCGCCGCTTGGGTGCCGGCAGCAGCCGGATGCCGTACGCGAAGTTGCGCGCCTGCTGTCCGGTGACGGTCTCGCAGTAGCTGTACGCGGCGAGCACCGGCGCGGACACCTGCGGATCTGACTCCACGGCCCGGCTCACCCCTCTCCTCGCAGAACCGCCCCGGCCTCGCGCAGCAGGCGGGGCTTGGTGGGCTTGGGTGGACCGGGAAGTACGTCGTATCCGGCGGCGGCGATCGCCTGGGCCGCCGCCCTCCCTCCTGCCACGAAGCCGGCCAGCAGCAGCTTCAGCCTGCCGTGGACGCTACCCACGAGGGGGGTGCCTTCATTCAGGAGGCACCGGGCGCGTTCTGTTTCGTATGCGACCAGTGCGCGCACCGATGCGCCCGCTGTGGGCGCGGCCAGGTCGGCCTCGCTGACGTGGAAGCGCAACATGTCCTCGATCGGCAGGTAGATGCGGTCGCGCCGCAGGTCCTCGGCGACGTCCTGGATGTGCTCGACGATCTGCAGTGCGGTGCAGACGGCGTCGGAGAGGCGAAGGCGTTCGGGGGTGGTGGTGCCGGTGATGGCGAGGACCAGGCGGCCGATGGGGTTCGCCGAGAGCGCGCAGTACGCCACGAGGTCGTCGAAGGTCTCGTAGCGCGTGACGTGCTGGTCCTGGCGGTTGGCCGCGATCAGTCCGAGGAAGGGGTCGATCGTCACGGCCGTGCGGTCGGCGGTGGGCCGCAGGGCCCGCACCAGCGGATGTCCGGGTTCGCCGCCGTCGAAAAGCCTGCCGAGGTCGGCCTCGACGGCGTCGAGCAGCCGCGGCGGGTCGTCGGCGTGGGCCGGGTCGAGGCCGAGATAGCGGGCGTGTGCGGCCTCGGGGGCGAGGTCGCTGTCGCCGATGTCGTCGATGAGCCGCACCACGCCGTAGACGGCCATGAGGTCGTCGCGCCAGGCGCGGGGCAGGAAGAAGGGGGCCACGGGGAAGTTCTCGCCCGCGGCCTTGTCGAGGACGGCGGATGCATCGCGGAGCCGGAGATCATCCGTAGCCATTGCCGTCACATCTCCCGTTCTACACTGCCGACTCAATACATCCTATTTCGGACACGCCGCCCGGCCCTGTCCGAGGCGGGCCGTGGCCCGGCCGGGGCATCGCTCCATATCGCCCGACTTGCCGCGAATCAGCACCGGTACAGCTTACGTTGTACAACCCCGCACGCTTCGTCGGGGTGTTCGGCACATCACAACAACACACCGATTGGCGTCAACCTTCCCCGTGCGCCGGGAAGTTGGGAAACGGGTGGGACGCGGCGGGCCCGCACGGACGGCAGGGCCCCGCCGGAATCCTCCCGGCGGGGCCCTGTCCTCGAACGAGTGGGTCCTCGATGGCGCAATCGGGCTACTTGCCCGTGAACTTCTCGTACTCCTTGATGACCTCGTCGGTCGGCCCGTCCATGCGCAGCTCGCCGCGCTCCAGCCAGAGCACGCGGTCGCAGGTGTCCCGGATGGACTTGTTGTTGTGGCTGACGAGGAAGACCGTGCCGGCCTCCTTGCGCAGCTCGCGGATGCGGGCCTCGGAGCGCTTCTGGAACTTGCGGTCGCCGGTGGCCAGGGCCTCGTCGATCATCAGGACGTCGTGGTCCTTGGCGGCCGCGATGGAGAACCGCAGGCGGGCCGCCATGCCGGAGGAGTACGTGCGCATCGGCAGGGTGATGAAGTCACCCTTCTCGTTGATCCCGGAGAAGTCGACGATCTCCTGGTAGCGCGCCTTGACCTGCTCGCGGGACATGCCCATCGCGAGCCCGCCGAGGATGACGTTGCGCTCGCCCGTCAGGTCGTTCATCAGGGCCGCGTTCACGCCGAGCAGCGAGGGCTGGCCGTCGGTGTAGACCTTGCCCTTCTCGGCGGGGAGCAGGCCCGCGATGGCGCGCAGTAGGGTCGACTTGCCGGAGCCGTTCGAGCCGATCAGGCCGATGGCCTCGCCGCGGTAGGCGGTGAAGCTGACGCCGCGCACGGCGTGCACCTTGCGCACACCGCGCTCCTCGCCGCGCCTGAGGATGCGGCTCAGCGCGGAGGTGGCACTGCCCTTGCCGGTCTTCGCGCCGTTGACGCGGTAGACGATGTGCAGCTCGTCGGCGATGACGGTGGGGATGTGCGCCTTGGAGGCGTCGCCGCCCTTGTCGAGGTCGGGGGTCTTCTCATCAGCCACGGCCGTACCGCTCCTCAGCCTTCCAGAAATACACGAAGCCGCCGACGGCGAGCAGGACGGCCCAGCCGCCCGCGACCGCCCAGACGTGCGGCGGCAGGTTCTCGGAGCCGTAGCCGTCGATGAGCGCGAAGCGCATCAGGTCCATGTAGATGGCGGCCGGGTTCCACTGGAGGATGTCCGCGATCCAGTCGGGGTGGTCCTCCAGCATGACCGGGATGGAGAACATCACGCCGGACGCGTACATCCACGTACGCATCACGAAGGGCATCAGCTGCGCGAGGTCGGGGGTCTTGCTGCCGAGCCTCGCCATGATCATCGCGAGGCCGGTGTTGAAGAGGAACTGGAGCACCAGGACCGGGACGATCAGCAGCCACGACAGCCTGGGGTAGCTGCCGAAGCCGATCGTGATGAGGAACAGCACGATCATCGAGAAGAGCAGCTGCTGGAGCTGCTGGAGCGAGAAGGAGACCGGCAGCGAGGCGCGCGGGAAGTGCAGCGCGCGCACCAGGCCGAGGTTGCCCGAGATCGCCCGGACGCCCGCCATCACCGAGCTCTGCGTGAAGGTGAAGACGAAGACACCCGTGACCAGGAACGGGATGTAGACCTCGCGCTCGAAGCCCCGGTCGGCCTCCAGGATCAGGCCGAAGATCAGGAAGTAGACGAGCGCGTTCAGGAGCGGCGTCGCCACCTGCCACAGCTGGCCGAGCTTGGCCTGGCTGTACTGGGCGGTGAGCTTGGCCTGGGAGAAGGCGAGGATGAAGTGGCGCCGTCCCCAGAGCTGGCGGACGTACTCGAAAAGTCCGGGCCGTGCGCCGCTGACGGTCAGACCGTACTTGGCGGCGAGTTCGGCGCGGGAGAGCCCGTCATCGGGCGGCGGTGTCGACGGGGATGCTGTCACCGCGACTCCGCCGTCATGCGTTGTCTCACTCACGAGTGGAAACTTTCGTCTTCAGATGCGCAGCCGGTCGGGCGTAGGCGTGGGCCAGGGACCGGGGTATGGCCCAGATGCTCTCAGATCCGAGGTTGTCAGATGACAGGAGGGCGGCCCAGTCGCGTCAGCCGCCACACCGTACGCCACTTCATGGGAGTGCGCGGGCCGCACGGGGTGGTCCAGCCCTCCTTGAAGCCGCCGAACCACGCCTTCAGGGCCGGTCGCGAAGGGCGCCGGGCGAGGGTGAGGAGCATCCAGACGCCCAGGTAGACCGGGACGAGGAGCGCGGGGAGGTTGCGCCGGGCGAGCCAGACGCGGTTGCGGGCCACCATGCGGTGGTAGACCGCGTGCCGGGAGGGGGCGGTCGTGGGGTGCAGGAGCACCATGTCGGACCGGTAGTCGATCATCCAGCCGGCGTTCAGCGCGCGCCAGGCGAGGTCGGTCTCCTCGTGCGCGTAGAAGAACTCGCCGGGCAGCGGGCCGACCTCGGCGATGACCTTCGTACGGACGGCGTTGGCGCCGCCGAGGAACGTGGTCACGCGCGAAGAGCGCATCGGGTCGGAGGCCCGCAGCCGCGGCACGTGGCGCCGCTGGGTCTCGCCGGTGTCCGGGTCGGCGATGCGGAAGCTGATGATGCCCAGCTTCGGGTCGGCGGCGAAGGCCTCGCGGCACAGCCGCGCCGTGTCCGTGTTCGCGAGCAGGCCGTCGTCGTCGAGGAAGAGCAGGATGTCGACGTCGGTGCCGCCGGGCCCGAACGCCTCGATGCCGACGTTGCGGCCGCCGGGGATGCCGAGGTTCTCGGGGAGTTCGACGGTGCGTACGCCTTCGGGGACCTCGGGGACGGGGGCGCCGTTGCCGACCACGACCACCTCGACCGGGTCGCCGTCCTGCTTGGCGACCGAGTCGAGGAGGGCGCGCAGCTCCTGTGGCCGGTTGCCCATCGTGATGATGACGGCGCCGACCTTCAGCTCTTGTGCCGGGGTGTTCACTTCAACCTGCTCGATACGAGGATGGACACGAGGTGGAGCAGGGTCTGGAGCATCGCGATGCCCGCGAGGACCGCGACGCCCACGCGCGAGAAGAACAGGTCGCCCCGGGCCTGGTCCACGATCGCGAGGACCAGGATCAGCAGGGACGCCTCGACGCCGAGGATCAGCCGGTGGAACTTGAGCGCGGCGGCCGCCCTGCGGGCCAGCGCCATGCCGGAGGAGCGCGGCTCGGACGCCGACTCCTTGACCGGCTCCTTGCCCGTCTGGTGGCGGGCGACGCCGACGAGGTCGGTCTCCGCCTTGATCAGGATCGCGCCGAGGGCGGCCAGGGTGCCGAGGAAGGCCCACAGCCAGTCGATGCGCCCGGTGCCCCACAGGTCGGCGGCGCGCAAGCCGAAGCCGACCAGGACCGCGGCGTCGCACAGGTAGGCGGCGACGCGGTCGAGGTAGACGCCCGCCATCGAGTACTGCTTCTTCCAGCGGGCGATCTCGCCGTCGACGCAGTCGAGCAGCAGATAGAGCTGGACCGCGAGCACGCCGAGCACGGCGCCCGTGATCCCCGGCACCAGCAGGGCCGGGGCGGCGAGGGCGCCGGCGACGGTCATCACGTAGGTCAGCTGGTTGGGCGTGACCCGCGTGTTCACCAGGTGCCGGTCGATGCGCAGGGAGACCTCGCGCATGTAGAGCCGGCCGGCCCAGTGTTCGCCGCTGCGCCGGTCCTTCACCCCCGGGGGGTGAACAACCGGGCGGAGCTCAGCTACCGATGGCTTTTGCATAGTCGGCGTATGCGTCCCTGATCTGGTCGGTGGACAGGTCGAGGTGTTCCAGGATCGTGTAGCGGCCCGGGCGGGTCTGCGGAGCGAACTCCACGACCTTCACGAACTCCTCCACGGTGAAGCCGATCTCCTCCGGCAGCACGGGCAGGCCGTGGCGGCGCAGCACCGATGCCATGTACGCCGACTCCTCGCGGGCACCGCGCAGGTGCATCGCGAAGGCCGCGCCGAGGCCGCACTGCTCGCCGTGGCTGGCGGCGCGCTTGGGGTGGAGGAGGTCGAAGGCGTGGTTGATCTCGTGGCAGGCGCCGGACGCCGGGCGGGAGTCGCCCGACACGGACATCGCGATGCCGGTGAGGACCAGACCCTCGGCGAGGACCTGGAGGAAGGCGTCGTCGCCGACGCCCCCGGGGTGGCGGAGCACCGCCTCGCCCGCCTGGCGGGCCATGGCGGCCGCCAGGCCGTCTATGTCCTCGCCGCGCTCGCGGGCGGCCAGCTCCCAGTCCCGGATCGCCGAGATGTTGGAGAGCGCGTCGCCGATGCCCGAGCGCACGAAACGCGCGGGTGCCTCACGGATCACATCGAGGTCGATGACGACCGCGATGGGGTTGGGCACGCCATACGAGCCGCGGCCCGCGTCGTTGTCGAGGGTCGCGACGGGCGAGCAGAGGCCGTCGTGCGACAGGTTCGTCGCGACGGCGACCAGCGGCAGGCCGACGCGCGCCGCGGCGAACTTGGCGCAGTCGATGATCTTGCCGCCGCCGAGGCCCACGACCGCGTCGTAGCGGCCCTTCTTCATGGCGTCGGCGAGCTTGATGGCGTCATCGAGGGTGCCGCCGCCCACCTCGAACCACTCGGCGCCGGGCAGCGACGGCATGAGCCGGTCCCGCAGCACCGCGCCGGAGCCACCGCTGATGGCGATGGCGAGCTTGCCGGTCGACGAGCAGATCCGCTGGTCGGCGAGGACACCGGCCAGGTCGTTGAGCGCCCCCGGCCGGATGTCGACGACGACCGGCGAGGGGATGAGCCTCGTCAGTACTGGCACGCGATCTCCCGACCCTTGGCGAGGTCGTCGTGGTTGTCGATCTCGACCCACTTGATGTCGCCGATCGGGGCCACGTCGACCTTGAAACCGCGGTTGACCAGCTCCTGGTAGCCGTCCTCGTAGTAGAGGTCGGGGTCGCGCTCGAAGGTGGTCTTCAGGGCGTCGGCCAGCTCGTCGGCGGCGGAGCCCTCGATGAGGGTGACGCCGATGTACTCACCGGTGGCCTCGGCCGGGTCCATGAGCTTGGTGATGCGCTGGACGCCCTTGTCGGCGTCGACGATGACCTTCATCTCCTCGTCGGCGAGCTGCTTCACCGTGTCGAGGGCGAGGATGATCTTCTGGCCGTTGCCGCGCGCGGCAAGCAGCGTCTTCTCGACGGAGACCGGGTGCACGGTGTCGCCGTTGGCGAGGATCACGTCGTGCTTGATGGCGTCACGGCCGCACCACAGGGAGTAGGCGTTGTTCCACTCCTCGGCCTTGTCGTTGTCGATCAGGGTCAGCTTGAGGCCGTACTTCGCCTCGAGCGCCGCCTTGCGCTCGTAGACGGCCTCCTTCTTGTAGCCGACGATGATCGCGACCTCGGTGAGACCGATCTCGGCGAAGTTGCCGAGCGTCAGGTCGAGGATGGTGGTGTCGCCGTCGACGGGCACCAGGGCCTTGGGCAGCGTGTCCGTGTAAGGGCGAAGACGCCGTCCGGCGCCGGCCGCCAGCACGAGGCCGATCATGCGGGTTCTCCTTCATCGTGTACGGCGGGTGCGCCCTTTTTCTCAGCGGCGACCCAGAAGCGGATGCTCTCGACGAGCACCACGAGTGCCACGGCCACGGCGAGTGCCGTGAGCGCGACGGTGAAATCTGCGGGTGACAGCAGGGCCGCGGCCAGGGCGACCACGAGGGCCCTGCCCTCCTGGCCGCCGATCGCGCGCACCAGCCAGGCCGGCGGCGCGCCGGTGCCGCCCTTGATGCGGTACACCGTGTCGTAGTGATGGTAGGCGACCGCGGCCACCAGCCCGAAAGCCGCCGGAAGCGCCCCGTTCACCTCGGCTTTGGCCGCCAGTACCAGGACCGTGCCGTATTCGGCGGCGCGGAAGAACGGCGGGACCAGCCAGTCGAGGGGGGCCTTGAGGGGCATGATCAGGGCGAGGCCCGACAGGGCGATGTACAGCGCGGCGGCGGCCACGACCACGGGGCTGCCGTAGGGGTTGGCCAGCGCCGTGCCGACGAGCCCGGCGCCGCCGAGGAAGGCGAGCACCGGGGCGGGGCGCAGCCAGGTCACCCGCGGCCGGAGGGCGGCGAACGCCGAGGCCAGGGGGCCGTTGTCGGCGAGGTCGGCCAGCGCCGTCGCGGCGCGGTCGGTGCGGGTGGCCTTGCGGGTCAGCGAGCGCAGGACGCGGCCGGCGGTGGTGTAGCAGGCGGCGAGCGCGCAGCCGATGAGCAGGACGACGAGGGTGAGGCGCGGGGTGGTGACCGCGGTGAGCACGGCGATCATCGCCCAGCGCTCACCGATGGGCAGCACGATCATCCGGCGCACCCAGACCGTCCACCCGACGCTGTCGAGCTTGTCGGAGAGGGCCGCGGTGGGGCTGGTGTTGGCGGTGGCGTCGTGGTTCGCCTCGTTGAAGGAGAAGTCGACGACGTGCCGGCAGGTCTGGAGCACCATCGCGCCGAGCGCGAGCGCCCATACGTCGTCGCCACCGCGGGCCGCGCCGAGTGCGAGGCCCGCGTAGTAGGCGTACTCCTTGGCGCGGTCGAACGTGGCGTCCAGCCAGGCGCCGAGCGTCGAGTACCGCAGGGAGTAGCGGGCGAGCTGCCCGTCCGTGCAGTCCAGGACGAACGAGAGGATCAGCAGCAGGCCCGCCGCGACGAACCCGCCGCGGGTGCCGGTGGCCGCGCAGCCCGCCGCGATCAGGGCGGTGAGCAGCGAGGCGGTGGTGACCTGGTTCGGGGTCAGGCCCCGGCGGGCGCACCAGCGGGCGAGGTAGCGGGAGTACGGGCTGATGGCGTACGTCGTGAAGAAGCCGTCCCGCGACTTGACCGCGGTGCGCAGGCGTACGGCCTCGTCGTCGACGGCGGCGACGGCCTGCCGCGCTTCGTTGCGCGTCTGGGGGTCGGTGGGGACGGTGGCGACGAGGGTGCCGAGTTCGGGACGGTGCACGACCGTGTCCTCGGAGGTCTCGGCCTCCATGGCGGCGGCGATGGAGTCCGGGAGCGCGTCGAGGGTGAGGACGCCGCCGGTGGAGGCGCTCGCCCGCAGCGCGCGCGTCAGGGCCGTGCGGGCCTCCGGCTTGGCGGTGACGGCGCCGGGTACCGCCGAGGCGGCGAAGCGGGGGTCGGTGAGGGCCAGGCGCAGGGCGTGGACGTGACCGACGAAGCGCGCGTCGACGACGGCGACCCGCTGGTCGCCCGGTACGGCGGCGAGCAGCGTCTCGGCGTCCGCCGCGTCGGAGGCGCCCCGCACGTCGAAGCCGAGGGACCGCAGATCACCTTCGAGCGGCGACCCGGGGACCGGCTGACCGGTGAGGATGGCGGTCGACAGACGAACTCACTCCTTGATTCCCGGCGCGGCTCGCGCCGGGCACGTGCGTAAGGGGGGCGCCCCTGGCCATGGCGGCCGGGCGGCACGTCGGCAGAGGCTATCGGATGATGAGAAGCGGGCGTTCACCACCCGTTCACGCCCCGATAGAGCCTTTGTCGTACCCCGGCCGGGGTGATGACACAGGCTCTCAGGGCGGCCTGCGAGGGCCTCGGCCTTCACGATCATCATGGTGGATGGGGGGCCGCCCCTCCAAACCGCGCCCGTCTCGTGCCCGGCTTGCCCGCATAGCGCTCGCTTAGGGAGTTGCGGCGCGGGCCCTTAGGGTGGGCGCCCATGACATGGCTGATCACCGGCGGGGCCGGATATATCGGGGCACATGTGGCGCGGGTCATGGCCGGCGCCGGGGAGGACGTCGTCGTACTGGACGACATCTCCTCGGGAGTGCCGCGGCGGCTGCCCGCGGACATACCCCTCATCAAGGGCTCCGCTCTCGACGGCGGCCTGGTGCGCCAGGTCCTCGCCGAGCACGAGGTCACGGGCGTGGTCCACCTCGCGGCGCGCAAGCAGGTCGGCGAGTCGGTGGAGCAGCCGTCGCGCTACTACCGGGAGAACGTGGGCGGCCTGACGACACTGCTCGAAGCGGTGGCCGAGGCGGGCGTGCGGCGGTTCGTGTTCTCGTCGTCGGCCGCGGTGTACGGCAACCCGCCCGATGTGGAGCTCGTCGGGGAGGACACTCCCTGCGCGCCGGTCAGCCCCTACGGCGAGACGAAGCTCGCCGGGGAGTGGCTGGTGCGGGCGGCCGGGCGGGCGCACGGCATCGCGACGGTGTGCCTGCGCTACTTCAACGTGGCGGGCGCCGCGGCCCCCGAGCTGGCGGACACCGGCGTCTTCAACGTGATCCCGATGGTCTTCGACCGCCTCACCCGCGACGAGGCGCCCCGCATCTTCGGCGACACCCACCCCACTCCGGACGGCACCTGCGTACGCGACTACATCCACGTGTCCGACCTCGCGGAGGCACACCTGGCGGCGGCCCGGCGGCTCGCGGGCGGCGCCGAGGGCGATCTGACGGTGAACATCGGCCGGGGGGAGGGTGTTTCCGTGCGCGAACTGATCGAGCTGATCGGCGAGGTGAGCGGTGACCGCCGCCCGGCGCTCGTCGAGCCCGCGCGCGCCGGTGACGCGCCGCGTGCCGTGGCCGACGCTCGGCTGGCCGCCGACGAGCTGGGCTGGACGGCGCGGCGCGGGGTGCGCGAGATGGTCGAGTCGGCGTGGGCGGGATGGTGTCTGCACCACCCCGGCGCGGGGCGTCGGTGATCGTCGCGAGGCGCTGACCTGCACCGCTTCCCCAGTCGGCAATCATTGCCATTTTCGCAGGTCAGAGCAGATGACAACGGTGTTCAGTGCCGCGTTGCCAGGTACCCCCCACCCGTAGTTCACTGTGGTCGCGCGACGACCGAACAGCAGAACGACGACCGACGCGGGAGGCGGGCTCCATGGGGGCTGGGCACGATCACGGACACACGCACGGGGCACCGGCCACGGGTACGGCGGCCAACGCCTACAAGGGGCGGCTCCGGGTGGCGCTCGCCATCACGATCACCGTGATGTTCGCCCAGATCGTGGGCGGCATCATGGCGGATTCGCTGGCGCTCATCGCGGACGCGACGCACATGGCGACGGACGCGCTGGGGCTCGGCATGGCCCTGCTCGCCATCCACTTCGCGAACAGGCCGCCCACCGAGAACCGCACCTTCGGTTACGCCCGCGCCGAGATACTCGCGGCGCTCGCCAACTGCCTGCTGCTGCTCGGCGTGGGCGGCTACGTCCTCTACGAAGCCGTCGAGCGGTTCATCACCCCCGCCGACACCCAGGGCGGCCTCGCCGTCTTCTTCGGCGCCTTCGGTCTGGTCGCGAACATGATCTCGCTGTCGCTGCTGATGCGCGGCCAGAAGGAGAGCCTCAATGTGCGGGGCGCGTTCCTGGAGGTGGTGGCGGACACCCTGGGCTCGGTGACGGTCATCGTCTCGGCGACCGTGATCATGCTCACCGGCTGGCAGGCCGCGGACCCGATCGCCTCGCTCATCATCGGCGTCATGATCGTGCCGCGTACGGTCAAACTCCTGAAGGAGACCCTGAACGTCCTGCTGGAGTCGGCCCCCAAGGGCGTTGACATGGCGGAGGTGCGGGCCCACATACTCGCCCTGCCGGGCGTCGAGGAGGTCCACGACCTGCACGCCTGGACGATCACCTCGGGCATGCCCGTGCTCTCCGCCCACGTCGTCGTGGGCTCCGACACCCTCGACTCGATCGGCCACGAGAAGATGCTGCACGAGCTCCAGGGCTGCCTCGGCGACCACTTCGACGTGGAGCACTGCACGTTCCAGCTGGAACCGAGCGGGCACGCGGAGCACGAGGCGAAGCTCTGCCACTGAACGGTTCACTCCCACTTCCGACCCAAAGGTTTCCCACGTTGACCGACAACTCCTCCTCCGTCGCTGACGCCTTCTTCGCCCTGCACCACGGCCTGCCGCGGCAGGGCCCCGGCTCCGACGACACCACCCGCCGGCTGCTCTCGCTCGCGGGCGGGCTGCCCGAGCGGCCGCGCGTGCTCGACCTGGGCTGCGGGCCCGGCCGTGCCGCGCTCCTGCTCGCCGCCGAGACCGGCGCGGAGGTGACCGCGGTCGATCTGCACGAGCCGTTCCTCGACGAGCTGCGTGCGTCCGCCGACGCGCGCGGGCTCGCCGGATCGATCACCACGGTCAAGGCCGACATGGCCGAACTCCCCTGTCCGGACGGTTCGTTCGACCTCGTCTGGGCGGAAAGCTCGGCCTACAGCATCGGCTTCGACACCGCCCTGCGCACCTGGCGGCGCCTGCTCGCGCCCGGCGGGGCGCTCGTGGTCACCGAGTGCGAGTGGACGACCGCCGAGCCGTCCGCCGCCGCGCGCGCCTTCTGGGAGCAGCACTACACACTGCGTACGAGCGAGGAGAACGTGCGGGCCGCCACCGGCGCCGGATACTCCGTGCTCGGCGTGTACCCCCAGCCCGAGTCCGACTGGGACGAGTACTACGGCCCGCTGGCCGCCCGCGCGGACGCCGCGGACCCCGACGCGCCCGGGATGGCCGAGGCGCTCGCCGCCACGCGCGAGGAGATCGCGATGCGCCGCGAGCACGGCTCGGAGTTCGGTTACACGGGTTACGTGCTGCGGCCCGCAAGCTCCTGATCGAGTCCCGTCGTGCTTCCGCGCGCCGGGACATGCGGGTCCCGGAGTACCTGGAGTGCCCGGAACGTACGGCAGACTTGAGGCTCGAACCAAAGCGAAGGATGGGTATGCCGATCACACCTGCCACCGCGGCGAACAGCTCGTCGAACGGCACCGGAGAAGCGATCTTGCTGGAACTCGTCGACGAGGACGGCAGGACGATCGGCACAGCGGAGAAACTCTCCGCGCATCAGGCGCCCGGGCAGCTGCACCGGGCGTTCTCCGTTTTCCTCTTCGACGAGCAGGGCCGGCTGCTGCTCCAGCAGCGCGCGCTCGGCAAGTACCACTCCCCCGGCGTCTGGTCGAACACCTGCTGCGGCCACCCCTACCCGGGCGAGGCGCCGTTCGCCGCGGCCGCCCGGCGCACGTACGAGGAGCTGGGGGTCTCCCCCTCACTGCTCGCCGAGGCGGGCACCGTGCGCTACAACCACCCGGACCCGGAGTCGGGCCTGGTGGAGCAGGAGTTCAACCACCTCTTCGTCGGGATGGTCCAGTCGCCGCTGCGCCCGGACGCCTCCGAGGTCGGCGAGACCGCGTTCGTGACGGCCGAGGAGCTGAGGGCCCGGCACGAGAAGGGGCCGTTCTCCGCGTGGTTCATGACCGTCCTTGACGCGGCGCGGCCCGCGATCAAGGAGCTGACCGGGCCCTCGGCCGGCTGGTAGGAGCCTCTATCCGGAGGTGGGCTTCAGGGGCAGGGCCGCCCAGATGACCTTGCCCCCGCTCGCGGTGTGCTCGACGTCGCAGGCGCCGCCCGCCTCCTGCGTGATCTCGCGGACGATGAGCAGTCCGCGGCCGCCCGTCTGCCCGTGGTCCGCCTCCAGCGCCGTCGGGCGGTACGGATGGTCGTCCTCGACGGAGACCCGCACCCACTCGGCGCCGACCGCGACCTCCACGGCGAGCATCGGCGAGAGCAGGGCGGCATGGCGCACCGCGTTGGTCACCAGCTCGGAGACGATGAGCAGCAGCCCCTGGGTGAGGTCGTCCGACGTCGGTACTCCCTGCCGGGCCAGCAGGTCCCGCACCGCGTGCCGTGCCTGGGGCACGGAGGCGTCGACGGCGGGGGCGGTGAAGCGCCACACCCCTTCGTACGGCGCCTGTCCGACTTCGTACGGCGTCTGTCGGTCCTGATACGGGGCCTGTCGGCCCGCGTACGGCACCTGCCCGTCTTCGTACGGCGCCTGTCCGTCGCCCCTGGGGAGCGGGCCGGGCCCCCTCCCGTCGTTCGCCATCGTCCGGTCGCCGCCCTCGCGCTCGATTGTCACCACACATCGAGTGTTGGGAACGCACTGGTTCGGACCGCGCCACTGACCAGAAGTCAGCGATTATCGGCGGAATTTGATCGCGGGCGTATGACAGCGTCAGATGTGCGACTGGTCCTGCCCGCCTCGTGGTGCTTCCGAGGCTTCTTCAGGTTGTACGAGGCTCACGATGCGGCGGCCGCCGATGCCGGTGGCGATCAGTCCGAGGCCGTCGAAGAGCAGTGCCAGGGAGAAGAAGCAGCCGATGACGTACTGACTGCTGCTGGGCCACTCGGCGAGGACCAGGACGCCGATGAGCAGGCCGAAGGCGCCTTGCAGCAGCGTCAGGGCGAACTGCGGACCGCGCACCACCAGACTGCCGACCAGGCGGAACACGCCGCCGGTCAGGAAGAGCAGCGCCGCGAACATGGTCAGCGCCTCCGCCGCCACCTCGGGCCTGCGGATGATCACGACGCCCGCGGCGAGATTGAGCGCCGCGACCACCACGCCGAGCCAGAAGAAGTTGCTGCCCCGCGACTGGACGGCGTGCAGCAGGCCGACGAGCCCGCCGACCAGCAGGAGCCAGCCGAACAGCAGCATCGAGGTCAGTGTGGCCACGCCCACGTAGACGAGGCCGACGATCCCGGCGACCGCCAGGATCACGCCCAGCAGCGCGAGCCAGCCGAAGCTGCGGCTGAGGCGGGCGCCCCGGGGCCCGGCGGTGCCGCTCGCGGGCCCGGCGGACCGGGCGGACATCGCGTCCCTGGCGTCCTTGGCGTCCCTGCGTCTGGCCATCAGCGCCTCCGTGCTCTCAGGCCTCGCGGCCTTGCGGGCTCTCAGACCTTGCGGGCCTCGCGGGCTCGTCAGGTCTTGCGGATCGCCCCCTTCTTGATCGTACGTTCGAGGGGTGCGGATAGCATCCGGCGCATGGAGCCGCAGCTGAGGCACACCGTCACGGACGGCGTCGCCACCGTCGTCATCGACCATCCGGCCAAGCGCAACGCCATGACCGCGCGGATGTGGCGTCAGGTGCCGACGCTGTTCGCGGGGCTCGCCGCCGACCCGGCCGTCCGCGCCGTGGTGCTCACCGGGGAGGGCGGCACGTTCTGCGCGGGCGCGGACATCTCCTCGCTGCGGCAGGCTCCCGAGGAGGCGCAGGAGCTGGCGGTGCGGGCCGAGGAGGCGATCGCGGGCTTCCCCAAGCCGACGCTCGCCGCGGTGCGCGGTTACTGCGTGGGCGGCGGCTGCCAGCTGGCCGGGGCGTGCGATCTGCGCTTCGCGGACGAGGACGCCTCGTTCGGGGTCACGCCCGCGAAGCTCGGGATCGTCTATCCGGCGTCGTCCACCCGGCGCCTGGTGTCGCTGGTGGGCCCCGCCACCGCCAAGTACCTCCTCTTCTCGGGTGAGTTGATCGGCGCGGAGCGGGCGCTGCGGACCGGCCTCGTGGACGAGGTGCTGCCCGCGGACGGCCTCGACAAGCGGGTGGCGGAGTTCACCCGCGTCCTCGCGTCGCGCTCACAGCTGACGCAGGCGGCGGCCAAGGAGTTCACCGCGGGGCGCACCGACCGGGACGCGTACTGGGCGGCCGAGCAGGCCCGCGTCGACGGCGACACCGCGGAGGGCGTCGCCGCGTTCCTGGAGCGCAGGCAGCCGCGCTTCACGTGGAGCGCCCCCGCCGGGTGAACCTGCGAGCGCAGCGCCCGCCCGGGCCGGGCGGCCGCTACTGATCGAAGCGGCTGCCGTCGCGGAACCTCGCCACGATGTGCGCGGGCGCCTTCTCCGGGGACCCGGCGTCGTAGGGCGGCTGCGGGTCGTACTCCGTCAGGAGCTGTACGGTCTGCGCGTGCTCGTCGCCCGCGATCTTGCCGGCCAGGGTGAGCCCCATGTCGATGCCCGCGGAGACGCCCGCCGCCGTGACGTACTTGCCGTCGAAGACGACCCGCTCCCCCGTCGAACGGACGCCGAGGCGGTCCAGTTCGGTCAGGGCGAGCCAGTGCGAGGTGGCGCGGCGGCCCTTGAGGAGACCCGCGGCGGCAAGCGCCAGCGAACCGGTGCACACCGAGGTCGTCCAGGTCGTGGTGGCGTCGACGGCGCGGAGCCAGCCGAGGAGCGCCTCGTTCTCCATCTGGTCGCTCTGGCCGGGACCGCCGGGGACGACCACGATGTCCGGGCGCCGGACCTCGTCGAAGGTCTTCTCGGCGAGGAGGGAGAGGTTGCCGCCGTCGTCGCGCACGGGGCCCGCCTTCTCGGCCACGAAGACGGTCTCGGCGCCGGGCAGGCCGTACAGCGTCTGGTACGGCCCTATCGCGTCCAGGACGGTGAAGCGCTCGTACAGGGCGATGGCGATCTGCATGGTGTCCCCTATCGGTTACCGGTGGGCGTGAGTGGTGGGTGCGCTGTTCTTCGGAGGGGGCGCGGGGGCGGGGTGGAAGCGGCGGCGGTACTCCGCGGGCGCCGCGCCGAGCGCCCTGATGAAGGCGCGGCGCATGGTCTCCGGTGTGCCGTAGCCGCAGGCGCGCGAGACCTCCTCCACCCCGTCGGAGGTGTCCTCCAGGAGGCGGCGCGCGTGCTCGACGCGGACGCGCTCGACGTACTTGCCCGGTGTCAGGCCGGTCTCGGCCTGGAAGGCGCGGGCGAAGTGGCGGGGTGAGAGGCGGGCGCGGGCGGCGAGCGTCTCGACCGACAGGTCGTCGGCCGGGTGCTCGGTGATCCACTGCTGGACCTCGCGCAGGGGCTCGCGCCGCGCGGTCTGCGCGGCGAGCTGGACGCTGAACTGCGCCTGGTTGCCCGGCCGTCGCAGAAAGACGACCAGGTAGCGGGCGACGGTGAGTGCCACGTCGCGGCCCAGGTCCTCCTCCACGAGAGCCAGGGCGAGGTCGATCCCGGCGGTGACCCCGGCGGACGTGGCGACATGGCCGTCGCGTACGTAGATCGGGTCCGGGTCGACCTCGACGCCCGGGTGGTCCTGGGCGAGCTTGGCACAGTACGCCCAGTGCGTCGTCGCCCGGCGGCCCTCCAGCAGGCCCGCCTCGGCGAGGCGGATGGCGCCGGTGCAGACCGAGACCAGGCGCCGTGCCCGGGGGCCGTGGGTGCGCAGCCAGTCGATCAGCTCCGGGTCCGGCGGGCGGGTGCCGATGCCGCCCGGGACGAGCAGGGTGTGCGGGACGGGGGCGTCGGGCATCGCGTGGTCCGGGACGAGGGTGAGGCCGCTGGACGTCCGTACGGGCTTCCCGTCCATGGAGGCGGTGCGGACGAGGTATCCGTCGGCGGGGTCGGGAAGGCAGTGCGTCGCGCCCGTGAAGACCTCCACGGGGCCCGTGACGTCGAGGCTCTGAACGCCTTCGAAGAGGACGACCAGGACGGTTCGCTGCTCCATGCCCTCGATTCTTGGCTCCCGGGGGGATGGCCGCAATGACGAGCGCCCCACCTTTTCTGCCATGGGGGTCTGGATATGGGGTCCTGGCGTCTTGGCGTGCGGTCGCCCCGCAGACGCCATACCAACCAGTAGGTATCGTGCCCCCATGACCTCTTCGACGACCTCGCCCTCGGACTCCGCGCTGCACCCGCGCGCGGGACGCCGCTGTCACAGCGTGCTCAACTCCCTGCACTCGACGCACTACTTCTCGTCGGATGTGACGCGGGAGATGGCCCAGCTGGGGATCACCCACCCCAGTGCCGTCAACTTCGCCGTGCGCGCGGCCGCGATGGGCCCCGTCGGCGCCGGTGTCGTGACCGCCGCCTTCTACAACTACAAGCACGACCTGGTCGCCGCGCATGTGCCCGAGGTGTGGAACATCGCGGGCCCCGAGGAGGTCCTCGGCGCACGCCTGCGCGCCGTCGACGCGACGTTGCGCCGGGTGCTCGGGGAGGAGGCCGTGGCCTGCGCGGAGATGGCGGAAGCAGCGGGGCTCGCGCTGCGCGCCGCCGAGGCCTGTACCCGTACCGCGCGCCCCCTGTACTCGGCCCACGCCGACCTGCCGGTCCCCGAGGAGCCGCACCTCGCGTACTGGCACGCGGCCACGCTGCTGCGCGAGCACCGCGGCGACGGACACCTGACCGTGCTGCTCGACGCCGGGCTCGACGGTCTGGAAGCGCTGGTGACCCACACGGCCACCGGCAAGGGCATCGCCCCGAAGTGGGTCTTCTCCACCCGCGGCTGGACCCAGCAGGAGTGGGACGCCGCCGAGGAGCGGCTGCGCGGGCGCGGACTGCTCGACGGCGAGGGCGAGTTGACCGAGGACGGGGTGGCACTGCGCCGGGACATCGAGGCGCGCACGGACCGTCTGGACCGGGCGCCCTACGAACATCTGGGCGCGGCGGGCGTCGAGCGCCTGACGGAGCTGGGCACCGTGTTCATCGGGGCGGCGTTGCAGGCGGGGGCGTTCCCGGCGGATCTGCTCGGCAAGGGCTGAGGGCGGTTCGGCCGGCCTGCTCGGCAAGGCTGAGGGCGGCTGCGGCCAGTGCGCCCGGCAAAGCTGAGGGCGGCTTTCGGCATGGCAGCGCCGCTCCGAGGTACCCGTCCGTCTCCTGGCCGCCGTCATGGCAGCGCCGGGAGACGAAAGGGGAATCCCTATGTTCCGTGCCATCGCGGACATCCTGCGTCAGATCGGCGGCGCCCTCGCCACCGTCGTCACCCTGCCGTTCCGGGCGCTCGCCCGGCTGTTCGGCGGAGCCTCCAGTTCCGCGAGGCGGGGCGGCCGGGGCTCCGGCCGGCGTTCCGGCCGGGCGGGGCGGGCCCGCCGGGTCTGATCCGCCGCTGCCGGTGCCACCTGCCACAATTGCCCGGCAACCCCAGCGAGAAGGCGGTACCGGAACGTGGCAGCTTTGAAGACGTCCACTCCCTCGTCCATCGAAGGCAGGATCGCCGAGGAACTCGGCGTGCGGGAGCGGCAGGTGAAGGCCGCCGTCGACCTGCTCGACGGCGGTTCGACGGTGCCCTTCATCGCGCGCTACCGCAAGGAAGCGACCGAGATGCTCGACGACGCGCAGCTGCGCACGCTCGAGGAGCGGCTGCGCTATCTGCGGGAGCTGGAGGAGCGGCGCGCCGCGATCCTCGACTCGGTCCGTGAGCAGGGCAAGCTCACCGACGACCTCGAGGCGCGGATCCGCGAGGCCGACACCAAGGCCCGCCTGGAGGACATCTACCTGCCGTTCAAGCCGAAGCGGCGCACCAAGGCGCAGATCGCCCGCGAGGCGGGCCTCGAACCGCTGGCGGACGGGCTGCTCTGCGACCCGAGCGTGGACCCGCACGCCGCCGCGGCCGCGTTCGTGGACGCCGACAAGGGCGTCGCGGACCCGCAGGCCGCCCTGGACGGGGCGCGCGCCATCCTCGCCGAGCGGTTCTCGGAGGACGCCGACCTCATCGGCGAGCTGCGCGAGCGCATGTGGACGCGCGGCCGGCTCGCCGCGAAGGTCCGCGAGGGCAAGGAGGAGGCGGGCGCCAAGTTCGCCGACTACTTCGACTTCGCCGAGCCCTTCAAGGAGCTGCCCTCGCACCGCGTCCTCGCCATGCTGCGCGGCGAGAAGGAGGAGGTCCTCGACCTCGTCCTGGAGCCCGAGGAGGCCACGGAAGGCCCGTCTTCGTACGAGGGGATCGTCGCCCAGCGCTTCGGCATCTCCGACCGGGGCCGCCCGGGCGACAAGTGGCTCAAGGACACGGTGCGCTGGTCCTGGCGGACCCGCATCCTCGTCCACCTCGGCATCGACCTGCGGCTGCGGCTGCGTACGGCCGCCGAGGACGAGGCGGTGCGGGTCTTCGCGTCGAACCTGCGCGACCTGCTCCTCGCGGCGCCCGCGGGCACGCGCGCGACGCTCGGCCTCGACCCCGGTTTCCGTACGGGTGTGAAGGTCGCCGTCGTCGACGCCACCGGCAAGGTCGTGGCGACCGACACGATCCACCCGCACGTCCCCGCCAACAAGTGGGACCAGTCCCTCGCCACGCTCGCGAGGCTCGCCAAGGAGCACGCGGTCGATCTGATCGCGATCGGCAACGGCACGGCGTCCCGCGAGACCGACAAGCTCGCGGCCGAACTCATCACGAAGCACCCGGAGTTGAACCTCACGAAGGTGATGGTCTCCGAGGCGGGCGCCTCCGTGTACTCCGCGTCGGCGTTCGCCTCGCAGGAGCTGCCGGACCTCGATGTCTCGATCCGCGGCGCGGTCTCCATCGCGCGGCGGCTCCAGGACCCGCTCGCCGAGCTGGTGAAGATCGACCCCAAGTCGATCGGCGTCGGCCAGTACCAGCACGACCTGTCGGAAGTGAAGCTGTCGCGCTCGCTGGACGCGGTCGTGGAGGACTGTGTGAACGGCGTGGGCGTGGACGTGAACACCGCGTCCGCCCCGCTGCTCGCCCGGGTCTCCGGCATTGGCGCGGGCCTCGCGGAGAACATCGTGGCGCACCGCGACGCGAACGGCCCGTTCAAGAGCCGCAAGGGTCTCAAGGACGTGTCGCGGCTCGGCCCCAAGGCGTACGAGCAGTGCGCGGGCTTCCTGCGCATCCGTGGCGGTGACGACCCGCTGGACGCCTCCAGCGTGCACCCGGAGGCCTATCCGGTGGTGCGCAAGATGGTGAAGTCGGTGGGCGGCGAGGTCTCCTCGCTGATCGGCAACACGGCGGCGCTGCGCGCGCTGAAGCCGGACGAGTTCGTGGACGATGCCTTCGGTCTGCCCACCGTCACCGACATCCTCAAGGAGCTGGAGAAGCCCGGGCGCGACCCGCGACCGGCCTTCAAGACGGCGACCTTCAAGGACGGCGTCGAGAAGATCTCCGACCTGGCCACGGGGATGGTGCTCGAAGGTGTCGTCACGAACGTGGCCGCGTTCGGGGCCTTCGTGGACGTGGGCGTCCACCAGGACGGCCTGGTGCATGTCTCCGCGATGTCCAAGACGTTCGTCAAGGACCCGCGGGACGTGGTCAAGCCGGGCGACATCGTCAAGGTGAAGGTCATGGAGGTCGACATCCCGCGCAAGCGGATCTCGCTGACGCTGCGTCTGGACGACGAGGTGAGCCCTTCGGGTGAGGCCGGCGGGGAGCAGCCGAAGCGAGGTGGGCGTCCGCCTCAGCAGCGGCGCCAGGGGCAGGGCGGCCAGGGGCAGCGCGGTGGCCAAGGGCAGCGCGGCGGTGCTGCTCAGGGACAGCGCGGTGGTGCCGGTCAGGGGCAGCGTGGGCAGAAGCCGCAGCGGCAGGGGCCGCCGCCCGCCAACGACGTGATGGCCGAGGCGCTGCGCAGGGCCGGTCTGGTCGACCCGAAGCAGCGCTGAGCCGTCGGGGCGGCGGAGGTCAGAGTGACAGCTCGGTCACTCTGCCCTCCGTCACCTCCAGGCGGCGCGTCACGCTGACCGCGTCCAGCATCCGGCGGTCGTGCGTGACAAGGAGCAGCGTGCCCTCGTAGGAATCCAAGGCCGCCTCCAACTGCTCGATCGCGGGCAGGTCGAGGTGGTTCGTCGGCTCGTCGAGGACCAGGAGGTTGACGCCCCTGCCCTGGAGCAGGGCGAGGGCGGCGCGGGTGCGTTCTCCGGGGGAGAGCGTCGCCGCGGAGCGCAGCACGTGCTCCGCCTTCAGGCCGAACTTGGCGAGCAGCGTGCGGACTTCCGCCGGCTCGGTCTCCGGCACGGCCGCGCAGAACGCGTCGAGCAGGGACTCCTCACCGTGGAACAGGGCGCGGGCCTGGTCGACTTCGCCGACGAGCACACCCGAGCCGAGGGTCGCGTGGCCCGCGTCCAGGGGGACACGGCCAAGGAGGGCGCCGAGCAGGGTCGACTTGCCCGAGCCGTTCGCGCCGGTGATCGCGACGCGGTCCGCCCAGTCGATCTGGAGCGTGACGGGGCCCAGGGTGAAGTCGCCCCGGCGCACCTCCGCGTCGCGCAGGCTCGCCACGACCGCGCCCGAGCGGGGCGCCGCCGCGATCTCCATGCGCAGCTCCCACTCCTTGCGGGGCTCCTCGACGACGTCCAGGCGCTCGATCATGCGCTGCGTCTGGCGGGCCTTGGCGGCCTGCTTCTCGCTGGCGTCGGCGCGGAAGTTGCGGCCGATCTTGTCGTTGTCGCCGCCGCCCGCCTTGGCGGCCTTGCGGCGGGCGTTCTTGACGCCCTTGTCCGCCCAGGAGCGCTGCATCTGGGCGCGGCCCTGGAGCGCCGACTTCTTGTCGGCGTACTCCTCGAACTCGTCCCGGGCGTGGCGGCGGGCCACCTCGCGCTCCTCCAGATACGCGTCGTAGCCGCCGCCGTAGAGGTTGATCTGCTGCTGGACCAGGTCGAGTTCGAGGACCTTGGTGACGGTGCGGCTGAGGAACTCGCGGTCGTGGCTGACGACGACCGTGCCCGCGCGCAGGCCCTTCACGAAGCTCTCCAGGCGGTCCAGGCCCGCCAGGTCGAGGTCGTTGGTCGGCTCGTCCAGGAGGAACACGTCGTAGCGGGAGAGCAGGAGGGAAGCGAGGCCGGCGCGGGCCGCCTGGCCTCCGGAGAGCGAGGTCATCTCCTGGTCGAGGCCGACGGTCAGGCCGAGGGAGGCCGTGACCTCCTCGGCGCGCTCGTCGAGGTCGGCGCCGCCGAGGGCCAGCCAGCGCTCCAGACTGTCCGCGTACGCGTCGTCCGCGCCGGGGGCTCCGTCCACGAGCCCCTGGGTGGCCTCGTCCATGATCCGCTGGGCCTCCGCGACGCCGGTGCGGCGGGCCAGGAACGCGCGGATCGTCTCGCCCGGGTGGCGGTCGGGCTCCTGGGGCAGGTGGCCCACGGAGGCGCCCGGGGGCGACAGCCTCAGCTCTCCCCCCTCGGGGGTGTCCAGGCCGGCGAGCAGCCGCAGGAGGGTGGACTTGCCGGCGCCGTTGGCGCCCACCAGGCCGATGACGTCGCCGGGGGCGACGACGAGGTCCAGGGCTTCGAAGAGGGTGCGGTCGCCGTGGGCGGCGGTGAGGGCTTTGGCGACGAGGGTTGCGGTCATCAGGGGGGTCATTCTACGGGTGGGGGGCGCCTTGGCTGGCGGGGGCGCCTTGGGCGGGGCTCGCCTTGGGCGGCGGGGGCGCCTTGGGCTCGGTCTCGCCTTGGCTTCGTCTGGAGGGCGGGGCCGCGGGGGTATGTGCGTGCTCGCCATCTCGGTGTGGGCGTCTGTTGCTTCGGCTCGGTTACTGGGGTCCACTGTGCTGCGCTCGCACATACCCCCACGTCCCCTCCGGTGTGTGCGCGGCCGCGGGCCGGTGGGAGTGACCCGCCGGGCGTGCCCGTCCCCCTGTATTGCGGGGGAGTTCCCCACCCACCCGCCCCCACCCGTACGGCACTCGGCCGGTGCGCGAGATGCCCCTACGGCACACCACCCGGTACCGGGTGGGGGAGCATCCGCCGCGGAGCGGCGGGACAGGGCCGCCCCGACGGCGGGGAGAAGGAGCTGAAGCGTTCCGCCCGCCGGGCCGCAGGCCGGGTCGCTACAGCGGCGGGGAAGGGGTCGTGGGCGTGACGAGGACGCTCGTGGCCGTTCGGGCCACCACGTACGAGTCACCCTTCGTCACCTTCCCCGCCAGTGGCACCCGGTGCTCCCCCGCCTCCAGGACCTCGTCGAAGACCTCGTGGACGTGGGCGCGGGAGAGGCGGTCCACCCGGTACGTGATCAGCTGGACCCGGCACGTCGAGGTGACCTGGAGCCGCGCCGCGTCCCGGCACGCGGCGAGGTGGGTGAGGCGGCGCTGCTCCCGCGGGCTGCGGTCCAGCGCGTACTCGATCTGGGCGACCAGGAGCGGGACTATCGGCGCGAGGCCGTCCACGTAGGCGACCTCGATCCCGGCACCCTCGAACGCCGCGCGCACGGAGCGCCGGGTCTCCTCGGGGACCGCGCGGCCGAACGCGACGGCTCCGTACGTACGCAGCTCATCAGGCGGCACCCCCGCCGCGTCGGCGGCGATCTCCGCGCCGATGCCGATCGTGCGCAGGGCCGCCGCCAGCTTGGCGAGGAGCGCGACGCGGGCGCCGATCAGCAGGACCCGGCGGCGGGCCTGCGACGCGTCGGTGGCGAGCAACCGGCCGAGCGCCTCGCGGTATTGGGCGCCGCGGAAGCGGAACGGCCCTATGCCGTGGTAGCCGTTGAGTTCCAGGTCGGCGGGTTCCGCCGTCTGCCAGGCGAAGTCGCGCCAGATGAAGTCGTCACCGCCGTCGGTCGCCTTCTCGATCACCGCCGTGACCGCGCCGCACTCCAGGGCCTCGCACTCGGGGCAGCCGTAGATGACGTACCGCCCGTCGCGCAGCGGTGCCCGGGCCTCCAGGAGGAGCCTGCGGACGTGTGCCGTGAAGATGGCGGGCGGGATGTCGGCGGCCAGCGGCGACACGGCGTCGAGGTCGCAGAGCTGGAAGAGGAGGGGGCGCCCGTTCACGATGAAGTCGACGAAATCGCGGTGGACTTGGAAGTCACCGTTGGCGAGAACTCCACCGGCTCGCATGGCCGGTGCCAGACCGAAGGTCGCGTACTCGGCAGACATGCTGTGAGTATCCCCAGCGGAGGGGTGATGTGAGCACGGCATGACACATTTCGCCGCGTGCGCTCCCGGCCGGTGTGCCCGCCACGGCCCCGGACGCGTGTCGCTGCGTACGCGCGGTCGAGGGCGTACCCGTGCAGAGCCGGCTGGACGGGCGGGACCCGCCGGGCGGGTGGGAACGCGCGGAGGGCGGCGCGCCTGCCGAGCGCGCCGCCCTCCGGGTCCTGCGGGGAGCCTCAGCCGGTCTTGACCGGGTCGTTGTCCCTTTCCGGGCCGTCGCCGCCGCCGTCACCGTCGTCGTCCTGGGCGGGGCCGATACGGATCTCGAAGTCACCGTCGTACTGCTCGTGGCCCGCGATCACGGCTTTCTCGACGGCTTCCGTGCCGTGCTCGCCGCGGACGATCAGCGGGTCGTGGCGCAGGTCCCGCATGAGGGAGACGCACATGCCGATCATCACGAGCGTGAAGGGCGCCGCGACCAGGATGGTGAGGTTGCGCAGACCCGTGAGCGCGTCGTCCGACCCGTCGCCGATCAGCAGCATGATCGCCGCCACGGCGCCGGTCACGATGCCCCAGAAGATCACGACGAACCTGCCCGGTTCGAGTGCGCCCCGCTGGGAGAGCGTGCCCATGACGATCGACGCGGCGTCGGCGCCCGAGACGAAGAAGATGCCCACGAGGATCATCACGAGGAGGCTGGTGACCGTGGCGATCGGGTACTCGTGGAGCAGGCCGAAGAGCTGCGCCTCCGGGGTCGTCTCGCCCTTGAGGCCGCCCCGGTCCGCGACGGTCATGGCGCTGCCGCCGAACACCGCGAACCAGATGAGGCTGACCGTGCTCGGCACCAGCATGACGCCGCCGACGAACTGACGGATCGTACGGCCGCGGCTGATCCGCGCGATGAACATGCCGACGAAGGGCGTCCAGGAGATCCACCAGGCCCAGTAGAAGACCGTCCAGCCGCTCAGCCACTCCGCGACGCCCTTGCCGCTGGAGGCCTCGGTGCGGCCGATGAGCTGCGGCAGGTCGTTGAGGTAGGCGCCGATCGACGTCGGCAGCATGTCGAGCATGATGACGGTGGGGCCCGCGATGAAGACGAACACGACAAGGAGCAGCGCGAGCACCATGTTGATGTTGGACAGCCACTGGACGCCCTTCTCCACCCCGGAGACGGCGGATGCCACGAAGGCCAGGGTCAGTACGCCGATGATCACGACGAGCAGACCGGTGCCGGCGTCCTCCATCCAGTCGAGCACCTCGATGCCGCTGCCGATCTGCAGGGCGCCGAGGCCCAGCGAGGCGGCCGAGCCGAAGAGAGTGGCGAAGATGGCCAGGATGTCGATGACCCGGCCCCAGGTGCCGCGCGCGTGCTTCTTGCCGATGAGCGGCTCGAAGACGGCGCTGATGGTCTGGCGCCGGTTGCGCCGGAAGGTGCTGTACGCGATGGCGAGACCCACGACCGCGTAGATCGCCCACGGGTGGAGCGTCCAGTGGAAGAGGGTGGTGGCCATGGACGTCTCCATCGCCGCGGCCGAGTCGGCCGGGTCGGTGCCCGGCGGCGGCGAGGTGAAGTGGGCCAGGGGCTCGCTCACTCCGTAGAACATCAGGCCGATGCCCATACCGGCGCTGAACATCATGGCGACCCAGGAGACGGTGCGGAACTCCGGTTCCTCACCCTCCTTTCCGAGGGTGATCTTCCCGTACCGGCTGACGGCCAGCCAGAGCGCGAAGACCACGAACCCGCTGGCGGTCAGCATGAAGAACCAACCGCCGTTGTGCATCAGGCCGTTGAGCATGTCCGTGGAGATATCTTTGAGCGAGTCCGTCGCCACCGCGCCCCAGACCACGAACGCCAGGGTGAGCCCGGCGGTCACGCCGAACACCACCCGGTCCGTGCTCGGGGACCGGCCGCCGGGGGCGGGCGCCATGATTTCCCGCGACCCTCCCCCGTCGTCCGCTTGTCGCTGATCCTGCGTCACAGGTGACACCTTTCAAGGGGTCGATTACGTCGAGACTTTGTTCTCCGCTACCCCCTACCACATGTGACGCGCATCTCAGGCCCTCAACAGTCCATGTCGGGTCGAGCTGTGACCATGTGATACGGCGCACGTTCGTCGAGCAGGAGCGGTATGAGGGCCCGTGCGGACTGCCGCAGCGGGACGTACGCGCCGGACTTGTGGCGCTTCACCGTCACTCCGTGCAGCGCCAGTTCGTCCTTGATGTCGGCGTACTGGGCGGCGTCCAGGCGGTAGCGGCAGGGCGGGTTCTCGATGATTTCGTTCGGCTCGGCGGGGTCGTTGTCGGCGCCGCCGAGGTAGACCGGGCCGCGGTCGCGGTGGCCCTCGGCGCGGGCCGCGGCGGTGGCGCGCTCCAGGCGCTCGCGCCGTTCGTCCGCGTACGTGAAGAGGCCTTCCAGCGCGGAGGCCTGGGACTTCACGCGGCGGCGGTCGTTGAGCGCCTCGTCCTTCCTCTCCGCCTCGGTGAGGGGGTCGACGCGGCTCTCTATGAGCAGGCCCGCCGCGTGCTTGATGCCGGAGACGTTGCGCAGGATGCGTTCCTGGCCGTCCCCCGCGGTCTGCTTGATGGGCTCGCCGGTGACGGGGTCGGTCCAGATGCCGTAGGTGCCCGTGGTGTACCCGTCGGCCTCGGCGGCCGGGCGTACGTACGCCTTCGACAGGGTCCTGGCCTCCTCGTGCACCGCCTCGTCGGTGTTGAGGTTGCGCGGCCAGAGGTCGAAGAGGTCCTTGTCGTAGTACTTGGGGGTCGAGCCGTACTCGTGCAGGTCGTAGATGACGTCCGGCCTGTGATCGCGGATCACGGCGGCAAGGGCGCGGCCCTCGGCGGTCTTGAGGGCGATGTGGTCGCGGTTGATGTCGACGCCGTCGGAGTTGCCCCGGGTGTCGGCGGCGCGGCCGTCCGGGTTGGCCGTGGGGACGACGAGGAGCGTGGTCCGCCGCAGGAACCGCTGGGTCTTCCTGTCCTTGGCGTACGCGAGGTCCCGGACCGTCGACAGGCAGGCCTCGCGGCCCGACGGTTCGTCGCCGTGCTGGCTGCAGATCAGCAGCACGGTGTTCTTCGTGGGGCGTTCCGCGACGCGGACGAGGCGCAGGGGGCGGTCCTGCTTGGTGGTGCCGACGCGGGAGACGGAGATCCGCGCGCTCGCCTTGTCCACGGTGGACAGGAGCTCGTGCTCCTCGGCCTGGGTGGTCCAGCGGGCGCCGTCGGTCTCCTCGAATCCGGTACGCGGCGGGGTCGGCGTCGCCTGGGCGGGCGCCGTCAGGAGTGGCGCGGCGAGCGCGGCGGTGGCGCAGGCCAGCGCCAGGGTGCGGATGCGCGGGGTCATGAAGTGCTGCCTCCCGGGAGGGGGTTGAGCGGACGCGGCGGGGCCACGCCGTCGAGACGGGGTGCGCGGGGGGTGACGGTGGTGGAGGTGGTGAACGCCTTCGCGCCGCCGACCAGCGGCACCTTCGCGTAGGTGCGGGCCAGGTCGAGGGTGAGCGTCGGGGTGTCGGCGGGCGGTTCGACGAGGCCCTTGTCGGTGCCCGCGACGATCAGCGCGAGGCGGTGGCCCTTGGGTACGACGTGGTCGCTCGCGGCGAGATCGAGGGTGATGGTGTGGGGCTTGCCCGGGGTGAGCGGGCGGCCGCGCTCGGCGTCGGCCCAGTTGCCGAGGTCGGCCCAGCCGCGGCTGAAGATCGTGTAGTCGACGGCGGTGGTCTTCGCCCTCGTCTTCTTGAAGCAGGCGCTGTCGCCCGTGGTGCTCGCGCCCCAGCAGTCGCGGTCGGGGAGCGTGACGATGCCCTCGTCGTCGTGGGCGTAGTCGCGGATCGTGTCGGGTCCGAGGTCGACGAGGACCGCGGAGAGGTGGGCGGTGCGGGTGGTCGGGGTCGCGGTGACCGTGACCTTCGAGGAGCCGGAGAGGCGCAGGTCGCGGGCGAGCGGCCGGGTGACGAAGCCGGCCTTGGCGGGCGTGGAGGTGTGGATGCGCTCGGCCCAGTCGGTCTCGCTCAGCCGCCGGTCGTCGGTGAAGGTCTCGGTGCCCTTGCCGGGGCGTGTGCCGAGGGTGCCGACGCCGGGTGAGGTGCCCTTGGCGGGGCGGAGCTCGACGGTGTCCGTGGTGCGCGGGGGCCAGACGCGGTCGGTGGTCCAGCGGTCGGGGGCGCGCTCGATGTCGGCCATCGGTTCGCGGTCGATGCCGTTGTCGTAGCCGAGGAGTTCGTGGTCGAACCAGCGGTGCAGGGTGCGTACCCAGTGCGCGCGGCGGAAGTCGAAGGGGTCGACGTGGCCCGCCTGGCCGAGCCAGATCTTGCGCTCGACGCCGTTCTCGGCGAGGGCGTCCCACCACTGGCCGAAGTGCTTGGTGCGTACGTTCAGGTCCTGCATGCCGTGGACGACGAAGACGCTGGCCCGCACTTTGTCGGCGTCGGGGACGTGGTCGCGCTCGCTCCACAGGGGCGTCCAGTCGCCGCTGCGGGGCGCCCCGTCGATCAGGCGCCGCTGCACGGCGCCGCAGCGGGCGCGGGCCTCGGGGCTCTGCACGGCGTTCGCGAGGCCGGCGGGGCCGCTGCCGAAGAGCGGGGCTCCCTTGGCGAAGTAGTAGTCGTACCAGGAGGAGATGGCGCCGATCGGCACGATGGTCTTGAGGCCTCGCACTCCGGTGGCGGCCACGCCCTGCGCGATGGTGCCGTCGTAGCTCTTGCCGATCATGCCGGTCCTGCCGTTGCTCCAGGAGGCACGGGCGCGTTCGTCGCCGGTGCGGCTCGTGTAGCCGCGGGCGCGGCCGTTCAGCCAGTCGACGACGGCCTTGGCGGAGTGGACGTCGGAGCGGCCCCCGACGTCGACACAACCGTCGGAGCGGCTCGTTCCGGTGAGGTCGACGGCGACGTAGCCGTAGCCGCGGGGCACGAAGTAGTTGTCGTAGTAGAGCGGGAGGCGTACGGGGTCGCCGTTCTCGTCGTACGTCTTCTTCTGGCTCTCGTTGCCGCGTCCGCAGCAGGCGTAGTACGGGCTCGCGTCCATGATGACCGGTATGCGGCGGCCGGTGCGGTCGAGTTCGCGGGGGCGGACTATGTCGACGGCGACGCGGTCGGTCCTGCCGTCCGCGTCGCCGTCGATCCTGGTGTCGACCCATATGGATTCGCGTATCGCGTCCTTGTACGAGTACGTGGGCCTGCTCTCCCCCGGGGCCCGGGGGGCCTCGCTCGGCGCGCGCGGGCTCTCGGCGGCCGAGCGCGCCGCGCCGGGGGACATGAGTGTGGCCATCAGGGCGGCCAGGGCCACCGTCAGCAGCGATCTCCAGAGGAGGCGGGTGCGTCGCGCACGTATCGGCATGGCGCGGAAGGTACACCGGGGAACTCCCGTGCGACAGAGGGCCGGGCATTCCTCGAAAGGTCCGTGGGACAACCAGGTACATGTCGGCCGAATGGCGATCGTGTGACGTCCGGGGCCATGGACATGACGTGTGCGGCAAGTGCTGAATAGGGTCGTCGACCAGACGAACAGATCTTGAGCCCCTACGACTTGGAGCTTGACGTGCACCGCAGACTCATCGCCCCGGGCGCGCTCGCGGCCTCTCTCCTGCTGGCGATCCCGGCATCGGCCGCGGACTTCTCCCCCGGGGCCCCGGGCATCGGCGACCCCTACTACCCGGCAAGTGGCAACGGCGGATACGACGTCTCCCACTACGACCTGCGGCTGAAGTACCAGCCGGTGACCGACCTGCTCGAAGGCACCGCCACGATCAACGCCCGTACCACGCAGAACCTTTCGCGCTTCAACCTGGACTTCGGGCTGAAGGTCTCCGAGGTCCGCGTCAACGGCAAGAAGGCGAAGTTCGCGAAGACCGGCGAGCAGGAGCTGGAGATCACCCCGGTCGCCGGGCTCGCCAAGGGCACGCCGATCACCGTCGTCGTGCGGTACGCGGGCAAGCCGTCCGAGCTGAAGATCGACGGTTACACGGCCTGGCACCGGACGCCGGACGGCGGTGTGGCGGCGCAGGAGCCGGAGGCCGCCGCGTGGTGGTTCCCCTCCAACGACCACCCGCTGGACAAGGCGACGTACGACGTGTCGGTCTCCGTGCCGGACGGCAGCCAGGCCATATCCAACGGCGTGTTGCAGTCGCAGAGTTCACGGCTCGGCTGGACCCGCTTCAACTGGCGGTCCAACAAGCCGCAGGCGAGCTATCTCGCCACGCTCGCGGTCGGCAAGTTCGACATCACGACCGACAAGACCGAGAGCGGCCTGCCGGTCCTCAACGCCTACAGCAAGGACCTCGGTGACAACGCGGGTGCGGCGCGTGCCAGCATCGAGCGGACCACCGAGGTCGCGGAGTGGCTGGAGACGGTCTTCGGGAAGTACCCCTTCAACGCGCTCGGCGGATACGTCCCGAACGTGAAGACCAGTTACGCCCTGGAGACGCAGACGCGGCCCTTCTACAGCCCCGCCGCGTTCGCGAACGGCTCCAACGCGTCCATCGTCGTCCATGAGCTGGCCCACCAGTGGTACGGCGACAGCGTCTCGGTGCACCACTGGAAGGACATCTGGGTCAACGAGGGCTTCGCCCGCTACAGCCAGTGGCTGTGGTCGGAGAAGGAGGGCGAGGGGACGGCCCAGGAGCTGGCGGACTACGTGTACGCCCAGCGCTCCCCCGACGACCCGTTCTGGACCGTCAAGCCGGGTGACCCGGGCCCCGACAAGCAGTTCCACATCGCCGTCTACGACCGGGGCGCGCTCGCTCTGCAGGCGCTGCGGAACGAGATCGGCGACGACGCGTTCTTCGCCGTCCTCAAGGGCTGGCCGCAGCAGTACAAGTACGGCAACGCCAAGGTCGGCGACTTCGTGAAGTACGCCGAGAGGATCTCGGGCAAGCCGCTCGCGAGCCTCTTCGACACCTGGCTGTACCAGCCGTCGCGGCCGGACGCGCCCACCGCGCGGGAGGCCGGGTTCGCCCGCTCCGCCGTGGTGCCGGCCAAGCCGAAGTCGTGGAAGCAGATAGCGGAGACGAACGACGTGCACGACCACGGCCACAAGCACGGCCACAAGCACTGACGCCGTGGTGAGCCGCGCCGCCCGGTCTCAACGACGGGCGGCGCGGTGCCGTGCGCGGGCCCGCCGCGCGAGGGGCAGGTAGCGCAGCCGCTCGGGCAGCAGCGGGACGATCGTGCGCAGCGCCCTGCCGAAGCGGCGCAGGGCGCGTTCCTGGCGCGGTGTCCAGGGGAGGCCGAGCGCCTGCCGGGCGTCCGGCGGCATGAGGCCGATGGCCACGAAGCGGCGGAAGCGGGCGAGTGGGGGCAGCAGGAGGGGCCACAGGATCCGGAGCAGGATCCGTACGGGGCGCGGGCCGCGGTCCGGGGGTGGGACGCGGGCGGTGGTGGCGGTCAGTTCCGCGGCCACGTCGGTGAGTTCGAGTTCGTCGGCGAGGACCTTGCGGTAGTACGGCCAGAACTCCTCCGGCGTCTGGGGCATGTCCCGGTCGTGGATGCCGAGGATCCGCCCGACCCGGAGCCACTCCGCGTACAGCTGCCGTTCCTGTGCCTCGGTGAAGGGGCGGCCCAGGTAGCGCTGCGCGTGCTGGTAGACGGGGAATCCGGTGGCGTGGACCCAGGCGTAGTGGGCGGGCGTCAGCGCGTGGTAGCGGCGGCCGCGGGTGTCGGTGCCCTGGATGGTGCGGTGCAGCGCGCGGAGTCTGCGGCCCTCGGCGGCCGCCTCCTCGCCGCCGTACACCCACAGCAGGGTGGAGCGCAGCGAGCGCTCGCCCCGGCCCCATGGGTCGGTCCGGAACACCGAGTGCCCGTCGACGCCGGCGCCGACCGCCGGGTGGGCGACCTGGAGCACGAGAGCGGACGGCAGCATCAGGAGCACGCGGATGTCGCCCGCGATGCTCCAGAGGATGCCGCCGGGAGGGGGCGGGACGGGATCGGCGGCGCGTCGGCGGTGGGCGTCGCGGGGATGGTCGGGCTGCATGCGACGTGCTCCTGGGCGGTACGGGACCCGGGCCCGGCCACCCGAGGGCTACCGGCCCGCGGGGCCTACACCCGGTTCGTGCGTGTTCCAGTATGCGACCGTGTGCTCAGCTGTGACGGCACCAGGTCCGCAGCAGCACGCGTCGCCCCTTCGCCTTTCGCTCGACGGGCTCGTCCGCCGTCAGCTGGAACCCGGATGATGCTGCGACAGCGGCGCTCGGGACGTTGGCAGCGTCTATCCGCAGGAGGACTCGCCTGGCGCCCAGGTGGCGAAGGGCGTATTCGGTGGCGATCACGACCGCTTCAGCGGCCAGGCCTTGACGCCGGAATCGAGCTCCGATGCCGTAGGCGAGCTCGACATCTCTGTCATCCAGCTCGTCCTGGAAGAGCAGCACTTCGCCCTTCGGCTCCAGACCGTCGGTCGTGACAGCCAGCTGCATCCGACGACCTTCAGCCCGGCCTTCGCGAGCTTTCCTGAGGTACTCGCGGGCAGCGTCCGGGTCGAACAGCGAGGGCACGGGAGTCCAGCGGTCGATCTCCGGATCGTCGTAGATCTCGACCAACGCGGGTATGTCTTCCTCATCCCACTCCCGGAGCAGGACTCTCTGCCCCCGCAGTCGAACAGGGTCGGAGGGCAAGGTTCTCAGCCGATTCTCCATATGCTGATCTTGCCTTCCCGAGCCATCGGTACGCCGGGTTTCGGGCCACATCGCCGCCCGCAGGCGGTGCCGGTTCGGACCACCTAGTCAGCGCCTCCGTCCGCGAGGCTCCGTGCCAGCGCGTGGGCCTCCAGGATGGCGTCCGCCACGGCGGAGGGTTCGCGCAGTGTCGGGAAGTGGTCGCTGTTCGCGAGGCGGATGAGGCGGCAGCCCGGGATGCGCTCCGCCATCGTCTCGTTCGTACGGATCACCTCGGGCTGGTCGCGCTCCCCGAGGACGAGGACGCACGGCATGTCGAGTTCGCCGAGGCGGTCGTAGGCGGGCGGGTCGGGCACGTGGTGGGGGTGGACGGCGAACCAGGCCGGGATCACCGACCTGACGTGCGCCTCCACCTCGGCGTCGTCCCCGGTCCCCGCGGCGGCCGACGTACGCATCACCAGCGCCACGATGCCGTCCACGTCACCCGCCTCCGCGAGCCGACCGACCTCGGCGGTGAACTCCCGCGAGACGAGGTCCTCGGCGCCCGTCACGCCCGGGACCACCAGCGCGAGGCCCGCCACCCGCGCGGGGTCGCGGAGCGCGAGGCTGATGGCCGTCGCGCCGCCCATGCTCGATCCCGCGAGGACCGCCCGGGCGACGCCGAAGTGGTCCAGGACCGCGATCAGGTCCTCGACCAGCGAGTACGGAGCGGTCGGCGCCGGCGACCCGCCGTACCCGCGCGCGTCGTAATGGATCACCCGGTGCCGCTCGGTGAGGCGCGGCAGGACGGGCCCCCAGACACGGGAGTCACCGACCCCCGGATGCAGGAGCACCAGCGGCAGGCCTCCGCCGTCCGGTTCTCCCGAGTCGTGCGCCCAGACTTCGCCGTCCTTGACCGACACCATGGCATCCATGCCTTGAGTCTCCGGCGCCCCGGACACGGCCGCCAGGGGGGCCGCCCGACGAGGGCCCGAATCGTACACCCGGCGACCGGAACCCATCGGGTGCGACGAAGCGGTGGCGCCACCCCGGAGATCATGTGTCTCCGGAGTGACGCCACCGTGGGCGCGGCCACGCGAGCGTGGCGGTGGGCCGCTACTTCAAGAGGGTCTCCGCCTCGCGATCGGCCTTGCGGCGGATCGCGTACCAGCCGACGACCAGCGCCGCGGCGACGATCGGGATGAGGAACAGCGTCCTGCGGCCGACCTCCGGGTCCTTCCACATCAGGCAGAGCACCGCCAGCAGGAAGACGATCGTGACGATCTCCGTGACCGGGTTGCCGGGCAGGCGGAACTTCGGCCGTTCGAAGGCGCCCTCCTTGGAGCGGCGGACGAACGCCAGGTGGCAGATCATGATGATCACCCACGTGCTGATGATGCCGAGGGACGCCACGTTGAGGACGATCTCGAAGGCCTGGTGCGGCACGATGCTGTTCAGGCCGACGCCGAGGACGCCGACGCCCGCGGTGAGCATGATGCCGCCGTAGGGCACCTGGCTCTTGTTCATCTTCGCGGTGAACTTTGGCGCCGAGCCCGCCATCGCCATGGAGCGCAGGATGCGGCCCGTGGAGTAGAGGCCCGAGTTGAGCGAGGACATGGCCGCGGTCAGGACGACCAGGTTCATCACGTCACCGGCCGCCGGGACGCCGATCTTGGAGAGGACCGTCACGAAGGGGCTCTGATCGGCCGAGTACACGGATCCGGGGAGCAGCAGCGCCAGGAGGACGACCGAGCCGACGTAGAAGAGGCCCACACGCCACATGATCGAGTTCACCGCGCGCGGGACGATCTTGTGGGGCTCGGCGGTCTCGCCCGCGGCCACACCGACCAGCTCCAGCGAGGCGTACGCGAAGACGACGCCCTGCATCACGATCACGACCGGCATCATGCCGTTCGGCAGGAAGCCGCCGTTGTCGGTGATCACGTTCAGACCGGGTGACTCGCCGCCGACCTTGTGCTGGGTGACCAGCAGGAAGATGCCGATGAGCATGAACGCGACGAGCGCCGCGACCTTGATGATCGCGAACCAGAACTCCATCTCGCCGAAGATCTTCACCGAGATGAGGTTGATGACCAGCACGACGGCGAGGGCTATCAGCGCGAGCACCCACTGCGGGATGTCGGTGAAGAAGCTCCAGTAGTGCGTGTAGAGCGCGATCGCGGTGATGTCGGCGATGCCGGTGGTCGACCAGTTGAGGAAGTACATCCAACCGGCGACGTAGGCGCCCTTCTCGCCGAGGAACTCACGCGCGTAGCTGACGAACGAACCGGACGACGGACGGTAGAGCACCATCTCGCCGAGGGCGCGCACGACGAAGAACGCGAAGACACCGCACACGAGGTACGCGAGGGCGAGCGCGGGGCCCGCCGAGTGGAGGCGGCCGCCCGCCCCGAGAAAGAGCCCTGTGCCGATCGCGCCACCAATGGCGATCATGTTGACGTGACGGGCCTTGAGGTCCTTGCTGTAACCGGCGTCGCCCGCGTCCGCGGGGGCCTGCGACGCATCTGTGCGGGATGCGTCCAGGGCGGCCGAATCTACGGCTTCCTTGCTCACGTGGGGGATCTACTCTCTGGTGCCCGGAAGAGCTCCGGGGTCCGGATGGTGCTCCGGCCCACGACACCCCTGACGCGCGCGGACCGACGGGACACCTTCCCTTATGGATCGCCGACCACGCGGTGGCACACGTCACATAGCGGGACTTCTCACATGCTGGTCAGGGGGTGTACAGAGCATCGATGACCTGCTGGTACTTCTCGCGGACGACGCGGCGGCGCAGCTTCAGGGACGGGGTCAGCTCGCCGGTCCCGGGGCCCCACTCCTCGGCCAGGAGGCGGTGGCGCTTGATCTGCTCGGTGCGGTTCAGGCGCGCGTTGGCCGCCTCGACGGCACGGTCGATCTCCTCGCGTACCGCCGGGTGCGAGATCAGGCCACCGACGGACAGATCGCCCTCGATCCCGTGGGCGGCGGCCCAGACGGGCGCCAGCTCCGCGTCGAGGACGAGCAGCGCCACCAGATAGGAGCGGCCGTCGCCGTGCACGAGGGCCTGGCCGATCAGCGGGTGCTCCTTGAGCGCGTTCTCCACGAGGGCGGGCGAGACGTTCTTGCCGGTCGAGGTGACGATCATTTCCTTCTTGCGGTCGGTGAGCCAGAGGTAGCCGTCCTCGTCGATCCGCCCGATGTCCCCCGTGGCGAACCAGCCGTCCGCGTCGCACGCGCTGTCGACGCCGCCGTCGGGCCGCAGATAGCCGTCGAAGACCGTCGCGCCGCGGACCAGGATCTCGCCGTCGTCGGCGGTGCGGATCTCCAGGCCGTCGAGGGGGCGGCCCACCGAGCCGAGGCGGAACGCGTCCGGAGTGTTGGTAGTGACCACACCGGAGGTCTCGGTGAGACCCCACGCGTCCATGATCACCAGGCCGAAGCCGGCCCAGAAGCGGGAGACGTCGAGCGGCATGGGCGCCGACGCGCTCGCGGTCCACACGAGACGGTCGAACCCGGCGAGCGCGAGCAGCGGGTCGAGCACCTTCTCCTTCGCCTGCTCGTACGCGGCTCGCAGCTCGGCGGGCGGCTCCTCGCCGCGCTCGCGGCAGGCCACGTGCGCGCGGGCCGTCTCGTTCGCCGCCTCGATGGCGCGCCGCCGCTCCTCGGGCAGCCCGGCGAGCGCGGCCTTCACGGAGGCGGCGAGCTTCTCCCACACGCGCGGGACGCCGAAGAACTGGAAGGGGTGCAGCTCGCGTGCGGTGGCGGCCACCTGGGCGGGGTCCGCGCACAGGTAGACGTGGGCGGCGCGCAGCACGGGCAGGTAGATGCCGAGCAGCCGCTCCGCGATGTGTGCGAAGGGCAGGTAGCAGATGTGCCCGACGTGCTCGGGGAACTCGATGACGCCGTCCAGGGCGACACCGCCCAGAAGGACGTTGCGGTGGGTGAGGCGCACGCCCTTGGGGTCGCCGGTGGTGCCCGAGGGGTAGACGACGGTGAGCGGGTCGGTCGGGCGGGTCTCGCGCCAGGCCTTCTCGAAGGTGTCGGGGTTGAAGAGGCGGCCGCCCGTGGCGTGCAGCGAGCCGTACGTGCGGTGCTCCCCCGCGTCGGCGGCCTCCACCACGACGAGGCGCTCCAGCGGGGCCGTGGCGTCGGCGAGCAGGGGCTCCCAGCGCGGCAGCTCGCCGGCGCCCTCGACGATCGCGAAGCGGGCGCGGCTGTGCCGGACGATGTGCGCGACCTGCTCGGGCGCCGAGGTGCCGTACACGGTGACGGGGACGGCGCCCAGGTGCGTCAGGGCGAGGTCGCTCAGCCAGTGCTCGGGGCGGTTGCCCATCATTATCAGGACGTGCTCGCCACGCTCGACGCCGAGCGCGGCGTAACCGGCGGCGAGGACGGCGACCTTGCGCCGCGCCTCGCGCCAGGTGAGCGTCGACCATGTGCCGCCCGTGTCCTCTGCCTCGTCCGTACGCCCGGGGCGCCCCGTACGCCACGAGAGCGCGGGCAGGTCCCCGTGGTCCTCGGCGTTGCGGAGCAGCAGGGCGGGGAGCGTGAGATCGGCGGGGTCTTCGGGGAGTCGCGGGATCGTGGTCATGACCGCCTCCTGATGCCGTCGGCTGGCCCGGAGGGTTTCACAACACTGGTGTGCCAGCAATACTGTTGGACCGGATTGACGCACAGGCGGCGCGATGTCCGAAGTGCCGGCCGGGGAGGGAGGGCGCCGCATGACGACCGACACCGAGAGCGTGCCGACGTACGCCGAAGAGCCGACGCTCACGGTCGACGAGCTGGCCGCGCGCGCGGGCGTGACGGTCCGCACGATCCGCTTCTACGGCACCAAGGGCCTGCTCCCGCCACCGGTGATCGGTCCGCGCCGCGTCGGCCACTACGGCCAGGACCACCTGTCCCGCCTCGCGCTGATCGAGGAGTTGCAGCACCAGGGCATGACGCTCGCCGCGATCGAACGGTATCTGGAGCAGCTGCCCGCGGACCTGAGCGCGCACGATCTGGCCATCCACCGCGCCCTGGTGGCCTCCTGGGCCCCCGACTCCACCGAGGACCTCCCGCTCGCGGAGCTGGAGCGCAGGGCGGGGCGCGCGCTGGGCGAGGAGGACCTTGACCGGCTCGCGGCGATGAGCGTCGTCGCCCGGACGCAGACCCCGGGGACGTACCGCGTGGACCTGGGGCTGCTGCGGCTCGGGGTGCGGCTGCTCGACGTACCCATCGCGCACGAGACGATCCTGGCGGCGCGCACTGTCCTGATGGAGCACACCCGCTCGGCCGCGCACGAGCTGTCCCGGCTCTTCCGTGACGAGGTGTGGGGCGCCTGCCGCGAGGGCGAGTCGGACCCGGAGCACGTGGCGGCGATGCGGTCGCTCTCGGCCCATATGCAGCCGATGGTGGTGCAGGCGCTGGTGACCGCGTTCCAGCGCTCGCTCAAGGGGGAGCTGCGGGAGTGGCTCAAGGAGAGCTGAGCCACCCCCGCCCGGTCCCGCTCAGGCGTCGCTGAACCTCTCGCCCTTCTCCGCCTTCTCGACCAGCAGCGCGGGCGGCGTGAACCGCTCTCCGTAGCGCTCGGCCAGCTCACGCGCGCGTGCCACGAAGCCGGGCAGCCCGCCTTCGTAGCCGTTGATGTACTGGAGCACGCCGCCCGTCCAGCCGGGGAAGCCGATCCCGAGGATGGAGCCGATGTTCGCGTCGGCCACCGACGTCAGGACGCCCTCCTCCAGGAGGCGCACGGTGTCGAGCGCCTCGGAGAAGAGCATGCGCTCCTGCATGTCCTCGAACGGGATCTCGTGTCCGGGCTTGGTGAAGTGCTCGCGCAGCCCCGGCCAGAGCCTGCCGCGCTTGCCGTCCACGTACTCGTAGAAGCCCGCTCCCCCGCTCCTGCCGGGCCGCCCGAACTCGTCGACCATGCGGTCGATGACGGTGTCCGAGGGGTGGCCCGCCCAGGTGCCGCCCGCCTCCTCGACGGCCTTCTTCGTCTCGTCGCGGATCTTGCGGGGCAGGGTGAGCGTCAGCTCGTCCATCAGGGACAGCACCTTCGCCGGGTAGCCCGCCTGCGCCGCCGCCTGTTCGACGGAGGCCGGCTCGATGCCCTCGGCGACCATCGCGACGCCTTCGTTGATGAAGTGCCCGATGACGCGCGAGGTGAAGAAGCCGCGCGAGTCGTTGACGACGATGGGCGTCTTGTTGATCTGGCGTACGAGGTCGAAGGCGCGGGCCAGCGCCTCGTCGCCGGTCCGCTCGCCCTTGATGATCTCGACGAGCGGCATCTTGTCGACGGGCGAGAAGAAGTGCAGCCCGATGAAGTCGACCGGGCGGTCGACGCCCTCGGCGAGCAGGGTGATCGGCAGGGTGGAGGTGTTGGAGCAGAGCAGCGCGTCCGGCTCGACGACGTCCTGGATCTCCTGGAACACCTTGTGCTTCAGCGAGGTGTCCTCGAACACGGCCTCGATCACGGCGTCGCAGCCCGCAAGCGCCCGCGGGTCGGCGGTGGGCGTGATGCGGGCGAGCAGCGCGTCCGCCTTCTCCTGGGTCGTACGTCCCCGCTGCACCGCCTTGGCGCAGAGCTTCTCGGAGTAGGCCTTGCCCCTCTGCGCGGCCTCCGCCGAGACGTCCTTGAGGACGACCTCGATGCCCGCGCGTGCGCAGGAGTACGCGATGCCCGCGCCCATCATCCCGGCGCCGAGCACGGCGACCTTGCGTACGGTCCTGCGCTCGATGCCCTTGGGGCGGTTCGCACCGGAGTTGACGGCCTGGAGGTCGAAGAAGAACGCCTGGATCATGTTCTTGGCGACCTGGCCGGTGACCAGCTCGGTGAAGTACCTGGCCTCGATGGTCAGCGCGGTCTCGAAGTCGACCTGGGAACCCTCGACGGCCGCCGCGAGGATGTTGCGCGGGGCCGGGTAGGGGGCGCCCGCCGTCTGCTTCTTGAGGTTGGCGGGGAAGGCGGGCAGGTTCGCCGCGAACTTCGGGTGGGCGGGGGTGCCGCCCGGGATGCGGTAGCCCGGCTCGTCCCAGGGCTGCTTCGACTCGGGGTGGGCGTCGATGAAGGCGCGGGCCTTCTCGATCATCTCCTCGGGGGTGGCGGCCACTTCGTGGACGAGGCCGTTCTCCAGGGCGCGCTTCGGGTTGTACTGGGTGCCCTGGAGGAGCACCTTCAGGAGCGCGTCCGTGATGCCCATCAGGCGTACGGTCCTGGTGACGCCGCCGCCCGCGGGCAGCAGGCCGAGGGTGACCTCGGGCAGGCCGATCTTGGAGCCGGGGGCGTCGAGGGCGATGCGGTGGTGGGAGGCGAGGGCGATCTCGTAGCCGCCGCCGAGGGCCGCGCCGTTGATGGCGGCGACGACGGGCTTGCCGAGGGTCTCGATGCGGCGCAGCGAGCGCTTGATGGCGTTGCCCGTCTCGAACGCCTGTTGGGCGTTGTCCGGGCCGACCTTGATCATGTCCTTGAGGTCGCCGCCCGCGAAGAAGGTCTTCTTGGCGGAGGTGTAGATGATGCCGCGGATCGACTCCTTCTCGGCCTCCGCGCGGTCGGCGATCGCCGCGATGGAGTCCTTGAACGCCTGGTTCATGGTGTTGGCGGACTGGTTGGGGTCGTCGAGCACGAGGGTGACGACACCTGTGTCGTCCTGTTCCCAGCGGATCGTCGTGCTTTCGGTCATGTCTGTGTCTCCGTGAAGTCTGTGTCGGACGAGGGGCGGAGTCTGGGGAGGGCGGTTGGGGTTCACGGCCGGCTGACCGCCGGTGGGGGCTGGTCGCGCAGTTCCCCGCGCCCCTGAAAGGCGCACTTCGTGCGCCGTCTCAGGGGCGCGTCCGGGGAAGGCGCGGCGAAGCCGCACGTCTTCAGGGGCGCGGGGAACTGCGCGAGCAACCACGACGCACCCGCGGCAGGCGACGCACCCGAACCCCTGCGGCGCGACCCCTTACAGCCGCTCGACGATCGTGGCGATGCCCATCCCGCCCCCCACGCACAGCGTGGCCAACCCGTACCGGAGGTCCCTGCGCTCCAGCTCGTCCACGAGCGTCCCGAGGATCATCGCCCCGGTCGCCCCCAGAGGGTGACCGAGCGCGATCGCCCCACCGTTGACATTCACCTTGTCCAGAGACAGCCCCATGTCCTTCACGAAGCGCAACACGACCGCCGCGAACGCCTCGTTGATCTCGACGAGGTCGATGTCGTCGATGGTGAGCCCCGCCTTGGCGAGAGCCTTGCGCGTCGCGGGCGCGGGCCCGGTCAGCATGATCAGCGGCTCGGAGCCGGAGACGGCCGCGGAGACGATCCGCGCTCGCGGCGCGAGGCCGTACCGCTCACCGACCTCCTTGGTGCCGACGGCGACCAGCGAGGCGCCGTCGACGATGCCGGAGGAGTTGCCCGCGTGGTGGACGTGGTCGATCTCCTCGATCCAGTGGTACTTCTGCAGCGCGACCGCGTCGAAGCCGCCCATGTCGCCGATGTCCTTGAAGGACGGCTTGAGCCCCGCGAGGGAGTCCGCGGTGGTGCCGGGGCGCATGTGCTCGTCGTGGTCGAGGACGACCAGGCCGTTGCGGTCCTTGACCGGGACGACCGACCTCTCGAAGCGGCCGTCCTTCCAGGCCGCGGCGGCCCGCTCCTGGGAGAGCGCCGCGTACTCGTCGACGTCACGCCGTGAGAAGCCCTCGACAGTGGCGATCAGGTCGGCGCCGATGCCCTGCGGCGCGAAATTCGTCTCGAAGTTGGTCATCGGGTCGTTGAACCAGGCGCCGCCGTCGGAGGCCATCGGCACCCTGGACATCGACTCGACGCCACCCGCGAGGACGAGGTCCTCCCAGCCCGAACGGACCTTCATCGCGGCGAGGTTGACGGCCTCCAGGCCCGAGGCACAGAAGCGGTTCTCCTGGACGCCCGCGACCGTGTCGGGCAGGCCCGCGGCGATGGCGGCGATCCGCGCGATGTCGGAGCCCTGGTCGCCGACGGGTCCGACCACACCGAGGACGATGTCGTCGATGGCGGCCGGGTCGAGGCCGGGGAAACGGGCCTGGATCTCGTGGATCAGGCCGACGACCAGGTCGATCGGCTTGGTGCCGTGCAGGGCGCCACTGGCCTTGCCGCGTCCGCGCGGGGTGCGGATCGCGTCGTATACGTACGCTTCGGTGGTCACGCGAGTGCCTTTCGGGGGTGTCCGGGAGGGTTCAGGGGCCTGAGAGGTCAGCCGAGGAGCGAGCGACCGATGATCTCCTTCATGATCTCGGTCGTGCCGCCGTAGATGGTCTGGACGCGTCCGTCGGTGAAGGCCTTCGCGACGCGGTACTCCGTCATATAGCCGTATCCGCCGTGCAGTTGCAGACAGCGGTCGGCGACCCGCTTCTGCAGTTCGGTGGCCCACCACTTCGCCATCGAGGCGTGGACCGCGTCGAGTTCCCCGTTCGAGTGATCGACGATGCACCGGTCGAGGAACGTGCGGGTGACGGCGCACTCGGTGGCCATCTCGGCGATCTCGAAGCGGATGTGCTGGAGCTTGGCCAGCGGCCGCCCGAAGGCCTCGCGCTCCTTGACGTACGTCGTGGTGATCTCCAGCAGGTGCTCGGCGGCGGCGATCCCGGCGACGGCGATGCCCATGCGCTCCTGGGCGAGGTTCGTCATCAGGTGCACGAACGCGCCGTTGAGTTCACCGAGGAGGTTCTCCTTCGGGACGCGTACGTCGTGGAAGAACAGCTCGGCGGTGTCCTGGGCCTTCTGGCCGATCTTGTCGAGGTTGCGGCCCCGCTCGAAGCCCGCCATACCCCGCTCGACGACCAGCAGGGAGAGTCCGTGCGCGCCGCCTTCGGGGGAGGTCTTGGCGACGACGATGACGAGGTCGGCGAGGATGCCGTTCGAGATGAACGTCTTGGAGCCGTTGAGCACCCAGTGGTCGCCGCGGTCCTCGGCGGTGGTGCGGATGCCCTGGAGGTCGGAGCCCGCGCCCGGCTCGGTCATGGCGATGGCCGTGATGGTCTCGCCGGTGCAGAACCCCGGCAGCCAGCGGCGCTTCTGCTCCTCGGTGGCGAGCGAGGTCAGATAGGGGCCGATGATGTCGTTGTGCAGGCCGACCGCGAGCCCGGCGGCGCCCGCGCGCGTGAACTCCTCGGCGAGGACGGCGGAGTAACGGAAGTCGTCGTTGCCGCCACCGCCGTACTCCTCCGGGACGGCGAGCCCGAGCAGCCCCTGCCTGCCGGCCGCGAGCCACGCCTCGCGGGAGACGATGCCGTCCTTCTCCCACTGCTCGTAGTGCGGGAGCACCTCCTTGGCGAGGAAGGTGCGCACGGTCTCGCGGAACGCGTCGTGCTCGGCGGAGAAGATCTGCCGTTTCATCTGTACGTGGCCTCCTGGGGCCCCATCTCAGGGCCAGCCCTTTGCGGTTTCGGTCAACTTGGCTGCGACGGCGGTGCGAGGGCCGGTACGTCCCAGTCGCGGGCCACGTCGGCGGTGTCGGCGCCCGGCTGCGCGGGGCCGGTGCGCACGCGCGTCGGGGTCGCGGAGAAGCGGGGCGCGGGGGCGGGCTGGGTGATGCCGCCGTGGTCGGTGAAGGTGCCGCGGGCGGCGAGGTGGGGGTGGGCGGGCGCCTCGCGCAGCGACAGCACCGGCGCCACGCACGCGTCGGAGCCCTCGAAGACGGCCGTCCACTCCTCGCGCGTACGTTCCTTGAAGCGGGCGGCGACGGCCTCGCGCAGCTCGCCCCAGCGGGCCAGGTCCTTGCGGGCGGGCGCCACCTCGGCGAGGCCGATCAGCGCGATGAACTCGTCGTAGAACTGCTGCTCCAGGGCGCCCACGGCCATGTGGCCGCCGTCGGAGGTCTCGTAGTTGCCGTAGAAGGGGCAGCCGCCGTCGAGGAGGTTGGCGCCGCGCCGGTCCTGCCAGCCGCCCGCCGCGAGCATGCCGTGGATCATCGAGGAGAGGTGGGCCGCGCCGTCGACGATCGCGGCGTCCACGACCTGCCCCTCGCCGTGCACGCGCGCGTGGGTGAGCGCGGCGAGGACGCCGACGACGAGGTAGAGCGAGCCGCCCGCGTAGTCGCCGACGAGGTTCGCGGGGACCGCGGGCGGCTCGCCGGGGTTGCCGATCATGCCGAGGGTGCCGGTGATCGCGATGTACGCGATGTCGTGCCCGGCGCGCTGGGCGAGCGGCCCCTCCTGGCCCCACCCGGTCATCCGGCCGTAGACGAGCCGCGGATTGCGCGCGTGGCAGGCCTCGGGGCCGACGCCGAGGCGCTCGGCCACGCCCGGGCGGTAGCCCTCGATGAGGATGTCGGCGCGCTCGGCCAGGTCGAGGACGTGTGCCGCGCCGCCGTCGGCCTTCAGGTCGACGATCACCGAGCGCTTGTTGCGGTTGGTGATGTCGTGGGCCGGGTCGATGGCGAGGCCGCCGCCGCCCGGGCGGTCCACGCGCACGACATCGGCTCCGAGGTCGGCCAGGAGCATGGCCGCGAACGGGCCGGGCCCGATACCCGCCAGCTCCACCACGCGCACCCCGGCGAGCGGCCCGTTAACGCCCCTGTCCGGCACTGCCATTGAGCCCCCAGCCGCTATGACACAACTGATGTAACACCAGTGATGCTAAGAACGTGTTCCACTGTGCACAAGCCCCTGACGAGCAAGCGCTTAGCCAATCTTGGACCGCGGAGGCTCCGGTCGGCTCGGCGGACGTGCTCCGCGCCGGGGGCACACGCGCCGGGCCCCGGTGGTGCGCGCTAGCCTCGGCCACCACGACCGGACGGACGTACGGCGAGAGGTGCCATGAACACTCACCAGAGCGAGACCAGTGGCGACACCACGACCGGCGGGAAGAAGGGTCGCCCCTACGACGTCGTGCTTTTCGGGGCGACCGGCTTCGTGGGGGTGCTCACCGCGGAGTATCTGGCCGCGCACGCGCCCAAGGAGGTGCGCTGGGCGCTCGCGGGGCGCGACACCACGAAGCTGGAGAAGCTGCGTGAGCGCCTGGCCGCCATAGACCCGGCCTGCGCCGAACTCCCCCTGGTGCGGGCCGATGTGGCCGACCCGGAGTCGCTGCGGGAGATGGCCGCCCACGCGCGCGTGGTCGCCACGACCGTCGGCCCCTATCTGACGTACGGGCAGGAACTGGTCGCCGCGTGCGCGGAGTCGGGCACGGACTACGTGGATCTGACGGGCGAGCCGGAATTCGTCGACCTGATGTATGTGCGGCACGACGCCCGCGCGCGGGAGACCGGCGCCCGGCTTGTGCACGCGTGCGGTTTCGACTCGGTCCCGCACGACCTGGGCGTGTACTTCACGGTGAAGCGGCTGCCGGAAGGTGTACCGCTGCGGGTCGACGGGTTCGTACGGACCAACGGGCAGTTCTCCGGCGGCACTTTCGCCTCCGCGCTGAACCAGTTCGGCCGGGGCCCGCAGATGCTGGCCGCCGCCAAGGAACGGCGGCGCCACGAGCCCCGCCCGGCGGACCGCAAGGCGTACGCGCCGCCGAGTCCGCCGCGGTACGCGGGCGAGGTCGGCGCCTGGGCGCTGCCGCTGCCGACGATCGACCCGCAGGTGGTGCAGCGCTCGGCGCGGGCCATCGACCGGTACGGGCCCGACTTCCGCTACCGGCACTACGCGGCCGTGCGGACGCTGCCCATGGCTCTGGGCGGCACGCTCGCCGTCGGCGGTCTGCTGGCGGCCGCGCAGTGGGCGCCCGCGCGGCGGTGGCTCTCGGGCCGGCTGGAGCCCGGTGCCGGGCCGAGCCAGGAGCGGCGGGCCAAGACGTGGTTCTCGGTGCGGTTCGTCGGCGAGGGCGGCGGCAAGCGGGTCTACACCGAGGTCTCGGGCGGCGATCCCGGGTACGACGAGACGGCCAAGATGCTGGCGGAGTCGGCGCTGTGCCTGGCGCTGGACACGCTGCCGCCGTCCGCCGGGCAGGTGACCACGGCCCAGGCGATGGGCGACGCGCTGCTGGCGCGGCTGGAGGCGGCGGGGCTCGTCTTCCGGGTGGCGGCGGTGCGCTAGAGCCCGCGGCTGGTGGCCCCCTCCCGAGGGGTATGAGCAGAGCCCCTCGGGAGGGGGCCGCGTCCGCTCAGTCCGCCGATCCGGGGGCGGCGCGTCGGTTCGCGTGGAAGCGCGCCTTCTTCTGACGGTTCCCACACGTGTTCATGTCGCACCACTTGCGGGTGCGGCTCCGGCTGGTGTCGAAGAAGGCGGCTCGACAGGTCGGCGAGGCGCACAGGGCCAGTTTTCCGTCGCGTTCGCCCGCGATGACGCTGATCGCGTCGGCGGCGATCACGCCGAGGGCGTCCTCCACGGGGGAGGCCGAGCCGAGCAGCCATCGCCGCTCGCCCTCGGGCGTCAGGACGGCCGCGGCCCGCCCCTGAGCGCTGCGGTCATTGATGACGCGGAGAGCGGACGCGGGGAGTGCGTCCTGGACCGCGGCGGCTGTCGCGGCGACGTGAATCGACTCCCTCAGCTCCCGGGCGAGGTCGAGCTGCGCCGTGGTGCAGGACGCCACGGCGAGGCCGTTCACCGCCAGCCAGTCGACGAGCCGGTGCGGCGTGGGAATGCGCTCCACGGCGTTGCCATGACGCTCCGACAGAGTCCCCGTGAAGCTGGTCGCCAGCACATTTCCGAGGCGGAAGTCAGGGAACTCAGCACGCATGGAACCACCTTAGCCGGTTGCATGCCGACGCGAGGGCACGGTAGAACCGTCTTAGCCGGTTCTCCGTAGATCGCGGCAGACCGCGGTCGTCCGCGGTGGTCCCCAGCCGGCTCCCCGACGGCCAGGAGGTCTCATGCCCCGTCCGACCGACGACGTGCACGCATTCGAAGCCCACGCGACCGACGCCGACCTCGACGATCTGCGCGCGCGGCTGGCCGCGGCGCGGCTGCCGGAGGCCGAGACGGTCCAACGCGCCGCACCCGGCCCGCGCCGGTGGGAGCAGGGCGTTCCGCTCGCCGACCTCGTCGACGTGGTGGAGTACTGGCGCACCGGGTACGACTGGCGGTCGTTCGAAGCGCGGCTCAATCGGATCGGCCAGTTCCGCACGTCCGTCGACGGCCTGGGAATCCACTTCCTGCACCGCCGGTCCGCGCGCGCGGATGCCACTCCGCTGATCCTGACGCACGGCTGGCCGGGCAGTGTCGCCGAGTTCATCGATGTGGTGGACGAGTTGGCGGATCCGAAGGACGCGGACGCGCCGGCGTTCCACGTCGTGGTCCCGTCGCTGCCGGGCTTCGGTCACAGCGACAAGCCGGCCACCACCGGGTGGGGGACGGAGAGGATCGCGGCCGCGTGGGTGGAGTTGATGGGAAGGCTCGGCTACGACAAGTTCGCGGCCCACGGCGGCGACTGGGGAGGCGTGATCACCACGATCCTCGGCGGCCGGTTCCCCGAGCACGTGCTCGGCGTCCACACGACGCTGGCGCAGGCACCGCCGGGGTTGACGACGGACGGGCTGACGGCGGCCGAGCGCGAGTGGACCGAGGAGACCCGCGATTTCTGGCGCCACCGCGCGGCGTACGCAAGGCAACAGGCGACCCGGCCGCAGACCATCGGCTACTCGCTCGTCGACTCACCGGTCGGGCTGCTCGCCTGGATCCTCGACAAGTTCGCCGAGTGGACGGATACCGAGGACAGCCCGTTCGAGACGGTCTCCCGGGACAGGGTTCTCGACAACGTCACCCTGTACTGGCTGACCCGGACCGGCGCGTCGGCGGCCCGCATCTACTACGAGAGCCACGACTCGCTCGACCCCGGCCTTCGGGTCGACGTCCCGGCGGCGATCACCACGTACCCCCGCGACATCGAGAAGTGTCCGCGCGCCTGGGCACAGGAGCGGTTCCGGCGGATCGTCCGCTGGAGGACGGCCGGAACCGGGGGCCATTTCCCGTCGCTGGAGGTTCCCGAGTACTTCGTCAAGGATCTGCGCGACGGCCTCGCGGCAGTACTGGCCGCCCATCGGCAGTAGCCGCCCGCCCTCCGTACTGCCATGCCAGGCCGGTACGGAGAACGGGCGGCGCGCGGACCGCGGAGGGAAATCAGGCGACCGGCACGGGGTACGTCGGGTACTCCACCCCGGAGACGTGCTGGACGACGCGGATGACCTGGCAGGAGTAGCCGAACTCGTTGTCGTACCAGAGGTAGAGGATCGCGTTGTCGCCGTCGACCTTGGTGGCGCCCGCGTCGACGATCGAGGCGTGGCGCGAGCCGATGAAGTCGTTCGAGACCGCGTCGGGGGCGCTGGTGAAGTCGATCTGGCGCTTGAGCGGCGAGGTCAGCGAGACGTTGCGGAGGTAGTCGAGGACCTCCTCGCGGGTGGCCTCGCGGCCGAGCGTCAGGCTGAGGATCGCGATCGAGACGTCCGGCACGGGGACGCGGATCGAGCTGCCGGTGATCGGCGCCTTCAGGTCCGGCAGCGCCTTGGCGACGGCGGAGGCGGCGCCGGTCTCGGTGATCACCATGTTGAGCGGCGCGGAGCGGCCGCGGCGGTCGGCCTTGTGGTAGTTGTCCAGGAGGTTCTGGTCGTTGGTGAACGAGTGGATGGTCTCCACGTGGCCGCGCAGCACGCCGTACTCGTCCGCCATCGCCTTCAGCGGCGGGACGATCGCGTTGGTGGTGCAGGAGGCGCAGGACAGGATCCGCTCGTCCGGCTTGATCGTGTCGTGGTTGACGCCGTGCACGATGTTGGGCACGTCGCCCTTGCCCGGGGCGGTCAGGACAACCTTGTCGACACCGGGGCGCAGGTGCTTGGAGAGGCCCTCGCGGTCGCGCCACTTGCCGGTGTTGTCGATGAGGATGGCGTTCTTGATGCCGTACGCGGTGTAGTCGACCTCCGAGGGGTCGTTCGCGTAGATGACCTTGATCTCGTTGCCGTTGGCGATGATCTTGCTGTTCGCCTCGTCGACGGTGATGGTGCCCTGGAACTGGCCGTGGATGGAGTCGCGGCGCAGCAGCGAGGCCCGCTTGACGATGTCCTCGGCGGCCCGCTCCCCTCCCCCGCGTACGACGATGGCGCGCAGCCGCAGGCCGTTGCCGGAGCCGGCCTTCTCGATGAGCAGGCGGGCGACGAGGCGGCCGATGCGGCCGAAGCCGTAGAGGACGACGTCGCGGCCCTCGCGGCACTCGATCTTGTTGGCGCCCGTGGCGCCCGCGACGGCCTCGGCGGTGAACTCGGAGACCGAGAGGCCGCGCTCGTCGCCGCGGTAGGTCGCGGCGAGCATGCCGATGTCGATCTGCGACGGGCCGAGGTCGAGCGCGGCGAGAGCCTGGAGGAAGGGCAGCGTCTCGGTGACCGACAGTTCCTCGCCGGCGATCTGGCGGGCGAACCGGTGGGTCTTGAGGATGCTGACCACCGACTTGTTCACCAAGGAGCGGCTGTGCAGCAGGACCGTCACGTCCCGCTCGCGGTGCAGCTTCCCGATGATCGGGATCATCGACTCCGCGATCTCCTCGCGGTGCTTCCAGTTGGTGAACGAGTCGTCGTTGACAGTCACAGGTTTCTCTTTCGAGCTAGGCGGCGCTCATATGCTAACCCGCTCTTCTTTTGATCGTTCACCCGGCCGCATACCGGTCCTCACCCGGCGGCTCCACGCCCCTCACCTGGCCGCTTCCCGCAGGGCGGCCCGGCACAGCGCGTCCGCGCGGCGCGTGGATTCGGGCAGGCGGTAGCGGGGTGTGAGGCGCAGCGCGTGCGCGCAGGCGTTGTCGAGCGTCACCCGGTGGCCGGCCGAGACGAAGACCGGCTTCACGCCCTCGCGGGTGCGCAGCGCGCGGCCCACCTCCTCGGCGCCGTCCAGCAGGGGCGAGGCGCTGCCGCGGGGCGCGGCCGGAGCCTCGTACGCGAAGGTGAAGGGGTTCTTCGCCACGCCCATCGTCGCCAGCCCCGTCAGGACGCCGAGGTGGCTCGCGAGGCCGAAGCGGCGCGGGTGCGCGACGCCGTAGCCGTCGCAGACCACGAGGCCCGGGTCGGCGTCGAGCCGGGAGAGCGCGGAGAGGACGGCCGGGATCTCCCGGAAGGCGAGCAGGCCCGGCACGTAGGGGAACGCCACGGTGCCGACGGCCGTGGACTCCTCGATCACGTCGAGCGTGGCCGCGTCGAGCACGACGACGGCCGCGGCGACGACATCCCGCTCGTCGTCGTAGGCGACGTCCACCCCGGTCACGTGTCCGGTGCCGGGCGGCGGCCCCGTCTCGTCGAGTACGACGCGGGCGCGCAGTTCGTCCTGAACGGCGCGGGCCGCCTTCTCGTCGGTGGGCCAGTCGGGCGGCAGTGGGTAGCTGATCATGGTGCGGGCCAGCCTAGTTGGCGGCGCGGAGTGCCCTTCGCGCATGCCGAAGCGCCCGCGGTCCCCCGTCCGCGGGCGCTCGACCGGTGCTGCGGGCGCCTCCCCCTAGCGCATGGGCACCGGCCTGACCGTGGCCTTGAGCATCCAGTGATCGCTCAGATCCGCGCTCTTGTACGCGTCGGACGCGACCGGGTCCGCGCCGTTCACCACGTCGCCGCCGACGTAGCGCAGACCCCGGTCACCGAAGAACAGGTAGTCGAACTTGCTCCCGGCTACCGCCGAGCAGCCCGTGAGCCACGGATACCCGGTGGTGTCGCACTCGTCGTTCCAGTCGCCCTCGAAGCTCATGTCGTACAAGGGCTTGAGACGACCGCCGCCCCCGGGAAGGGTGTTGAGGTCTCCGCCGAGCACGGTACGGAAACCCTGGCGCTGCCACAGCCGCCCCCAGGCCGCCATGTCCCTTGCCGAAACGGCGCGTATGCGCTCCTGGTTGTGGACCCCCCGGTGGACGAAGTGGCTGCTGCACGCCACCAGACGGTTCGCGGCGTTGCTCGACCGGAGCCCCGCGCACGCCATTCCTTGAGTCGTGTGGTTGGTCCGCGGCTTGTCGCCTTTCCCTTCGACGTGCTCCAGACCTCTGGTGCCGGGGAAAGTGACATCCCACGCCATCGGTGTGGTGCCGGGGATCTTCTTCACGGCGACGGCGGTTCCGGCGTCCTTGGTCTTGGGGACCGCCGTGCTGCTCGGGCACTCGATCAGGTTGTTCGTGCCGACTGTCTTGCCGGTGCGGTGACGCACGATCCAGTCGGAGCCCAGCCGGTCGGCGAGCCTGTCCGAATGAAGGCTCTTGCAGGCCTCTTGGATCATGATCACGCCGATGGAGCGGTCCGCGTTCACCTGCCGCATGATCTCGTCGATCTTCTTCTCGGGTGTCGCTTCCGCTTCCGGGCACTCCTTGATGGCACCGCATATGTTCCAGGTCAGCGCCGTGATCCTCGCCGGAAGGGCCTGGGCTTTGGACGAGTCGGTCCCGGCAGGCGCGCTCGGGGCCGTCGAGGCGGTGGCAGACGCCGTGAAGAAGCCGGTGGCGACCGCCAGGGACACGATCGTCGCCGTTGCCGTGCGTTTCGCAGTGAGCACCGTTGCCTCCATTGGTGAGTCGGTCGTGCCAGTCCCGCCGGGTGTCTGGGCCTGGTGGTATCGACCGTGTCGGTGCCGCCAAGGGGAAACCTGCGGAAAACCTTGAATCGCGCCCGGGCCGCCGTCCCCGCCCGGCGCCGACCGGCATCAAGGGCGCGTAAAGATTGCCGGAAGCAAGCAATGTGGCGTGTCGTACCGGCATGTCATGATCTTCCCGTACCGAGGTGAACGGCATGACGGGGGAAGTGATCCGATGACGGTCTTTCTGGGTCTCGGCATCGCGGGGATCGTGCTGCTGGTGCTCTCGCTCGTCCTCGACGGAGTGCTCGAAGGGCTCTTCGGGGGCGCGGGCGTGCTGGACGGGCTCTTCGACGGGCTCCTTTCACTGCCGGTCGTCGCCGGGTTCGTGTCCATGCTCGGCTTCGGGGGAGCCATCGTGCTCGGCACGACCGGTCTCGGCGCGGGCCCCGCCACCATCGCGGGCGCCTGCGCCGGGCTCGGGGCGGGCTGGCTCACGTGGAAGGTGACCCGCGCGCTGATGCGCGACCAGACCACGGCCACACCGCGCGGCGACGACCTCGTCGGCACGGCGGGTTCCGTCGTCACCGCGATCCCGGCCGACGGCTACGGCGAGGTGCTGCTGCACCTCGCGGGCCAGCGCGTGAAGTTCGCGGCCCGCAGCTCCGCCGCCGTGGCGCGGGGCACCGAGATCTGGGTCGACGCGGCCCTTACGCCGACCTCGGTGGCGGTACGGCCCGTGGAGCGCTGACCCCGCGCGCGTGCCGGCCGAGCCACACCCACCTCACCACACCCACCTCACCACCCACACGTAACCGATCTGCCGTCCCCGGGCGGCAGGGGGGAAAAGCGCCATGAGTCCAGTCCTGACCGCCGTCATCGGAGTCGTCGTACTCCTCGTCCTGCTGGCGCTCGTCGTCATCACCCGCTACAAGGTCGCCGGGCCCAGTGAGGCCTTCATCGTGACTGGGCGGCGCGGCAAGAGGTCCACCGATCCGGAGACCGGCCGCGTGATGACCGACAACAGCGGCCAGAAGGTCGTGGTCGGCGGTGGCGTCTTCGTCGTGCCGTTCGTGCAGCAGAAGTTCACGCTCGACCTGTCCTCGCGGCACATCCCGATCGCGGTGCGCGGCGCCGTCACCCTGCGGGGCGTGAAGGCCAACCTCGAAGGCGTGGCCATCGTGAAGGTTGGCGGCACCGAGGACTCCATACGCGCCGCCGCGCAGCGCTTCCTCATGCAGCAGGACGGGATCGTCGGCTTCACCCAGGAGGTGCTCTCCGGAGCGCTGCGCTCCATCGTGGGGCGGATGTCGGTGGAGGACATCATCCGGGACCGCGCCGCGTTCGCCGGGCAGGTCGCCGAGGAGGCCGAGGCCAGCCTCTCCGGGCAGGGCCTGGTGCTCGACGCCTTCCAGATCCAGGACATCACCACCGAGGGCTCCTACCTGGAGGACCTCGGGCGCCCCGAGGCCGCCCGCGCCAAGCAGGAGGCGGACATCGCCGAGGCCGTGGCGCGCCGCGCCGCCGAGCAGGCGCGGCTGAAGGCCGAGGAGGAGATCGCGATCGCCCAGCGGACGTTCGCGCTCAAGCAGGCCGAGATCAAGGCCGAGACGGACGAGGCGTCGGCCCGCGCCGCCGCCGCGGGTCCGCTCGCCGAGGCCGCCCGGCAGCAGGATGTCCTGTCCGAGCAGGAGAAGGTCGCCCAGCGCCAGGCCGCGCTGACCGACCGGGAGTTGGACACGAAGGTCCGCAAGCCCGCCGACGCCGCGCGCTACCAGGCAGAGCAGGAGGCGGAGGCCCGCAGGATCGGCCTGGTCAAGCAGGCGGAGGCCGACGCCGAGCGGGCCCGCCTCACCGGTGAGGGCGAGAAGGCGCACCGCGCCGCGCTCGCCGACGCCGTACGCCTCGAGGGCGAGGCCGAGGCCGCCGCGATCGGCGCGAAGGGCGCCGCGGAGGCGGAGGCGATGCACAAGAAGGCCGACGCGTTCGCGCGCTACGGCGACGCGGCGGTCCTGCAGATGCTCGTCGAGGTCCTGCCGAGCGTGGTCGCGAAGGCGTCCGAGCCGCTCAGCGCGGTGGACAAGATGACGGTGATCTCCACGGACGGGGCGAGCCAGCTCTCCCGCACGGTCGCCGACAACGTCGCCCAGGGCGTCGAACTCCTCAGCTCCACCACGGGAGTCGACCTCGCCGAACTCCTCAAGGGCATCACCGGAGGCAAGACGCCCTCTCCGGCGCCCTCCCCGGCGCCCGTCCCGGCGAACGGCCGCATGGATGTCACCGACTGACCGCCTAGTAGCCTCGCGGTCATGTTCCTTCTCGAATTGACCTACACCGCGCCCGTCTCCGCCGTCGACGAGCAGCTGGCGGCCCATGTGGCCTGGCTCGACGAGCAGTACGAGGCCGGGGTCTTCCTCGCCTCCGGGCGCAAGAACCCGCGCGACGGCGGAGTGATCATCGCCGTGGCCCGGGACCGCGCGCGGATCGAGGAGATCACCGCGGCGGACCCGTTCGTCCTGGCCGGGGTCTGCGAGTACCGGATCACCGAGTTCTACGCGACGAAGACGGTCCCGACGCTCGCCGCGTACCGCGAGCAGCTGCCCGCGTAACCCCGGGACCGGCGCCCTCAGAGCTCCAGGCGGGCGATCCGCCCCTTCTCGCCCGCCGCCCAGCAGCCCCGGTCGGGGGCGCAGTCCACGGTGTCGTACGAGCCCGTGTCGACCGTCCGCCAGGTCCGCCCGCCGTCCGTGGTGACGTCGGTGCCCGTCGGGCCGACGGCGAGGGCCGTGGCGCGGCTGTGCGGGAACCACGTCACGCCCGAGCGGTAGGCGGGCGGCGGCTGTCCGGCCGGGGTCCAGGTGCGGCCGCCGTTCCCGGTGACGGCCGCCGCCTTCGGTGAAGCCTGGCCGGCCCGGTAGTCGCCGCCGACCGCGATGCCGTGCGTACGGTCGCGGAAGGCGAGGCCGAAGACCCCGCGGGCCGGGTCGCCCGCGGGGATCGGTGCGTCGGTGGCCGTCCAGGTCAGGCCGCGGTCGGCGGAGTGCAGGACACGCGCGCGTGCCGCTCCCCCGGTCGCCAGCCACACATCGCGCGGGCCGGAGGCGACCAGGCACTGGCCGCTCGCCGCGAATCCCGCCTCGCCCTCCTGCGCCGCGGGCATGCCGGCGCTCGGCAGGACCTTCCAGGAGCGGCCGCCGTCGGCTGTGGACAGGATGCGGTACTTGCCGTCGACCGGGTCGCTCATCGCCAGGCCGTGGCGGCGGTCGAAGAAGGTCACGCAGTCGTAGAAGGCCCGGGCGTCGGTGTTGCGGAAGGACTCCGTCCAGGTCTTGCCGCCGTCGTCGGTGCGCAAGATCCGGGAGGCCTCGCCCTCGCCGATGGCGAGGACCACCGCGCGCCGGCCGTCGAAGGCCTCCACGTCCCGCAGTTCGAGAGAGCCGCCTCCCGGTGGGGAGATATCGCGCCAGCTCCTGCCGCCGTCCGACGTACGCAGCACGGTCCCCTTCGACCCGGCCACCCACGCCGTGTCCCGGCTGACGGCGGCGAGGCCGCGGAAGCGGGCGTCGGTGCCGCTCTCCTTGAGCTGCCAGCTCAGGGCCCGGCCAGGGGTGTGGTCCCGCCCGTCCGGCCGGGCGTGCGCGGGCGCCGCGAGGACGGCTCCGGCGAGTGCCGCCCCGCACAGGCCCGCCAGTACCGCTCGCCCCACCGTCTTCGACTTCCCCATGGCCCTCATGGCGGGCGAAGCTAGCCGACGCGCCGGGCCTCGTCCAGATGGCCGGAAGGGCTCCCCCGGAAGACGGGCGCCGGGAACCGCGGGCGCCTCCACGGTCTCTCGGTGACAGAGGTCACTCGGTCCCACCCACCTCGGGTGTGCACGGATCCCGTCTTTCCGTCGTCTATTCAAGTGCCGACCCCAGTCGTCCAGCAGTCAGTGAGGGAGCAGGCGTTGTCCACCGTCATCGAGCAAGCCGTAGAGGCCCGCCTGGTCGCCGCCGCGCCGCGGATGCCGACCATCCCCGCAACGCTCCACTACGACCGGCGGGACCCCTTCGCCGTACGGATGAGCTTTCCCGCCCCCGCGACGCTGGAGGGCGTCGAGGTCTACTGGACCTTCGCCCGCGAACTGCTCACCGTCGGCGTGGAGCGCGCGGTGGGCGACGGCGACGTGCGGGTGCGGCCGTACGGTTTCGACCGCACGGTCGTGGAGTTCCACGCGCCCGAGGGCACCGCGATCGTCCACATCCGCACCGGGGAGCTGCGCCGCTTCCTGCTCCGCACGACGGCGCTCGTGCCGGTCGGCCAGGAGCACCGCCACGTCGACCTGGACCAGGATCTCGCGGAGCTGATGCGGGACGCGTGCTGAGCCGCTGACGCCCGGACCGGACGGCTCGGCGCGTCAGGGGGCGATCGGCAGCTCCCGCTTGTGCGCGGTCCGGTGGTAGCGCTCCACGATGGCGGCGCGGGCCGCCTCGGCGACCGGCTTGCCCTCCAGGAAGTCGTCGATCTCGTCGTAGGTGACGCCGAGCGCCTCCTCGTCGGACAGACCGGGGTTCAGCGACTCCAGATCCGCCGTCGGCACCTTCTGGACCAGCGCGGGCGGTGCGCCCAGCTCCTGCGCCAGGGCCCGGACCCGCCGCTTGGTGAGGCCGGTGAGCGGGACGACGTCCGCCGCGCCGTCGCCGAACTTGGTGAAGAAGCCGGAGGCCGCCTCCGCCGCCTGGTCGGTGCCCACCACCAGGCCGTCGTGCGCCCCCGCCACCGCGTACTGGGCGATCATGCGCTGCCTGGCCTTGATGTTGCCGAGGACGAAGTCCTGGTGGTGCGCGTCGCGGAAGAGCGCGCCGCCCGCCGCCACCGCCGCCAGCGCGGCGTCGGCCGCGGGCTTCACGTCGACGGTCAGGACCTTGTCTGGCCGGATGAAGTCCAGCGCCGACCGTGCGTCCTTCTCGTCGGCCTGGGCGCCGTACGGCAGCCGCATCGCGAAGAACACCGCCTCGCTCCCGGTGGCCCGGGCCCGCTCGACCGCGAGCTGGCAGAGCCGCCCCGCGGTCGTGGAGTCCACGCCGCCGCTGATGCCGAGCACCAGGGAGCGCAGGCCGTTGGAGGTCAACTGGTCGGCGAGGAAGGCCACTCGGCGCTCGATCTCCGTACGTACGTCGAAGTCCTCGCTCACCTGGAGGGCCCGGGCGATCTCCTGCTGGACGGAGAGGGACGCGCGGTCGTTCATGGTCACTCCTGCTTGCAGATCCTGGTCGGGGTGGAGAGAGATCCTGGTTCGGGGTGGAGAGATCCTGGTCGGGTGGGGAAGGGTGCCCGCGGGTCAGCTCCGCACGCGCGGCAGCCCGGTGATTCCCATCACGAGCGAGTACAGCGAGGTCGACGCGGTGATGAACAGGCGGTTGTTCTTGGGGCCTCCGAAGGCGATGTTGGAGACCGGTTCGGGGATGTTCAGACGGCCGATCAGGGTGCCGTCCGGGTCGTAGCAGTGCACTCCGCCGTCGATGGCCGCCGCCCACAGCCGTCCTCCGTCGTCGAACCGGAGGTTGTCGAAGCGGCTGACGTCGTCCGTGGCCTTGGTGAACACCTCCCCGTCGGAGAGCGTCCCGTCGTCGCGCACGTCGAAGACGCGGATGACGCGGTCGCGCGTGTCCGAGACGTACAGCTGCCGCTCGTCGGGGGAGAAGACCAGCCCGTTCGGCGCCCCGAAGCAGTCCGCGACCCGGCGCACCTCACCCGTGGCCGGGTCGATCCGGTAGACGTGGAGGCCGTCCTGCTCGCGCTCCGCGCGGAAGCCCTCGTAGTCGCTGGTGATCCCGAAGTCGGGGTCGGAGAACCACACCGAGCCGTCGGAGCGTACGACCGCGTCGTTCGGGCTGTTGAGCCGCTTGCACTCATGGCGGTCGGCGAGCACGGTGATCGTGCCGTCCGGCTCGGTGCGGGTGACGCGGCGGTTGCCCTGCTCGCAGGAGATCAGCCGGCCCTCGCGGTCGAGCGTGTTGCCGTTGCTGTATCCGGCCGGGGAGCGGAAGACGGAGACCGCTCCGGTCGCCTCGTCCCAGCGCAGCATCCGGTCGTTGGGGATGTCGCTCCAGATCAGCTGGCGCCAGGCGGGGAGGTAGAGGGGACCTTCGGCCCAGCGGCAGTCGCCGTACAGCTTCTCCAGGCGGCTGTCTCCGTTGGCGCACCGGCCGGTGCGGAACCGGTCGTCCAGGATCTCGTACAGCGCGGTGTCGTCGGAACCGGACATGCTTACCCCCAAGTGGTCACGGACTGAATCTCGTACAGCCGAGATGGACTATGCCAGAACCGTATATGGTGACGCCATGGGGATGGTGAATGACGTGGACGACATCGACCGCAAGCTGATCGCGGTCCTCCAGCAGGACGCGACCACCGCGTACGCCGCGCTCGGCAAGGCGGTCGGCCTGTCGGCGGGCGCCGCCCATGAGCGGGTGCGCAAGCTGCGCGAGCGGGGCGTCATCCGGCGTACCACCATCGACGTGGACCCGGCGGCGCTCGGCCGCGGCGTCCTGGCCTTCGTGATGGTCGACTCGAACGCCTGGATGGGGGATTCGGCCGAGGCCTTCGCGGCGATCCCGGAGATCCAGGAGGCGCATGTCATCGCGGGCAGCGCCGCGGTCCTCGTGAAGGTGCGCGCCGCGACGACGGAGCAGCTCCAGGACGTACTGCGCAGGCTGTACGCGATCGACGGCGTGAGCGGGACCCAGGCGACGGTCTCCCTGGAGACCTTCTTCGAACGCCCCGTCCCGCCCATCCCGCCTACCCCGCCGAGCGGCGGCGCGATAAAGCGTTGACAGGGCCCACGGGAGCCTCCTAACGTCGACAGCGGTTCTGTTGCCGTCGATAGGAGAAGGACGTTGCTCGTCTGAGGTCATGAGACACCGCGTCACGCAGCTCTCGCGCTGCCGTGTACGTCGCGTGCGACCTCGGCATACGAGCCGTCCCGTCCCCCGGCGCAGGCCTTTTCCCTTTCCGGCCTCACCCCGCCGCGGTGTCTCGAACGCGTTGTCCCTGACCGCGCTCCACACCACGCGACCGCGAGGCCTGTATGTCACACTCCCCCACCTCTCTCACCTGCACGTCGCTCACCTTCGCCTGGCCCGACGGGACCAGCGTCTTCGACGCTCTCCAGGTGGCCTTCGGCCCCGGCAGGACCGGACTCATCGGCGTCAACGGCTCAGGGAAATCAACCCTGTTGAAGCTGCTCGCCGGAGAGCTGTCGCCCACCGAAGGCGCCGTCAAGATCGTCGGCGAGGTCGGTTATCTCCCGCAGAACGTCACCCTGGACACCGCGCTGCGCGTCGACGAGGTGCTCGGCATCGCCGCGACGCGCGCCGCGCTGCACGCCATCGAGGCGGGCGACGTGCGCGAGGAGCACTTCGCGGCCGTCGGCGACGACTGGGACGTCGAGGAGCGCGCCCTCACCACCCTCGACCAGCTCGGGCTCGGCCACATCGGCCTCGACCGCACCACCGGCGAGGTCTCCGGCGGCGAGTCCGTGCTGCTGCGCCTCGCCGCGCTGCTCCTGCGCCGGCCCGACATCCTGCTGCTCGACGAACCGACCAACAACCTCGATCTGTACGCCCGTCGGCGCCTGTACGCGGCCGTCGAGGCATGGTCCGGTGTCCTCGTCGTGGTCAGTCACGACCGTGAACTCCTCGACCTCGTCGACCAGATCGCCGATCTGCACGAGGGCGAGGTCAGTTGGTACGGCGGCAACTTCAGCGCGTACGAGGCGGTCCTCGCCACCGAACAGGAGGCGGCCGAGCGCATGGTGCGCGTCGCCGAGTCCGATCTGCGCAGGCAGAAGCGCGATCTGGCCGACGCTCAGGTCAAGTTGGCCCGCCGCAAGCGCTACGGCCAGAAGATCCAGGACAGCAGGAGCCAGCCGAAGATCTTGATGGGCGCCCGCAAACGGGCCGCACAGGAGTCGGCGGGCAAGCACCGCGTCATGCACGAGGAGAAGCTCGCCGAGGCCAAGGAGCGCCTCGACGACGCCGTGGAGGCGGTGCGGGACGACGACGTGATCCGCGTCGACCTCCCGCGGACCCTGGTGCACCCGGGGCGCGACGTCCTGACCCTGAGCGGCCTCGGGCTGCGCTACGGCACCCGTGTCCTGCGCGAGTTCGAGCTGCGCGGCCCCGAGCGGGTCGCGCTGATCGGCCGCAACGGCGCGGGCAAGACGACGCTGCTGCGCACCATCGCCGGGGAGCTGGAGCCGGTCTCCGGCGAGGCGCTGGCCCATGTGCCGCTGCGGTTCCTGCCCCAGCGGCTCGATGTGCTCGACGACGGGCTGAGCATCGTCGAGAACGTGGCGGCGTACGCCCCGGACGCGACCAACAACCGTATCCGGGCGCGCCTGGCCCGCTTCCTGTTCAAGGGCGCCAAGGCCGACCAGCAGGCGGCGACCCTCTCGGGCGGCGAGCGGTTCCGTGCGGCGCTCGCGGCGCTGCTCCTCGCCGAGCCCGCGCCGCAGCTGCTCATGCTCGACGAGCCGACGAACAACCTCGACATGGCGAGCGTGAGGCAGCTGTCGTCGGCCCTGGAGTCGTACAAGGGCGCGCTGATCGTGGCCAGTCACGACCTGCCGTTCCTGGAGTCCATCGGCATCACGCGCTGGCTGCTCCTGGACGGGGATCTGAAGGAAATCACCCAGGAAAAGAAGACAGAAGCTGTCTGGTATGAGGACTAGCGTCCGGTGCATGCACCAGGACACACACGACCGCATCATCATCACCGGAGCCCGTGAGAACAACCTCAAGGAGGTCAGCCTGAGCATCCCGAAAGGCCGTCTCACGGTCTTCACCGGGGTGTCGGGGTCGGGAAAGTCGTCGGTCGTCTTCGACACGATCGCGGTCGAGAGCCAGCGCCAGCTGAACGAGACCTTCACCTGGTTCGTGCGCAACAGGCTGCCGAAGCACGAGCGGCCGCACGCGGACGCCATCGAGGATCTCTCGCCCGCGATCGTCGTCGACCAGAAGCCGATCGGCGGCCACTCCCGCTCCACCGTCGGCACCATGACGGACGTCTACTCCGTGATCAGGGTGCTCTTCTCCCGGCACGGCACGCCGAGCGCGGGCCCCGCGACGGCGTACTCCTTCAACGACCCCTCGGGCATGTGCCCGCGGTGTGACGGCCTCGGCCGTACCGTGCGGCCCGACTACGACCGCATCCTGGACCCCGACAAGTCCCTGGCGGACGGCGCGATCCTCTTCCCGCCGTTCGCCGCGGGGACCTGGCAGGGCCAGACGTACACGAACACGCCCGACCTCGACACGCACAAGCCGGTCGGCCGCTTCACCGAGACCGAGCGGCACTTCCTGCTGCGCGGCGGGCGCGGCAGGCGGAAGGTCAGCGTCGACAACACCGGCGGGGCACGGGACATCGACTACGAAGGCCTCGCCGACCGCTTCGAGCGCCTGTACCTCAACCGCGATCTGTCCGCGCTCGCCCAGAAGACCCGCGACATGGTGCAGGGCTTCCTCATCGAGGGCGCCTGCCCCTCCTGCCAGGGGGCGCGGCTCAACGAGGCGGCGCTCGCCACCCGCATCAACGGCCTGACCATCGCCGACTGCACCCGGATGGAAGTGACCGACCTCATCAAGGAGTTGGCCCGTGTCGACGACCCGGTGGCGGGACCGATCGCCGCGGCCGCCATGGCGGCCCTAGAGCGGATCGAGGCGATCGGCCTCGGCTACCTCAGCCTGGACCGTGAGACGTCGACCCTCTCCGGCGGCGAGGGCCAGCGGCTGAAGATGGTGCGCCATCTCGGCTCCAGCCTCACCGGCATGACGTACATCTTCGACGAGCCGAGCGTCGGCCTGCACCCGCGCGACGTGGGCCGCCTCAACGACCTGCTGCTGCGGCTGCGCGACAAGGGCAACACCGTGCTGGTCGTCGAGCACGACCCGGACGTGATCGCGGTCGCCGACCACGTCGTCGACATGGGCCCGGCGGCCGGCACCGACGGCGGCCTGGTCGTCTTCGAGGGCACGCCGGACGAGCTGCGGCGGGCGGACACCCTCACCGGCCGCCACCTGCGCCGCGTCCGGGGCGTCAAGGAGAAGCCGCGCGAGGCGACGGGCGGACACTGGATCAAGGGCGCCGACCTGCACAACCTCAAGAACGTCAGCGTGCGGGTGCCGACCGGGGTGCTCACCGCGGTCACCGGAGTCGCGGGCTCCGGCAAGAGCACGCTGGTGTCGAAGGCGTTCACCGCGGCGCACCCGGACGCCGTGGTCGTCGACCAGTCGTCCATCGGCATCTCGGGCCGCTCCACCCCGGCGACGTACCTCGGGATCATGGACACCGTGCGCAAGCTCTTCGCGCGGGAGACGGGCGCGAAGGCGAGCCTGTTCAGCTTCAACTCCCACGGCGCGTGCGAGCGTTGCCAGGGGCGCGGGGTCATCTACAGCGACCTGGCGTTCATGGACCCGGTGACCACGACGTGCGAGGTCTGCGAGGGGCGGCGGTTCAAGGACGAGGTGCTGCGCCTCACGGTCGACGGCCACTCCGTCGTGGACGTACTGGCCATGACGGCCGAGGACGCCCTCGACTTCACCGCACGCTTCGGCGACCCGGCGGTACGCCGGCGCCTGGGCGCCCTGCGGGACGTGGGGCTCACCTACCTCACGCTCGGGCAGCCGCTCAGCACCCTGTCCGGCGGCGAGCGGCAGCGCATCAAGCTCGCCACGCAACTGCACCGGACCGGGACGACGTACGTACTCGACGAACCGACCACCGGCCTGCACATGGCGGACGTCGACGGGCTGCTCGCGCTGCTCGACCGGCTCGTCGACGCCGGGAACACGGTAGTCGTCGTCGAGCACAACCTGGACGTCGTCAAGCACGCGGACTGGGTCATCGACCTCGGCCCCGACGGCGGCAAGCACGGCGGGCGGATCGTCTTCGAGGGGACCCCGGAGCTGCTCCTTCGCGCGCGGGGGTCGTTCACGGCGGATCACCTCCGGGGCGCCCTGGGCCTGGACGGGGAACGGGCTGCATGATGTGCGGCACCGCCCCACAGGACGTGCGGCGGTGCCCCGCCCCGTGAGGAGTACGCCGTGCCCAGCAAGAAGGCCCTGATCCGCCGCCCCGGCCCACGCCTCGCCGAAGGCCTGCTCACCCACCTGGAGCGCACCCCCGTCGATGTGGAGATGGCGCTGCGGCAGTGGGAGGCGTACGTCGCGGCGCTGGACGCCCACGGCTGGGAGACGCTGGAGGTGGAGCCCGCCGACGACTGCCCGGACGCGGTGTTCGTGGAGGACGCGGTGGTCGTCTTCCGGAACGTGGCGCTGATCGCCCGGCCGGGGGCCGAGGCCCGGCGGGGCGAGACGCCGGCCGTCGAGGAGGCGGTGGCCCGGCTCGGCTGCTCGGTGAACCGGATCCGGGAGCCCGGCACGCTCGACGGCGGTGACGTCCTCAAGATCGGCGACACGATCTACGTGGGGCGGGGCGGCAGGACCAACGCGGAGGGGGTGCGGCAGCTGCGGGCCGTCTTCGAACCGCTCGGCGCGCGCGTGGTCGCCGTCCCCGTCAGCAAGGTGCTGCATCTGAAGTCCGCGGTGACGGCGCTGCCCGACGGGACGGTGATCGGCTACGAGCCGCTGGTCGACAGTGCCTCGCTGTTCCCGCGCTTCCTGGCCGTCCCCGAGGAGGCCGGTGCGCACGTGGTGCTGCTCGGCGGCGCGAAGCTGCTGATGGCGGCGAGCGCCCCGAAGAGCACGGAACTCCTCGCCGGGCTCGGCTTCGACCCCGTTCCGGTCGACATCGGCGAGTTCGAGAAGCTCGAAGGCTGTGTGACGTGCCTCTCAGTCCGGCTCCGTGAACTGTACGCCTGACCAGTAATGAGGCCTTTGTTGCCGGGGACCCGGGTGGGGGCCGGTCTCACAGCCTCTTTACGGAGGGTTTAACCTACGGCAACGTAACCTACGAGACCGTAGGTAGTGCACCGCTCGCACCGCCCGTAAGCACCCCCCGTCCCCGTATGGAGCCCACGTGACGATCACCTCTCCCCACCTCGGCAGCAGCTCGGACAGCTGGACCGATGCCCGGCTGCTCTACGCGCTGGAGGAAGTGGTCGAGCAGGAACTGAACCGCCACCTGAAGGTGGCCAAGGACTGGATGCCCCACGAGTACGTCCCGTTCTCCGACGCCCGCAACTTCCCCGGGTTCTTCGAGGACGGCGAGGCGTGGGAGAAGGGCCAGTCCCCGGTCACCGACATCGGGCGCATCGCCCTGGTGGTCAACCTGCTCACCGAGGACAACCTCCCCAGCTACCACCACGAGATCGCCTCCCTCTTCGGGCGCGACGGCGCCTGGGGCACCTGGGTGCACCGCTGGACGGCCGAGGAGGGCCGGCACGGCATCGTGATGCGTGACTACCTCCTCGCCTCGCGGGCCGTCGACCCCGACCAGCTGGAGCAGTTCCGGATGGTCCACATGAGCGAGGGCTTCGAGTCGGACAACCGCCACTCGATGCTGCACTCGGTCGCGTACGTGGCCTTCCAGGAGCTGGCGACCCGCATCTCGCACCGCAACACGGGACACCAGTCCGGCGACCCGGTCTGTGACCGCATGCTGGCGCGCATCGCCACGGACGAGAACCTCCACATGGTCTTCTACCGCAACCTCCTGAAGGCCGCCTTCGAGCTGGCGCCCGACCTCACCATGGGGGCCGTGCGGGACGTCGTGGTCAACTTCCGGATGCCCGGTCACGGCATGCCCGGCTTCGAGCGGGCCGCCGCCCAGATGGCCATCGGCGAGGTCTACAACATGCGCATCCACCACGACGACGTGCTCCAGCCCGTGCTGCGGCACCTGAAGGTGCTGGAGATCGACGGCCTCGGCCCCGACGGGCTCAAGGCCCAGGAGGAGCTGGGCTTCTACATGAGCGGGCTGGACGCGGAGGCGTCCAAGTTCGACGAGAAGCTCGCGGCCCGCAAGGCGCGGATGGCGGCGCGGGGCGCCTGACCGCAGCGTCCTTCCGCGCGGTCAGGCCCCGGCCTGCGCGGTCGGGCCCCGGTGGGGACTCAGGGGTTCACGGTGACGTACGCGCTCAGGCGTACGTCACCGTGAACCGTTCGGCACGCGTCTGAGGGCGTACCGCTCTTTCTCGGAGAGGCCGCCCCAGACGCCGAACCGCTCGTCGTTGGCGAGTGCGTACTCCAGACAGGCCGGGCGCATCGCGCACATCCGGCAGATGTCCTTCGCCTCGCGCACCGAACTGCCGGGCTCGGGGAAGAAGAAGTCCGCTCCGGTCTGCGCGCACAGCGCCTGCTCCTGCCAGGCGAGTTCGGGCTGAGCCGTGATGTCGATCTGCATGGCACCGATACTGCCCCGCCGCGCGAAACAACCGATCAACGAACGATCAACGACCTCCCGGGCGCCGTTTTCCGCGCCTATCCGCTCGCGCCCCCGGCTCGGTCCGGCGCGGGCGGTCCCGTGCGTTCTGGCGCGGCCCCGCGCGGCCCGGCGCCCCGCCGCGCTGACCGACGCGGCGCCCCGCTAAGCGCTGCCCCTCGGTGGCCGTCCCGAAACCGCCCGCTCGACGGCTACGCCTCCATCTGCTCTCCGGGAGGGGCCGGCTGGAGCACGGCGAACCGCGCGCCCGCCGGGTCCGCGAGCTTGGCGAAGCGGCCCACGCCCGCCATCTCCACCGTCTCCATCCGCACCGCGCCGCCGGACCGCTCGGCCTTCGCGACCGTGGCGTCGCAGTCGTCCACCTGGAAGTACGGCAGCCAGTACGCCCCCTGCTCCGCGGGGTCGCTTTCCAGGGGCGCGATGCCGCCGAACATGTCCTCCTCGGTGCCCTCGGCGGGGCTCACCATCGTGTACGAACCGCCGGGGAAGGTCATGTCGGTGGTCTGCCAGCCGAACACCGAGCCGTAGAACGAGGTGGCCGCGGAGACGTCCGGGGTGTACAGCTCGGTCCAGACCAGGCCGCCCGGCTCGTTCAGGACATCGAGCCCCTTGAGCTCCCCCTGCTGCCACACCGAGAACGGCACGCCCGCCGAGTCGGTGAGGCCCGCCATGCGGCCCAGGTCGCGGACGTCCACCGGTTCGAAGAGCGTGCCGCCGCCCGCCTGCTCGACCGACTTGACCGTGGCGTCGACGTCCGCCGCGCGGAAGTAGAGCGTCCAGGCCGGCGGGGCCTCCTCGGCCGGCATGGCCATCGCGCCCGCCGCGGTCCTGCCGGAGATCTGGAACTGGCTGTAGCCCCCGAGGTCCGGGCCGCCCTGCTGCAACTCCCAGCCGAACAGCTCGCGGTAGAAGGCGCTGACGCCGTCGAGGTCGGGGGCGCACATGTCCACCCAGACCGGAGCGCCCGGGACGAAACGGGTACTGAGCATGATCGACTCCTTTGTCGTATCTCTCTGCCGTTCCTTTGAGTCTGGCACCCGGCACTGACAATCCGCTTGTTGTCATTTCCTGAAGGAGTGACATTTCTGAGAGCGCTCTCAGTCACATCTCTTGACGCCTCAATCACTCATCGGGACAGTGGGGCACCACCCCCCACATCCCCCGTGGCTCCCCTCCCCCGCTCGCCTTGGAGCCGCCCCCTCCGAAGCCCCCACACCCCTCAGGAGACTTCCGTGATATCGCGTCGAACGTTCCTGACCACCGCCGCCGGCGCCGCGGGCGCCCTCACCTATCCCCTCTGGGGGAGCGCTCTCAGCCCGCACGCCCGGGCGGGCGCCAACGCCGCGCCCGCCACCTGCGAGCTGGCCCTGCGGAACAAGTCGCTCCCGGGCCAGGTGCGCGCCTACGTCACCGGCCATGAGCAGGGCACCGGCCGCTGGCTGCTGCTCCGGGCCGACGGCGGGGTCTACCGCCCCGAATCGCCCTCGGCACCGCAGACCCCGCTGCCCGTCGACTGCGCCATCCCGCTCGGCGCCGCCGGTTCGGCGCCCAGAGTGCTGACGCTCCCTCAGATGTTCGGCGCACGCGTCTACTTCGTCCGCGACGACAAGCTGGACTTCTTCCTCAACCCCGGCCCCGCGCTCGTCGAGCCCGCCTTCGCGACCCCCGCGGACCCCAACTACGGCCGCACCTGGTCGTTCTGCGAGTTCACCTTCAACCCCCAGCAGCTCTACGCCAACATCAGCTACGTCGACCTCGTCACCGCACTGCCCATCGGGCTGACCCTGGAGGGCGACGCCACCCACACCGTCGCGCCGCTCCCCGACGGGGCCGTCGGCAGGATCGCCGCGGATCTCACGGCGCAGGCCGCCAAGGACGGGCAGCCCTGGGACCGCCTGGTCATCCGGGGCGCCGGCGGAGGCGTACTGCGGGTCATCTCCCCGCAGAACCTCATGGCGCCCTACTTCGACAGGCCCGAGCAGATGCCGTTCCGCCACGCGTGGACCAGCTATGTCGACCAGGTGTGGGCCAAGTACCGCACCACCGACCTCAGGATCGATCTCCAGGGCGGCCGCGGGGTCTTCACCGGTCGCGTCAGCGGTGACGTACTGACGTTCAACGGCGGCCACTCCTTCACCAAGCCGACGTCGAAGGACATCTTCACCTGCAACCACGGCCCGTTCGCCAACAACCCCGGCGACCCGGACGACAAGAAGGCCCTCCTCGCGCGGCTCGCGGCCGGGTTCAACCGCAGCATCATGCTCACGCATCCCTCGCAGCCCAATGGCGCGACCGCGGCCGACTACTACCGGGGCGCGGTCACCAACCACTGGTCACGGGTGGTGCACGCCAACTCCCCCATCGGGTACGCGTTCCCGTACGACGACGTGCGCCCCGACGGGCAGCCGGACGTGTCGGGCGCCGCCCACGACGGGAATCCGCGGCGCTTCACGGTGAGCGTGGGGGCGTAGCCGGTGTGAATGAGTAGCCGACGCGGGTGCGTAGTCCGCTCGGGGCGGGGGCGTCGGGCGTGGTCCCGCGCCCGGACGCACCCGTCACGCCTATGCCGAGGCCCTGCGCACCAGTGCCGTGGGCAGTACGACGCTCGCCGGGCCGGAGCCCAGGGCCTCCTCCGTCCTGCCGTCCTCCGCCCGGCTGTCGTCCGCCCTGCCGCGCAAAAGAAGCCGGGCCATCAACCGGCCCATCTCCTCGATGTCCTGACGGACCGTCGTCAGCGGCGGATCGGCCTGCTCGGCCACCGGCAGCATGTCGTCGAACCCGACCACCGCCACGTCGTCCGGCACCCTCCTGCCCCGCTCCCGCAGCACCCGGAGGGCGCCGGACGCCGACAGGTCGTTGGCGGCGAAGACGGCATCCAACTCCGGTACGCGGTCCAGGAGTTCCCGCATGGCACGCTCCCCGCCCGCGGGGGTGAAGTCGCCCTCGGCGATCAGCCGCGGGTCCACGTCGACGAGCACGTCGCGGAAGCCGTCGAGCCGGTCGACCGCGGAGGTCTGGTCGAGGGGCCCGGTGATGTGCGCGACGCGGCCGCGGCCGAGGCCGACCAGGTGGCGCACCGCCTCGCGCGCCCCGCCGCGGTTGTCGCAGTCGACGTAGGGCGCACTCCGCTCGCCCGACGCGGCGTCCCAGCCCGGGCGGCCGCCGAAGACGGTGGGCACCCCGGCGCGCCGGATGATGCCGGGCAGCGGGTCGTCGAGGTGCAGCGAGAAGACGAGGGCGCCGTCGACATGGCCGCCCGCGAGGTACCGCCCGACCCGCTCGTGGTCGTCACGGCCCTCGGTGAGAAGGAGCACGAGCTGGACGTCCCGTGCGGTCAACTCCTTGCTGATGCCGCGCAGTTGCAGCGCGAAGAACGGGTCGGCGAAGACCCTGGTCTCGGGCTCGGCGATCACCACGGCGACGGCGTCGTGGCGCCGGGTGACCAGGCTGCGGGCGGCGCGGTTGGGGACGTAGCCGAGTTCGTCGACCGCGTGCCTGACCTTCCCGGCAAGCTCCTCGCGCACCCCCGGGTCGCCGTTGACGACACGGGAGACGGTGGCGCGGGAGACCCCGGCGCGCGCGGCCACGGCCTCCAAGGTGGGGCGCGGTTCCTCGGTCACCTTCGGTCACTCCTCCCTGATGGTGTCAGGAGGCATCCTCCCGTATCGGCCGCTCCCTCCCCAGGGAGGCCCCGTAGAGGAGATGCGCAGGAGAGGCCCCGTACGTGCCGCGGAGTGCGGCGCATACGCTGCCCCCATGTTCAAGAAGCGCAGAGAGCGTGAGCAGGCCGAGCTGGCCGAGCTGCTGCGGCACCCGGACAGGGCGGTGCGCGCCAAGGCCGCCGCCGATGCCGCCGGGAGCGCCGACGTGCCGTGGGCGCTGCGGGAGCTGGCGCAGGCGGTGGCCCGCGAGCCGTACGCGGAGTCCTTCTCCGAGACAGTGGCCGACGGTTTCGCCGCCGCGCTGCGCCGCGACCCCGCGATCCGTGAACGGACGGAGCGGATCTTCGCGGAGCACCTGGACGACCCCGAGGGCCTCGTGCGGGCCTGGACGGAACTCGTGGCGGGGATCGGCGGGCCCCCTGCCGTGCGGGACGTCGGCCAGGACATGGCCGACGACATGCGGGAGCGGATCGTCCGTCTGCGCGGCCAGGGCTGGACGGCCGAGGGCATCGCCGGGCTCGGGCGGCCGGGCGACTTCGCGCGCGACCTGGCCTTCGACATCGCGGTCATCCTGGCGGCCCTTGTCGTGCGCAGGAACGAGCCGCTTCCGGCGGACGAGGCGCAGCGGGCGCGGTCCGGGATCCTCGCCGCCCTCGCCGAGGCCCTCGCGCATCCGACGGGCGGCGCGGAGCGCGGCGACATCCTGGTGGACCTCACCCAGCAGCCCGAAGAGGGCTCCTGGACGGACCGCGCGCGGCTCGGCCTGCTGTTCGACGAGGCGCTGGCCCTCTGCGGCGACGAGGACGCGGACCGCAGGAAGCTCGGCGTCGAGACGCTCTCCGATCTCCTGCTCTTCCACGGCGTGTTCCGGCCGGGGCCGGTGGGCGAGACCCTCGCCGGGCTGGCCTCGGAGCCGCTGGACGCGGTGTCGCTGAGCGAGCTGCTGCACGCCTACGACGTCCTGCACATGGGCGCCCCGCTGGACGACCCGCCGTTGCGGCTGTTCCTCGACGGGCTGCGGCACCAGGACGCGCGGGTCCGCGCGGCCGCCGCCGAGGGGCTGAACCCGATGGCCGAGGGCAGTGCGCTGGAAGCCGAGACCGTGACCGCGCTGGCCGGCCTCCTGGAGCACGACACGGACGACAAGGTCCGCGCGGCCGCCGCGAGGGCGCTGGCCGGTCTCGACTGCGCCGGGGAGAGCGAGGCCCGGGCGGCCGCCGACGCCCTGGTACGCGCCGCGGACTCGCCCGTCGCCGAAGTCCGCGCGCTCAGCCTCCGCGCGGCCCTGGAGCGCGGCACCCCTGAGGAGCGCGGCACCCCGGACGCGTTCGACCGGCTGCTCCGGGAGCTGGAATCACCCGACGTCCATTGGGCGTTCCTCACCCAGTACACCGTCGTGGCCGAGAACGCCGAGGTCCGCCTCCCGGCCGGCGTCCGGCCCCGGCTCGTGGAGCGCCTGGAACGCCTTGAGGCCTCCGGGTGGGCCGAGCGCTGGGACGGCGAGGAGGACTACCCCGACGCGGAGGACCGCGCCGAGATCCTCGCCACCCTCCTGGAGCACGTGCGCGGCTCCTGAGCCCAGCGGGCCTGGGGCGGGACGCCCACCGGTCCAACGCCCCGGGGCCGGACGCCCTGGCGCCGGACGCCCCGGGCCCGGCTAGTCGTGGTGGTCGTGCCCGGCCCCCTCACCGGACTCCCCCGCCCCCTTGGCCGGATGGTGCGGCTCGTAGTCCGGGATGGTCCCGTCCGCCTTCTTCACCAGGAAGAGGCCAGCCATCCCCATGTCCGAGTGGCTCTGCACATGGCAGTGGTACATCCAGGCACCGGCGCCCACGCCCTCGCCCGCGACGACCTGGAAGCCGAAGGAGTCGCCCGGGCCCGTGATCTTGTCGTCCAGGATCTGGCTCGGATCGTCGGGGCCGGTCAGCATGCCCGTGCGGTTGTCCGCCCAGCGGTGACCGTGGACGTGGAACGTGTGGTAGTACTCGCCGTGCGTGATCGACACGAACTCGACCCGGTCGCCCACGGTGGCCTCGAAGACGGGGCTGTCGTGGCCGGACCTGTTGTTGATCGTCATGTCGTTGAAGACGATCGTGAAGGTCTTGTCCGGCAGCAGATCGCCCTTGCGCCGCACGATCAGCGGACCGTACAGCCCCTTCCTGACCCCGCCGGTGCCGTGATCCGTGCCGACCACGTGGTCGTGGTAGTGCCAGTAACCCGCGGTGCCGGGCCGCCAGGTGCCGTCCTTGCGGCGGCCCGGGGCGTGCGTGCGCCAGGTGTAGGTGCGCTTGCCGCCCGGCTCGACGTCGCTCCTGGTGTGCTTGGTGCCGTCGCTGGAGATCTCGTAGTCCATGCCGTGGACGTGCAGACTCGCGGCCACATCCATCGTGTTCTCGAACTCGATGTGCAGCGTGTCGCCCTCGTTCAGCTCGATGAGCGGCCCCGGGATGGAGGCCTTGCCCTTCTCCAGGCCGTACCCCATCTGCCCGTCGGGGAGCCTCTCCGCGTACATCTTGAGGCGCTTGACCTCACCGCCCGCCGGGGCGGTCCGCGGCGGTCCCTCGGCGGTCCGCGCCTCCGGTGCGTGGGTGAGGGACAACGATGTCACACCTGCCGCGGCCGCCGCGCCGCCCGCGAGCATCCGCCGGTTGAAGCTCCGTCTGTCCATGCCGAACTCCCCACTGCGGTACGGAGACTGACGGGGCATGAGAGGCCCCGGGGACGGCCACACGGTAGCGATGGGATCTTCGTTTATCCACAGTCGGGACAAAGTTCGTGCTATCGCGGTGATACCTATTGGCGGGGTGCGAAAAGAGGTCTAGCTTCGTCGGCGCTGTTGCTGTGACCGACGAGGGGTGGGTGTACTCATGCGGCGCACACCGCATCAAAGGCCCTTGACCGTACGAGAGTTGAGCAGAGCACGACCGAGAGCGAACCGCTCGCGCCGGGCCTGGATGGCCGCGCTGCTGTCCGGCGCGCTGGTCACCGGGGCCCTCTCCGCACAGGCCGCGACCGCGCGGCCGTTCCCGAACCCACCGCTGACAACGATGTCCCTCCCGTCGCCGCCCGGCGGCGCCGACGTCAAGGTGCTGGTCTTCCACGGCTCCGCCGCGGACGGCGACGAGTCCCCTGTCGTCGACGCGGGCATCGAGGCCATCGAGAAGATCGGCCAATCGGGCCCGGCCGCGCAGCGGTTCAGGATCGTGGCCACGGACGACCCGGCCGTCTTCACGAACGAGCGAAGGCTCGGCACGTTCAACGCGGTCGCCTTCCTGACCGGTGGCGGAGACGTCCTCGACCCCGAGCAGGAGGCGGGCCTTGAGGCCTACATGGAAGCGGGCGGCGGCTTCCTCGGCATCCACGACGCGGCCCGCGCCGAGCCGTACTCGTCCTGGTTCACCGGCCTGATCGGCGCCCGCCCCGCCGACGCGGGACCGGCCGGCGTCCAGCGCGCCACCGTCGAGGTGGGCGACCGCGAGAATCCGGCGACCAGGGACCTGCCGCTCCAGTGGAAGCGGGCCGACCGGTGGCTGAACTGGACGGAAAACCCCTCGGGCGAGGTGCACACGGTCGCCCGGGTGCGGGAGTCGACGTACCAGCCGGGCGCCGGGAAGAACGGCTGGGACCACCCGGTGTCCTGGTGCCGCGACTACGACGGCGGACGCTCCTTCTACACCGGCATGGGCGGCACGGCGGCCTCGTACGACGAAGCGGACTTCCGCGGCCATCTGCGGGGCGCCCTGCTGTGGACGGCCCGCATCGCCCGCGCCGACTGCAAGGCCACGATCAACGCCCACTACAAGGCGGAGCGCCTCACCCAGGCCAACCAGCCGGGCCAGAACGACCAGATCGGCGAGCCGCACGGCCTGGTCACCGCCCCCGACGGCCGGGTCCTCTACATCGGCCGCGGCGGCGCCGACTCCTCCCAGTCGGTGATCACCGACTGGAACAACCCCGCCATCGGCAAGGGCAGAGGCGAGATCCACGTCTACGACCCGAAGACCAGGAAGGTGACGCTCGCGGGCGCGCTGTCGGTCTTCGGCAACAAGGGCGGCGGGGACGAGCTGACCAAGGTCGAGGAGGGCCTGCTCGGCATCGAGCTGGATCCGGGGTTCGAGCAGAACGGCTGGGTGTACCTGCACTACACACCCCACGCGAAGATCAACCGCGAGACGCGCATGGCCGAGCGGTACGTCTCCCGCTTCACGCTCGACCGGGCCACGAACAAGCTGGCCATGGAGAGTGAGAAGGTGCTGCTCAAGTGGCCGGTGCAGATCCACAGTTGCTGCCACGCGGGCGGCGGGATGGCGTGGGACTCCAAGGACAACCTCTACATCGCGACCGGTGACAACAACTCCTCGCGGTTCACGGACGGCTACTCGGGCAACAACCCCGAGCCGAACTTCAAGGGCGTCTCCTTCGCCGACGCCCGGCGCACCGCGGGCAACACCAACAACCTCAACGGCAAGATCCTGCGCATCCACCCCGAGCCCGACGGGACGTACACGCTCCCCGAAGGGAACCTCTTCACCGGCAAGGAGCAGGACGAGGGCGGCGGCAAGACGCGCGGCGAGATCTATGTGATGGGCGTGCGGAACCCCGCGCGCATCTCCGTCGACAAGAAGACCGACACGCTGTACGCGGGATGGGTCGGCCCGGACGCGTCCACGCCGTCGACGACATGGGGCCCGGCGAAGTACGACACGTTCGCCGCGATCACCCACGCCTCCAACCGCGGCTGGCCGTACTGCATGGGCAACAACCAGCCCTACCGCGACCGCAATCTGCCCGACCCGTCCAAGCCGCTCGGCTGGTACGACTGCCAGAACCTGAAGAACGAGTCGCCCAACAACGACGGCCTGGTGAAGATCCCGCCGGCCGAGCCCAACAACATCTGGTACTCGCCGCAGGGCGGCGGCATCGACTATCCGCGCGACGCCAACGGCGTGCCGAGCTACAAGACGGAGGAGCAGAAGCAGCTCCTGCCGTGGCTCAAGGGCGGCGGCCAGGCCACGATGAACGGCCCGGTCTACCGCTACGACGCGGCGAGCGCGAGCGCCGACAAGTGGCCCTCCTACTGGGACGGCAAGTGGTTCGTCGGCGACTTCTACGACGGTGACCAGCCGCGGCACGCGGTGCTCACCGACCCGAAGACGGTCGGCGGCGGGAGCCTGCCGGTGCACGCCGAATCGCTGAAGAAGATGATCCCGGTCGGCAACGACGGCATCAAGAACCTCATGGACTGGAAGTTCGCGCCGGACGGCTCCCTGTACGTCCTGGACTACGGCCGCGGCTTCTTCACCTCGGACTCCAAGTCGGCGCTGTGGCGCGTGACGTACAAGGGCGGCGCGCCGACCCCGGCCGCCGACGACCTCGCGAGGAGGGCGGGATGATGCGTTCCCCCATCGCACGTACCGCAGGGCGGCGAAGAGTGTGCACGGCGCTGTTCGCGTCGCTGCTCATGGTGCTCGGCCTGACGTCCGCGGCCACGGCGCGCCCCGACGATCCCGGGATCGCCACGCGGGCGCAGACCCTCACCTGGACCGCCGACAACGACATCGACAAGTACAAGTCGGCGCCCACCACGGCGGTCGCGGGCCCGACGACGATCGTCTTCGAGAACAGCGAGGCGACCGGCAACACGACGGGCATGCCGCACACGCTGACGTTCGACGTCTCCGACCCGGAGTACAACAACGACGTCCCGCTGAACATCCTGGCCAACCCCAACGACGACCAGGGCGGCAAGCACACCGCGCAGGTCACGCTCACCCCGGGCCGCTACCGCTACCACTGCACGATCCCCGGCCACGGGGCGATGCAGGGCATCCTGGTCGTCACCGAGGGCGGCGGCGAGGACACCACGGCCCCGGAGACCTCGGCGAAGGTGGAGGGTCAGACCAACGCCGATGGGGCGTACGTCGGTTCGGCGTCGGTGGCGGTGACCGCGACGGACGCGGGCTCGGGCGTCGACAGGATCGAGTACGCGCTCGGGGCGTCCGGCGCGTGGCAGCCGTACACCGCGCCCGTCGTCGTCGACCAGGTCGGCACGCACAAGATCCGCTATCGGGCGTCCGACAAGGCGGGCAACGTGGCGGCGGAGAAGGCGGTCGACTTCACGGTGGTCGCGCCGCCCACGGACGACACGACGCCTCCGGAGACCTCGGCCGCGGTGACCGGTGAGAAGAACGACCAGGGGCAGTACCTCGCGATGGCGACGGTGACGGTGACGGCGTCCGACACCGGTTCCGGCGTCAACAGGATCGAGTACGCGCTCGGTGACGGCGGCGCCTGGAAGGCGTACACCGCTCCGGTCATGGTCCATGAGACGGGCACCCACAAGGTGCGCTTCCGCGCGTCCGACAAGGCGGGCAATCAGGCGGCGGAGAAGGCGGTCGAGTTCACGGTCGTCGCGCCGCCGACGGAGGACACGACGCCTCCGGAGACCTCGGCGAAGGTCGAGGGCACCAAGGACTCGGACGGCGCCTACCTCGGCAAGGCGAAGATGACGGTCACCGCGACGGACGCCGGATCGGGGGTGGCCGAGATCGAGTACTCGCTCGACGGCGGCCCTTATCTGGCGTACGAGGCTCCGGTCGTCGTCGACCGCGTGGGGCGGCACACCGTGGCGTACCGGGCGAGCGACAAGGCCGGGAACACGGCCGCGGCCAAGACGGTCTCCTTCACCGTCTCGTCGGGCGGCGGGGTGCCCGCGCCCAACTGTCCGGAGTACGACGAGCGGTTGACGGTGTTCGTGGGCACGGTCGACACGGGAATCCCCAACCGCGTCACGAACAACCGCTGCCGGGTGGGCGAGCTGATCGAGGACGAGAAGGAGTGGACCTCGCACGCGCTCTTCCTGAAGCACGTCAAGACCGTCACCGACCGGCTTCTTAAAGAAGGCGTCATCGTGCAGCGCGAGTACAACAAGATCAACCGCGCCGCGAAGGAGTCCGGCATCGGCAAGCCGGGCCAGACGGACGGCTACCGCAAGCTCTTCGACGGCACCAAGGAGTCCTTCGACAGGTGGGAGCAGGTGGGCGGCGGCAAGTTCGGGCTCCACGCTGACGGCACCCTCACCAGCAGCACCACGGTCCAGGGCATGGGAATGCTGTGGTTCCCGCAGCGCAAGTACGGTGATTTCTCCCTGAAGCTCCAGTGGCGCGACGACGCTCCGGGCAACAGCCGCACCAACTCCGGTGTCTTCGTGCGCTTCCCGCAGGTCCACGACCATCCGGAGGAGTCGCGTCCGGAGTGGGTCGCCATCAAGTACGGGCACGAGGTGCAGGTGCTCGACCGACCTGACGGCGACATGTACAAGACGGGTTCGGTCTACGGCTTCGACCGGGTGGGGCTCGCGGGCGCGGGCGTGACCCCGAAGGGCACGTGGAACGATTACGAGATCCGCGTGGTGGACCAGCACTACTCGGTCTACCGCAACGGCGTCCTGATCAACGAGTTCGACAACACCGGCGGCCAGGACTTCACGCCGCCGCGCGCCGACGACCCGGGCACGGACGGCCGCCGCTACGCGTCCGGCTACCTCGGGCTCCAGGTCCACGGCGTGACGGACGTGGTGTCCTACCGGGACATCCGGATCAAGGAGCTGTAGCCGAGCTCTGGGGGGCCGGCCCTCACTCCTCGTGCTTCGCCCGGCTCGGCTGTACGCGCTTGGGCTCGCCCGGCATCTTCGGGTACTCCGGGGGGTACGGGAGGTCGCCGAGGCCGTGCTCCCTCTCGTCCTTGTTGGCGAGGTCCAGGAGGGCTTCGAGGGAGTAGGGGTGGTCCTCCATGCGCGCGTGGACGTCGCCGAGCCTGGCGAAGCGCTCCGGCATCGTGGCGATGTCGAAGTCCTCCGGGGTGGCGTCGTCGACCTCGTCCCAGCGCAGGGGCGCCGAGACGGGGGCGTGGGGGCGGGCCCGTACGGAGTAGGCGGAGGCGATCGTGCGGTCCCTGGCGGTCTGGTTGTAGTCCACGAAGATCTTGGGGCCGCGCTCCTCCTTCCACCAGGCCGTGGTGACCTGGTCCGGCATCCGGCGTTCCAGTTCCCGTCCGCAGGCGATCGCGGCGCGCCGCACCTGGGTGAAGGTCCAGCGCGGCTCGATGGGCACGAACACGTGCAGGCCGCGTCCGCCGGACGTCTTGGGCCAGCCGACCAGGCCGCCGAACTCGTCGAGGACCGCGCGCAGTTCGTGCGCGGCCCGTACCGCGTCGGCGTAGTCCGTGCCGGGCTGCGGGTCGAGGTCGATGCGGAGTTCGTCGGGGTGGTCGAGGTCGTCGCGGCGGACCGGCCAGGGGTGGAAGGTGAGCGTGTTGTACTGGGCGGCCCAGATGACCGCGGCGACCTCGGTGGGGCACATCTCGTCCGCGGTGCGACCGCTGGGGAAGGTGATGGTGGCGGTGGGGATCCAGTCGGGATGGTTCTTCGGGGCGCGCTTCTGGTAGAAGAACTCCCCGGCCGCCCCGTCCGGGTAGCGCTGGAGGGTGGTGGGGCGGTCCCTGAGCGCGCGCAGGATGCCGGGGCCGACGGAGACGAGGTAGCGGGCGACGTCCAGCTTGGTGAAACCCCGCTCGGGGAAGACCACCCGGTCGGGGCTGGACAGACGCACCGTCCGCTCCCCCGTGTCGATCTCCACGGCCGCGCTCTTGCCCTTGGCTTCACCCATGGAGCCACGCTAAGCGGGCCGGACATTCGCCGCACACCGGGCGGCATGGAGTGAACCACCGCAGAATCGGAGTATGGATCTGCCGGTGATGCCGCCCGTGAAGCCCATGCTCGCCAAGCCCGTGGCGAAGATCCCCCCGGGCATGCAGTACGAGGCGAAGTGGGACGGCTTCCGGGCGATCGTCTTCCGCGATGGCGCCGACATCGAGATCGGCAGCCGTACGGGCAAGCCCCTCACCCGCTACTTCCCCGAGCTGGTGGCGGCCCTGCGGGAGCGCCTTCCGGCGCGCTGCGTGCTGGACGGCGAGATCGTGATCGCCAGGGACGGGCACCTGGACTTCGACGCCCTCTCCGAACGCATCCACCCGGCGGCCTCGCGGGTCGCGACGCTCGCCGAGCGCACCCCCGCCTCGTTCGTCGCCTTCGACCTGCTCGCCCTCGCGGACGAGTCCCTGCTCACCACTCCCATGGCCGAGCGGCGAGCGCGCCTGGAGGCGGCCCTCTCCGGAGTGACGCATCCGGTCCACGTGGCACCGGCGACCACCGACACGGAGGTGGCGCGGCGCTGGTTCGAGCAGTTCGAGGGCGCGGGGCTCGACGGTGTCATCGCCAAGCCGCTCGACCTGCTCTACCGCCAGGACGAGCGCGTCATGTTCAAGGTCAAGCACGAGCGCACGGCGGACTGCGTGGTCGCGGGCTACCGCCTCCACAAGAGCGGGCCCGTCGTCGGCTCGCTCCTCCTCGGCCTGTACGACGACGAGGGCGCCCTCCAGCACGTGGGCGTGGCCGCCGCCTTCTCCATGAAGCGCCGCGCGGAGCTCGTCGAGGAGCTGGCGCCGCTGCGGATGGAGAGCGCCGAGGAGCATCCGTGGGCCGCCTGGGCGGATGAGGCGGCGCATGAGACGGCGCGGCTGCCGGGGGCGCCGAGCCGTTGGTCGGGGAAGAAGGACCTGTCGTGGGTGCCGGTGCGCCCGGAGCGGGTCTGCGAGGTGGCGTACGACCACATGGAGGGCGGCCGGCGCTTCCGTCATACGGCGCGGTTCCGCACCTGGCGCCCCGACCGCGCCCCGGAGAGCTGCACCTACGCCCAGCTGGAGGAGCCGGTGCGCTACTCGCTCACGGATGTGCTCGGCCCGCAGAACTGACGCGGTCCCGCCCCGCAGAGCTGACGCGGCCCCGACTGCGTAGGGCCGACACGGCCTCCGGTGCCGTAATCACGCCAATGTGCGAAGCCGCTCCCCCGTATCTTCCTCCTCACCGACCGCGACCGTATGCTCCTGCGCCTGACACGTCAGTTACCGACGGTAAGGGGGCGGGGCATGGGGCGCAGTGGTGCCGAGGGAAGCACGCGTCGGGGGTTCGTCGCGGGGGCCGCGGCGGTCGGCGGGGCCGCCGCGCTGGGCGTGGGGGCGGGCGCGCTGCCCGCGGCGGCGGCCGCACCGGGCGCGCCGCGGGCCAGGCAGTCCGTGGCCGTGCTCGGCGGCGGGGTCGCGGGGCTTACGGCCGCCCATGAGCTGGCCGAGCGCGGCTTCGCCGTGACGGTCTACGAGCGCAGGGCGCTCGGCGGCAAGGCCCGCAGCATGGACGTACCGGACAGCGCGAAGGGCAATCGCAAGCCGCTGCCCGGTGAACACGGCTTCCGCTTCATCCCGGGGATCTACCACAACCTCCCCGACACGATGCGCCGCATCCCCTTCCCCGGGAACGCGAACGGCGTGTGGGACAACCTCGTCGCGCCCCGCGAGATGTCGTTCGCGCGCACCGGCCGCGAGGACATCCGGATGCCGATCCCGTGGCCGGGCAGCGAGCCGGAGAAGCTCACCCCGGACGACATCGCGCGGGCGCTCACCGCGCTCCTCGACACCGCGTTCCACCTGCCCGCGCACGAGGTCGCGTACTTCGTGAACCGCGCCCTGGTCTTCCTGACCAGCTGCGACGAGCGCCGCGACGACGACTGGGAGGCGACGCCCTGGTGGGAGTTCGTGCGCGCCGAGAGGATGTCGAAGGACTATCAGCGCATCCTCGCCATCGGCGTCACCCGCAACATCGTGGCCACCAAGGCCGAGGAGGCGAGCACCCGCACGGTGGGCACCCTCGGCGAGGCCTTCGTGTTCAACGCGCTCGGCCAGGGCGCGGACGGCCCGCCCGACCGGCTCCTGAACGCGCCGACCAACGAGGCCTGGATCGACCCGTGGGTGACGCATCTGAAGTCGCTCGGCGTGGAGTTCCGCATCGGCTGGACGGTTCGCGAACTGGCGTTCGGTGGCGGCCGCGTCACCAAGACGGTGGTCGAGGACCCCGGCGGCGTACGGCGTGACATCACCGCCGACCACTATGTGCAGGCCATGCCGGTGGAGCACGCGCGCAGGACGTGGAGCGCCGCTATGAAGGCGGCGGACCCGCAGCTGGCGCGCTGCGACAAGCTGCAGACGGACTGGATGACGGGCATCCAGTTCTATCTGACCGAGCGCCCGCCGCTCGTGAAGGGCCACTTCAACTGCATCGACTCGCCCTGGTCGCTGACCGGCATCGCGCAGGCGGGCCACTGGCCCGAGCGCGACTTCCCCGCCGACTACGGCGACGGCGTCGCGGTCGACTGCCTGTCGGTGGACATCTCCGAGTGGGACAAGCCGGGGATCCTGTACGGCAAGACGGCCAAGCAGTGCACCCGCGACGAGGTCGCCAAGGAGGTGTGGGCGCAGCTCAAGGCGGCGCTGAACGACACCGGCAAGACGGTTCTGAGCGACGGCAAGCTGCACTCGTGGTTCCTCGACCCGGGCGTCGACGGCCTCGGCACTCCGCACCCCACCAATGAGGACGAACTCCTGATCCACCCCGTCGGCACCCTCCACAACCGTCCCTCGGCAGCGACGAGGATCCCCAACCTCTTCCTCTCCGGCGACTACGTGTCCGTGGACATCGACCTGGCGACGATGGAGGGCGCCAACGCGTCGGCCCGCGCGGCCGTCAACGCACTGCTCCGGCGCGCGGGTTCGGACCAGAAGCCGTGCGCGATAAAGCCGATGTTCCGCGCCCCGGCGATCGAGCTGGCCAAACGCCACGACCGCACCCGCTACCGACTCGGCCTGCGCAACGCCCTCGACCTCGGCTGAGAACGGAGGCGTACGGGGTATGACGTACGCATGAGACGGTGGACGCGAACGCGCATGGGGGCCGGGGCGGTGGTGCTCGCCGCCCTGGCGGCGGGCTGCACGGTGCAACCCGAGGGGCGGGGGTCCCCCGCGGGTCCCCCCGGCGACGGTGGCACCGTCCTCGCCGTGAAGATCGACAACGTCCGCCCGGCACGCCCGCACACCGGCCTGGACGCGGCGGACGTCGTCTACATCGAGCAGGTGGAGGCGGGGCTGAGCCGCCTGATGGCGGTGTACGCGTCCCGGGTGCCGCCCGCGATCGGGCCGGTGCGCAGCGCGCGCGAGACCGATCTCGAACTGCTGCGGCAGTTCGACCGGCCCGTGCTCGCGTTCTCCGGGGCGCAGTCGAAGCTGCTCCCGCTGATCGCGGGCGCACCCGTGCGGGCCCTGTCGCCGGGTGAGGCGCCCGGCGATGCCTACTACCGGGACGACGGCAGGGTCGCGCCGCACGATCTCTTCGTACGCCCCAAGGCGCTGAAGGTCGACCCGCGCGCGGGTGCCCTGGAGAGCACGGGGTTCCGGTTCGGGCCGCGCCCGGCGGGCGGCACACCGGAGACACACCGGACGGTCCGCTTCCCCTCGGCGAGCTTCACCTTCGACTGGGTGGAGTACGAGGGCCGCTGGCGCGTCGCCATGGACGGGGAGCGGGCGCGGACCTCCGACGGCAAGGAGCTGGGCCCGTCGACGGTCGTCGTGCAGTACGTGAAGGTACGGCAGTCCCGTTTCCACGACCGGTCGGGCAATGTCTCGCCGTTCACCGAGACGGTCGGCGCGGGGACGGCGCGCGTCCTGCGGGACGGGCGGGCCTACGAGGCGCGCTGGAAGCGGCCGTCGGCCGGGGACGGCACGGAGTTCACGACGCCCGACGGCAAGCGGCTGCCGTTCGCCAAGGGCCAGGTGTGGGTGGTGTACGCCAAGGCGTGAGCGCGCTCAGGGCCGCGGGGCCACCAGCGGCTCCCCGGGGTCGCGCAGGCTCTCCGCGGCGTCCGCGACGCGCCGGATCAGGTCGAAGAACAGGGCTTGCTCGTCGGTGGAGAGCGGGGCGAGGAAGACCTGGTTCATCCGGGCGGTGCGCACGGTCAGCTTGCGGTGCGCGCGCCTGCCCTCGTCGGTCAGGCGCAGCAGATAGCGCCGGCCGTCCTGCGGGTCGCGGACCTTGTCGAGCAGCTCGCGGCGGATCAGCCGGCTGATGACCTCGGCGACGGTGGAGCGGTCCAGGCCCACCCGCTCCCCCACGGTCCGCTGGTCGAGGCCGGGCTCGGCGACGAGGGCGTTGAGGACCGCGAACTGCGGTGAGGTGGTCTCCTCGGAGACCATCGTGGTCCACAGGAGGTAGTGGGCCTGTTGCAGGCGCCGGGCCAGGTGCCCGGGGTGGGTGGCGAGATCCACCGCGGCCATGGGGTCCTCCGCTTCTCCGGCGTGTTTCATCGGTGCACTGAACAATAGCCGCTTCCCTGTCCCTCATATAGCCACTCTTGTCAGGGTGTTGGGCGGCACCTATCCTCCCAGAAATAGTCAGTGCCCTGATTAATTGGGCCGGAGGAGAGGGGCCGGGCGCATGGACAAGGTGGTGGCGACGGTCGCGGAGGCGGTGGCCGGCATCGGGGACGGGGCGTCGCTCGCGGTCGGCGGCTTCGGCCTCAGCGGCGTACCGAACGAGCTGATACGCGCGCTGCACGCGGCCGGCGCCACGGGCCTGCGGGTGGTCTCCAACAACTGCGGGGCGATGGACTCGGGCCTCGCACTGCTCCTTTCGGCGGGCCGCATCGCCCGGGTGACCGGCTCCTACATCGGCGCCAACAAGGAGTTCGCCCGGCAGTACCTGGGCGGCGAGCTGGAGGTCGAGATGATCCCGCAGGGCACGCTGGCCGAGCGGCTGCGGGCGGGCGGCGCGGGCATCCCCGCCTTCTACACCCCGGCCGGGGTGGGCACCCAGGTCGCCGACGGCGGGCTGCCGTGGCGCTACGACGGCGAGGGCGGGATCGCGCTCGCCTCCCCGGCCAAGGAAGTACGGGAGTTCGACGGCACCCCGTACGTCCTGGAGCGCGGCATCCGTACGGACTTCGCGCTGGTGCGGGCGGCGCGGGGCGACCGGCACGGCAACCTCGTCTTCACCAAGTCCGCCCGCAACTTCAACCCCCTCGCGGCGATGGCGGGCCGCGTCACCGTCGCCGAGGTGGAGGAGCTGGTGGAGCCGGGCGAGATCGACCCGGACGCCGTGCACCTGCCGGGGATCTTCGTGCAGCGCGTGGTCGCGCTCACCGCCGGGCAGGCGGCGGAGAAGCGGATCGAGAAGCGGACGGTGAGCGGCTGATGCCATGGACCCGTGAGCAGATGGCCGCCCGCGCGGCGCGTGAACTCCGCGACGGCCAGTACGTGAACCTGGGCATCGGCCTGCCCACCCTGATCCCCAACCACCTGCCCCCGGGTGTGGAGGTGGTCCTGGAGTCCGAGAACGGCATCCTCGGGGTGGGCCCCTACCCCGCCGAGGCCGAGGTCGACCCGGACCTGATCAACGCGGGCAAGGAGACCGTGACCGTACTGCCCGGCGCCTCCTTCTTCGACTCGGCGCTCTCCTTCGGGATGATCCGCGGCGGCCACATCGATGTCGCCGTGCTCGGCGCGATGCAGGTCTCCGCGCGCGGGGACCTCGCCAACTGGGCGGTCCCCGGCAAGATGATCACCGGGATCGGCGGGGCGATGGACCTGGTGCACGGCGCCGGCACGGTCATCGTCGTCATGACGCACACCGCCAAGGACGGCACCGCGAAGATCGTCGAGGAGTGCGGGCTGCCGTTGACCGGCAAGGGGTGCGTGGACCGGATCGTCACCGATCTGTGCGTGCTTGACGTGACGGAACGGGGTCTGGAGCTGGTCGAGTCGGCTCCGGGGTGCGGGATCGAGGAGATCGTCGCGAAGACGGGGGCCGAGGTGCGGGTTCGGGAAGAGGCGGCCGCCGCATCTCCCTCCCCGTCCCCGCCTCCGCCGCCGTCCCCCTCCGCAGCCCCGCCGCGCTCCTCCCCGTCCCCAGCCCCGCCGCGCTCCTCCCCCTCCGCGGCGCCGCTGCCCGACGGGCTCAGTCAGGGGGCGATCGACGCCGAGGTCGCCAAGGCGCGGGCCGCGTCGGACGGGCGGGGCCATCCGCCGCGTGACTACCCGCCCTACCGCAGCAGCCACTTCCGCCACCCCAAGCGGCCGCTGGTCCCGCTGCGGGACCCCGAGGCGGTGGAGCTGAGCGGTCCCGCGTTCGGCGTCACCGACGTCACCGCCCTGGACCGCGATCTGACGCGACAGCACCAGGGCGAGCCGCTGGGCGAGCGGATCACCGTGAGCGGCCGGGTCCTCGACCGCCGGGGGCGCCCCGTACGCGGCCAGCTGGTCGAGCTGTGGCAGGCCAACGCGTCCGGGCGGTACGCCCATCAGCTGGACCAGCACCCGGCACCCCTCGACCCCCACTTCACGGGCTTCGGCCGCTGCCTGACCGACGACGACGGCACGTACTCCTTCACGACCGTCAAGCCGGGCGCCTATCCGTGGCGCAACCACGTCAACGCCTGGCGCCCCGCGCACATCCACTTCTCGCTCTTCGGCACGGCCTTCACCCAGCGCCTGGTCACGCAGATGTACTTCCCCGGGGACCCGCTCCTCCCCTACGACCCGGTGCTGCGCTCGGTGACCGACCAGTCCGCGCGGCAGCGGCTCGTCTGCGCGTACGACCACGATCTGTCCGTCCCCGAGTGGTCGCTGGGGTACCGCTGGGACATCGTTCTCGACGGCCCGTCCGCGACCCTCTTCGAGGAAGGCGACCACCGCTGATGCCCCCGCACGCGCTCCCCACGCCTCCGACGCCCTCCCAGACCGTCGGCCCCTTCTACGGCTACGCGCTGCCCTTCCCGCGCGGCGGCGAGGTTGCGCCCCTCGGCCACCCGGACACCATCACGCTGCACGGGTACGTGTACGACGGCGCGGGGCAGCCCGTCCCCGACGCCCTGGTGGAGACCTGGCAGCCCGCTCCGGACGGCACGCGGACGGGCGCGCCCGGGTCGCTGCGGCGCGACCCCGTGACGGGACAGGTCATCGGGCGCGACGGGGTGGCGTTCACCGGTTTCGGGCGGGTGGCGACGGACGCGGACGGTCACTGGGCGGTGCGGACGCTGCCGCCGGGTGGCGTCTCGTACGTCTCGCTGGCCGTCTTCGCGCGCGGGCTGCTGCACCACCTCTACACGCGCGCGTACGTGGTGGACGAGCCCGGCGACGCGCTGCTCGCCTCCCTGGACACCGACCGGCGCGCCACGTTGATCACGCGGAGCGAGGCGCCGCGTACGTACCGGTTCGACATCCGGCTCCAAGGGGCGGACGAGACGGTCTTCCTGGAGTTCTCGTGAGCGGCCTGTTCTCCCCCGGGTGGGCCGGGTCCGCCGCCGAGGAGGCGACCGGCGACCCCGCCTTCCTCCAGGCACTCCTTGACGCGGAGGCGGCACTGACGCGGGCCCAGGCGGCGGTCGGCCTCGCCCCCACGGGGGCGGCCGAGGCGGTCACGGAAGCGGCCTCGGACGCGAGCCGCTTCGACGCCCGCGCCCTCGCGCTCCGCGCGCGGGAGGGCGGAAACCCGGTGATCCCCCTGGTGGCGGAGCTGACGGCGGCGGTACCGGCCGACGCGGCGCCCTACGTCCACCGGGGCGCGACGAGCCAGGACATCCTCGACACGGCCCTGATGCTGCTCGCCGCGCGGACGCTGGACCTGATCCTCCCGGACCTGGCCCGCGCGGAGAGCGCGCTGGCCCGTCTCGCGTCGCGGCACCGGGACACGGTGATGCCGGGCCGCACGCTGACGCAGCACGCGGTGCCGACCACGTTCGGCCTGAAGGCGGCGGGGTGGCGCTCACTCGTGCTCGACGCGCGGGACCGGGTCGCGGGGGCCCGGGGGACGCTTCCGGCGCAATTGGGGGGCGCGGCGGGGACGTTGGCGGTGTTCGGGGTGTATGGGAGGGGCGGACTGTGTGCGGGTGAGGGGCGCCGCGAGGCCTGTGGCGGCCTTGTCGCGGCCTTCGCGCGCGAGCTGGGGCTCGCCGAGCCGCTGTTGCCCTGGCACGCCCTCCGTACCCCCGTCGCCGACCTCGCGGGCGCCCTCGCCTTCACCGCGGGGGCCCTCGGCAAGGCGGCCGCGGACGTCCTCACGCTCTCCCGCACGGAGATCGCCGAGGTCTCCGAAGGGGCGGGGGGTGGCTCGTCCGCGATGCCCCACAAGGCGAACCCGGTCCGCGCCACGCTCATCGCCGCCGCCGCGCGCCGCGCGCCCGCCCTCGCGGCGACCCTGTACGGCTCGCTGGTGGCCGAGGACGAGCGGCCGGCGGGCGCCTGGCACGCCGAGTGGGAGCCCTTGCGCGACCTGCTCCGCCTGGTCGGCGGCGCCGCCCGGGACGCGGCCGAGATGGCGGAGGGCTTGCGCGTGCACCCGGAGGCCATGCGTGAACATCTCCATCTCAGCGGCGGGTTGATCGTCTCCGAGCGGCTCGTCGCCGAGCTGACGCCCCTGCTCGGTCAGGCCCGCGCGAAGCAGTTCCTCACCGACGCGGCACGGCGTACGCGCGCCGAGGGGCGCACACTCGCGCAGATCCTGGCGGAGGTCCTCGCACAGATCCTGGCGGAGGAACCCGCCCTGAAGGACGTCGGCCCCGACCTCGGCCTCGACCTCGGCGAAATCACCGACCCCACCCGTTACACCGGTTCCGCCGGCACCCTCACCGACCGCGCCCTGGAGCGACGTTGACCCTCGACACGACCGGCAGGCTGCCGCACCAGATCACGGAGGGACCGGACACCGCTCCCCCGCTCTTTCTGGGCCCCTCTCTCGGTACGTCGACCGCCCTGTGGGACGCGGTCGCGCCCGAACTCTCCGCCGCCCACCGGGTCGTGCGCTGGGACCTGCCCGGCCACGGCCGCTCCCCCGCCGACCTGATCGGTCCCGGCGCCACGGTCGCCGATCTCGCGGGACTCGTCCTCGCGCTGGCCGACTCGCTCGGCGTCGACCGCTTCGCGTACGCGGGTGTCTCCCTGGGCGGCGCCGTAGGACTGCACCTCGCGGCCCACCATCCGCAGCGCGTGACGCGTCTCGCCGCGATCTGCACCTCGGCCCACTTCGGTGGCGCCGAGCCATGGCGGCAGCGGGCCGCGACCGTGCGCCGCGAGGGCCTGGCCGGGCTCGCGGAGTCGGCGCCGCAGCGCTGGTTCACACCCGGTTTCACCGTGCCCGGCCTGGTGGCGGACTTGCGGGCCGCCGATCCGGGCGCGTACGCCGCGTGCTGTGACGCCCTGGCCGCGTACGACCTGCGGGAGGCCCTGGCGTCGATCGCCGCGCCCACACTGGTGATCGCCGGACGTGAGGACCCGGCGACACCGCCCGCCCACGCCAGGGAGATCGCCGACGCGGTACCGGACGCGTCCCTCATGGAACTCGCCGGTGCCTCCCACCTGGCGCCCGCGGAACGCCCGGCCGCCGTGGCCGCCGCCCTGCGCGCCCACTTCGCCGACCCGGCCCGCGCGGAGGGCGGCGGCATGGCCGTGCGCCGCGCGGTACTGGGCGACGCCCACGTCGACCGCGCCCAGGCCGGCACCACGTCCTTCACGGCCCGCTTCCAGTACTTCGTCTCCCGCTACGCGTGGGGCGAGATCTGGACCGACCCCACGCTGCCGCGCCGCGAGCGCAGCCTGATCACGCTGACCGCGCTGGTCGCCCACGGCCATCTCGACGAACTCGCCCTGCACATCCGCGCGGCCCGCCGCAACGGCCTCACCCCCGAGGAGATCGGCGCGGTCCTCCTCCAGACGGCGGTCTACTGCGGAGTCCCGGCGGCGAACTCGGCGTTCGCGGTGGCCCAGCGGGTCCTCGCGGAGGAGCAGTAGCAGAGGGCGCCGCGCAGGACAGGGGGCCGGGTGACCCGCACGCGCGCGTGCCCGTTCACCGCGCCCCGTACACCGGTCCCGGCGGCAGCGCGTCGGCAAGCAGTCTCCGGGCCGCCTCGCCCGCCTCGGCCGGGGTCCAGCGGGCGCCTTTGTCCGCGGTGGGGCCGGGGCGCCAGCCCTCCATCACGGTGATGCGGCCCGCCTCCGCCTCGAAGACGCGGCCGGTGACACCCGCGGAGGCGGTGGAGCCCAGCCAGACGACCAGCGGGGAGACGTTCTCGGGGGCCATCGCGTCGAAGGCACCGGGCTCGGGGGCGGCCATCGTGTCGGCGAAGGTCTGCTCCGTCATGCGGGTGCGGGCGGCGGGGGCGATGGCGTTCACGCGTACTCCGTAGGCGGCCAGTTCCACCGCGGCGACCAGGGTGAGGCCGAGGATCCCGGCCTTCGCCGCGCTGTAGTTGCCCTGCCCGACGCTGCCCAGAAGGCCCGCTCCCGAGCTGGTGTTGACCACGCACGCGTGCGGCACGCGCCCGGCCTTCGCCTCGGCCCGCCAGTGCGCGCCCGCGTGCTTCAGCGGCAGGAAGTGCCCCTTCAGGTGGACTCTCATGACGGCGTCCCAGTCGTCCTCGCCGAGGTTGACCAGCATCCGGTCGCGCAGGAAGCCCGCGTTGTTGACGAGGGTGTCCAGGCGGCCGTACGTGTCGAGGGCGGCCCGCACCAGCGAGGCCGCGCCCTCGGACGTCGCGATGTCACCGCCGTGCGCGACCGCGTCCCCGCCCGCGGCGCGGATCTCCCCGACCACCGCGTGCGCGGGCCCGCCGGAGACCCCGGAGCCGTCCGGTCCCACGCCGAGGTCGTTGACGACGACCTTGGCGCCCTCGGCCGCGTACGCGTGCGCGTGGGCGCGGCCCAGGCCACGGCCCGCGCCGGTGACGATCACGACGCGGTCCGCGCAGATGCCCGGCCGGCCGGGTGGCGAGGCGGACGGGGCGGCGGGTGCGGTCATGCGGCAACTCCCTTGGTGACGTTCAACGGTTGGCTTGGTGACGTTCAGCGGTTGACGGAGGCGGCGTCGAGGAAGGCGGGGCGTTCGCCGCCGCCGTGCAGGTGGAGCGCGGCGCCGCTGATGTAGCGGGCGCGGTCGGAGGCGAGGAAGACGCAGGCGTCGGCGACGTCCGAGGGGTCGGCGAGGCGGCCGAGCGGGACCGTGCGGGCGACTCTGGCGACGCCCTCCTCGTCGCCGTAGTGCAGGTGGGCGCTCTCGGTGCGGGCGAGGCCGAGGACGACGGTGTTGACCCGCACGGAGGGCGCCCATTCGACCGCCATGGTCCGGGCGAGGTTCTCCAGGCCGGCCTTCGCGGCGCCGTACGCACCGCTGCCCGGGGACGGCCGGGTGCCGCTGACGCTGCCGATCATCGTGATGCTGCCGCCCGCCTCCTGGGTGCGCATCACGTCGTACGCGGCGAGCGAGGCGTACAGCGGGGCGAGCAGGTTCAGTTCGACGACCTTGGCCTGGCGGGCCGGGGCGGTGTCGGCGAGGAGGCCGAAGGGTGTGCCGCCCGCGTTGTTCACCAGGGCGTCCACCCTGCCGTGCTCGGCGGCCACTTCGCGGAAGAAGACCTGGGCGGCCTGCGCGTCCCGCAGGTCTAGCGGGCGGAACTCGGCGGTGGCGCCCGCGGCTTCGACGGGCCTGTCGGGCGCTCTACGGGCGCAGACGACGACCCGCGCCCCGGCGGCGAGGAAGCCGCGGGCGATTCCGGCGCCGACGCCGCGGGTGCCGCCGGTGACGACGACCACCTGTCGGGTGTCAGTCATCGCTGCTACCTTTCCAACTAACAAATGTTTGGTTGAAGGCGTGTGGTCGAAAGGTAGCGGATCCTCTGATGTCTGTCTCCACCTCCGTCCCGGACAAGGGCGTGGCCGTCGTCACGGTCGACCATCCGCCCGTCAACGCCCTTCCCGCGCAGGGGTGGTTCGACCTGGCCGACGCCGTGCGCGCCGCGGGGCGCGACCCCGGCACGCGCTGTGTGGTGCTGACGGCCGAGGGCCGGGGGTTCAACGCGGGCGTGGACATCAAGGAGCTGCGGCGCGACAGCGGCCACGACGCGCTGATCGGCGCCAACCGCGGCTGCTCCGCGGCCTTCTCGGCGGTGTACGACTGCGAGGTGCCGGTGGTCGCCGCAGTGCAGGGCTTCTGCCTGGGCGGCGGCATAGGCCTCGTGGGGAACGCGGACGCGATCGTGGCGAGCGAGGACGCCACCTTCGGCCTGCCCGAGCTGGACCGGGGCGCGCTGGGCGCGGCCACCCATCTGGCCCGCCTGGTCCCGCAGCACCTGATGCGGGCGCTGTACTACACCTCGCGCACGGTGACGGCCGCCGAGCTGCACGCGCACGGTTCGGTGTGGCGGGTCGTCCCGCGCGCGGAACTGCGCGAGGCGGCACTGGAGCTGGCGCGGGAGATCGCCCGCAAGGACGGCACGCTGCTGCGGTTCGCGAAGGCGTCGATCAACGGCATCGACCCGGTGGACGTCCACCGCAGCTACCGCTTCGAGCAGGGCTTCACCTTCGAGGCGAACCTCAGCGGCCTCGCCGACCGCATCCGCGAGGACTTCGGGACGCAAGGGGAGGGCAGGGCATGACCCACACGGCACGGACGGCCTCGGCGGCGACGGGTGAGGCATGGGCAGGCATGGGGGCGACGGGTGAGGTGCGGGCAGGCATGGGGGCGATGGGTGGGGTGCGGCCGGGCAAGGTGATGACGCCCGACGAGATCGTGGGGCGCCTGGAGAGCGGGATGACTCTCGGCATCGGCGGCTGGGGCTCGCGGCGCAAGCCGATGGCACTGGTGCGCGCGCTGCTGCGGTCCGATGTCACGGACCTGACCGTCGTGTCGTACGGCGGCCCGGACGTCGGTCTGCTCGCCGAGGCGGGCCGTGTCCGCAAGCTGATCACGGCGTTCACGACCCTCGACTCGATCCCCCTGGAGCCGCATTTCCGCGCGGCACGCGAGCGTGGCGCCCTCGAACTCGTCGAGCTGGACGAGGCGATGTTCATGCAGGGCCTCACCGCGGGCGCCCAGCGGCTGCCGTTCCTGCCGATCCGCGCGGGCCTCGGTTCGGACGTCATGCGGGTCAACCCCCGGCTGCGTACGGTCACTTCGCCGTACGAGGACGGCGAGGAGCTGGTCGCCGTGCCCGCCCTGCGCATGGACGCGGCGCTGGTGCACATGAACCGCGCCGACCGTTTCGGCAACGGCCAGTATCTGGGCCCCGACCCCTACTTCGACGACCTGTTCTGCGAGGCCTCCGACAGCGCGTACGTCTCGTGCGAGCGGATCGTCGACTCCGGGCAGCTCACCGCGCACGCGGCGCCCCAGACGATGCTGATCTCCCGGCACGCGGTGACGGGCGTGACCGAGACGCCCAAGGGCGCGCACTTCACGTCCTGCGCGCCCGACTACGGCCGCGACGAGCCCTTCCAGAAGGCGTACGCCACCGCCGCGGCCGACCCCGAGGCGTGGGGCGCCTTCCGTGACCGCTTCCTCGCCGGCACCGAGCAGGACTACCAACTGGCCGTCCAGGCCTGGCACAAGGAGCAGCGATGACGCAGACCGGTGCGACGAGGGGGCGGACCACCACCCGTGCCGAGTACTGCGTGGTCGCCTGCGCCGAGGCCTGGCGCGGCGACGGCGAGATCCTCGCGTCCCCCATGGGCACGGTCCCGGCCATCGGGGCGCGCCTGGCGAAGCTGACCTTCGCCCCCGAGCTGCTGCTCACGGACGGCGAGGCGCTGCTGATCGGCGATGTGCCTGCCGTGGGCGCCGCGTCGAGCGTGACGGAGGGCTGGCTTCCGTACCGCAGGCATCTGACGATGGTGATGGGCGGGCGGCGGCACGTGATGATGGGCGCCAGCCAGATCGACCGCTTCGGGAATCAGAACATCTCCTGCGTCGGCGACTGGGAGCGTCCGCGGCGGCAGCTGCTCGGCGTGCGAGGCGCCCCCGCCAACACGATCAACAACCCGGTGAGTTACTGGATCCCGAGGCATTCGACACGGGTCTTCGTGGAGAAGGTCGACATGATCAGCGGTGTCGGTTACGACAGCGCGGCCGCCGCGGGGCCTTCCGCGACCCGCTTCCACGATCTGCGCCGCGTCGTCTCCGACCTCGGCGTCTTCGACTTCGCGACGCCGGATCACGCGATGCGGCTGGTCTCCCTGCACCCGGGCGTCACGCTCGGCCAGGTGCGCGAGGCCACCGGTTTCACCCTCGCCGTGCCGGAGGACGGCGTCCCGTGCACCCGCGAGCCGACCGACGAGGAGCTGCGGCTGATACGGGACGTGGTGGACCCGCGAGGCCTGCGCGAGCGCGAGGTGCGCGCGTGACGGCGGGCCCGCCCGTCATCGAGACCCCGCTGACCGAGCTGGTCGGGGTGCGGCACCCGATCGTGCAGACCGGGATGGGCTGGGTGGCGGGCCCCCGCCTGGTGACGGCCACGGCGGGCGCGGGGGCGCTCGGCATCCTGGCCTCCGCAACCATGACGGTCGCGCAGCTGCGGGCGGCCGTGCGCGAGGTCAAGTCCCGTACGGACGCGCCGTTCGGGGTCAATCTGCGGGCCGACGCGATGGACGCGCGGGACCGCGTCCGGATCATCGTCGAGGAGGGGGTGCGGGTCGCGTCCTTCGCGCTCGCGCCGTCGAGGGAGCTGATCGCCGAGTTGAAGGACGCGGGCGTGGTGGTGATCCCCTCGGTCGGCGCGCGAAGGCACGCGGAGAAGGTCGCCGCGTGGGGCGCGGACGCGGTGCTCGTGCAGGGTGGCGAGGGCGGCGGCCACACGGGCGAAGTGGCGACGACGGTACTGCTGCCGCAGGTCGTCGACGCGGTGGACATCCCCGTCATCGCGGCGGGCGGGTTCCACGACGGACGCGGCCTGGTCGCCGCGCTCGCCCACGGCGCGGCGGGCGTGGCCATGGGTACACGCTTCCTGCTCACGTCGGACTCACCGGTGCCGGACGCGGTCAAAGCGCGCTATCTGGCAGCCACGGTCAAGGACATCACGGTCACCACGCGCGTGGACGGCCTGCCGCACCGGATGCTGCGCACGGAGCTGGTCGCCGCCCTGGAGCGGTCGGGCCGGATCGCTTCGTCGGCCCGGGCGGTGCGGCACGCGGCGGCGTTCCGGAAGGTCTCCGGGCTTGGCTGGGTGCGGATGGCACGGGACGGCCTGGCGATGAAGCACGGCAAGGACCTGACGTGGAGCCAGCTCCTCCTCGCGGCGAACACCCCGATGCTGCTCAGATCGGCGATGGTGGACGGCCGCCCGGAGGCGGGCGTGATGGCCGCGGGCCAGGTGACGGCCCTGATCGACGACCTCCCGTCGTGCGCGGAGCTGGTGGAGCGGGTGATGGTGGAGGCGGGGGAGGTGATGGGCAGGTTGAGACGGCTGGGCTGGGACGGGGGCTGAGGACGAGGTCCGGGGAGGGCTAAAGCTCAGGCCCGTGGGCCGAAGCCCGGGCCCGGGCGACGTGCACGGCTAGGCCCAGGGGGCCTGGATTCAGCCCGTCCGGCGATTGAGGACCGGGGTCCGGGGCAGAGCCCCGAGGCGTCAGCATCGGCACCGCCCGGCGGACCGGCGGGCCCAACCGAAGGCGCCTTCACCCCCGCCCCAGGGCCAACCGCGCCTGCGCGACAAGCCCATCCGCCCCACAGCTCCGCGCCAACGCAAGCCCCCGCTCCAGATCCGGCGCGGAACCGGCGGCGATCCCGTACTCCACCCGGGCCACCGCGTGCTCGTACGCGCAGGGCGAGGCCTCCAGATAGGTGGCGGCCTGACGGTAGAGGGCGATGGATCGCGCCCCGCTCTCCAGGGCGGCGGCACACCGCAGCGCCTCGCCGATCGCGGTGTCCGTGCCGAACCGCTCGGCCTGCATACGGGCGTCGGAGACGAGGTGGGCGGCCCGCCTGGGATCCTCGTGGGCCAGGGCGCGGGCGAGGTCGTAGGCCCACGGCGCGAGCACGGTGTTGTACTGGCCGCGCGCGGTCAGCGCCTTCGCCGTCGATTCCAGTTCGGCGAGGCCCTCGCTCGTGCGCCCGAGGGCGAGCAGCAGCCTGCCGCGTACGCAGGGGGCGTCGGGCACGTAGATCGTGGAGGCGGAGGGCGGCGCGAAGCCGTAGCGGTCGGCGATCGCGCCCGCCTCGTCGATGTGCCCGCGCGCCAGCAGCGTGTCGACGAGCATGCTGGCGGCCTCCCAGTGCATGGGCAGCCCCTGGCCGACGCGGTCGGCGAGGCGCAGGCTCTCGCGCAGGGAGCTCTCGGCGTCGATCAGCCGCCCGCGCCTGCGGTACACATAGCCGAGGAAGGCGTGCGAGAGGGCGAGATGCCCGCCGCTCCAGCCCGCTGTCTCGTACGCGCGCACGGCCTCGGTGAACAGGCTCTCGGCGCGGTCGAGCCGGTCCGCGAAGGCGTACGAACCGCCGAGCATCAGCCGGAGTTCGAAGCTCCATTCCGTGTCGGTCCAGCCGAGGCCGGGCGCGAGGCGGCCGTTGACGAGGGCGCGGTCGCACAGCTCGACGACCAGCTCCGCGTTCTCGCCGCGGGTCATGGCGTCGAAGGCGCGCAGGATCAGCAGGGCGCGTTCGGAGTTGTCGCGGCCGCTGAGCGGACCGGCGAGCGCGGCGAGCCGCCGTGACCGTCCCGGCGAGTCCTCCTCGCCCGCGTGGATGCCCTCCCACATGTAGTGGACGGCTTGCAGGCGCAGCCGGGCGGGTCCTTCGTCGAGGCGCTCCACCTCCTCGTCGATGGCGCGCAGGCCCTCTTCCAGTTGGTCGTTGTGGACGAGGGCCTGGGAGAGGCGGCAGACCGCGTCGACCCGCAGTTCCTGGTCGAGGCCGCGCATGGAGAGCGCTTCGCGCAGATGCCTGATGGTGGTGGCGGGCAAGGTGAGCAGCGTGGCGCAGCCCAGTTCGTAGAGCACGCGCGCGTGGATCTCGGGCAGCGGTGGTTCCTTCAGTGCCCGCTCCAGACAGCGGCGGGCCGCTTCGGGCGCGCCGACCGCGAGGTGTTCGGCGGCGGCCCGGCGCAGCTGCTCGACCACTTCGGGGTCGTCCTCCGGATGGACCTCGAGGAGGTGCCGGGAGGCGGCCGCGGGGCTCCGGCCGTCGTGGGTGACGACCGCGGCGGCCACGCCGTGCAGGGCGGTGCGGGTCGCCCCGGGGATGGAGCGGTAGACCGTGCTGGCGATCTGCGGGTGGACGAACTCCAGGCCCTCCGCGTCGCGGATCAGGATGCGCGCGGTGCACAGGCGTTCCGCGCACGCCTCGGCGGTGGCGCGGGACATTCCGGCGAGCCGGGTGACCGTGTCGAGGGAGATGGCGGTGCCGAGGATGGCGGCCGCCCAGGCGAAGCGGGTGACATCGGTGCCGAGGTCTTCGAGGCGGGCGATGAGTCCGTGGCCCTTGGCCGTGCGGTTGAGGGCGCGCAGCGCGTCCGCCGAGCTCTCGACCGGTTCCAGTTCGCTGTCCTGGACCTTGGCGAGGAGTTCGACCGACTCGTACGGATTGCCGCCGGTGACCGCCCACACCTCGCGGCAGAAGGGGGCGTCGGCGTGCTCGCCGAGCGTGGCGCGGGTGAGGCCCGCGGCGGCGTCCGGGGTGAGGGCGCGCAGGGTGCTGAAGGTGCGGGCGGTGGCGGTGACCTCTGCCAGGTGGCGTGCGCCGCCGTCCTTGGCCTCGCCGGGCCGGTGTGCGATCACGACGAGCACGGGCAGTTCGGCCAGCCGCTGGGCGAACGCGGCGAGCCAGTGCAGCGTCTCCTGGTCGGCCCAGTGCGCGTCGTCGATGAGCAGGGCGAGCGGCCATTTCAGCTGGGCAAGGCGGGAGACCGCTTCGACGAGGCCTTCGCAGACGGCTTTCGGGTCCGCCTGGCGTCCGCCGGGCTCGACCACGCCGAGGGCCGGGCCCGCGATCTCGTACCAGTCGCCGAGGTATTCGCGTGCCTCGTCGGGTGAGAAGGAGACCAGTTCGGGCTGGAGGAGCTGGCGTACGACGTTGAAGGGGACGGAGGTGACCGCCTCGCCGCCGCGTGCCGACCAGACCGTGGCGCCGTGGGCCTCGGCGATGCGGCGCACTTCGGCGAGCAGCGCGGTCTTGCCGATGCCGGCCTCTCCGCTGAAGGCGAGCAGGCCTCCCCCGCTCGTCGAGTCCGCGCACAGCTCCTCGACGGCCTGGGTCACCGCGGCGAGTTCGACGTCGCGCTCCCAGAGTGGGGCCACGGCGGCTCCTCCGGGCCGTCCATGCGTCATCGCGCTACCTCCCGGGGTCGCTCAATCGACGTACAGAAGTCGAGACTAGCCGGGTCGGGGCCGCTGTGGAGCGCGGTCGGCGCAGGTACTCCCACAAGGGGTGAGGGGGAGTCCGTTTCCTGTGCGCGGCTGGGGCTCCCGGGGGCGTACGAAGGGGCGGTCAGAGGCGTTCGATGATCGTCACGTTGGCCTGGCCGCCGCCCTCGCACATCGTCTGGAGCCCGAACCGGCCGCCTGTGCGCTCCAGTTCGTGCAGGAGGGTCGTCATCAGTTTCACGCCGGTCGCGCCGAGGGGGTGGCCGAGGGCGATCGCACCGCCGTTGACGTTGACCTTCTCCGGGTCCGCGCCGGTCTCCTTCAGCCAGGCCAGGACGACCGGCGCGAACGCTTCGTTGATCTCGACGAGGTCGATGTCGCCGATGGTCATGCCGGTCTTCTTGAGCGCGTGCGCGGTGGCGGGGATCGGCGCGGAGAGCATCCGGATGGGGTCCTCGCCGCGCACGGCAAGGTGGTGGACACGCGCGCGGGGCGTCAACCCGTGTTCCCGCACGGCGCGTTCGCTCGCGATGAGCAGTGCGGCGGCGCCGTCCGAGACCTGTGAGGAGCAGGCGGCGGTGATCGTGCCGTCCTCCAGGACGGGTCTGAGGCCCGCCACCTTCTCCAGGGTCGTGTCGCGGCGCGGGCCTTCGTCGGTGGTCACGTCGCCGTACGCGACGAGTTCGCGGTCGAAGCGGCCCTCGTCGATGGCGCGGACCGCCCGCAGGTGGGAGCGGAGGGCGAACTCCTCCATGTCGCGGCGGGATATGCCCCACTTGGCGGCGATCAGCTGCGCGCCGTGGAACTGGTTCACGGGCCGGTCGCCGTACCGGGCGCGCCAGCCCTCGCTGCCCGCGTACGGGCCCTCGGTGAGGCCGAGCGGTGCGGCGGCCTGCCGGGAGGCGAAGGCGATGGGGATCATCGACATGTTCTGCGTGCCGCCCGCGACGACGAGGTCCTGGGTACCGGACAGGACGCCCTGCGCCGCGAAGTGCATGGCCTGCTGGGACGATCCGCACTGCCGGTCGATCGTCACGCCGGGGACCTCTTCGGGCAGTCCGGCGGCGAGCCAGCTGGTGCGGGCGATGTCCCCGGCCTGCGGCCCGACCGTGTCCAGGCAGCCGAAGACGACGTCCTCCACGGCGGCGGGGTCGATGCCGGTGCGCGCGACGAGGGCCTTGAGGACGTGGGCGCCGAGATCGGCGGGGTGGACCCGGGAGAGCCCTCCCTGGCGCCTGCCGACGGGGGTGCGGACCGCTTCGACGATGTAGGCCTCGGCCATGACTGCGTACTCCTCGGTCGTGGACGCCGTGGGACGGCGCGCCGCTCTACGTGCGTACGGAGATGCCGTCCAGGACCATCGACAGGTACTGGCGGGCGATCTCCTCGGGGCTGTGGCCGCCGCCGGGGCGGTACCAGGACGCGGCGACCCAGACCGTGTCGCGCACGAAGCGGTAGGCGAGCCGGATGTCCAGGTCGTCGCGGAAGACGCCTTCCGCGACGCCTCGCTCCAGCGTCGTCAGCCAGGCCTTCTCGAAGCGCTGCTGCGAGTCGGACAGGTACTGGAAGCGCTTCTGGGCGACGAGGTGCCTGGACTCCTTCTGGTAGATCGCGACGGCGGCGCGGTGCCGGTCGATCTCCCGGAAGGACTCGGTGACGAGCGCTTCAAGCGTCTCGCGAGGGCCGAGCTGGGCCTGGAGCACGGAGTCGTACCCGTCCCACAGCTCGGTGAGGAAGGTGCGGAGGATCTCTTCGAGCATCGACTCCTTGGAATCGAAGTGGTAGTAGAGGCTGCCGGCGAGCATGCCGGCGGCGTCGGCGATCTTGCGGACCGTGGTGGCGTTGTAACCCTGCTCGGCGAAGACGTCGGCGGCGATGCCGAGGAGTTCGCGTCGGCGCTCGGGCGAGGGACTCACCTGCGGCTTCTTCTTGCCGGCGGTCTGCTTCGGTGCGCCGGTGCGCTGGTTCGGTTCGTTGGTGCGCTGGTTCGGTTCGCTGGCGCTCTGGTTCGGTTTCGACACACGGTCATTCTCCGCCTAGGCGTGCTGGCTGCTGACCGAGACCGTCTCGCCCGTCATGTACGAGGAGTAGCCGCTGGCCAGGAAGACGATCACGTTGGCTATCTCCCACGGCTGCGCGTACCGCCCGAAGGCCTCGCGGGCGGTGAGCTGTTCGAGCAGCTCGGGTGAGGTGACCTTCGCGAGGTGGGGGTGGACGGCGAGGCTCGGCGCCACCGCGTTGACCCGGATGCCGTGGGGGGCCGCCTCGATTGCCGCGCAGCGGGTGAGGGCCATGACTCCGGCCTTCGCGGCGGCGTAGTGCGCCTGGCCCTCCTGCGCGCGCCAGCCGAGCACCGAGGCGTTGTTCACGATCACCCCGCCGTCGACGCCGTCACCGCCCCGGTCGACGCCACCGCCGGGAGGGTCCGCCCGCATGCGGCGCAGGGCGGCGCGCGTGCACCGGAACGTGCCGTTCAGCGTCACGTCGATGACCTTGCCCCACTGTTCGTCGGTCATCTCGGCGAGCGGGGCCGTCCCGCCGAGGCCCGCGTTGTTCACCACGATGTCCAGACGGCCGTGGCGCTGCTCCGCCAGCTCGAACAGGTCCTGGACCTGCGCCTCGACGGTCACGTCACACGGGACGCCGTCGATCCGGTCCGCCCCGAACTCCTCGGCGAGCGCGGTCACCGCCTCCTTGGTGCGGCGGGAGTGGGCGTCACCTATGACGATGCGCGCACCCTCCTCCAGGAAGCGGCGCGCGGTGGCGCCACCGATGCCCGCTCCGGCCGCCGCCGTGATCACGGCGGTGCGCCCCGCGAGCAGGTCGTGTCCCGGCGGGCAAACGGGTGCGTCCATGGGCGGCCCTCCGGCTCGGTGCTGCGTTCCGACTTATGGCTTTCGGTTTTCGGCTTCTGGCTTCTGAACTTCCGGCCTGACGGCTACTGACCCTCGACTCTTTGACTGCCCACACGGTAACCTACCAAACACTTGTTAGGGAAGTGTGGGAGAAGAACTCTGGGAGGTGGGCTGATGGACCTCGACTTCACCGCCGAGGAAGGGGAGTTCCGGCAGCGGGCGCGTGACTGGCTCGCGGCGCACGTACCGGCCGCGCCGCTGCCCTCCCTGGAGACCGAGGAGGGTTTCGCGGCCCACCGGGAGTGGGAGCGCGAGCTGGCGGCCGACCGCTGGTCGGTGGTGTCCTGGCCCGAGGAGTACGGCGGTCGGGGCGTCGACACCGTGAAGTGGCTGGTGTTCGAGGAGGAGTACTACACGGCGGGCGCCCCGGGCCGGGTCTCGCAGAACGGCATCAGCCTGCTCGCGCCGACGCTCTTCGACTTCGGCACCGCCGCACAGCGCGCGCGGGTGCTGCCCTCCATGGCGACCGGCGAGGTGATCTGGGCACAGGCCTGGTCGGAGCCGGAGTCGGGCTCCGATCTGGCGTCGCTGCGCTCCACCGCCCGCCGCACGGACGGCGGTTGGCTGCTGAGCGGGCAGAAGACGTGGTCGTCGCGGGCCGCGTTCGCCGACCGCGCGTTCGGGCTCTTCCGCAGCGAGCCGTGCGACACCGGTGCGGGCGCCGCGGGCAAGCCGCACCGGGGGCTCACGTATCTGATGTTCCCGCTCGACGCGGACGGGGTGACGGTCCGCCCCATAGGCCGCCTGGACGGCAAGCCCGCCTTCGCCGAACTCTTCCTCGACGACGTCTTCGTGCCCGACGAGGACGTGATCGGCGAGCCGGGCCAGGGCTGGCGTATCGCCATGGCGGCCACGGGCGACGAACGCGGTCTGACGCTGCGCTCCCCCGGCCGCTTCCTCGCCGCCGCCGACCGTCTCGCGCGGCGGTGGCGGGCGCGGGGGGACCCGGCGGACACCGCGCTGCGCGACCGGGTGGCCGACGCCGTCATCGGGGCGCGCGCCTATGAGTTGTTCACCTGGGCCTGCGCGTCGCGCTCCGCGGCCGGGGAGACGCTCGGCGCCGAGTCCAGCCTCAACAAGGTCTTCTGGTCGGAGTACGACATCGCGCTGCACGAGACGGCGCTGGATCTGCTGGGCGCCGAGGGCGAGCTGGCCGACGGCACGGCGGCCGGGCAGGACTGGATGGAGAGGTACGTCTTCTCGCTCGCCGGGCCCATCTACGCCGGGACCAACGAGATCCAGCGCGACATCATCGCCGAGCGGCTGCTCGGACTGCCGAAGGGACGCCGCTGATGAGGTTTCTCCTCGACGACGAGCAGCGCGATTTCGCACGCTCGCTCGACGCGATGCTGGGTGCGGCGGACACGGTGACGGCCACGCGCGCGTGGGGCGAGGGCGACCACGGGCCGGGGCGCGCGGTATGGGCGCGGCTCGCGGACGCGGGGGTGTTCGCGCTGCCGGTGCCGCGGGCGTACGAGGGACTTGGCCCGCTGCCCGTCGAAACGGCTGTCGCCTTCGTGGAGTTGGGTCGGCACGCGGTGCCGGGTCCTGCCGTGGAGACGGTGGCGGCCGAAGCGCTGCTCGCGCGCCTGGCGGAGCTGGGCGAGCCGGAACCGGCCAAGCGGTTCCTGCCTTCGCTCGCCTCGGGGGCGGCGTGCGCGACGCTGACGCTGCCCGAAGGGGGGCCGTACGCGCTCGACGCGGAGGAGGCGGGCCTGGTCTTCGCCGTGGCCGACGGTGAGCTGCGGCTCGCACCCGGGCACGCGCGCGTGCGCCGGTCCCTCGACCCCGCTCGGCGGCTGGCCGCGCCGCTGCCCGGCGGTGAACTGCTCGCCACCGGCCCCGCCGTGGCCGCCGCGGCACGGCACGCGACGGACTGGGCGGCGCTCGCCACGGCCGCGCAGGCGCTCGGCGTCGGGCTGGCACTGCTCGACAGGACGGTGGCGTACGTGAAGCAGCGCCGCCAGTTCGGGACACCGATCGGGTCGTTCCAGGCCGTCAAGCACCGGCTGGCAGACGTCCTGATCCGGCTGGAGTTCGCCCGGCCCCTGGTGCTCGGCGCCGCGCTGACCATGGCGCCGGGGGACATCGCCGCCGCCAAGGTGACGGCGGCCGAGGCGGCATACGGGGCGTCCCGCGCCGCGCTCCAGCTCCACGGGGCGATCGGGTATACCGCGGAGTTCGACCTCTCCCTGTGGCTCACCAAGGCGCGGGCGCTGCGCGGGGCGTGGGGGGACCCGGGGGTGTGGCGGGGCCGGGCCCTCGCGGGGTGGGGGTGAGGTGGGCCCTGGCCCAGCTGAGAGGTGACGGGGGTCCATACCGAAGAGAGAGGTGACGTGGGTCCTCGCCGAGTGAAGGGGCGAGCGCGACGCCAGGCGGACACGCGGCGCAGAGGGCGGGCGCTCGGCGCACGGCCCGCGCGGGAGACGCACCCCGCGCCTCGGCCACGGCCGGGCGCGCCTCCCGCGCTCCCGTGAAGCGCGCTGAACCGGCCGAGCGGGGCCGGTACGCGGCTGCACCCCGTGCCGCGTTCGGGGAAGACGCGCCACCCGCCTCCCACGGGATGCGATGATCAAGCTCATTGGTGAGCCGACCGAGAAGGAGGCCCCACGTGCGCGTGATCGGGCTCATGTCAGGGACCTCGTACGACGCGATCGACGCGGCAGCGGCCGATCTGACCCTCGACGGGGACCGTCTGACGCTCACCCCTCTCGGGCTGATCAGCCGTGGTTACGACGAAGGGCTGCGCGCCTCGCTCGCCGCCGCGCTGCCGCCCGCGACCACCACGCTCGCCGACGTCTGCCGCCTGGACACCGCCATCGGCCGCGCCTTCGCCGCCGCCGCGGTCGAGGCGGACCGCGAACTGTGCGACGGGCGGGCGCAGTTGGTCGCCTCGCACGGTCAGACGGTCTACCACTGGGTGGCGGAGGGGCAGGTGCACGGCACCCTCCAGATCGGCCAGCCCGCCTGGATCGCCGAGGCCACGGGGCTCCCGGTGGTCGCCGACTTCCGCCCACGCGACATCGCGGCGGGCGGCCAGGGCGCGCCCCTGGTCAGCCTGGTGGACCGGATGTGGCTGAGCGGCCGCCCCGGCGCTCCCGCCGCGCTGAACCTCGGCGGCATCGCGAACATCACCGCCGCCGACGGCACGGCCTTCGACACGGGCCCCGCCAACGCCCTGCTCGACGCCGCGGTGAGCGAGGCGACGGGCGGCCGCCTCGCCTACGACATGGACGGTGAGCTGGCCGCCCGGGGCACGGTTCACACGGCTCTCCTCGACCGTCTCCTCGCCGAGCCGTATTACGCGCGTCCGGCACCGAAGACGACGGGCAAGGAACTCTTCCATCTGCCGTATCTGCGTACGGCGTTGAAGGGGTACGAGGCCCTGCCCACGGAAGACGTCGTCGCCACGCTCACCCGCCTCGCCGCCCGCACGGCCGCCGACGCCGTCCGCTCGGTGAGGGCGTCGGAGGTCGTCGTCTCCGGCGGGGGCACGCGCAATCCGGTGCTGATGGCCTTCCTGCGGGCCGAGTTGGGGGGCGGCATCCCGGTGCGCTCCTCCGACGAGCTGGGGCTGCCGTCCGCGGCGAAGGAGGCGTACGCCTTCGCGGTCCTCGGCTTCCTTACCCTGCACGGCCTGCCGGGAACGGTCCCGACGAGCACGGGGGCACGTCACGCGAGCGTGCTGGGCTCGATCACACCGGGGCGCGGGGGCATGCCGTGGCCCGAGGCGATCCCCGAGAAGGACGCCCCGACCCGGCTGGTCCTCAACGGCCATGGAAGCCGGGGACGGTAGGCCACCGCCGTCCTGCCGATCGCCTCGCCGGTCGCCCGCGGCGCTGGACGCGAGGGCGCCGAGTGCCAAGAGCGATCGCCCGTTCGTCTCGCCTTTGACGCCCCCCTCTCATGCCGCTTTCACGCGGGGCTCATACTCTGGCGCCCATGACGCAGATGACTCCCCCAGGCTGGTACCCCGACCCCGGCCAGACCGCCGGCGGTCCGCCCACCGAGCGCTGGTGGGACGGGAACGTATGGACGGATCAGGTGCGCGCCGCCGCGGGCACGCACGCGTATCCGACCCAGTCGGCCTTTCCGGCCCATCCGGGGCAGGACCCCGCGCCACGGCGCGGCCTGCGCGTCGCGATAGCCGTCGGCGTGGTGCTCGTCGTCCTCGCCGGGATAGGCGGCGGCGTGTACGCCCTGACCGCCGATGACGACGGGGGCGAGGGCGACTCCGCGGCCAAGGAGCCGTCGGCCGGCGCCCCGAAGGACCCCGGCAACCCGAGGACGCCCGACGCACCGCGCTCCCCGGACGGCTCGCAGGACCCGAAGTCCCCGGAACAGGACTCCGGTTTCGCGAACGACTCGGTGAACGGCATCAAGATCCCCGTACCGGACAACTGGCTCGGCGTGCCCACCAAGTTCGGCGCCGCGGTCCAGACGGAGCCGATCCCGTGTCCCGGCAATCCCGAGGAGCAGTGCACGCGCGGCAGCGCGTACTCCCAGCCCGCCGAGAAGCTGGACATCGACGCCAAGACGCCCGAGGCGGCCGCCAAGGCGGACATCAAGCGGAACGCGAAGCAGGGGTACGGCGGCAAGACCTACGGCCGCATCACCTCGCACAAGGTGCTGGCCTCGAAGCCGATCACCGTGGCGGGCCAGAAGGGCTACCACGTCCGCTGGAAGGCCATCACGCAGAAGAGCGACGACGGCTACGTCGAATCGCTCGCCTTCCCCTCCCCGGCCGACAAGTCGAAGCTCGTCATCATCCGCATGGGCATCGACGACAACGACCAGGCCCCTTCGCCGTCCACCATGGACAAGATCGTTAAGGGCATCGAGGCGGGGCCGACCGGCGGCGGCGCGGGAGCCGGGCAGGACGTGTAGCACGCGTCACCGCGCGAGCCGGGCGAGGCACGCGCGCGGTGTGCACGCCCCAGGGGCCGGGCGGGGTGTGTACGCCCCAGGGGCCGGGCGGGGTTCCTCGCCGCTCAGGAGGAACCCCGTCCGGCCCGGGGGTGCGCGCCGCCCCCGTCCCCACGGTGCGGCGCGGGCAGGCCCGAGTCCCGTCATCCACCGGACTCGGGCCCACGATCAGGTGAGGCCGAGCGCGGGCAGCACGCAGGCCTCGACGAAACGGGTCAGATAGGCGCCGTCGGCGTGCGCGCCCTCGAGGATCGGCCTCGCCCGCAGCACGCCGAACAGCTGCACCGTGACGAACTCCACCGCCGGGTGCCCCTCGGGGATCTCGCCGCGCTCCACGCCGCGCCGGATGATCACGTCCATGGCCTGCAGCTCCGGCTCGACCAGGGTCTCGCGCAGCACCCGTTGCAGGTCCACGTCCTGGAGGACCGCGTGGCTGAGCGCCTGGACCAGCATCGTGTCCCGCCCCGACTGCTCGCCCGCGGCCCGGGCCGCCTCGCGCAGGTCCCCGGCGAGGCTGCCGGTGTCGATTCCCGCGAACCGCACGCAGCGGTTGGCCCGCAGCGCGGCCGCCACGAACTGGGGCTTGGTCTTCCACTGGCGGTAGAGCGTGGACTTGCTGCACCGGGTGCGGGCGGCCACGCCCTCCATGGTCAGAGCCTCGTAGCCGCATTCGCGGAGCTGGTCGAGGACGGCGTCGTAGAACTCCTGCTCACGCTCGGGCGTGATCTTCGAGCGACTCGACGTCGACGTCATGGCTCTTCCCCTCGGTACGGCGGCCGGATCAGCGCGATCGGCCCTCTTCGATACGCCAGTGTACCGGTACGCCGTCGTATCGGTACACTGACGTATCGGTACATTGTCGTATCGATGAGCGAGGCGACTCGCTCGGCACCGCACCACCACCATTCGCACCACCAGTCATCACGCAAAGGGGCCGGGGGATGGAATCCCGAACCGAGCCTGCCGAACGGGAGCCGGACTCAGCAGTCCGGGAGCCGGACGCGACCGTCCGGAAGCCGGACACATCTGCCCGACCGCCCCTCGTCCGCGAGCTCCTCCTCGTCGTAGGACTCTTCCTCGTCTACAAATTCGGCAGGCAGCTCGCCAACGGCCACACCGGCGAGGCCTTCCGCAACGCGCACCGCGTGTGGGACGCGGAGCGGACGCTGCGCCTGCCCGGCGAGGGCGCCGTGCAGGACGCCCTGCTGAGCAGCGAGACGCTGATCCACGTCGCGAACACCTACTACGCGACCGTGCACTTCCCGGCGACGCTGCTCTTCCTGGTCTGGCTGTACGCGCGCCGCCCCCGGCACTACGTCTGGTCGCGGCGGGTGCTCGCCGCGCTGACCGCGGCCGCGCTCGTGCTCCACCTCGGCTTCCCGCTCGCGCCGCCGCGGATGCTGGACGCCGCGCACCTCGTGGACACGGCGCAGGTGTACGGGCCCTCGGTCTACGCCGCAAAGCCCGCGACCGACACCATGGCCAACCAGTTCGCGGCCATGCCCTCGCTGCACTTCGGCTGGGCGCTGATGCTCGCCATCGGCATGATCGCCGCCACCTCGACGCGGTGGCGCTGGCTGTGGCTGCTGCATCCGCTGTTCACCCTGCTCGTCGTGGTCAGCACCGCGAACCACTACTGGCTCGACGCGCTCGTGGCGACGGCCCTGCTCGGCATCGCGCTCGCGGTCATCCGGCTGCCGCGTCCGGCCCGCTCGCTGGTCGTACGGAGGTCCGCGGCGACCCGCCCAGAGAACGAGCCCGCGCCTCCGCTCAAGCCGGAGCCCGCCCGCTCACCCTCCTCTCCGTCCTCACCCTCCTCTCCCGCACCCTCCTCCGAACTGATCCCCTCAGGGGCCGGACAGTGAACGCCACGCTTCTCGCCGTCGCGCTCTCCCTCGTCTCGGCGGGTGCGTACGCGGCCGCCGCCGTCGCCCAGGAGCGGCTCGCCTCGCGGGTCGCCGAGGGCGAGAGCGGGGTCCTGCGGATGCTCGGCAGCACCACCTGGTGGTCGTCGGTCGGGCTCAACGCGGCCGCCGCGCTGCTGCACGTGGCCGCCCTGAAGTACGGACCGCTCACGCTGGTCCAGCCGCTGGGGGCGCTCACCCTCGTCGCCGCCGTGCCGCTCGGCGCGCGGCTCGCGGGGCGCCGGGTCACGCGCCTTGAGTGGCGAGGCACCGGGCTCACGCTCATCGGCCTGGGCGCGCTGCTCCTGACCGCCACGGGACCGGCGCCGGACGACACGCTGACGGTGCCCGAGGCGCTGGTCGTGGCCGCCGCCACGATGGCGGTCATCGGGATGCTCTCCCGCCCGGGCGCGCGGCCGGGACTGCGGCACGCGACCGCGTCCGGCTTCGCCTCCGGGGTGGCCTCGGCGCTGACGCAGACCGTGACGGTCGCCGTGACCGACCGTTCGGGCCCGCTGCTCAGCCCGCAGGTCGTGATCGTGGCGCTGCTCGTCGCGGCGCTCGCCGCCGGGGGGCTGCTGCTCTCGCAGACCGCCTACCGGGGCGGCCTCGGCGCGCCGCTCGCCGTGGTGACCCTCTCCAACCCGGTGGCGGCCTCGATCATCGGCGTGGCACTGCTCGGCGAGCGGCTGCGGGGCGGCGCCGGCGGGATCCTGCTCGCCGTCGCGGGTGCGGCGGTGGCGGCGCTGGGGGTCGTGGTGCTCACGCGCTCACCGCGGGCCGTCGCGGGCGGGCCGGAGGCGGACTTCCTGGCGTCGATCCCCGTTCAGGCAGTGGAACCGGGTGTCATCCGCGGGGTGAACGTGGCCGGTCTGGAACGCGCGGTGCCCCGCGCCCACTGAGGGACGCGGGGCACCTGCGGTCCGTCCGCGGGGCGGGCACTGATCACCCGAAGCCGCGGGAGTCCTGCTTGAGGGCCGTGTCGACCGTCAGGGCCGTCGCCACGACCAGGCTCAGGAGCGGCTCGGGCAGCTGGTAGTGGATCTGCAGGACGTAGTTGTCCGCGGTGGTGAACATGGTCTTGGCGAGACCTTCCCAGGTCTTCGTGATCCGGGCGACCTCGTTGTCCGCGTGGTCGACGATCGCGAAGTTCCAGGCGCGCCAGTTCTCCGCCTTGATCGCGCCGACCTGCTGGCCGTTGACCATCATCGCGAAGTTGATCTTGCCGATCATGTTCTGCTGGACGATCTCGCCGACCGGCCGGCCGTCGGCGTGCTCCACGATCACCCGGGACTTCATGAACTTCCGCGGGCGGGTCAGCAGCATCTGCGGCTGGCCGTAGGCGTCGCGGATCTCCAGCTTGTGCGTCATGAACTGGTCGATGCTGGAGACGAAACGCGCGATCTTCTTCAGCGTGCTCTGGCCGACCTGCACGACCGAGCCGAGCGTGTTGCCCGCCTGGTCCATCACGCTGTACTCGTTCGTCAGCTCGATGAGCTTGGCCTTCTGGTTGACCACCAAGACCGGCTCGGTGAAGAGCGTGCCGCCGCCCTGGGCGTTCGGCGTGACGCCCGCCTGCTTCTGCACCTGGCGCTGCACCTTCGCCGGGTCGACCGCCGGGGGCGCCACCGGCGCGGCCTGCGGCTGGCCGAACTGGCCCTGCGGCTGGGCGAACTGCCCCTGCGGCTGGGCCGCTTGGGCCTGCGCGGGCTGCGGAGCCTGCTGCTGCGGGACCTGCTGGGCCGGGCTGGTCTGCTGGGTCCACTGGGAGCCGTCCCACCAGCGGAGCTGCTGGGGGTCGCCCTGGGGATCCGGGTACCAGCCTGCAGGAGTGTTCGAATGCGTTGTCACCCGGGAGACCCTACCTTCCGTGTACGGGACGTCCGCCAGTCCCTTTCTCAGGCCGTGATGATCGCCGGGTCGCTCACGCCCGCCGCGCCGGTCTCCACGTGGCCCGCGAGCCGTCGCAGGTAGCCCGTGTCGGTGTCGGACTTCACCGTCACGTCGTACCAGCGCTTGGTCGCCCGCAGGTCGACGGTGTGCAGGACGGTGGCGCCCGCCTTGACCTTGAACGTCTGGGGTGTGCCTCCGTAGGCGTTGGTCAGCGTGAGGTTCACGTCCGCGCTGCCCGCGTTCTTGAGGGTCAGCTTGAGGTTGCCCGTCGTCCGGTCGTGCCGGGCGGTGACCTCGGGGCCCGCCTTCTTGCCGGGGCCCTTGAACGTGCGCAGGAAGCCGTTCGGCCCGAACACCGACAGGTCGTACGCGTCCTTGGAGTACGCCGAGTTCCAGGTGTCGGAGACGGTCTTGCCCGCTTCCGTGGTGTATGTCCAGGGGCCGTCGGTGCGGTTGGCGGAGCGGACGTGGAAGCAGACGCCCGCCTTGTCCCCGCCGCCGAACGTCAGCGTGAACTTGCCCGCGGCCGCGTCCGCGCTGCCGTCCACCAGGGGCGCGTAGGGCAGGGCGCGGGCGGGGCGGGCACCACGCTCCTGCTTGGGCAAGGCCGGGCTGGCGGGCGCCTTCGGCACGTAGTCGGGGTGGCGCTTGTTGTCCGGCGGCTCGTACGCGGCGGTGTCGGGCAGCTGTGCCGGGTCCGTGTCCTTGCCGCTGAAGTCGAACGCGGAGGTCAGGTCGCCGCAGATCGCGCGCCGCCAGGGCGAGATGTTCGGCTCCTTCACGCCGAAGCGCCGCTCCATGAACCGGATGATCGACGTGTGGTCGAAGACCTCCGAGTTCACGAAGCCGCCGGTGCTCCACGGCGAGACGACGATCATCGGGACGCGCTGGCCCAGGCCGTAGTGCCCGGCCGCGTAGGAGGAGTTGCCCGGGAAGTAGTCCAGCGTGGTGTCGACGGTGGACTTGCCCTGGGCGGCGTCCTTGGGCACGTACGGCGGGACGATGTGGTCGAAGTAGCCGTCGTTCTCGTCGTAGGTGATGAAGAGCGCGGTCTTGGCCCACACCTCGGGGTTGGAGGTGAGCGCGTCGAGGACCTTCGCGATGTACCAGGCGCCGTAGTTCACCGGCCAGTTGGGGTGCTCGGTGAAGGCCTCGGGGCAGGCGATGTAGGAGACCTGCGGGAGCCTGTCCGCCTTCACGTCGGCCGTGAGGATGTCGAAGTAGCCGTCGCCCGCCTTGGCGTTGGTGCCGGTGCGGGCCTTGTCGTAGAGCGGGTCGCCGGGCTTGGCGTTGCGGTACTTGTTGAAGTACAGGAGCGAGTTGTCGCCGTAGTTGCCCCGGTAGGCGTCGTCGATCCAGCCCCAGTGGCCGGCCGCGTCCAGGCCGTCGCCGATGTCCTGGTACACCTTCCAGGAGACGCCCGCCTGCTCCAGGCGCTCGGCGTACGTCGTCCAGTCATAGCCCAGTTCCTGGTTGCCGAGGACCGGGCCGCCGCCCTTGCCGTCGTTGCCGACGTGACCGGTGAGCATGTAGTAGCGGTTGGGGTCCGTGGCCCCGATGAACGAGCAATGGTAATCGTCACAGATGGTGAACGCGTCGGCGAGGGCGTAGTGGAACGGAATGTCGTACCGCTTGAGGTAGGCCATCGTCCGCTCGGACTTCGCGGGGATCCACTGGTCGTACTTGCCGTTGTTGAACGCCTTGTGGCCGCCGGCCCAGTCGTGGTCGAGGCCCGCGATGAACTGCATGCCGAGGTCCTTGGCGTCGGGGTGGAAGGGCAGGACCTCCTTGCCGGCGCTCGGCTGGTTCCAGACGGGCTTGCCGTTCGGCAGCGTCACCGGGCGCGGGTCGCCGAAGCCGCGTACGCCCTTCATCGTCCCGAAGTAGTGGTCGAAGGACCTGTTCTCCTGCATCAGCACCACGACGTGCTCGACGTCCTGGAGGGTGCCGGTGGCGCGCCTGGCGGGCAGGGAGGCGGCGCGGGCGATGCTCTCGTTGAGCAGGGCGTAGGTCGCGGTGCCGCCGGCCAGCTGCATGAAACGGCGCCGATTGAGTTCAGTCATGAATGAGTCGACCTCATGTGGTGTGGGGACGCGAGCGGGTGAAGTGTGCCAAGGGGAGCAAGCGATACGGAAGGGCCCGTGACCGGTGGGTGAAGAGAAGCGCAACCTCTGGTGGGCGGGACGCGAGGCGGCTCTTCTGACGGAGGTGGCGCGGGGGTTTCCCGAACGCCGCACAGGGGTAGGTGCTGCGGCCAACCATGCGGGACGATGGGGCGCCGAGCCCGTCTCAACGCCGGGGAGAGTCCATGTCTGTGCGCGTCCACGGGACCTGTGCGCCCGGCTTCGAGCGCGTGCGCGAGGAGTTCGAGCGGAACTTCACTGAGCGCGGCGATCTGGGGGCGGCCGTCGCGGCCACGGTCGACGGCGTGTTCGTCGTGGACCTGTGGGGCGGCGCCGCCGACCGGTCCTGCGGGCGCCCCTGGGAGCGCGACACGCTGGTGAACGTGTACTCCACGACCAAGGGCATGACGGCTCTCTGCGCCCACCTGCTGGTGGAGCGCGGCGAGTTGGATCTGGACGCGCCGGTCGCGCGGTACTGGCCGAAGTTCGCCGCGGCGGGCAAGGCGGACATTCCGGTGCGGTGGCTGCTGAGCCACCGCGGCGGACTCATCGCCCCCCGGGAGCCGATGGGGCGAGACGCCGTCTACGACTGGGAGAGGGTCACCGATGCCCTGGCGGGCAGCGCGCCGTGGTGGCGGCCGGGCACCGCCCAGGGCTATCACGCGGTGACGTTCGGCTTCCTGGTCGGCGAGCTGGTGCGGCGGGTCAGCGGGGTCTCCCTCGGCACCTTCCTGCGCTCCGAGGTGACCGGGCCGTTGGGCGCCGACGTGTTCGTCGGTACGCCGGAGAGCGAGCAGGGGCGGTGCGCGGACATGGCACCGGCCCTGAGCGCGGCGGGCGGGACCCTGTCGGCGGGCAGCGCCTTCGGCCGGCTTCCCGCGCCGCCGGTGGGCGGTCTTGACGAGCATCCGCTGGCGCCGCTCACCCTGGCCCTCGGCTATCTGCCGATCGGCGACGTGAACAGCGCCGCCTACCGCGGCGCGGAGATCCCGGCCGCCAACGCCCACGCCACCGCGCGCGGGCTCGCCACGGTCTACCGGGAGCTGGCGGGCGGCCGTCTGCTCGCCGCCGAGACGCTGGAGCGGCTGCGCACGCGGCAGGGCGGGCCCGACGAACCGGACGTGGTGCTGCGCGCGGGCACCCCGCTCGCCGAGACGTGGCAGTGGGGGCTCGGCTTCATGCTCAACCAGTACGGGCAGGCGGGCCCCAACCCGCGCGCGTTCGGGCATGGTGGCGCGGGCGGGTCGTACGCCTTCGCCGACCCGGAGAACCGCGTCTCGTACGCGTACACGATGAACCGCATGGGCGCGGGAACGTCCGGTGAGGACCTGCGGAGCATCCATCTGGTCGGCGCGCTCTACAAGTCGCTGCGGGACCGGCGTGGCTGACGGGCCGTCGGTCGCACGGGGGCGGCGCGCATGCCGCAGAGGCGGGGAAAGAGGATGAGGGCATGACCTCACACAGGCGAGCCGCCTTCTTCACCGGCGCGGAGACCGACCCGCGGTCCGGCGCCCCCACGACCGGCGACGAGCGCGCGATGCTCGTCCACATCCTGCGCACCCACCGCACGACGCTGGAGATCAAGTGCGCGGGCCTGGGAGAGGAGTTGGGCCGACGTTCCGTGGAGCCCTCCGCGCTGTCCCTGCTCGGCCTCGTCCGCCACCTGACCGACGTGGAGCGCCGCTGGTTCCGCCGGGGCCTCGCCGGACAGGACGCGGAGCCGCTCTACGCCACGCCGGACAACGCGGATCAGGACTTCGACGGCGCGGTGGCGGACCCGGACGCCGTCGCCGCGGCCTGGGCGGCCTGGCGCGCGGAGGTGGAGTTCTCCGAGACGTTCACCGCCGAGGCTGCCGACCTCGACGTCACGGGGCAGGACCCCTGGCCCGGCGCGATCTCGCTGCGGTGGGTCCTGATCCACATGATCGAGGAGTACGCGCGTCACAACGGCCACGCGGATCTGCTCCGGGAGCGGATCGATGGCGCGGTGGGGCTGTGACGTGAGGGGGCCCGCCCGGGAAGTCCGCCCTCACCGTCGCCATCGCCGGAGAAAAATAGGAGGACGTTCCGTTTGTCCGTTGATACCTTCCGGATCATGGAACCCGTCAGTGAAAAAGAGATCCGCGCCTCCTTCGTGAACTGTTCGAAGGGCGAGGCGAGCAGGCTCACGCTGCCGACGGACTTCGCCGAGACCCCCTGGTCGGACCTGGACTTTCTCGGCTGGCGCGACCCCAAGGCCCCCGAGCGCGGCTACGCGGTGACGTGGCGGGACGGCAAGCCCGTCGGCATCGCGCTGCGCGCGTCGAGCGGGCCGCGCAAGAGCCTGCTCAAGTCCAGCATCTGCTCGGTCTGCGTGACCCCGCAGTCCGGCTCGGGCATCACGCTGCTCGTGGCCCCCAAGGCCGGCGCGGCGGGCCGCCAGGGCAACTCGGTGGGCCTGTACATCTGCGCGGACCTGGCCTGCTCCCTCTACGTACGCGGCAAGAAGACGACGGTGCTCGCCCGCCGCCTGGAGGAGAGCCTGTCGTCGGAGGAGCAGAACGCAAGGACCCTGCAGAACCTGCACGGCTTCATGGACCAGGTCCTCGCCGGCTGAGGGCCGCGGCTATACGGCGCGCGGATCCACCAGTTGCAGCGCCAGCGTCGGTGACGGCTCGGCGAGGCCGGGGCCGCCCGCCCGCGCCCAGGCGAGTATCTCCTCCAGCGACTCGTCGTCCGTGACGAAGCCGACCCAGGCCGCACGGCCACCGCGCCTGCGCCCCTCGTACGAGGGCTGGACGACGACGATGTTGGCCTGGCCGCACGGCCCGAGGCAGTCGCTCGTACGCACCGCGAACCGGCCCCGCGAGGCCGCCGCGGCGGACCGCAGCCGCTCCAGCTGCCAGGCGTGGTCGATGCCGGGGTTCTTGCGCGCGTCGCCGCAGCAGCAGCCCCGGCACACGACGAGCGTGCAGGGGCGGCGGGCGGCGGCACCGATGGAGACGACGGGACTCATGCCGTGATCATCTCAGGTACGCGAGACCGGGGTGCACCTCGCGGTAGCCCTCCGCCAGGCGCCGGGCCACCGTCACCGAGTCGACGAGCGGATGCAGCGCGAAGGCCTTGACCGCGGTGGCGAGCGACCCGCTGTCCGCCGCGGCGAGCACCTCGCGCTCGACGGCCTTGACGGAGCACACCAGGCCCGTGGCGTGGCCGGGCAGCGGGGCGACGGACATGGGGTGGGCGCCGTTGGCGTCGACGGAACACGGCACCTCGATGACGGCGTCCGCGTCCAGGGCGGCGAGGGTCGTGCCGTTGCGGACGTTGAGGATCAGCGTCGCCCGTTCGTCGCGCGCGATGGCCCGCATCAGGGCGAGGGCGACCTTCTCGTACCCGCCGGACTCCAGGTCCTCCTCGGCCCGTTCCCCCACGCCCGCCGCTTCCCTGTTCTCGGCCATGTACGCCGCCTCGCGCTCGGCGAGGGTGTCGTGCCAGGCCTTGAGGGCGGGGGTGTCGGGGTGGCGCATGTCGTCGTAGAAGAGGGCCTGCTGGCCGCGGAGGAAGGCGCCGCGGGTCAGCTCCGCCTGCTGGTAGGCGCGCACGGTGTCGCGGTTGAAGTAGTAGTAGTGCAGGTATTCGTTGGGGATCGCACCGAGCGACTGGAGCCAGTCGGCGCCGAAGAGCCTGCCCTGCTCGAAGGAGACGAGGAGTTCCGGGTCGGCGAGCAGGCGCGGCAGCTCGTCGCGGCCCGCGATGTGCAGTCCGCGCAGCCAGCCGAGGTGGTTGAGGCCCACGTAGTCGATGAAGGCCTCGTCAGGGTTGTGGCCGAGCACTTGCGCGACCCGGCGGCCGAGTCCCACCGGCGAGTCGCAGATGCCGATGACGCGGTCGCCGAGATGACGCGACATCGCCTCGGTGACCAGGCCCGCGGGGTTGGTGAAGTTGATGACCCAGGCGTCCGGGGCGAGCCGGGCGACGCGCCGGGCGATGTCCACGGCGACGGGCACGGTCCGCAGCCCGTACGCGATGCCGCCCGCGCCGACCGTCTCCTGCCCGAGTACGCCTTCGGCGAGGGCGACGCGCTCGTCGGCGGCCCGCCCCTCGAGGCCGCCGACGCGGATGGCGGAGAAGACGAAGTCGGCACCGAGCAGCGCCTCGTCGAGGTCGGTGGTGGCGGTGACGAAGGGCGCGTCCGGCACGTCCACGGCCTGCTCCGCGAGGACGCGCGCGACGGCGCTGAGCCGCCCGGCGTCCAGGTCGTGCAGGACGACGTCGGTGACGCGCCCCTCGGCGCGGTCGCCGAGGAGGGCCCGGTACACGAGCGGCACGCGGAAACCGCCCCCGCCGAGAATCGTCAGCTTCACGTCTTCAACCGCCTTCTGTCGGACCATTACCGCCGGGACTCACGTTACGTACGATGCGCGGCGGCGTTCCGACCCGGGCCGCGAACCGGGCCGTGTCCGCGTGTCCGGCTGACGGACACGACGTGTGGGCCACCTGCGGGCAGGGGAAGGTCGTGATCATGACACAGCACGACCAGCAGGTCACCGATGGCTCCCCCGCCCACGAGCGGCGTCCGATACGGCAGTTGCTCGCCGCGTCGGTCGGCAACGCCGTGGAGTGGTACGACTGGTACGCCTACACCTTCCTCGCCACCTACATCGCCGACCAGGTCTTCCCCAAGGGCTCGGGAAACTCCCTGGTGCCGCTGCTCTCCACGTTCGCCGTCTTCGCGGTCGGCTTCTTCATGCGGCCGGTGGGCGGTCTGCTGATGGGCGCCGTCGCCGACCGGCGCGGCAGGCGGGTCGCGCTGACCATCACCATCCTCTTGATGGGCGGCAGCAGTCTGCTGGTCGGCCTGACGCCGACATACGCGTCCGCCGGGGTGCTCGCGCCGGTCGTGCTGGTCACGGCGCGGCTGCTCCAAGGGCTCTCCGTGGGCGGGGAGTTCGCCGCGTCGACGACGTTCCTGGTGGAGTCGGCGGGCCCGGGGCGGCGCGGCCTGTTCTCCAGTTTCCAGTACGTCTCCACGACCGCGGGCCAGCTGGCCGCGTCGGGCGTCGCGGCCGTGCTGGTGGCCACGCTCTCCGAGGGCCAGATGGACGGCTGGGGCTGGCGGCTGCCGTTCCTGCTCGGGGCGGTGCTCAGTCTGGTCGGCTTCTGGATCAGGCAGGGCGCGTACGAGACACACCGGGCGCCCGCAGCGGAGGGCCAGCGCCCCGGGCTCTTCGACGCGCTTCGGCGGCACCCGCGCCAGTCGCTGCTGATCTGCGGCATCACGGCGGGCGGCACCATCGCCTACTACACGTGGACGTCGTACCTGCCGACGTACGCCGAGCTGAACACCGACATCAGCAAGGGTCAGGCGCTGCTCGCGGGCACCCTTTCGCTCGCGTTCTTCGCCCTGCTCCAGCCGGTCGGCGGAGCGCTCTCCGACCGGGTGGGGCGCAGGCCGCTGCTGCTGTTCTTCGGCATCGGCTTCGCGGTCCTGAGCGTGCCGCTGCTCAAGTCCCTTTCCGGTTCGTTCGGTTCGCTGCTGCTCGTGCAGTGTGCGGGGATGGTCCTGCTCACCGGGTTCACGTCGATCTCGGCGGCGGTGAACGCGGAGGTGTTCCCGGCGAGGGTTCGGGCGGCCGGGATCGGGTTTCCGTACTCGCTGACCGTGGCGCTGTTCGGCGGCACGGCCCCGTACGTGGGGACCCTGTTCAAGGAGATCGGCTCACCCGGGCTCTTCCCCGTGTACGTGGCCGTGCTGTGCCTCGTGTCGTCGGTGGTCTATCTGCGGCTGCCGGAAACGGCACACAAGGAACTGGACCGCTGAGCCACCGGCGTCCCGGCAGCGGCGCGGGGAACTCCGCGACCAGCCACATCCGGACCGCACATCAGTCGACGTGGACCGCGAGCAACTCCGTGGTGGCCGCCGGCACCGCGTCCGGGGCGGGGTCGGCACCGGCGCCTTCGACGACGTACATCTCGTGCCCGCTCTTCATCGTGACCACGGACTTGCCGGCGATCTCGTAGAAAGGCGCGGGAGGCGGCGGCCCGGGTGCGGTCGCCGCCGTCCTCGACGAGTGACGGAACCGCCGGGGCCGCACCGTGCCGGGGGCCGAGCGGGGCGGGCCGCCCACCGACTAGCATCGCCGAGTTCGTGCCACCCACCGGCCCGGGCATCGCGGCACGGCGTACAGGGGAGCTGACACGGCATGAGAACGAAGAGCACAGCGGCGTGGGCGGTAGCGGTGCTGATGCTCGGCGCAGCCGTCGGCGGCTGCGGCGAGAAAACGGACAAGGGACCGTCCGGCAGCAACGCGAAGCACACGAAATCCCACCACGCACCGGAGGACAAGCCTGATTCACGGGTCGTCGAGGACGACGACGACCACACCGTCCTCGAACTGTCCGACGGCCGGCAGGTGTCCCTCCGCTTCACTCGCCGCGGCCTGGAGGCACAGCATCGCCACACCTCTGACGACGCCTGGTCCGCCCGGAAGACGGTCTATGAGACCGGCACCAAACCGTGCGACGGCATCAGGGCAAAGGCGTACCGGGACACCGTGTGGCTCGCGGCCGGCTTCGGCCAGTACTGCAGCGACGGCGAAGAACCGCAAGAGGTGATCGCGGCCGTCGCCACCGGAGACCTCTCCTCCTGGACCGCCGACCCGACCAAAAACTACCTCGTCTGGCCGAAGGTCCGCATTCGCGACGGTGGCGCCCGAGTGGACTTCGTCGATCGCAGCATGCTGCAGACCACCACGCTGACCTGGCGCAAAGGCTCCGGATTCGCCAAGGTGGCCACGGAGTACAAGCCCATCCACCCTTGGTTCGTGGGCCGGTGGCGAGCCACGGACGGCAGCCAGCAGCTGACCATCCACCAGGTCGAGTCGGGCAGACGCGCACGCGTGGTCATCGAGTCCCGCACCGGCCCGCGATGCAAGGGCAGCGCCACTGTCTCCGGCGTCGCCCAGTACGACCTGTCCATGAGCAACTTCAAGCTCGAGCAGGGCACCAGGACCGTCAACTGCCCGCCGGAGGAGCTCAAGTACGACTTCGACGTGAAGTCCTCGGACGGCCCGCTGCGCCTACGCACGATCGGCAACCACCAGAAGACCGTCCTTACCTATGAGCGGGCGGGCTGACGTACGAGTGCGCAGGTAACCAGCCAGACCTAAGCACCCAACAGGAAGAGCCGTGGTGGAACCCTACGGCGCGTTGCCCGGCATCGATCCGTTCGCCGCCGCCGCAAGGGCCTTCGACTGCCTGACCGAGGAGTTGGCCGACCCCGCCTCGACCGCGGTGACCCACCACGATCTGGAGGACCTGATCGAGGCGCGGGGCCGCGAGCTGCTGCGGGTGCTGCGGGCAGTGAAGGACTACGGTGACCTCGACGCCTACTTCGCCTTCCACCTCTGACCAGCACGGCTACGACCTCACGGTCTGAACCGCAGGCGTCCCCCGGGGAGAGCTACACCCGGCGGAGCATGTCGGGGGTGGAGACGTAGAGGTTGCTGCCGTCACCGAAGTTGAGCGAGCCGCAGTCGAGGCCGCTGACGAGATCCGTGCCGGGCAGGTGTTTGAGCGGCTCGTCGGGGTCGATGACGAGGTCGCCGCCCATGCCCGCCGCCAGATTGACGATGACGTCCGAGCCGGTCTCCTTGATACGCTCCACGACCTCGCGGTACAGGCGCGGGTCAGGCGCAGGTGATGATTACGTTGTCGTTCACGGGCATGCGGACCTCTCCCTCGGGGGCCGGGTGTTGCGTACGGGAACGGCGGCCAGTGCGGGAACGGCCGCTACCCGCTACAAGGACGGTCACAGGACAAGCGTCGCGTCGACATACGCGACAAGCGCCCCGTGCATGTCATCGGGGCTCGTACCGCCCCCGCCGGACGCCGAGGCGAGGACCTGCGCGGCGAGGCCGTCGATCAGCGCGGTCAGCCGAAGCGCCGCCGCCTCCGGGTCGGCGGGGCGGAAGACGCCCTCGGCGATGCCGCGCCGGATGACGTCGGCGACGGTGGCGCGCCACTGCCGGTAGTAGTCGGTGTGCAGCCGCCCCACGGCGGTGGAGCGCGCGGCCTCCGCCCACAGGTCGAGCCAGACGCTCCACTGCCACCGCTGCCGCGCGGTCCGCGGGATCTGCAGCTCGATGAGCCGGCGCAGCTCGTCGGCGGTGTCGGCGGCGTCCGCGATCCGGGCGGCGCGGCGCGCGGTGTCCTCGTCGATGCACCAGCGCACGGCGGCTTCGAGGAGGTCGTCACGGCCCGGGAAGTGGTAGTGGATGGTGGCGCTGCTGGTGTCGCAGGCCGCGGCGATGTCCTGGACGCGGACGGCGTGGAAGCCGTGCTCCGCGATGAGGCGCACGGTCTCGCGCACGATCTGGAGGGGCCTGCCACCCTCCGGCAGCGGCCCACCGGCGCGCCGGGGCCGTGCCGGGGGCGCCGCCTCCGGGGTGCCGAGGAGCCAGCCCGCGTCGACGCCGCCGGTCGCCGCGACACGGGCCAGCTCGGCGGCGGTGAACCTGCGTGTGCCGCCGAGGGAGCGGGAGAGTTTGGAGGGGTCCATGACGATCCGGCGCGCGAACTCCCGCTGGGTCACGCCCGCGTCGGCGATGACCTTGCGCACGCGCTCGGCCACGCCGTCCCCCTGCTCTGGCTGCATGGTGGGCCACGGTACATATGCGTTGCGATAATCACAACACAAGCACGCCCAAAAACGGCTCACCCCACGCCCACCTGGCACGATTGCCAAACTGACTGACGCATCAGTCACTCCCCACACCTCACCGAACGCCCTTTTAGCCGTGTCGATCTTGGGCATCCGGAAACGAGTGATCTTCGCCGGCGTCCGCCGAGGCGTCCACCGTGAGGGAGTGCAATGACCGTACCCACGCGCCCCGTTCGACGCAGAGACCGTCGGCGGCGCTTCGATCTGCGCGCGACCGCCCTGTTCTTCGTCCTCCTGGCCGTCATCCTGTGCGGCGCGGTGTTCCTGGTCCGCGCCGCGGCGCACATGGCCGAGAGCAGGCCGCTGTGGATCGGCTCACTCATCACCGTGGGCCTCGCCGCCGCCTTCCTGGGCCGGTCCAGGTGGCGCCGCTTCTCCGCGGCGCGGTACGCGCGCCGCGCCGCCGAGGTCCTGGACGAGGCGGCCGAGCAGGCCTCCGAGATCCTCGAACCGCCGCGGGGCGCGCCCGCCGCCCTCGTCGTCGAGGACGAGGAGAGGACACGGGTCGACTACACCGCACTCGACGCCGACGGCTTCGAGCAGGCCATAGCCGACCTGTGCGTCCGTGACGCGTGCCACGAGGTGGCTGTGGTGGGCGGCGCCTGCGACTTGGGCGCGGATGTCCTGGCGGTGTCCCCCGACGGGCGCCGGATCGTCATCCAGTGCAAGCGCTACGGCGAGGAGAACAAGGTCGGCTCCCAGGACCTCCAGCGCTTCGGCGGCACCTGCTTCACCGTCCACGAGGCCGACGTCGCGGCGCTCGTGACGACGAGCGACTTCACCGCCCCCGCCCTGGAATACGCGCAGCAGTGCGGAATAGTCTGCGTGAACGGCGCGGAGCTTGAGGCCTGGTGCGAAGGCACCGGGCCGAGCCCCTGGGAGCTGGTGGCCGTCGACGCCTGAGGGGTATTGCTCAGAGCATGATGAGCAGGCGCGTATTCGGCTTCAGTTTCCTGTTCACCGAACGGCTCTGCACATAGACCTCCAGCTTGGGATTGTTGCCCGCCTTTACCGAGACGGTTCCCTGAATTCCCGTACCGAACAGAAGGCTGCGTGCCGCGTCGCCCGTGTAGGCGCGATCGGTGTCCTTCTCCACCACGATGACTTCCTTGTTCGGCTGGACCTGGGCGCGGGCGCCCAATTGGTAATAGCACGCACCGCGTTCGTACGTCACACCCGGATGTGAGTCGACGAAGGGACGGATCTCGACCTCCTTGTCGACCTTCAAGAGCCGGTACTTGTTCGCCGGAATCGGTTCGAGGTTCGCCCGGACCTCGTCGATCGATATGTCCTGGCCGACGGCGAACAGGTTCTTCGTGCCGCGCACGCCCTGCTCGCGGGCCCGCAGGAAGCTGGTGGCGGCGGCGCGCACGGTGCCTATCGCCTCCTCGACGCCCTCCTTCGAGTCCGCGTCCCAGATGGCGATGTTCCCGGCCGGGAAGCCGTAGTTCTGGGCGGTGCGCTTGGCCAGGGAGTTCGGGACGAGGATCGCGGAGGTCCAGTGGCCGGGCAGTCCGCCCATCTTCGCCGTGATCCTGTCGAGCCAGGGGCCGAGGATGGTCATGTCGCCGTCGTGGCGCCGGTCGCCGCCGGAGGCGTTCTCCTCGCCGTCCGTCACCACGATCTGCAGGAAGCTGTGCTCGCCGTACTCCTCCCATATGTGCCCCAGGTCGTCCAGGGACTTCAGGGAAGCCTCGATGAGTGCCGTCGCCCCGTTGTTCACCCGGTAAAGGCCCCGCATCGACGGCAGGTGCTTCACGTCCATGTCCCAGACCAGATTCTCCACCCTGTGGTCGAAGGAGTAGAGGCTGATACGGGTTTCGTGGCCGAGGCTGTCCGATTCGGCTTTCAGCCCCGCCACGAACTCGTCCACGACGCGCACGAGTTGATTCTCGTGCGGACGCATGGAACCGGAAGCGTCCACTACCAGCGCGACGTGATTCACCTTGTGCTGAATCCTGTTTGCGGACATGCTGCTGCTCCTTCTCCCCAGGCTTACCGAGTGATTTCACTCTATGGGGAGGCACTGACAACGGCCCTCGCCTCCGCCCAGGGGCAGCCGCCCGCGCGCCCGGCCTCCGCTCAGCCCTTCGGCTCAGCCCTTCGACTCGCCCTTCGGCGGCGTCGGCGCCGGCAGGATCTGCCGCAGGTGCGGGTCGGGGTGGAAGTCCCGGCGCCACTCGCGCGGGTAGCCGACGGAGGCCTCCACGTGCGGCACGCCGTCGTGCCAGGTGGTGCGCGGGATGTGCAGATGGCCGTAGACGACGGCCGCCGCGTCGTACTTCACGTGCCAGTCCGCGGTCAGCTCGGTGCCGCACCACAGGGCGAACTCGGGGTAGCGCAGGATCCGGGTGGGCTCGCGCAGCAGGGGCCAGTGGTTGATGAGGACGGTGGGCATGCCTGCGGGCCGCTCCGCGAGGCGCTCCTCGGTGAGCTTGACCCGGGCCCGGGACCAGTCGTCGCGGGTCGCGTAGGGGTCGGGGTGCAGGAAGTACTCGTCGGTGCAGACGACGCCCGACTCGTGCGCGACCGCGAGGGCCTCCTCCTTGGTGTGCGTCCCCTCGGGGCGGAAGCTGTAGTCGTAGAGGAGGAACAGAGGGGCGACGGCGACGGGCCCACCGGCGCCGCGCCACACCGGATAGGGGTCCTCGGGGGTGGCGACGCCCAGCTCGCGGCAGAGCGCGACGAGGTGCTGGTAGCGCTCCTCGCCGCGCAGCTGGACCGGGTCCTCCTTGGGGGTCCACAGCTCGTGGTTGCCGGGCGACCACACCACCTTGGCGAACCGCGCGGCGAGCGTGCGCAGCGTCCATTCGATGTCGGCCATGCGTTCGGCCACGTCACCGGCGACGATCAGCCAGTCCCCGTCCGTCTCCGGCCGGATGGACTCGACGTACTTCCTGTTCTCCGCGTACGCGACGTGCAGGTCGCTGATCGCCAGTAGCTTCGGAGTGCTCTCGGATGCCATCACCGTGCGAGGCTAACCGAGTTGCCCCGCCAGTGGTGATCTTCGGTACCGATCGTCAGTGGTGATCTCCCTCGCCCCGCTGGATCGCCAGGTACTCCTCCGCCGTCGCCTTGGGCACCTGCGCCTTGGGGCCGTACATGGCGCGGGAGAGGCGCGAGCGCACGCGTGCGGAGCGGGGGACCTTGCGGACCACGCCGTTGGCGTCGACCAGGGGGCCTATCTCGTAGGGCTGGGGCTGTTCGTGGGCGGTCAGGCGGTACAACTCCGCCTGCGGCAGGGGCTCGTGGATCTCGACGTACTCGCCGTGCGGGAGGCGTTTGATGGTGCCGCTCTCCCTGCCGTGCAGGACCTTCTCGCGGTCCCTGTGCTGGAGGCCGAGGCAGATCCGGTGGGTGATGACGAAGGCGAGGACGGGCGCCACGAAGAAGGCGATCCGCACGAACCACGTGATGACGTTGATCGACAGGTGGAAGTGCGTGGCGACGATGTCGTTGCCGCCGCCGATCAGCAGTACGAAGTACAGCGTCAGCCAGGCGACGCCGAACCCGGTGCGCACGGGTGTGTTGCGGGGCCGGTCCGCGATGTGGTGCTCCCGCTTGTCGCCCGTGACCCAGGCCTCGACGAACGGATAGACCGCGATCGCCATCATGATCAGCGGGAAGAGCGCGAACGGGATGAAGACGCCCAGGGCGAGCGTGTGCCCCCAGATGTTGATCTCCCAGGCGGGCATCACCCGGATCAGCCCCTCGGAGAAGCCGAGGTACCAGTCGGGCTGGGCGCCGGTGGAGACCGTGTCGGGGCGGTAGGGGCCGATCGCCCAGACGGGGTTGATGGAGGCGACCGCGCCCATGATCGCGAGCACGCCGAAGACGAGGAAGAAGAAGCCGCCCGCCTTGGCGATGTAGACGGGCAGGAACGGGGCGCCGACCACGTTCTTCTCGGTCTTTCCCGGCCCGCCGAACTGGGTGTGCTTGTGGTAGAAGACCAGGATCAGGTGGGCCACGACCAGCCCGAGCATGATGCCCGGCAGCAGCAGGATGTGGATCGGGTAGAACCGCGCCACGATGTCCTCGCCCGGGAACTCCCCGCCGAACAGGAAGAAGGCGAGATACGTCCCCACCACGGGGATCGAGAGGATCGCGCCGTGCGCGAAGCGGACGCCTGTGCCGGAGAGCAGGTCGTCCGGGAGCGAGTATCCGGTGAGCCCGGTGATGATGGCGAGCATCAGCAGAGTCCAGCCGAAGAGCCAGTTGATCTCGCGCGGCTTGCGGAAGGCGCCGGTGAAGAACACCCGCATCATGTGGACCATCATGCCCGCGACGAAGACGATCGCCGCCCAGTGGTGGATCTGCCGGATCAGCAGACCGCCGCGCACCTCCAGGCTGATCTCCAGCGTCGACTCGAAGGCCCGGGACACCTGGAGACCCTTGAGCGGCACATACGGCCCGTCGTAGGTGACCTCGGCCATGCTCGGTTCGAAGAAGAGGGTCAGATAGGTGCCGGTGAGGATCAGGATCAGGAAGCTGTAGAGGCAGATCTCGCCGAACATGAACGACCAGTGGTCCGGGAAGACCTTGCGCATATTGCTCTTGGCCAGGGTGTGGAGGCCGAGGCGGCCATCCGCCCAGTCCGCGACCCGCTCGCCCCTGCCGGGCCGCCCCGGTCGCCCTGGTCGTCCGCTCGGCCCGGTGCGCTCGATGCTTCCGCTCATGCGACTCCCTTTCAGGCGGCTATCCAGAGTAGGTCGCATCTGCGACGTATCCAACAGGCCCTTTTGTGACAACTGGCCCCCTCGTACTGCTCGTTCACCTCAGGACGTACCGCTCGCACCCCTCACCGCGGAGCCTGCCCGGAGGCACCTTGCGGCCGAACGCGACGAGCAGCAGGTCCTGCGCCTCGCCCCGCACGGGGGCGCCGCTGCCGTACGACCAGTCGAGGTCGTCGGCGTGCAGCGCGACACCGGTGAGATCGGCCCCGAAGAATGTGAGGCTCTTCCTGTCGACGGCCCCCAGGGGGATGCGTACGCGCTCGACCGGCACCGCGCGCTCCAGGCCGAGGGCGACCGTGACGTCGAGGCCGTGGACCACGTCGTGGCCCAACGCCGACGTGTAGCCGCCGACCGGAGGCGTCCACGGGTGGTGCGCGTTATCCCTTATCGATGCGGCGAGTTGGGCGGTCGTGAAGGCGGCGGCGTCCGCGCGGGCGCAGCGGTCCGTCATGCGGTGCAGGCTGCCGCGGGCCTTGACGATCTCAAGGAGGGTCCTGGGCAGCGAATGGCGGAAACCGAGGGACATGTGCGCGACGACTTCGCGTACGCGCCAGCCCGCGCAGAGCGAGGGTGCGTCCCACTGGGCGGGGCTCAACCCGTCGAAGCAGTCGGCGAGTTCCCGGCGTTCGGCGGCGATCTCGGCGCGTATGCGGGTCTCGTCCTCTGTCGTCTTCCCCATGGCTCCAGGGTGATCAAGGTCCGGCCATAAGTCCAAGAGCTTTCTGTTCTCGCCACTAGCATCGTCAGTTATGGAACTCCGGCAACTCCAGTACTTCGTGGCCGTGGTCGAGGAGGCCAACTTCACCCGTGCCGCCGCCCGGCTGCATCTGGCGCAGCCCGGTGTGAGCGCGCAAATCCGCGGCCTCGAAAGGGAGTTGGGCCACCGCCTTCTCGACCGCGGTGGTCGTACGGTGACACCGACGGAGGTGGGCCGGGCCGTGCTGCCGTTCGCGCGGGCCGCGCTCGCCGCCGCCGAGGGGGTGCGCGGCACGGCGGACGAGTTCACGGGGTTGCTGCGGGGCCAGGTCACGCTCGGTCTGGTGTCGGGCGCCGCCCTGCACGAGTTCGACGTGGTGTCCGTGATCGCCGACTTCCATGACGCGTATCCGAAGGTCGAGATCTCGCTCACCGAGGACACCTCCGACCGGATGCTGGCCGCGCTGCGGCGGGGCGAGCTGGACATCGCGCTGCTGGGCCTCACGGCGGAGGAGCCGCCGCCGGATGTGGCCCTCGACGTCGTGGTCGACGAGCCGCTGGTCGCCGTGGTGGCTTCCGGCGACCCGCTCCTGCGCCCCGGGGGCCGCGCCGAGGTGCCGCTGGCCGAGCTGTCGGACAGGCCGCTGATCAGCCTGCCGCGCGGCACCGGCCTGCGCGGAGTGCTCGAAGGGGCGTGCGCCGAGGCGGGGTTCAGCCCGCGCATCGCCTTCGAGGCGGCCTCCCCCGACGTCCTGATCCGGCTGGCCGCGCGGGGCCTGGGTGTGGCGGTACTGCCCGCCCTGCCCGAGGAGATGGTGGCCGCCCTGGGCCTGCGCACCGTCGCGCTCACCGCCCCGCGTCCACGCGGGCGGATGGCCCTGACGTGGCGGAAGGACGGCCCTCCCACGCCTGCGGCCAGAGCACTTCTCACCCGCCTGCGGACGGCGCTGGGCGCCCTCTGAGCGGCAGACGAGATCGGACAGAAGTTACTTTTAGGTATGTCGTGACTTCCCATGCGGGCAGCAGTAGAACTCGTTTCGATTCCGCCAAACGTGAGGAAGATCACATGAACCAAGAACCCAAGGCACACAAGGCTTCTGATGGGCTGTCACGTCGAAGATTCATCACAGGAACGAGTTCCATTCTCGGGGCCGTCACGCTCGCGGGCCACACCACCGCACCGGCCCACGCCGCCACCCCGGCCCGCGCCCTCGACGGCGCCCGCGTCCCCGCCCTGGTGATCGGCACCGGCTACGGCGGCGCCGTCGCCGCCCTGCGCCTCGCCGAGGCGGGCGTCGACGTGCACATGGCCGAGATGGGCATGGCCTGGGACACCCCTGGCTCCGACGGCAAGATCTTCGCCAACACCACACGCCCGGACGTCCGCTCCTTCTGGCTGCGCACCCGGACCAAACAGCCCCTGAGCAACTTCCTCGGCTTCCCGCTCGACAAGGACGTGCCGCGCCACACGGGGATCCTGGACGCCGAGGAGTTCGGCGGCATCACCGTCTACCAGGGCCGGGGCGTCGGCGGCGGCTCACTGGTCAACGGCGGCATGGCGGTCACGCCCCGCCGGGAGAACTTCGCCGCTGTACTTCCCATGGTCAACGCCGCGGAGATGTACGGGACTTACTACCCGCGCGCCAACGCGGGGCTCGGGGTGAGCACCATCGACCCGGACTGGTTCGAGACGGCCGAGTGCTATCAGTACGCCCGGGTCGGCCGCAAGCACGCACAGCGCTCCGGCTTCCCCTTCGTCTTCGTGCCCGACGTGTACGACTGGGACTACATGGAGCGGGAACAGGCGGGCACCGCCACCAGGTCGGCACTTGCCGGGGAGATCCTCTACGGCAACAACCACGGCAAGAAGTCGTTGCAGCACACCTATCTCGCCCGCGCGAAGGCGACCGGCCGGGTCACCGTCTCACCGCTGCACAAGGTCACCTCGGTCGCCCCGGCGCCCGGCGGCGGCTACACGGTCACCATCGACCAGATCAGCACGAGCGGCGAGACCGTCGCCACCAAGGAGATGACGGCCGACAAGGTGTTCTTCGCCGCGGGCAGCGTCGGCACCAGCAAGCTCCTGGTCAAGCTGCGGGCGACGGGCGCGCTGCCCCGCCTCAACGGCGAGATCGGCAGGGGCTGGGGCGACAACGGCAACGTCATGTGCGGGCGCGCCAACCACATGTGGGACGCCACCGGCGCGCTCCAGTCGTCCATCCCCACGGCCGGCATCGACAACTGGGCCGCGGGCGGCGCGTTCGCCGAGGTGGCGCCGCTGCCGACGGGCATCGAGACGTACGCGTCGTTCTATCTGTCGATCACCAAGAACCCGCACCGCGCCGAGTTCTCCTGGAACGCGGCGGCCGGGCGGGCCGAGCTGAACTGGCAGACCGCCTGGAAGCAGCCCTCCATCGACGCCGCCAGGACGATCTTCGACAAGATCAACGCCAAAGAGGGCACGATCTACCGCACCGACCTCTTCGGCACGTACAAGATCTGGGGCGACCACCTCACCTACCACCCGCTCGGCGGCGCGGTCCTCGGTAAGGCGACCGACGGCTACGGGCGCCTGCACGGCCATCCGGGCCTCTACGTCATCGACGGCGCGCTGATCCCCGGCAACACCAGCGTCAATCCGTTCGTGACCATCACGGCGCTCGCCGAGCGGAACATCGAGAAGATCATCGCCACCGATCTCTGAGCGCCCGCCCCTGACCGTCAGGGCTCGGGCAGTATGTGGCCGTCAGGGCTTGGGCAGTACGCAGACCGTGTCGAGGCCGAGCACATGGTTGAGCCGGCCGAACGCCAGCCACGAGCCGATGCTCATGCTCAGCTCCACGATCTCGGCCTGGCTGTAGTGCGCGGTCATCCGCGTCCAGAACTCCGCGTCGAGGTGGTGGTGGTCCAGGGCGTACCGCTCGGCGTACTCCGCGGCCAGCCTCGTGCGGTCGTCGAAGGCGTCGGTGGTGCGCCATTGGCTGACGACGTCGGCGAACTCCTCCTCGACCTTCTGCCCGTCGCGCTCGGTGCGCCAGTCCAGACAGAACGCGCAGCCGTTGATCTGCGCGATGCGCAGCCGCGCCGCCTCGAACTCCCGCAGCCCGAGGGTCGTATGGGCGTAGACCGCGAGGGAGAAGGCCGACGCGGCCGCGCCGATCTCGGGGACCATCTCGCCCCACACGTACGGGATGGCGTCCCGCCCCTCGGGGATGTCGATGCGCGGGGGTTCACCCATGGGTCACTTCCTTCCGAGTCCTTCCGAGCCGGCCCGCCGCCGGGCGCAGCGGAACGTCGAGCGCGTCGTAGAGGCCGGGTCCGGCGTCCACGAGCCAGTCGATGGCGTTGACCAGGCGGCCGACGGCGGTGGCGTTGCCGCCCGCCGAGCGGTTCTCGTCCTCGTCGGTGGCCTCGACCGTGACCTCGATGCGGGGGCGGCCCTCGACGATCACCCGGTGGGCGCCGTCGCCGCCACCGGGCGGGGAGGGCCAGTCCGGCGCGCAGGACGGGTGGATGCGGGTGATGTGCTCGACGACGATGCGGGGTTCGCCCCCGACGATGCCCTGGACCTCGAAGCGGACGGCACCCTGGGTGCCCGCGGCGAACTCCCCCATCGTCCGCGTGCGTACCGTCGCGTCGAGCGGGCGGCGGTCCAATGTCTCCCGTATGCCGTCGAGTTCGACGCCGAGCGCTCTCGCCATCAGGCGGAGCTGGCCGCCCCACACCATCGTCGGGACGGAGGGCGCGAGCATCAGCGGCTCGTACTCCATCGGGTGGCCCATACCGATCAGGTCGCGGACCGAGCTCTCCTGATCGTACGTGGTGTAGTCGAAGATCTCCTGGCAGCGGATCGCGTCGATGGTGGTGCCGAGGCCGCTGATGAGCAGGGGAAGCACGTCGTTGCCCCAGCCCGGATCCACCCCGGAGACGAAGAGCGAGCCGCCGCCCTCCGCGACGGCCGCGAGGACGGGGTCCCGGAACTCGGGGGGCGCGCCGCGCCGGTCGTAGAGGGGGTACAGGGCGGGCGTGACGACCGCGGCCCCTGCCCTGACCGCCTTGACGACATCGTCGAGCGCCTCGTCGGGGCGCAGGTCGCCGGAGGCCGCGTAGACCAGGGCCCGAGGCCCGGCGGCGAGCACCGCCTCGACATCGTCAGTCGCCAGGACGCCCAACGCGCTTTCCATGCCCGCGAGTTCGCCCGCGTCACGGCCCACCTTGGCCGGGCTGTGCACGAGGACGGCGGCGAGCGTGAGCGCCGGATGGGCCTCGACGGCACGCACGGCCGCGCGGCCGACATTGCCGGTGCCCCAGACCACCGTGGGAATCATGCGCGGAGGGTAGCGGCAGGAATCGGCGGATGACAGAGCCAAGTCCGCTCGGTCTCAGGGGAGTTGTGCACGGTCTCGGTCGGGATACGACCCGTTCGGCGCCTCCGCGAAGACATGTGCCGCCGGTACGCTGAACACATGCTCCTGGGGCGATCCGTGGAATGCGCACGTCTTCTCGCTCTCATCGACAAGGCACGCGGGGGCGAGAGCGGCGCCCTGCTCATCCGCGGGGAGGCCGGGATCGGCAAGACCAGCCTCGTCTCGTACGTGGCCGGGCAGGCCGACGACCTGCTGCGGCTCGGCACGCGGGGCGTCGAGGTCGAGTCGGACCTGCCCTATGTGGGGCTCGCCGATCTGCTGCGGCCCGTGCTGCACTTCCTCGACCGCATCCCGGAGCGCCAGGCCGCCGCGCTCACCGGCGCGCTGGCGCTCGGCCCCGCCGTCGCCCAGGACCGCTTCGCGGTGGCCGCGGGGACGCTCAGCCTGCTCGGCGCGCTCGCCGAGGAGGGCCCGGTCCTGCTCACCGTCGACGACGCGCAGTGGCTCGACCCGTACTCCCTGGACGCCCTCGCCTTCGCCACCCGCAGGCTGGGCCGCGAGGGCGTCGTCGTGCTCTTCATCGCGCGCGACGAACTGGCGGGAACGGCGTCGCGGCTCGCCTCCGTGGAGACCATGACCCTCGGCGGTCTCGACGCCGAGTCCGCGCACCGCCTGATCGCCGAGGAGGGCACCGCCCACCTGACCGAGCGGGAGGCGGCCCGGCTGCTCGCGGAGGCGCGCGGCAACCCCCTGGCGCTGATCGAACTGCCCGCCCTGCTCGCCGCGAGCGGCGCGGGCGACGACGGCGACTCCCAGGCGCCCCTGCCGATCGGCGAACTCCTCGCGCACACCTTCGGCAGCGCGGTGGCCCGGCTGCCGCAGGAGGCGCAGGACGCGATGCTGCTCCTCGCCGTCCTCGGCACCCGGCCGCTGGCGGGCACCGAGGCAGCGCTGCGGGCGCACGGGCTCAGCTACGAGTCGCTGGAGGCGGCCGAGGCGGCGGGCCTGGTCGTCGAGGAGCAGGACGGTTACGCCTTCCGGCACCCCCTGGTCCGCTCGGCGGTCTACCACGGCGCGACCCCCGTACGCAGACGCCGGGCGCACCACGCCATCGCCCGCTCCCTGCAAGGCGCCACCGCACCCGCCCTGGAGCAGTACGCCTGGCACCTGGCCGCCTCCGGCGCGGAGCCCGACGAGCATGTGGCCTCGCTCCTGGAGAACGCGGCGTCCGGGGCGCCCGACACCCTGGCCTATCCGCTGGCCTCCCGGCTGTACGAGCGGGCCGCGCGGTTCACCCCGGCCGGGCAGCGCAAGGCGGAGCGGCTGCTGTGCGCCGCCCGCGCCTCGCAGGCCGCCGGGTCCCTTGACGAGGCCGCGGCGATCCTGGACCGCGCCCTGGAGCACGCCGAACAGCTCGGCACGCGGCTCGACATCCGCCAGCTGCGCTGCTACCTCGACGTGCAGCGCGGACAGCCGACCCGCTCGCGTGAGCTGCTGCGGGCCGCCGTCGACGAGGCGGAGAAGGTCGACCCGGCGCTCGCCGCGGTCATGCTCGGCGGCATCGCGCTCACCGAACTCGCGGTCGGCGACCTCACCGCGGCCCGCGGCACCACCGCGGCGGCGATGGAACTGGCCGACTCCGCCCGTCAGACGCTGCTGCCGGTGCGGCTCCTGCGCACGCTGGTGCTGCTGCTCGGCGGTGACGCGGACGCGGGCCGCTCGCTGCTGCGCGAGCTGGCAGGCCCCCTCGCCTCGCCCGACCCGGCCTTCCCCTACCCGCTCTCCGGTGTGGGCGGCCTCTGCCACCTCGCGGCGGAGGAACTCGACGAGGCGCACGCCCTGCTGGACCGCGCCGCGTACACCGCGCGCGCCTCCAGCGCGGTGGGGCTCCTCTCGCACCTGCTGTGCACGCTGTCCGTGGTGGAGTTCTGGCGGGGCCGCTGGAGTCCCTCGCTCGCGCAGGCCGACGAGGCGGTGCGGCTCGCCGAGGCCACCGGGCGCCTCATCGAGGTGCCGCGCGGCCTCGCCGCCCTCGCCAGGACCGAGGCCGCGCTCCACCGCGAGGCGGACTGCCGGCGGCACGCGGCGCAGGCCATGGAGTGGGCGGCCGCCACCGAGCTGCCGATGGACGCGGCGCGGGCGCGCGGCGCGCTCGGCCTGCTCGAACTGGGCCTCGGCCGCTTCGAGGAGGCGGTGCACCGCCTGGAGGAGGTGCGGGCCTTCTCCCGCACGCACGGCCGGGGCGACGGCCTGTATCTGACGTGGGCCGCGGATCTGGCGGACGCCTACGTCCATCTGCACATGACCGCCGAGGCGCGCGAGGTGCTCGACGTCCTGGAGTACGAGGCGGGGCGCGGCCACCGCCCGGTCACCGCGGGAGCGGCGGCGCGCTGCCGCGGTCTGCTCGAACCGGACGCCGCCGAGCAGCACATGCGGCGCTCCCTCGCGCTGCTCTCCGAGCGCCCCGTGCCCTTCGAGCGGGGGCGCACCGAGTTCGCGTGGGGTGAGCAGCTGCGCAGGCAGGGCAGGCGCAGTGAGGCCCGGCGCCTGCTGGAGCGGGCCCTGGCCACGTTCGAGCGGCTCGGGGCGGCGGGGTGGGCGGCGCGGGTGGCCGCCGAGCTGCATGCGGCGGGGGGCACCGAAGTGCGCCCGGAGCGAGCGCCGTTGGAGCGGCTGACCCCGCAGGAGATGCAGGTCGCCCTGGTGGTCGGGCAGGGCCTGACCAACCATCAGGTGGCGGAGCGGCTCTTCCTCAGCGTCAAGACGGTGGAGTTCCACCTGAGCAACATCTACCGCAAGCTCGACGGGGTGCATCGCAGGGCGCAGCTCGTGCGGTTGCTGGCGCGGGCGACGGAGGCCTCGCCGGTCTGAACCCCGGCCCCGGCACGTCATGTGCCGCGAGCGGGGGGGCAGCACCGGCACGTCACGTGCCCCGAGCGGGAGGGCCGCGCCGGCAGCCCCGACCGGGGGCCTCAGATCGGCAGCCCCGACCGGGGGTCTCGCACCGGCGGCCCGAGCGGGGGTGCCTCTCATCGGCACCCCCTCCCCCGCTCTCGCGGCGGCCGCCCCCCGTCGCCGGGCGGCCCGTCCAGACGTACACCCCCGTAGTACGTCCGGCCACCGGCTTCCTTTTCCCCCGTGCCGGTGTTCCGGGCCCGCCGCGGCTTCGCGACCGTGGTTCCACCATGGACCCCGGCGGGCCTGGGGGCGACCGTGAAAACCCTGGGGTCCGGGGGCGGGCGGTGTGGCGGGTGCCGGGGGCCGGCGGGTCGGGCGGTGATGAGGGGGCGCGACTCGACGAACAGGGGTGCGGTGAGCCGGTCGTTCCGCGGTTCAACCACCGCGGGCGGGGACCCGACCCAGGGTTTTCCTCGGGCGGCCCGAGTCACCGGGAAACTCGTGTCAACCTTGGGTTGACAGTCACCCAACTGTCAACCCATGGTTGTCACATGACGCACTCAGACGCAGCCGCGGACCGCACCACGCTCGCGCCGACCGTCCGCCTCGACGACCTCATCGACGCCATCAAGAAGGTCCACACGGACGCCCTCGACCAGCTCTCCGACGCGGTCATCGCCGCCGACCACCTCGGCGACGTCGCCGACCACCTCATCGGCCACTTCGTGGACCAGGCCCGCCGCTCGGGCGCTTCCTGGACCGACATCGGCAAGAGCATGGGCGTCACCCGGCAGGCCGCCCAGAAGCGGTTCGTGCCGAAGAAGCCGGACGAGCCCGACGACCTCGACCCCAGCCAGGGCTTCTCCCGCTTCACGCCGCGCGCCAGGAACGTCGTGATGGCCGCGCACAACGAGGCCAAGGGCGCCCACCACGACGAGGTCCGCACCGAGCACCTGCTCCTGGGCCTGCTGAGCGAGCCGGAAGCCGTCGCCGCCAAGGCGATCACCGCGCAGGGCGTCGCCCTGGAGGACGTCCGCCGGGCGGCCCTGGAGGCGCTGCCCGCGACCGCCGCCGAGGTGCCCGAGCTGGTGCCGTACGACGCGGGGGCCCGCAAGGTGCTCGAACTGACCTTCCGCGAGGCGCTGCGCCTCGGCCACCACCACGTCGGGACCGAGCACATCCTGCTGGCCCTGATCGAGGCCGAGGACGGCCGGGGCCCGCTCACCGGCCTCGGCCTCGGCAGGGAGGACCTCTCGGCCTCGATCACCGAGCTCCTGGCGGCCGCGACCTCCGCCTAGCCGGAGCGTCCACACCGCCAACTGACGGGTTGTCCAGACCAGTTGACAGCCCACGGTGGGGCTCCCTAATGTCGCAGGCACCGTCTCGAACAGCATGCTCGAACAGCGTGAACGCACATCGACCTGCGTGGGGGGTTCGTGAACAGCACATCCGGTTCCGGCGACATCAATGTGGCAGCCCCCCAGAACCGCGAAGGACTGCCGATCGTCAGTCTCGATCAGGCGCACTCGCCCCAGAAGGTCCTCGCCCACGGCGAGCTGCTGCGGCGGTTCGTCGCGGGCCAGGAGATCAAACCGGTCCACATGCGGATCGGCATCATGGGTGCCTGCAACATGCGGTGCAACTTCTGCAACTTCCACTCCCCCAACGAAGAGCAGTTCTACGACCTGTTCTCGTTCAAGGACTCGATCGCCACCGACAAGGCGGTCACCCTGCTGCGCGAGTTCGCCGAGAACGACGGCCGGGCCGTGACGTTCTGCGGCAGCGGCGAGTGCACCATCCACCCGGGGTACACCGAGATCTGCCGGGCCGGGCACGCGGCTGGGCTGCGGATCGGGCTGATCACCAACGGCTCACGGCTCGGCCGCCCGAAGGTGGCCTCCTGTGTCGCCGAGACCCACACCTGGGTCCGCATCGGCCTGAACGCGGGCACGGAGGCGACGTTCAACGACATCACCCGGGACCGCGAGCAGACGTTCTCGCAGTTCATCGGCTCGGTCGGCCGGCTCAGGGAGAGCGCGGCCGACCCCGACTTCCGCATCGGCTTCAACTACGTGATCACCCTGCAGAACTACCGGGAGATCCTGGAGGCGGCCCACATCGCCCTGGAGTCCGGTGCGCATTACGTGCGCTTCGAGCCGGAGTTCTACAGCGCGCTCGGCCACGAGACCATCGAATCCGTGATGCCGGAGATCTCCGAGTCGCTCACCAGGGCGGCCGCACTCTCCACCGACGCCTTCGAGGTATCGGTGCCCAAGCTGGACCGCGGCCCGATGGACCAGGTCGAGGAGGTGGAGGGCGACTTCGAGCACTGCCACTACAGCCGTTTCGTCACGGCGGTCGGCGCCGACGGAAACCTCTACCCGTGCCCTCAGGTGCACCTCAACAGCCGCTACCTCATCGGCAATGTCATCGAACAGGGTTACGCGGAAGTGCTCGAAGGCGGCCCCCGCGCCGAATGGGAGGCCTCCAACCCGCGCAGGACCGACCTGTGCAAATCGTGTTTCTACCGCCCCCAGAACGAACTCCTCGAACTCCTCAAACGCGGCCAGATCAAACTGGACGAGGCGCTGGACGCGTACGCGCTGGAAGTGCCCAGCACCCTGCACGGCGATTTCGTCTGACGCGCCCATGCAGATCCGTCACCTCCACCGGCTCCTCGCCGCAGAGCCGGCCCTGCGGCACACCGCCTTCGACGGCACAGGAGACCGCTTCGCCCGCGCCCGCCACCTGCGCGCCGCGGTCGAGCGTCTCGCCCGTGTCGAGCGAGCGCCCCTGGCCGTCACGGATGCCCGCACCTCCGTGCGGGACGGCCTGCACCGCGAGCACATGACGCTCGACTCGCCCGTACGCGGCTCCTTCCACGGCACTCTCCTCGCCCCGCCCGCCGCCGCCCCCGCCCCGGCCGTCCTGGTGCTCGGCGGCAGAAACGCGCGCCTGGACCAGCTCACCGGCGATGTGCCGCCTGACCACCCCGACCGCAATGTCGCCGAGCAACTGGCGCGCGCGGGCTTCGTCACGCTCTCCTTCGACCACGGCATCGGCGGCGGCCTCGACGCCACCCGCAGGGCCGGCCGGGACGAAGGCACGCTGCTGGCCCACGCGTTCGCGCTGACCGGCCGCTCCCTGCTCGGCGCGCTCGTCGGGGACGCCCTGGGCGCGCTCGACGTCCTCGCGGCGCATCCGCTCGTCGACCCCGGCCGCGTAGGCCTCTTCGGCCACAGCCTCGGCGCGGCGGTCGCCCTGCACACCGCGCTCCTCGCTCCCCGCCGAGGCCTCCCGCTCTGCGCGGCGAGCCATCTCGCCAGCTACCAGGCCCTGTACGAACGGCTGTTGACCGGACACGAGGGTGCGGCGCTGCCCGGCATCCTGGACTACGCCGACCTGCCCGACCTGTACGGGGCGCTCGCCCCGGCGCCCCTCCAGCTCCAGTACGGCACGGCCGACTCCTACCTGGAACCGGCCGACGCGCGCGGGGCGGCGGACATGGTCCGGGCGGCGTACGGGGCGGCTGAGGCCTCCGCGTCCGTGGAGGTCCACGAACTCCTCATGGGGCACGGCACGCACGTGGGTCACGCGGCGGACTTCTTCGCTCGCGCCCTGTCGAGCCCCCGTTCCTCGCCTCCCTCCCCTGCCTCCCCTGCCTCTTCTTCCTCCCCTGCCGAAGTCCCGGCCCAGCGCATTCACTTCGAGGTGACCGACCGGCGCGCCGTGCTCGACCGCGTCGACGCCGCGCTCGCCTCGGGCATCCTCACCCAGGGCCCGCAGGTGGCCCGCTTCGAGGAGCTTTCCCGCGTCTGGACCGGGACGGAGACGGCCGCTGTCGCGTCCGGCTCGGCGGCGCTGGAGATCGCGCTGCGCGTCATCGGCGTGGCGGGCAGGACCGTGCTCGTGCCGGTCAACACGTTCTTCGCCACGGCCGCGGCGGCGGTGCGCGCGCAGGCGACCGTGCGCTTCGTCGACATCGAGCTCGACGGTCTCGGCATGGATCCGGACGCCCTGCGCGATGCCCTGGACCGGTGCCCCGACACGGCCGCTGTGCTGCCGGTGCACATCGGCGGCATCGTGTCGCCCGCGCTCGACGGGGCCCTCGCGCACTGCCGGGAGCGCGGCATCCCCGTGGTGGAGGACGCCGCGCACGCCTTCGGCGCCACGCTCGACGGGCGTCCGGCGGGCAGCTTCGGGCGGTTCGGCGCCTTCTCGTTCTTCCCCACGAAGGTCGCGGTCAGCGGTGAGGGCGGGCTGCTGTCCGCCGGGCTCGCGGACGACCTGGAGCAAGTGCGGCGCTGGCGCGACCACGGCAAGAGCGCCCAGGGCTCCACACTGCACGACCGCCCCGGCGGCAACTGGCGGCTGAGCGAACTCCACGCCGCCGTCGGCACAGTGGACCTGGAGCGCTTCGCGCACACGCTGGCGGCACGCCGTGAACTCGCCGCCCGCTACGACGCGTTGCTCGCCGACGTCCCGGGAATCCGGCCGCACGCCGTGCCCACCGGATCGGGCAGCAACTTCTACAAGTACCTCGCCTACCCCGACCCCGAAGGCCCGTGCGACCGCGCGCTCCTGAAGAAGCGGCTGCGGGAGCGGCACGGGGTCTCCCTCGCCGGTGAGGTCTACGACCACCTGCTGTGCGACCACCCCTACTTCACGGGCGACGCGCAACGGTCCGGCGGGAACGGGCAACCCAGCGGCGAGGACGGGCCGTTCGAACGGGCCCGCTGGTTCGCCCGCCACCACATCGCCCTGCCGCTGTACCCCTCCCTCACGGAGGCCGAGCAGATACGGGTGGTCACCGCCCTGCGCGGCGAGCTGTCGTGAGGGCGGTGCACTCCGCGTTCCGCAGGGGTGAGTGGCGGACGTCGCTGGACACCGCCGCGCTGCCCGGCACCGGGGCCGCGGAGGCCGCGTACGGTCTCGCACTCGTCCCGGAGATCGTGGCCGACGCCGACCACAAGTGGTGGCGGACCGTGCGCGCCGACCTGCCGCCGCTCACCGGGCGCCGTGAACTGCTGCTCGCGGCAGTGGAGCTGTTCGATCGCGGCAGCGTCCCCGTGGGCGGCGTCGGCGAGCAGGACGCCGAGGGCTTCCGCGCGGCACTGTGGGAGAGCGCCGGACTGCCCGGCCCGCTCGTGGACCGCTGGTGCGCGCTGCTCCGCGACGGCCTCCTGAAGCGCGGCGAGCCACCGGCCGCCGATGACCAGCTGTCCCTCGTCGCGCTGCCCGGCAACACGTTCACCTGCCTGGACTCCGTACTCGACCAGGCCGAGCGCACGGGCGCCGTCTGGGTGCGCCCGAGCCGGCGCGAGCCGTTCTCCGCGGCCCGGCTCGTAGCCGCCCTGCTCGCCGTCGGCTGGCCTCCCGCCCGCGTCGGCCTCTACCCGACCGACCAGCGCGGGCTGCACGCCCTGGTGAGGCGCGCCGACCGGCAGATCGTCTACGGCGGCGCCGGTCTCGCCGCGTCGGTCCGCGACTCCCCGACGCTCACCCTGCACGGCCCGGGCCGCGGCTGCGCCCTGGTGCCCGCGGGCATGCCGGTCGAGGAGGCGGTGGCCTGGCTGCTGCCCCTCGTCGCGGGCGACTCCGGGCGCTTCTGCAGCAACGTACGTACGGTCATCTGCACGGAGAGCGCGCAGGGTTCGGCCCTCGCGGCCTCGCTCGCCGCCGCGCTCGACGCCCTTCCCCCGGGGCCGGGCGGCACCGACTGGCCGCTCACCGTCTTCCGCGAACCGGACACGGCACACCGCGCGCTGCGCTCCGTCCACGACCGCATGCGCCCCGGCGACCGCATGCTCACCCGCAGGGACCCGATCGCCCTCGTCGACGGATCCCCCTGCCCGCTGCCCCGGCTCGTCCTGCTCCAGGAGTACGAGGGTCACCCCCTGGTCGGCCACGAGGTCCCCTTCCCCTTCGCCACCGTTCTCCACGCGGCCCCCGACGCCGTACGGGCCCTCACCGCCGAGTCCCTGTTCGTCCACCGCCCAGCGAAGTGAGCTCCCCGTATGACGACCGCCTTCGGCACGCTGACCGACACGCTGCACGCGCGCGTCCCGGAGCTGGCGGTCGACCTCGACACCTGGACGCGCAGGATGATGCGCTGGCACTTCGGGCCACAGACCGCCAGCCCCTTCTGGGCCGCCCGGCGCGAAAGCCTCGGCTTCGACCCGCTCAAGGACGTCGACGGCTTCGCCGCGCTGGAGCTGTTCGGCCTCTTCGACAAGGCCGAACTCCGTGCCGCGCACGCCCGTGACCTGCTCCCCCGCGGCTACCGCGACCGGCCCTTCCGGGTCTTCGAGACGGGCGGCACCACCGGCGCGCCCTGCCGGATCGTCAACGTCACGCGCCTCGCGTACGACGTGGAGGTCTACCGCACGGTGCTTGAGGCGCGCGGCGTGGCGGGCGGTGACGTGCTCGCCATGACGCCGAGCGGCCCGCACGCGTACGGGCACTTCGTGGAGGGGCTCGCGGACAGCTGGCGGGGCGCCGTGCACTCCATCGACTTCGATCCGCGCTGGGTGAAGGCCGCGCTGCGCTCGGGCGGTGAGGCGGACGCGTACACCGCGCACCTGATCGACCAGACCCTGACCCTGCTCGCCGCCGAGCGCTGCTCTCTGCTCTTCACCACCTCGCGGCTGCTCATGGAGCTCGCGATGCGGCTGCCGCGCCCCCTGCACACGTACGGCATCCGGGCGGTGTGCACGGGCGGGACCTCGTGTACCGCGGCCGAGGCGCAGTTCCTGCGCGAGGAGCATCTGCCGGGCGTGCAGTGGATCGACACCTACGGCAACACGCTGGTCGGGCACGCCCTCCAGGCCGACGCGGCGGCGGGTACGGCGCCCGGACTGCCGGCCGGCGTCGGCCACTCCTACCATCTGCCGCCGCCCTTCGCGGTGTTGACCGTCGTCGATCCGGCCGACCCGTGGCGCGAGGCCGCCGTCGGTGAGCGCGGGCGCGTACGGGCCACCACCCTCCTCGAAGACCTCTTCCTGCCCAACCTCCTGGAGCGCGACAGCGCGGTCAGGACCGGGCCGCACCCGTGGTTCCCCTGGGACGGGGTGGCCGCCGTGCGGCCCTTCCGGGAGGACGGCGGGGGCGCCGCCGACGCGGTGGAAGGCGTCTACTGACCGAAGGACACGCACCGTGAAGTTGTCGTCGAACGGCCTGCCCGTCCCTTTCACACCGGACCTCTTCGGCCCGCTGCGCCCCAGCGCGGACCTCCTGTCGCCGCGGGACCCGGCGGCACTCCGCGCCCGGCTGCGCGCCGACGGCTATCTGTATCTGCCGGGGCTGCTCGACCGGGCGGAGGTGCTGCGGCTGCGCGGGCGGTACTTCGCGCTGTTTCCGCCGGGCCTGCTCGCGGACGGCAGTGACCCCGAGGAGGGGGTGTTCTCCGGACAGGTGCCCGCGGGCGTTCCGGAGTACGGGGTCGCGGGGCATCCCGCGTACGGGTTCGTGCGCTCCGCGCCCTTCGACCGGTTCGTGAGCGACCCGGTGCTCGCCACGCTCGCCTCCCAACTCCTCGACTCCGAGGTGCGGATGCTCCCGCGCCGCATACTGCGCCACTTCCATCGGGGCGCGCGCCTGGCCTCCCGCGCCCATGTCGACTTCGACTACATGGACCAGGGTTCGCCGAGCCTCGTCACCTTCTGGATCCCCGTGGGCGACTGCCCGCCGCGGACGGGGGCGCTGGTGTATCTGGAGGGCTCCCACCGGCTGCCGCCCGAGGAGTACGCCCCGCTGCGCGACGTCACCGACCGGCCGGGCGACCGCCGCCAGATCTGCCACGACCTGGAGCTGACCGCCCGCACGCTCGGCCGCCGCTGGCTGTGGGCGGACTTCGCGGCGGGCGATGTGATGGTGCACGTGCCGCACATCATCCACGCGTCCCTGGACACGACGACGGACGCGATGCGGCTCTCCGTCGACGCCCGTTTCGTACGTTCCGGTGACACGCCCGACCCTCGCTGGCTGCGGCCCTGGTCGGCGGATGACGGGGCGTGACGGCAGGAATCCACAACTCCGCCGCCAGGTTGTCCAATTCACCCGTCCCGGCCCGTGCGGACTCCTTGACAGCCCCGATCGTTACGAGCCAATATCCACTATCCGATTGGCCTGGACCAATGCGCAGAAGTCCCGCTCGCCGCACCACGCCCCAAGAGCCTCATCCCACGAGCCCCGCCCCCGGGGACTCGGCCCACGTACCCGCAACTTCGGAGGTCGCGCCATGGCATCGAGCAGTGACCCGACTCTGGAGCACCTGGCCAACTCCGTGCTGCAGCCCGGCTTCGAGGGCACCACGGCCCCCGACTGGGTGCGCCGAAGGATCGCCGAGGGCCTGGGTTCCGTCGTGCTGTTCGCGCGCAACATCGAGACCCCCGAGCAGGTCGCGCGGCTCACGGAGAGCCTGCGCGCGGAGAACCCCGATCTGATCGTCGCCATCGACGAGGAGGCGGGCGACGTGACCCGTCTGGAGGCGTGGACCGGCTCGTCGCGGCCCGGCAATCTCGCCCTCGGCGCGGTCGACGACATCGACCTGACCGAGCGCGTCGCCCACGACATCGGCCGCGATCTGCACGCGGCGGGCGTCTCCCTCAACTTCGCGCCCAGCGCCGACGTCAACTCCAACCCCCTCAACCCGGTGATCGGCGTACGCTCCTTCGGCGCCCGCACCGACCTCGTCTCCCGGCACACGGCCGCCTGGATCCGCGGTCTGCAGGGCGCGGGCGTCGCGGCCTGCGCCAAGCACTTCCCCGGCCACGGCGACACGGTCGTCGACTCGCACTACGGCCTGCCGCAGGTGCGGGGCTCCGCCGAGGAGATCGCGATGACGGCGCTGCCGCCGTTCATCGCGGCGATGGAGGCGGGCGTCCGCGCGGTGATGACCGCGCATCTGCTGGCCCCGGCGTACGACCCCGACCTGCCCGCGACCCTCAGCCGCCTCATCCTGGTGGACCTGCTCCGCGGGGAGCTGGGCTTCGAGGGGCTCCTGGTCACCGACGGCATCGAGATGGGCGCCGTCACCGACCGGTACGGCATCGACGGGGCCACGGTCCGCGCGGTCGCGGGCGGCGTGGACGCGGTCTGCGTGGGCGGCGAGAGCGCCGGTGAGGGTACGGCCGAGCTGCTCTCCACGGCGCTGGTGAAGGCGGTGCTCGACGGCACGCTCCCCGAGGAGCGCCTCGCCGAGGCGAGCGGCCGCGTACGTGACTTCGCCGCCTGGTCCGGGGAACGGTCGCGGGCCGTGGCGCGCGCCGCGCGGGACGGTGACATCGGGCTTGTCGCGGCGCGCCGCGCGGTCCGCGTCCGGCACCGCTCCGTGGCGGCGCTGCCCCTGGCCGGGGCGCCGCATGTCGTGGAGCTGTCCCCGACGATGAACCTCGCCATCGACGGCCACACCCCCTGGGGCATCGCCGGACCCCTGCGCGACCTGCGCCCCGACACGACGTCCGTACGCCTGACGGAACCGGAACTCTCCCACCCCGGCGACCTCCTGGACCGCGAGGCCCTGGCTCCCGCGGTGGGCCGCGCCCTGGTGGTCGTGGTCCGCGACGCGGCCCGGCACCGCTGGATGACCGACACGCTGACCCGCCTCCTGCGCAGCCGGCCCGACGCGCTTGTCGTGGAGATGGGTGTCCCTTCGGGCGACACGTTCGGCGCCGCCCATCTGATCACGCACGGGGCGACGCGCGTGTCGGGGATCGCGGCGGCGGAGCTGCTGGTGGGGGCCTGCGCCTGACCGGGCACCGGCCCCCACCGTCCGGCTCAGCCCCTCAGCGGGCCCTCGCAGTCGAAGTCCGCGGTGCCCCCGCGGCCGTCGGACCAGATGTCCACCTTCCCGAACGAGCAGTTCATGTCGGCCAGGTTGTTGTGGCCCGCCTTGGCCCGGTCGAGCACGTAATGGTCCACCGTCTCCGACATGTCCTTGAAGACGGCGTCGGGATCACCGGCCGCACTCAGGCGGGCGGTGATCCGGCCGGTGCAGAGGTAACGCGGCCGCGAGGGAGCCCCGTTGGAACGGCACGCGGGCGTAAGGCCCGTCGTCGCCTTGAAGGAGCTGCGGACCTGGGCGGCCGTCGTGTCGCGCAGCCGGCCGACCGGGACGTACTTCGTGTCGGGGACGAACAGGTCGCCGACCCGCGCGATCTGCTTGTCGAGGAACGAGTCGTACGCGCTCTGCAACCCGCCGTCCTTGCCGAGCCGGTCGCGCCAGGCGTCGAAGGCCGCCGGGTCGTCGGCGCGCAGATGCCCGTACATCTCCTTGATCAGCGCGGGCCGTTCGGTCCACAGGTACTCGAAGAGCGTGCCCGCGTAGTCGTAGAAGCGGAAGCCGTCTCCTTCGTACGTGGCGTGCAGGATCTGGTCGACGGTCATTCTGGGGCCGCCGTCCGCCGTGTCGTCGATGATGCCCTGGACCAGCGACTTGCGGACCTTGACGCCGTCGTCACGGGTGGCGCCGGCGAAGAACTCGGCGGTGCCCTCGTCCATCGCCGTGGTGCGGTCGCCCTCGTACCACGGCCCCTCGCCGAAGAAGCCGGGGACCGCCCAGCGGCCGTTGAGGTAGTGCGTGTACTCGTGGCGGAAGAGTTCCTCCAGGGTCAGCGTCGAATCCTGCGGGACGCGCCGCTGATAGGTGTAGAAGGTGGCGCCGCGCTCGATGTAGACGCCGCCGTTGTTCGTGTCCATCCCGGTGAGCAGCGGGTGGTAGTTCTCGTAGTCGGCGCGTGAGGCGTAAAGGACCGTCGTCAGAGCGGCGTTGGGGTCCCCCGCCAGCGGCTCCTGGGTGCCCAGTACGCGGTGGAACTGCGCCTTGACCTGCTTGCTCGCGTAGTAGAGCTGATCGACGGTCTTGCGGTCGAGCGCCGTGCGGACCTTCATCCCGCCCTTGTCGTACGTGAAGGTGCTCGGGAAGACGCGGCGCTCGATGTCCGCCTTGCAGACCTTGTACGGCGCACAGGCGTCGAACTCGTTCAGCCAGAGGGCGACCTTGGCCCAAGGGGCGCTGCCCGTACCGAAGTTTCGTTCGGTGACGGCGACGAGGCCGCCGAGACCGGAGACGATCTCGCTCCGGAGCCCGTCGATCTGGCCGAACCTGCCGTACTCGCTGAGCGCGTCGCGCACCACCCAGGCGTTGGCGGTGCCCTTGAGGTGGGTGTGGCCCGCGAAGGCCTTGAAGGCGGCGCGGTAGGACGGATCGGCCTTGACCGCGGCGTGGAAGGCGGTGTCCTGGTTGCCGGGGTACACGCCGAGGTAGTTCACGGAGAGCGCGGCGAGCGCGGAACCGGCCCAGGAGGCGTCCTTCGCCGTGTCGGGGTGCGCGGCGTCCATGGTGGCCAGCACCCGCTGGATGAGTGGGAGTTGGTGCTGGCGCAGCCCGGGTGCGCTGGCCGCGTACAGCGCCTCGCGCAGGGATTCGGCGTTGGTGCGGGTCACGTCGAAGGTGCGGGGGGCCGCGCCGAAGGCGGCGACGGCGCGGCGCATGGCGTCGACGGTCGGGCCGTCGGTGACGTCGATCTCGTCGTGCGAGAAGTCCTGGTAGGCGACGGCGTGGAGATACGTGAGCATCTCCAGGAGGTTGCTGCCGTTCTTGCCGTCGTGGGCGGCGGCGAGCCGGGTGACTCGGCCGGAGACGGCCTGGACGTGCGCGTCCGACATGACGGGGGCGAGCCTCGGGTCCCAGGTCCAGATGAGGGTGCGCAGACAGCCGTCCGCGGTGACGGCGGGGTCGGCGAGGAAGTCGGTGAACTGCTCGGGCGACAGGCCGGTGACGCCGTCGAGGGTGCAGGGTGCGGCGGTGGGCTTGGGCTTGAGGGTGGGGTCGGGGTCGGACTTGGGGGTGCGGGCGCCCGGGGTGCCGCCTCCCTTGAGCCCGCCGGGCGCCGGGATCTTGTAGGCGCTCGGTTTGGGGGCGTTCGCCCTGCGGTCGACCACGTCCAAGGGGTTCGGCTCGGCGGTCCTGCTCGCGGAGGTGGTGGCCTTGGAGGCGGGGGCGGGGGTGGAGGCGGGGTCGGCCGCGTATCCGGAAGGGGCGGCTGTGGCGCAGAGGGTCGCCGCTATCGCGCCGGCGAGCACGGATCCGCGCATGGTTCTTCGTGGACGTAGCTGGGACACCGATGGCTCCTGAGTGGGGAGGTGGGGGCTGCGGGTCAGGCAACTGCCCTACGACAAACGGCAGTTGGGTGACCAGCGGTGACGCCCGCATGGCCGCCGTCGGACCATGTGATGCGTAACGTAGTAATGTGAAATTGCACTGACAACCCCTCAGGCGCGAGGAACCGCAGTGGAATTACCGCTGGTTCGGCTCCCGCAGGGACCGCAGCAGGAGCCAGCCGAGGGCGGGCAGCGCGATCAGCGGCGCGAGCGCGGTCCGCAGGGAGGTGGCGTCCGCGAGGGCGCCGATGAGCGGGCTCGCGAGGCCGCCGATGCTCACCGTCAGGCCGAGCGTGACCCCGCCCGCGGTGCCCATGCGGTGGGGCAGGTAGTCCTGGCCGAGGGTGATGTGCAGGGAGAACGGCACATACAGACCCGCCGAGGCGAGGGCGACGCAGAGGAGCAGCGCCGGGCCAGGAGCGAGGACGACGCCCGCCACGGCGAGGACCGTCAGCGCGTACGCCCCTCGCACCACCGGGAGGCGGCCGAGGCGGGCGGCGAGTCCTCCGCCCGCCACCGTGCCGATCGCGCCGCCGAGGTAGAGCACGAACAGCGCGACAGTTCCCGCGACTTCACCGCCACCGGTTCGCTGACGCACGTACAGAGCGATGAAGGTGCTGAGCCCGGTGAAGACGATCGAGCGGCAGACGACCGCGCCGGACAGCCTGAGGAAGGACGGCCAGTCGTCGTCGGCGGGGACGGGGCCCGGCGCCGCGCTCTTCGGGGCGGCGGCCTCGATGGCTCTGAGGCTCCGCAGCGCGGCCACGCAGAGCGCCGCCCCGGCGAGGGCGGGGACCACGAGGAGCGGCGAGGCGCGCAGACCGCCCGTGGCGATGACGGCGGCCGTCAGCAGGGGCGCGGTCGCGAAGCCGAGGTTGCCGCCGAGGGAGAACCAGCTCATGGCGGTATGGCTGCCGCGGCTCGCCTGCCGCGCCACGCGCGCGGCCTCCGGGTGGTAGGCGGCGACGCCGACACCGGATACGGCGACGACGAGCAGCGTCAGTCCATGGCTGCCGCCGACCCCGGCGAGGGCGACCCCGGCCCCGCCCACCAGCGTGCTCACCGGCAGCAGCCACGGCATGGCCCACTTGTCGGTGAGGGCGCCGAACAGCGGCTGCACGACGGAGGAGAGCAGGGAGGCGGCGAGGACGATGCCGGAGGCGGCCGCGTAGCTGTAGGCGCGCTCGGCCACGAAGTACGGCACGAGCGCGGCGACGGCTCCTTGATAGACGTCGACGCAGGCGTGGCTCAGGGCCAGGAGGGGGAGGGCGCGGGGCCGCCGGGGGCGGGGGTGGACGGTGGGCTCCGGCTTCCGGGTACGTGACGGCTGCTGTCCCCGGGGGGATCGCTTGGGTCGCGTACGTGGGGGCGGTTTCCGTGAAGGCTGCTTCGGTGAGGGCGATTTCCGTGAAGGCTGTTTCGGGGAGGGCGGTTTCGCTGAGGGCGGTTTCGGCGAGGGCTGCTTCGGGGAAGGCGGTTTCGGCGAGGGCTGATTCCGTGAGGGCTGCTTCGCTGGCACCGCCCCATCGTCGCCACGCCCCCCGCTGGCGCGCTTCCGATAAAGTGCCAACCCATGCCGGATATCCGCCACACCCCCGAGGCGCCCACCCGCACCCAGGTCCTGGCCCCCGGCGAACGCATCGACGCGCACCGCCACGACGACCACCAGATCATCTACGCGGGCTCCGGCGTCGTGGCCGTCACCACGGACGCCGGTACGTGGTTCGCGCCCGGCACCCGCGCGATCTGGGTCCCCGCCGGATGCGTCCACGCGCACCGCGCCCACGGTCAACTGGCCCTGCACCTGCTCGGCCTGCCCGCCGACACGAATCCGCTCGGCCTCGACGCCCCGGCCGTCCTCACCGTCAGCCCGCTGCTGCGCGAACTGATCCTCGCCTGCACCCGGACCCCGCACGAGGCCACCGGCGCCCCGGAGGACTCCCCCGAGCGGCGGCGGCTGCGCGCGGTGCTCCTCGACCAACTGCGCGCCTCACCACAGCAACCCGTCCAGTTGCCGACCCCCGCGGATCCGCGCCTCACGGCCGTCTGCGACCTGCTGCACGAGGACCCCGCGGACGCGCGCGGCCTGGCCGAGCTGGCCGCCGCGGCAGGCGCGGGCGAACGCACGCTCAGCCGCCTCTTCCGCCGCGAGCTGGGCATGACCTTCCCCCAGTGGCGCACCCAGCTGCGCCTCTACCACGCCCTGCGCATGCTGGCCGACGGCACGCCGGTCACCACGGTCGCGCACCGCTGCGGATGGGCCTCCACCAGCGCCTTCATCGATGTGTTCCACCGCGCCCTCGGCTACACCCCCGGCACGCACAACCGCCGCGACTGACCACGCGCCCGGCCGCGTCCGCCCGCGCCCGGCAGTGAGCAACTTCCTTTCGCGCACGCACCCTTGGCAGCACCAGTGCCATGTGAAATATTACTGCCGTGCTCACGGGACACCCTTCCGGACCACCGGAACCCTCGGACCTCATCGTCGTGGGAGCGGGAGTGGTCGGCGCCGCCTGCGCCTACTACGCCGCCCGCTCCGGCCTCCACGTCACCGTCATCGACCGCGGCCCCGTCGCGGGCGGCACCACGGGAGCGGGCGAGGGCAACCTCCTCGTCTCCGACAAGGAACCAGGCCCCGAACTCGAACTCGCCCTGCTCTCCGCGCGGTTGTGGCGGGAGCTGGCGGCCGAACTCCCCTCGTGCATCGAGTACGAGCGGAAGGGCGGCCTCGTCGTCGCGTCCACGGAAGCCGGGATGAGCACCCTGCGGGACTTCGCCGCGGGCCAGGGACGCGCGGGCGTCGAGGCGGTCGAAGTACCGCCCGACCGCCTCACCGACCTCGAACCGCACCTGGCCCCCGGCCTCGCCGGCGGCTTCCACTATCCGCAGGACGCCCAGGTCCAACCCGCCCTGGCCGCCGCCCACTTGCTGCGGGCCGCGGCGGATACCGGCCCCGGGCGCCTCACGCTGCGCCTCGGCGAGGAGGTCACCGCGGTCCTCACCGGGGCGGGCGGCGAGGTGCGCGGCGTACGGACCCGCGCGGGCGACTCACAGGCTCCGTACGTGGTCAACGCCACCGGCACCTGGGGCGGCCGGTTCGCCCGCATGGCGGGCGTAGAGCTGCCGGTGCTCCCCCGGCGCGGGTTCGTCCTCGTCACGGAACCACTGCCGCGCGTGGTGCGGCACAAGGTGTACTCCGCGGACTATGTGGCCGACGTGGCCAGCGGCTCCGCCGCCTTGCAGACCTCCGCCGTGGTCGAGGGCACCCCGGCGGGGCCGGTGCTCATAGGCGCGAGCCGGGAGCGGGTGGGCTTCGACCGCACCCTGTCCGTGGAGGTCCTGCGGCGCCTCGCCGCGCAGGCCACGCGCCTCTTCCCCGTGCTCGCCGAGGTGCGGGCGATCCGCGCCTACGCGGGCTTCCGCCCCTATCTCCCCGACCACCTCCCGGCGATCGGCCCCGACCCGCGCGTCCCCGGCCTGCTGCACGCGTGCGGCCACGAAGGAGCGGGCATCGGTCTGGCCCCGGCGACGGGTCTGCTCATCGCCGCGATGGTGACGGGGCGTGAGACTCCCATAGAGGCGGGTCCGTTCGCTCCGGCCCGCTTCCTCCGCGAGGAGGCCGCGTCTCTTCGCGAGGGGGCCGCGCCCTCCCCGTGACCACTCAATCTCCCCCCGCCCGCATCGACTTCGGAGAGGAGTCCGCGCCATGACGCAGGACGACGACCGGCTACCCGGCCATCGGACCGGTACCGAGCCCCACGGTGACCGGACGCCCGCCAGCCTCGTGGGCGCCTCGCCCGGGACCGCCTTCCCGATCACCTTCGACGAGCGTGAACTGACCGCCCTGCCGGGGCAGTCCATCGCCGCCGCGCTCTGGTCCGCCGGGATCCTCGCCTGGCGGAGCACCCGGGTCGGCGGCCGTCCGCGCGGCGCGTTCTGCGGGATCGGCCAGTGCTACGACTGTCTCGCGACCGTCAACGGACGCCCGAACCGGCGGGCCTGCCTGGTCACCGCCCGGCCCGGCGACGCAGTGACCACACAGGAAGGAGACGGCCATGCCGGGCTCGACGCCTGAGGAGTCGTACGACCTCGCCGTGCTCGGCGCGGGCCCGGCGGGGCTCGCCGGTGCCGTCACCGCAGCCGAACTCGGCTTGTCCGTAGCGCTGTTGGACTCGTCCGGGCAGGCAGGGGGCCAGTTCTACCGGCACCCCGCCCCCGCCACCGGCGCAGCCCGCCCCGAAGCCCTGCACCACGACTGGGCCACCTTCACCGGCCTGCGCGACCGCCTGGCGGCGAGCGACGTCACACCCCTCCTCGGCCACCACGTCTGGACGGTCACCCGGCACGTCGACCACGAGGCGTCCGGGGCGCGATGGACCGTGCACGCGCTCACCGGCGAGGACGGAAGCGGGCAGCGCCCCGTAATCATCCGGGCCCGCGCGATCCTCCTCGCGACCGGCTCGTACGAACGGCACCTCCCCTTCCCCGGCTGGACCCTGCCCGGCGTCGTGGGCGCGGGCGGCGCCCAGGCCATGCTCAAGTCCGGTCTCGCCCTGCCCGGCAGGCGCGTCGTCGTCGCGGGCAGCGGCCCGCTCCTGCTCGCCGTGGCCACCTCGCTCACCGCCGCCGGAGCCGAGGTCCCGGAGCTGATCGAGGCCTCCGGCTACCTCGGCTACGCCCGCCGCCCCGCCACGCTCGCCGCCAACCCGCACAAGCTCGCCGAGGCCGCGCTCCACGGCTCGGCCCTGCTGCGCCACCGCGTACGCCTGCGCACCCGCAGCGCGGTGACCGAGGCACACGGCGAGGACCGGGTGGAGGCGGTGACGGTCAGCCGCCTGGACCGCGACTGGCGGCCGGTGCCCGGCACGGCTCGCCGCATCGCCTGCGACGCGCTGGCGGTGGGCCACGGCCTGGTCCCGCAGATCGACCTGGCGACCGCGCTCGGCTGCGTCACGCGCCGCACCGCCGACGGAACCCACGCCCTCGAACTGAGCCCCCTGCAAGAGACATCGCTGCGAGGCATGTGGGCGGCAGGCGAGACCTCGGGCATCGGCGGTTCCGAACTCGCCATTGCTGAGGGCGAGTTGGCGGCACTTGCGATCACCGCCCGACTGACCGGCGTACGCCCCTCACCCCTCCCCCGACTGCGTGCCCTGCGCCGCCGCCGCGACCGGATGCGGGCCTTCGCCGAGACGATGACCGCCGCGCACGCGCCGGGCCACGGCTGGACGCGGTGGCTCACCGACGAGACGGACGTATGCCGCTGCGAGGAGGTGACGGCAGGACGCGTCCGCGAGGCCGTGGGCGAGTACGGCGCCCGTGACGCCCGTACCGTCAAGCTCCTCACGCGGGCGGGCATGGGCTGGTGCCAGGGCCGCATGTGCGGGGCGGCCGTGGCATGCCTCGCGGCGCGGGCCACCACGGCGCCCTCGCCCCCCGACCGGCGCCCGCTTGCTACGCCCATCTCCTTGGGCGCACTCGCCCGCCTCCCGGAGGCTTCCACGGCGCCGACCGGGGCGGGTACACCGGTCGGGCCAGTTGCTCCAGCTGCGCCGGTTGCGCCCGGCGCCCATGCCGGGGCCCCTGCGTCGGCCTCGCCCGGGGGCCCTACCGGAGGCGCTGGAGCCACCGAACCCACCGCACCCATCCAGCCTACGGCCCCCATCACACCCACCGAAGCCACGCCCCGGACCGACCCCCACCCACACCCAACAGAAGGGCACCCGTCATGACCTCCCCCACCTGGACCCCGGACCGCCCCTGGCGAGGCATCATGGTCGCCACCGCGCTGCCCCTCCGCGAGGACCTCTCCGTCGACTACGACGCCTACGCCGAGCACGTCCGCCACCTCATCGCGAACGGCTGCGACGGCGTGGTCCCCAACGGCTCCCTCGGCGAGTACCAGACCCTCACCGACGACGAACGCGCCCGCGTCGTCCGCACCGCCGTCGAGGCGGCGGGCGACGGGGCCCGCGTGATGCCCGGCGTCTCCGCCTACGGCAGCGCCGAGTCCCGCCGCTGGGCCGAGCAGGCGGCGGAGGCGGGGTGCGGCTCGGTGCTGCTCCTGCCGCCGAACGCCTACCGCGCCGACGAGCGGGCCGTTCGCGCCCACTACACCGAGGTCGCCAAGGCGTGGGTGCCCGTGGTCGCGTACAACAACCCCCTGGACACGAGGGTCGACCTGACGCCCGAGCTGCTCACGCGGATCCACTCGGACGGCTCGATCGTGGCGGTCAAGGAGTTCAGCGGCGATGTACGCCGGGCGTACGAAATAGCCGAACTCGCGCCGGAACTCGACCTGTTGATCGGCGCGGACGACGTCCTGCTCGAACTGGCGCTGGCGGGCGCGGTCGGCTGGATCGCCGGCTACCCGAACGCCTTCCCCGCCACCTGCGCGGAGCTGTACCACGCCGCCTGCGCCCGGGACCTGGACACGGCCCTCCCCCTCTACAAGTCGCTGCACCCGCTCCTGCGCCAAGACTCCAAGACGGAGTTCGTGCAGTCGATCAAGCTCTCGATGGACCTCGTCGGCCGCGTTGGAGGCCCGACCCGCCCGCCGCGCGCCGCGCTGACCGGCGCCACGGAGGCGGTGGTGCGGGCGGCCACCGAGAAGGCGCGGGCGGCCGGCCACCACTGACCCCACTCGCCCCGCCTGCTCCCGCCCGTCCCGAGAGGAGCCCCATGCGTACCCGTCACGTCTTCCACGCCGTCGACTCCCACACCGAGGGCATGCCCACGCGCGTGATCACCGGTGGCGTAGGGGTGATCCCCGGCGCCACCATGGCCGAGCGCAGACTCCGCTTCATCGAGCACCTGGACCACCTGCGCACCCTCCTGATGTACGAGCCGCGCGGCCACTCCGCGATGAGCGGCGCGATACTCCAGCCCCCGACCCGCCCGGACGCCGACTACGGGGTCCTCTACATCGAGGTGTCCGGGCTGCTGCCGATGTGCGGCCACGGCACCATCGGGGTGGCGACCGTGCTGGTGGAGACCGGCATGGTGGAGGTCACCGAGCCGGTCACGACCGTCCGCCTGGACACACCGGCGGGCCTGGTCTCCGTCGACGTGCGGGTGAGCGACGGCGCGGCGACGTCGGTCACGCTCACCAACGTCCCCGCCTTCTGCGTCGCCCTCGACCGCAAGATCGAGGTGCCGGGCCACGGGACGGTCACGTACGACCTGGCCTACGGCGGGAACTTCTACGCCTTCGTCCGGCTCGACGCGTTGGGGCTGCCGTTCGACCGCGCCCGCAAGGACGAGCTGCTCGCGGCGGGCCTCGCCCTCATGGACGCGATCAACGCCTCGCCGGACCGCCCCACGCACCCCGAGCAACCGGAGATCGCCGGGGTGAAGCACGTCTACCTGGCCGCGCCGGGCTCGGACGCGCACCGCTCGCGGCACGCGATGGCGATCCACCCGGGCTGGTTCGACCGCTCGCCGTGCGGGACGGGCACCTCGGCGCGGATGGCGCAGCTGCACGCACGCGGCGAACTCCCGCTGGACCGCGACTTCGTCAACGAGTCGTTCATCGGTACGGAGTTCACCGGGCGGCTGATCGCGCGGACGGAGGTGGCGGGCCTGCCGGCGGTCGTGCCGCGGATCACCGGGCGGGCCTGGATCACCGGCACGGCGCAGTACTTCCTGGACCCTGACGACCCGTTCCCCGCGGGCTTCACCCTCTGACTCCCACCGGCTCCCACCGGCTCCCCGCCGACCCAACTGGCAACGTGACATTGTACTTTGGTGCTCCGCGCGGGCGCGGGGCCCACCGGAGGGGAGCACCATGGGGCATCTGAAGCAGAAGAACCTCATCACCACCAGGGAGCGGCTGCGCGACCAGGTCGCCCACGCGTTGCGGGCGGCCCTGATCTCCGGTGAGCTGCGCCCCGGCGAGATCTACTCCGCGCCCGGCCTCGCCGAGGACTTCGGCATCTCGGCGACGCCCGTACGCGAGGCGATGCTGGATCTGGCCCGCGAGGGCCTGGTCGAGCCGGTGCGCAACAAGGGTTTCCGCGTCACGGAGGTCAATGAGCGCGACCTCGACCAGTACACGGAGATCCGCGCGCTGATCGAGATCCCCATGATCGGCCGCATCACCCGCACCGCGGCCCGCGAGGAGCTCGAGGTGCTGCGCCCGGTCGCCGAGGAGATCGTGCGCGCCGCCCGCGACCACGACCTCATCGCCTATCTGGAGGCCGACCGCCGCTTCCACCTCTCCCTGCTCGCCCTCTCGGGCAACGACCGCCTGGTGGAGACGGTCGGCGACCTCCGCAAACGCTCCCGCCTCTACGGCCTCACGGCCCTGGACGAGCGCGACCAGCTGACCCCCTCGGCCGAGGAGCACATCGAGCTGCTCGACCTGATGCTGTCGGGCGACGCGGCGGCGGCGGAAGAGTGCATGGCGCGCCACCTGGGACACGTACGTTCCCTGTGGGCGACGTCGTGACACCGCCCCGGCCCCGCCCATATCCGTGGACGACTCACCCCGTCCGTTCCGCCAGTTAACCGGAGAAACAGAAAGACCCCAGATGAACTGGGGTCTCTGCTGGTGCTGGTGTCCGAGGGGGGACTTGAACCCCCACGCCCGTTAAAGGGCACTAGCACCTCAAGCTAGCGCGTCTGCCATTCCGCCACCCGGACTAGGTGTCTGCCGCCGTGCGGGGTGTTCCCCGCGGCGACATGGACAACAATACCAAGGTTTCGGAGTGCCTTTCACCTGCGTATCCGTGCGCCGACCGCCGGATGCACGGCCGGACGCGACGCCCCGCCTACAGTCTCACCATGAGTGACGGACTGATTACGGGCGCTGCCGGTCCTACGGGCCCCACCAGGGCGTTCGGGCGGGGGAAGGTGGGGCGGCCCCGCCTTCTGTCGCCCTTGCGGGAGCATCTGCGGGACACCATGTGGTTCGCGCCGACCGCGGGGCTCGTGGGTTCCATGGTGCTGTGGTGGGCCGCGGCGGAGCTGGACGCGGAGATCGTACGGATGCTCCAGGAGACCGGCGATCACGACGCGATCAAGAGCCTGATCGGTGTCGCCAACGACGCCAAGGCGGTGATCAACACGATCGGCAGCGCCATGATGACCTTCATCGGTGTGGTCTTCAGCATCTCGCTGGTGGCCGTGCAGATGGCCAGCGGGCAGTTCAGCCCGCGGGTGGTGCGGCTCTACGTACGGTCGCGCATCACCAAGGCCACGCTCACCGTCTTCATGGCGACGTTTCTGTTCGCGCTGATGACGCTGACGTCGTTCGACAGCGAACGGAATCCGCGTCTGGTGACGAGCGTGCCACTGATCGAGTCGATCCTGGCGCTGCTGATGGTGCTGCTGAGTCTCCTGCTGTTCGTGGCCTATGTGAACGGGACGGTCCGGATGATGCGGATCGGTTTCGTGATCGACCGGATCGCCCGGGACGCGCTGCGGGTGGCGGTCAGACAGCCGATCGAGCTGCCGGTGGACACCGGCCGGCTCGGCCCGGAGACCGCCCGGATCACGCATCACGGCAGGGCCGGGGTGCTGCGGGACGTGAACATCGCGCGGGCGGTGCGGGCCGCCCGGCGCCACGGGGTCGTCCTGCGGCTGATTCCGCGCATCGGGGACTTCGTGGTGCCGGGCACGCCGGTGTTCACGGTGCACGGCGGGGCGGCGCCGTCGCGGCGGGCCCTGAGGTACACCGTGTCGGTGGGGGTGGAGCGGACCTTCCACCAGGATCTCGGCTTCGGTCTGCGGCAACTGTCCGACATCGCCCTGCGGGCCCTCTCCCCCGCGGTGAACGACCCGACCACCGCCGTGCAGGCCCTCGACCGCATCGTGCAGTTCCTGGCCTCGGTGGCCCCGCATCCCCTGGGCGCGCTCGGCCACCGCGACCGGCGCGGGGCGATCCGGCTCGTGCAGTCGGTGCCGGACTGGACCGCGCTGGTGGATCTCGGGTTCGCCGAGATCAGGGCGTACGCGCCCGGCAATCCGCAGGTCACCCGGCGCATGCTGGCCGGTCTGGACGACCTGCTGCTGCTCGCCCCCGAGGAGCGCCGCGAACCGCTGCTCCGGCACCGGGAACTTCTCGCGCGGTCCGTGCAGCGCTCGGTGCCGGAGCCCGCCGACCGGGCGTTCGCCCTGCGGCCGGACCGCCAGGGCATCGGGTGAGGTCGGCGGTCTGCCGGGCTCAGCCCCCGCGGCCTGTGGGGTCAGTCCCCGCGGCCTCTGGGATCAGTCCCCGCAGCGCCCCGACCGCAGGGAGTGCAGATGCTCACTGGACTTGCGGGCGAAGGCGTAGGACTCCACCGGGTTGTCGTGCTCGGCCTGCCAGTGGTGGTAGCGCCTGCCGTGGTGGGTGCGCGCGGTCACCTTCGACAAGAACTTCTTGTAGTCGATGTCACCGTCCCCGACGTCGGACATGCGGTAGCCGTCGCGGGTCGTCTCGTCGCGCACCCCGTCCTTGACGTGGAACAGCGGATAGCGGTGCGGCTGCCTGAGGACGTAGTCGACCGGATCGAAGGGGGCGGGCCTGCCGTCGGGCCGCTTGCCGAACCGGAACTGGGCGCAGTAGGCCCAGTAGATGTCCATCTCCAGATACACGCGGTCGGGCTCGGTCTCGGCGAGCAGCACGTCGTAGAGGCGGACGTTCGGCTTGTCCGTGGCGAAGGAGAACTCCTCGGCGTGGTTGTGCTGGTAGAACTTCATGCCCCGCTCGCGGGCCGCCTCTCCGTACGTGTTGAAGTCCTCGGCTGCACGTTTCCAGGCGTCGACGGTCGAGCCGTAGCGGAAGGGGCCCGACGCGGTCCCGATGTGCTTGAGCCCGAGGGCCTCGGCGTCGTCGAGGACCTTGGTGAGGTTCTGCGCGAACGTGTACGCGTTCGGGTTGTTGTCGTCGTAGTAGCCGACGTGGGACCCGATGGGGTGCAGTCCGTGGTCGCGGGCCAGCGCCTTGAGCTGGGCGAGGGTAATGGGGCCCGCCGAGCCCTGGCCGTATCCGGCGAACTCGATCTCGTCGTAGCCGTACTTCTCCAACTCGGCGAACACGGCCGCGAAACCGAGGGTGGAGACCTTGTCGCGGAGGCTGTAGAGCTGGATGCCCAGGCGGCCGGGCGGCAGTACGGGCCGGCCGCGGCCCTTCTCCCCCGCGATGGCCGGGGTGGTGGCGCCGGCGAGGGCTGCGGCGGTGACGCCCGCGGCGACGCCGAGCATGCCGCGTCGGCTGAGTCTGTGAGCGAGTTCCGGGTCGGCGGGGGCCTGCTTGCGGTTCATGGGGGTTCTCCTCGGCTTGGCTCAGGGTCGTCTCAGGGATGGGTTCGAGTAACGGTTCAGGGATCGCTGGGGGCCGGACCCTGATGGCAGGGCCCGAGCCGTCTGGTTCAGTGGAGATCGAGCAGATTCCGCGGCGCGGGCGGTGAAGCTAGTGCAGGCCCGCGAGGTGGAGGAGGAGCGATTTCACCTCGGTGGCCGCGACGCGGCCGCCGACGGCACGGGGGGTGGAGCACAGGATGAGCGGACTTTCGTCCTCGCTCGTGGGGAGGCGGCCATGGCTGCCGCGAATAGGTGAGGGATCCAGGGGCACGACCGCCATGCGGTAGCGCATGCCGAGCTTCTTGCGGGCCAGCGCGCCCGCGGCCTTGACGCGGACGTAGGGGTCCTTCGGGTCCATGAAGAGTTCGACGGGGTCGTAGCCGGGTTTGCGGTGGATCTCGACGAGCTGCGCGAAGTCGGGCGCGCGGGCGTCGTCGAGCCAGTAGTAGTACGTGAACCAGGCGTCCGGCTCCGCGACGGCGACGAGTTCGCCCGAGCGCGGATGGTCCAGGTGGTGCGCCTTCTTGCCCTCGTCGTCCAGGAGTTGCTCCATGCCGGGGATGTCCTGGAGCGCGGCGCGGGTGGTTTCGAGGTCTTCCGGGCGGCGGACGTAGACGTGGGCGATCTGGTGGTCGGCGACGGCGAAGGCCCGGGAGGCCATCGGGTCGAGGTACTCCATGCCGTCCTGCGTGTGCACCTCCAGCAGGCCCGCGCGGCGCAGGACGCGGTTGATGTCGACCGGCCGTTTCACCCGGGTGATGCCGTACTCGGACAGGGCGACGACGGTGCGTCCCTCGGCCCTGGCGTCGTCCAGGAGCGGGGCGAGGGTCGCGTCCAGGTCGGCCGCGGCCCGGTGGGAGCGCGGGTCGTCGGGGCCGAAGCGTTGCAGGTCGTAGTCGAGGTGGGGGAGGTAGCACAGGGCCAGGTCGGGGCGGCGGGTTTCGATGATGTGCCGGGTGGCGTCGACGATCCAGCGGCTGGAGACGATGTCGGCGCCGGGGCCCCAGAAGTGGAAGAGGGGGAACGTGCCGAGTCTGTCGGTGAGTTCGTCGTGCAGGGCTGGAGGCCGGGTGTAGCAGTCGGGTTCCTTGCGGCCGTCGGCGTAGTAGACGGGGCGGGGGGTGACGGTGAAGTCGGTGTCGGCGCCCATGGCGTACCACCAGCAGATGTTGGCGACGGTGTAGCCGGGGTGCGCGCGACGTGCGGCGTCCCACAGCTTGTCGCCGGCGACGAGACCGTTGTGCTGGCGCCACAGGAGTACGTCGCCGAGTTCACGGAAGTACCAGCCGTTGCCGACGATGCCGTGCTCGGCGGGGGTGGTGCCGGTGAGGAAGGTGGACTGGGCCGCGCAGGTCACCGCGGGCAGGACGGTGCCGAGCGTGGCCCGGGATCCGGAGTGGCCGAGCGACTTGAGGTGGGGCATGTGGTCGAGGAGGCGGGGGGTGAGGCCGACGACGTCCAGGACGAGGAGGGGGGTGGGGCCGTGGTGCGGGTCGTGGTGCGGGTCGTGCGGGGTGTGGCTCATGGGAGTTCCTTCAGGCCGAGGTCCGTCAGGAGGTCGCGGGCGAGGGCGAGTTCGGCGGCGATTCCCTCGGTGAGCTGGGTTCTGCCGCGTGGACGGAGTGCGGGAGGAAGGGCCTGCCAGGTGTAGGTCTCGACCTCGAGGTGGCGGGTGAGGGGGGTGGCTGCGCCGACGAGTCGGGCCAGGGCGTCCCGGAGCACGGGGAGCGTGGAGGTGAGGGGCGCGGCGGGGGCCGCGTGGAGGGGGACGTGGAAGTGGGCCCGCCAGGGGGCCGTGTCGGGCAGTGCGTCGCCGGTGAGGGCCTCGTCGAGGTCGTCGGTGCCGCGCAGTCCGTCGGTGGTCAGGGTGCGGGTCTGGTGGAGGAAGCGGGGCTCGTCGAAGGCGGCGAGGGCCTCGCGCACTTCGGGGAGGTGGGGATGGTCGGCGTGCAGGGCGGCGGAGAGCTGGGACTTGACGACGGTGACGCCCGCGACGGCGAGGGCGCCGAGGGCCGTCTCCGGATCCTCGAAGGAGGTGGCGAGGTGGCAGGTGTCGACGCAGACACCGATGCGGTCGTGCCCGATCGCGGTGAGGGGGGCGATGGCGTCGGCGGTCGTCTCGACGGTGCAGCCCGGTTCCGGTTCGAGGCCGACGCGGATGGAGCGGCCGGTCAGCTCGTCGAGGGCGTCCAGCCGTTGGGCGAGGGCGGTGAGCGCCGCGCGGGCGGCTTCGGCGTGGGTGGAGTGGAAGGGGGTGCGCCAGGCGAGGGGCAGGGTGGAGATGGTTCCCTCGGTGACGTCGTCGGGGAGCAGGGTGGCGAGCAGCCGGGCCAGGTCGGTGGTGTGGGCGAGGCGCGCCGGGTCGGTCCAGTCCGGCTTGTACACGCGGTACTTGACCTGTTCGGCGCCGAAGCCCTCATAGGGGAAGCCGTTGAGCGTGACGACTTCGAGGCCGCGCCGGTCGAGTTCGGTGCGCAGTCCGCGCAGGGCGGCCGGGTCGGTGACGAGGGCGTGGGCCGCGTCCTTGGCGAGCCACAGGCCGATGCCGATGCGATCCCTGCCGAGCTTCTTGCGCACGGGTTCGCAGTGGTCGCGGAGTTGGGCGAGGACGCCTTCGAGGGTCTCGGCGGGGTGGACGTTCGTGCAGTAGGCGAGGTGGACGGTGGAGCCGTCGGGGTGCCGGAAGCGCATGGCTCACGCCCCGCCGCGCAGGATGGAGTTGCCCTCGTGGGTGGTGTCCGTGCCGGGGACGTCCAGGGCGAGGCGGCCACTGAGGCCGTAGAAGGCGACGGGATTGCGCCACAGGACGAGGTCGACGTCGTCCTCGCCGTATCCGGCGGCGAGCATGGCGTCGGCGACCTTGCGGGTCTTGAGGGGGTCGCTCTTTCCCCAGTCCGCGGCGGAGTTCACCAGGACCCGCTCGGGCCCGAACTCCCGCAGGATCGCGACCATCCTCTCCTCGTCCATCTTGGTGTCGGGGTAGACGGAGAAGCCGAGCCAGCAGCCGCTGTCCTTGGCCTCCTTGACGGTGGTCTCGTTGAGGTGGTCGATCAGTACGCGCTCCAGAGGCAGCGCGGACTCGCGGACGACGTCGAGCGTGCGGCGCAGACCGGCGAGCTTGTCGCGGTGCGGGGTGTGCACGAGGGCGGGCAGTTCGTGGTCGGCGGCGAGCTGGAGCTGCGTGGTGAGCGCGGCGTCCTCGGCGGGTGTCATGGAGTCGTAGCCGATCTCTCCCACGGCGACGACGTTGTCCTTGACGAGGTAGCGGGGCAGTGCGTCGAGGACGGGCGTGCAGCGGGGGTCGTTCGCCTCCTTGGGGTTGAGGGCGAGCGTGCAGTGATGGGCGATGCCGTACTGGGCGGCGCGGAAGGGCTCCCAGCCGAGGAGGGAGTCGAAGTAGTCGAAGAAGGAGGCGGGCGAGGTGCGGGGCTGGCCGAGCCAGAACGCGGGCTCCACGACCGCGCGGACACCCGCCGCGTACATCGCCTGGTAGTCGTCGGTGGTGCGGGAGGTCATATGGATGTGGGGGTCGAAGATACGCATCGGGACTCCTACTCCTCGCCGGTCGAAGGGGCCGCGGGGCCCGCGGGAGCCTTGGGGGGTGAGGCGGGCCCCGGGGCGGTCAGGGCCAGGACGCGATGCAGGTCGCCGGGGACGGCGCGGCCCGCGGCGGTGCGTTCGCTCGCGTAGTCACCGAGCATGCGGGCCAGTTCGCTGTCACCTCGGGCACGCCTCGGCAGGTCGGCGACGGCCTCCACGGGGACGCCGGTGAACAGGCACTTGAGGACTGCTTGGCGCCAGTGGTGCGGGGTGAGGTGTGCGGCGGCGTACGGGCCGACGGCCGCGGTGACGAGCCGGGTGTCGTTGGTGCGCAGGGCGTCCTCGACCAGTGGCAGTGCTTCGGGCCCCGGCACGAGGTGCGGCAGGGCGTGCAGGACGGCGCGACGCTCGGGTGCGGTGCCCTGTGCGTAGACGCGGGCGAGGGTGGGCGGGTCGGCGGAGGCCGCGTGCAGGAGCAGGACACGGGCGGCGTCGGCGTGGTCGGGGCCACAGCGGCGCCCCGCCTCGGCGATCCGCAGCTCCCAGGTCGGGATGGGGCCTTGTGTCTGCTCCGGCTCGCTTCGCTCGGCGTGGGCCGCGGCCTCGGCGGTGGCCTGGTCGAGCCAGGCGCGGGCGGCTCCGCCGAGGTCGGCTTCGAGACGAGTGCGGAGGGCGGTGATTCCGGGGGTGTCGGTCACGGGGTTCCTCCTTCGGCGGCGGGGGCGAGTGCCGGGGCGGGCGTGGTGGAGCGGCGGAGGAAGTCGAGGGAGTGGGTGGCGAGTTGGGGGCCCGCGTGGGAGTGGCGGGGAAGTTCGACGACGGTCAGGCCCTGATAGCCGACGGAGGCGAGGGCCTTGAGGACGGGCGGGAAGTCGATCTCTCCGTCACCGAAGGGGAGGTGCTCGTGGACACCTCGCCGCATGTCCTCGATCTGGACGTGCCGAAGCCAGGGGGCGGCGGCACGTACGCAGTCGGCGGGAGGGAGTGGTTCGAGGCACTGGCAGTGACCGATGTCGAGGGTGAGGCCGAGGAGGTCAGGCGAGGGGTCGCCCAGTTCACGGCGGAGGTGGTGGAAGTCGGCGAGGGAGGCGAGGAGATGGCCGGGCTCGGGTTCGACGGCGAGCGGGACGCCGGCGGCGGACGCGGCGTCGAGGACGGGACCGAGGGCGTCGGCGAGGCGCTGCCACGCGATGTGGTCGGGGGTGTCTTTCGGGCGGATGCCGCTGAAGCAGTGCACGGCGTGGGCGCCCAGGTCGGCGGCGACATGGACGGCGCGGACCAGCAGACGGACGCGGTCGGCGCGGCGTCGCGGGTCGGGATCGAGGAGGGAGGGGCCGTGCTTGCGGCGCGGGTCGAGGACGTAGCGGGCGCCGGTCTCGACGGTCGCGGTCAGGCCGAGGCGGTCGAGTCTGCGGGCCACGTGGCGGGTGCGGGCGGCGAGGTCGGGCGCGAGGGGGTCGAGGTGCATGTGGTCGAGGGTCAGGCCGACACCGTCGTAGCCGAGGTCGGCGAGGAGGTCGAGGGCGTCGTCGAGACGGAGGTCGGTGAGGCCGTTGGTGCCGTAGCCGAAGCGGAGGGTGCCGTCCGGGTGTGCGGGGTCGGGCCCTTGCCCGTGCTCGTGGGCGGGCTCGGGCGCGGGCCCGGGGGCATTGGGCGGGTCGTAGAGACCAGTCGGGCTGGACGGGCCAGACGGACGCTGAGGTTCCTGGGAAAGGGTGCCGCTCATGTGACGCTCACCTTCCGTGCGAACTTCCGGGCGGCCGGGGCGAGGGCGGCGGTCAGCAGAGCGGTGCCTGTCGCACCCGCCCGGGCGGCGAGCGCGGCCTGCAGCGGGATCATGGCGCGGATGCCACCGCCGACGGCTCGTTGCGTGAGGGGAGGTGAAGGGTTGAGGGCGGCGTGGAAGAGGGGCTTGGCGGCGGTGCCGACGTAGGCGAGGGCGAGGGCGGCGCGGAGCGCGTGGCGAGCGGCGTCTCCACGGGTCCCGGAACCGGCCCAGGCCCCGGCCTCAGTCGAGACTGGCCCCCGTCCCAGTACGGCCCCGGTCGAGCCCGGCCCCCGCACCCGCCCGGCCCCGGTCACACTCAGCCCCCGTCCCAGTACGGACCCGCCCGCGCTCGGCCCCGGCCGCACCCCGGCGACACCGGTCACACCCCGCCCCCTCCCGAAGCCCGCACCGAGGCCGCCCCGTCCCGCGCCCACGAGTCGTGCCACGGCCGCCGTCACCGCAAGGGCCGCCAAGGGGGCTGCCGAGGAGCCGCCCTGGGCTTCGCGGCGGGAGACCAGCGTGACCGCCAGGGTGTGGGCGGCGAGGGCGGCGGCGGAGGGCAGTGCCCGCTTGGCGTGGGGGCCGGTGCTCGGGCCCACCGTGGCGGTGGCACCGAGGAGCAGGTCCAGGCCACGTGCCCCGGCCATGGCAGCGGGGCCCGCGGGGGTGTGCTTCAGGCCCAGGTCGTACGCCCACACCGTAGCGGCGAGCGTGCCCGCGACCGCCAGGGTGGGGCGGCCGGCGCGGGAGGCGAGGGCCAGGCCCGCCGCGGTGAGGGCGGTTGCCGCCGCGAGGGCCGCGGGCGGGGTGATACGGCCCGAGGGCAGGGGGCGCTCAGGGCGTTCGACGGCATCCTCGGCTCGGTCCGCCCAGTCATTGAGGGCCATGCCCGCTTCGTACAGGCAGAGGGAGGAGGTGAGGGCGAGGAAGGTGCGGTGGTTGGGGCGGGCGCCGGTGGCGGCGGCACCGGCGAGCGCGTCGCCGGGGACGGTGAAGAGGGCGGGGACGCGCAACAGTTCGGCCCAGTCGCGTGCGGCGCTCACCGGGCGTCCCGCAGCTGGTCGGCGAGGGCGAGCAGGGCGCCGTACTGCTCCGCTAGGGCGGCGCTCGCGCCGTCGTCCGGGTCCTTGAAGTAGAAGGCGAGTTCGGGGAGGGGGCCGGACAGGCCGCGTTCGTGGGCGCGGGAGGTCAGGCGGGCGAGGTCGAGGATCAAGGGGGCCGCGAGGGAGGAGTCGCAGCCCTGCCAGGTGGTCTGCAGGACCATGCGGGTGCCGAGGAAGCCGTCGAAGGCGATGTGGTCCCAGGCGGTCTTCCAGCCACCGAGGGAGGGGACGTCGTCGATGTGGACCTCGCCTTCGGGGGCGGCGCCGAGGGTGTCTGCGAGGACGCGTTCCTTGCCGGCGTTCTTGGCCGCCGCGGCGGCGGGGTCGGCGAGGGCGGCGCCGTCGCCGCCGCCCAGGAGGTTCGTGCCGGACCAGGCCCGTACGGCGAGGGCACGCTGGGCGAACATCGGGCCGAGCACCGAGCGCAGGAGGGTCTGGCCGGTCTTGCCGTCCCGGCCCGCGTAGGGCAGGCCGGAGGCGAGTGCCGCCTCGGTGAGGAGGGGGTGGTGCAGGCCTGTGGAGGGGGTGAAGTTCACGTAGGGGCAGCCGGCTCTCAGCGCCGCCGCGGCGTAGAGCGAACTGGCGGGCAAGCGTGCCCCGCCCCCCGAAGCGGCCGGCCCCCTCGCCGAATCGGCCAGCGCCCTCACCGAAGCCGCCGCGCCGCCAAAACTGCCGTCCACCCCACCGAGCGCCTCCGCCGACCCGGTGCCGTCCCCCGCCGCTTCCGCCGAGGAAGCCGCCCGCTCCCCTGCGGAAGCCGCCCCGGAACCCCCACCACCACCCACCCCAACCGGTTCCGTCGAAGCCACGTTGATCACGACCAGGCGTGAAAGGCCCCGGCGGCGGATGAAGTCGCGTAGGTCGGAGGCGAAGGTGTCGATCAGTTGCTCGTCGGTGCGGGTGTCGCCCGGGAGGGGGCCGCCGGGGCGGATCTCGGTGTCCGCCGCGGCGAGTTCGGTGTGGACCGCCGAGGGGAGGCCGTACGGGAGGACGCCGCCCGCGGCGAGTTCCTCGGCGCGTTTGGGCAGGGGGCAGTTGGCGGTGTCGTGGCCGCCGAAGACGAGGGAGGACAACGTTGGCAGGCCGCAGTCCGCGAAGGGCGGCGTCTCCGTCACCATGCCGACGGGCGGGTGCAGTCCGGCCGCCACTGCCGCGCACCCCGCGATGGCCGTGGTCGCAACCGAACCTCGCGCGCCGATCAGCCAGACCCCGACGAGGGGTGTCGCGACGGAAGAAGTAGAGAGCGCGTATGTGGGCACGGCTGCCTCCTGCCTGAGCTGATGGGAACGTGATCGGAAGCTGAGGGGAACCTGCTCGGACGCCGATCGGAAGCTGATCGGAAGCTGATCGGTATACGTGTGGCGCGCGGGACGCGCCGTGGGAAAGACGGCGGGCGGAGGTCCGGCGTCCTCCGCCCGCCGTCGTCTAGCGGCCCCCGCCCGGACGGGCCGAGGCGGCGGAGGGCGAGCCCTTCAGCCCGCTCAGCCCCCTCAGCCCGCTCAGCGCCCTCAGCTCCTTCACCCGGACGTTCCGGAAGGAGACCTCATCGGTGTCGCCATGGTTCTGGAGGCCGATGTGCCCTTGGCGCAGGCTCCGCGCCGGGTCCGTGTTGGTGAAATCGTTGATCTTCACGCCGTTGAGGTAGACGCGAAGGCGTTCGCCCTCGACGCGGATCTCGTAGGTGTTCCACTCCCCCGGCGGGTTCAGCGCCTTGTCCCGCCTCTTCAGGTCCGCGGATTTGAAGCCGTAGACGGAGCCCGTGGTCTTCTCGGGGACGTCCGTGGCGTCGATCTGGATCTCGTATCCCTTGTTCACGGCCGACCAGGGGTCGTCGGAGGCCGGGAAGCCCACGAAGATGCCGGAGTTGTCGTCGCCGCGCATCCGCCAGTCGAGCTTGAGGGAGTAGGAGCCGAGTTCGCGCCGCTCGTACCAGAGCATGCCCATGCCGCCGACAGTCGTGAGCGTCCCGTCGTCCTCCTTGAGGGCGAAGGAGCCGGGGCCGGCCTGTTTCCAGTCCGCCAGGGAGGCCGCCTTGCCGTCGAAGAGGGGTGTGTAGCCCCGCTCGGGGCGGCAGTCGGCCTGGGCCGCGCCGGTGGCCCAGCGGACTCCGCCGAGCAGGTGTTGGCGGAAGGCCGGTTCGGCGTAGGACTCCTTGGTGTGGCCGCCGCCAGTGTAGAAGGAGCGGCCGCCCCGGTAGTCGCTCTGGCACCAGGCGATGGGGTGGTCGCCCATCGTGCCGCCCGTGTACGACGACTCGTCGAGCGAGGCGAGGACACGGGCCCGTTCGCGCGGGTTGGAGCGGTAGTCGTACCACTCGTCGGTGCGCTCCCAGGCCCCGGCGCCCAGGTGGGACGTGGCGGGGTGGGCGTGCTCCTCCACCTGGACCTTCGCCCGCTGGATCGCGGGGTGCGACTGGAAGTACGCGCCCGCGAGCCCGCCGTAGAAGGGCCAGTCGTACTCGGTGTCGGCGGCGGCGTGCACCCCGACGTAGGCGCCGCCGCCCCGGATGTAGCCCTCGAAGGCCCGCTGCTGGGCGGCGTCGAGGACGTCGCCCGTGGTCGAGAGCCAGACGACGGCGTCGTACCGGCGCAGGTTCTTGACCGTGAAGGCCCCCGCGTCCTCGGTCGCGTCGACGGTGAAGCCACCCTCGGCGCCGAGTTCCCTGACGGTGGCGATCCCGGTGGGGATGGAGTCGTGCCGGAAGCCCGCCGTCTTGGAGAAGACGAGGACGCGCTCACCGTCCTTGCCCGCCGCCCGGCCGGTGCCGGGTTCAGAGGCGGCGGGCCCCGACACGCACCCGATGAGCAGGGCGGCCGCCGTCGCGGTGAGGAGCCGTGCCCGTCCGCGCGTCGCGGTCACCGGCCTCACCCCTTACCACCGGTGGCGGCCCTGGTCGTGAACGTGAAGTCGTCCACGTCGTACAGCGCTCCCGTCCCCTTGCCCTTGAAGACCAGGTACAGCGTCGTGGTCTTCGACGGCGCCCGGGTGAGGGGCGTACTCACGTCCTTGTACGTCTCCCACGAACCGGTCGGCTCGACCTTCGCCGTGCCGAGCAGCCTGCCGCGGACCGAGCCGCTGCGGACCTCCAGCGTGCCGCCGGATCCGGCCGAGGCGACCCGTGCGGTCAGCTTGGTGGCGTCGGCGAGGATGTACGGCTTGAAGGAGATCCAGTCGCCGTGGTGGATGTCGCCGACGGTCTTTCCGCCGTGCGCCGGGGTGTGGTTGACGACGGACACGCCCTTGGCGTCGCCGTAGTGCTCGGCCTGGCGGTGTTTGGGCTGGACGACGTTCTGGTCGTGGGTGGTCAGCGCGGGCTGGCCGTTCGCGCCCTTGTCGGTGTACTCGGCGTCGAACACCCCGAAGATGTTGGCGTTCGGGTCGTGCTCGCCGTCCGCCGACGTCTGGAGGGTGCCCGAGCAGCCGTTGGCCGAGGTGACGGGGTGGCCGTGGCTGTCATGGCCGAGGATGTGCGTGACCTTGACCTTGGCGCAGTCGACGGGGCCGTCTTCCGGGTCGGTCACCTTGACCTTGAACGGCACCTTGTCGCCGAAGGTGAACAGCTGGCCGTCACCGGGGAGTTCCAGGGTCACCTTGGGCGCGGTGTTGCCGACGGTGATGTGCGCGCTGGCCGATCCGGTGCGGCCGGTGGAGTCCTTGACGGTCACGGTCGCCGTGTAGACGCCGTTCTTCTTGTACGTGTACGTGGGGTTCTGCTGGGTGGACTTGCCGCCGTCGCCGAAGTCCCAGGAGTAGGTCAGCGTGCCGCCGTCGGCGTCCGTGGCCTTCGCGGTGAACTTGGTCCGCAGCGGGGCCTGGCCGCTGGTCACCGACGCGCTCGCCTCGACGACCGGGGAGTGCCCCGTCGTGGCGTTCTCGATGCGGAAGAGACCGGAGTTCTCGTCGCCGCCGAACCAGGCGGTGCCGTAGTCGAGGACGTAGAGCGCGCCGTCGGGGCCGAACTCCATGTCCATCACCTGGGTGCCCGTCCACGGGAACGGGTTGATCTTCGAGACCGTGCCGTCGGCCCCCTGCTCGATGCGTTTGATCCAGCGCCTGCCGAACTCGCCGGCGAAGAAGTCACCGTCGTACGCCTCGGGGAACTTGACCGGGGAGGAGTTCTGCGCGTCGTAGCGGTAGACGGGTCCGGCCATCGGGGACTCGGAGCCCGAGCCGAACTCGGGGACGGAACCGCCGTCGTACGGAATCCACGCTTCCTGGGCGGGCGGGAGGTCGGTGAGCCCGGTGTTGTGGGGCGAGTCGTTCTTGGGCTTGGCGCAGTCGAAGGGGGCGCCGGAGGTGCCGGTGGCGAAGTCGTAGTCGACGTAGGCGTCGTTCTTGCCGGTGCAGAACGGCCAGCCGAAGTTGCCGGGCTTGGTCACGCGGGCGAACTCGACCTGGCCGGCGGGGCCGCGCTTGGGGTCGGCCGCTCCCGCGTCGGGACCGTAGTCGCCGACGTAGACGGTGCCGGTGGGCTTGTCGACGCTCATCCGGAAGGGGTTGCGGAAGCCCATGGCGTAGATCTCGGGGCGGGTCTTCTCGGTGCCCTTGGCGAAGAGGTTGCCGTCCGGGACCGTGTACGAGCCGTCGTCGGCGACCTTGATGCGCAGGATCTTGCCGCGCAGGTCGTTGGTGTTGCCCGCGCTGCGCCGTGCGTCGTACGCGGGGTTGCGGCCGGGGCGCTCGTCGATGGGCGTGAAGCCGTCGGAGGCGAAGGGGTTGGAGTCGTCGCCCGTCGAGAGGTAGAGGTTGCCCTCCTTGTCGAAGTCGATGTCGCCGCCGACGTGGCAGCAGATGCCGCGGCTCGCGGGGACGTCGAGGACCTTCTTCTCGCTGGCGTTGTCCAGGGTCCCGTCGGCCTTGAGGACGAAGCGGGAGAGGCGGTTGACGCCGTCGAACCTCTTGAAGTCCTCGGCCGTGCCGTTCTCCGGGGCGTCGCCCGCCGGGGTGTCGAGCGGCGGCGCGTAGTAGAGGAAAATCGCGCGGTTCTCGCTGAACTCCGGGTCGATGGCGACGCCTTGCAGTCCCTCCTCGTCGTGCGTGTACACGGGGATCTTGCCCGCGATCCTGGTGTTGCCCGCGGGGTCCGTGAGGCGCAGCGTGCCGTCGCGGCTCGTGTGCAGGACCGAGCGGTCCGGCAGCACGGAGAGCGTCATGGGCTCGCCGACCTCCGGCTCGCCCTTGGCGAGGGTGACCTGCTGGAAGTCCTCCGCGGCGGGGGCGGCCGCCGCGGGCGGGTCGGCGGGGACGGCCCCGGCCGTGGGTACGGCGAGGGTCAGCGAGGCACCGGTGAGCAGCGCGCCGGTGAGCAGGGCGAGGGCTTGGTGGCGAAGTCTCGGGCGTTTCCTGTGCACGGGGTTCCTCCGGAGGGGACGGTCGTACGCGGGTGTGTGCGCCGTGCGCCGGGGTGCGCCGTCACCCCGGACCTTCGTGTCCTGATTTATGTCCTGTACACATCAGGGACGGTAGCCACGTTTGTCCCGGGCGGATAGCCCTTACGCGGCACGGAAGTTCAGCTTTTTCCCGTCACTGGACAAACAGCGGGGAGAGGCCTAGTCGGAGCCGCCGAACGCGGCGTCGAAGGACGCGGTCGGCGCCTCGAAGTCGTACGCCTTCAAACGGACCAGGGCCTCCGGGGCGCCCTGGAGGCGATCCATGCCGGCGTCCTCCCACTCCACCGAGATCGGGCCCTCGTAGGCGATCGAGCCCAGCATTCTGAAGACGTCCTCCCATGGGACGTCGCCGTGGCCCGCCGAGACGAAGTCCCAGCCGCGCCGGGGGTCGCCCCACGGCAGGTGCGAGCCGAGGCGGCCGTTGCGGCCGTCCAGGCGGCGCCGGGCCTCCTTGCAGTCGACGTGGTAGATGCGGTCCCGGAAGTCGTAGAGGAACCCGACCGGGTCGAGGTCCTGCCACACGAAGTGGGAGGGGTCGAAGTTGAGGCCGAAGGCCGGGCGGTGGCCGACGGCCTCCAGGGCCTTGTGCGTGGTCCAGTAGTCGTACGCGATCTCCGAGGGGTGCACCTCGTGGGCGAACCGCACACCGTGCTCGTCGAAGACGTCCAGGATCGGGTTCCAGCGCTCGGCGAAGTCCTCGTAACCACGCTCGATCATGGATTCGGGGGCGGGCGGGAACATCGCGACCAGATGCCAGATTGCCGAACCCGTGAAGCCGACGACGGTGTCGACACCGAAGGCGGCGGCGGCCCGCGCGGTGTCCTTGATCTCGGCGGCGGCTCGCTGCCGCACGCCCTCCGCCTCGCCGTCGCCCCAGACGCGGGCGGGCAGGATCGCCCGGTGCCGCTCGTCGATGATCGCGTCGCAGACGGCCTGGCCGACCAGATGGTTGGAGATCGCCCAGCACTTGAGGCCGTACTTGTCGAGGAGGGCGTGCCTCCCGTCCAGGTAGGCGGGGTCGGCGAGGGCCTTGTCGACCTCGAAGTGGTCGCCCCAGCAGGCGAGTTCGAGGCCGTCGTAGCCGAAGTCGCGGGCGAGCCGGCAGACCTCTTCGAGCGGCAGGTCGGCCCACTGGCCGGTGAAGAGCGTGAACCTACGGGGCATGTCCGGGCCTCCTCAAGAGCAAGGGCGTGGGTACGCGGCGGGCACCCAGTCGGGGTCGGGTCGGGATCAGGTGGCGATCACGTGGGGATCAGGGTGTACACGGAGTTCTTCGCCGCGCTCTCCTCCACCGCCGCGAGCACCCGCTGCACGCAGAGCCCGTCGGCGAAGGACGGTTCGGGCCGCGTCCCGGTGGCGATGGCGTGCAGCAGGTCGCGGGCCTGGTGCACGAAGGTGTGCTCGTAGCCGAGGCCGTGGCCGGGCGGCCACCAGGCGTCCAGGTACGGGTGCTCCGGTTCGGTCACCAGGATCCGGCGGAAGCCGGAGGACGCGGCGGGCTCGGTGTGGTCGTGGAAGGAGAGCTCGTTCAGTCGCTCCAGGTCGAAGGCCAACGAGCCCTTCGAGCCGTTCAGTTCGAGGCGCAGCGCGTTCTTGCGGCCCGCCGCGAAACGCGTCGCCTCGAAGGAGGCGAGCGCGCCGGAGGGAAAGCGGCCGGTGAAGACGGCCGCGTCGTCCACCGTGACCGTGCCGCGCCGCGTGCCGCCCGACGCGGTGAGCCCGCTGGAAGCGCCCTCCAGCAGCGGCCGTTCGCGTACGAAGGTCTCGGTGAGCGCGGACACTCCGGCCACCTGCTCCCCCGCCAGATACTGTGCGAGGTCGACGATGTGCGCCCCCAGGTCACCCAGCGCCCCTGAGCCCGCGTGCTCCTTGATCAGCCGCCAGGTGAGCGGGAAGTCGGCGTCCACCAGCCAGTCCTGAAGGTACGTCAGGCGCACGTGCCGCAGTGCTCCGAGCCGCCCTTGGGCGACCATCCGCCGGGCGAGCGCGAGGGCGGGCACGCGCCGGTAGTTGAAGCCGACCATGGCCACCTGCCCCCGGGCGCGGGCCCGTTCGGCGGCCTCGGCCATCGCCTCGGCCTCCTCGACGGTGTTCGCCAGCGGCTTCTCGCACAGTACGTGCTTGCCCGCCTCCAGGGCCGCGACGGCGATCTCCGCGTGGCTGTCGCCGGGGGTGCAGATGTCGACGAGGTCGACGTCGTCCCGGGCGATCAGAGCCCGCCAGTCGGTCTCGGCGGCGGCCCAGCCGAGCCGGTCGGCGGCGGCGCGCACGGCGCCCGCGTCGCGCCCGCAGACGGCCGCGAGCACCGGATCGACCGGCAGGTCGAAGACGCGCCCCACCGTGCGCCAGCCCTGGGAGTGGGCGGCGCCCATGAAGGCGTACCCGACCATGCCCACTCCCAGCGGCCGCTTCCCCGCCGCCTTGGAATCGGCCCCGGGGCCGGACGCTTCCGTCTCACGCATGCGGTACTCCTCCTCGTCGTCGACGCTCGGTGGGGGGTGCGGACACGCGCATCACTTGAAGCCGGTGGACATGTACTGGTCGACGTTGTCCTTGTCGACCACGGCGGAGTAGCAGGTGACGAAGGACGGGATCTCGAACTCCGCCATGCCGCTGACGCCCTTGCCCTGCCCGAGGGCGCGCGCCAGGTCGATCGCGGAGGCGGCCATGGTGGGCGGGTACAGGACGGTGGCCTTCAGGACGCTGTCGTCCGACTCGATGGCCTGGAAGGCGGAGAGCGCGCCCGCGCCGCCGACCATCAGGAAGTCGTCCCTGCCCGCCTGCTTGATCGCGCGCAGGGCGCCCACGCCCTGGTCGTCGTCGTGGTTCCACAGCGCGTCGAAGTCCTTCTGCGCCTGGAGGAGCTGGGACATCTTCGACTGGCCCGACTCGACGGTGAACTCGGCGGCCTGGCGGGCGACCTTCTTGATGTTCGGGTAGTTCTTGAGGGCGTCGTCGAAGCCCTTGGTGCGCTGCTTGGTCAGTTCGAGGTTGTCGAGCCCGGCCAGCTCCACCACGCGGGCGTTCTTCCTGTCCTTGAGCTTCTCGCCGATGTAGTGGCCGGCGCTCAGGCCCATGCCGTAGTTGTCGCCGCCGATCCAGCAGCGGTAGGCCTGCGGGGAGGCGAAGACGCGGTCGAGGTTGACGACGGGGATGCCCGCCTTCATGGCCTTCAGACCGACCTGGGTGAGCGCCTTGCCGTCGGCGGGCAGGATCACCAGGACGTCGACCTTCTTGTTGATGAGCGTCTCGACCTGGCCGATCTGCGTGGCGGTGTCGTTCGAGCCCTCGGTGGCCTCCAGGGTGACGTCGGAGTACTTCTCCGCCCGCTCCTTGGCGTTGTCGTTGATGGCGTTGAGCCAGCCGTGGTCGGCCTGCGGCCCGGCGAAGCCGATGGTGACCTTCTTGCCCGGCTTGTCGTCGGCGACCTGCTGGTCCTTGTCGTTCGAGCCCTCCTCCTTGGGGTCGTTGCTGGTGCAGCCCGCCAGGAAGGCTCCGGAGGAGAGCGCGGCGGCTCCGAACAGGAGGCCTCTGCGGCTCGTGTGGGATGGCATGGGTGTACCCCTCAGCTCAGACGGTGGATGCCGGTCTCAAGAAGTGGTTGCCGGTCTCAAGGAGTGGTTGCCGTGCGTCGTTGGACCAGCACCGCGGCGACGATGATCGCCCCCTTGGCGATCTGCTGGGTGGCGGTCTCCAGATTGTTGAGCGCGAAGATGTTGGTGATCGTGGTGAAGATCAGTACGCCGAGCACCGAGCCGGTGATGGTGCCCCGGCCGCCGCTGAGCAGGGTGCCGCCGATGATCGCGGCGGCGATGGCGTCCAGCTCGTACAGGTTGCCGTTGGTGTTCTGGCCCGATCCGGCGAGGACGATCAGCAGGAACGCCGCGATGCCGCAGCACAGCCCGGAGAGCAGATACAGATACAGCCGCTGTCTGCGTACGTCGATGCCCGCGAGGCGCGCCGCTTCCGCGTTGCCGCCGACCGCGACGGAGCGCCGGCCGAAGGTGGTGCGGTTCAGCAGCAGCCAGCCGACGACGGTGACGGCGGCGAAGACCAGGACGAGCGGGGGGATGCCAAGGACGTAGGAGTCGCGCTCGCCGAGTCGCAACACCCCGTCGACGGTGACCATCTGGGTCTTGCCGTCGGTGATCTGGAGGGCGAGCCCGCGCCCCGCCGCCAGCATGGCGAGGGTGGCGATGAACGGCACTACCCCGCCGTACGCGATGAGCGCGCCGTTGACCAGGCCGCACCCCATGCCGACCACCACGGCGGTGAAGAGGATGCCCGCGAAGCCGTACTCCTGGGTGGCGACCGTCGTGGCCCACACCGAGGCGAGCGCGACGATCGCGCCGACCGACAGATCGATGCCGCCGGAGATGATCACGAACGTCATGCCGACGGTGACGACGCCGATGACGGAGGCCTGGGTGAGGATCAGCTGGAGGTTGTCGGTGTCAAGGAACGAGTCGGGCTGGGTGACGCCGCCGATCAGGATCAGCGCGGCGAGCACGCCGACCAGCGAGAGCGTGCGGAGGTCGGCGCGGGCCAGCGTGGCGCGCCACGGGCTGCCGCCGCTGTCGGCGGGCGCGGTCTTGCGGGCGGCGGCCTCGGCCGCCGGGGCGGGCTGGGTCATGACGCCGGGCTCCCTTCGATGACGAGGTCGAGTACGCGGTGTTCGTCGAGGTCACGGGCGGCCGCGGTGTGCACGACGCGGCCTTCGCGGAGCACGAGGACGCGGTCGGCGAGGCCGAGCACCTCGGGCACCTCGCTGGAGACGAGGAGCACGGCGAGGCCTTCGTCGGCGAGGCGGCGGATCACCGCGTACAGCTCGGCTCGGGCGCCGACGTCGACGCCGCGGGTCGGCTCGTCGAGGAGCAGTACGCGGCAGCCGCGCAGGAGCCAGCGGGCCAGGACGGCCTTTTGCTGGTTGCCTCCGGAGAGGGTGCGCACGGGGACGGAGGGGTCGTCGGGGCGCAGCGACAGTTCGCGGGTGGCGGCTCGCGCGGCGTTCCGTTCGGCTCCCCGGTCCAGCCAGCCGCCGCGTGAGAAGCGGGACATGGAGGAGACGGACACATTGCGGGTGACGGACTCCAGCATGAGCAGGGCCTGCGCCTTGCGCTCCTCGGGTGCGAGGCCGAGGCCCGCGCGGACGGCGGCCCGGACGCTTCCGGGGCGCAACACCCTGCCCTGGACGGCTACTTGTCCGGCGGTCGGCTTGCGGGCGCCGTAGATCGTCTCCAGGATCTCGGAGCGGCCCGAGCCGACGAGTCCGGCGAGGCCGACGATCTCTCCGGGGTACAGGTCGAGGTCGAGGGGGGCGAACTCTCCGTGCCGGGTGAGGCCGCGGACGGTCAAGACGGGCTCGGCCGAGGCCCGTTCAGCGGGCCTCTCCGGAAAGACGTACTCGACATCGCGGCCGGTCATGAGCGCCACGACGTCCCTGGTCGGCGTGGTTTTCGCGGGCAGCCCTCCCGCGACGGCGCGTCCGTCCTTGAGGACGGTGACGCGGTCGCCGATGCGGCGGATCTCTTCGAGGCGGTGCGAGATGTAGACGACGGCGACACCGTCCGCGGTGAGGTCGCCGACGATACGGAAGAGGTTGTCGACCTCGTCGGGGTCGAGGGCCGCGGACGGTTCGTCCATGACGATCAGACGCACCTCGTGGGAGAGCGCGCGGGCCATCGAGACGATCTGCCGCTGGGCGGCGGAGAGGTCGCCGACGAGCCGCCCTGGATCGATCTCCGCGTGCCCGAGTCGCCTCAGGAGAGCGGCTGTTGAGGCCTTCGCCGCCCGTCCGCGCACGAAGAACCCCGCGGTGGTCGGCTCGTGCCCGAGGTGGATGTTCTCGGCGACGGAGAGGTGCTCCACCAGGTCGAGTTCCTGGTAGATGGTGGCGATGCCGAGCCGCATGGCCGCGAGGGGCGAGCGGAGCGCGGTGGGCTCGCCGCGCCAGCGGATCTCGCCGCCGTCGGGCTGGTGGGCGCCCGCGAGGACCTTGATGAGCGTGGACTTCCCGGCGCCGTTCTGGCCGAGGAGGCAGTGCACCTCACCGGCCTGGACCTGGAGGTCGACTCCGTCGAGGGCACGGACGCCGGGGAACGACTTGGTGATGCCGGACATGGTGAGCAGCGGTGGTTCTGGTGCCATGGCGGTTCCCCCAGGCGGGTGCGTACGAGCCGGTCTCAGGGCAGGGCGGTGCCGCGGATCAGGGCGGGGCGTGCCGCGGTTTCGGGGCAGGGCGGAGCAGTGCGCTGTGCTGGGTGCTGGGTGCGGTGGCTCTGTGGGACTTGCGTGCCGGTCAGGCCGGGGAGAACAGGTGGTCGCTGATGAGCCGGGCGCCGCCGATGACACCGGCGGTGGGGCCCAACTCGCCGAGGACGATGGGGAGGTTGCCGGTCGCCAGCGGCAGGGACTGGCGGTAGACCTGCGTGCGGATCGCGGCGAGGAGAGTGTGGCCGAGGCCGGTCACGCCGCCGCCGATCACCACGAGGCCGGGGTTGAAGAAGCTGACGAGGGCCGCGATGACCTGGCCGGTGCGGTTGCCGCCCTCGCGGATGAGGTCGAGCGCGGTGGCATCACCGGCGGCGGCGGCCGCCGCGACGTCGACGGCGCTGAGCCGCCCCGCCTCGTCGAGCCGCGCGGCCAGCTCCGCCGAACGCCCTTGCGTGGCCGCCTCCGTCGCGTCGCGGGCGAGCGCCGCGCCGCTGAAGTAGGCCTCCAGGCAGCCCCTGTTGCCGCAGGCGCAGGGGCGCCCGTCCGGTTCCGCCTGGATGTGGCCGATGTCGCCGGCGCTGCCCGTCGTACCGCGGTAGACCTCGCCGCCGACGACGATGCCGCAGCCGATGCCCGTGCCGATCTTGACGCAGAGGAAGTCGCCCACGGAGCGCGCGACGCCCGCGTGCTGCTCCCCCATCGCCATGAGGTTCACGTCGTTGTCGACCATGACGGGACAGCCGAGCTCCTGGCTGAGGGCCTCCCTGACGGGGAAACCGTCCCAGCCCGGCATGATCGGCGGCGCGACCGGCACGCCTTCGGGGAAGCGGACGGGCCCGGGGACGCCGATGCCGGCGCCGTCGAATCCTTCCGCGAGCCCGGACGCCCTCAACTTGGCTGCCATCGCGAGGACTTGCTCGAAGACCGCGACCGGGCCCTCACGCACGTCCATGGGCTGGTTGATGTGGCCCAGCACCTCCAGCTCGGCGTTGGTCACCGCGACGTCGACGGAGGTCGCGCCGATGTCCACGCCGAGGAAACGGAGGGCCGGGGCCAGCCGGATGTTGTGGGAGCGGCGGCCGCCGCGCGAGGCGGCGAGACCGTCGGCGACCACGAGTCCGGTCTCCAGGAGCCGGTCGACCTCGACGGCCAGCTTGGAGCGCGAGAGATCGACCTGATCGCCCAGCTGCGCACGGGAGTTGGGACCACCGTCCCGCAACAGCCGCAGCAGCCGCGCCTGGTGCGCGTTGGCGGGTCGAGCCGTCATACGTCTCACGCGCCCCTCCCCGCCTCATCGGGCTTCCTTCGAGCTTTCGAGGGGAACGTAGCAGCGCGTGCCGGGGCTGGGAAGAAGTTGCGCGCGAATTGCCCATGGCTTTCTCCAGTCACAGGACAAAGCAACTCCGGTGCGTGCCCGGCTTACCTCTGAGGTAATCGACGCCTGCGGGAGACGTACCGCACGATGGTGGTCCGCCACCCCCCAGTGGAAGGTCGCCTCATGTCGGACACCCTGGCCCAGAACGATCCGCGTGCCCACCTGCTCTCCCTCGTCCCCTTCGCCGGGCACCTCGGCATCACCTTCGAAGAGGCGGGGCCCGAGCGCGTGGAGGGCACCCTGCCGTGGTCGCCGGAACTGTGCACGGTGGGCGGCGTGCTGCACGGCGGGGCGGTGATGACGCTCGCCGACACGGTCGGCGCGGTGTGCGCGTTCCTCAACCTGCCCGAGGGCGCGGCGACATCGACGATCGAGTCCAAGACCAACTTCCTGCGGGCCGTGCGCTCCGGAACGGCCCGCGCGGTGGCCCGCCCGCTGCACATCGGCGGCTCCTTCATCGTCGTACAGACCGAGATGTACGACGATCAAGGTCGGCTGGCAGGTCAGACCACGCAGACGCAGGCGGTACTCGGCGCCAGGAGCTAGCGAGCGCCCTACGGAGCCGGCGAGCGCCCCTCGGACCCGGCGAGCGCCGCTACGGGCAGCGGACGACCTGTCCCGCGTACGAGAGGTTCCCGCCGAAGCCGAAGAGCAGGACCGGGTCGCCGGAGCGCAGTTCCCCGCGCTCCACGAGCTTGGACAGGGCCATCGGGATGCTTCCCGCCGAGGTGTTCCCGGAGTCGACGACATCGCGGGCGACGACGGCGTTCACCGCGCCGATGCGCTCCGCGAGCGGCTCGATGATGCGGAGGTTGGCCTGGTGCAGGACGACTCCGGCGAGGTCGGCCGGGGTGAGCCCGGCGCGCTCGCAGGCCGCGCGGGCCAGCGGCGGCAGCTGGGTCGTGGCCCAGCGGTAGACGCTCTGCCCTTCCTGGGCGAAGCGCGGCGGGGTGCCCTCGATGCGGACGGCGTGGCCCATCTCGGGCACCGAGCCCCACAGCACCGGCCCGATGCCGGGCTCCTCGCCGGGCCCGCACGCCTCGACGACGACGGCGCCCGCGCCGTCACCGGTCAGTACGCAGGAGGTGCGGTCCGTCCAGTCGGTGACCTCGGACATCTTGTCCGCGCCGATGACCAGGGCGCGGGTGGCGGCCCCGGCCCGCACGGTGTGGTCGGCGGTGGCGAGCGCGTGCGTGAAGCCCGCGCAGACGACGTTGATGTCCATCGCGGACGGCGAGGGGATGCCGAGCCGGGCGGCGACCCGCGCGGCCATGTTCGGCGAGCGGTCGATGGCCGTGGAGGTGGCGACCAGGACCAGGTCGATCGCGTCGGGGGTCAGGCCCGCCGCGGCCAGCGCCTTGCCCCCGGCGTGCGCGGCCAGCTCGTCGACCGGCTCCTCGGGCCCCGCGATGTGACGGGTGCGGATGCCCACCCGGGACCGGATCCACTCGTCGCTGGTGTCGACCATGCCCGCCAGGTCCTCGTTGGTGAGGATCTTGGCGGGTTGGTAATGGCCGAGAGCGGCGATGCGCGAGCCGTGCATGTACGGGTCCCCCTTGTTGCCGGAGATGCGGGACCCTCCAGTGTGGTCAGCGACTCACCGGTAACAGGGCACGTAAAGCGACAGGAAAGGCGGGCGCGCTTTGGATGCTTCTCATGATCCGATCACCCTCTGACGAGGGGGGTGACCTTGTGTGCGAGTTCGGGCGGCGCGCAGGGACAATGAGGGCGGGGGCGCGGGGAGAGGCCCCCTCCGCTTCAAGGGCCGATTCGGCTGCCAGCACGTACAGAACCGGGACTGATCAGGACATGGGACGAGTCACGGAGCGACGCAAGGTCATCCGGATCCGGGACGGACGCGTCACCGAGCGGCCCGACACCCTGGTCGCCGAGGAGCCCCTGGAGATCCGGCTGAACGGCAAGCCGCTCGCCATCACCATGCGCACGCCGGGCGACGACTTCGCGCTCGCGGCGGGCTTCCTGGTGAGCGAGGGGGTCCTCGGGGACGCCGGAGAGCTGCGGAACATCGTGTACTGCGCCGGCGCCACCGAGGACGGTTCGAACACATACAACGTGGTGGATGTGCGCACGTCCCCGGAGATCGTCCTGCCCGACATCACCCTGGAGCGGAACGTCTATACGACGTCGTCGTGCGGGCTGTGCGGGAAGGCGAGCCTCGACGCGGTGCGCACCACCGCGCGCTGGCCGATCGCCGACACTCCCCCGGTACGCGTCGGCACCGAGCTGCTCGCGGACCTCCCCGACCGGCTGCGCGAGTCGCAGCGTGTGTTCGACCGGACCGGGGGGCTGCACGCGGCCGCGCTCTTCGACGAGGAGGGGCGGCTGCTCGACATACGGGAGGACGTGGGGCGGCACAACGCCGTCGACAAGCTCGTCGGCCGGGCGCTCCAAGAGGGGCGGCTTCCGCTGTCGCGCGCGATCCTGCTCGTCTCGGGCCGCGCGTCGTTCGAGCTGGCCCAGAAGGCGGTGATGGCGGGCATCCCGGTGCTGGCCGCGGTCTCCGCGCCGTCCTCGCTCGCGGTCGACCTGGCCGCCGAGACCGGTCTGACGCTGATCGGTTTCCTGCGGGGCTCCTCCATGAACGTATACGCGGGCGAACACCGCCTCGCCTTCCCGGCAGGGGCTACCCAGGGCTGATCCGGCGCCCGGCCAGCGGTGAGCGCGGCCCGCCGCGCACGCGCGGTGCGCGCTGGAGGCCGCGGCGCTCGCCCGTGACGGCCCGTCACTTGCCTTGCGGCGCATGACTTGTTCCGCGGCGCACGCATGAGCGGGCGCGGCGCGCGGGGGCCCTCCGGCGCACGGTTCTTGTGAGGCGCGGTGGCCGCCAGTACCGTCTGTGGCGCGCATGCAGGACGTAGGACGTGGGATGTCAGGACGTCCCTTTGTCCTCGCCGTCGCCACAGCCGTCGCCAGGAAAGGCGGGCCGCACCATGTCGTCGAGAACGAGCCTCCGAGTACGTCTCAGACCCCTCCGCACCGCCGTCGCCGCCGTGACCGCGATCGCCCTCGGCGCCCTGCTGCCCGCGCCCGCCGCGCAGGCGGATCCCGCACCGGCGGCGTTCGAGCAGCAGGTGCTGTTCAAGGCCTCCCAGGATCCCGGATACGCGTGCTTCCGCATCCCCGCCGTCGTGCGGACGACCAAGGGCACCCTGCTCGCCTTCGCCGAGGGCCGCGTCAACGACTGCAGCGACGCGGGCGACATAGACCTGGTGCTCAAGCGGTCGCACGACGGCGGCCGCACCTGGGGGCCGCTCCAGGTCATCAACGAGGGCGCGGGCGACACGCACGGCAACCCGGCGCCGGTCGTGGACCGCCGGAGCGGGCGCGTCCTGCTGGCGGAGACGTACAACACCGGCCGCACGGACGGCGCGAACTGCTCGGTGCCGTGCGACCGCACGCCCCACATGCAGTACAGCGACGACGACGGCCGCAGCTGGTCGCGGCCGCGCGACCTGAGCGACGAGATCCTGCCGAAGCACTGGAACTCCTGGTACGCGACCGGTCCCGTGCACGGCATCCAGCTCTCCCGCGGCAAGCACGCGGGGCGGCTCGCCTTCGCCGTCAACGCCGAGACGTGGGACGGCGGCCGGGTCACCGCCAACCACGCCGCGCTGGCCGTCAGCGACGACGGCGGCGACCACTGGAGGATCGGCGCCACCGACTCGTATCCGATAAGCCAGGACGGCATCTTCCGCCAGAAGCCGTCGGAGATGACGCTCACCGAGCGGCCCGACGGGACCGTGTACGTCAGCGGCCGCGAGCAGGACGGCACCGACCTCGGCCACCGCTCGCACACGGTGAGCCGCGACGGCGGCGACTCCTTCGCCGCGCCCTTCCGCGCGATCCCCGATCTGTACGCCCCCCAAGTGCAGTGCTCCACCCTGCAGTTCGGCAAGCGGATGCTGCTCGGCTGCCCCGGCGACCCCGACCGGCGCCGCACGATGCAGATCCGCTCCTCCTACGACGGCGGCCGCACCTGGGACAGCGTCGACCGGGGAACCACGGTGACCACGGACTGGTCCGGCTACTCCGACCTGGTGCGGGCCGACGGCGCGCACGTCGGCCTGCTGTACGAGGGCGGCGCGGTCGACGCGCGCGACGAGATCCGCTTCGCCCGCTTCACCGAGGACTGGCTCAAGCCGCGCCGCGGTCCCGACCCGAAGACCCCCGACCACGCCCCCTGGGCCCGATCGGCGTCCGTGCTCGGCGGGGCGCGCGAGACCGAGGGACGCTTCGGCGGCGCCCTCTCCTTCGACGGCACCGACGACGCCGTACGACTGCCCTTCCGCCGTCAACTCCCGCTGGTGTCACGCGACTTCACCGCCTCGCTGTGGTTCCGCTACTCCGCGGCCACCGGTGAGCAGCCGCTGCTCTGGATGGGCGGCATCGGCACCAACCAGCCGCAGGTGTGGCTGCGCGGCGAGCCCGCGAGCAACCGCGTCACGGGCCTGATCACCACACGGGACGGCGCCACGCCCCCGCGGTCCGCGTCCGTGCGCACCACGAGCGCCTACAACGACGGCCAGTGGCACCACATCGCGCTGCGCCGCGGCGACGGCCGCCTGACGCTGTTCGTCGACGGTACGCAGATCACTTCCGCCGATGTGCCCGGCTCGGTCTCCCGCAACTCGCCCTTCGGCGTGCACATCGGCCAGCGGCTCGACAGCCGGGCCCACTTCACCGGGGCGATCGACGAGGTGCGGGTCCACGACAGGGCGCTGAGCGACGCCGAGGTGGAGGCCCTGCGCACCACCGCCGCCCCTGTGACACGGGACACCGTCGTCCGGCTTCCCATGGACCGCGTGCGCGGCAGCAACTAACGTCCCCGGCGTGTCCGACCAAGAACGTCACCACGGGGTGGGCGGCAGGATCTGGCTGGTCCTGCTGCTCGCCCTCGCCCTCGCGGCCGTCCTGCTCGTCGTCCTGCCCAGAGACGACCGGGGAGGCGACGGCGACGGCGCGAGCACGGCGTGCCGGCCCCGCACGGTGGCGTCCTGGTCCGCCGAGGAGAAGGTCACCGGCGCGTTCACGCGCTACGGCGACGACGGGACGCGGACCGACGACTGGACGGGCGGGGACGGCACGCACTCGGTGCGGCTGCCGGACGGGCGCGTGCTGTGGCTGTTCTCCGACACCCTCCTCGGCCAGGTCCACGCGCCGCCCAACACGGCGGGCCAGCCGCACACCTGGCGCGACCCGAACGCGCCCATGGTCCGCAACTCGGCCGTGGTGATGTCCCGCTCGGGCACCCTGGAGCGCACCCTGCCCGCCCCGCTCTTCACCGACCCGGCGCCCCAGCAGTGGCGCTGGCCGGTGGCCGCACGGGTCGAGCCCCGCTCCCTGGCCTCGGACGAGAAGGTCGTACGCGTCCTGCTGTGGAACCGCATGGCGAGCCAGGGCCCCTGGATCTACGGCGTCCCGATGGCCACGGAGGTCGCCACGCTCTCCCTGCCCGACCTGCGCGTCGAGGGGATCGTGAAGGTGTCCGACCAGCAGCGCGTCGCGGACCCGGAGAAGCGGGTCCTGTACGGCACGGCGACGGTCGACGACGACGGCTGGACGTACGTCTTCGGCGGCACCGACGCCCAGGCCACCTCGCGCCCCTCCTCGCACGCCCATGTGGCGCGCGTCCCGCACGGGCGGCTCGCCGAGGCCGCCGCGTGGGAGTACTGGGACGGCGAGAAGTGGGGCGAGGGCCCGTCACGGCCGGTGCTCGGGGACGGCAGGCGGAAGGGGGTGGGCAGCGCGTTCACGGTGGTGCGCGACGAGGGGACGTATGTGCTGTTCACCATGGCCGCGGGCGCCAAGGGCCTGACCGAGGTCACCTCGTACTGGTCGTGCTCGCCCACCGGCCCCTGGCACGGCCCCGCCAAGGGTTTCGAGGCGCCCCTGCCGAAGGACAGCGCGGCACGCCAGGACACCGCCGCCTACAACCCGCAGGCCCATCCGGCGCTCGGCCGCGACGGGCGCGTGGTGCTGAGTTACGACGTCAACTGGCTGGACCCGGTGCCCGCGAGCGCGCAGGCGAACATCAACCGGAACGTGGCGCTGTACCGGCCGCGGTTCGTCTCGCTCCGCCTGGCCGAGCCCCGCTGACGGCCTCCTCGCCGCCGAAGCCCACCGGATCGCGCGAGCGGCGCTTGGCGATGACCGCGCAGACCATCAGCTGCATCTGGTGGAAGAGCATCAGCGGCAGCACGGCGAGCGAGGCGTGCGCCCCGAACAGGATGCTCGCCATGGGCAACCCCGCGGCCAGGGACTTCTTCGAACCGGCGAACTGGATCGCGACGCGGTCGCCGCGGCCGAACCCGAGCCGCTTCGCGCCGTACCAGGTCAACACCAGCATCACGGTGAGCAGCACCGCCTCGACGCCGAGCAGCGCGAGCAGCCGCAGCGGGGTCACCTGGTGCCAGATGCCCTGCACCATGCCCTCGCTGAAAGCGGTGTAGACAACGAGCAGGATCGACCCGCGGTCGACGTACCCGAGGACCTTCTTGTGCCGGGAGAGGAAGCCGCCGACCCAGCGGCGCAGCAGCTGCCCGGCGACGAACGGCACGAGCAGCCGCACCACGATCTTGACGACGGAGTCCGCCGAGAAGCCGCCGCCGGTGCCGCCGAGCAGCGCGGCCGCGAGCAGCGGGGTGAGCACGATGCCCGCCAGGGAGGAGAAGGATCCCGCGCAGATCGCGGCGGGCACGTTGCCGCGGGCCATGGAGGTGAAGGCGATGGAGGACTGGATCGTCGACGGCACCAGGGTGAGGAAGAGGAAGCCGCTGTAGAGGGCGGGCGTCAGGACGTAGGGGACGAGGCCCTTGGCGGCGAGCCCGAGCAGCGGGAAGACGACGAACGTACAGGCGAGGACCGTGAGGTGGAGCCGCCAGTGCTTGAGCCCGTCGAGCGCCTCGCGGGTGGAGAGGCGGGCCCCGTAGAGGAAGAAGAGGAACGAGACCGCGGCGGTGGAGGCCCCCGAGGCGGCATCGGCGGCGCCGCCGCGGGCGGGGACGAGCGCCGCGACGCCCACGGTCGCGAGCAACGCCACGATGTACGGGTCGACCGGCATCCAGGCCAGCCACTTCAGGCGTTTCACGGGGCTCCATGCTGTCGGTACGGGAACATGCCTTCTCCATGCTCCGCCCACCTGGCACGATCAGGAATCCCGTACACCGTTCTGACTGTCATCACGAAACACGATGAGCGGGTCTAGGCTGACTCTCGTGTACGACCCTTCGCAGCTCCGCACCTTCCTCGCGGTCGCCCAGACGATGAGCTTCACGCAGGCCGCCCGGCGCCTCGGCCTGCGCCAGTCGACGGTGAGCCAGCACGTGCGCCGTCTGGAGGAGGCGACCGGGCGCCGACTGTTTACCCGCGACACCCACAGCGTCGAGCTGACCGAGGACGGCGAGGCGATGCTCGGTTTCGCCCGCCGCATCCTGGCCGTGCACGAGCAGGCGTCGGCCTTCTTCACGCGGACGCGGCTGGGCGGGCGGCTGCGGTTCGGGGCGTCGGAGGACTTCGTCCTGACGCGGCTCACCGACATCCTGGAGTCCTTCCGGCACGCCCACCCGGACGTCGATCTGGAGCTGACCGTCGAGCTGTCCGGGACGCTGCACGAGCGGCTCGACGCGGGCAAGCTCGACCTGGTGCTCGCCAAGCGGCGCCCGGAGGACCCGCGGGGCCAGCTGGTCCGCCACGACGAGCTGGTGTGGATCGGCTCCGAGCGGCTGCGCCTGGACCCCGAGCGCCCCGTGCCGCTGATCGTCTACCCGCCGCCGGGCATCACGCGCGCCCTCGCCTTCGAGGCGCTGGAGCGGCGCGGCCGTCCCTGGCGCGTGGCCTGCACGAGCGGCAGCCTCAACGGCCTGGTGGCGGCGGCCCGCGCGGGCCTCGGCGTGATGGCGCACTCGCGCGGCCTGATCCCGCCGGGCCTGGTCCGCGTCTCCGACCGGGCGGGCCTGCCCGAACTGGGCTCGGTCGACTTCGTCCTGCTGCACGGCGAGCGGCGCGCCGCCGACCAGGCGGCGGCCGACGCGCTCGCGGCGGCGATCCTGGCGAGCGGGGACCGGCTGCGGCGCGGGGCCTAGGGCCTGTCCGGCGGGTCATGCGGCGGGACAGGCCCTAGCGCAGGGGGCGCGGGTAGGTGAGTTCCTTGAAGCGGCGCAGGAGGGGCGCGGACTCGATGTGCCGCACGCCGTCCAGCGGGCCGAGTCTGCCGCTCAGATAGGTGTACAGCTCCGCCGTGTCGCGGGTGACGACGGTCGCCATCAGGTTGGCGGACCCGGTGACCGCGGAGGCGTGGGCGATCTCGGGGTGCCCGGCCATCGCCCGCCCGACCTCGTCCAGGGCTCCGGGGTCGACGGTGACCCAGAGCATCGCGGCGGTGGCGAAGCCGAAGTACGCGGTGTCGTACTCGGTGTCGATGTAGAGCGCGCCGGAGCCGAGCAGCGCGGCGACGCGGCGTTTGACCGCGGACTCGGAGCGGCCCGTGAGCCGCTGGAGTTCGGGGTAGGTGACGCGTCCGTCGGCCTTCAGGGCGGCGACCAGGGGCTCGTCTTCGGGGGCGATGCTGACGGGGGCGGGGCCCGGCCCGGGGGCGGTCGGCGGTCCGGTCGGGCGCAGGGCGGCGACCTGCTCGTCGGTCAGCGGGCGGTGCTTGCCGATCCAGCCGGTGCGTCCGCCGTAGAAGTAGTGCAGGAGCTGGTGTGCGGTGATCTCGATGAGTTTGCGGGTGCGCAGGAGCTTGCCGAAGAGCAGGTCGTCGTAGTCGCCCGGGTCGCGGGGCAGCGTCATGCAGACCACCTCGGTGCCGGCCGACGTGAGGTGGACCCACGCCGTGTCGGGGCGGCGGGCCAGGGCGGCCGCGATCGCCTCGGCGCCGTCTGGCGTACAGCGCAGGCGCAGCATCCACTGGTCCCTGCCGAGCCGCGCGCTGTCGCGGACGCCGACGACGCGAAGGCCCGCCTCGGCGCGCAGCCGGCGGAAGCGGCGCGCGACGGTCTGGTCGGAGACGCCGAGGACGGCGGCGATACGGCTGAAGGGCGCCCTGCCGTCGACTTCGAGGGCGTGGAGCAATTTGAGGTCCAGCTCGTCGAAGGCTTCGGATTCCACCGTTACAGGCCCCCTATATGTCGATTCCATGCGCTTGAGCGGCCCGTACCGCTGGGATCGTCCGGCGCGGCCTCATCGTACGAGAAGACGCACACGCGTCGGACCTTGAGCCGGAGGAAGACGGAAATGCGTACATGGGGGCCGCTCACAGCGGTGTCTCTCGGGACATTCATGCTCTTGCTGGACGTGACGATCGTGGTGGTGGCGCTGCCCGACATGGCGCGGGCGCTGGACGCCTCGCTCGCCGATCTGCAATGGGTCATCGACGGGTACGCGCTCGCGCTGGCCGCGCTGCTGCTCGGCGTCGGCGCCGCCGCCGACGTGCTCGGCCGGCGGCGGCTCCACGTGATGGGCACCGCGCTCTTCGCCCTGGCCTCGCTGGGCTGCGGCCTCGCGTCCAACGCGGATGTGCTCGTGGCGGCCCGCGCCGTGCAGGGTCTTGGCGCCGCGGCCATGTTCGCGACGACCCTGCCGCTGCTCGCCGCCGCCTACCAGGACCGCGAGCGGTCCGTCGCGCTCGGCGTCTGGGGCGCGGTGAGCGGGGCGTCCGCCGCGCTCGGGCCGATCGTGGGCGGGCTGCTCACCGCCGGGCCCGGCTGGCGGTGGATCTTCTTCGTGAACCTGCCGGTGAGCGTGGCGTCCATCTGGCTGACGCTGCGGGTCGTGCCGGAGTCCAGGGGCCCCGCCGGGCGCCGGGTCGACTGGGCGGGCACGGCCGCCTTCGCCTGCATCGCGGGGGCGGGGACGTACGGCGTCCTGCGCGGTGGGACCGAGGGGTGGACGTCGGCGGCGACCGTCGCGGCCTTCGTCGTCTCGGTGCTCGCGCTGGTCTGCTTCGTCCAGGTCGAGCGGCGCACCGCCCATCCGCTCCTCGATCTGCGGCTGCTGCGCAAGCCCGCGTTCACCGGGGTGCTGCTCGGCGCGATCGGCTACAACGCGGCGGCGTTCGGCGTCATCCCGTACATCTCCATCTGGTTGCAGACCGTGCTCGGCATGAGCGCGGTGCGCGGCAGCCTGGTGCTGCTGCCGCTCGCGGCGACCTCGTTCGTCGTGGCGGCGATCAGCGGGCGGCTGCTGCACGGCGTGGCGCCGCGCCTGGTCATCGGCGTCGGGCTGCTGCTGATCGGCGCGGGCGGGCTCTGCATGGCGGTGCTCGACGCCGGGTCGTCCTGGAACGCGCTCCTGCCCGGGCTGACGATCGCGGGCATCGGTACGGGACTGGTCGCGCCGGGGCTCGCGGGGGCCGCGCTCGCCGCGGTGCCGCCCGCGAACTCGGGGATGGCGGGCGGCGCGGTCAACACCTTCCGCCAGCTCGGATACGCGGTCGGGGTCGCCCTGTTCGGCACGGTCCTGACCTCCCGCATGGCGGACTCGCTCGGCCATGACGCGGCGCACGCCGTCGCGGGCGGCGGCGCCCCCGCCCTGAGCGGCACGCTCTCCGAGCACTCCGTGCGGGCCGCGTTCGCGGCGGGCCTGAACGGGGCGTCGCTCGCGGCCGGTGTCACGGGTCTCGTGGCCGGGGTGCTGGTACTCGTCATGGTGCGTACGTCGTCGGGTCAGCGGCCGGGCGTCACGGGCTCGGCGGCCCCGGGCGCTCCGGACCGGGGGCGCAAGGCAGCAGTGGGCGCCGGAGGGCGGTAGGGGGCCGTTTCCCGTCGGCGCAGGTCTGCACGCCGCGTACAGATTCGGTGGAGATCACGTCACCGAAACTTACTCCAGCGTAAGTAATTGGGGTACGGTCACGGCGCTGTGCGGAGCGCCACAAGGAGCATCATTGCGCGAGTTCTCGAACCCTCCGATGGCATCGGCGCCACTGGTGGGCGGCCTTGCCGACGCCGTTTTCGACCATGCCATCGAGGACCCGACGCGCATCGCCCTCGGCCGCAAGACGGACGGACGGTGGCATGACGTCACCTCGGCCGCCTTCCGCGACGAGGTGCTCGCCCTGGCGAAGGGGCTGATCGCGCAGGGCGTACGGTTCGGCGACCGCGTGGCCATCATGTCCCGTACGCGCTATGAGTGGACGCTCTTCGACTTCGCGCTGTGGTCCATCGGCGCCCAGGTGGTGCCGGTATATCCGACGTCCTCGGCCGAGCAGGTCGTCTGGATGCTGCACGACGCGCAGGTCAGCGCCGCGATGGTCGAGCACGAGGACCACGCGATGACGATCGGTTCGGTCATCGACCGGCTGCCGCAGCTGCGCAGGCTGTGGCAGCTGGATGCCGACGCGGTGGGCGAACTGACCGACGCGGGCCTGGACATCGACGACGAGGTGGTGCACCGTCACCGCCGCGCGGTCACCCCCGAGTCGATCGCGACGATCATCTACACGTCCGGCACGACGGGCAAGCCCAAGGGTTGTCTGATCTCCCACGCGAACTTCATGTTCGAGGCGGATGTGATGGTCGAGCGCTGGGAGCCGGTCTTCCGCGCCAAGCGCGGCGACGAGGCCACCACGCTGCTCTTCCTGCCGCTCGCGCACGTCTTCGGCCGCATGGTGCAGGTCGCGGCGGTGCGCGGCCGGGTCAAGATGGGGCACCAGCCGAACCTGAACGCGGCGGCGCTGCTGCCCGACCTGGCGGCGTTCCGGCCGTCGTTCATCCTGGCCGTGCCGTACATCTTCGAGAAGGTCTTCAACGCGGCGCGGCGCAAGGCGGAGAAGGACGGCAAGGCGGGCGCGTTCGACAAGGCCGTCGAGTGCGCGGTGCGGTACGCGGACGCGATGGAGGCCAAGGCCTTCGGTCTGGGGCCGGGTCCTTCGGCGGGGCTGCGCATGCAGCACCAGCTCTTCGACAAGCTCGTGTACTCCAAGGTGCGCGAGGTGATGGGCGGCCGGGTGCGGCACGCGATGTCGGGCGGTTCGGGCATGGACCGGCGGCTCGGCCTGTTCTTCGCGGGCGCGGGCGTGACGGTCTACGAGGGGTACGGGCTGACGGAGTCGACGGCGGCCGCGACCGCCAACCCGCCCGAGCGCACCCGCTACGGCACGGTGGGCCAGCCGATTCCGGGCACGACGGTGCACATCGCGGAGGACGGTGAGGTCTGGCTGCGCGGCGGCAACATCTTCCAGGGGTACCTCAACAACCCGGGGGCCACCGAAGCGACGCTGCGCGACGGGTGGCTCGCCACCGGCGATCTGGGCTCGCTCGACGAGGACGGCTATCTGACGATCACCGGGCGCAAGAAGGAGATCCTGGTGACCTCCGGCGGCAAGAGCGTCTCGCCCGCCCAGCTGGAGGAGCGGGTGCGCGACCATCCGCTGGTCGCGCAGTGCGTCGTCGTCGGCAACGACCGCCCCTACATCGCGGCGCTCGTCACGCTGGACGCGGAGGCGGTGGAGCACTGGCTGACCATGCGGCGCAAGCCGATGCTCCCGCCCGGTGAGCTGGTGCGGGACCCGGACCTGGAGACGGAGGTGCGGCGGGCCGTCGTCGCCGCGAACACCCTTGTCTCGCAGGCCGAGTCCATTCGTACGTTCCGGATACTGGCGCATCAGTTCAGCGAGGAGCACGGCTTGCTGACGCCCTCCCTGAAGCTCAAGCGGAAGGCGATCGAGCAGGCCTACTCGACCGAGGTCGAGGCGCTCTACCGGTCCTGACACGGCCGGCCGGGCGCCCAGGTCAGCCGATCGGTACGCGGAAGATCTTGTCGGAGCCGTCGGGTTGGCCCCCGTTGCCGTCGGCGTTGGTGGTGGAGAGCCACAGTGCGTCGGCGCCGGGGACGGCGGTGACCGAGCGCAGACGCCCGTACGCGCCCACGTAGTAGGCCTTCGCGGTGCCGACGTTCTCGTTGTCGGCGTTGATCGGTACGCGCCACAGGCGCTTGCCCCTGAGCGCCGCCAGGTAGACCGCGCTGTCGACGACCGCGATTCCGCTCGGGGAGGCCTCGGCGACAGCCCAGGTCTTCTTGGGGTTGGTCATGCCCGCGACGTCACAGGTGCCCTCACAGGTGGGCCAGCCGTAGTTCCCGCCCGGCTTGATGAGGTTCAGCTCGTCCTTCTTGTTCTCCCCGAACTCGGCCTCCCACAGCCTGCCTCGGGCGTCGAAGGCGATGCCCTGCGGGTTGCGGTGCCCCATGCTGTAGACGTGGTTGCCGAAGGGGTTGCCGGGTGCGGGCCTGCCGTCCTTCGTCAGCCGCAGGATCTTGCCGCTGAGGGAGTTCCTGTCCTGCGCGAGGGCCTTGTCCTGGGCGTCGCCGGTGGTGGCGTAGAGGTAGCCGTCGGGGCCGAACGCCAGGCGTCCGCCGTTGTGGTACTTGTTCTTCTTGATCCCCTTGAGCAGCGGCTTGTAGCCGGACAGGGTCGTGCCGTCGTACGTCATGCGAGCGATGCGGTTGCCCTCGGTGGAGGTGTGCATGACGTACACGTGGTGGTTGGTGGCCCAGTCCGGGTCGACGGCGATCCCCATCAGGCCGCCCTCGCCCCCGGTGGTCTGGGACTCCGGGACGGTGCCGAGGCGCTGCTTGTCCTTGCCGTCCTTCGAGACCCGCCACACCCGGAAGTCGTCGCGCTCGGTGACCAGGGCGGCCGAGCCGTCGGGCAGCCACGAGGTGCCCCACGGGATGGTCCACCCGGTGGACACGGTGGTGGGCTCACCGGGTTCACCCCTTCCACCGGGTTCGCCCGGCTCACCGGCGAGGGCCAGTGAGGCGGCGGTGACAGCTCCCGCGGTGGCGAGGGCTATGAGAGTTCTTGCCATGCCGGTTCTCCGTCTCTGTGTCTCGGTGTCTCTGTGTCTCTGTGTCTCTGTGTCTCTGCCGAGTGGTGGCGGGGGTGCGGTTACGGCGCGTGGGTGCGGTAGGCGTACGCGGGCGGCTCGCCCTCCTTCGTACGGGCGGCCGCACCGTCGACGAGGGCGCGGACCAGCCCGTGGTCGGGTGAGCGGTGGCAGGCGGGGTCCGTGCGCGCCGCGTCCCCGGTGAGGGCGTACGCCTGGCAGCGGCAGCCCCCGAAGTCGGCGGTGCGCAGCTCGCAGCCGCGGCAGGTGTCGCTCATCCAGGCCTCGCCGCGGTAGCGGGTGAAGGCGTCCGAGTGACGCCAGATCCAGTCCAGCCGGTGGTCCCGGACGTTCGGCGCGTCCCGGCCGAGGAGGGCGGCGGCGGCCGGGCAGGGCAGCACCGTGCCGTCGGGGGCGACGGTCAGCGACACCGCTCCCCACCCGCCCATGCAGGGTTTCGCGACGCCGTCCACGTAGTCGGGCGCCACCCATACCAGCTCCATCCGGCCCGCCAGCCGTTCGCGCCACCGTTCGACGCGTGCACGGGCCCGGGCGACCTGGGCGCGGTCCGGCAGCAGGGCCTCGCGATTGCGCAGCGCCCAGCCGTAGAACTGGGTGTTGGCCAGCTCGACGCGGTCGGCGCCCCAGCTCAGGCCCAGTTCCACGAAGTCGTCGAGTGCGTCCAGGTTCGCGCGGTGCAGTACGGCGTTGAGGCCGAGCGGCAGCCCGGCGGACCGCACCAGCGACGCCGCCCGTTCCTTCGCGGTGAACGCCCGGGCGCCCGCGATGCGCTCCGCGGCCCGCGGGTCGGGGTGCTGGACGGACAGCTGGACGCTGCGCAGTCCCGCGTCGACGAGCCTGGCCAAGCGTTCGCGGTGCAGGCCGACGCCGCTGGTCACGAGCTGCGTGTGAATGCCCGCGGAGTCGGCGGCGGCGACGATCTCGGCGAGGTCGCGGCGCAACAGCGGTTCCCCGCCGGACAGATGGGTCTGCACGACGCCGAGGTCGGCGGCCTGGCGCAACACATCCGCCCACTGATCGGCGCTCAACTCCGCCCGCCTGTCGGTGAGTTCCATGGGGTTCGAGCAGTAGGCGCAGCGCAGGGGGCAGCCGTGGGTGAGTTCGGCGAGGAGGGCCCAGGGCGGGTCGGGTGCCGGGGTGGCGGCCCGGAGGGTGGCGGGGGTGTTCATCGCAGCCACCCCTCGGCCCGCAACCGCTCCAGGAACACGGGTACTTCCTCGGCGACGGGCGCGTCGGGGTGCAGGCGTGCCAGCTCCGCGACGATTCCGGCGACCTCGCGCTCGCCGTCGCACCGGGCCACGATGCTGCCCGCGGCGCCCCGCAGGACGACGACGCGTTCGGGCAGCACCAGCAGGTCGACGCCACGTACCCGGTCGTGCCGGAGGAGCACCGAGCGGGTGAGCGCGGGGCGCCATGGGTCTCGTACGGCATCACGCGCCGCATGACGATCGGGCACCGCGTAAGGCTCCGCGTCACGTACGGCGTCCTGGGCGCTCATGTCGTGCCCCCGGCCCCGCGGTCGACGGCGTCGAGCAGGGACCACAGTACGTCGCACTTGAACGCGAGGGCGGCGACGGCCCGTTCCTGCTCCTGGCGGGTGCGCGCCCATGTCAGGACGAGGCCGAGGGCCTCCTGCCCGTCGCGACCGCCCTGCCCGACGCGGGTGCGGAAGTAGGCGAGGCCGTCCGCGTCGATCCACGGGTAGTGCTTCTCGAAGGCGGCGATCCTGGTGCGCATCAGACCGGGCGCGGACAGTTCGGTGAGGGACGCGGCGACGGCGTCGAGGGCGGGGCTGAGCCGGCAGAAGTTGACGTAGCCGTCGACGGCCAGCCGCACACCCGGCAACACCCTTGAGGCGTCAAGGAGTTGATCGCGCGGGAGCCCGGCGGCCTCGCCGAGACTCAGCCAGCGTTCGATGCCGCCCGTGCGGTCCTGTTCCCCGTCGTGGTCGCGGATCCTGCGCAGCCAGCCGCGGCGGAGCGCGGGGTCGTCGAACTTCGCGAGGATCAGGGCGTCCTTGACGGGGATGTGCCGCTGGTAGTGGAACCGGTTGGCGATCCAGCGGCGCACCTCCCCGCGGGTGAGGGTGCCTTCGTGCATGCGTACGTTGAAGGGGTGCCGGTCGTGGTAGCGCTCGGCCGACACGGCGCGCAGCCGCTCGGTCAGTTCGTCCGGGGTCCAGGGGTCCGCGTCCTTCGCGGGTGCCATGGTCGTCACAGCTCGATCACCATTCCGTCGGTGGCGGCTTCCAGGCCCCACTCCGCGAGGGACTTGTGCTGCTCGGCGTGCGGGTCGCCGAGCGGGTTGGTGTTGTTGAGGTGGGTGTAGAGACACCGGCCGGGAAGCCCGGTCAGGCGGTGTGCCGTGCCCGTGGGGCCGGTGATGGGGAGGTGGCCCATCGCGGTGGCGGTACGGGTGGTGAAGCCGGCGCGCACCGGTTCGTCGTCGTCCCAGAAGGTGCCGTCGACGAAGACGCAGTCGGCGGCGCGCGCGGCCGCCTCGAAGGCGTCGCTCCAGACGGCGAGGGCGGGGGCGTAGAGCGCGGTCCGGCCGGTGGCGGGTTCGGTCAGGCGCAGCGCGACCGACCAGGTGTCCGTGTCGGGGCCGGTCCCCGCGGCGTACCGCGGCCGTTTGGCCGAGACGGGGACGGCGACGACGTGAATCCCCGCGGCGTCCTCGCCCAGCGGCAGGCCGGGGGTGACGGTCGGGGACGGCCCGGGGGCGAGGGTCGGCGGCGACCCGCGGTCGACGGCCGGGGACGGCCCGCGGTCGACCGGAAGCTCACGCCAGCGAACGGCCGTGTAGGGCTCCAGGAGAGCGTCGAGCCGCAGCCCTTCGCGCACCGCGTCGCGCACGGGCGGGGTCGCGACGACGTCGACGCCGTCGCGGGCCTCGCGCAGCCGGGCCAGGCCGAGGGTGTGGTCGAGTTCGGCGTCGGTCAGGACGACACCGGCGAGAGGGGTGTGCCGTATGTCGGAGCCGACGTCGGAGCGGGCGCCGGGGTGCAGCGCCGGGGTGGCCTCGATCTGGTCGCCGAGGTCGGGGGTGGCGTTGACGAGGTACCAGCGGTCCTCGCCCGTGCGGACGGCGAGCGCGGCGTGCCGGCGGCGGCGTGCCGGGTGGGCACGTGCCCCGGTACAGCCGGGGCACGCGCAGTTCCACTGGGGGAGCCCGCCGCCCGCCGCGGTGCCGAGCACCTGCAGCAGCATGGCGGCGGGTCTACCGGTCGGCGAGGCGGTAGGCGGTGACTTCCAGGGCGGTGTCGACGACGGCGTACGCGGGGGTCTGCCAGTCGGCGGGTGCGGCGACGGGTTCGCGCGGGGCGCGTGCCGCCGGGGAGTGCTCGTGCTCGACGGCGGGCATGGGCAGGGTGGGCATGGGCATAGGGAGGGGCATGACGCTGCCTTCCTGAAGAGGTGGGGGTTTCAGGACGAGCCACCGGGACGCGGGGATGCTTGGACCGTGGGGGTGCTTGCTTGTGGGGGTGGGGGTGTTTGTGGCGGTGGGGGTGCTGGAGCGGTGGGGATGCTTGTAGCGTTCACATGAGTGTCCCGCGTTCAGTGCCGTGTCATAGGGTCGCGGCATGACGGGACACCGTCAATGGTCCGGACCGTTCCGGCCTCCGTGTCGCTTCGAAATCCGGCCATTCGGCGGTCTGGAATGCCTGCTTCCGTTCAGGAATGCGGCGCGACCCCCGATCGTTGACCATGGACGTACCACCCGACGACTTGAAGGATCGAGAGCTCGTGAGCAAGGTCCCCCCGATCATCCTGAACAACGGCGTCGAGATGCCCCAGCTCGGCTTCGGTGTCTGGCAGGTGCCGGACGACGAGGCGGAGGCGACCGTGACGACCGCCCTGGAGGCCGGGTACCGCAGCATCGACACGGCGGCGGTCTACGGCAACGAAGAGGGCACCGGCAAGGCCATCGCCGCCTCCGGTGTGGCCCGCGAGGAACTGTTCGTCACGACGAAGCTCTGGAACAGCGATCAGGGTTACGACGCGACGCTGCGCGCGTTCGACACCTCGCTGAAGAAGCTGGGTCTCGACTACGTGGACCTGTACCTGATCCACTGGCCGATGCCCGCCAAGGACACTTACGTCGACACGTACAAGGCCTTCGAGAAGATCCAGGCCGACGGTCGCGCCAAGTCCATCGGCGTGTCGAACTTCCTGCCCGAGCACCTGGAGCGGCTGCTCTCCGAGACGTCCGTGATCCCGGTCGTCAACCAGATCGAGCTGCACCCGCACCTCCAGCAGCGCGCCTCGCGGGAGTTCCACGCCGAGCAGGGCATCGCCACCGAGGCGTGGTCGCCGCTCGGCCAGGGCAAGGGCCTTCTGGAGGTTCCGGCGATCGTCGCGATCGCGCGGAAGCACGGGCGCACGCCCGCGCAGGTCGTGCTGCGCTGGCACATCCAGCTGGGAAATGTCGTCATCCCGAAGTCCGTGACCCCGTCGCGGATCAAGGAGAACATCGACGTGTTCGGCTTCGCGCTCGACCCCGAGGACATGGCGGCGATCTCCGCCCTGAACGAGGACCGGCGTCTCGGCTCGGACCCGGCGACGTTCAACGACGTGTGAGGCGCTGACGCGGCACGTCGACCCGCCTGCGCCGGCCCTCAGAGGTCAGCGCAGGCGGGCCAACTGCGCTTGCAGGGCCCGTACTTCACGGTGGCGGCGTCCCAGGACCGGCCTCAGCTGCGCCAGGGCCCGCTCCATCAACATGATGGCTTCCCGTCGCCCCTCCCCCGTCGAGGCCGTCCCCGCGATGGCGAGGTCGTATACGGCGAGCGCCTGTGAGACATCGCCTTCGCTCAAGTAGATCCGGGCCAGCGTTCCGAGCACGCGCAGGGTGTCGGGGTGGACGGGGCCCTCGGTGGCGAGCCGCAGGCGTAGTGACTCCCGGAACAGCGCGATGCCCTGTTCGGTGTTCTCCTCCTCCAGATGGGCGCCCGCCAGCCGGTCGAGCGCGGCCAGCGTCTCGGGGTGGTCCTCGCCCAGCACCAGCACCCGGCCGTGGTGGGCCCGTACGCGCAGGGTGATCTCCGGATTACCCGCTTCCAGGACGTCGGCGAGGCGGTCGTACGACTCCAGGGTCTCGGGGTCGTTCGGCTCCAGCACTCTGAGGCGGGCGGCCAAGGTGCGTTCGTACAGCGCCCGTTGCTCGCCGCGGGCGCCTGCCACCCCGTAGGCCGCCGCGAGGACATCGGCGGAGCGAAGCGTTTCCGAATGGTCCTCCCCATGCGCGGCGCCCCTGTCGGACAGCACCTTCTCCAACATGGGGAGTGCGCGTTCCGTGTCTCCGACATGCAGCAGTGTCTCGGCGAGCAGCTGCCGCACGGCGAGCATCTTCGGATGGCGCACGCCGAGGGCCGAGATGCCGTATCCCAGCGCCTCCTCGTACGCCTCGACGGCCCGTACCGTCCTGCCGCCTTCCGCATACAGACCGGCCAAGGTGGCCAGGGCCATCACCGTTCGGGGGTGGTGCGCGCCGAACTCCGCTCGAAAGCCCCGCACCGCCCCCTCCATCACCTCGGTGGCCCGCGGCAGGTCACCGGCCGCCCGGCACGCCGAGGCCAGGCCCGCCCGCACGGCCAGGGTGTCCGGGGAGTCCTCACCCGATACCCGTCGGCAGTCGGCCAGGGTCTGTTCGTACGTGGCCACGGCGCGCCCCCACTCGCCCGCCGCCTCGCGGGCGGCGGCGAGGCGGGCGCGCATCCGCAAGGCCCGCGGGTCATCGTCGCCCAGGGCGCGGGCGGCGAGCAGGCACACCTCGTCCAGTTCCCGTACCGCCCGGTGCGGGTCCCCCGCCTGCTGGTGGACCTCCGCGCGTTCCGCCCTCATCCCCAGCACTTCGGGGTCGTACACGTCCCTGCCCGCACTGCCCAAGGCGTCCAGCACGGAGGTGTAGAGGTGGAGCGCCTCGCTGGTGGCGCCGCATGTCGCGCACACCCGCGCCAGTTGGGCAGTCACCTTCAGCGTCTTCAGCGGCTCCTGGCCGGACAGCCTGTTGAGGTCGCGCTGCGCGCGCCGCAGATAGGTGAGGGCCTTGCCGGACTCCCCCTGCTCCACCAGGAAGTGGGCCGTCTGTGTCAGGAGCGCCACGAAGTGGCGGTTGTCGTCGACGGGCCGGGCGTGTTCGAGGAGGGCGTCGATGTGCGGGAGCAGTTTCCGCCAGCGGGGCCAGTCGACCGGGTCGTCCGCCCTCTGCGGGAGCGCGCTCCTGAGCCAGCGAGCCGCCATGAGCCGGGCGTCGTCGATGTGCCGCGCATCGCGGCCGCCCCGGCCGTCGTCCGGCTCGCGCGCGGCTTCGGCGACGTTCGGGTGGAGGATGACCGTGTCGGTGGTCAACTCGATCAGCGAACAGTCCGCCAGGAAGCGCAGGGCACTCGGCGTGTCCGCTTCGGCGCCAGGGGGACGCAGCAGGTCAAGGGGCACGGGCTGCGGGCCGTACCAGGCGAGGGCCAGGATGAGCCGTAGTGCTCCCGGGTCGGTGGCGGCGGCGCGCAGACGTACCTTGACGGCGTCCTCGGTCTCCATGTGGCTGGCGTAACGAGCCCGCTGCTCAAGCTGGCGCAGTGCCAGTCCGCGTTGGTACTGGGCGACGGACATCTCGATGTCCGCGAGGTCCGCGCCCGCCCGCGCCACGGCCAGCGGCAGTCGGTCGAGCTGCTCACACAGGGCCTCCGCCCCTACCAGTTCCCTGCCCGCCCGCCGTTGCAACATCCGAACCGCTTCGGGGAGTTCGGGGGCGCGAAGTTCCAACGGTGGGGCGATGCTGCCCCAGCCGGAGGCGTTCCTGCTGGTGATCAGTACATATCCGCCGACGCCGAGGTGCAGACCTTGGATGTCGGCGGGGTTCTGCGCGTCGTCGAAGACCAGGGCCCAATTGTCGTGCGCCCTCAGCCACCGCAGGGCCCACTCGACCCGACTCTCCTCCGGCAAGAGGGGTGCCCCGGCAGGCTGCAAGGCGCGCGTGAGGAGCGCGAGGCTTTCGGCGATCGACGCGGGCGAGTCCGCCGTGACCCACCACACCGGGGTCCGCTTGCCGGAGGCGGCCACTCCCGCCGCCCACACCGCGGCCAGAGCCGACTTGCCGATTCCCGGCGGGCCATGGACCACCACCCCCCGAGGGAGCCGGGGCGGCGCGTGAGCGGACCTCAGTTCCCCCATGAGGTGGCCGATTTCACGCACCCTGCCGACGAAGTACAGCTGCGGCCGCTCGGGAATGTTCGTCAGCCCCGGCGCACTCCGCACCGACTCCGGCGGGGCAAGCCCGTCGACCGCCAGGCGCGGCGCCTCCACATCCACAACGACGGAGGACCCCGGCTCCCCCGCGTCCCCGGCCTCCTCCACCGGCCGCTCCTCCACCGGCCGCTCCGCCACCCGGATCGCCCGCCCCCGCAGCAGCCCCAGCGCCTCCTCGCTGACCAGCGCGAACGGCTGTCCCGCCGGGTCGAGCCCAAGGCTGCCCGCGCCCTGCGCCACCTGGACGACCGCCCGGAACGCGCGGGTCGCCGAGCCTGCCCTCGCCTCGATCTCCTCGCCGATACGGGTGAGGAGATCGGCCACCGCGAGCGACTCGGGGCGGGGCAGGGTCTCCAGAAGGGCACTCCTCGCGCCCGGCACGAAGTCGTAGAGGCCGCGCCCCGGGTCGACGGGCTCAAGGAGGCCGCTGAGCAGGAGTTCGGCCAGGTCGCTGAGGTGTGAACCCGGCGTGACCCGTTGCTGGATCAGCCGCATCACCGGCAGGGCGGGCACCGAGAGCGCGACGTGCGCGGCCAGGTCCGCTGCCGTCGGGGAGGCCGCCGCCTGGAAGCGCAGGATGCGTTCGGTGAGGGGCAAGTCGCCCTCGGCGGCGAGGGGTTGGACGCGCGGGGGCGGGGCGGCGCTGACGTAGGTGACGGCCGTGTCCCGGCGGTGCTCGCCCGACGCGGTCACCAGGCCCGCCCAGTCCGCCAGCCATTCCGGCGCCAGTTCGAGGACCGGCACGGGGACGTGGTCCGCCGGGGGGAACCTGGCACGGCCGTCGTGCGGGGTGAAGCGCAGGACGGTGTTGGGGGCGCCCGCGCGGGACGCGATCGCCCTGCCCGGGACGGCGGGGGCGGCGGTGCGGCGCCAGAGGCGTTCCGGGAGCGGTTGCACGATCGCCGTGGGCCCGCGCCGCGCCCACAGGTGCAGGGCGGGCGCGGCTCGGCCGCCCCACCAGTGCGGGCCCGAGCAGTCGCTGAGGACCAGCGTGACCTGGCGGCCCGTCGCGTCGACCAGGGCCGCCGGGTCCCGTAAGGGCCCACCTGGCGAGGACCGGACGCCGGTGCGCCGGCCGTCATCGGTGAGGTGCCATACGCGTACGTCGCGGAAGGCGCCGGTGCGCTGCATCGCGTCCCGCAACTCACGGACCAGGGGGCGCCACACCGTCATCGCGGGGCCCGTGTCGGCGACCAGCGCCAGGCTCAGGAGGCGGTCGGCGGCGGGGACCATGACCGGTGCCCAGGGGCGCAGGCCGGGGTGGCGGGAGGCGCGCTCGGCCGTGGCGCGCTCGTCGAGGGTGCGGCGGTGCCGGTCGGGGACGCGCTGCTTGAGCGGGCGCAGGGCGCGCTGGATCGCGAGTTCGTGGCACAGGGCCCTTGGGGCGGGGACGAGGACTTCGTCGGCGTCACCGCCTGGGCGCGGGGCGCCGCGGGGGACGTGCAGGGCGGCGCGGTGCGGGGCGCCGTCCGCACGTCCGGGCCCGCTGCCGCTCCCCTCCCTGTCCGATTCGGGGGCCCTGCCCGGCGGTCGGTCGGCCTCCAGGGTGTCCGCGTGGGCGCCCGCCCGGTGAACGCCACCCACCCCGCCGATGGCCCCGAACCCGTCGAGGTCGACCGGATCACCTCGGACGGCACTGCTCGCTGCCCCGGCGCCCTCGCCGGGCGGCAGCCGCTCCGCCAGCCACAGCATCTCCGCCAGTTCGAGCGGCGTGACCGGCGGCCCCAGCGCCTCCAGGGCGTCCCGCAGCCGGTCAATCGTCATCGGTGCGCGTCACCTCGCTGCTCAGGAACGGCATTACCTGATCCGCCAACTCCCTTACGCTCGCCGGTTCTTCGCTGAAGGACGCGTGATGGCACATGTAGACGGCGTTCAGGAGCTGGTCGTTGGCGAGCAGCCCGCTGCTGCGCCGCTCGAAGAAGCGGTCGATCACTTTACGGGCGCCCGCGGGGAGCGTGCCGTCCGGCTCGCCGATCACCGGGCCGAGGTGTTCGCGGACGATCGCGGTCAGCTCCACGCGGCTCGCGGGCTGCTTCAGGTTCACGGTCACGCAGCGCCGCAGGAACGCGGGCGGGAACTCGCGTTCGCCGTTGCTCGTCATGACGACCAGCGGAAAGGCGCGGCAGGTGACCGTGCCGTCGCGGATCTCGACGCGTTCGGTGGTCCTGTCGGCCGTCATCACCCTGGCGGTGGGGGCCGCGCGGCGGGCCAGCTCGACGAGTTCGTACGACCCCTTCTCGAAGATGGTGAGGAGGTCGTTGGGCAGATCGATGTCGCTCTTGTCGATCTCGTCGACGAGCAGGACGCGGGGGCGGTCGTACGGCAGCAGCGCGGTGCCGAGCGGGCCGAGGCGCAGGTAGTCGCCGATGTCGTCGTCGCCCGCGGCGGGCTCGGCGCCGCCCTGGCCCGAGGGGTGATGAGTCTCGTCCCGGGCGCGACGGCTCTCGTCCCGGGCGCGACGGCTCTCGTCCCGGGCGCGACGGCTCTTGTCGCGGGCCCGTTCGGCGGCGTACAGGCGGGTCAGGGGGTCGTACTCGTACAGGCCGTCGCGCACGGTGACGCGGCTGGTGATCGGCCAGTGCAGGACCTTGCCGAGGCCCAGTTCGTGCGCCACCGCGTACGCGAGGGACGACTTGCCGGTGCCGGGGGCGCCGGTGACCAGGAGCGGCCTGCGCAGATAGAGCGCGGCGTTGACCTGGCGCACGGCGTCCTCGCCGGGGCGGTAGCTGGCGGCCGCGTGCGGGTTGCCGCAGTCGCCGGGCGGGATGGGCAGGGGCGGGCCGCCCGTGAAGGTGCGCCAGGGGGGTGGTGCGGGGAGCCGGTCGATGCCGTCGTGCGGGACGCGGCTTCCCGAGTAGATCTGCCAGGTGGTCGTCTTCTCGGTCATCTCAGCCACTCCCCGCGCTCTCCGTGGGCTCCATATCCCTGCTGTCCGTGGTGCCACTGCCGCCACCGGAGCCGCCGCCATCGCCCGCGCCCGCCTGGTGCACCGCCGACAGCGGGGGATCCGGTTTGTTCTCGGCGCCGTCCCAGAACAGGGTCAGCCGGTGCCCGCAGTGCTCGGCGTCCCCCTTGTTCGGCGAACGGGCCTCCTTGCGCAGCCGCATCACCTCGTAGGGCAGCCGGGCGGGGTCCAGCTCGGCGACCGCGGCCGTGATCCGGTCGAGGAACCTCTCGGGCGCGCACTGCGCGTGGTTCACCTGCCCGCAGTCGCGCCGCCGCCACAGCATGATGGGTACGCCGGTGTCGAGCGCCGCCGAGAGCCACTCGGGGGCCGGCGTCGCGGCGTACGCGAGGGCGCACAGCTGTTCGTCGGCGTCGAGCCAGTCGTGGAACTCCTCGTAGCCGTAGGGCAGTCCGCACTCCACGCGCTCGGGGCGGGTCCGGCCGCGGGCCCGGACGGTCGCCCAGCGCCGCCCGGCCAGATAGGAGGCGAGCAGGGGCTCCATGCGGTCCAGGTGCCGGACGACCACGGGCACCGTGCGCATGGGCCGGGGGCGCGCGGCGCCCGGTTCGCGTATCTGCCACTCCTCGAAGGGCTCGCTCATCAGCCGTTCCGGCACCACGAATTCCAGCATCCAGTCGAAGCCGTGAACGCCGCCGATCTGCTCGGCGAGCAACGCCTCCGTCTTCGCCCGCAGTTGCTGGCGCCGCACCCTGACAGGCCCGGCCCTGCCGACGGGTACACCGTCGACGACCGAGGAGACGGAGAGGTCGATGCCGCCTCCGCGGGTCATCGACTGGGCACGGAAGACGACCGAGCCGGTGGGCGGGGACGACCGGGGCGAGGTGATCGCCGCGTGCGCCTTGTCGTCGTACCGGTCGGGCATCCAGCGCCGCAACCACGGACCGACGGGTACGCGCGCGACCGCACCCAGCTCGGGCAGCAGCTTCAACAGCCTTTCCCCGCCGGTCAGTTCCTCGCCCACGTACCGGATGGCGTGCCAGAGGGAGCGGAAGGCGGGCAGCGGCCGCCGGAAGGTGGGGAAGGCGCGGCGGACGGTCAGTTCCAGGGTGCCGGGATCGAGGCGTACGCCGTCGAACAGGGCCCGCAGCTCGCGGCGCGGCGTGTCCGGCAGCCAGTCGAGGGGCAGGAAGTCGTCCAGCCCCTCCCAGTGGCCGCGGATGGTCTCCAGCGGCAGCATCCGCCCGATGTAACCCTCCTGGTCGCCGCCGAGCACCGCGTCGGTGACGATCCCGACGACGAGGTGCGTGCCCGGGTCGTAGACCGCGGCGCCGCTGAACCCTTCCCCGAGACGCTGCAAATGGGCCTGCTCGACGTCGATCTCCAGCCACTCCTGACCGAGCAGCCGGTCGGCGCTGGTGCGCAGGGTGACGTGTGTGCCGTCCTTCTCATGCCCGAACGGGAAGCCGAGGGCGCGCAGTTCGGCCGTGCCCGCGCTCGGCCCCTCGCGCGGACGCAGCAGGTCGAGCGGGGCGAACGCGCACGGCGCCACGGCCAGCGGCTCGCCGAGTTCGACGACGGCCAGGTCACCGCGGTCGCCCTCGCGCCGCCAGCCGCCGGTCCACGCCACGGCCGCGGGCAGCGCCTCGGCGATGCCGGGCAGCGTCACGAAGACCTCCGTCAGTCCGTCGACGACGTGGGCGCAGGTGATCAGCCGCGCACGGTCGACCAGGACACCCGCGCCCCGGGGAACGCCGTCGACCGTGCCAATCCGGGCACGCCAGTGCATGCCCGCCATTATTCGCCTTGCGGGTCCTGCCGTACGTGTTGCCGCACGCCCGGTCCGGCGTCCTGCCGCACCCCATGCTCCGCGTCCTGCCGCCCCTGCGAGGGGACCGCCGCCCCCGCCTCCGGCGCACCCTCCGACGCGGCACCGCGCGACCACCTGAGGCGGACCGTCAGATGCCCCTCGGTCGCCGTCTTGGCGATGACGGCCCCGGCGGCGACGGTGAGCTTGACGCCGAACTCCAGCTCGATCGCGTCGGGGTCGAGCGCCCGTTCCCGAAAGGTCCGCAGCGCGGACAGCGCGGCCCCGCGCACATGCCCGAGCGCCGCCTCGAACCGCCCCTCGACCTCATGGACCTCCCCGGCCTCGCCCCGCCGCGACACCGACCGGAACCCCGGATCCCTGGAATCCACCTCGACCACCACGGGACCCTGATCGGACTCCCAGCGGATCAGCTCACTCACGCACAGCTCCCCATTCCGGCCCTCCGGCCCTGCCCCGCGCCACCGATGTCTGAAAGGTAGCGTCAACAGGCGGGCCGGTGACCGGTGTTCGGCAGATACGTGCCGGCCCCTACTCCCCCGCCGGTTCCTTGACCGCCACATGCACCGTCTGTGCCGACAGCACGAACAGGTCGGGGCGGTGGTGCAGGCTCTGGGGGTTCTCCTTGTCCAGGAGGCGGTCGAACGTGGTGAGGTCGTCGGGGGCGAAGCGGTCCTCGTGCATCTCGCGGCGGCGCGTGAACTCCTCGATCACGTGGGCGCGGGCCGTGTCGGAGAGCGGGGCCGGCAGGTCGAGGAGGAAGCTGCGCGTGCCGACGTGGCGCAGGCCCGCGCCGGTGAGGAGGCCCGGCCAGTCCTCCGGTGCGGCCTTGGAGCCCGGCAGGCTGTCCCGCATCCCGTTGAACCACTCCTCGTCGGAGGCTTCGAGGCGGGAGAGCAGCCCGGGGCGGCCGAAGCCGATGTCGCGCGGCAGGTAGCGGGCGCCCAGGCCGCCCTCCAGGAGGGCGATCGCGCCGCCGGGTGCGAGGCGCTCGGCGAGGGCGCTGAGCGCGGCGCTCTGGTCACCGACGTGGTGCAGGGACCTGCACAGCCACAGGAGGTCGGCGGTCGGCACGTCGTCGATGGCGTCCGGCAGCGCCGCGCGCACCGTCTCGAAGCGGTCGGTCAGGCCCTCGCGGGCGGCGCGGTCGCGAGCCCGCTCCAGGAGGGGTTCCTCGGGATCCGCCGCGACGATCCGCGCCTTGGGGAAGGCCTCGGACAGCAGGAAGGAGACGGCGCCAGGGCCGCTGCCGACGTCGACGACGACGCCGGGCTCGGGGACCCAGTTGCGCAGCCAGGCGGCCACCTCGCCGTACATGGGCGCGGCGATCTCCGCGTAGCGCTCCAGCATGGTTCCCATGGCGGCCCAGTCCAGGTCCTCGCCGTCGTGGCCATGACCGTGTCCGTGGCCGTGGCCATGACCGTGGCCATGACCGTGAGTGTGACCGTGGCCCCCCTTCCCGTCCGCGTGGCCGTGTCCCTGCCCGTGTGCCTGGTGCTGCCCCATCGCTGTGCCGCCTTCCGGTTCCTGCCCTTGTCGTGGACAGGGACCAGCCTGCTACCTCTTCGCGGTTTCCGACCACTCATATTGCTGGTACGGCAAAAGGCGGGCGAGTGTCAGCGCCTCTTGCGGAACGCGCGCAGGCTGAACCGCGGATCGGGGCGCGGCACGTCCTGGTCCGGGAGCGTCGCGAGCCCGGCCGCGAGGCGCGCGGCCAGCGGACTGTCGGGCGGGACCTGGGTGAACCAGCCCCGGTGGAGGTCGTCGACCGTGGAGCGGGGCGAGCGGCCCTGGCCGTGGCCGGTGAACCGGGCGCGGCCCGCCGGCGCGAGGCCGTGTTCGGCCGCGTACGCCTCGACGGCCTCGGCGCGGTCGACCGCGGGCCGCACCGGGCGCGGGGCGAGCACGGTGTCGATGTCGCTGCCCACGTCGTGCGAGGAGGCCTTGTCGACGGTGGTGACGTAGACGCCGCCGGGGCGCAGCACCCGGGCGCACTCGGAGATGACCGAGGCCGTCTCCTCGGGGCCGGAGAGCAGGTGCAGCAGCCATATCGTGCTTACGGCGTCGAACGCCTCGTCGGGAAAGGGCAGTTGGCGGCTGTCGCCGAGGACGATGGCGCCCGGGTGGCGGTCCGCCGCCATCCGGACCATGCGGTGTGCCGCGTCCACGCCCGTCACCCGCAGCCCGTCACGGGCGGCGAGGCGGCGGGTGACAAGGCCGGTGCCGCAGGCGACGTCGAGGAGCGTACGGGCGTCGGGGGGCAGGAGGCCGAGGATCGCGGTCGCGGCGGCGGCAGCGCGGGGCTCGCCGCCGCGCGAGGCGTCGTAGCGGTCGGCTTCCTTGCTGTAGTCCAGCATGCCGACGCTCACTCCGCGCCGTGCGCCGGAGCCAACGTCTCGACCCTGCGCGCGAGTTCGAAGTCGAAGGCGGTGAGCGCGCCGCCCGCGCTGTGGGTGTGCACGGAGAGTGCCACGGTCCGGTAGCCGAGGGTCAGGTCCGAGTGATGGTCCAGCTCGTCCTGCGTCCGCGCGATGTGGACGACGAGACCGGCGGCCGCGAAGTGCGAACCGAGCCGGTACGTCCGGGTGAGCTTGTCGCCGTCGAGCGCCCAGCCGGGCAGCTCGGCGAGGCGGTCCTCGATCTCCTTCTGCGAGAGCGGTTCACGGGACAGCGACTCGGGGGCACGAGGGTCGGGGGTCATGGGGGCGCGCTCCTTCCACGGGGATCCTCCACGGGGATCACCTTCACCTTGCCACAGCCCGTTTCGACTACCGTCTACGTATGACAACCGCCGCGCCCGCCAAGGGAAACTCAAAGGGAAAAGCCAAGGGGAACGCGACCGGCGTGGGCCCGCTGCTGCGCGGCTGGCGCGAGCGGCGCCGGGTCAGTCAGCTGGAGCTGGCCCTGCGCGCCGATTCGTCCGCGCGGCACATCAGCTTCATCGAGACGGGCCGAGCCCGCCCGAGCGAGGAGCTGGTGCTGCGCCTCGCCGACCACCTCGACGTGCCGGTACGTGAGCGCAACTCCCTGCTGCTGGCCGCGGGTTACGCCCCGCACTTCAGGGAGACCCCGCTGGAGCACCCTTCGATGGGCACGCTGCGCGAGGGCCTCGAACAGCTACTGACCGGCTACGAGCCCTATCCCGCGCTGGTCGTCGACGCGGCGTACGACGTGATCGCGGCGAACCGCGGCATCGCGATGCTCCTCGACGGCCTCCCCGAGCACCTCGCCTCGGGGCCCCTGAACGCGATGCGGCTCACCCTCCACCCCCAGGGCCTCGCCCCGAAGATCCGCAATCTGCGCGAGTGGCGCGGGCATCTGCTGCACCAGATGGAGCGGCAGATCGCGTTGCAGCGCTCGGACGCCCTGCGTGCGGTGTACGAGGAGGTGGCCGCGTATCCGGTTCACGACCCGGGGGTGGACGCCTTCGACGCCGGGACGGACGTGCCGTACTTCGCGCTGCCGTTGCGGATCGAGCACGACGGGCACGTCCTGTCCTTCATCTCGTCGATCTCGACGTTCAACACGCCCATGGACGTGACCGTCGCCGAGCTGGCCATCGAGACGCTGCTCCCGGCCGACCCGGCGACGGTCAAGTTCCTCCAGACCCGTATGGCCTAGGGCCTGTCCGGCGGATCAGGTCGCGTTCTGGTGGCGGCCACCTCTTTGGTGCGGGTGAGCGGGGTGTGGTGCGTCGAGATGCAAGGCGGAGGAGGGCGGCAACGCGGAGCGTTGACAACCGACGACAACGCCGCAGATCGGGGTGGCACACCCCGCGTCCCGCGGCATGATCCGCCGGACAGGCCCTAGCCCCGCAGTCCCCGCAGCGCCGCGTACTGGAGCGCGGCGAAGCCGCCGACGGTAAGGGCCTGCATCGGGATCCAGACGGCCCCCGCGGTGCTCGGCGAGAGCCAGACGAGGAGGGCGACGACGCTGAGCACCGCCCAGGCGGCGTTGCCCTCGATGACCGCCCGCACGCCGAGCGTCGGCGGGCTCTTGCGGGCGGCGAGGTAGCCGACGCCCGCGCCGTAGAGGGTGAGGAAGACGCCGAGCCCGAAGAGCAGGCCCGAGTCGACGCCGAGGAAGCGTCCGAGAGGTCCGGAGGCGGCGGCGTAAGCCAGGCCGTTGCCGGCGGTCACGACGGCGTCCAGGCCCAGGAAGCGGCGCAGCATCGTGGTCGGGTCGGTGGTGCGGGCGAGGGCGGTGAGCTGGTAGGTCGTCATGGCGGGCTGCCTCCGGGCTGGGGAAGGGCGGTGGTCCGGGGCGGCGGCCCCGGTCCGTTTTCCGTTGACACCACTGTGCCGAGCGCCCGTCGCCCGGTCGATTACGTCACAGGTAATGCCGCCCCGCGGTGCCACAGCGAGGCCCCCGCAACCCATACGGCGCCGACCGAAAGGCGCCCCCCGCCCCACCCCCCTAGGTTCGTTGAAAGGCAGACCTAGGGAGCTCCACGGTGACAGAGACGACCGAGCCCGCCGCGGCCCTGCTGCGGGCGGGGAAGTTCTTCCGGCGCGGCACCACCGCCCCCGACCTGCACAGCGTCGCGCTGACCGGGGGCCGGGACGCGGACGCCTTCTACCGGGACCGCTGGAGCCACGACAAGGTCGTGAACTCCACGCACGGCGTGAACTGCACCGGCTCGTGCCGCTGGAAGGTGTACGTCAAGGACGGCATCATCACGTGGGAGACGCAGGCGACGGACTACCCGAGCGTCGGCCCCGACCGCCCCGAGTACGAGCCGCGCGGCTGCCCCCGTGGCGCCGCGTTCTCCTGGTACACGTACTCCCCCACGCGCGTCCGCTACCCGTATCTGCGCGGCGTTCTGGTGGAGATGTACCGCGAGGCGAAGGCCCGCCTCCAGGACCCGGTGCTCGCCTGGGCGGACATCCAGGCCGACCCGGAGCGCCGCCGCAGGTACCAACAGGCGCGCGGCAAGGGCGGGTTGGTGCGGGCGACCTGGGACGAGGCCGTCGAGATCATCGCGGCCGCGCACGTCCACACGATCAAGACATACGGTCCCGACCGCGTCGCGGGCTTCTCGCCCATCCCGGCGATGTCGATGGTGTCGCACGCGGCGGGCGCCCGTTTCATGGGGCTCATCGGCGCGCCGATGCTCTCCTTCTACGACTGGTACGCGGACCTTCCCGTCGCCTCCCCGCAGGTCTTCGGCGACCAGACGGACGTACCGGAGTCGGGTGACTGGTGGGACGCCGCGTATCTGATGATGTGGGGCTCGAACGTGCCGGTGACGCGGACCCCGGACGCGCACTGGATGGCCGAGGCGCGCTACCGCGGGCAGAAGGTCGTGGTCGTGGCGCCCGACTACGCCGACAACGCCAAGTTCGCCGACGAGTGGCTGCACCCGCACCCCGGCACGGACGGCGCGCTCGCCTTCGCGATGGGGCATGTCGTCCTCAAGGAGTTCTTCGTCGACCGCACGACGGAGTTCTTCACCGACTACGTACGCAAGTTCACCGATCTGCCCTTCCTGGTGACGCTGACCGAGCGCGACGGCGCGTACGTACCCGCGAAGTTCCTGCGCGCCACCGATCTGGGCGAGGACGGTGAGGGCGGCGACTGGAAGACGGCGGTGCTCGACGAGAACACCGGGAGGCCCGCCGTGCCGAACGGCTCGCTCGGCTTCCGCTGGACCGACTCCGGCAAGGGCAGATGGAATCTGGACCTCGGTGACATCAAGCCGCTGCTGAGCCTGCACGACTCCCCGGTGGCGGCGGGTGTGGAGGTGCTGCTGCCCCGCTTCGACACCGAGGGCGGCCCGCACGGCCAGGGCCGCGGAGAGGTCGTACGCCGGGGGGTTCCCGCCACCCGGCTCGGCGGGCAGGACGGGCCCCTGGTCACCACTGTCTTCGACCTGCTCCTCGCGCAGTACGGCGTCGGACGCGAGGGGCTGCCCGGCTCCTGGCCCACTTCGTACGAGGACGCCTCACAGCCCGGCACACCCGCCTGGCAGGAGGCGCACACGTCCGTGCCCGCCGCCAAGTGCGTGAAGATCGCCCGGGAGTTCGCCGCGACGGCGGAGAAGTCACGGGGCCGCTGCATGATCCTGATGGGCGCGGGCACCAACCACTGGTTCCACTCCGAGACGATCTACCGCTCCTTCCTCGCCCTGCTCCAGCTGACGGGCTGCCAGGGACGCAACGGGGGCGGCTGGGCGCACTACGTCGGGCAGGAGAAGTGCCGCCCGGTCACCGGGTGGGCGACGCTGGCCGGCGGCCTCGACTGGAGCAGGCCGCCGCGGCAGATGATCGGCGCCGCCTACTGGTTCCTCAACACCGACCAGTGGCGCTACGACAGGTTCGCCGCGGATGTGCTCGCCTCGCCGCTGGGCGAGGGCCGTTTCGCGGGCATGACCGGCGCCGACTGCCTGGCCCTTTCGGCGCGGACCGGCTGGATGCCGTCGTATCCGACGTTCGACCGCAACCCCCTGGACCTCTCGGAGGCGCCGGGCGATCCGGTGGCCAACGCCGTCGACGAACTCAAGGCGGGCACACTCAAGTTCGCCTGCGAGGACCCGGACGCCCCCGAGAACTGGCCGCGCGTGCTCACCCTGTGGCGCGCCAACCTCCTCGGTTCGTCCGCCAAGGGCGCCGAGTACTTCACGAAGCATCTGCTCGGCACGCACTCCTCGCTGCGCGCCGAGGAAGCGGCACCGAACGAGCGCCCCTCCACCGTTACTTGGCGCGACGACGCCCCCGAGGGCAAGCTCGACCTCCTCGTCTCCCTCGACTTCCGGCAGACCTCCTCCACGCTGCTCTCGGACGTCGTGCTGCCCGCCGCGACCTGGTACGAGAAGCACGATCTGTCGACCACGGACATGCACCCCTACGTGCACTCCTTCACGCCCGCCGTCGACCCGCCCTGGCAGGCCCGCACCGACTTCGACACGTTCCGTGTGCTCGCGGAGAAGCTGAGCGAGCTGGCCGTGGACCACCTCGGCGTACGCAAGGACATCGTCGCCACCGCCCTCCAGCACGACACGCCGGGCGAGACCGCGCAGCCCGGCGGGGTCGTCCTGGACTGGCGCAAGGGCGAGTGCGAGCCGGTGCCCGGCAGGACGATGCCGAACCTGACGGTGGTGGAGCGCGACTACACCGCGATCGGCGCGAAGTTCGCCGCGCTCGGACCGCTGGTGGAGCAGCTGGGGCTGCCCGCCAAGGGCATCGCGCTGCGCCCGGACCGTGAGGTCAAGGAGCTGAAGGAGCGCAACGGCGTGGTGGTGGGCGGGCCCGCCGACGGCCGCCCCGCCCTGAACACGGCCGTGAAGGCGGCCAACACCATCCTGGCCCTGTCCGGCACGACCAACGGGCGCCTCGCCACCCAGGGCTTCCACACCCTGGAGGCGCGCACCGGCCAGGAGATGGCGCACCTCGCAGCCGAGCACGAGGGCAAGCGCATCACGTACGCCGACACGCAGGCCGCGCCGGTGCCGGTGATCACCTCGCCGGAGTGGAGCGGCAGCGAGTCCGGCGGGCGCCGCTACACGGCCTTCACGCTCAACACCGAGCACCTCAAGCCCTGGCACACCCTCACCGGGCGCCAGCACTTCTTCATCGACCACGACTGGATGCACGAACTCGGCGAGGCGATGCCCGTCTACCGGCCGCCGCTGGACATGAACCGCCTGTTCGGCGAGCCACGGCTCGGCCCGGACGGCGAGAAGGAGGTGACGGTCCGTTACCTCACGCCGCACAACAAGTGGTCGATCCACTCCGAGTACCAGGACAACCTCTTCATGCTGTCGCTCTCGCGCGGCGGCCAGTGCATCTGGATGGCGCCGCAGGACGCGGACGCGATCGGCGTGCGGGACAACGACTGGATCGAGGCGGTCAACCGCAACGGCGTCGTGGTGGCCCGCGCGATCGTCTCGCACCGCATGCCGGCCGGCACGGTCTACATGCACCACGCGCAGGAGCGCACGGTGAACGTCCCCAAGGCGGAGACGACCGGAAAGCGCGGCGGCATCCACAACTCACTGACCCGGCTGATCCTCAAGCCGTCCCATCTCATCGGCGGCTACGCGCAGTTGTCGTGGGCGTTCAACTACCTCGGCCCGACGGGGAACCAGCGCGACGAGGTGACGGTCATCCGCCGCAGGTCGCAGAAGGTGGAGTACTGACATGCCCCGAGGCGAACGCACCGGCCGACGCGTCATGGCCCAGATCGCGATGGTGATGAACCTCGACAAGTGCATCGGCTGTCACACCTGCTCGGTCACGTGCAAGCAGGCGTGGACCAACCGTGACGGCATGGAGTACGTCTGGTTCAACAACGTCGAGACCCGGCCAGGGCAGGGCTATCCGCGCCGCTACGAGGACCAGAAGAAGTGGCGCGGCGGCTGGGAGCTGAACAGGCGCGGCGCCCTGAAGCTGAAGAACGGCGGCCGGATCAAGTCGCTCCTGGAGATCTTCTCCAACCCCAAGCTGCCGGAGATCAAGGACTATTACGAGCCCTGGACCTACGAGTACAGGAACCTCACCGACGCCCCGCTCGGCGACGACTACCCCGTGGCCGAACCGCGCTCGCTGATCTCCGGCAAGCCGATGAAGATCGAGTGGTCGTCGAACTGGGACGACAACCTCGGCGGCGCCACCGAGCACGGCCACCTCGACCCGATGGTCGCGAAAACCCGCCAACAGGCGGCCGAGAAGGTGAAGTTCGCCTTCGAGCAGACGTTCATGTTCTATCTGCCCCGCATCTGCGAGCACTGCCTCAACCCGGCGTGCGTGGCATCCTGCCCGTCCGGCGCGATGTACAAGCGCGAGGAGGACGGCATCGTCCTCGTCGACCAGGACCACTGCCGGGGCTGGCGCAAGTGCGTGACCGGCTGCCCGTACAAGAAGGTCTACTTCAACCACCGCACCGGCAAGGCCGAGAAGTGCACGATGTGCTACCCGCGCATCGAGGTGGGCCTGCCGACGGTCTGCTCGGAGACCTGCGTGGGCCGCCTGCGCTATCTCGGAGTCATCCTCTACGACCCGGACAAGGTGACGGCGGCGGCCTCCGAGCCGGACGAACACAAGCTCTACCAGGCTCAGTTGGACGTCTTCCTCGACCCCGAGGACCCGGAGGTGCGCCGGGACGCCGAGCGGTCCGGCATCTCGTACGACTGGATCGAGGCGGCGCGCCGCTCCCCCGTGCACGCGCTGATCAGCACGTACAAGGTGGCGCTCCCCCTGCATCCGGAGTACCGCACCCTGCCGATGGTCTGGTACATCCCGCCGCTCTCCCCGGTGGTGGACGCGCTGACGGAGACCGGGCACGACGGCGAGGACGCGGCGAACCTCTTCGGCGCCATCGACACCCTGCGTATCCCCCTCGAATACCTCGCGGAGATCTTCACCGCCGGGGACGTGGGCCCGGTGCGGTCCTCGCTGGAGAAGCTCGCGGCGATGCGGGCGCACATGCGGGCCATCAACCTCGGTGACACGCCCGACAGTTCGGTGGCACGGTCGGTGGGCATGTCGGGGCCCGAGATCGAGGAGATGTACCGGCTGCTGGCCATCGCCAAGTACGAGGACCGGTACGTCATCCCGACCGCCGCCGTCGCGGACGCGCGGCGCCTTGAGGAGTCGGCCCTGCCCGAACTCTCCGACTCGTGCAGCCTCGACTTCGAGGGCGGACCCGGCATGGGCGGCGACGGCCCCTTCGGCCAGGACTCCGGCCGCAAGCAGCTGCCGCTCGTCACCATCGAGAACTTCCACGCGCTCCGCGACCGGCAGACCGCCGACCGGGAACCGAGCGCCGCCGAGAAGGCGCACGCCGCCGAGGAGGACGACCAGTGACCGAGCACGCCGTGCTCTACCAGGCCGCCGCGGTCTGCCTCGGCTACCCCGACGAGGAGTTCCACGCACGCCTGCCGCTGCTGAAGGCCGCTGCTCCCCCGGAGTTCGACGCCTTCCTGACGTACGCGGCGGCCACCGAGCCCCGGGAACTCGCGGCCCACTATGTGCGGGTCTTCGACTTCAAGAACCGGCACAGCCTGTATCTGAGCTGGTGGCGGGAGGGCGACACGCGGCGGCGCGGCATGGCGCTGGTCCGCTTCAAGGAGGTCTACCGCGCGCACGGCCTGGAGTTCAGCGGTGAGGAGCTGCCGGACTTCCTGCCGGCGGTCCTGGAGTTCTCGGCGCACGCGGGTCCGGTGCTCCTTGAGGAGCACCGCAGCGGCCTTGAGCTGCTGCGGCTCGCCCTTGGCGACTTCGACACGCCGTACGCGACCGTGCTCGACGCGGTGTGCGCGACCCTGCCGGGCCCCTCACCCAAGGACCGCGCCGAGGCACTCGCGCTCGCCCGCTCGGGGCCGCCGCGCGAGGACGTCGGCCTCGAACCCTTCGCACTCATCGGGGAGCACTCATGAACATCGGGGAGCACTGATGAAAACGCTGCTGTGGGGTGTCCTTCCCTATATCGCCTTCGTGCTGCTCGTCGCGGGCACGATCTGGCGCTACCGCTACGACAAGTTCGGCTGGACGACCCGCTCGTCACAGGTCTACGAATCCAAGCTGCTCAACATCGCCTCGCCGATGTTCCACTACGGCATCCTCTTCGTCCTCGTCGGCCATCTGGTCGGCCTCTTCCTGCCCGAGTCGTGGACGGAGAAGGCGGGCGTGAGCGAGCACACCTACCACCTGTTCTCGCTGTACGGCGGCACGGCGGCCGGGGTCCTGCTCGTCCTCGGCATCCTGCTGCTGCTCTACCGGCGCCGGACCAACACGCCGGTGTTCCGCGCGACGACCGCCAACGACAAGCTGATGTACCTGGTGCTGTTCGCGGCGATCGTGCTCGGCATGGTCGCCAAGCTGACGCACGCGTCCGGCGACGGCTACAACTACCGCGACTCCATCGCCCCTTGGGCGCGCAGCCTGTTCACGCTCCGGCCCGACATCGACCGGATGACCGGGGTGCCGGTGCTGTACGAGATCCACGCGGTGGTCGGCATGGTCCTGTTCGCGCTGGTGCCGTTCACCCGCCTGATCCACATGTTCAGCGCGCCGCTCCAGTACCTCTTCCGGCCGTACGTGGTCTACCGCGCCCGGGATCCCGAGCGGGTGGGCGCACGGCCGGAGAGGCGCGGCTGGGAGCGGACGGGGTCTTAAGTCGCCCTGCCCGGGTCGCCCTTGCCCTTGTCGTCCTCGTCCACGATCTCGGCGTCGACCACGGCCTCCTCCGTGGCGGAACCGGTGGATGCGGTCTCCTCCTGGGCGCCCCCGCCCGAGGCCGCGTACATCGCCTGGCCCATCTTCTGGCTGACCGCCGCCAGCTTCTCGGCGCCGGTGCGCAGGGCGGCGGTGTCGTCGGCGCGGTTCTTGAGGAGGTCCTTCAACTCCGCCGCGGCCGCCTCGACTTCGGTCTTGGTCTCCTCCGGGATCTTGTCGCCGTTCTCCCGCACGAAGCGCTCCGTCTGGTAGACGAGCTGCTCGGCCTGGTTGCGGGTCTCCGCGGCCTCGCGCCGCTTGCGGTCCTCCTCCGCGTGCTGTTCGGCCTCGCGGACCATGCGGTTGATGTCGTCCTTGGGCAGCGCGGAGCCGCCGGTCACCGTCATGCGCTGCTCGCGTCCGGTGGCCTCGTCCTTGGCCGAGACGTGCATGATTCCGTTGGCGTCGATGTCGAAGGTGACCTCGATCTTCGGGACGCCGCGCGGGGCGGGCGGCAGCCCGGTCAGGTCGAAGACACCGAGCTTCTTGTTGTACGCGGCGATCTCCCGCTCGCCCTGGAAGACCTGGATGCCGACCGAGGGCTGGTTGTCCTCGGCGGTGGAGAAGGTCTCGGAACGCCGGGTGGGGATCGTGGTGTTGCGCTCGATGAGCTTGGTCATGATGCCGCCCTTGGTCTCGATGCCGAGGGAGAGCGGCGTCACGTCGAGAAGCAGTACGTCCTTCACGTCGCCGCGGATCACACCGGCCTGCAAGGCCGCGCCGAGCGCCACCACCTCGTCGGGGTTGACGCCCTTGTGCGGGTCCTTGCCGGTGAGCTCCCTCACCAGCTCGGTCACGGCGGGCATGCGGGTGGAGCCGCCGACCAGGATCACGTGGTCGATGGCGGAGAGCTTGACGCCCGCGTCCTTGACGGCCTGGTGGAAGGGTTCCTTGCAGCGGTCGAGCAAGTCGGCGGTCAGCTCCTGGAACTGAGCGCGCGTCAGCTTCTCGGCGAGGTGCAGCGGGCCCTCCGCCGTGGCGGTGATGTAGGGCAGGTTGATGTCCGTCTCACTGGAGGAGGACAGCTCGATCTTCGCCTTCTCGGCGCCCTCGCGCAGGCGCTGGAGCGCCATCTTGTCCTTGCCGAGGTCGATGCCGTGCCCGTTCTTGAACTGCCGTACCAGGTACTCGACGATCCGCTGGTCCCAGTCGTCGCCGCCCAACTGGGTGTCGCCGTTGGTGGCCTTCACCTCGATGACGCCCTCGCCCATCTCCAGGAGCGAGACGTCGAAGGTGCCGCCGCCCAGGTCGAAGACGAGGACGGTCTGGTCGTCGCCCTTGTCCAGGCCGTACGCGAGGGCGGCCGCCGTCGGTTCGTTGATGATGCGCAGGACGTTGAGCCCCGCGATCTCGCCGGCCTCCTTGGTGGCCTGGCGCTGGGTGTCGTCGAAGTACGCGGGGACGGTGACCACCGCGTCGGTGACGTCCTCGCCGAGGTAGGACTCGGCGTCGCGCTTGAGCTTCTGCAGGACGCGCGCGGAGAGTTCCTGCGCGGTGTAGCGCGTGCCGTCCACGGAGCCGTCCTCCGGGAAGCGCCAGCCGCCGTCGCCCATGTGGCGTTTGACGGAGCGGGCGGTGCGCTCCACGTTCGTGACCGCCTGCCGCTTGGCGACCTCGCCCACCAGGACGTCGCCGCTCTTCGCGAAGGCGACGACCGACGGGGTGGTGCGGGCGCCCTCCGCGTTGGCGACGACGACCGGCTCACCGCCCTCCAGCACGGCCACCACTGAGTTCGTCGTACCGAGATCGATCCCGACCGCACGTGCCATGGTCCAGTCCCTTCCACCGCGAGCCCTGTGTCCCCCGAATCCGGGTCTACTCCGCTCTCCATCACAAAACTTGAGCGGCACATTGTCAATCCCCGGACGCGACGATGCCGCCACCCCGGGCGGGGCGGCGGCATCTTGGACGGGCGCCGTCGGCGGGCGCCGCGCGTCAGGCCAGCTTGGCCGTGAGCGTGATGGTCGTACCCGTCAGCGCCTGGCTCACCGGGCAGTTGGCCTTGGCGTCCTCGGCGGCCGAGGTGAAGGCCGCCTCGTCGAGGCCCGGCACGGTGCCCTCGACGGTGAGGTGGATGCCGGTGATGCCGGTGCCGGGCTGGAAGGTGACGTCGGCCGAGGTGACGAGCCGCTCGGGCGGGGTGCCCGCGCCGGTCAGCCCGTGCGAGAGGGCCATGGAGAAGCAGCTGGAGTGCGCGGCGGCGATCAGCTCCTCCGGGCTGGTCTTGCCGTTCGCCTGCTCGGCGCGGGCGGGCCAGGAGACGGCCTGCTCGCCGATGCCGGAGGAGTCGAAGGTGACGGTGCCCGAGCCCTCCGTCAGAGAGCCTTCCCAGACCGTGTGCGCGGAGCGCGTGGTTGCCACGATGCAGTTCCCTTCAGTGCGGTTCCGTGATCGGAACTTCCGTGGCCACCATCCGATCACACTCGGGAGGCGGCTGAAAGCGCCTCCCGACGGCGACCCGTCACGGCTTACGTGTCACTCGCCGCCCGCGGTACCGGCCGGGCCGCCCATGCCCATACCCATTCCGCCCATCATCCCGCCCATCAGCTCCTCGAGGTCCAGCTCGGTGGCGCCCGCGGGGGCGGTGGGCTTGGTGCCCTCGGTCATCCGGATGACCAGGCCGAACTTCTTCACCTTGGTGTTCTCGGCGAGCTTGGCGAGGTCGATGCGGACCTCCTTCAGCTCCTCGTTCTTCAGCGTGATGTCCGCCCTGACCTTCGCGTTCGGGGCGTCCTTCAGCTCCTTGGCCGTCGGCAGTTCCGTACCGGGCGGCAGCTTCTTCGCCAGCGGGCGCAGCTCGTCGACCAGTTCGGTGGCCAGGGTGCGGAAGGGCGCGGTGGCGGTGATGCGCTCGGTCCCGTCCTCGCCCCCGGCCGTCTTCAGCTTGACCTCACGGCCGACGACCTCACGCATGGCCTTGACGAGCTTCTTCTGCGTGGCGGCGTCGAGGGTGGCCTCCGGGGAGGGCTCGGACCCCGGCCCGTCATCACCCTCGGCGGCGAGGCGCTCGATCTCCTTCATGTCGGCCTTCACCCATTCGCCCTCGAGGACCTTCTTGAGGGCGCCGGCCTCCGGGGGGAGGTCCGCCGCGGTCGGCACGGGGGTGCCCATGGCCTTGCCGAACTTGGCCAAGTCGCTGCGGAAGTACACCTGGTCGCCGATGACCCGGTACTCGGCCAGCTTCCCGTCCCGGCCGCTGATCTTCATGGCCATGCGGTCGAAGTCCTTCTCACCGGACTCGCCGAACGGCTTCCTCGACTGCACGGTGACGCTGATCTTCGCGTCGCGGAGCAGGCGCGCGGCCTCGTCCGGCATCTCCTCGCCCGGCTCCGAGTCCGAGGAGTCGTCCAGTGCCATGAGCGAGGCGGTGTCGGTGTCCAGGGAGAATTCAAAGGAGAGCGACTTCTCCTTGTTCATGTTCTCGAAGGCCTCGTCGAGCTTCTGGCCGGCGGACAGCTGCTCCACGGTGCCGCAGGCGGCCGAGCCGGCGAGGACCGCGCCGACGACTGCGGTGGCGGTCAGAGTCTTACGTATGGCGGTGATGATGGTCTCCTAGTGAGTGTGTTCGGTCGGTAGACCCACACCTGCCTCAAATGGTTGCGCTGTTCCTGACAGGACAGGACTGGGGCCGACAAGAACGCCCCCTAGGAGCGATCGGCGCTCGCGCAGCCGTCGCCCCTCGTGCCGTCGCCCGTGTCGATCGGCTTGCTGCGGTCGTACGGGTCGACTCGGCGGTCCGTGTCGGCTGTCGCGCCGTCCTTGCCGAAGGGCGGCACGAAGTAGCCGGTGGGGGCGGAGCAGCCGCCGTTGGTCATGTCGAGCGTGTACGAGACGAGGGACATCGTGCCCGGTTCGGTGATGACCTTCGCCGGGTCGTCCCAGCTCATCACCACCTCGCGCCGCACGATCGTACGGACGACCTCGGCGTCCCGCCCGCTTTCGCCCGCCTCGGTGACCGGGTACACGAAGGTGACGTCCGCCGTCACCTCGACCGCCCCCCGCTCCCCCTCCCGGTAGGTGAGCCGGCCGCGCGTCTTGACCACGTCGCCGACCAGCCGGGCCTGCCCGGGCCGGAAGCGGCTGAACAGCAGCAGCGGGTCGGTCTCCTCCGTGGGTTTCGCCGACGACAGGGCGGTACGGAGGTATGCCTTGACGTCCTTCTGGTGCGGGTTCAGCAGGGCGATCGCCTTCGTGGGCCGCTCGCCGCGCAGCACGCGGGAGTCGAGCCCCGCGGCCACCAGGAAGTCCCGGCTCCGCCGCAGTGCCCGCTCGACCTGGGCGGTGTCCATCCAGCCGGTCGCTTTGGCCGGTGGCACCGTGATCCCTGCCGCTCCGTCGGCCCAGCGGGCGGCGGGCGACCCCCGGAAGGGCTCGGCGAGGGTGGGGCGCAGACCGCTCCCGGCGCCGGGAGCGGTCTGCGGCCTCTTGGACTCGGCGGCCAACGGCGTCCCGTCCTGCCCGCCCTCGTCGCCGCCGAACAAACCGGCGAGCTGCTGCGGGAAGAGCCCCACGACCAGGAGGGCCACGGCCGCCATCAGTCCCATCGCGTACCAGCCTGTCCTGCGCCGGGGACGGGCCGGTGAGTACGTACGCCAGCCCTCCGGCCGCCCGGGACGCTCCCGTAGCCGCCGCTCCACCTCACGGGCGCGCGCCGACGGCTCCACTGGGGCCCCGGCCGTACCCGTCACCGACTCGCGCAGGAACCGCTCCCACTCCTCATCGGATACGGACGACCCGTCCTGCCCGCCAACCCCGCTCACACCGCACTCCCGTTCCCGTACGACTACTCGATGCCCGACGCCTTCGCGAACCGGGGCATGCGTGAGTGTAGGTATCAACGATCAGCAGTTCGAACGAAGCGTGTCCGAAACAGGCGGCCGTGCGTCCTCACCGAGAGCGGTCGTACGTCAGCTTGCCCGCGCCATCCCTGTCGGCGCGCCGGAGCTTGTCCTCGCCCACCAGGGTCAGCGTCGACGGTTTCCCGGCCGTGCACGCCGAGGGCGGTTTCCCCGAGGCCACCGCCGAACTGCCCAGCCGGACGGCGCCCGATGTGACGGAGTCCAGCCGCGCCTCAAACACACAGCGGTATTTGGCGCCATCCTTTCTCGGTCCGACTGCCGTCAGGGTCATCACCTTGTCGTCCACGTATCCCTGCCGGATCACCATTGTCCGGGCGTGGGAGCCGTCGGCATTCTTGAGCGAGCTCTTCCAGGTACCGAGGTACTTCTCCGGCAGCACGCCCGTCGGCCCGTGGGCCGGGGGCTGCTCCTCCACGCGCGAGCCCTCGTGGTGGACGTAGGCGCCAAAAGCGACGGCCACGACTGCGGCGGCCGTGGCCAAGACGAGTCCACGGCGCGACCGTTCCCCGGCCGGAGGCCTCTCGGGCGCGCCGAGGGTCACCAACGGGGCCGGCGCGGACAGCGGGCTGCCACCCGCACTCTCCGCTTCCGCCCTCCGCGCCGGCACCTCTGCTCTCGCGTCCGCGGGCAGGCGGTGTGCGCGGACGCCGATGGTCGCGGCGGCAGCCCTGCGCGTCAACGTCAGGCCCCGCGCGAGGGGCAGGGCGCGCGCGTGGCTCGGGCGCCGGTCGACTCCGATCGCGGCGGCGGCAGCGCGACGGAGGAGCGTGGGCCGGGTCATTCGGCGCCCCTCGGGCCCGCGGCCGGCCGCCGGGAGGCAGCCTGCTCGGCGGGCGGCCCGGTCGCCGGTGGCTGAGCGTCCTGCGGCTGGGGGGCCTGTGGTGCGTTGGGGTCGCCGATGAAGACCCCCGCCAGCCGGGTGTGCTTGAGCTGGACGAGGATCAAGGGTGCCGACGCCCCGACGGCGAACGTCGCGAAGCCACCGTCGATCTGCCCCCAGGCCGCCATGAGCAGGGCCACCCCGGCCCCCATCACCATGTGCACCACGGCTGCGATGCTCTGGCCCGCGACGTCGTAGTACGCACCGAAGGCGGGAGGCGGCGCCTCGGCCTCGGGCTGCTCGGAGAGCCGGAACTCCTGCCGCCGTAGGAGCCATTCGGACATGCAGTCGTATGCGTGCACGACTCCGCGCACCGCTCCGCCTGCCGCCCCGATCAGAAGCAGACTCGCAGTGTCCACGTGCCCCCAGTCCGTGCGGAGAGACTTAGACGGTCGACACAAAAGGCTACGGACCTCCTCATCGCAAGAGAAGAGGAGCACCCGAACCAGGGCCGAAGGGCGTTGCGGAGGCGGCCTGTTGGAGCATGTGGGGATGAGCACACACCACACGTCAGGCCCGCCGAGCGCGATCCGGCTCACCCAGTTCACCTCCGCCGACCTGGCCGAGATCCTGGGCGGTGGCGACGACCCCTTCGGCGTCGCGGAGACCGGCCTGGCCTGGCTGCCCAAGGATGAGCACTTCGCCGTACGGCACGAGGGCCGGCTCGTGGCACACGCGGGACTGCGCCGCCTTCCGCTGACGGTCGGCGGGACCGGCCTGGAAGTCGTCGGCGTCGGCAGCGTGGCCGTCGCCCCCGACGTACGCGGCCGGGGCCTGGCCCGGTCGGTCGTCGCGGCGGCCCTGTCCCACGCCCGCACCCTGGGCCCGCGTCACGCCCTGCTCTTCTGCCGCCCCCCGCTCGTCGCGCTGTACGAGAGGCTCGGCTGGCGTCCGATCGACGAGGACCCCTCCGTGGAGGTCCTGGTCGAGCAGCCCGGCGACCGCGTGGTGACCATGCCGCTGCGGACGATGGTGACGCCTCTGCACGAGGACGCCCGGTGGCCCGCCGGGCCGGTGCGGCTGTGGTCGCTGCCCATGTGAGGGGCGGAGCCGGCTCGACCCGGCCGGAGAGCCGGGGAAGAGTCAATACGGATGGGTGATTGCCTGCCGGTGGCCTCCCTCGTTGGGCATTCGCTGATCTTGTCCGGCGAATGAGCCGTGGCGAGGCAGCGTCGGTCTCCGGAGCGATCCGCTTCGGCGCGAGAAGAGGAGAATTTTGTGCGTCGCATGAGCATTGCCCTGACCCTGGCCGTGGCCGCCGGCGGGCTCAGCCTGTCGGCGGTGACCGCCCAGGCCGCCCCCGGCGCCCCGGTTCAGGGACCTCCGTTCCCGTACGCGGACTGCCTCAAGGCGACCGCGGACAAGGGGGAGAGCCGGGCGCAGGGGAAGTGGCACTGTGACCAGCTCGTCAAGAAGGGATGGGTCACGCCGCCGAAGCGCTGACCGTCCTCTCGGGGGCCGCCTTCGCGGTGGCCCCCGGCCCCCACTGCCAGGGCCCCTGGATGAGAATGGGCCGCGCGTCGGCCGGCCGACGGCCGGGAGGTGTTCGAGCCGGGCGCGCAGGTGCGGGGCGGGCGATACGAACACGTTGTGTGCGCGGCCGGACCGCAGAGGCCCGTGAGGTGCGGGAACGGGCCCGTGACGCGGGCCCTATGGCCGGAATCCCAACTGGGCAAGGCGCGTCTGCGGTGACACTTTGAGGCCCCCTCGCGCACGACCGCGAGGAGATCCTCTCAGGGGGTATGGCCATGCGCATCAATTACTCGGACCGCGGTCCGTCCCCGCTCGAACCGGAGAAGCCCGGAGCGGCGGGTGAGCGCGACTCGACCTTCGGCTGGTGGGGTGCCTTCAGCATCCAGAAGTTCGTCAACCAGTCGCCGCTCTACCACACCCACGCCGATGCCACTGGCTGGCTGGCGTACCTCCAGCAGTTCTACGACCGCAACTTCTGGTTCGCCGACGGCGGCGCCCAGGTGTGGGCGTACGAGGAGACGTACGACAACTGGCAGGACCGCTACGGCATGGACGCCGTCTGCGCCGTCTACCACTCGGGCCACGGCGGCATGGACGGCAACGGCGTGTTCTTCGCGCCCCTCGGCGCCGCCTGGGACGGCCGCAGCGACGCCGTCTCCAACCGGATGGCGCTCGGCAACGAGAAGGCGAACTACGTCTTCTGGTCGACCTGTGACTCGCTGAAGGTCACCGGCGGCCACTCGCCGATCCGCACCTGGGCCGGGCCCAACATCGGCTTCCGCATGATCTTCGGGTTCGAGACGGTCAGCATCGACAGCCCGGACTACGGCAAGAAGTTCTGGGAGAAGTGGCGGGCCGGGCAGACGTTCTGCGACGCCTGGCTGAACGCCAGTTGGGACATCCACCACGGCCAGGCGCCGTCGGTCGCCGCGGCCGGCGCCAACCAGGCCGAGGCCGTCAACCGCCTCGACACCGAGCGGAACTTCTACCGCGAGCACGTGCCGGACAACTGGTACGCCTGGCGCTGGTACCACGCCCGCGAGGGCGTCAGGGAACCGCTCACCCGGCTCCCCGCGCAGCAGCAGATCGTGCGGCTGGCGCCCCGCGAGGCGAGCGCGGAACTCGCCGGGCTCGGGGAGCTGACCGACTTCCCGTCGGCGGCGCTTCAGGAGATCCAGGTCGAGCGGCAGGGCGTGCTCAACGCGACCTCCGGCGACCGCGTCATCTCCACCGACTCGCGCGGCGTCAGCTGGGTCCGCCTCGCCACGCCCAACCACCGCAACACCCAGCAGCTGCCCACCGAGCGCGCGATCGAGGCGGCGCGTTCGTTCGCCGAGCGGTACGCGCGGGGTGCCGAACTGGTCGTCGACAGCGTGCACGACCTGATGCAGAACTCCGGGACGAAGGACGGCTCCGAGGTCGGTCACCCGGTCTCCCTGGAGACGCACGTGACGTTCCGGCAGGTCTTCGACGGCGTGCCCGTCATCACCCCGGACCAGGGTCTGATCCGCGTCGGTCTCGACAACGACGGCACGGTCGTCCAGTCGCAGATCGCCACCCGCCAGCCCTCGGGCGTCACGCGCGAGCCGAGCACGGGCATCTCGCCGCCCGAGCCGAAGAGCGGGAAGTCCACGGCCGCGCCCGAGGGGCGCGACCCGCGCGAGGCGCTCGACGCGGCACAGCGGACCCTGCTCGCCCACCTGTCGGCGGTCACCGCCGGTGAGGAGCGGGGTGCGGCGGCGGAGCAGGAGATCCAGGTCCAGGACGTGGCCGACAGTTTCCAGGTCGGTTACGAGCTGGAGGGCGACGAGGCCTACCCCGCGGCCCGCAAGCTGATCGAGATCGGCTCGCGGGACAGCATGTTCAGGACGCGGCGCTGGGTCGTCGCGCCGCTGGCGAGGTAGCGCGCCCCCGGCGTCACGGAGCCCGGTCAGGCGTGAGAGGTGGCGGCCCGCTGCTTGCGGGCCGCCATCCACGCGTATACGAGCACCCCGACGAAGAGGAACAGCACGCCCTGGTAGACGGCCGCGTAACCGGACCCGGCGACCAGCCACATGGAGAACGCGAACGCGGCGCCCGCGAGGACCGCGTCCCGCACCAGGCGTCCGCGGTGGACGCGCTCGCCCTGGCCGGAGACGAGGAAGTAGATCTGCGCGGCGGTGGCGAGCAGGTAGGGCACGGTCGCGGTGAACGTGGTGATCAGGACCAGGGACTCGAAGACGCCGCCGGAGCCCGCCGTGTAGTTGTAGACGGTCAGCAGCGAGGCGAGGACGACGGTGACGAGGACGCCGACGGTCGGCACGCCCCGCTTCTTCCTGCCGAACGCGCTCGGGAAGAGCCCGTCCTTGGCGGCCGCGTACGGCGTCTGGGCGCTCAGCAGCGTCCAGCCGTTGAGGGCGCCGACCATCGAGACGAGCGCGGCGACGGCGACCGCGGTGCCGCCCCAGGAGCCGCCGAACATGGCGTTGACGGCGTCGGAGAAGGGCGCGGTGGAGCCGACCAGCTTGTCGTGCGCGACGGTCCCGAAGACGGCGAGCGTGCCGAGGAGGTAGACGAGGGCGGCGCCGAGGGTGCCGAGGATGGTGGCGCGTCCGACGTTGCGGCGCGGGTCGCGGACCTCGCCCGCGCTGACGGCCGCGGACTCCACGCCCAGGTAGGAGAAGAGCAGGATCGCGGCGGAGGCGGAGACGGCGCCGACCGGGCTGTCGTCGCTCGCCTGGAAGGGCCCGAGGTTGGCGCTGTCGAAGAAGAAGAGGCCGCCGACGGCGACGAGCAGCAGCGGCAGGAACTTCAGTACGGTGGCGACGAGCTGGACCGCGCCGACGTACCGGGTGCCCGCGAAGTTCGCGAGGGCGGGCAGGAGTTGCAGGGTGAGGGCGGCCAGGCAAGCGGTCCACTTGTGCTCGTTGACCGGCATGAGCACGTCCAGGTAGCCCACGGCGGCGACGGCGAGGGCCGCGTTGGAGACCCAGGTGGTGATCCAGTACGACCAGGCGGCGAGGAACCCCGCGAAGTCACCGAAGGCCTCACGTGCGTATACGTACGGTCCGCCGGTGCGCGGGTCGCGCTCGGCGAGGCGCCCGAAGACGAGCGCCAGGGCTATCGCCCCCGCGGTCAGGACGCCGAAGGCGACGAGGCTGATGGTGCCGAACGGGGCGACGGAGGCCGGGAGCAGGAAGATGCCGCCGCCGATGATGTTGCCCATCACGAGACACGTGGCGACGGGAAGGCCAAAGGTCCGGGCGTGCTTGCTCGGTGCCTGCGTCGGTTCCCCGTGTCCGGGGGCCGGAGCCGACTGCGGTGCGGTTCCGGTGTCGTGCATGAGGTGGTGCGCCTCTCGTCGTGCCAGGTGCCCGGGATCGCCGAGCGGAAGCCATGGTCGGGCACGGCGGGCGCTGCTCAAAATCAGCGTGTTTTGTCCTGCGGAGCCTGGTCGACGACCGCAAAAGCTGTGCCGCCATGGCCTCCGGACAGCGGATCATTCACCGGAACGATTGCCTCCGCGACCTCTGTGACCTCGGGGACAAGTACGTCCTCGCTGGTCACGTCCGTGCCCGGCACCGAAACGGGCACCGGGACCTGCGGCCCCAGGGCCTCGCCGAGCCACCGCCGCAGCACCCGGTGGACGGCTTCGGCACCGACCAGCTCCTCCCCCTCCTCCACCGGGGCGGAGAGCACGAGCGGGGAGAGGAGGAAGGGGCGGGCCTGCGCGCCACCGAGCCCGCCGTGCGAGCCGATCTGCTCCTCGAAGGCGAGTACCTCGCCCTCCTGGGGGTCGTACCAGGAGTTGACCATGATGTCGGCGGCGTGCGGGAAGCCGTCGGTGCGCCGCACGGCGTCCGCCGCACCGGGCCCGAACTCCGCGAGCGGCCCGAGGTCCGCCGGGTCCTCGTCCAGGTACACCTCGGCGCCGCGCGCCCCGAGCACCAGCGGACCGCGCTCCGCGCTGCGTACGAGGATGAAGCCGACGCCCGGATGGTTGGCGAGGGTCGGCAGCAGCGCCGGGTGGCGGCGGTCGATCTCCTCGCGGGTCATGCGGTGCCGTACGTCCGGGAAGGACACGAGCCCGAGGTTGCCGGAGGCGAGCACGATCGGCTCCGCGCGCCGGGCCGGGCGGCGTTCGCCGGTGCCCTCCTCGACCGGGCGGCGCAGCGCGGCCCGCACGGCGGCCCGGGCCTCGGCGCCGCTGTGCGTACGCTGCGCCCGGCGCGGCACGGGCAGGCCGCAGCCGGCCCTGACGAGGTCGCCGAGGGTCAGGCCGTAGCGGGCGCGGAAGGTCTCGCCGGGGCTCTGCCCGTGGTCGGAGAGGAGCACGATGCGATAGGCGCGGGGCGCGTGCTCGGCGACCTGGGCGAGCAGCGCGAGCGAGCGGTCGAGGCGCCTGAGCACCTTCTCCACGTCGCCGCCGGTCGGCCCGGAGTGGTGCGCCACTTCGTCGTACGCGACCAGGTCGGCGTAGACCGCGCTGCGCCCGGCGAGCATGTCACCGATGACGGCGGCGACCACGACGTCGCGCTCCACGACGGTCGCGAAGGCGCGGATGAAGGGGTAGAGCCCGCCACGGCCCACCCTCGGGCGGCGCCGCTCGACGCGGGCACGGGTGGACTCGCCGATCTCCCTGAAGACCTCGGCGACGAAGGAGAGAGCGGTGCGGACGGCGTTGGCGGGGTCGGAGAAGTAGGCGAAGTACCCGGCACGCGACCGGGTCCCCTTCCCCCGCCGGGCGGCCACGGAGAGCACGAGTGCCAGCTGCTCGGCGCCCCCGCTGAAGAGGTTGCCGCGGCTGGCGCCGTCGAGGGCGAGCAGGCCGCCGTCGCCGGTGCGGCGGATGGCGCGGCGCTGGAGTTCGACGGCGGAGGCGGGCCGGTTGCTGACCATGACCTCGCCGGTGTCCTTCTCGTACCACCGGAAGGCGGGCACGTCGTAATTGGAGCCGTGCAGGATGCCGAGCTGGCTGGCGCCGGTCTGGCTGGACCAGTCGGTGCGCCAGGGGGTGAGGCGGTGGGTGGCGGTGGGGGCCTGTGTTGCTGCCGAGGCCCCTGTGGCTCCTGGCGCTCCTCCTGCTCCTGGAGTGGGGTGCTCTCCCAGCCATCGGGCGACGGTGGGCATCAGGCCCTTGGCGACGGCGGCCTCCAGGACGTCGTGGCCGACGCCGTCGAGCTGGATGAAGACGGTGCCGGGGGCGATGGGCCCTGGCCGGCCCGGGTCGCCGTGCCGCCTGCGTCGGTCGGCGAGACGGTACAGGCGCCGCCGGTAGGCGTCGTCGTCCCGCACGGCGAGGGCGCCGCCGGTGGCCGAGGCGACGGCGGACATCACGGCGGCGACGACCACGGCGGTCTCCGCGCCGGCCTCGCCCCTGTCCTCCGGGATGAGGCTCAGGGCGAGCAGCAGGAGCGAGCCGTTGAGGAAGAAGGCGAGCAGGCCGAGTACGAGGGCGGGGACCAGCAGCAGGGCGCGGACCAGCAGGGGCCACACCAGTGCGGAGAGCAGGCCGAAGGCGCCGGCGCCGAGGGCGGCGGTGATCGCGATGCGGGTGGCGCTGTCGCCGTCCTCCGACTGGAGCTTGAAGTCTGGCAGGAGCCCGGCGAGCACGAGCATCGTCAGTGTGCTGACGGCCCATACCGCCACCACGCGCCACAGCGCGTTGCCGACTCTGCGCCATCGCTCTCGCCCCACGCTCTGCCCTTTCGCGTTTCCCCCCGAACCGGGCACCAGCGTGTCACAACCCCCCGGCCCATCCGCCTGACCCCCACGCCGCGGCTCCTTCGCCTCGGCTCCCCCAGCCCAGGGCCGCCCCCCTCACCGCGTCGCAGGACCACCCTCGCCACGGCACCCCTCACCGCTTCGCGGGGGAGCTCCCCACCCACCCACCCGTTCACCCCGCCCTGCCGACTCACCAGCGGATGGTGGGGAACGCCGCGTGCGGCAAGGGGCGGGGCGGGAGGCGGCTGGGTCAGCGCCCTGCGTGGGCCGGGCCCGCGAAGGGGCCACGGGCGCATTGGTGGGGGGCGTCGCGCAGCGCTGCCGGGAGGGCAGTGACGCGGGGCCGGGTCGGTGGCGTGCCCGATGTGGGGCCACGGGGCGGCCGCTGGTGAGGGGAAGCCGCGCGGCGGCAAAGTGGCAGGCGGCGCAGGGAAAACACGGACGTGGGGGGGGGAGGACAGCGGCGCGGCCGATGCGGAGGCGCGGGGTCGGGGCAGCGGCGTGCCCGATGCGGGGTGACGGGTGGGTGGGGACGCCTCGCGGCGGCAAGGAGGCGGGACGCGCAGCGGCGCCGGGGAGGCGGGGCAGCGGTATGCCCAGTGCGGGGGCACGGGCGGGTGGGCGCCGCGCAGCGGCAGAGGGGCGGGATGGGCAGCGGCGCCGGGCAGAACGGCTTCGGTCACCGGCGTACTCGACGCGGAGTGACGGGCGGGTGGGTGGGAAACGCCGCGCAGCGGGAAAGGGGCGGACGCGCAGCGGCGCCGGGAACGCCGGCTCGGGTCAGCGGCGTGGCCGAGGCGGGGGCACGGGTGGGTGGGGAAGTGGGCGCGACGCGGGGGCGGTTGGGGCGTGGCGCGGAGGTGGAGGTGGGGGACGCCGGAGGCTGAGCGCGGCGCGGGCGGTTGGGTTCAGGGACGTCGGACGTGGGGCGCGCGCGGGCCGATGCGGGGGGGCGGCGTGGAGGCAGCGCCGGCCGGGTGGGAGGAGGGGGCGCCCGAAGCGAGGGGAACGCGCCGGAGGTGGGGGCGGGCGCCGGAAGAAGGGGCGGGCGTCGGAAGAGAGGGCGGGCGCCGGAAGAGAGGCACAGCGCCGGAAGGGAGGGCGGGCGCTGGGAGAGAGGGAGGGCGCCGGAGGTGAGGGGTTAGCGGCCGTCGTAGCCTGCTGTGGGCATGGAGAGCCGGCGGTGGACCCTCGCCTTCATGCGCGAGTCGTACGCCGGCTCCGCAAGCCCCGCCGTCTCCACCCGCACCCCCCGCCGCGCACACTCCGCCGTGAACTCCTCGGGGCACCGCAGCGCCCGCTCCAGGACCCTGCGGCTCGGGACGACGAAGAGGTCCACCAGGCCCGCCTCGACGTCCGCCCACAGCACCCCGTGGTCCGCGCGCAACCCTCGTACGACCAACTCCCGCGTGATCACATAGCCCTGGTCGGCGGCCCAGCGCGCGCACATCGCGTGCTGGCTGCTCGAGTCGACCAGGAAGGGATCGGCGTCCAGTTCCTCCAGCGGCGTGAGGCTGGCGATCGCCGCCGCACGCACCACCGCCACCGCCCCGGCCCCCGCGACCGCCCACGCGCCCGCCCCCGTATCCGCCCCCGCGACCTCTCCCACGGCGCCCCCCTCACCTCGGTCCCGGCGGCCGACCCTACTCCTGGCCGTAGGCTCGTAGACAGTCGTACGAAGGAGGAACCGGGTGCCCGTCGAGGTCACATGGTGGGGTCACGCCACCTGCACGGTCGAGGACTCGGGCGTCCGCGTGCTCACCGACCCCCTCTTCGCCCGCCGCCTGGCCCACCTGCGCCGCCGCAGGGGCGCGCTGCCACCGCCCGGCGCGGCGCTCGCCGACGTCGTACTCGTGTCGCATCTGCACGCCGACCATCTGCACGTCCCCTCCCTCGCCCGGCTCGCGCCGGGCACCCGCGCCCTCGTCCCGCGCGGGACGGCCCGCTCGGTCCCGGGGCTGACCCGCAGGCTGCCCCATCTGCGCTTCACCGAAGTCGTGGCGGGGGACGAGGTCCCGGTCGGCGACATCGTCGTACGCGTGGTTCCCGCACTGCACGACGGACGGCGGCTGCCCTTGGGCCCCCACCGCTCCCCCGCCCTCGGCTACGTCGTCGAGGGCCAGGCCCGTACGTATTTCGCGGGCGACACCGGGCTGTTCGACTCGATGGCCGCGGAGGTCGGGGACATCGACGTGGCGTTGCTGCCGGTCGGCGGGTGGGGGCCCTATCTGGGCCACGGGCACCTGGACGCGGGCCGTGCCGCCGAGGCCCTCGTGCGGCTCGCGCCGCGCAGCGCGGTCCCGGTGCACTATGGAACGTACTGGCCGATCGGCATGGACGCCGTGCGCCCCCATGAATTCCACGCGCCCGGTCTTGAGTTCGTGCGGCACGCGGCGCGGCTCGCTCCCGAGGTGGCGGTGCACCGGCTCGGGCACGGCGAGAGCGTGCTGCCGGAGGTGGCCAGGTGATCCTCGCCGCGGCGGCCCAGGTGCCGCCGGAGAGCACGCAGCAGGCGGTCGGTTATCCGTCGTTGTTCCTGCTCGTGGTGGTCGGCGCGCTGGTGCCGGTGGTGCCGACGGGCGCGCTGGTCAGCTCGGCGGCGGTGGTGGCCCTGCATCAGACGGCGCCGTTCTCGCTGCTCGTCGTCTTCGGCGTCGCGGCGTCCGCGGCGTTCCTCGGCGACATCGCCCTGTACTGGCTGGGGCGGCGCGGCATGCGGTCGAAGAACGGTTCGCGCTGGCTGGCGGCGCTGCGCGACCGGGCGCCCGAGGAGCGTCTCGCGCAGGCGCAGGCCAAGCTGCGGGACCACGGCGTCATGGTGCTCGTGCTGTCCCGGCTCGTTCCCGCGGGGCGGATCCCGGTGATGCTGGCGTGTCTGATGGCGAGGATGCCGCTGCGGCAGTTCGTCCGCGGGGACGCTCCGGCGTGCCTCGCGTGGGCGGTGACGTACCAGCTGATCGGGATACTCGGCGGCTCGCTGTTCGACAGGCCGTGGGAGGGTGTCGCGCTGGCGGTCGGACTGACGGTGCTGATCAGCGCGGCCCCGACCGTGTGGCGCAGGGTCAGGCGGGCCCCCGCCTGAAGCCCCCGCTCAGGCCAGCACCCGTGACGCCCCCACCGGCAGGTCCCACAGGTCCTCGCGCGGCCGTCCCGTCTTCTCCCATGCCGTACGGACCCGGGTGAGGGGTTCGAGGACAGGCTCGGCGGAGAGCAGGAACGTGCCCCAGTGCATCGGCGCCATCCGGCGCGCGCCCAGGTCGCCCGCCGCCCTGACCGCCTCCTCTGGGTCGCAGTGCACATCGCTGAGCCACCACCGCGGGTCGTACGCCCCGATGGGCAGCAGCGCGAGGTCGATGCCGGGGTAGCGCTCGCCGATCCGCTCGAACCAGTGGCCGTAGCCCGTGTCGCCCGCGAAGTAGACCCGCTGCCCCTCGGCGTCGGTCAGGACCCAGCCGCCCCACAACGTACGGCAGGTGTCGGCGAGGCTCCGCTTGGACCAGTGGTGGGCGGGCACGAAGTCGAAGCGCGCTCCGTCCAGTTCGGCGCTCTCCCACCAGTCCAGCTCGGTGACACGGTTGAAGCGGCGGCGGGTGAACCAGCGGCCGAGCCCGGCGGGGACGAAGACGGGGGTGTCCCTCGGGAGTCTTCGCAGGGTCGGCGCGTCCAGGTGGTCGTAGTGGTTGTGGCTGATGACGACCGCGTCGACGGGTGGCAGCGCGCTCCAGGCGACGCCCACGGGGGTGACGCGGGCCGGGGTGCCGAGGATCTTGCGGGACCAGACGGGGTCGGTGAGGACGGTGAGGCCCCCGATACGGACGACCCAGCTGGCGTGTCCCGCCCAGGTGACGGCGACGGTGCGGGCGTCGACGTCGGGCAGCGGGCCCGGTTCGAACGGCAGCCGTCCGATGTCGGCGAGGCCTTCGGGACGCGGTCGCAGGGCACCCTCGCGTGCGAACCTCGCGAACCCGCGCAGTCCGGGCAGCGGCGCGGTCAGCCGGTCGGCGAACGTCCTCGGCCAGCGGCGCGCGGCACCGGGCGGGGACGGAGACGGCGGGGGCAGGGGCGGAGACAGTGGCGGGGGCGATGGGGGCGTCTGCGCCTGCTCCTGCGTCCGCTCCTCCGCCTGCGTCTGCTCCTGCTCCTGCGTCTGCTGCTGCGCCTGTTGGGTCACCGAGGAGGCTCCATTCGCTGTGCTTCTGCGCGCAGATCGTCGAAGGCCGATCCGAACATGCTCAACGCCCGCTCCACGTGCGGCAATTCCAGGGGGTTCGGCGCGTCGAGGGACGCCAGACGCTCCGCGGGGGTCGCGCCGAGGAACGGCCCCGTGGAGAGCCGTACGCGCAGGGCGTCGATGTCGTCGCCGAAGCGGTGGCCGCCGGGTGCGGGCATGCCGAGCCGTTCGCCGAGGAAGTCCTCCAGGTCCTGCGCGTCGCCGACGCCGCGCGCGGCGAGCGCCGGCCGCAGCGGGCCGAGGTCGGCGTAGAAGTGGCGGCCCGCCCGCGGGGGCCGGGCCAGCGCGCCCGCGGCGAGCACGGCGTGCGTCGCCGCGTCGGCCACGCGCGCGTGGAGGCGTACGGCGGCGGTCAGGCGCGCGGTGATCTCGTCCGGTTCGCCCAGCGCGTACGTCGCCGCGGCGGCGGCCGGGGCCGCCGGGCAGGCCCCGAGCGCGGTGAGGACGTCGAGGGCGCGGGCGCGCAGGGCGGCGCCTTCCGCGGTGACGGGGAACCGGGCCACGGCGACGGGCAGGGAGGGGGGCAGGAAGGGTCCGGCGAGGTCGCAGAGGACGGTCACCCGCTCGTGGTCCATCTCGGCGGGGCCGATCAGGACGGTGTCGTGGGGGTGGTGCAGGGTGTCGCGCCACGTCTCGTCGCTGATGACGTGCAGGCCCTCGTCGGCGGCGGCCTCGACGGCCTCGTGCAGCACTTCCGGGGGCGGCACGGTCGCGGTCGGGTCGTCGGCGACGCTGAGCAGGAGCAGCCGGGGCCTGCCGCCTTCGGCGCGGACGCGGCGGACGGTCTCCAGGAGGGCGTACGGGTCCGGGACGCCGCCGCACTCGGCGGGCGTCGGCACGTGGTAGACGCCGTGGCCGAGCAGCCGCGCCTGGGGCGCCCACCAGGCGGGGCAGGGGCGGGGCAGCAGGACGTCGCCGCCAAGGGCCGCGGTGAGGGCGAGCAGCAGGGGCGGGGCGCCGGGGGCGGCGACGGTGTGAGCGCGCTCGGCGGGCAGCCCGCGGCGGGACCAGTAGCCGCTCGCGGCGTCCAGGAGCGCGGGGCCGCCCCCGGGGGGTTCGCCGTGGGAGCGGCCGGCGGCCGAGGCCGCTGCGGCCGCCAGCTCGGGCAGGACGGGAAGGCCCGGCTCGGGCGGGGGCGGGCCGTACCGGACGGGGCCGCGGCCCTCGGAGTCCGTCCGCCTCATTCGTACCTCCGTGCACTCGCGTGATGGTGTCCTGCCCCGTGGGACGGCTGTGTACCCAGGAGAGGCACGGCCGGTGCGCGGAAGTGGGGTGGCCGCGTACCCAGGACACCTGGCCCTACGTGTCCATCACAACGCGCTCCCCTCCCTCCCGCCCGCGCTGGGCCCCGCCCGGGTGAGCCGTTCACGCGCGTCGGCCGGTGCGCGTGCGAAAGGCGCCGACGGGAAGGGCTCGGCGCAAAGGCTTCAGCGGGCCAGGGAGGCCAGTTCCCGCTCCAGGCCGCGCCCCTTCGTCTCGACGAGCGCGGCCGCCACGTCCGCCAGCTTGCGGTTGGTCGTCTGGGAGATCCGCCGCAGCACGGTGAACGCGGCGTCCGCCTCGCAGTTCAGGACGTGCATGATGATCCCGCAGGCCTGGTCCACGACGGGCCGGGTGCGCAGGGCCGTGCCCATCTGGTCGAGTTCGCTCAGCGCGGCGCGGTAGTGCCGGTCGCGCACGAGGCCGGCCGTGGCGAGGTCGCCGAGCGCCCGCGCGGGGCCGTGCCGGGCGTCGTCGAGCGCGTCGGGGCGGAAGCTGAACAGGCTCAGGGTGACCGTGAGCCCCGCGCGCTGGAAGGGCAGCGTGACGCTGGAGCGTACGCCCGAGTCGAGGGCCATCGCGCGGTACTCGGGCCATCGCTCGTCCCGCAGCAGGTCCTTGGAGTCGACCGGTGTCCCTCGCTGCTCGGCGGCGGGGATGGGCCCCTCCCCCGAGCGCAGTTGCACCGACACGAGACCGGCGAGGTCGGGGTGGGTGACGGCCGCGGGGTGCTCGTCGCCGCCGTCGGTGACCGTGGCGCTCGCGCCGCAGCACGCGGGGGTGCACCGTACGGCCTGTTCGGCGAGTTCGGAGAGCCTGCGGCCGGGCAGAGCTGATTCCGGTCGGAGCAGGTCCGGGTCCGGCAAGGGCGCCATGGGGGGCCTCCTCTCCTTCTTCGGCTTCCCCCCGCGTCCTCCGGAAAACGGCATCAGCCGTTAGGTTCAACCCATGTCTCAGACGGAGGAGTTCGGTGAAGACCTCGCGGATTTCGTGCGCCGTGTCGCGGCGTTGAAATCGGCCCGCGCCGTCCCCCGGGACGACCTCGGCACGGTACTGGACGCGGCGATCTTCGAACTCGACCACGTGGCGGCCCAGTTGTGGCCCACGTACGAACGCCTCAGCGCCGACGGGCACTTGAGCGGTGTCGTGCGGGACCGGGACGAGCAGCGATTGCTGCGGGCCATATTCCAGCGGCTGCCGCTGCCGGTGGCGCTGCTCGACAGGGATACCGTGGTCCGCCGGATGAACTCCGCGGGGACCGCCCTGACCGGGGTCCGTACGGGCTTCGCGGCGGGCCGCCCGCTGACGGGGTTCCTGCTCCACGCCGACCGGGTCGCGTTCCGCTCGCAGACCGCCGCCGTGGCCCGCGGCGAGGGCGACCGCAGCCTCGTCGTGCACCTCCAGCAGAGCCCCGCCACCCCGGTCCGGGCGACGCTCACCGCGTTGCGGCCCGGCACCGAGCCGCGTACCGCCGTACTCGTGGTGCTCCAGCCCTCGGTGACCCGCGCGCAGCAGGCGCCGAGCGCCCCGGGGCCCGCGCCCGACCTCGGTGAGGCGACCCGGCACGCGGCCCAGCTCGACCTGGCGGACGCGATGACGACGGCGCTGCTCACGGCGCCCGTGGGGGACGGCGCGGCGGTGCTCGAGCGGGCCGCCGCGGTGCTGCACGGGCGGTTCGCGGACTGGGTGGTCGCCGACCTGGGGGCCGCCCGCCTGAAGCGCGCTGCCGTGCTGGGGCCGCCGGGCGCGCCGGTCGCCGACGTGCTCGCGCAGGAGCCCGCCGCGTGTCCCCTCGTCGTGGAGGCGGCGCGCGGCGGGGCGGCGTCGTTGCAGGTGCGGCCGGAGGACCCGGACGCCTTCGGGCGGGACGCGACCGGCGCGCACGTCCTGGTCCGCGCCGAGGTCACGTCGTTGCTGTGCGTGCCGCTGACCACGCGCACGGACGGGCCGGTGGAGGGCGTCCTCACGCTCTTCCGGTGCGGCGCGCGGCTCGCCTTCTCGATGGCCGAGGCGCGCGCGGTCGACGTCCTGTCCCGGCACATGGCGCTCGCGATGCGGCCTACGCGGCGTCCCGCATGACCTGGTCGCGCAGCCGGTCGCAGCAGCGGCTGATCAGCCGCGAGACGTGCATCTGCGAGATACCCATCTCGTCGGCGATGCGGCTCTGCGTCATGTCGCCGAAGAACCGCATGTAGAGGATGGTCCGTTCCCGCTCGGGCAGTTGCGCGATGCGGGGCTTGACGGCCTCGCGGTCCACGACGACGTCGAGCGCGGGGTCGGGGCCGCCCAGGGCGTCGCTGAGGGAGTAGCCGTCCTCGCTGCCCGGGAGTTCGGCGTCCAGGGAGAGCGCGGTGAAGCTTTCCAGGGCCTCCAGGCCGGTCTTCGCGTCCTCCTCGCTCATGTGCGCGTGCTCGGCGATCTCGGCGGTGGTGGGGGCGCGCCCGGAGACGGTCTGGGAGAGGTCCTGGCGGGCGAACCGCACGCGGTTGCGCAGGTCCTGGACGCGGCGGGGCACGTGCAGGGTCCACATGTGGTCGCGGAAGTGCCGCTTGATCTCGCCGGTGACGGTCGGCACGGCGTAGCTCTCGAAGGCGGTGCCGCGCCGCGGGTCGTAGCGGTCGACGGCTTTGACCAGGCCGAGGGCGGCGACCTGGCGCAGGTCGTCGAGGGACTCGCCGCGGTTGCGGAACCGGCCCGCGAGGCGCTGGGCCATGGGCAGCCAGGCCTGTACGACCTCCTGGCGCAGGGCGTCCCGTTCGGGGCCCTCATCGAGTTCGACGAGGCGTTCGAAGGCCGCGGTGGTGTCCGGGGCGTCGTCGTGCGAGTGGCGCTTGCTCCTGGCCGGTGCGGCCGTGCTCCTGGGCGGTACTGCCGTGCTCGTGTGGGAACGCATGATGCGTCGCAACTCCCTCGGATGTGCCTGGGGGTGGACGGTCACCGTGGGAGTGCGCAGGCGTGGGGCCACGCCGGGAACACACCCGGGGCGAGCGATGCGGCTCCCACGGACGTGCCTCCGGTCCGAAGCACTGTTTCTTCGCCTGCCCCGCGTGTGGGAGGCCAAACGCCCCCGATCCCGCCGTAGGTTTCCTCCGGGTAGCCCCGGACACCCGGAGGTGACCGCCGTTTCCCGATCCGCCCGGAGGGTTCCGCCATGAGTGTCAAGGTCGCCGACCACATCCTGGAGAGGCTGCGCGCCTGGGGGGTCGAGCAGGTCTTCGGCTATCCGGGCGACGGCATCAACGGCCTGCTCGCCGCGTGGGGCAGGGCCGAGGACCAGCCGCGGTTCGTGCAGTCGCGGCACGAAGAGATGTCGGCGTTCGAGGCCGTCGGCTACGCCAAGTTCGGCAAGCGCCTCGGCGTGTGCGTGGCGACGTCGGGGCCGGGCGCCATCCATCTGCTCAACGGCCTGTACGACGCGAAGCTCGACCACGTGCCGGTCCTCGCGATCGTCGGGCAGACGGACCGCAGCGCGATGGGCGGCTCGTACCAGCAGGAGGTCGATCTGCACACGCTCTTCAAGGACGTGGCGTCCGAGTTCGTGGAGACCGTGACGGTGCCCGAGCAGCTGCCGAACGTCATCGACCGGGCGATCCGCACCGCGTACGCGCGCCGCTGCCCGACCGCCGTGATCATCCCCGGCGATGTGCAGGAACTCGACTACACACCGCCCCCGCACGCGTTCAAGATGGTCCCCTCCAGCCTGGACCGCAGCGGCTGGACCGCGCTGCCCTCGCCGACCGCCCTGGAGCGGGCCGCGGAGGTGCTCAACGCCGGCGACAAGGCGGCGATCCTGATCGGCCAGGGCGCGGCGGGCGCGCGCGCCGAGGTGGAGGAGATCGCGGAACTGCTCGGCGCGGGCGTCGCGAAGGCGCTGCTCGGCAAGGACGCGCTGAGCGACGAACTCCCCTATGTGACCGGTTCGATCGGCCTGCTCGGCACCCGGCCTTCGTACGAGCTGATGCGCGACTGCGACACGCTTTTGACGATCGGGTCGAGCTTCCCCTACGCGCAGTTCCTGCCGGAGTTCGGTTCGGCGCGGGGCGTGCAGATCGACATCGATCCGCACATGGTCGGGATGCGCTATCCGTACGAGGTGAATCTCGTCGGCGACGCGCGGGCGACGCTGCGCGAGCTGATCCCGCTGATCGACAAGGACCGGCGTGCGGTCAGCCGCGACTGGCAGGAGGAGATCTGCGCCAACGTGACGCGCTGGAAGGACGTGATGCGGCGCAGGGCCGAGCAGTCCGCGGATCCCGTCAACCCGGAGTACGTGGCGCACGTCCTGGACCCGCTGCTGCCGGAGAACGCGCTCCTCACGTGCGACTCGGGCTCGGTCGCGAACTGGTACGCGCGTCACCTGACGATGCGGGGCGACATGCGTGCCTCGCTCTCCGGAACGCTCGCCACGATGGGGAGCGGTGTGCCGTACGCGATCGGGGCGAAGTTCGCGCATCCGAACCGGCCCGTCATCGCTCTGGTGGGGGACGGCGCGATGCAGATGAACGGCATGGCGGAGCTGATCACGGCCGCCAAGTACCGCCACCGCTGGGACGATCCGCGGCTGATCGTCGCCGTCTGGAACAACCAGGACCTGAACCAGGTCACGTGGGAGATGCGGGCCATGGGCGGCGCGCCCTCCTTCCTGCCGTCGCAGTCGCTGCCCGATGTGCCGTACGCGGAGTTCGCGCGGTCCATCGGTCTGACCGGGATCCGGGTGGAGCGTCCCGAGGAGGTCGAGGCTGCCTGGCGGACCGCTCTCGCGGCGGAGGAGCCGGTGGTCATCGACTTCCGCACCGACCCCGCGGTGCCGCCGATCCCGCCGCACGCGACGTGGGACGAGATGGAGTCGACGGCGGAGGCGGTCCTCAAGGGCGACGCGGACCGCTCGTCGATGCTGAAGCAGGGCCTGAAGGCGAAGATGCAGGAGTTCCTGCCGGGCGCGGGCAGGAAGGGTGAGGACAAGCAGGGCCGTGGCCGCCGCGGTTAGGGCCGCCTCGGGACGGTGCCGCCCCGGCCGTGTGACGGGCCCGGGCGGCCGCGTTCCGCCGCTTCACGCGGCGCGGTGCCGTACGCCGTCGGCCGCGTCCGGGTGCCGCGCGGGCGGCAGCAGCAGCTCCTCGTACCGGCCGAGTGCCAGGACCACTCCCAGCATGACCAGCGGGATGAATACGGCGAGTACCGCCATGACCTCTGCCCTCCCAGATCGACGTGGGGGGTGGTGCCGGGCGGGTCTCCCCGGCCCGGCGGCGCAAACCTCCCGCGCGGGCGACGCATAGCCCTCCGGCACAGGGGTACTGCGGGCGGGGTCACCCCGAGAGTGTCCGACGAACGCATGCAGGAAGGTCAGCCATGGCTGAATTCGTAAGGGACGTCATGACACCGGGCGTGGTGGCGGTGCGCCCCGACGCTTCTCTCGTCGAGGCGGCGCAGCTCATGCGCGCCCAGGACATCGGGGATGTGCTGGTCGCCTCGGACGGGCAGGTCATCGGTGTGCTCACCGACCGGGACATCGCGTTGCGCGCCGTGGCCGACGGGGCGGATCCGCTGACCGTCAGCGCCGAGGCGGTGTGCACGCCCAACCCCGTGGTGGTGGCGCCCGATGACGCCGTGTCGGACGCGGTCGGTCTGATGCGCGACCACGCGGTCCGCAGGCTGCCCGTCGTGGAGGACGGGCACCCGGTGGGGATGGTCAGCCTCGGCGATCTGGCGCTCGCCCAGGACCCGTCGTCGGCGCTGGCCGACATCACCCGCGCCGATCCGGACAGCTGGCCGGGGATCCACCAGGCCTGAACCGCGGCCCTCGGGCCCTGGGCAGCGGCCCCCGCCCGCCCTCCAGCGGTGCGCGGGCCGGTGTCAGCGGGGCCGAGGTCGGCAACCCGGCGTCAGGGCGAGGTGGCGAGCCGCAGGGGTGCCGAGTCGTCGGGCGAACCGCCACCGGCGGCCAGGCGTTCCTCCTGGGCCCACCACGCGTCGTCGCCGTCCTCGATGTAGCGCAGCAGGATTCCCTCACGCAGCGCCCAGGGGCAGACGGTCACCACTTCGAGCCCGGTCAGCTTCATGGCCGTATGGGCCACCACGGCACCGGCGAGGCACTGTCCGGCGCGCGCGGCCGAGATCCCCGGCAGCTGCGCCCGCCGGTCGGCGGGCAGCTGCGCGAGTTCCTTGAGCGCCCTGCCCAGTTCGACGCGGCCCAACTCCCGCTGGACGAACGGGCCATGGCGTCCCGGGGCGGCGCCGCACAACCGGGCGAGCTGCTGGAACGTACGCGAGGTGACGACGGCCGTGTGCGGCATCTCCCAGCGGATCCGGGCGGCCACGTCCCGCAGCTGGTGGCGCACTTGGCGGCGCACCGCCTTGATGTCCCGCGCGCGCGGCGGGTCCTGGCCGTCGAAGAACTCGCGCGTGAGGCGGCCCGCGCCCAGCGGCAGCGAGGCCGCGTAGTCGGGCAGCCGGCTGCGGCCGAAGGCCACCTCGAACGTGCCGCCGCCGATGTCGAAGAGGACGAGCGGCCCGGCGCGCCAGCCCATCCACCTGCGGGCGGCGAGGAACGTCAGCTCCGCCTCGGCCTCACCGGTGAGGGTGCGCAGCCGGAGCCCCGTCCCCGCCTCCACGGCGTCGAGCACCTCGCCGCGGTTGGGCGCGTCGCGCACGATGGACGTGGCGAAGGCGAACGGCTCCGCCACGCCCCACCGGCGCGCCTGCGCCCGTACGTCGCGTACCGCCTCGACCAGCTTGTCGACCGGTTCCTCACCGAGCCGTCCGTCCCGGTCCACGTCCTGGGCGAGCCGCAGCCGCCGCTTCACCGTGTGGACGGGCAGCGGCACCTGCCCGTCGGCATCCGCGACGACGAGCCGCACCGTGTTCGACCCCACGTCCACCACGCCAACCCTCATGGCAGATCGAATACCCCATGCCGGGCGAAAGGAATCGGCCGCGGTCGGCCGGTGCCCTCCGCCCGCACGCGCACCGCCCTCACACCCGGCGCCCGACCAGACACAGCAGCTTGGTCTGCGCGTCGGCGCCGGGCGGCGGCTCCACCGGCGGGTCGAACAGGCCGCTCTTCTCCAGCTCCGCCGCGTACGGCGAGATCTCTCGTACGGAGAAGTCGACGAGGCCTCTGGGCAGCGTCTCCTCGGCGCCGATCGCGCGGGACAGGTCCCAGGCGTGCACCACCAGGTCGGTGGTCATCTGGGCGCAGTAGAAGATCGCCGGGGTGTCGCCGAAGGAGAGGTGGACCGAGCGTTCCAGGGCGCCCGGTTCACGGAACGCGGCCCGGGAGGCGGTGGCCGCGGTGTCCCAGGAGGCGACCGGGTCGGGGCCGAGCATGTCGCCGTCGAAGCCGTCGCCGACGTCGGCGACGGTCGCCCCGTCGCGGAGCAGGGGCGGCACCCACAGCTGCTCGGACGTGAGGTGGTTGACCAGGTCGCGCACGCTCCAGTCGGTGCAGGGGGTGGGCGCGTCCCACTGGTCGGCGCGGATGGCGTGCACCCGGTCGGTGAAGAGTGCGAGCGCCTCGCCGTGCCGGTCGAGGACGTGCGGGGTGGTGGTGCCGTCGTTCCGCGTGGTGTCGTTCTCCGTCATGACGGTGTGTTCCCCCTCTCCCGCGCCCCGGAGCGGGTGCGCCCGGGCGCCACTGACCTGCGCGGGTGGCGGCGCAGGTACTCGGCCTCCAGCTCCGCCATCCGGTCGTCATGGGCCCGCAGGGCGTCGTCCGAGCCGTGCAGCAGGGTGGTGTGCCGGGTCCGGTGGATGGTCTCCAGCTCCTTGATGAGCTGCTGGTCGTCCAGCTGACCCGGGTCGACTCCGTCCATGGATCGCTCCGATCGCTTCGTCGCGTGGCTCCCTGCCCCCCGGGTACCCGCTCGGCGCGTACTACCCCAGGATGCACCGGGCCGGGTGCGGGCGCGCGGCGCGCGAGGCCACCGGCTACCGCTCGCGCTCCACCCTGCGCTCGTCCCACACCGGCTCGGAGGTCTCGCGGACCCGGCCGTCGCTGCCGAAGACCAGGTAGCGGTCGAAGGAGCGGGCGAACCAGCGGTCGTGCGTGACGGCGAGGACCGTGCCCTGGAAGGCTTCGAGGCCTTCCTGGAGGGCCTCGGCCGACTCCAGGTCGAGGTTGTCGGTGGGCTCGTCGAGGAGCAGGGCCGTGCAGCCCTCCAGCTCAAGAAGGAGGATCTGGAAGCGGGCCTGCTGGCCGCCGGAGAGCCGCTCGAACTTCTGCTCGGCCTGGCCGGTCAGCTCGTACCGCCGCAGCCGGGACATGGCCGCGCCGCGGTCCTGGGCGTGCTCGCGCCACAGGATGTCCAGGAGCGTGCGGCCGAACAGCTCGGGGTGGGCGTGGGTCTGCGCGAAGTGGCCTGGCACCACGCGCGCGCCGAGCTTCCAGGTGCCGGTGTGCGCCACGGGGTTGTCGGTGTCGCCCGCGAGCAGGCGCAGGAAGTGCGACTTGCCCGAGCCGTTCGAGCCGAGGACCGCGACCCGCTCGCCGTAGAAGACCTCCAGGTCGAAGGGGTGCATCAGGCCGGTCAGCTCCAGGCCCTCGCAGGTCACGGCGCGTACGCCGGTGCGGCCGCCGTGCAGGCGCATGGTGATGTCCTGCTCGCGGGGCGGCTCGGGCGGCGGGCCCGCCTCCTCGAACTTGCGGAGCCTGGTCTGTGCCGCGTGGTAGCGCGAGGCCATCTCATGGCTGACGTCGGCGGCCTGGCGCAGCGTGCGCACCAGCTTCTTCAGCTGCTCGTGCTTCTCGTCCCAGCGGCGGCGCAACTCCTCGAAGCGTGCGAAGCGCTCCTTGCGGGCCTCGTGGAAGGTGGCGAAACCGCCGCCGTGCACCCAGGCGTCGGCGCCCCCGGGGCTCTGCTCGACGCTGACGATCTTCTCGGCGGCGCGGGCCAGCAGCTCCCGGTCGTGGGAGACGAACAGGACGGTCTTGCGGGTCGCCCGCAGCTGCTCCTCCAGCCAGCGCTTGCCGGGGACGTCGAGGTAGTTGTCCGGCTCGTCGAGGAGCAGGACCTCGTCGGTGCCGCGTAGCAGGGCCTCCAGGACGAGGCGCTTCTGCTCGCCGCCCGAGAGCGTGCGGACCTCGCGGAACTGGGCCTTGTCGTAGGGGACGCCGAGCGCGGCGGTGGTGCAGATGTCCCACAGCGTCTCGGCCTCGTACCCCTGGACCTCGGCCCAGTCGGAGAGGGCCTGGGCATAGCTCATCTGGGCGGCCTCGTCGTCGACCGTCATGATCGCGTGCTCGGCGGCGTCCACGGCCCTCGCGGCCTCCCGCAGCCGCGGGTGGGCGACGGAGACGAGCAGGTCGCGCACGGTGCTCTCGTCGCGTACGGAGCCGACGAACTGCGGCATCACGCCGAGGCCGCCGCTGACGTTGACGCTGCCGCCGTGCGGCTGGAGCTCGCCGGAGATCAGCCGCAGCAGCGTCGTCTTGCCCGCGCCGTTGGCCCCGACCAGGGCGACGACGGCGCCCTCCCCGACCCGGAAGGAGACGTCACCGAGCAGCGCCCGCCCGTCCGGCAAGTAGTACTCGAGGTGCGCGGCTTCCAGATGTCCCATGGGCGGGATTCTCCGTGTCCGGACGCCGTCGCGGCAAACCGGTTTCCCCGGCGGTAGTGGCCGCGACCGCTGCGGGTACCCGCAGCGTATGACCACAGATGTCTCCCCCACCCGTCAGGACAGTGCGCGGACCCGGCTGCTCGCCCTCGACCACCGCGTCTTCGACGCCGTCGCCTCCCGGCACTGGCCGGGCGCGGACCGCCTCCTGCCCCGGCTGAGCCGCGGCGCCAACCACGGGCTTCTGTGGTTCGGCGCGGCCGCGGCGATCGCGGCGACCGGCACGCCGAGGGCCCGCCGGGCCGCCGTGCGCGGGGTCGCCTCGCTCGCGCTGGCCTCCGCGACCATCAACACGCTCGGCAAGCGCTCGGTGCGCCGCGCCAGGCCGCTGCTCGACACGGTGCCGCTGATCCGGCAGCTGAAGCGGCAGCCCATCACCACGTCGTTCCCCTCGGGCCACTCCGCTTCCGCGGCGGCCTTCGCCACCGGGGTGGCGCTGGAGTCGCGGGCCTGGGGCGCCGGGGTCGCGCCGGTGGCGGGCGCGGTGGCGCTCTCCCGCGTCTACACCGGCGTGCACTTTCCGAGCGATGTCCTCGCGGGTGCGGCTCTGGGGGCGGGCGCGGCCTTCGCGGTGCGCGGCCTCGCGCCGACCCGCGGTCAGCTGCCCGTCCCGGGCAGGCCGCGTGCCGACGCCCCCGCGCTGCCCGGCGGCGAGGGGCTGATCCTGGCCGTCGAGTCCGGCGGGCGCGCCGGTGAACGTGCCGGTGAGCGTGTGAAGGCCCTGCGGGCGGCCCTGCCCCTCGCGGAGGTCATCACCTGCGCACCGGCCGACCTGGCCGCCGAGCTGGAGAAGGCGGCGGGCCGGGCGCGGGCGCTCGGGGTGTGCGGCGGCGACGGCTGCGTGAACGCCGCGGCCGGTGTCGCCCTGCGGCACGGGCTGCCGCTCGCGGTGCTGCCCGGCGGCCCGCCGGCCCACTTCGCGTACGACATCGGCGTGGAGGACGCGCGCGACCTGTGCCGTGCCGTGGAGGCGGGCGGGGCGGTGGCGGTCGACGTGGGCCGCTTCAGCACGCCGGAGGAGGTCGCCGGGGAGGACCGGACCGAGGGGATCTTCCTCAACACCTTCAGCCTCGGTGTTCACCCGGAGACGGTCCGCCGCAGCGACCGCTGGGCGCGCCGTCTGGGCGACCGGCCCGCCGCGGCCCTCGCCGCCCTGCGGACGCTGCGCTCGGAGCCCGCGCCGATGAGCGCCGAGTTCCGGGGGCGCAGGCGGCCGGTGTGGCTGCTCTTCGCGGGCAACGGCTCGTACCACCGGTTCGGTCTGGCGCCGGGCCGCCGGCTCGATCTGGCGGACGGGCTGCTGGACGTACGCATCGTGCACGGCGGCCGGAAGCCGGGCGTGCGGCTGCTCGCCGCCGCGCTCGCCGGTTCCGCGGTCCGCACGCCCGTCCAGGCGGCGGTGCGGCTGCGCAGTCTGCGGGTGGACGACACCGGTCCGGGCACGGTGGCGGCGTACGACGGTGAAGTCACCGAGGTCCGGGGCGCGTTGACGCTCGACAAGCTCCCGGAGGCGCTGACCGTCTACCGTCCGCTCCCCCTCATCGGCTGACCACATGCTGATACCAGGGTCTCATTATTCGGCATGACGGCGTAACTTCGGCGTACCGCAGCAAGCGCGCAGCGAACCCGGAGGAGTTCCGCCATGCCGAAAGAGACCGCCGTCTACACGCACGGGCACCACGAGTCCGTGCTGCGTTCCCACACCTGGCGCACCGCCGCCAACTCGGCCGCGTACCTCGTCGGTTCGCTGAAGCCGCACATGAAGGTCCTCGACATCGGCTGCGGCCCGGGCACGATCACCGCCGACCTGGCGGAGCTGGTCCCGGACGGCCATGTGACGGGCGTCGACCACGCGCCGGGCATCCTCGGCACGGCGCGTGCCACCGCCGCCGAACGCGGCCTGGGCAACGTGGAGTTCGCCGTCGCCGACGTGCACGACCTCGACTTCCCCGACGACACCTTCTGCGTCGTCCACGCCCATCAGGTGCTCCAGCACGTGGGCGATCCGGTGCGGGCGCTGAGCGAGATGCGGCGGGTCTGCAAGCCGGGCGGCATCATCGCGGCCCGCGACGCGGACTACTCGGCGATGACCTGGTATCCGCACGCGCCCGTCCTGGACGAGTGGCTCGACCTCTATCTGCGGGTGGCCCGCGCCAACGGCGGCGAGCCCGACGCGGGGCGCCGACTCAAGTCCTGGGCCCTGGAGGCCGGTCTCACGGACGTGAGCGCGAGCGCCGGCACGTGGTGCTACTCCTCCGACGAGGAGCGCGCCTGGTGGAGCGGGCTGTGGGCGGACCGCACGGTCGCCTCCTCCTACGCCGAGCGGGCGGTCTCTGGCGGGCACGCGGACGCGGAGCGGCTGCGGGCCATCGCGGACGCGTGGCGGGCGTGGGGCGGCGAGGAGGACGGGTGGTTCGTGGTGCTGCACGGCGAGATCCTCTGCCGCAAGTAGCGGCAGTACGTCCCGCCGCGGGCCCGGCGGGCGCTCAGCGGCGCCCGCCGCCTCCGCCTCCGCCCGTGCCGGAACCGCCGGTCGTGGAGCCGACACAGCCGGAGCAGGGGCCGGTGCCCTGGCGCAGGTACCGGTGCTGGTTCGCCAGATCGACCGCGGGCCTCAGCGAGGTCTCCTCGGCGGGGACGCCGATGCCGAACCGGCCGTAGAAGATGAGCAGGCCCGCGTCGGCGCGTGCGACTGCCGCGTGGGTGCGTTCGTAGGCCACCGCCGTCAGGTGGCGGACGTCGATGCGCAGGAGGCGGCCGCCGTCGGGCGGGGGCTGGTCTCCGTCGGGCGGGGGCTGGTCGCCATCGGGCGGGGGTCGGTCCCCGTCGGGCGAGGGGCGGCCGATGCCTTCGCCCCACCGGTGGAAGATCTTCTTCACCGGTCCGTCCTCCACCAGCCCGCCGAGATACTCCTTGACGAGTTGTACGGCCTGGTTGTCGCCGAGGTCGAGGGCGTCGAAGGTGCGGGTGATCGCCAGGGAGGAGAGCTCCGCGAACCGGTCGGCCTGCTGCTCCCGCTCCGCGGTGCGCCGTTGGGTCTCGTCGAGCTGATCGAGCCGCCCGTCGAGGTCGTCGGCGTCCGGGGCCGGGGCCGGGTCGGGTGGTGGGGCCGGGTCCTCGTCGGGTTGCGGTGCGGGGTCCTGGCCGGGTGGTGGAGCCGGGTCGTCGACACCGAGTGTGGCGGCCTGGTAGCGGCCGACCTGCCGGGCGATGTCCAGCGCCGCCGGGTTCACGGGCTCCCCGGGTGGCGAGGGGGCGGCCCGGTGCACGGCGAGAATCACGTCTCTCAGGCGGGCGGCGGACCGGGGGTGCGCCGTGACCTGCTGATGGATCTCCTTGTACGCGGCCGTGGCGCCCTCGGCGTACTGCCGTCGCTGGACTTCGAGCGCGTACCTCTCGGCCACCGGCCTCTTCCACGCGCCCTCGGAGACGGGGACCAGGGCGACGAGGAACAGCAGGGCGACCATGATGCCGACGTTGATCCCCGACAGGGACCGCCGTGCGAAGTTGGCGGTCATGCCGAGCGGCAGCCGGGACTCGCTGAAGCGCGCCGGGCGCAAGCGCCCCCTGGCCCGCGCGACGCGGTCCGGCCAGCGCAGGACCGCGTAACTGCCGAGCGCGAGCACGGTGTAGACCGCCAACCAGTACAGCCAGTGCACCTCGGTCAGCCCTTGGATCCTCTCCACCGCGCCGCGCACCACGTCGACTTGGGGCGGGGTGAACGACAGCACGTTGGCCAGCCAGACCATGAACACGCTCAGCACCAGGCCGAGTTGCACGGACAGGACGATGTCGGCCGCCGCCTGCACCGTCGGCCGCGTCGAGTCCTTCAGCTTCCGCCAGCCGCGGCAGGAGAGCCAGAGGGCGAGCGGGAAGAAGAATCCGGCGGCCGGCGCGAGGGTCAGTACGTCGCCGGAGACGAGCTGCTCGACGGCGAGGTAGGCGAGGCACACACCGGGGAGGTCCGGCAGGTGCCGCACGATCAGGCGTTCGGACACACCGCACCGCTTCACGGCGAGCAGCAGCGTCCAGCCGCCGAAGAACAGCAGCACCACCAGCGGGACGAGACGAGAGGGGAACGCGCGGAACACGACGAGGAGCAGGGCCACCGGCGGGACGACCGCGCAGAGCGCGAGGACGGCCGCGGCGACGTACCGGCGGTGCCGGAACCAGCGGATCACGGGCTCGACGATCAGCCCGCCCACTATTTCCGGCGTGGCCATGACGGCTGCCGCGAGGCCGACGCCCGCGACCGCCCCGATGATTCCGCCGAGGGCGGCCCTGACGGCGGCGAGGAGCGCGGATCCCGGCCCGTCGATCTCGTGCCCGGTGCCCAGGTTCCAGGCCGCCCAGGCGCCCACCCCGAAGGTGACGTACAGGGCGAGGAGTTCCGGCACCTCGATCAGCGGCTCCCGGTCATCGCCTGCGGCCGGTGCGGGGTCGGGCGGGGCGGGGTCGGACGGGGCGGGATCGGACAAGGCGGGGTCGGGCGGCGTCGGGGGCTCTGGAGTGGGTGCGGCCGGGGTGGCCGCGGCCCGCGAGCCGCGCGCGTGCAGCCGACGGGCGATGTCGAGGAAGATCTCCAGATTGGGTATCCGGTACCTGGGCCGCACGAAATACGTCGGGAAGTCGCTGCCGCGCGAGGTGATCACGAGATCGCCCTCAGCCGTGAGGGAGAGCGTGACGACGTCCGCCCAGGCGGTGAAGTCGTCCCGGCCGCGCCTGCGCCGTACGGTCAGGCCCTCCCGGCTCAACACGAGGTCCCCGAACGGCACTTCACCCCCGCCCCGCACCGTTTCGGCGGCCGCGGCCAGCTGCGCGTCCCGGATCCGCTGCCGGATCGCCGGGCCCCACTCCTCCTCCTGAGGGAGCTGGGCGCCCCTGATCACCGTCCGGGTGCGCAGGCCCCTGATCCTCTCCCCGCCGAGTGCGACGCCGCGGCGCGCCGCCCCGAGCGTGACGACCGTCCCCTCGGGGCCGCACAGCTTGTAGCGGTTCGCGCTGTCCGTGTAGAGGGCGACCGTCCGCCAGAGGTAGACCGCTTCCGTACCGTCGGCCGCGATCGCGACGAGACCCTCGTCGTAGAGGCGGAACTCCACTCTCGTGTGCCGCCGACGCCACCACACCCGGACGGCGAACGGACACAGGAGCGCGAACCCGCCGACCACGGCGGGCGTAAGGCCGCCCGCCCAGTCGAAGATCGCGCCGATGAGAACCGTCGCGAGGCAGGCCAGGGCCGCTACGGGGGTCAGGGCCAGCAGGAGCAGCGCGTACGCGGAGGGCGTCGCGCGCCGGGGGCGGTAGGTCCGGCGGTGCCGCCCCAGCTCCGGGCGCGCCCCGCCGTCCTCCGCGTCGTCGGCCGCGCCGTCCTCCGCGTCGGCTACCGTGCCCGTCAGCTCATCCATCTCAGGGAGTGTCTCGCACAACCCCTCTTGCGGGTAAGCCGGTTGAGGTCAGTCGGCCGCTACTCCCTCGGCAGCAGAGGGCCCAGCGGGCCGAGGTCCAGGTTCAGGTCCTCGGCCCGCAGCCCGTACCGGTCACGCAGCTCGGCCATCCGGTCCTCCAGGAGCATCAGCGTCAGCCCGATCCGCTCCTCCTGGTCCTCGGTCAGGTCGCCGGTGTCGAAACGGCGCACCGCCTGGCGCTCCATGAGCTGCCGGAGCAGCTCGATGATGGTCAGGACCAGCTTCACCAGGTCCCGCTCCACGGTGTCCGGGTCGAGGTCCATGCGCTTGCGGTCGCCGCGGCCCTTGTCCGCCGCGAGGTCACTGGGCTCAGCGGGTTCACTGGGCTCCATGGGTCACTCCAATTCCGGCCACGGTGAGGGCACTTGCTCGTTCACCGAGCTGATCAGGGCGTTCAGGTCGATGCGTACGAGGTCGACATCCGCGATCCGCAGCGTGATGTCCCCCTTGATGACGACCCCGCCCGCGAGAAGGCGGTCGAGCAGGTCGACCAGGGCTATTTCGCGGCGCTCCACGACTGTCATCGCGAGCGCTCCGTCTGGTCGGCGCCGGTGCCGGTGTCGGTGCCGTCGGCCCTCGTGCCCTCGGTGCCCGGGTCGTCGGCGGTGAAGGAGTAGGCCGCCCAGGGGCCCGTCAGCTCCACCCGCAGGCCGGACGACTCCTGCCCCTCGTCCTTGGTGCCGTCGACGAGTTCGACGAACTCCTCCGAGTGCGCGCGGGGCACCAGGTAGGCGGCGTTGAGGATGTTCCGCCCGGGCGCCTTGGAGAGGGACGAGTTCTGCGGGGCGTGCAGCCGGGAGTCGTCGGAGCGCCGCGACAGCTTCTCGTGCAGGGCCTGGGCGAAAACCTCGGCCCGCTGCCAGCTCTCGTCCTGGGCCGTCTGTCGGCTGCGTCGCTGGCGCAGATAGTCGCGTCCCGAACGCGGCTTGTCCTGCGTCGGCGCCTCGGCGGGCCGCTCCCGCGACTCCTCGCTCTCCAGATGGACCTTGACGCCCCACTCCACGCACCCGTCGATCCGGTCGAGGACCCGGCGGAAGCGGTCCGCGCCCTCCTCCAGCATGGCGCGCACACCGCTGTCGTCCCGGAAGACGGTGGCGAGCCGCAGCGGCAGCGGGCAGGTGACGCTGGTGAGCGCGGAGATCACCCGCTGGTGCGCGCGGGCCGTGTCGGAGAGCCAGTCCAGGTCCTCCAGATGCCTGCGCAGCGGCTCCTCCGCGAAGTCCCGCTCCGGCACCGGGCCCACGAGGGCGATGAGGCCCTCGTGGGCGAGCTGCCGGGGCGGCACGCCGCCGACCCCGGTCAGGTCGGCGGCGAGCGGTGCGTCCAGCGGACGGCAGACCGCGTAGACGTAACGCAGTTCCTCACTTGCGAGGCTCACGTGACTCCTTCTCGGCGGGTTCCAGGACCCCCTGGGACTCCAGTTCCTCCAGCCGCCGCCTCAGCTCGGCGTTCTCCTGGGAGAGCTCCTTGTGGCGCGCTCCGGACGAGAGCGCCGGGTCCTGTTCCCACCAGTCGATACCCATCTCCTTGGCCTTGTCCACCGACGCGACGATCAGGCGCAGTTTGATGGTGAGCAGTTCGATGTCGAGCAGGTTGATCTTGATGTCGCCGGCGATGACGATGCCCTTGTCCAGGACGCGTTCGAGGATGTCCGCGAGGTTGGCCCCTCCACTGCTGTTGCCGTAGGGGCCGGGCAGACCGCCGCTCGGGGAGCCCGTCATCGGCTGCCCCGGCCGCCGTCGGCCGACTCGGCGTACTCGCGCCGCTTCTCCTCGTCGGCGTCGGCCTCTTCATCGACCTCGTCGACGTCGTCATCGTCCTCGGCGGCGACCTCGTCGTCAGCCTCGGCCTCGGCCTCGTCGTCAACCTCGTCTTCGGCCTCGGCGTCTTCGTCGAGGTCGTCGTACTCGTCCTCGGGCTCGCCCTCGGTCTCCTCGTCGACCTCTTCCTCGGGCTCGTCCTCGTCCTCGTACTCCGCCGCCGGCTCGTCCTCGCGGGCGTCTTCCTCCTCGTCGTACTCGTCCTCGGGCTCGTCCTGCTCCTCGTACTCGTCCTCCAGGCGCTCGTCCTCGGCGTGCTCGTCCTCGGAGCGCTCGTCCTCCTCCTCGGCCACGGCGTCCTCGTGGCTGCGGACGACCTCGCCGTCGCGGATCTCGCCGCGCCAGCCGTCGCTCGCCTCGCCGCGCAGCGTGATGTGCCGGGCGAAGTTCTTGAGGTCCAGGCGTGCCCTGCGGCCCTGGGCGCGCCAGATGTTGCCGGTCTTCTCGAAGAGGCCCTTCGGGTAGTACTCGATGACCAGCAGGACCCGGGTGAGGTTCTCCGCGAGCGGGTGGAAGGTGACGGCGCCCTTGGCCGCCCCCTTGGCTCCCTCCGACGTCCAGGTGATCCGCTGGTCCGGCACCTGCTCGGTGGTGTGCGCCTTCCAACTGCGCTTGGACCAGAAGACCTTGAGCTTCCAGTCGGTGTCCGTGTCGCTCGCGGCGGTGGCGTCCTGGACACCCTTCGCGAAAGTGGAGAACTCCTGGTACTGGGTCCACTGGTCGTACGCCTCGCGGACCGGGACGCCGACGTCGACGTACTCCAGGATGACCGTGGGCTTCTGGCCCGCGCCGCCCTTCTTGCGCTTGCCGCCGCCGATGCCCTTGACAGCATCGGTGACCTTGTCCTTGAGGTGGCCTCCGCCCAGTTCCAGCGCGCTGCGCACCGGGCCCTTGCCCTCGGCGACCTTCTTGCCCGCGTTCAGCGCGAGCTTGCCGAAGCCGGGGCTCTTGCCGTCCGCGATGTCGTTCAGCTTCACGGTGGCGTCGCCGAGGCGGTGGCCCACGCCTACGAGCATGCGCTCGACCTGCGCCATGAGGTAGGCCTGCGCCTCTTCCTTCAGACGGTCGGCGGCGGGGCTTCGCGTGATGTTGCTCAGCGGTGACTCAGCCACGGTCGCCTCCCTTCGCCCGGCCGCCCGTGCGGGCCGCCGATGCCGTCTTGCGGGCGGTGCCGCGCGCCGCGGAAGCCGACTTCTTCTGGGCGGTCTTGCGGGCGGTGCTCTTCTTCGCCGCGGTCTTCTTCGCGGCCGTCTTGGGCTCGGACTCCGTGTCCGTCTTCCCCTCCGACCGGGAGCCGGACCGGGACTGCGACCTGGAGCCGGACTTCGGGGCGGACGGCCTCTTGGCCGCCGCCTTCTTGCGCCGCCCGGCCGGCTGGTCCTCGTCCTCGGAGTCGGCGCTCTTGGCGTCCTCGGCCTCCACCGCCTCCTCGTCATCCCTGTCGGCGCCCTTGACCTCGTCCGGCACCACGCCGGAGATGCGGTCCTGGACGTCGAGGGTGCGGTCGTGCAGGCGGTCGGCGAGGCCTTCGAGCTGCCGGTTGAGGAGCGAGCCGGTAGCGGCCTTGCCCACGCCCCGCAGATCCTCGCGCAGCTGGTCGCCTATCTCCTTGAACTGCGGGTTGTTCTCCAGCTGCTGGGTCACGAGCGACCCCAGCGCCTTCGGGCTCAGGTTCAGCTTCTTGCCCGCGACCATCGTGCCGACGGCGAACGCGAACTTCGCCTTCTTCGTGCGGCCGAGCACGTATCCCGCGCCCACGGCAAGGCCCATTGCCAGTCGGTTCATTGTCTGAAGTCCTGTCCTGTGCTGTGCTGCAGCCGGTCGAGGAGTTCGTCCTCGGCCCGCTCGAACTCGTCCTCGTCGATCTCGCCCGCCTCCAGGCGCTCCTCGAGGCGGGCGAGCTCACGACGGATGGCCGAGGGGTCGTAGTACTGCCGCTCCGCCTCGTCGACCACTTGGTTCAGCACCCAGAGGGAGCCACGGGCCGGGGCCAGTGGCAGCAGGAGCAGTTCGCCGATCAGTCCCATCCCGTCACGCCGCCGGTTCGGCGGGTCCCGGGTCGACGAAGCTGTACGGGGGCAGCGGACCGTGCACCTTGAGTTCCAGGTGCGGCTGGGTGGTGCGCAGTTCCTCCACCGCGGCGACGAAGCCCTCGGCGGACTTGCGGCTCACCAGGAACGAGATGTTGGCGAGCCAGCCGGTGCCCTCGGGCCCCTCGGCGACCGATTCGGCCGTCGGTTCCAGCGCGCGCCGCACCTCGACGGCGTCGCTCGCCTCCCGGGCCCGCACCGCGGAGGTGACCGCCTCACCGAGCTGCAGCTTCTGCTCGTGGCTGCCGCCGCCCTGGCGCTGGTTGGCCTCCACCATGGCGCGCAGCTCCGGGTTCTCCGCGAGGACCTGGTGCAGCACGGCCTGTTCGTTGTGGGAGGCCTTCACGTTGTACTCGACCTTGCCGTCGAGGGTGCGCAGGCGTTCCGTGTAGTGGTCGGCGCGCTCCCCCAGTACGGATACGACGGTCTCGTCGTCCGGGGCGAGACTGCCGAAGCGCATCGGCAGCACGGAGCCCGCGGCGCCCGCCTCCGACAGCACGTTCTGGTGCGCGAGCAGGTCGCGCCGCTTGGGCTTGAGGTCCTCGGGGGCATCGCTGACGATCGCGGCGAGTTCACCCTGCTTCAGGATGCGCACGGCGCACGCCGGCTTCCCTATGCCCTCCATGCCGTCCGGCAGGGACGGGTGGGAGCTGCTCGCGATGCCGTAGACGTAGGTGGTCACTCCTTCTCCTCCTTCCGGCGGGACGTCGTGGAGCGCCGGGCCCGCGGGCGCTCCTCGCTCTGGCGCTCGCCTTCCTCACGGGACTGCTTGAAGGCGTCCGATATGGTCTCGGCGGCTCCGGAGAGGGCGCCCTTGGACTTGCCCTTGGCGCCGGACTCGGTGATCTCGCCCAAGAGGTCGGGCACGCCGGGGTCCTTCTTCTGTCCGGTCTCCAGGTCTAGGCGGTTGCACGCCTCGGCGAACCGCAGATAGGTGTCGACGCTCGCGACGACGACACGGACGTCGACCTTCAGGATCTCGATACCGACGAGTGAGACGCGGATGAAGGCGTCGATGACGAGTCCTCGGTCGAGGATGAGTTCCACGACGTCGTACAGGCCACTGGTGCCGCCTCCGCCGCCGGACTGTTGTGCCGGGACTACGGTCATGCCGACTGAGCCTCCTTGCTTTGGCTGCCTTGTCTGTCTTGCTTCCCTTGCTTGCTGTGGAGCGTGGTTCTTCTGTGCGGCTCTACTTGTTGTGCGGGTCCGAACGTCCGCGTTCGTAGCGGCGCATCCGCCGGTATCCGGTCAGCTCGCCCTGGGGGTCGAGCCGGACCTCGTAGCTCGCCAGCAGGCTCATCGTGTCGGGGACACGGGCCAGCTCGAGCACCTCGATCTCCAGCAGCCATCCCTCCTCGGTGCGTTCGAAGGACGACACCGCTTCGGCTGTCATGCCGGTCAGCTCGGCGAGCTGGGTCTGCGCGGCCCGCAGGACCGCCATGGGGCCCGGCTGCTCCTTCTGCTCGGTGTCCGTTGTCTTGGAGTCTGTGGTCTTACGTGACGTATTGGCCATGTCCACCTCCCGATACGTGTGTCCCGGTGTCCCTTGGCCAAACCTCGCCTCAGCCGCGCAGGGCGCGCAGCTTGCGGCGGGCCGGTCCAAGGGCGCGTCCGTTGCGCAGGACGCCGGCCCATGGGTCGGTGCGGGCCTGTTCGACGGCGTCCTCGATGGTCCAGCGGCGGGCGTGCACCGCGGGGTCGTCCAGCTGTTCCCAGGCAAGCGGGACGGCCACCGGGGCGCCGGGCGCGGCCCGCACGGAGAAGGGGGCCACCGCTGTCTGCGCGTACCCGTTGCGCTGCACGTCGAGGTAGAGCCGGTCGCCGCGGGCCTCCTTGCGGGCGGCTGTGGTGAACCTCTCGGGATGCGCCGCGGCGAGCGTGTCGGCGACGTCCTTGGCGAAGTCGCGCACGTCGTCGAAGTCGTGGTTGCCGTTGAGGGGCACGACGACGTGCAGTCCGCGTGAGCCGGTCGTCATCAGGGCGGACGGCAGGCTCATGTGGTCGAGGAGTTCACCGAGGAGCCGGGCCGCGTCCCGTACGGCGCCGAAGTCGTCCTTCGCCGGGTCGAGGTCGAAGACCAGCCGGTCGGGTCGGTCGGTTCTGCCGGTGCGGGAGAGCCAGCGGTGCAGGGTCAGGCACGCCTGGTCGGCGAGGAAGAGCAGGGTCGCCGTGTCGTCGCACACGGTGTGCGTGACGGTGCCGTCCTGCTTGGCGACCTCGGCGCGGGTGATCCAGTCCGGGTAGTGGTCCGGGGTGTCCTTCTGCATGAAGCGGGGGCCGTCGAGGCCGTCCGGGTGGCGCTCCAGCATGAGGGGGCGGCCGCGCAGGTGGGGCAGCATGAAGGGGGCGACGGACCGGTAGTAGTCGAAGAGGTCCGCTTTCGTGTAGGCCTTGGCTTCCGCATGGCCCTCGGCTTTCGTATGCGCCTCGGCCGCGCCTTCGCTCCGCTCCTTGCCGCTGCCGTCGCCGTCACCGGCCGGGAAGAGGACCTTCTCCGGCCGGTGCAGTTCCACGGTGCGGCGGCCCGCCCGCACCGTCCGTACGTCGCTCATCGGCGTTTCCTTCCGCTCGGTTCCCTCGGGGTCGGACGGACCCCTCGGGTACCCGTGGACCGCCCCGCTAGTCGCCGTAGCCGCCCGGGCACGGTGGTGTTCACCCTGGTCGGGAGGGGTGGCTGGCACCACCCGAAAGGCGGGGGACGGCGGGCGTGTCCAGCGGCGATCCGGCCGGGAGGATCGAGGCACCGGTCGACCACCGGCCGTTCCGCATCCGCGACGCTCCCCCATCCATGAATCTGAGCGAGGCCTGCCATGACGCACGACTGCGACGTACGTTCCGATTCACATCCCACGCCGTCCCGCCCCCGTCCGCACCCTCGCTCCCGGCGTCCGGCGCCGCTGCCCCGCATGCTCACGGGGGCGGACGGCCCGTCGGCCCCCGCCCCCGTCAGGGCGGCCTTCGCGCTCTGGCTCACCGCGGTCGCCGCGGGCGTCTTCGAGACGGTGCTCGCGGTGATCGGGGCGGTGGCCGACGGCGAGGCGTCCCTCGGCGGCCTCGCGGGTGGCCTGGCCCTACGCGTGGCGGTGTACTCGGCGGCCGTCCTGGTCGCGGTGCGGATGCGGCGCGGCGGGAACGGGGCGCGGCTGACCCTGGCGGTGGTACTCGGCGTCTTCGGGACGCTGTCCCTGGTGATCGAGCCCGCGCGCTGGCTCGCCGCCGGTCACTCGCTCGGGGACGCGCTCCGTGACCTGAACGCCGTGGACGTCCTCTTCGGCGCGAGCCGTGTGCTGCATCTGGCGGCGGTGCTGACGGCGGTGGTCCTGATGTTCCGCCCCGCGGCGAACGCCTGGTTCAAGACGGCGAGACGGTGACCCCTCGCGTCTGCGCCGGGGCGGCGCCCGGTAGGACCTCGGCCGAGGGAGCTGAGCCCCCGGGCGCCGGTGGCGCGGGGCCGGCGTCACGCGTCCCGCGAGGTCACCGCACCACCGCCTCCTCCACCAGCAGCCGCGCCGCCGCCGCGATCGACTGGGCGTCGATGCCCGCCGCGCGCAGTTGCTCCTCGGGGGACGCCGAGCCCGGCATCGTACGTACCGCGAGCCGGACCAGGCGCGGCACCGGGCCGCCGTCGGTGAACGCGTCGAGTACCGCGTCGCCGAGGCCGCCCTCCTCTCGGTGGTCCTCGACGGTGACCAGGCACCCGGTCTGCGTGGCCGCCTCGCGCAGGGTGTGGCGGTCGACGGGCTTGACGGAGTACAGGTCGATCACGCGCACCGGAATGCCCTCGCCCGCCAGCAACTCCGCGGCGGACAGCGCCTCGTGGACGGTCACCCCGGCGGCGACGAGGGTCAGCCGGTCGGCGTCGGAGGAGCGCAGGACCTTGGAGCCGCCGATGGGGAACTCCTCGCCCGGCCCGTAGATGACGGGCGAGGCGCCGCGTGACGTACGCAGATAGCGCACGCCGTCGAGTTCGGCCATCTGGGCGATGAGCCGCCCGGTCTGGTGGGCGTCGCACGGGTACAGGACCGTCGATCCGTGCACCGCGCGGAACATCGCGAGGTCTTCGAGGCCCATCTGGGAGGGGCCGTCCTCGCCGATCGCGACGCCCGCGTGGGAGCCGACGAGGTTGATGCCCGCGCCGCTGATCGCCGCCATCCGTACGAAGTCGTGGGCGCGGGTGAGGAACGCCGCGAACGTCGACGCGTACGGCACCCAGCCGCGCGCGGCCATGCCGACGGCGGAGGCGACGAGTTGCTGCTCGGCGATGTAGCACTCGAAGTAGCGGTCGGGGTGTTCCTTGGCGAAGTACTCCGTGCGGGTCGAGTCGCCGACCTCGCCGTCGAGGGCGACCACGTCGCCGCGCGCCGTGCCGAGCGCGGCGAGCGCCTGGCCGTAGGCGTCACGGGTGGCGACGTCCTCGCCGACCTCGTGGCGCGGCAGTTCGAGATGCCCGGCGCGCTCCGCGTGCAGGGTGCGCGCCGCGGCCGGCTTGCGCACCTCGACGCGTACGTCGCGTACGCCGCCCAGCTCCTCGATGGCCGACTCCGCGTCCGGCAGCGGCTTGCCGTGCAGGCCCTCGCGGTTCTCGACGGAGGCGACGCCCTTGCCCTTGAGGGTGCGGGCGAGGACGACGGTGGGCTGCCCGGCGGTGGAGGCCGCCTCCTGGAATGCGCGGTCGATGGCGTCGGTGTCGTGCCCGTCGGTCTCGACGACGTGCCAGTCGAACGCCCGGAAGCGGTCGGCGTAGGCCTTCAGGTTCCACTCGTGGCGGGTGGGGCCGCGCTGGCCGAGGCGGTTGACGTCGACGACCACGGTGAGGTTGTCGAGATGCTCGTACCCGGCGTGCTCGGCGGCCTCCCAGACGGAGCCCTCGGCCAGCTCGCTGTCGCCGCAGAGCACCCAGACGCGGTAGGGGATGCGTTCGAGCCGCTTGCCCGAGAGGGCCATGCCGACGCCGACGGGCAGGCCCTGCCCGAGCGAACCGGTGGCGACCTCCACCCACGGCAGGGCGCGGGGCGTCGGGTGGCCCTGGAGGCGGCTGCCCTCCTTGCGGAAGGTCAGCAGTTCGTCGTCGGTGAGCGCGCCCGCCGCCTTGTACGTCGCGTAGAGCAGCGGTGAGGCGTGGCCCTTGGAGAGGATGAAGCGGTCGTTGCCCGGATGGTCGGGGCGGTCGAAGTCGTAGTGCAGATGGCGGGCCATGAGCACCGCCATCAGATCGGCGGCGGACATCGACGAGGTGGGGTGCCCGGAGCCGGCGGCGGCCGCGGCGCGGACCGAGTCGACGCGCAGCTGCTGGGCGAGGGTGGCGAGGTCATTGCTGGTCATCGGGGTTCTCCTTGGCTGTGCGGGCGTGGCGCGGGACCGCGGGGTCCGCTGACAGCGGGGACGAGCGGGCCGGGCCGGGCCGTACGTTCCGGCGGCGGTTCGGCGTCCAGAAGCCAGTCTGCGGCGCGCCGGACGCGCTCGCCCGGCATGGCCACCCGGGGGCGGCCGTGCTTGAGGACTCGGCTCATGGTGTGCCTCTGTGCCTCCGGACGGGGGTCGGAACCTCCCGCGTGCCCGGGCGCGGCGCACGGCAAACTCCGGGGGCGGGGGCGCCAAGGGGCAGGCCGAAATCCGAGGTCCGGCGGCGTTCGGAGACCGTTTGTCACGGCGTCTCAGGGTTACCCGGAGCCGTATCCGACCCCGCTCCCACCGACGCACCGGAGACGCATCCCCCTGCCTCCGGCCACCGCGCGCTGCGCGGCCCCGCTCCCGTACGCACACCCCCGGAGCCCCACCCGCACCACGAACCGAGGAAGTCCCAGATGAAGGACGCAGTCGCGATCGAACGGCCCGTCGTCTCCGCGTACACGGTGCCCGCGGACGCACCCGAGGCGGACGGCACCTTCGCCTGGGACACCACGACGGTCGTCATCGCCGAGATCACCGCGGGCGACGCGACGGGCACCGGCTGGACGTACGCGCCCGCCTCCGTCGCCGCGCTGGTCGAGGAGCAGCTCACCCCGGCCGTCCTGGGGCGGGACGCCCTCGACATCCCCGCCGCCCACGACGCCATGACCAAGGCGGTGCGCGACACCGGCCGCCCCGGCGCCGCCGGCTGCGCGATCTCGGCCGTCGACATCGCCCTGTGGGACCTGAAGGCCCGCCTCCTTGAACTGCCCCTCGTACGGCTGCTCGGCGCGGCCCGCGACGAGGTTCCCGTCTACGGCAGCGGCGGCTTCACGACGTACCACGACACCCATCTGGCGGCGCAGCTCAACGGCTGGGTGCACGGCCAGCACATCCCGCGCGTCAAGATCAAGATCGGCGAGGGGTGGGGCCGGGAGGCCGGCCGCGACGTGTCGCGGGTGCGCACCGCGCGTGAAGTCATCGGCCCCCAGGCCGAGTTGTACGTCGACGCGAACGGCGGCTACACGCGCAAGCAGGCGGTACGGGTGGGCAGGGTGCTCGCCGAATACGGCGTGGGCTGGTTCGAGGAGCCGGTGTCGTCGGACGACCTGCGGGGCCTCGCGCTGGTCAGGGACGCGCTGGTGTGTGACGTGACGGCGGGCGAGTACGGCTACGACCTGCCGTACTTCGCGCGCATGATCCCGTCCGTGGACTGTCTGCAGGTGGACGCCACGCGCTGCGGCGGCCTCACCGAGTGGCTGCGCGCGGCGGCCCTCGCGCAGGCGCACGGCCTGGAGGTCTCGGCGCACCGCGCGCCGCACGCGCATGCGGCGGTCGCCGCGTGCGTGCCGAATCTGCGGCACGTCGAGTGGTTCCACGACCATGTGCGGATCGAGTCGATGTTCTTCGCCGGGGCGCTCGACCCTACCGGCGGTGTCGTCCGCCCGGAGGGGGGCGTCGGGCACGGTCTTGAGCTGCGCACGGACGAGGTCGAGGAGTTCCGGGTGGTGTGAGAGCCCCGGCTCCGCGCCTCCGCTTCGCGGGGCCCCCCTTGGGCGTGCGCTGCGCTTGCCTTGGCCGGCACCTGGAGGCACCCTCTCAGTGCTGTCCGCGCTCCCCGCCCCTCGCCCCCGGCACCTCGGGGCCCCTTGCGGGCACGGCAGGCACCGTGGGCGGCATCGGCGGCGGCGCGGGCACGGCGGGGCCGCCCGGGGGGACGGCCGGGGCTGCCCCCGCTGCTCCGGCAGACCCCGCCGGATCCCCGTAGGGAGCGGAAGCCGCCTGAGGCACCGCAGGGCGCGCCGCGTTGCGCAGCAGCACCGCCGCGAGGGCGAGCAGCGCACCCACGATCAGGGCCGCCGCCCAGTCGGGCAGCACCAGGGTGAGCGCGAGGCCCGCGGCCAGAGCGACCGCGGCGCCCGCGTAGAACGCGGTGGCACCGGACCCGGCGTAGAACGCCGCTTTGCGCCGCTGCTTCCGGGTCTGCTCACGGAATTCCTTCCGCAGTTCTTCCCGCAGTTCGCTGCGGATCGTACGGACCAGCTCGTCGGTCAGGGCCTTGTCGAACGGCTGCTTGTCGAGGCCGGTCAGTGGTTTCTCGAAGCCAGTCATGAAGTCCCGGGTACCCGGCGCGCGCGGCGGGTAACGACACACCGCCCCACGCGGTGTGACGCAGGCCACACCATAACGGGATCACCCCTTGGGTAGGCGGCGCATGATCGCCTGGGTTCGCACCCGGGAAGCACCACCCGAACCACGGAGGTATCCATGTCCTCGAAGCGACGTCGCAAGAAGAAGGCCCGCCGCAAGAACGGCGCGAACCACGGCAGCCGTCCCCAGTCCTGACGAAGGGCGACCGGCGACGGATCACGACAGGAGGGCGGCACCGGACGGTGCCGCCCTCCTGCTCGCGGATGCGGAGACGGTGGCGAGGGAGCGGGCAATCATGAAATCGTTGCGGAGCCGTTGGCAGGCCACAGAGGTGAGGGCGTTCCAATCATGGAGATCCTGGGAACCACGCTGCGCATCTGCGTCGAGGACTTGGAGTCCTCGGTCGCCTTCTACGAGCGCCTCGCGGGCGGCAAGGCGATGCGCTTCGAACGAGGCGGCGTCTCCGTGGCCGCGATCGGCTGCTTTCTGCTGATGAGCGGCCCGGAGCAGGAGCTGGAGATCCTCCGCAAGGTCTCGGCGACCATCGCGGTGCAGGACGTGGACGAGGCGTACGCCGTACTGAACGCGTCCGGCGCCCGTGTCATCGCGGGCCCCGTCCCCACCCCCGCCGGGCGCAACCTCATCGCGATCCACCCCGACGGCGCCGTCTTCGAGTACGCGGACCGCCGCGTCACCGCGACCTGAGATCCGAGTGGCCCCTCACTCCCCCGGCGGCCGCATCCCGAAGTCGTGGCGCGCCGGGATCTCCTCGCCGCCCGTCGCCGCCTTCCACAGGTCGCCCACGGTCTCGGCGCCCTCCCGCAGGTCCGCCGCCTCGAAGCCCTCGTCGAAGACCGCGCGCACCGCCGCCATGTCTCCCTCGGCATAGAGGAGTTGGGCCTCGACCAGGCGGAAGCGACCCTCGGCGCGGGTGGTCGCGTGGAGGCGGTTCCACACCGCGCGCGCCGCCTCCGGGCGGTCCGCGGCGAGCAGCGCGGAGATCGCCTCCCGGCCGAGCGCGGCCGTCGCCGCCGTCCAGTCGGCACCGTCGTCGCGCCGCTCCTCGCCCAGGCCATCGCACAGGTCGTCGAACGCCTCCGCGTACCGGTCGGCGGCCCGCTCCAGGTGGCCCTCGACACTGTCCGCGACGGCGAGGCAGCGCAGCAACGGCCAGCGGGAGGAGGCGAGTTCGAGGCCCCGCTCCCAGCTGCGTACGGCCTGCGCCCGGTCGCCCGCGTGCCACTGGGCGACTCCCAGGTGGTACTCGGTGAGCGGGCGTGCGGGCGCGGTCTCCAGCATGTCGCGCCAGTGCCGTGCCACGAGTGTCGGCCCGGGCGGCGCGGCCTCGCGCGGCTCCGGGACGGCCCCGGAGTGCAGCAGTTCGAGCCACGGCGCCTGTTCGGGGCCGAGCGTGGACTCGTCGAAGGGCGTGCCGGGCAACTTGTGCCGGGCGCGCAGAACCTCCAGCGCGCCCCAGCCGGAGCCCACCGCGAGCACCTCCCCCGGCTCGTTGTCGGCGCAGGCCAGCCAGGCCTCGTACGCGGCGTCGACGGCCTCCCTGGGCAGGGCTTCGGCGAGCCGCGCCTCGGTCTCGCCGCGCGCGTCCGCCCAGTCGCCGTGCACGAGACCGGCCCGCGCGGACAGCGGCCCGTACGCCTCCAGCCAGCTGAACTCGGCCTCGGCGTCCAGGCGTACGTGCTCCAGCTGCGTGCGCGCGAGGCCCGACTGGATCTCCGCGTAGCCCCCGGTGCCGGGCTCGGTGAGCCAGTCCTGCCAGCGCCGGCCGCCGCTGCCGGTGCCCCAGACGAAGAGCTTGCGGCCGCGCGGCAGGTCCGTGGAGGTCTGCGCGAGCCCGTGCCCGTCCTCGTCGAGTGCGGCGATCCAGCGCCGGGCGCCGTCCGGCACGTCGTAGAAGTAGTCGGCGGGGTACTCGCTGCGCGGCGGGTAGGTGCGGTCGGCGCCGTCGGACTCGGGCACCGGCACCTTCCGCAGACCGCCCCCGTACGCGAACCGCCAGGCCTCGTCGGCCGGGGCGAGCACCCTGCGCTGCTCGGGCACCGCGATGTTCGACCACCAGTAGACGGGCGCGGCCTTCTCGTGCGGGTTGCGCACACGCACTCCGACGTGGAGGAAGTCGGAGCCCTCCGGCAGCCACAGGTCCACCTGGAAGGGCAGGTCGCGCAGCCGCTCCCACTCCCACAGGCGCAGCATGTCGCCGCCGTCGGGTGCGGTCACGCGCGCGGCGTGGACGGGCGCGCAGGAGAGGGTGGTGTGGCCGGTGGCGCCGATGTTCCACTCGATGCCGCCGGAGAACCAGGCGCCGTTGAGCGCGAGGTTCGCGGGCTGCAACACCGGGTTGCGGTAGAGCAGTTCGCGTCCGGTCGGCTTGTGGAAGAGGGCGTGGACCCGGCCGCCGTAACCGGGCAGGACGGTGGCGCGCAGCCGGTCGTTCTCGATGACGAGCGTGTCGAGGCGCGTGTCGGTCCGCTCGCGCCCGTACCCGTCGAGGAGGCGCACGGGCAGGAGGCTGCGCAGTGGCTCGTACGCGAGTTGGCGTGCCATGTCGCGCGGCAGGCCGTCCTTGGCGCGCTCGTCCAGGGTGTGCGTGTCGCCGAGGGGGCGCAGTGGGGGCAGGGGGTTCTCGGGACCGGTGGGGGCGACGGGCAGGGTCAGTTCGTCACGGCGCACGGTGGTCTTCACGATCACCATGGAACACGGTCAAGGAGGCGCCGCCCAGGGGGCCTTCGGGTCAGGATTGCGCAAAGACCTCCCAAGGACGCCGCCCTCGGAGGCGCCGTACGCTGGATCTTTCGACGGCCGCCTTCGGCCGTGGACCTGCAAGCGAGAGAGAAGAGCGCGAGGACATGGGCACGCAGCACACCTACCGAGTCATCGTCCGGGGTACGTGGGACGAGCTGACGGACGCGTCGCGCGCGGCGCTCCTCGCGGAGGTAGAGGAACACGGCCTCGCCCAGATGAAGTTCACCCCCGAGGGCACCCTCACCTACGACCGCGCGCTCAAGCACTTCTCGCTGCGCTACGAACTGCTCTCGGACGCCGAGGACGGCGAGGAGATGGCGGCGGCGCTCGCCGAGGAGGAGGCCGAGACGCGGCTGAGGGAGGCGGGCCACGGCTTCCGGGACCTGCGGTCGACGGTGACGGACATGGACACCATGAAGATCAACCGCAAACCGTCACGCCGCTGAGCCTCCCGCGTCCGGCACCATCTCGGCGGTGACGGCCCAGCGCTCGTGGTCGCGCCAGGCCCCGTCGACGTAGAGGAAGTCCGGCGAGAAGCCCTCCAGGCGGAAGCCCCGGCCGCGCACGAGGGCGATCGAAGGCGCGTTGCCCGGCTGGATGTTGGCCTCCAGGCGGTGCAGCCGCAGCTCCCCGAAGGCGTGAGCCATGACGAGCCCGAGTCCCTCGCGCATGAGACCCCGCCCCGCGGCGTGCGCGAACGCGCCGTAGCCGAGGGCCCCGCTGCGGAAGCCGCCCCGGACGATGTTGTTGACGTTGATGAATCCGGCGATGGCCCCGCTGTCGCGCTCGCACACGAGGAAACCCGCTCTGGCCGGGTCCTCGTTCAGCGCCGCCGCGTACGCGCGATAGGTGTCGTCCGAGGAGGGCGGGAAGAGCCAGGGGCGGTGCAACGCCCGGCTCTCGCGCGTACGGGCGGTGAACTCGGCGGAGTCCGCGGCGGCGAAGTGGCGTATGCCCACGCGGGGGCCTTCGGCGAGATATGTGGTGCTGTCGGGCATCGGGCCACGCTATCCGGGCGGCGCGGAGGTCCGGCCCCGGGTCATTTCCCGGGGCATCGCTCGCTCTTCTTCACGACGCCGATCGTGACGGCCTGCCCGTTGAGCTGACGGCCCGCGGCCGGGGACTGGGAGCACACCTTCCAGTTGAGGGGCCACAGCACGGTGCGGTGGTAGCCGCTGACGTCATGGACGTCGACGCGGGTGCGGTAGTCGAGCGTCGAGAAGACGTGCACCAGGCCCCGCCCCCGGAAATCCGGCATCGGCGGGCCCGCCGCCGCGGTGGTGACCGTCATGACGGTCGCGGCGAGCGCGCCGCCCGCGATCACGCCCGCCCGCTGGAACCGCACCCTCACTTGCGCCTCCCGATGAAGTAGGCCCCGCACAGGGCGCCGATCAGTCCCGTGCCGAGCAGGGCCATCCACAGCGGCATGGTCACCTCGGGGATCAGCAGCCGGATCTTGGTGCTGCGGGTGTTCTCGAAGATGAAGACCAGGGTGAGGACGGCGACGGCGGCGACGGCGACCCTGCCGGGTGTCATCAGCCCGCCGCCCGAGCCGCGGCTCCTGGAGCCGCCCGTGGAGGTGTTGGGGCTCATGATGTGGACCCTTCCGTCGGAGGTACGTCCGGCCTCCCCCGGCACCAGCATGGGTGGCCGGGCCGGGTTCGCGCGCGGTGGGTGTGCCTCCGGGGTGGGGCGGTGGGCCATGCGGGTGACGTCAGCGGGCGACCACGGGCAGCTCCAGGACGCCGGTGTCCCGCGGCTCGCTGGTCACCGTGACCGGCTTGACGCCCTTGTTGCCGAGGTACGCCCCGTCGCTCGCCGCCACCACGAAGCGCAGCCGGTGGCCCTTCTCGTAGCGGTGCACGATGCCGGGCAGCGAGACGGTGAACGGCTTCGTCACGTCCGGCACCCGCACGGGCGAGACGAGCCGGTGGACCAGGGTCTTCGTGCCGTCCGGCGCGACGTCGTACAGCTTGGCGAAGAGGACCAGCTTGTCGGCCGCGTCCCCGGAGTGCTGCACCCGCTCGGTCCGCGGCGAGCGCACCTTCAGGGTCGCCCTGGGGACGCCGACCACGTCCACCGCGTCGGTGAGGGGTTCGGTCGTCCAGTCGAGGTAGGTGCCCTTGGTGTCGTACGGGGCGGGGTCGGGCAGACCGAGCATGCCGGCGAGCGAGGACTCCGAATGGCTCGTGGGCACCAGCCAGTTGCGGTACTCGCGGCTGCCGCGCGCCACCTTCGCGCGGTCGTCGACGAGCTTGCCGTCTCCGGAGAGGTACAGCTTCCGGTGGGGCGCGGGCACCTGGGACGCGGTCGCGTACGTATGGGCCGGGTCGTCGATCCAGTCGCGGTAGTACGCGAAGGCGGGGCCGGTGTCGACGTCCTTCTTCCGGTGGAGGTAGCGGTCGAACCAGGCGAGGACGCGCCGGCCGACGTACGACGTCTCCAAGTTGCCCGCCTCCAGGTTCAGTTCGCCGGACGCGGCGTCGCGCACGCCGCCGCTGTGGCCCCAGGACTGCCAGATCATCTTCGTGGGGGTGCCCTGCGCCTTGAGCGTCTTGTACGTCGCCTCGGCCTCGTTGAGGTTGAAGAGGCTGTCGGCCTGGCCCTGCACGAGGAGCGTCGGCGCCTTCACCTCGCTCAGGTACGACACCGGGGAGACGCCGCGCGCGAACTCCTGGAGCGCCTTGGTCCTGTCCGCCGGATAGCGGCCGGAGTTGAGGGTGCGGATCGTCTCGCAGGCCTTGGTGACGAAGTGCAGGCAGTCCAGCCGGTTGATGCGGGAGGGGTCGAGGTTGGGGACGAGCAGCGGCTGGCCCTCGCCGATGAGGTAGAAGCCGTTCATCCACTGCCACTTGGCGGCGCCGGGCACCTCGCGGTCGGCGGCGTTGTTCGGGTCGAGGGAGTACGCCAGGTCGTGCCAGGTGATCATCGGTACGAGGGCGTCGACGCGGTGGTCCACGGCGGCGGTCGCCAGCTGGATCGCCCCGCCGTAGGAGCCGCCGATCATGCCGACGCGCGGGTCGCCCTCGCCGTCGGCGGTGACGTAGTCCGCCCTCGTGCCGTCGTCGGCGGCCCGCTCACCCGCGAGGAAGTCGACGAGCGCGGAGGCGGCCTTGCCGTCGATCCGCGGGTCGTCGAGCGATATCAGGCACCCGGACTTGCCGAAGCCGAGGCCCGAGTAGACGAGCCCGACATAGCCGCGCGCCGCGAAGGCCTTGCCGGCCGCGGCGGTCGACCCATCGGACTTGCTGCCGCCGAAGCCGTTGGTGGAGAGCACCGCGGGCGCCGGATGCGCCGCGTCCACCCCGGCGGGGCGGTACAGGTCGGCGTCGACCGTGCAGCTCCGGCCGCCCGCCTCGACGGTGAACTTCAGCGCGGTGACGGTGAATTCGCCCCTCGCTCCGGCGGCGGGGGCGTCCGCGGGGGCGGGCGCGGCGACGGCGAGCGGCGCGGCGAGCGCCGCCGCTGCGGCGAGGGTCAGGGCACGGCGACGGGACAAGGGAACCTCCACGCTGAGGGGCTACCGACTGGTACGTACCGGCCCCGCTCATGGTGTGACACGTGTCAGAGCACGGTCAACGACCGTGACGGCGGTTTCTGGCGGGAGATTCCGTGCAGGGGCGCGCCCCGACGGCCCCGGACGGCGGTCGGCGCGCGTCAGACGAGCGCCGGTACGTCCAGCGTCACCGTGCCCGCGTCCGCGTCCAGTCGCCCCGGCACCCCGAACGGCACGGTCAGCGCCCCGTCGCAGTGTCCAAACCCGAACTCCTCGACCACGGGCACACCGAGTCCGCCGAGCCGGTCGGCGAGGAGCGCCCGCACCTCGTCGTAGGGCCCGCACTCCTGCCACGAGCCGAGCACGATCCCGGCGACGCCCTCCAGCCAGCGGGAGCGCAGGAGTTGGGTGAGGGTCCGGTCCAGGCGGTACGGCTCCTCGCCGATGTCCTCCAGGAAGAGCAGGCCGCCGCGCGCGGACGTCCGCGCGCCCGGTGTGCCGAGATCGGAGGCGAGCAGCGAGACGCAGCCGCCGAGCGTGACGCCCCGGGCCCGGCCGCCGACCAGCGCCCTCGCGCGCCGCGGCGCGGTGATGACCTGGGCGGCCTCCGGGGTGAACAGGGTGGTGCGCAGGTGCTCCTGGGCCGCCGCGTTCTTGAGGAAGTCGGCCGCCGCGGTCATCGGGCCGTGCAGGGTCGCGAGCCCGAGCCGCGTGGCGAACGCCTCGTGCAGCGCGGTGATGTCGCTGTAGCCGAGGAACACCTTGGGACCGGCCGCCCGGGTCGCGTCCCGCAGCGCCGCCCAGTCGACGAGGTCCACCATGCGCTGGACGCCGTACCCGCCGCGTGCGCAGAACACGGCGGCCACGGACGGGTCGCACCACGCCCGCTCCAGGTCTCGGGCGCGGTCGGCGTCGGTCCCCGCGAGGTAGCCGAACTCCGGGTGCGCATCGAGCACATGGGGCATGGCGAAGGGTTCCAGGTCCCAGCCGCGCAGGATGTCCAGGCCCGCTTCGAGCCGCTCCGGCGGGACGGGGCCGCTCGGCGCGACGACGGCCACCCGCGCGCCGGGTATGAGGCGCGCGGGCCGGGCGAGGGCTCTCACTTGCCGAGCTCCAGGGTCGGCACGGGCCCCGCCAGATCGATCCCGAACACCTGGGCGTACAGGGAGAGTTCGGCCTCCAGGGCGCGGACCATCGTGTCGGCGCGGCGGAAGCCGTGTCCCTCGCCCTCGAAGGCGAGGTAGGCGTGCGGGATGCCACTCCCCTCCAGGCGGGCGAGGAACCGCTCGGACTGCGCGGGCGGGCAGACCACGTCGTCGAGGCCTTGCAGGAGCAGGAAGGGGACGGTGACGCGGTCGGCGTGCTCCAGCGGCGAACGCTCCCCGTACCGTCCGGGCACCTCGTCGAGCGGTCCGACGAGGGAGTCCAGATAGCGCGATTCGAGGTCGTGGGTCTCCCCGGAGGCGAACGCGGCGAGGTCGAGCACCGGGTAGATGATCGTCCCGCAGGCGTACACGTCGGTGGTGGTCAGCGAGACGGCCGTGGTCCAGCCGCCCGCGCTGCCGCCCCGGACGGCGAGCCGGGCGCGGTCCGCGGTGCCCTCGTCGGCCAGGGCGAGGGCGACGGCCGCGCAGTCCTCGACGTCCACGATGCCCCACTGCTCGCGCAGCCGGTCGCGGTAGGCGCGGCCGTAGCCGGTGGAGCCGCCGTAGTTGACCTCCGCGACGCCGATGCCGCGCGAGGTGAAGTAAGCGATGGCCAGGTCGAGCACGAGGGGCGAGCGGCCGGTGGGGCCGCCGTGCGCCCACACCACGTAGGGCGGCAGCTCGTCGTCGGGCGCGATGTGGCCGGGGTGGTGGGGCGGGTAGACGTGCGCGTGGACGGTGCGCCCGGCCGGGCCCGAGAAGGCGCGGATCTGGGGTTCGGGGTAGTACGTGGGGTCCACCGGGTCGTCGTGGGCGGCGCCGACGACGCGGGCGTGGCCGGTGCCCGTGTCCAGTTCCACGACTTCGTAGGCGCTGCGCGGGCTCGCGGCGACGCCGAGCACGCGGGGGCCGTGCGCGGCGAGGGTCGAGGCCCACTCCGTCCAGGGGCCCGCCGCGTCGACGACCTCGCCGGTCTCGGGGTCGAGTATGCCGAGCGCGGTGGCGCCCTTGCCGTGCACGACGGCGATGAGCCCGGTCTCCAGGGGCGCGAACCAGTTGAGGCCGACCTGCCACAGCGGGCCCGCGAACTCCTCCTCGCGCGGACACAGCGCCTGGACGTGACGCGCGTCGTCGGGGGCCGCGCGGTACAGGTTCCACCAGCCGGTGCGGTCGCTGGTGAACAACAGCCGCCCGTCCCGGGCCCATTCGACCTGCGCGACGGACTCCTCGGGGCCGCCCGCGAAGGTGCGTGCGGCGCCGAAGGTGCCGTCGCCGCGCACCTCGGCGAGCACCAGCTCCGTGCCGTCCCACGGCATGCGGGGGTGGTCCCAGGCGATCCAGGCGGCGCGGGTGCCGTCCGGGGAGAGGCGGGGCCCGGTGACGAACCGGTGGGCACCGTCGGACAGTTCACGCACGGCGGCGCGGTCCTCGGCCGCGGAGCCGTCGAGCGGCACCGCGGCGATGACCCGGCGCACGTCGGTGGGCGCCTCGCCGGTGAACTCCTCCAGGACGCACCAGACCTCACCGCTCTCGGGGCGCAGCACCGGGTCGGCCCAGCGCAGTCCGCCGCCCACGGACGAGAGCGGGGTCAGCGCCCGGGGCTCGGCGTCCGGGGCGTCGGGTTCGTACGCGTACAGCCGCTGGTCGGTGAAGTTCGCGAAGACGAGGAGCGGGCCCTCGGGGCGGTCGGCCCCGGCCCAGGGGCGGCCGCCGTACTCGACGACGCGGCTGCGCACGTTCCACGGCGCGGGCAGCACCGAGCGCTCCTCGCCGTCGGGCAGCCGCCGCACCAGCGCGCGGCGCCCGCCCTCGATGGGCCTCGGCTCGGTCCACCACGCCTCGGCGCCGACGAAGCCCACGTACCCCGGAGCGCCGTCGTGGGTGGCGGCCAGCTCGGCGTCGATCGGCGACGGCCATGATCCGTACGGCCGGGTCTGCATCATGTCCTTTACTTCCCCCATTTTCCCTAGGCCGTGCGCAGAAAGCGGTCGAGGACACGGACGCCGAAGTGCAGCGCGTCGACGGGGACGCACTCGTCGACTCCGTGGAAGAGCGCCTGGTAGTCGAAGCCCTCCGGTGTCCTCAGCGGCGAGAAGCCGTAGCCGGTGATGCCGAGCCGCGAGAACTGCTTGGCGTCGGTGCCGCCCGACATGCAGTACGGCACGACGTGCCCCTCGGGTGCGAACTCCTCGACGGCCGCCCGCATCTTCGCGTACGTCGACGAGTGGACCGGCGCCTGGAGCGCCACCTCGCGGTGGTGGAACTCCCAGTCGACGTCAGGGCCTGTGAGCAGGTCAAGCGTGTGGCGGAACTCTTCCTCGCCGCCGGGCAGAAAGCGGCCGTCGACATAGGCCACAGCCTCCCCAGGGATCACATTGACCTTGTAACCCGACTGGAGCATCGTCGGGTTGGCGCTGTTGCGGACGGTCGCCTCGACGAGCGCGGCGGTCGGGCCGAGCTTCTCCAGGAAGGCGTCGACGTCGAAGCCGGGTGCCTCGGGGTCGGGTTCGAGGCCGTAGAGCGCGGCGAGTTCGACGAGTGAGGCGCGCACGGTCGGGGTGATCCGCAGCGGCCAGCGGTGCTCGCCGATGCGGGCGATGGCGGCGGCCAGCCTGCTCACGGCGTTGGCGCGGTTGACCTTGGAGCCGTGGCCCGCCTTGCCGCGCGCGGTCAGCTTGAGCCAGCCCGTGCCGCGCTCCCCCGCCGCGATCGGGTAGAGCTGGTTGCCGCGCCCGTCGTGGAAGGTGAAGGCGCCCGACTCGCTGATGCCTTCCGTGCAGCCCTCGAAGAGCGGGGCGTGCCGGTCGGCGAGGAACCCCGAGCCGTCCTCGGCACTGGCCTCCTCGTCGGCGGTGAAGGCGATGACGATGTCCCGCCTCGGCCGTACACCGGCGCGCGCCCAGTTCCGTACGACGGACAGGATCATCGCGTCCATGTTCTTCATGTCGACCGCGCCGCGCCCCCAGACGACGCCGTCGCGGACCTCCCCGGAGAACGGATGCACGCTCCAGTCGGCCGCCTCGGCGGGTACGACGTCCAGGTGACCGTGGACGAGCAGCGCGTCGGCGCCGGGGTCGGTGCCCTCGATGCGGGCGACGACGTTCGTGCGGCCCGGGGTGCGCTCCAGGAGCGTCGGGGTCAGGCCGGCGTCGGCGAGGCGTTCGGCGGCGTACTCGGCGGCGGGCCGCTCGCGGCAGTCGCCGCCGCCGCGGTTGGTGGTGTCGATGCGGATCAGCTCGGAGGTGAACGCGACGACCTCGTCGAGGGCCCGCGCGTCCACCGGGGACCGATGCCCGGCCTCCTGCTCCTGGTCCTGCTGCTGGCTAGCCATACTGCTCCTCCACGGCGGCGGAGGCGATCGTCGTAACCGCCTTGAAGGTACGGATCCCCTCGTACATCGTCTCGCTGTCGTACGCGACCTTCCGCTCCCCCGTACGGCGCACTCCCGGCACGATGGTCGTGGCCATCGACAGGTGCTCGGCGTCGAACTCGACCTCCACGGTGAACGGGCCGCCCACCACCGGCTCGTGGCGCACGGCGAGCGCGGCGGCGTCCTTGGCCGCCGCGCGGATGTCGGCGGCGGTGCGGGCGGGGGTGCGGCAGACCGCGGCGTACCGCGAGACGTGGTCCTTGACGGCGACCTTCAGCGCGCCGGGCGCGTAGCCGAGGGCGTCCTCGCAGGCCAGGTCGTCGCCGGTGACGAGCACCACGGGGACGCCGTACTCGGCGACGACATGGGAGTTGAGCAGCCCCTCGCTCGCGCGGACGCCGTTGATCCACACGCCGGTGATCTGGTTGGCGAGGTAGGTGTGCGCGAGGACGCCCTCCATGCCGGCGCCCGCGTGGTAGCCGAGGAAGGCGACGCCGTCCACGTCGCCGTGCTGCACGCCCTCCACCATGGACAGCGACTTGTGCCGGCCGGTGAGCATCTGGGCCCGCTCGTCCAGCTCCTCCAGGAGCAGATTGCGCATGTCCCAGTGCGCTTCGTTGATGAGTACCTCGTCGGCGCCGCCGTCGAAAAATCCGAGCACGGCGGCGTTCACGTCCGAGGTGAACATCGTCCGGCAGCGCTCCCACCGCGCGGTGCCCGGCAGCACGTCGGCGGGCCAGGTCACGCCGGTGGCGCCCTCCATGTCGGCGCTGATGAGGATCTTCACAAGTTTCCACCATCCCCTCGGGTCTGAGCCCCAAACAGCTCACACTGACATCACCCGTCGACATCAGTTGCCGGGCTACGCCGCAGCGTGAGTGTAAGGGGACGCCCGTGCCAGCCCTCTCCGAAGGAGCCCCCGTGCCCGAACAGTCCATACTCGTCCTGGATCCCGCCAGTTCCGACCACCACGCCGAGCACGAGGCGCTGCGCGCCCGGGGGCCGGCCTCGCGTGTGGACGTTCTCGGTGTGACCGCCTGGTCGATCAGCGACCCGCAGCTGCTCAAGCAGCTCCTGAACAGTCCGCAGGTCTCCAAGGACGCGCGCGCCCACTGGCCGGACTTCGCCGAGACCGTACCGACCTGGCCGCTCGCCCTGTGGGTGGCCGTGAACAACATGTTCACCGCCTACGGCGACGACCACCGACGGCTGCGCCGCATGGTCGCCCCGGCCTTCAGCTCCCGGCGTGTCCAGGCCATGCGCCCCGCCGTGGAGGGAATCGTCGACTCGCTCCTCGACGCTCTCGCGTCCCGCCCGGCCGGGGAGAGCGTGGATCTGCGCGAGCACCTGGCCTACCCGCTGCCGATCGCGGTGATCGGCCGCCTCATGGGCGTCCCCGACAGCCGCCGCGAGAGCTTCCGCAGCCTGGTCGACAACGTCTTCTCCACCACTCTCACCGCCGAGCAGGCGGCCGCGAACGCCGCTTCCCTGTACGAGGCCCTCGACCGGCTCATCGCGGCCAAACGCGCCGAACCGGAGCCGGGCGACGACATGACCTCCCTGCTCATCGCCGCGCGCGACGAGGAGGGCGACGGCAGCGGCTTCACGGATGCCGAGCTGCGCGACACGCTGCTGTTGATGATCAGCGCCGGGTACGAGACCACGGTCAACGTCATCGACCAGGCCGTGACGGCCCTGCTGACGGACGCCCAGCACCTCGCCCACCTGCGGGCCGGGCGCGCCGACTGGAACGACGTCGTCGAGGAGACCCTGCGGCACGAGCCCGCCGTCAAGCACCTGCCGCTGCGCTTCGCGATCACGGACATTCCCCTGCCGGACGGCCGGAGGATCGCCAAGGGCGAGGCGATCCTCGCCTCCTACGGCGCCGCCAACCGCCACCCCGACTGGCACGGCCCGACGGCCGACCGCTTCGACGCCACCCGCCTCTCCAAGGAACACCTGGCCTTCGGCCACGGCGTGCACTTCTGCCTGGGCGCCCCGCTCGCCCGCCTGGAGGTGACCACCGCTCTGCGGGCCCTCTTCGAGAGGTTCCCGGAGATCGAACTCGCGGCGCCGGTGGCGGAGTTGCGGCCACTCCCGTCACTGATAAGCAACGGCCACCGGTCCCTGCCGGTCCGTTTGCGGCCCTGAGAGGCAGCAGGCTTCGTCCTGGTGCAGCAGCGGGGTACGCGGCCGGAGCGTCGCCGTCCGGCCGGGGTCGAGGAGGGCGGCGCGGGCCGCCTCTCCGCGTGGCCAGATCCTTTCGGGCCGCGTCCATCTGGCCACTCGCGACCGCCGGGACGGGCCCCGCAGGATCGGGGCATGAACGTTCTCTGGATCTTCGCCCACCCCGAACAGCGCTCCCTGGCCGGTTCCCTGATGGCCGAGGGGCTTCGCACGCTGGAGGCGCTCGGACACGAGCACCGCGTCTCCGATCTGTACGCCATGAACTGGAAGGCCGTGGTGGACGCCGACGACTTCGGCGCCTCGCCCGACGAACGCCTCTTCGTCGGTGCCGCACAAGAACGCGCCTATGACGAAGGCGAGTTGAGCGCGGACATCCGCGGCGAGCAGGAGAAGATCACTTGGGCGGACACGCTCGTCTTCCAGTTCCCGCTGTGGTGGTTCGGGCCGCCCGCGATCCTCAAGGGCTGGTTCGACCGCGTACTGGTGCAGGGCTTCGGATTCGGCATCAAGGGGCCCGACGGCCGCACCCTGCGGTACGGCGAAGGCGGCCTCGCCGGGAAGCGCGCGCTGATCGTCACCTCGGTCGGCGCCCGGGAGTCCGGCTTCGGCCCACGGGGCATCCACGGGCAGCTGGACGAGGTGCTGTTCCCCTTGCTGCACGGCACCTTCTGGTACACCGGGATCGCCGCGCTCCCGCCGTTCGCGGTGTACGGCGCGGACCGGCTCACGGAAGCCGGGCACGCCCGGAGCACGGAGGCCCTGCGCGAGCGTCTGCGCACACTGGAGGCCACGCCGCCGCTGCCGTTCCGCCACGAGAACGGCGGGGCGTACGACGAGGATCTGGTGCTGCGGCCCCGGTTCGCGCCGGGACTTTCCGGGGTCGGCGTACACCGCTGACGATCCCTCGGCCCCCGCCGCACCACCCTGCCCTCGCGGCGCCGCTCAGTCGAGGACGTCCCGCGCGGGCAGGTCGCGCGCGCCGAGGCGCAGATGCTCGATGTGGTAGACGGCCTCGTCCAGGAGTTGGGCGACGTGGTTGTCGTAGAGGCTGTAGACGATGCGGCGGCCCTGCCGCGAGCCGGTGACCAGGCCGAGGGCGCGCAGCAGGCGCAACTGGTGGGAGACCGCGGACTGTTCCATGCCGACCGCCTCGGCGAGCGCGCCGACACCGCACGGGCCCTGGCGCAGCTTGGTGAGGATCATCAGCCGGGACGGGGTGGCCAGCGCCTGGAGGGTGGCGGCGATCGTGGCGGCGGAGTCCGCGTCGAGGTGCGTCGCAGGGGTGATTTTGCTGTCGACTCCGTGTCCCATGCGGCAATCCTACTCGTCGTACACTTGAAGACCTCTTCATGTGTTCCGTTATGGTGGCTCCTCCGACCCCTGGGATCCTCCGACCACGAGGTGTGCTCCGATGTCTTCCGCTCTGGTGGGCGACCGGCCGACCCCGGCCTCCGCCTCCACCCCGGCCGCGCCCGCACCGGCGCGCCGCACCCGGCTCCTCGCCCTGCCCGAGGTGCGCTGGGCCGCGCTGGCCACGGCCGCGTTCCTGCTCGCCTTCCCGCTCGACCTCGCCGGGGCCCCCGCCTGGGCGTGGGGCCCGCTCTACGCCCTGTGCTACGCGGCGGGCGGCTGGGAGCCCGCCGTCGCGGGGATCCAGGCGCTGCGGGAGCGGAGCCTGGACGTCGATCTGCTGATGGTGGTCGCGGCGCTCGGCGCCGCGGCGATCGGGCAGTTCCTCGACGGCGGCCTGCTCATCGTGATCTTCGCGGTCTCCGGCGCGCTGGAGGCGCTCGCGACCCGGCGCACGGCGGACTCCGTGCGCGGCCTGCTGGACCTCGCCCCCGCGATGGCGCTGCGGCTCACCGAGAAGGGCGGTGAGGAGCGGGTGGCGGCGGAGGCACTGCGGATCGGCGACACCGTCCTCGTACGGCCCGGTGAGCGGCTGCCCGCCGACGGCACCGTGCTCGACGGCGGCAGCGAGGTCGACCAGGCCACCATCACCGGTGAGCCGCTGCCGGTGGCCAAGGAAACGGGCGACGAGGTGTTCGCGGGCACGCTCAACGGCACGGGCGCGCTGCGCGTGCGCGTCGGCCGTGACCCCTCGGACTCCGTCATCGCCCGCATCGTGGCGATGGTCGAGGAGGCGAGCGAGACCAAGGCGCCCACGCAGCTGTTCATCGAGAAGGTCGAGCAGCGGTACTCGGTGGGCGTGGTGGTGGCCACCCTCGCGCTCTTCGGGGTGCCTCTCGCGTTCGGCGCCGCGTTCACCGAGACGCTGCTGCGGGCGATGACGTTCATGATCGTGGCCTCGCCCTGCGCGGTGGTGCTCGCCACCATGCCGCCGCTCCTCTCGGCGATCGCCAACGCCGGGCGGCACGGCGTGCTCGTCAAGTCGGCGGTCGTGATGGAGCGGCTCGGTGCGGTGACCAAGGTCGCCCTCGACAAGACGGGCACGCTCACCGAGGGTGCGCCCCGCGTCACGGAGATCCGTACGCTGCCGGGCACGGACCTCACCGAGGACGAGGTGCTGGCCCTCGCCGCGGCGGCCGAGCACCCCAGCGAGCATCCGCTCGCCCGTGCCGTGGTCGCCGCCGCCCGCGGGCGCGGGCTGGCGCTGGAGAGCGCGCGGGACTTCGCCGCCGCTCCCGGGCGCGGGGTCCGCGCGGTCGTCGGGGCCCGCGTGGTCCAGGTGGGCAGCCCGGCCAGGCTCCTCGGGGACGCCGAGTCACACGAGGCAGTGGCGGACGACGACGCCCTGACCACCGTCGTCGTCGTGGTGGACGGCACCCCCTCGGCCCTGCTGCGCCTGACCGACCTGCCGCGCCCCGGAGCCGCCGAGGCCGTCGCGGAACTACGTCAACTCACCGGTTCCACCCCAGTGTTGCTGACCGGCGACACCCCGCAGGCCGCCGCGCGGCTCGCGGAGGAGACGGGGATCGAGGACGTGCGGGCGGGGCTCCTCCCGCAGGACAAGGTGGCGGCCGTACGGGAGTGGGAGGCGCGGGGAGAGCGGGTCCTGGTCGTCGGCGACGGCGTGAACGACGCGCCCGCGCTCGCCGCCGCGCACAGCGGCATCGCCATGGGCAGGTCCGGTTCCGATCTGACGCTGGAGACGGCCGACGCGGTGGTGGTCAGGGACGAACTCGCCACCGTACCCGCGGTCGTGGCGCTCTCCCGGCGGGCCCGGCGCGTGGTCAAGCAGAACTTGGTCATCGCCTCGGTGTGCATCGGCGCCCTGGTGGTCTGGGACCTGGCGGGGCATCTGCCGCTGCCCCTCGGTGTCGCGGGCCACGAGGGGTCGACGATCCTGGTGGGGCTCAACGGCCTGCGTCTGCTGCGCCGTTCGGCGTGGCGGCAGTAGGGCGGCGGCACGGCCGGCAGACTCCGCTGAGTTCCAGGGTGTGCTCCAGCTCGGCGAAGCCGGTCGTCTCGCCGAGGCGTTCCGCCCAGGCCTCGACGTCCCGCGCGTCGACCGGCTGGCTGCGGCCGCAGCGGCGGCAGATGAGGTAGTGCCGGTGCTCGTCGGTGGGCCGCCGCAGATAGAGCCGCTCGCCGGTCTCGTCCCGTACGACGTCGACGAGACCGGCGCGGTCGAGCGCCCGCAGCGCGCGGTAGACGGTGGTCAGCCCGACGGCACTGCCGCCCCCGGCGAGCAGGGCGTGCAACTCCTGCGCGGAGACGAACTCCCGGCACCGGCCCAGGGTTTCGAGCACGGCGGTACGCTGCGGAGTCCGCCGTACGCCACCCATCACGGCACCTCCTGGCCGGGCACCGCTCGCCCCGCCCCTCATGACACCCCCTCGCCCGCCGTCACGGCCCCGGGCACGGCGGGCACCTCCGAGGAGGGCCCCGGCGGGGGGCCGGCCGGCGTGCCGTACGACATGTGGGGGAAGCTCAGCGTCCGGTAGACCGAGACGCCGCCCGCCAGCTCGCCGCACGCCTGGGCCGCCGCCGTCACGCGGCGCGTGTACGCGGGGTCGGTGGCGTCGAGGAGGATCCCCAGGGTCGTACCGCTGTGGCCCACGGCGACGCCGAGGCCGCCGACCTCCCGGCAGATGGCCCGCACCGGCTCCAACAGGCGCTTGTGGCGCAGGCGTTGGTTCATCAGGGCGCTGCGGGTCGCGACGCGGCCCACCTCCGCGAGGTCCCGGGCGCGCACCGCGTCGGAGAGGCGGGCGAGCAGCTCGGCGTAGACACGCCGGTCCGCGGCGGTGAACGGCTTCGGGATGCGGTTGAAGTCCACCGTGTCGACGGAGCCGCCCTCGTCGACGCCGACCACCGCCATCGCGGGCAGCGACCCGAGGACCGCGCGGAGCCGCACGCTGCGGTGGTGGAAGGCGACGATCGCGGGGTAGAGGACGCCGTCGGTGGGCTCGATGCGGGCCAGGAGCCGTTCGATCCGGGCGGGCGGCATGGCGATGCCGAGGGCCCGGCCGACCGCCCGCGCGGTGGCGACCAGGTCGGCCGAGGAGCTGGCGAGCCCCTTGCCCTCCGGGATCACACTGCTGACGGTGAGCACCCCACCGCCCGCCGACCGCGTCCCACGCGGCGCCAAGTCCACGATCATCCGGGCAAGTTGGAGCGCCTTCTTCTTGTGCGGTGGCCAGACCTCAAGGCCCCCCGAGTCGGACCCCTGCCGGAAGGTGGCCATGGTCCAGCGGGCGACCGGCAGCGTCACGAGGAAGTCCCCGCCCTCGTCCGGCAGCACCCCCTGAAGCAGCTCACCGAAGGTACCGAAGGCGGTGCCCACCCCGGTCCTCGCTCCGGCCTCCTGGGACAGCTTCACGCGACTCCTCTCGACACAGCGGGGCACACACGTCTCGGCACCCCGCCGGAACCAGTGTGCCGAGCTTACTCGGTCTTGACAATCATTTTCATCTAGTGTGATGCTCTCGGCGTCCCGGGGACCGCTCGCCCCCCGGCCTCTCCTGCTCTCACGTCCCTACGGGGGGTCCTCGTCATGCACGCACATATCGCCGAAGCGGTGAAGAAACCCGATCTCATATCCCTCGAACCGGATCTGGCCTGCCTCCGCTTCGAGACCATGAAGATCTACTCGGCCCTCGGAGCCGTCCGCCACCTCCTCGAAACAGGAGCGGTCAAGCCCGGCGACACCCTCATCGACAGCTCCAGCGGCATCTACGCCCAGGCCCTCGCCCTCGCCTGCCACCGCTACGGCATGAAGTGCCACATCGTCGGCTCCACGACCGTCGACCGCTCGACACGGGTCCAGCTGGAGATACTCGGCGCCACCCTGGAGCAGGTCGCGCCCTCCAAGAACCTCCGCCTCGACCAGGAGTTGAGGGTGCGCCGCATCGCCGAGATCCTGGCCGCCAACCCCTCGTACCACTGGATGCGGCAGTACCACGACGCGATCCACTACCACGGCTACCGCGAGGTGGCCGAGCAGATCGACGAGGCCATTCCGGCGGGTCCGCTCGCGCTGGTCGGCGGCGTGGGGTCGGGCGCGTCGACCGGCGCCGTCGGCACGTATCTGCGCGAGGCCGGGCGGGACGTCGCACTCGTCGGCGTCCAGCCCTTCGGCAGCGTCACCTTCGGCTCCGAGCACGTCGCGGACCCGGACATGATCATCGCCGGGATCGGCAGCGCCATCGTGTTCCAGAACGTCCGGCACGAGCTGTACGACCGCGTGCACTGGGTCAACTTCGACAGCGCCGTCTCCGGAGCGGTCGGCCTGCTGCGCACCAGCGGGATCTTCGCCGGGCTCTCGGCGGGCGCCTCGTACCTGAGCGCGCTGTGGGAGCGGCGGCGGGACGACACGCGTACGTACGTGTTCATCGCCGCCGACACCGGCCACCGCTACGTCGAGAGCGCCTACGCCCGGCACCGACAGGCCCTGGACATCGACACGTTGAAGCCGCACGAGATCACCTCGCTGGACGAGCTGAAGCACCCCTGGTCCACCACGGCCTGGCCCCCCGTCACCTCCTGAACCACCCCCGCGATCCCAGAGAGAACCCACATGTCACACCCCACACCCCACACCGTCGCGGAGCTGACCGAGGCCGTCCTGGCGGGCGCCCACGGCCCCGACCCCGCCGAACTGACCGTCACCAGCGCGTTCTGGCTCTACAACACCACCCGGCTGGCCGGCGGCGACGTCACCTACCACAACCACTACTTGCTGCTCCGCGTCGGCGACTCCTTCGGCGCCTGCTCCTTCGAGGCGGGCGAACTCGCCCCGCAGTTCTGCGAGAACGCCTCCGGCCACTCCCTGGACAAGCTCTTGCGCGACGAGTCGACGCCGGTGCGCACCGCCGCCCTCGACGCCTATCTGGCGCGGGTGCGCCCGCACCGCGACGCCGACGACGCCGAGCGCGTGATGCTGCCCACCGGCACCCCGGAGGTCCGCGCCCAGGCCCGTGACGCCGCCGTGGCGGGGCTGCTCGACATCACCCCCGGCGCCAAGGTCGCCCTCATCGGCGTGGTCAATCCGCTGGTCGCGGCGATAAAGGAGCGGGGCGGCGTCTGCCTGCCCTGCGACCTCAACCTGCGCACGACCGCCTGGGGCGACCCCGTCACCGACGACATGACCGAAGTCCTCGCCCAGGCCGACGCGGTCGTCGCCACCGGCATGACGCTCAGCAACGGCACCTTCGACCTGATCCTGCAGCACTGCGTGGAGCACCGGGTGCCGCTGACCGTCTACGCCCAGAGCGGCAGCGCCGTCGCCCGTGCCTTCCTCGGCGCGGGCGTCACCGGGCTGAACGCGGAGCCCTTCACGTTCTCCCAGTTCAGCGCCGACGCCACACCGATGTACCGCTACCGCGCCGCCCTCGCCCCGAACGGAGCGGCCACGTGAGCGTCGACACCACCAAGGACACCAAAGACAGCGCGGAGGAGCCGATACCGGGCGATCTGCGCATGGCCCGCACCCTGTGGCCGGTCCTGCTCGCCTCCGCGGTCGGCCTGCTCCCCTTCACCGTCTTCAGCACCTACCTCGTGCCGATCGCCGACGAGGCGGGCAGCGGCGTCGCCGCGATGGGCGGCCTGCGCGGCCTCGGCGGTCTCGCCGCCCTCCTGGTGGGCACCGCGCTCGCCCCGCTCATCGACCGGGTGCCCAAGGAGTGGGCGGCGGCGGGCGCCCTCGTCGCGCTCGGCCTCTCGGCGGCGCTCGGCGCCAGCGGCGACTTCGTCCTGCTCGCCGTGTTCTGCCTGCTCGTCGGCGCGAGTACGTCCGTGCTGAACCCGGCGCTGACCGCCGCGGCCGCCGACCGCTTCGGCACCGGCAAGGCAGCCGGACGCGCGGCGACCCTGGTCACGGCCACCCAGTCGATGACCGCCATGCTCGCGGCGCCCGTCATCGCGCTGCCCGCGCTGTTCTGGGGCTGGCAGGGCGACCTGTACGGCGTGACGGTGGTGTCGCTGCTGCTCGCCGTGGTCTTCGTGGCCCGGCGCGAGAAGCAGGCGTCGGCGAGTGAGGCTCCCGCCGGGCAACGCCTCGGCTATCTCGCCTCGTTCAAGGCGCTGGCCGCGGTGCGCGGCGTGGTGCCGCTGCTCCTGATCGGGTTCCTGCGCACCGCCGTGTTCATGGGGTACCTGTCGTATCTCGCGGCGTTCTACGAGGAGCGGTTCGACCTCGACGCCGGGCTCTTCGCCTTCGTATGGACGCTGAGCGGCGCGTCGTTCTTCGTCAGCAATCTGCTCACCGGCCGGCTCACCAACTCCGCCCGGCCGCGCGTCGGCACGGAGCGGATGCTCGCCATCGGCCTGGCCGCCGCCCTCGTCTCCGTCGTCGGCTTCTACTTCACGCACTGGCTGCCGCTCGCCCTGGCCATGACCGCGCTGCACGCGGCGAGCCACGCGATCGTCGCCGCGTGCGTGGTCAGCCTCATCGTGCGGCGCTGCGGGACCTCGCTGCGCGGTTCGGCGCTGAGCCTGAACGCCGCCGGCCAGAGCCTCGGCGTGTTCGTCGGCGCTGCGCTCGGCGGGGCGGGCCTCGGTCTGGCCGGCTACCCCGGCGTCGCCGTCGTCTTCGGCGCCCTGGTCGTCGCGGCGCTCGGCGCGGCCGTACTGGTGCCGCGCGCGTCCCGAACCGACGACGAAACGGAGGCCGAGGCACCGTGACCACCGTCGCGGAGGTGGCACCTCCGCAAGCCCGCGCCACCGTGCGGGACCGGCTCGCCTCCCCCAGGGCCCTGGTCCTGACCTGCGCCGCGCTCTTCCTCGTCCTGCTCGCCTCCATCGTCGTGGCGATCGGGCTCGGCGCCGCCTTCGTGACGCCCGCCGAAACCGCCCGCTATCTGTGGGCGGCGCTCACCGGCGGGCGGATCGGCGCCGACGAGACGACGACGTACCAGATCATCTGGCAGATCCGCACGCCGCGCGTGCTGCTCGCCGCGCTGGTGGGGGCCGGGCTGAGCGCGGTGGGCGTCGCCATCCAGGCGATGGTGCGCAACGCCCTCGCCGACCCCTTCGTCCTCGGCGTCTCCTCGGGCGCGTCGGTGGGCGCGGTCGGCGTGACCGTCACCGGCGGCCTCGCCGCGCTCGGTGTCTACGCCGTGTCGACGGGGGCGTTCATCGGGGCGCTCGTCGCGTCGTTCCTCGTGTACGCGGCCTCGTCGACCCGGGGTGTGCTCTCGCCGCTGCGGCTCGTCCTGACGGGCGTCGCCATGTCGCTGGGCTTCCAGGCCGTGATGAGCGTGATCATCTACTTCGCGCCGGACAGCGAGGCGACCAGCATGGTCCTGTACTGGACCATGGGCAGCTTCGGCGCGGCCAGTTGGGGCGCGCTGCCCGTCGTCGCGGCCGTCGTACTGCTCGGCCTCGTTGTGCTCCACCGCCACGGCCGGGCCCTCGACGTGCTCGCGCTCGGCGACGAGACCGCGGCGAGCCTCGGCCACAGCCCCGACCGGCACCGCAGGTTCCTGCTCGTGGTCGTCTCGCTGATCACCGGCGTGATGGTCGCGGTGAGCGGCGCCATCAGCTTCGTCGGGCTCGTCATGCCGCACCTGGTGCGCATGGTGGTCGGCGCCGGGCACGCCCGCGTCCTCGCCGTCGCCCCGCTCGTCGGCGCGGTCTTCATGGTCTGGGTCGATCTGCTCTCCCGGACGGTGGTCGCCCCGCGCGAACTGCCGCTGGGTGTCATCACCGCGCTCGTCGGCGTGCCGGTGTTCATCGCGCTGATGCGCCGCAAGGGCTATGTCTTCGGGGGGCGTTGAGATGGACCTGCGCATCGAGAAGCTCGGTGTCGTCATCGACGGCAAGAGCCTCGTGGAGGAGCTGTCGCTCGACGTGGGCGGCGGCGAGGTGGTCGGCCTCGTCGGCCCGAACGGCAGCGGGAAGTCGACCGCGCTGCGCTGCGTCTACCGCGCGCTGCGCCCCGCCCGCGGCACCGTCCGGGTCGGCGGCGACGACCTCTCCCGTCTGCCGATGCGCCGCAGCGCGCAGCTGGTCGCCGCCATGACCCAGGACGGCGCGGTCGACCTCGACTTCACGGTCGAGGAGGTCGTCGCGCTCGGCCGGGCGCCGCACCAGCGCGGCAACCAGGCCCTCACCGGACGCGAACGGGAGCTGTGCGCACGGGCGATGGAACGGCTCGACATCCGCCACCTGGCCAAGCGGGGCGTCCTGACCCTGTCGGGCGGGGAGCGCCAGCGCGTCCTGCTGGCCCGGGCCCTCGTCCAGGAGCCGGAGATCCTGGTGCTCGACGAGCCGACCAACCACCTCGACGTACGCCACCAGATCGAGGTCCTCTCGCATCTGCGCGGCGCCGGGCTCACCGTCCTCGTCGTGCTGCACGACCTGAATCTGGCGGCCGCCGCCTGCGACCGGATCGGCGTGTTGTCCCAGGGGCGCCTCGTGGCGTCCGGAACCCCGGAGGACGTCCTGACGGAGGCGCTGGTCGCCGACGTGTTCGGCGTCAAGGCGACCGTCGTACCGCACCCGCTGACCGGTGACCCGCAACTGCTCTATTCGCTCCACCCGTCCCTCTGACCGCTCCGCCCGCCCCTCTGAATCCCCGCCCGCACCTCATCGGAAGGCACCGACTCCCCCATGTCCCACACCCGTTCCCTCGCCCTGGGCTCCGCGCTCACGGCCACGCTGCTGCTCGCCGGCTGCGGCGCCGAGGTCGACTCCGACGGCGCCGCCAAGGCGTCCGAGAAGGTCACCGTCAAGAGATGCGGCGAGCCCGTCTCGTACAAGGTCCCGCAGCGCGCCGTGGCGTACGAGGGCGGCAGCGCCGACAAGCTGTTCAGCCTCGGCCTGACCGAGCACGTCCACGGGTATGTGATGCCGCCCGCCAACCCGCCGGTGAGCGAGTCGCCCTGGGCGTCGGAGTACGCCAAGGTGAAGATGCTCAGCGACGATCTGCTCAACAAGGAGATCGTCGTCGAGGCCAAGTCCGACTTCGTCGTCGCGGGCTGGAACTCCGGCTTCAGCGACCAGCGCGGCATCACCCCGAAGATCCTCGACAAGCTCGGCATCCAGAGCTTCATGCACACCGAGAGCTGCTTCAACTACCCGGGCCACCCGCAGAAGGTGACGCCGTTCAACGCCCTCTACAGGGACCTGGAGCGGCTCGGGAAGATCTTCCGTGTCGAGAAAAAGGCCGATGAGGTCGTCGGGAAGCTGAAGAAGCGGGTGGCGGCGGTGAAGGAGAAGGCGCCCAAGGGTGACCCCGTGCCCGTCTTCCTCTTCGACTCCGGCACCGACCAGCCCTTCACCGCGGGCAGCCAGGTCCCGCCGAACGACATCATCAAGACGTCGGGCGGCAGGAACGTCTTCGACAAGCTCGACGAGCGCTGGACGCAGGTCAACTGGGAGGCCGTCACCAAGGCGGAGCCCGAGGTCGTCATCATCTTCGACTACGGCGACCAGCCCGCGAAGAAGAAGATCGAGTTCCTGAAGAAGTCCCCGCACACCAAGGAGCTGCCCGCGGTCAAGAAGAACAACTTCTTCGTCCTCGACTACAACGAGGGCATCAGCGGGCCGCGCAACATCGACGGTCTGGAGAAGTTCGGGAAGTACCTGCGGGAGCTGAAGCGCTGACCCGGTGGTCCGCCTCTGCCCGTCCCTGCGCGGTTCAGCCCGCGAAGGGCGTGCCCGGCAGTCCGCGGCCCGCGTCCGGCAGTACGAGCACCGAGCCCGCCAGCGGGTGCGGGCGCTCCTGGCCCGCGCGGGCCGTGGTGATGTAGAGGTCGCGCAGCCCGGGGCCGCCGAAGGCGCAGGCGGTGGGGCGGGGCACGGGGAGGTTCACGGTCAGGTCGAGCCGTCCGTCGGGGGTGTAGCGGCGGACGGCTCCGCCGTTCCAGAGGGCGACCCAGACACAGCCGTCCGCGTCGACGGTGAGCCCGTCGGGGTCGCCCGCGCCGTCCTCGATCACCGCGAACGGGCGCCGGTCGCGCGCGTGCCGTCCGTCGAAGTCGAGGACGTCGACGCGGCGGGTCGGGCTGTCGGCGTAGTACATGAGCCGCCCGTCGGGGCTCCAGCCCGTGCCGTTGCTGACGGCCACGTCGCCGAGGGGGCCGGACTGCCCGGTGACGGTGCCGTCGGGGGCGACGCGGGTGAGGCCGCCGCCGCCCGGCGCCTCGTCGTAGCGCATGGTGCCCGCCCAGAGCGCGCCGTCGGGCGCCACGGCGGCGTCGTTGCCGCGCCGGCCCGGAACGGGGTCGCGCACCAGCCAGGAGAAGGCCGAGCCGCCGGGGCCGTACAGGCCGATGCCGTCGCGGAGGTTGACGACCAGGCCGCCGCCCGCGCGGGGCTTCGCCGCGCCGACGTGCTGCTCGGTGGCCATGACCGTGCGGCGGCCGTCGGCGGGGTCGTACGTATGGACGCGTGAGGCGAGGATGTCGACCCAGACGAGGTGTCCGGCGGCCGCGTCCCAGGTGGGGCCCTCGCCGAGCAGCGCCTGCTCGCGGACCGCCACCTCGTACGCGGCTCTCCTCACGTACGCGGCTCCCCCTACGTACGCCGCTCCCCTCACGTACGCGGCTCTCATCGCACGTCTTCGCGGTGGCCGAGGCGGACCGAGAGGTCGCCGGCGCCCTTGGCGGCGAGTTCGGCCAGCTCCCGCTCGCGCTCCTCGCTCCAGCGGATCATCGGTACGGAGATGGAGAGCGCCGCGACGACCCGCCCCGCGCTGTCCCGCACGGGCGCGGCCACGCAGCCGACGTCCGGGTTGGACTCGCGGTGCTCGACCGCGACACCCCGCTCGCGCACCGCGGCGAGCGCGGCGAGAAGCTCGTCCGGATCGGTGATGCTGGCGGGCGTCATCGCGGTGAACTCCCTGTCGCGCAGGCGGGTTTCCAGCTCGTCCGGCGGCAGCGAGGCGAGCAGCATCTTGCCGACGGAGGTGCAGTGCGCGGGGAGGCGGCGGCCCGCCGCGGAGACCATGCGCACGGCGTGCGTGGAGTCCACCTTGGCGATGTAGATGACGTCCGTGTCCTCCAGGACGGCGACGTGGACGGTCTCGTCGCAGGTCTCCGCGACCTCGCGGGCCACCTGCTGGCCCTCTGCGGCGAGGTCCAGCTGCTCGGCGTAGCGGCTGCCGAGCTGGTAGGTGCGTACGCCCAGGCGGTAGCGGCCCGGCTGGTCCGGGATCTGGACGAGGTACGCACGGGCCGCCAGGGTGGTGAGCAGTTCGTGCACGGTGGTGCGCGGGAGCTGGAGCTTGCGGGTCACCTCGGGCGCGGAGAGCGTCCCGTCCCCTTCCAGGAACAGTTCGAGTATGTCCAGCGACCTGGTCACCGCGGGAACGAGTCGTCCCATGAGGCCTCCCACCCTGTGCGTCCGAAACTTCGGCCGCTGATCGATATGACGAACACAGGCTAGGCGCCCAAGACCGTTCCGCGCGACCCATTGACACCTTCCGGCCACCGTGAATACCGTCACGCCAACATTTCGAACGTGTGACGAAATACCGAACAAGTCAAGGGGCAACTGCCTTGCACATCACGGGAATCAGCACGCATGTGGTCGGAACGCCCTGGCGTAACCTCACCTACGTCCAGGTGCAGACCGACGAGGGCCTGACCGGAGTCGGCGAGACGCGCATGCTCGGCCACACCGACGCGCTCATCGGCTACCTCCGCGAGGCGGAGGCCAACCACATCGCCGGGTCCGATCCGTTCGCGGTCGAGGACCTCGTCCGCAGGATGAAGTACGGCGACTACGGCCGGGCCGGCGAGATCGTGATGTCCGGCATCGCGGTCATCGAGATGGCCTGCTGGGACATCAAGGGCAAGGCGCTGGGCGTCCCCGTCTGGCAGCTGCTCGGCGGCAAGGTCACCGACCGCGTCAAGGCGTACGCGAACGGCTGGTACACCACCGAGCGCACCCCGGAGGCGTACCACAAGGCGGCCCGGGGCGTCATGGAGCGCGGCTACCGCGCGCTGAAGATCGACCCCTTCGGGACCGGCCACTACGAACTCGACCACGAACAGAGCCTGTACGCGGTGTCGTTGATCGAGGCCGTGCGCGACGCGATCGGTCCCGACGCCGAGCTGATGCTGGAGATGCACGGCCGGTTCTCGCCCGCCACGGCGATCCGCCTCGCCCGCGACCTCGCGCCGTTCCGCCCCGCCTGGCTGGAGGAGCCGGTGCCGCCGGAGAACCTGAAGGCCCTGGAGAAGGTCGCCGCGAAGGTGGAGATGCCGGTGGCGACCGGCGAGCGCATCCACGACCGGATCGAGTTCCGCGAGCTGTTCGAGAGCCAGGCGGCGGACATCCTCCAGCCGGACGTCGGCCACATCGGCGGCATCTGGGAGACCCGCAAGCTCGCGGCCACCGCCGAGACGCACTACATGCTGATCGCGCCGCACAACGTGGGCGGCCCCGTGCTGACCGCCGCCTCGCTCCAAGTCGGCTTCACCGCACCGAACTTCAAGATCCTGGAGCACTTCAACGACTTCGCCGACGCCGACATCAAGAAGGTCGTCAAGGGCGCGCCGCGAGTCGATCCGGAGACGGGCTGCTTCGAGCTGTCCCACGCGCCGGGCCTCGGCGTCGAGCTGGACATCGACGCCGCCGCCGAATTCCCCCAGCAGCAGGCGCGGTTCGACCTGTGGGCCGAGGGCTGGGAGAAGCGTGCGCCGGGCGGGGCGAAGAGTTGAGCAGTCGCGCGATCGTCGTCGACCGGCCGGGCGAGCACCGGCTGGTCACCGGGGAGGTCCCGGTACCCGGGCCCGGCGAAGTCCTCGTCCGGGTGGCCTCGGCGGGGATCTGTATGAGCGACCGCGAGGTGTACGACGGTCATCGCGACGCCGCCTACGTCCGCTACCCGGTGGTCCCGGGCCATGAGTGGTCCGGGACCGTGGCGGCGGTCGGCGAGGGTGTCGACCCCGCGCTCGTCGGCCGCGGGACCGTCGCCGAGGGGTTCCGGGCGTGCGGCGTCTGCGAGCGCTGCCGGTGCGGGGAGACCAGCCTGTGCACCGGCGGTTACGCCGAGACCGGGTTCACCGAGCCGGGTGCCTTCGCCGACCATCTGACCGTACCGGCGCGGCTGTTGCACCCGCTGCGCGATGACGCGGACCTGCGCGCGGCCGCCCTCCTCGAACCGTCCGCGGTGATCGCCGCCGCGGTGCGGACGGGCCGACCGAGCCCCGGCGAGCGCGTCGCGGTGGTCGGCGCGGGCACGCTAGGGCAGCTGGCGGTGCAGCTGCTCGCCGCGTCGAACCCCGCCGAGCTGGCCGTCGTCGATCCCCGGGCGGCCCGCGGACAGCTGGCGCTGGGCTTCGGGGCGACCGCGGCGCTCTCCCCTTCCGAGGCGGAATCCGTCAACGGCTCCTTCGACCTGGTCGTGGAGACGGCGGGGGCGGCGACCACCGCCGCCTCGTCGTGCCTGCTCGCCCGCCGGGGTGGCCGGGTCGTGCTCACCGGCATGTTCACGGCGGGGGCGGTCGGCATCGACCCGGTGCATCTCTCCCTCAGCCAGCTGGAGGTGCGCTCCGTCTTCGGGGCGCCGTCCTCCGCCTGGTCGGACGCGGTGCGGGCGTTCGGACTCGGGCTGCTGGACCCTGCCCCGCTGATCACCCACGAGTTTCCGCTGGAGCGGTTCGGGGAGGCCGTCGCCCTGGTCGGTGGGGGTGACCCCAAGACCGGGAAAGTGCTGCTGTCGCCCTGAGTCTTAGCCGCGGGCCGCCGGTGGCCGCTCGCGCCACGCGGCGGAGCCGCACATGTTCCAGCCCCGCGCCCCTTACCGAGGCGCCCCCTCACGAAATGGGAGTAACGTGACCGCCCCGTCAGCCCCCCGGCGCCCCGGCGCCGACGCCCTCGCCCGGCTCGGGCACCCCCTGCCCGCCGTCGATCCGGCCGCCGCCTCGCCCCACGCGTTCCCCGACGGCGGCACCTGGCGCACCGAGATCCCCTCGGTCGAGGGGCCCGAGGCCCTGGCCGTGGTGTTGAAGGAGAGCGCCCGCCTCGACGTGCCCGTCCACCGGATCAGCCAGGGCAGCGGCGTCTGGATGCTCACCGACGTCGAGATCACCGAGATGGTGGACTCCTGCGCCGCGCGCGACATCGAGCTGTGCCTGTTCACCGGGCCGCGCGGCACCTGGGACATCGGCGCCTCCACCCGCACCGACTCCGGCGGCGCGGGCCTGCGCGCCCGCGGACACGACGCGCTCGCGGGCTGCGTCGAGGACGCCGTACGCGCCACCGGGCTCGGCGTGAAGTGCCTGCTCGTCGCCGACGAGGGCGTGCTGTGGACCCTGCACAGGCTCCGCGCCGCCGGGGTCCTGCCCGCCGACACCACCTTCAAGCTGTCCGCGCTGACGGGTCCCGTCAACCCGGCCTCGTACGAGGTGTACGAGCGTCTCGGCGCCGACTCCCTCAATGTGCCGTCCGATCTGAGCCCGGCCCACCTCACCGAGATCCGCCGGGTCAGCCGGGCCCCCATGGACATGTACGTCGAGGCGCCCGACGACCTCGGCGGCTACATCCGGATGTACGAGGTCGCCGAGCTGATCCGGCGCGGCGCCCCGCTGTACGTCAAGTTCGGCCTCTCGAAGGCCACCGGCATCTACCCCTACGGCGCCCACGTGCGCGACCATGCCCTCGCCACGGCCCGGGAACGGGTCAGGCGCGGCCGCCTCGCCCTGGATCTGCTGGCCCGGCACGGCGCGGACGGCGGCATGTCACCGCTCGGTTCGCGGCTGCCGGGTGAGCTGCGCCGCTTCGCCGTCCCGGAAGGGGACTGACCCATGCGCACCCGCACTCTCGGCATCGCCACCGCCGCCGCGCTGCTCGCCGCCTCGCTGACCGCCTGCGGCCAGGAGGCCAAGGGCGGCAGCCGCTACAAACCCGACAACGGCAAGGGCGGCACGATCGGCCTCGCCATGCCCACCAAGTCCTCCGAGCGGTGGATAGCCGACGGCAGGAACATGGCCTCGCAGTTCAAGAAGGCCGGTTACGACACCGACCTCCAGTACGGCGACGACAAGGTGGAGAACCAGGTCGCCCAGATCGAGAACATGATCACGAAGGGGCACCGGCTCCTGGTGATCGCCGCGATCAACGGCTCCGCGCTCACCGACGTACTGAAACGGGCGAAGGACGCGGGCATCCCGGTGATCTCGTACGACCGCCTCATCCTCGGCACGAAGAACGTGAACTACTACGCGTCGTTCGACAACGAACGCGTGGGGCGGCTCCAGGGGCAGTACGTCGTCGACAAGCTGAAGCTCGGCAAACCCGGCGAGAATTCCGATGAGCCGCGCTCCATCGAGTTGTTCGCGGGCGACCCGGACGACAACAACACCAAGTACTTCTGGAACGGCGCCATGAAGGTGCTGAAGCCGTACCTCGACAGCGGGCAGCTCGTCGTGCGCAGCAAGCAGACGCGGCTGACGCAGGCCACGACGTTGAAGTGGGACGGCGGCACCGCGCAGAAGCGCATGGACGACCTGATCAGCAAGAGCTACGGCGACAAGCGTGTGGACGCGGTGCTCTCGCCGTACGACGGGATCTCCATCGGCATCATCTCCGCGCTGAAGAGCGCGGGGTACGGGTCGAAGAGCCAGCCGCTTCCCGTCATCACCGGGCAGGACGCCGAGCTGGCGTCGGTGAAGTCGATCATCCGGGGCGAGCAGACGCAGACCGTCTTCAAGGACACGCGCAAGCTCGCCGCGCAGACGGTGAAGATGGGAGACGCGGTCCTCAGGGGCAAGAAGGTCCAGGTCAACAACACCACGGACTACCACAACGGCGAGAAGACCGTGCCGTCCTTCCTCCTGAAGCCGGTGAGCGTCGACAAGTCGAACACGCGGCTCCTGGTGGACGAGGGGTACTTCACGGCGGGACAGCTCGGGTGAGCGCGCCCCTTCTGGAGATGCGCGGGATCACCAAGACGTTCCCCGGCGTCAAGGCGCTCTCCGATGTGCACCTGTCCGTGCGGCCCGGGGAGATCCACGCGATCTGCGGTGAGAACGGCGCCGGGAAGTCGACGCTGATGAAGGTGCTCAGCGGCGTTCACCCGCACGGCAGTTACGACGGCGAGATCCTCTTCGAGGGCGAGCCGATGGCCTTCAAGGACATCCGCGCCAGCGAGCGCCACGGCATCGTGATCATCCATCAGGAGCTGGCGCTCGTCCCCTACCTGTCGATCGCCGAGAACATCTTCCTCGGCAACGAGCAGACCCGGCGCGGCTTCATCGACTGGAACGACACTCTGCGCCGGGCGAGCGCCCTGCTCAAGAGGGTGGGGCTGCGCGAGAAGCCGCAGACGCCGGTCTCCGACATCGGCGTGGGCAAGCAGCAGCTGGTGGAGATCGCCAAGGCCCTGTCGAAGGAGGTGAAGCTCCTGATCCTCGACGAGCCGACGGCCGCCCTCAACGACGACGACAGCGCGAAGCTGCTCGACCTGATCGTGGAGCTGCGCGGGCAGGGCATCGCGTGCATCATCATCTCGCACAAGCTGAACGAGATCCGGCAGATCACCGACACCGTGACCATCCTGCGCGACGGGCGGACCATCGAGTCCCTCACGGTACGTCAGGCACCGTCGGACGAGGCAAGGTTGTCGGAGGACCGGATCATCCGGGGCATGGTCGGCCGCGACCTCGACCACCGCTTCCCCGACCGCACGCCGTACGAGGGCGCCGACGCGGGCGAGCTTGCCCTGGCCGTGTCGGGCTGGACGGTGCGCCACCCCGTCGACCATCAGCGCACGGTCGTCGACGACGTGTCGCTCACCGTGCGGCGCGGCGAGATCGTCGGCATCGCGGGCCTGATGGGAGCGGGCCGCACCGAGCTGGCGATGTCCGTCTTCGGGCGCTCCTACGGGCAGTACGTCGCGGGGACCGTGGCGGTGAACGGCCGTCCGGTGGTCACCAAGACGGTCCCGGCCGCGGTCGACGCCGGTATCGCGTACGTCACCGAGGACCGCAAGCGCTACGGCTTGAACCTCATCGACAACATCAACCGCAATGTCTCCCTGGCCTCGCTGCCGGGCATGCGGCGGCGCGGCGCAGGCGGCTTCAGCGGCTTCGGCGGCTTCGTCGGCTTCGTCGGCTTCGTCGACGAGCATCACGAGCGGCAGGTCTCCGAGCGCTACCGCAAGTCGATGAACATCAAGGCGCCCACCGTCTTCGAGCAGGTGGGCAGGCTCTCCGGCGGCAATCAGCAGAAGGTCGTCCTGAGCAAGTGGATCCACGCCGATCCCGAGGTGCTGATCCTCGACGAGCCGACGCGCGGCATCGACGTGGGCGCCAAGTACGAGATCTACACCGTCATCGACAAGCTCGCGGCGCAGGGCAAGGCGGTCCTTTTCATCTCCTCGGAGCTGCCCGAGCTGCTCGGGATGTGCGACCGGATCTACACGATGGCCGAGGGCCGCCTGACCGGCGAGGTCACGCGCGCGGAGGCCACCCAGGAAGTCCTGATGCGCCATATGACCAAGACCAGAAGCAAGAGCTGAGGCCGCCATGACCACCACGACCACTCCCCCACGGGACTCGTCCTCCGCGCCACGGCCCGCCGCGCGGTCGGCCGGTGCGCTGCTGATCGAGAGCATGCGCGCCAACATGCGCCAGTACGGCATGCTCATCGCCCTGGCGTTCATCGTCGTGCTGTTCCAGATATGGACCGACGGCACGCTGCTGCTGCCGAACAACGTCTCCAATCTGATCCAGCAGAACGGCTACATCCTCATCCTGGCCATCGGCATGATGATCGTCATCATCGCGGGCCACATCGATCTGTCCGTCGGTTCGCTGGTGGCCTTCGTGGGCGCCATGTCGGCCGTGATGATGGTCAAGCACGACATGCCGTGGGTGCTCGCCCTCGTCCTGTCGCTGCTGATCGGCGCGGTCGCGGGCGCCTGGCAGGGCTTCTTCATCGCGTACGTCGGCATCCCGTCGTTCATCGTGACGCTGGCCGGCATGCTGCTCTTCCGCGGTCTCACCCAGATCGTCCTGGAGGGGCAGTCGCTGGCGCCCTTCCCCGACGGGTTCCAGAACATCGCCAAGGGTTTCATCCCGGAGATGGGCCCGTACACGCAGTACCACAACCCCACCCTGCTGCTCGGCCTCGCCACCATCGCCTTCCTCCTCTTCCGTGAATGGCGCGACCGCAAGCGGCAGCTGGCGTTCGAGCTCGACGTCCTGCCGACCGGCCTGTGGGTGGCCAAGTGTGTGGCGATGACCGCGGCGGTGGTGGCGTTCACCCTGACGCTGGCCAGCTTCCACGGCGTGCCGGTCGTCATGCTCATCATGTGCGGGCTGCTGATCGCCCTCGGCTATGTCATGCGCAACGCGGTCGTGGGCCGTCATGTGTACGCGCTCGGCGGCAACAAGGCCGCCGCGAAGCTCTCGGGCGTCAAGGACAAGCGCGTCACCTTCCTGGTCTTCGTCAACATGGGCGTGCTCGCGGCGCTCGCGGGCTGTGTGTACGCGGCGCGCCTCAACGCGGGCACCCCGCAGGCCGGCCTCAACTTCGAACTGGAGGCGATCGCGGCCTCGTTCATCGGCGGCGCGTCGATGAGCGGCGGCGTCGGCACGGTGATGGGCGCCGTGATCGGCGGCCTGGTGCTCGGCGTCCTCAACAACGGCATGTCGCTCGTCGGCATCGGCACGGACTACCAGCAGGTCATCAAGGGGCTCGTGCTGCTCGCGGCGGTCGGCTTCGACGTCTGGAACAAGCGCAAGGTCGGCCGCTAGGCGCCGGACACGGCCCAGCCCCTCGTCCCTCCTCTCTATTGGAGTCGTACATGGAAACGAGCAGACGCACCGTCCTCACGGCGGCGGCCGCCGCCGGGATCGCCGCGACCGCGGCCGGGGCGGGCACCGCGCACGCCACAGCGGGGCGGCGCCCCACGAAGGAACTCTTCGGCAGGCTCGCCGACGGCACGAAGGTGCACCGCTGGTCGCTGGCGAACGGCGGCACACGGATGAGGGTCCTCTCCTACGGCGGCATCGTGCAGTCCCTCGAACTGCCCGACCGGCGAGGGAGGTTCACCAATGTCTCCCTCGGCTACGACACGATCGAGGAGTACGCCGCGGGCACCACCTTCTTCGGCGCGCTGATCGGCCGCTACGGCAACCGCATCGCCCGCGGCCGCTTCACCCTGGACGGCAGGACCCACCAGCTCTCCGTCAACGACGGGGAGAACAGCCTGCACGGCGGGGCGAAGGGCTTCAACACGCGGGTGTGGGACGTGGAGCCGTTCACCGACGCGACCGGCGTCGGCCTCGTCATGCGCTACGTCAGCGCCGACGGCGAGATGGGCTACCCGGGGACGCTGCGCGTGAAGGTGACGTACACCCTCACCGCGCACGGCGACTGGCGGATCGACTACGCGGCCACGACCGACAGAGCGACGGTCGTGAACCTCACCAACCACACGTACTACAACCTCGCGGGTGAGGGCAGCGGCGGCGTCTACGACCACGAACTGACCCTGAAGGCCGGGAGGTTCACGCCGACCGACGCCGGCCTGATCCCCACGGGCGCGCTGGCGAAGGTGGCGGGCACGCCCTTCGACTTCCGGCGGGCGAAGACCATCGGTGAGGACATCCGCGTCGCGCACCCCCAGCTGGTGACCGCCAAGGGCTACGACCACAACTGGGTCCTGGACAAGGGGATCACGGACCGCCCCGAGCACTTCGCGACGCTCCGGGACCCCGGCTCGGGCCGCACGATGAAGATCGCGACGACCGAGCCGGGCGTGCAGTTCTACTCCGGGAACTTCCTCGACGGCACCCTGACCGGCCCCTCGGACCGCACCTACCGCCAGGGCGACGGCCTCTGCCTGGAGACCCAGCACTTCCCGGACTCGCCGAACCAGCCGTCGTTCCCCTCGACGGTGCTGCGGCCCGGCGAGACCTACCGGTCGAGCACGGTGCACAGTTTCTCAGCGCGCTGAGCCCGACCGCTCCCGGCGCGCTGAGCACTGCGTCTTTCAGCGCGCCGGGAGCGGCCCGTCCGCCACGGGGACACCGAAGTCGGGGGTGCCGTCCGCCTTCCAGCCCAGGCGCTGGATGCGCGTGTGGCGGTTGGGGTCGTTCAGCGGGTCGCCGACGATGTCCTTGTACTGGCGGGCGTGGTAGACGAGGACATCGGTGCGGCCGTCCTCGGCGACGGTGAAGCAGTTGTGGCCGGGACCGTACTGCTTGGTCCTGTCATTGCTGGTGAAGACCGGCCGGGGCGACTTGGTCCAGGACCTCGGGTCCAGCAGGTCACTGCCCGCCCGGGCGGTGAGCAGCCCCATGCAGTAGTTGGCGTCGGTGGCGCTCGCCGAGTACGTCATGAAGACGCGCCCGTTGCGCTGGAGGAACGAGGCGCCCTCGTTCACCTTGAAGCCCACGCGCTCCCAGTCGTACTCCGGCGTGGTGAGCCGTATTTGAGGACCCGTCAGTGTCCATGGGTCGGCCATTCTCGACAGGAAGACCGCGCTGTTGTGGTCCTCGCCGGGATCCTTCTGCGCCCAGGCGAGATAGCGCGCCCCTTCGTAGGTGAAGGTGGTCGCGTCGAGGGAGAAGGTGTCCCAGGCCGTGGCGATCCGCCCCTTCTCGACCCACGTCCCCTTGAACGGGTCGCGGTGGGCGTTCTCCAGGACCCACATGCGGATCTTCCACACGTCGTCGGCGGGGGCCGCGGCGAAGTAGAGGTACCACTTGCCGTCGATGTGGTGGATCTCCGGCGCCCAGATGTGCGCGGCCATGTCACCGCTGGTGTGCCGCCGCCAGACGACGGCCTCCTCGGCCGTCGCGATGCCGCGCAGGGTGCGGGAGCGGCGCAGGATGATGCGGTCGTACTCGGGGGCGGTGGCGGTGAAGTAGTACCGGCCGTCGTGGTGGCGGTGGATGTGGGGGTCGGCGCGGTGCCGGACGAGGGGGTTGGTGGCGGCGCGCGGGGTGGCGGCGCGGGCGCTGCCCTGTGCGGCGGTCAGGGCGCCCGTCGCGGCGGCGCCTGCGGCCAGCGTTCCCTTCAACAGCAGTCTGCGGTCGGGGTGTTCACTGCCGTGCTTCATCGGTCGGCCTTTCCGTGGGTGGGGTTGCCGGAGCCGCTCACGACGTGATCCTCAGGAACGTCACGGAGTAGGCGGGGAAGGTGTACGAGAAGGAGTCGTCGACCCCGGTGAAGACCGAGCCGACGGGCTTCACCGGCGCCTTGTCCTTGGTGTTCTCGGCGGCCGGGTCCGCCGTCAGCGTGGTCACCCGCGCCTTCGGGGCGACCTTCGCCCCCTGGCCGAGGTTCACCTTCGTGCGGGCCGGTACCGCCTGCGCGTTGACGACCTTCACGATGAGGTCGCCGGTCGCCTTGTCGCGCGTGACGACCTGGCGGAACGGCTCGGCGGGCTTGTCGTCGGTGAAGGAGCCCCACTTCTTTCCGTCGAGGAAGAGCGTCACCTGGCGGCCGCGCACCTCGACGCGCAGGTCATAGCTGCGGCCCGCCTCGATCCTGGTGGAGTCCTGGAGCACCGTCTGCTTGGCGCCGCCGACGGTCTTCTCCACTGCGGACTGGGTGTTGTTCCAGCCGCCGAGGTTCCACCAGTAGTGGTTGCCGGTGTCCTTGACGCCGAAGGCGACCATGAAGCCTTCCTTGCCGGACTTCTTGGTGGCCCGCACCTTGAGGTCGTAGTTCTGCCAGCCCTTGTCGCCCGCGGTGACCAGGGTGTTCTCGGCGCTCTCGTCGGACTGGACGTACGCACCGTCCTTGACGGCCCACGCGCCCTTCTCGGCCGCCTTGGTCCACTTGCCGTCACCGGCGGAGAAGTCGTCGGAGAACAGCGGTCTGCCGTCCGCGCCGATGACCGAGACATCGTCGTACGCGGCGCTCGTCGCCCAGGTGGAGAGGCCGACGGCACCGGTGATCGGACCCGAAGTGGCGGGAGTCCCTGTGGACTTGGAGGGGACGACCTCGTCGCCGACGTTGCGCATGAAGAGCTTCTGCGTCTCGTAGTTGGCCGAGCCCCACGACTGGTCGTTGTCGTACCAGATCATGTTGGGCTTCCACTGCACGTAGTCCTCGTTGGCGAGCAGCGGGGCGTACGAGGCGAGCTTGACGACGTCCGCGTTGCGCTCCAGGCCGGTCATGAACGCGGCTTCGGAGAGGGCGTTGCCGAAGGTGTTGCCCTGTGAGGCGTATTCGCCGAGGAAGACCTTGGGGCCGCGCCGGTCGTAGGAGTCGTAGCGGTCGTTGTTCTCCAGGAACCACTGCGGGCTGTTGTAGTAGTGCTCGTCGACCATGGCGACATGCGCGTCGCGGTTGAGCTGCCAGGCCTTGTCGAAGACCGCCCCGCTGTCGTCGGGGCCGGAGTTGGAGATGACGGTGATCTCCGGGTGCTCGGCCTCGATGGCGGTGCGGAACTTCTTGAAGCGGGCGAAGAACTCCTCGGGGAGGTTCTCCTCGTTGCCGACCGCGAGGTGGGTGAGGCCGAACGGCTTGGGGTGGCCCATCCGTGCGCGCTTCTTGCCCCATTCGCTGCTCGCCGGGCCGTTGGCGAACTCGATGAGGTCGAGGGTGTCCTGGATGTGCCGCCTGAGCAGGGCCGGGTCGTCGGTGGCCTTGTTCTGGCCGCAGCCGGTCACCAGGGCGGGCACGACGGGCAGCGGCATGGCGCCGGTGTCCTCGGCGAACTGGAAGTACTCGTAGTAGCCGAGCCCGTAACTCTGGTTGTACCCCCAGAAGTTGGCGTTGGTGGCGCGCTGCTCGACCGGGCCTATGGTGTCCTTCCACTGGTAGGAGCGGGCGCGCTGCCAGCCGGACTTCTCGTCGTACGCCTCGTGGCTGCCGGTGTTGACCAGGCAGCCGCCGGGGAAGCGGAGGAAGCCGGGCTTCAGGGCGGCTATCTTCTCGGCGAGGTCCTTGCGCAGGCCGTTCTCGCGGCCCTTGTAGGTGTCGCGGGGGAAGAGCGAGATCATGTCGAGCGCGGCCGGGGCGCCCGAGGCGACCGTGAGGCGGCCCGCGGCCGAGGTCCTGGTGGCGGTGAAGGTCGCCTTGTACCGGGACCAGCCGCCGCGCGCGGTGACCCGGCGGGCGGCGGCAAGCTCACCCGAGGCGTCGTGCAGCGTGAGGGTGAGCGGCGCGCCGGAGCGGTCGGCGCGGGCCCAGACCGAGAAGTCGTAGCGCTTGCCCTGCTGGACGGCGATGCCGGTGTTGTAGCCGGAGTTGGTGACGGAGGAACCGGCCGCCAGGGAGAGGTAGTTGCGGTTGCGCTCGTTCAGCCGGCCGGCGTCGTTCAGGACCTTGGCGGAGCCCTTGGTCTCCCACGATGTCAGCGGCGTGTAGGAGCGGTTGTCCGCGGGCTCGTACTCGAAGGAGCGGTTCTGGACCAGCTCGGCGTAGAGCCCGCCGTCGGCCGCGCGGTTGATGTCCTCGTAGAAGACCCCGTACATCGAGTCGTCGATCTTCGCGCCGGTGCGGGCCGTGTCGACGTCGATCGTGTAGTCGGTCGGCTCGGCCGCCGCGCCGGGCCCCGCGCCGAGCGTGCCGGCCAGCAGGGCTCCGGCGGTGAGAGAGCCGACGACGAGAGCGAGGCTCCCCCGCCTCCGTGCCGTGCGCCTGTGTGCCACGCGCTTGTATGCCACGCCATCCCCAGTCGTTCGAAATACCGGACGTTGGTCAATACTTCGAACGGAAATTTAGGAACTCAAGGGATCTCGCGTCAACGCCTGGGACCAACCCCGTGCCACCTCGGGCCAACCCCGCGCAAAGCGTTGACGCGCAAGGAGTTCGACGCTATGACCCGTCGGCCGGCACACGCCGAAGCCCCGGCCGATCTCCCGGCCGGGGCTCCGCGGCGGCTTCAGGCAGGCCGTCGTTGTCAGCGGTTGTTCGTGTTCAGGTGGTGGGAGAAGCCGTTGCCGCGCGAACCGTGGTGGTACCCGTCGGCGGCGGTGAGCCCGTCCTGACCGCCGATGTTGTAGTAGGAGAAGCCACCCCTGTACGGGGCGTCATCGGCGACCGCGGGGGCGGCCGACAGGAACCCCGCAGCGGTGAGGGCGGCGAGAGTGATCGCAATGCGACGCATGTGTCTCCTTGAAACAGAGATTCCGGTACAGCGGTACGTGTAGACATTCCTGAAACGCCCACTGCCCGGCCCCGCTCGACACGACCCCACAGCACGACGTCACCCGAACGGGCGGCCCTTACGACACCCGTTCGGGCGGAGCGCCCGAGGTCAGCACCTCACCTCCCCTGTGGACCTCTACTTGTAGGTGATGTCCGACGCCGTGAACTTGCAGTACGTGCCGTCAGGCCCACTGCCGGTCTGCACCGGCTCGGCGCCCGTGTTGTTGCCCGTGTAGCGCAGACACGTCTTGATCTTCTTGTTGCCGTCGCCGTGGATGCGGATGGCACGCAGCGCGGCGGTGTCGCCGTAGTTGGTGTTGATGCCGACGATCGACTTGCCGGGGGCGGTGATGTCGGTGTCGTTGACGACGATGTGGCGCTGGTACTGCTTGGAGCAGTTGCCGCAGGTCCGCACGAGCTTGCCGAAGTCGGAGACCTGGAACTTGTTGACGACCAGCTTGCCCGCGCCGTTGAACTGGAAGACCTTGTCCTCGGCCTTCTTCGCGCCACCGCCCTGGACGGCGTACGTCGATCCCGCCGAGGTCCCCTTGAAGGTCGCCGCGTCCTCGCCGACATCCTCCCACCACACGTTCTGGAGCGTGCAGCTGCCCTGGCAGTGGATGCCGTCGGCGGCGGGCGCGCCGATGATGACGTTCTTCAGGGTCGCCCCGTCCTTCAGCTTGAAGATCGGGTCCTGGCCCTCGCCCTGACCGTCGCCGCCGAGTTCGCCGCTGCCGTAGTAGCGCTTGAGGCCGCCGTCACGGCTGCCGGAGACCTCGATGGTCTTGGGCACGGCCTGCTCTCCCCTCGCCTCGGGCCAGCCGGTGGCCGCCGCCCCCGCGGTCGACATGAGGGAGGTGGTGACGAGCGCGGCGCCGGTCAGGCCGAGCGCGGCGACGCCGCCGATGACGGCGCGGCGCCGGAGGTGGCTGCGGCGGTGGCGTACGCGCCCGTTCGAAGTTGAAGTCATGTCCGGATTCCTTCTGGGGACAGGGTGAACAGAAGAGTGCGTCTTCTGGTCGCCACCGCGCGCGGAAGGGTTGCCCCGTAAACGGAATCAGTTTCGCCGACTTTCGATCAGTCCGCGCTCGGCGCGAAGTCGCCCTTCCACTCGGCCCGTTCGTCCCCCGTGCCCGCCCGGACCGTGTAGCGGTCGCCGTGCGCGTCGCGCGCTCCTCCGGGGTGGTTGTACTGCCCGGCGAAGACGTGCTCGCCGGCGGGTACGGTCCGCCCCGCCCTGAGCGTCCACCGGTAGACGAGGAAGCCGCCCCGTTCCGTCACCGTCACGTCGAAGTCGGCGGCGGTCAGCGAGCGCCAGTTGCCGGTGTCGGCGACCTCACCGCCGCGCGCCACGCGCAGCTCGACGGCGAGCGCGGTCAGCGGCTTCTTCGCCTTGACGGTGATGTCGCTCTGCGACCAGTACGTGCTGGAGCCCGGGTCGATCGAGCCGTCCGCCCACAGCAGCTCGGCCGCGGGCACGGTCCTCGCGCCGCGCGACGGATCGGCGGGCGGCGGATCGGCGGGCGGCGAGGGCTTGCCGGACTTCGGCGCCCCGGACGCGGGGGGCGTGGCGGGCGTGCCGGCCGGTTCGCGGGGCGGCGGCGGGGCCGGGGCGCGGCTGTGCTCCGACGCGGCGGGTGGCGCGTCCGGCGTCGAGCTGGTGGCCACGGACCGCGCGTCCGGGTCCTCGCCGCGCACCGCAGACGCCACGCCGTACCCGGCGACCGCGCAGACCCCGGCCACGGCGGCGGTCGCGGTCACCACGCGCAGCCAGGACGCGCCCGATCCGCGGGGCGGCCGCGCGCGGCGCTCGGTCCGCTCGCGTCCGGCCATGCCCCGCTCGACGCGGGCGAGCATGCGCTCCCGGTCGGGCCGGTGCGCCTCGGCGGCGCCGCGCAGCTTCCTTCGTACGTCGTTGTCGTCGTCCCTCATGTGCTTCCCCCCGTGTCCACCGTGACCGCGCGCACGCGTTCCCATGCGGTGTGCGGACCGAGGCGTCGTTGCAGCTCGGCCATTCCCTTCGACGTCTGGCTCTTCACCGTACCGACCGAGATGCCCAGCGCCTGCGCGGTGTCCTTCTCGGAGAGGTCGAAGGCGTGCCGCAGCACGACGCAGGCCCGCTTGCGGAAGGGCAGCGCGCGCAGCGCGTCGCGTACGTCGACCACTGCCGGTACGTCCGGGTCCGCCACGTCCTCGCCGCGGCCGGACCAGAAGAGCGTGACGCGGCGGCGTTCGCGCACGGCGCTGCGGATGCGGCTGCGCGCCATGTTCGCGACCACCCCACGGGCGTACGCGGCCGGGTGGTCGGCGGCGCGGACCCGGTCCCAGCGGTGCCAGAGCGCGAGCAGCGCGTCGGCCGCCAGATCGTCCGCGCCATCGGCCTCGCCGGTCAACAGGTGCGCCAGCCGGGCGAGTTCGGCGTAGTGCCGCTCGAAGAAGGCGTGGAACTCGGCGGCCGCGTCACGGCCTGGCGCCGTCGCGTTCTCGGAGGCGGGCACGCTAGCCGGTCGTTCTGTTCGCGAGGACATCGGGCAGGAACACCTCCCCCACGCCGTCGGCCGACGCGCGCCCGTCCACCGTGCGCACCCGGAAGGGGCGGCGGGAGCCGAGGGCGAGGACCTTGATGCCGTCGCCGTGCCGCGAGGCGCGGAAGACCGCAGCGTGGCGCCCCGCGAGGTCGGGGACGGTGACCTCGGTGTCGTACGTGTCGTATGCGGCGGACGTGCCGTACGCGGGGCCCGGCGTCGCGAGGAGCGTCAGGCCGTCGAGCCAGTCGCCGTCCGGGCGCTCCTCGTCGGCGCCGAGCGGCAGCAGCGCGCCCGGCCGCACGTACAGCGGCAGGCTGTCGAAGCCGTGGGTCTCGCGCCGCCAGCCGGGGCCCTGGACGCGCTCGCCGGTGAGCAGATGGGTCCAGGTGCCCTCGGGGACGTAGAACTCCACCTCCCCGCCCTCCGTGAAGACCGGGGCGACGAGCAGGTCGGGGCCGAGCATGTACTGCCGGTCGAGGGTGTGGCAGGCCGGGTCGTCGGGGAACTCCAGAAGCATCGGCCGCATCACGGGCACGCCCGTGCGGTGGGCCTCGGTGGCGGCCCCGTACAGATAGGGCATGAGCCGGTGCTTGAGCCTGGTGAACCTGCCGGCCACCTCGACCGCTTCCTCGCCGAACGCCCACGGCACCCGGTAGGAGACGTTGCCGTGCAGGCGGCTGTGCGAGGAGAGCAGGCCGAAGGCGAGCCAGCGCTTGAAGACCGCCGGGTCGGGGGTGCCCTCGAAGCCGCCGATGTCGTGGCTCCAGAACCCGAAGCCGCTGAGCGAGAGCGAGAGCCCGCCGCGCAGCGACTCCGCCATGGCGCCCAGCGAGGCGAAGCAGTCGCCGCCCCAGTGGACGGGGAACCGCTGGCCGCCGGCGGTGGCGGAGCGCGCGAAGAGGACCGCTTCGCCCGCGCCGCGCTCCTTCTCCAGGAGGGCGAAGACGGTGCTGTTGTAGAGGTGCGTGTAGTAGTTGTGCATGCGCTCGGGGTCGGAGCCGTCGTGCCAGACCACGTCGGTGGGGACGCGCTCGCCGAAGTCGGTCTTGAAGCAGTCCACGCCCTGGTCGAGCAGGAGGCGCAGCTTGTCGGCGTACCACTCGCGGGCGGCGGGGTCGGTGAAGTCGACGAGCGCCATGCCGGGCTGCCACAGGTCCCACTGCCAGATGTCGCCGTTCGGGCGGCGCACCAGGTGGCCCGCCGTGCGGGCCTCTTCGAAGAGCGCGGACTTCTGGGCGATGTACGGGTTGATCCACACGCTGACCTTGAGTCCGCGCTCGCGCAGCCTGCGCAGCATGCCCTCCGGGTCGGGGAAGACCTCCGGGTCCCAGCGGAAGTCGGTCCACTGGTGTTCGCGCATCCAGAAGCAGTCGAAGTGGAAGACGGAGAGCGGCAGATCGCGCTCCGCCATGCCGTCCACGAACGAGGTCACGGTCTCCTCGTCGTAGGGGGTGCAGAAGGAGGTGGTGAGCCACAGGCCGAAGGACCAGGCGGGGGGCAGTGCGGGGCGTCCGGTGAGCGCGGTGTAGCGGCGCAGGACGTCCTTGGGCGTGGGCCCGGCGATGACGTAGTACTCCAGCGTCTGGTCCTCGACGCTGAACTGGACCTGGCCCACGGCCTCGGAGCCGATCTCGTAGGACACCTTGCCGGGGTGGTTGACGAAGACGCCGTAGCCGCGCGAGGAGAGGTGGAAGGGGATGTTCTTGTACGCCTGCTCGCTGCTGGTGCCGCCGTCGGCCTGCCAGATGTCGACGCTCTGCCCGTTCTTGACGTACGGGGTGAAGCGCTCGCCCAGCCCGTAGATGACCTCGCCGACGCCCAGGGCGAGTTGCCCGACCATGTGGTGTCTTCCGTCCGCCGTGGTCGCGAAGGCGGTGCCTCTGCGCTCCACGGCGGTCAGGCACCGGCCTTCGGCGTCGAGGAACTGGGGGCCCCAGGGTGCGGCGGTGTCGAGACGGAGGGTGAGCGGGCCGCTGACGAGTTCGGTGACGGTGCCTTCCCGGGTGACGTGACCGGTGCTCCCGGCGGTGTCGAGGGCGAACTCCGGTCCGTGCGCGGCCTTTCCCGCGTGATGGGTGGTCCGTACGCCGATGACGCCCTCGGCGGGCGAGAAGCATTCGACGGTGAGGAGCGGCGAGTTGAGGGTGTCGCCGCGCTCGCGCACCCGCTGGACGGCGGCGTACGCGGTGAACCTCCCCTCGCCTTCGCGCACGTCCCGCACCTCGGTGGCGTACGAGGCACTCACCCCGTCACGCATCAGCCAGAACCCGTCGGTGAACTTCATGCGGCGTCCCCCCGCTGTGTGGTGGCGGTGAAGGTGAGCCGTGCGAGCCGGACGGGTCCGCGCAGCCGTACGCGCAGATCACGCATGCCGGACACGGCGAACTCCGAGGAGCACAGGGCGTAGTGGTACTTCCCACCGGTCGGCGGCACGGTGACGGTGGCGGCGGTCCGGTCGGCGATGAGGTCGACGGCGCCCTCGCCCGCGGCCTCGACGGTGACGGCACCGACGCCGTCGCCGAAGTCGCATGCCTCGAAGAGGAGTTCGCCGACCGTGTCGTCCGCGGTGCGCACCGCGTCGCCCTCGGTCCTGGTCCGGTCGACGATCTCGGTGCCCCGCTGCGTGTCGTAGTGGCTCGCCGTCAGGCCGACCCTCCGTACCGGCCTGGCGGCGAGGGCCTCGCCGGGGATCTCGACGGGCGTGAGGAGCCGGATGTCCCGGCTCGACGCCCCGGCCAGCAGCTCGTGCGTGCCGGAGGGCACGGTCCAGCGGCCCTGGCGTACGTCCCAGAAGCCGAGGCCGGCGATCGGCACCCGGAATTCGAGGCGGCGCCGGGCGCCGGGTGCGAGGTGGACGCGGCGATGTGCGGCCAGCGTCCGGTGCGGCAGGGCGACGGGGCCGCGGGGCGCGCGGGTGTAGAGCTGCGCCACCTCGTCCGCGGCGACCGTCCCGGTGTTGGTGAGGGTGAGGGCGACGCGCAGGGTGTCGCCGTCGCGTTCGGCGGTCAGGTCCTCGTAGGCGAAGGAGGAGTACCCGAGGCCGTGCCCGAACGGGTAGAGCGGGGTGCCGTCGAAGTACAGATAGGTCTGCCGGGAGCCGATGATGTCGTAGTCCAGGAGGCCCGGCAGGTCGGCGTCGGCGGCGTACCAGGTCTGCGGCAGCCGTCCGGCCGGGGAGACGTCACCGGCGATGACGCGGGCCAGCGCGGTGCCCGCGGCCTGCCCGCCGTGCGCGGTCCACAAAAGCGCGGGCAGCTCGGCGTGGGCGTCGGCGACCGCGTACGGATAGGAGCTGACCAGGGCGAGGACGGTGCGGGGGTTGACGGCCCGGGCGGCGCGCCAGAGCCGCTCCTGGTGGGGCGGCAGGGCGAGGGTCGTGCGGTCCTGGGTCTCGCGGCCGTTGATGTGGGGGTCGTTCCCGGCGACGACGATCACGGTGTCGGCACGGGCGGCGGCACGGGCGACGGCGTCCTCGCCGCGCTCCGCCCACTCGATCGTGAACCGCGCCGCACGGTCGGCCGCGAAAGCCTCCCCGTCGGCGGCAACCTTCACGCCGTCGGCGGCGACAGAGACATACCCACCCGTCCCCGTGTGCCGAAGGAGGCACCCATCGCCGCCCCCATCCCCCTCCCCGACCGGTGCGAACGTCTCCTGGACCACCCAGCCCCCCGGCTGGTCCGCCGCCGCGCGCACGAAGCCGTCGGCGGCGACGGAGAGGTAGCGCCCGTCGGGGGCCCGCAGCGTCCAGGCGCCCTCGCCCCAGTCGACGAGGGCGAACTCGGTGGCCCCGGCCCCGTCGGGGCAGACGGTCAGCGGCGGCAGATCCGTGCGGCCCGGCAGGAGCGCCGGGTCGAGGGCGCCCGCGGCCACCTTCGCGTGGGCGGCGGCGGAGGAGACCGGTACCCGCAGCCAGCCGCCCGCGCACTTCAGGCGTACGCGGTCCACGCCTTCGGCGAAGGTCACCCGCTCGGCGCCGAAGCGGGCGCGCAGCCCGTCGAGGACGGTGCTCCGGCGGATCAGGGTGCCGCTGTACCAGTCGGTCTTGCACTCGTCCGCGAGGAGTCCGACGACCGCGAGGCGGGCGCCGTCCTCGGGGGGTGCGCCGTCCTCGGGGGGTGCGAGAGGCAGCAGGCCGTCGTTCTTCAGCAGGACGACGGCCTGTTCGGCGGCCTCGCGGGCCAGCGCCTGGTGTTCGGCCGTGTCGAAGTCGCGCGGGCTCGTGGCCGCGTACGGCCCGCCGTCCGGGTCGAACTCGCCGAGCCGGACGCGGACGGTGAGGTGACGGCGTACCGCCGCGTCGATGTCGGCGTCGGTCAACAGGCCCATGGACAGGGCTCGTTGGACGCGGCCGGCGATGATGTGCGGGTCGGTGCCGTGGTCGGTGAAGTTGTCCACGCCCGCGACGAGCGCCGCGGCGACGGCCTCCTCGTGGGTGTCGAAGTAGCGCTGGGATTCGACGAGGTTGCTGGGCGCGCCCGCGTCGGAGCAGACGAGCAGTTCCTCGTCCGTCCAGCTCCTCAACTGCTCGCGCAGGAAGGGCGATACGTGGTTGGGGCGGCCGTTGACGAGGTTGTACGCGGGCATTACCCCCGCGACCGCACCGGTTTCGACGGCGCCGCGGAAGGCGCGCAGGTCGTACTCGTGCAGGACGCGCGGCCGCACGGAGGAGTTGGTGGTGTCCCGGTCCGTCTCGTTGTTGTGGGCGAGCCAGTGTTTGAGTACGGGCGCGGTGCGCCAGTGCGTCGGGTGGTCGCCGCGCAGGCCGCGGGTGAACGCGGCGGCGAGGGCCGAGGTCAGGTGCGGGTCCTCCGCGTAACCCTCCTCGTTCCTCCCCCACAGCGGGTGGCGCAGGAGGTTCACGGTCGGCGCCCAGATGTTGAGGCCGACGCGGTCGTCGCGGGAGCGCAGGGCGCGCGCCTCGGCGCCGATGGCCTCGCCGATCCTGCGCAGCAGGTCGTCGTTCCAGGTCGCGCCGAGCCCTACGGCCTGTGGGAAGACCGTGGCGGGCCCCATCCAGGCGACGCCGTGCAGGGCTTCCTGGCCGGTGCGGAAGGCGGCGACGCCGAGCCGGTCGACGGCGGGCGCGAACTGGTGCAGGAGGGCGACGCGTTCGTCGGCGGTCAGCCGGGACAGCAGGTCGTCCACGCGCTCGTCCGGCGCAAGCCCCGGATCGCGGAACGGCGGCGGGCTCTCGGTCACGTGCGGGTCCCCTCGGCGGACAGTGGAGCGCAAACAGCAGCTCTTTTCTCGAAGCGCTTCGATGCTCATCGTTACTCGGTGTTCATGTCAAGGCGAGCGGCGCACATCCCCCTTCAACTCCGCTCTTTCACTGCTCGTTCGGCAACTCCTGCGGCTCCGCGCCGAATTCAGGAACGACCCTTGTTACGGCTCGGGCGTTCACTTAATCTCGCAGCAACATCGAAGCGCTTCGAAAGCCGACCGGCGGTCACCGCCGTGTGTCCGGGCGCGCGCCACGAAGGGTTGCCGCAATGACGCCGAACTCCCCCTCCACCGGCTCCGTTCCGCACTCCGCCGGCTCCGGCCCGCACTCCCCCGGCTCCGGTCCGAACCGCAGAGCCTTCCTCGCCTCCGCCGGGTTCGCGGTGCTCTCCGTGGCCGGAGCGGGCCCGCTGCTCACGGCCTGCGGAGGCGGCGGGTCGAAGAACGAGGGCACCACGACGGGGAAGAAGCTCAAGGACCTCCTCCCGGCGTACGTCGCCTCCGACCTCGTACGCCCGGACATCCCGGCCAAGAACGGCTCGGCCGCGGGTTTCACCGAGGCCCTGCCCGCGGCCGAGCTGAAGACGGCGGTTCCCCGCAGGCTCGGCCGGGGCGGCCGGTTCACCGTCATGGCGCCGATCTGGGGGAACGTGCCCGAGCAGGGCAACCCCTACTGGACCGCGATGGACGAGGCCGCGGGCGTCCGCGTCAAGTGGCAGAACCAGCAGGGCGACACGTACGGCCAGAAGCTGGGCGCGGTCCTCGCCTCCAGCAGCGTCCCGGACGCCGTCGTCGTACCCGGCTGGGAGCTGACCGGCAAGATACCGAGCGCCATCGCCAACAAATTCGCCGACCTCGGCCCCTACCTCAGCGGCGACAAGGTCGAGAAGTACCCGAACCTCGCGGCGATCCCGACGGGCGCCTGGCAGCGCTCCGTCTTCGGCGGCAAGCTGCGCGGTCTGCCGATGCCCGCCCCCACCACCCCGAACATCGCGCCCTTCTACCGCGCCGACCTCTTCGAGAAGGAGGGGCTCGAAGCGCCCACCAGCGCCCAGGAGTTCTACGACCTGTGCAAGCAGCTCAACGCCCCGAGGAGCAGGGTGTGGGCGTGCGGCGACATGACCTGGGCCGCGTGGGGCGTCTTCGGGGTGCTGCCGGAGAAGCCGTACTACTGGAAGCTCGTCGACGGCCATCTGGTCAACCGCTACGAGACCGACGAGTACCTCGAAGCCCTCGAGTGGTCGCGGAAGCTCTACTCGGCGGGCTTCGTCCACCCCGACGCGAAGGCGGAGACCGGCAGCATCGGCGACCTGTGCGCCTCGGGCAAGGTCTGGATGTACTGCCACGACCTCTCCGACTGGTACGGCAAGGCCGCCGTGCAGCGCGTGGACGACGAGAAGTTCCGCATGGAGGCCTTCGACTACTTCGCGCCCGACGGCGGGGCGCCCACCCTGTACGCGCGCCCGCCCGCCGACATGTGGACGTTCATCAGCGAGAAGGCGGACGAGAGAACCGTCCGCGACATCCTCGCCCTCGCCAACTTCTCGGCCGCGCCCTACGGTTCGAAGGAGCAGCGGCTGCGGATGTACGGCGTCGAGGGCGTCCACCACACCCTGAAGGACGGCGTCCTGACCAAGAACGGCAAGGGCAACAACGAGGTCTTCTCGACGTACGAGTACCTGGCGTCGCCCGCCCCCTTCGTCGCCTACGCCGATCTGCCGGACGTCACCCGGGGCATGGTCGGCTGGCAGCAGCGCCAGGGCGCGCACACGCGAAAGCCCCTCTTCCACGGCATGATGATCATCGAGCCGACGCGGTACACCGAGCTGAACGCCGAGTTCGAGGACCTGGAGAAGGACGTCGTGCGCGGCCGCAAGAAGGTCTCCGACGTGCGACGGGCGGCCTCGGACTGGAAGTCGGGCGGCGGGGACAAGCTGCGCGACTGGTACAGGAAGCTGCTGGACGAGACCGGCGACTCGGCGTCCTGAGATGCGGTTGCGTCACCGGCTGCGCCGCGACCGCGCCCTCCTCCTGATGGTGCTGCCCGCGCTGCTGCTCCTGCTCGTCTTCCACTACGTACCGCTGATCGGCAACGCGGTCGCCTTCCAGGAGTACGACCCCTACATCGCGGACAACGCGTTCCAGGCGATGGCGCGGAGCCCGTGGGTCGGCTTCGAGCACTTCCGGCACATGGTGGACGACCGGCTGTTCTGGCAGGCGGTCCGCAACACCCTCGCCATCTTCCTGATCCAGCTGACGCTGTTCTTCCCGGTGCCGGTGGTGCTCGCCCTGTTCGTCCACAGCTTCGCGCGCCCGCGCGTACGGGCCGTGGCCCAGGCGATCCTCTATCTCCCGCACTTCTTCTCCTGGGTCCTGGTCATCACGGTCTTCCAGCAGATGTTCGGCGGGGCGGGCCTGGTCGCGCAGGTGCTGCGGGACCGCGGCCACGAGGGCTTCGACCTGATGACCGACCCGGGGCTCTTCAAGTTCCTCGTCACCTTCGAGCTGGTGTGGAAGGACGCGGGCTGGGGCGTCATCGTCTTCCTCGCCGCCCTCGCCGCGGTCAGCCCCGATCTGTACGAGGCCGCGGCGATGGACGGCGCGAACCGCTGGCGGCGCATGTGGCACATCCAACTGCCCGCGCTGCGCCCGGTCGTGGCGCTGCTGCTCGTCCTCCAGGTCGGCAACGCGCTCACGGTCGGCTTCGAACAGATCCTGCTCCAGCGCACCGCGGTGGGGCCCACGGCCTCGGAGGTGCTCGACACGTACGTGTGGAACACCGGCCTGGACAACGGCAACTTCGGTTACGGCACCGCCATCGGCATCGTCAAGGGCGTCTTCGGCCTGCTGATGGTGTTCGGCGCCAACAAGGCCGCCCACCTGATGGGCGAGCAGGGGGTCTACAAGCGATGAGGCACGAGGGGTGCGAGCGATGAACGTGCTCAGCTTCGGCGTCAGGCCGGGCAGCCGCACCGGCCTGCGCCCGGTGTGGGAGGAGCCGCCGACCCGGGCCGGGCTGGCCACCAAGGGCGTGGCGCTGGTCCTGGTCTGCCTCGCCGTCCTCTTCCCGGTGTGGGTGGTGGTCGTCACCAGCCTCTCCTCGGTGCGGACGATCACCGAGACGGGCGGCCTGGTGGTGATCCCCCGTGGCGTGACCCTCGTCCACTACCAGGAGCTGCTCAGCGGCGGCCAGGTCTCGCGGGCGGCGCTGGTCAGCGTGGGCGTCACGCTCGTCGGCACGCTCTTCAGCATGGTGGTGTCCGTCCTGTGCGCGTACGGCCTCTCGCGCCCGGGGTCCGTGCTGCACCGCCCGATCCTGCTGCTGATCGTCGCCACGATGTTCTTCGGCGCCGGGCTGATCCCCACGTACCTGGTGGTGCAGGGCCTCGGCCTCACCGACACCTACCTCTCGCTGATCCTGCCGAGCGCCCTGAACGTCTTCAACATCCTCGTCCTGCGGGCGTTCTTCATGGGCACGGCACAGGAGCTGATCGAGAGCGCCCGCATCGACGGGGCCGGGGACCTGCGCATCCTGCTGCGGATCGTGATGCCGCTGTCCCGGGCGGTGCTCGCGGTGATCACGCTCTTCTACGCGGTGGGGTACTGGAGCGCGTGGTTCAACGCCTCGATCTACCTCAGCGACCCGGACATGATGCCGCTGCAGAACGTCATGCAGCAGCTGGTCATCAAGCAGCAGCGGCCGACGGGCCTCAGCCAGGCGATCAACACCGGCCATCTGTCGCCGCTGGCCATCCAGATGGCCGTCATGGTCCTGGCGCTGCTCCCGGTCGCGGTCCTCTCGCCGTTCGTGCAGCGGCATTTCAAGCAGGGGATGCTCACGGGCGCGGTGAAGGGCTGACGCCGACGGTACGGCGCCGTGCGAGGGGCCGCCGCCGGTCAGGGCGCGTCCTCGTAGCGGGCGGCGAGCGTGGCGGCGCGGTCGCGCAGGCAGATCCGCAGCGACCGCGGGGCCAGGGCCTCCGCGTCCATGCCGAGCTGCCACAGCGCCCATTCGGCGTGCCGTGCGTCCTGGAAGGTCACCTCGAGCCGCAGCCACCCGTCGGCGTCGGGTTCCTCGGCTCGGACGGCCAGCACGGTGTCCAGCAGCTCCTCCCGCCGCGCCGGGTTCACCCGTACGCGTACGGAGATGTGGTCGCCGCCGGAGAGGAACCGCGCGGAGCGTTCCCGCCAGATCCGGTCCAGGTCGACCTGGTTCGGCCGCTGTGCCGTTTCGGGGAGTTCCTCGGCGGCGAGCACCCGTGAGAGCCGGTAGGTGCGGTCCTCGCCGGATCTCGTGGCCAGCAGGTAGCTCCGGTCGCGTGCGGTGACCAGGCCGATGGGGTCCACCGTGCGCCACCGCGGTGCCTGGTGCGCAGCCGCGTAGTGGATGCGCAGCTTGTGTCCGGCGAGCACCGCGCGCCGCACCTCGCTCATCGTCGTGGCGGGCACCTCATCGGTGACCAGCCTGCGTGAGAGCAGGTCGGTCTCCGGTTCGACGAGGAACCGCTGGGCCGCGTCGCTCGCGGTGGTCCGGTGGGTTTCGGGCAGCGCGTCGACCACCTTCCGCATCGCCGAGGCGAGCGCCGAGCCGAGGCCGAACGCCTGCTCGCCGCGGACCGATCCGGCGGTCAGCAAGGCAAGGGCCTCGTCGTGGTTGAGCCCGGTCAGCTCGGTGCGGAAACCGGGCGCGAGCGCGAAACCGCCGTGCCGGCCGCGTTCGGCGTAGACGGGGACGCCGGCCGTGGACAGCGCCTCGATGTCGCGCAGCACGGTGCGGGTGGACACCTCGAGCTCGCGGGCGAGCGTGTCCGCGGTCAGTCGGCCGCGCTGACGCAGGAGCAGCACCAGTGAGACCAGCCGGTCGGCGCGCATCCGAGAACTTTACCGAGATACATGACCAAGGGTGTCGTGATTTGTTGCGAGGCTCGTCCCCACGACGTCTCAACTGAATGGAGCTGACGTGGCGATGGAACGCACAGCGGTCAACCCGGTGACATGGTCGACGGAGATGGGGTTCAACCAGGGCGAGGTCGTCTCCGGGCACACCCGCACCCTGTACATCTCCGGGCAGACCGCGATGAGCGCCGAGGGGAAGCCCGAGCACGACGGTGACATGGCGGCGCAGTTGGCGCTGAGCGTCGACAACGTGGAGGCCGTGCTCGGCGAGGCCGGCATGTCTCTCGCGGACCTCGTCCGGCTCAACGTCTACACGACCGACGTCGATCTGCTCTTCCGGCACTACGGCGTGCTGGCGGCGCGGCTGGGCGCGGCCGGGGTGGCGCCGACCACCACGATGCTCGGGGTGACGCGGCTGGCGATCCCGGGCCAGCTGGTCGAACTCGAAGGGACCGCCGTCGCGTGACGAAGGCGATGCCGGAGGGGGTGGGTGACCGGATGCGAACGGTACACGCGTACAGCACGGCGCGGGCGGCCTCCCCCGCCTGACCATGAGGCTCCCGGCGCGCTTCAGCCGGGCGCGTTCCCCGAACTGGCCCTCACCGTCAGCTCCGGGGTGATCAGCGAGACCTCGTCCTCGCCGCGGCCCGCCAGCTTGGCGACGATCCGCTCCACCGCCCTGCGGCCCATCTCCTCGGCGGGGATGGAGACCGACGTGAGCCGCACGGACGCCTGGAGCGCCACCTGGTCGGGGCAGATCGCGAGGACCGACACGTCCTCGGGGACCGCGCGGCCCCGCTGGCGCAACACTCCGAGCAGCGGCTCGACGGCCGACTCGTTCTGGACGATGAAGGCCGTGGTGCCCGGCCGCTCGTCGAGGACCCTGGCGAGCGTGGCGGACGTCGGCCCGTACCCCGCGTCGCACGGCCGGTGCAGCAGCCGCACCCCCAGCTCGCCCGCCTTGCCGCGCAGCCCCTCCAGGGTGCGCTCGGCGAAGCCGGTGTGCCGTTCGTAGACGGCGGGGGCCTCGCCGATGAAGGCGATGTCGCGGTGGCCTAGCTCCGCCAGGTGCTCCACGCACAGGGCGCCCGTCGCCACGAAGTCGAGGTCCACGCAGGTCAGTTCCGTCGTGTCGGCGGGCAGGCCGATGAGGACGGCGGGGCGCTCGCTGTCGCGCAGCAGCGGCAGCCGCTCGTCGTCCAGTTCGACGTCCATGAGGATCATGGCGTCGGCGAGCCCGCTGCCGGTGACGCGGCGCACGGCCGCCGGGCCCTCGTCGCCGGTGAGGAGCAGTACGTCGTAGCCGTGGGCGCGGGCGGTGGTGGCGACGGCGATGGCTATCTCCATCATCACGGGCACGTACATGTCGGTGCGCAGCGGCATCATCAGGGCGATGACGTTGGACTTGCTGCTCGCCAGGGCGCGGGCGCCCGCGTTCGGGTGGTAGCCGAGCTGCTGGATGCTGCGTTCGACGCGTTCCCGGGTGCCGGTCGAGATCGACCGCTTGCCGCTGAGGACGTAACTCACCGTGCTGGCCGAGACTCCTGCGTGCCTGGCGACCTCGGCGAGGGTGACCATGCGGCTCTCCTGGGTTGGGCGACGGGTCGGGTCGATCGCACCGGCCCGTCGGGCCGGTGCGATCGACCCTATGGGGGCTCCCCCGGCCTGTCCAGACGTTGAGTCGAAGCGCTTCGACTCAACGTTCGGGCAGGCGGATGGCGGCTATAGCGCCGGGTGCGCGTTCTTCAGGAGCTGCTGGAACTGGGCCGAGAACCAGTGGCCCGAGACCGGCGCGTCCGGCAGGGCTCCGGACCTGTTGTAGTTGTTGCGGGCGTTCCCCTCGTAGGTGGGGTCGCACATCCGGTCGAAGCCCTTCCCCTCGTCGTTCGGGATCTCCTTGCTGGAGCCGTCGGACTCGCCCGGGGGCTTCATCCAGACGTAGGCGTCGATGCCGGGCTCGGGTGCGGCCTTGGGGCGTTCGCCGAGGCCCGCGCCGGACTGGTTGCACCAGTTGCCGACGTGGATGCGGCGGTCGTAGCGCCCTCCGTTGACGTAGGAGTCGACGTCCGTCGTCGGACCCGGCCCGGCGGGACGCGCGGTGCCGCCCCAGCCGTTGCGGGAGGTGTCGATGAGCATGCCGATGTCGGAGCGGAAGCCGGTGGCCACCAGCTGGGCGCGGAAGGCCTGGGCGAAGGAGAGTTCGTCGGTGTAGCGGTTCCAGTCGACCCACTTGGACTCGCGGACCGAGCGGCCCCCGACCGTGTCGCCGATGCGGAAGTTCTCCTCCTTCAGGGCGCTGTAGTTGGCGGTGTTGGTGATGAAGCCGTGGACGTTGTCGACCGTGCTGCCCTCGGCGGTGGCGGCCTGGCGGAATACCTGCGCGGAGGCGGCGAAGTTGTCGTCCCAGCCGAGCCAGCCGTGGTGGCCCGCGTCCACGTAGTTGTAGACGTTCGGGACGGCGCCGAGCTGCTTGAGGGCGTAGCCGACGCCCTTCACGTAGTTGCCGTTGGCCTTCATCACGTCGCACGCGGGCGTCGCGGTGGGGCGGCCCCCGGTGTTGGTGACGAGGTTGGGCAGCGAGTCGATCTCGACGGTCGTGACGATGCGGAGGTTCGCGTACTTCGCCTCGGCGAGGATCCTCGCGATCGGGTCGATGTAGTCCCGCTTGTAGCGGTCGATCTCGGTGGGGCCGAGTTCGCCGTTGGAGGCGAGGGCCGCGCAGTCCCGGCCCGGCAGGTTGTAGATGACCAACTGGACGACGTCCGCCCGCTGTTGGAGCGCCGCGTCGAGGTGCTGGCGCAGGCCCATCTTGCCGTTGCCGCCCGCGATCGCGGCGATCCGGTCGAGCCAGACGCCGGTGGGCCGGCCCGAGACCGCCGTGCCGCCCGGCTCGGCGGCGGCCTTCCTCGACCACTCGGGGTTCACATAGACCTTGGCGCCCGCGTAAGGGTTGTCGACGCGGGCGGCGGCCGCGCTCTTGCCGGTGACGGTTGCCGCGCTCTCGCCGGTGAGCGCCGCCGCGGTGCCGCCGCTGACGGCGAGCAGGGTGGCGAGGGCGAGCAGGAGGGTGCGTGATCTCTGGTGGGTGTGTATCCGTGTGCGACTCATGTGGGGTCCGGTGCCTCTCGGGTGTCGAGGGCGCGCAGATGGTCGCGCAGCCCGGTGCCGAACGGGGTGGGTGTGCCGTCGTAGGAGCGGATCAGGGCCGGGCCCGAGGAGCAGTCCCAGGCGTTCCAGGTCCAGCCGAGATAGGAGAGCGCACGCTCGTCGAACCACTTCATGACGCGGTCGATGAAGCCGTGCGCGCAGGTGTTCTCGCCGATCTCGCCCGCGACGAGCGGGACGCGGGCGGCGACGGGGGCGAGGGTGCGGTTCCAGCACGCCTCGTCGGAGCAGGAGTTGAAGTTGTAGACGTGCCAGGCAGCGGCGAGATTGCCGGCCGGGTCGTGGGGCGCGTGGGCGAGCCAGCCGCTGAGGTCGTTGGCGTACGCGATGCCTGCGGCGAGGACGAGGTTGCGGGCGCCCGTCCCGCGTACGGCGTCGAGGAGGTCCTGCATCCCGGCGACCTCGTAGCCGATGCCGGGGCAGGTGCCGCCGTCGCGCCAGCAGGTCCACGCCTGGGCGGTGGTGGGGGTCGCGCGGTCCGGATAGGGCTCGTTGAAGAGGTCGAAGACGACCTCGGGGTCGTTCTTGTACGCGGTCGCCACCGAGGTCCAGAACGCCGGGGTGTGCGTGGCGTTCGGCATCGGCTTCTGGCAGCTCGCGTGGACGTCGTGGCAGCCGGCGGAGTTGCCGGTGTACCGGCCGTGCGACCAGTGCAGTTCGAGGATGGGGGTCATGCCGTGGGCCTGGACGCGCTGGACCAGGCCGTCGATGGCGGAGCGGTAGTTCGCGCCCCGGTATCGGGGGTCGATGTGGGCGGAGCCGAGCCAGCACTCCTCGTTGAGGGGGATGCGTACGGTGTTGGCGTTCCACTCCGCGATGGCCTTGACGGAGGCGTCGTCGACGGGACCGTCGAAGATGCCCCAGCCCTGGACACAGGCGAACTCGCCCCCGGAGCGGTTGACTCCGAGGAGGCGGTGGGCGGAGCCGTCCGCGTCGACGAGGCGGTTGCCCTCGGCGCGCAGGACGGGCGGTGGCGCGGCCGCGGTGGGGAGGGCGGACGCGGCCGGGGGCGTGGGCGGGTGCGCTGCCGGGAGCGCGGACGCCGGTGCCGTGGGACCACCGGCGACGAACAGGACGGCGGCCAGCACGGCGAGCGTGCGCAACGGCCGTCGGGGGTGCCGCATGGGCGACTCCTTGTCGGTCGGTAACCTCGGTAAACACAGACCTCTGATGTGCAGTCACCGCCGCGGAGAGAAAAGGTTGCCGGGTTTCCGGGAAATCCCGACGCGTTCGGCAGTCGAATGGATTCGACAACGCAATTCGCGCGAACACCCTTGACAACACCGGGTGGCGCAAGGACTTTGGGAGCGCTCCCACCCCCCATCGGAAGAGGGACACCGGCATGCGTTCTTTCCCCGACCACGGAGAATCAAGACCGGAACTCAGCCGCCGCAGGGTGCTGGCCATCGGCGCCGCCGCGGCCGCGCTCCCCGTCACGGCCGGTCTCGGCCTCGCAGGTCAGACCGCCCACGCACGGTCCGCCGCCACCCCCTACGAGCAGCGTTTCCTCGACCTCTACGCGAAGATCACCCATCCCGAGAACGGATATTTCTCGCCAGAGGGCATTCCGTACCACTCCGTCGAGACGCTGATTGTCGAGGCCCCCGATCACGGCCATGAGGCGACTTCGGAGGCGTACAGCTATCTGATATGGCTCCAGGCCATGTACGGCAAGGTCACGGGTGACTGGAGCCGGTTCAACACGGCGTGGGAAACCATGGAGAAATTCATGATCCCCACGCGTGCGGAGCAGCCGACGAACAGTTTCTACAATGCGGCGAAACCGGCTACGTACGCGCCCGAGCACGACACGCCCGCGCAGTACCCGGCCCGCTTGGACCCCTCCGTCGCCGCCGGGGCCGACCCGCTCGCGGCCGAGCTGAGGAGCGCGTACGGCACCGACGACATCTACGGCATGCACTGGCTCCAGGACGTCGACAACACCTACGGCCTCGGCGGCCCGGGCACCGCGCCGACGTACATCAACACCTTCCAGCGCGGCCCGCAGGAGTCGGTCTGGGAGACGGTCCCGCACCCGTGCCGCGACGACTTCGCCCACGGCGGCCGCAACGGCTACCTCGACCTGTTCACCGGGGACGCCTCGTACGCCAGGCAGTGGAAGTACACCAACGCCCCCGACGCCGACGCGCGCGCCGTGCAGGCCGCGTACTGGGCGCACAAGTGGGCCACCGCGCAGGGCAGGCAGGGGCAGGTCGCGGCGACCGTCGCGAAGGCCGCGAAGATGGGCGACTACCTGCGGTACGCGATGTTCGACAAGTACTTCAAGAAGGTCGGCGACTGCGTCTCGCCGTCCGGCTGCGCGCCGGGCAGCGGAAAGAACAGCGCCCACTACCTCCTGTCCTGGTACTACGCGTGGGGCGGCGCCCTGGACACCTCGGCGGGCTGGGCCTGGCGCATCGGATGCAGCCACAGCCACGGCGGCTACCAGAACCCGCTCGCCGCGCACGCCCTCTCCTCGTACGCGGCCCTCGCCCCCAGGTCGGCGACGGGCAGGGCGGACTGGGCGCAGAGCCTCAGGCGGCAGCTGGAGTTCTACCGCTGGCTCCAGTCCGCCGAGGGCGCCATCGCGGGCGGCGCGACCAACAGCTGGCAGGGCCGCTACGGAACGCCGCCCGCCGGTACGCCCACGTTCCACGGCATGTACTACGACGAGAAGCCCGTCTACCACGACCCGCCGTCCAACCAGTGGTTCGGCTTCCAGGCCTGGTCGATGGAGCGGGTCGCCGCGTACTACCACCAGACGGGCGCGGCGGACGCCAAGGCCGTCCTCGACAAGTGGGTGGCGTGGGCGCTGGCGCACACGACCGTCGACGCCGACGGCACGTACCTCTTCCCCTCGACGCTCAGCTGGTCGGGGAAGCCGGACACCTGGAACCCGTCCCGGCCGGGGACCAACGCGGGGCTGCACGTCGCGGTCGTGGACCGCACGAACGACGTGGGCGTCGCGGGCGCCTACGCGCGCACGCTCGTCTACTACGCCGCCAAGTCGGGCCACGCCAGGGCCAGGGCGACCGCCAAGGCGCTGCTCGACGGAGTGTGGCGGCACCACCAGGACGCGCGGGGCGTAGCGGTCGCGGAGAAGCGGGCCGACTACCGCCGCTTCGGCGACGCGGTGTACGTGCCGGGCGGCTGGAACGGCACCATGCCCAACGGCGACGCGGTGAACTCCGCGTCGACCTTCCTCTCCCTCCGCTCCTTCTACAAGAAGGACCCCGACTGGCCGAAGGTCCAGGCGTATCTGGCGGGCGGTGACGCGCCCACCTTTACGTACCACCGGTTCTGGGCGCAGGTGGACGTGGCGCTGGCGCTCGGCGCGTACGCGGAACTCCTCGAAGGCTGAGTGCCGCTCCCCCCACTTGACGTGCGAACCACCTGACGTGCGAAGGGACCCCCCATGCCTGCCGTGCCCCGCGCGCACAGAGCGCGCGTGCTCCCCGCTCTCCTCGGCCTGCTCGGCGGAGTGCTCGTCGGCGGTCCCTCGGCGACCGCCGACGACCACGCCCTCACCGCCGCAGCGGCCGAGGCGAACGAGGCGTACAGCTGGAAGAACGTCCGCATCGACGGGGGCGGCTTCGTCCCCGGCATCGTCTTCAACCGCTCCGAGCGCGACCTCGCCTACGCCCGCACCGACATCGGCGGCGCCTACCGCTGGCAGGAGTCGACCGCGTCCTGGAAGCCGCTGCTCGACTCGGTCGGCTGGGACGACTGGGGGCACACCGGAGTGGTGAGCCTCGCGTCCGACGCGGTCGACCCCGACCGGGTGTACGCGGCTGTCGGCACGTACACGAACGACTGGGACCCGGGCAACGGCGCCGTGCTGCGCTCCGCCGACCGGGGCGAGACCTGGCGCAAGGCCGACCTGCCGTTCAAGCTCGGCGGCAACATGCCGGGGCGCGGGATGGGCGAGCGGCTGGCCGTCGACCCGCACGACAACGATGTGCTCTATCTGGGTGCGCCGAGCGGCAAGGGCCTGTGGCGCTCCACGGACGCGGGCGCCACCTGGAGGCAGGTGACGAATTTCCCCAACCCCGGCAACTTCCAGCAGGATCCGAGCGACACGAGCGGCTACAACTCCGACAACCAGGGCATCGTCTGGGTCACGTTCGACGAGTCGACGGGCTCGGGCGGCACCAGGACGCGGACGCTCTATGTGGGCGTGGCCGACAAGGCCAACTCTGTATACAGGTCGACGGACGGCGGCGGCAGCTGGTCGCGTGTCGCGGGCCAGCCGACCGGTCTGCTCGCGCACAAGGGCGTACTCGACGCGGAGAACGGCTACCTCTATCTCGCGTACAGCGACCGGGCCGGGCCCTACGACGGCGGCAAGGGGCAGGTCTGGCGGTACGCGACGAGGACCGGCGAGTGGAGGAACATCAGCCCGGTCGCCGAGGCCGACACCCACTACGGCTTCAGCGGCCTGACCGTCGACCGGCAGCGCCCCGGCACCGTCATGGTCACCGGCTACAGCTCCTGGTACCCCGACACGCAGATCTTCCGGACGAGGGACAGCGGCGCCAACTGGTCGCCGGCGTGGCGGTATGCGTCGTATCCGGCGCGCGAGAACCGCTACACCATGGACATCTCGTCCGTCCCCTGGCTCTCCTGGGGCGCGAGCCCGGCGCCGCCCGAGCAGTCCCCGAAGCTCGGGTGGATGACGGAGGCCCTGGAGATCGACCCGTTCGACTCGGACCGGATGATGTACGGCACGGGCGCGACGGTCTACGGCACGGAGAACCTCACCAGGTGGGACGAACCGGGGGGCAAGTTCACCCTCAGGCCCATGGTGAAGGGCCTGGAGGAGACCGCCGTCAACGACCTCGCCGCTCCCCCGTCCGGGGCGCCGCTGCTGAGCGCGCTCGGTGACATCGGCGGCTTCCGGCACACGGACCTCACGAAGGTGCCGCCCCTGATGTACACCTCCCCGAACTTCACCTCCACGACGAGCCTCGACTACGCCGCGGCCAGGCCGAGCACGGTGATACGGGCAGGCAACGCCGACGCGGCACCCCGCGTCGCCTTCTCGACGGACAATGGCGCCCACTGGACGGGCGGGCAGGAGCCCTCGGGTGTCACGGGCGGCGGCACGGTCGCCGCGGCGGCCGACGGGAGCCGCTTCGTGTGGAGCCCGGAGGGCGCGGGCGTGCACACCGCCACCGGGCCCGGGTCCTCGTGGACGGCCGCGAAGGGTATCCCGCGGGGCGCGGTGGTCGAGGCGGACCGGGTCGACCCGAAGGTGTTCTACGGTTTCACGTCCGGGACCTTCTACGTCAGTTCGGACGGCGGCCTCTCCTTCACCGCGAAGGCGTCGGCCGGTCTGCCCGCCGAGGGTCCGGTGAAGTTCCAGGCCGTGCCCGGCAGGAAGGGCGACCTCTGGCTCGCGGGCGGCAAGGCGGGCGGGACGTACGGCCTGTGGCGCTCCACCGACGGCGGTACGAGCTTCACCAAGGTCGGCGGCGTCCAGGAGGCCGACACGATCGGCTTCGGCAAGGCCGCACCCGGCGCCTCGTACCAGGCCCTCTACACCAGCGCGCGGATCGGCGGCGTGCGCGGCATTTTCCGCTCCACGGACGCGGGCGCGACCTGGGTACGCGTCAACGACTCGCGCCACCAGTGGGGTTGGACGGGGGCCGCCATCACCGGTGACCCGAGGATCTACGGCCGGGTGTACGTGGCGACGAACGGCCGCGGCATCGTCTACGGCGACACCGCGGGCCGGTAGCGTCACGGGCGGGGCGGGTTCAGCGCCGGAATGCTCCTTCCTCCGGCGCCGGTGGCCAGGTGATCCACGTCTCCGGGCCCATGTCGTCGAGGCGGCGCGCACCGCCCGCGGTGGTCACCGGCTCTGCTGCTTCCACTCGGCCTGCGCCTCGTTGAGCTGCTCGGCGAGCGAGTCGAGGAAGTCCTTCGCGGACATTTTGCCGAGCAGGACCTTCTGGAAGTCGGGCTCGTTCTCGGCCTTGCTGATGGTGTTCCAGTCGGGCAGGTAGTAGGGGAGCTGCACGATCTTCAGGGAGCCGTCGTCGAGGGCCTCGGCGGCGAGCTTCGTCGGCTCGGCCTCCTTCACCCAGGGGTCCTTGGCGGCCTTGGTGTTGGCGGGTATGGCGCCCGCCGACTCGTTCCACTTGCTGTTGGACTCGTGCGAGGCGGCGAACTCGATGAACTTCCAGGCGGCCTTCTTGTGCTTGCTCGACTTGAACAGGCCGAGCCCGTCGACGGGGTTGGACACCTGGACGCGTACGCCCGCCTCGGTCGTCGGGTTGGGCAGGCCGCGGAACTTGTCCTCGCCGAGCGCCTTCACATGGTCCTGGTAGGAGCCGAGGTTGTGGCTGAGCATGCCGATCTGGCCGCTGTCCCACTGGGCGACCATCTTGGTGAAGTCGTTGTTGAGGTCGGCGGAGGGCGTCGCCTTCTTGTAGAGGGCCGCGTACTTCTTCAGCGCGGCCACGTTCTTGGGGTCGTTGACGGTCGTCTCGTCACCGTCCCAGAAATCGCCGATGCCCGACTGCCCGTACATCGCGTCGAGGGCCTGCGCGATGGAACCCTCGCCCCCGCGGATGGTGTAGCCGAAGCGGTTGTTGCTCTTGTCGGTGAGTTTGTCGGCGGCCTCGTAGAACTTCTTCCAGGTGGTGGGTGCCTCAAGGCCCGCGGACTCGAAGAGGTCGGTGCGGTAGTACAGGACGCCGTTGCTGGCGGACGTCGGGACGGTGTAGAGGTCGACGCCGCCGCCCGCCGCGCGGACGCTGTCCACCATCGCCGGGTTCAACTCGTCGCCCAGCGCACTCTTCTCGACGCGCTTGTCCAGTGGTTCCAGAGCGTCCTGCGCGGCGATCCCGGCGAGCATCGCGGCGCCGACGCCGCCGACGTCGGGCAGCCCGCCGCCCTGGATGGCGGTGTCGTACTTGGACTGGACGCTCTCGGCGGGCACCCCGACGTACTTGACGTCGATGTCGGGGTTCTCCTCCTCGAAGTCCTCGATGATCTCCTTCCAGATGTCCTGGCGGACGGCGGTGTTGTTGTCCCAGAAGACGATCTCTCCTCTGCCGCTGCCCTCGCCGCCCTTCTCCCCCGCCGCGCCGCCGCCGTCGTCACCGCAGGCGGTGGCGGTCAGCGCGAGGGCGGTGGCCAGGGCGAGGGTGGCGGTGAGGCGGCGCCGGGTGCACGTGTACGGGGTCGTGGTCATCGTCGGCTCTCTTCTCGGGGTGTGGGCGGCGTGCGGTGGGTGATCCGGAAGTGGGTGAACAGGGCCGTGCCCGTGGGCTCCTCGCCCGCGGGCGCCGCGGCGAAGAGGGCGAGCAGGGCGCCGACCCAGCGCCAGGGCGTGGCGGTGAACTCCGGGGCCCCGGTGGGCCGGTAACCCTCGCCCGTGTCGGCGTGGAAGCGGCAGCGGGCACCCTCGGTGACCTCGACGCGCAGCAGGGCACTGCCGTTCGGAGCCGGGCGCGGCGGCGCGGCGTCCCGCTCGGCCTCCGTGCCCGCTTCGGCGAACCGGTGCACGAGGCGGGCCGCCCCGCCCTGGTCCCGCTCAAGGCCGACCCAGGAGTACGCGTCCCCGAGCACCGCCAACCCGGCGCGGGTGCCCGGCACTTCGGCGTCCAGACGCAGCTCCACCTCGACGGAGCAGGGTCTCAGGGGCAGGCGCTGGGTGAGGGTGTGCGGCAGGGCGCGTACGTCGTCGGCGCGGGCGGTGCGGACGCAGGTCAGGCGCAGCCCGTCCGCGGAGTGTGAAGTGGCCCAGCCGGTGCGGGGGTTGGCGGTCCACTGCCACTGGGGCCCGTGCCGCCCGCCGGGGAAGTCGTCGCCGGTGGCCGGGGCGGACGGGGGCTGGGGCGGCAGGTCCGGTTTGCGGTGTACGTCGACGGGGGTGCCGGCGTTCCCGAGCACGGGCCAGCCGTCGGCGTCCCACCGCATGGGCTGGAGGTGCACGACACGGCCGTACGCGCCGCGCTGCTGGAAGTGCAGGAACCAGTCCTCACCGGTGGCGGTGCGCACCCAGCCGCCCTGGTGCGGTCCGTTGACGCCGGTGCCGCCCTGCTGGAGGACGACGCGCTCCTCGTAGGGTCCGTGGAAGGCGCGGGACCGGAAGGCGCCCTGCCAGCCGGTCGCCACGCCTCCCGCCGGGGCGAGGATCCAGAACCAGCCGTCGTGCCGGTAGATCTTCGGCCCCTCGATGGTGAACCAGCCGGGAACGCGGTCACCGTCGATCAACACGCTGCCTTCGTCGAGGAGTTCACGCCCGTCCGGGCTCATGCGGTATCCGGTGATCAGGTTCTTCACACCGGAACGCGACTTGGCCCAGGCGTGGACGAGATACGCGAGGCCCGTCTCCTCGTCCCACAGCGGGCAGGGGTCGATGAGCCCCTTCCCGGCCTTGAGGAGGTGCGGTCGAGTCCAAGGTCCGCGAATGTGACGGGCGTTGACCTGGTACACGCCATGGTCGGGGTCGCCCCAGAAGATCCAGTACCGCGCGTCGTGGTGCCGCAGAGAGGGCGCCCACACCCCGCAATCGTGCCGGGGGGAGGCGAAGGCCTCGGCGGGTTCGAGACGGTCGAGGGCGTGCCCGATGAGCGTCCAGTTGACGAGGTCGCGGGAGTGCAGCAGAGGCAGGCCCGGAACCCGCCCGAAACTGGAGGCGGTGAGGTAGAAGTCGTCGCCGACCCGCACCACGTCCGGGTCGGACCAGTCGGCGGCGAGGACGGGGTTGCGGTAGGTACCGTCGCCGAGGTCACCGGTGGTGTCGGAGGGACCGGGGGCGGCCGCCCTCAGGCCTCCGCCGCGGAGGTCGCCCGCACACGGCTCCGGCGCGCTCATGCCGTCACCGCCTTGCGGACCAGCGCCGTCGCCTCGGCACGGTCGAGGGCGCCGTCGGCCACGACGGTCACGATCCGGCGTACGAGCGTGTCACGCGGGGCGAGCGGCAGTCGGGCCCCGGACGCCAGCGAGGACCCGACACCCGGGTACTCGGCGGCGCGCACGAACCACGGGTCGCGGCGCGTCCGTGCCGTGGCCCCGGCGAACACCAGCGTCCAGCCGTCCCCGGCCAGCGCCAGCCACTCCGCGCGGGTGGCGTGCGCGGCCAGCTCCCCCTCGGCGTCCGGCGTGCGGACCCGTGGCGGCGCCGCCGCCTTGGGGGCGCGCCAGAAGAAGCCGCCGTACGTGGCGCCGGGGCGGCCGTTGGTGGCCGGGCTGCCGATCGTCAGCTCGGTGCCGGTCCCGTTGGTGAGCGAGAAGGTGAGGTCCAACGCCCAGGCTGTGGCGGTGAGTTCGACGGCGGCGACCGTGCGCCGCTCGTGCAGCAGGACGTCACCATCCGCGCTCCAGGCGATCTCCTGGACGAAGCCGTCCGGGTCCCGCAGCTTGAAGCCCTGGTGGTGCTGGGTTCCGTGGTTGTCCAGCGCCGTCGGTCCCCGGTCGCGTACGTAGGTCCGCCCGCCCCAGAAGTTGTGTCCCGCCACATCGGGCACGGCCACTCCGGCCCCGAGGTGATGCGGGTGGTCGTCGGGGCTCAGCTCGGTCACGGGCGTACCGGCGAGCGTGGTGACGGGGTGCAGATAGGGACGGGGCGACATGCCCGGGGCCAGGTCGGGCCGCACGACATAGCGGGCGACCGGGCGGCCCGCGCAGCGCAGGACGAGGGATCCGGAAGGAGGGCGGTTCATGACGTACTCACCTCGTGGTGAAGGCCGCCGTGCTCGTGGCGGGGCGGGCGCGCCCAGGACGCGCCCAGTTCGGAGTAGAGGCAGAGCGTGTCGGCGGCGACCGCGACCAGTCCGTCGACGCCCTGCACGACCCGGCGGGCGCCGCTCTCGCCCGGCGCCTCGCGCCACGCCTCAGCGGGCAGCGCGACCGGGTCGGGCGCGCACCGCACCGCCTCGACGACCCGCATGAACGCGCCCGTCGCGGCGGGCGGCACGAGGAGTTCGGCGCGGCCCCTCAGGTGGGCGACCAGGTTCTCCAGGAGGTCGGTCCTGCCGTACAGGGCCGGTGAACCGGCGGCCTCCGCGGCGCCGCGCCGCACCTGCACGCGGTCCTGCTTGTACCAGAGGGTGATGCGCCCCTCGCTGCCGTGCACGACGACGTACGGCTCCTGCGGGGTGTGCGCGCAGAGCGTCGCGGCGACGGTGACCCGGACACCGCCCGCCGTGGAGACGCGTACGCACGATGTGTCGTCGGACTCGATGGCGTGGGCGCGGAAGAGTTCCGTCTCCACGGCCGTGATGTCCTCGGCGGCGGCGGTGCCCGCCAGGGCGAGGGCGGTGGCGACGGCGTGCGCGAGGGGGTTGGTCAGGACCCCGTCCACCACGTCCGCGCCGTCGAGGCGGCGCCGCCCGGCCCAGGGCGCCCGCCGGAAGTAGGCCTCGTCCCGGACCCAGACACCGGCCCCGCCCACCCCGGTCACCTCGCCGATCGTCCCGTCGGCGACGAGCCGGCGGATGGCGGGGATCGCGTGCGAACCGAGCGACTGGAAGCCGATCTGCACCGCGGTCCCGGCCGCGGCGGCCCCCTCGGCCAGCCGCCGGAACTGCGCGTACGAGGGGGCGGGCGGCTTCTCGAGGAGCAGGTGGACACCGCGCCGCGCGGCGGCGAGCGCCAGTTCGGTGTGGGTCGGGATGGGCGTGCAGACCACGGCTACGGCGGCGCCGGTCGCGTCGAGGAGCCCGGCGAAGTCGTCCGACTGCTCGACCGCGCCGAAGCCGACGAGTTCCTCCCCCACCAGCGGCGTCAGCTCGCAGACGCCCACCAGGCGGACGAGACCGGCGAGTTGGAGGCGGCGGATGTTCTCCAGGTGCCACCGCCCGTGGCCACGGGCCCCCGCAAGGACGAGGGGCAGCGGCGGTCGCAGGCCTCCGGTCGCGGCGCTCATCCCTTCACCGCCCCGGCGCTGAACCCGGTGACCAGCCACTTCTGGATGAACGCGAAGACGATGACGACGGGCACGGCCGCCACGACACCCCCGGCGGCGAGCGCGCCGAGGTCGACGCTGTCCGCGCCCATCAGCGTGGCGAGGCCCACCGGGATCGTCTGCTTGCCCTGGTCGCTGAGGAACATCAGGGCGAACAGGAAGTGGTTCCAGCTGTGCACGAAGGCGAAGGAGCCGACCGCGATCAGGCCGGGCCGCAGCATCGGCAGGACGACGGCACAGAAGGCGCGGAAGCGTCCGCAGCCGTCGACCCAGGCGGCCTCCTCCAGGACGTAGGGCACGTTCTTGATGAAACCGCTGATGAGGATCATCGAAAGGGGCAGCTGGAAGACGGTCTCGGCGAGGATGACGCTGGCCAGAGAGTTGATCATCCGCAGCTCGGCGAAGATCTCGAAGAGCGGTACGAGCATCAGCGCGCCCGGGATGAACTGCGAGCACAGCAGCGCCAGCATGAAGGCGCGCTTGATCCGGAAGTCGAAGCGGGCCAGCGCGTAGCCGCCCGCGAGGGCGACGAGCGTGGTCATCACCATGGAGACGACGCCGACGAGCAGGCTGTTCTGGAAGAACGTCGCGAAGCTGCGCTCGGTCCACACCTTGTCGAAGTGCGCGAAGGTGACGGGCCACGGCACGAGCGAGGTGGATCCGGTGGGGCGCAGGGCGAAGAGCAGGATCCAGTAGAAGGGGATGAGAGTGAACGCGAGATACAGCCCGAGGGGGGTGTAGATCTGCCAGCGGGGCGTACGGGCGAGGGTGGTGGCGGTCATTTGTCCTGGCCCCCGAACTTGCTGAGCCGCAGATACAGCAGCGAGCAGAAGAGAAGGATCACGAAGGCGATGGCGGTCAGCGCGGACGCGTAGCCGAAGTCGTGCGAGTCCACGGCGATCGAGGCGATGCGCAGCGGCAGCGTCGTCGTCTCGCCCGCGGGGCCGCCGCCGGTGAGGGTGTAGAGCAGGTCGACGTTGTTGAACTCCCATACCGCGCGCAGCAGCGTGGAGAGGATGATCGCGTCCTTCAGGTGGGGCAGCGTGATGTGGAGGAACTGCCGCAAGCGGCTCGCGCCGTCGACCTCGGCCGCCTCGTAGAGGTCCTTCGACACGGACTGGAGGTCGGCGAGGATGAGGATCGCGAAGAAGGGGACGCCGCGCCAGAGTTCGGCGACGACGACGGCGGGGAAGACCGTGCCGGTGTCGGAGAGCCAGGACGTCCCGTACGAGCCGATGCCGACGTCGGCGAGGTACCGCGTGATGCCCGTCTGGGAGTTGAGGATCAGCAGCCAGATGGTGGAGGTGAGGACGCCGGAGACGGCCCACGGTGAGAAGACGAGGGCGCGGGCCGCCGCGCGGCCGACGAAGGTCTGGTTGACGAGCAGCGCGAGCGCGAGGCCGAGCAGCAGTTGCAGTACGACCTCGACGGCCACCCACTGGAGGCTGAAGCCGAGGGTGCTCCAGAACTCGGGGTCGTCGGTGAAGGCGGTGACGAAGTTGTCGAGGCCCGCGAAGCCGTCGCGCCACGGCTTGGTGGGGTTGTAGTGCCGCAGGCTGTAGTAGAAGACGCTGACCACCGGATAGGCGATGAACCCGAGCATCAGCAGGGCGGCGGGGGCGATCAGCAGATACGGGAGGCGGCGCGGGGTCGCCCCGGCCCGCCGCCGCTGCTTGGGCCGCCTCGCCTTGTGGGGCGGCGGCTGCGCGGTGCTCGGCGGTGGCTTCGCCACGGCTGCGGCCTGGGCCATGACACTTCTCCGATCGTGGAGGTGCGGTGGGAGTGAAGCGCTTCGCGCACAGTGTTCGAAATCTCGGTCATACGAGGGCGGGTGCGGGCGAGAGGTCAGCCCCCGTACGGGTCGGGCACGGACGAGAGGTCAGCCCGCGTACGGGTCGGGCACCGTGCCCGGCCTCGCGAGGAACGTGAAGTCGCACCCCGTGTCGGCCTGGGTGATCTGCTCGCTGTAGAGCGCGCCGTACCCCCGCTCGTAGCGGGCGGGGGGCGGCGTCCACGCGGCGCGGCGGCGGGCCAGCTCCTCGTCGGACACCTCCAGGCGCAGAGTGCGCGCCCTGACGTCGAGGGTGATGAGATCCCCGGTGCGCACCAGCGCGAGCGGCCCGCCGACGTATGACTCGGGCGCGATGTGCAGTACGCAGGTGCCGTACGACGTACCGCTCATCCGCGCGTCGGAGATCCGCACCATGTCGCGCACGCCCCGCTTCAGGAGGTGGTCGGGGATGGGGAGCATCCCGTACTCGGGCATGCCGGGGCCGCCCTTGGGGCCGGCGCCCCGCAGGACCAGTACGTGGTCGGGCGTGATGCCGAGGGCGGGGTCGTTCAGGGTGCGCCGCATCGTGCGGTAGTCGTCGAACACGACGGCGGGGCCGGTGTGCTGGAGCAGCCGCGGTTCGGCGGCGATGTGCTTGATGACGGCGCCGTCCGGGCAGAGGTTGCCGCGTAGGACGGCGACGCCGCCTTCCTCGGCGACCGGATTGTCGCGCGGGCGGATCACGTCGGCGTCGTGCACCCGTGCTCCCGCGAGCTGTTCGCGCAGGGTGTCGTGGCTGACCGTGGGCCTCTCCAGGTGCAGCAGGTCGGTGATCCGCGACAGGAAGCCGGGGAGCCCGCCCGCGAAGTGGAAGTCCTCCATGAGGTAGCGCGCGCCGCCCGGCCTGACGTTGGCGAGCACGGGCACCGTGCGGGCGACGCGGTCGAAGTCGTCGAGCGTGAGCCTGACGCCGGCGCGCCCGGCCATCGCGATGAGGTGGATGACGGCGTTGGTGGAGCCGCCGAGACCGAGGACCGTGGTGACGGCGTCCTCGAAGGCGTCGGCGGTGAGTATCCGGGACAACCGCCGGTCCTCACGTACGAGTTCGACGACCCGCAGTCCGGACGCGGCCGCCATCCTCTCGTGCCCCGAGTCGACGGCGGGGACGGACGAGGCGCCGGGCACGGTCACGCCGAGGGCTTCCGCGGCGGCGGTGAGCGTCGAGGCGGTGCCCATGGTCATGCAGTGGCCCGGGGAACGCGCGAGGCCGCTCTCCAGTTCGGTCAGCTCGCAGTCGCCGATGAGCCCGGCGCGGTGGTCGTCCCAGTACTTCCACATGTCGGTGCCGGAGCCGAGGGTCTCGCCCCGCCAGCGCCCGGGCAGCATGGGCCCCGCCGGTACGAAGACGGTGGGCAGGTCGACGCTCGCGGCGCCCATCAGCAGCGCGGGCGTCGTCTTGTCGCAGCCGCCGAGGAGGACGGCGCCGTCGACCGGGTAGGAGCGGAGCAGTTCCTCGGTCTCCATGGCGAGGAGGTTGCGGTAGAGCATCGGGGTGGGCTTCTGGAAGGTCTCGCTGAGCGTCGAGACCGGGAACTCCAGGGGGAAGCCGCCCGCCTGCCACACGCCCCGCTTGACGGCCTGCGCGCGATCGCGCAGATGGGAGTGGCAGGGGTTGATGTCGGACCAGGTGTTGAGGACGGCGATGACGGGCTTGCCCAGGTGCTCCTCGGGGAGGTAGCCGAGCTGGCGGGTGCGGGCGCGGTGACTGAAGGAGCGCAGCCCCGAGGAGACGCCGTCCCCGAACCACTGACTGCTGCGTAACTCCCGCCGCACACCTTCTCCCGGCCGGCGGCCGCTCACGGGGACCGCCTCGCCTTCCGGCCCGCCACGCGCAGGGGCCACCCCTCCCCCGGTTCTGCCACCCGCAGGGGCCGCCCCTCCCCCGGGCCCGCCACCCGCAGAGGCCACCCCGCTTCCCGGCCCGCCACTCACGTAGACCACCCCTCCTTCCGGTATGCCGCTCACAGGGACCACCCCGCGACGATCGCCGCCACCTCGGCCCGCTCGGCGTCCGGCAGGAGGCTGCTCGGCGCGCGCACGTCGCGGCGGCACAGGCCGAGCGCGGCCAAGGCCTCCTTGACAACCGTGACGTTGTGCGCGGAGCCGTCGGCCGCGCGCAGTTCCTCGAAGCGTCGGATCTGCTCCCACACCTTCATGGCCTGTGGATGGTCCCCGGATCGAAGCGCTTCGATCATGCGCAGCGAAAGGCTCGGGGCGACGTTCACGAGGCCCGAGGTGAAGCCCGTGGCGCCCGCCGAGAAGTACGAGGGCGCGTACGACTCGGCGAGCCCGGCGATCCACACGAAGCGGTCGAGCCCCGCGTCCCGCGCGAACCCGGCGAAGCGCACCGCGTCCGGCACCGCGTACTTCACGCCGATGACGTTGGGGCAGGCGTCGGCCAGCTCGGCGAGGCGCGCCCCGGGCAGGCCCGCGTCCCGCAGATAGGGGACGACCCCCAGCTCCGGGACGGCCTCGGCGATCGCCCGGTGGTAGGCGATCCAGCCCGCGTCGGAGACATAGGGGTGGACGGGCTGATGGACCATCACCATGCTCGCCCCGTGCTCCCCGGCGTGCCGGGCGGCGGCGACGGCGGTCGGTACGTCGTGCCCCACACCGGCCAGCACCGAGGCGCGCCCGGCCGCCTCCGCAGCGGTCAACTCCAGTACCGCACACCGCTCTTGGGGCGAGAGCGCGTAGAACTCCCCGGTGTTGCCGTTCGGCGTCAGGGTGCGCACGCCGCCGTCGAGCAGCCTCCGCAGGATCCCCCGGTGCGCGGCACGGTCGAGGGAGCCGTCCTCGGCGAAAGGGGTCACCGGGATCGCCACCACGTCGGCCAGCGCGGCGCGCTGCGTCTCGTACGTCACCGGGCCCCCTCCTCTCCGGGGAAGGCCCGGCGCAGGAACGACTCGATGTGATCGTGCAGGGCTCTCGCCGCGCCCTCCTGGTCCCCGGCGAGGGCGAGCCGCAGGATCTGCTCGTGCTCCGTCGCCTCGCGGGCCCACGACGGATCGGCGGCCCAGGCCACGGCGGAGACCAGCGCGGCCTGGTCCCGCACCCCGTCGAGCAGCCGCCCGAGCAGCGGATTGCCGCAGTCGGCGTACAGGGCGCGGTGGAACTCCCGGTTGGCCAGGGAACGTTCGGCCGCGTCCTCGGCTGCGTCCGCCCGCACGAGCGCGTCGCGCGCCGCGTCGAGCGGAGCCCCGCGCAGCACGGTGCGGCGCAGCGCCTCGGGCTCCAGGAGCAGCCGTACGTCGTACACCTCCCGCGCCATGGCCGCGTCGACGGTGCGTACGGTGCCGCCCTTGTACTGGCTCATCTCGACGAGCCCGGTCCCCGCGAGCGTCTTCAGAGCTTCACGCACGGGCGTCTTCGACACCCCGTACTCGCGGGCCAGTTCCGTCTCGATGAGGGGCTGCCCCGGCCTCAACTCGCCCGTGAGAATGCGGTGTTTGACCGAGTCGAGTACGAACTGGGTGCGCGAGGGGATGGGGACGGGGGGCGGCGCCGCGGCCGGGGTCGGGGTCGGGACGGACGTCATGGGCACCCTCAGATCTCGCGTATCGCGTCTCATATATGACGTACGAAGTACGACGCGTTAGAAGCTAGGAGGGTGCCCCGACTTCGTCAATGCTTCTGACAAAAGAAGCACGACGGGCCATGCGAGGGTCAGGGACTGGTGAGGACCACCAGTCGCTGCGTCGCCCGCGTCATCGCCACGTAACGGTCGACCGCCCCCTCGACCCCCTCACCGAACGCCTCCGGGTCGACGAGGACGACCAGGTCGAATTCGAGGCCCTTCGACAGCTCCGGAGTCAGCGACCGGACGCGGGGCGTCGAGCGGAACGTGGGGTCGCCGATGACGCAGGCGATCCCCTCGGGGTGCTCGGCGAGCCAGTCGTCGAGGATGGTGCCCAGGTCCGCGGCGGACCCGTGCGTGACGGGAACGCCGCTGCTGCGGACGGAGGTCGGTACGTTGGCGTCCGGGATCGCGGCCCGGATGACCGGCTCGGCCTCTGCCATGACCTCTTCCGGCGTGCGGTAGTTGACGCTCAGGGACGTCATGTCGATCTGGTCCAGCCCGATCCGCTCAAGGCGCTCGGCCCACGGCTCCGTGAACCCGTGCCGGGCCTGCGCGCGGTCGCCGACGATGGTGAAGCTGCGGGAGGGGCAGCGCAGCAGCAGCATCTGCCACTCGGCGTCGGTCAGTTCCTGCGCCTCGTCCACGATGACGTGCGCGAACGGGCCCGCGAGCAGGTCCGGTTCGGCGGTGGGCAGCGCGCTCTCGTCGATCAGGCTGTCCTGGAGGTCCCGCCCGTGCAGCATACCCAGCGCGCCTTCGCTCTCGTCGAGTTCGACGTTCTGCAGCAGGCTGTCCATGACGTCGGCCCTGCGCGCCCGCTCGGCAGCGACGGAGGCCTCGTGCCGGCGCTTGCGCACGGCGGCCTCCGGGTCGCCGAGCCGCTGCCGTGCCGCGTCCAGGAGGGGCAGGTCGGACACCGTCCAGGCCTGGGCGTCCGCGCGCTGCAACCTGCGTACGTCGTCCGCGCTCAGCCAGGGGGCGCACTTGCGCAGATAGGCCGGCACCGTCCACAGGTCTCCGACGAGGTCGCTCGCCTCCAGCATCGGCCAGGCGCGGTTGAGGGTGCCGATCAGCTCCCGGTCCTGGAGCAGCGACCTCCGCAGCAGATGGGGCGGGGCGTCGCTGTCGTCCTTCTCCATCAGGATCGTGAGCAGCTCCTCCCGGATCTGCTCGCGCGCCTCATTGTGCGGAGTGCCCGGCTCCACCGCGTCGAACGCCGCCGCCCAGTCCTCCGCGCTCAGCCAGATGTCGGACCAGTGGCTGGAGACCGTCATCCCCTTGGTGGGCGGCTCCTCGTAGATGCCGACGGCGGGCTCGATCGCCCCCACCATCCGCGCGGACGCCTTGAGCCGGGCCACCTCGGGGTCGACCTCCGTCGCCGCCCCCGCCCCCTCGGTGACGAGGTCGCGCAGGACGCAGGTCTGTACGCCTTCCTCGCCGAGGCTGGGCAGGACGTCGGCCACGTAGGCCAGGTAGGGCCGGCTCGGGCCGACGAAGAGCACGCCGCCGCGGCGGTGGCCGAGGCGGGGGTCGGAGTAGAGGAGGTGGGCGGCGCGGTGCAGGGCGACGACGGTCTTGCCCGTGCCCGGACCGCCGTCGACGACGAGGGCGCCGCGCGATCCCGCCCGGATGATGGCGTCCTGGTCGGCCTGGATGGTGGCGAGGACATCGCGCATCCGGTCCGAGCGGGTGCCGCCCAGGCTGGCGACGAACGCGGACTGGTCGTCGAGCGCGGCGTGCCCTTCGAGGCCGTCGGCGGTGTACACCTCGTCCCAGTAGTCGCTGATGCGGCCATCGGTCCACCGGTACCTGCGGCGGCTCGCCAGGCCCATGGGCTGGGCGTGGGTCGCCGCGAAGAACGGCTCGGCCGCGGGGGAACGCCAGTCGATCAGCAGTCGGCGGCCGGTGCTGTCGGTGAGGCCGAGGCGTCCGACGTATACGGGCTCGGTGCCGTCCGCGGGGACGATGCGCCCCAGACACAGGTCGAGGCCGAAGCGGCGCAGGGTGCGCAGCCGCCCGGTCAGGCGGTGGATCTCCGCGTCCCGGTCCATGGCCTCGCGGCCGACGCCGCCGGGTGCTCTGCGCTCGGCGGCGAGGCGGTCGGACAGTTCGGCGATCGACTGCGCGAGGCACTCCGCGATGGCCGCGAAGTGCCGCTCGTCACCGGCGATCAGCGCCGGTTCGGCCTTGGCGGAAAGGGCGTCGGGAAGGTCGAACGCGCTGAGGGTCAGGGGGTTCGGGGAATGCATGGCACCGCTCCGATCTGCGTCAATTTCCGCGGGCTCCGTGGGCGCGCACACCTGCGCGTGGTCGCCGGGCGGGCCCGGCAGCGGCGCGGGTCCCGCCTCCGGCTCGACGCCGTCGCACGACCCATCAACCGACAAAAGCGAATGCACTGAGCGAATCTCCGATTTCCGCAGGTCCTGGCTTCGGTCCGCGAATCTTGCCCCATAACGGGGGCCTTGCGGCAAGGCCCCTGGTGCGCTATATCTTGAGAGTGGCAAGGGGTGGTGTTTCTGTCCTGCCCTCATCGCCGAGAAGCCGACGCCATCGCGACCGGCGCCCTCCCCCCGTGAAGTGTTGCTTCCACGCGCTATTTCAGATGCGCGACGAGGCCGTCCAGGGCCTCGGGTTTCGCAGGTCATCGTTGGCGACGCCCGCCATCAGGTTCACCACCACATCGCCGCCGTGGCGGCCCCCTGGGAGAGAGGAAAACCTCCCTCCCAGGGGACCTGCGTCAGCTCGTCCGGCCCACCACCAGCCACCTCGACGGCAGTTCGATCCGGGTGCCGTCCGGAGTGAACTCCGTGGTCAGGAGCGGCAGTTCACCGCTTGCCAGGATGGTGAGGCCCGCCGAGGCGAGATAGCGCGGCACCGACTCGTCGACCACCTCCGCGGGCGCGATGCCGTGGGCGAAGACCGGGGCGAGCTTCGGCGGCGGGCCCGCCGGGTCCTGCGCGAGGGCCATCAGGACGGGCCTCGCCGCCTCCGCCAGCTCGACGAGGAAGGCCCTGCCACGCTCCCCGATCAGCGTGGCGACGCCGTCGACCAGCGGCTGGCGGTCGTCGGGCTCGCACTGGTGGAGCACGCCGCGCATATAGACGTTCACATCGCCCAGCTCCGCGTGCAGTTGCCGCGCCTCAGCCTTCTCCGCGGCGTCGAGCTGCCGGAAGTCCGCCTGGTCGGCGGGGTCGGCGAGCCGGGCGTGCACGAGGGCCGCGGCGGACAGATCGACGCCGACGACGTGCGGGAAGCGGTCGGCGAAGAAGCGCGTCTGCGTGCCGTTGCCGCAGCCCAGGTCGACGAAGGGCAGGTCGGCCGCGGCCAAGTGCGGCTCGAACAGGGCGAGATGAGGTCCCGCGGTGAGGGCGGGCTCGGCGTCCCAGAACACGGCCCCCTGCCCCTCGGGCGCCTCCCGCCAGAACGCCTCCCAGGCCTCCCTGTACCGACTCGTGACGCTCATGCCCAGCTCCCCAGGTGCGACGAGAGCCGCCGAAGCCGACGGCAAGATCGGTCTACCGCGCCCGGCGCGCACGGACAAGTCACCGGCACGATCCTTCACGGCTCATCCGGCGCGTTCCCCCGAGCCCGCGCACCGCACACCCCAGGGCCGGTGAACTACCTTCGCGGCAGGGCCAGTTCGAACCATACGGTCTTGCCGGAGTTCGTTCGGCTCGTGCCCCACTCCTTGGCAAGCGTGCTGACGACCCGCAGGCCGCGCCCGAACTCGTCGTCGGGGCCCGCGCTGAGCAGTGTCGGCAGCGTGTGGTCGTCGTCCTCGACCTCGCAGAGCAGCGCCCCGGCGTGGACCAGGCGCAGATCGACGCGGGTGCTGCGGGAATGGCGTACGACATTGGTGACCAGCTCGCTGACGAGCAGCTCCGCGCTGTCGCCGAGGGCCTCCAGGGACCAGGCCCGCAGCTGCTCGCGGACCAGTTCGCGGGCCCTGCCCACCTCGCTCGGGTCGACGGCGAGCCGCCAGTGCGCCACGTTCTCGGCCGCGATGCCGTTCAGCCGGGCCATCAGGAGCGCCACGTCGTCCTTGCGGCCGCCGCTGCCCGTGTCGGCGAAGGTCGCGGCGAGCGCCCGGATGATCGTGTCGCAGGCCTCGTCCATGGAAGCGGCGGGGTGCGCCGCGGACTCGGTGAGCGTGGCGAGGCCGACACCGATGTCCTCGCCGCGGACCTCGACGAGGCCGTCGGTGCACATCAGCAGCCGGTCGCCGGGCGCCACACGGACGCGCACCGACTCGAAGGGGACGCCGCCGACGCCGATGGGCGCCCCGGTGGGCAGATCGAGGAGTTCGCTGCGGCCGTCCTCGGCGCGGACCAGGACGGGCGGGATGTGGCCCGCGTTGGCCAGGTGCAGCTCGCCCGCGATCGGGTCGTAGACGGCGTACAGACACGTCGCCAGGTAGTGCTCGCCGAGGCGCTGCGCGAGATCGTCGAGGTTGCGGAGCAGCTGCTCGGGCGGCAGGTCGAGGGCGGCCATGGTCTGCACCGCCGTACGCAACTGGCCCATCATCGCCGCCGAGTTGAGGCCATGGCCCATCACGTCGCCGACGACCAGCGCGGTGCGGGAGCCGGGCAGCTTGACGGAGTCGAACCAGTCGCCGCCGACCCGGCCGAGGAGCGTGCCCGGCAGATAGCGGGTGGCGATGTCGCAGCCGGACATGCGGGGCTCGATGTGCGGCAGCATGCTGTCCTGGAGGGTGTCGGCGACGCTCTCCTGGTAGGTGTACATGCGGGCGTTGTCGAGCACGAGCCCCGCGCGGGCGGCCAGTTCGGCGCCGGTGACGCGGTCCATGTCGTTGAAGACGGGCCGCTCCTGGTGGCGCAGCAGGATCATGAAGCCGAGGACCACATTGCGGGCCTTCAGCGGTACGACGAGCATGGAGCGGTGGTTGATCAGCGGGCGGATGTCCCGCTTCTCGAACTGGGAGGCGATGGCGTTGCCCATCTCCTCGGTGATGCGGGGCACGAGGACGGGGTCACCCGAGGTCATGCACTGGAAGAACGGCGTGTGCGCGGGGAAGGGCATCGATTCGCCGACCGGCACGACGTCGTCCCAGCGGCCGGGCTCGTCGGTGTGCTCCACGGCGACCCGGTGCCACAGCGTGGTCTCGTCCGGCGGCCCCTCGGGGAACCCCTCCCCCGCGACGACCTGCTCGCGCAGATAGGTGCCCGCGACGTCCGTGAAGCGCGGTACGACCGCCCTGCTGACCTCCACGATGGTGTGCGACAGGTCGAGCGAGGAGCCGATGCGTCCGCTGACCTCGTTGAGGAATTCGAGGCGCTCGCGCACCGCCGCGTACTCGATGTCCTCGCCCTCGTCGTCCTCACCGGCGGCGTATACGGACGGTGGGACTCCGCGGGCGGCGGCCCGCTCGGCGCGCTCCTTGCGGGCCTTGCGCTCGGCGCGGCGGGCCACGCCCCAGTCCGGGGTGACGGGCACCCGGTCGTGCTGGCTGAACTCCAGGACCGGATAGCCCAGTTCGAGGATCTGGGCGACGATCCGGGAGCTCTCCTCCACGCTCATGCTCGGCAGGATCTCGGGGAGCCGGCCCGCCAGCTCGTCCGCGCCGGGGAAGTCCGTGTGGAGGGCGAAGCCGGGTGCGATGCGCTCGACCTGCTCGCCGCGCTCGCACCCGGGGTCACCCGAGTCCTCGGCCTCGCCGGCCTGCTCGTGCGCGGCCAGCCGGGCGGCGTCGGCGGCGAGCACGAGCAGCCGCTCCGGGCCGGGTCCGACCAGCGGATACGCCCACCAGAGCACGTCGGCCCTGGTGCCTCCGGGCTCCGGCTCGGTCAGCCGCGCCCGGCCCGCGGCGGGGTAGGAGATGCGTCCGTCGAGGGAGGTCTCCAGGTCGGGTCCGAGGCCGTCGTCGTAGGCCCCGTGGGGCTCGCGGTCCTCGGGGAGCGCGCCGTGGACGGGGAGCAGATCGCCCGCGGGGCGGCCGACGGCCTCCTCCTTGGTGTACCCGAAGAGGCGGCGCGCCCCGACGCTCCAGTGCGAGACGAGACCCGCGCCGTCGACGACGACCACGGCCAGGGGAATGCGTCCGGCCACGGCACTCTTCGCCACCGGCCCGTCCGGAGTGCCTCGTTCCATGGCCCATGCTCCTTCCCGCGGCGGCCCAAGATCTGAGCCGCCACCAACCACCGTACGGCTGGCGCGGGTTGCCGTGCGGGGCAATGCGGGAATTGCCCCGGCCGAGAACGCCCGGCGCACGCCCCCCTCGCGGCCGGTGCGTCAGTCCTCGTGGCCGAGCTGGAGGTCCCGCTCGGTGCGGCCGCCGCCCGCGACCTGGAGGACGGTGGCGACCGGCGGGTAGCCGGCCGCGATGACGGTGTACTCGCCGGACGACAGGTCGACGAAGCGGAAGGTGCCGTCGGCTCCGGTGGTCAGGGTGTCGACGACGTTGCCCGCGGCGTCGAGCAGCGTCACGCGCGCGTCCTCGACGGCCCGTCCTCCGCCCGCCCGCACGGTGCCGCGCAGCACCGCGCCGCCCGCCAGCTCCACGTCCTGGCGGGTCTCGCGCGAGGCCTGCACGGTGACGGGCAGCGCGGCGGGGCGGTAGGCGGGGGCGCTCGCCGCGAGGGTGTACTCGCCCGCCACAAGATCCGTCATGACGTAGCCGCCCTCGCGGCCGCTGCGGGTACTGGCGACGACCTCGCCGCGGACGTCGGTGAGGGTGACCGCGGCGTTGCCGACGGGCGTTCCGTCGGCGGTCACCACGGTCCCCGCGAGGCGGCCCGCGCCGCCGAGCACCACGTCCAGCTCGACGGGCCGCTCGCCGACGGTGACGGTGACCGCCTGCGGCTGGTGCCCGCCCGCCGCCGCGATCAGCACGAAGGACCCCGACCCCGGTGTCGACAGGGCGTACCGCCCGTCTTCGCCGCTCGCACCACGTCCGACCTGCTGCCCGGCCACGTCGATGAGGGTGAGGGCGGCGCGGGGCACCACCGTGCCGTCGGGGTGCTGCACGGTGCCGCAGACCGGGACCCCGGCCGCGTACGTCGTCGTACGGGCACGCGGGACGGCCGCGGGCTCGGCGGCGGGTGCGTTGTGGGAAGCGGCACTGGACAACAGGGGGGTCTCCTTGAGGAAGAAGGCGAGCAGCGTGCCGAGGACGAGCACCGGCACCAAGTAGAGGAAGATCCGCGGCATCGCGTCCGCGTAGGCCTGGACGTAGCCCTCGCGCAGTGGCGCGGGCAGCGCGTGGACGAGCTGCGGGGTCAGGGACTCGGGGTCCGGCAGGTCCTGGTCCGATCCCACGGGGAGCCGGTCGGTGAGGGCGTCGGCGAGCCGGCCCGCGAAGAGGGTGCCGAAGACCGCGGCTCCGACGCTGCCGCCGATCTGCCGGAAGTAGTTGTGCGCGCTGGTGGCGGCGCCGAGGTCGGCGGGGCGGACCGTGTTCTGCACGGCGAGGATCAGGACCGGCATGACCAGGCCGATGCCGGAGCCGAGCACGGCCATCCCGATGCTGTACTCCAGCCGCGGGGTGTCGGCTTCGAGGCGGGAGAGCAGCCACATGCCGACGACGGAGAGGGCGCCGCCGAGCACGGGGTAGATCTTGTAGCGCCCGGTGTGGCTGATGAGGTGCCCGGAGATGATCGAGGCGCCGACGACGCCGCCCATCATCGGCACCATCAGGAGGCCGGACTCGGTGGCGCTCGCGCCGTCGGCCATCTGGAGGAAGGTCGGCAGATAGCTGGCCGCTCCGAAGAGGGCGACTCCGATGACCATGCCCACCACGGAGGTGACGACGAAGACCGGGTCGCGGAAGAGCCGCGGCGGGATGATCGGTTCCGCGGCGGACTTCTCGACGACGAGGAAGAGCACGCTCGCCACGACGGCACCGGCGCCCAGTCCGAGGATGACGCGGTCGTGCCACGCGTACTCGGTCCCGCCCCAACTGGTCAGCAGCACCAGGCAGGTGGAGGCGGCGGCGAGCAGCAGCGCGCCGAGCACGTCGAGCCGGGCCTTGGCGGTGGGCTTGGGCAGCTTGAGCGCGAGGGTGACGACGACCAGCGTGACCAGGCCGAAGGGCACGTTGAAGTAGAAGCACCAGCGCCAGGAGGCGTGGTCGGTGAAGAACCCGCCGAGCAGCGGCCCGGCGACCGAGGCGAGGCCGAACGCGGCGCTGATCAGGCCCATGTAGCGGCCGCGCCGCCGGGGCGGCACGATGTCCGCGATGATCGCCTGTACGCCGATCATGAGGCCGCCCGCACCGACGCCCTGGAGGGCGCGGAAGGCGATGAGCTGGTCCATGGTCCGCGACCACCCGGCGAGGGCGGAGCCGATGATGAAGACGACGATCGCGAACTGGAAGACGCCCTTGCGCCCGAAGAGGTCACCGAGCTTGCCGTAGACGGGCAGTCCGATGGTGGAGGTGAGCAGGTACGCGGTGATCGCCCAGGACATCCTGTCCAGGCCGTGCAGCTCTCCGACGATCTTGGGGAGCGCGGTGGCGACGATCATCTGCTCCAGGGCGGCGAGCAGCAGGGCGAGCATGAGCCCCACGAAGACCATGCGTACGCGGCCGGGGCCGAGCCCCTCCCTGGTCGCGTCGGGAGCGGGGGGCGGGGGCTGCCCGGCCCCGTGCCCGCCACTGGCCGCCGCGGCCGTCTCGTCGCCCCGCCCGGCGGTCTTCGCCAGCGTCGTCCCACCCACGTACTGCTCCCCTCGTCGCGCCTGCGCCGCCAGCTTTCTCGCATTACGCGACAACGGGGAGCAAGCGCGACGAGTCGCCCTTTTCCAGGGCTTCATGGGCGTAAGTGCCGGTCGGAGCCCTACGGCGTACGAAGGAACCGAACGGAAGACCACTCGAAACGGTGAGCGTGAGAACAGCCCCGGGGGCCCCGGGGGGAGGTGCTACTTCTCGACCTCCGCGGCGAGGTTGGCGAGGACGGCGTCGTAGATCCGTGCGAGGCCCTTGGGCGCGAAGGTCCGCTCGAAGAAGCCGCCGATGCCGCTCGCGCCGTTCCACACGCTGGTGACGACCACGCGGGACTTGCCCTCGCCGGCCGGGGTGACGGTCCAGGTGGTGACCATGGAGGAGTTGCGGTCCTTCTCGACCAGCTCGCCGTCGGTGGGCTCGCTGACCTCCAGGAGGCAGTCGCGGATCCGCTTGCTGGTGGCCTGGAGCTTCCAGTGGACGAGCGTGCCCTCGCCGTCGCCGCCCTCGCGCACCTCGTACTCGCTGAAGTGCTCCGAAAGGAGCTTTCCGCGCGTGCCGTTGTAGTCGGCCAGTGCGTCGAAGACGTCGTCCGGCTGTGCCGCGATGATCCGCTCCGTGGTGGCCTCGACCTGCGCCATTGCACTTCCTCCAGCACTTGGTTTCTCGGGGAGTTCAGGGAGAGCCAACCACCCGGCGCACCGGCCTCCCAAATCGGGTCCCCCGGCGCGGGCCCGCTCAGCCCGGCAGCAGCCGCAGCGAGACCCAGAGCGCGAGGGTCGAAAGGGCGAGGGCGGCGGGGGTGGTGAGCAGGCCGAGGAGGGTGAACTCCCGCAAGCGCACGCGGTGTTCGTGGTGGTGGGCGATGCGGCGCCAGAGCAGGGTGGCGAGGGATCCGGCGTAGGTGAGGTTGGGTCCGATGTTCACGCCGATCAGTACGGCGAGGACCGCGCCGGGGCCGGACGGCGCGGCCAGCGGGACCAGGGCGAGGACGGCGGGCAGGTTGTTGATGAGGTTGGCGAGGAGGGCGGCGACGGCCGCGGTGCCGAGCAGCGCGGGCAGGGCCGCGCCGTCCGGCAGCACCCGGCCCAGGGCGTCGCCGAGGCCGTTGTCGACGACGGCCCGGACGACGACGCCGAGCGCGAGGACGAAGGCGAGGAACGGCAGCGAGGTGGCGCGCAGGAGCGTGACCAGAGTCGTCCGCCGCCGCAGGAGGGCGCGTACGGCGAGTACGGCCGCCCCGGCCGCGGCCGCCCAGGCCGGGTCGGCGCCGATGGTGGAGGCCACCGCGAATCCGGCGAGCGTGAGGGCGACGGTGATCAGGGCGAAGCGGGGCATCCGGGGCGGCTCGTCGGCGCTGCCGCCATCGGTGGGGGCGTCGAGGTCGGCGGCGAAGAACCGGCGGAAGACGGCGTACTCGACCGCGATCGCGGTCAGCCACGGCAGCGTCATCAGGAGGGCGAAGCGCGTGAAGCTCAGGCCGGTCGCGGCGAAGGCGAGCAGGTTGGTGAGGTTGGAGACGGGCAGCAGGAGCGAGGCGGTGTTGGAGAGGTGGGCGGCGGCGTAGACGTGCGGTTTGGGGCGGGCGCCCATGCGGGCGGCGGTGGCGAAGACGACGGGGGTGAGCAGCACCACGGTGGCGTCGAGGCTCAGGGCCGCGGTGATCACCGAGGCGAGCCCGAAGACCGCGGCGAGCAGTCTGCGCGGCCGCCCGGCGGCCCGGCGCGCCATCCAGGTGCCGCAGGCGTGGAAGAGCCCTTCGTCGGCGCAGAGTTTGGCGAGTACGAGGACGGCCGCGAGGAACCCGATGACGGGGCCGAGCCGGGCCGCCTCGTCACGCACGTCGGCGAGGGGGATCGCACCGGCCGCGACCACGAGACCGGCGGCCGGTACGGCGAAAACGGCCTCGGTCCGCCCGAAGGGACGTACGACGGCGCAGACCAGAACGACGACCAGGGCACCGACGGACAGGGACTCGACGAGCATGCTTCCGATCATGCATGGGCGTGCGGTGTGCCGGGCGAGCGGGGGCCGGGCAGGGCCGTGAGCGGATGATGCCGGTCCGGGCCCTTGCGGGGTGCCTGGCGGCGCCCCCCGAGGTACGGGGCCCGCCCCGCGGGCGGGGGCGGGCCCGGCGGTGCGGCTAGGGGCGGGGCGGCTTCGGGGCGGCCGTGGCCCGGAAGCGGGCCGTTGCCCCGTCGTCGCTCCAGCGGTGCAGGCCCGCCTTCTCCAGGACGCGGAGGGAGGCGGGGTTGGCGAGTTCGACCTCGGCGTACACGGTGGTGACGTCCGGCGAGGTCAGGGCGTGGGCCACCAGGGCCCGGGCGGCCTCCGAGGCATAGCCGCGGCCGCGGCGCGAGGCGACGACGCCGTAGCCGATCTCGACCGAGCCCTCGCTCGGCGGCCAGAGCAGGCTCAGGGAACCGACCACGAGACCGCTCTCGCGTTCGACGATCAGCCGGTGGCCGTGCGCGCCGGGGTCGGCGGGGTCTCCGGAGCCGTCGGGGCTTCCAGGGCGGTCGGGGCTTCCGGAGCCCTCGGGGGCTCCGGCGATCTGCTCGGCGATGACGCCCGCGATGACGCGGTCGCCCTCGGCGGGGAAGTCCCGCGCCCAGCGCGGCGACCGGCGGTCGGCGAGGACGTCGGCGACCTCGCCCCGCGTCCAGGGCCTCAGCAGAAGACGCTCGGTGGTCAGTTCGGTGGCAAGGGAGAAGGGGAACACGCGACACTCCAGGTCGTTTCGGCAGACGACCGGGCCGCTCGCGGTGAGCCCTGCTTCTTCAGGCTCGCGCGACCCGGACAAGGGCATGCGGATGAAGCACCTGGCGGGCCATATTCATCAACCTCCCTGGTCACGGCGGGCACGCGGAGCGCACACAGAGCGCGCTTGACGGGACGCTATCAAACGACGGCCCACCAGGACTCGACTCGCACGATCAAGGGAACATGTGTTCTATTCTGTGGTCAGTGCTACCGAGGAGGCCTCATGCGCTGGGAGAACCTCTCCGACGGGCCGCGTCAGGTCACCGCGGACGCCGCGCTGTTCGGCGCGGACGCGGTGACGACACGGACCTTCGACACCCCCGAATTCGCGGGGATCACCTTCCACGAGGTCCGGGCCCGCTCGATCGTGAACCGCGTGCCGGGCGCGTCCCGCATGCCGTTCGAATGGACGGTCAACCCGTACCGGGGCTGCACGCACGCGTGCGTCTACTGTTTCGCGCGCAAGACCCACAGCTATCTGGACCTGGACACCGGCATCGGGTTCGACAGCCAGATCGTCGTGAAGGTCAACGCCGCCGAACTGCTGCGCCGCCAGCTCGCCTCGCCCCGCTGGCACGGCGACCACATCGCCATGGGCACGAACGTCGACTGCTACCAGCGCGCGGAGGGCCGCTACCGCCTGATGCCGGGGATCATCGAGGCCCTGCGCGACCGCGGCAACCCCTTCTCGATCCTGACGAAGGGCACGCTGATCCTGCGCGACCTCGATCTGCTGCGGCAGGCGGCCGCGGTGACCGACGTCGGCATCTCCGTCTCCGTCGGCTTCACCGACCAGGAGCTGTGGCGCACCGTCGAGCCCGGCACGCCCGCTCCGGAGCGGCGCCTGGACGTCGTACGCACCCTCACCGACCACGGCATCGGCTGCGGGGTCCTGATGGCGCCCGTCATCCCCTTCCTCGGCGACCACCCCGACCAGCTGCGCGCCACGGTGCGGGCCATCGCCGCGTCCGGCGCGACCTCCGTGACGCCCCTGGTGCTCCATCTGCGGCCGGGTGCGCGCGAGTGGTTCATGGCGTGGGTGGGGCAGCACCATCCGCATCTGGTGCGGCGGTACGAGCGGCTGTACGCGGAGGGGGCCTACGCCCCGAAGTGGTACCAGCGGCGCATCACCCGGCATGTGCACGAGCTGGCCGAGGAGTTCGGTATCGGCCCCACGCGCGCGGGCGCGTCCCGCCGGATCCGCGTACCCGAGGAGCCGGAGCCGACGACCGGTCCCACACAGCTCACGCTGTTGTAAGGCTCGCCCGCCGCGGTAGGGCCCACTCCGCGTCCAGGTGCCCCGGATCCAGGAACCGGCCTGCTCCTTTCAGGTTGTTCCTCGGCGGAACGCCCGCTCCACGGCGGGCTTTCCGGGACGATGCGCCAGAGGTCGTGGCGTGCACGGCCCCGGACCCTCCGCCCTGGGAAGCCTGATGAACAAACGCGCCGTCGCCCTCTGCTCGCTCGCCGCGCTGACCGGGCTCGCCGCCGCCGTGCCGCCCGCCGCGGGCGTCTCCTCCGCCCCGCCCACGGCACGCGCCACCCACGCCCCCCTCGCGTGGAAGGCGTGCGCCACGAAGGCCCTCCCCGCGCTCCAGTGCGCCTCGCTGGAGGTCCCCCTGGACCACGACGATCCGGGCGGCCGGCAGATCACCCTCGCCCTGTCGCGCGTCCCGCACACCGCGCGGACGTTCCAGGGGCAGCTGCTGGTGAACCCCGGCGGTCCGGGCGGCAGCGGCCTCGGCATGGCCGGATCCGTCGCCAAGGCGCTGCCCGAGGAAGTCGCCGCGCAGTACGACGTGATCGGCTTCGACCCGCGCGGCGTCGGCAGGAGCGAGCCCGCGCTCAACTGCCGCCCCGGGCACTTCAAGCCGGTACGGCCGGACACGGTCCCCAAGACGCCCGAGGTGGAGCGGGCCAACCTCGACCGGGCGCGCGCCTTCGCGCAGGGGTGCGCCTCCCGGCACGGGGACGTGCTGCCGTTCATCGACACGGTGAGCACGGTCAAGGACATGGACGCCATCCGCGCGGCCCTCGGCGCGGAGCGGCTCAACTTCTTCGGCTACTCGTACGGCACCTATCTGGGCGCGGTCTACGGAAAGCTCTATCCGCACCGCGTGCGCCGCATGGCGCTCGACTCCCTCGTCGACCCGAACGGCGTCTGGTACGAGGCCAACCTGCGCCAGAACCAGGCCTTCGACGCCCGCCACAAGGCGCTCATGGCCTGGATCGCCCGGCACGACACGGCGTACGGCCTCGGCAAGGACCCCGACAAGGTCGAGGCCAGGTGGTACGCGATGCGGGACGCGCTGGCCGAGAACCCGGCGGGCAAGAAGGTGGGCGCCGCCGAGCTGGAGGACACCTTCTTGCCGGGCGGCTACTACAACGGCCTCTGGCCCCGCCTGGCCGAGGCCTTCGCGGCGTACGTGAACAACAAGGACACCGGCCCTCTCCTCACGGCATACGAGCGTTTCGGCGCGAGCGGCACGGCGGCGGACGAGAACGGCTACAGCGTCTACACGGCCGTGCAGTGCAGGGACGCGCTGTGGCCGCGCGACTGGCGGACGTGGCGCGAGGACAACGCGCGCGTGCACGCGAAGGCGCCCTTCACCACCTGGAACAACGCCTGGTACAACGCGCCGTGCGCGTTCTGGCCGACGCACCACCTGAGCCCCCCGGACGTCTCCAACTCCGCGCTGCCGCCCGTGCTGCTCTTCCAGGCGACCGACGATCCGGCCACTCCGTACGAAGGCGCCGTCGCCCTGCACCGCAAGCTGCGCGGATCCCGCCTGGTCGTCGAGGAGGGCGGCGGCAACCACGGCGTCACGCTCGGCGGAAACGCCTGCCTGGACCGGCACTTGACGGCCTACCTGACGACCGGCGAGGTTCCGGGGGCCGACGTGGAGACCCCGGGGATCGCCGGCGAGGCCCCGGGGAGCGGCGGTGAGGCCGACGCGGTGTGCGAGGCGCCCGCGGACCCGAAGCCGTCGCGCGCCAGAGCCGGCGCCGCCGGACCCGGGCGAGGGGCGTTGTCAGTGCCGTGGTCCACCATGAGGACATGAGCCGACTGACCCACATCAGCGCCCCCGAGGGCGTCGCACCCGCCTCCGCCTACACCCACGTCGTCATGGGCTCGGGCCGCTTCATAGCCATATCCGGCCAGTTGGCCCTGGACGAGAAGGGCGAGCTGGTCGGCGAGGGCGACGCGACGGCCCAGGCCCACCAGATCTTCGAGAACCTGCGGCGCTGCCTCGCCGCGGCGGGCGCCACCTTCGACGACGTGGTGAAGCTGACGTACTTCGTGACGGACATGGCGCACATGCCGGCGGTCCGCGCCGCGCGAAACGCCTTCCTGGACCCCGAGCGGCTGCCCGCGGCCTCCGCGGTGCAGGTCGGCTCGCTGGTCGCCCCCGAGTACCTGATGGAGATCGAGGCGTTCGCCGTGGTGGCCGAGTAGCCGCGGCCTCACCCGGCACAGGCGCCCGCGTCCGGTCGCCGCGGCCTCACTTCGGCAGCGGTCTCACTCCGGCAGCCGCGCCAGCGCCGCCGCGGCCGCCGCGGCGAGCCTGGGGTGGCCGCACGCCTCGGTCAGGACCGGGCGGGCCCGCCCGTCGCCCAGTGCGCCGAGCCCTTCCACGCAGGCGAGCGCGATCTTGCCGTAGGGGTCGTGCGGCGCGAGTCTGCGGCGCAGCGTGGTGATCAGCGCGGGCGCCGACTCCGGGGCGCGCAGCTCCGTCAGCAGGCGCACGGGGTGGAGGGCGTAGGCGACGCGGAGTTCGTTGGTCGCGAGGGCCGCCGCGGCGCGTGCCGTGCGGGGGTCGCCGAGCCGGGCCAGGGCGTGGGCGGCGGCGGCGCACCGCGGGGGGTCCCGGTGGTTGAGGAGGAGGACGAGCGACTCGAAGGCCCTGCGGTCCCCGGCCACGCCGAGCCGGACCGCCACCAACTCCCGCGCCCACAGGGGCTGCCCGGGAGAGACGAGCACCTCGGCCAGTTCGTCGAGGTCGCCGGTCGCGACCAGCCTCTCGTACTCGGGCGAGGCCCCCGCCTCACGGCGTAAACGACTCATCACCGTCCGCAACTCCTCATCCATGGCCGCGAGCCTAAGCGTTGCGCGGCGGTCGCGATGTAGATCACAGAGATCGGGGATCTCCGCGGGCTGGCGCGCTCGTTACTCGGCGGTTAATCTCATGTGAGCGGGGCACACTCCCCGTGAGCACCTCCTCGCGACGGCCTGGTGACGCAGCCGTCGTGGGTGTTAGTCGGTTCGGTATCTCCAGTACGGCATGGCTCCGGGACAGAGCCGGTCGGCCTCTCACCGGGCGTGGACCTTCGCGCCGCCCGGCCACGACACCCCCTTTCCGCACGCCCCGCGACAGCTCCTGTGTCCGCGTGCGCCCCTCAGTCGTCACTCTCTTCTGGAGTCCACGCATGGACACTCCCTTGAACACGGTCGCCGTCATCGGTCTGGGCACCATGGGCACCGGAATCGCCGAGGTCCTGGCCCGCGCGGGCCGTGAGGTCATCGGCATCGACATCAGCCAGGCGGCGGCCACCCAGGCGGTCACGGCCCTGGAGACCTCGACCGCCCGTGCCGTGCGCCGCGAGCGCCTCACCGAGGAGGAGCGGCGCGACATCCTCGCCCGCTTCCGCACCTTCACCGATCCGCGGGCCGCCGCCGACGCCGACCTGGTGATCGAGGTCGCCCCGGAGTCGTACGAGATCAAGCAGCAGATCATCCGCGAGCTGGACGGCGTGGTGCGCCCCGAGACGATCATCGCGACCGGCACCAACGCGCTGTCCGTGACCCGGCTGGCCGCCGAGTCGGCGTGCCCGGAGCGGGTGTTGGGCCTGCACTTCTTCAACCCGGCGCCCGCGATGAAGCTCGTCGAGGTCGTCTCGTCCGTGCTGACCTCCCCCGCCGCGGTCGCCGCGGTCACCGACCTCGCGCACGCTCTGGGCAAGGAGCCCATCGCGGTCGGCGACCGGCCCGGCTTCGTCGCCGACGGGCTGCTCTTCGGCTACCTCAACCAGGCCGCCGCGATGTACGAGGCGAAGTACGCCTCCCGCGAGGACATCGACGCCGCGATGAAGCTGGGCTGCGGACTGCCGATGGGCCCGCTCGCGCTGCTCGACCTGATCGGTGTGGACACCGCGCGCACGGTCCTCGACGCCATGTACGCCGAGTCGCGCGACCGGCTGCACGCGCCCGCGCCCATCCTCAAGCAGCTCAGCGAGGCGGGCCTGACCGGCCGCAAGGCGGGGCGCGGCTTCTACACGTACGCCGAGCCGGGCAGCGCGGACGTGGTGCCCGACGCGCTGACCCCGCTGGAGGGCGAGCGGCGCGTCCAGGGGCGTACCGTCCGCTCCGTCGGTGTCGCGGGCTCGGGGACGATGGCGTCCGGCATCGCGGAGGTCTTCGCCAAGGCCGGTTACGACGTGGTGCTCGCCGCGCGCACCGACGAGAAGGCCCAGACCGCGAAGGCCCGTATCGGCAAGTCCCTCTCGCGCTCCGTCGACAAGGGCAGGATGACGGCCGAGGCCGCGGCGAAGACCCTGGACCGGATCACTCCGGCCGGTTCCTACGAGGCCTTCGCCGACGTCGACCTGGCGCTTGAGGCGATCGCCGAGGACCTGGAGATCAAGCAGCAGCTGTTCCAGGCGCTCGACAAGGTCTGCAAGCCGGGCGCGATCCTGGCGACCACCACCTCGTCGCTGCCGGTGGTGGCCTGTGCCCGCGCCACCACGCGCCCGCGCGACGTGATCGGCATGCACTTCTTCAACCCGGCCCCGGCGATGAAGCTCGTCGAGGTGGTCCGCACCGTGCTGACCGCGGACGACGTGCACGCCACGGTCCGCGAGGTCTGCGCGACCATCCGCAAGCACCCGGTGGACTGCGGCGACCGCGCTGGCTTCATCGTGAACGCGCTGCTGTTCCCCTACCTCAACAACGCGATCAAGATGGTCCAGGAGCACTACGCCACGCTCGACGACATCGACGCCGCGATGAAGCTCGGCGGCGGCTACCCCATGGGCCCCTTCGAGCTGCTCGACGTCGTGGGCCTGGACGTCTCGCTGGCGATCGAGAAGGTCCTGCACCGCGAGTTCCGCGACCCGGGCCTGGCCCCGGCGCCGCTGCTCGAACACCTGGTGGCCGCGGGCTGCCTCGGCCGCAAGACGGGCCGTGGCTTCCGCGAATATGCCCGGCGCTGAGCCGGCCGAGGAGCACCGGGGGGCGCGGGCGGACTGGGGCGGGCTGCTCGGGCCCCCGGGCGGCCCCGTCCCTCGGGAGCACCGCGCCGCGCATATGCAGTACGTTCGTGGCATGTCCAAGGCCGCCAAGTCCTCACGTACGCCCGCTACGCCCGACGCTCCGGAAAGCGCCGCGGGCAGCCGGGCCGCCGCCCAACGGCTCAAGATGCGCAGGGAGCTGGCGGCCGCGGCCATGGAGCTGTTCGCGACCAAGGGGTACGAGGCGACGACGGTGGACGAGATCGCCGCCGCCGCCGGGGTGGCCCGCCGGACCTTCTTCCGGCACTTCCGCTCCAAGGAAGAGGCGATCTTCCCCGACCACGACGACACCCTGATCCGCGCGGAGGCGGTGCTCAACGCCGCTCCCCCGCACGAGCACCCGCTGGACACGGTGTGCCGCGGCATCAAGGAAGTCATGAAGATGTACGCGGCCTCGCCCGCGGTCTCCGTGGAGCGCTACCGCCTCACCCGCGAGGTGCCCACGCTCCGCGAGCGCGAGATCGCCTCGGTGGCCCGTTACGAACGGCTCTTCACCCGCTATCTCCTCGGCCACTTCGACGAGCACGCGCACCACGACGGCAACGACGACCCGCTGCTCGCCGAGGTCGCCGCGTCCGCGGTGGTCACGGCCCACAACCACGTCCTGCGCCGCTGGCTGCGGGCCGGCGGCCAGGGCGACGTGGAGCGGCATCTGGACCACGCCTTCGCGATCGTGCGGCGCACGTTCGGGACGGGCATCGGCGCGGGGCGCGACTCGGTGCCCGCGGCGGCCCCGGCGACGGTGTCCGCGCAGGGTGAGGTCCTGGTCACGGTGGCACGTACGGACGCGCCGCTCGACGAGGTCATGCGGACCATCGAGAAGGCGCTCAGGGAGCGGGCTTCTTAACCCGTTTCACCCATTTCGTCCTTGGCTTTTGAGGGGTCGCTACTGATCGGTAGCGACCCCTCAGTCATGCCGTCACCCCCTCTGACCTGCACTGATCGATCATCGGTCAAAAAATACTGGCACCCAGTGTCTTGCCGACTGGCACGCGGTGCCATACGTTGATGTTGTCCGGGCGGCCGGCGTACAGAGATCCTCCGTACGCCGGCTGTCCCCTCAAGCCCCGGCTTGTGCGCCCGGACGCCTGCGTCACAGGCACCTCCCGCGCCCCACCAAGGCGTCGCCGAGCACCACCCTTCGCCGAACCGACGGCACACCTCCACCGCACCACAAGCACCCCGCCGCAACCCTCAAGCAGCGCCCCCGCAAGGCGCTTCTTCGCCGGAGGCAACACCGTGAAGGAAATCCTGGACGCGATTCAGTCCCCGGACACCGAGTCCGCCGACTTCGCCGCTCTCCCCCTGCCCGACTCGTACCGCGCGATCACCGTGCACAAGGACGAGACGGAGATGTTCGCGGGCCTCGAGACCCGCGACAAGGACCCGCGCAAGTCGATCCACCTGGACGACGTGCCGGTCCCCGAACTCGGGCCCGGCGAGGCCCTGGTGGCCGTCATGGCCTCCTCGGTGAACTACAACTCCGTGTGGACCTCGATCTTCGAGCCCGTCTCCACCTTCAGCTTCCTGGAGCGCTACGGCCGGCTCAGCGAGCTGAGCAAGCGCCACGACCTGCCGTACCACATCATCGGCTCGGACCTCGCGGGCGTGGTGCTGCGCACCGGCCCCGGCGTGAACTCCTGGAAGCCCGGTGACGAGGTCGTCGCGCACTGTCTGAGCGTCGAACTGGAGTCCTCGGACGGCCACAACGACACGATGCTCGACCCCGAGCAGCGCATCTGGGGCTTCGAGACCAACTTCGGCGGCCTCGCCGAGATCGCGCTCGTCAAGTCCAACCAGCTGATGCCGAAGCCGGACCACCTGAGCTGGGAGGAGGCCGCCTCGCCCGGCCTGGTGAACTCCACCGCCTACCGCCAGCTGGTCTCCCGCAACGGCGCCGGCATGAAGCAGGGCGACAACGTCCTGATCTGGGGCGCGAGCGGCGGACTCGGCAGTTACGCCACGCAGTTCGCGCTCGCGGGCGGCGCCAACCCCATCTGCGTGGTGAGCAGCCCCCAGAAGGCGGAGATCTGCCGCGCCATGGGCGCCGACGCGATCATCGACCGCAACGCCGAGGGCTACAAGTTCTGGAAGGACGAGCACACCCAGGACCCCAAGGAGTGGAAGCGCTTCGGCAAGCGCATCCGCGAGCTGACCGGCGGCGAGGACATCGACATCGTCTTCGAGCACCCGGGCCGCGAGACCTTCGGCGCCTCGGTGTACGTCACCCGCAAGGGCGGCACCATCACCACCTGCGCCTCGACCTCCGGCTACATGCACGAGTACGACAACCGCTACCTGTGGATGTCCCTCAAGCGCATCATCGGCTCCCACTTCGCCAACTACCGCGAGGCGTGGGAGGCCAACCGCCTGATCGCCAAGGGCAAGATCCACCCGACGCTCTCGAAGGTGTACTCCCTGGAGGACACCGGCCAGGCCGCCTACGACGTCCACCGCAACCTCCACCAGGGCAAGGTCGGCGTCCTCGCGCTCGCCCCCCAGGAGGGCCTCGGCGTCCGCGACCCGGAGAAGCGGGCCCAGCACATCGACGCCATCAACCGCTTCCGGAACGTCTGAACGCCCTAAGGAGCAGCGGGACATGACAGAGCGCCAGAAGGACCGGCCGTGGCTCATGCGGACGTACGCCGGTCATTCCACGGCGGAGGCGTCCAACGAGCTGTACCGGCGCAACCTCGCCAAGGGTCAGACGGGCCTCTCGGTCGCCTTCGACCTGCCCACCCAGACCGGTTACGACCCCGACCACATCCTCGCCCGCGGCGAGGTCGGCCGGGTCGGCGTGCCGGTCTCCCACCTCGGCGACATGCGGCGCCTGTTCCAGGACATCCCCCTGGAGCAGATGAACACCTCGATGACGATCAACGCCACCGCCATGTGGCTCCTGGCGCTCTATCAGGTGGTCGCGGAGGAGCAGGGGGCGGACATCACCCAGCTCCAGGGGACGACGCAGAACGACATCGTCAAGGAGTACCTCTCGCGCGGGACGCACGTCTTCCCGCCGGTTCCCTCGCTGCGGCTGACCACCGACATGATCACGTACACGGTGGCCCACATCCCCAAGTGGAACCCCATCAACATCTGCAGCTACCACCTCCAGGAGGCGGGGGCCACGCCGGTCCAGGAGATCGCGTACGCGATGTCCACCGCCATCGCGGTTCTCGATGCCGTACGCGACTCAGGGCAGGTCCCCGAGGAGAAGTTCGGGGACGTCGTGGCCCGCATCTCCTTCTTTGTGAACGCGGGTGTCCGCTTCATCGAGGAGATGTGCAAGATGCGGGCGTTCGGGCGGATCTGGGATCAGGTCACGCGCGAGCGGTACGGCATCGAGAACCCGAAGCAGCGCCGCTTCCGCTACGGCGTGCAGGTCAACTCCCTGGGTCTCACGGAGGCGCAGCCCGAGAACAACGTCCAGCGGATCGTCCTGGAGATGCTGGCCGTCACCCTCTCCAAGGACGCACGCGCGCGTGCCGTGCAGCTGCCCGCCTGGAACGAGGCGCTGGGGCTGCCGCGCCCCTGGGACCAGCAGTGGTCCCTGCGCATCCAGCAGGTCCTCGCACACGAGAGCGACCTTCTGGAGTACGAGGACATCTTCGAGGGCTCGCACGTCGTCGAGGCCAAGGTCGCCTCCCTCGTCGAGGAGTCCCTCGCGGAGATGGACCGCATCGAGCGGATGGGCGGCGCGATGGCCGCCGTCGAGTCGGGCTATCTGAAGTCGCAGCTCGTCTCCTCGCACGCCGAGCGCCGGGCGCGCATCGAGTCCGGCCAGGAGAAGATCGTCGGTGTGAACTCCTACGAGTCCACCGAGCCGAGCCCGCTCACCGCGGACCTGGACGGGGCGATCATGACGGTCGACCCGGCGGTCGAGGCGCGCGTGGTGAACGCCCTCAAGGACTGGCGCGACAACCGCTACCAGCCGCCGTTCAACCACCCCCGCCCGTGCAAGGCCCTGGAGCGGCTCAAGGAGGTGGCCGCGGGCACGGGCAACCTCATGGAGGCCACCCTGGAGTGCGCACGCGCCGGTGTGACGACCGGCGAGTGGGCCGGCGCCCTGCGGGAGGTCTTCGGGGAGTTCCGGGCGCCCACGGGCGTCTCCAGCGCTCCCGTGGCCGTCACCGCGGAGGAGGGCACACCGCTCGCCCTGGTCCGCGAGAAGGTCGCCAAGACGGCCGCCGACCTCGGCACCGGCAAGCTCCGCTTCCTGGTCGGCAAGCCGGGTCTCGACGGGCACTCCAACGGGGCCGAGCAGATCGCGGTGCGCGCGCGTGACGCCGGCTTCGAGGTGGTCTACCAGGGGATCAGGCTCACGCCCGAGCAGATCGTCGACGCGGCGCTCGCCGAGGACGTGCACGCGGTGGGCCTGTCGATCCTCTCCGGGTCGCACGCCGAACTCGTGCCGGACGTCCTGGTGCGCCTGCGCGAGGCGGGCGCCCGCGACATTCCCGTCATCGCGGGAGGCATCATCCCCAACAGCGACGCCGAGGACCTGCTGGCGGCGGGTGTCGCCGCCGTCTTCACCCCCAAGGACTTCGGCATCACGGAGATCATCGGCCGTATCGTCGACGAGATCCGGAAAGCGAACAAGCTCGACCCTCTGGAGGTCCCCGCATGACCGTGAACCGTCTCCGCCCCCGGCGCTCCTGTCTGGCCGTACCGGGCTCGAACCCGCGCTTCCTGGAGAAGGCCCAGGGCCTCCCCGCCGACCAGGTCTTCCTCGACCTGGAGGACGCCTGCGCGCCCCTCGCCAAGCCGGAGGCGCGGCACACCATCGTCAAGTTCCTGAACGAGGGCGACTGGACGGGCAAGACGCGCGTGGTGCGCGTCAACGACTGGACGACCGAGTGGACGTACCGCGATGTCGTCACGGTCGTCGAGGGCGCGGGCCAGAACCTCGACTGCATCATGCTGCCGAAGGTGCAGACGGCCGACCAGGTCGTCGCCCTCGACCTGCTGCTCACCCAGATCGAGAAGACGATGGGCTTCGAGGTCGGCAAGATCGGCATCGAGGCGCAGATCGAGAACGCGCGCGGCCTCAACAACGTCAACGCGATCGCCGAGGCCTCGCCCCGCGTCGAGACGATCATCTTCGGCCCGGCCGACTTCATGGCCTCCATCAACATGAAGTCCCTGGTCGTCGGCGAGCAGCCGCCCGGCTACCCCGCGGACGCCTACCACTTCATCCTGATGAAGATCCTCATGGCCGCCCGCGCCAACGACCTCCAGGCGATCGACGGCCCCTACCTCCAGATCAAGAACGTCGACGGCTACCGCGAGGTCGCGAACCGCGCCGCCGCCCTCGGCTTCGACGGCAAGTGGGTCCTGCACCCCGGCCAGGTGGAGGCCGCCAACGAGGTCTTCTCGCCCTCGCAGGAGGACTTCGACCACGCCGAGCTGATCCTGGACGCGTACGAGTACTACACGTCCGAGGCGGGCGGCAAGAAGGGCTCGGCGATGCTCGGCGACGAGATGATCGACGAGGCGAGCCGGAAGATGGCGCTGGTCATCTCCGGGAAGGGCCGTGCGGCCGGGATGACCCGCACGTCCAAGTTCGAGGCCCCGGAGGCGTAAGACACCATGCAGTTCGGCCGCACCTACGAAGAGTTCGAAGTCGGCGCCGTGTACAAGCACTGGCCCGGGAAGACGGTCACCGAGTACGACGACCACCTCTTCTGCCTGCTCACCATGAACCACCACCCCCTCCACATGGACAGCAACTATGCGGAGAAGACGACCGACTTCGGCAAGAACGTCGTCGTGGGCAACTACATCTACTCGCTGCTCCTCGGCATGTCCGTCCCGGACGTCTCCGGAAAGGCCATCGCCAACCTGGAGGTCGAGTCGCTCAAGCACGTGGCGCCGACCTTCCACGGCGACACGATCTACGGCGAGACGACCGTCCTGGACAAGACTCCCTCGAAGTCCAAGAGCGACCGTGGGATCGTCTACGTGGAGACCAAGGGGTACAAGCAGGACGGCACCCTGGTCTGCGTCTTCCGCCGCAAGGTGATGGTGCCCACCGAGACCTACATCAAGGAGCGCGGCGGCGAGCAGCCCGGCCGCCCGGAGCTGAACACCCCTTCCAAGAGCGCCGAGAGCACGGAGAAGTAGCCATGAGCCGACTCGCGCAGACCGCAGGTCTCACCGACGTCCAGCAGGAGATCCTTTCCACGGTCCGTGACTTCGTCGACAAGGAGATCATCCCTGTCGCGACCGAGCTGGAGCACCGTGACGAGTACCCGCAGAAAATCGTCGACGGCCTCAAGGAGTTGGGCCTCTTCGGCCTGATGATCCCGGAGGAGTACGGCGGCCTGGGCGAGTCGCTGCTCACGTACGCGCTGTGTGTCGAGGAGATAGCGCGTGGCTGGATGTCGGTGTCCGGCATCATCAACACCCACTTCATCGTCGCCTACATGCTCAAGCAGCACGGCACGCAGGAGCAGCGGGAGACCTTCCTGCCGCGGATGGCGGCCGGCGAGGTGCGCGGCGCGTTCTCCATGTCGGAGCCGGCCCTCGGCTCCGATGTGTCGGCGATCACGTCCAAGGGTGTGAAGGACGGCGACGAGTACGTCCTGAACGGCCAGAAGATGTGGCTCACGAACGGCGGTACGTCCACTTTGGTGGCCGTTCTGTGCCGTAGTGACGAAGGACACCCTGAGGGCACCGCCCCGCACAAGTCGATGACGACGTTCCTCGTGGAGAAGGAGCCGGGCTTCGGCGAGGTCCGCCCCGGTCTGACCATCCCGGGCAAGATCGACAAGATGGGCTACAAGGGCGTCGACACGACCGAGCTCATCATGGACGACCTGCGAATTCCGGCCAATCGCGTGCTCGGCGGGGTCACCGGCCGAGGGTTTTACCAAATGATGGACGGTGTAGAGGTCGGCCGCGTGAATGTCGCGGCCCGTGGCTGCGGCGTCGCTCAGCGTGCGTTTGAGCTGGGCGTCTCATATGCCCAGCAACGCCACACTTTCGGCAAGCCGATCGCCCAGCACCAGGCGATTCAGTTCAAGCTGGCCGAGATGGCTACCAAGGTCGAGGCCGCTCATGCGATGATGGTCAACGCAGCACGCAAAAAGGACTCCGGGGAGCGAAACGACCTCGAAGCGGGGATGGCGAAGTACCTCGCCTCCGAGTACTGCAAGGAAGTCGTCGAGGACGCGTTCAGGATTCACGGCGGTTACGGCTTCTCGAAGGAGTACGAGATCGAGCGCCTCTACAGGGAAGCGCCGATGCTGCTGATCGGTGAAGGTACCGCCGAGATCCAGAAAATGATCATTGGTCGTCGACTGCTCGAAGAGTATCGATTCCAGGGCTAGATGCCCGGTTTGGGGTGTTTTCTTCGCGAAGAAGATCACACCCTGTCAACACTCTTCGGCCGTCGACTCGGCTTCCTCGCTTGCCCAGTTGTGGCTCGCAACCGATACCATCCGGAGAAAGCCGCCGTCCCCCGTATCACCGCGCGGCATCATCCGCTACGAAGGTCATCCATGCCCCACAGCCAAACCTCTGCACCACGCGACGGCATTCTTCAGGGACGCCTTGCTCGCGGAGCATCGCCGTGGCTCCTGCCGACCGTCGCCACCGCGGCACTCAGCCTCGCCCGCGCGCGCCGTTCGAAGGGTGCCGCCGCCGTCGCCGTTCCCGCCACCGCGCTGGCGGCGGGAATGCTGTGGTTCTTCCGCGACCCCGAGCGCGAGATCGCTCAGGGCCGGGTCATCTCCCCCGCCGACGGCGTGGTGCAGAGCATCATGCCGTGGAAGGACGGGCGTACCCGCGTCGCCATCTTCATGAGCCCCCTGAACGTCCACGTCAACCGCGCGCCCCTCGCGGGCACGGTGACGTCCGTGGAGCACATCCCCGGCGGGTTCGTCCCGGCGTTCAACAAGGAGAGCGAGAACAACGAACGCGTTGTCTGGCACTTCGACACCGAGCTCGGCGACATCGAGATGATCCAGATCGCGGGCGCGGTCGCACGGCGCATCGTGCCGTACGTGCCGCAGGGCACGAAGGTGGAGCAGGGCGAGCGGATCGGCCTGATCCGTTTCGGCTCCCGCGTCGACATCTACCTCCCCGAGGGTGTCGAGGTGGACGTCGAGGTCGGTCAGAAGACCGTGGCAGGGGTGACTCGCATTGACCGTGGTTGATCCTGAGACACAGGCCGGCTGGGCGTCGGAGGCGGCGCAGGAGGACGCGTCCCACGACGCCGACGAGATGCCGCTGTCACTGCGCCTGTCGATAGCGGACACGCTCACGCTCGGCAACGCCACGTGCGGCTTCATGGCGGTGTACTTCACCACCACGGGCATCCTCATCCCGCACCTCCAGGGCAGCAACGAGAGCGGCATGGCGCGGCACTCCGCCGCGACCGCCGTGATCCTGATGCTCTGCGCGGCCGTCTTCGACCTCTTCGACGGGCTCGTGGCACGCAAGCTGCGGTCCTCGCCGATGGGCGCCGAGCTGGACAACCTCTCGGACCTGATCAGCTTCGGTCTGGCCCCCGCGTACTTCGTCCTCGTCTACGGCATGGTCGCGGACGACGCGCACCAGCGGGTGGCGGCGGTGGGCGCGATCGTGGTGCTCCTGGCGGTGGTGCTGCGGCTTGCGCGGTTCTCCTGCGTGACCGTGAAGGACGGCACCTTCCAGGGCATGCCCTCGCCCTTCGGGGCGCTGACGGTCGTCTCGATCGTGCTCCTGGAACTGCCCTTCGTGGCGACCCTCCTCGCGATCATCGGCACGGCCTGGCTCATGGTCAGCCGCGTCGAGTACCCCAAGCCGCGGGGCCCCCTCGCGGTGGCCATGCTCGCCTGGATCGTCGCGGCCATGGGGCTCCTCGCGGCCTGGGCCTTCGAGGCGCCGGGCGGTCAGCTGCTCCTCCAGACCGGCTGTGCGCTCCAGCTCGTCCTCGGGGCGGTGATTCCCCTCTTCGCCACGGCTCGGAGGGTGAACAACTTCCGCGACAACCGGCGCGAGGCCCGTGCGGCGCAGTTGCCGTAGTTTTCCGTACGTCGCCCTGGGGGCCCGGACCTGATGGTCCGGGCCCCCTTTGCTTGCCCTCTTGTCGCCCTTCGGGCTCGTCCTCAATCGCCGGACGGGCTCTGATCGGCGCTGTATCCCTGCGCCGCCTTCGCCGCTTGCGGCTCGCGGACCACCTTCATGCCGCCCGTCGCCTTCTTGTCCGGCTGGAGGATCACGCTCTCCTTGGACGAGGGGGCCTTGGGGTCGGTGAAGTCCTGGGTGACGCCGAAGCCCGAGTCGAAGCCGTCGAGGGTCAGCAGCGCCTTGTCGACGCCGTCGCGCGTGAGGTCCTTGTCCTCGCAGGCCTTCTTCAGGGCCTCGCCGAAGACGGAGGCGGCCGTCCAGCCCGCCACGACGCCGTTGTCGAGGGAGTCCTTCGGGTGGGCCTTCTTGTAGTCGGCGACGAGCTTCTCCGCCGCCGCGGTCTCCGCGCCGATGGGCAGCGTGGGCGAGGCGACGTAGTAGTTCTTCTGCAGGGCGGGGCCCGACTGGGTGGCGAGGAGCTGCGGGGCGAACGCCGAGTTGTTGCCGATGACGGGCACGTCGAAGCGGCCGGCCGCGGCGACGCCGACCAGGGAGGCCGCCTGGCGCGGGCCCGCGCTGATCACGACGGCCTTGACGCCCGCCTTCTTCAGGGCGGAGACCTGCGCGGTCATGTCATTGTCCGTCGGCTTGATCTTCTGCTCGACGACGGTCAGGCCCGCCTCCTCGGCCATGTACTCGGAGCCCTTCAGGGCGCTCTCGCCGTAGTCGCCCTCGAAGTAGACGTGACCGAGCTTGTCGCCCTTCTTCAGGCCCTTCTCCTTCATCAGGAAGTCGATCGCGTTGATCGTCTCCAGGTCGTACGTGGATCCGATGACCCGCACATACGGGCTGCCCAGGAGGTTCGCCGACCAGGCCTGCGGCAGGACGAGGGCCTTGTCGGCGTCGATGCGCTGCTTGACGGCGGCGACGAACGGCGAGCCGATGAACTGGGCGAAGCCGAGGACCTTCGGTTCCAGCTCGGTGTAGGCGGCGACCGCCTTCTGCGGGTCGTAGCCGTGGTCGCGGACGGTGAGCTTCAGCTTGTGGCCGCAGATGCCGCCGTCCTTGTTGGTCTTGTCGACGTAGAGCTGCTGGGCCTGGGTGACGCTCTTGCCGAGGGTGGCGTAGACGCCGGTCATGTCGGTGAGCACGCCGAGATTGATCGTCTTGCCCGAGATGCCCTCGCCGGTCTTCACCCCGCCCGCCGTCCTGCCGTCGTCGTCGCCGTCCTTCGCCTTCGAGCTGCACGCCGAGAGCGCGAGGAGGGCGGCGAGCGCGGTGGTGGCCGCCGTGGCCCGGGTCAGTGCGTTCATGCTGTCTCCCCTGGTGTGCCTGGTGTGCGTGGTGTGCGCGGAGTGACTGAAGTTGCCGGATCGTCCGGAGTGTCCGGGGTGGGGCCGCGGCGGCGGGCGGTGAGCCGCACCAGGCCGCCGGGCAGGAAGAGCACCACCGCGACGACGGCGGCGCCGTACAGATACCGGGACGCCTCACCCGGCGAGATCCCGCCGGTGCCCGGCGCCGAGACGAGGGGCAGCGCGTCGCTGTACCGGGTCAGCAGCTGCGGCAGCAGGGAGACGAGGGCCGCGCCCGCGACCGCTCCGGAGACCGAGCCGAGGCCGCCGATGACGATCATCGCGAGGTACTCCAGGGAGAGCGTCATGCCGAAGTAGTCGGGCACGGTCCGCTGGAAGACGAGGGCGAGCAGCACCCCGGCGAGGCCCGCGTACATCGACGAGAGGACGAAGACCCCGGCGCGGTAGCGGGCCACCGGCACGCCGATGACACCGGCGGCCACGCGGTGGTCACGGATGGCGTTCATGGCGCGCCCCGGCCGTCCGCGCAGCACGCCGCGGGCGAAGAGTCCGCAGGCCAGGAGCAGCACCAGACCGGCGTACCAGAGCTTCTCGGCGGAGCCGAACGGTACGGCGGCGACGACGGTCTCGCTTTCGTCGAAGGTGAGGCCGAAGAGGTTCAGCGGCGGTACGTCACGCCCGTTCGAGCCGCCCGTCAGGTCGTGCGCGTTGAACAGCACGTGCTGCCCGATGAAGATCAGCGCCAGGGTCGCGATGCCGAGGTAGGCGCCGCGCAGCCGGCCCGCGATGGGGCTGAAGAGCCCGCCCGCGAGCCCGGCGAGCGCCACGGCGAGGGCGGCGGCGAGCCAGGTCGGCAGCCCGAGCCCGGTCAGACCGTCGCCGCCGTCCCCGGCGAGTACGCAGTAGCCGTACGCGCCGATCGCGAGGAAGAAGGCGTGGCCCATGGAGAGCTGGCCGGTCGCGCCGGTGAGGAGGTTGATGCCGATCGCGCCGATCGCGGCGGCCATCGCGAACAGGCCCGCCTGGAGCCAGAAGCGGTCCAGGTAGAAGGGCAGGGCGAGCAGCACTACGGCCGCGGCCGCCCGTACGCAGGTGCGGCGGATGTCAGACACGGGCGAGCTCCTTCGTGCCGAAGAGCCCGGCGGGCCGGATCAGCAGGATCACGGTCATGACGAGGTAGGGCGCGAGGTCGCCGAGGCCGCGGCCGAGGAAGGTCAGCTCGCTCTGGTAGCCGGTGGCGAGGGATTCGGTGACGCCGACGACAAGACCGCCGACGAGGGCTCCGGTGGTGGAGTCGAGGCCGCCGAGGATCGCGGCGGGGAAGGCCTTCAGGGCGGCGAGCGACGTGGCGCGCTCCAGGCCCGGCGTCGGGAAGACGGTGAGGAAGAGCGCGGCCACGGCGGCCAGGGCGCCCGCCACCGCCCACGCGCCGAGCGAGACGCGCCCGAGCCGGACGCCCATCAGCGCCGCGGTCTCGGGGCTCTCGGCGGCGGCGCGCATCGCCACGCCCCAGGAGGTGTAGCGGAAGGCGAGCAGGAAGACGGTGATGAGCAGGGCCGCGGCGGCGAACGCGGCGATGCGGGTGTGCGCGAGGGAGATCGGGCCGACGGTCAGCACGTCGTCGCCCCAGGGGTCGCCGAGCGGCAGCACGTCGGTGCCGAGGCGGCGGGTCAGCTCGGTGGTCAGCAGGATGTCGACGCCGATGGTGACGATGGCGAGGACGCTGTGGTCGGTGCCCCGGTAGCGGCGCATGACCAGGAACTCGACGGCCGCCCCGACGACCGCGGCGCCCGCGATGCCGACGAGCAGCGCCGGCCAGAAGCCGAGGTCGTCGTGGAGGGACGCGGTGATGTAGCCGCCCGCCAGGAGCAGGGAGGCGTGCGCGAAGTTCACCACTTCGGTGGCGCGGAAGATGACGACGAAGCCGAGGGCGATGAGGGCGTAGACGGAGCCCATGGAGAGGCCGTTGAGGAGGAGTTCGGTGAAGGTGGTCATGAGCGGGTGTCCTCCTCGCCGGGTCGGTCGGCGTCGTCGCGGTCGTTGCTCTCGCCCAGGTAGGCGCGGATGACCGCCGGGTCGTTCTGTACGTCGCCGGGTGCGCCGTCGGCGATGCGGCGTCCGAAGTCGAGTACGGTCACCGCGTCCGCGAGCCGCATCACCACCCCCATGTCGTGTTCCACCAGGACGATCGAGATGCCGAGGCTGTCGCGGACGCCCGCGATGACCGCGGCCGTGCGGCGCCGCTCGTCGGCGGTCATGCCGGCGACGGGCTCGTCGAGGAGCAGCAGGCGCGGCTCCATGCACAGGGCCCGGGCCAGTTCGGCGAGTTTCTGCTGGCCGTAGGGCAAGGAGCCTGCGGGCAGGTCGAGTTGGCGTTCCAGGCCGACGAACGCGGCGATCTCGCGGACGCGTTCGCGGTGCAGCCGCTCCTCGCGGGCCGCCGAGGGAAGGCGCAGGCCCGCGGCGATGAAGCCGGTGCGGGTCAGGCGGTGGCGGCCGAGCAGCAGGCTGTCGACGACCGTGGCGCGGGGCGGCAGGGCGAGGTTCTGGAAGATCCGGGCGACGCCGAGTCCGGCGATCTGGTGCGGGCGCATGCCGGTGAGTTCGTGCTCACCGAAGCGGACGCTGCCGCTGGTGGCGCGGTAGACGCCGGACAGGACGTTGAAGCAGGTGGACTTGCCCGCGCCGTTGGGCCCGATGAGGGCGTGCACGGTGCCGGGGCGGACGGTGAAGCTGACGGCGTCCAGCGCGGTGAGCCCGGCGAAACGGACGGTCAACTCGCTGACTTCCAGAGACGGTACGGGTTCTTCGGTCACCGTCCGGCCTCCCAGCGCGGCAGCGTCGGCAGTGCGCCGATGCCCCGGGTGGCGTCGGCCGCGGCGTCCTCGTCGACCACGCCGAGGTAGCGGCGGCGCACCTCGTCGGAGGCGGCCAGCTCGTCCGCCGGGCCGGACAGGGCGACCTCGCCGACGTCGAGGACGTACGCCCGTGAGGCGAGCCGCAGCGCGAGCGCGGCGTTCTGTTCGACGAGCAGGACCGAGGTGCCCTGGGCGTTGATCTCCCCGATGGTGTCGGCGATGCGGGCGGCCATCAGCGGGGCGAGGCCGAGGGAGGGTTCGTCGAGGAGGAGCAGGCGCGGCGAGGCCATGAGCGCCCTGCCGACCGCGAGCATCTGCTGTTCACCGCCGGAGAGCAGTCCGGCGCGCTGGGTGCCGCGCTCGGCGAGGACCGGGAAGAGTTCGTGGACGCGGCGCAGGGCGTCCGCCTTGGCCGCGCGCGACCCGGAGGAGCCGAGCGCCCCGGCGCGCAGGTTGTCGGTGACGGTCATCCGGGCGAACACCCGCCTTCCCTCCGGGACCTGGGAGATTCCGGCGGCCACCACGCGGTCCGGCGCGAGGCCGTCGACGCGGGTGCCGTCGAAGTGGATGCCGCCCGAGGTCAGTGCGCCGCCCTGGAAGGAGAGCGTGCGCGAAATGGCGCGCAGCAGCGTCGACTTGCCCGCGCCGTTGCCGCCGAGCACGGCGACGACGGTGCCGTCCGGCACGTCGAGCGAGACGCGGCGCAGGGCGCGTACGGGGCCGTAGCCGACGGACACCTCGCGTACGACGAGTCCGGCGCCGCGTGCCGCGGCCGCGCCTCCGGCCTTGAGGCCTCGCGAACCGGCCGCGCCCGCGCCGTCGCCCTTCCGGCCACCCGCGCCGAAGCCCTCCACATTGGAACCACCCACGTACCCGACCCCCAGTCCCGCACGGCTCGGCCGCCGTCGCGTGGCGCTCACCCCAGCACCGCGGGAGCGGCCCGTCCACGGGCAGCGGAGGAAACGCTGCCGGAGACCAGCGGCGGCGCCCCGACGTTGTGCATGCGCACAACACCGCGTGTCAGGGGCCTGCGGGAGCGGGTCACCCCATGGCATCCTCCGCACCAACGACGTCCTGGAGCGCGGCGATGGGGAGGATCCATGACCGGGCCCTTGAACGGCCGCAGGCCGCGGACCGGGCACGACTGGAGGCTCCTCAAGGAGGCGTGCACGGCCCTGCTGCCCCGGCTGCCCGAGCTCGTCGACGAGCATCTGCGGCAACTCGCCGAGCACTCACCGGTGTTCGGGCACGTCCTGCCGTACGACGTGCACTGGCACGAGGCCGAGGAGGCCATGCGGATCGGCATCGAGGCGATCTCGGCGCCGCGGGCCTCGCCGCGCCGCGATCTGGAGTACGCGGAGGAGGCGGGCAGGCGCCGGGCCCAGCAGGGCCTGCCGCTCGACCTGGTGGTGCACTCGTACCGCAACGCGGGCTATCTGGTCTGGGACTCGCTCCTGGAGGGCGTGGCGGGCAAGGACCCCGAGAAGCTGGCGGTCCTGATGCGCTCGGCGACGATGGTGTGGTCGGCGGTCGACGCGCAGGCCGCGGTGGCGTCCGACGCGTACCGGGCGACGGAGCTGGAGCTGCGGCGGCGCACCGACGAGCAGTTGCAGGCGCTGCTCGACGCGCTCCTGGAGGGGCAGACCGCGCCGGGCCTCGCGGCGCGCGCGGCGGCCGGTCTCGACCTGCCCGAGCACGGCCCGTACGCGGTGGTGGTGCTGCGCGTGGAGCGGCGGGACGGGCGGGAGGCGTTCCACCGGCAGATCCAGCGTCCGGGGTTCCGTTTCGTCTGGCGGATGCGGACGGACTGCGAGGTCGGCGTGGTCGCGCTCGGCGCGGACGAGGGGCTCGACGGCCTGGCCCGGCTGCTCGACGGCCGGTGCCCCGGCCCCGGCGGCATCAGCCCCGTGGTGGGAGGCCTCGCGGAGCTGGGCCACGCCCGGCGGCTCGCGGAGCTGGCGCTGCGCACCTGCCCGCCGGACGCGACCGGCATCGTACGCCTCGACCAGCGGATGCCGACCGCGCTGGTGGTGAGCCAGCCGGAGCTGGCGGGCCGCCTGGTCACGGACGTGCTCGGCGAGGTCCTCACGCTCGAACCGGCGGACCGGGCGGTACTCCTGGAGACCCTGGAGGCGTGGCTGGCCTGCGAGGGCTCGGCGGGCCGGGCGGCGGGCCGCCTGTACTGCCACCGCAACACGGTCTTCAACCGCCTGCGCCGCCTGGAACAACTGACCTCGCGGTCCCTGGCGAGACCGAGGGACCTGGTGGAGGTGGCACTGGCGGTGGAGGCGCACAGGCTGTCACCGGGGTAGGGGCCGCCCCGTAAGGGGCGCCGGGGAAGCCCCGTAAGGGGCGCGGGGAACTGCGCGAGCAACCACAACGGCCTCGCACCCGGGAAAAACCCCAGCCAGGCAAACTGGACGGCCCCCCGCCCAAAGGCCCTACGCCAGATAGTCCCGCCCGAGATTCTCCGCCAGCGCCTCCAGAATCGGCCCCGCCTCGGCGATGCACCGCGCCACATCCGGCTCGATGTCGGTCAGCGCATACGCCCGCCGAATCCCGGCCCTGCCAAGGGCCTCGGGAGGCAGCGCGAGGCGGCCGCAAACGGCGACGACCTCGACGCCCGCCGCACGCGCCGCCGAGGCCACCCCCGCGGGCGCCTTGCCGTGCAGCGTCTGCTCGTCGAGCGAGCCCTCGCCGGTGATCACAAGGGTGGCCCGCTCCAGCGCGGGAGCGAACCCCAGCACGTCGAGCATGACCTCGATGCCGGGCCGGAAACTCGCCCCGAGCCCGACGAGCGCGCCGTACCCGATGCCCCCCGCGGCGCCCGCGCCCGGCGACTGCGCGTACTCGGCGGCCTTGGGGCCGATGGACTTCTCCAGGACCGCGGCGAAGTGGGCGAGCGCCGCGTCCAGCTCGTCGACGTCCTCCGGAGAGGCCCCCTTCTGCGGCCCGTACACGGCGGGCGCGCCCTTCGGCCCGGTCAGCGGATTGTCGACATCGCTGGCGAGCACGATCTCGACGTCCTTGAGACGCGGGTCGAGACCCGACAGGTCGGCTGTGGCCAGCTGCTTGAGCGGGCCGCCGCCCGGCGCGACGGGCTCGCCGTCCGCGTCCAGGAAGCGCGCGCCGAGCGCGGCGAGCATGCCCGCGCCGCCGTCGGTCGTGGCGCTGCCGCCGACGCCGAAGACGAGGGTGCGGGCCCCCGCGTCGAGCGCGGCGCGGATCAGCTCTCCGGAGCCGTACGTCGTGGAGGTCAGCGGCGCGAAGACGCCCTCGGGGAGCAGCTGGAGGCCCGAGGCCTCGGCCATCTCCACCACGGCCGTGCCGTCCTTCAGCGCGTACGCGGCCGTCACCTCGTCGCCGAGCGGTCCCGTGACGGTGACCTCCCGGCGCTCGAAGCCGCCCGCGACGGCCGCGGCGACCGTGCCGTCACCGCCGTCGGCGACCGGCAGCGCCTCCACGGTCACATCGGGGGCGGCGCGGTGGAGCCCGGCCGTCACCCGCTCGGCGACCTGCACGGCCGTGAGCGAACCCTTGAACTTGTCCGCGGCGATGAGCACGTGCCGCTCCCGCCGCGCCTGCTCGCGCCGCGCCTGCTGCTCGCGTCCCGCCGTCCCTGCAGCGTCCGCCACCTTGCATTCCCCTTGCTTTCGGCCTTGCTCGAGTCAAGGCAGTCGCGCCGCTGCGACCATAACCGCCCAAGGGCCTCCCTGCCCATGGCCGACCTCGCAACGATATGGAAATGATCGATCAGCCCCGGCCCGCCGGGATCCGCCACCGGAGTCCGTCACCGTTACCCTTCCCCGATGACCACCCAAGACTTCGCCACCTACATAGCAGGCCTGCCGCGCGTCATCGTCGGCGCCGCCGCCCTCTTCCGGGACGGCGGGGGCCGCGTCCTTCTCGTCGAGCCGAACTACCGCGAGGGCTGGGCGCTGCCCGGCGGGACCGTCGAGTCGGACGACGGTGAGACACCCCGCCAGGGGGCGCGCAGGGAGACGGCCGAGGAGATCGGGCTCGATGTCACGCTCGGGCCGCTGCTCGCGGTGGACTGGGTGCCGCCGGGGACCGAGCGGACGCGGCCGCCGCTGGTGGCCTATCTGTACGACGGCGGGGTGCTGGACGCGGAGCAGCTGAAGTCGATCACGCTGCAGGAGGAGGAGCTGCTGTCCTGGCGCCTGGTGGCCCGCGAGGAGCTGGCCGAGCTGCTGCCCGGCGCGCTCGGCCGGCGGGTGGGCGCCGCGCTCGACGTGCTGGAGCGCGGCGACGGGCCGGCCGAGCTGGAGAACGGGCACCGGGTCGGCTGATCCCGCGCGGCGGGGCGCCTCAGAAGAGCGCGTCCTCGCCGCCGCCCGCGCCCCCGTTCTCGAAGGCCAGTAGTTGCTGCTTGCGGGCGAGGCCGCCGCCGTACCCGGTCAGGCTGCCGTTGGCGCCGACGACGCGGTGGCAGGGGACGATGACGCCGATCGGGTTCTTGCCGTTGGCGAGGCCGACCGCGCGGGAGGCGCCGGGCTTGCCGAGGATCTCGGCGAGTTCGCCGTACGTACGGGTCTCGCCGTAGGGGATCCTCCGGAGTTCGTCCCAGACCGTGCGCTGGAACGGTGTGCCGTCGAGGCGCAGTGGCAGGTCGAAGTCCTTCAACTCCCCCGCGAAATAGGCCTCCAGCTGGCTGATCGCCTCGCCGAAGGGCGCCGGATCGCGGTCGCCGAAGGTCTCCTCGGCGGGCCGGTGGCGCTGTTCGGTCATGTAGAGGCCGCTGAGGACGCCGTCGGTGGCGACGAGCGTGAGCGGCCCGTAGGGGCTGTCGATGAGGGTGTGCAGGCGTTCCATGCTTCCGTTTCCGTCCCTGGCTCTCCGTGTGCGTCCCTTACGCGGGGGTGACTCCGGTGGTTCTCGTCCCTGACGCGGGGATGACTCTGGTCTCCGCCCCTGACGCGGGGATGACGTTGATGGGGTGGGCGTCGGTGGCCCACAGGTACTGCACCGCGTACGCCCGCCAGGGGCGCCAGGCGGCGGCGCGCGCGGTGAGCGCGGCCGGGGTGTGCGGCAGGCCCAGCTCCTTCGCGGCGCGCCGGACGCCGAGGTCGGAGGGGAGGAAGGCGTCGGGGTCGCCGAGCGCCCGCATCGCGATGACCTCGACCGTCCAGGGCCCGAAGCCGGGCAGCTCGGTGAGCCGGGCGCGGGCCTCGTCCCAGCCGCTCTCCGCGCCGAGCCGGAGGCTGCCGTCGGCGAGGTGGCGTACGAGCGTGGTCAGCGTGGTGCGGCGGCTGCGGGGCAGGGCCAGTGACTCCGGGTCGAGCGCGGCGAGCGCCTCGGGGGTGGGGAAGAGGTGGGTGAGGCCGCCCTCGGCGTCCTCGACGCGCTCGCCGTGCGCGGTGACCAGGCGGGCGGCGTGGGTGCGGGCGGCGGCCGTGGAGACCTGCTGGCCGAGGACGGCGCGCACGGCGAACTCGGCCTCGTCGACCGTGCGCGGCACCCGCCGCCCCGGGGCCTTGTCGACGAGCGGCGCGAGCAGCGGGTCGCTCCGCAACTGGCCGTCGACGGCGGCCGGATCGGCGTCGAGGTCGAGCATGCGGCGGCAGCGGCTGATGGCGATGGTCAGATCGCGCGGGTCGGTGAGGCTCAGGCGGCAGCCGATGTGGTCGGGGTGCGGGGTGAGGGCGGCGACCCCGTGCCCGTAGGGGAGGTTCAGGGTCCGGCGGTAGGCCCCGTCGCGCCACTCCTCGACGCCCGGTACGCCGGTCGCGATGAGGTGCCCGAAGAGGTTGTCGGGGTTGAGGGGGGCGCGGAACGGCAGCCTCAGGGAGAGGACGCCGGGGGTGGCGGAGGCCGGGGCTCCGGTGGTCCGTTTCGGTGCTCGGGCGCGCAGTTCCCCGGGGGCGAGCGCGAAGACCTCGCGGACGGTGTCGTTGAAGGCGCGGATCGAGGAGAAGCCTGCGGCGAAGGCGATCTCGGCCATCGGCATCCCGGTCGTCTCGATGAGCAGCCGCGCGGTCTGGGCGCGCTGGGCACGGGCCAGCGCGAGGGGGCCCGCGCCCAGTTCGGCGAGGAGCTGGCGCTCCACCTGGCGGGCGCTGTAGCCGAGCCGGGCGGCGAGGCCGGGGACGCCCTCGCGGTCGACGACTCCGTCGCCGATCAGGCGCATGGCGCGGGCGACGAGATCGGCCCGCTGGTTCCACTCGGGCGAGCCGGGGCTGCTGTCGGGGCGGCACCGCTTGCAGGCCCGGAAGCCGGCCTGCTGGCAGGCGGCGGCGCTCGGGTAGAAGGTCATGTTCTCCGCCTTGGGCGGCACGACCGGGCAGCTGGGCCGGCAGTAGATGCCGGTGGTGACGACGGCCGTGAAGAACCAGCCGTCGAAGCGGGCGTCCTTGGACCGAACGGCGCGTACACAGTGCTCGGTGTCGGTGTGCATGGGCTCAAGCATCGCGGACTTCCCCGGGTATGACTGGCGAGAATCCGACATCAACCTCGTGCTGCCAGGACCGCGCGGCGCTAGCCGTCCGCGGCGGCCAGCGCCTCGGCGTACGCGTCGTAGGCGGCTTGGTCGAAGAGCACGAACCGCACCTCGTCGAAGAGCGCGGGGTCGGCGGCCTCCCGCACGGTGCGCACGGCGATGCGGGCGGCGTCGTCGAGGGGCCAGCGGTAGACGCCGGTGGAGATCGCGGGGAAGGCGAGGGTGCGCGCGCCCAGCTCGGCGGCGACCCGCAGCGCCTCGCGGTGGCAGGAGGCGAGCAGCGTGGAGCGGTCCTCGGTGGCGGACCAGACGGGGCCGACGGTGTGGATCACATGGGCGGCGTCGAGGCGGCCCGCGGTGGTGGCGACGGCCTGGCCGGTGGGCAGCCCCTTGCCGTACCGCGAGGCGCGCAGGCGCCGGCACTCGGCGAGGATCTCGGGGCCGCCGCGCCGGTGGATGGCGCCGTCCACGCCGCCTCCGCCGAGGAGCGAGGAGTTGGCGGCGTTGACGAGGGCGTCGGCGTGCTGCGCCGTGATGTCGCCCTGGGCGAGGGTGAGGGATACGGTCACGTGCTTCTCCTCAGACGGCCCTCAGCCGCTTCCACACGGCCTTGGCGGCGTTGTGCCCGGACATGCCGTGGACGCCGGGCCCCGGGGGTGTGGCGGACGAGCAGAGGAAGACGGCCGGGTGCTTCGTCCCGTAGGGGAAGAGGGAGAGCTTGGGCCGCAGCAGCAGTTGCAGTCCGCTCGCGGCGCCGCAGGCGATGTCGCCGCCCACGTAATTGGCGTTGCCCGCGGCGAGTTGGGGCGGTCCGGCCGTGGCGCGCGCGAGGACGCGGTCGCGGAAGCCGGGCGCGAACCGCTCGAGCTGGCGTTCCATCGCGTCGGTCAGGTCGCCCTGCCAGCCGTTCGGGACGTGTCCGTACGCCCAGAAGACGTGCTTGCCCTCGGGGGCGCGGGAGGGGTCGGCGATGCTGGGCTGCACGGTGATCAGGAACGGCGCGTCGGGGGCGCGGCCCTCGCGGGACGCGGCGCGCAGCGCGGCGCCGATCTCCCCGCTGCTCGCGCCGACGTGCACGGTCCCGGCGGACCGCGCCTCCTGGGCGGTCCAGGGGACGGGGCCGTCGAGCGCGTAATCGATCTTGAAGGCGCTGGCCCCGTACCGGTAGTGCTCATAGGCGTCGCCGAGCCCGGCGATCCTGGCCAGCGCGGTCGGCGAGGTGTCGAAGACGTAGGCGCGGGCGGGCGGCAGGTCGTCGAGCCGCTTGACCTCGTAGTCCGTGTGGACGGAGCCGCCGAGGTCCAGCAGATACGCGGTGAGCGCGTCGGAGATCGACTGCGAGCCGCCGCGCGCGACCGGCCAGCCGCGGGCGTGCCCGGCGAGCGCGAAGACCAGGCCGACGCCGCCGGTGACGATGCCGTCGAGCGGCGCGATGACATGCGCGACGAGCCCGGCGAACAGCGCGCGGGCCCGGTCGTCGCAAAAGCGCCGCATCAGCCAGGTCGACGAGGGCAGCCCGGCGAGCCCGAAGCGGGCGAGGGTGACGGGATCGCGCGGCAGCGAACTCATCGGCAGGGACATGAAGTCCCGCACCAGCGCGTCCCACTTGGGCAGGAACGGCTTCACCAGCCTCCGGTACGTCCCCGCGTCGCGCGGCCCGAAGGAGGCGGCCGTCTCGGCCACGGAGCGGGACAGCACGGCGGCGCTGCCGTCCGGGAAGGGGTGCGCCATGGGCAGCGGGGCGTGCAGCCACTCAAGGCCGTACCGCTCCAGGGGCATGGCGCGGAACGCCGGGGAGTTGATGCCCAGTGGGTGGGCGGCGGAACAGGGGTCGTGCCGGAAGCCGGGGAGCGTCAGCTCTTCGGTGCGCGCCCCGCCCCCCACCGTGCCGTTGGCCTCGAAGACGGCCACGGAGAAGCCGCGGCGGGCCAGCTCGACGGCGGCGGTCAGGCCGTTCGGCCCCGCTCCCACGATGACGGCATCAAGCATCGACGGCACCTTCGGACTCCTTTGTCAGCCGACGGCCACTGCCGCCCAGGATAGGCGGCCGCTCAGGCGCCGCTCGCGAGGAGGTCCACCACGCGCCGTGCCGTGGCCGCGTCGCGCGCCGCGGTGAACGGCAGCGCGTTCCCCCCGCCGATGCGGAACGGCTCGCCTGTCAGCGTCCGGGAGTCTCCCCCGGCCTCGGCGACGAGCAGCAGACCCGCCGCGTGGTCCCAGGCCAGCTCCCACGAGAAGGCGACGGCGTCCAACTCCCCCTTCGCCACGGCGAGGTACTCGAGGCCCGCCGAACCGCACGGCCGGGGGCGCACGCCGTCCACGCGCAGTCCGAGCAGCGCCCGCTTCTGCTCCTCGGTGGTGAAGTCGGGGTGAGAGGTGGCCACTTCGAGCTCCTGGCCCGGGTCGGGCGCGCCCGCGACCAGGCGCTGCCCGTCCAGCCAGGCGCCCTTGCCGCGGACGGCGACGGCGAGCTGGTCGAGCGCCGGGGCGTACGTCCAGGAGGCCAGCACCTCTCCGCCCACCGCGAGGGCGACGAGCATGCAGAAGCCGGGGTCGCCCTGCACGAACTGGCGCGTCCCGTCCACGGGGTCGACGATCCACACGGGGGCCTCGCCGCGTACCGCCTCGTACGTCGACGGGTCGGCGTGCACCGCCTCCTCGCCCACGACGACGGAACCCGGCAGCAGGGCGGCCAGGTCCTCGGTCAGCCGCTCCTCGGCGCGGCGGTCGGCCACGGTCACCATGTCGTGCGGGCCGCTCTTCTCCACCACGTCGCCCTCGGCGAGCTGCCGGAACCGGGGGGTCACCTCGGCCGCCGCGGCCTTCCGGAGGGCCTCCTCCACGTCACGTACGCCCTGCGTCAAAAACTCTTCGATCATGTGTCCATGAGAGCACGCCCCGCTGACATCCCGTACGTCTCGGGCGAACGGAACCTTGTGAGTATGTGAACACCAGGTTCCGGTATGTGGGGGGAGTCAGCGGCCGACCGCGTACCCCTGCATCCCCCGGGGATTGGCCGCCGCCGACAGCACCCCGCTCCGCGGGTCCCGCGCCACCGCGCACAGCCGCCCCTCCGACCACGCGCCCCCCACGAGCACGTCGTGCCCGCGCCGCCGCAGCCCGGCCACCACCTCCGGAGCCGTCCGTGACTCCACCGTCACGCTCCCGGCCCGCATTCCCCGCGGGTGGAAGGAGCTGGGGAAGCCGTCCGTGTGCCAGCTGGGCGCGTCGATCGCGCCCTGCAGGTCGAGGCCGCCCCGCACGGAGGCCCGCAGCGCCACCCCCAGGAAGAAGTGCACCTGCCACTGATCCTGCTGGTCTCCCCCGGGCGTACCGAACGCCATGACCGGCACCCCGTCCTTCAGCGCCAGCGACGGCGTCAGCGTGGTCCGCGGCCGTCTCCCCGGCGTGAGCGAGTTCGGCAGCCCCTCCTCCAGCCACGCCATCTGGAGCCGCGTACCCAAGGGGAAGCCCAGTTCCGGCACGACGGGGTTGGACTGGAGCCATCCCCCGCTGGGCGTGGCGGAGAGCATGTTCCCCCAGCGGTCGACGATGTCGAGGTGGCAGGTGTCCCCGCGCGTCCCCCCGTCCCCGGCCACGGTCGGCTCGCCGCCCCCGGCTGCAGCGGCAGCGGCCGCCTCGAAGTCCCCCGCCTCGCCCGAGGCGACCGCGCGCGCGTGCGCGGAGAGCCGCGGCTGCCGTCCGCCGGGCGCGCCGGGACGCAGCTCGTACGAGGCCTCGTCCCCGATCAGCGTCCGCCGCGTCGCGTTGTACTCGTCCGAAAGCAGCTCGCCGAGCGGCACGGCCCCCGCGCCCCCGTCCCCGGCGTCCCCGTACCAGGCCTCGCGGTCCGCCATGGCGAGCTTGCAGCCCTCGACGAGGAGGTGGACGTACTTCGCGGAGCCGTACTCCGGAAGCTCCGCGGCGTCCTGGGGCAGCAGGGCGAGCTGCTGGAGGAAGGCGGGGCCCTGGCTCCAGGGGCCGGCCTTGCACAGGGTCCAGCCGTTCCAGTCGTACGTGACCGGGTCCTCGTAGGACGCGGACCACCCCCGCAGATCCTCCGCCGAGAGCGTCCCGGCGTGCCGCTCGCCGCTCGTGTCCATGGTGGGCCGCCCGGCCTGCCGCACGAGCGCCTCGGCGATGAAGCCGCCGCGCCACACCTCGCGCGCGGCGTCGATCACGGCGGTCCGCGATCCCCCGGCAGCCTTCGCTCCGGCCTCCGCAAGCAGCCGCCGCCACGTCGCGGCGAGCGCGGGATTGCGCAACATCTCGCCGGTGCGGGGCGGTTCGCCGCCGTCGGGGCCGCCGCGGAGATAGACCTCCGCGGACGAGGGCCACTCCTCCTGGAAGAGCCGCCGCACCGTCTCGACGGTCTCGACGACGCGCTCGACGGGCGGATGGCCGTCCTCCGCGTACCCGATGGCGTACTTGAGGACGTCGGCGAGGGACTTCGTGCCGTGGTCGCGCAGCAGCAGCATCCACGCGTCGAAGGCGCCGGGCACGGCGGCGGCGAGCGGCCCGGTGCCGGGCACCAGCTCAAGCCCCAGGGAGCGGTAATGGGCCACGGTGGCACCGGCGGGCGCGGGTCCCTGGCCGCAGAGGACGCGCACGTCGCCGCCCGCGGGCGCCAGGATGATCGGGACCTCTCCGGCGGGGCCGTTGAGGTGGGGTTCGACCACGTGCAGGACGAACCCCGCGGCGACCGCGGCGTCGAAGGCGTTGCCCCCGTCCTCCAGTACGGCCATCGCGGACTGGGAGGCGAGCCAGTGGGTGGACGACACCATGCCGAAGGTGCCCTGGAGTGTGGGACGCGTCGTGAACATGATCCGCAGGCTAACCGCGCGCCCCCGGCCGGTGGCAGGGGGTCAGTCGATGCCCCTCGCCCGCTTGAAACGGACCAGTCCGTCGGCCAGTTCGAGGATCCGCTCGGGGTAGTCGCAGCGCTCCCGTTCCGCGCCCGGCAGCTTCCACGGCTCGTGGACGGCGTGGCCGGGCACTCCGGCGAGTTCGGGCACCCAGCGGCGTACGTAGGCGCCGTCCGGGTCGTAGCGCTTGGCCTGGAGGACGGGGTTGAGCACCCGGTTGGGGCGGCTGTCCGTGCCGGTGCCCGCCATCCACTGCCAGTTGAGCTGGTTGTTGGCGATGTCCCCGTCGACCAGCAGGCGTTGGAAGTGGCGCGCGCCCACCCGCCAGTCGACGTAGAGCGTCTTGGTGAGGAAACTCGCGGTCAGCAGCCTGCCGCGGTTGTGCATCCAGCCCTCGTGCAGCAGCTGCCGCATGGCGGCGTCGATGATCGGGTATCCCGTACGCCCTTCCTGCCAAGCCCGGATGTCCCGCGCCGCCGTCTCGGGCGAGCGCCAGCGGTCGCCGCGCGTGCGGTAGTCGACCGCCGCCGTGCGCGGCCTGGCGGCGAGCACCTGGTGGTGGAAGTCGCGCCAGCACAGCTGTCTGACGAAGTCCTCGGCGCCCGGGGTCGCCCGGTCGCGGGCGCGGTGGACGAGTTCGGCGCAGGACAGCGTGCCGAAGTGCAGATGGGGCGAGAGCTTGGAGGTCGCGTCGCCCGCGAGGTCGTCGTGGCGCTCCCCGTACCGGTCGATGCCGTCGCGCAGCCAGGCCTTCCACTGTCGCCGGCCCTCGCTCTCGCCGCCGCGTGCGAGCCCCGGCGAGATGCCGGTGAGGTCGTCGCGGGCGGGGAGGGGCCGGGAGCGGACGTGGTCGGGGACGGGCACGGCGCGCGGGGCGCCGAGGACGGCCCGTACGCCCTGCGCGGACCAGCGGCGGAGGTAGGGGGTGAAGACGGCGAAGTGGTCGGAGTTGGTGGGGGTCACGGCGCCGGGCGGGAGCGCGGTGATCACGGCGTCGTGGACGTGCAGTCGGCGGCCGTCCGCCTCCAGTGCCTCGTGGAGCCGCCGCTCGCGGGTCTGCGCGTACCGGCTGACGCCCGCCGCCATATGGGCTTCGTCCGCGTCCGCCTCCCGCATGACGGCCCGTACCTCGTCGACGGGGTCACCGGCACGGACCACCAGTCGGCCGCCTCGCTCGCGCAACCGCCGGTCGAGGTCGGCGAGGCAGTCGGCGAGGAACGCCTCGCGGTTGGGCCCCGCGAAACCGGTGGCCTCGATGGCCGGGTCCCGCACGAAGAGCGGCACGACGGCGTCCGCGCGGGCGAGCGCGGCGCGCAGCGGCGGGTGGTCGTGCACGCGCAGGTCGGAGGTGAACAGGACGACCGAGGTGTTCAAGGCGCTACTCCTGCGGGGCCGGTACGGGGGCGGTGCGGGCGGCTTCCCTGGACGCCGCCTTGGCGATGTTGCGGGCCATGCCGCCGAACACCACGGCGTGGAAGGGCGAGACGCTCCACCAGTAGGCGTGGCCGAGCAGCCCGTGCGGGTGGAAGAGGGCCCGCTGACGGTAGCGGGTGCGGCCCTCGGCGTCCTGGTCGGCCCGCATCTCCAGCCAGGCGAGGCCGGGCAGGCGCATCTCCGCGCGCAGCCGCAGCAGCCGGCCCGGGTCGATCTCCTCGACCCGCCAGAAGTCGAGCGAGTCGCCCACCCGCAGGCGTGCCGCGTCCCGGCGGCCGCGGCGCAGCCCCACGCCGCCGACCGCGCGGTCCAGCCAGCCGCGTACGGCCCAGGCCAGCGGGAAGGAGTACCAGCCGTTCTCCCCGCCGACGCCCTCGATGATGCGCCACAGCTCGTGCGGCGAGGCGTCGACGGTGATCTCCCGCCGGTCGGTGTAGAGGCTGCCGCCCGCCCAGTCCGGGTCGGTGGGCAGCGGGTCGCTCGGCGCGCCGGGCAGCGACGCCGACGACCAGCGGGTGACGACCTGCGCCTCCTTCACGCGCCGCAGCGCGAGCCCCAGCGCCTCGTCGAGGGAGATCGGGGTGCCGGGCGGGTCGGGCACGTACCGCGCGATGTCGTGCTCGTCGCAGACCACCTCGTGCCGCAGCGACTCCGCGAGGGGCCGGGCCAGGGCGCGCGGCACGGGGGTGACGAGGCCGATCCAGAGGCTGGAGAGGCCGGGGCTCAGCATCGGCACGCGCACGATGAGCCGGTGCGGCAGCGAGGCGACCGTCGCGTACCGCCGCATCATCTGTTCGTAGGTGACGACGTCGGGGCCGCCGATGTCGAAGGCGCGGTTCACGTCGGGCGGCATGCCGGCGCTGCCGACGAGGTAGCGCAGGACGTCACGGACGGCGATGGGCTGGATGCGGGTGCCGACCCAGCTGGGCGTGACCATGACGGGCAGGCGTTCGGTGAGGTACCGGAGCATCTCGAAGGAGGCGGAGCCGGAGCCGATGACGACGGCCGCGCGCAGCACGGTGGCGGGGACTTCGGCGCGCAGGAAGATCTCGCCGACCTCCGCTCTCGAGCGCAGGTGCGGCGAGAGTTCCCCGGGCGGTACGTCCGCGGGGGTGAGGCCGCCGAGGTAGACGACGCGGCGGACCCCGGCCGCGCGGGCCTGCTCCGCGAAGGTCTCGGCGGCCTCCCGGTCGGTGTCCTCGAAGCGGGCGCCGGTGGCGAGCGCATGCACCAGGTAGTACGCCACGTCGATGCCGCGCATCGCCTCGGCCAGCGAGGCGGCGTCGGTCACGTCGCCTCGGACCACCTCGGTGCGGGGGGTCCAGGGGTGGTCGCGCAGCTTCTCGGGCGTGCGGGCCAGGCAGCGTACGCGGTACCCGGCGTCGAGGAGTTCGGGGACGAGCCGGCCTCCGATGTAGCCCGTCGCCCCGGTGACCAGGACGTTCGGGCCCGGCTCGGCTCCGGGCGCCGCGGGAACGCTCATCGCTTCCTCCACATACTCGCTCTCGCCTGCCCCTGCTTGCTCTCACTCCGCTGTCCGCTTCCTCCTGCCCCATCCTCCACCGGACCGGGCATTCCGGCACTCGGCTAGCGTTGGGGGACGATTCGGAAGAGTGAGCCGGGGGTGACGCGGCTCGCGGGCTTGGAGGAAGCACGGTGCACGGTGAGTACAAGGTCCCCGGCGGCAAGCTCGTCGTGGTGGATCTGGACGTCGAGGGCGGCGAGCTGCGGCGCACCCGGGTGGCCGGCGACTTCTTCCTCGAACCGGACGAGGCGCTCGACGCGATCAACGGCGCCCTGGACGGCTCCCCCGCCGACACGGACGCCGCGGGCCTCGCCGCCCGCATCGACGCGGCTCTCCCCGAGGGCACCGTGATGTACGGCCTGACGTCGGAGGGCATCGGGATCGCCGTGCGCCGCGCCCTCGCGCACGCGACGGACTGGACCGACTACGACTGGCAGCTCGTGCACGAAGGCCCGCAGCCGCCCGCCCTGCACATGGCCCTGGACGAGGTGCTGACCCAGGAGGTCGCCGCGGGCCGCCGCCCGCCGACGCTGCGGGTGTGGGAGTGGGGCGCCCCCTCGGTGATCATCGGCAGCTTCCAGTCGCTGGCGAACGAGGTCGATCCGGAGGGCGCGGCCCGGCACGGGATCGAGGTCGTGCGCCGCATCTCCGGGGGCGGCGCGATGTTCGTGGAGCCGGGCAACACCATCACGTACTCCCTCTCGGTGCCCGACGCGCTCGTGCAGGGCCTCTCCTTCCAGGACAGCTACGCCTATCTCGACGACTGGGTCCTCGGCGCCCTCGCCGACATGGGCATCAAGGCGTGGTACCAGCCGCTCAACGACATCGCGACGGACGCGGGGAAGATCGCGGGCGCGGCGCAGAAGCGGATGGTGGGGCCCGGTGGCGGGCCGGGCGCGGTGCTGCACCACGTGACGATGTCCTACGACATCGACGCCGACAAGATGCTCGAAGTGCTCCGCATCGGCAAGGAGAAGCTGTCCGACAAGGGCACCAGGAGCGCCAAGAAGCGGGTGGACCCGTTGCGCCGCCAGACCGGTCTGCCGCGCGAGACCGTCATCGACCGCATGATCGACTCCTTCCGCTCCCGCTACGGCCTCACCCGGGGCGAGGTCACCGACGCCGAGCTGGCCCAGGCCCAGGATCTCGTACGCACCAAGTTCGGCACCGCCGAATGGACGGCGCGGGTGCCCTGACCGGGCGGGGGTCCTGACCAGGCGGGGGCCGCGACCAGGCGGGCGCCCTGGCCGGGCGGGGTCAGGGCCGCGGAGCCTCGTCGGGGCTGCGCTGCCAGGCGGTCGTGCCGAGCATGCCGGTCTCGCCGATGTCGAGGCCGCCCTCCGGTTCGATGGTCTGGCGGGCCGCGCCCCTGGCCGGGCCGATCTCCACGTAGACGCCGCTGCCCGCCTTGGTGGAGGCGTCCACGGCCGAGTACCGCCACACCAGTGAGGTGTACGCGGACTCCCCCGGCTTCAGCCTGACGCGGCGCGGGCCCGGGTCGTCCATCGTGGTGACCGGCTCGGTCCCCTTGAGCACCGTCACGCGCAAGAGCCGCCGGTCGAGGCCGCGGACGCGGATGTCGGGGTAGCCGTTGACCTCGCGCACGCCCTCGCCGCAGTTGGTGAGCGTCACCGACATCGCCCGCAGTCCCATCGCGGCCGTCACCATGCCCGGGGACATGCTCACGCCTGACTTCGGGCAGGGCGGCGCGCTCGGGGCCCGCGGCGTGGCGGGGCCGAGCGCGAGGTCGGAGGGCCGGGGCGGGCCGCTCGACCCGGGCCCAGCCGCATCGGAGGTCGGCTCTGGCCCCGCCGCATCGGACGTCGGTTCGGGGCCCGCCGCCCCGGAGGTCGGCTCGCGCTCCGGGTTCGCCTCGCGGTCCAGCTCCGCGGAGAGCCCGCATCCGGACATGAGCAGGACGGCCACCGAAAGGGCTGCGGCGGACCTGAGCGGGAGCTGTCTCTGCCTCGGTATGACGGTCACTCGGGGATCATGCCATGGCCCGGCACGCCCGATTCCGGTCGATACCCGACCCGCCACCGCGTCCCTACGGCTCCGCGGTCCGCGCCGTCACCAGCCCCGACTCGTAGGCGAAGACGACCAGTTGGGCCCGGTCGCGCGCAGCGAGTTTGATCATCGCGCGGCTCACATGCGTCTTCGCCGTGAGCGGGCTGATGACCATGTGCGCGGCGATCTCCTCGTTCGTCAGCCCGCGCGCGACCAGCGCGGTCACCTCGCGCTCGCGGCGGGTGAGCCCCTCCAGGCCGGGCGCGGTGGCCCGGTCCGGCGGCCTGGCGACGAACTCGCCGATCAGCCTGCGCGTCACCGAGGGCGAGAGGAGCGCCTCGCCGCGCGCGACGACGTCGATGCCCTGGAGCAGGTCGGCGGGCTCGGTGTCCTTGAGCAGGAACCCGCTGGCCCCGGCGCGCAGCGCGTCGAAGACGTACTCGTCGTGGCCGTAGTTGGTGAGGATCACGACGCGCACCGCCGCCAGGCGGGGTTCGGCAACGATCCTGCGGGTCGCCTCGATCCCGCTCATCACGGGCATCTGTACGTCGATGAGGGCGACGTCGGGCACCTGCTCACGGACGACGGCGACACCCGCCCGGCCGTCGGCGGCCTCCCCCACGACCTCGACGCCCTCCTCGGCGTCGAGCAGCGCGCGGAACCCGGCCCGCATCAGCGCCTGATCGTCCACGAGCACGACACGGATCACGCCCGCTCCCTCTCCCGCGCGCCGGGACCGGCGCGCCCGGCGACGACCGCACGGCCGCCACCGTCATCGGCAGCATCACCGTCGCCGACCGCGCCACCGTCGTCGGCCGCACCACCGCCGTCGACTCCGGCCGCCCCGCCCTCGATCGGCAGTTCCACCCGCACCGCGAACCCGCCGCCGTCCCGCGGCCCCGCCCACAGCCTGCCGCCCAGCGCGCCGACGCGCTCCCGCATGCCCGTCAGGCCCGTGCCCTCCACCGTCGGGCGCCCGGGGGCGGCGACGCCGTCGTCCTCGATTCGCAGGACCAACTCCCGCTCGCCGTAGCCGAGTCGGACGCTCACCAGGGCGGGGCCGCCCGCGTGGCGCGCGGCGTTCGTCAAGGCCTCCTGCACGATGCGGTACGCGGCACGGTCGAGCGCGGGCGACAGGGGGCGCTCGCGCCCGGTCACCGTCAGCTCGACGGCGAGCCCCGCGGCACGGGCCCGCTCCACGAGCAGCGCGGGGCTGCCGGTGGGCTCGTCGGTGCGCAACACGTCCAGCGTGGCGCGCAGTTCGCGCATGGCCTCGCCGCTCGCCTCCTGGATGGCGAGCAGCGCGGGCGGTATCTCCTCGCCGCGCTTGCGCGCCAGATGGATCGCCACGCCCGCCTGCAGTTTGACGATCGAGATGCTGTGCGTGAGCGAGTCGTGCAGCTCGCGGGCGATCCGCAGCCGCTCCTCGCCCGCCCTGCGCAGCGCCGCCTCCTCCCGGGTCCGCTCGGCCTCCAGGGCGCGCTCCTCGCTCTGGCGCAGATACGCCTGCCAGGTCTTGCCCGCGACGCCGGTGGCGACGGCGCACACGAACCAGCCGGTGAGCAGCAGCGTCCGCTCGACTATGTCGTCCGCGCCCGGCGCCGCGGCGAAGAAGCCGACGAGGAACACGGCACTGGCCGCGCCCGCGAGCAGCCGGTGCCCCTTGTGCGCGGCGCCGTGCACCGCGCCGAGCACCGGGAACGCCGCCGTCGTACTGGGCTCGGCGTGCAGGACGAGGCCGGTCAGGCAGACGGTGGTGACGGCGAGCACCACGCGGGGCGCGACCCGGTGCGCCGCGAGCGTGAGCGTTCCGACCACCATCAGGCCGTAGTCGAGCGGGCCCACTCCTCCCTCGTGCGCCATCGCGAGCACGACGAGCGTGGTGACGGCCACCCCGAGCGCCGCGTCACCCCACCACCGGCGCGCCTCGCGCGTGCACATCCACCCCGCCCCGGCACCCCGGCGCGCCACACCTGTCCCCCACATGCCTGTGCACCCTAGCCGCCGCCACCGACAACGGCGTCCCTCCGCAGGCCCGCCCCCTCGCTACTCCCCCGGCAGTACTTCCGTCACGGGCCGCCCCCGGCGACGTAGCCCCAACTCCCTTCCCCCGTACGACGACCGCACCTGCCCGGTGCAGCGAGCATCGGCACCGCAAGCACCCGTGATCCGAAGGAGCCCCACAGTGAACGCACGCCCCAACGCCCGGCAGGAAGAGATCTGGAACGGCCCCATCGGCCGCCACTGGGCCGAGCAGCAGGACCGCTACGACGCGATGAGCAGCGACCTGAACGACCGGCTCTTCGAGGCCGCCGCCATCGCCGACGGCGACCGCGTCCTGGACATCGGCTGCGGCGCGGGCGGCCTCACCCGGGCGGCGGCACGGCTTGCGGGCCGCGGTCACGCGGTCGGCGTGGACATCTCGGCGCCGCTGCTCGAACGGGCCCGTGCCCGCACCGCGGCCGAGGGCGTCAAGAACGTCACGTACGAGAGGGCCGATGCCCAGACGCACGCCTTTCCCGCGGGCGGATACGACGTGGCGATCAGCAGGGGCGGGGTGATGTTCTTCGCCGATCACGCCGCCGCCTTCGGCAACATCGCCCGCGCGCTGCACCCCGGCGGGCGCCTCGCCTTCGCCTGCCCGCAGCCCGTCGGCTCCGGCGGCGAGGAGACGCAGGCGTTCGGGCTCCTCGCGAAGCTGATCGCGGAGGGCGACGGCGAGGGTGGCCGCGGCGGAGACGGCGGCGGCAGCGGGGGCGGTGGCGCTGTGGACCACGCCGCCGACCAGGCCGACGCCCACGCCGCGATGGCCTCCCTCTCCGACCCGGACCGCATCCGCGCGGCGCTGGTCGCCTTCGACGAGGTGATGGTGGCACCGCTGCCCATCAAGACGTACTGGGGCGAAACCCCCGCCGACGCGGTCGACTTCATGCTGTCCCGCCCGCCGGGCCGCACCGTCGCGGCGGACAAGCGGGCCGCCATGGAGGACGTCTTCCGCCCCTACGCGACCGACACCGGGGTCCGGATGCGGGCCTCGGTCTGGCTGGTGACGGCGGTGCGGCCGGACTCGACGCGCTGATCGTGGGCGTGGCCGTGGGCCGTCAGGTAACATACATACATGCATGTAGGTGCTGAACGAGTCACCCAAGCGGACCGGCGCGCCCGTACGCGCGGCGCGCTCCTGGAATCGGCGGCGCGGGGCCTGTCCCGCTACGGCTACGGAAACCTGGTACTGGAACAGGTGGCGCGCGAGGCGGGCTACACCCGCGGCGCGCTCTACCACCAGTTCAAGGACAAGCAGGACCTCACCCTTGCCGTGATCCGGTGGATCGGCGAGACCTGGCTGGAGGCGGTCGAGCCGCTCATCGAGCGGGAGCAGGAGCCCGTGGCGGCCCTGCTCACCCTGGCGCGCGGCCACGCCGTCTACTGCCGGCGCAGCGGCGCCCGGGTGGCGACCGCGCTCCGCCTGGAGTTCAGCGGCCAGGACCACCCCGTCGGCCATGAGATCGAGCAGACGTACGAGAGTCTCGTCGTGCGCTGCGAAGGTCTCATCGCCGCCGCGCGGAAGGCGGGCACGCTCCCGCCCGGCCCACCGGTCCGCACGCTCGCGCTGGCCTTCGTCGGCGCACTCGACGGCACGGTGATCGCCCTGGCCGGACAGGAGCCCCACGACGAGCTGCTCACGGTCCGCGCCGTCGCGGGTGTCCTCGGGGTCGACCCCTCCATGCACTCACCCACTGAGCGCACGACCGACAAGACGGAGGCACCCTCATGAGGCTCCCCAACACCGCGCACACGTCACGGCCCTGGCGGATCCACGAGATCACCCGGGACTTCCGCCTGTACGACGTGTGGGCGCTGCCGACGCCCGGCGGGCCCGACGACTTCCCGCTGCTCATCCAGGACACCGTCGGGGGCGACACGGCGGAGAGCCCCTCCTGGATCGCCCGCACCCTCTTCGCGATCCGCTGGCAGCTCGGGAAGATCTTCGGCTGGGACAACCCGGACTCCGGTGTCGGAGCGCGGGTGGCGACGCTGCGCGACCGGCTCCCCGCGGACCTGCGCGAGGGTCCGACGGGACCGGAGTTCAAGAAGCTGCCCTTCAGCTCGGTCTATCTGACCGACGACGAGTGGGCCTCGGAAATGAGCAACCGGACCGTGCACGGGGTGATGCACCTGAGCTGGGTCCCCGACGGCAAGGGCGGCTACCGCGGGCAGATGGCCGTGCTGGTGAAGCCCAACGGGCTCTTCGGGACGGCCTACATGGCCGCGATCTCCCCGTTCCGGCACCTGCTCGTGTACCCGCCGCTGATGCGGGAGATCGGCGAAACGTGGCGCTCGCACGCCCGGTAGCCTGAACCGCATGGGACCGGATCCGTTCGCCCTCGACCCGCTGCCCGGGTGGGAGGTCGCCCGCCCGCGCGGCGGTACGCCGTTCGACGGCGTGGACGTGGCCGGGTTCCGCGACCGGGACGCGCGCGGGTTCGACTCGTGGGTGCTTCCCCAGCCGACCGTGACGGTCGTCCTCGAGTTCGGCGGCGACTCTCTCGCCGTCGAACAGGCCGACGGGACCAAGGCGTTGGGCGGTCTCGCCGCCGGCATGGCTCCCGGACCGACCCGCATCCGAGGACAGCGCGTCGACTGCGTCGAGATCCGCCTCTCGCCCGTCGCGGCGTACGCGTCACTGGGCCTCTCCCCCGCCGACCGCGAGGGCCGCGTGATCGACCTCGCCGACCTGTGGGGGCGTCACGAGCGGTGGCTGCGCGAGCGGTTGGCCGCCACGCCGACCTGGGAGGGGCGCTTCGCCCTGGTGAGCGCCTTCCTCGCCGAGCGTGTCGGTTCGGGCCCCCCGGTGGATCCCGAGGTGGCGGCCGCGTGGCGGCACATCGTCGTGCGGCGGGGCCAAGTGCGGGTCAACGACCTCGCGCAGTCGTGCGGCTGGAGCCGCAAGCGGCTGTGGTCCCGGTTCGGCGCCCAGATCGGGATGACTCCCAAGCGTGCCGCGATGCTCGTACGTTTCGACCGGGCGGCGCGCGGCCTGTCGGCGGGCCGGGACACCTCGGAGACCGCGGCGGCCTGCGGGTACGCCGACCAGTCCCATCTGCACCGCGACGTAAGGGACTTCGCCGGGTGCACCCCGGGGGCGCTGGGCACGGCGGCGGGTTCGCCGGGCGCGGCGGCCGGTGCGCTGGGCGCCACGGCGGGGGAACTTTCGTCCAAGACGTGAGCGCCGGGCCCCGCGAGGGTGAGGGCATGCGGAACCACGACACAATGAGCACTGAGGTGCACGTCACGGCGAGCGGCCCGCCGGACGCGCCCGCCCTGGTCCTGATCCACGGCCTCGCCGGCTCGACGGCCTGGTGGGACCCGGTGACCCCGGCGCTGGCGCGCGCCCACCGCGTCCTGCGCGTCGACCTCCCCGGGCACGGCAGGTCGGCCCCGCCGCCTCGGGGCGGATACGACATCCCCGCCCAGGCCCGCCGGGTCGCCGCGGCCCTGGACGGCCTGGGCGTGGCCCGGGCCGCCGTGGCCGGGCACTCGACGGGCGGCCTGGTGGGCACGGCCCTGGCCGAGCAACGGCCCGATCTGGTGGGCGCGTTGGCGCTCCTCAACACCGGGCCCAGCCCCGACGCGCAGCTCCCGCAGCCGTGGCCCGGCCGCCTCGCCACGGCACCCGTGCTCGGCCGGTGGGTGTGGCGCGTACGGAACGACGCCGTGATCCGGCGGGGTCTGGACACCGCCGTCGGCCGCGAGACGGAGATCCCCCAGCGAATCGTCACGGAGGTGCGCGGCATGACCCACCGCACGGTCACCGCGACCTCACGGGAATCGCTCGCCTACCTGACCCAGCGCGAACTCCCGTCCCGACTGGCGGAGTTGGCAGTTCCGCTGCTGGTGATCTTCGGGGCGCAGGACCGCCGATGGCAGCCCTCATCCGCCGACCGCTACCGGGCCGTCCCCGGGCTGCGGCTGGAAATCCTGCCCGGCGTCGGCCACACCCCGATGCTGGAATCCCCCCTGCGGACCGCGGAGCTGCTCCTCGCGTTCACGTCGGCCCTCAGGTGAGTGGCGGGGCCTCAGGCGAGGTGGCGGGGCCTCAGGCGAGACGCGGGATGATCGTCGCCCCGTACGCGTCGATCACTTCCTCCCGGGCATCGTGCATCGCGTACAAGGCGAACTGGTCGACGCCCAACCCCCTGAGTTCCCGCAGCCGTTCGACGTGCGCCTCGACGGGCCCGAGGAGGCAGAACCGGTCGACGATCTCGTCGGGCACGAAGGCGGTGTCCGGGTTCCCGGCCCGCCCGTGGTGGCTGTAGTCGTAGCCCTCTCGCGCCTTGATGTACGCGGTGAGGGCCTGCGGCACCACCGAGGAGTCCTCGCCGTACCGGGCGACCAGATCGGCGACGTGGTTGCCGACCATCCCGCCGAACCACCGGCACTGCTCACGGGCGTGCGCGAGATCGTCGCCGACGTACGCGGGCGCGGCGACGCAGATCCTCACGTCGGCGGGGTCGCGTCCCGCCGCGGACGCCGCGTCCCGCACGGTCTTGACCATGTACTCGGTCAGGTAGGGGTCGGCGAGCTGGAGGATGAACCCGTCCGCCTTCCGCCCGGCGAGGGCGAGCGCCTTCGGGCCGTACGCCGCCATCCACACCGGCAGCCTCCCCTCCCGCACCCAGGGCAGCCGCAGCCGCTGACCGCCGACGTCCGCCTCGCGCCCCTCGGCGAGGTCGCGGATGACGTCGATCGCCTCGCCGAGCCGGGCCAGCGTGTTGGGGCTGCGGCCCGCGACGCGCATCGCGGAGTCGCCGCGTCCGATGCCGCAGACGGTGCGGTTGCCGTACATGTCGTTGAGCGTGGCGAAGGTGGAGGCGGTGACCTCCCAGGTCCTGGTGCCCGGGTTGGTGACCATGGGGCCCACCGTCAGCCGCGTGGTGTGTTCGAGGATGCGGCTGTAGATGACGAACGGCTCCTGCCACAGGACCGCGGAGTCGAACGTCCAGCCGTAGCGGAAGCCGTTGCGCTCCGCGCGCCGCATGAGTCCGACGACCGCGGAGGCCGGCGGGTCGGTCTGCAGCACAAGTCCGAAATCCACAGCGGGGCCTCCTGGTGCACGTGGCTGCCGTTGCCTCGAAGGTGATCCGAGAAGGGACAATCGTGGACTTCCCCCCGGCCCTTGGCAAGAGGACCTCGCCGTGTCAGCCGTCGTGCGGCTCGCCCGGTCCGCCGCGCGTGGGGGCGAGTGCGGCCAGATGGTCGTCGAGGAGTTCGATCTGGCGGCGCGGCGGGAACGCGGGGGCGTCGAGCAGCGCCTGCACCACGAGGCCGAGCACGAACGCCTGGGCGCCGGCGGCGATGCGGTCCGGATCCCCGGGGCGCAGTTCGCCGAGCCGCTGGGCCTCCACGATCAGGTCGCGCAGCCTGTCGCGGCTGCGCGCGTACTTGCGGGCGTGGTCGGCGCTCAGCCCGGGGTCGGCGAGCGCGGTGTCCCAGGAGGAGACCCAGATGCGGTTGCTGCCGGTGGCCTCCGGCGTCAGCGGCAGGATGTCGAGGAGGGCGGCCCGCACGGCGGACACGCCGGGTCCCGCGGCGCGCCTGGGGCGGGCCTCGGTGCGCCGCTCCAGCAGGTCGAGGGCGTGGGCGACCAGGTCGCGCTTGGTGCGGAAGTAGTGGGTGAGCAGGCCGGTGGTGGCGCCCAGTTCGGCGGCGACGGCCCGCATCGTCAGACCGCCGAAGCCGTGCGCGGCCAGGACCCGCCAGACCGCCTCGGACACATCACGGCGGCGGGCCTCGTGATCGCCCTTGGTACGTGGCATGCTGCCACCGTACATAACCGTAACGCTTGTTGTGTGAATGGGGTCCTGATGTTCTCCCTCCCGCTGCGGGGCAACGCCCACCTGTGCCCTCTGGAGCTCTGGCACGCCGAGGAGTTCGCCGCCCACCTCGACCGGGCGCGCGAGCACATCCGGCCGTGGGTGGGCAGCGGGTTCGTCACCGACGACATCGACGGCGCCCGGGGCACCCTGTGCCGGTACGCCGAGCGCCAGGCCGCGGACGGGGCCCGCCTCTACGGCATCTGGCTGGACGGCACGCTGGTCGGCGGCGTCATGTTCGTCGCCTTCGACGCGGCGGCGGGCTCGTGCGAGGTCGGCTGCTGGCTGGAGCCCGCGGCCGAGGGCCACGGCCTGGTCACCGCGGCCTGCCGCGCGCTCCTGGACTGGGCGTTCACCACCCGGGGCCTGCACCGCGCGGAGTGGCGCTGCCGGGCCGACAACGCCCGCAGCTCCGCGGTGGCCGAGCGGCTCGGCATGACACTCGAAGGGGTGCAGCGCGAGGCCTGGCCCTATGAGGGCACCCGCCACGACAAGCAGAACTGGGCGGTCCTCGCCACGGAGTGGCGAGCGGCCTAGGGCCTGTCCGGCGGGTCAGGTCGCGTGGGGGGGCGGTCGCCTTTTTGGTGCGGGTCAGGTCGCGTGGGGGTGGCGGCTCAGGTTCTGGCCGCCGTCATATTTGTCTCGTATTCACGTTCAGCTCCCCGGTGCCGGCTCCCACGCTGGAACTGGAACGTGAAGGCGGTGCCGAGAAGAGGGAGCGCTCCTGTCATGGCCAAGATCCACACGGACGGCAGCTGGGTGACCGTCGGCGACGACCCGGCCTACGCGACACACTTCAGCGGCCTGGGGAAGAGCAGGATCAGCTGGGGCAAGCCCGCGGCGGGCAGCGCGACCAGCTCGTACGAGTTCGAGGGGAACGCCGTCCAGGCGCAGATCGACGGCCCGCCCTTCGTGCTCGGCACCTTCACCCACCACAACTACCCGATCGTCATACCGTTCGAGCGGTTCTGGGTGGACCTCAAGGTGACCCTCACCATCGAGGACAGGACGCAGCGGGACTTCACCATCCGTTTCGCGCACTACGAGTCGCCCAACCGGGGCCCGATCGCGGCACAGGACGATGTCGTCGACCTGCCGGACGTGAAGGTGGAGAAGGCCGTCAAGGTCGACGGGACCGAATGCGACCTGCTGATCACCGGCTTCTACTGGCACGACCAGGAGCAGCCCACGCGCCGCTTCCGCAGCCCCGAGGGCGGCTCCAACGCCGCCGACCTCCACGTCCAGCTCACCCGCTACCAGGGCCCCAGGTAGGCACCGGCGCGCGCGGCTCCCGTCAGTCCAGGTACTGGCAGGTGCCGCGCGCGGTGTACGCGCCGTGCCCGGCGCGGCCGGTGAACTCCCTTGCCGTGATGACCGGTTCGCCTCGCGACAGGACGGTCTCCACCCGGCCGGTCAGGCGCTTTCCCTCGTACGCCGAGTAGTCGACGTTCATGTGGTGCGTGGCCGCCGAGAGCGTCTGCTCGGCGTGCGGGTCGTAGATCACGACGTCGGCGTCCGCGCCCGGCGCGATGGTGCCCTTCTTCGGGTACAGGCCGAACATCCGGGCCGGGGTCGCGCAGGCGATCTCGATCCAGCGGCGCCGCGAGATGTGGCCGTCGACCACGGCCTGGTGCAGGAGGTCCATGCGGTGCTCCACACCGGGCATGCCGTTGGGGATCTTGGAGAAGTCGCCGCGGCCCAGCTCTTTCTGGCCCGAGAAGCAGAACGGGCAGTGGTCCGTCGACACCACCTGGAGGTCGTTGGTGCGCAGGCCGCGCCAGAGTGCCGCCTGGTGCTCCTGAGGGCGCAGCGGCGTACTGCACACGTACTTCGCCCCCTCGAAGTCCGGCTCGGCGAGGTTGTCCGTCGACAGGAAGAGGTACTGCGGGCAGGTCTCACCGAAGACCGGCAGCCCCTCGTCCCTGGCCCGCATCAGCTCGGCCACCGCCTCACGCGCCGACACGTGCACCACGTACAGCGGCGCTCCCGCCACCTGCGCGAGCCTGATGGCGCGGTGGGTCGCCTCGGCCTCAAGGAGGGCCTTTCTGACCTCGCCGTGGTAGCGCGGGTCCGTCTGGCCGCGGGCGAGCGCCTGCTCGACGAGCACGTCGATCGCGATGCCGTTCTCCGCGTGCATCATGATCAGGCCGCCGTTCTCACCGGCCCGCTGCATCGCGCGGAGGATCTGCCCGTCGTCCGAGTAGAAAACCCCGGGGTAGGCCATGAACAGTTTGAACGAGCTGACGCCTTCCTCGATGAGCCCGTCCATCTGTTTGAGCGTCGCCTCGTTCACATCCGACACGATCATGTGGAAGGCGTAGTCGATCGCGCAGTTCCCGTCGGCCTTCGCGTGCCACGCGTCGAGACCGGCCCGCAGCGCCTTGCCCTTGGACTGCACCGCGAAGTCGACGATGGTGGTGGTGCCGCCCCAGGCCGCCGCCCGGGTCCCCGTCTCGAAGGTGTCCGACGAGAAGGTGCCGCCGAACGGGAACTCCATGTGCGTATGGGCGTCGACGCCGCCCGGGATCACGTACTTGTCGGTGGCGTCGACGACACGCTCGGCGGTCCACGCGCCCGCCGCGGCGGTGCCGCTCGCGGCGAGGGCGGCGATGCGGCCGTCCTCGATCAGCACGTCGGCGTGGGTCTCCTCGGCGGCGGTGACGACGAGTCCGCCGCGGATCAGGGTGCGGGTGCTCATGTGGTGCGCTCCCTTTGCTGCGCAGGGGTACGTGACAGGGGTACGCCGGTGAGCCGGGCGCCCCCGGGGCCCGTGGGGCCGACTAGGCGCTGCGCAAGGCCTGTTCGAGGATGGCCGCGCCCTCTTCCGCCTCCGCTACGGTCAGCGAGAGCGGCGGGGCCACGCGCAGGACGCTGGTGTGGTGGCCGCCTCCCTTCCCGATGAGCAGGCCACCCTCACGGGCCGCTTCGAGGACCGCCGCGGCCGCACGCTGGTTCGGCTCGTCCGTGCCGGGCTCTACCAGTTCGATGCCGATCATCAGACCGCGCCCGCGCACCTCGCGTACGACGGGCAGCTGGGCACAGATCGCCCGCAGCCGCTCGATGAGCAGGCCCCCGACGCGCCGGGCATTGCCCTGGAGGTCGTGCTCCAGGAGGTGCGAGAGGTTGGCGAGGCCCGCCGCCATGGTGACCGGGGAGCCGCCGAAGGTCGAAATGGAGTTGGCGTCAAGGGAGTTCATCACCTCGGCGCGGGCCACCACGCCACCGATCGACATGCCGTTGCCGATGCCCTTGGCGAAGGTCAGCATGTCCGGCGGGCCACTCCGGTCGTGCGCCTGCCAGCCCCAGAAGTGCTCACCCGTGCGGCCCCAGCCCGTCTGCACCTCGTCGGAGATCCACAGGATGCCGTGCTCGTCGAGGACTTCGCGGAAGGCCGCGTACAGCCCGTCGGGCGGCGAGGTGAAGCCGCCGACGCCCTGGATCGGCTCGGCGATGAGCGCCGCCACTCCCCCGCGGCCCTGGCCGAGCATGTCCCGCAGATCGGCGACGCAGGCCGCGATGAACTCGGCGTCGCTCAGCTCGGCGTACGGGCCCCGGCCGCGGACGCCCCCGTGCACGTACAGCGTCTGGAGCGGCGAGAGGCTGGTCGGCGACCACGACTGGTTGCCGGTGATGCCGATGGAGGTGAAGGAGCGGCCGTGGTAGCCGTTGCGCATCGCCAGGATCTGGTTCGAGCGGCGGTGGGCGGTGGCGAGCAGCAGCGCGGCGTCGTTGGCCTCGGTGCCGGAGGTGGTGAAGAAGACGCGGGCGTCGGGGATGCCGGACAACGCCGCGACGCGCTCGGCGAGTTCGACCATCGGGCGGTTCAGATAGAGCGTGGAGGAGTGGATGAGCCGTCCGGCCTGTTCGCTCACCGCCTTGGTGACCTCGGGCAGGGCGTGGGCGGTCATGGTGGTGAGGATGCCGCCGAAGAAGTCCAGGTACCTCTTCCCGTCGGCGCCCCAGACGTGCCGGCCCTCTCCGTGGGTGAGTTCGAGGGGGCGCTGGTAGTAGAGCGCGAGCCACTCGGGCAGCACGGCCTTGTGGCGGTCGAACAGTTCGGTCACGGCTGTACCAGCCCTTCGTAGGCGTCGGGGCGTCGGTCACGGTAGAACGCCCACTGTTGGCGTACTTCCTCGATGAGCCCGAAGTCGAGGTCCCTGACGAGGAGTTCCTCGTCCTTGTCGCTCGCGGGCTCCCCGACGAACTGGCCGCGCGGGTCGACGAAGTACGACGTTCCGTAGAAGTCGTTGTCGCCGTACTCCTCCTGGCCCACGCGGTTGATGGCGGCGACGAAGTACTCGTTGGCGACGGCCGCCGCGGGCTGTTCCAGCTGCCAGAGGTGCGAGGAGAGGCCGCGGTGGGTGGCGGAGGGGTTGTAGACGATCTCGGCGCCGTTCAGGCCCAGTTGGCGCCAGCCCTCGGGGAAGTGGCGGTCGTAGCAGATGTAGACGCCGACCTTGCCGACGGCCGTTTCGAAGACCGGCCAGCCCAGATTTCCCGGCTTGAAGTAGTACTTCTCCCAGAAGCCCTTGACCTGGGGGATGTGGTGCTTGCGGTACTTGCCCAGGTAGGTGCCGTCGGCGTCGATCACGGCCGCGGTGTTGTAGTAGAACCCGGACTGCTCGACCTCGAAGACCGGGACGACGATCACCATGCCGGTCTCGCGGGCGAGTTCCCTCATGCGCGTCACGGTGGGGCCGTCCGGCACGGGCTCGGCCCAGCGGTAGTGCTCCGGCTCCTGGACCTGGCAGAAGTAGGGAGCGTTGAAGACCTCTTGGAATCCGATGACCTTCGCGCCCTGCCGGGCCGCCTCGCGGGCGTGCTCCTCATGCTTGGCGATCATGGATTCGGTGTCGCCGGTCCAGGTCGCCTGGACCAGTGCGGCACGTACGACGTTGACCATGAGCTGCTCCTTCACTGCCCTGGGAAGGACTGCCCCCGAGGGGACGTCAGAGAGCCTCTACACCCGTAGATTCGCTGCGTAGAGAGAAGAACGTAAGCCCGGTCCGTCCGGCCGAGCAAGACCATCGTCGTCGACCGGCGAGTCGATCATGTTTCGCACCCGAGCGGGCGAGGCGGGCTGGGGCGGACGCGGGGTCAGGTGTTGAACCCCGCCACGCGCAGGGCGTGCACGAGGTCCCAGTGGTGTTCCTCGGAGACCGCCCTGGCCGTCTCCAGGAGGAGCGGGATGAGGCGGTGGGGGTCGGTGTGCGCGCAGCGGGCCGCGTCCTCGGGGGTGCGGACGCGCAGATACGAGTCGAGGAGCGCGCGGGCCTCGCGCTCGCGGCCCGCGTCGATCAGCGCGAGGAGCGCCTCGGCGATCTCGGGGGCGGGGCGTGCGACGCCCTGCCGCAGCAGCTTCCGGCAGTCGTCGGCGCGGCCCGCGCCGGCGAGGGCGTCCGCGAGGGCGACGAGTTGGCCGGGCGGCAGCGAGGCGGCCTCCCACAGGAGGGTCGCCCAGTCCGCGCCGAGGCCGGCGCGGTGCAGTTCCGCGGCGAGCGGCGGCAGATCGGCGGCGGGCCAGCCGGCGGCCTCCACGAGCACGGCGTGTGCCTCGCCTGTGCGGGCCTCTCCTCGGAGGTGGAGGAGGGTTTGGACGGTTTGGAGGGTTGGGGGGAGGTGGGGGGTTTGGGGGGTGTGGGGGGTCTCATCGGTCGGGGTCTGGGGGTCGGAAAGGTGGGGGTCGGGGGGCGTGGTGGTCTGTTCGGGGTGGTAGCGGGCGCCGCGCGGGGTGGGCCTCGGGGGTTCCGCGTCGGGGGTGATGACGGCGGGCGCCTCGGACTCCGCATCCGGCAGGCCGGCGAAACGGGCGCCGCGGGCTCCTCGGGGGCGGCGGCGGGAGCGGGCGGGCTTCTTGGGGGCGGGAGCGGGGGCGGAGCCCGCGGCTGGGGCTGCGGGTTGTTCGGGGGTGTGGGGCGCGGGGTCCGAGGCGTGCTTCGGAGCGCCGTGCTCGGGGTCCGGGATCTGTTCCGGGACGCGGGGGTGAGGGACGTGGTCCACCCACACGGGGCGTTGCGCCGCGTCCAGGCGGTCCATCCGTTCTTGTAGCTCCGCGCACCGGGCGGTCGCCCGCTCGTGGTCGTCCCGGACCCAGGCCAGATCGAGGTTGATGCGGTCGGCCTCGTCGGGGGTGACCGCCTCGGCCAGCTGCCGCCTCAGTTCCGCCTGCCGCTCGGTCGCGATCCGCTGCTCCCCGACCATCATGTCGAGGCGGTCGCTCAGGAGCCGGCGGGCACCGGGCCGGCTGTCGTACGCGGTGAGCGAGGCGCGGTGCAGGGTGCGGGCCCGGTCCGTCTCGCGCTCGGCCTCCGGGATGCCGCGGTCGGCCGCGAGGTCGTGGAGCAGGGCCTGCACCACGTCCCAGGGCGGGACCTCCGCGCCGTCCAGGCAGGCACGCATGCCGTCGGGGTCGCGTTGCCAGAACACGCCGCACCAGCCGGTGGACTGGTCGAGCCGTCCCACCAGGTCCCGCAAGTACCTCGCGAACTCCCCTACCTGATCCGGGAGTTGTCCCACTGCCATCCGACCAGCACCGCCCCGTGGAGACTGTTCCGGTCCGGAAGATAACACCAGACGTGTTACGGGACGACTACACGGGGTTTTCTGGTCGCAGCGTTGGCTGGCGGGGGCGCCTTGAGCTGGCGGGGCGCCTTGGGCGAGGCCCGCCTTGGCTGGCGGGGGCGCCTTGGGCTGGGTCTGCGCCTTGGCTGGCGGGGCGCCCTGGGCTCGGTCTGCGCCTTGGCTGGCGGGGGCGCCTGTGGCTCGGTCTGCGCCTTCTCCGTTCGTGGGGCGGGGCCGCGGGGGTATGTGCGTGCTCGCCATCTCGGTGCGGGCGCCTGTTGGTTATCGGCTCGGTTACTGGGGGCCACTGTGCTGCGCTCGCACATACCCCCACGTCCCCTCCGGACGGTTCGGCGACCGCGGACCATCACAACCCGCTCACCCCCCTGGCCCGGGGAGTTCCCCACCCACCCACCCGTCCCTCTAAGCCATGCTGACTGCGCGAGGCCCCCACCAACATCCGCACGACGCGGAACCTCACCCCCGCCCGCGTGGCACGGAGAGCCCCCCACCGCCCACCTACGTCCACATAACGCACCCACCCGCGCCCGCACCCCTACCCTGACTACGCAGAGCCTCCCCCACCGCCCACCTGCATGCGCATAGCGCGCCCCTGCCCTGACTGCGCAGGACCCCCTCCACAACCGCCCCCGCGTAGCACGGGGAGTTCCCCACCCACCCACCTGCGTCCGCATAACGCGCCCATACGTGCCCGCACCCCTACCCTGACCGCGCAGGGCCCCCTCCGCGACCGCCCCCGCGTACCGCGGGAAGTTCCCCACCCACCCACCCGGTTCCCCGACCCGCGCCAGCCACGCGACGCCCCCGCCCCCACCGCGCCGCAGGGCATCCCGCCCCTACCCCCACCCCGCAGCGCGGGGTAACGGGCGGGTGGGTGGGGCAGCATCCGCCGCGCAGCGGCGGGACAGGAACACGCGTCCCCCGCCACGAAGCGGGCCAAGCAGGACAGGAACACGCCCCCGCCGCGAATCGGGCGAAACCGCATCCGCCACGGAGCGGCAAGCACAGGAACACGCACCCCCCGCCACGAAGCGGGCGGCACAGAGGCCACCCCGCACCAGGAGAACCGCTCAGGCCGCCGCCGCCAACTCGCAGCGCAGCACGATCTCATCCAGCGAAAGCCCCAGCACGGAAGCCAACGCCGCCACAGTGAACAACGCGGGCGTCGGCGCCCGCCCCGTCTCGATCTTGCGGAGCGTCTCCGCGGAGAGCCCCGCCTCGGCCGCCACCGAGACCATGCTCCGCGGCCCCCGCGCATCCCGCAGCAGCTGCCCGAGCCGCTCACCACGCTCACGCTCTTCTGGGGTCAAGGGAGTGCGAACCATGCAGCCATCGTACGACGCCCATTTAAATACCGGTATAGTAATTGGCATGGTGGAACTCAAGACGGAACAATCGATCGACGCGATGCGCGAGGCGGGCCGCGTCGTGGCGCAGGCACTGACCGCGGCCCGCGAGGCCGCCGCCGTCGGCGTCTCGCTGCTCGACCTGGACGCGGCCGCGCACGCCGTGCTCCGCGAGGCGGGCGCCTCCTCGCCCTTCCTCGGCTACCGCCCGCACTTCGCCCCGGTCCCCTTCCCCGCCGTCCTGTGCACCTCGGTCAACGACGCGATCGTGCACGGCGTCCCGCACGCGTACCGGCTGCGCGACGGCGACCTGGTCTCCATCGACTTCGGCGCCGAGCTGGGCGGCTGGGTCGGCGACTCGGCGGTCAGCTTCACCGTGGGCACCCCGCGCCCCGAGGACGTACGCCTGATCGAGACGGCGGAGCGCGCCCTGGAGGCGGGCATCGCGGCGGCGGTCCCCGGCAACCGCATCGGCGACATCGCCCACGCCATCGGCACCGTCTGCCGGCAGGCGGGGTACGGCATCCCCGAGGGGTTCGGCGGTCATGGGATCGGGCGCCGCATGCACGAGGACCCGGGCGTGCCGAACGAAGGCCGCCCCGGCCGCGGCATGCCGCTGCGCCCCGGCATGGTCCTGGCCATCGAGCCGATGGTGATCGCGGGCGGCGGCGACGGCTACCACCAGGCACCGGACGGCTGGACGCTGCGTACGAACGACGGGAGCCGCGCCGCCCACGCCGAGCACACCGTCGCGATCACGGAGGACGGTCCCAGGATCCTCACGGCACTGTGACACCTCGGGGACACCGACCCGCATGGATCATCCGTACGATGCGTCAGTGACACCAGAGATCATCGATTACGGGCAGTTCGCGGAGCGGCTGAGGCTCCATCAGCAGGGGCGGCCCCGCTGGGAGTTGCTGGACGCCGTCCAGCGCGAGTGGGGGTACGAGGACCCGGGCGGCGAGCCCGGGCACTCCCGGTGGGGCGGCGAGAACGCGGCACACGGGATCGACTGGACGCTTCCCGTCCCCCAGGCCCTCAACGAGTGGTGGGACTCCCCGCTCAACTCCTTCGCCTTCAATCCGCGCCTGTACTGGGTCCACACCCAGTGGCCGCCGAAGATCTCCGAACTCGAAGTCGGCCCGGGGGGCGGGCTTCTGGGGGCCGAGGGCGGGGATCGCCGTGTCTGTGTCTTCATGTCCGAGTACCACTACAGCCACGAGTGGGGCTATCTCGCCGCCGAGGCCGGACTGCCCGACCCTCGCGTCGTCGTGAGCGTCGGCGGCCGGTGGGTCGTGCAGAGCCGGTCGCTGTCGGAGTTCCTGACGCAGCTGGCCTTCGAGCGGTTGCCGGCGCACTACGGCTGGACGCTGCGGGTGCGCCGCGCCACCGTCGACGCCGACCCGGAGATCGTGCGGCGCCTTACGGCCTCGTACCGCGAACTGGGGCTGCTGCCCTGGCAGGAGAGGGGCACCGACGCGCTGTCGTACGGCGCTCCCGACGCGGTCATACGGCATGGGCGCGGGCCCGGCGCCGACTTCCGCATCGTCATCAACGCCCGGACCCGCCGCGCCCTGATCGACGTCGCCGAGACCCTCGGCGTCGACTGGTCCGGCGACAAGGCGATCGGTCCGCCCAGCGAGGTGCCGGCGCCCCTGGAGGAGCTGGGGCCGGTCTCGTTGAGCGAGGGCGACGCCGACGCCCGTGGCCGCTGGACCGTGCTCTCCCGCGGCCCGGTCGCGCCGCCGGAGGTGCCCGGCGCCGCCGCCGCGCTCGTCCAGCCGCCCGCCACTGTCAGCTCGGTCGCCGCGGACCAGGACGGGACGACCCTCGCGGCGGGCGACACGGACGGTTACGTCCACGTCCTGGAGACCGACGACGAGGACCCCGAGACGATCGGTCTCGCCCTGCACCGCGCCCCGGTCTCCGCGCTCGCCTGCCTGAAGCTGGACAGCGGCAGGCGCCTCGTACTGAGTGGCGACGAGAACGGCGTGATCCGTTACTGGAGCACCCGCCGCAAGCCCCTGCGCGCCCCCTTCGCCCGCCGCCGCACACCGGTGCGTGCGCTGGCCGCCGCCCGGTGGGAGACGGGCCCCGCGCTCGCCGCCGCCTGGGCCGACGGCCTGGTCCGGATCTGGGACCTCACGTCCGACGCGGTGGCCGGACTGCGCCTCGGCACCGGCGTCACCGCCCTCGGCCTCGGCGCGGACGGCACGCTGCGCGTCACCGACGCCGACGGCACCTCCGTACTCCGTCTCGACCCGGCGAAGCTCTGGCCGCACCGCGATCTGCGACTGCGCCTGGACAGCGTCGACTGGGGGTCGCTGTGGACCTCCCGCGGGCCCGGCCGCATGATCCCCGACCTGATCGGCAAGGTCGCCTCGGACGACAGGAAGACCGCCATGGACGCGGTCCACGACCTCTACCGCCTCCTCGTCTCCAAGGAGGCCTCCTCGACCGCCGCGGTCCCCGCGATCCCGTTCCTCGTCGAGCTGATGACGGACCCGGACAACCGCTCGCGGAGCACACTGCTGCTGCTCATCGCGGACCTCGCCGACGTTCGCGAGGCCCGGGGCGGACGCGGTGCCGCCCAGCTCGCCGCGGTCCGCGAGGCGCTGCCCGTCCTGCGGTACCTGCACGACGACCCGGAGTCCTCGATCCGCTGGGCGGCCAACGAGCTGGAGCGGAACTGCGCGGCCTCACCCGCCTCGCGGTGACACGCGGCAGGGGGCCTCACCGGCGGGCGAGGCCCCCTGAGCGCGACGGCTCAGTCGGTGGGACGCACCACCATCGCCGAGCCGCCGCCCCGTCGCTCCTTCTCCGCGGCCGCGAGCCACTTGCCGCCCGGCAGCCGCTGCACACCCGTCGCCGCGCCGATCTCCGGGTTCCGCTTGAACGAGTGCCCGATCGACTCCAGGGAGGTGCGCAGCCCGCTGTCCCACAGGCCCGGTTCCAGCTCGGTCTGCGCCGCGTTGCGCTGGCTGGCGCGGGGCGCGGCGATCGCGTCGACCAGAGGCAGGTCCCGGTCGACGAAGCCCGTCAGGGTCTGCAGCACGGTCGTGATGATGGTCGCGCCGCCCGGCGAACCGAGCGCCACCACCGGCTTGCCGTGCTTGAGCACGATCGTCGGCGAGATCGAGGAGCGCGGGCGCTTGCCCGGGCCCGGCAGGTTCGGGTCGTGCACCGCGGGGTTGGCGGGCGCGAAGGAGAAGTCCGTCAGTTCGTTGTTCAGCAGGAAGCCGCGGCCGGGCACGGTGATGCCGCTGCCGCCCGTCGACTCGATGGTGAGGGTGTAGGCGACGACGTTGCCCCACTTGTCGGCGGCCGTGAGGTGCGTGGTGTTCTCACCCTCGTACGTCGTGGGGGCCGCCTTGTCCGCCGTCCCGCACGCCGTCGGGCGGCGCGGGTCACCGGGCGCGAGCGGGCTCTTGAGCACCGCGTCGTCCTTGATCAGGCACTCCCTGCTGTCCGCGAACCGCTGCGAGAGGAGTTCCTTCGCCGGTACGTCCTCGAAGGCGGGGTCGCCCACCCAGCGGCCCCGGTCAGCGAAGGCGATGCGGCTGGCCTCGATGAAGCGGTGCAGGTACTTCTTCTTGGAGGCCTTCGACAGGTCGGTGCGCTCCAGGATGTTGAGCGCCTCGCCGACGGTGGTGCCGCCGGACGACGAGGGCGCCATGGAGTAGACGTCGAGCCCGCGGTAGGTGGTCCTCGTGGGCTTCTGCCGCTTCACGCCGTAGGACGCGAGGTCCTTGAGGGAGAGGTCGCCGGGCCGGACCTTTCGGCCTGACGCCGGGTCGACGGGCGGCTTGTTCACGGTGCGCACGAAGTCCTTGGCGAGCTTTCCGTGGTACAGCGCGTCGACGCCCTTGCGGCCCAACTCCTCGTAGGTGCGGGCCAGATCGGGGTTCTTGAACGTGGAGCCGACGACCGGGAGCTTCCCGCCCGGCAGGAACAGCTTCGCCGAGGCCGGGAAGTCCCTGAACCGCTTCTCGTTCGACTCGGTCTGGGAACGGAAGGTCGCGTCGACCGTGAAGCCGTCGCGCGCCAGGCGCTCGGCGGGCTTCAGGAGCGTGCCGAGCCGTTTGGTCCCCCACGCGTCGAGCGCCGACTGCCAGGTGGCGGGCGTGCCCGGGGTGCCGACGCCGAGGCCGCTGGTGACGGCGTCCGCGAAGGGGATCGGCTTGCCGTTCTCCAGGAAGAGCCCGGAGTCGGCGGTGCGCGGGGCGGTCTCGCGGCCGTCGATGGTGCTGACCTTGCGCGTCTTGGCGTCGTAGTGGACGAAGTACCCGCCGCCGCCGACGCCCGCGGAGTACGGCTCGGTGACGCCGAGCGCGGCGGCGGTGGCGACGGCCGCGTCCACGGCGTTGCCGCCCTTGCGCAGGACCTCGATGCCGGCGGCCGAGGCGTCCGGGTCGACGCTGGCCACCGCCCCGCCGTACCCGACGGCGACCGGCACCTTCTCGGGGCCGGGTGGGGTCCGTTCCGCCGAGTGCGTGGGCGAAGGGGGCGCGGCGGCCCCGACCGACACCAGGACCCCTCCGACCGCCAAGAGCGTCAGATTACGTACGACACCGCGACGCATTCGTACCTCCAGTCAACAACCGTCCGCGCAGCGTAACTTCGCGGCCGCGTCTGCGTAAGGACCGCCTCGGACACTGCTCTGAAAGGGGGCCAGGGCCTGCCCGGCGGATCAGGACGCGTTCGGGCCCCGCGACCCGTGGCATGATCCGCCGGGCAGGCCCTAGCATGCGCCCCCATGACTGAAGACGTGCGCAATCTCGTCCTCGGCCTGTGCGCGGTCGGCATAGCCGTCGTCCTCGGGTGGCTCGCGCGCGGCTACCTGTGGAAGCGCAGGCTCCGCCGCAAGCAGGCCTTCTTCGGGCTGCCCGACAACTCCGAGTCGCTGCTCGTCGTCAACCGCGACGCGGGCGGCGGCGAGCTGATGGTCGTACGCCACGACGTGTCCGCCCTCCTCGAACTCGCCGCGGTCATCAAGGACTGCGGGGCGCACACCCAGGTCGTCGCGCACGACGCGGCCCAGCAGAGCTTCGGCGAGCGCACCGAGTTCTGCGTGGGCAACCCGGTGGCGCACCGCCGCCTGGCGGCGCACATGCACTCGCTGCTGCCGGGCGTGCGGGTGAACACCGAGCCCGAGCCGGTCCCCGACCGGGGCGCGTTCCAGATCGGCGCCGAGCGCTACCGCATGGAGGCGGGCCTCACGGAGTACGTGATCCTCGCGCGGCTCACCGCCGACCAGGGCCAGGACGCCAGGCCCGTCTTCCTCTTCTGCGGCCAGCGCGCGGTCACCAGCCAGGCCGCCACCCGCTATCTCGCCCGCCACCACGAGAAGCTCGCGCGCAAGCACGGCGGCAACTCCTTCGTGCTGCTCCTGAAGGTCGTCAATTCGCAGGCGTACGGGCCGGACGTCGTCGAGCTGGTCGGGGATGTGACGCGCGCCGCCCAGACGCCGCTCCCCACGCCCTCGGCCCGCGCCTCTCATCGCGCGAAGTGACCGTCACCGCACAGCACGAAGTGACCGTCACCTCACACTGGGCCTCCTTCGCCGGGGCCCTTCTGTGACCTAGCGGTCATTTTCGGGACATCAGGCAACCCGACGGCCTCGTACGCCCTCTCTCCGTGCAGTCCACATTCGCACGGAGGTACGTTTCCTTGTCCCCGCAGAGCTCTTCGAGCCGCCGACGCCCCCTTCGCACCCGCCACGCGGCGACCGCGGGAGTCGCAGTCCTTGCCGCCGCCCTGAGCGCCTGCTCGGGCGGCGGCGACTCCTCCGGCGCCGACAAGGCCGCCGAGAAGCCGAAGATCGCGGTGAACCTCAAGGGGCAGCAGGCGAAGGCGGGCGGCCCGGTCACGGTGAAGCTGGCCGGCGGCAGGCTGAAGCAGGTCACCGTCGCCGACGACAAGGGCACGAAGCTGCCCGGCAAGGTCTCGGCGAACGGCACCACCTGGACGTCGCAGCGCGTGGCGGCCCCCGGCACCGCGTACAAGGTCGACGCGGTCAGCGACCAGGGCGGCAGCGCGAAGGCCTCCTTCAAGACGGCCGCGCCCGCCCAGGTCAACAAGGTGACGCTGGCCCCGGGCAAGGGCACCACCGTCGGCATCGCGCAGCCCCTCTCGATCACCTTCGACCACCCGGTGAGGAACAAGGCCGAGGTGGAGAAGCAGCTCAAGGTGACGACCTCTAACGGCACCACGGGCGCCTGGGGCTGGATCAAGAACCACGACGGCAAGGACCGCGTCGACTGGCGGCCCAAGGAGTACTGGAAGTCCGGCACCAAGGTGAAGCTGGACGCCCGGCTCAACGGCATCGACTCCGGCGGCGACGACTGGTTCGTCCGCGACTACGCGACCGGCTTCACCGTCGGCAAGAGCCAGGTGGTCAAGGTGAACCTGGACAGCAAGACGGCGACGCTGGTGCGCGACGGCAAGACGGTCAGGTCACTCCCGATGTCCGCCGGCACCCCCGGCGGCGAGAAGGCCTCCTGGGGCGGCACGTCCGTCCTGATGTCGAAGGAGGGCACGATCAACATGCGCTCCGAGACGGTCGGCCTCACCGGCAGCAACAGCTACGACAAGATGGTCGACTACTCGATGCGGCTGACCTGGTCGGGCATGTACGCGCACGCGGCCCCCTGGAACGCCTCGTACTTCGGCAACACCAACCACAGCTCGGGCTGCGTCGGCATGAGCACCGGCGACGCGGGCTGGCTCTACGGCCAGGTCCAGATCGGCGACCCCTTCGAGGTCACCGGCAGCGGCTCGAAGGGCACCCCGGAGCCGGGCAACGGCTACGGCGAGTGGAACCTCGACTGGTCGGACTGGCAGACCAAGAGCGCGCTGAAGTAACCACGCACCCCTCTACGATCGTTACCGGGGCGTAACTTACCGATGGGTTACCCCCAGTAAGGCAACGCGGTTACCGTCGGGTCACTTTGCACTTTCAACGAGTGAGGAAGTGATCCGTGAGAGCTCCGCACCCGCACCGGGCCCTGCGCACGACCGCCGTGGGCACCGTCTCCGCGTCCCTCGTCGCAGGCGCCGCCCTCGGTCTCGCCCCGACGGCGCAGGCGGCCCCGGCCGCCGCACCGCGGGCGGCGAGCGCCGCGGACGTACGCTTCGTCGACATCCCCGGCGACGGCGGCACCGTCCTCAAGGCCAACGTCTTCACCCCGAAGGACGCGAAGGCCGGGGCCCGATACCCCTCGATCGTGCTGCCCACCAGCTGGGCCATGCCCCAGATCGAGTACGTCGCGCAGGCCCAGAAGCTCGCCGACTCCGGCTATGTGGTGGTCAGTTACAACTCGCGCGGCTTCTGGCAGTCCGGCGGCGAGATAGAGACCGCGGGGCCCAAGGACATCGCCGACGCCTCCAAGGTCATCGACTGGACGCTGGCGCACACCCCGGCCGACCCGTCGAAGGTCGGCATGGCGGGCGTCTCGTACGGCGCGGGCATCAGCCTGCTCGCCGCCGGGCACGACAAGCGGATCAAGGCGGTCGCCGCGCTGAGCGGCTGGGCCGACCTGATCGACTCGATCTACAGCGGGCGCACCCAGCACGTCCAGGCCGCCGCCCTGCTCGGCGGCGCGGGCGCTCTCACCGGCCGCCCCGGCCCCGAACTCCAGCAGACGCTCAAGGACTTCCTCGGGTCCAACCTGGACAAAGAGGCCGAGATGATCGCGTGGGGCGCCAAGCGCTCCCCCGTGACCCACCTCGACCGGATCAACGACAACGGCGCGGCCATCATGCTCGGCAACGCCTGGGGCGACACCCTCTTCCCGCCCAACCAGTACGCCGAGTTCTACGAGCGGCTGACCGGCCCCAAGCGCCTGGAGTTCCGCCCCGGCGACCACGCGACGGCGGAGGCCACCGGCCTGCTCGGGCTGCCGAACGACACCTGGACCTCGACCCGGCGCTGGTTCGACCGCTACCTCAAGGGCGAGGACAACGGCATCGACAAGGAGCAGCCGGTCCAGCTCAAGTCCCGCTCCACGGGCGGCTACGAGGGCTACCCGGACTGGAAGTCGGTCGGCCCGACGCGCAAGAAGATCGCGATGGCGGGGACCACCACGATCCGTACGAACGTCGACTCGGGCGCCAACGGCGGCATCGCCATCCTGTCCAACGCGCTCGACCAGTTCCTGAAGATCCCGCCGACGGCGTCGGTGCCGCTGCTCCCGCGCCGCTACACGGGCGTCTGGCAGTCGGAGAAGTACGCGACGCCCCAGCGGGTGCGCGGCACGACGAAGCTGCACACCACGCTCACCAGCACCAAGGAGAGCGGCACCCTCGTCGCGTACCTCTACGACGTGGGCCCGCTCGGCCTCGGCAAGCTGGTCAGCAATGCGCCGTACACCTTCCACGGCAAGACGCCCGGCAAGCCCTTCGGCGTGGACCTGGAGCTCTTCTCCACGGCCTACGACGTACCGGCAGGACACAAGCTCGCCCTGGTCGTCGACACGGTCGACCCGCTCTACATCGAGCACAACCCGTCCGGCGCGCAGCTGACCTTCTCCTCACCGGAGGCGGACCCGTCGTACGTGTCCGTTCCCCTGCGCGAGCAGTGATCTCCGGCTGCTGCCGGGGCGGGCGTGGCCCTACGAGCTACTGCACACCCGGCAGCAGCGTCCCTGGTTCGGCCGGCGCGACTTCCGCGGCCTCCGTCTTGGGATTGCGCCGCTGACGCCTGGACACCCACTGGGCGAACCACGACAGCAACATGCACATCCCGATGTAGATCGGTGAGATCACCATGACCACGGGGATGAACGGCAAATCGTAGTCGAGATTCGACGCGATCAGCTTCCCGGCGTGGAGGAACTCCTCGTAGGTGATCAGAAAACCCAGTGAGGTGTCCTTGAGGGCCACCACCAACTGGCTGATGATGGCGGGCAGCATGGCGCGCAGGGCCTGGGGCACGAGGACGTAGCTCATGACCTGGGTCTTGCGCATGCCGAGCGCGTAGGCGGCCTCCTTCTGGCCGCGTTCCATGGAGTTGACGCCGGAGCGGAAGACCTCGGCGAGCACCGAGCCGTTGTAGAGCGTGAGCCCGGTGACCAGCGCGGGCAGCGGCTGCACCTTCAGCGCCACGAAGACGAAGAAGATCATCACCAGGACGGGCATCGCGCGGAAGAACTCCACGAGGAGCGTGGCCACCCAGCGCACCGGCCGGTGGTCCGAGAGCCGCCCCATGGCGAGCAGGCCGCCGAGCGCGAGTGCGAGTACCGCGGAGATCGCGAAGGCCTTGAGCGTGTTGCCGAGGCCCCGCAGGAGCAGTTCCTGGATGCCCTTGTACTCGAAGGGCGTCCACTTGGTTGCGGTGAACTGGTCGGTGTCGAAGAGCAGATACAGGATCCAGCCGACGAGGGCGAGCACCACCAGGGTGGAGAGCACCCCGTAGAGCTTGTGCCGCCGGACGGTTCTGGGTCCCGGGATGTCGTAGAGGGCGGTGGAATCGTGGGAGAGGGCTTTCATCGGGCGACTCCCCAGCGCTTTTCGAGGATGTTGAAGACCGCGCTGATGGCGAGGGTGATGATGAGGTAGCCGAGGGCGATCCAGACGAAGGTCCAGATGATGTTGTAGCCCAGCTCGTTGAGCGTCTTGTACGTGCCGAGCAGTTCGGTGACGCTGAAGGCTCCGGCGATCGCGGAGTTCTTGGCGAGCGCGATGAGGTTGGAGCCGACCGGGGCGATGACGGACCGGAAGGCCTGCGGCAGGACCACCATCGACAGGGTCTGCCCGAAGCTCATGCCGAGGCTTCTGGCCGCCTCGCCCTGTCCCTTGGGCACGGTGTTGATGCCCGACCTGAGCGCCTCGCAGATGAAGGCGGAGGTGTAGCAGCCGAGCGCGAGGACCGCGAACACCTTGAAGGGCAGGACGAGTCCGAAGCGCGGCAGGCCGAGCAGGACGGCGAAGAAGAGCAGCGTGAGCGGGGTGTTGCGCAGGACCGCCACCCACACCGTGCCGAAGGCCCGGAAGGAGCCGACGGGCGCGACGCGGAAGGAGGCCATGAGGAAGCCGAGCACGAGCGCGAGGAGCGAGGCGTAGACGGTGAGTTCGACGGTGCCGAGGAAGCCGTCGCCGAACGTGGAGAAGTTGTCTGTCAGTACGTTCATGACGCCTCCTCAGTTCGCCGGGTAGCGGTCGATGGCGGGTGGCTTCGGCGCCGGCACGCCGGAGAGGCCGAGCGTGGCGTCGTAGGCCTTCTTCCAGTCGCCGTTCTTCTCACCGGCGGCGAGGGCGTCGTCGATGGCGAGGCGCAGCGCGTTGTCGCGCCGGGGGACCCCGATCCCGTACGGCTCCTCGGAGAACGGCTTGCCGACCACCTTGAGTTCGTCGGGCACCTTGGCCGCGTAGCCGATCAGGATCGCGTCGTCGGTGGTGACGGCGTCGACCTGGTAGGTGAGCAGGTTGTCGACGCAGACGGAGTACGTGTCGTAGGCGACGAGGGTGGCCTTGGGGTACTCCTGCTGGATGCGCTGGTAGGGGGTGGATCCCGCCGCCGAGCAGACGCGCTTGCCGGCCAGGTCCCGCGGGCCCTTGATGTCCTCCTCGTCGTGGCGTACGAGCAGGCCCTGGCCCGCCAGGTAGTACGGGCCGCCGAAGCCGACGAGCTTCTTGCGGTTGTCGTTGATGGTGTAGGTGCCGACGTAGTAGTCGATCTGCCCGTTCTGCAGGGCGGTTTCGCGGTTGGCCGACGCGATGGTCTTGAACTCGGTCTTCTTGGGGTCAAGACCGAGTGAGGCCGAGATCATCTTGGCGATCTCGATGTCGAAGCCGGAGTAGGTGCCCGTCGCGGGGTCCTTCTCGCCGAGGTAGGGCTGGTCCTCCTTGGCGCCCACGATGAAGCGGCCGCGGCTCTTGGCCTTCCGCCAGGTCGACGACTGGGGCAGCTGGAAGCCGGTGGCCACCCGGTATTCGGGGAGCTTCTCGGCCGCGGGGCCCTTCGTCGGCGGGCTGCCCTCCTTGCCGCAGGCGGTGGAGACGAGCGCGGACAGGACGAGCGCCGCCACGAGCCGGGTCGTACGCATGGTGTCTCTCTTCACGAGCGCGTCGCCCCCGTCAGTGCTTGAGGATCTTGGAGAGGAAGTCCCTGGCGCGCTCGCTCTCCGGGTGGGTGAAGAAGTCCTCCGGGGTGCGGTCCTCCACGACGCGGCCGTCGGACATGAAGACCACGCGGTTGGCGGCGGAGCGGGCGAAGCCCATCTCATGGGTGACGACGACCATCGTCATGCCGTCACGGGCGAGCTGCTGCATGACCTCCAGGACCTCGTTGATCATCTCGGGGTCGAGGGCGGAGGTCGGCTCGTCGAACAGGAGCGCCTTGGGGTCCATCGCCAGCGCGCGGGCGATGGCCACGCGCTGCTGCTGGCCTCCGGAGAGCTGCGCCGGGTACTTCTCTGCCTGCGTGGCGAGTCCCACGCGCTCCAGGAGCTCCCGGGAGCGCTGGTCGGCCTCGTCCTTCCTGCGGCCCCGGACCTTGGTCTGCGCGAGCGAGACGTTCTGGAGAACGGTCTTGTGCGCGAAGAGGTTGAAGGACTGGAAGACCATGCCGACTTCGGCGCGGAGCCTGGCGAGGGCCTTCCCCTCGTCGGGCAGGGGCTGCCCGTCGAGCCTGATCTCTCCGGACTGGATGGTCTCGAGCCGGTTGATCGTCCGGCAGAGCGTTGATTTGCCCGACCCCGAAGGGCCGATGACCACGACCACCTCCCCCTTGCCGACGGTGAGGTTGATGTCCTGGAGGACATGCAGCTCTCCGTAGTACTTGTTCACATCACGCAGCTCGATCAACGGATCGACGGCCATGGCAAGACCTGCCCACTCTCAGCTGTGTACGTCCGCGCAAACTATCCACGTGGAAACGGGACTTAACGGACGACACGCAAGCACGGGCATTAACCGTATTTGCGGCAATTCCGGCTATGTCTCGGAGGCCTCGGCGTAGATCTGCGACAGCTCGGGCGCCCCTTGCACCGCCCAGTCGAGCCCCGCCTCGACGACCGGGATGTCCCGGCCGGACTTCAGCCGTACGACGGGACCGCCGCCGGGGTACACGTGCCAGGCGGCGCCCGGCACGGTCCGCACCACGACCGTGCCCAGGTAGAGCCCCGCGTCGTTGCCGAGCCACGGCAGCAGCTCCGGGTCGTCGCGCCAGCGTGGCAGCAGCTGGTCGAGGGCGGTCAAGGACGCCGGGGAGTCGTCCAGTTCGAGCCCGGCCGCGGCCGCCTGGGAGCGCAGCAGCTCGCACTCGGACAGCAGTTCGGCGACGCCGTCCGGGTCCTCCTCGAAGGCGGCCGCGAGCCCGCGGGCCGGGTCCGTCACGGAGTGCCGCTTACGCCACTTGTGGAGGAACGGGATGTTCATGATCGGCCTCTCCGTCGCGTGGCGCCGCCGGACGCGCGGCCGGGCGCTGATTCCGTGATGTCCCAACGTATCTTGCATCAGTTGATCACGGAATCTGCCGAATCACCCCTTCGGGCGCACATCCCGCCCGGGGCCGGACGCGCGCGTCACCACCCGCGGCGGGGGCCCGGCGCTCGCGCGGGCGGCGACGCGGTTCGTCCCGGTGAGTTCGCGCCGTGTTCACGCGCGACTCATTGACGGGCCTCTGACGCCTCCTTAGCTTCATGGCGCATCTGTCATCACGCGGGAGGGGTCTGTCGTGCGCCGACGTATCCGGGGGGCGGCCGTCGCGCTCGCCCTCTTGGCGGGCCTGGCCCCGCTGGCCTCCGCCGAGGCCGCGCCTGCGTCCACGTCCGCGCCCACGTCCGCGACCCCGCGAGGGGACCGGCCGCTTCCGCTGAAGCGGCTCTTCGACAACAGGGCGATCAGCGACGACGCCCGCCCCGGCGCCGCGGACTTCGACGGGCGGGGCGCCTCGCTCTCGGCGCGGGATCTGACGGCCGCGGGCTGGACCCCCGGCCGCTCCCTGGGCGTTGACGGGGCCCGGCTGACCTGGCCGCGCACAGAGCCGGGCGAGCGGGACAACGTACGGGCGAACGGCCAGCCGGTGCGGGTGCGCGGCCGCGGGGACGCCCTCGCGTTCCTGGTCGCGGGGACGGGCGGCGAGGCGAGCGGCACGGGGACGGTGCGCTACCGGGACGGCTCACGCGGCGGCTACCGGCTCACCGCACCGGACTGGCGTTCGGGCCCGCTCGCCACGAAGTCCGTCGCCCTGCCGCACATCAACACGCCCGGCGGCCAACGCGCCGAGAAGGCACGGCTGTACGTGGTGACCGTGCCGCTCGTCCGGGGGCGTGAGGTGGCCTCGGTGGAGCTGCCGAGGGACCCGGGCGCCCCGGACCTGCATGTGTTCGCCCTGTCAGTGCGGTCCCCGGCCAAGGGGTGGACGGGCAGTTGGTCGGCGCCGACGGCCGGGTACACCGCGGTCGGGCCCTGGAGCGACCGGACCGTGCGGCTCGTCGTGCACACCAGCGCGGGCGGGCCCCGGGTGCGCGTCCGGCTCGACAACACCTTCGCGGCGGCCCCGGTGCGGATCGGCGGCGCGAGCGTGGCGGTGCAGGAGGCCGGGGCGGAGGCGAGGGGCGAGCCGCGGCGGCTGACCTTCCGGGGCGGCGCGGGCACCGAGATCCCGGCGGGCGCCCAGGCGTTCAGCGACCCGCTCGACTTCGACGTACCCGCCGACGCGAATCTGCTGGTGAGCTTCCATCTGCCGGGTCCGGTGGCGGCGGCGCCCGTGCACAGCCAGGCGATCCAGCGCTCTTACGTCAGCGGCCCCGGGGACCACACGGCGGACGGCTCCCCCGCCGCGTACACCTCGACGATCACGACGTGGCCGCTGCTCACCGGGGTCGACGTGGGCGGCGGGCCCGGCTCCGTGGTGCTGCTCGGCGACTCGATCACCGACGGGGTGAAGTCCACGCAGGACGCCAACCGCCGCTGGCCGAACATCCTTGCGACCCGCCTTCTGAACCAGTCCGCCGTCCCGCGCTACGGCGTCCTCAACCAGGGCATCTCGGCCAACCGCGTGGTGACCGACCGCTACCCGGGCGACGGCGTCTCGACGGACACGGGCGGGGTGAGCGCCCTGCACCGCCTGGACCGCGATGTCCTCGCCCAGACGTCCGCGAGCACGGTCGTGGTCTTCGAGGGGATCAACGACGTGCGCTGGGGAGCGTCGGCGGAGCAGGTGATCGCGGGGCTGCGGGAGATCGCGGACCGCGCCCGGGCCCGCGGGCTGCGCGTCGTGGCGGCGACGATCGCCCCCTGCGAGGGCGAGGCGCTCTGCACGGCGGCGGCGAACGCCGAGCGGGAGGCGGTGAACGCGTACGTCCGCGGGGGCGGGGACTTCGACGCCGTGCTCGACTTCGACGCGGTGCTGCGGGATCCCGCGCATCCCGCGCGGATGCGGGCCGCCTATGACAGCGGGGACCATCTGCATCCGGGGGACGCGGGGCTCGCGGCGCTGGCGGACTCGGTGGACCTGCGGAAGCTGGCGCCCTGAGAGTCCGGGGTGTCCGGGGCTCAGACGTCCAGGTCCACCACGACCGGGGCGTGGTCGGAGGCGCCCTTGCCCTTGCGCTCCTCACGGTCCACGTAGGAGTCCGAGACGGCCTTCGCGAAGGGTGCGTTTCCGTACACCAGGTCGATGCGCATGCCCTTGTTCTTCGGGAAACCCAGCTCGCGGTAGTCCCAGTACGTGAACGGGTGGGCGTACTTCAAGGGGCGGGGCACGATGTCGGTGAGGCCCGTCTCGCGCAGGGCCGCGAGGGCGGCGCGCTCGGCCGGGGTGACGTGCGTGGCGCCGACGAAGAGCGAGGGGTCCCAGACGTCCTCGTCGGTCGGCGCGACGTTGAAGTCGCCGAGGACCGCGAAGGGGCGGGGGCCCGCCGCGTCCTCGGAGATCGCCGCCTTCAGGGCCTCGAACCACTGGAGCTTGTAGGCGTAGTGGGTGTGGTCGACCTCGCGGCCGTTCGGCACGTAGACCGACCAGACGCGGACGGCGCCGCAGGTCGCGGAGATCGCCCGGGGCTCGTCCACGCCGTCGTACCCCGGACCGCCCGGGAGGCCCTTGACGACGTCCTCGAGGCCGGCCTTGGAGACCAGCGCCACGCCGTTCCACCGGCCGGTGGCGTTCACCGCCGATTCATAGCCCAGCTCGCGGAGCTCGTCGGCGGGGAACGCCTCGGCCGTCGTCTTGGTCTCCTGGATGCACAGCACGTCCGTGCCGGTGTTCTCCAGCCAGGCGAGGAGCCTTGGCAGCCGAGCGGTGATCGAGTTCACGTTCCAGGTCGCAATGCGCATGCCTCACAACCTACCCGGCGCCACTGACAGTCAGAGTTCGGCCGTCTCTCCCGGCGTCAGACGCAGGTGCTCGGCGCCGCCGAGGGCCCCGATCTGGTTGTCGTAGATGGGCCGGGCGAGGTCGGTGAGCAGGGCGTCGTGGACGTCGTAGGCACGCTGCGGCTTGACCTCGCGTACGTAGTCGATCACCTCGGAGATCTTGCTCCAGGGCGCCATGACGGGGAGCATCAGCGTCTGGACCGGCTGGTCGGGGACGGTCAGGGCGTCGCCGGGGTGGAAGACCGAGCCGTCGACCAGGTATCCGACGTTGGTGATGCGCGGGATGTCCGGGTGGATCACGGCGTGCAGCTCGCCGTGCACCTGGACGTCGAACCCGGCGGCCGTGAAGGTGTCGCCGTGCCCGACGGTGTGCACACGCCCGGGGAAGGCGGCCGAGATCTTCTCCGCGACCGACCTGAGCGTCCAGATCTCCGCGCCGGGGCGGGCCTCCAGGGCCGCGCGCAGCCGTCCCTCGTCGAAGTGGTCGGGGTGCTCGTGGGTGACGAGGATCGCGTCGGCGCCGAGGGCCGCGTCGTCCTCGCTGAAGCCGCCCGGATCGATGACCAGCGTGCGCCCCTCCTTTTCGAGACGCACGCACGCGTGGGACTTCTTCGTGAAGGTCATGCGCTTCGCGCGCGAGGGAGAGCTTCCTGCCGGAGTCGTCGTATCAGTCATCCCCCCATCCTGCTACTCCGGCGGCGTGGTCTCCTCGCGAATGACGGTCTGCGCGACCCTGAAGGCGGAGTTCGCCGCGGGCACGCCGCAGTAGACGGCGGCCTGGAGAAGCACCTCCTTGATCTCGGCCGGGGTGAGGCCGTTGCGCAGCGCGGCGCGGGTGTGGAAGGCCAGCTCGTCCAGGTGGCCGCCGGCGACGAGGGCGGTGAGGGTGACGCAGCTGCGGGAGCGGCGGTCAAGGCCCGGGCGGTTCCAGACCTCGCCCCAGGCGTAGCGGGTGATCAGCTCCTGGAAGTCGCCGGAGAAGTCGTCGGCCGAGGCCAGCACCCGGTCCACGTGCGCGTCGCCGAGCACTTCGCGGCGGACCTTGATGCCCGCCTCGTACGGGTCGGGCCTGCCGGTGCCGACGACGGCCTCGGGCTGCTCGGCGGCGGCGATCTCGGCCATGGGGGCCGTCGGGGCCACGGGCTTCGGGGACAGGACGGGCTTGACCGGCGGGGGCGTGATCGCCGCCTGGGTCTCCTGCCAGGCCGTGGAGAAGTGGCGTACGAGAAGGTCGGTGACGGCGGCGGGCTGCTCGACGGGGGCGAGGTGCGAGGCGCCCGGCACGACGGCGAGGCGGGAGTCGGGGATCCCGGCGACGAGGGTGCGGGCCTCGCCCTGCCCGGTGACCTGGTCCTCGGAGCCGACGAGGACGAGCGTGGGGATGCCGATCCGGCCCAGCTCGGCGCGTACGTCGAAGGCGGCGAGGGCCTCGCAGGCCGCGATGTAGCAGCCGGGGTCGGTGGTACGCACCATCTGGACGGCCCAGTCGGTGATCGCGGGCTGCGCGGCGGCGAAGCCGGGCGTGAACCAGCGGTCGGGCGCGGAGCGGGCGATGGGGTCGAGGCCGTTGCTGCGCACGATGACCCCGCGCTGGCGGAACTCGTCCGCGGTGCCGAACCGCGGCGAGGCGGCGATCAGCGCGAGCGAGGCGACGCGCTGGGGGTGCCGGAGCGCGAGTTCGGCACCGATGGCACCGCCGAAGGCACAGCCCGCGTACCCGAAGCGCTGCACGCCCAGCCCGTCGAGCGTGGCGAGCAGCCGGTCGGCCAGCTCACCGACCGACCCACAGGGGTGCGCGGGCGCCCCGCCGTGCCCGGGCATGTCGAAGCGGAACACCCGCCAGTGCCGGGTCAGGTCGGGTATCTGGCGGTCCCACATGTGCCAGGTGGTTCCGAGGGAGGCTCCGAGGATGAGGACCGGGGCGTCTTCGGGGCCGTCGAAGCGGTACTGCAGGGTGCTGGATGTACTCTCACTCACCCGGCTCACGCTCCCACACCTCACATTTCCTCATGCGCTCGGGGCGGAACCCCGCGCAAGCGGCCCACGTTGTGTCGATCCCGCGAAGATCTTTTGCGATCGGCCTCACATGCCCGTGGGTCCCCGGCACCTCCTCCCCGCCCGCCGGGCCGAACGGTCTCGCAGAGTTTCCCGGAAAAGGGCCCGTATGCAATTTCTCTAATCCGGTTTCCCAGCCGCCGTCACCGTCTGATTTGCTGAAATTCAGCGAGTGGAACAACTCGGGCCCAATCGTCGGATGGGGAACAACGTGACCGCGCACGACGTCGAGTACATAGAGATCTACACGAGCGATCTGCGAAAGACCACAGACTATTTCGTTTCGATGTTCGGGTTCCATGAAAAGGCCACGGGTGGCAGGGAGGGCCTGGACTCGGTACTTCTCGTCCAGAACCAGCTCCAGGTCGTCGTCTCCGCGGGTCCGCACGCGGCCCCGTTCCTCGCCGAGCACGGAGACGGGATATCCGACATCGCCTTCTCCTGCGCGGACGCCGTCGCGACGCGGGAGAGGGCGATCGCGGCCGGAGCCGCCTCCCTCGCCCCGGCCGACGCCCCGGTTCCCGTCGTGTCCGGATTCGGGGACGTCCGCCACTCCCTCGTCCAGCGTGCCGCCGACGCGGAGCGCGGGCTTCCCGCCGACCGGTCCTGGACACCCGCGCCGAGCCCGGCGCCCGCCTCGGGCCACGCCCCCGAGCTGCGCCTCCTCGACCACATCGCGATCTGCCTGGAAGCCGGCCGACTGCACGACGTCGTCAAGTTCTACATCGAGGGATTCGGCTTCGAGCAGTACTACAGCGAATACGTCTCCGTGGGCGAGCAGGCCATGGACTCCATCGTCGTCCGCAGCCCCTCCGCCGGCATCACCTTCACCATCATCGAGCCCGACGCCACCAAGAAGCCGGGCCAGATCGACGCGTTCCTGAAGCGGAACGGCGGGGGCGGCGTCCAGCACCTGGCGTTCCTCGTCGACGCGATCATCCCCGCCGTCGTGGAACTCGAGACCCGCGGCGTCGAGTTCCTGCAGACACCCGGCACCTACTACGACGCCCTCGCGGAGCGGCTCGACGACCTCGACGAGGGGATCGCCGATCTCCGCAAGACGAACGTGCTCGCGGACCGAGACGAGTGGGGGTACCTCCTCCAGCTCTTCACCCGGTCCCCGTTCGAGCGGCGCACCCTCTTCTTCGAACTCATCCAGCGGCATGGGGCGCAGGGCTTCGGCAGCTCCAACATCAGGGCGCTGTACGAGGCCGTGGAGCGTGCCCGGGAGGCCGGCTCGTGACGGAACGTCCAGCCGAGCCGAGCACACGGCCACCCTTGTCGCTTGGCGAGTTCGAGACTCGCGCCCGGGCCCGCGTCCGGCCCGAGGTCTGGGACTTCATCGAGGGCGGGGCCGGTGAGGAACGCACTCTCACCGCCAACCGGCAGGCGTTCACGCGTGCCCGGCTGCGCACCCGCGTCCTGACCGGCGCCGCGGAGAGCCGCTTGGCCACCACCGTCCTCGGGCGGCGGTGGGCCGCGCCGTTGGCGGTGGCGCCCATGGCCTACCACACACTGGTGCATGCCGAGGGAGAGATCGCCACCGCTCGTGCCGCGGGCTCCGCGGGGCTCCCCTTCGTCGTGTCCACCTTCGCGGGGCAGACCTTCGAGGACATCGCCCGTGCCGCCGAGTCCCCGCTGTGGCTGCAGGTCTACTGCTTCCGTGACCGCGGGACCACCCGCCGTCTGATCGAACGTGCGAAGCGGGCGGGCTTCGAGGCCCTGGTCCTCACCGCCGACACCCCGCGCCTGGGCCGCAGACCCCGCGACCTGCGCAACGGCTTCCGGCTGCCGCCCGGCGTCGTCCCCGCCAACCTCCCGGCGGACGGCGGCGACTACACGTCCCCCTCGGACCACAGCCGTACCGCGATGGACCCCGCACTCGACTGGTCGGTCGTCGACTGGCTGCGCTCGGTGGGCGGGCTGCCCGTGCTCGTCAAGGGCGTCATGACGGCGGAGGACGCCGTGCTCGCGGTCGAGGCGGGTGCCGACGGCATCATCGTCTCCAACCACGGCGGACGGCAACTGGACGGCGCACAGGCCACGTTGGACGTACTCGCTGAAGTGACCGCGGCGGCCGCCGGTCGCTGCGCCGTCCTTCTGGACGGCGGGGTCCGCCGCGGCACCGACGTCCTGACGGCTCTCGCGCTCGGGGCGGACGCGGTGCTCCTGGGACGGCCGGTCCTGCACGGGCTCGCCGTGGCCGGCCAGGAGGGCGTGGCCCAGGTGCTGAACCTGGTCACCGAGGAGCTGGCCGAGGCCATGGCACTGACCGGGACCGCCACGGTGGACGCCGCCGACGTCTCGTTGCTGACCGGCCCGGCCTCGCCCGTCACCGCGGCGCCTGTGCCCGCTCCCGTGACGCGCACGCTCGCTCCCCAGCCCGCGTCCGGCCCTCGCTCCTCCGGGGCCACGACTCTGCGCAGGGAAGTCCTGCACGGCAGCCTGTCCGATCCCGTGCTCGACACGATGAACTTCCTCAACGAGATCACGGGCCGCTTCCCCGACGCCGTCTCCTTCGCCCCGGGCAGACCGTACGAGGGGTTCTTCGACACGGAGGAGGTCTTCGGGCACATCCGGCGCTTCGTCGACCACCTGACGGCGGGCGGCTCAACGGCCGACGACATCAGGACCGCTCTCCACCAGTACGGTCCGACGGCCGGGATCATCCGTGAACTCATCGCGGAATCGCTCCACACCGACGAGGCGATCGAAACGGATCCGGCGTCGATCGTGGTGACCGTGGGCGCGCAGGAAGGCATGCTGCTCGTCCTCAGGGCACTGTTCCGTGACCCTCAGGACGTCCTGCTCGTCTCGAGCCCCTGCTACGTCGGCATCACCGGCGCCGCGAGACTGCTCGGGCTCACGCTCCGCGCGGTCGAGGAGGGCGAGGGCGGTGTCGACTGCGCCGCGCTCGAAGCCGTCATCACCGCCGAGAAGAGGGCGGGGCGGCGTCCTCGGGTCTTCTATCTGGTGCCCGACCACTCCAATCCCTCCGGCAGCACGATGTCCCGGCAGGCCCGTGAGGAACTCCTCGAACTCGCGGCGCGACACGACCTGCTCATCCTGGAGGACAGTCCCTACCGCCTCATCAGTCCGGGCTGCCGGCAGCCCACGCTGAAGTCGCTCGACCGCGAACGCCGGGTGGTGCATCTGGGCTCGTACTCCAAGACGGTCTTCCCCGGTGCCCGGGTCGGATTCGTCGTCGCCGACCAGGCGGTCGTGGACGACAAGGGCAGCGGTCTGCTCGCCGACGAGCTCGCCAAACTCAAGAGCATGGTCACGGTGAACACCCCGGCGCTCAGCCAGGCGGTGGTCGCGGGGGCGCTGCTGGCCTCGGGCGGCAGCCTCGCCGCGCACAACGAGGTCTCCGCCAAGCACTACGGCGACACCCTGCGCTGCGTGCTCGATCAACTCGACCGGCAGTTCACCGCCGCGGGGCTGCGCGAACGCGGCGTCAGCTGGAACCGGCCCAGCGGCGGCTTCTTCCTCACGGTGCGTGTCCCGTTCGACGCGGACGACACCGCACTGCTGCACTCGGCCCGGGAATTCGGCGTGATCTGGACGCCGATGTCGTACTTCTATCCGGCCGCGGGGGGCGAGCGCACGATCCGGCTCTCCTTCAGCTCGCTGAGCCACGAGGAGATCGAGAAGGGCATCGGCCGCCTGGCCGCCTTCCTGCTTGCCCGGACCAAGCGCTCCACGGACGCCCGGCAGCCGACGGGACGTGACGCGTCATGAGGACCGTGCTGATCGTCGGGACAGGGCTGATCGGTACGTCGATAGCGCTGGCGCTCAGCCGGAGCGGGGCCACCGTCTATCTGGACGACCGGGACACGACGGCGGTCAGGACCGCGGAGGCGCTCGGTGCCGGCTCCCTGGAGACACCGCCCGCCCGGGTCGACCTCGCCGTGCTCGCCGTGCCACCCGCCCACGTCGGCGCCGTGCTCGCCGACTGCCAGCAGAAGGGCCTGGCCCGGGCCTACACGGACGCGGCCAGCGTCAAGGCGCGGCCGCACGAGGAGATCCGCGCAGCCGGTGGCGACCCGGCCACCTACGTCGGCGGACACCCGATGGCCGGTGCCGAGCGCTCCGGACCGCTCGCCGCGCGCGCCGACCTCTTCGAGGGCAGGCCGTGGGTCCTGACGCCCTCGCCGCGCACCGATCGCGCGGCACTCAACCAGGGCCTGGAACTGGTCTCGCTCTGTGGCGCGGTGCCCATCCTCATGGACACCGACGCCCACGACGAGGCCGTGGCTCTGACCTCGCACGCCCCGCACCTGGTCTCCTCGATGATGGCGGCGAGGCTGGCGGAGGCGAAGGGCGAGTACATCCGAGTGTCGGGCCAGGGCCTGCGGGACGTCACCCGCATCGCCGGAGGTGAGCCCACGCTGTGGAGCGACATCCTGACGGCGAACGCGGACGCGGTCGCCGACGTCCTGGAGGCGTACGCGGTCGACCTGGACCGGATGATCCGGGCACTCCGGGCGCAGCGCAGCGACGAGGAGGCCACGCGCGAGAAGGCGACCGCGGACCTGGAGGAACTGTTGTGGCGGGGCAACCGGGGCCACGCCAGGGTCCCGGACAAGCGCAGCTCCGTACCCACGGAGTTCGTCGCCGTCCCGGTCGCCGTCCCCGACAAGACCGGCGCGCTCGCCCAGCTGTTCTCCTCGGTCAGCGGCGCGGGGATCAACATCGAGGACGTACGCATCGAGCACTCGCTCGACCGGCCTCGCGGTCTCGTGGAACTGCTCGTCGACGCCGCGTCGGTGCCGAGCGTACGGCGGTTGCTCGACGAGAACGGCTGGGCCTGGCAGGAGGACCTGCCGCTGGTCCAGGCCCCGGTGGCTGACGCGCAGGGAGTACATCGAAGTCCTTGATGCAGGCTCCGGAGCGTGCCGAGAGCGCTGATATCAACGGTGCGGAGGGCTCACCGCCGCGCGGCCACACAGCAGCCGAACACGGAAGCCGTCGCACATTCACCTCCGCGCCGCGCAGGGCGGACCGACGAAAAGGAACCCGCGAGATGCCCGAGGACACCCTGCAGGTGCCGGAGCCCGAGGTACTGGGTGAGGACTTCTTCCTCGACCCGTACCCCGCGTATGCCCGGCTCCGCGAGCGCACCCCGGTCGCGCACGTCGTGCTCAACGGCATGCCGATGTGGTTGGTCGTCCGATACGAGGAGGCGCGCACCGCGCTGACCGAGCCGGGTGTGGTCAAGGACGCGGAGCTGGCCGCCCGGGTGGTCGCCCGGCGCATGGGCGTCGAGCCCGTCGAGCAGCCGGAGAAGTCGCTCGGCGAGCGCATGCTGGTGGATCACATGCTCAACATGGACCCCCCGGACCACACCCGACTGCGCAAGCTGGTCGCCAAGGCGTTCACCGCTCGGCAGATCCAGGGCCTGCGCCCACGGATCGAACGGACCGTGGCCCGGCTCCTCGACAGCGTCGCGGGGCAGGAAGAGGTCGACCTGCTGCAGGTCCTCGGCTACCCCCTGCCCATCACCGTCATCTCCGAGATGATCGGTGTCCCCGAGGCCGACCAGGCTGCTTTCGGCGCGTGGTCGAACACGCTGACGATGGCGGGCCGGCCCGAGGAACTCCAGCAAGTGGCCGACCAGATGGCCGAGTACCTGGTCGGACTGATAGCCGACCGGCGTGCCACCCCTGCGGACGATCTGATCACCGGTCTGATCCAGGCACGCGACGACGACGACCGGCTCAGCGAGAGCGAGCTGGTCTCGATGGTCTTCCAGCTTCTGGTCGCGGGTTACGAGACGACCGCACACCTCATCGGCAATGGCGTCCTGGCCCTGCTGCGCCACCCCGACCAGCTCGCCGCGCTGCGCGCCGACCGGTCGCTGCTCCCGGCCGCGGTGGAGGAGTTCTGCCGGTACGACAACTCGCTGCACCTCTCCACGCTCAGCATCACCGCGGAGCCGGTCGAGATCGGTGGCGTGCGCATCCCGGCCGATGAGTTCGTCCTGGTCTCCTTCGGTTCCGCCAACCGCGACGCGCGGCGCTTCGAGGACTCCGAGCACTTCGACATCCGCCGCGCGCCCGGCGGGCACCTGGCGTTCGGTCACGGCCTGCACCACTGCATGGGGGCCCCTCTGGCGCGGCTGCAGACCGAACTCGCCGTGGGCGCGCTGCTGGACCGTTTCGAGCGCATCGAACTGGCGGTCAAGCCAGATGAGCTGCGGTACCAGATGAACGCGACGCGCGGCCTCGACACATTGCCCGTGCGGCTCGGCTCCGGTTCTTGACCCCGACTCGCCGCTCGATCGGCTGATCGGTCGGCCGAGCGGTTGGTTGGAAGAATTTGAAGTCCACTGGTTCCCGTATTCCGACCCAAGTAATTTCAACTCTGATCGCACGGTTGCCCCGGATCTCGCCGACGCATTTTGAGGAGTCTGATGAATATCGCAATATCCGCAGAAGGTCTGCGGAAGCGTTATGGCGACACTGAGGTACTCAAGGGCGTCGGCCTGTCCGTCGAGGCCGGCACGGTCTACGGAGTCCTCGGGCCCAACGGTGCGGGCAAGACGACCATGGTGCGCATGCTGGCGACGCTGCTCCAGCCCGACGCCGGCTCGGCCCAGGTCGTGGGCTACGACGTGGTGACCCAGGCGCACGAGGTACGTCGGCGGATCGGCCTGACGGGACAGTACGCGGCACTGGACGGCGAGTTGACCGGCCGGGAGAACCTGGTGCTCCTGGGGACGCTGATGCACCTGGGCCGTAAGCGGGCACGCACCCGTGCGGAGGAACTGCTGGAGCGGTTCGACCTCACGGACGCCGCCGACCGGCCGGTGCGGACCTACTCGGGCGGCATGCGCCGCAGGCTCGACCTCGGAGCCAGTCTGATCGCCAGCCCCCCGGTGGTCTTCCTGGACGAACCGACGACCGGGCTCGACCTGGTCAGCAGGACGGCGCTGTGGGACATGGTGCGCGAGCAGGTCGCCGACGGTGTGACGATCCTGCTCACCACTCAGTACCTGGAGGAGGCGGACCAGCTCGCCGACCGCATCGCGGTGATCGACCAGGGGACGGTGGCCGCCGAAGGCACACCCGACGAGTTGAAGAGCATGGTGGGCGGTGAACGGCTGGAGATCACCGTTCGCACCCCGGAGATGGCGCGCGCCGCGCTGGCTCCGCTCTCCTCCGCCGGCTCCACCCCGCCGGTGATCGACGACACCGGGCTGCGGGTGTCCGCGGCACTGGAGACCGGGTTCGCCGGGGTCTCCAAGGCGGCGGCGGAGTTGCAGCTCAACTCGGTGGAGGTCGTCGACTTCGTCGTACGACGCCCCTCGCTGGACGAGGTGTTCCTCGAACTGACCGGCCACAAGAGCCGCACGGCACCCGTCGGATCCCGGCCCCCGGCCGAGGCGGAACGCGGCGAGAGCGAGCTGGAGGTGGCGCCGCGATGAGCAGTACCTACTCCCACCTGCTGAGCGATTCGGCCGCCCTCGTCGGGCGGCACATGACGCACTTGAAGCGGACACCGCAGAAGATCATCGCGGTCACGCTGATGCCGATCATGTTCGTGGTGCTCTTCGGTTACCTGTTCGGCAGCTCGATGCAGGTGCCCCAGGGGAACTACCACGAGTACATCATGGCGGGCATCTTCGCCCAGATGATGCTCTCCAGCGTCATCAACACCGGTGTGGGCGTGGCCGAGGACCTGAACAACGGGCTGGTGGAGCGGTTCCGCTCGCTGCCGATGGTTCAGCTTTCGGTACTGGTCGGCCGCACCGTGTCCGACCTCGTTCTCAACGCCATTTCCTGTGTGGCCATGATTCCGGTCGGCTTCCTCATCGGTTGGCGGCTGCACGCGAACCCCTTCGATGTGGTCGCGGGCTTCCTGCTGTTGATGCTGCTCGGTTACGCCATGGCCTGGCTCGGTGTCCTCATCGGACTGGCGCTGCGTGACCCGCAGGCCGTGAACTCGGTGGCCATGGTCATCACCATGCCGCTGGCCTTCCTTTCGGCGACGTTCTACCCGCTCGGCAACCTTCCGGGCTGGCTGCGCACCGTGGCCGAGTGGAACCCGGTGACGACGGTGGTCACGGCCATGCGGGAACTGTGGGGCAACCCCACGGGCCTGGGCGACGATCCGGCGTTCCCGCTGCGGTACCCGGTGCCGTGCGCCCTGGTCCTGATCGGCGTGCTCCTTGCCGTGGTGGTCCCGCTGGCGAACCGCGCCTACCGGCGTGCGACCGCCCAGTGAGCCGCCCCTCGGTCCCCGGCACCGGCCGCACCGTCCTGCGCGGGCTCTTCGCGCGGCCCCGGCCGATGTTCCCGCGGTCCACGGCGGGGCCGCGGCCTGCCGGGCCCCCGGCGCCCGCGCAGGCCACGGAGGCACCTGACGCCGGGCCGTCGCAGGCCGCTCCCCCGTCGGACGTGCCCCGTTGGGCGAGGACCGCGGCGCATCTGGCCGCCGGGTCCACCCTGCCCTCGGGGCTGTGGCGCGTCGCTCTGATCGCCGGAGTCCCCAAGGTCGTCCCCCGGATCAACGCCGGCGCGGGAGAACGGGCGTACATTCTCGGGCTCTCCCTCGCCACTGAGGGACTAGCCCTCGCGACCCTGGGCCTGGTGCGGCCGTGGGGCGAGGTGGTGCCGCGCTGGGTGCCGGGGCTCGGCGGCCGGCGGATCCCCGTCATGGTGCCGGTCGTGGTGGCGGGGGCCGGATCCGCCGCGGTCACCGCCGTGTGCGGGTACGCCGTGTACCAGTGGAGCATTCGGCCACCGCTCGGCACCCCGCTGCAGAACAGGGTGGTCACCGTCTGTTACGCGCCTCTGCTGGCCTGGGGCCCCTTGCTGGGGGCCGTCACCGCCTCGTACTACCGTCGCCGCACCGGGAAGTGACAGCCCGTCGGCACACCGAGAAGGGGCCTGGGGGCCGCCGTGGCGGCCCCCAGGCCCCTTCTGTGTTTCCCGCTTCCGGGGTTACGCGGTCGGCCCGAAGACCACCGGTAGCGAAACCAGCGGGCGGACGATCAGGCCGGGCTGGTAGCGCAGTTCGGACGGGTCCACCCCCAGCCGGATCCGGGGAAAGCGCTCGAAGACCCGCTGGACGGCGATCTCGGTCAGCGCCTTGGCCATGTGGTTGCCGAGGCAGTAGTGGATGCCGTGCCCGAAGCTGAGGTGTGCGGGCCGTTTACGGGTGACGTCCAGCTCGTCCGGACGGTCGGGGAAGGCGTCCGGGTCATGGTTGGCGGACGCGATGGAGATGATGACGATCTCGTCCTGCGGGATCCGCACCCCGCTCAGCTCGACCGGCTCCAAGGTGACCCGCTGCAGGGAGTTGATCACGGGGGCGGTGTAGCGCAGCAACTCCTCGACGGCCGCGGGCAGCAGACTGTGATCGGCCTTGATCTTCGCTGCTTCGGCGGGGTGTGTCAGGAGTGCCGTGAAAGCACCGTTCAGGAGGCTTGTCGTGGTGTCGTTGCCCCCCGTCATCACCGCGAAGGCGGTGGACAGTGCCTCCTTGGCGTCCAGCCGCTTGTCCCCCTCGGCATGGACCAGGGCGGAGATCAGATCGTCCTCGGGCCGGCGCTGCTTACGGGCTATGAGGTCCCGGATGTAGTCCGAGAGCTCCTTGGTGTGCCGGGCCTTGATGCCGGTCGGGTCACTGGCGTCGACCCGTCGCAGCGTGTCCGTCCACACCAGGAACTGCGGCCAGTCGCTGTCGGGGACCCCCATCAGCTGGGCGATGGTGATGATCGGCAAGGGCTCGGACAGACCGGTGTTCAGGTCCTGGCCGCCCGTGCGCACCATGTCGTCGAGCAGGTCGTCGACCACCTTGTGCCAGCCCTCGCGCAGTGCCTTCACCCGCTTGGGGGTGAAGGCGAAGCTGAGCGCCTTGCGCAGCGGCGTGTGCCGGGGCGGATCCGAGTTGGCCAGGTGGTTGCTGATCTCGTCCGTGGTCGGCAGCTCCCGGCCGAGTTGTCTGCCCAGCGCTCCGTACAGCTTGCCGATGTCACGGCTGAGCCGGGGATCGGCGAGGGCCGTGCGCACGTCGTCATAGCGGGTCACCACCCAGGCCCGCACTCCGTCCGGTGTCTCCACCTTGGCCACCGGCTGCTCCTGTCGCAGCCGAGCGAGCATTGGATAGGGATTCTGCGTGTAGTCGTCGCTGAACATCCAGTACTTGGACAGCGTGCCGGTGCCCTTCACCCGCGCTCCCCCTTCGGGAATTTCGATATCTCGTCAACGAGTTGATGCTGTCACGCGACCACCGCCGCACGATGCGCAGAACGAATTTTTTGCAGCGCCGTTGATGGAATTCGGCCCGGGGACAAGACTCGCCGTCCAAGGCTGGCGGCCGCCGGAGCAGGACAATTCGCGTCGGCCAGGACGAGTTCGGTTCCGGAAAACGATGTGGAGAGTTTCTCAATGACGCGAGCAGCCATCGAAGATGTCCTTCCACTGTCACCGCTGCAGGAAGGAATGCTGTTCCACGCCCTGTACGAGGAGCAGAACCTCGATGTCTATGTCGCCCAGATCGTCATCGACCTGGAGGGCGAACTGGACGCAGGGGCCATGCGGGATTCGGTGGCCGCGCTGCTGGTCCGGCACGCCAACCTGCGAGCCAGCTTCCGCTACGAGAAGCTGAGCAAGCCCGTCCAGGTCATCCCGCGCGAAGTCGAGGTTCCCTGGCGCGAGTTCGACCTCAGCGGACTCGCCGAGGAAGAGCAGAGCGAGGAGCTGGAGCGGCTCGCGGCCGCGGACGCCGCCCACAAGTTCGACCTGGCTGCCGGACCGCTGCTGCGATTCACGCTGGTCAAGAGGGGCGAGCGCAGCAACCGGCTGATGTTCAACTCCCACCACATTCTGCTCGACGGCTGGTCCACCGCCCAGCTGCTCCACGAGCTCTTCGAGATCTACGAGCGCCGGGGTGACACCTCCGGGCTTCCGAAGCTCACTCCCTACCGCGACTACCTCGGCTGGCTGGCCGGCCAGTCACGGCCCGCCGCGACCGAGGCGTGGCAGGCCGTACTCGGCGACATCGAGGAGCCCACCCTGGTCGCGCCCGGCGACACCGGGGCCGCGGTGGCTCCCGCCGAACTCACCTTCACCTTCCCGCGCGAGCTGACGGCCCGGGTCCAGGAGACGGCGCGCCGCAACGATCTGACGCTCAACTCGGTGTTCCAGGGCTGCTGGGCGCTGCTGCTCTCCCAGCTGTCGGGCCGCGGCGACGTGGTGTTCGGCTCGACCGTCTCCGGAAGGCCGGCCGAGCTGCCCGGCATGGAATCCATGGTCGGCCTGTTCATCAACACCGTGCCGGTACGGGTCCGGGTGCGCCCCGAGCGGAGCCTGCTGGACACCCTGGCCGACGTGCAGCGCCAGGTGACCCAGATGATGCCGCACCACCACCTGAGCCTTCCTGACATCCAGCGCGCCGCGGGGTTCTCCACCCTGTTCGACACCCTGACGGTGACGGAGAACTATCCGCTGGGCGGCGAGGATCTCAAGGAGCTGCCGGGTGACCTCACCCTCGCCGGCGCCAAGGGCACGGACGCCAACCACTACCCCCTGAGCATCGCCGCACTCCCCGGCGAGGCGCTGCGGCTCAACTTCGGTTACCGGCAGGACGTCTTCCGTCGCACCGACATCGAGGCGCTCGGCGAACGCTTCCGCCGTCTCTTCGAGGTCTTCGCCGACGACCCGCAGCGCCTGGTGGGCCGCCTCCCCCTGCTGACGGACGCGGAGGAGACCGAATTCCTCGGCCTGGGCATGCCGGTTGAGCCGCTCCCCGCCGGAGACGTCATCCCCGCGCTCTTCGCCGACCAGGTGCGCCGCTCTCCGCAGTCCCCGGCGCTCGTCTGCGAGGGCACCACCCTCTCGTACGCCGAACTGGACCGCCGCTCCAACCAGCTGGCCCGCGTCCTGAGGGAGCGCGGCGCCGGGCCCGAGCGACTGGTCGCGCTCGCTCTGCCCCGCTCGCCCGAACTGGTCGTCGCCATGCTGGCGGTGCTCAAGGCCGGCGCCGCTTACCTGCCGGTCGACACCTCCTACCCGGCCGAACGGATCGCCTACCTGCTCACCGACTCCGCCCCCGCCCTCGTCCTGGCCACCACCGCGTCGGCAGCCGTGGTGCCCGACGCGTGCGCCGCGCCGCTCGTGCTGCTCGACGACCCGGACACCGTCCGCATGACGCACGCCCAGGCCGACGCCGAGATCACGGCGGACGAGCGGTCCGGGGCGCTCTCCCCCACCAACGCCGCCTACGTCATCTACACCTCGGGTTCCACCGGGCGCCCCAAGGGCGTCGTGGTCACGCACACCGGTCTCGCGGGCCTGGTCGCCACGCATGTCGCCCGGTTCGACGTCGGTCCCGGGAGTACGGTCCTGCAGTTCGCCTCGCCCAGCTTCGACGCCGCGGTCTGGGAGACGTACATGGGGCTGCTGACCGGTGCCACGCTCGTCCTCGCCCCGGCCGAGCGGCTGCGCCCCGGCAGAGCGCTCGTCGATCTTGTCGCCGAGCACCAGGTCACCCACGCCACCATTCCTCCCGCGGCGCTGGCCGTGCTCTCACCGGGTGACCTCCCGTCGGTACGCCTGCTCGTCGTCGCCGGCGAGGCGTCCTCGCCCGAGCTGGTCGAGGCGTGGTCGGCGGGCCGCCGACTGATCAACGCCTACGGGCCGACCGAGACCACGGTCTGCGCCTCGATGAGCGCACCGCTCTCGGGCGCCGTGAATCCTCCCATCGGCACCGCCATCGGCACCGCGCGACTGCGCGTCCTCGACGACACGCTGCGCCCCGTGCTGCCGGGCGTCACCGGCGAACTGTACGTCTCCGGCCCGTCCGTCGCCCGCGGCTACCTGAACCGACCGGGGCTGACCTCCGAGCGCTTCGTGGCCGACCCGTTCACCGGCGACGGTGAACGGATGTACCGCACCGGAGACCTGGTGCGGTGGAAGGCCGGGGACACCGGCTCCGTCCTGGAGTTCGCGGGGCGCGTCGACGACCAGGTGAAGATCCGCGGCTTCCGTGTCGAACTGGGTGAGATCGAGTCCGTACTCGCCTCTCACGAGGAGATCGACCGCGCGCTCGTCGTGCTGCGTGAGCCCACTCCGGGCGACAAGCGGCTCGTCGCCTACCTCGTGCCCGCCGAGGGCGCGCAGGTGCCCAAGGCCGCGGTACTGCGCGAGCACACGGGCGCCACGCTGCCCGAGTACATGGTGCCGTCCGCCTTCGTCGCGCTCGACGACTTCCCTCTCACCCCCAACGGCAAGCTGGACCGAAGGGCGCTGCCCGATCCGGAGATCGCCGCGGAGCTGGCGGGGCGCGCGCCGCGCACCCCGCAGGAGGAGATCCTCTGCGCGCTGTTCACCGAACTCCTGGGGGTCGGCGCGGTGGGCGTCGACGACAACTTCTTCGATCTCGGCGGCCACTCCCTGCTCGCCACCCGGCTGGTCACCCGTACCCGCGCGGTGTTCGGCGTCGAACTGTCGCTGCGTGCCGTGTTCGAGACGCCGACCCCCGCGGCCATCGCCCGCCGCCTGCACGAGGTCGTCTCCGACCGGCCCCCGCTGGAGGCGGGACCCCGTCCCGAGCACATCCCGCTCTCCTTCGCCCAGCGCAGGCTCTGGTTCCTGGACCGCTTCGACGGCGCGAAGTCCATCTACAACGTCCCGCTCACCGTGCGCGTCACGGGCGAGCTCGACATGGCCGCGCTGCGCGACGCCTTCCACCGCGTGGTGGGCCGGCACGAGAGCCTGCGCACCGTCTTCCCCGAGACCGACGGCGCCCCCCGACAGCACGTGCTCGACCCGTCAGAGGTCTCCCTCGACCTGGCCGTCGTGGACCTCGGCGGCGACCCCGACCGACTCACCGAAGCGCTCTCCGAGGAGGCCGGGGCAGCGTTCTCGCTCGCCGAGGAGATCCCGCTGCGCGTGCGCGCGTTCCGCACCGGGCCCCGCACACACGTACTGCTCGTGGTCATGCACCACATCGTCGGCGACGCCTGGTCGCTCGGGGTCTTCGGCCATGACCTCTCGATGGCTTACGCGGCGGCCCTGGAGGGAGCCGAACCGGAGTGGAGCCCGCTGCCGGTGCAGTACGCCGACTACACCCTCTGGCAAGAGCGCGTGCTCGGCGACGAATCGGCCCCCGACAGCACCGTCTCCCGACAGCTCGCCTACTGGAGGTCGGCCCTCGACGGCCTGCCCGACGAGCTGAACCTGCCCGTCGACCGCGCGCGCCCGGCGCTGGCCAGTCACCTCGGCGGCACCGTCGACTTCCAACTGTCCGAGGAACTGCACCAGCGGCTGCTCGCTCTCGCCCGCACCTCGCAGGCCAGCCTGTTCATGGTGCTCCAGGCGGGGCTCGCGGTACTGCTGACCCGCTCCGGGGCCGGGCAGGACATCCCGATCGGCACGCCGATCGCCGGACGGGGTGACGACGCCGTCGACGACCTGATCGGGTTCTTCCTCAACACCCTGGTCCTGCGCACCGACACCTCGGGCAACCCGACCTTCAGGGAACTCGTCGACCGGGTGCGGGAGACGGACCTGGCGGCCTACGCCCACCAGGACGTGCCCTTCGAACGGCTCGTCGAGGAGCTCAACCCCGATCGCTCGCTGGCCCGGCACCCGCTGTTCCAGGTGATGTTCACCGTGCAGAACAACCAGCGGGCCGAACTCCGCCTGCCCGGACTGCGGGTGGAGCCGTACGACCACTTCGGCGGCACGGCCAAGTTCGACCTGTTCGTCGGTCTCGCGGCGCGGCGCGGCGCCGACGACCGGCCCGACGGCATGACCGGCTGGATCGAGTACAGCTCCGACCTGTTCGACCGGGAGACCGCGGAGCGGCTCGCGGAAGGCCTGACGCGGGTGCTGGCAGCGGCGGCCGAGGACCCCAAGCGCACCATCGGCTCGCTCGAGAGCCTGGACCCGATCGAACGTCATCGCCTGGTCACCACGTACAACGACACCGCCCGCGAGCTCGACGAGACGCGCCTGCCCGAACTCTTCCAGCGCCAGGTGCGGACCCTGCCGGACACCTTGGCCGTGGTGGACGGCACCGAGCGGCTGACCTACGCGGAGCTCGACGCGCGGTCCAACCGGCTGTCCCGGCTGCTCATCGGCCGTGGCATAGGTCCCGAGGACACCGTCGGCATCGCCCTGCCGCGCTCGGCCGAGCTGCTGGTCGCGGTCGTCGCCGTGCTCAAGGCAGGAGCGGCCTACCTGCCCGTCGACCCCCAGTACCCGGCGGACCGCATCTCCTACATGCTCGCCGACGCGGCGCCCTCGGTGGTGCTGACCACCGCCGGCGTCCTGCCGGACGGGCACGGCGGGCACCTCCTCGACCTCGGTGCCGCGGAGACCGCGCGAGCGCTCGCCGCTCAGCCGGACACCACCCCCGGCGACACCGACCGGGTCCGCCCCCTTCAGGCACAGAGCCCGGCCTATGTCATCTACACCTCCGGTTCCACCGGCCGGCCCAAGGGCGTGGTGATGTCCGCGGCCGCGATGGCGAACCTGGTCGCCTGGCACCACGCCGAGGTCGGCGGCGCGGCCGGGACCCGCGTCGCCCAGTTCACCGCGATCAGCTTCGACGTGTCCGCCCAGGAGATCCTCTCCGCCCTGCTCACCGGGAAGACCCTGGTCATACCGGACGACGACACCCGCAAGGACGCGGCAGCCTTCGCCCGGTGGCTCGACGAACAGCGCGTCAACGAGCTGTACGCCCCCAACCTCGTCATCGACGCCATGGTGGAGGCCGCGCTGGAGAACGGCGTCGCCCTCACCGAGCTGCGCACGGTCGCCCAAGCGGGCGAGGCGCTGGTGCTGACACCGCGACTGCACGAGTTCTGCGCCGCCCGGCCGGGGCTGCGACTGCACAACCACTACGGCCCCACCGAGAGCCATGTGATCACCGGCACGACGCTGCCCGCCGCTCCCGGCGACTGGCCGGCCGCGGCGCCGATCGGCCGCCCGGTCCACAACGACCGGGTGTACGTCCTGGACGGTACCCTCGGCCCCGTACCCACCGGTGTCGTCGGCGAGCTGTACCTCGCCGGGACCGGCCTCGCCCGCGGTTATCTGAACCGGCCCGCCCTCACCGCCGAGCGGTTCGTCGCCGACCCGTTCGGCCCCGCCGGTTCCCGTCTCTACCGCACCGGCGACCTGGTGCGCTGGAACAAGGACGGCCAACTCGAGTTCGTCGGGCGCGCCGACCACCAGGTCAAGGTGCGCGGCTTCCGCATCGAACTCGGCGAGATCGAGTCGGTCCTCGCGGCGCACGAGTCCCTCGCGTCGGTGGCGGTCCTGGCCCGCGAGGACCGGCCCGGCGTGCAGCAGCTCGTCGGCTACGTGGTCCCCGCCGCGGACCGGACGGCACCCGGCGCCGCGGAACTGCGCGCCCACGTGGCCGCCGTGCTCCCCGAGTACATGGTGCCCTCGGCGTTCGTCACCCTGGACGCGCTGCCGTTGACCCCCAACGGCAAGCTCGACCGCAGGGCGCTGCCCGCCCCGGTACCGGCCGAGGCCGGGCGGCGAGACCCCGCGACGCCACGGGAGAGGACCCTGTGCGGGCTGTTCGCCGAGGTGCTCGGCCTGCCCGAGGTCGGTGTCGACGACAGCTTCTTCGAACTCGGTGGCCACTCCCTGCTCGCCACCCGGCTGATCAGCCGTATCCGCACGGTCCTGAAGGTGGAGCTGGCCGTGCGGGACCTGTTCGAGTCCCCGACCCCCGCGGGTCTCGCCGTCCGGGCGACGGACGCGGGTGAGGCTCGCACGGCGGTGACCGTCCACGAGCGGCCCGAGGAGGTACCGCTCTCCTTCGCGCAGCGCCGGCTCTGGTTCCTCAACCGTTTCGAGGGGCCGAACTCCACCTACAACCTGCCGGTCCCGGTGCGGCTGACCGGACATCTGGACCGCACGGCGCTGGCCGAGGCGGTGGCCGACGTAGCCCGTCGGCACGAGAGCCTGCGCACCGTCTTCCCCGAGGCCGACGGCCGCCCCCGCCAGGTCGTCCTCGACGTGGTTCCCGAACTCACCGTCGTCGATACCGATGAGGAGGGACTCGTGGCCGCCGTGAGCGAGGCGGCCGCGCACCGGTTCGACGTACGTACCGAAATCCCGCTGCGCGCCTGGCTGTTCGCCCTGAGCAGGACCGACCACGTCCTGCTTCTGGTGGTGCACCACATCGCCGGGGACGGCTGGTCCATGGCCCCGCTCGGCCGGGACCTGTCCGCCGCCTACGAGGCCAGGGCGGCGGGCCGCGCACCCCGGCTCGACCCGCTGCCGGTGCAGTACGCGGACTACACGCTGTGGCAGCACTCCGTGCTCGGCAGCGAGGACGACCCCGAGAGCGTCATAGCCCGGCAGGCCGCCTTCTGGCGCACCACGCTCGAAGGTGCTCCGGACGAGTTGGTGCTGCCGGCCGACCACCGGCGTCCGGCCACCCCGAGCTACCGCGGCGGAACCGTGCCGTTCACCGTCGACGCCGAGGTCCACCGTCTGCTGCTCGACCTCGCGGGCGAGCGCCGCGCGAGCCTGTTCATGGTCGTACAGGCGGGGCTGGCCACGCTCCTCGGCGGACTCGGGGCGGGTCAGGACATCCCGATCGGCACCGCCGTCGCGGGCCGTACCGACGACGCGCTCGACGAGCTGGTCGGGTTCTTCGTCAACACCCTTGTTCTGCGCACCGACCTCTCGGGCTCGCCCACTTTCACCCAGCTGCTGGACCGGGTCCGCGAGACCGACCTGGCCGCGTACGCCAACCAGGACCTGCCGTTCGAGCGGCTGGTCGAACTCGTCAATCCCGAGCGGTCCCTGGCCAGGACCCCGCTGTTCCAGGTGATGCTCTCCTTGGAGAACAACGCCCGGGCCGTGCTGGACCTGGGCGGGGTGACGGCGCGCCCCCAGGAGATCGGGTTCGACGTCGCCAAGTTCGACCTGTCCTTCAGCCTCTCCGAGAACAACGGAGCCGACGGCTCGCCCGCCGGTATCGACGGCCTGGTCTCGTACAGCTCCGACCTGTTCGAACGGGAGACCGTCGAGCTGCTGGTCCGCAGGCTGGTCCAGGTACTCGGCTCGGCCGCCGCCGACCCCGGCCGGCCGGTCGACCGGCTGGACATGCTGCTGCCCGGTGAACGGACACGCCTGCTCGGCGAGTGGAACGAGACACCGCGCGAGGTACCGCTCGCCACCGTTCCCGAGCTGTTCGACCGCTGGGTGAGCGGCACTCCGGACGCGCCCGCGCTGCGCTTCGGCGACCTGGAACTGTCGTACGCCGAACTCGACGCGCGGGTCCGCCGGGTGGCCCGGCTGCTGACGTCGCGCGGCGTGGGAACCGAGTCGATCGTGGCCGTGTCGATGCCGCGCTCGCCCGAGCTGATCGTGTCCTTGCTGGCGGTGATGCGGGCGGGCGGCGCCTATCTGCCCGTCGACCCGGACTACCCGGCGGACCGTATCGCCCACATGCTGCGGGACAGCTCCCCCGCCCTGCTGCTCACCAGCAGTGAGGTGGCGGACCGGCTGCCGCCGGCCGATGTCGACCGGGTGCTCCTGGACACCGAGGGCCTCGACGCCGACGGCGCGTCGGGCTGCCCGTTCCTCGACTCAGGTGACCTGCCGGGTCCGTCCTCCCTGGACAGCCCCGCGTACGTCATCTACACCTCGGGGTCGACCGGCCGCCCCAAGGGCGTCGTGGTCACCCACCGCGGCGTGTCCAGCCTGCTGGAGACCCAGGTGGACCGGTTCGGAGTGGGCCCCGGGCACCGCGTGCTGCAGTTCGCCTCGCCGAGCTTCGACGCCGCGTTCTGGGAGCTGTGTGCCGGTCTGCTCTCCGGTGCCACCCTGATCACGGCTCCCGCCGAGCAGCTGGCGCCCGGGGACGGCCTCGTCGGGCTGCTGGCACGGCAGCGGATCACCCACGCGCTGATCCCGCCGGTGGTGCTCTCGGCCCTTCCCGACGACGCTCTCCCCAAGGACATGACCCTGGCGGTGGGCGGTGAGGCGTGCGCACCGGAACTGGTGGGCCGGTTCGCCCCGGGACGGCGCATGGTCAACGCCTACGGGCCGACCGAGATCACCGTTGCCGCGACCATGAGTTCCCCGCTCGTCGACGCGGACGTACCGCCCATCGGCCGTCCCGTCGCCAACAGCAGGTTGTACGTACTCGACTCGGCGCTGCGCCCGGTGCCGCCCGGTGTCGCCGGCGAACTGTACGTCGGCGGCCCCGGCTTGGCGCGCGGCTATCTGAACCGGCCGGGGCTGACCGCCGAGCGGTTCGTCGCCGATCCCTTCGGCCCCGCGGGGTCCCGGCTCTACCGCACCGGCGACCTGGTCCACTGGGGCGACGAAGGCGAGCTGCACTACGTCGGCCGCGCCGACGCACAGGTCAAGATCCGCGGCTTCCGCATCGAACTCGGCGAGATCGAGGCGTGCCTGCTCGGCCGGGACGAGGTCGCCCAGGCCGTCGTCCGAGTCCGCGAGGACACGCCGGGCCGCAAGCAGCTGGTCGCCTATGTGGTCCCGTGCGACAGCGGGGCGGACTTCGCGGAACTGCGGGCGCACGCGGCGCGCTCACTCCCCGACTACATGGTCCCCGCGGCCTTCGTGGAACTGACCGCCCTGCCGAAGACCGTCAACGGCAAGCTCGACGAACGGGCCCTGCCCGCACCTGACTTCGGTGCGAACATCTCGGTGCGCGAACCCGTCACCGAGCCGGAGAAGCTGCTCTGCGGGATCATCGCCCAAGTGCTCGGGCTGGCCGAGGTCGGCGTCGACGACAGCTTCTTCCACCTGGGCGGGGACAGCATCATCTCCATCCAGCTCGTGGCGAGGGCCCGCGCGGCCGGCCTCGTGCTCACCCCCAAAGACGTGTTCCGCCACCAGACGGCCGCCGCCCTCGCAGCCGTCGCGACCCCGCTTCCCGAGACCCGGACCGAGGACCCGGACGCCGGCATCGGGGAGGTGCCCGCCACCCCGATCATGCGCTGGCTGCGCGAGCGGAACGGGCCGATCGACCGGTTCAACCAATCGATGTTCCTTCAGGCGCCCGCGGCACTCGACGAGGAGCGGCTGACCCGCACCGTACAGAGCCTGCTGGATCACCACGACGCGCTGCGTGCCCGGCTGGAGCGCGCCGAAAGCACCTGGACCCTGGTGGTGCCCGAGCGGGGTGCCGTCCAGGCCGAGAAGTTGATCCACCGGGTCGACGTGGCCGGGCTCGACGACGGCGCCCGCCGCGCGCGGTATGCCGAAGAGGGGGCCGCGGCGCTCGGCCGGCTCGCCCCCGACGACGGCACGATGCTGCAGTTCGTCTGGTTCGACGCCGGGCCCGGGGAGCGAGGCAGGCTGCTCTTCGCGGCGCACCACCTGGTCGTCGACGGCGTCTCCTGGCGGATCCTGCTGCCCGATCTCGCGGCGGCCTGGGCGGCGGTGCACGCCGGACGCACTCCTGAGCTCGAACCGGTCGGCAGCTCGCTGCGCCGCTGGGCGCAGGCACTGGAGGAGGAGGCCGCACGGCCCGAGCGGGTCGCCGAGCTGCCCCTGTGGCAACGCCGGATGGCCGACGCCCCGGATCCGCTGGCCGAGCTGGTGCTCGACCCGGAGAGGGACCTGAGCCGCACCTTGCGTACGCTCACCGCCCAACTGCCCGCCGACACCACCTCGGCCCTGCTCAATAGGCTCCCCGCGCTGTTCAACGGGTCGGCCAACGACGTGCTGCTCGCCGGACTGGCCCTCGCCGTCGCGGACTGGCGCAGGCGGCGCCACGGCGGGGCGGGACAGGGTCTGCTCGTCGCTCTGGAGGGGCACGGGCGCGAGGAGATAGTGGAGCACGCCGAACTGTCCCGCACGGTCGGCTGGTTCACCAGCCTCTACCCGGTCCGTCTGGACCCGGGCCGGATCATCTGGAGCGAGGTCTGGAAGGGCGGACCCGCCGTGGGAGACGTACTCACCCGGATCAAGGAGCAGTTGCGCACTGTGCCCGACAACGGCATCGGCTACGGGCTGCTGCGGTACCTCAACCCGGACACGGCGCCTTCGCTCAGTGCACTGCCCGAGCCGCAGATCGGCTTCAACTACCTCGGCCGCTTCGAGACGTCGGCGGCGCCCGACGCGGCGGACTGGGCACTCGCGCCCGAAGCCGGGGCGGTGGGCGGGGAGGACCCGGACATGCCGGCCGCCCACGCCCTGGAACTCACCTCGTCCGCCCAGGACGGCCCGGACGGCCCCGTTCTCTCCGTCCTGTGGCAGTGGCCGGCCGCGCTCCTCGACGAGACGGCGGTCCGTGACCTCTCCGACACCTGGGTCAGGGTGCTGGAGGCTTTCGCCACGCATGCCGAGGCGCCGCGGGGCACGCGCTACACACCGTCCGACATGGATCTGCTGGACGTCAGTCAGGAAGAGCTGGACGACCTCGCGAGCGAGCTGGACGGGTGACGTCATAGCCGTGGTCCGGCCCGTGTCACGGGCCGGGCTCGGCCCTGACGACAGCGGATTCCGCCACCTGATTCCGAGTTGTTTATCTGCCTCCTTTATCCGGTCGCGGAAAAGCTACCGTCGAAATCGCCACCCCCCATTCCTTTCTGCCCCGGCCGACCAGACCCCCAACGCCAATTGCACCTCGAAGAAGCCCAGGGAGCATGTGCAGTGAAGCAGTCACGCATCGAGGACCTTCTGCCGTTGTCACCGCTCCAGGAGGGGCTGCTCTTCCACGCGCAATTCTCCGAGGACGCGCTGGACGTCTACACGGTGCAGCTGGCGGTCCGTATCGAGGGCCCCGTCGACTTCGCGGCACTGCGAACCGCCGCGGCCGCGCTGCTGCGCCGGCACGCCGGCCTGCGCGCCGGCTTCCGCAGGCGCAAGAACGGCGAGCCGGTGCAGGTCATCCTCCGGGGCGTCGAACTCCCCCTGGAGGAGCTGGACTTCAGCGAGAGCCCGGCCGACGAGCAGCTCACCATGGTGAAGGAGTTCGCCGCACGGGACCGGGCACGGCGCTTCGACATGACCGACCCGCCGCTGCTGCGCCTGACCGCGATCCGGGTCGCTCCCGACGCCTTCTGGCTGATGCTCACCGGGCACCACATCCTGCTCGACGGCTGGTCGGCGCCCCTGGTCATGCAGGAGCTGTTCCAGCACTACCGCGCCGGCGGCGAGGACGCCTCCCTCCCGCCCGTCACCCCCTACCGCGACTACCTCGCCTGGCTGAAGAAGCAGGACAAGGACGCCGCCAGGGAGGCGTGGCGCTCGGCGCTCGACGGCGTGGACTCACCGACGCTGCTGGTGCCCGACGCCGACCCGAACACGGTGGTACCGCCGGAGGATCTGGTCGGTGAGGTGTCCGAGGACCTCACCCGCCGCCTGGGAGAGCTGGCCCGCCGCAGTGGCGTCACGCTCAACACGGTGGTGCAGAGTGCCTGGGGCGTGCTGCTCGGCAGGCTGACCGGCCGCACCGACGTGGTTTTCGGCGCGACCGTGTCGGGACGCCCCGCGGAAATTCCCGGCGTCGAGTCGATGGTCGGCCTGTTCATCAACACCCTTCCGGTGCGCGTTCAAATCGACCACGGCGCCTCCTGGTCGGAGTTGATGACGGCCGTCCAGCAGCAGCAGGCCGCGCTCTTGGACCACCACCACCTCCCGCTCTCCGCCGTGCAGGAGCCGACGAGGGTCGGCGGTGAGCTGTTCGACACCCTGGTCGTGTTCGAGAACTACCCGCTGGACTCGGCGGAGATGGTCGAGGAGACCGAGGGCCCGCGCATCACCGACGTCACCGGTCAGGACGCCACGCACTACCCGATCACCCTGTTCCCCACTCCCGGCCCCACCCTCCGCCTGCGCGTCGGCTACCGCCCCGACCTCTACGACCGCGGGCGCGCCCAGGAACTGCTCGACACCCTCTGCCGTTTCCTGGAGCAGATCGAGGCCGACCCCTCGCTCCCGGTCAGCCGCACGGAGGTGCTCTCGCCCTCGCGGCTGCGGACCGTCCTCACGGGATGGAACGACACCGCCGCCGAGATCCCCGTCGCCTCGGTGCCCGAGCAGTTCGCCGCGGCCGTCGCCGCCCACCCGGATGCCACCGCGCTCGTCACGGCGGGCACCGAACTCACCTACCGGGAGCTGGACGACCGCGTCAACCGCCTCGCACGCCTGCTCGCGGGGCTGGGTGTCGGCCCCGAGGTGCGTGTCGCGGTCGCCCTGCCGCGCGGCGCCGACCTGGTGGCGACGCTGCTCGCCATCGGCAGGACGGGCGGCGCGTACATCCCGCTCGACCCGGAGTATCCGGCCGAGCGCGTCCAGTACATCGTCGCCGACGCCTCCCCCGCCGTCGTCGTCACCGACTCCTCCATCACCTCGGTGCCGACCGCCGAGGGCGTCGCACGCGTGCTGCTCGACGACCCCCAGGTGCGCGCCAGTCTGGCCGCGCTGCCCGCCGAGCCCATGGCACCGGTGGCCGTGGCGGGCAGCCATCCCGCGTACACCATCTACACCTCCGGCTCGACCGGCAGGCCCAAGGGCGTGGTCGTCACCCGCGACAACCTCGCCAACTTCGTCGAGGACATGCGGGAGCGGTTCGAGGTGCGCCCGGGCGACCGGCTGGCCGCCGTCACCACCATCGCGTTCGACATCGCGGGCCTGGAACTGTACGTGCCTCTCCTCTCCGGCGCGGGCGTCGTGCTGGCCACCCGTGACGAGGTCATCGACATTCCGCGGCTGGCCGGGTTGCTGAAGGACACCGGCACCACGCTCATGCAGGCCACCCCCACCCTGTGGCAGGCTCTCGTCGCCCAGCACCCCGAGGCCCTCGACGGGTTGCGGGTCCTCGTCGGCGGTGAGGCACTGCCGACGGGTCTGGCGGACCGTCTCACCGAGCTGGCAGCCCAGGTGACCAATGTCTACGGCCCCACCGAGACGACCATCTGGTCCACCGCCGCCCGGATCGACGCGGTGGACGGCGCCCCGGTCATCGGCAGGCCCATCGCCAACACCCAGGTGTACGTGCTGGACGGCGGGCTCTCGACGGTGCCCCCCGGTGTCCCCGGCGACCTGTACATCGCGGGCGAGGGCCTGGCACGCGGCTACTTCGGCCGCCCCGGCCTGACCTCCGAACGTTTCGTCGCCTGCCCGTTCGGCGCGCCCGGCTCCCGGATGTACCGCACCGGCGACTTGGCGCGCTGGACCCCGGACGGCGAGCTGGAGTTCGCCGGCCGCACCGACGACCAGGTGAAGGTGCGCGGCTTCCGCATCGAGCTGGGCGAGATCGAGACCGTCCTGTGCGAACTCGCCGGGGTCGCCCAGGCCGCGGTGGTGGCGCGTGCGGACGGCGCGGGCGAGAAGCGTCTGGTCGCCTACACCGTGGCCGCTCCCGGCGCGCAGGTGTCGGTGCCCGAACTGCGCGAGGGCGTCGGCTCCCGGCTGCCCGAGTACATGGTGCCCGCCGCCTTCGTCACCCTGGACGAGCTGCCGCTGACCCCCAACGGGAAGACCGACCGCAAGGCACTGCCCGCCCCGGACTTCGGCGCGCTGGCCACCGCCGCCGGCGCCGGTCCCCGCACCCCGCAGGAGGAGATCCTCTGCGGCCTGTACGCGGAGATCCTCGACATACCGTCCGTCGGTGTCCACGACGACTTCTTCGCCCTGGGCGGACACTCCCTGCACGCCACCCGGCTGGTCAGCCGGATCCGCGTCGCCTTCTCCGTGGAACTGCCGCTGCGCCTGCTGTGGGAGGCACCCACCGTCGCCGAGCTGGCGGCCAGGCTGCGCGGCGCCGACGACGCCCGGCCGCCCGTGCTGCCCGTCGAACGCCCGGAGCACGTCCCGCTGTCGTACGCGCAGCGCAGGCTCTGGTTCCTCAACCGCTTCGAGCACGGTGCCGCCGCGCACAACATCAGCCTGGGCCTCCTGCTGCGCGGCGCCCTCGACGAGGACGCCCTGCGCGCCGCCGTACGGGACGTGTCGGTCCAGCACGAGGTGCTGCGCACCGTCTTCCCCGAGACCGACGGGGTGGCCCGGCAGTACGTCCTCTCCCCCGAGGAGGGAGCCGCCGAGCTGACCGTCATCGATGTCCTCGAACAGGACCTCGACAAGGTGATCGCCGAGCACGCCGCACGTGACTTCGACCTGTCGACCGAGACCCCGCTGCGTGTCTCGCTGCTGCGGATGGCCCCCGACCACAGCCTCCTGCTCATCCTGCTGCACCACATCGCGGGCGACGGCTGGTCGGCCGGTCCGTTGGCCACCGACCTCAGCGCGGCCTACCGGGCCAGATCCGCGGGCCGGGCCCCGGACTGGGAGCCGCTGCCGGTGCAGTACGCCGACTACACGCTGTGGAACTACCGGGTACTCGGCGAGGAGGGTGATCCCGGGAGCCTGGTCGCCAAGCAGCTCGACTTCTGGCAGCAGCGCCTGCGCGGCACCCCCGACGTTCTCGCGCTGCCCACCGACCGGCCCCGGCCGCCGGAGGCCGACTACACCGCCGACACCGTCGTGGTGGACGTGGACGCACGGCTCCACCGGGCGCTGACCGGTGTCGCCCGCAGGACCGGGACGAGCCTGTTCATGGTGCTCCAGGCCGGTCTGGCGTCCCTGCTGTCCGCGCTGGGCGCGGGCGACGACATCCCGCTCGGCTCGCCCATCGCCGGACGGAACGACCAGGCCCTGGAGTCGATGGTCGGGTTCTTCGCCAACACGCTGGTGCTTCGCACCGACACGTCGGGCGACCCGACCTTCCGTGAACTCCTCGATCGCGTACGCGAATTCAACCTCGCCGCGTACGCCAACCAGGAGGTTCCCTTCGAGCGGCTGGTGGAGCTGCTCAACCCGGAGCGCTCGCTGTCCTGGCACCCGCTGTTCCAGGTCTGGCTCAACGTACAGAACGCCGAGGCCTCGACCGGCGCCTCCGTCGGCATCCCGGGCATCGACGCCCAGGCATACCCGGTGCCCGTCAACGCCACCCAGTTCGACCTGGCCTTCACCATCAACGAGCTGGCCGCCGACGACGGCAGCCCCGACGGCCTGCGTGCGCTGATCGACTTCCGGCTCGACCTGTTCGACCGCGACACCGTCGAGGCACTCTTCGGCCGCCTGCTGCACCTGCTGGAACGCGTCGCGGCCGATCCGGACCTGCGGGTCGGGGACGTCTCGCTGCTCACCGACGGCGAGCGCGCGCTGATCTCGGCGGCCAACGACACCGCCCGCGCCGTCCCGCGCGGCACCTTCCCGGAACTGTTCGCCCGGCGCGTCGCAGAGGCGCCCGACGACCTCGCCGTCGTCTGCGAGGGCACCGAGCTGACCTACGGCGAACTCGACCGCAGGGCCAACCGCATCGCCCACGTCCTGCGCGAGGCCGGCGCACGTCCCGAGGGATTCGTCGCCCTGGCCCTGCCCCGCTCCGCCGACTGGCCCGCAGCGGTCCTCGCCACGCACAAGGCGGGCGCGGCCTATCTGCCGGTCGACCCCGCCTACCCGGCCGAGCGCATCGCGTACATGCTCGGCGACGCCGCCCCCGGGGTGCTCGTGACCACCCGTGAAATCGCCGCCACCCTGCCGGACACCGGCTCTGCCACCGTCCTCGTCCTCGACGACGAGGCCACTGCCGCCCGCGTGCACGCGTCGCCCGCCACGGCCCCGGCCGTCGCGCTCGACCCGCGCAACCCGGCGTATGTCATCTACACCTCCGGCTCCACCGGCAGGCCCAAGGGCGTCGTCGTCCCGCACTCCGGGTTCGGCTCCCTGCTCGTCGCCTACGTGGAGGCGCTCGGCCTCGGCCCCGGCAGCCGCGTCCTGCAGTTCGCGTCCCCGAGCTTCGACGCCGCCTTCGCCGAGTTGTGCAAGGCGCTGCTCTCCGGCTCGACGCTGGTGCTGGCGCCGCCCGCCCGGCTGGATCCGGGCGCCCCGCTCGCGGCGCTCCTCGTCGAACAGGGCGTCACCCAGGCGACCATTCCGCCCGCCGCGCTCGGTGTGCTCGCCGAGGACGAGGTGCCCGCAGGGCTGACCCTGCTCGTCGCGGGTGAGGCGACGCCGCCGGAGATCGCGGGCCGCTGGTCCGCAGGCCGTCGCATGGTGAACGCCTACGGGCCGACCGAGACCACGGTGTGCGCCACCATCAGCGGCCCGCTCGCGGGTGCCGTCGAACCGCCCATGGGCCGCCCCGTGCCCAACTCCCGGGTGTACGTCCTGGACGCGGCGCTGCACGACGTTCCGCCGGGCTCTCCCGGTGACCTCTACATCAGCGGTGAGGGCCTGGCCCGCGGCTACCTGGGCCGCCCCGGCCTGAGCGCCGAGCGCTTCGTCGCCGATCCGTTCGGCCCTCCCGGTTCGCGCATGTACCGCACCGGTGACATCGCCAAGTGGACCCGCGAGGGTGCGCTCCAGTTCCTCGGTCGCGCCGACGAGCAGGTCAAGCTGCACGGCTTCCGCATCGAGCTGGGTGAGATCCGCTCGGTGCTGCTGCGCCGGCCGGCGGTCGCCCAGGCCGAGGTGCTGATCCGCGAGGACCGCCCCGGCGACCAGCGGCTCGTCGCCTATGTGGTGACCAGGGCCGGTGCCGCCCCGCTCCAGGGCACCGACCTGCGGGCGCTGCTCGCCGCCGAACTGCCGGAGTACATGGTGCCCGCGGCGGTGGTGGTGCTGGACGCGCTGCCACTCACACCGAACGGGAAGACCGACCGCAGGGCACTGCCGGAGCCGGGCTACGCGACGGCCGCCGAGACGGAGGGGCCGCGCAACGCCCGCGAAGAGCTGCTGTGCTCGCTGTTCGCCGAGATCCTCGGCCTGGAGACCATCGGCGTCCACGACAGCTTCTTCGACACCGGCGGCGACAGCATCATGTCGATCCAGCTGGTCCGCAAGGCCCGCAACGCGGGCATCAGGCTGACCCCGCGCGACGTGTTCGAACACAAGACGGTGGCGGGCCTCGCCGAGACCACCGCCGACCAGGGCGCGGCGGGCGGAACCTCCCCCCAGGCCCCCGCCGCGCCCGAACCCGCGCCCGTGTCGGCGGGTGTCGGCGCACTGCCGCTGACGCCGATCATCCACTGGATGCGTGAACGGGGCGGGCGGGTCGACCGGTTCAGCCAGACCAACATGATCGTGGTTCCGGCCGAGCTGGGCGCGGACCGTATGGAGGCCGCGCTGCAGGCCGTACTCGACCACCACGACGCGCTGCGCATGAAGCTGACCCGCATCGGCGGAGTGGTGTGGAGCCTTGGGATTCCCGAGCCCGGAGCGGTCCGCGCCGCCGACTGCCTGCACCGCGTCGACCTGGCCGGTCTTGACGCCGAAGAGGCCCTGGAACGGATGGCGCAGGAGACTCGCGGCGCCTGGGACCGGCTCGACCCGGAGGCCGGGACGATGGTTCAGGCCGTCTGGTTCGACAAGGGTCCCGAGACCTCGGGACGGCTGCTGCTCAGCATCCATCACCTGGCCGTCGACGGTGTCTCCTGGCGCATCCTGCTGCCGGACCTCCGGCAGGCGTGGGCCGAGCAGGCCGACGGCGCGGTGGCCCGGCTGGACGCCGTCGGCACCTCGTTCCGCGAGTGGGCACAGCTGCTCACCGAGGCCGCCCAGCGACCCGAGCGGGTCGAGGAGCTCCCCTACTGGCTGGGAGCCCTCGCCGACCCCGGCCCCGCACTCGCCGACCGGCCCCTGGATCGCGGCCGCGACGTCACTTCGACGGCCGGACGGATCGTCCTCGAACTGCCCGCCGAGCAGACGGCGGCCCTGCTCACCACGGTGCCCGCGGCCTTCCACGCCCGGATGAACGACGTGCTGCTGACGGCGTTCGCGGTCGCCGTCGGCCAGTGGCGCGCCGGGCGGGACCGCGGTGACGGGCCGGTACTGGTCAATCTGGAGGGCCACGGCCGCGAGGAGCTTCACGACGGCATCGACCTGTCCCGTACCGTCGGCTGGTTCACCAGTCTCTTCCCGGTGCGACTGGACCCGGGCAGGTACGACTGGGACGAGTTCCGCTCCGGCGGAGGCGCCGTCGGCGACGTACTCAAGCGGATCAAGGAACAGCTGCGCGCCCTGCCCGACAAGGGCCTCGGATACGGGCTGCTGCGCCACCTCAACTCGCAGACCGCGACGGCGCTCGCCGGATTCCCCGATCCGCAGATCAGCTTCAACTATCTGGGGAGGTTCGCGGGAGTCGACGACGCCGACCAGGGCGGGCCGGCCGACTGGGGGCCGGCCCCGGAGGGCTTCGATCTCGACGGCGGCGGCGATCCGGACCGCCCCCTGGCGCACGCCATCGACGTCAACGCCATGACGCAGGACCTGCCGGACGGGCCGCGGCTGGTCGCGGACGTGTCCTGGGCGGGCGAACTCTTCGGCGAGGAGGAGATCCGGGAACTCGGCGAGCACTGGCTCACCGCGCTCACCGCGCTCGTGGCGCACGTCGAGCGCCCCGAGTCCGGCGGTTACAGCCCCTCGGACCTGACACTGGTTCCGCTCACCCAGCGGGAGATCGACGCGGTGGAGTCCGCCGCGACGTCCCGGCTGGAGGACGTCCTGCCGCTCACCCCCATGCAGGAGGGTCTGCTCTTCCACGCCCAACTCGACGAGGACCAGCCGGACATCTACACGGTGCAGCTCGGCATCGACATCGCGGGCGAGCTGGACACCGACCGGCTGCGCGCCGCCGCGGCCACCCTGCTGCGACGCCACCCCAACCTGCGGGCCGGCTTCCTTCAGCAAGGCCTCGGCCGCCCCGTGCAGATCGTCGTCGGCGACCTCGAACTGCCCTGGACCGAGCTGGACCTGACCCATCTGCCGGAAGCGGAGCGGGCGGCGCGGCTGGACGCGCTGATGGACGAGGACCGGGTGCGCCGCTTCGACCCGGAGCGACCCCCGCTGCTGCGCTTCACACTGGTGCGCATGGGTGAGGGTCTGGTCCGGTTCCTGATGACCAACCACCACCTGCTGCTGGACGGCTGGTCGGGTCCGCTCCTGGTGCGCGAGCTGTTCACGCTCTACGAGGCGGGCGGGGACGAGTCCGTACTGACGAAACCGACCCCGTACCGGGACTACCTGGAGTGGCTGGGGCAACAGGACAAGCAGGCGGCACGCGAGGCCTGGCGCGGTGTCCTGGCCGAAGTGGACGGCGCGACGCTCGTCGCGGCGGACGGCGGTGGTGCGAGCGGCGATGTCCCCGGTGATCTGCTCGTCGAGCTGCCGGAGGAGACCGTCGAGGAGCTGACCAGGCTGGTCCGCCACCACGGGGTCACACTCAACACCGCCATCCAGGCGGTGTGGGGCGTCGTACTCGGCGGGCTCACCGGCCGCGACGACGTCGTGTTCGGCGCGACGGTCTCCGGGCGGCCCGCCGACATCCCCGGCGTGGAGACCATGGTCGGTCTGTTCATCAACACCGTTCCGGCCCGCGTCCAGCTCCTGCCCGGCGACACCTGGGCCGGCCTGCTCGAGCAGGTGCAGCGCCGGCAGACCGCGGTGATGGACCACCACTACCTCGGGCTCCAGGACATCCTGCGACTGGTCGACTCGGACCAGCTGTTCGACACCATCGTCGTCACCGAGAACTTCCCGGTGGAGAACGCCGGGGCGCCCCAAGGGGAGGAGGGGCCACGCATCGTCGGCGGTTACGGCACGGACGCCAACCACTACCCGATCAGTCTGGTCGCCATGCCCGGCGCGACCCTGCGGCTGCGCTTCAGCTACCGCACCGACCTCTTCGGCCAAAGCGCCATCGAAGCCATCGGGCGGCGCGTGGAGCGGGCGATCCACTCCCTGATCGACGCTCCCGGACAGCGGCTCGACCGTCTCGATCTGCTCACGGCCGAGGAGCGCGAGGCGCTGCTCAACGGTTTCAACGACACGGCGGCGCCCGCCCCGAAGGCCTTGGTCCCCGAACTCTTCGAGACCCAGGCCGCCCGTACACCCGACGCCCCGGCGCTGCGGCTCGGAAACGGTGAGGAGGTCAGCTACGCGGCACTGAACACCGCAGCTGACCGGCTCGCCGACGAGCTGGCCGCCGCCGGAGTGGGTCCCGAGCGGCTGGTGGCGCTGGCGCTGCCGCGCTCGGCCGACCTGGTGACCGCCGCGCTCGCGGTCCTCAAGGCCGGCGGCGGCTACCTGCCCGTCGACCCGACCGACCCCGGCGACCGGCTGGAGTACGTACTCGCCGATGCCGCCCCGGTGCTCGTGCTGACCCGCTCGGAGATCGCGCCCGAGCTGCCGTCGACGTCCGCCCCGGTGCTCCTGCTCGACCAGCGGGACACCGACGCGGAAGGCATCGGACGCGTGATGCGTGACGACCGCGGCCCGCATGCCCAGAGCCCGGCGTACGTCATCTACACCTCGGGCTCCACCGGCAGGCCGAAGGGCGTGGTGATCGAGCACCGCTCGCTGGCCCAGTACCTCGACCACGCCATACACGCCTATCCGTCACTGCGTGAGCGGGCCCTGCTGCACTCGCCGGTCTCCTTCGACATGGCGGTGACCTCGCTGTTCGGCCCGCTGGTCAGTGGCGGCTGCGTGCACGTCGCCGAGTTGGAGCAACCCGCGCAGCAGCGCCTCCAGCCGCCGTTCCTCAAGGCGACCCCGTCCCATCTTCCGTTGTTGGCAGGCTCAGACCCGGAGATCTCGCCGGCCCGTGAACTGGTCGTCGGCGGGGAGCAGTTGCTCGGTGAGACACTCGCCGAGTGGCGCACCGGCCACCCGGGCGTGGCCGTCGTCAACGAGTACGGCCCGACCGAAGCGACCGTCGGCTGTGCCGTCCACCGGCTGGAGCCGGGTGACCCGACCCCCTCGGGTGCCGTCCCGATCGGCCGGCCCACACCCAACACCCAGCTGTACGTGCTGGACACGCGGCTGCGGCCCGCCCCGGCCGGCAGCACGGGCGAGCTGTACATCGGCGGTGACCAGCTGGCCCGCGGCTACCTCGGCAGGCCGGGACTCACCTCGTCCCGGTTCGTCGCCAACCCGTTCGGCGCGCCGGGCACCCGGCTCTACCGCACGGGTGATCTGGCCCGCCGACGCGCCGACGGCGGCCTGGACTACCTGGGCCGCGTCGACGAGCAGGTCAAGATACGGGGGTACCGGGTCGAACTCGGCGAGATCGAGGCGCGGCTGACCGCCGACCCGGCCGTCGGCCAGGCCGTGGTCGTCCTCAGGGACGACATCGGGGCCGGTCGGCGCCTCATCGCCTACGTGGTGCCCGCGGCGGGCGGCACACTCGACATGGCCGTCGTACGCGAGCGTCTCGCCGCCGCCGTGCCGGGCTACATGGTCCCGTCGGCGTTCGTGACGCTCCCAGAGATCCCGCTCAACGCCAACGGCAAGGTGGAGCGCAGGGCACTGCCCGTTCCGGACCACAACCCCCAGGACTGGACGGGCCCACGCAACCCCCGGGAAGAGATCCTCTGCGGCCTCTTCCGCGAGGTGCTGGGGCTGGACGTGGTAGGCGTCCACGACAGCTTCTTCGACCTCGGTGGCGACAGCATCATGTCGATGAGCCTGGCGGGCCGTATCCGCTCCGTGTTCGGCGCGAAGCTGACCATCCGCACCGTGTTGAGCGCCCCGACCGTCGCCGAGCTGGCCGAGCGGCTCGGCGGTGAGGAGGACGAGGACTCCTTGGAGGTGCTGCTGCCCCTGCGCACCCAGGGCACCCGGGCCCCCGTGTTCTGCGTACACGCCGCGGGCGGCCTGAGCTGGAACTACTCCTCCCTGCTGCGCCACGTGGACCCCGAACACCCGGTCTACGGACTGCAGGCCCGGGGCATCAACGGCACCGGCACCGTCCCCTCGACCCTGGAGGAGATGGCGGCCGATTACGTCGGCCAGATCCGCACGGTTCAGCCGACCGGCCCCTACGTGCTGCTCGGCTGGTCGTTCGGCGGACAGGTCATCCACGCGATGGCGGCGTTGCTGCAGTCCCAGGGCGATGAGGTGGCACTGCTCGTCAACCTCGACGAGTACCCCCTCGACCGCACCCTGCCGCAGCCCGACCGGACTCCGGACGAGCAGGACGCCCTGCGGATGATGCTCGACCACGTCGGCTACGACGTGGACGAGCTGGGCGACGGGCCGCTGGACCACGGTGAGGTGGCCGCCATGTTGCGTGCCCGGCAGTCCGTCCTCGCCACCCTCGACGCCGGCAACATCGCGGCGCTGGCGGCGGTGTTCGCCAACAACCGGCGTCTGTTCGAGGCCTACGAGCCCGCCCGCCACAGCGGGGATCTGCTCGTGCTGGTGGCCGAGGAGGAGCGGTCCGTGCCGGCCTCGGAACTCACCGCGCGTGCCGAGCTGTGGCGCCCCTTCGTCGGGGGACGCATCGAACACCGGGTGATCGGATGCGCCCACCCGCACATGTTGCAGCCCGAATCGGCCGCCGAGATCGGCCGGATCCTCAACGAGAAACTCCGGGAAATCAAATGACGAGCGTGCAGACCGCGGAAATCCAGCGAGAGATTCCGGCCGATCCGGCCGCGCTGGACCTGGTGAACCCGAAGACGTTCCTGGAAAACGACATGGCCGCCTACTGGCGCCGACTCCGTGCGGACCATCCCGTGTTCTGGCACCCTCCGACGTCGGAGCGGCGCGGCTTCTGGGTGGTCAGCCGGTACACCGACGTACAGGCACTCTTCCGCGACAACAAGCGGCTGACGTCCGAGAAGGGCAATGTCCTGGTGACGCTGCTGGCGGGCGGCGACTCGGCCGCGGGCAAGATGCTCGCGGTGACGGACGGCCGCCGCCACAAGGACCTGCGCAACGTGATGCTCAAGGCGTTCTCGCCGCGCGCCCTCGCCAAGGTCGCGGGCATCGTGCGGGAGAACACGCGCCGGCTGCTCGCCGAGGCGATCCACCGGGGCGAGGGCGACTTCGCGGCCGAAGTGGCCTCGGTGATTCCGATGACCACCGTCGGCGGTCTGCTCGGGGTGCCGGTCACCGACCATCCCTACCTGCTGAACCTCACCAAGTCCTGCCTCAGCTCGGACGAGGCGGACCAGGCGCCCGAGGAGGCGTTCCTGGCCCGCAACGAGATTCTGCTCTACTTCAGCGACCTGGTGGCCGAGCGGCGCGAGAACCCGCAGGACGACGTGATCTCCACGCTCACCCAGAGCGACATCGACGGGGTGCCGCTGACCGACCAGGACATCGTCTTCAACTGCTACAGCCTGATCCTGGGCGGTGACGAGACCAGTCGCCTGTCCATGATCGAGACGCTGTACTCGCTGAGCCGCGAGCCCGGCGAGTGGCAGCGCCTGCGCGACGGCGAGGTGGATCTGGAGACCGCCACCGAGGAGATCCTGCGCTGGGCGACGCCCGCCATGAACTTCGGGCGCCATGCCACGACCGATTTCGAGCTGCACGGTCAGCACATCAAGGAGGGGGACATCGTCACCCTCTGGCAGATGTCGGCCAACCGCGACGAGACGGTCTTCCCCGACCCTTACACCCTCGACCTGGCCCGTACCCCCAACAAGCACATCACCTTCGGTTACGGCCCGCACTTCTGCATCGGCGCCTACCTGGCCCGGGTCGAGGTGAGGGAGATGCTCGACGCCCTGCGCACCTTCAGCAAGGGTTTCGAGGTCACCGGGGAGCCGCGCCGCATCCACTCCAACCTCATGCAGGGCATGTCGTACCTGCCGATGCGATACGTCCCCGACGAGCAGGGCCTCGCCGCGGGCTGACCCGAAACCGGAATCCCATTTCCTCGATGGGAAGACTCAATTCTTTGCACTGTTGTTGTCGGCCCCGAAACACATCGGGGAGGCTGCGAACTGGCCGCATTTCCGTTCGGTTGATTGATCGATTGTGGAGATAGTGAATGTCTGACCCACAGGGTGTTCGTTTTCGCTTGACCGCCGGACAGCAGGGAATCTGGTACGCGGTCCAGGGCGATCCCGCCAACCCGCTCTTCGGCCTGGCGGAGCGGGTGGACATCGAAGGGCCGGTCGACGCGGCGCTGTTCGAGTCCGCCCTGCGGCACGTGGTCGCCGAGACCGAGTCCCTGCGGCTGCGGTTCGGCCAGGACGAGGAAGGGCCCTACCAGCTTGTCCTCCCCGACCCCGAATGGACGTTCCACGCACTCGACGTCTCCCGTGAGCCCGACCCCGAGGCGGCCGTACGCCGGTGGACCGAGGCCGACCTGGAGCGTCCGGTCGACCTCACCCAGGGCCCCCTCTTCACGTTCGCCCTCTTCACCGTCGCCCCGGACCGGCACGTCTGGTACCGCCGCCACCACCACATCGCGCTGGACGGCCGCAGTACCGGCCTGGTCGCCCTTCGCGTCGCCGAGGTCTACACCGCGATGGCCGCGGGCACGCCGGTCCCCGGGGCCCCGGCCCCTTCGCTCGCCGACCTCATCGCCTCCGACGCCGCCTACCAAGGATCCGAGACCTTCGAGCGCGACCGCGACTTCTGGGCCCGGGAGCTGGCCGACCGCCCGGAGGTCTCCGGTCTCGCCGATCAGCCCACGCGCTACCCGAGCGCCCCGCTGTTGCGCTCGGTGGCCGCGCTCGGCGCCGAGGAGACCGAGGCGATCCGCGACCTCGCCCGCGAGTCCGGCGCGGCCTGGCCGATCGTCATCATCGCCGCCCAGGCCCTCTACCTCCACCGGATCACCGGCCGCACCGATGTCGTCCTCGCCCTCCCGGTCGCCGCCCGCCCCGGCGGCCCCGCGGACCAGGTGCCGGGCATGGTCGCGAACGTCGTGCCACTGCGGCTGGCCGTGCGCCCCGACACCACCCTCACCGAGCTGCTCAAACACACCTCGAAGCAGATGCACGGCGCCCTGCGTCACCAGCGGTACCGCTATGAGGACCTGGTCCGCGACACGGGTGGACTCGTCGACGGCAGACGCCTGGTCGGGCCCCGGGTCAACCTCATCATGTTCGATGCCGCCCTCGACTTCGGCGGAGCCAAGGCCACGGTGCACAACCTCGCCATCGGCCACGACGACGACCTGACCCTCGTCGTCGACAACCGTGCCGCCGACGGACTGCGTCTGGAGTTCAACGCCAACCCCGATCTGTACTCCGCCGACGACCTCGACCGGCACTGCGCCAGGCTCTCCGCGCTGCTGCGGGCCTTCGGCCGTGCCGACCCCGGCCGTCCCATCGGGCGCCTGGACATCACCACCGAGGACGAGCGCCGGCAGCTCCTCATGGAGTGGAACGGCGTCGCCCCCGCCGCCGAACAGGCCACCCTGCCCGCGCTGTTCGAGGAGCGCGTGCGCACCGCCCCCGACGCCCGCGCCCTCACCCTCGGCGCCGACCACCTGTCGTACGCCGAACTCAACGCCCGCGCCAACGCGCTGGCCCGCCACCTCATCGACGGTGGTGCCGGACCGGGCCGCTTCGTCGGCCTCGTGCTCCCGCGCTCGACCGACCTGGTGGTGGCGCTCCTCGCGGTGGTCAAGACCGGCGCCGCCTATGTGCCGATCGACCCGACGTACCCCGCCGACCGCATCGCGTACACCATCTCCGACGTCGACCTCGTGCTCGCCGTCACCGACCGGCAGTCCCAGTCCGTGCTCCCCGACCGGACGCCCCGCGTCGTCCTCGACGACCCCGGGACCGCCGAGCGCGTCGGCGCATGGGCGTGCACGGATCTCACCGACGCGGACCGGCTCTCCCCGCTGCTGCCCGCCACACCCGCGTACGTCATCTACACCTCGGGCTCGACCGGCCGCCCCAAGGGCGTCGTGGTCTCCCACCAGAACGTCGTCCGGCTCTTCTCGGCCACCGACCACTGGTTCCACTTCGGCGCGGACGACGTGTGGACGCTCTTCCACTCCACCGCCTTCGACTTCTCCGTCTGGGAACTGTGGGGGCCCCTTCTGTACGGCGGCCGCCTCGTCGTCGTTCCGTACGACGTGTCCCGCTCGCCCGAGAGCTTCCTGCGGCTGCTCGCCGACGAGGGGGTCACGGTCCTCAACCAGACTCCCTCAGCCTTCTACCAGCTGTCCCAGGCCGACCGCGAGGACCGCTCGACCGGCCGCCGGCTCGCCCTGCGGTACGTCGTCTTCGGCGGCGAGGCCCTCGACCTCGGACGCCTCACGGACTGGTACGACCGGCACTCCGACGACAGTCCCGTGCTGGTCAACATGTACGGCATCACCGAGACCACGGTGCACGTCAGCCATCTGCCGCTCGACCGGGACATCGCCGCGGCAGGCGCCGGCAGCCTCATCGGCCAGGGCATACCCGACCTGCGCGTCCACCTCCTCGACACCGCGCTGCGCCCGGTGCCGCCCGGTGTCGCGGGTGAGCTGTACGTGGCGGGCGGCGGTGTCGCCCAGGGCTACCTCAAGCGGCCCGCCCTGAGTGCCGAGCGCTTCGTCGCCGACCCGTTCGCGGGCGACGGCACCCGTATGTACCGGACGGGCGACCTCGCCCGCTTGCACGAGGGTGGGGTCCTGGAGTACCTCACCCGCGCCGACGACCAGGTCAAGATCCGCGGCTTCCGCATCGAGACCGGCGAGATCGCGGCCGCGCTCTCCGCTTGCCCGGGTGTCGCCAACTGCGCCGTGGTCGCCCAGGACCACCGGCAAGGCGAGCGCAGGCTGGTCGCCTACTTCGTCCCGCGGGACGCCACGGACGTACCGGACGCGGCGCTGCTGCGCGAGGCACTCGCCGCTTCGCTGCCCGACCACATGCTTCCCGCCGTGTTCGTCCCGCTGGACACCCTGCCCCTCACTCCGTCCGGAAAACTCGACGAACGCGCCCTCCCCGCACCTGAGGCGGCCCCGGCCCCCGGCGGGCGCGAGGCCCGCACCCCCAACGAACAGGTTCTGGCCGCGCTCTTCGGCGAGGTGCTCGGTCTGCCCGCCGCCGGTGTCGACGACAACTTCTTCGCCCTGGGCGGCCACTCTCTCGCCGCCACCCGGCTGGTGAGCCGGGCCCGGGCGGTCCTGGGCGTCGAACTCGCCGTGCGCGACGTGTTCGAGAGCCCGACCGTGGCCGGGCTCGCGGAGCGCGTCGACTCCGCCCTCACCGCCAGGACCGCCCTGGTCCCGGCGGAGCGGCCCGACCCCGTCCCGCTCTCCTTCGCACAGCAGCGCCTGTGGTTCCTCGACCGGCTCGACGGCCCGAGCCCCACGTACAACATCCCGTTCGTGCTGCGCCTCACCGGCGACCTCGATGTCCCCGCCCTGCGCGCCGCGCTGCGCGACGTCCTGCTGCGCCACGAGAGTCTGCGCACCGTCTTCCCCCAACAGGGCGGCGTACCGCGACAGCGCGTCCTCGGTGCCGACGAGCTGCCCGACGCACTCGGCGTCTTCGACACCACGGCCGAGGAGTTGGCCGGCGCGCTGTCCGACGCCGCGCATCACACCTTCGCGCTCGGCACCGAACTGCCGCTGCGGGCCGACCTGTTCCACCTCGGTGGCGGCGAGCACGCGCTGTCCGTCGTGGTGCACCACATCGCGAGCGACGGCTGGTCACTGCCACAGCTGGTCCAGGACCTCTCGACCGCCTACGCCGCCCGCCACGACGGCGTCGCCCCCGACTGGGCACCGCTGCCGGTGCAGTACGCGGACTACGCCCTGTGGCAGCGTGAACTCCTCGGTGACGAGGCCGATGCCACCAGCCCTCTCGCCCGCCAGCTCGCCCACTGGAAGGACGCGCTCGGCGGGCTCCCCGACGAGCTGGAGCTCCCCACGGACCGGGTGCGGCCCGCCGTCGCCGGCCACCGGGGCGCGGTGGTCGACTGCGAGCTGGGCCCCGAGCTGCACCGCGCGGTCACCGCGGTGGCCCGCTCCACCGGCGCCAGCGTCTTCATGGTGCTCCAGGCCGCCCTCGCCACCCTCCTCTCCCGGCTCGGGGCGGGCGACGACATCCCCATCGGCAGCCCGGTCGCGGGCCGCACCGACGAGGCCCTCGACGACCTGGTCGGGTTCTTCGTGAACACGCTCGTGCTGCGAACCGACACCTCGGGCCGCCCGGCCTTCACGGAACTCGTCGAGCGTGTGCGGCAGGCCGACCTCGCCGCCTACGCGCACCAGGATGTGCCGTTCGAGAGGCTGGTGGAGATCCTCAACCCGGACCGCTCGCTCGCCCGCCACCCGCTCTTCCAGATCCTGCTCAGCATGCAGGACGACCTCGATCGCGCCCCTGAGCTGCCCGGCCTGACGGCGACGGTCTCGCCCGGCGACCTCACCATCGCCAAGTTCGACCTGCAGTTCGACTTCAGTGAGCGGTACGGAGCCGACGGCGAACCCGCCGGGATCCGCGGCCAGATCCTCTACGCCACCGATCTGTTCGACGCCGCCACCGTGCGTACCATGGCCGACCGCCTGGTGCGGGTGGTACGAGCCGTCACCCAGCGACCCGACGCGAGCATCGCGGACATCGAGCTGCTGCGGCCCGAGGAGACCGCACTGCTCGCCGCTCAGGGCACCGGCACCGTCCGCCACGTACCCGCTCTCGCGGCTACCGTCCAGGAGCGCTTCGCCGCCCAGGCCGCGGCCACCCCCGACGCGGCCGCTCTCGTCACCGACGACGGCGTCACCGTCACCTACCGGGAACTCGACGAGCGGGCCGGCCGGCTCGCCCACCGACTGCTCGCCGCCAGCATGGGGCGGGAGTCACGGGTCGCCGTCCTCCAGCGGCGCTCCGTCGATCTCATCGTCTCGCTGCTCGGCGTGCTCAAGGCGGGCGGCACTTACGTGCCACTGGACGCACGCGCCCCGCAGACCCGCTGGGAACTGATCCTCGCCCAGACCGAGGCGTCGGTCCTGCTTGTCGACGACACCCAGCCGGTCCTCGACTTCGACCACACCGCGACGGTGATCCACGTCGAGGACGTAGCGGATTCCGACCTCCACACGCCCACCGCCGTCCCCGGCCACCCCGAGCAGCTCGCGTACGTGATGTTCACGTCCGGCTCGACCGGCCATCCCAAGGGTGTCGCCGTCACCCACCGCGACCTGCTCGCGTTCGCCCTCGACGGGTGCTTCGCGGCCGACGCGCACCGCCGCGTGCTGCTGCACGCACCCCATGCCTTCGACGCGGCCAACTACGAGCTGTGGGTGCCGCTGCTCAACGGCGGGACCGTCGTCGTCGCTCCACCCCACGACATGGACGTCGCCACCTTGCGCCGCCTCGTCGCCGAGCACGACATCACCGGGCTCCACCTGACCGCGGGTCTGTTCCGAGTCGTCGCCGAGAACGACCTCGACTGTCTGGAGGGTGTGCGCGAACTCCTGGCAGGCGGTGACGTCGTGCCCGGTAGCGCCGTGCGCGACCTGCTCGCCCGTCACCCCGGCATCGTCTTCCGGGACACCTACGGGCCCACCGAGACCACCTCGTTCGCCACCAACTTCCGCGTGACGGCCCCGGACGACGTGCCCGACGTCGTACCGATCGGCCGTCCCCTCGACAACATGCGTGCCCACGTCCTCGACGCGGCGCTGCGCCCCGTGCCCCCGGGTGTCGTGGGCGAGTTGTATCTGGCGGGAGAGGGACTGGCGCGCGGCTACTGGCGCGCGCCCGGTCAGACCGCCGAGCGGTTCGTGGCCGATCCGTTCGGCCCCCCGGGCAGCCGCATGTACCGGGTCGGAGACCTTGCCCGATGGAACGCCGAGGGCGCCCTCGTCTTCGGGGGCCGCGCCGACGACCAGGTCAAACTCCGCGGTTTCCGCATCGAACTCGGCGAGGTCGAAGCCGCGGTGGCCCGCCACCCCGGCATCGGCTCCACCGCGGTCGTCCTCCGCGAGGACCGGCCCGGGGACAAGCGGCTCGTCGCCTACGTGGTGCCCGCGGCGGGCCACCAGCCCGACCTCGCCGCCCTGCGCGAGCAACTCGCCGCCACACTGCCCGACTACATGGTGCCCGCCGCCATCATGGCCCTCGACGCCCTGCCGCTGACCCCCAACGGCAAGCTCGACCGCAAGGCGCTGCCCCTTCCCGACCTCGCGGGCGACGGGGGCGGACGACAGCCCCGCACCCCGCAGGAGCAGGTGCTGTGCGGCCTGTTCGCCGAGATCCTCGAACCGTCGTCGGCGTCCTTGAGCATCGACGACAACTTCTTCGAACTGGGCGGGCACTCCCTGCTGGCCACCCGGCTCGTGCTGCGTATCCAGGCCGTCCTCGGCGTGGACATCGCCGTACGCGACCTGTTCGACGCGCCGACCGTGGCCCAGCTGGCGACCCTCGTCGACCGGGCCGCCGGCAGCCGCGTCCCGCTGGAGGCCGTGGCCCGCCCCGAGTCGATCCCGCTGGCGCTCCCGCAGCGTGGCCTGTGGTTCCTCAACCAGATGGAGGGCCCGAGCCCCACGTACAACCTCGGTGTGTCCCTGCGCTTCACCGGGCAGCTCGACCGCGACGCGCTGTACGAGGCGTTCTACGACGTCATCGCCCGCCACGAGAGTCTGCGCACGGTCTTCCCCGACCAGGGCGGCGTGCCCCACCAGCGCGTCGTGCCCGCGGCCGAGGCCCGGCCGGCGATCGCGGTGACCGAGGTCGCCGAGGCCGACCTGGACAACGCGCTCACCGAAACCGCCCGGCGCGGCTTCGACCTCGCGAGCGACCTGCCGATCCGGGCCGACCTGCTGGTGCTGAGCCCGGTCGAGCAGGTCTTCCTCATCGTCATCCACCACATCGTCGCCGACGGCTGGTCCCTGACTCCGCTCGTGGCCGATCTCGCCGCCGCCTACAGCGCGCGGCGCACCGGCAGCGCACCCGGCTGGGAGCCACTCTCCGTCCAGTACGGCGACTACACGCTGTGGCAAGCGGACAACCTCGGCAGCGAGAACGACCCCGACAGCCGCCTCAGCGAGCAGATCGACTACTGGAAGGAGGCTCTCGACGGCCTCCCCGAGCAACTCGCCCTGCCCACCGACCGGCCGCGCCCCGCCGTGCTCGGCTCCGAGGGCGACGTGGTTCCGCTGGCGCTCGGCGTCGAGCAGCAGCGGGCGCTGAACGACATCGCCCGCACAAGCGGCGCCAGTCTGTTCATGGTCGTCCAGGCGGCGCTCGCCACCCTGATGTCCCGGCTCTGCGGCGACACCGACATCCCGCTCGGCACGGCTGTCGCGGGCCGCAACGACGAGGCGCTCACCGACAGCGTCGGCTTCTTCGTCAACACGCTGGTGCTGCGCAACGACGTGTCCGGCGACCCCACCTTCCGGCAGCTGGTGGAACGGGTCCGCGAGGCGGACCTGGCGGCATACGCCCACCAGGAGGTGCCGTTCGACCTGCTGGTGGAGCGGCTCAGCCCCGACCGGTCGCTCTCTCGGCACCCGTTGTTCCAGACCATGCTGACCTTCGAGAACATCCCGCAGCTGACGCTGCGCTTCCCCGGTCTGGACACCCGTCTGCACCCGGCGAACGTCAAGTCGGCCAAGTTCGACCTGGACTTCTCGGTCGGCGAGGTCGTCGACGCCGCGGGCGCGGCAGCGGGTATGGCGGGCAGCCTCGTGTACAACACCCAGCTCTACGGCAGGGCCACCGCCGAGGGACTGGTCGAGCGGTTCGTACGCGTTCTCGACCAGGTTGCCGCCAACCCCGCCGTACGTCTTTCCGACATCGACCTGCTCGCACCCGGCGAGCGCGAGGTGCTGCTGGAGGGCTGGCAAGGCGCGGAGCCGGTCCCGGACCGCCCGTCGACCACCTACGGCCTGCTCGTCGAGGCCGCCGCCGCCACGCCGGACGCCGTCGCCGTCAGCACCGCGACGGAACAGCTCACCTACGCCGAGCTGCTGGACCGGGTGAACCGCACGGCGCGCCGGCTCGTCGGCCACGGGGTCGGACCCGACACGTTCGTGGCGCTGCTGCTGCCGCGCTCGTTCGACATGGTCATCGCCCCCCTCGCGGTGGCCGCCGGCGGCGGTGCCTACGTCCCCATCGACATCACGCTCCCCGAGGACCGGGTGCGCTTCGTCATCGAGGACACCACCCCGGTCGTCGTGCTCACCACGCGGGAAGTGGCCGGCTCCTTCGCCTCCGCGCTGGTCGGCACGGACACCTTGCTGCTGGACGACGAGGACGTCCGCGCCTCCGTGGCCGCGCTGCCCTCGCACCCGGTCACCGACACCGAGTTGAGCGGCGCGGTACACCCGGAGAACCTCGCGTACGTGATCCACACCTCCGGCTCCACCGGAGTCCCCAAGGGCGTCGCCGTCGCACACCGCTCGCTGATGAACCTGTTCACCGCCCACCGGCGCGACCTGATCGAGCCGTCGGCCCGGGCCGCGGGGCACCGGATCAGGGCCGGACTCACCGCGTCCCTCTCGTTCGACACCGCCTTCGACTCGGTGATGTGGCTGCTGGCCGGACATGAGCTGCACCTCATCGACGACGACGTGCGGCGCGACGCCCAGGCCCTCGTGCCCTACATCGCCGAACACGGCATCGGATTCCTCGACATCACGCCGTCCTACTGCGCGCAGCTCGTCGACGCGGGCCTCCTGGACGACCAGGCCACCGCTCCCGCCGTCGTCATGGTCGGCGGCGAGGCCATCGGCCAGGAGCTGTGGACCAGGCTGCGCGCGGCGGCCCCCCACACCGTCGGTCACAACTACTACGGCCCCACCGAGGCCACCGTCGACGCCCTCTGCGCGCCTGTGAGCGCCACCGGGCACCCGGTCATCGGCCGTCCGTTGCGCGGCATCCGCGGTTACGTGCTCGACGACGCGCTGCGCCCCGTGCCGCCGGGAGCGGCGGGTGAGCTGTACATCGCGGGAGAGGGCCTGGCCCGCGGGTACTGGAAGCGCCCTGGCCTGACCGCCGACCGGTTCGTCGCCGACCCGTTCGGGGCGCCCGGCACCCGCATGTACCGCAGCGGCGACCTGGTCCGCCGGCAGGCGGACGGCAACGTGCTCTACCTGGGCCGCGTCGACGACCAGGTGCAACTGCGCGGGTTCCGCGTCGAGCCCGGCGAGGTCGGGGCGGCCCTGGCGGCCCTGCCCGGTGTCGCCGTGGCGGCGGCCGTGGTGCGCGAGGACACCCCGGGTGCGCAGCGGCTCGTCGGCTATGTGACCGCCGAGAGCGGGGCGGCCCTGGACACCTCGGCACTGCGGGACGCACTCACCCGAACCCTTCCCTCCTATCTGATCCCGTCCGCGATCGTCGCTCTCGACACCCTGCCGCTGACGCACAACGGAAAGCTGGACCACAGGGCGCTGCCCGCTCCCGAGCACTCCGCGACCCGGGACGCCCAGAAGCCCCGTACCCCGCGGGAAGAGCTGCTCGCCGCCCTCTTCGCTGAAGTGCTCGACAGCCCCGAGGTCGGTATCCACGACAACTTCTTCGACCTGGGCGGCCATTCGCTCCTGGCGGCCCGGCTCGTCAACCGCGTCCGCACGGTCCTGGAGTCGGAACTCACGGTCCGGACTCTCTTCGAGGCACCGACCGTGGCCGCCCTCGCGGGCAGCCTCGACTCGGCGGGGGCCGCCCGGCAGCCGCTGCGCGCGCGGGAGCGCCCCGAGACCCTGCCGCTCTCGCACGCCCAGCGCAGACTGTGGTTCCTCAACCAGCTGGAGGGGACGAGCGCCACCTACAACGTGCCGACCGTGCTCCGCCTCGCGGGGAACCTCGACCACTCGGCGCTGGAGGAGGCGCTCACCGACCTCGTCCTCCGGCACGAGAGCCTGCGCACGGTCTTCCCCGAGACCGACGGAACCCCTCGCCAGCACGTCCTGGGCCAGGAGACCACCGTGCCACTGACCGTGGTGGACACCGACGAGGACGCGTTGCCCGGGCTGCTGGCGGCGACCGCCACCCGAGGCTTCGACCTCACCGTCCAGATCCCGCTGCGGGCCACACTGTTCCGGCTCAGCGCCACCGAGCACGTACTGGCCCTGGTGATGCACCACATCGCCACCGACGGCTGGTCCGAGGCTCCGCTGCTGAAGGATCTCGCCACCGCCTACACCGCGCGCGGCGCCGACCGCGCGCCGGACTGGGCACCGCTGCCTTTCCAGTACGCCGACTACGCCCTGTGGCAACACGACCACCTCGGCGACCTGTCGGACCCGGAAAGCCTGATCTCACGTCAGCTGTCCTACTGGCGAAGCACACTCGCGGGCCTCCCCGACGAGCTGGCCCTGCCCACGGACCGGCCCCGCCCCGCCGTCAGCAGCTACCGGGGCCGGACCCTGGAGTGCCCGATCGGCCCTGAGCTGAGCCGGGGCCTGACAGAGCTGGCCCGCTCCCACGACGTCAGCCTCTTCATGGTCCTGCGGGCCGCGCTCGCCGTACTGCTCACCAAGCTGGGCGCCGGCGAGGACATCCCACTCGGCACGCCCGTCGCGGGGCGTGGTGACGAGGCCCTGGAAGACCTTGTCGGTCTGTTCCTCAACACGCTGGTGCTGCGCACCGACACGTCCGGCGACCCCACCTTCGCCGAACTGCTCGCCCGCGTCCGGCGCACCACCCTGGACGCGTACGCCCACCAGGACGTGCCCTTCGAACGGCTCGTCGAGGCGGTCGAGCCGGAGCGCTCCCGGGCCAGACACCCCCTGTTCCAGGTCATGCTGACCGTCCAGAACACCCCGGCTCCGGGGGGCACGTTCGGCCCTCTCACCGCCCGAACCGACCTCGTCGACCTCGGCGCCGCCAAGTTCGACCTCAACTTCGCCTTCGGTGACCAGCCGGAGGGCCAAGGGGAGCCGGGCGCCCTGTTCGGCGTCGTCGAGTACAGCACCGACCTGTTCGACGAGGCCACCGTCGCCGCCCTCACCCGGCGGTTCGTGCGGGTGCTCGAAGCCGTCGTGGCCGACCCGCGGCTGCGCGTCGGTGCCGTCGACGTACTGTCGGAGCAGGAACGCGAACGTCTTCTGGGCGACTGGAACGCCACCGCCCTGCCCGTCTCCGAGGAGCGGATCCACGAGCTGTTCGCTCTGCAGGCGGCCCGTACCCCGCACGCCACCGCCGTGGTGTCGGCCGGTACCGAGCTGACCTACGCCCAGCTCGACGAGCGTGCCAACCGGCTCGCCGCGCTGCTCACCGCCCGTGGCGCGGGCCCCGAACAGCTGGTCGCGGTGGCCCTGCGGCGCTCCGCCGACCTACTCGTGGCACTCCTCGCCGTGCTGAAGACCGGCGCGGCCTACCTGCCGCTGGACCCGGAGCACCCGCTCGACCGGATCGAATACACCCTTGACGACGCGCGTCCCGCGCTGGGTCTGGTCACCTCAGAGACCGAGGGGCTGCTCGCGGGCACCGACGTGCCCCTGCTGGTCCTGGACGCCGACGCGACGCAGGCGGCACTCTCGGCGGCGCCCACGTCCGCGCCCGTCGCGGCGTGCGCGCCGGACAACCCGGCGTACGTCATCTACACCTCGGGCTCCACGGGCCGGCCCAAGGGCGTGGTCGTCCCGCACGGCGCGCTGACCAATTTCCTGGACGACATGGGCCACAGGTTCGGGCTCACTCCCGCAGACCGCCTGCTGGCCGTCACCACCGTGTCGTTCGACATCGCGGGACTGGAGCTCTACCTTCCCCTGCTGTCCGGAGCCGCCGTGGTGATCGCGGATCGCGACACCGTGCGTGACCCCGCCGCCCTGCTGCGGCTGGCCCGACAGACCGGGGCGGACATCGTCCAGGCGACACCCTCGCTCTGGCAGGCCTTGGTCACCGCGGACCCGGACGGGCTGCGCGGCCTGCGGGTGCTGGCCGGTGGCGAGGCGCTGCCGCAGAGCCTCGCGGACCGACTGCGCCCGCTCGCCGGGCGGGTGACGAACCTTTACGGGCCCACGGAGACCACCATCTGGTCCACCGCCGCCGACCTGACGCACGCCGAGGGCGCACCCTCCATCGGCGGGCCCATCCGCAACACCCAGGTGTACGTCCTCGACGAGCGGCTCGCTCCGGTGCCGCCCGGGGTGCCCGGTGAGCTGTACATCGCCGGTGCGGGCGTCGTCCGCGGCTACCACGACCGGCCCGGCCTCACCTCGGAACGGTTCGTCGCCTGCCCGTTCGGTGTGCCCGGCGCACGCATGTACCGCACCGGTGATGTCGTACGCCAGACCGCGGACGGACAGATCCACTTCTCCGGCCGCTCCGACCACCAGGTCAAGGTGCGCGGCTTCCGCATCGAGCTGGGCGAGATCGAGAGCGCCCTGACCCGGCACCCCGCGATCGGCCGCGCCGTGGTGGTCGCCCGCACCACCGAGGGCGCCGGCACCCGCCTCGTGGCCTACGTCGTCCCCCTGGCGGACACCGCCGCCCCGGACGGCCCGGAACTCGCGGCCCACCTGGCCGACTCGCTGCCCGAGTACATGGTCCCCTCCGCGTTCGTCACCCTGGACGAGCTGCCGCTCACCCCGAACGGAAAGCTCGACCGCAAGGCGCTGCCCGCTCCGGAGTTCCGGGCCGCCGCCGACTCGCGGGCGCCCCGCACTCCGCTGGAGAAGGAGCTGTGCGCGGTCTTCGCCGAGGTGTTGCGCCTCCCGTCGGTCGGCATCGACGACAGCTTCTTCGAGCTGGGCGGCGACAGCATCGTCTCCACCCAGCTGGTCGCCCGGGCCCGCGCCGCGGGGCTGGTCTTCGCGGTCAGCGACGTCTTCGAACACAAGACGGTCGCCGGGATCGCACAGGTCGCCGACGTTCTCGACGACAGCGCCGAGCGGCGCCCGGACATCGCCGACGGCGAGTTCGCGCCCACCCCGGTCATGCACTGGCTGCGTGAGCACGGCGGCGACGTCGACCGTTTCAGCCAGCACATGCTGGTGCGGACCCCTGTCGGACTGCGCCTGCCGAACCTGCACGCCGTGCTGCAGACCCTGCACGACCGGCACGCCGCGCTGCGCACCCGCCTCGTCGAGGACGACTCGGGCAACTGGCGGCTGAGCGCGGCGCCCGCAGGGGCCGTCGCGTCGGCGGACCGTGTCCTGCGGGTCGACGTCTCCGCGACCCTGGGCTCCTCCCTCGGCACGCTGATCGAGCGGCACCTCGACGAGGCCCGTGGCCGGCTCGCCCCGCGGGACGGCGAGGTGGTCCGCGCGGTGTGGTTCGACGCCGGGCCCGAACGGCCCGGACGGCTGCTGCTCGTCGTCCACCACCTGGTGATCGACGCCGTGTCGTGGCGGATCCTGCTGCGGGACCTCGCCGAGGTGTGGGCGGCCGCCGAGAAGGGGCGCGACCCGGAACCGGTCTTCGGCGGAACCTCCATGCGCCGCTGGAGCGAGCTGCTGGCCGCCGAAGTGCGCAAGCCGGAGCGGCGGGCCGAACTCGCCTTCTGGACGGAGCTGCTGAGCGCCCCGGACCTGGCGCTCGCCGGTGGTTCCCGCGCCCCGGAGGGCGATCCCGCCGGACCCGGCGGGACGGGCGGGACGGGCGGGACGGTCACCGTGTCGTTGCCCGCCGACCGCACCGAGGCGCTGCTCGGCCGGGTGCCCGATGCCTTCCACTGCGGCACCCAGGACGTGCTGCTCAGCGCCCTCGCCATCGCCCTCGTCGACCGCTCCCGCAGGACCGGGGGCACGGGCACCTCGGTGCTGGTCGCCGTCGAGGGGCACGGGCGCGACGAGACCGTCGGCGGCGCGGATCTCAGCGGCACCGTCGGCTGGTTCACCAGTCTGCATCCGGTGCGGCTCGACCCCGGTCCGACGAACTGGGCCGAACTGTGGGCGGGTGGCCAGGACCTCGGCCGGGTGGTGAAACGGGTCAAGGAACAGCTGCGTGCGGTACCCGGCAGCGGCATCGGATACGGGCTGCTCCGCCATCTCGACGAGGAGACGGGCGCCGCGCTGGCCCAGCTGGCGACGCCGCGCATCGGCTTCAACTACCTGGGCCGGATCGCCGCGCCCGGCACGGCGCGGGAGAGCACCGACTGGGACATCGCCCCGGAGGCGGCCGGACTCGACGCCGGCACTCAGGACGACCCCGGCTCCACGCACGCCCTGGAGCTCAACGCCGTCACCCTCGACCGGCCCAGCGGCCCGGAACTCCTCGTGACGTGGTCGTACCCGTCCCAAGGGCTGCTGTCCGAGGCGGACGCGAAGGAGATCAGCGACGCGTGGCTGCGCGCTCTGGACGCGCTGATCACCCATGTGGACCGTCCGGAGGCGGGCGGCCACACCCCCTCCGATCTCGCCTTGGCCGAGCTGGAACAGGCCGAGATCGAGATGCTCGAGGGAGAGTGGTAGCAGGGAGGCGTCCGTCCGCGCCGATGGCGCCCCGTCCGGGCGCCGTCGGCGGGCGCTCACCGCGCGGCCTCTTCCGCAGAATGCACGGGACGACCGCGCGGGGGGTGCCCGCCTGGGCCCGGAGGGTGGCCGTACTGACGCCGTTCACTGTCCTGCCCTCGGGCATCTGGCGGATCGCGGAGGTGACGCTCGGGCTACCGCTCACCAAGAACGTGGACTCCGGGGACGGGGACCTGCCCGGCTGGCTGCCCGCCGAGTTCTACGTCGTGGCGCTGTCGCTCGTCGCCGAGACACTCGGCTTCCTCGCGGTCGGCCTGGTGGCCACGTGGGGTGAGGTGTGGCCGCGCTGGGTGCCGTTCCTGCGGGGCAGACCCGTGCGGCCGATGGCGGCGATCGTCCCGGCGGCACTCGGCGCACTGGCGCTCTCGTACCTCTGGCCGTCCGTCGTCATCCGGTCCCTCGCCGAGGACGGCTGGCGCGCGACGCTCCTGCACGACGTCGGAACCCTTGACTGGCGGGCGGCCGTGTACGCCGCCTCCTATTTACCGCTGGTGGCTTGGGGGCCGATGCTTGCCGCCCTCACCTACGCGTACGCCGTGCGCCGCGGGGTCGTCGGCGGGCGCCGCGCGCGCCTCCCCCGGCCCGCGCCGGAAGGGAACCGCACTCGCAGGCCGTAAGTGGTTCCGGTGCCTGATGACAACCGCGGTGTCCTGCAGGTTGCTGCCAGTCGCTGCCCGAACTCCCGGGTGTGCCTACCGGTCTCCGTGACCGGTGGCCGGTTGCGGACAGCCTTCTCGCGGCTCCTGTCGTGTGGCGGCGCAGCGCTTTTACGCTCCGATGGGCAAGAGGGACGGCCGTAGGCCGTGAGACGGGGGGAAGGCCATGTCAGCGCTGGCTGCGGAAGGGCGGGGCCGGTCGATCGTCACCCGGCTCACCGTGCGGGAGAAGGCTTTGGAGCGTCGTATGCTCCGGAGACTCGAACAGGTGGAGATCCGGCTCCTGGAGTGCGCGCGCGAAGCGGACGATCCGCGCCTGGCCGCAGTCGTCGGCCACCTGATCGCGGCCGGCGGGAAACGCATGCGCCCCCTGCTCACCCTCCTGGGGGCCGAGTTCGGCGACCCACAGGCCGCGGGCGTCCTCGAGGCCGCCGTGTTCTCCGAACTCATCCACACGGCCTCCCTCCACCACGACGACGTCATGGACGAGGCCCTCATCCGGCACGGGGTGACCAGCGTCAACGCGCGCTGGGGCAACAGGGTCGCCGTCAGGTCCGGCAACTGGCTGCTCGCCAAGGCCGCCCAACTGTCGGCGGGACTCTCCACCGAGTCGGTACCGCTCCAGGCCGAGGCCTCACAGCGTCTCGTCCAGGGCCAGCTGCGGGAACTCGTCGGCCCGGCTCTGCCCGAGGACCGCCTGTCCCACTACTTCGGCGTGATATCCGACAAGTCGGCGTCGTTGATCTCGCTCTCCCTGCGGCTCGGCGCGGTCCAGGCGGGCGCACCCGCCCAGGTGAGCGACGCGCTGGCGGAGTACGGCGAACAGCTGGGGGTGGCCTTCCAGATTTCCGACGACGTGCTCGACATCGTCTCGCCCTCCGCCGACCTCGGCAAGGAACAGGGAAAGGACCTCGCGGTGGGAGTGGCCGGCCTGCCGGTCCTGCTGGTGCTCGAAGGCGTGGAGCCCGAGGACGACGAGCTGCGTGCCCTGCTGTCGGATCCCGCGGGGGTACGAGGAGACCGGCATGTGAGGGCGCTCGCTCTGCTCCAGCGCTCCGAGGCCATGAGCCGGGCCCGTGCTCTCATGGACGGCCGGCTCGCCGGGGCACGCGCGGCGCTGGCCTCGCTTCCGCCCGGCCCGCCGCGAAAGGCTCTCGACGCCCTGTGTGACTTCGTGGCCACCCGGACGGCGTAGCACCGGCCGCGCGGAACGCGGGACCGAGCACCGCCGGTCAGCGGCGCGCCACTTCGCGGGCGCGCTCCACGGCTTGCTTGAGCGAGGCGATGGCGTTCCTCCGGTACGACGTCAGCCATGGGACGTAGCCGGACTTCGTCATCTCGGCGTGCAGGAACAGCAGATCGTCGGCGAGCCCCACCATCCGCAACGCGACCCGCAGGTAGGGCTCCATGAAGTCGTCCCCGTGGCGCGGCGAACCCGGCCCGTACACCCCGCCGCACGCCGTCGCCACCACCGTCCGCCGGCCGGACAGCGGCCCCTTGCCGGACTCCGCCTCCACCAGCAGCGGCGGAATGGCGATCCGGTCGAACCACGCCTTGAAGGTGGAGGGGACGGAGAAGTTGTACATCGGGAGCCCGATCAACAGCACATCACAGCTCAGGACTTCGTCTATGAGTTCCCAGCTGAGCTGCCAGCTCCTGCGCTCCGCGGCCGTTCGTGCCGCCTGACGTGCCTCGTCCAGGTCCACTGTGCCGGCCGTCTCGATCCGGGTGACGACCTCGATCTGGGCCGCGTCGACATGCGGGGTGGGCGGGGCCGTCAGGTCGCGGTAGATGTACGTACCGTCGGGGTGGGCCGCACGCCAGGCCGCAGCGAACTCCGCCGAAATCTGCCGGGAGACGGACTCCGGGCGGGCGCTGCAGTCGAGGTGGAGCAGAGTGGGCATCGGGCGGCCTCTCTTCGATGGAACGAGGGCGTGCGGTTGTGTCATTTAATCGGTCAACTCCCCTTTACGCCCCATGGGTTGTCAGGCGTGTCGCGACCGCGGACACCCGGGGCACCGTGAGGGGCCCCGCGCCGGTCCGACGCGGGGCCCCTCACGGTGCTCGGAGCGCTCTGTCCGCCGGTCAGCTCTTGATGAGGCGCTGGAAGAGGACGGTGTCGAAGATGTCCTCCATGACGGTGGCCTTCCCCTCGCTCAGCGTCCAGGAGTGCACGAACTTCAACCGCTCGGTGTGACCGCGCGTCGACGTCACATGGCGCACGCCGAAGACCACGACGCGGTCTCCGTCCTCCACGAACTCCTCCGGTTCGATGCGCATGCCGTTCAGAACCGTGGGCACGTGGGCGAGGAAACCCCGGACGCCGTCGTGGCCGTGCCGGGTCCCGCCGAGCCCCAGGTCGGACATGCCCTCGGGGTGGACCCACCGCACGTCCGGGGCCAGGACGTCCAGGAGGCCCTCCGGGTCACGGCGGTGGAAGGCGCTGTAGGCGGCTCGGATCAGTTCGACGTTGGGTGAGTCGGACGCAGGCATGAAGGTCTCCTCAGTGGCGGACGAGCGGGCGGACGTACTGGGGGAAGTGGGCCTCCAGGGTGCGGCGGATGCCCTCCTGCCAGGGGACCGCACAGGGGCCGGTCAGTGCACGGCGTCGCGCCGGGTCGAACCGGTACGTTTCCCGGGTGACCTCGCTGGGCACCAAGGTGGCCTCCACACCACTGAGTTCGGACAGGTGACGGATGCAGTCGGTGACGCCGACCGGTTCGTCGCCACCCCAGTTGACCAGCGTCGCCGGGGCCGACGCGGCCTGCCACAGGTGAGGGACCTGGGCCACGAGGTCATCCGTGTGCAGCGGTGAGAACCAGTTCTGTCCGCTCATCGGCACGGGGATCGGCTCCCCGGCGAGCATCCGCTTGAAATAGAGCATCGGCACGCCGCCGTAACCTCCGGGCCCATAGGCGATGTTGAGCCGCGCGATCGTCGTGGGGAGGCCGAGGACCTGGCTGAAGGCGCGTACCGCGCCCTCAGTCGCGATCTTTCCGACCGGGTAGGCGGGCAGCCAGTCGGCGACTCCGTCGACCGGGTCGTCCTCGGTGTACGCGTGGTCGAGGGTCTGGCGGGCGTACAGAGCGCCGGTGGACACGTACAGAAACGCGTCGGCGCTGCGGCAGTGCGACATCAGACGGCCGGCCGCCACGGCGTTCACCTCGGCGCTCGCGTTGAAGTCCGCGTCCTCGCCTCTGCGCACCGCGGAGTGGATGACGTGGGTGAAGTCCCCCGGCAGGCCCTTGAGGGTGTCCGGCGAGTGGTCCTCCATGTCCCAGTGCCGCGTGATGATGGATCTGTCGTTGAGTTCCTGTTCGATGCCCGGCGTGCCGAACCTGCCCAGGCACCAGACCTCGTTGTGTTCGGCGAGTGCTTCCGCCACTGGTCGGGCGACCTGCCCGGTACCACCGGTGACCAGGATCTTCTTACCTTCCAGCATGCTCGCTCCGTCCCTGCGACGAGTCGGTGATGATGTCGGTGGCGGGCCCCGCGGGCGTGCCCTGTGCCCGTGCCATGGCGATGCGGTCGGCGTCGGCGAGGGCCCGGTCGAGCTCCCGGCGCAGGATCGCCTGGAACGACGCCACGTGCCGCGGACCCATCAGCGTGTAGTGCTCGCCGGGGACCTCGATGTAGCGGTTGGGGCCGGTGGTGAACTCGTCCCAGCGGCGCAGCTCGTTGTCGAGCCACTCCTCTTTGGTGCCGCGCAGGGGTATCGCGCAGAAGACGCTCATGGACGGCACTGTCCCGCTCGGTTGGTAGGAGCGGCCCAGGTCGGTGAGGCTGTTGGCGAGTTCGGCCCAGACCTCGAACTTCTCGGCGTCGAGGTCCAGTTCGGCGAGCCGGTCACGCGGGGCGAGGCGCAAGAGGCGTTCGACCTGTTCCGGCTCGGGCAGACCGCGGAGCAGGGCGGGCAGTTCCAGGGCCTGCTCCCGGTCTATCAGGGCGAGGAAGAAGGCCAGGTTGACGGCGGTCTCGGCGAAGTCGAGTTCATCCATGCGGTACTTGATGTGCGGCGGCAGGTTGAAACTGCCGACGAAGTCGACGCGCTCGCCCTCGGCGCGCAGCACCTTGGCCATCTCGAAGGCCACCGCCCCGCCGTAGGAGTAGCCGGCGAGCGCGTATGGGCCGTGCGGTTGCCGTGCGCGTACGGCATCCACATAGCAGTCGACCATCTGCTCGAAGGTGGCGAAGGGTTTCTCGCCCTCGTTGAAACCGCGGGCGCGCAGGGCATGGAACGGCCGGTCCCCCGCGAAGTACTTGGCCAGGTTGACGAAGACCAGGACCTCACCGACCCCGGGGTGGACGCAGAACAGGGGCGTCTTGGTGCCGCTGGTCTGCATCGGCACGATCGGGTCGTACGGGACCGGGACCGTGCCGGGCGACGTAAGTTCGGTGAGCCGTGCGGCCAGCGTCCGGACCGTGGGGGCCCTGAGCAGGGTGATGACCTTGAGGTCGGCGGCACCGAGGCGCTGGGACACCAGGCTGCGCAGCCGCAGGATGTCGAGCGAGGTGCCGCCCAGGTCGAAGAAGTTGGCGCCCGCGCTGACCGAGCCGGGGGCGGCGTCGAGGATCTCCGCGTAGATCTCGCACAGGGCCTGCTCGGTGGCGCCCTCGGGCGCGACGTGGGGGCCCAGCATCCGCGCGGTGAGTCCGGCGACCGCACGCCGGGACACGTCGTACGCGCCCGCCTCCAGGCGTTTGCGCATCAGTGTGCGCTGGATCTTGCCGAGGCTGGTCTTGGGGAAGGCCTCCTTCGGCAGCGGAAGGAGGTGAGCGGGCCTGAACCCCCAGTGCATGACGACGCTGTCGCGCACCGCCGCGAGCACCCGGTGCAGCGCCGCGCCGTCGCCCTCCGGGACATCCGGATGGAAGGCGATCGCCAGTTGCTCGGTGTCGACGCCCGCCTCGCGGGTCGGGAAGGCTGCCACGTAGGAACCGGTCACACCGGGCAGTTGTTCGAGGGAGGTCTCGATCTCGTGGCTGAAGTAGTTGACGCCGTTGACGATGATGCTGTCCTTGCTGCGACCGACCAACGAGAGCCGCCCGGCGTCGATCCGGCCCAGGTCCCCGCTGCGGAACCAGCCGTCGGCGGTGAACGCGTCCGCGGTGGCTCCGGGGTTGTTGTAGTACCCCCGGGTGACCATGGGGCCGGCGAGCTGGAGTTCGCCCACCTCTCCCGCCGGCAGCGCATGGCCGTCGAGGTCGGCGATCCGCATGCGCAGTCCCTGCACCGGGGTGCCGAGGGAGGCGAATTCGCTGCCGCGGTCAACCTCGGGAAAGGCCTTGTGGGAGTAGACACTGCCGGCACAGGTCTCGGTCATGCCGAAGGCGGGCCACAGCGCGTCGGCGGCCAGTCCATACGGTGCGAAGTGGGCGAGGAAGGCCTCCCCGGTGGCTCGGACCACGGCTTCGCCACCACTGATGATGTGCCGCAGCCGGGACAGGTCGAGCCGTTCGCCACCGGGGCCGGACCGCTCGGCCGCCTCATTGAGCCGACCGAGGAGGAAGTTGGGGGTAAAGGTCATGGTCACGCCGTGCCGGGAGCTGAGCCGCAGGAACTGAAGCGGGTCCCCGAGGACGACAGCGGGCTCCACGTGCAGCTGACGGCTGCCGGAGAACAGCGGCAGGAGGTGGCATTCGAGGAGGGCGGCCACGTGGTCGAAGGAGACCCAGTTCAGGGTGGTGTCCACGGCGGTGAGCCGGTGGTACCCGTTCTTCCCCGCCATGGCGGCCAGCAGGTTGGCATGGCTGAGCACGACCGCCTTGGCATCCCCGGTCGAGCCCGAGGTCAGCACGAGCAGCGCGGTGTCCTCGGGCGCCGCCGCGTGAGGCTCGGCCGGTTCCTCGGCGAACAGCCGCTCGAGCAGCCCGACCGTGAGTCCGCTCACCGGCGGCAGTTCGGCGCCCAACGACTCGCTGGTGATGACCAGCGGCCGGTCGAGCAGGGTGTCGACGTGGGCCAACTGGTTGGCCCACCGCTCAGGGTCACCCCGCATCGGCACCACGGGGCAGGGGACGAAGCCGCCGAGCACCGCGGCCCAGAAGGCGGTGAGGAACTGCCGCGGCCGCTCCAGGATCAGGACGACCTTGTCCCGAGGCCGCAGGCCCCGGGCTCTCAGCCCGCCGAGCACCCGGAGTGCGTCGTCGAGAAGTTCCGGGTAGCTCTGGTCCTGGAAATCATCGCCCGCGGGTCCCAGGCAGTACCGGATGCCCGAGGCGGGGTTCTGCCGCGCGCTGTGCAGGAGAAAGTCTGCGATGTTCTTCTGAGGTGTGGTTCTCATGTGTGTCTCCAGTACCAGGTGCGCATTGGGCAGGCGGCCCAGCGCGTCGAGGATGTAAGAACTGGACGTGCCACGACGAAGAAGTGCGCGCGGAATTAACGCCGGGAAATCCCCGAAGAACTGAGGAAGACAATTGCGCGCACCAACCCGGGAGCAATTGCTGCCCAAATTCGACATTTCTGGTTATTGGGCCAGGTTCCCGTGCGGACCTGATGACCGGACGGTGCAGGAGTGGTCGGGGATGTGTGCACAGAGTGCGGTCAGGGCGGGAACTTAGGCAGAATCTGTCGGCATTGCGAGACGGTTGGCCGCTAGCGGACAGAAGCATGACACTCAGTGCATATTACGCTGCAGTAACATACCGGAAAAGGAATGCGAAGCGCCGCTTCCGCGGGTTTCAGTGCAGTTTGCTGACACGGCCCACAGGGCCTTTCCCGCCAGCACACAGGGTCACTGTTTCGTGCTTCTGATCTATCGAGTTAACGAGTGACCAACCAGTAGACTGACACCGATCATTGGGACTGGCTGGATCCACGCGGCCGTGACATTTTATTCACTGCTCAACAGTTGTAGTAGCCAGATTTTTAGTGGCGCACCTGGACGCCCACGGCCGGCGGGAACCGCACGGAGTGGGTGTCCGGTGAACCAAGGGGGAGCTTCATGTCGGACGCCGTAGCTGAAAAACAGGCCCGGAGTCAGGCGGAGGAGTCGACAACAGTCGATCCGTCCGTCGGGCTGGAACGGGCACTCTTGCAGGCCAGTGCCTTGATCGAATCCACGGTGCTGCTGCACAGACAGCGCTCGGGATCACCGACACCGGTGACCCGCACGGGCGTCGTCCCCATGAGCGACGCACTCGAATCACTCATCGCCCGGACGCAGCACACGGTGTGCGTCGCGCTGGCCGAAACAGGCGAATTCGCCGACGCCGTGGTGCGGTCGCTGGCCAGGATGCCCGAGCGGGCAGCCGTGCGTGTCCTGTGCACCACGGCGACGAGGGGATCCTCACTGTCGTGGCTGGCCCAACTGGCCGACAGCCGCCTCGAGATACGGGTGTCGGAGAGCGAACTGCGCGAGACGCTCGTGGTCGACGGCGTGACGGCACTGGTGCCCGCGGGAGGGACGCGAAGCGGCCAGGCCGCCCTCGTGAACGACACCGCCTCCGTGCGGGCCCTGGAACTTCTTTTCGCCGGTGCCTGGTCCCGCGGCCGCAAGCTCGTCGATCACCTCCAGCTGAGCCCCCGGCTCCGCACCGAACTGGCCATGAACATCCTGGACCGACTCCGTGCGGGCAACACCGACGAGACGGCGGCGCGCGAGCTCAACGTGTCCTTGCGGACCTACCGGCGCTACGTCGCCGAGATCATGCGTGAACTCAACGCGAACTCCCGTTTCCAGGCCGGAGTACGCGCCATGGAGTTCGGGCTGCTGTCGGAGTAGCACCCGCGATGCACCCGACAGAGACGCAAGGTGAGAAGTCAAGGTGGTGAAAACGACATGTCCAGCCGGGGTGGCGACGAGTTGGAGGACGCCCTGCTCCAGGTACGGGCGCTGATCGAGTCAACAGTCGCCCTTCATCGAGACCGCAGTCTCCAGGAAAGCCTGATCACCGGCCTCGACAGCGGCTACGAAGCCGTTCTCGACCAGGCGCAGCAGCTCATCGCGAGTGCCACGCAGAGCATCGACATCGTGCACGCACGCCGACTCGCTTCCGAGGAACGGTCCGATCGCAGCGAACGGGAACTGATCTATGACGCACAAGACGGTGTGAGTGTGCGACTGCTGTCCAGTCACGCCCTGCTCGACGAGGACTACGTCCGCGAACAACTGGGCCGGGAACACCCGGTGGCCATCCGGATCGCCCGGGTCCCCCCGTTACAGGCGCTGATCGTGGACGGCAGCGCCGCGCTGGTCGTGGCCGAATCCGCGGTCGGCCGCCGGGCGTCGCTGATCCGGGTCCCGGAGCTGCTCAACACGCTGCAGACCCTCTTCGAGAACATGTGGGTCCGTGCCGTGCCCGCGGGCGAGCGCATGGTCTTCGGGGACCGCTACCGGGCGACGCTCGCCCGGCAGATACTCGGGGCGCTCCAGACCGGTGTCACGGACGAGGTGGCCGCCCGTGAACTGACGATCTCCGTCCGCACCTACCGGCGCCATGTGGCGGAGATCATGACCGTACTGGGGGCGAACTCGCGTTTCCAGGCGGGAGTTCGGGCCGCCGAGTTGGGATTGCTGCCACCGGCGGCGGGCCCGGGCACGGAGTACGGCGGTTCACTGGCATTTTCCTGAAAGGTCCGTTGCCGCCCGCCCGCCGCCCGCAGTTGTATGAGGCGCCAGGAAGGGGGACCGTCCGGACGACGGCTCCCTTCCCCGGCGGCTGGTACCCCCGCTATGCCGTCGGCGCAGGCGGAGCCGGTCACCGATTCAGGTGACCGGCTCCCCCTGCCACCCGATGAGCGTTGCGCGGAAGGCGGGTTCATGAATCAGGTACCGGTCGGTCTGGTGTTCCCGGGGCAAGGGACGCAGAAGCAGGGAATGGGCGAGCCCTGGCGGGACGCCCCCTCCTGGGAGCTCACCGCGGAGGTCTCCGCCGTCACGGGGGAAGACCTCTCGGAACTACTCCTGCACACTCCCGGTGAGCACCTCCGGCGCACCGACTTGGCCCAACTCGCGGTGTTCACGCTTTCGTTGATCGCCCATGCCGAAGCGGTGCGCGGCGACGCGTTCACCGGGCCCGTCGTCGCCTGTGCGGGACACAGCCTCGGCGAGTACACGGCACTCGTCGCGGCCGGGGCCCTCACCGTCGGTCAGGGAGCCGCTCTGGTAGCCGCCCGCGGTCGCGCCATGCGGGAGGCGGCGCTGGCCCGCGAGGGCACGATGGGCGCGGTGGTTGCGGCGCCCCTGGCGGCAGTCGAGGAACTGGTGCGCGAGATGCGTGAGGGCGGTGGCGAGGTATGGGTCGCCAATGTCAACGCCCCTGGCCAGACCGTGGTCTCCGGGTCGCCCGAGACGATCGGGGAACTCGCTGAGCGAGCCCCGTCGATCGGGGGCAAGCTGATCCGCCTGCGGGTCGGCGGAGCCTTCCACAGCCCCTACATGGCCCCCGCTGCCGAAGCACTGCGCGACGCACTGCGGAAGATGTCCTTCGCCCCCACGCGACAGCCGGTCGTGTCCAACGTCGACGCGACGCCGTACACAGGCGACGGCGACTGGCCGGCGCACTGCGTCCGGCAGCTCACCTCCCCGGTGCTGTGGGAGCAGAGCGTACGGACTCTCACCGGGTCGCTCGGCTGCCGTCGGCTCGTCGAACTCGGGCCCGGACGGGCCCTGGCCGGGATGATCCGGCGCATCGACAGCGACGTCGAGGTCATCTCGGTGGACGCTCCCGCCACTCTCCTCACCCTTGCGGTGGGTCAACGATGAACGTCGCGACACGGCAGCCGGCGAGGCTCAGCGGGATCGGGGTGCTCGACAAGGCCTCGGCCATTCTCGACCTGGTGGAGAAGGGCCCGGCGTCCCTCACCGAGCTGGTGGTCGGCAGCGGGTACGCGCGCCCGACCGTGCACCGGATCGCACAGGGGCTGCACAGCCTCGGCCTGCTCGACCGGGACTACCGGGGCCGGTTCGTCCTCGGCGCGAGGCTGGGGTACATGGCCGCCGAGGTGCAGCAGGACCGGCTGGTCGATGCCGCGTCGACCGTCCTCGCGGACCTGCGGGCACTGACCGGTCTCGACGCTCGGCTCTTCCGGCGCCGCGGTGCCGTGCAGATCTGTGTCGGAACCTCCGCCGCGGAGACCGAGGCCGGGGACGATCTGCCGGTCGGCACAGCGCGCTCGGTCACGGCGGGCCCCTCCGCTCAGACCCTGCTGGCCTGGGCGGAGCCCGAGGAACTGTACGAGCAGCTCCGCAACGCCCGTTTCACCGCCGCCCAGCTCTCCCTCGTACGACGACGTGGCTGGGCGCACGGCCCGGACGCGCTGGTGCCCGACGCCGTCTCGCTCGCGGTGCCGGTTCGTGCCATGGGGGAACGGGTGGTGGCCGCGCTCTCTCTCACCGGACCACCACCTCGGATGCCCGCCGTACCTAGCCGGCTGCTGCTCGGCGCGGTGATCGACGCGGCCGGTGAACTCGGGGACGAACTGGTCAGAGCCGGCAGGGTTTCGCGCTCTCGGGCCCGTTAGTCAACGCGTCCGTGGGCTCACTCGCAGCCGCGCTGCCAGTTCCAGCCGACGAAGGTGTGCTTGAGTTCGACGTCGAAGGTACAGGTGGGGGCCGCGTCGCCGGTGAGCTTCACATACGAGTGGTGAGTGTTCGCGTACCAGTCGCCGGTGAGGTCGAAGATGCCCTTGTACGTGAAGCTCGCGTGCGCCTCCTGGTTGACGACGGCACAGTCGGCGGCGCAGTCCTGCTTCTGGTCCGCGGACTTCAGCGACCAGCCGGCGTTCCACGGCTCGCGGTTCCACTCCTGGGTCGCGCTGGTGGTGGCTTTGCTGATCCGGCCGTCCGCGGTGCTCCAGTCGGCCTTCGAGTACAGGCCGGTCATGCGGATGTTGCAGCAGTCGAACATCTCGTTCCAGCTGCGGATCTGACGGCCCGTCGTGGCGGCCGCCGTGATCCCTCGCGCCGGGGCCTTGGCCGCGGTGGAGGCTCGCGCGTAGCGCACGGGGCCGAGTTCCGGCTCGCAGTCCTCACCGACAGTGACCGTCTGCTGTACCGACATTCCGGCCGGGGGCACCGGAAGCGAGCCGGAAAGCTTGAGGGCGCCACACGACTGCGCGGCGTCCTGGCCCGTCCCCGAGGCGCCACTCGCCGTGCCGCCGAGGGCGAAGGCGAGACCGACGGCGGCGAGTGTGACGGAAGCGCGTCGCATGTATCGCATCTTCAATTCCATTTCTCTATATGCAGATTCTTCGATCTGCGAGCGTAATGGCCTTTTCTTTGCGGGAGAGTCGAGCAGGAAGACGTTGGCACCTTCATGTCACGTCACTGGGAGGGGACGGAGCATGCTGCCAGGCTTCCTGGGCTGCCGCCGTTCCGGCAAAAAGAGCGCGATCGCCCGTACCAGCCGGACCGGATGAGGAGTTGTCCATGACGATGCACGACCGGGTGAGCGAGCTGGCGCTGATCCGCGACGAGGTGCTCCAAGGAGTCCCCCGGGCCACCCAGGCCCAGCACGACAAGGGGAAACTGACCGCACGCGAACGCCTCGCGCTTCTCTTCGACGAAGGCTCCTTCACCGAGATCGAACAACTGCGCAGACACCGCGCCGGCGGGTTCGGCCTGGAGGCCAACAGGCCGCACACCGACGGTGTGGTGACCGGCTGGGGCACGGTCGAGGGCCGAACGGTCTTCGCCTTCGCCCATGACTTCCGCATCTTCGGCGGCGCACTGGGCGAGGCCCACGCCACGAAGATCCACAAGGTGATGGACCTCGCGATCGCCGCCGGCGCCCCACTGGTCTCCCTCAACGACGGCGCCGGCGCCCGTATCCAGGAGGGCGTCTCGGCTCTCGCCGGGTACGGCGGCATCTTCCAGCGCAACACCAGGGCGTCCGGCGTGATCCCGCAGATCAGCGTGATGCTGGGTCCGTGCGCGGGCGGCGCGGCCTACAGCCCGGCGCTGACCGACTTCGTGTTCATGGTGCGGGACACCTCCCAGATGTTCATCACCGGCCCCGACGTGGTGCGGGCGGTCACCGGGGAGGAGATCACCCACAACGGGCTCGGCGGGGCCGACGTGCACGCGGAGACCTCCGGTGTCGCGCACTTCGCCTACGACGACGAGGAGACCTGCCTCGCCGAGGTCCGCTACCTGCTCTCCTTGCTGCCGGCCAACAACCGTGAGATGCCACCCGCCACCCGGCCGCGGGATCCGGCCGACCGGCGGTGTGAGCGGCTGCTGGAACTGGTGCCGCCGGACGGCAGCCGCCCGTACGACATGCATGAGGTGATCGCCGAACTCGTCGACGACGGCGAGTACATGGAGGTCCACGAACGCTGGGCCACCAGTGTCATCACGGTCCTCGCCCGGCTCGACGGACAGGTGGTCGGCGTCGTCGCCAACCAGCCGCTGTCCTTCGCGGGAGTGCTCGACATTCACTCCTCGGAGAAGGCCGCACGCTTCGTCCAGATGTGCGACGCCTTCAACATCCCGCTGGTCACCCTGGTCGACGTGCCCGGCTTTCTCCCCGGGGTCGAGCAGGAGCACGGCGGGATCATCCGGCACGGCGCCAAACTCCTGTACGCGTACTGCAACGCGACGGTCCCCAGGGTGCAGGTGATACTGCGCAAGGCGTACGGCGGCGCGTACATCGTGATGGACTCCCGTTCCATCGGCACGGATCTGTCGCTGGCCTGGCCGACCAACGAGATCGCCGTGATGGGCGCCGAGGGCGCGGCCAACGTGGTCTTCCGGCGGCAGATCCAGGCGGCCGAGGACCCGGAGGCCACCCGCGAGCAGCTGGTCAAGGAGTACAGGTCCGAGCTGATGCACCCGTACTACGCGGCGGAACGCGGCCTCGTCGACGATGTGATCGACCCCGCGGACACCCGCTCCGCGCTGGTCCGCGCCCTGTCCATGCTCCGTGCCAAGCACGCCTCGCTGCCTTCCCGCAAGCACGGCAACCCCCCGTTGTAGAGGAGACGGCATGACCACGTCGGCGTTCGACGGGCCACTCGGCCCCGCCCTGTTGCAGGTCATCAGCGGCTCCCCGTCCGCGGAGGAACTCGCCGCCGTCACCGCGTTGCTCACCGCCCTCGCGGTCGCCGCGGGCTCCGAAGCCGGGGACAGCCCGGCCGTGGCACCGCGCCAAGCCGGCTGGGGCCGTCCCCAGGTCTTCCCTCCGCTCTCCTGGATGGCCGCCGGCCGCGCGGGTGGCAGCTAACTGCCACCTTCGTCGCAGACACCCGACCACCCCGTCCAAGCAGCGCAGAAGACCAGCTCAGTGAGGAGGGCACCATGGACTTCAAAATCCTGGGCTCGGTCTCGGCCGAGTTGGAAGGCCGTGCGGTCGTACTCGACGGGACCAAGCAGCGCACCGTGCTGGCCGCCCTGCTGCTGGCGCGCGGTCAGATCATGACGGACGAGCGGCTCACCACGCTGGTATGGGGCTGGGACCCTCCGGCCACCAGCACGAGCCAGCTCTACACCTACACTTCGAGGCTGCGCACCCGCGTCGGTCCGGGGATCCGTTTGGAGCGCAGCGGTCCCGGTTACCGGCTGGACATCGGCGCCGCCACCCTGGACTGGGAGACCTTCCGGGAACTGACCCGGGCGGGCGACGCGGACCTTCGGGCGGGAAGGTACGCCCGGGCCGAGCGCCGGCTGGCGTCGGCCCTCGCGCTCTGGAACGGCCCGGCCCTCACAGGGGTCACCGAGCAGCTCGCGGCGACCGAGGGCCATCGGCTGGAGGAGGCCCGCCTCCTGGCCCTGGAGCAGCACGCCGAAGCCACGCTGGCCCTGGGCCGGCACGCCGAAGCGGTCTCGGGCCTGACCCGTGAGGTGGCCCTGCACCCGGGCCGGGAGCGGCTGCGGGGCCTGCTGATGACCTCGCTGTACGGCTGCGGTCGTCAGAGCGACGCGCTCGCCGTCTACGAGGAGGGACGCCGCGTTCTCGCCGAGGAACTGGGCATCGACCCCGGCCCGGCGCTGCGCACGCTCCACCAGGAAATCCTCGAGGGCACTCTTGTCCCGGCACCCGGGCCGGATACCAGGGCGGTCTGGGCGCCATCGGACGCGGACAGCGGCCGGCCGGGCCTCGCTCCGGCGCTGCTCCCCGCCGCCCCGTACGACTTCGTCGGCCGTTCCACAGAGGTGGCTGAGCTGCTCCGTGCGCTGAGCGCTCACCAGAACGTCGTGGTCACCGGCGCCCCAGGGACCGGCAAGTCGGCGCTGGCCCTGCACATCGCCGAGCGTTGCCGCGACGGCTTTCCGCAGGGCCAGCTCTACGCCGACCTGCGCACCGAGGCCGGCGCGCGTGAGCCCGAGGAGGTCCTCGGCTGGTTCCTGCGTGCCCTCGGTACCCCCTGCGACCGGCTGCCCGCGGCCCTCGACGAACGCGTACAGCTCTACCGGACACTGCTGAACGGGCGGCGAGTGCTGGTCCTCCTCGACAACGCGACCGACGACGCCCAGGTCCGTCCGCTCCTCCCGGGCAGCGGGGCGAGCCGCACCATCGTCACGGGTGTCCGCTCCACGCTGGCCTCACTCGAAGGCACCCGCCTCGTGCGTCTGGGCCCGCTGGATCCGGGTGAGGCCGTGCGGCTGCTCGCCGCGGTCGCGGGCTCCGGCCACATCGGGGAGGACGCCGATGCCATCGTGCGCATCGCCGAGTTCTGCGACCGTCTTCCGCTCGCACTACGCATCGCGGCGGCCCGGCTCGCTTCCCGCCCGCAAGGCTCCGCCACCCGGCTCGCCGACCGTCTGGAGTCCCAGGAACGCCGCCTGGGCGAACTGCGGCTCGGCAGCCTCGATGTCGGGGCGGGACTGCGCCGTCTGCTGGGCGAGCTGCCCCCGCCCCTCGCAGGCGCCTTCATCACGCTGGCCGCGGCCGGTCCCGCGCAGTTGACCGCCGCCGACGCGGCGGCGGTCCTCGGCATCGGCGCCGACGACGCGGAGGACTTCCTCGAGCAGTTGGTCGACGTCGCGCTGCTGGACATGGGAAGCGCCGCAGGTCGCCGACCGCGCTATCGGTTCCCGCCCCTGGTCCGGCTCTTCGCCCGGCAGCAGAGCCGGGAGGCCCTCACCGTCGTCTGACGCCCACCGCTCCTCGCGTCGGGGCCGGCCGCGCGATCGCGGTCGGCCCCGACGTACGCGTACCTCTCGGAGGTCAGCCGCAGCCGCCGGCGTGGCCTTCGTCGAAGCCCTGCACTTCGGGTGCGTTCTCGAACCTGTACCCCTGGGCGACGAGTTCGTTCAACGCGTCGGCGTACTCGGCGAGCAGTCTGGCCCACGGAGTCGGGCTGTCGACAAGCAGTGCCTCCGTCCCCCGCTCCCCCCGGCTCTCGATCTCTTCCAGCAGTTCCAGGGGATGTTGAACGCTGGTGGGATGTTCCTGGTCCTCGCTCACGATGCCTCCTCTGTCGCAGACCGGACCTTGAGGTCCTGCCGCAACAGAGTGGGGTGCCGCCCTGGCGGAATCCTTGCTCGATTCCCCGTCTCCCCCTGCAGGATCCGGGTGACCGCATACAGGTTCTGTACAGGTGGCCCGGGGCTCGGCTGCATGAAGCTGCCACCCCCCGCTGGCCCCCGTGCTTTTCCGCCTAGGGTGACCAGCGACCTACCGAGGGAGCGATTTCATGGCATTACTGGCCACCGGCGTCATCGATGACATACCCCTCGCTCTGTTGATCGCCCTGACGGCCGCGATCCTGCTCGGTCCCGTCGCCTTCGGCGTCTCCGTGGCCTCCCGCCGACTGCTGGGCATCAGGGTCGGCCCGCTGCGCACCCTCTGTGCCGGACTGGCCGGAGTGGCGGCCATCGCCGCGTACGGACAGGTGACGCACAACAGCGACAAGGACCTCGGCGCCCTCTCCACCATGCAGATTCCCCTCGCTCTGTTCGTGGCGATGATCGCGCTGGTGCTCCTCGAGGTCTTCATCCCCTATGGCAGCTGGGCGAGGCCGCTGCAGGCGATGCGAGGCCTCGGCGACCGGGTGCGCCGGGCGCGCCGCTACTCCCAGATCAGCCGGATCTTCGTGCGGCACGGGCTGGGCCGGATGTTGCGCGGACGGGGCGGCTGGCACCGTGCGATGCAGCCGGGGCCGTACGGAGAGCAGTGCGCGCGCTCGGCCCGGCTGGCCCTCGAGGAGTGCGGGGGCGTACTCATCAAGCTCGGTCAGGTGCTCTCCACCCGGCGTGACCTCCTGCCGCCGCACTTCATCGACGAGCTGAGCCGGCTGCAGAGCAGTGTGCCGCCCGCGCCCTGGCCCGAGGTGGAGGCGGTACTCCACAAGGAACTGGGCAAACCGGTTCCCCAGGTCTTCGAGTGGATCGAACACGTACCGCTGGCCGCCGCCTCCATCGCCCAGGTGCACCGGGCCCGGCTGCGGGGTGGCCCCACGGTCGCCGTGAAGGTCCAACGCCCCGGCATGCGTGAAGCGGTCGAGCGGGACCTGGGCATCGTGCTCGCCGTCAGCCGCAGCGTGCAGAGCGGCATCCGCTCCGCCCAGGCTCTCGGCCTGCGTGAGCTGGGCGACGGATTCGTGGAATCCGTGCGGGAGGAACTCGACTTCCACATCGAGGCACGCAATTCGAGCGCGGTGGCGAAGGCGACGGGCGGGCTGGAGCCCGACGCACCCGTCCGGATTCCGCAGGTCTACTACGAGTGCACCTCGTCACGGGTCCTGGTGCAGGAGTGGCTGGAAGGCGTGACCCTCGACCGGGCCGCCAAGGTCGCCGACCGGGACGGCCTGGACCGGGAGGAGGTGGCCCGCACCGCCTTCGGCTCCATGCTCCACCAGATCCTCGAGGTCGGCGTCTTCCACGCCGATCCCCACCCGGGCAACATGCTGCTGCTGAAGGACGGGCGGATCGGGCTGATCGACTTCGGGTCGGTCGGCCGCATCGACCCGTCGGTGCAGATGGCCATCCAGGAACTGTTGCTGTCAGTGGACCGTGGGGACCCGGCCGGACTGCACGACGCGCTGATCAGCCTCCTCGGCACCCGGGCCACCACGCACGAGGAGCTGATGCCTGATCCCCTGCTGCTGGAGAGGGAGCTAGGGCGCTTCATGGCGCGGCACCTGGGGGTGACCGCCCAGGCGGACACGGAGATGTTCACCGCGCTGTTCCGGATGTTCGCCCAGTTCGGCCTCGCGGTGCCCCCCGAGGTCGCCGCGGTGTTCCGGGCGTTGGCCACCATCGAGGGCACCCTCACCCGGCTCGCTCCGGGGTTCAACCTCGTCGAGGAGGCACGGGGATACGCCCTCGGTCTGCGCGCGGACCGGCTGACGTCCCGGCTGACGGGGCGGCGCGGCGGGGGCGGGGGCGCGGCCGCCGAGGGGTTCGCTCCGGCCGTCTCGTCCGTGCTGCACGCGGCGGCCGGAGAAGTGCTGGCGATCCTGCCGATGCTGCGCAGGCTGCCTCGGCGGGCCGAGCGGATCAGCGCCTCGCTCGAGGAGGGCAGGCTGGGCGTACGCGTCAGGGTGCTCGCGGACGAACGGGAGCGACGGTTCGTCTCCGGTCTGATCCATCAGGTGACGGTCACCCTGCTGGCCACCTGCACCGGCCTGATGGGCGTGATGCTGATGGTGTTCGGCACGGGCAGGGGCCCCAGGGTGTCACAGCAGCTGGAGCTGTACCCGCTGATCGGCTACCACGTTCTGGCGGTGAGTGCGATCCTCATGCTCAGGGCCCTTTACACGGCGATGCGCGGCACCTCCTGAGCCGCTGTCAGCCCTCGGCCGGCGAGCGGTGCGCGATCTTCCTGACCAGATTCTCGTGCTGGTCGACCAGGTAGAAGTGGCCCCCGGGCAGCACGTCGAGGTGGAATCCTTCCGCCGTGATCTCGCCCCAGCCGGACATGTCCGCCGCCGAGAGGGACGGGTCCTGGTCCCCGATGTACGCGTACACAGGGCAGTGGACCGGGTCCGCCTCGCGCGGGCCGTAGGTGCCGACGATCGTGAAGTCGGCCCGGATGGCCGGCAGGACGATGTCCCGGAGGTCCGGATCGGCCAGCAGGGCCTCGTCGGTACCACCGAGTCGAAGGACCTCATCGATCAGTGCCTCGTCACCCTTCTTGTGCACGTCGTGCGGAGTCAGCGTGTGCGGGGGCTTGCGGCTGGACACATGGAGTGCCGCGGGACACACACCGTGCTCACGCTGCAGCCGCAGCGTCACCTCATAAGCGAGTGACGCGCCCATGCTGTGTCCGAAGAGCGTCACCGGGACGTCGAGGAGGGGAAGGAGTGCCGCGGTGACCTGGTCGGCGAGTTCTTCCATGGTGTCGATACACGGGTCGGTCAGCCGGTCGTGCCGCCCGGGGTAGCGCGCGACGAGCACCTCCGTGCCATGGCCGAACGAGGTACCCCAGGCGTGGAAGAAGCTCGCCGAGCCTCCGGCGTGCGGCAGGACGAGCAGCCTGCGGCGAGGGACTGCCGTTGGCCGGTACCGACGGAACCACCGGTCGCTGTCGACGGCTGCCGGCGGTGCGGTGTGGTGGGTTCCGACGTTCATCCTGTTGTCCTCCGGGCTGTCATCCGCTGGGCAGGGGTTGTTGGGTGATGGGCTCCACCCGCGGCCGGGCCAGTGCCACATAGTCGTCGGTGGCGAGGGCCACCGATCTGTCGAGCCGGGCCGCGTTGAAGAAGATCTCGTCGTGGAGGAGCAGGTCCGGGTCGACCACCAGGTCCAGCTCGGGGTGGCGGGCGAAGGGCATCACGGAGCCGCTGACGCTGCCCGCCAGCCGCTCGGCCACGTCGCGTGCCGCGAACGAGGCCTCCACGCCCGCGTATATGGCCCTGAGCCCGTCGAGATCCACTCTGCGGTCACCGGGCACGACCGCGAGGACGTACCGCCGGGAGCGCCGCCCCGTCGCGACACGTATCACCAGGCACTTGGCCGCCTGGGCGATGGCGTGCCGACGGAGGACGCTCGCGGGTCCCGTGCGTCCCTCCGCGGCGTGGTGGATGAGCCGGAAACGTGCCTGGCTCCGCTCCAGTTGGTCCATCAGCCAGTCGTGGGCGCTCATCCGAGGCGCTCCCGTCTGTGGCCTCGGACGGTTCCTGCGCTGGTCATCGCTCTCCTGTCACGCCGTGTGGCGGTCTTCCGGGGCGGCCGTGAAGGGAGGGGCGTGGAACGGGGCGTCGCTGGTTCCGTCCCACACCTCGCCGCGGACGGCGGCCACGAAGGCCCCGACCCGCTCGGCACCCCAGTACGCCTCACGGCCGTGCATGAAGAACGGGACTCCGAAGGCATCGTCGTGGTAGGCGGCGATCAGGCAGTCCACCCCCTTTTTCCGCAACCCGGGGTCGTCGACCGAGTCGGCGATCGCCGGATCGAGGCCGAGCTGGTCGGCGATGCCTGCGATGGTCGTGCGTTCCGCGAGGTCCAGACCCTGATTCCAGCGCGCCCGGTAGGCGAGGTCGACGAACTGCCGTCCCATTCCCTGCTCATCGGCCGCGAGGTAGGCGAGGTGGGAGACCTCCCAGTGCGGCGCACGGTCGACCGGCCAGGTCACCTGCCAGCCGCGGGCGTGCGCCCAGCGACGCGCGTCACGCAGGATGTAGAAGTTCTTGGAACGGTGCATGGGCATCACCGGCAGGGTGACGCCTGCCTCGGCGAGCAGCCGGGTGAGGTCCTCGTCCGGCTCCCAGTACGGAATCCACTCGATCCGGTCGAGGACGTCCGGGTACTTCTCGCTGAGGTCGCGGTAGGCGAACCACGAGTAGGGGCTGCGCAGCGAGAAGTACCACCTCGGGTGCTTCTTCCTGCGGTGGGTGCTGCTCACAGGGCGATCCCCCCGTCGATCTGGACCACGGATCCGGTGATGTAGCCGGCGCGCTCGGAGGCGAGGAAGGCGACGAGTTCGGCCACCTCGTCGGCGGTGCCCATCCGGCCGAGCGCGACGTCGGCGAGTGCTTCGCCGCGGACGCGCTCCGACACGGCGGCCACCATGTCGGTGTCGACGAAGCCGGGTGCCACCGAGTTGACGCGAATGCCGTAGCGGCCGACCTCCTTGGCGAGGGACCGGGAGAATCCGTTGATCCCGGCCTTGGAGGCGGCGTAGTTCGTCTGGGTGGCGTTGCCATAGACGCCGGCCACCGACGAGATGTTGACGATGTTGCCGCGACGGCGCTTCATCATGGCGAAGGTGACCGCCCGGCAGACGTGGAAGACACCGTCGAGGTTGGTGGAGAGGACCGACGACCACTCGTCGTCGGACATCATCACCAGTGCCTTGTCACGGGTGATACCGGCCGAGGTGACGGCGGTCTCGATGGGGCCGAGGTCCTTCTCGGTCTCGGCCACCCAGCCGCGTACCGCGGCCGCGTCGGTCACGTCCACCCCGCGGTGCAGCACCCGGGCTCCGAGTACTTCGGCCTCCTTGGCGAGGACCTCCGCCGCCTCCCGCTGCGAGCGGAAGCAGAAGCTGATGTCGTAGCCGTCTGCCGCGAGTTTCAGCACCGTGGCCCGGCCTATGCCCCGGGAGCCTCCGCTGATCAGGGCCACGGGTCGGTTGTCGGTCATTGGACGGTCTCTCTTCCGGTGGGTGCGGGCGAGGGGGTCGTAGGGGCGGGCTCATGGGGGCGGAGCAGCTCCGCCGGGCGGAAGGCCATCACCATGCGCGCCACGGTCATCACCGTCTCGTCACCGCGGTGACTGCTCCCCTCGAAGATCACCGAGTCGGTGAGGGCTCGCGAGACGCGAACCCGGTGTTCGATCACATCGCCCGGTCGTACGGGCAGGTGGAACTCGGCGTCGGCCACCGACCCGAACAACATGACCTGCCCGGCCGGGGCCTCGGCGGCCGCCGAGGCGAGGAGTCCGGCGGACTGCCCCCAGGACTCGATGAGCAGCGAGGGCGGGTAGTCGAGCACAGTGTCCGGTGAGATTCCCGCGTACCAGGGCTCGTTGAGGGTGACCGCCTTGATGGCGCGGATCCGCTCGCCCGGGACGAGTTCGGTCACCCGGTCCACCAGCAGCATCGGATAGCGGTGCGGGAGCAGATCGACGACCCGTGGGAGGGTCGGTGCGGGTGTGGTCATCGTGCGCCTCCCGCGTACTCGAAGCGCAGCCGTACGGTGGCCGCCCTGCCCCGTTCGGTGGCGGCGGTGGCGTCGCAGCGCAGACCGCCGTCGGTACGGCGCCATTTGAGGCTGAGGCTGAGGGTGTCTCCGGGGTAGACGGCTCCGGCGAACCGCGCCGACTCCACGGCGGCGAGTTCGGTGGGGTCCGGAGCGGCACTCCCGTTGGTGGCCGCGCGCTGAACGCACTCCAGCACGCAGACCCCGGGGAAGATGGGGAAGTCGGGGTAGTGGCCGGTGAACACCGGCTCTGCCTCCAGCACGTCGGCACGGGCGGTGGCCGCCAGCCCTTCCTCGGTCCGGGTCTCCACCCGCACGTCGGCGGCGACGGGACTCACGTGGGCGCTGGGCGCGGTGGTCATCGGGCCTCCGAGAGCTTCAGGACCGCGCAGGCGAGGGAGCCGTCGCGGTCGGCGGAGGTCACCAGGACGACGCGTCCGGCGGCCGCGGGATCGTCGGCGGCGGTCGCGAGCGCCATGGCGATCTGGAACGAGCCGGAGGCGGCGGAGACATCACCGAGCCGTCCGACGGCCGGCACCCGGTCCAACGCCCCGCTCCCACAGACCTGGCCGAGGATCTCGCGCTCCAGGCGGCCGAGGTGGCCCGGCGCGTCCGACGGGCTCGCGGCCCACACCTCGTCGGCGGTCACCCCGGCGGCCTCCAGCGCGGAGCGCACGCAGGCCTCCAACGCCGGGCGGCACTGCTCGCCGGTGGCCACCCGGGTCCGTACCGCGAGGACTTCGGCGAGCGCGGGCCGTTCGGGCGTGACCGCGGTGGCCGGCTGGACCAGCAGCACCGCGGCCCCCTCGCCGAGCGCGACGTCCGGCGCCTCGGCGCCCCGGCTGTGCCACTCCAGCCAGTGACGGGCGGCCGAGTACTCCTCGGCCGCGGCGCACAGCACGGTGTCCGCGCGGCCCGAGGACAGCAACCGGATCGCGTAGTTGAGGGAGAGGAGACCGGCCGCGCGCCCCCCGGCGAGCGTGGTGTTGGGGCCCTTGATGCCGTACCAGATGGCACACTGCCCGGCCGCGCAGTTCATCACCGCGTTGGGCATCACGGCCGGGTCGACATCGTAGGGCCGGGCGCCCTCCAGGGAGCTGCGGGTGAAGTCCATCATGCTGGCGGCGCTGCCCGTGGTGGTCGCGAGCACCAGTGCCGCCCGTTGGCCGGTCTCCGCTTCCCGTACGGATCCCGGCTGGTCGAGCAAGGAGCCGACGGCCGCGACGGCGAGGCCGGTGACCCGGTCCATGGAACGGGTGCCCTTCTTGCCGAGCACCTCGCGCGTCTGGAAGCCGGGGACCAGGTGGGCCCGGGTGGCGGGTACCTTCCACCGCGCGGTGTCCACCGGCGCGTCCGTGGACCGCCCGGCGCGCAGGCCCTCGGTCAGGGCCTCGGCGCCGATGCCGTGCGGGGACACGGCCGACCAGCCGGTGATCACCGGGCGGTGCTTCAGCGGGGTGCTCATGCGGCCACCTTGCGAGGCGTGGTGAGGGCGGTGACGGTGGATTCGTCGAACTCGGCCATCTCCCACTGGTTCGGGGCCACCTCGTGGAGGTAGCCGTGGGTGATGGTGCCGGTGGCGGTCTTCACCAACTGCCCGTCGCGCAGCACATAGCAGTCCATACGGGTGCTGTAGAGGAGCGACTTGAAGACGCTCTCGACGGTATAGACCGTGTAGAGCTCCTCCTCCATGATGGTTTCGTCGAGCAGTTCGATGCGGGACTGGGTGACGACGGGGATCCAGCCCCGGGTGTCGAGGACTTCCTTGATGGCCAGCCCCCGGTCGGCGAGGAAGAGGTCCTCCACCTCTTCCATCACCCGCAGGAAGCCGGACATCTGGACGCGCTCGTTGAAGTGGCAGTAGAAGTAGCCCATCCGCCAGCGCCAGCCGAACGCGTTGGTCTCACCGATGAGTTCGCTCAGCACCGGATCGGCGGTGGTGCCACGTCCCGCCGTGAACTCGCCGTACGGTCGCGGGGTGGCGGCGATCTCCAGGCGCTCCCCGGTGCCCAGGCGAGGGGTGGTGAAGCGCTCGAGACCGGCGGGGTACGGCTCGTCGGCCTTGATGTGGTCGTCGACGCGCAGTGCCACGAGGATCGTGGAACCCGCGCACTTGACGCGCCGGCCGTCGCGCTCGACGAACAGTTCGACCTTGAAGCGGAGCCGGTCCGAGTCGTCCTTGACGGCCGGGGTGACCACCGCCTCGACCTCGTCGTCGACGGCGAGCAGAGCGCCCAGCCGGGAATGGATGTCGACCACGTCGAACCCGAGCCCGTACCGGCGGTAGAGAGCGCCGACCGGCAGCCCCGCCTCCCTGAAGTGGTTCAGGACCGCTGCCTCGGCAACGTAGTTGATGTGCTTGAAGCCGATGGCGAAGCTGATGTTGTTGCCTTCGAACAGAGGGCGCAGCCTCCCTGTCGTCGGCGCCTCCAGCAGAGCCGTGACAGCAGGATGGGGCGTCGGGCCCATTACGGACTCCTTCGTGTCGGGACGTATCGGAACGGGCGGAACCACGTGCCGGGATCAGGCGCCTGCGAGAGGCCGGGAGCGGTCCGGGATCTGCTCGAGGAACGTGTGCACGATGCCGGTGAACCAGGCAGGCTGTTCGAGCATCGGGAAGTGGCCGCAGTCGGGCACGGTCAACGAACGGCCGGCGGGCAGCCGGGCGGCCAGGTGGCGGGCTTGCTCCGCGGGCGCGGACCGGTCGGCCGCGCCGCCGATCACCAGGGCCGGGGTCTCGACCAGGTCCACCCGCAGCAGCGGGGTGCGCAGGTAGGCGTCGAAGAACCGGAGCCAGCCGTAGGGGCCGATCCACTCCGTCATCCGTCGCGCCATGTCCGCGAGGCGCTCCGCGTCGATGGGGTGGCCGGGCGTCCGCAGCCTGATGGACTCGGCCATGGTGCGCGGAAAATCGTCCAGGGTGGGGGCGATCATGTTCCAGTGGAAGCTGTCCGCGTCACTCCGGTAGAAGGGGTTGACGAAGACGACGGCCGGTACGTCCAGTGGGTCCGCGACGGCTGCCCGGCGGCTGAGCAGTTCGAGGAGCACCACAGAACTGAACGAATGGGCGACCACCACGTCCGGGCCGCCGGGAACCGCGTCGAGCACGTCCTGGAGCCGGGCCGCGGAGTCGGTCTCGTGACGCCAGTCGGCAATGCCGCCGCCGTGCCACGGCAGTCGGGGCGCGTGGATCTCCACTCCCGCCCGCCAGTGCCCGGCGAGCGACCCCCAGATCGCCTCGTTGTTCGCCAGCCCGTGCAGCAGTACGACGTTCTTCATACGGCGCGCTCCGGGGCGAACAGCACCGCTCCGGCCGAGCCGGCCAGGGCATACACGGGGCCGCTTCGTCCCTGCGCGAACCAGCCGACCGCGCCGGCGCACTGCACCACACCGAGCGCACCGGAGAGTTCACCCCAGCCGGTGAGCGCGATGCGTCGCGCGGAGCCGGGCACGGGCTGGTCGTCGGCGCTGAGCCAGAGGTCTCCGCCGGGCGCCCGCCGCGTCAGCTCCTCGGCGGTGTCGACGTGCCGGGCGGTGCGGATCACCGGGCCGAGCAGAGCCTTCGCCCGAGTGGTGGCGTGACGGCTGAGGACGAGGGCGGCACCGCCGTCGGCCACCGGGCCGTCGACGAGCCGACGGGTCACTTCGTTGTCCGGCTCCACACCGGTGACCAGCATGTGGTCGGCGCGGCCGGTACGGAGCATCAGGGCCGCCCAGCGAAGCGCGTCCAGCCCGGACGTACGGCCGTTGCACACCGTCAGGTTGGGGCCGCGCAGGCCGTAGCGGATCGCGGTCTGCGACGCGATGATGTTGCTGGAGGCGTTGGGGGTGTCCATCGGGCTGAGGGCGCCGGTGGACTCCTTGGCTATCGTCTCCACGGCCCTGCAGACGGTGTCCGCGTTGCCCAGGTTGGAGCTGACCACGGTGCCCAGCCGGTCTCCGGGGACGGTCGGTTCGCCGTCTCGCCAGATCCCGGCGTCGGTGAGCGCGGCCTGGGCGAGGGCCAGTCCCAGCTGGGTGGCCCGGTCCTTGAAGCGCAGTCCCTTCTTGCCGATCAGGGCGGCCGGGTCGACCGGGTCGGCGCCGGGGCGGACCGGCTGGAGCAGGGCGCGGGCGTCGGCCGCGCCGGGCAGGGCCACCGCGATTCCGGTGACGGCGAGCGTCATGCGGCACCTCCCACGATGGCCACGGCGTTGACGCCGCCGAAACCGAAGCTGTTGACCTGCGCCAGTCCCAGCGGCGCGAGGAGGCTTTCGCCGGCCACCAGCCGCAGTCCCGCGCCTTCGGGCAGAGGGTCGACCAGGCCCGCTACAGGCGGCACCACCCCCTGGTCCAGGCAGCGCAGCGCCATGATCAGGCTGAGCAGGCCGGCCGAGCCCGAGGTGTGGCCGGTCAGCGACTTGATGCCGGTGAGGGCCGGTCCGTGGCCGTCGAAGACGCGGGCGGTCACGGCGGCTTCCGTACGGTCGTTGAGCGGTGTGCCGGTGCCGTGCAGCATCACCAGGTCGATCTCGGCGGGAGTGACGCCGGCCTGCTCCTGGGCCAGGAGGATGGCGCTCTCGACGCCGGCCGCGTCGGGGGCGGTCTGGTGGTGGGCATCGCAGTTGACGGCCACCGAGCGCAGCCAGCCGCGGACCGGGCGGTCGGGGGGCACGGAGCGGCTCAGGACGATGGCGGCCGCTCCCTCCCCGAGGATCGTGCCCTGGCGGTCCTTGTCGAAGGGACGCACCGAGGAGGGCGGATCGAACTGGACCCGGTCGGCCTGGCCGAACATGCTCTCCGTCACCACGTCGCAGCCGGCCACGACGACCGTCTCCGCCTCGCCGAGTTCCAGCATGTCCCAGACCAGCGCGAGGGCGTACAGGGAGGCCGAGCAGGCGCCCGCGAACGTATGGGTGTCCACAGCACCGAACCGGCGCTTGAGCACGTCCTCGAAGTGGAGGCCGTCGGCGTCGAACGGGATGCCGTCACGCCACCACAGCTCCAGGGAACGCAGTTCGCGCAGACCGGTGCCGACGAGCACCGGGATTTCGGCCAGGTCCTCGGAGAGCCCCGCGTCCAGCACGGCCTGCCTCACCGCCTCGACGAGGAGGCGACCGGCCCGGCCCGGCTCGTCGACGCCGTCGGTCTGTCGGTCGTCGATCTCGAAGAGCTGCTGGGCGTTGAAGCGGGAGCGGTCGAAGGCGCGCAGCGGCGCGAGTCCGCTGCGGCCGGCACAGAGGCTGTCGAAGATCTCGTCCGGGTCGGCTCCGATGCTGGCGACCGCGCCGGTTCCGAGGATGGGGTACGTCATCGCGGGTCCCCGTCCGCCTCGTACTTGCCCAGGACCACGATGGCGTTGTTGCCGCCGAAGGCGAGTCCGTTGTTCTGGACGACTCGCAGGTCGGCGTCGACGGCGTGGTTGGGCACGCAGTCGATCTCGCACTCCGGGTCGGTCCTGTGGTGGTTGATGGTGGGCGGGATGAAGCCGTGGGTGATGGCGAGGCCGCAGGCGATCGCGCCGAGTGCGCTCGCGGCGCCCATGGTGTGGCCGAGCATCGACTTCAAGGAGATCGTGCGGGGGGTCGCGGCGCCGTACACCTTGCGGATCGCTCCGGCCTCGGTGATGTCATTGGCTTTGGTGCCGGTGCCGTGGGCCGAGATCAGGTCGACCTCCTCGGGCTTGACCCCGGCGTTCTCCAGAGCGATGGCGATGCACTCCGCGACGCTGTCGCCGTTGGGCGCGACCTGGTGGTACGCGTCGCAGTTGAGGCCGTAGCCGAGCACTTCGGCGTAGATCGTGGCACCGCGGGCCAGCGCGGAGTCCAGGGTCTCCAGGACCAGAACACCGGCTCCTTCGCCGGTGAGAATGCCCTTGCGGTCGACATCGAAGGGCTGGCAGTGCTCGGGGGCGATGGTGCCGAGGCGGTAGAACCCGGTGAAGGTCTTGCGGCACATCGCGTCGGCGCCGCCGCACAGGGCGAACTCCACCTCCCCCGAGCTCACCGCGTCGAAGCCGTAACCGATGGCGTAGTTGCCCGCGGAACAGGCGGTCGCGATGGTGGGAGCCTCGATGTCGGTGAGCTCCAGCTCCTGCGCGATGGCGGTGGAGAGCCGGGCCGCCGAGACTCGCCTGACGACCTCGGGGTCCATGTTCCGAGGTCCGTCGGCGAGTTCGGCGGCCACCAGCTGGTCCAGTTCGTAGGACTCGCCGTCCGTGGTGCCGACGGAGATCAGTCCCCGTCGGCCGGCGAGTTCCACGGGGTCCAGACCAGCGTCCTGTACTGCCATCCGCGCCGCCGCGACGGCGAAGCGGCTGGCACGACCCAGCTCCCGCACGGGGGTGCGGGAGATCCACTCCTCGGGTTCGAACCCCGTGACCTCGCAGCCGTTGACATGCGCGAAGCCTTCGACGTCGAACACCGATATAGGGCTGACACCGCTACGGCCGGCCCGCAGGCTGCCGGTGAATTCCTCGGCCCCGATGCCAATACTGGAGATGACTCCGAAGCCGGTGAGAACCACCCGGCGTTTCCCGGTTCCGGCGCCGGGGCTTGCTGAGGACATACTGTTTCCCCTTCAGACCTTCAGACCTTGCATCGGCAGAGCTGCTGGGCAGGGTCAGCGGGCGGGGGCCTCGGCAACCACCTTGTAGACCGCCTCGAGGTTGATCATCTGGGCCAGCTCGGACTGGTCGATGGTGATGCCGAACTCCTTCTCCAGCGCAGCCAGGATTTCGATGGCCCGCAGCGAGTCGGCGCCGTGCTCCTCGATGAAGAGGCTCGTTTCCGTCACCTCGTCCTCTTCGAGCTCGAGAATGTCACAGACTATTTCCTTGATGGCCGAGCGGCGATCGCTGGCAACGTTGGACATGGTTGATTTTCTCCTCGTCGGTCAGTTAATGCGGTCTCGCGGAAATTCCGGTCCGTTCAGGACGACTGGGCGGCCATCGCCTCGGCGAGGCTGCGCGGGCGCATGTCGGTCCAGTGCTCGTTCACATGGTCGAGGCACTCCTGGCGCGGAGCCGCGCCGTGCACGGACTCCCAGCCCGCCGGAATCTCGGCGAAAACGGGCCAGATCGAATACTGTCCCTCGTCGTTCACGAGCACGTAGTACTCGGCGTTGTCATCCTCGAATGGATTGGCCATTGAGCTGTCCCCTTCCGGAACTCTCACCGAATTCAGCTCAACCTTAAGCATCTGGGAATGAGGACAACAAGACTTTCTGGTGACCGGTTCAGCCGCGCGTTCGAGAGTTCGCAATGAGGAGAATTGAATAACGCATTGCACGAGTCTTCTTCTTCGCGGTCCGCGGCCTCCTCGGTGGCCGGGCGGCGAGAGGGCCCGGCGGATGGCGGACGCCGGGCCGGCCGACCGGGGCCGTGATCACTCTCCAGGCATTCACGGTCACCGAGGGCCACCTCTAGGGCATCGAAGATTTCTTGGCCGCGGGGGCCGGCCGTCAGGACGCGGGGCGTGAAGCGCACGTCCGGCGGCGGTAGTAGGAGTAGGTGACCGCGCCCAGCAGCGGGCCCCAGGCGAGCAGCGGTCCATAGGAGACGGCCAGCACCCATCCGGTGCTCATCGTGCCCGACGGGTCCTTGTCGTCGGTACCGACCAACGGCTCCGGGTGGAAGTGGAAGATGAACGTGTTCAGCAGGAAGTAGACGCAGACCGCTGTGACGGCGAGCGCTCCCAGCGCTGCGGGAACGACCGCGGCGGCCACCGGGATTCGCCGGCCACCCACCAGCGGAAGCCGGCGCGGCAGGATCTCGCCCCAGGGCCGGACGAGACCGAGGGTGAGCAGCGCGAGTAATTCGGAGACCACGGTCAGGGCAAGCATGTACACCTCTTCGGCGATGCTCGTCTCGCCCTCCAGCCAGCCGAAGAGCACGCCGATGATGACGGCCACCCGCCAGAGCCCCGAGGGCAGGACGCACCAAGGAACGGCTCTGGCCGCCAACTCGGCCCAGCGTGGGACGGGTTGCGACAGGACGGCGGGGGTGGGGGCATCAGTGGCAGTCATGATGTTTCCTTCTGCGGCAGCGGGGGGAGATCCTCACCATTGTTCGTGGCGGTGCGCCCACCAGGACTCCTGCGCAGGTATTGATCACCTCCGCCGCCCGGGTTAGATGGCACAGGCGGAAGACAGCCCGTGGGGTGACGCTCTCCGAAAGGGGTGGCATGAAGCTGCAGATGACTGCCGCGCGGCTGGAGCCAGCGGGAGATGACCCGGCTCCGGGCCGGATGGGCCGGGCCCGGAGCCAGTCGGGTCACACCGGTGCGCAGACGCCTTTCATGCTGTCGATCAGGACGAGCACCGCCCGGGCGGACGGCAGTATCATGCGCCCTTCCCTGGTGAGTCTCGCCCCGGTGGAATCGCGGGTGAAGAGTTTTGTGCCCAGCATCTGCTCCAGGCACTTGATCTGGTAGCTGATGGCGGGCTGCGAATAGCCGAGCACCTTCGCGGCCTGATCCATACGTCCGGTCTCGGCCACAGAAACAAAAGCCCGGAACTCACGCTCGTGCATCACTCCCCCTGTCTCTTGGTGAACACAAGCGAGTCCAAGGCAGTTCCCGCTCCGTGCTGCCGGAAGTACCTTGAATTCCTCTACATACCAGCCCACTTACGGTATGAGGACAATGGAAGGTGCAGGAAGCTGCCTCCTGGCGGCCGATGGGTACCCGGTTCATGCAGAAGGCGCCTTCGGGGGCTCCCAAAGGCGCCTTCGACCGTCCGCGCGTGAAGCCCGGGGGTCGGCTCAAACGAGGGGACCTCGGTCAGCCATGGCTGATGGCCGCGAGAACGTTGAGGCGGGCGCCGCGCCGGGCGGGTGCGAGTGAGGCGATGACACCGACGACCACCGCACCGATCAGGTAGGCCAGCAGCTGCCCCCAGGGGAGTGCGAGCCGGCTGATCCCCTGGTCCTCCATGGCGCGGGCCACCGCGAGGCCGAGCACACTGCCGACCACGAGTCCGAGCAGCGCGCCGAAGAGTGAGATCACCACCGACTCGGTCATGATCATTCGTACGGTCTGACCCCGGCTCAGGCCGATCGCCCGGAGCATGCCCATCTCCCTCGTCCGCTCGAGGATCGACAGCGCCAGGGTGTTAACGATGCCGAGGACCGCGATGAGCATCGCCACGCCGAGGAGCCCCTGGACGACCGCGAGCATCGTGGCGAAGGCGCCGCTGAACATCTCGATCACCTCGCCACGGGTCTTCACCGTGACCTCGGGGCTGTCCTTGAGCAGGGCATCGATCCGCGCTCGGGCCTTGGACTCGTCCGCTCCGTCCGCCAGTTGGAAGTACGCCTGCGAAGGCTGCTTGGACCGGAAGCCGGCCTCGGCGTCGGTCCAGGGCACGACCACGCCGTTCGACAGCGTGGAGTCGGCGAAGACACCGGCGACGCGGTAGGTGCGGGCCTCACCGCGCTGGAACTGGAGGGTGATCCGGTCGCCGACCTCGGCATCACGGCTCTTGGCGGTGCTCTCGTTCATGAGCACGGTTCGGGGGGCCAGGGTCTCGATGGTCCCGTCAGCCGTCCTGAGGCCGAGCACCTCACGGGCTTTCGTCCAGTCCTGCCAGGCGGCCACCGGCTGGCTCCCCTTGCCCGACTTGGCGGTGTCAAGCGTCGCGGCGGCGACGCTCCGGACACCCGGGACCTCCGCGACCCTGGCGAGCGCGGCCGGGTCGATGGTGGCCGAGGCGGCCGAACCGGCGTCACCCAAGGCCACCAGGTCGGCCTTCAGGTCACGGTTGATGTCCTGGGTGACACTGTCCTCGGCAGAAGCGGCCACTGTGCTGATCGCCGTGACCAGCGCCACCCCGATCATCATCGCCGAGGCGGTGATAGCGGTACGGCGGGGGTTGCGGGCGGAGTTGCGGCGGCCGAGGGCGCCGGGCGCCCCGCGGGCGAACAGTGCGCCCAGCACCTCCACCGAGGGCTTGCTGATCAGCGGGGTGAGCAGCGAGACGCCGATGAAGGCCAGCAGGACGCCGACGATGACCATGGAGGCGCCGTCGGCCCCGAAGAGCCCGAGACCGAGGAGCAGCACGCCGAGGCCGAGCAGGACCGCTCCGGCCCACGTCTGCTTGCGATGCCTGCCCTGCTGCGTCGCGCCGGCGCGGATCACCGCGATGGGGGCGACCTTTGAAGCGCGTACGGCCGGGAAGAGCGCGGCCAGCATCGTCACCAGGATGCCCACCGCGAAGGAGACGACCACGGCGCCGGCGGGCACCCCTAGCGCGGCCACCTGGAGTCCGTCGGTCGACGAGGCCAGCATGTCGGCGCCGACCGCCCCGACTCCGATCCCGGCGGCCAGGCCCAGGGCCGAGGAGACCAGGCCCACGACGAACGACTCCACGAGCACGGAGCCGATCATCTGCTTGCGGCTGGCGCCCAGGGCCCGCAGCAGAGCGAGTTCGCGCATCCGCTGGGCGATGATGATCGAAAAGGTGTTGACGATCAGGAAGATTCCGACGAAGACCGAGACACCGGCGAAACCGAGGAGCAGCGTGCCCATCATGTCCAGGATGCCGCGTGACTCGTCGGACTCCTTCTCGGCCAGCTGCTTGCCCGTCAGCACGTCGTAGCGCGGGCCGAGTTCTCTGGCGAGCGAGGACTGGACGTCAGCGACCGAGGCGCCGGGCGCGAGGGTCGCCCGTACCCCGGAGTAACCGCCGGTCCGACCGAGCATCAGCCGTTGGGCGACAGGTTCGGTGAAGGCCACCGTCTGCTCGCCGCCGATGGAGTCGCGGTCGTCGGAGAACCCGAAGACGCCGACGACGACGAACGTCCGCTTGGGTTCGTTCGTCAGCACGCCGACCCGGTCACCGACCTTGAGCCCGGCCTTCTCGGCGAGGCCCGCGTTGATGGCCACCTCCGCGTCCGTACGCGGTTCATGGCCCGAGCGCAGGGTGGTCAGTTCGCTCCGCTCGCGCCAGCTCTCGCCGTACCGGGGGCCGCCGGTGCCCGGCACGACCTTGCCGTCCTTGCCGATGACGCGGGCGCCTTCGGCGCGTACCAGGCCACTGGCCCCGGCGACACCGGAGACCCTGGCCACGCGATCGACGGTCGCGCGGTCCAGCGGCGGCACCACCGACACGTCGTCGGAAGCCGCGGACTTCACTCTCGGCTTGAGCGCCACATGCAGGTCGATGTCGTCGTGGGCGCCGGCGAACTGGGCGTCGATGGAACGGTTCAGGGTGTCCTTGATGACCATCGAACCGGACACGAACATCACCGCGAGCAGGACCGCGAGGCCGGACAGGACCAGCCGGAGCTTGCGCGACAGCAAGCTCTTGAGGGTGAACTTCAGCATCAGGCCACCCGCGCCCGGTCGTCGAGCGAGCGCATCGTGTCGATGACGGCGTCCGCGGTCGGCTCGTTCAAGTCGCCCACGATGCGGCCGTCGGCCAGGAAGATGACACGGTCCGCGTAGGACGCCGCGCGCGGGTCATGCGTGACCATGACAATTGTCTGGCCGAGGGTACGGACCGAGTTCTTCAGGAACTCGAGCACTTCGGTGCCGGAGACGGAGTCCAGATTGCCGGTCGGCTCGTCGGCGAAGATGATTTCCGGCTGGGAGACCAACGCACGGGCGCAGGCCACGCGCTGCTGCTGACCGCCGGAGAGCTGGTCGGGTCGGTGGTCCAGTCGCTGCGCCAGGCCCACGGTGTCGATCACCCGGTCGAACCAGTCCTTCGACGGCTTGCGCCCCGCGATCGACAGCGGCAGCAGGATGTTCTCCTCCGCGGTAAGCGTCGGAAGAAGGTTGAACTGCTGGAAGATGAAGCCGATCCGGGTCCGGCGGAGCACGGTCAGCTCTTTGTCGGACATGTCGCTCACCCGGGTGTCACCGATGAACACCTCACCGTCCGTCACGGTGTCAAGGCCGGCCAATGTGTGCATGAGCGTTGATTTCCCGGAGCCCGACGGCCCCATGATGGCCGTGAACTCGCCCGCCGCGAAGTCGACGTTCACTCCACGCAGTGCCGCGACTTGCGCCTCACCTTTGCCGTACATCTTTGTCACGCCCAGAGCTCGGGCAAGGACGCGACGCTCGGTGGCCACCGGAACGGTCGCAGTCATGATTCACACTCCCCACACGGGTTGTTTTGGTCGGTCCATGACCGGCGCACTGTGCGCCGTGCCGTGCGGATCCAACGTCGCCGCGGAGTGGACCGGAGCGGCCTCATCTCCCGAACTGCACAGATACTCCTCCCCGGGCGCCCTCGAGCCGAGCGCAGATCGAACTCTTGAATTAGGCCCGCGCCCCAGCGGGAGGGCGGGGACCGCGCCGCTCCAGATCGCCTCGGCAGCAACAGGCCAAAGTCATTGCGCCGTCATGTCCGACAGCGTGGCGATGATCCGCGGGTGGCAGAGGGTTGCGGGAAGCGGCGCTGGACAGAAAACACCCCACAGACCTCCACCACCGCCAGCACGCTCACACCAAGGAACCGCCACCCCATGCACGACCAGAGCGACCAGAGCAGTCGGACTCCGTCCCCCGCCCCACCCCACCTCGACGCCGCCGCGATCACCCGCCTCGTCCCCATGTCCGCCGCCATCGACGCGCTGGAGGCGGTGCTCACCTCGGGTCTGGACCCGGAGGCGGAGCCCGCGCGCGGTGTCGTGGGCATACCCGGTGGGCAGCTGCTCATGATGCCGTCGGCCACCGCTTCGTACGCGGGCGTCAAGCTCGCCACGGTGACGCCCGCCAATCCGGACCGTGGTCTCCCCCGCATCCAGGGGCTCTACGTCCTTCTGGACGGCGTGACCCACGCTCCCCTGGCGATGCTCGACGGCATCGCGCTGACGTCGCTGCGCACTCCCGCGGTGACCGGCTTGGCCATCCGGCGCCTGGCCGTGGCCGACACCCGGCGCCTGCTCGTCTTCGGTACGGGGCCGCAGGCGTGGGGGCACGTGGAGGCGGTGCGCACGGTGCGGCCCGCCCTGGAGCATGTCGACGTGGTCGCCCGGAACGCGGACCGGGTCGCGGCCTTCGCCGACCGCTGCCGCGCCGCGGGCCTCTCGGCGGCCGCGGCGACGCCCGACGACGTGGCCCACGCGGACGTGGTCTGCTGCTGCACCACGGCCCGCACCCCGCTCTTCGACAGCGCGCTGCTCCCCGCGCACACGACGGTCGCCGCGGTCGGCTCCCACGAGCCGGACGCCCGCGAGGTCGACGCCGCCCTCGTGGGCCGCGCCACGGTGGTCGCGGAGTCCCACGACGTGGCGGCGCGGGAGTGCGGCGACCTGCTGCTCGCGGCGGGCGAAGGCGCCTTCGACATGACCCGCCTGCACACGCTGGCCGCCCTGGTCAGGGGTGAGGTCACCCCTGAGGAAGGGCGCCCGCGGCTGTTCAAGTCCGCGGGGATGGCCTGGGAGGATCTGGGGGTGGCGGCCGCTGTGTACGAGGGGTGGGCCAAGAGCCGGCGGTCCTGACCCGGCCGCTGTCCCACATGCCGTCAGGGCGTCGTCGTCGACACCACGTACACCATCGGATGCTCCGGATTCGCGCGGTCCACGACCACGTCCTGTGTCGGTGCCGGGTCCTTCTGTTCGCGGGTGAGGCCCGACCAGGGGCCCGGGCCCGTGAACTCCCAGCCGACGACGTTCCGGTCGCGCTTGCTGATCGTGAGGTCCTTCGGCTTCAGCTTGCTCTCGGTCGTGCCGATCTGCTTGAGGAACTTGGCCAGGCCCTCGTTGCTCGTGAGGAACTGGACGTAGAGGCGGCTGGTGCGCCAGTTGTTCGTCTCGTAGTAGGCGACCTCCGCGGAGTACGGGGGGATCGGCACGTCGTACAGGCGGCGCTGCACCTTGGAGGGCCAGCCCTCGGTGAGGCCGGTCGCGGAGTACTTGTCCTCCTTGTCGCGGCCGCTGTTGCGGCTCTGGTTCGCGGAGATCACCAGGTAGCCGGCGGGGATGCCGATGAGGAGGACGATGATCGTCGCCGTCAGCCAGCGGCGGCGGATCATGTGGCGGCGGTCCTCGGTCCTGCCTCCGTCGCGGCCCGGCTCGGGGGCGCCGGGCAGATCCGGGGACGAGGGCTGGCGGGGCACGGTCATCTACAAGGTTCCCTGCGAAGTGCGGTCGTCGGTGCGGCGGGCCTCGGCGTAGCGCTCGTACCGCTCGTAGCGCTCGACGCGGCGGCGGTTGGCGCGGCGGAAGCGGCGGGCGACCAGGCGGGCCAGGTCGGCGGCGCCCACCATGCCCGCCTCGGGGCCGAGCTGGGCGCGGGCGATGCGGGCCTCGGGGCGGTAGCCGCGGCCGGTGAGGTGGCGGCGGAACGCGTCGCGGGCGGGGCCGATCAGGAGGTCGTCGGCCGCGCTGACACCGCCGCCGATGACGAAGCAGGACGGGTCGAGGGCGGCGGCGAGGTTCGCGATGCCCACGCCGAGCCACTGGCCGATGTCCTGGAGCAGCTCCACGCACATCGCGTCGCCCTCGCGGGCCAGCTCGGTGATGAGGGGGCCGGTGATGTCGGGGACGTTGCCCTTGACGCGCTCGATGATGTTGTACGCGACCGGGGAGTCGGCGGCGGCCAGTTCGCGGGCCTCGCGGACCAGCGCGTTGCCCGAGCTGTACTGCTCCCAGCAGCCTCGGTTGCCGCACGGGCAGCGGTGGCCGCCGGGGACGACCTGCATATGGCCGAACTCGCCGGCGACGCCGAACTTGCCGCGCTTGACCTGGCCGTCCTCCAGGATCGCGCCGCCGATGCCGGTGCCGAGCGTGATCATGACGAGGTGGTCCTCACCGCGGCCCGCGCCGAAGCGCCACTCCGCCCAGGCGGCGGTGTTCGCGTCGTTGTCGACCATGACGGGGACGGCGAGGCGCCCGGAGATGCGGTCGCGGAGGGGTTCGTTGCGCCAGGACAGGTGCGGGGCGAACAGGACGCGGTTGCGGTCCGCGTCGACCCAGCCGGCCGCGCCGATGCCGACCGCGTGCACGTCGTGGCGGTCCGAGAGGTCCAGGACCAGCTCGACGATGGTGTCCTCGACGACGCGGGGGCTCTTGGACTTGTCCGGGGTCTCCGTGCGGAGCGTCTCCAGGATGTTGCCGTCGGCGTCGACGACGCCCGCCATCACCTTCGTGCCGCCGATGTCGATGCCGACCGTGGGGACGCGGGGCGCCGTCAGATGGGACCGGCGCTCCCTCGTGCCCACGGTTCGCAGGACGGTGGCTCGGGCGGAGCCGCGGTGTGCGAGGTCGCGGTAGGTGCTCATTGCGGCGATTCTGCCTCACGCTCGCGGGGGCGCGCACAACGGGCACCCCGGGTGCCCCGGGCTTTGCGCCCCGCAGGGCGCGGGGAACTGCGCGCTCAGCCCATGAAAAGCCGCAGTCGCCATGCGGGGCGACCACGCAGACGCGTCTGCGGCATGGCCGTGGCTGGTCGCGCAGTTCCCCGCGCCCCTTACGGGGCGCTTGCTAGCGGCGCTCCAGTTCGTGGCGGAGGTCGTCCAGTTCGCTGCCGCCCGCCATTTCGCGGGTGAGATCGTCGAGGGAGATCTCGTCGCGGGTGTAGGAGCCCGACATCGTGCCGCGCTTCAAGAGGACGAAGCGGTTGCCGACCAGGTACGCGTGGTGCGGGTTGTGGGTGATCAGGACCACGCCGAGGCCCGCGTCCCGCGCGGCCGCCACGTACTTGAGGACGACGCCCGACTGCTTGACGCCGAGCGCCGCGGTCGGCTCGTCGAGGACCAGGACCTTCGCGCCGAAGTAGACCGCGCGGGCGATCGCCACGCACTGGCGCTCGCCGCCCGAGAGCGTGCCGATCGGCTGGTCCACGTCGCGCAGGTCGATGCCCATGCGCAGCAGCTCCGCCCGCGTCGTCTCGCGCATGAAGTCGACGTCCATGCGCTTGAAGGGGCCGACGCCCTTCGTCGGCTCGGAGCCGAGGAAGAAGTTCCGCCAGACCGGCATCAGCGGGACCACGGCGAGGTCCTGGTAGACGGTGGCGATGCCCCGGTCAAGGGCCTCGCGCGGCGAGCCCAGCTTCGCGTCCTCGCCCTCGACGCGGAAGCCGCCCGCGTCATGCTGGTGCAGCCCCGCGATGATCTTGATGAGGGTCGACTTGCCGGCGCCGTTGTCGCCGAGCACGCAGGAGATCTCCCCCGCGTGCACCTCCAGGGAGACCCCTTCGAGGGCGCGGATGTTGCCGTAGTACTTACTGACGCCGTCCAGCTCGACGAGCGGCGTGCGCTCCGTCACGGGCGTCGCGTCGGTCGCTTCCGTCATTTCGTCGCCTCCGCGCGCTTGCGGACCCAGTGGTTGAGCAGGGTGGCCAGGAGCAGCATCACGCCGAGGAAGAACTTGAACCAGTCGGGGTTCCACTCGGCGAACACGATGCCCTTGCTGACCATGCCGAAGATCAGCGCGCCGACGGCCGCGCCGACCGCCGAGCCGTAGCCGCCCGTGATCAGGCAGCCGCCGATGACGGCCGCGATGATGTAGATCAGTTCGTTGCCGACGCCTTCGCCGGACTGGACGACGTCGTACGAGAAGAGAAGGTGCTGGCCGGAGATCCAGGCGCCGAAGGCGACACCCATATAGAGGCCGATCTTGGTCGCGGCGACGGGGACGCCGACCGCGCGGGCCGCCTCCTCGCCGCCGCCCACCGCGAAGATCCAGTTGCCTACGCGCGTACGCAGCAGGATCCAGGTGGCGACCGCGATCAGGGCGAGCCACCACACGATGGTGATCTTGAAGTCGACGCCGCCGATGGTGACCGACGAGGCGAAGACCTCCTTGGCGGAGGAGAAGCCCTCCATGTCGGCGATCGACTTGGTGGAGACCGTGCCGCTGATCAGCTTGGTGAAGCCGAGGTTCATGCCGGTCAGCATCAGGAACGTACCGAGCGTGATGATGAAGCTCGGCGGGTCGGTGCGGGTCAGCATGACGCCGTTGAAGACGCCGACCGCGAGGGTGGCGATCAGCGAGACGAGGACGCCGACCCAGACGTTCGCCGTCATCTGGTAGCTGAACATCGAGGAGATCAGCGCGGACGTCGTCACCATGACGCCCGCCGACAGGTCGAACTCGCCGCCGATCATCAGCAGCGCCACCGGCACCGCCATGATGCCGATCGTGGAGGCCGCGTACAGGACCGTGGCGAGGCTGGTGGCCTGGAGGAAGCTGTCCGCGACGATCGCGAAGAAGACGAAGACGGCGACGGCGCCGACGACGGAGCCCAGCTCCGGGCGGCCAAGGAGCTTCTTCAGCGGCGACGTCTTCAGTAGGCGCTCGTCGGCCTTGGTGTCCGGAGCCGGCGCCGGGGCTGTGGCGGTCATCGGGTCCCTCGCTTCGCGTATTCCTCGAGCTCGGCGGCCTGGTCCTTGGTGACGATCTGCGGCCCGGTCAGGACGGGCTTGCCGCCGCCGAGCACGTCGGCGTTGTACTTGTACAGCCAGAGCAGGTCGACGGCCTGGTAGCCCTGGAGGTAGGGCTGCTGGTCGACGGCGAAGCCGAGGGAGCCGGACTTCAGGCCGGCGGCGACCTTCTCGTTCAGGTCGAACGTGTCGATCTCGGCCTTGCTGCCCGCGCCCTCCTTGGCCTGCACGGCGGCGTCCGCGAAGGGCGCGCCGAGCGTGACGACCGCGTCGACCGACTTGTCGGTCTGGAGGCGGGCCTCGATGGAGGACTGCACGTCGGGCATGTTGGTGCCGGTCACGTACAGGTTCTGCATCCTGCCGTCGAAGGTCTTCTTGGCGCCCTCGCAGCGCTGCTCGTGGCCGACGTTGCCCTGCTCGTGCAGGATGCACAGCGCCTTCTTCTTGCCGCGCTTGTTCAGCTCCTCGCCGACGGCCTCGCCCGCGATCGTCTCGTCCTGGCCCACGTGGGTGAGCGCGCCGAACTTCTTGGACTCCGCGGAGCCGGAGTTCACCGTGATGACCGGGATGCCCGCCTTCTCGGCGCGGGCCAGCGCGCCCTTCATCGCGTCGGGCTTGGCCAGCGTGACGATGATCCCGTCGACCTTCTTGTCGATGTAGGAGTCCACGAGCTGGGCCTGCTGCTGGGCCTCGTCGTCATGGGCGTAGAGGAACTTGATGTTGTCCTTGACCGCGGCCTGCTTGGCACCGCTCTGGACGATGTCCCAGAACGTGTCGCCGTCGCCCGAGTGGGTCACCATGCCGAAGGTCCAGCGCGGTGTGTCCACCGCCGCCCTGCCCCCGGCGGCCGCCGCCTTGCGGGCGTCCTCGGCGCGCTTGCCGCCCGTGCTGCTGCACCCCACCAAAGACGCGCCGAGCACCGCAACCAGTACGGCGCCCACCGCGCGTACCCCTGTCTGAACCCTTGCCACGACGCCGTGCCCTTCTTGTTCTGCTCCTCGGTGCGGCCGGTCCGGATCTCCGGCCCCGGCCGCCCAAGTATCGACCACGCGGTTCACGCGTGCGGTCATCGGGTACCGCGGGCGGTGTACTTCTCCAGCTTCGGCACGTCCTTCTCGGTGACGATCGCGGGGCCGGTCAGGACGGGTTTGCCGCCGCCCAGGACGTTGGCGTTGGTCTTGTACAGCCACAGCTCGTCGACGGCGAGGTAGCCCTGGAGGTAGGGCTGCTGGTCGACGGCGAAGCCCACCTCCCCCGCCTTGAGGCGCTTGACGACCTCGGCGTTCAGGTCGAAGGTGTCGACCTCCGCCTCGCTGCCCGCGTCCTCCTTCGCCTTGACGGAGACGGCCGCGATGGGCGCGCCGAGCGTCACGACGGCGTCGATGCCCTTGGTGGCCTGGAGCTTCGCGCTGATGGAGGACTGGGCGCCGGGCGCGTTGGTGCCCTCGACGTTCAGGTTCTCGACCGGGCCGTCGAAGGTCTTCCGCACACCGGCGCAGCGTTGTTCGAGGGAGACGTTGCCCTGTTCGTGGATGACGCAGAGCGCCTTCTTCCTGCCGCGCTCGTTCAGCTCGTCGCCCACCGCCTCGCCCGCCACCGACTCGTCCTGGCCGATGTGGCCGAGCGCGCCGAACTCCGCGGAGTGCTCGGCCCCGGAGTTGATCGTGACGACCGGTATCCCCGCTGCCTCCGCCTTGGCGAGGACGGACTTCATCGCCTCGGGCTTGGCCAGCGTCACGACGATCCCGTCGACCTTCTTGTCGACGAACGACTGGACGAGCTCGGCCTGTCCCTTGCCCTCTTTGTCGTTGGCGTAGAGGAACTCGACGTTGTCCTTGCGGGCGGCCTGCTTGGCGCCGCTCTGCACGATGTCCCAGAAGGTGTCGCCCTCGCCCGAGTGCGTGACCATGGCGATCTTGAGGCGGGGTGTGTTCACTCCCTTGCCGCCCGAGCCGTCCCCCGACGTGTCCTCGCCGTCCTTGCCGCCGGAACCGCTGCACCCCGCGAGCGCGATCACCGCGACGAGGGCCGCGGCCGTGCGTGCTGTACGCATGGGACCACCTCTTCTCCCGGCCGCCCGAGTGCGGCTGGGGGGAGTTCTAGCGGCGGGCGCGTGGCAGCGTCAATGGGTTTGTCAGAACATTCTTACGAGCGCTGGTCAGCCGGCGCCTATGGCCGTACGAGGAGCTGGAACTCGAAGGAGTACCGCGAGGCCCGGTAGACGTGCGCGCCGAACTCGACGGCGCGCCCCGTGTCGTCGTACGTCGTGCGCCGCATGGTGAGCAGTGGGGCACCCGGCGGCTCCGCGAGGCGCTCGGCCTCCTCGGCGGTGGCGGCGCGGGCGCCGACGGACTGGCGGGCGCTGTGCAGGGTCAGGCTCGCGGCCCGCATCAGGCGGTAGAGGCCGGTGGCCTCCAGGCGCTCGGTGTCGAGGTCGAGGAGGCCCTTCGGGAGGTGGTTGGTCAGATACGCCATGGGCTCGCCGTGGGCCAGCCGCAGCCGCTCCACGCGGTGCACCTCGTCGCCCTCGCCGACGCCGAGCGCGGCCGCCACCTCGGCGGAGGCGGGCTCCAGGGTGTTGCGCAGGACGCGGGTCTCGGGGCGCTGGCCCGCCGCCTCCAGGTCGTCGTAGAGGCTGCTCAGCTCCAGGGGGCGCTTGACCTGGCTGTGCACGACCTGGGTGCCGACGCCCCTGCGCCGGACGAGCAGGCCCTTGTCGACGAGGGACTGGATGGCCTGGCGGACGGTGGGCCGGGAGAGGCCGAGCCGTCCGGCCAGCTCGATCTCATTGCCGAGGAGGCTGCCCGGGGTCAGGGCGCCGCGCTCGATCGCCGCTTCCAGCTGCTGGGCCAGCTGGAAGTAGAGCGGGACCGGGCTGCTGCGGTCGACGCCGAGCCTGAGGGTCAGGGTGGGGTCGTTGACCCGCTTGTCCTGAGCTGGTTTGGCGACTGGTTTGGACACGGGCCGAGCGTAGTCCCGGTGGATGATGACGGGAAGTTCTGAAGTCCGGATGTCAGGACAGTCGGGTTGTCCGGTCAGCCAGGCCGTCCGGTCAGCCGGATTGTCCGGCAGTTCAATTGTCCGGACAAAGGATTGACAGGGTGGGGTGGGCATGGCGAGGCTGGGGCCATGCGCATCGGACTGATCGGAACGGGCCGTATCGGCACATTTCACTCCGCGGCCCTGAGCCGTCACCCCGAGGTGACCTCGCTCGTCGTCGCCGACGCGGATCCCGTGCGGGCGGCCGGCCTCGCGGCGCGGACCGGGGCGGTGCCCGCGCCCTCGGTGGACGACGTCTTCACCATCGGCGTGGACGCCGTGGTGATCACGGCGGCGACCTCGGCGCACGCCGAGCTGATCGCCACGGCGGCCCGCGCGGGCCTTCCGGTCTTCTGCGAGAAGCCCATCGCGCTCGACCTGCCGGGCACGCTGGCGGCGCTCGCCGAGGTGGAGGCCGCGGGCACGGTGCTGCAACTGGGCTTCCAGCGGCGCTTCGACGCGGGGTACGCGGCGGCGCGCGAGGCGGTGCGGTCGGGCCGGCTCGGGCGGCTGCACACCGTGCGGGCGATCACCTCGGATCCGGCGCCGCCCCCGGCCGCGTATCTGCCACTGTCCGGCGGGCTCTACCGCGACTGCCTGGTGCACGACTTCGACATACTGCGCTGGGTGACGGGGCGCGAGGTCACCGAGGTGTACGCGACCGGGTCCGACACGGGCCCCGCGATGTTCCGCGAGGCAGGCGACGTCGACACGGCGGCGGTGCTCCTCACCCTCGACGACGGCACGCTCGCCACGGCGACCGCGACCCGCTGCAACGGCGCGGGCTACGACGTACGCATGGAACTGGCCGGGGAACTCGACCAGTTGGCGGTCGGCCTTGACGACCGTACGCCCCTGACCTCCGCGGAACCGGCGGGCCCCGCCGCGCCGGTCAAGCCCTGGCCCGGGTTCCTCGAGCGCTTCGCCCCCGCGTACGAGGCGGAGCTCGCGGCCTTCGTCGAGGTCGTACGCGGGGACAGGGCGAACCCCTGCGACGGCCGCGAGGCGCTGCAGGCGCTGCGGATCGCGGAGGCGTGTGAACTGTCGCGGCGGGAGCGGCGGTTGGTGCGGATGGACGAGATCACCGCGGGTTGAGCCCCTCCCCCGCCGGGCCGGGCCGACGGAGCGTCAGCCCGTGGAGAGCACGGTCCCCTGCGCGATGGCGCACAGCACCCCGGAGCCTTCGTCTGCGCCCTCGGCGACGCTGAACAACTCGCAGCGGACCACCGCCTGGCGCCGCCCGGTGTGCGCCACCACTGCGTGGGCGACGAGCTTGGCGCCGGTCGCCGGACGGACGTACTGGATGGAGAAGCCGGACGTCAGCACGGCGGGTCCGAGCGTGGTGCCCGCGGCGAAGGTGATGCTGTTGTCGGCGGCGTAGGCGAGGACGCCGCCGTGCAGGAAGCCGTTCTGCTGCTGGAGTTCCTCGCGGGCCTCGATCTCCAGCGTGGCCGCGCCCTCCCCGAACCGCGTGATGCGCGCCCGTACGAGCCTGCTGAACGGCTGTCCGTCCAGCACCTTCTGGGCCATGACGAGGTCGATGGGGTCGGGTACGGGGTCGGGTACAGGCTCAGGCACGGTCATACCCCCACTACTATCACCGCGCGGCAAGGGACGAAGAGCCCGTCCGGCGATTGAGGACGGACTCGGCGGAGCCGGTGATGGGCGGAGCCAATGGTCAGCGGCTCCCCTCAGACGTCCTGGTCGAGCAGCCCCGCGTCATGCGCCAACAGCGCGATCTGCACACGGTTGTTGAGGTCCAGCTTCGTCAGGATGCGGGAGACATGCGCCTTCACCGTGGCCACGCTCAGGAAGAGCTGCGCCGCGATGTCCGCGTTCGAGCCGCCCCGGCCCACCGCGACGGCCACCTCCCGTTCGCGCTCGCCGAGCGTGTCGAGCCGGGCCAGCGCACGGCGCCTGCGGTCCAGTTGGGGGTCGGCGCCAGTCACCCGCGTGATCAGTTGGCGGGCCACCGCCGGGGAGAGGACGGGATCGCCCGCGGCGACCGCGCGGACCGCCGCGACGATCTCCGCGGGCGCCGTGTCCTTCAGGACGAACCCGGCGGCGCCCGCCCGCAGGGCGCGCAGGACCTGTTCGTCGGCGTGGAAGGTGGTCAGGACGATGACCTCGGGCGCGCCGGGGCGCTTGCGCAGCGCTTCCGTGGCGGCGAGGCCGTCCATGGTGGGCATGCGGATGTCCATCAGTACGACGTCGGAGCGCACTTCACCGATCAGCGGGGCGACCTCGGTGCCGTCGGCCGCCTCTCCGACGATCTCGATGTCGTCCGCGCCGCCGAGCATGAAGGAGAGCCCGGCGCGCACCAGCGGGTCGTCGTCGACGAGCAGCAGCCTGATCGGTTTCATGACGCCCACGGTAGCCAGGCCTCCAGGTGGAACCCGCCGTCGGGGCGCGGCCCGTGGGCGAGGCGGCCGCCCGCGAGCTGGGCCCGTTCGGTGAGTCCGATCAGGCCCTGCCCGGAGCCGGGCACCTTCGGCACGTCGCCGGGCGGGGCGGGGTTGCGTACGGCGAGGGTCAGGCCGTCGCCCGGCGCCCCCGTGACGGTGACGGTGACCTCGGCGCCGGGGGCGTGCTTGCGGGCGTTGGTCAGGGCTTCTTGCGCGATGCGGTAGGCGGTGCGGCCGAGGGCGGCGGGCACGGTCGCGGGGTCCGGGACGCGGCTGTCGAGGACGACCTCCATGCCCGCCTCGCGGGACTCGGCGACCAGGGCGTCCAGGGCGGCGAGCGTGGGCTGGGGGCGGCCGGGGGCGTCCGTGTCGCCGTCGCGCAGGACGCCGATCACCTGGCGCAGGTCCTGCAACGCCTCGTGGGCACTCTCCCGGATGACGCCCGCCGCGCGGACGATCTCGGCGCGGGGCGCGTCGGGACGGAACTCCAGGGCGCCCGCGTGGACGCTGAGCAGGGTGAGGCGGTGCGCGAGGACGTCGTGCATCTCGCGGGCGATGGCCTCGCGGGCGAGTCGCTGGGCCTGTTCGGCGCGGAGGGCGGCCTCGTTCTCGGCGCGGATCGCCCGCTCGCGCAGGCTGAGCAGCAGCTCGCGGCGGGAGCGCACGAACATGCCCCAGCCGACGACCGCCATGGTGAACAGCGCGGCGAAGGCGACGGACACCCCGTACGACAGGTCGGCGTCGGGCCGCAGCCAGTACGCGAAGGGGACGACCGCGATCGAGGCGCCGCCGATCCACGCGACGTACCGGAAGGGCCGGTGCACGGCGACGGTGAAGAGGGCGACGGCCGCCGCGCCACCCGCCGTGTCGGAGGCCATGCCGACCGGCACCATCGCGAGGGCGAGGCCCACCGGCCAGCGTCTGCGCAGCCAGACCGCGGCGCAGGCGAGCGCTCCGAGGACCTGGTCGAACTCGGCGAGGCCCTGGGAGATGTGCGGGTTGGCGTCGATCGAGTCGGCGCCGATCACCCCGATGAGGACGGCCGCGAGGAAGCAGCCGAAGTCGGCGATCCAGTCGCGTACGGTCCGCCGCGGCCTGCGTCGCGGCCCGCGCCCCGCCCGTCCCCGCCGTCCCGCCCGTCCCGACAGTCCCCACCGCCCCGACCGCTCGGACCTGCCCGGGTCGAACTCCTGGGCGATCGCGGAGGGCAGCGCCCAGGGGCTCCTGGCCAGGAGCCCGGGCAGTGCGTGGGGCTCGGGAGGCTCGGGACGCCCTGTGGGTTCGGTACCGCTCATGGTCGACAAATCTACGCACGGACCGAGGCCCGCAGTGGTCTCCGTACGCGATCGTCGACCAAAGTCGCGCGGGTCGCAGACTTTCGGACCGCACGCGGAACGCATCCTCGCCCCGCGGCGGATGTGCGCGGAGAAGCCGCGCGGCGAGGATCTCCGTCATGAAACGGCTACTGGAATTGTTCGGTTTCCTCTCGCTGGTCCAGGGCGCCGGCGGCGTGGTCCACGACCTCACCGACGAGCGGTACGGCTGGGGCCTGCTGCGGCGCTTCGGGATTCTGGAGAGCTATGAGCTGTACGCGAGCATCGCGATGATCGTGCTGGCGATCGCGCTGTTCGCCGCCGCGGAGAGCCAGAAGGAGGGCTGACCCCGCCAGTGAAGGAGGGCCGGCCTCGCCGGCGAAGAAGGGGCTAGTAGCTGCCGTACTCCGGCCGCCCCGCACGCTCGTACGTACTGATGACGACGCCCGTGGACGTCGTACGCGACTGCGCGAGCCGGAAGGCCGTGGGCGGGCCGCCCTCCGCGAAGAGCCGTTTGCCGGTGCCGAGGGCGACGGGGAACGTCAGCAGGTGCAGGGCGTCGATCAGGTCGTGCGCCAGCAGGGTCCGCGCGAGGTTGCCGCTGCCGTGCATCTGCAGTTCGCGCCCGGTCCGCTCCTTCAGCTCGGTGATGTCCTTGATCAGGTCGTCGCGGCCGATGATCTGCGTGTTGCGCCAGTCGGCGCTGGTCAGGGTGGTGCTCGCGACGTACTTCGGCAGGGCGTTGAGCTTGGTGGCCACCGGGTTGTCGGGCTCGGTCACCGCGGGCCAGTACCCGGCGAAGATCTCGTATGTGCCGCGCCCGAGCAGGAACGCGTCGGCCTGTTCGAAGACCTCGTCGATGAACGCGCCGAAGTCCGCGTCGCCGTAGGGCACCGACCAGCCGCCGTGTTCGAATCCTCCGCTGCGGTCCTCGTCCGGGCCGCCCGGGGCCTGGAAGACCCCGTCGAGGGTGAGGAACTGGGTAAGTGTGATCTTCATGGCGAACGCCTCTCCTCGGACCGCCGTTCCGTCATCTACTCAGACCGTGCCACCCGGCGGAAGTCATCGCCGCCGCGGACACCCCGGCCTCCCCGAGGGTTCCCCGGCCTTCCCCCGAGAAGCCCCACCGTCGCGTCCGTTTACCGCCAGCCTCCAGCCGCGTGAACGCCTTTCATTGAATCCGCAAGCACTTACCGAACGCACAGCGCTTCACCACGCGGAAGAGGTACGGACATGTCTTCTCTCAACGGCAGGACAGCCCTGGTCACCGGCGGCAGCCGCGGTATGGGCGCGGCGATCGCGCTGCGCCTCGCCCAGGAGGGCGCCGACGTGGCGATCACATACGTCCACGGCGAGGCCGCGGCGCACGAGGTCGTCGCGAAGATCGAGGCCATGGGGCGGCGCGGCTTCGCCGTCCGGGCGGACGCGGCCGATCCGGGGGACGCGGCGGGCGCCGTGGACCGCGCGGCCGACGACCTCGGCCACCTGGACATCCTGGTGAACAACGCGGGCATCGGCGTACTCGGCCCCGTCGGCGATCTGACGCTCGCCGACATCGACCGCGTCCTCGCCGTCAACGTCCGAGGGGTCTTCCTGGCCTCGCAGGCGGCGGCCGGGCGGCTGCGCGACGGCGGCCGGATCATCACCATCGGCAGCTGCATGGCCCAGCGGGTCCCGGGGCCCGGCGGCACGCTCTACGCGACCAGCAAGGCCGCGCTGATCGGCCTCAACAAGGCGCTGGCGCGGGAGTTGGGCGGGCGCCGGATCACGGCGAACCTGGTCCAGCCGGGGCCGATCGACACCGACATGAACCCGGCGGGCGGCCCCTACGCGGACGGGCAGCGCGCGTTGACGGCACTCGGCCGCTTCGGTTCCGCCGACGAGGTGGCGTCCCTGGTCGGGTATCTCGCCGGGGACGACGCCGCGTACCTCACCGGCACCGAGCTGTCGGTCGACGGCGGGCACGCGGCGTGAGGGAAGCTTAAGGGAATGGGTGTGGGGCGCACCGGGGCTGTCCACCCGGTGCGCCCCACGTCTGCGAGGGCGGATCAGCCGCCCAGCTCCTGGTGGCGGGCGGCCAGCTTGGCCGCGCCGTCCTCGGTCAGCGAACCGAACAGGCGCAGGCGGGAGATGCCGCCGTCCGGGAAGATGTCGACGCGTACGTGCGTGCCGACGACCGGGGCGTCAAGGACGAAGCGGTGGTTGGTGTCGGGCTGGAGCCGGGTGCGGGGCAGCGCCTCTACCCACTCCCCCGACTCGCCGTCACGTACCGAAAGGGCGGCCCAGCCCGCCGAGTTGCCCTTGAGGTAGGCCGTGTCGATCTCGACGGCGCGGATCTCGGACTGCTGGACGAGCCGGTAGCGGATCCAGTCGTTGCCGGTGTCGCGGCGGCGGCGGGTCTCCCAGCCGTCGTCCATCTTGCGGGAGCGGCCAGGCTGGATGGTGTTGGTGGCCGGGGAGTAGAAGCGGTCGGAGGCGTCCTCGACCTGGCCGCCGTTCTCCAGGGCGACGACGTCGAACGTGCCGAGCGCGGCGAGCCACTTGGGGTCGGCGGCGACCTCGCCGTAGACGCGCAGGCGGGCGATGCCGCCGTCCGGGTGCTGGTTGACGCGCAGGTGCGTGAAGCGCTGCTCGACGTCGACGGCGAAGCCGTTGGCCGCGTGTCCGCCGACGGGCGTACGCGGGACGAGCGTCGTCCACTTCACGTCGTCGCCGCACAGCTCATCGGGGGTCGGCGAACCCTCGACGCTGGTGCCCTCGACGGAGACGGCCTGGGGGTAGTTGCCGCGGAAGTGCGCGGTGTCGATGACGATGCCGCGGATGACACCGGGGGCGCCGAGGCGTACGAGCGCCCAGTCGTGGTCGTCCTCGGTGGGCCAGGGGTGCTCGGCGGAGACCCCGCGCCTGCGGCGGGTCTCCCAGCCGTCCATGACCTTGCCCTTGTGCCCGAAGTGCTCGGGGTCGAAGACGGCCGGGTGCGCGAGGAGCAGGTTCTCGCGCATGGCGAAGAACTCGTCGTTGGCGGCGATCACACCGGCGCCGAGCTGCCGGTCGGCGAGGTTGGCGTACTGGGTGAAGGGGAAGTCGGCCGTGCGGTAGTCGGCGTAGGGCTCGCCGCCGCCGTAGGGGCTCGCGTCGCCGGTGTAAGAGGGTATCGCCGTCACTGTTTCAGTTGTTCCTTTCCAGAAGTCGGCCCGCGGGTTCGGTGAACTCGCCGCCGTGCAGGATGCGTTCGCCGCGCAGCCAGGTGGACTTCACGACGCCGCTGAGGGTCTTGCCCGCGTACGCCGTGACCCGGTTCCGGTGCTGCAGCTCGGCGGGGTCCACGGTGAAGGTCTCGTCGGGCGCGAGGACCGCGAAGTCGGCGTCGCGGCCGGCCTCGATGGCGCCCTTCTGGTCGAGTCCGACCAGCTGTGCGGTGCGCGTGGACATCCAGCGCACCACGTCGTCGAGGGTGTGGCCGCGCCTGCGCGCCTCGGTCCAGACCGCGGGCAGGCTCAGCTGGAGCCCGGAGATGCCGCCCCACGCGGTCGCGAAGTCGTCGGTCTTCAGGTCGGCGGTGGACGGGGAGTGGTCGGTGACGACGCAGTCGATGGTGCCGTCGGCCAGCGCCTCCCAGAGCAGGTCCTGGTTGCCTGCCTCGCGGATGGGCGGGCAGCACTTGAACTCGCTGGCGCCGTCGGGGACTTCCTCGGCGGTCAGCGTCAGATAGTGCGGGCAGGTCTCCACGGTCAGCTTGACGCCCTCGCGCTTGGCGGCGGCGATCAGCGGGAGCGCGTCCGACGAGGACAGGTGCAGTACGTGGATCCGGGCGCCGATCCGCTTGGCGACGGCGATGAGGCCTTCGATCGCGGTGTCCTCGGAGATACGGGGCCGGGTCTGGAGGTAGTCCGCGTACTTGGGGCCGCTCTTGTGGGGGGCGGCGTCCAGCTCGTGCGGGTCCTCGGCATGGACGATGAGGAGCCCGCCGAAGCCGGTGATCTCGGCCATCGAGGTGGCGAGCTGGTCCTGGTCCAGCTCGGGGAACTCCTCGACGCCGGAGGGCGAGAGGAAGCACTTGAAGCCGTAGACGCCCGCGTCGTGCAGGGGCTTGAGGTCCGCGACGTTGTCGGGGAGGGCGCCGCCCCAGAAGCCGACGTCGATGTGCGCCTTGCTGCGGGCGACGTCCTGCTTGGTCCGCAGGTTGTCGACCGTCGTGGTCGGCGGCAGGGAGTTGAGGGGCATGTCGACGAGGGTCGTGATGCCGCCGGCCGCCGCGGCGCGGGTGGCGGTCCAGAAGCCCTCCCACTCCGTGCGTCCGGGGTCGTTGACGTGGACGTGCGTGTCGACGAGGCCGGGCAGCAGGACGTCGTCGCCGAAGTCCTCGACGCGGGCGCCGTCCGGGACCGGGGCGTCGTACGCGCCGACGGTCACGATCTTCCCGCCGAAGACGGCGACCGAGGCGGCGCGCGTCCCCTCCGGGGTGACGACGCGGGTGGAGCGCAGCACCAGCTCCACATCCGCGGCAACGCTCGTGTCCACGTCCACGTCCTTCTCGGACACCCGTGTCCCCTCTCTTCTGTTCCGCTTCACAGACCTTTTGTTTCCGCTTAACGGAATTCAACGTTCTGTTGAAAGAGTTTTCACGCTCGACCTCGTGGCGTCAAGGGTGGGCTTCGGCTGGACTCCCGCCCCTGGGCTCGCACTGGACGTTTCCACAGAGTGGAATTAGAATTCCGCTGACCAGAACGTAGTTACGCACAACGACAGCGCCAAGGGTCCACGGACAACCCTGCGAAGAACCGGGCAAAGCCCCCTTGACCGGCGACGACGCCACCTCGCGCGAGAGCCCCCGGGAAGAACCGCCCGGTAGGCTGCATCCTTGCCCGCCAGCACCGAAAGGAACGCGCCGTGCCGACGTCAAGCGCCAACGACGCCCCTGCTGAAGTCGCCGCCCCGAAGCCCCCCGCCGCGAGCGGCGGCGTCCAGTCGCTAGAGCGCGCCTTCGATCTGCTCGAACGGATGGCGGACGCCGGGGGCGAGGTCGGTCTCAGCGAGCTGTCCGCCAGCAGTGGCCTCCCCCTCCCCACGATCCACCGCCTGATGCGCACGCTGGTCGCCTGCGGCTACGTACGCCAGCAGGCCAACCGCCGCTACTCCCTCGGCCCGCGCCTGATCCGCCTCGGCGAGTCGGCCTCGCGGCTGCTCGGCACGTGGGCCCGGCCCTACCTCGCCCGCCTCGTCGAGGAGACCGGCGAGACGGCCAACATGGCGCTGCTCGACGGCGACGAGATCGTGTACGTCGCGCAGGTGCCCTCCAAGCACTCCATGCGGATGTTCACCGAGGTCGGCCGGCGGGTCCTGCCGCACTCCACGGGCGTCGGCAAGGCACTCCTCGCGCACACGCCGCCGGAGGAGGTCCGGGCGCTGCTCGCCCGCACCGGGATGCCGGCGGCCACGGAGAAGACCATCACCACGCCCGAGGGGTTCCTCGACGCGCTCGACGAGGTCCGCCGGGCGGGGTACGCCGTCGACGACAACGAGCAGGAGATCGGCGTCCGGTGCCTCGCCGTGTCCGTGCCGAACTCGCCCACCGCGGCGGCGATCTCGATCTCCGGCCCCGCGGGACGGGTGACCGAGTCGGCCACGGAGAAGATCGTGCCGGTGCTGCAGCAGGTGGCGGTGGAGCTGTCCTCGGCGCTCACCAACGCGGGGGCGGGCTCCTGAGCCCTTTCCCACCCACCCACCCGTTTGCCCGGCGCTGACGGGCGGACGGGCGCACTCGGCCGTTTGCCCGGCACTGGAAGGCAGTCGGGGGCGTTCAGTCCGTGCGGTTCTCCGGGTGTGGGGCGCGGGGTGTGACCAGGCCTGATTCGTAGGCCGCGATGACCGCTTGGGCCCGGTCACGGACGGCCAGTTTGTCGAAGATGCTGGTGATGTGGTTCTTGACGGTGGAGACGCTGAGCGCCAGGTCACGGGCGATCTCCGCGTTGTCGTGGCCGACGGCCATGAGGCGCCACACCTCTACCTCGCGGGGCGTCAGGTCCCCGGCGGCCGCGGGGGAAGTCCGCGCCCCGCCCGGGGTGCGTACGTACGTGGAGATCAGCCGCGTGAGCAGCCGCGGCGCGACGACGGCCTCCCCTGCGTGGACCGTGCGGATCGCCGCGCCCAGATCCTCCGGGGAGCTGTCCTTGGGCAGGAAGCCGTACGCCCCGGCGCGCAGGGCCCCCACCACGTACTCGTCGAGGTCGAAGGTGCTGAGGGCCAGGACCCGGCAGCCGGGCGCCTCGGCGGCGAGTTCCGCGGTCGCGCCGACGCCGTCGAGGACGGGCATGCGGATGTCCATCACCACGACGTCGGGGTGGAGCCGGCGGGCGAGGGCGACGGCCTGAGCGCCGTCCCCGGCCTCGCCCACCACCTCGATGGACGGGTCGGGGGTGAGGATCAGCGACAGGCCGCGGCGGACCAGGGGCTGGTCGTCAACGATCAGCACCTTGATCCTGGGCGGAGCCGACCGCCCGGTCTCAAAGGTCTCGGTCTCGGGCTCGGTCTCGATCTCGGTCATCGGGGCGTCCCCTCGTTCTGGGTGGCCGCTTCGGCCGTCTCGTCGGCCCCGTCGGCGTCATCCACGGGCAGCGGCAGCTCGGCCACCACGGCGAACCCGCCCTCGGCCCGCGGGCCGACCGTGAGCGTGCCGCCGTGCAGGGAGACGCGCTCGCGCATGCCGATGAGGCCGTAACCGCCCGGGCTCACCGCCGACGCCCCCTCCTGCGGGGGTGCGCCCCCGCCGTCGTCCCGCACCTCGATGGTGACCCGCTCCTGGTGGTACGTCAGCTGTACGGAGGCACGGGCGGACCCCGCGTACTTGCGGGCGTTGGTGAGGGCTTCCTGGGCGATCCTGAACACCGTGAGGCCGACGGTCGGCGGCAGCGCGCGCGGGGGCCCGCTGACGGTGAACTCGGTCGGCAGTCCGGCGAGGCGGGACTCGGCCACCAGGCGGTCGAGGTCGTCGGCGCCGGGCTGGGGCAGCGAAGGCGCGGCCTCCGGTTCGTCGTCGGCCCGCAGTACGTCGAGGAGTTGGCGCATCTCGCGCAGGGCGAGCCGCCCGGAGGACTCCAGGGTGACCAGGGCGTCCCGGGCGATCTCCGGCCGGGCGAGGTTGGCGCGGGCGCCACCGGCCATCAGCTGCATGGTGGTGATGTGGTGGGCCACGATGTCGTGCAACTCCCTTGCGATACGGCGGCGTTCGTCCGCCACCGCCCGCTCGGCGACAAGCTCGCGGTTGGCCGCCACCTCCTGCTGCCAGCGGTTGATCGCCAGGGCGGTGCCGACGACGATGAGGGCCGTGAGGGGCGAGGCGACGGCGTCCCGCAAGGAGGGTACGCGGCCGTCGCCCTGGCTCAGCACCGTCAGCGCCACCGTCGCGGTGGCCGCGACCGCCGTCACCCGGCCCGGGCAGGCCCTGGCGACCGAGTACAGCGCGACCACCAGCACGGCGCCGAAGTGGCTGGGCAGCGGGATGGTCAGGGCGGCCGTCGCGTCGAGCGCCAGTACGGCCGTGAGCGCCGCCACCGGGTGGCTGCGCCGGGCGAGCAGCGGCAGCGCCGCCAGCGCGACGAGGAGGAACCCGGCGGCGCTCACGTCCTGTTGTCCGTCGGGGTCGTCGGAGAACACGTAACTGAGCAGGTTCAGCGCGCAGGCTCCGCCGGCCACGAGGGCGTCGTTGCGGTCGTTACGGGGCCATGGCGGCTCGGCGCGGGTGCCGTGCGGCGGCTCGGCGTGGGTGGAGTGCGGCGGCTCGTCTCGGGTGCCGTGCGGCGGCTCCCCGGCGTCGTCGGCCTCGCTCTGTCGGCTCCTGGACATCTCTGCTCCCCCCGAGTCCTTCCCCCTGTGTCCGGGCTCGCGGCCCGGGGGCCAGGGTTGCACAGCGGGCGTGGCGGCGACGGTTCGCGGGTCCTGGTTGTCGGCGGGGGCAGGCCCTCGACCAGGACCAGGGTCCTGGTCGCGGGTCGGGGCAGGACCCAGGGCCCCGGTCCGGATCATCCGCTGCCACGACGCCCGGCACCCCCTCCCGGTGATGGTCTTGAGACCGGCCGGGAGCCACTTCCCGGCAGACGTCGGCAGCCCCGTTCCATCCGCCGCCTGATCCCTCCGCAGCCTGTTCCGTCAGCTGCCCGTTCCGTCCGCCGGAGGACATCGTGATCCGCGCCCTGACCGGTTACTCCACCAGACACCCGTGGAAGGTCATCGTCGTCTGGGTGATGCTGGCCGTCGCGCTGAGCGCCCTCGCCCCGACGCTGACCGCCCGCGTCACCCAGCACCGGACCGGGGACTTCCTGCCCCGTGAGTACGACTCGGCCGCCGCGCTGCACATCGCCCAGGAGCAGTTCGGCGAGAAGCCCGACGCCACCACGGTGACGGTGCTGGTCGGCCGGTCCGACGGGGAGGCGCTCACCGCCGCCGACCGGAAGCGGGTCGGGACCGAGGCGAAGGAGCTGGGCCAGCGCCGGGTGGTGATGCCGAGGGAGGACGACCTCCCCGACTTCATGGTCCCGGACCGCTCCCAGACGCCCCGGGTCGCCCCCGCGATGACGGCACCGGACCGGAGTTTCCAACTGCTCTCCGTCCAACTGGTCGGAAACCCCTCGGACAAGGGGGTCCAGGGCGTGTACCGGGCCTTCCGGGACGCCGCCAGGACACAGTTCTCGGAAGCCGGCCTGCGCACGGGCTTCACCGGGAGCCTCGCCGAGACCGTCGACACCACCGACTCCCACGAGACCGCGTCGAAGGTCGGCAGCGCCCTCGTCATGGGGTTCATCATCCTGCTCAACGTGCTGGTGTTCCGCAGCGTGCTGGCGGCCGTGCTGCCGCTGCTCGCGGTCGCCGTCATCGGCGGCGTGGCGGCGGGGGCCGTCGTGGGCGCCGCGCTGCTCACCGGCCACAAGCTCGACGCGAGTACGCCGGACCTGATCAACGTCGTCCTGCTCGGCATCGGCATCGACTACCTGCTGTTCCTGCTGTTCCGCTTCCGCGAGCACCTGCGCGACCGGCCCGAACAGTCCGCCCGCGAGGCGGCCGCGCAGGTGTCCGCCCGGGTGGGGACCGCGATCACCTCGGCGGCGCTGACCATCGTGGCCGCCTTCGCCACGCTGGGCCTCGCGACCTTCGGGCAGTTCCGCTCGCTGGGCCCGGCGATCGCCGCCGCGGTCCTGGTGATGCTGGTCGGCAGCCTCACTTTGCTGCCCGCGCTGCTCGCGGCCGCCGGACGCAAGATGTTCTGGCCCTCCCGCACCCTGCTCCACAAGCCGGACGGGGGCCGCGCCGCCCGCCTCGGCGCGCTGGTCACGCGGCGACCGCTGACGATGCTGACGGCCGCCGTCGCCCTGCTCGCCGCGCTGACCGCGGGGATGGCGGGCATACGTATGGACTACGGCCGGAGCGACACCGGTGACCGCACTTCCGCCGCGGTCACCGCCGCGGAGATCTCCCGGGCGCTGCCCGCCGGGGTGTCGGATCCGACGAGCGTCTTCGTCACCGCCAAGAACGGCTCCCCCCTCATCGCCGACCGGCTGAGCGGTCTCTCCCGAGGGCTCGCCCAGGTCAAGGGCGTGGGCAAGGTGGCGCGGACGGTCCTGAGCGAGGACCGCCGTGCCGCCCGGATCGACGTCTACCTGACCTCCGATCCGCAGAGCCAGCGGGCCCGCGACCTGGCCTCGGGGCCGGTGCGGGACGTGGCCGGCCGGCTCGCGCCCGCCGGGACGACGGCGTACGTGGGCGGGACCGCGGCGATCTTCGCCGACATCTCCACCGCCGTCGACCACGATCTGAGGATCGTGTTCCCGGTCGCGGCCGCGTTGATCGCGCTGATCCTGCTGCTGCTCCTGCGCAGCCTGCTCGCGCCGGTCGTCCTCATGCTCTCCGTCGGCCTCTGCTTCGCCGCGACGCTCGGTGCGGCCACGCTGCTCTTCCAGCACGCGCTCGGCGAACCGGGCGTCAACTTCACTCTCCCTCTGGTGCTGTTCCTCTTCGTGGTGGCGCTGGGCACGGACTACAACATCCTGATCGCCGACCGGATCCGGGAGGAGATGCGGCGCCCCGGCCCGGCGCGCGCGGCCGTCGCCCGCGCGGTCCGGCACACGGCGCCGGCCATCGCCACGGCCGGTCTTGTGCTGGCCGGGTCCTTCGCGACGCTGGCGACGAGTCCGGGGAGCGAGCAGATGGCGTTCGCGATGGCGCTGGGCATCATGCTCTCGGCGATGGTTCTCTCGCTGGTGCTGGTTCCCGCGGTTGCCGCGGTCTTTGGGCGGGGCTTGTGGTGGCCGCTTCATGCGCGGGGGCGCGGGGGGTATGGGGGGCGTCGGGGGCGGGGCTGAGGGGGCCTTTGGAGGCGGGGGGTGCGGCTCTTTCTCGCCGTCGCGGGTGCTTCTTTCCCGCCGCTTCGCGGCGGATGCCTCCCACCCACCCACCCGTTCACCCCGCGTGGGGGGGGTGAGGTAGGGGCATGGGGGTCCGGCCCGGCCCGTTGGGTGCCGCCAGGTCCCGCAGGGTCCTGCCTAGCCCGGAGCGTCCCGCCTGGCCCGCCGGGTTCCGCAGGGCCCCGCCTAGGCCCGCCGAGCCCCGCCGGGTGCCGCCGAGCCCTGCCAGGTCCCCCCAGCTCCCGTCCAAGGCAACCGGCGCCCCCGCCAGACGCCCCCCAGACCCCGCCCTGGGCGACCGCGCCTACGCCGGCCCCGGCCCCGGCTCCGGGTCCGGGTCCGGGTCCGGGTCCGGGCCCAGTCTTCCGTCCGCCATCCCCACCACCCGATCCGCCACCGCGAGGCCCGCCCTGTCGTGTGTGACCAGCACCGTTGCCGTGTCCGTCTTCCTCGTGAGGTCTGCCAGGAGCGCCAGCACCGCCGCTCCCCGTTCATGGTCCAACGCGCTGGTCGGCTCGTCGACCAGCAGCACCGCGGGGTCGTTCATCAGTGCCCGGGCGATCCCCACCCGCTGGCGCTGGCCGCCGGACAACTGGTGCGGGCGCCGGCCCGCCTCCCCGGAGAGCCCCACCGCGTCCAGCAACTCCCTTGCTCGCTCCCGCACTTGTGCGACGCGGTGGCGCCGGCCATCCACGTGGGCCATCAGCTCCAACTGCTCCACCGCCGTCAACGAAGCCAGCAGATTCGGCTGCTGGAAGACGATGCCCAGGCGTCGGCGCCGCAGCTCCGCCTTCTCGGAGCGGCTCAGCGTCCCCGTCTCCACGCCGTCCACCACGACCCGCCCCCTATCGGGCGTGACCAGCGTCGCCGCGACGGCGAGCAGGCTGGACTTGCCGGATCCGGAGGGCCCCACGACCGCGGTCAGGGTGCCTGCGGGCACCTCGATCCCCACGCCGTCCAGCGCGGTGAGCCGCCCCGCGCCATCTGGGTACGTCAGCGTCACACCCTCAAGCAGCAACGACTGTTTCGTCGATTTCATCGCGCGCTCCCCAGCGCCACCAGCGGATCAACCGCAGTGATCCGCCGCACGGCCAGCCCCGCCCCGGCCACCCCGAGCCCGATCATCACGCCCGCAGGCCACAGCACGGTGCCGGGTTCCAGGACGAACGGGACGTCGCCGCCGCTGATGGCCCCGCCCACCGCCGCCGCGATCCCGGTCCCCACCGCCGTACCGGCGACGAGCATCACCACGGCCTGCCCCAGCGCGTCCCGCAGCAGATACGGCGTGGAGGCCCCCAACGCCTTCAGTACGGCGATGTCGGCGCCCCGCTGAATCGTCCACACGGTGAAGAACGCCCCTATGACCAGCGCCGAGATCACGAACAGGAACCCCCGCATCAACTGAAGGGACCCGTTCTCGGCCTTGTACGAGCCGATCGCGGAGAGCGCGCCGTCGAGCGACTTCGTCTCGGTGCCCGCGGCCCGGTCCCCGGCCGCCAGGTCGACCCCGCCGCTGGTCCGAAGCGCGATCACCGTCGCCTGCTGGTCCACGGACGTGCCCCGGTGCCCGAGCCGCTGCCAGTCGGCGAGGGAGACCCACACGACGGGCGTATGGCTGTACGAGGCGTCGGACGCGACCCGCGCGACCCGCTCCTCGACGGCACCGCCGCCGAGCCGGACCCGGTCACCGACGCGGGCGCCGAGATCCTCGGCGGCCTTCTCGGAGAGGACCGCCCGCCCTGCCGCGACCCCGTCGGGGGCGATCCCGGAGCCGGGCTCGACGCCGAAGGCGGAGACCGCGGCCGAGCGGTCGCCCGCGGTGGCGTTGAGGGTGCTGATGCCGATCGGATGCGCGGACCGCACGCCGGGGCGCGCGGCCCACTCGTCCCAGGCGCGCTGTTCCACCAGGGAGTTGGTGAAGGAGACGGACTGGCCGTCGGGTGGCGCGGCGAACGCCAGGTGGTCGGCGGGCAGCCCCGTGATGGCCGAGGTGTTCTCCCTGGCCAGCCCGGCGGTCAGCCCGGACAGCAGACCCACGAGCAGGGTGATCAGCACGACGACGGCTCCCATCAGGGCGAACCGCCCCTTGGCGAACCGCAGGTCTCTCCACGCGACGAACATGCCCCCACCCTGCGGCCACACGTGCGGGGCGGGCATCGCGCCACAGCACGGTTCACCCGAATCGAAGTAGGGGGCCGGGGTTCAACCTTTTGGTTGACGGGGGTGAGGAAGGGGGCCCGTACGGTGGAAGGGTCTCCGCCACCCCGCACCACCCCATCCCATCGCGCCAGGACCCGACACCATGCCCCGCACTCCCACCACCCTCCCCCTCCGCCTCTGTCTGCACGCCCTCCTCGTGGGCCTGCTGGCGCTCGCCGCGGTGAAGGCGCTGGCGGGCGGCGGCGCGGTGGCGCACCCCGACGGGGTCGTCGCGGCGGCGCTGCTGAAAGAGCGTTTTATCCCGTCTGGGGTGTTTGGTAAGTCGCCCAATGTCGCGTTGCCCCCCACTCCGTATCTGGTGGCCGAACGTCATCTGCGGCCGGTCGGCAAGGACTGCCTGGTCGCCTTCGGCGGGAACCTCTACTCGGTCCCGGCCCGCAAGGTCCGACCGCGTCAACTGGTGGAGATCAGGGCCACGAAGTCGCAGGTCATGCTGCATTCCACCGTTGCCGACGCAAGCGGCGAGACGCTGCTGGCCGTCGAGAAGCAGTCGAGCGCGAGTGGCTGGGAGGCGTAACGCGGGGCCGGCTGACCTTCTCGGAAGCCGAGACCTTCGATCGCCAGGGAGTGCCGTCTTGCCACACATGGAGGGTCCCCGGCAAAGAGGTGCCAGTGCACCTTTCTGCCACGCAGGCGGTCCGGCGTTGGCAAGCTGGCGCCTGCGCGATGTGCAGCGCGCACCCTGAGCGGCTACTGGTCGACCACTGTCACCGGACTGGTCTCGTGCGGGGCCTGCTGTGCACCAGTTGCAACACGTCTGAGGGGGTGCGGAATGTGCCATCGTTCGTCGCTTATCGGGAGCGGCCCCCTGCGGTGATGCTGGGCCTGGATGAGCAGTACGGCTCGGCCCTGGGACGGTTTTGGGCTCGACCCGGCAGAGCGGGGCCAGCGCAACGCCGCCCACGTCGACGCTGCCGAAGCCCTCTTCGGAGGAATCGCTGACCGATTCCGACTGGGGAGAAAGTGACCGCTCACGAGGACGCTGTCGGCGTGCCACAGGCGTTGGCTACTTCTGGTTCGAGGGAGGCTCTTCCCCGAGTTCGAGCCTGAGCTTGCACACCTTGAGGCCGGCTGCGCGTCCTCGCATGGCCTGTCCGGTGTCGTAGGTGATCAGGGTGACTGGGCTGCCCGCCAATGTCTGAGCTGCCACAGCTCTGTCGACGATTTCGTCATCAGTGATGGGAAGCCTTTGATGGCCGGGGGGATCGAAGAGACTCGACCGTCACGGGCCCTCGCGGCGTCGGAATGCGGCCCGTGGGGTCTGTGACCTTGTCGGCTTGGGCCTTCAGGAGTCCCGGCTGTGATGGGTCCTCGCTGAGGATGCGGTCCAGTACGGCGAGGGTGTAGCCGGCTCTGTATCGCACAAGCGGTTTGCTGGCTTGCGGCAGGCCGCCCTCCATCTCGAGGACGTAAGCGAAACGCCAGTGGGACGTTAGAGGAGAGGGCGAGGATATCCACGTCGGGTGGCAGGGGGGTTGGTTCTTCCTGCTCCCCGACATGACCACGCCACTCGGCAAAGGAATATGGACATGCGCGGATTCAAGAGTGCCCTCGCGACAGTCGCGGCTTTGGCCGCTTTCGCGGGGGTGGGGGTCGCGGCGTCGCCGGCACAGGCGGCGACCTACTGCTCGACCAAGGGGCAGACATACATCTGTGAGTACGGCGTCTCGACCATGAGATTCGCCAACGGGACGAAGGAGGAGTTCGTCGTCGGTGCCGATCACGCGGTGTGGACGAACTGGACCAGGTCCGACGGATCCTGGAACGGCTGGATGTCCATGGGCGGGTGGGTCCAGAGCCGCATCTACGCGACCCCTGAGCAGGAGAACAGCACTTCGCTCCTCTACATCATCGCCACCGGCTCGGACGGCAACGACTGGGCCCGTGTGCGCCACTCCAACGGCTATTGGACCAGCTGGCAGCCCCGCTGCTTCGCCATCCCGGAGGGCCATAACTGCGCGTAACCGGCGGGGCGAGCGGTACTCGCCCCGACCACCGCACGCGGTCCACGGGGTGTCACTGGCGGCGGACCGCACACCGGCGCGGCGCGTAGCACGGATCATCGAGGAGCCTTTCGAGGAATGTGGCGCGGAAGTGGCCTGGCAGGGCCGAAGCTGCGCATCTGGTCGCGGCCGGTGATCGGCTCGGCCGCCCGGCTCCCGCGGACTGCAACGGCAACTTGGGGTGCCGGTCCGCAGAGCGGGAACAGCAGTGCCGGGGCCTGCAGGTGGCCGCGGTCCCACCTTCTGGCTCCGCGACTTGCCCCCGCCCTCCCCGCAGGCGGAATCGGCCGGGAGGCGGCCGGTGCCCGGCGTGGCGGCACTGCCCGGGGCCGCCCAGTCCGTTGGGCGGGAGGCGCAGCCTGGTTGTGCGCCGCATCCTCCCGCCCCACGGCGTCCTCGGCGGCCGGGGGCCCGAGGCGGCTGTGGGCGGGCGTAGATGGGGTGGCACCTGTTGCCCGAGCGACCCGTATGGAGCCGATGACGTGAGCCCCCGCACCGCCCCGAACCTGCCCGATGAGGGCCTGGCCATCGGCTTCCAGCCGTATTTGCCCGTGGAGATGCGCTGGGAAAGGGCGGTCGCGGACGGCCTTCCCCTCGACGTTTCCCACGCCTTCGGCATCTTCGACAGGACGCTGTGCGGAGTCCAGCAAGTCGGCATGTCGCCGTCTGATTACGGATGGCTGCCGCAGCTGGGGAATGCCTGTCGCGCTTGCCGGGAAGCGGCGGGTGTCATTGATGACCGCTGGCCGCAGGCTATGAGGGGCGAGGACGCGCGGGTCAGTGTGGCCCGGCGGCTATGAGTCCTTCCAGTTCGGAGTCGACTCTCGTGTGAGCCTGCGGCTCATCAGGTCGATCATCGCGAGGCGGATCATGGCTTCGGAGCGGTGCGGGTGGGTTTCGTAGTCGCGGGCGAGGCGGCGGTGATTCATAAGCCAGCCGAACGTCCGCTCGACGACCCAGCGCCGCGGGATGACCTTGAAGCCCTTCTGGCCCGGGTCGCGGCGGGTGACCTCGACGTCGATGCCGAGGGTGGCGCCGTGGTCGATGGCCTTGGTTCGATAACCGCTGTCGGCCCATGCCTTGGTGATTCTGGGGTGGGCCTTGGCGATGTGCGAGAGCAGATGGATACCGCCGGCGTTGTCGGAGACGCTGGCCGCGGTGACCCAGACCGCGATAAGGAGGCCGAGGGTGTCGACGCCGATATGGCGCTTGCGGCCCGCGATCTTCTTACCCGCGTCGATGCCCTGGCCAGTGGCCGGGACGTTGGCGGACGTCTTGATGCTCTGGGCGTCCAGGACGCATGCGCTCGGTTCGGCGTCCCGGCCTGCAGCCTCCCGGACAAGTCGGCGGAGCAGGCCGTTGAGCTGGTCGAACACGCCGTCCTTCTGCCAGGCGGCGAAGTATCCATAGACGGTTTCCCACGGAGCGAAGTCGTGGGGAACGTAGCGCCAGGGGATCCCGGTCCGGTCCACATACAACACCGCGTCCATGATCCGGCGCAGGTCGTGCTCGGGCGGCCGCCCGATATCCAGGCCCTTCCCTCGCCGGTCGGCCCGCCAGGCCGACACAATGGGCTCGAGCAGTTCCCATCAGGCATTGGACAGGTCACTCGGATACGGGCGCTGTCGAGACATGTTTCGAGAGTTCCGCCGAGCGACATCCCGCCACAGGGCGCAAACGGGAGTGAGTGGGGGCGTCTTGGGATCAGACAGGAGCGAAAGGGCGGAAACGTGCCCGGTAATGGCGTCAGCCGCCCCTCACGTCACGGATAGCGACCCTGACCTCGGCAGTCCCAGCCCGGCCTGCTACCCAGAAGACCGCCAAACACCCTGGACGGGATAAAACGCTCTTTGAGTGCCTGTTTCTGAACCCCGAATCGGCAGGTCAAAAGCCGTCGGTGTCCCGTCTCAGTTGGTCTGGTCCGTGGACAGTGCTGTGACCTGCGGCGACCAGTTCATTTGAGACGCCGGGGGGCCGGGAATCTCAGGTGATCCGGTCCCGGGGGTCGGGATGGCGGGTGTTGTCTCAGGTGATCGGTCTGGCTCCGCCGTCGGGTTTGACCGCGTCCAGGGGCGAGGCGGCCACTGACCCGGACGCGCCGGCACGGAGGAATGACCTTCCGGTCACTGCTGTCTGAGCGCGGCCGAGGGTCGGTCTGTGCGCGCCGGCGATCCACGCGCAGTGGCGATGGCGGTTGTCACATTCGTGGGCACGGCGGTGTCTTCATGCCAAACAGGCAAACGTCCAAGGAGAACACCATGGCGCCACGCATCCCGAAGGCCGAGCTCCCCGCCGGGCTCCGCGAAAACCTGATCAAGCAGCTCGGTTCCGTGCCCGAACCCAACGAGGTGCTGTGGAACAACCCCAAGCTCGCCGAGGACAACCAGGAGTTCGCAGCCAAGGTGGCCACCTGGGACGCGGCCGACGCGAGCCTCAAGACGTTCGCGCACATGGCCGTCGCGGCACAGGTCGGCTGCAGCTGGTGCCTCGACATCAACTACTTCGCGGCGCTGAACCAGAACCTGGACCTGGCCAAGGCGAGCCAGGTGCCGCGCTGGCGGGAGTCGGAGGTGTTCACCCCGTTGGAGCGGGAGGTAATGGAGTACGCCGAGGCCATGACGAACACGCCGACGACCGTCACCGATGAGCTCTCGGCGAGTCTGCTCGGCCGGCTCGGCCCGGCGGCGCTGGTCGAACTCACCGTGTTCATCGGCTTCGCCAACCTGGCGGCCAGGTGCAACACGGCGCATGGGATCACCTCGCAGGGCTACTCCGATGCCTGCGAGATCCCGCTGGCCGGGCGTCCTCAGACGTCCGGCGTAGCGTCGGCATCATGACCGAGGACCCGTTCGTCGCCCATCGCAGCCTGCTGTTCACGGTCGCCTACGAGATGCTCGGTTCCGCGGCCGACGCGGAGGACGTGCTGCAGGAGTCCTGGCTGCGGTGGGCCCAGGTCGACCCGTCGCGGGTGCGCGACGCGCGGGCGTACCTCGTCAGGACCGTCACGCGGCAGGCGCTCAACCGGCTGCGGACGTTGGCGCGCAGCCGCGAGGACTATGTCGGCGAATGGCTGCCGGACCCGCTGCTGACCACCCCAGATGTCGCCGAGGACGTAGAGCTCGCGGAGAGCGTCTCGATCGCGATGCTGACCGTCCTGGAAACGCTCGGGCCCACCGAGCGGGCGGTGTTCGTGCTCCGCGAGGTCTTCGAGCTGCCGTACGGCGAGATCGCCGAGGCCATCGGGAAGTCCGCGGCCGCGGTGCGGCAGATCGCGCGGCGAGCGCGCGAGCATGTGGCGGCCCGGCAGCCGCGGGTGCGGGTGAGCCGGTCGGAGCAGCAGGCCGTGGTGGAGCGGTTCCTGCTCGCGTTGCGTACCGGGCAGTTGCAGGAGCTTGTGGAGGTCATGGCGCCGGACGTGGTCCTGATCGCCGATGGTGGCGGGCTTGCGGCCGCTGCCCTGGCTCCGATCCACGGGGTCGAGCTCGTGGCGCGGGTGCTCGCGCGCACGAACCGGGCGGAAGCGACCCCGCTCGCGACGACGGCCGTGTGGCTCAACGGGGCACCTGCGGGCCGGATCGAGATCGACGGCGAACTGGCCACAGCGGTGAGTCTCGTGGTGGAGAACGGGCAGATCACCCGGGTCTACTTGGTGAGAAACCCGCGGAAGCTGACGAGACTGGACAAACCGGTTGAACTCGCCAGGTAAGCCAACTCCCGCTCCGGCGTGGTGAGTGTTCCGGGCGAAACCGCCCGGAACACTCACCACCACAAACCGGGCCGGAACCCGACGGCCGCCAGGACCGAGGATGCAGGACGGACGCGGGATGGGCCCACGATCCGACATAGATGTTCCCTGACCCTCGAAAGGCCCTACCACTCGAGATGCGTGAGACCCCGCCGGGCCAGGCCAGACCGGACGCACGAGTCCTGACGGACCGACCCACGCTCCGGGGTTCGGAAACAGGCACTGACCGCCGCCGTGTACGCGGCGGGCACGCTCAGCCCGGCCGTGGCGCGGTCCCGGCACGCGGCGGCGTGGTGGCTCGTGGCGCTGGGCGGGGCCTGGCTGGTGCTGCTGGTCCTCTCGCCGGACGGCCTGTGGGCCGCGTTCCCGCTGTACTTCCTGCAACTGCGCCTGCTGCCGTTCCGCTGGGCGCTGCCCACGGTTCTCGCCACGGCGGGGGCCGCCATCGGAAGCTTCCTGGTGCACAGTGCACAGTGCGCAGGTCACGCCGGGCAGCTTCATCGGGCCGCTGCTGGGCGCGGCCGTGGCGGTGGCCACGGTCCTCGGGTACGAGGCGCTGTACCGCGAGAGCGAGCACCGCCGCGAGCTGATCGACGAGCTGATGGCGGCGCGGGCGGAACTCGCCGCCGCCGAGCGGACCGCGGGGACGCTGGCCGAGCGCGAGCGGCTCGCGCGGGAGATCCACGACACGCTGGCGCAGGGCCTGTCGTCGATCCAGTTGCTGCTGCGGGCCGCGCAGCGCGCGCTGCCGGAGGGGGCCCCGGCCGCCCCGCACATCGAGCGGGCGCGGGCGGCCGCGCAGGACAACCTCGCCGAGGCGCGGCGTTTCGTGCGGGCGCTCTCGCCGCCCGGCCTGGAGCACGGTTCGCTCGCCGGGGCTCTGGAGCGGCTGAGCGCGTCGAGCGCGGGCCCGCGTGTGCGGTTCTCCCTGAGTGGTACGCCGGCCCGGCTCCCGACCCCGTACGAGGTGGCGTTGTTGCGTGTCGCGCAGTCGGCGCTCGCGAACACGGTGCGGCACGCGGAGGCGGCCCGTGCGGAGATCACGCTGACGTTCATGGATGCGTCGGTCACGCTGGACGTGGTGGACGACGGCCGTGGCTTCGACCCGGCGGCCGGGGTGGCGCGGGGTGGGGCGGGCTCGGGTGACGGGGGCTTCGGGCTTCCCGCGATGCGGGCGCGGGCGCGGGCGCTCGGCGGCACGTTCACGGTCGAGTCGGGCCCGGGGCAGGGCACGGCGGTGGCGATCTCGCTGCCGCTGCCCGCGTCGGCGCCGTCCGCGCTGGCGAAGGGGGCGGCCGCGTGAGGCGGGTGGCCGGAGCGACGGTCCGGCTGCTGCTCGCCGACGACCATCCCGTCGTACGGGCGGGTCTGCGCGCGGTGCTCGACGCGGAGCCGGACTTCGAGATCGTCGCGGAGGCGGCGACCGCGGAGGCGGCGGTGGAACGGGCCGCGGTGGTGGGGCCGTCGGGGGTCGATGTGGTGCTGCGCCTGGTGAGGGACGGCCTGTCGAATCAGCGGATCAGCAGGGAACTCTTCCTGAGCCAGGCCACGGTGAAATCACACCTGGTCCACATCTACGCCAAACTCGGCGTGGACTCCCGTACGGCGGCGGTCGCCGCGTCGACGTCCCGGGGCCTGATCCGAAACGCCCCCTGATCCGCAACACCCCCCTGACCCCACAAGCCGCCCTGCGCTACGGACGCCGCGACCGTGGTGAACCGCCCCCTCACTCCCCCACCAGCCCGAAGTCCTCCACCCGCATCCTCCGCAGCGCCCTCCGCAGGCCCTTCGGTATCGAGGGCGACGGGACCGTGAGGATGGGGCACGTCGTGCGGGAGCGGGCTTGGCGGTGGGTTCGGGGTGGGCGGCGGCGGCCGGGGCGGGTGCCGAGGACCAGGAGGTCGTCGGGGCGGGTGGCGAGTCCGCTGAGGGCACTGGCGGGGCGGGCCCGGATCACGCGGCGTTCGGAGTCGACGCCGGGCGGCGCGCCGCCGAAGACCTCGTCGAAGGCGCGGTCGAGGCGGGCCCGCGCCTCCGCCTGCCAGTGCCCGGCCCACTCCCGGTCGGGGTGGCGCAGGTACAGCTTCTCGCCCTCCGGCGGCTCCCAGGCGATCACCGCGACCAGCACCCGGTGGCCGCGCCGCGCCTCCTCCGCCGCGACCCGCAGCGCCGCGAGGCTCGCGAGCGAGCCGCTCACCCCGACGATCACCCGTCCGCGTCCGCCGACGGGTCCTCTTCCGCTCTCCGTCCCTGCCATCGGTATCCCTCCCAGGCCCTCCATGGCCTTCCGTGGCCTCCATGGCCCTTCCAGGCCAAAACAGGCTGACTGAAGCCCGCTGAAACGGAGTCTGTACGCTGATTGGCCCGGAGAGCAGGGCCAATCACAGGGAGTTGGCATGGCAGAGGCATGGGCCGTCCACACCGTGGACAGAAGGCTGGGCAGCCGTCAGCTGGCCGCTCTGCTGACCGGCACCGCGGGCGAGCGCCCCGGCTACCGCGCACTCGCCCACGCCGTCCGCACCCTCCTGCTCGACGGCCGCATCCCGCTGCACACCCGCCTGCCCGCCGAGCGCGAACTGGCCGCCGCCCTCTCGGTGAGCCGGGCCACCGTCACGGCGGCGTACGACGTGCTGCGCGAGGGCGGATACGCGCGCAGCCGCCGCGGCGCGGGCACCTGGACGGAGCTGCCGGAGGGCCGGCGGCCGTCCAGCGTGGCCGCGTTCCCGGCGGGCGACGATGTGCTCGACCTGGCGGTGGCGGCGCCCGGCGCCCCGGAGGCCGAGCTGGCCGCAGCGCTCGCCGGGGCGTCCGAGCTGCTCGTCGAGCACGCGCCGACGCCCGGCTACCACCCTTACGGCATACCGGAGTTGAGGGCCGCGGTCGCCGACCGCTTCACGCGGCGCGGACTGCCCACGCTCCCCGACCAGATCCTGGTCACCACCGGCGCCCAGCACGCGCTGTCCCTGACCCTGGCGCTCCTCGGCAGGCCGGGTGACCGGGTCCTGGTGGAGAACCCCTCGTACCCCAACGCCCTGGACGCGATCCGCGGCGCGGGCCTGCGCGCGGTGCCCGTGCCGGTCACGGACGACGGCTGGGACAGCGGGCTCGTGGAGTCGTCGCTGCGGCAGGCGGCGCCCCGCATCGCGTATCTCGTACCGGATTTCCAGAATCCGACCGGCTGCCTGATGCCGCGCGAGCAGCGCGTGCGCATCCTGGAGACGGCGCGCGCCACCGGCACCTGGCTACTGATCGACGAGACGATCGCGGACATCGCGCTCGACGGGCCGCCGCCCGCGCCGTTCGCCTCGCTCGCGCCGCACGGGGCGGGCGAACAGGTCGTCACCGTGGGGTCATTGAGCAAGTCGCACTGGGGCGGGCTGCGCATCGGCTGGGTGCGGGCGGGGTCGAGGCTGATCACCGAGCTGGCGATGGCACGGGTGCCGGTCGACATGGCGACGCCGGTCATCGAGCAGCTGGTGGCGCTCCATCTGCTGCGGGGCATGAACGAGGTGCTGCGCGAGCGGCTGCCGAGGCTGCGGGAGCAGCGGGACGCCCTCGCGGCGTCGCTGGCCCGCCATCTGCCGGAGTGGCGCTGGCGGTTGCCGCCGGGCGGCCTCTCGCTCTGGGTGGACCTGGGGCGGCCCGTCGCCTCCTCGCTGGCCCGCGCGGCGCTCGCGCACGGCGTACGGATCGAGGGCGGGGCCCGCTTCGGCGCGGACCCGGGGACGCATGAGCACCGGCTCCGCGTGCCCTTCACGCTGCCTCCGGAACTGTCGGAGCAGGCGGCGGTCCGCCTCGCGGCGGCCGCGGCGGGCGACCTGCGCCTCACGGGCGACGACACGGGCCGCCGCCCCTGGGTGGCGTAAAACCGCCTCCCGGGGCCCCGGCCCGCCCGAGGGCCCTCAGCGCCTCCCGGGCTCGCCGAACGTCTCCACCGCGCCCCGCACCCCCGCGAGCCCCGGCGCCAGCGCGCTGACCGAGCCGATCGCGCCCGCGACGAGCAGCAGGGAGCGGCGCAGCCGGGGGATCTCGGGGGTGCCGCCGGACGCCATCGCCGCGAGGGCGGCGAGTTCTTCCTCGGCGATGCCACGGTCCGCGAACTCGACCGGATGCGCGGCCAGTTCACGGCGCAGCCGGGCCACGGCGGTGCGCAGTCGCGCCACCCGCGGATCCTCGTCGCCGCCCGTCACTCGCCTCTGCTCCACACTCCGCAACACGGTTCTCCCCCTGCGCACGCCTTCGTGCGCCCGTTCCTGTGCGTCCGCCGCGATCTCCCGTGCGTCCGCCGTGACTTCTCGTGTGTCTCACGGCCCCGCGTGGTGCTGGTCAGACACCGGGGGCCGCTGATCAGTAAACCGCTCCCGACGCGGCACGCGCCACTTTCCGGCCTTGATCGCGGCCGGAACACGGCGGCCCGATCGGGTGTATCCAGGAGTCATGACGACAGAACCGATGTACGCGCGCCCCGGCGAGGGGAACGAGGTCGCCGGGCTGCTCCTCGCGGCGGGCGGCGGGCGGCGCCTCGGCGGCCGGCCGAAGGCGCTCCTGGAGCACCGGGGCCGCCCCCTGGTGGAGCACGCGGTGCGGGTGCTGCGCGAGGCCGGGTGCGCACAGGTGCACGTGGTGCTCGGCGCCTCCTCCGACGCCGTGCGCGCGCGTGCCTCGCTCCGCGGCTGCGTGCTCGTCGACAACCCGGACTGGGAGCAGGGCATGGGCTCCTCGCTCAGGGTCGGCCTCGCCTCGCTCCGCGGCACGGGCGCGAGCGCCGCGCTGGTCTCGCTCGTGGACCAGCCGGGCATCGGCGCGGCGGCGACGGCGCGCGTGCGAGCCGCCTACCGGTCGCCGTCGACGCTCGCGGCGGCCGCGTACGAGGGGGAGCGCGGCCACCCGGTCCTGTTCGGTTCCGACCACTGGGCGGGGATCGGGACGACTGCCACCGGCGACCGGGGGGCACGCGATTATCTGCGGGCGCACGCCGAAGCGCTCACGCTGATCGAGTGCGGCGAGGTGGCCGACGCGTACGACATCGACACCGCCGAGGACTTGATCCACCTGGAGTGAAACGCGTGATCCACCTGGAGTGACCGGCGTGGCACTCAGCGACACGTTCTGTCGACGAAAAGAATCTCGACATCAACAAACGATTGAACTTCCACTATGAGGAAACTAGTATCCACTGACCAGAAGGCCCGTTACCTCGGACGGGGCCCCGCAGCCGTACCTCGGCTCCCGTGGCACTCAGTGTCACCGCGTCTGCCCGGCGGCTCGCCCGGCACCGTCCGCGCAGCTCTCTGAAGGAAGTGACAGCTCATGTCCGCACTAGCGCCGTCGCCGCTGGCCATCGTCGACGCAGAGCCCCTGCCCCGGCAGGAAGAGGTGCTCACCGACGCGGCCCTCGCCTTTGTGGCCGAGCTGCACCGGCTGTTCACGCCCCGGCGTGACGAGCTACTCGCCCGGCGCGCCGAGCGCCGTGCCGAGATCGCCGCCACCTCCACGCTCGACTTCCTGCCGGAGACCGCCGCGGTCCGCGCGGACGACTCCTGGAAGGTCGCCGAGGCCCCGGCCGCGCTGAACGACCGGCGCGTGGAGATCACGGGCCCGACCGACCGCAAGATGACCATCAACGCCCTGAACTCGGGCGCCCGGGTCTGGCTCGCCGACTTCGAGGACGCCTCCGCGCCCACCTGGGAGAACGTGGTCCTCGGCCAGCTCAACCTCACCGACGCCTATGAGCGCCGCATCGACTTCACCGACGAGCGCACCGGCAAGTCGTACGCCCTCAAGGACGCCGCCGAGCTGGCCACGGTCGTCATGCGCCCGCGCGGCTGGCACCTGGACGAGCGCCACCTCCAGGTCGAGGGCCGCCCGGTCCCCGGCGCGCTCGTCGACTTCGGCCTGTACTTCTTCCACAACGCCAAGCGCCTCATCGAGCTGGGCAAGGGCCCGTACTTCTACCTCCCGAAGACGGAGTCGTATCTGGAGGCGCGCCTGTGGAACGACATCTTCGTCTTCGCGCAGGACTACGTCGGCATCCCGCAGGGCACGGTCCGCGCGACCGTCCTGATCGAGACGATCACCGCCGCGTACCAGATGGAGGAGATCCTCTACGAGCTGCGCGACCACGCCTCGGGCCTGAACGCGGGCCGCTGGGACTACCTCTTCTCCATCGTCAAGAACTTCCGTGACGGCGGCGAGAAGTTCGTCCTGCCGGACCGCAACGCGGTGACCATGACCGCGCCCTTCATGCGGGCGTACACCGAACTCCTCGTCCGCACCTGCCACAAGCGCGGCGCGCACGCGATCGGCGGCATGGCGGCGTTCATCCCGTCCCGCAAGGACGCGGAGGTCAACAAGGTCGCGTTCGAGAAGGTCAAGAACGACAAGGACCGCGAGGCGGGCGACGGCTTCGACGGCTCGTGGGTGGCGCACCCGGACCTGGTCCCGATCGCCATGAAGTCCTTCGACGCGGTGCTCGGCGACAAGCCGAACCAGAAGGACCGCCTGCGCGAGGACGTGCACGTCTCGGCGGCGGACCTCATCGCCGTCGACTCCCTCGACGCGAAGCCCACGTACGACGGCCTGGTCAACGCCGTCCAGGTCGGCATCCGTTACATCGAGGCGTGGCTGCGGGGCCTTGGCGCCGTCGCCATCTTCAACCTCATGGAGGACGCCGCCACCGCGGAGATCTCGCGCTCGCAGATCTGGCAGTGGATCAACGCGGGCGTCGTCTTCGAGAACGGCGAGAGGGCTACGGCGGACCTCGCCCGCGAGGTGGCGGCCCGGGAACTGGACGCCATCCGCGCCGAGATCGGCGACGAGGCGTTCGCGGCCGGCAAGTGGCAGCAGGCCCACGACCTCCTCCTCCAGGTCTCCCTGGACGAGGACTACGCGGACTTCCTGACCCTCCCGGCCTACGAGCAGCTGCGCTGACTTCCGCGCACACGTCCATGACCGAGGCCCCCGGCACCGCACAGCGCCGGGGGCTTCGTCATGAGCGTCCCGTAAGGGGCGCGGGGCAAGGGACGCGAGGAACTGCGCGCCCAGCCACACCCGACCCGCACTACTGGATGTGCCCCGACCAATCCCGCTCCGCCGAAGGCTTCCCATGCAGGTCGGGAACGCGCTTCAGCCAGTCCGGGCGCCCCGCCTCCATGGCGGCCGCCCGCCGGGCATCGGAGGCGGCCAGCTCACCCCGGCTGGGAAAGCCCCTCGGCAGCCAAACCGCCGAGGCCCGCACGCGGGCCAGCAGGAAGCCGACATAGGCCTCGCGCACCTCGGCGGGGGACGAGAAGCCAGGCTCGTCCGCCAGCCACGCCTCCGGCACGAGGGAGACGATCTCGCGGAGGGCCGACTCCGTGACGAGGGGCGCCAGTTCGGCGTCGGCGGCGGCCGTGTCGGGGCCGTAGCCGCCCAGAGCATGGTGGCGGAAGTCGTAAACCTTGTCGGGTGCGGACGCGCCCCAGCGGTGGTGGAAGACGAGGGCCGCGCCGTGGTCGATCAGCCACAGCTTCGGCGGCCGCGTGCCGAACGTGGGCCACACCATGAGGTTCGAGCTGTGCACCGTGCGGTCGACGTTGGCCGTGAGGGCGTCGAGCCAGACGACCTTGCCGGCCTCCAGCGGGTCCACGTCGACGGCGTCCGGGGTGAAGTCCTTCGCGCCCGGCAGCAGGTCCATGCCGAGGTTGAGCCCCGCGCTGGAGCGCAGCAGGTCCTGGACCTCCTGGTGCGGCTCGTCGGCGCCGACCGCCGGGTCGAAGTGGACGAGGACCAACTCGGGGAAGCGCAGGCCGAGATGGCGTGCCAGTTCCCCGACGATGATCTCGGCGACCAGTGCCTTGCGGCCCTGGGCGGAGCCGGTGAACTTCACGACGTACGTACCCAGATCGTCGGCCTCGACGACCCCGGGCACGGAGCCACCGGTGCGCAGGGGCTCGATGTAGCGGGTCGCGGTGACCTCTCTCAGCATTTTTCCGGGCCACCCATCTTGCTTCCAGCCTCTGGCATGAAGTGCATAGTAATCGTGGGTGATCGGGGGAGGCCGGGGGCGGATGGGCCCGCCCCGGTCAAGCGGGTGGGGGCGCGGTCCGGCGCCAGCGGGGCAGAGCCAGGTGGGTCGCGGCGCGCAGCAGCCATTCCAGGGGGCCGTATGCGTGGGTGCGCATCCAGCGTGCGGAGGCGTACAGCTGGCAGGTGTACAGGGCCAGGGTGAGGAGGAGGACCGCGGCGGGGTGGAGCCGGCCGACGGCGGCGAGGCCGTAGCCGGTGAAGACGAGGGCCAGTACGGCGGACTGGGCGAGGTAGTTGCTCAGTGCCATGCGGCCGGCGGGTGCGAGGGTGCCGCTGATCCTCTGTCCATGGCGGCCGTGGAGCAGGCGCAGGAGTGTGGCGGCGTAGGCGGCTGCGAGGGCGGGGGCGGTGAGGACGTCGACGGCCAGGGCGTAGGCCTCGCCGGGGGTGCCGGTCCAGTGGGTGGTGGCGTGGGTGTAGAGGGCGGCGCCCGCGAGGCCGATGGGGAAGCCGGTCACCTGGACGCGGCGCAGCAGGAGGGTACTGGCGGGGCGGTTGAGGAGGCCGTGTTTGCCTGCGGCGAGGCCGAGCAGGAACATCGCCAGGGCGCAGGGGGCCTGGAACAACAGCAGGAGGGCCGCGGTGTCGGGCAGCTCCCGCAGGTGAGCGGTGATGACCTGTGCCGGATCGCCCGCGAGGAGGGCCGTGGTGCGCAGGGCGTGGGCGGTCGCGGCCTGGGCGTCCAGGGTGTTGGGCGGGCCGAAGGCGGCTTGGAGCGCGCCGAGTCCGGCGTACGCGGCGGCGGTGAGAACCAGCAGGACGCAGGCGGCGGTGGCCGCGGTGCGCACCCGCAGGCCGCCGACCGTGAGCAGGATCAGCCCGAGGAGGGCGTAGGTGGTGAGGATGTCGCCGGTGAACAGCAGTACCGCGTGGGCCGCGCCGATCGCGAAGAGGGCGGCCAGGCGGCGCAGGAACGCGGCGGTGAACCGGGTGCCGCGGCGCTCGGCGGAGAGGCGCTGGAGGGTGAAGGAGTAGCCGAAGAGGAACGAGAACAGCAGATAGAACTTGGTCTCGAACAGGAGGGTGACGAGCGTGCTGACGGCCCGGTCGGCGACCGTGGTGACGGCGGGGTCGGCCACGCCGGTGCCGTGGAAGGCGGAGGCGAAGTAGGTGGCGTTGACGATGAGGATGCCCAGCAGGGCGAAGCCGCGCAGAGCGTCCAGGTCCGTCACACGCGTACGGCCTGCTACGGCCGCGGATCTGGTGTCCGCGCCAAGGGGTGGGTGCATTACGAGGTGTCCCTTTGAGGAGTCGAGGTGGGGTCGGTCGGCCACACCGGGCCGGGCGGCGGAAGCAGGGCAGATCACCGGCCGCGGGCGGCGGCCCGCTGGTGGAGGGCGGTGCGGGCGTCCTGAGGCAGTTCGGTGATGCCGCAGGGGTTGATCACCGCCCTCCATACCGGCTCCGGCGGCCGACGCGGCATCACACGACGGCGATGGTGATGAGAGGGCTGGTCCACGGATCCTCCTGGGGAAGCGTTGTCGAGGAACGCTTCAACGCTAGGAATCGCAGGGGCCGTAGGGCGTCGGGCGCACGTCGGGGTTGTCGGTGAGACGTTCGTCGGACGCGAGCCGGTCCCGGGAGAGCGCCTATGCGACTTTCGTCGTATGCGGCACACCCGGGCGGGGCTTGGCCGGTTCCTAGACTGGCGAGGTGACCGCGACCCCTCTGCCACCTCGTCTTTCAGCCCCAACCATCGCCTGGTGGGGCAGCCTCGCGGCGGTGGCGTTCGGCGGGGTCGCCACCCGCGAGGCCGCGTCCTCGCCCGGCCTGGCGGGGCCGGTCTGGCTCAACGCACTGTGCGCGCTCGGGATGGCCGCGCCACTGGCGGCCGGACGTCGGCACCCGGTGCCGGCCGTGATCCTCGCCGTGAGCGCGGCCATGGCGCAGACGGCCTGGCTGACGCCGTCCACGAACCTGGCGATGCCGTTCCTCGCCCTGCTCACGGCGGCGTTCACCGCAGGCCGGTACGCATCCGGCCACCCGAAGTCCCTGGCGCTGCTGGGGCTGTGCCTGGCGGAGGAATGGGCCGGCCCGATCGCCGTCAACGGCGACCCCCTCTGGGACGCCGTGTTCGTCAGCCTTGCCCTGTGGGCGGTCTGGCTTCTCGGGCGCTCAGCGCTGGCCCGCTTCGACCTCGCCCGCGCCGAGCGGGCACGGCGCGATGCCGAACACAGGCGTGCCGAACAGATCCGCGCGGCCGTCACCGCCGAGCGCCACGCCGTCGCCCGGGATCTGCATGACACGGTCGCCCACGCCGTCACCCTGATGGTCCTCCAGGCCACCGGCACCCGCCTGGTCGCCCACAAGGATCCCGATGCCGCCGTCACCGCCCTGGCCTCCATCGAGAAGGCCGGCCGACAGGCCATGGAAGACCTCCGCTCCATGCTCCACGTCCTGCGCCACGACCCCGGCAGCCCCGAGGGCCCACCGCCCACCCTCGAACAGCTGGCCGCGCTCGTCGATGCCGCCCGCTCCAGCGGTGTCGACGCCACCCTCGACACCGGCGCCCTGACCATGGAGCTGCCCAGGCCGCTGGCCGTCACCGCCTACCGCACCGTCCAGGAAGGCATGACCAACGCCGCACGCCACGCCCCCGGCGCCCCCGTCCGCATCACCCTGCGCAGCACATCCGGCCAGTTCACCATTGCCGTCACCAACGGCCCACCCGACGGCGACCGGCCGTCGCCCACCACCGGAAGCGGGACCGGGCTGGCCGGACTCCGCGAACGCGTCACCGCCCTCGGCGGCACCCTGACCGCCGGCCCGCAGGGCGACGGCGGCTACACCCTGACCGCCACCCTGCCCCGGAGCAACGCATGAACCAGATCCGCGTCCTGATCGCCGACGACGAACCGCTGGTGCGCGGCGGGCTCTCCCTCATCGTCAACGCCGCCGACGACCTCACCGTCATCGCCGAAGCCGCTTCCGGAGCCGAAACCCTCGCCCAGTCCGACCACGGCCACCCCGACGTCATCCTGCTGGACATCCAGATGCCCGGCACCGACGGCATCGCTGTCACCCGCCACCTTCGCGCCCGCCCGCACAGCCCCCGCATCGTGATCGTCACCACCTTCGGCCTGGACACCTATCTCCACCAGGCACTCGAGGCGGGCGCCGACGGTTTCATCCTCAAGGACGCCCCCGCCGAACTCATCCAGCAAGCCATCCGCTCCGCCCACCGCGGCGACGCCGTCCTCTCCCCCCAGATGACCCGCACGCTCATCCACCGCTACACCAGCCTCCCCGCCCCCGACCCCGCCCCACCCGTCGGCTACGACCAGCTCACCGCCCGCGAACGCGAAGTCCTGCCCCTCCTCGCCCAGGCCCACTCCAACGCCGAGATCGCCGCGCGGCTGTACATCAGCGAAGCGACCGTGAAGGCGCACATCACCCGCATCCTCATGAAGCTCGGCCTCCGCGACCGCGCCCAGGCCATCGTCCTCGCCCACCGCCACGGCCTGGACCGCCCCGCGCCGTGACGACGGTGCCGTGGTCACCGTTCGGAGCGGCCGCACCGGGCGCTCGCCCTCACCCAGCCGCCCCGGTCACGACGCGCGCAGCGCCTTCGCGAGGACTCCCTCGCCGGAGACCTCGATGCGGCCCTCCCGTACGCCCTCGCCGACGGTGAGTTCACCCCTGCTGACCGCCACGCACGTGGCCGCGTCCAGCGTGAGGCCGGCGTCGGGGGCGGTCGGCGCGGGGCCGTCTCCGTATGTTTCGGGGCCGGCCCCGAGGCGTACGTGGAAGCGGCCCTCGTCGAGCCGCACCTCCACCACGCCCTCGGCGCCGGTCCGCGCCAGGCTCCGCAGCAGCGGGAGCGCGAACCAGTGCGCGCGGACCGCGTCGGTGGGCCTGCGCTCGTCGAGGCCGTGCGCGCCCCAGGCGGCCAGCGCCTCCAGGACAGGCAGCAACTCCCGGCCTCGGGCGGTGAGTTCGTAGACGTACGCCGCCGCGGGCGGGGGCAGTCGGCGGCGCGTGGTCAGGCCCTGCTGCTCCATGTCCTTCAGGCGCGAGGCGAGGACGTCCGTGCTGACGCCCGGCAGATCGGCGTGCAGGTCGGTGTAGCGGCGGGGGCCGACCAGCAGTTCCCTGACGACCAAGAGGGTCCAGCGGTCGCCCACGGCGTCCAGGGCCCGGGCCGCCGCGCAGTACTGGTCGTAGCTTCGGCGAGGTGACATGTGACGCAGTCTAGACAAGTTGTTGGACTTTCCAAGGGGGGACTTGGTAAAACCAAGTAACTCACGTCACGGGAGGCGCACCGCATGGAGTTCCGGCAGTCGAGCAAGCTCAGCGAGGTCTGTTACGAGATCCGCGGCCCCGTCATCGAGCACGCGAACGCCCTGGAGGAGGCGGGCCACAGCGTCCTGCGCCTCAACACCGGCAACCCCGCGCTCTTCGGCTTCGAGGCGCCCGAGGAGATCGTCCAGGACATGATCCGGATGCTCCCGAACGCGCACGGCTACACGGACTCGCGCGGCGTCCTGTCCGCCCGGCGCGCCGTCGCCCAGCGCTATCAGGCGCTCGGCCTCGACGAGGTCTCCGTGGACGACGTCTTCCTGGGCAACGGCGTCTCCGAGCTGGTCACGATGGCGGTGCAGGCGCTCCTCGAGGACGGCGACGAAGTCCTCATCCCCGCGCCGGACTTCCCGCTGTGGACCGCCGTCACCACCCTCTCCGGGGGCAAGGCCGTCCACTACGTGTGCGACGAGTCCGCGGAGTGGTACCCCGACCTCGACGACATGGCCGCGAAGATCACCGACCGGACCAAGGCCGTCGTGATCATCAACCCCAACAACCCCACGGGCGCGGTCTATCCGAAGGAGGTCCTGGAGGGCATCCTCGATCTGGCGCGGCGGCACGGCCTGATGGTCTTCGCCGACGAGATCTACGACCAGATCCTGTACGACGACGCCGTGCACCACAGCGTCGCCGCCCTCGCCCCGGACCTCGTGGTCCTCACCTTCTGCGGACTGTCCAAGACGTACCGGGTGGCGGGTTTCCGCTCGGGCTGGCTGGTCGTCACCGGCCCGCAGCAGCACGCGAAGAACTACCTGGAGGGGCTGACGATGCTCGCCTCCATGCGGCTGTGCCCCAACGCCCCGGCGCAGTACGCCATCCAGGCCGCGCTCGGCGGGCGCCAGTCGATCCGCGAACTGACCGCGCCCGGCGGGCGGTTGTACGAGCAGCGGGACCGGGCCTGGGAGAAGCTGAACGAGATCCCCGGCGTGTCCTGCGTGAAGCCGAAGGGCGCGCTGTACGCCTTCCCGCGCCTGGACCCGAAGGTCCACCCGATCCACGACGACGAGAAGTTCGTCCTCGACCTCCTGCTCCAGGAGAAGATCCAGGTGGTCCAGGGCACCGGCTTCAACTGGCCCCGCCCCGACCACTTCCGCATCCTCACCCTCCCCCACGCCGACGACCTCGACGCGGCGATCAGCCGCATCGGCCGCTTCCTGAGCGGCTATCGTCAGTGACATGCCCCTCTGCACCACCTGCCGGGCCCCGGTACGCACGCAGTTCGCCTCGCCCGGTCTCGTCGGGCCCATCGTGTACGAGGGGTTCGACCGCGCCGCGGACCCGGCGTGGCGGGAGTCGGGCGCGGCCACCCTGGACGACTACGCCCGCTGGTGCGGCCATCTGTGCGGCCTGACGTGTTATCAGATGGCGCTCGGTCCGTCCGCGCCGTCCCTGTTCGCCCTGCGTGACGGCGCGCTGAAATACGGCGCCTACACCGAGGCCGACGGGGTGATCCGGGGAATGATCTACGCCCCGTTCGCCGAGTACGCCCGCGAGGCGCACGGCGTCGACGCCGTGGTCCACCGGCACCTGTCCGTCGCGGAGATCGGCACGCTCCTGGACGAGGGCCGGCAGGTCATCGCCTCCGTCCACTTCGAGATCCGCCGCCCGCACCGCCCCGCGCCGGATCGCGGCGGCCATCTCGTGCTGCTCACCGGCCGCGCGGCCGACGGGCGGCTGCACTTCCACAATCCGTCGGGCATCGACGCGGCGACGCGGACCGCCTCCATGTCCGCCGAGGCGTTCGAGCCGTTCTTCGCCGGACGCGGTGTGTCGCTGGTTTGACCTTGACACGGTGACAAGGCCTTCACTGCGTCGAGGAGGTGATCCCGATGCCCCTGTCGCAACAGGACACGGATACGGCCGCAGAGGCGGTCACAGAGCGCATGCGTGCCCTTCGAGGGCTGGAGGACGGGCGCTCCTCGGTGCGGCTGCGCGCCGCGCTCGCGGTCGGTACCGACCCTGACCCGCGCTTCGTCGGCAAGCTCGTCGAGCGGTGCGCGGTCGAGCCCGAGTTCTACGTACGGGAAATGCTCACCTGGGCGCTGACCCGCCACCCGGCGGCCGTGACCGTCCCGGCGCTGCTCGGCGAGGTCCGCTCGGAGCGGGAGCAGGCACGGAGCCAGGCGCTGCACACCCTGTCCAAGATCGGGGACCGGCAGGCATGGCCCGCGATCACCCCGGCGCTGCTGTCCGACGCCGACGACGAGGTGGCGCGGAGCGCCTGGCGGGCGGCGGTCGTGCTCGCACCCGAAGGAGAAGAACGCGGGCTGGCGGCGGCACTGGCGGCACAGTTCGGGCGAGGCGGGCGGGAGACGCAGCTGAGCCTGAGCCGGGCGCTGATCGCGCTGGGCGAGGTGATCGTGCCGGCGCTCGACGCTGCGATGATCGACCCGGAGCCCGCCGTACGCGCGCACGCGCGCGCCACGGAACGGCTGTTGCGCGACCCGGACGCCGGATTCGAGTGCGCGATCGAGGAGGCCAAGCGCGTCGTCGCACTCGGCGGCGCGGGCGAGGAGGGCGAAGAGGAGTGACACGCGGTGCTGATCGGTGAGGTGGCGCGGCTGTCGGGGGTCAGCGCCCGCATGCTCAGGCACTACGACGCGCTCGGCCTGGTGCGGCCGACGGGCCGTACCGGCGGCGGGTACCGGGAGTACTCCGAGGAGGACATCCGGCGGATCTTCCACATCGAGAGCCTGCGGTCGCTGGGCCTTTCGCTGCGCGAGGCCGGGCGCGCGTTCGACGATCCCGGATTCACCCCCTCGGAACTCGTCGACGACCTCGTCCGCCGCACGCGGGAGCGCATCGCGCGCGAGACGGAGCTGCTGACCCGGCTCCGCCGGATCGACGCGGCGGAACCGGCGGGCTGGCAGGACGTCCTCCAGATCGTCGCGCTCCTCCAGGATCTCGGCTCGAAGAGCGCGGGCAAGCGCCAGCGCGCGGCCCTCGCCTCGGCGGAGGAGGTCCCGGTGCCGGTGGAGGCGCTGGTCGAGGCGGTCCTGAGCGAGTCGGACCCGAACGTCGCCGGGGCCCTTCGCTGGGCCCTTGCGCGCTCGGAAGGCGGCGGATGGGCGCTGCTGGCGAGGGGGCTCGGCTCACCGGCGGCCGAGGTGCGCGAACGCGCCGTCCAGGCCCTCGTCGAGATTCCGCACGAGGAGGCGACCGCGCTGCTGCGGGAAGCCCTCGCGGGCCCCGACATCGTGGTCCGCGGGCACGCGGCCCTGGCGCTCGGGATGCGCGGGGTCGCCGACGCGGTGCCGACGCTCATCGACATGGTCGTGGCGGAGGTGAACGACGTCGACGCGGCCGACGCTCTGGGCGCGCTCGCGAGCTGCCCCGCCCAGGCGGAGCGGATCGCCGCTGGGATCGCCGAGCGGCTCGCGCGGGCCGCGGCCGAGCCGTCCGTACGGCGGCGGCTGACGCAGGCGCTCGCCGATGTCCCGGGGAGCACGGCGTCGGGCGCGCTGGCCGAGCTGGCGCGGGACGAGGACCGCGGTGTCGCGCTCACCGCGGCGTACATCCTCGGGATACGTGAGGGGCGATGACGCAGTGCTTCCCGGTGACGGATCGCTTTTCGGTGCCGGAGTGCTTTCCGGTGGCGGATCGCTCCCCGGTGCGGATCCCTCCCCGGTGCCGCGCCGCACGTATCATCGCCGGATCCCGGGGAAGGAAGATCCACCATGCCCACCAAAACCGTTCAGATACCCACACCCGACGGCCCGGCCGACGCCTTCGCCGCCTTCCCCGACGGGGACGGGCGCCACCCCGGGGTGCTGATGTACCCGGACGCCTTCGGTGTACGGCCCGTCCTTGAGGCGATGGCCCGCGAACTGGCCGAGCACGGTTACTACGTACTCGTTCCCAACCTGTACTACCGGCACGGTCCCGCACCGGTCCTCGACCTGCCCGAGCACATCGGGGAAGAGGCCAGGCCCGCGGTCTTCGCGCAGGCCATGCCCCTGGTCGAGGCGCACACCACCGAGCGCGTCCTGCGCGACGCCGAGGCCTACCTCGGCTTCCTCACCGCCCAGCCCGAGGTCAGCGGCGGCCCGGTCGGCACCACCGGCTACTGCCTGGGGGCCGCACTGGCGATGCGCACCGCGACGGCCCACCCCCAGAAGGTGGCCGCCGTCGCCGGATTCCACCCCGGCTTCCTGGTCACCGACGCGCCCGACAGCCCGCACCGGCTCATCCCCGACCTCACCGCCGAGGTCCATCTCGGCCTCGCCGAGCACGACTTGTCGCCCGAGGCCATCAGCGAGGTGAAGAACTCCCTGGACGCGGCGGGCGTCGCCTACACCGTCGAGATCTACCCCGACACCCTGCACGGCTTCACCATGGCCGACACCGACGCCTTCAGCCCCGCCGCGTTCCAGTGCCACTGGGACCGGCTCCTTCCGCTCCTCGACCGCGCCCTGAAGGACGGCTGAGGCGCCGCTCCCCGGACCGGGCCCCGGCGCCGTTTTGGGGGATCCACGCCAAGATCAATAAGATCCGGCGATGATCACAAGACAACGGCCGGCGGCCTGGGTCATCGCCCTGCTCGCCGCCCTGACCGCCGGGCTCGTCACGGCGGGCCCCGCAGCCGCCGATGACGACGACGAACCGGAGCAGCCCTCCCCCAAGGTCGAGCTGGTCCTCGATGTCAGCGGCTCCATGCGGGCCCGCGACATCGACGGCAAGTCCCGGATGGCCGCCGCCAAGCAGGCGTTCAACGAGGTCCTGGACGCCACCCCGGACGAGGTCGCGCTCGGCATCCGTACCCTCGGCGCCAACTACCGCGGCGACGACCGCAAGACGGGCTGCAAGGACACCGAGCTGCTCTACCCCGTGGAGCGGCTCGACAAGGCGGGCCGCACCGACGCGAAGACCGCCGTGGCGACCCTCGCGCCGACCGGCTGGACCCCGATCGGCCCGACGCTGCTCAAGGCCGCCGACGACCTGACGGACGACACGGCCGGGCGCAGCCGCCGCATCGTGCTGATATCCGACGGCGAGGACACCTGCCAGCCGCTCGACCCGTGCGTGGTGGCCCGGGAGATCTCCGCCAAGGGCATCCACCTCACCATCGACACCCTGGGCCTGGTGCCGGACGCCAAGACCCGCGACCAGCTGAGCTGCATCGCGGAGGCCACCGGCGGGACGTACACCTCGATCCGCCACACCGACGAACTGGCCGGTCGCGTCAAGCAGTTGGTGGACCGCGCCGCCGACCCGGTCGTCACCCCGGTGGAGGCGAAGGGCGCGGCGGAGTGCACCGACGCCCCGCGGCTGAAGTCCGGTCTCTACACCGACCGCGAGGAGTTCGGCGAGCACCGCTGGTACCGCGTGGACGTCCCCGAGGGCAAGGAGCTGCGCGCCTCCGTGAGCGTGTCGGCGGACCGTGCCGTCCACCAGGACTACGGCGTGCTGCTGCGGGCCGAGACGCCGAACGGCCGTGAGATCGTACGCGGCCAGGAGTCGGGCGACGGCCGTACGGACGTCATCTCGACGGGGCTGCGCTATCCGAGGCCGGAAGCGGACGACATGTCCGAGGACGACAAGTACGGGGCCACCGAGACGGTCTGTCTGCGCGTCAGCAATTCCTTCTCCGCGCCCGCCTCGGTGAAGAAGACGCCGGGTCTGCCGGTCGAGCTGGCCGTCGATCTGGTCGACTCCCCCGACGAGGCCTCGGACGTGGCCTCCTTCGGGCTCGGCCACGGCTGGTGGCTGCTCGGTCTGCTCGTCCTCGTGGGTTTCCTGGCCGGTCTCGTCTGGGGCTGGCTCTCGCGCTGGCGTTTCGCGGTCTGGAGGACCAACTGATGCGTACGACACGTGTGCTGGGCCAGGTGGCCGCGCTGGCCGCCACCGCCCTGCTGGCCTTCCCCGGGGCAGCCGCCGCCGATGACGGCGAGGACCCCAAGGACGACGCGGCCCCGACCGAGGCGGGCACCTCCTTCCGCACCGCCACCGCGATCCGCCCCGACCAGGAGGCCACCGCGGAGGCGTCCACGGGCGACTACCTGTACTGGGCGTTCCCCGTGGACGCCGGGCAGCGGGCCACCGTGCACGCCACGGTGAAGCTGCCGGACGCGGCGGCGCGACACGCCGCTTCCACCTGGCAGGTCGACGTGTACGACGGTCTGCGGCGCCGCCAGGCCTGCCGCCTCGGCACGCCGAAGCGGCAGGCCGCGCGGGACGCCGGTTCGGTCTCGCTCTCCTGCACGCTGCGTACCGTCAGGGCCTGGTCGGAGCAGTGGGCGAACGATCCGCTGCCCGGTACCTACTACCTGCGGCTCACGGTCACGGACCTGAAGGCCGACGACCTCGGGCTGCCGGTGCGGGCCGACGCGAAGGTCACCACGACCGACGCGGGCGGCGCGCAGGCCGTCGACGGGGCGCTCGGGGAGCCGCTGGTGCCGGGCGCGGGCTCGGACCGGCAGAAGCCGGCCGCGGCGACCGAGCCCGAGGACGGCTGGGCCTCCGGCTGGTGGTCGTCGCGCTGGCTGTGGACGGCGGGCGGCGGTGTCCTCGCGGCGCTCGCGGGCGTCGGCGGATACGCCCTGACCCGCGGCTCGGGCCGCCCCGCGCGGGTGCCGCAGGGGCTGTAGCCGCGCCCCCGCCACGCGGGTGACGGCGGAGGCGTGGCAGTCTCGGTGGTGGCCGGACCGGACGGTTCGGCCACCACCGCAAGAATCCGGCACCACCGCAAGAATCCGGTCACCACCGGAAGAACAGGAATGGCGCGACCATGGGCGATCTGCTCCTCGTCCGGCACGGCGAGACGTCGTGGGCCCTCACCGGGCAGCACACCAGCTGGACGGACATCCCCCTCACGGACAACGGCAGGGAGCAGGCCCGCTCGCTGGCCCCGCTCGTCGGCCGGTTCCGGATCGGTGCGGCGTTCACGAGCCCGCTGCGGCGCTCGCGGGAGACCGCGGAGCTGGCCGGGTTCCCGGACGCGTACGTCGATGCGGATCTGCGCGAGTGGGACTACGGAGCGTACGAGGGTGTGACGACCGTCGAGATCCACCGCACCCGGCCCGACTGGTACCTCTTCACCGACGGTGTCGCCGCGGGCCCGCCGGAGCACCCCGGCGAGAGCCCGGAGCAGGTCGGCGAGCGCGCCGACCGGATGCTGGCCAAGGTGGACGCGGCGCTGGCCAACAACGAGGGCAGCGTGGTCCTCTTCGCCCACAGCCACTTCCTGCGCGTCCTCACGGCCCGGCGCCTCGGTCTGCCCGCGTCGGGCGGTTCGATGTTCCTCATGGCCACGGGCACGATCAGCCGGCTGAGCACGGAGCACGGGCGCCCGGTGGTGGCGAGCTGGAACCTGCGGCCGTAGCGGGCGCCGGGACTCGACACCCGCGCTCTTGATCACCAAGACTGCCGGTATGCGATACGGCGTGAATCTCCTCAACTTCGGTTCCGGCACCACCCCCGACTCCCTGGTGCGGCAGGCGGCCGACGCCCGTGAACTCGGCTTCGAGTTCGCGATGATCTCCGACCACATAGCGGTGACGCCCGACGTCCACGAGGTCTATCCGGCGCCGTTCTACGACCAGTTCGTGCTCGCCGCGCATCTGGCGGGGCGCGTGCCGGGGCTGCGGCTCGGCACCACGATCACGGTGATCCCCTACCGGCACCCGTTGCAGACCGCGCGGCTCGCCGCCAACATCGACCGGCTCAACGCCGCCGGTTTCATCCTCGGCGCGGGCGTCGGCTGGTCCGCCGCCGAGTACGCGGCGCTGGGCGTCCCCTTCCACGAGCGGGGCGCGATCACCGACGAGTACCTCACGGCGATCCGTGCCGCGTGGCGCGAGGACCCGACGTCGTTCCAGGGCACGTATGTGTCGTACGAGGATGTCCGCACCGCCCCCTCGCCCGCCACCCGCCCCCAGCTGCCGGTCTGGGTGGGCGGCAACTCCCCCGCCGCGCAGCGCCGCGCGGCCCGTCTCGGCGAGGCCTGGCATCCGTTCATGCCGACACGGGAGGCGCTGCGCACGGCGCTCCCCCGCATCGCGGCCGAGGCCGGGGCCGCGGGCCGCCCGGTGCCGGATCTCGCGCCGCGCCTCCAGATCCGGCTCGGCGGTGTGCCGGACGCCGACGACCGCCCGCTCGGCCACGGCAGCCTCGACCAGATCCGCGGCGACCTGGAGACCCTGGCCGCTCTCGGCGCCACCGACGTGCTCCTGGACACCTACCCGGGGACCCCCGGTGAGCGGGCGGGCGCGGACGACGACCGGCGGGTGCTCGAACTCCTGATGTCAGTGGCACAGGGCACTATCGGAAGCAGTTGACGCCGACCGACGCGGAAGGGGGTGCGGGCGCGGTGAAGCCACCCACGGCCGCCCAGCGGCGCATCATCGAGGCCGCGGATCCGGAGACGGGCCGCCTGTCCGGCACGCAGGCCCAGCTGACGGCCCTGGTGCGGGCGCGGCTCGCCTTCCGCCATCCCCGGCCCCCGCACGCGTTCTTCCTGTCGCCCGCGGGCCACCGCCTGCGGGACGAGGCCGCGCGGCAGCCCGCGCAGGCTCCGCCTCCGCCCGAACCGGCGGCGGACCCCGGTGTCTTCACCGCCCGGACCGGCACGGAGACCTCGGTGACCGGGAGCGAGGGCGCCGCGCGGGCGCGGGAGGTCCGGGGCGCCTGGGAGGGCCTGGTGGAGCTGCGCCGGATGACGAACGCGGACGGGGCCCGCGACCGGCCCTGCGCGTGGGAGCGCACGCATCTCGTCCAGGCGGCGGCGCTGGCCCTGGAGGCGGCGGGCCTGCCTCCCGCCCGCCCGGGCCGCGAGGGGTACGAGGTGACGGGGACCCCGCAGCCCGAGGCCGTCGCCGTGCGGGAGCCGTCCCCGGAGGGGCTGCGGGCGTGCGCGGAGGCGCTGGAGCGGGCGGGCTGGCAGACCGGCGAGCACACCGGACCGCGCGGCGGGGCCCGCTATCTGCTGGCCTCGCCGAGAAGGACGTGAGCCGCACAGCACCGGCGGACCACCCAGAAGCAGACCAGCGGGACCATCGGGAAGCAGCACCGGATCATCGGGAAGTCCAGTGAAGGGAACACCGTGACAGAGCCGTTCTCCGTCAGCATCGGCGTCCGTGGGTACGAGACGGACTCGCAGGGCCACCTCAATCAGGCCGTCTATCTCCAGTACGCCGAGCACGCCCGCTGGTCGCTGCTGCGGGCGGCCGGGATCACGCAGGCCGACCTCCTCGACAAGGGTGTCGGTCCGGTGGCCCTGGAGAACACCATCCGCTACCGCGCCGAGTTGCGGGCGGGCGACGAGACGACGGTGAGCTGCGCGTTCGTGTGGGGCGAGGGCAAGACGTTCCGTATAGAACAGATCATCACCAAGGCGGACGGTACGGTCGCCGCGACGGTCTCCTCCCTCGGCGGGCTGCTCGACCTCAAGGAGCGGCGGATGGTGGAGGATCCGCGTGAGTACTTCCGGGCCCTCGCGAGCGAACCGGGCCGGCTCGGGCTCTGAGGCGCCGACGGGTGCCGACGTGTGCCGACGGGGGCCGGGCGCTACTTCGTCATCAGGTTGAACTTCATCACCGGCCGGCCGGGGACGAAGTCGGGGCCTGTGGCGTTGCCCGACTTGGCCTGGAAGTGCTGGCCGAGGTATTCGCCCACGTACTTCGTCACGGCCGGTTCGATCTTGGTGCCGAACGCGCTCGACTGGTAGGCCTCTTTCGGCAGCTGTGACGGGTCGACGTGTCCGATGTTGTCGTTGTGCCAGACCAGGTCCTGATTGCCTCCGGCCAGATAGACGTCCATGGAGAGGTTGCCGTGGGCGTCGTACGTCACGACGGCCACGCAGGCCGTGTCCGGGTGCTGGGCGGCCCATTTCGTCAGCGCCACGTCCTTGGCGGCGTCGGCGGAGTTCTGGGTCTTGATCTCCCCCGTGACGACGCGGGGCGCCGTGAGCTGGCTGTTCTTCTCGGGGCCCTGGGGGCCGAGGCCGCCCCACTTGGGGGGTTCGGGGTGGTGGGCTCCCTGGCGGGGTTCGTAGGTGGTCGGCGGGCGGGGCTCGTACCGCCGTTGCTCGGGCGCGGGTTTGACCAGGCCCTCGGAGGCGGCGCCGGGTTTGGTACCGGCGACGGCCTGCGCGATCCCCTTGGTGGCGGCGTCCCTGACGGCCTGCTGTCCGGCGGCCTTGTCCGCGTCGATCTTGCTCTCGGGGCCGACGCGGCCTTCGGTGACGAAGCGGTCCGGCTGGTAGGGGTGCGGGGTAAGGACGTTGTCGATGACGACGGGTTCCTTGGTGTCCATCGTGGTCGGCCGGAGTGTGCCGTTGTTCACCAGCTCGCGCTCGACGTCGCGGGGCGAGATCTTGGCGGGGTCGATCGGGCCCTTGCCCAGCCCCACGACGAGTTCGCCGTAGCTCTTTCCCGTCCTCTTCTCCAGTTCCTTGCGGACGTCCGTGTCGGTCCGGCCGTCCGGCCCCTTCTTTTCCGGCGGTTTCTGCTCTGGGGGCTTCTGCTCCGGGGGCTTCTGCTCGGGAGGTTTCTGCTCGGGAGGCTTCACCCTCGGGTCGTCGGTCTGGACGGGCGGCGCTTCCGAGCGGCCGGGAGAGGAGGTGGCGTTCGGGCCGCTCATGCCGCCGGACGCCGTGTTCTCCGTGCTCTGCGTGCTCTGCGTGCCCTGCATGCTCTGCGCGTTCTGGGTGTTCTCCGCGTAATTCGTGAGTCGCATGGCATCCCGGGTCATGTCCTCGGGGCGCAACTCCAGGGTGCGGGGCGGCATTTCGCTCAGCCGGTCCTCCGGACGCAGCTCCATGGTGCGGTAGGACGCAGCGTTTTCGGGGCGGGAGTCGCCGCCTTTGCCGTTCAGGTCCGGCCGGTCCTGCCGCACCGAGGAATCCGGTCCTTCGCGGCCCTGCTCGGTGGAGGCTCTGGCCTTCTCGGTCTGTTCGGTCTGTCCGCTCTGTTCGTTGTAGCGCTCGGACATGGCGTCATCCGGTCTGTCAGTGACGAAGAGTGCTGTCGATGAAATCTTGGACGCGGCCCCTCTTTTCGGTGGAGGCCTCCGTCAGCGGGCGGGACGACAGCTCGGTCGCACCGCTCGGCATCGGGTTCTGCGAGCCCCCGCCACGGCCGCCGTCGAGGGCGAGGCCGAGTTTCAGGTCGAGGTCGACGCCCTCGCCGAACTTGGTGGCGGCCGAGCCGCTCAGCAGCGTTCCGGTGCCGGGCAGCATCTTCTCGATGGAGGCGTCCGCCTTGGGCGTGCCGACGCCGAGGCCGTCCGCGCCGCCCAGCCCGCCGGGCAGTTTCCCGGGCTGACCGCCCATTTTGGTCCAGGCGTCGTGGTTGCCCGCCGCAGAGCGCAGCATGGCGGCGGCGATGTCGGATCCCGGCAGGCCTGTCCGCTCCATGACCTGCGCGCCCAGCTCCGCCGACTCCCTGCTGAACTTGTCGTATTCGGCCTGCCCTTTGGCGCGGGACGCCTCCGCCGCCCGGTCGTTGTCGGCGCGCACCTTGTCGAGGAGCGATCCCATCACCGGCCTGCCTCTCCCGTTCCTGCCTCGCCGGCCCCTGCTCCTCCTGTCCCCGCCCCTCCAAATCCCGCCTCGCCGAGGACGTGGGCCAGGATGCGGCGGGCGGTGCGGGGCGGCTTGCGCTGGTCGTCCGCGAGCATCTGCTGTTCGAAGCAGAGACAGGTACGCCGTGCGGCGGTGTCGAGCGCGGTCCTCGCCTCCTCCGGCATGTCGTCGGTGGGGAACTCGATGAGTTCGTAGGCCGCGTCCTGGCAGATCTCCCACGTCTGACGGCGCCGCTTGTCCTCGGAGGCCGCGTCGTCGCGGTCCGCGTCCCGCCACGGCGACTGGTAGCGGCGGGACGCCACCAGGTCCGCCACCGCCGCTCGGTACAGACACAGCGGCGGATCCTGGGAGCAGACCAGGTGGCAGACCGGATAGGGCTCGAACTGGCGGGCGTGCAGGCGCCGTGCCGTCTCCTGTAGTGCGCCGACGAGCGCCGCCGTACCGCCGCCGCCTCCGAAGTCGCCCCTGCCGGTCGCGTCGGCCTGGCCGGCCTGGTCGGCCTTGCTCAGAAGTACCGCCCGCAGCCGGTCGCACAGCTCGCCGGTGTCGGCGTAGGACCAGCCGCGCTGGCTGCCGCGCCGGGTGGTCAGCCACTCCGCGCCGTGGCCTGCGAAGGCGCGCAGCAGGTCGGTCGTGGCGACGGAGGTGGGTCGGCGGGCGCGCAGCGCGGTGCCGAGGTCATCCCAGAGCCGGTCCAGCGCCCCCGACTCGTCGATGGTGGACGTAAGGACGCGGGAGAGGACGCGCTGGACGTACACGTCGCCGGTGAGTTCCCTGGCGGCCGCGCAGGCCTCGGGGGTCGCACAGGTCTCGGCGCAGAACGGCTGCGGCAGGAAGAGTTCGGTGAAGGCTCCCGCCTCCCGCCAGCGCCGCATGTGCTCCTGCACCTGGACGTCGGTGGGCGGACGGGGCGAAAGGGGGTCCTTCACGGGCGGCACGCGCACCAGCAGGGGCGCGTCGTCTCCCCCGCTGAAGACGACGGCTTCGCCCACGCCCAGCGTGATGAGCGCTCTGGCCTGCGCTTCGTCCATGGCCATCGCCGCGGCGAGCGCTTCGCGGTCGTCCCCGGCGATGACGCGGTGGGTGATCTTGAGATTGCTGTTCTTGATCACGTCGGGTGCGAGGCGTACCGGCACCTGGTCGGCGATGACCACGCCTTGCCCGTAGGCGCGGATCTCGGAGAGCAGGTTGGAGAAGGTCTCCACGGCCTGGCCCTTGGGGTTGGCGGCCTCCTCCGAGGACGTGGCCCGCACGTTCTCCAGGAGCCGGTGCGCCTCCTCCACCACGAGGAGGTGCACGAGGTCGCGCGACTGCCCCTGCGCGCGGCGGTGCTCGACCAGGCGGATCAGCAGCAGGCCCGTGAAGAACGCCTTGTCCCCTTCGTCCCCGAGGGCGTCCAGCTCCACGACCGTGGGTGTGCCGAAGAGCTGGGCGGGCGGCAGCGAGCGCGACACGTCGAGCATCGCTCCCTTGGCGCCGCGGCGCAGGGACTCCAGGCGGGTGAGCAGGGCGGCCCGCATGTCTCCGGCGATCCGGTCCTCGTATCCGAGGGTGGGGATGACCTCGGCGACCTTCGCGATCAGGTCGGAGAGGGTGGGGAAGGCGTCCGCGGTCCCGCTCCCCGGGCCGCCGGTCGCCCCGCTTCCCGGGCCGGTCGCGCCGCCGAGCCGGGAGTTGAGGTTGGTCCGCAGGTCCCAGCCACGGTCGGCGTAGACCTCGTGCAGACAGCGGTCCAGGATCTGCGGCAGGGGGGTCCACATGCCGAACGCGGCCGTGAAGACGGCGCGGAGCAGGTCGAGGTGTTCGCTGACGGTCGTGCCCTCCGGCGCCTCGAAGGGGTTGAGGACGAAGGGCGCGACGGTGGCCTTCCCGACGGTGAACACCTGGAGGTTCCGTCCGAGGGTGGGGTGTTCGATCAGGGCCCGGTACTCGGTCTTGGCCGGTTCGATCACGAGGAACGGCACGCCCTTCCCGGCCGCCTCGATCAGCAGCCCCATGATCGTGTTGGTCTTGCCCGAACCGGTCGTGCCCGGAATGAACACGTGCCGGCTGAGCGAACGCAGCGGCACGCGGTACGTGGTGCCCCTCGCCCGGTGATGGTGGAGCACGTCGCCGACGACCAGGTGGTGTTCGTCGCCGCTCACCGGTGGCGCGACGACGTCGAAGCGGGCGAGCGGGCTGACGGAGAAGCCCAGCGTCTCCAATTGGGGCAGGTGCACGTACGCCGCGAGCTGCGCCGAACTCAGCACGGTCTGGGCGGCATAGGGGTGCTGGTACAGGTTCGGCCCCGGCTGCTCGGGGTCGGCGGGCAGCGCCCAGCCGCCGCCGAGCCCGGCCACGGCCGGGTGCGGGAGCGTGCGCACGGGCTCAGGGATCGATTTCGCGCCGGAGAACACCGCGCGCCAGGCGCTGGCCAGGGCGGTCACGTCCTCGGGGCGCTCGCCGAAGAGGTAGACGGCCGTACGCCAGCCGCCGCGCGCGTGTGCGTCGGCGAGCGCTTCCAGGCGCGCCTGGAGCAGGTCGACGTAGTGCGCGGCGAGCGGGCTGCTCACGCCTCTGGCCTCGACGGCGGAGGAGACCACGCGCATCTCGTTCAGCACGCGGTTGCGGTCGGCGCCGAGCGCGTCCGGGCCGACCGGGGTGGCCAGCACGAGCGCGGCCCAGCGCGTCCCGCTCATGGAGCGGATCAGGCGGTCGACCGGGAGGGCGCCGTCGCGGGCGTCGACGGCGGCGGGGCCGGGGACGCCGAGTGCGAGCGCGCCGAAGTCGAGCCGGGGCACGCCCACGCCGGCCGCCGTGATGCCCACCGCCGGGTAGCAGCCGTCGAGGATGCCGAGCAGCATGCGCTGGCGCGCGTCCAGGCCCGCCTCGTCCATGCCCTCCTGGGCCCAGGTGCCGAGGCGGATCGAGGTGCCCTGCCCGCTGCCGTCGAGGAGGAACGCCAGGGGCGCGCCCGCCCCGGCGAGCCCCACGAGCAGGGGCAGCGTGGCGGGTTCGAACCCCGGGTCGTCGGAGGATCTGCCGCCGGGCGGCGGGATCTGGGCCTGGGTCTGAGTGGACACCGGCTGCCCCACGCCGGTCACGCGCACCGCGCGGCGCGCCGCCATGGGGACCACGGCCTCCGCGCCCGTCTGCCAGAGGGGATGGAGCCGGGTGCGTTGCAGGTAGTCGACGGCTGCCGTGGTCACCGGGTCGCTCATGTCAGGGCTCCCCGGGCCATCCCGGAGGCGGGCCCCCGGTGCCCGTACACGCCGAGATCCCGACGCTCACGAACATCCCGATGACGAACAGGCCGACGATGACGGCCAGCACGATGGCCAGGACGCGAAGGCCGCGGTACGCCTTGGCCCGTACGCGCGCGTGCGTGGTGAGGTTGGTCAGCTCGTCGGCGCGCAGGGTGCCGTCGCGCCAGCGGCCGTGCAGCCGTACTTCGTCGCCGTTGCTCACGGAGCCGGAGAAGGAGAAGCCTCGCATCTCCACGGGGATGAGCTTGAGGGCGTTGCCGCTGGTGTCGTGGCGTTCGACGCGGAAGTGCCAGATCTCCTCCTCGCCGCCGTTTCCCCACTGTTCGCGGCGCGCCTGGAAGTCTCGTACGACTCCGGTGTACTGGTGGTCGCGCCCGTGCCCGGCGGGGGCTTCGCGTGAGGTCGCCTCAGGGGGGCGGGGGCGGTGAACGGGCGGGGCGTGGTGAGCGGGTGGGGCTCCGTGCGCGGGTGGGGCGCGGTGGGCGGGTGGCGCATAAGAGGGACGGGGCGGGGGCGAGTGCGGGGGCGGGGCCGGGGGCGGCCGGACTCCGCCCGATGTCGACGCCCCGCATGCCGGGCAGTACTGCGCCGAGGCCGACACGGGGTCGCCGCACGAGGCGCAAGGGCGGGTCAGCGCGGTGCGGCACTGTTCGCAGTAGGCAGAGCCGACGCGATTCTCGAACCCGCAGGACTGGCAACGCATGACATCGCTTCCTCATCCCCACGCTAGCACTCCGCACCCCCCTCGGCTCGCTGGAGTCACGCCTCTGACCTGGGCATTCGCGTAAATCACCGGACGCAATAGGCCGCACCGCGACGCACCAGGCCGCACCCCGACGCACCGGGCCGCACCAGGCCGCACCCCGACGTACCGCGACACACCGTGACGCCCTCCGGACGCGTACATGACATCGTTACCCGACCGACCCACGACGTTCACACAGCCGTACGCCCATCCATGCCACCCTCCCGATGGTTGATCAGTCAACTCGCGTAGACCGCACGCCTCTTGAGGCACCCCTTGAAGCCCTTTGAGGCCCTTTGAGGCCCCTTGAAACCATCCGGGAAAGGACACCCCCCACATGCCCGCCCCCCGCGTACGCCGCTGGAAACCCCTCGCCCTGACCGCCGCCGTGCTCGCCGGCATCACCGTGCCGGCCACGGCCACGGCCACCGCCTCCCCCACAACGGCCCCGGCTCCCCCGGCCGTTGGCGCCTATGACGACACGTACTACCGGGACGCGCTCGGCAAGACCGGCCCCGCGCTGAAGTCCGCGCTGCACACGATCGTCAGCGACCAGACCAAGCTCTCGTACGACCAGGTCTGGGACGCGCTGAAGACCACCGACCAGGACCCGGCCAACAGCGCGAACGTGATCCTGCTCTACACCGGCACCTCGCGGGCCAAGAGCGCGAGCGGCGGCGACCAGGGCGACTGGAACCGCGAGCACGTCTGGGCCAAGTCCCACGGCGACTTCGGCACGGCGACCGGCCCCGGCACGGACATCCACCATCTGCGCCCCGAGGACGTCACGGTCAACAGCATCCGCGGCAACAAGGACTTCGACAACGGCGGCGGCGCGGTCGCCGGGGCGCCGGGCAACCTCACGGACGGCGACTCCTTCGAGCCCCGCGACGCGGTCAAGGGCGATGTGGCCCGCATGATCCTCTACATGGCCGTGCGCTACGACGGCGAGTCCGGCTTCCCCGACCTGGAGCCCAACGACAAGGTGGACAACGGAAGCGCGCCCGCCATCGGCCGCCTCTCGGTCCTGAAGCAGTGGAACGACGAGGACCCGCCAGACGCCTTCGAGAAGAACCGCAACCAGGTCATTTTCGACAAGTACCAGCACAACAGGAACCCCTTCATCGACCACCCGGAGTGGGTCGAAGAGGTCTGGTGACCGGCGCCGGTTGGGGGCCGTCTAGATTGGGGCTTGATCGTCGAACTACCTGATGTAGGTCCCAGGAGGCTCTCGTGTCAGAGAACGACCCCCAGCTCGGCTCCGCCGCCGACGTGCGCGCGCGCATCGACACCAGCAAGCCGCACTCCGCACGCTTTTGGAACTACTTCGTCGGCGGCAAGGACAACTACGAGAAGGACCGCGAACTCGGCGACCACATCAAGGAGATCTTCCCCGGTCTCGTCGACGTGGCCCGCACCAGCCGCCAGTTCCTCGGCCGCGCGGTGCGCCACCTGGCGACGGAGCAGGGGGTGCGGCAGTTCCTCGACATCGGCACGGGGCTGCCGACGGCGGACAACACCCACGAGGTCGCCCAGCGCGCGGCGCCGGACGCGCGCATCGTCTACGTCGACAACGACCCCCTCGTCCTCGCCCACGCCCGCGCCCTGCTGACCAGCACGCCCGAGGGCGAGACGGCGTACATCGACGCGGACCTCTACGACCCCGAGGCGATCCTGCGGGAGGCCGCGAAGACGCTGGACCTCTCGCGGCCGGTGGCCCTGATCATCCTCAACACCCTCGGCCACGTCGCCGACCACGAGCAGGCCCGCGACCTGGTGGCCCGGCTCATGGCCGGTCTGCCGTCCGGGAGTTACCTGGTGATCAGCGACTCGACGGCCACGAGCGAGGGCATGATCGCGGCGTCGAACGAGTACAACAAGAGCGGCGCGATCCCCTACTACGTACGCGACGTCGAGGAGATCGGCGCCTTCTTCGACGGCCTCGAACTGCTGGAGCCGGGCGTGGCGCAGGTGACGCGCTGGCGCCCGGAGACCCAGGAGGCGACGACGGTGGACGCGTACGGCGCGGTGGCCCGCAAGCCATAGCGTCCAGCGTCCCCCGCCCCTCGCCATCCCGGGTGCGCGGGCGCGCCCGGTCAACGGAAGGAAACCAACGGCATGGCCGTCATCCACCAGACCGAACTCAAGCCGACCAAGCTGGAGCTGCTCACCTCCTGGCTGCCTTCGCGGTCGTGGTATTCCGGGTCCGGTGAGCCGGAGTTGGTCAAGGCCGGCGGTTTCCGGCTGGACGATCCGGAGGGGGAGGTCGGCATCGAGTTCATCGTGGTCACCGATACCTCCGGCGCCCGACCGACCACCTACCTGGTGCCGCTCACCTATCGCGGCGCCCCGCTCGACGGGGCGGAGCACGCGCTCGTCGGCACCATGGAGCACGGGGTGCTGGGCCCGCGCTGGGCCTACGACGGCTGCCACGACCCCGTGCTCGCCGCCCAGTTGCTCGCGCTGGTCGAAGGCCGGGTCCAGGCCCAGGCCCAGAGCGTCAGTGACGCCCTCGACCGCGACGTCACCCGCTCCTACACCGGTGACGCCTCCCCGCTCACCCCGGACCTCACCCCGGACCTCACCACTGCCGCCGCCGACGGCCAGGAGAGCACGGAGCTGCCCGCGCCGCAGGGCATGACCTTCCGTCTCCAGCGCGTCCTGCGCCCCGCCCAGAACGACGCGCCCGTCGCGCCGCCCGAGGCGATCGGCCACGTCGCCGGGGTCTGGCAGACCCCGGACGGCTCCCCCGAGCGAGGGCTGTTCGCCACCCTGTACTCCTAGGGACTCAGCACAGGCGGCGCAGGTAGATGTCCGTGGTGCGGTCCGGGTGGTGGGGCACCAGATTCGTGGAGTCCGACTGGAACGCCACCCGGCAGCCGCCCCGCGCCGGGACCGGGGCCTCCGCCCCGTGGTCGGGGAAGCCGCCGTCCGCGGCGACACTGACCCGGCGGGTCGCCGCGAGGCCCTGCTCCCGCAGATCGCGCAGGTAGGCCGCCGAGCCGCACTCCGGCTCGGCGGTGGCGCAGGCCCCTGTGGTGTACGCGACGTACCGGCCGTCGGGGCTGATCCGCGGCGACCTCGCGGCCTTGTCGAGCGGGCCTCCGTCGGGCGCGGTGCTCGCGAGCACCGTGCGGCCGGTGCGCAGGTCGTGGACGAAGACCTCCCACAGGGCGTAGGGGTGGTTGGCGGGCTTGCCGTCCCGGTTGGTGACGTACGCGATGAAGCGCCCGTCCGCGCTGAGGGACGGCTGCCCGTACCAGCGGCTGACCGGCGCCGGGTCGCCCGGCGTGTGGTCGACGACGTCGAGCCGGCCCGTGCGGCGGTCACGGACGTACACCGCGCTCGCCATGTTCACCCTGCTGTCGTCGTACACGCGGAAGGCCACCCGGCTCCCGTCCGCGCTGAGCGTCACGTCGCTCAGGAGGGGCCCCGGGGCGAGGGTCTCGCTGATCTGCTCCGTGGTGCCGCGCTCGCGGTCGCGCAGGTAGAGCGTGGCCTTGGAGAAGGGGGGCCCGGGCAGCTCGACGTACCCGAAGAAGGCGGCGTATCGGCCGTCCCCACTGAGCGCGGCGAGGCTGGAGCGCCGGAAGGGCACGCCGTCGGGGGCGATGCCGACGAATTCGGTGCGGCCCTCGCGCAGGTCGCGTACGTACGCGTAGTCGCCGTCGGCGGGCCGTTCGCCGGGCGCCATGGCGGGGTCCCCGGAGGAGAAGCCGACGACGCGGCCGTCCCCGCTCAACGCCCCGTACCAGGAGCCCTCTTGGCTCTGGCCGCCGTCGTCGGCGACTCCGGCGCGGGTGAGGGAGCCGGTGCGGCGGTCGCGGAGGAACACGTCACCGCGGCCGTTGGTGTCGTCCGGTATCAGGTTGGACGCCTCGGAGTCGAAGGCGACGTACCGGCCGTTGTGGCTGATCCGGGGGGAGAGGGAGCGGCTGTCGCCCCGCGTGCCGTCGGCCGCCGTACTGACGATCTCCGTGCGTGGGATCTCCGTACGGGCGATCTCCGTGCGCGGGGCGGGGGGACGCGGCTGTGCGGCGGCGGGCGGCGGTGCCGCGCCGAGGAGGGGCAGCGCCGCGGTCAGCGTGACGGCTGCCGCGGTGACACGTCTCCAGGTGACCATGCTCATCCCTTCGTCTCCGCCCGCATCAGGCGCAGCAGGTTGCCGTGGTAGATCTGCTCGCGAGCGGTGTCCGTGAGGTCCAGTGTGTCCAGGACGCGGATCGTCTCGCGGATGAATCCGGGCCCGCCGTCCGGATCGAAGGGGCAGTCCGTGCCGAACAGGACGTGGTCGGTGCCGAAGAAGTCCAGGCCACACCGGATGCCGATGGCGGAGCCCGAAAGTGCCGTGTCGGCGTAGAAGCGGCGGAAATACTCCAGTGGCGGGCGCGGCAGCGCCGTGCTCCGCAGCCGTGTGAGGTCGTCTCCGGCGGTGCGGCTGCCCAGTTGTTCGCTCCAGCCGAGCCGGATCCGCCCTTCGAGGGAGGGGATCATCGCCCCCAGATGGTGCGTGATGATCTTGATGTGGGGGTGCCGTTCGAACAGGCCGGAGAAGACGAGCCGGGCCATGGCCGCGCTCGTCTCGTACGGCCAGCCGAGCGCCCACCAGATCTCGTACCGGGAGGTGTCCTCGGTGGCGTAGTCGGCGAAGCCCGCGCCCCGGGCGGGGTGCAGCCAGATGGGCAGGTCCCGCCGGGCCATCTCGGCGAAGACGCCGTGGAAGGCAGGATCGTCCAGCGGCCGGCCGTTGACGTTGGTGAAGAGCTGTACGCCGCGGGCGCCGAGGTCGTCGAGGGCGAAGGCGAGTTCGGCGAGCGCCGCGTCGGGGTTGTTCATGGGCAGGGAGGCGACGAAGGCCGGGAACCGGTCGGGGTGGCGCTCGCACAGCGCGTGCAGCGATTCGTTGGCGAGCCGCGCGAGCGCCGGGGAGTCCGGCGGGGCGGCGAGCAGTTCGATCGGCGGCGAGGAGAGCGTGAGCACCTGCTGGTAGCCGTCGCCGAACTCGTCCATCATGCGCAGGCGCGCATCGAGGTCGTGCAGGGCGTCCAGTTCCAGCCAGCGGCGGAGGGCCCCGGTGTCGACGGCGAGCTGCCGCATCCGGTGGAAGTAGCGGGCGGGCAGGATGTGGCTGTAGGCGTCGAGTTTCACGCCGCTCGCCTTCGAGCCGTTCCTCGCCCGCCCCTTTGGTTCACTCATCGCCCACCCCGTTGATTCACTCATCGCGCGTCCTTCCATGTCGTCGGAGTCCAGCGGGTGACCACGCGGTCGACGGCCTGTACGAGCGCGAGGGCCCCCAGCGCGACGGCGATCACGATCAGGAGCACGGCGAGGACCCCCGCGCTGTCGAAGCGTCCGCCCGCCTCGGTGACGAGGCGGCCGAGGCCCACCACGGCGATGAACATCTCGCCGTTGACCATGCCGGTGACGGCGCGGCCGACGCCGAGCCGGACCCCGGCCATGATGAGGGGGGCCGCGGCGGGCAGCACGACGCGCACCAGCACCTGCCGTTCGCTCGCGCCGTACGAGCGCGCCATCTCGACCAGGTGCGGGGGCACGGTCCGCACGGCCGAGGCCGTGTTGACGATGACGACGAACACCGCGTACATGACCACCACCGCCACGATCGAGGCGCGGCCCGCCCCGAGCAGTGAGAAGAAGACCGGCGCGAAGACCAGCGAAGGGGCGGTCAGCAAGGCGTGCACGTACACGCCGAGCGCCGCCTCGGTCCGGCGCCCGCGGCCCATCGCCGTGCCCACGGCGAGCCCGGCGACGAGGGAGATCGCGAGCCCCAGCGCCAGATTGACGAGGCTGTCGCCCACGCTGCCGACGAGCGTGCCCTCGCGGGTCATCTCCGCGAGCCGGCCGAGCACTTGGCTCAGCGGCGGCAGCGACGACGTGTCCGCCGTGCGCCCGGCAAGCTCCCAGAGCGCGGCGCCGCCCGCGAGGCTCACCAGCGTCGCCATGAGAGGACCCCGCCCCGACGTCGTCACGAGGCCACCCCGTCCCGCCGGTGCTCCGCGTGCATTTCGCGCAGCCGTTCCCACAAGTACGTGGTGATCTCGGCGTACTCCCCCGAGCGCGCGAGCCCGCTGATGTCACGGGAGCGGGGCCGCTCCAGGCCCACCGGCACGATCTCGGCGATCCGGCCGGGGCGGGCGCTCATCAGGGCGACGCGGTCGCCGAGGAGCACGGCCTCTTCCATGCTGTGGGTGATGAATACGACGGTCAGGCGGTGTTCCTCCCAGAGCGCGAGGAGTTCTTCCTGGAGCAGCCGGCGTGTCTGTTCGTCCACGGCGCCGAACGGCTCGTCCATGAGCAGCACCCGAGGGCGGACGGCCAGGGCGCGGGCGATGCCGACGCGTTGCTGCATGCCGCCGGACAGCTCGCCGGGCAGCTTGGCCTCGCACCCCGCGAGCCCGACCGTGGCGAGGAGTGAGCGCGCGCGTTCGGCACGCTCGGCGCGGGCGACGCCGCGCAGGCGCAAGCCGAAGGCGACGTTCTCCAGGACGGTCGCCCAGGGCAGGAGCGCGAAGTTCTGGAAGACCATGCTGCGTTCGGGCCCGGGGCCGCGCACGGGCTCCCCGTCGACGAGGATGTCGCCGTCGTCCCAGGGCACGAGCCCCGCGAGGGCCCTGAGCAGGGTCGTCTTGCCGCAGCCGCTGGGGCCGAGGACGGTCAGGAACTCGTTCTCGGCCACCTCCAGGTCGACGTCCCGCAGCGCCTCGACGGTCTCGCCGTCCCGCGCGGTGAAGGACTTGCACAGTCCGTGCACGGTGATCATCAAAAGCTCCTCGCCGTCCGGGGGCCTGATGCGCTCAGGGAGCGGGGTTCGTTCGGGCGGGCCCAGCGCGTCAGCCTGCGCTCGGCCCAGTGCGCGGCGGAGACCAGGAGCAGCGCCTCGGCCAGGATGATCGCGATGACGCCGTAGAGCGGCGGGGCCTTGAGCAGACCCCGGTAGGTGAGGATCAGGCCGCCGAGCCCGTCGGAGACCATGAGCAGTTCGACGAGGACCATGCCGGTGACCGCGCGGCCGAGGCCGAGGCGGATGCCGGTCATGACGGCGGGCAGTGCTGCGGGCAGCAGGATCCGTGTCCAGATCCGCCGTTCGTCGGCGCCGAACGAGCGGGCCATCTCGATCAGCGCCGGGTCCACCTGCCGCACGCCCGCGCGGCTGTTCACGATCACCATCACGACCGAGAAGAGCGCGACGAGCACGACGCGGGACGCCGGTCCGACGCCCATCGACATCACGAGCAGGGGGATGAGCGCGGCCATGGGCGTGACGAGCAGGATGTTCAGGTAGACGTCCGCGTACCGCTCGAACTGCCGGAAGCGGCCGAGCGCGGTGCCGGCCGGGATGCCGACGACGACGGCGAGGGCGAACCCGAGCAGCAGCGCCTGGTTGCTGACGTACAGCGCGCGCCACAGTTCCGCCTCGCCGAGGAGGGCGACCGTGGCCCGGACCGTCTCGGTGAAGCCGGGCAGCAGGAGGCCGCCGCGTGCGCGGGCGTACAGCTCCCAGCCTCCGGCGAAGACCGCGAACGTCAGGAGCTGGTAGGGCAGGTTCATGCCGAGGAAGCGCCGCAGCGGTCCGGGGCGGTGCGCGGGGCGGGGGCCCGCCCGCGTGCCGGGCCCGCGGCGCGTCCTGCGGGGCGTGGCCGTGAGGGTCATGACACCGCCTCGATGAAGCTGAGGTCGGCCGCGTCCCGCGCGGTGACGCCCCGTCCGATGACGCCCGCGCGGGCGAAGAAGTCGATGGTGCCCTGCATGTTGCGCGGGGTCAGGGCCGCCGCGTCGAAGAGTCCCGCCTTCCGGTACCGCTCGGCGGCGCGGACGACATCGGCCTCGTCCTCGCCCGGAAGGTAGGTGCGCGCCAGGCGGGCCAGGTGCCGGGGCCGGGCGTTGATCCGGGCGTGCTCGCGCACGAGCGCGGTCACGAACGCCTGGGCCACGTCCCGGTGTTCGCCGAGGAACCCGGCGTTCGCGTAGACGGTCTGCGGGTGCAGGTCCGGCAGGGTCCTGGCGAAGTCGGCGATCTTGGTGAGCCGGGAGGCGGCCGGTTCCTCCGACGCCTCAAGGGCGACGGCGTCGGACAGCTCCAGCGGTGTCGCGTCGATCTCCCCCGCCGCGAGGGCCTGCGCGCGGACGTCCGAGCCGCCGAGCGTGAGGTAGCGGGGGCGGTTGTCGGCGGTGCAGTGCGACCGCACCCAGTCCTTGGCCATGGCGGTGGCGACCGCGCCCGAGCTGAAGATCCCGAACGGGCGCTCGTCGAGGTCGTCGCAGGAGGCGACGCCCGGCCTGCCGTAGAGCGCCCACTGGTTGCCGACGACATCGGCGATGATCTTGATGGGCGCGCCCTGTTCGATGGCGCTCAGCGCCGGGCCCGTGGCCTCGGCCGAGATCGCGTACTCACCTTGGGCGAGGCCCTCGATGGCCAGTTCGGGAGCGGCGAGTTCCACGACGTCCACGTCGTGGCCCTGGCGGCGTACGGCGTCGACGGCCGCCAGGACCGGCACGGTCGTGAGGTCCGGCTCGACGACCGCCACGGTGAAGGAGAGCGTTCCGTCGGCGCGGGCCGTGGTGCCCGGGCCGCTGCCGCAGGCGGTCGCCGTCGCGGCGGAGGCGCATAAGGCGAGGGTGGCGGTGAGCCGCCAGATCCGATTGGGCATGACTTCCCCCTGGTCAATGGTTGGGCAAACGTATGCCTTGCCAAAGGCTAGACACCCACGAGGCGGAACCGTCAACCCTCAACTCCCCACGATTAAAGGCCGGTTGCCGCTTGTGAACATGCCACCGTCTGTGCCAAGTTGGACATGACAAGGCAAACGTTTCCCACAGGGAGAGAGGTGGTCACGCGTGAGTTCGCTGGTGGAGGTCGCCCGCGTGGCCGGCGTGGCCGTGTCGACGGCGTCGCGCGTGCTGAGCGGTTCCGACCACCCGATCTCGGCGAAGACCCGGGCCAGAGTCCTGGCGGCGGCCGAGGAGTTGGAGTACTCGCCGAGCGCTCTCGCCCGCGCGATGGTCTCCCCGCACAGCCGGCTCGTCGGCGTCCTCGTGAGCGACATCGACAACCCGTACTTCTCCGTCATCGCCCGCGGCGTGGACGACGTGGCGACCCGGGCCGGTCACGTCACCATGCTGTCCAACGTCGACCGGCGCACCACCACGGAGATCAGCCGCCTCCAAGCGATGCGGGACTACCGCGCGGCGGGCGTCATCTTCGCGGGTAGCGGCCACGTCGACGATCCCGAGACGCCCCGGCTGGCCAAGGCCGTGCGCCGGGCGCGGGAGCAGGGCATCCGGACCGTCTCGCTCGCCGTGCGCGACCTCGGCGGCCCGTCCTTCGTCGTCGACAACCGCGCGGTGGCGTACGACATCACCGACCACCTCGTCTCACTCGGCCACCGGCGTGTCGCGTTCATCGAGGGCCCGCCCGGGATGACCGTCAGCCTGCACCGCCGCGAGGGGTTCCTGTCGCGCATGGCCGAGGCGGGCCTCGCCGAGGAGGCACTTTGCGTGCCGGGCGGCTTCGACTACCAGGCGGGGCACGCGGCCACGCTGCGGCTCCTGGCCCGCCCGCCGCTCCCCGACGCCATCCTCGCGGCCAACGACGAGGTCGCGGTCGGCGCGCTGAGCGCTCTGCGGCAGGCGGGGATCGCCGTGCCGAAGGAGATCTCCGTGGCGGGCATGGACGATCTGCGGACCGCGGAGTTCGTCGGCCTGACCACGGTGAGCCTCCCGCTGTACGAGATGGGCTCCCTCGCCGCGCGCCACATCATCGACGGGGCCGACGGGGCGGCGACGACGGTACTGAGTCACCGGGTCGTGCCCCGGGAGACGACGGCGCGGCGCCCTCCCGCCGCCTGCTCTCCGGGCGCCGCCTAGGCCGCAGCCGCCCGTCCGGTCCCGGCGGCAGTTGATCGGCCGAGTGCGGGGGCCCGGCCCGCGCTATGCCTTGCGGCGGCATCCGGCGAGGAGGGTTGCGACCATGTGCTCGGCGTCGGCCCGGTCGTAGTCGGGGCCGGTGATGCAGAGGTTCCCGATGGCGCGCATGAGCGTGTAGGCGGTGATGTCCGGGCCGATTTCGTCGGCGGCGGCGCAGGCGTCGAGCAGCGTCGCGCAGGCCGGGACCAGGGTGTCGAGCATGAGGGCGTGGAGGTTCTCCAGCCCTGGATCGCCGGACCCCAGGGCGGCGCCGAGGCCGTGCTTGGTCACCAGGAACTCCACGAACGCGTCCGCCCAGCGGGTCAGGGCGGTGAACGGGGAGGCCGATTCCTCCAGGAGCCGGGGCGCGAGTGCGGTGCAGGTGTCGATCTGGTGCCGGTAGACGGCGGTGACGAGGTCCGCCCGTGTCGGGAAGTTCCGGTAGATGGTGCCGACGCCGACGCCGGCGCGTTCGGCGATATCGCGGATGGGGGCCTGCACGCCCTGGTCCACGAAGACCGCCGCCGCGGCCGCCAGCACGCCGCTGCGGGTGCGCTGCGCCTGTGCTTGACGTACTCCGGCCGGTTCCGGCACGAGACTCTCCCTTTACTCGCGGAACAATGTTCCGCTAACTTGGCGGAACGATGCTCCGCCAAAGTATGGCAGAGCGATCCCAGGGAGAAAGCGCAGGTCCCCCATGCCTTCCAGCCATCTCGACCAGCAGATCGTCGCGGTCAAGCCCCTCACTGTTCCCGCGCCCAGCCGCAGCCTCGACCTCCAGGTAAAGGTCACCGCCCCGCTGACGGGCCAGCACCTTCCCGTCATCGTGTTCTCCCACGGCAACGCATGGTCCCTGGACGGATACGAGCCTCTCGTCGACCGGTGGGCAGCCGCCGGATTCGCTGTCGTGCAGCCCACCCACCTGGACTCCCGCCGCAACGGCATCGGGTGGGACGATCCGCGCTTCGCCACCATCTGGCGCGTCCGGATCGCCGACCTCCACGCGGTCCTCGACAACCTCGGCGACATCCTTCTCCAGGCGGGCCTGGAGACCCGCGTCCACCCCGAGCGCATCGCGATCGTCGGCCATTCCTGGGGCGCTCAGACCGCCGGCGCGGTCCTCGGCGCACGCGTACTCGACGCCGACGGCATTCCCGGAGAGGACTTCTCCCACTCCGCGGTCTCGGCCGGCGCGCTGATCGCCGCGACCGGAACCGGCGACACCCTCACCCCGTTCGCCGCCGAACACCTTCCGTTCATGAGGCCGGACTACTCCACCATGACCACCCCGGCCCTGGTCATCGCGGGCGGCAAGGACCAGTCCCAGCTCTCCACCCGGGGACCGGAGTGGTTCACCGACGCCTACCACCTCAGCCCGTCCCCGAAGAGCCTGCTCACCATCGCCGAGGGCGAGCACACCCTGGGCGGCCTCGCCGGCGAGATGGCCGCCGAGACCACCGATGAGGACCCCGTCCGCGTCGCCCTCGTCGCCGACGCGGTCTCCGCCTACCTCCACGACGCCCTCAAGCTCGACGACGCCGCGTGGACCGCCCTCGACAACGCCGCTGCGACTGGTGACGGCACGTGGAGCATCACCAGCAAGTGAACCCGGCCAGACGGCGCTGACGACACAGCCTAGGCCCGCCCGGCTTTCTTACGGGGTCTCCCTGCGGGTGCGTCGTGGTTGCTCGCGCAGTTCCCGCGCCCCTGACGGGCTCTCCCGCGATTGGTCGTGGGACATGTTGGCCAGCCGCAGCCCGGGGCGCCGCGAACCCGCGGGCCGCGAGTAACCCAGAAGGGCCCGTAAAACCAGGTGTCCCCTCCCGACCGCCCCGGTACCGTGCGCCGGCATGACATCGGAACTGGAACGCCCCCCGCTCCAAGCGGACGAACGCACCGCGCTCATCGGCTGGCTGGACCTGCAGCGGCAGATCCTGCGCTGGAAATGCGAGGGGCTGAGCGACGAGGACGCGCGCCGCCCGGTCATCCCGACCTCACCGGCCATGACGATGGCCGGTCTCATCTCCCACATGCGCTGGACCGAGCACATGTGGCTGGAAGTGCTGTTCCTCGGCGGCGACGAGAAGCAGAACCCGTCGTTCGACGAGTCGAGCGAGGACGCCGACTGGCACACCGGCGGCCGCCCCCTCGCAGAACTCCTCGCGGAGTACGAGGCCCAGTGCGCCCGCAGCAACGAGATCGTTGCCGCGGCCTCCCTGGACGACGTGGGCCGCCGCCCGGACTTCCGCTCCGGCAGCGCCAACCTCCGCTGGATGCTGATCCACCTCGTCGAGGAGACGGGGCGGCACGCGGGGCACGCGGACATCGTCCGGGAGCTGCTCGACGGCACGAAGGGCTATTACTAGCGCGGCTCCGTAGCGGGCCCTTGCCTCAGGAGTCAGGCCAACACGCCTCATGACCATTTGCGGGAGAGCCTTGAGGCGCGAAGGCGCTCTGGCGGCGGGACGGTCCTGTCGGCGTGGCCGCGCCGGGCAGGCGTCGCTGGCCGGCATGCCTCCTGGCCGCCCGGTCGTGGCGGCGCAGGGAGTAGCGGCCAGGAAGAGCGCGGCCGTACTGACGAGCGGGACGAGCAACAAAGCGAACAGGGCGGTGCCCGCTACCGCTCCGCCCAGCCGGGACCAACCGCCCTGTCCCGTCAGAGCGAGGATGAACCCCACCGTGCCCAGCAGCGCGATGATGGCCGGCATGTGTGTCCGTTCTTCGTGCGGGTGCGTCGTGGTTGCTCGCGCCGTTCCCCGCGCCCCTAAAGGGGCGCTCAGCCGGGCCCCGTAAGGGGCGCGGGGAACTGCGCGACCAGCCCCCACCGGGCCGCGGTGTCAGTCGGCAGTAGGCTACCGCTGGCCCGTCCGGGTGTATCTCCGCCCGGACTCCGCGTGCGCCGCCCGCGCTTTGCTCCGACTCACAGCGAGCAGCGTGAGAGCTTGGGTCGCATGATTCCTCCCCCACCCCCGGACCAGCACCCGGATCCGGCCCCGGACCCGGAGCCGGACCCGCGCGGCACCTCAGGTACGCAGCCCGGCCGGGGCGTGCCGCCGGGCGAGAGTCCGCCCGCGGACGGCGGCATGTCGGAGACGGGGCCCGCCCACGATCCGCCGAAGGGATGGTCGAAGGGCCCCCTCGCCCTCATCCTCGGCCTCTCCCTGCTGATCGCCGCGTTCTTCCTCGTCTACGCCCTCGTCCTGCTGCTCTGACACCGCCACCGCGGTCGCGCGGTCCCGGCGCAGCTCCGCCCAGACCGTCTTGCCCACCTGCCTCTCCACCACCCCCCACTCCGCCGCCAGCGCCGCCACGATCACGAGCCCCCGGCCCGACTCCCCGTCGGCCTCCGGGGGTTCGGGCGTTCTGGGGGGCATACGTTCGCCGCGCGTGTCCGTCACCTCGATACGCAGCGTTTCGGTACGGAGCGTGTCCGCTCGCAGCGTCAGGCGCAGCTCGAAGTCGCGGCCCGGCACTCGGCCGTGCGTCGCCGCGTTCGCCGCCAGTTCGGCCACGATCGCCTCCGCCGTGTCGGACAGTTCGCTGTCGTACGCGATGCCCCAGCCGTCCATGTGAAACCTGGCGAGCCGCCTCGCGAGACGGGCGCCCCGGGGCGTGGCGCTGAGACGTTGGGTGAATTCCCGCGCAGTCGTCGCGGGTTGGGCTTGCGTTGGCATGGCGCCCACCGTGGCCCCGCCACGACCCTTACACCAGCAACCAAACCCGTACGCTCCGTCAGCGTACGAGTACAAAGGGTGGACAGAGCGGGTAACGTTCCGTGACCATTGGGGCGTTGGCGGGGATCGGTACACGAGCGTCGGGGGTTGCCCGAGATGTCGTCAAGCAGCAAAGAGCCCGAGGCGTCGGACGGTCTGAAGACCTTCGGCGCCGTCCTGAAGAGCTTCCGCAAGCGCGCGGCGGTGACCCAGGAGGAACTGGCCGTCGAGGTCGGCTGCTCCTCGCACTTCCTGGCCTCGATCGAGCAGGGCAGGCGGTTCCCGCCACCGGCCTTCGTCGACCGCTGCGAGGCCTCCCTCGACGCGTTCGGCACGTTGCGCCTCGCCGCGAATCAGCTCACGCGGAAGCGCGGGCTTGCCAAGTGGTTCCAACAGTGGGCGGAGATGGAGCAGGAGGCGATCGCCCTCTATACGTACGAATGCCGGGTGATCCCGGGTCTGTTGCAGACCCCGGCATACGCTCGCACGGTGTTCGCCAACCGGCTTCCGCCCCTCAGCGACGAGCAGATCGGGGAGAAGCTGACGGCTCGCATGGAGCGGCAGCGTCTGCTCGTTGAGCGGCCCAACACGGCGTACAGCTTCATCCTGGAAGAACACCTGTTCCTGCGCCATGCGGGCGGGCATGACGTCACCATGGAACTCATCGACCACGTGCTGGCGCTCGCCGAGCACAGGAACATCGAGGTGCAGATCTTGCCGCTGGCGCGGGAGAGTCATGCGGGACTCGACGGCCCCATGCAACTGCTGGAAACGCCCGACAACAAGTGGTTTGCCTACTCCGAAGGCCAGCGAAGCGGCCAGCTCATCTCCGACCCAAAAGAGATCAGCATCCTCCAGATGCGGTATGCCAAGATGCGCGCACAGGCTCTCTCGTTCGAAGACTCCGTGAGCCTGTTGGAGCGGATGCGAGGAGCATGATGGGCACCCCCGAACTGGCGTGGTTCAAGAGCAGCTACAGCGGCGGCTCCGGTGACGACTGCCTCGAAGTCGCCCTCGCCTGGCGCAAGTCGAGTTACAGCAGTGGCGGCGACGGAGACTGCGTAGAGATCGCCCCCTGCCCCGCCACCATCCACGTACGCGACTCCAAGAACCCCGAAGGGCCCCAGCTCGCGCTGGAGCCCCGGGCCTGGGCGGAGTTCGTGGGTTACGCGTCCCGCGGCTGACGCTGGGCCGCGACCAGTTCCCTGGCCTCCTCGTCCGTCGCGACCGACGGCGGGGAGCCCTCCAGGGGCTTGCGGGCGGTCTCCTTCATCGCGGCGACCGCGATGATGCCGACGAGGCCCGCCAGCATCGTGTAGAACGCGGGCATCAGGTCGTTGCCGGTCGCGCCGATCAGCGCGGCGACGACCAGGGGCGTCGTACCGCCGAAGAGCGAGACGGAGATGTTGAAGCCGATGGACAGGGAGCTGTATCGCACGTCCGTGGGGAAGAGCGCGGGCAGCGACGAGGACATCGCACCGAGGTAGCAGACCAGGGCGAGGCCGAGGATCAGCAGGCCGGTGAAGACCGCCACCGTGCCGCCCTGCTTGATCAGCAGGAAGGCGGGGAGGGCGAGGACGAAGAAGCCGACCGAGCCCGCCATCAGGACCGGCTTGCGGCCGATGCGGTCCGAGAGGCGGCCCACCGAGTTGATGAGCGCCATCAGGATCAGCATGACGATCACGATCGACATGAGTCCGCCGGTCTCGCCGAAGCCGAGCTGGGTGAGGTACGTCGGCATGTACGAAAGCAGCATGTAGTCGGTGATGTTGAACGCGGCGACCAGCGCGATGCAGAGCAGCATCGCCCGCCACTGGCCGATGAAGGAGTCCTTGAAGGACTTCTTCTGGCGTTCGGCGGCGGGGCCCTCGCCCTCCTCCATCTTCTGGAAGGCGGGCGACTCGTCGAGCTTCAGCCGCAGGTAGAGGCCGATGAGGCCGAGCGGGGCCGCGACGAGGAACGGGATGCGCCAGCCCCACGACTGCATGGCGTCGTCGCTGAGCAGCATGGTCAGCGTGGTGACGAGGACCGCGGCGACCGTGTAGCCGATGAGCGTGCCGAACTCCAGGAAGGAGCCCCAGAAGCCGCGGCGCTTGTCGGGGGCGTACTCGGCGATGAAGGTGGCGGCGCCGCCGTACTCACCGCCCGTCGAGAAGCCCTGCACCATGCGGCAGAGGACGAGCAGGACCGGGGCCCACACGCCGAGGGTGGCGTAGCTCGGGATGAGGCCGATCGCGAGCGTGGCGGTCGACATCATGATCATGGTGAGCGCGAGGATCTTCTTGCGGCCGACGCGGTCGCCGAGCGGGCCGAAGAACATGCCGCCGATGGGGCGCACGAGGAAGGCGGCGGCGAAGGTGGCGAGCGAGGAGAGGGTCTGCGCGGTGTCGTTCCCAGAGGGGAAGAACTCCTTGCCGATGATGACGGCGAGGTAGGCGTAGACGCCGAAGTCGTACCACTCCATGGCGTTGCCCAGCGCGGTCGCCTTCACCGCGCGTTTGACCTGCGCCTCCTCGGTCACCGTGATGTCCGACTGGCGCAGGCGCGGGTGCTTGCGGCGCTGGATCGCCCGGAAGAGCGCGCGGTGCCGGGCGAGGGCCTCCGGAGCGGGCTGTGCCGGTGTTTCTGGTGCTTCGGGCGCGCTCACGGTGTTACGTCACTCTCTCGTCGGCGTCGGTCGGTTGTTGATCATTCGTCTGCCCTGCGGGCATCGATCAACACTGCCAATCCGCGGACGGGAAAGTGCCCGCCATTGGCCCTCGCGACGAAGGCCCCAAGTCCCTGCGGCCAGGGACTTGGGACCCGTTTACCGCTCCTGGCCACCGCGTCGCGGCGGAGTTGGCCGAGGTGGCCGTGCGGGCAGGAGGGGCGGGATCAGCCGCCGTTCCAGGAGTGCTTGATCTCCTGGGGGTTACAGGCCCACTGGACGATGTTGGCCCCGTTGTCGGCGCTGCCGGAGTTCGAGGTCAGGCAGAGGTTGCTGTTGGCGTTGACGATGTGGGCGCCGCCGCCGGCCTGGTTCTTCCGGAGAGTCCAGTTCTGCGCGGTGCTGCCGTTGCAGGTCCATTGAGTGATCTGGGCGCCATTGGACTTGCTCGCACCGGACACGGTGAGGCAGAGGTTGCTGGAGAAGTTCCGGATCTTCTGGCCGTCCCAGTACCAGTTCTGCGGGCTCTTGCCGTTGCAGCTCCACTGGACGGCGTTGGCTCCGGAGTTCAGGCTCCCGCCGTACTGCATCAGGCACTTGTCGCTGCCGATGTTCTTGAACCGGACCGTGGTGATGGGCGTGGGCGTCGTCTTGATGGAGAAGACAACGCGCCGAGGCTCGTCGGCCTTGTACCGTTCGTTGATGCCCCAGACGCGCTTGCCGACCGGGTCATAGGCCAGGTTCTGGGTCATGTCCGGTGCCGCGGTCAGCACGTGCGGGCTCTCACCGGGGACTGCCTTGTGGATGCACGAGTCGATGCCGGTGCCGTGATCGGCGCTGTTGTCAAAGCTCTCCGGGCACGAGCCACTGACGAAGAGATTGCCCTCGGCGAAGACGGCGCCCTGCTGACTGTGGATCGGCGAGGTCCAGGCGGCGGTGGCCTGCTTGCTCTCGCCGACGGTGTCGCCGAGGCTGTAGGGCCAGCGGATGATCCGGCCGCCCGGCCCGTCCTTCACGTACTCGCTGGAGACGAGGGAGCCGCCACCGGTGCTGTCGTAGCTGAGCGAGGTCAGGCAGGCACTCGTCCCGGTGACGGCGGTGCACCTGTCGCCACTGAGGGGCGTGGTGGTGTGCTCGGTCCGAGGGGGCAGGATGTAGTTGTGGTAGTGGGCGGAGGACGTCTGGTCCTCCCAGATTCCGACCGTGCCATCAAGGGCCTGGACCTTCATCAGGTCATTGATGTCGTAGGTCAGCAGGCGCCTTCCCGTTCCGATGGTGATGCGGTCGCCCTTCCAGACCACGCTGTCGGCGTGCATGCCGTCGGCCCGGAAGGTGGAGACCTTGTCCGGGAGCACCAGCAGTGCGTGGTTGAAGCGCGGGGTGGCGGACGATCGGTCGACGAACGTGATGCGCGCGAACCGCTCTGCGCCTTCCGCCTCTGAAGCGTGCCAGGTGACTGCCTGCCAGCGAGGATCGTCGACCTTCACGGCGAATCCCTGGGGGGTCCAGCTCTCGGGACCACCGGTGGAGTCGTCCTGGTTGTTCCAGCAGTAGCCCTCGGCGCCGATGCCGGGGTGGAAGGGGGTCGGGTAGCAAAGACCGTTCTTGCCCGTGTGCCCGGTGCCGGCCAGGGCGGACAGCGGGTCCTTCACCGGGGTCAACCTACTGTTGGCCTTGAGCTTTTCGACCTGGTCGGCGAAGTCGTACTTCTTGGTCAGCTTGAACTGGCCGGGGTCGGATATCTCGGAGACCGCACTGGCCGCGTGGGAGACCCCGCCGCCGGCGAGAAGGCCGGCGGTCAGAATGGTGGTCAGGACTGCCGCCCGGACCACCCGAAGGGGAGCAGTTGTTCGAATAAAGCGCATAAGGGGCGACTCTACCTTACTCACAAGTAACCCCAGAGCCCGTTCGGGTACCGGGGGGCTTGGCACCACCCCGGCCCGAACGCCCACCGACCGGCACACGCCTCCTGTGGGGGATCGCGACACGCTGAACGGATCGGCGAGGCGGGCCGGAGTTCACGGAACACTTGGAGTTCACGGAACACAAGGAGCGTCCATGAAGAAGAAGTTCTCCGCACTGCTCGTGGCGGCGGCCGCCGCTGCCGCCGTCGCGGTCCCCGTCTCCCCCGCGCACGCGGCCGACGGGTACGACCGGTGCCCCGACGGCTACTACTGCATGTTCTCCGGCCTCGACGGGACCGGAGACATGATCAAGCTCCGGGGCAATACCCCGGATCTCGCGGCACTCGGGATGAACGACCGGGCGAAGTCGGACTGGAACCGGACGGCCTCGACCATCTATCTCTGGTCCGATGAGCACTACACGGGCTGTACGGCCGTGACCTCCGCCGGCCCCACCGGCAAGGGCAACTTCTTCCCCACCTACCAGGACTTCTTCGGCTCGGTGCAGTTCGACGGGCCGGGCGGGCCCAGCTGCGGCACGCCGCCCGGTGAGGACCGCCGACTTTCCGACAGGAGGGGGTAGAAGAGGGGGGGGGTAGAAGGCTGACGGACGGTTAGAGGCGGGGGGCGTGCGGGGGAGACATCTCGGTACGCCCCCTCTCGTACGCCTCTCCCGTACACCCCTCTCGTACGCCCCCTCCTGACCGACGGAGTCCTCGTGCATCTCCACCGCCGCACGTTCCTCACCGGCCTCGCCGGTACCGCCGCCGTCGCCTGTTCCGGCACCCCCGCGGACGGCGCTCCCGCGGACGGCGCTCCCGCCACGCGCCGCGCTGTCGCCGCCGCCGACGCGGCCCGGCGGCTGCTGCCCCGCCACTGGAAGCAGCTCACCTTCCGGACCGTCCCGCCGAAGCCGGGTGCCGGGGACTCCTTCCAGGTCACCGGCGAGCGCGGCCGCATCACCGTCACCGGGACCACACCCGCCACCCAACTCACCGGCCTGCGCCACTACTTGAAGCACACCGCACACGCCAACATCACCTGGGCGGGCAGCCAGACCGACCTGCCCCGACAGCTCCCCGCCCCCGCCTGGCCCCTCACCGTCCGGGCCAACACCCCGCACCGCTTCGTCCTGAACGACACCAACGACGGCTACACGGGCGCCTATCACGGCTGGGACTACTGGGAGCGCGAGATCGACGTGCTCGCGCTGCACGGCTACAACGAAGTCCTCGTGTACGTCGGCGCGGACGCCGTCTACCACCGCGCCTTCCAGGAGTTCGGCTACGGGGACGAGGAGTTGCGGGCCTGGATCCCGGCCCCCGCGCACCAGCCGTGGTGGCTCCTGCAGAACATGTCGTCGTTCCCGCACCCCGTCTCCCGGCAGCTCGTCGACGCCCGCGCCCGCCTCGGCCGCCGTATCTGCGACCGGCTGCGCGAACTGGGCATGACGCCGGTCCTGCCGGGCTACTTCGGGACCGTGCCGCCCGGCTTCGAGACGAAGAACCCCGGGTCGAGGACGGTCCCGCAGGGCAATTGGCTGGGCTTCGCGCGCCCCGACTGGCTGGATCCGCGCACCGGCCATTTCGCGCGGGTGGCCGCCGCGTTCTACCGGGCGCAGGACGAGCTGTTCGGCCCGTCCACGATGTACAAGATGGACCTGCTCCACGAGGGCGGCAAACCCGGTGACGTGCCGGTGGCCGAGGCGGCCAGGAGCGTCGAGAAGGCTCTGCGGACCGCGCACCCCGGCGCCACCTGGGTGATCCTCGGCTGGCAGCGCAACCCGCCGAAGGCCATCACCGACGCCGTCGACAAGAAGCGCATGCTCGTCGTCGACGGCATCTCCGACCGCTTCCCGCACATCACCGACCGCGAGGCCGACTGGGGTTCCACGCCCTACGCCTTCGGCTCCATCTGGAACTTCGGCGGCCACACCACGCTCGGCGCCAACACCCCTGAGTGGGCCGCGCGCTTCGAGAAGTGGCGCACGAAGGAGGGCAGCACCCTCAGCGGCATCGCCCTGATGCCGGAAGCGGCCGACAACAACCCCGCCGCCTTCGAGCTGTTCTCCGAACTGGCCTGGAGAGTGGGCGACCTGGACCTCGAAGCCTGGTTCGCCGAGTGGGCCACCGCGCGGTACGGCGCCGCCGATCCGCACGCCGCCGCCGCATGGGACGTACTGCGCCGGACCGCCTACGGAACGACCCGCGCCGACAAGTGGGCCGAGGGCGCCGACGGCCTCTTCGGGGCGCGTCCCGACCTCGCGGCGAGATCGGCGGCGTCCTGGTCGCCGAAGAAGATGCGGTACGAGCCGTCCGAGTTCGAGCCCGCGCTTGCTGAACTGCTCGCCGTGCGGCGCGACTTGCGGGACTCGACCGCGTACCGACGCGACCTGCTCGACGTCGCCCGGCAGGCGCTCTCCAACCGCGGCCGCGTCCTGCTGCCCCGCGTCAAGGAGGCGTACGACGCCAAGGACACGGCCCGCTTCGACCGGCTCACCCGCGACTGGCTGGAGCTGATGGACCTGCTCGACCGGCTCGTGGCCACGGACTCCCGCCACCTGCTCGGCCGCTGGGTCGCGGACGCCCGCGCGTGGGGCGCCGACGCGCGCGAACGCGACCAACTCGCCTACGACCAGCTGTCGTTGCTCACCGTATGGGGCAACCGCTCCGGGGCGGACGCCGGACTGCGCGACTACGCCAACCGCGAGTGGGCGGGGCTCGTCGGCGGCCTCTACCGGCTGCGCTGGGAGCGGTACTTCAAGGAACTGCGGGCCGCACTCGCGGAGGCCCGCGAGCCCCGGAAGATCGACTGGTTCGCCCTGGAGGACGCCTGGCTCCGCGACCCGGGCCGCCTGGCCACGCGCCCGGCCGGTGACACGTACAGGGTCGCGGAACGGGTGCATGCCCGGCTGACGACTTCGTAGCCCAGCCCCCGGTCACTCTGGGCGGGCGACCTTGTGGACTGTGGTGTCCTCGGGGGTCAGCCGTCGCCCGTCTTCGGAGAGCACTTCCAGTGCGCGCAGGGGTCGGCCCTGCCGGCGGTCGACCAGCTCCGAGTGCGGTTCGCCGGGGGCGAAGAAGTTCTCCTCGCCCCACTGCCGCAGGGCCACGATGACGGGAAAGAGCGCCTCGCCCTTGGGAGTCAGTACGTACTCGCGGTAGGCACTGCCGTCCGAGGCGGGGACGGAGGCGAGGACCCCGCCCTCGACCAGGGTGCGCAGGCGCGCGGTGAGGATGTTCTTTGCCACGCCGAGACTGCGCTGGAACTCCCCGAAGCGCCGGCTCCCGTCGAAGGCGTCCCGCACGATGAGCAGGGACCACCAGTCGCCGATCGCGTCCACGGACCGGGCGACGGGACAGTCGCTGTCGTCGAAGCGGGTTCTGGTCACCATGGCGTTCCTCGCCTCACTTGCGCCGATACCCAACAGGCCTGGTTGCAACATGCTACCAAGACGGGTTAAGGTCCCTCCCACCGATATTGGTAGCAACTTGAAACCAGATCCCTGGAGGGGTTCGTGCTGTCCCGTGGCTTAGTCGCCCTGTTCGCCTTCGCCTGCGGGACAGCGGTCGCCAACCTCTATCTCTCCCAGCCGCTCCTGGTGACCATCGGCCACGACCTCGCAATGAGCCCGGCGCTCGTCGGCAGCGTGGTCACCCTCACCCACGTCGGCTACGGGCTCGGCCTCTTCTTCCTCGTACCGCTGGGCGATATAACCGACCGACGGCGGCTCGTCGTGGCCCAATTACTGCTCCTGGTAGGGGCGCTGGCCGTAGTGGCCCCCGCTCCCACGGCGGCAGTCCTCCTCGCGGGCATGGCCGCGACCGGGTTCCTCGCCGTCGTCACGCAGACTCTGGTGGCCTTCGCGGCTTCGCTGGCACCGGCCGCCGAGCGCGGGCGGGTCGTCGGCCTGGTCACCAGCGGCGTGGTCATCGGCATCCTCCTCGCCCGCACCGCGTCTGGCCTCCTTGCCGATCTCGCGGGCTGGCGCTCTGTCTACCTCGCCTCGGCCTCGCTCACCGCTCTGCTCGCGCTGATCCTGTCCCGCGTGCTGCCGCGCCACGGCGGCACTCCGCCCACGCCCCTGCGCTACGGACAGCTCCTGCGCTCCATGATCACCCTGTTCGCGCGGGAACCGCTGCTGCGGCTCCGGGCCCTGTTCGGTCTGCTGATCTTCGCCGCGTTCAGCACGCTGTGGAGCAGCGTCGCTCTGCCGCTCAGCGAGGCGCCGTACTCCATGTCCCACAGCGCGATCGGGGCGCTGGGGCTTGTCGGTGTCGTCGGCGCGCTGGCCGCGGGGGCGGCGGGACGCCTCAACGACCGCGGGCTCTCCCGGCGTACCACCGGGATCGCCCTCGCGCTGCTCGCCGCCTCCTGGCTGCCGCTGGCCTTCGCCCGCAGCTCGCTCTGGTTCCTGTTCCTCGGAGTGGTCCTGCTCGACCTCGCCGTGCAGGCGGTGCACGTCACCAACCAGACGCTGATCCACGCGCTGCGCCCGGACGCGGGCAGCCGGCTCATCGGCGGATACATGGTCTTCTACTCGATCGGCAGCGCAGTCGGGGCACTCGCGGCGACCGCACTGTACGCGGCGGCGGGCTGGGGCGCGGTCTGCGCCCTCGGCGCGGGGTTCAGCTGCGCCGGGCTGGGAGTGTGGGCGGTCACTCGACGGGGCGCTATCCCGTCTCGGCCGCAGGTCGGATGAGGACCATTGCGACGGCGAGAGCGATGAGATGGAAGGGCTGAAGTCAACGCAGGAAGGCCAAGACCATCATCCCTATGCCGCAAGTAGCGAGCAACAACCCGGTCGCGAGGGTGCGACGAGCTGGTCGGATAGCCACTGCGAGTTGTTGCGTCCTCTGCTTCCTGATGCACCTATCAGTGGCACGCGCATCGGTTTCGAGGGCGCTCTGGGCAAATCGACGCACAATCGCGGTACTCATGACGAAAGACACAAAGATGGACATTAGGCCGATAGCCGTCAAAGCGGCGCCGCTTACCAGCACCTCACACCTCTCATTTCTCTGCTACGAATCTGAACAGTAGGGGCTGAGCTAAAGGGAGGAAACAGGCCACCCCTTTTCGGCCGCATCTTTCACGCCGCTCGAAGGGGTGAGAGTTCGGAGCGTGACGTTACCGCTTTCGGACACTCACGGCCAAACGCGAAGATCACTTTGCATTCCTCCTGGCGCGCACTTTCAGCCTCTTGCGCACTGATCAGACAAAATGGACTTTACGTGACACAGGGGACGGCAAACGGGCACGGTTGATGGTTCGCAGGACGGCTTTCACTAAAGTCGGCGACTTCTTCTAGCCATATGCCACCGTCACCGCCAGCGACGCCTCGCCCCCCAGATGGCGACCGCTTCTAGCCATATGCCACGACACCGCCATAAACGCGTTGACCATTACGGGAATGCAATGTTTGTATTCAGGCGTTCGACCGACGGGACCACCGGAAAGTGGAGCAGAAAATTCCGCCCCATGCTGCGGATCTCGCTACCGACGTAAAATTCGAGAGGAAATAATGCGCAAGCTCACTCTTTCGCTCGGCCTTGTGGCCGTGTGCGCCACCAGCCTCGTTGCAATCGCCCCCGCCGCGACCGCCGCCGAAAGCGGTCCGCAGGCCTCGGCGTGCTTCACGCTCTGGGACACGAACGGCTTCAGGGACGGGTCCCGTGCATTCTCGGGGAACGACTCGACCTTCAGTGGAAACAAGTGGTCGAGCGGTGCGGCCATGAACGACGACGCCAACGCCGCCAAGAACAAGTGTGGCCACTGGGTCCACTTGCACCAGGATGTGAACTACCAGGGCCAGAGTTACGGCTTGAAGCCCCATAGCGAGGACGCCGACTTCGAGAACAATAACTTCGAGAACAAGGCCAGCTCCCTGAACGGGTTCTAAGGAAACTGCATGCCTGGGGGGTGCCGCATGCGCGGCGCCCCCCAGGCGGCATTTAAAGCATTAAGGAAGAATGAAAATGCGTAGGGGATATATTTCATTCGTAATCCTGGGTCTGGTCGCGGTCGGCTGCTCCGGCGGAGCTCGGGCGGACGGCGGGCCGGAGGCAGACGTACCTGCTCCAACCATAGAGGCCAGGGGCATTGTCTTCCCCTTCGATTCCTACGACTTATCCGACAATGACATTATCAAGACGTATGCGGCAACTGATGCTCTAGTTCGCCCATGTATGCGGGAGAAGGGACATGAGTGGAGGCGAATCAAGTCGCCCAAAAGTGTCCCTAGTTGGCGAAATCGTCTCCACTTCGGCGTCGTCGAGCCGAATGTCGCCAGTAGGTTTGGATATCACACACCTGCGGAGCTCCTGTCCTCGCCGGAGTACAGGAGCGTGGTCAAACAGATGAGAGAGCGACTGGCAAGCCTATCGAAGGACGCCGCTTCCCAAGCCGCAGACTGTCAGAAGGAGGCCGGCCGGAGACTGACACGTGGCGCAAAGACCTCTTTCGCGAAGTTCAACGACCTGAAGTCGAGTACATTCGACGCAGCCAAACGCGATCACCGCGTGAAAACCGCTACCGCCCGGTGGAGTGCATGCATGAAAGCGGCCGGTTTTGACTACGCAACCCCCTGGGGGGCTGCTAGGAAGTGGGCAGGAGAGGGCGATCCAACAAAACGAGAGATCGCCATCGCAGCGTCTGACGTGAGATGCAAGAAGAAGACTGACCTAGTCGCCATCTGGCTCTCGACAGAAAAAATGCTGGAGGAAATAGAGATCAACAGAGACAAGTCTTATTTCGATGATCTGAAAAGCTCAAATAGGCGCTACCTGCATAACGTCCGGCTGGCGCTTCCTGGAGAATAGCTGCCGATTCGGGATTGACCTACAGGGTAGGCGGCCTCTCGGCAAAATTACTGAACGGAATCCATCAGTGGCATCCACTGCCTCGTCGAGGACTGGGCTGCCTGCCCAAAAAAAGAACACCTCTCCCGTCGGGCCGAGGCGGCTGCACCCCTTTTGGAAGCAGCATCGCGTTCCCATCTCGGCCAGCGTTCTCGCCCTTCCCGCATACATTCTATGGGCCGTCTTCCTCGCCACTGGAGGCGGGGATCTTGCCGCACAGGTTTCCTGGACCCGGTTTGTTGCCGAACACCCTGGATCGCCTTACAGCCTCGCCTGGTACGGCGGCGTCCATGTAGGAAATTACAGCGTCCTGGCCCCCCAACTGATGGCGCTGCTCGGCGTGCGCACTGTCACCGTGGCCTCAGGTATTGCCGCTTCTTGGCTAATCGGCTGCGTGTTCGTGCGCAGCGGCATCCGCAACCCGATGTGGCCCACGCTCCTGGCGGTGCTGTTCTTATGGGGCAACGTCGCTTCAGGACGGTCTACCTTCGCACTGGGTGTCGCGCTGGCCTTGGCATCGTGTCTGATGTTGACGGGAAGAAGCCAGCGGCTTGTTGCGGCCGGCGTGTTCAGCACGCTGGCAACTATGGCCAGCCCGGTGGCAGGACTGTTCCTTCTCGTGTGTGGCACAGGCTGGCTCCTGAACCGAGACTTCGGCAAAGCCCTCGTGCTGTGCACTCCACCCACTGCGGTGGTGGGCTTGACGACGCTGCTCTTCCCCTTCGGCGGCGTGATGCCCATGTCCACGAGCGATCTGTGGAAGCCGATCCTCTTCAGTGTTCTACTTGCTGCGTTTGCCCCGCCCGATTGGCGGGTGCTTCGCTACAGCGCCGCGACCTACACGCTCGGCATCATCCTGTCGGCGCTGATCCCCACGCCCGTGGGAGCCAATGTCGTCCGGCTGGCTGAGCTGTTCGGCGGCCCGGTATTGCTCGCCGCGCTACTCACCGGGAAGGGGCGCCTGCTACAAAAGACGGCGCTCGGTGTCGGACTCGTGCTCTCCGCCCAGTGGGTCACGTCGCACACCATTCATGTGACGAAGATGTCGACACCAGTGCCGGCGTGGGCCACAGAAGCGCGTGGCGTACTGGCGGCGCTGGACCGGCTGGACGCAAACCGAACCCGCGTGGAGGTCGTGCCAGCGATCAATCACCGGGAGACCACCGTGCTTGGCCCTTATGTGAATCTCGCCCGTGGTTGGAATCGGCAGGTGGACGTGGAGCGAGGTGACCTCTTCTACGAGGGCCGGTTCTCGGCCGCGAAGTACCGCTCCTGGCTCAACAACTGGGCGGTGGGGTACGTCGTTCTGCCGACCGGTGAGCCCGACTTCGCGGCGAAGGATGAGGCCAGACTCGTAAAGAGCGAGCCCAACTGGCTGAAGCCGGTGTGGCACGACGCCAACTGGCGGATCTACGCAGTCAAAAATGCCCGCCCCATGGCCGCCGGCGCTGGTGCATCTGTGATCAGCAGCGACAACGCCAAGTTCACCCTCCGCACCCGGAAACAGGGGGCGGTGAGTCTGCGCATCGCCTATTCACCTTGGCTGCGAACCAACGCCGGCTGCATCGAACGTGAGGGCGAGTGGGTGCGCCTCAAGGTGCCGAGAGCTGGCCGATACGAAATCGATAGTTCGTACCTGGGCCCCTGGCAGAGGCACTGCTAAGAGGTCGTTTTCCACTGGTTTGCGCCCTCTCGTGAGCCTCGATGCTTCACAGGTGTAGCTCGCTTCAAGGAACTGAGCGCGCCAGTCAGGGGCGAAGCGGTGCGGGTTGCGTCTTTTGGAGTAAGGCAGGTTCTGCGGGATGAGAAGGCAATCCGGGCCTCCCGCGAACCTCATGGGGCACATGCACTCCTGACAACCCTTCGGCCCTAACCCTTCGCAAGGGCATGTTGAGAGCAAACGGACTCTCCAGAGGAAAACGACCTCTAGGGCGAGCCACGGGTATGTGCGGACGTGAGCCGCGGCCTGGGTCGGGCGTCGCTGTGGATGATGACCGTATGTGACGGGCCCGGCTAGGCTTCGCCGCACTTCTCCAGGCGGCTGCCCCGTGGAACGGTGACGGACATGATGTCGCTGGGGGCGTCCAGTGCGATGCGGTGCCATCGCCCGCGCGGGACGACGACCGCCGTTCCCGCCGTCAGCTTGATCTCCTCCTCCTTCTCACCCGGCCGCTGCGGGCGGAAGCAGAGACGTATCCCGCCGCTGAGGCAGGACACGACCTCGTCGGCGGCGGAGTGGACTTCCCAATGGTCGGCGTGGACGTCGGCATCGGTCTCCACATGGAAGGTCATCAGCTGCCAGCCGTCCCGCTCGGTGTCGAACACGGGTTTCGCGGCGCACGCCTGGCCGCCTTGGTCGAGGTGGATGAAGGAGGCGAAGAGATCGATCGGGGTAACGGTCATGGCGACACATCCGTTCTGCGGTCATCGTTCATCTGGTCAGGCGCAGGGCTCGGGGCCGGCCGGGTTGGCCTGGGTGGCCCGGCCGTCTCCATGGTCAGCCGTACATCGCCACGCGGTACAGCGTCGCGAGCGCGGCGTCGATGGGGTGGGGCTGCGGCACGCCGGAGGAGTCGAGTCTGTTCCACCTCTGCATGTTCACCGCGACCGCCATCTGCCGCTTGCCGTCGGCACGGATCATGGCCAGCGCTCCACCGCCCCAGACCGTGCCGCCATGGCCCCAGAAGGTGCCCTGACCGGGGCCCTCCATCGGGTGCAGGCCGAGTCCGTAGTCGATCGTCTTTCCCTCCTGGGAGATGACCGGGACGGTGCGTTGCATCTGCGCCAGCGACGACCGGCTGACGATCTCCCCGGCCAGCAGCATGCCGAAGAAGCGGTTGAGGTCCGTGACGGTTGATATCAGCGAGGCCGAGGGACCCACCCATGACATGTCGTAGACGCTGTAGTCGCGCGGCGGGTCGATCATGCCGAACCACGCCTCGTAGAGCTGCGAGTGCGGCCCGCCGACGTGTGGTCCGGCGGGGAGGTGGGCGTCCCGGAGTCCGGCACGCTCGATGACGTTCCGGGTGATGTATTGCTCGGCCGTAGTACCGGTCACCTCTTCCAGGAGTTGGACAAGGAGCAGGTAGTTGGTGTTGGAGTACAGCCCCGGAGTGCCGCCCGGGGCGCCGAAGGCGGGTGCGGTGACCCCCATCTCGATCAGTTCAGCGGGGTCGAACCGCGTGAACCGGTGGTCGTCCAGGCTCTGGGGCCCGGTGTCCGCGAGGGCGGGGAACGCCTTGAGGGAGGGGTAGGCGTACGGGAGGTACTCGGCGAGGCCGCTGGTGTGGTTGAGCAGCATCCGGACCGTGATCGCGTCACCGCGTTCTCCGGGAACCAGCTTCGGAAGGTATCTGCCGATCGGTGCGTCGAGGCCGATCTGACCGCTCTCGACCTGCTGCAGGACCGCGGCGGCGGTGAAGGTCTTGGTGATGCTGCCGACCCGGTGTCGCATGTCGGCGGTGACGGGGCGGCCGGTGACGACATCGGCGACCCCGGCGGCGCCGCGCCAGACCTGTTCACCGTCTCGCACCTCGGCGAACAGGCCGGGCACCCCGGCGCGGTGCACGTCTTCGATGGCCGCGTCCAGCACAGCCGAATCCAGTGGGTTCTTCACGTCATGCGTCCTTTCGTCTCCCCCGGGGCGGGCCACGCATCGGCCGTCCGACCCGGGCCACAGGGCACGAGCGGCATGCCGGTCCGCCCGACATGCCGATGTCCTCATTATGCACGCGGTGCGTGCAACACCAAGTGCATAAGTTACGCTGAGGGCCGGCGAGAGGAGCAAAATGGCAGGCCGAAGGCGTTGGGCAACCGAAGAGATCCTGGACGCGGCGGCGGAACTGCTGCGCACGAGCGACACGGATTCGTTCAGCGTGCGCAAGCTGGCCGCGGCCCTCGGGACCGACTCCTCCAGCCTCTACCGGCACTTCCGCAGCAAGACCGAACTGCTGCGCGCTGTCGCCGACCGGATCCTCCTGACCGCGATGGACGGCTACCACCCCGAAGGCGACTGGAAGCAGCGCCTCACGGCCCTGGCCCTTCGCGTGAGAGAGGCCTTCGGGCAGCAGCCCCAGCTCGCCGCGGTCTGGGGACGCTACGCGTCGAGCGGCACCGGTTCCCGGCTGATCATGGAAGAGGCACTACAGGCCCTGCGCGCGTCGGGGCTGCCCGACGAGGAGATCCCGGCGCGCTACCACCGGATCGCGATCCTCATCGCCGCGTTGATCGCCTCCGAGGCCGGGATGAGCGCCACCACCCCCGAAGAGCAGGAACAGGGCATGGAGCTGTTCCGCGTCGCGGTACTCGGCGCCGACCCCGAACGCTTCCCCGCCCTGGCCCACTTCGCCCGCGACGTCCGCCCCCTGGGGGTGGACCGCCGCGCCGCGTTCGACGAGATCCTCGCCGCCCACCTCGCCCACATCGAGGCCTCGGTCCCCTCAAGCCGGCCGATCGGCTAGAGGAGACCGAGGACACCGAAGAAACGGAAGAAACCGCTGTCACCGTGAAGGCTTCAACGGCGCGGCGGGCACTGCTTCCACGCCATGTGGTATTTGGTGCTGATGTCCCCGTCCGTCGAGTCCATCGTCATGAAGCTCGACTTCGCGGGGTCCGACGTGCCCACGTCGACACGCAACTCCGTGTTGATGTTGAAGTTGCGCCGCTCCCCGCACGGCGCCCAGACCAGCTGCGCCCAGTCCGTCGTATCGGTGGCCTGCCAGTTGTCGTGGTGGGCGCCCTTGAACTCATGGGTGATCGCGGCCGTGTTGGACGAACCCTGGAAGTAGTACGAGGCCTTCTCGATGCCCTTGGCGCCCGGCTGGAGCGAGGCGTAACCGCGGTAGTCCGCGCTCGCGATCGCGTACGTGAAGCCCTGCGGGACGTAGACGATGAGGTTGAGCTGGCAGTTCTTGCGGAACGCGGTGGGGTCCGCGCCGCCGCCCGCCCGGGCGAGGTAGTCGCTGTAGGTGACCGTGAAGGCCGTGTTGTCCTCGGAGACGGCGACGGCCGCGGTGCCGCGCGGACAGCCCGAGCCGTTCACCGTGGCGACCTCGATCACGATCTTGTCGGGCGGCGGTTCAAGGGTCCCGGTGGGGCTGTGCGCCGGGAGCGTGGAGCCGAACAGCGCCGCGATGGCACCGGTCAGCAGCAGTGCACCAGCCATGGTTCTCCGTTCCATTGCGAAGGAGGGGGGTTGGAGAAGTGCCGTGGTGCGTGAAGCGTGAGCGAGGGGGAGCGTACGGAGCGGCGGGAAGCGCTGCCAGAGCGATGTCCGGCCATTCCGCTTACCCGGCCCCGTCTAAGCGGACCTGTCTTGACGGGTATACGTCATGCCCGATCTCTGGTAGGAAACCTTCCTAACAGTACGCGGAACGACGAACTCCCCCTCCTGGAGGCCCTCGTGCAGACCCCCCACTCCCCGCACCACCGCCCGCACACCCTCACCTCCCGCCGCACCCTGCTCGCCTTCCTCGGCGCCTCTGCCGTGGCGGGCCCGCTCCTCGCCACCCGGACGGCGACGGCGACGCCCGCTCCTCTGTCGGTCAAGGCCATCGGGCTCGACGATCCGGCGAAGAAGGAGATCGCCATGAAGCTCGTCTGCAGCGCGGAGAACTCCAGCCTCAACTGGAAGAACTACTACCGCTACATCGAGGACATCGACGACGGCCGCGGCTACACCGCGGGCATCATCGGTTTCTGTTCCGGCACCGGCGACATGCTGGACCTCGTCGAGCTGTACACCCAGCGCAAGCCGGGCAACGTCCTCGCCAAGTACCTGCCCGCGCTGCGCAGGGTCGACGGCACCGACTCGCACGAAGGGCTCGACCCCACCTTCGTACGCGACTGGGAGAAGGCCGCCGAGGACCCGGCGTTCCAGAAGGCGCAGAACGACGAGCGCGACCGCGTCTACTTCAACCCGGCCGTCAAGCAGGGCAAGACGGACGGCATCGGCGTGCTCGGCCAGTTCTGCTACTACGACGCCATCGTGATGCACGGCGACGGCGGCGACTCCACCAGCTTCCGCAACATCCGCAAGCGCGCGCTGCGTTCGGCGAAGACGCCGGCGCAGGGCGGCGACGAGGTGACGTACCTCAACGCCTTCCTGGACGCGCGCGTCTGGGCGATGAAGCAGGAGGAGGCCCACGAGGACACCAGCCGCGTCGACACGGCCCAGCGGGTCTTCCTCAGGAGGAAGAACCTCAACCTGGACCCGCCGCTGGACTGGAAGGTGTACGGCGACTCGTACCACATCGGATAGCGGCCGCCATCCCGCACGGAACTGCCGCGCGGGGCACCCCCGGTGGGGTGCCCCGCGCTCGCGTACGTAGCCTGGATCCATGTTCCTCCGCATCACCATGCTCACCGCCGCCACCGCGGCGCTCGTCACGGCGGGCACCGCCACCGCGCCCGCCGCGAACGGCGGCTGGCAGCGAGCCGGTGACGACATCACCTCCGGCATCAGCGGGCTCGCGCGCACCGGCCCTTCGGACGGCGCCACGCACGCCCTGATCGTGCGCGACAACAAGAAGCCCGGCGAGAACCGCGTCGCCGCGCTCACCTTCCGCTCCGGCCGCTCCGCCTCGGCCACGGTCGAGCCGCTCGTCTGGTCGGGGGCGCGCGAGCCGGTCGACCTGGAGGCGATCGAGGCGGTGCCGGGCACGTCGGACGAGTACGTGGCGCTGGCGAGCCGGGGTCTCGTCTACCACCTGAGGACGACGGGCCGGACGGGCTCGACGGCCGAGGTACTGGACGTGTCCCCGCTCCCCGCGATCGCCGACGGAGACGACTACGAGAGCTTCGCGCTGGCCTCGCGGGGCGGCAAGCTGGCCGCGGTCTGGGCCGACCGTGGCGCGGGCAAGAGCCGCCCGTCGACGCTGCGCGCGGCCCCCTTCAGCTTCAACGAGTACGGCGAGGCCGACTTCGGCCCGGTCACCACCGCCCGCTACCGCGCCCCCTACCCCGCGGGCGAGGTGCGGCACGTCTCCGACATCTCCGTCACGGCCAAGGGCCGGCTTCTGATCAGCTCGGCGTCGGACCCGGGCGACGACGGGCCCTTCGACTCGGCGGTCACGCACGCGGGCGAGGTGGCGGTCGGCGCCCGCTCCGGGAAGGTGCGTCTGTCCGTCGCCAAGTCCCCTGACGTACTGCGGAAGTTCAAGGGCCACAAGATAGAGGCGCTGGAGTGCGTGCCGGGTTCGCGCACCGCGCTCCTCGGCACGGACGACGAGAACGCGGGCGGTTACGTCAAGTCGGCGGCCCTTTGCGGGAACTGACGCCCGCTAGGGAGTGACGCGGACGACCGCGCCCTTCTCCAGGGCCACCCAGAGCGACCCGTCCGGGCCCAGCGTGATGCCGTGCGGTTCGGAAGACGGCGTCGGCAGTTCGTACTCACGGATCAGGGCCGCGTCGAGGGGCTTGAGGGGCGCGGTCGTGATGCGGCCGACTCGGTTGGCGCCCCACTCGGTGAACCAGCACTCCCCTGCCGCCGACGCGACGATGGCGTGCGGCTTGGCGGTCCGGTCGGGGAGCGCGAACTCCTCGATCCGGCCGTCCACCGAGATCCTGCCGATCTGCCCGGCCATGATCTCGACGAACCACAGGGCCTCGCCGTCGGAGGCGATGCCCACCGGTCCTGCGCCCTCGGTGGGCAGGGGATGGAGGTCCACCCGGCCGTCGACGCCGATGCGGCCGATCGCGTTCGCCTGGTTGAGGGTGAACCAGAGCCCGCCGTCGGGGCCCGCCGTGATCATCGAAGGGAACCCGCCCTCGACCGGCAGGGCGAACTCGGTGAACTCCCCGTCCACGTCCACGCGGCCGACGCGGTCGGCGTTCAACTCCGTGAACCACAGCGCGCCGTCGGGCCCGGGGGCGATCCCGTACGGCCCGCTGTCGGGCGTCGGCACGGGGAACGCCTCGACCTTCCCGTCGACCGTGACGCGGCCGATGTGGTGGTCCTTGGTGCGGGTGAACCACAGCGCGCCGTCGGGCCCGGGGGTGATGACGGTCGGGCCGGACTCCGGCGCCTCGATGCCGTACCGCGTGAACTCCTCGTCCACGGTGAGGCGCGCGACCTCACCGCCGCCGTTGAGGGTGAGCCACAGGGCACCGTCCGCCCCGGTGGCGATCCCGTACGGGCCCATGGCCTCGTCCCCCAACCGGATCTCGTGCAGATGCGGGGCACGGTGGTCTGACACGGCGGTTCCTCTCGGCGGTTCGGCTCCGGTCCCGAAGATCGCTGCCCAGCTTCGCAGGCCCGCCGCGTCAGGTCGAGTGGCGCTTTTTCCGTACGTCCTTGGTGACCCTCCACACCGCGTATGCGAGGCGGATACACCGCACCGCGTTCAGGACATCCTCACCGTGCTCTGCGATGAACTGCGCGATCGTCATTGCCGGTTGCCTCCGTTCGGCCCCTGCGGGCTCTGTCGCGACGGCCGTTCCGCCGCTCGGTGACCTGGATATGGGGGGCGGTGCGGTGGCTTGAAGCGAGTGCGGACGGGGTGCGGACGGGACCGCGCGGACCTGCGGGAGGAGGCGTTGTCCGGGTGTCCGGGGGCGGACGGCGCGGACATGTGCGGACAGCCGCGTGGATGTCGGACCCAGCCCGTACGCTCGGACGTCGGGTCGTGGCACGGGGAGGGACACATGAACGAGCTGAAGCCGGTCGAGCCGCAAGCGCCCGAGGAGATGCGGGCGTTGGCGATGGGGCTGCGGCGCCTGCTCGGCAAGCACGGCTTCAGCGGCGTACGGGACGTCTCCGGCACCTGCGGTCTGAGCCGCACCACGGTCTCCGACGCCCTGGGCGGCTCGCGGGCGCCGAGCTGGAGCACGGTCTCCGCGCTGCTCAAGTGCTGCCGGGTCCAGCCGGACGCGGCCTGGCGGCGGGCCCAGGAGGACGCCAAGGCGGCCGAGCGGGAGTGGCGGCGGCGGACGCGTGCCGGGGACGCGTCCGGGCCGGATCCCTCGCCGCACACCGCCCCGGCAACCGCCGTACCCGGCACCTTCACCGTGCGTGCCCCGTACGGAGAGTTGCCGCCCCGGGTGCGCGGCCGTGACGGCCTGATGGCCGAACTGCAACGGGCGTTGACGGCGGACCGCGACCGGATCCAGGTCCTGTACGGACTCGGCGACTGCGGCAAGACCACCGTCGCGCTCGGCCTCGCCCGGCTCGCCAAGGACCAGGGCCACCAGGTCTTCTGGCTCTCCGCCGCGACGCGGGACAGCCTCGTCACCGGGATGCGTCAGGTCGCCCGTGACCTCGGCGTGCCCGAGCCACGGATCGAGGAGGCCTGGTCGGGGCGGGCCAGCGCCACGGATCTGGTGTGGCACGCCCTGGACGGCGCGCAGCGGCCCTGGCTCCTGGTCGTGGACAACGTCGACGAGCCCGGCCGTACGGCGTCCCTGCACGGCTCACCCGGCGACGGCACCGGCTGGATCCGGCCCAGCGGGGCCGGGCTGACCGTCGTCACCACACGGATCGGCAACCCCGCGATGTGGGGCGGCGAGGCCACGTGCCGTCCGGTCGACGTCCTCTCCCCCGAGGACGGTGCCGAGGTCCTCGTCGACTTCGCGGGCAACGCCGGTCCGATGGCGGACGCGCGGGCCCTGGCGCGGCGCCTCGGCGGAATGCCCCTCGCCCTCAAGCTCGACTCCCGAACGGGCACTCGGCCAGGATGTTCTTCCGGACCGTCTTCTCCAAGGGGGTCGAAGCCGCCCACCAGGCGTACTTGTCGACCTGCGCGAAGGTCGGCGAGGAAGCCCCGGCAGCGCTCTGGGCGCGAGTGGCCTGGGCCCACGAACTGGGGCGTGCCGGGAATCTGGACCAGGCCCGGCACGAGTACCACGCCGTTCTGGGCCCTTTGCGTCGCGTGGACCTCGACCTTCGGAGCACCGTGATGGTCCACGCCGATTACGTACACGTACTCGCCAAGGCGGGCAGCACCGAGACCGCGCAGACCGAGGCGCGTGAGCTTCTGCGCGAGCTGGACGCGGGGCCCAAGGACGTCGTCGACGTGGCGGCGCTCCATGTCGTGGCACAGGCCCTGCAAGAGGCAGGCCTGCTGCCGGAGACCGAGCAGGTGCACCGCGATCAGCTGGGCCTACTGGAGCGGGCGGGCGAACAGGACTCGGACCTGTACCTCAACATCTCGTCACTGCTCTGCGACAACCTCATCCACCAGGAACGCGACCCGGAGGCGCTGGCGATCCTCGACAAGCTCCTGGAGCGGTACGAATCAGCGCCGAGGCCGAGGGAGACGCCGGACCGCACTGTGGTGACGCTGTACCGGCAGCGGGCCCGGCTGCTGAGCCGGGCTCACCGTGACGAGGAGGCCGCGGCCGAGCTGTGCCTCGTCCTGGACCAGCTGCTCGTCTTCCTGCCGCCCCACCACCCGACGGTCCTGGGGACCCGCTTCCATCTCAGCGACCTCCACCGCAGGTGTGGGCAGCACAGTGCGGCCGCCCGCGAACTGGATCTGGCGGAAGCCGCGTTGGAATCGCGTGAGGAGGACACCGCCAGATGGCGCCCCCTCTCCCTGCTGTGCCGAGCCCGTGCCTCGTACGCGGCAGGCTCCTGCCAGAGCGCCCTCGCCCTCTACGAAGAACTGCTCGCGAGTCCCGACCAGGACAGCAGGATCACACGCGCGGCCCATGAGGACATGGAAGAGGTCAGTCGCGCCCTGGCGGCAGAGCAAGCCGGGGACGGACCCTCGCGCGGGACCTGACCGCGCGAGGACCACCCCGGCCCCCCGGGCCGGTTCAGCGCACCACCGCCTGCCCCGGCACCCGCGTCTCCGCGATCTCCCCGCCCGGCTCCATCGGTGCCGTGACCTCGTCGTCGTCGCGGCCCCCGCCGATGTGGTTGAAGACCAGGTTCAGGAGCACGGCCGCCACACAGCCCGTCGAGATGCCCGAGTCGAGGATGATCTTCGCGGTCTCCGGGAACGCGTGGTAGAACTCCGGCGCCGCGATCGGGATCAGGCCGACGGCCAGTGAGACGGCCACGATCAGGACGTTGTTGTCCTTCTCCAGGTTCGCCTTGACCAGCGTCTGGATGCCGCTCGCCGCGACCGAGCCGAAGAGGACGACGCCCGCGCCGCCGAGCACCGGGCGCGGCACGACCGCGATCAGCGAGGCTGCCATCGGGCACAGGCCCATCAGGACGAGGAAGCCGCCGCCCGCCGCGACCACGTACCGGCTGCGGATCTTCGTCATCGCGACCAGGCCGATGTTCTGCGCGAAGGCGCTGCACATGAAGCCGTTGAAGAGCGGGCTGACCGCCGAGCCGAGGCAGTCGGCGCGCAGGCCCGCCGCGATGGTCTTCTCGTCGGCCGGGCGGTCCACGATCTCGCCGAGGGCGAGCATGTCGGCCGTCGACTCGGTCATCGAGACGACCATGACGACGCAGAGCGAGACGATCGCGGCGGCGGCGAACTGCGGGGCCCCGAAGTGGAAGGGCGTCGGGAAGCCGACGATGTCCGCCTCGCCGACCGGGCTGAAGTCCGTGACGCCGAACGGGATCGCGACGAGCGTGCCGACGACCAGGCCGAGCAGGACCGCGATCTGCTTGACGAAACCGGTGGTGAAGCGGCGCAGGAGAAGGACGATGACGAGCGTGATGCCGGCGAGGGCGAGGTTCTTGGTCGAGCCGTAGTCGTCGGCGCCCGGCACCGGGCCCTGCGCCCAGCCGAAGGCGACCGGCATCAGTGAGATGCCGATGAGGGTGATGACCGTACCGGTGACGACGGGCGGGAAGAAGCGCACCATCTTGGAGAAGAAGGGGGCGGCGATGAAGCCGAGCACACCGGCGACGATCACCGCGCCGAAGATGATCGGCAGCGCGTCGTCCTTGTTGTCGGTCGAGTCGACGACGGCGAGCATGGGTGCGACACCGGCGAAGGTGACGCCGTTGACGAAGGGCAGCCGGGCGCCGACCTTCCAGATGCCGAGGGTCTGAAGGAAGGTGGCGAGGCCCGCGGTGAACAGACAGGCACCGGTCAGGAAGGTGAGTTCCTTCGCGGAGAGGCCGACGGCGGCGCCGACGATGAGGGGCGGGGCGACGACGCCCGCGTACATGGCGGCCACATGCTGGAGGCCGGTGGTCGCCATCTTCAGGGGCGGGAGCTTCTCGTCGACCGGGTGCACGGCCGGGGGTGTGGCGGCTTCGCCGTCGCCCTCGGACGTCTGTGGGGTGGTGCCTTGCTTGGTGAACCTGGGCTGAGTGGCCACGGTGGCTCCTCCGGTTGTTTTCCAGCCCCGGCTGGGCGCCGGCACTTTTCGCTTCTGGGAGGTGGGGCTTGGTGCAAGGACTTGCTCGGTATTCGGTTGTGGAAATGCGCCCAGGTAGTACTGACCGCCCCGGGAACGTGAAGCTTTGGGCCACGTTCCGGGGCGGCACTTGAGCAGCCCGCTCGGCTGCTCAAGTCCGGTCAAGGGCCGTCCCCCCTGACCGGAGTTCTTGGGTTCAGCTCTCGGCGGCGATCCGCGCGAGGCGCTGCGCCTCCTCCCGCGTGGAGCGGGCGATGGCGTCCTCGTCGGCGTGGAGCAGGCGGCCGTTCTCGACGACCGGCCTGCCGTTGACGAGGGAGAGTGTGACCGGGGCCGCCGCGCCGAAGACGATGGCGGTCACCGGGTCGGCGATCGAGGCGTGCCCGATGCCGTCGATCTTCCACAGGACGAGGTCGGCGAGCTTGCCGGCCTCCAGGGAGCCGATCTGCGTGGCCCGGCCGAGGACCTGCGCGCCGCCGTAGGTGCCGAGGCGCAGGGCCTGACGGGCGTTGAGGGCGGCCTCGCGGTGGGCGCCGAGGCGGTTGATGAGCAGGGCGTTGCGCAGCTCGGTGTGGAGTTCGCCGGACTCGTTGGAGGCGGTGCCGTCGACGCCGAGGCCGACGGGGACGCCCGCCTTGAGCATGTCGGGGACGCGGGCGATGCCGGCCGCGAGGCGCGCGTTGGAGGAGGGGCAGTGGGCGACGCCCGTGCCGGTGCGGGCGAACGCGGCGATGTCGGAGTCGTTCATGTGGACGCAGTGCGCCATCCACACGTCGTCACCGAGCCAGCCGGTCGACTCGAAGTAGTCGGTGGGGCCCATGCCGAAAAGCTCGTGGCAGAACTTCTCCTCCTCGACCGTCTCGCTGCCGTGGGTGTGCAGACGTACGCCCAGACGGCGGGCCAACTCGGCGCCCTGCTTCATGAGTTCGGTCGAGACCGAGAACGGCGAGCAGGGCGCGACGGCGACCTGGGTCATCGCGTCGAAGGAGGCGTCGTGGTGCTTCTTGACGGTCTCCTCGGTCGCGGCGAGCGCGCCCTCCAGGGTCTCCACGGCGAAGTCCGGGGGCAGGCCGCCGTCCTTCTCGCTGCGGTCCATGGAGCCGCGGGCCAGGGTGAAGCGCACGCCCATCTCGGAGGCGGCGCGGATGATCGACCCGGAGATGTCGCCGGAGCCCTGGGGGAAGACGTAGTGGTGGTCCATGGCGGTGGTGACGCCGCCGCGGGCCATCATGGCGAGGGAGCCCTGGGCCGCCGCGTACGTCATCCGCTCGTCGATGCGGGCCCACGTCGGGTACAGCGCCGTCAGCCAGTTGAAGAGGTTGTGGTCGGTGGCGAGGCCGCGGGTGATCCACTGGTAGAAGTGGTGGTGGGTGTTGACAAGGCCGGGCGTGGCGAGGTGGCCGGTGCCGTCGATGCGGCGTACGACGTTCTCCAGGCCCTCGGGCGCCTTGCCCGCGCCGATGGACTCGATCCTGTTGCCCGCGACGACGATGTGGCCCGAGGCGTACTCGGTGTCCTGGGCGTCGACCGTCGCGATGGCGACGTTCTCGATGACGATGCGGTCAGCCGAAGGTGCCATGGTGCTTCCTAACTGGTGAGTGGCGATGTGGGCACGGCATGACCCTAGGGAGATTTGAGTGCCGCGGCCGCGCCCTGGGCGCTGCCGCGGGTGCCGAGATGGTGGAAGAACAGGTTGAGCGAGACCGCGACGAGCGCGCCGGCGCTGATGCCGGAGCCGAGGACGGTCTGCGCCCAGGCGGGGAAGTCCGCGTAGAAGGTGGGCGCGGCGAGCGGGATGATGCCCGCGCCGAGCGACACGGCCACGAGGATGATGTTGGAGCTGTCGTCCAGGCCCGCCTCGGAGAGCGTACGGATGCCGCTGACCGCGATGGAGCCGAAGAGGACGATGCCCGCGCCGCCGAGGACCGGCATGGGGACCACGTTGACGACCGCGCCGAGCACGGGGAAGGCGCCGAGGACGAGGAGCGTGGCGCCCGCGACGGCGACGACGTAGCGGCTGCGGACCCGGGTGAGCGAGACGACGCCGACGTTCTGCGCGAAGGCGGAGGTCGGGAAGCCGCCGAAGACGGGTCCCACGAGCGTGGCGATGCCGTCGGTGCGCAGGCCGCGGGTGATGGTCTTCCCGTCGGTCTTTCGCTCGCAGATCTCACCGAGGGCGAGCATCCCGGCCGCCGATTCGGTCATCAGGACCAGCATGACGATGCAGAGCGAGAGGATCGCGGCGGGCTGGAAGACGGGGGCGCCCGCGGCGAACGGCGTGGGCAGCGCGGCCAGCGGCGCCGACTGCACGGAGGTGAAGTCGGCCATCCCGAACGGGATCGCGGCCAGCGTGCCGATGAACATGCCCGCCAGCAGGGCGACTTGCTTGAGGAAGCCGCGCCCGAAGCGCTGGAACATGAGGATGACGACGAGTGTGAAGGCGGCGAGCGCGAGGTACCTCATGTCGCCGAAGTCCGGGTGCGTCTCGTCGCCGCCTTGCGCCCACTTGACGGGTACGGGCATCAGCGTGACGCCGATGAGGGTGATGACGACGCCGGTGACCAGCGGCGGGAAGAAGCGCAGGAGCCTGCCGAAGAAGGGGCCGATCACGAGGCAGAAGACGCCCGCGACCATCACCGCGCCGTAGATCGCGGGGAGTTGCTCGCCCTTGGCGTTGGTCTCGGCGATGGCGAGGATCGGCGCGATGCCCGCCGAGGACGCGGCGTTGACGAAGGGCAGGCGGTTGCCGACGAAGCCCTTGACGCCGAGCGTTTGCAGGATGGTGGCGAGCCCGGCGATGAGCAGCCCGGCGGCGATGAGCCGGGTCTGGGCCACGGTGTCCAGGCCGCAGGCCTGGCCGATGATGAGCGGGGGGGTGACGACACCCGCGTACATGGCGGCGATGTGCTGGAGCGCGGCGGGGACGAGCCGCGAGGGGTGGAGCTTCTCATCCACCGGGTGACAGTCGGGAGTTGATCCTTCGTCACCTACGGGTGGGGTGGAACACGGGCCTTCTGCCGGCCCCTTTGCAGGCTGTGCCATTGCTGTTCCCTCCGGTGTGGCGCGCCCCCTCCCACTGCGGGGAGGAGGGGGCGCGCGTCCCGCGTCAGAGGTTGGTCATGTCGACCGGGATCTTCGGCTCGACGCCGTCCCGCAGGATGGTGGCCTCGATGAGGCCGTAGGGACGGTCGGCGGCGTAGTAGACGGCCCCGTCCTTGGCTTCGTTGTCGAGGCCGAAGGGCGAGAGGTCCTGGCGGAAGTGGTGCTTGTTGGGCGCGGAGAAGCGGATCTCGTCGATCTCGCTGCGGTTGTTGATGACCCGCGAACCCATCTGGTACAGCGTCTGCTGGAGGGAGAGCGAGTAGGTCTCCACGAAGGCGTGCAGGATGTGCTTCTTCGCCTGCTCGTAGCTCCGCTCCCAGCTGGGCATGCGCTGCTCGTCGCTGGTCCAGTTGTGCCGCCACCACGTGGAAAGGGAGGTGGCGAGGATGCGGTCGTAATCCTCTTGCAGCGTCGTGTACTTGTCCTTGATGTAACCCCAGAACTCGGAGTTCGTGGAGTTCATCACGGTGAGGTCCTTCAGGCCCGACAGGACCTCGAACTTCTCGCCGTCGTACGTGATCTGCGCCAGCCGCGTCTCCTGCCCCTTACGGACGAAGGAGTGCTTGACCTCGTCGGCGCCGATGAACTTGGCGTTGCTGTCGGAGCCGCCGATGCGCTCCCAGGAGTACTCCTCGATGCGGATCCGCGCGCGGTGGATCGAGGGCTGGCTGTCCACGAAGTGCCGGGCGAGGTGGATGCCGTACTGCTCGGCCGACTCGATGCCGTACTCCTTGGCGAACGCGAAGCAGGTGTTCTTCGTCGTGTCCGTCGGCAGGCAGTTGGCGTTCGAGCCGTTGTAGTGGACGTCGTCCAGGTCGCCGGAGAGGGCGACGGAGACGTTCAGGTCCTTGATGTGATGGGTGTCGCCGTCCCGCGTGATCTTTACGACCCGGTTCTCAGCCTTGCCGTACTGGTTCTGTCCCAGAATGGTGGGCATGTCTGCTAGCTCCCTCGGTAAACGGAGTAGCCGAACGGGTTGAGCAGCAGCGGTACGTGGTAGTGCTCGCCCGGCGTGACGGCGAACGTGATCGCCACCTCCGGGAAGAACACGCCGCTCGCACCGCTGTCCCGATTCGCGGGGGCGTCCTGCTGCGCCTCGGCTTGCTGGTTGTTCTTGGTCAGGAAGTACGCCTCGGTCTCGAAGTCGAGGCGTACGTGGGTGACGCCTTCCGGCAGCGCCGGCAGGTCCTTGCAGCGCCCGTCCGCGTCGGTCGCGCTGCCGCCGAGCGGCTTCCACTCCGCGTCCGGGCCGCTGCGGGCGGACAGGGAGATGGCGACGCCCTCCGCGGGGCGTCCGACGCTGGTGTCCAGGATGTGCGTGGACACCGACGCGGTCGTTTCCGTGCTCATGCGGTCTCTTCCTCTTCCCAGTCTTCGACGAGGCGGGTCAGGCGGATGCGGTTGATCTTGCCAAGTTCGGTGCGGACGATCTCCCGCTCCTGCTCGGGCGAGTTGCCGATCCGTTCCTTGACCGCGTCCCGCATCTGCTCGCCGGTGCGGCCGGTCGCGCAGATCAGGAAGACGTGGCCGAACTTCTCCTGGTACGCCAGGTTCAGTTCGAGCATCTCGGCCTTCAGCTCCTCGGAGGCGCCCGCCATGCCCCGCTGCTCGCGGGACGAGGTCGGGTCCCCCGGCTTCGGGCGGCCGATCGGCGGGTGTCCCGCCATCGCCTCGCCCAGATCGTCCGCGGTCAGCTCGGCCATGGCGGCGTCGCTCGCGGCGAAGAGGTCCTCGACGGTGGCGTAGGGGCGCTGGGCGAGCAGTCTGCTCCCCCACGCCGAAGAGGCGCAGGCCTCGTGGAGCGCGGCGGTGGCCACGGGCTCCGTGGAGGCGTTGAACCGGGCGAGGCCCAGGGTCGTACTCGAAGTCACGGGTACCTCCGTGGCCTTGTGCGGGTCGGGCTGCGGATAGCTAACGCCAGCCGAAACACCACGTCAACACTTTGTTGAAAACTTCGAGTAACAAAGGCCGCCCTCCGGTTAACGGAGAGCGGCCTTCTGGGGGCTGGGCGAGGACGGGTGGCGCCGCCCCGCTCAGGTGGAGCGGTTCAGGTAGTTGTACACCGTAAAGCGACTCACCCCGAGCGCGGCGGCCACCGTCTCCACGCCGTGGCGGACGGAGAAGGCACCTCTCGCTTCCAGTATCCGCACGACCTCCTGTTTCGCCTTGCGGTCGAGTTCCGCGAGGGGGCGGCCCTGCTTGCGCTCCAGGGCGAGCAGGATGTGGTCCAGGGAGTCGGCGAGCTGCGGCAGCCGTACGGCCACCACGTCCTCGCCCTCCCAGGACAGGACCACGTCGTCGGTCCCCGCCTGGTCCGGCGGCATCAGCCGGCCGCCCATGGCGTCCACCAGCGGCTTGACCGCGGTGACGAAGGGGTCGTCCCCGAAGCCGGTCACTTATCCGCCTCCCCCGACTGCCGCGGCTCCCCCGGTTCACCCGGTTGGCCGGGTCCGCCCGGGGCGCCCGGCTCGCCGATCACGTTGACCTGGAGGGAGACGCGGGTGGCTCCCGCCCCCAGGGACTGGCGCAGCATCGCGTCGACGGCGGTCAGCACGGCGTCGACGTCGCCCTCGGCCGTATTGCCGAAGGGGCCTACATCCACCGCGTCCAGCGGGGCCCCCTGGATGACCTCGCGGGCCACCAGCGCATGCGCCGGGGCCTCGTCGAGGTCGAACGGTTCGGTCGTGAACTCCACTCTCAATCGCACGCGGCCAACCTACTGCCGGGTCGGGATTTTTCGGCAGCCCCCTCTTGACAGCTTCCGCAGATCGGAGGCAGTCTTCCATCAAGCAGAAATGAACTTCCGCAATACGGAAGGAGCGCGGAAGCCCCATGGGATACTCCGACCAGCGCTTCAATGTGAACCTGTCGATCCTCTTCACCGAGCTCCCGCCCCTGGAGCGCCCCGCGGCCGCCGCGAAGGCAGGCTTCGGCGCGGTCGAGCTGTGGTGGCCCTGGGTCGACGCCCCCACCCCCGAGCAGTCCGAGCTCGACGCCCTGAAGAAGGCGATCGAGGACGCGGGCGTGCAGCTGGTGGGTCTGAACTTCTACGCCGGGCAGCTGCCCGGTCCCGACCGCGGCGCCCTGTCGATCCCCGGCGAGGAGAGCGAGAAGTTCCGCGCGAACCTCGCGGTCGCGGCGGACTTCGCCGCGTCGCTCGGCTGCAAGGCGCTCAACGCGCTGTACGGCAACCGGGTCGACGGCGTGGACCCGGCCGTCCAGGACGAACTCGCCCTGGAGAACCTTGTGTTGGCGGCCCGCGAGGCCTCTCGTGTGGGCGCGGTGCTGCTCATCGAGGCGCTGAACAAGCCCGAGTCGCCGCTCTGCCCGATCGTGAGCGCGCCCAAGGCGATCGAGATCGTCGACAAGGTGAACGCCGCGACCGGGCTCGGTAACGCGAAGTTCCTCATGGACCTGTACCACCTGTCCATGAACGGGGAGGACTTGCCCTCAGTCATCTCGCGGTACGCCGCGAAGACCGGGCATGTGCAGATCGCGGACAACCCCGGGCGGGGGGCGCCCGGGACGGGGTCCCTGCCTCTGGAGGCGTTGCTCGATCAGCTGCGGGACGCGGGTTACGAGGGGTGGGTCGGCCTGGAGTACAAGGCCGGGGACCGGCCCAGCGAGGAGTCCTTCGGCTGGCTGTCCGGGGCGAACTAGCCCGCCGCTTCACGGCGGATGCCTCCCACCCACCCACCCGTCACTCCGCGTCAGAACCTCGCCGCAGGAACGACGTAGTACCGCAGTCAGAAAGGCACCTCATGAGCAACCTCCCGAAGATCGCGTGGATCGGACTCGGCATCATGGGCTCCCCCATGTCCGAGAACCTGATCAAGGCGGGTTACTCCGTCACCGGCTTCACCCTGGAGCAGGACAAGCTGGACCGGCTCTCGGCCGCCGGCGGCACCGCCGCGAAGTCCATCGCGGAGGCCGTCAAGGACGCCGACGTGATCGTCACGATGGTGCCCGCCTCCCCGCAGGTCGAGGCCATCGCGTACGGTCCTGACGGCATCCTGGAGAACGCGCGGTCCGGCGCCCTGATCGTCGACATGTCGTCGATCACGCCGCAGACCTCCGTGGACCTGGCCAAGGCCGCCAAGGAGAAGGGCCTGCGCGTCCTGGACGCCCCGGTCTCCGGTGGCGAGGCGGGTGCCATCGAGGCGGTCCTCTCCATCATGGTCGGCGGTGAGCAGGCCGACTTCGACGAGGCCAAGCCGCTGCTCGAAGCCCTCGGCAAGACCATCGTGCTCTGCGGTCCGCACGGCTCCGGCCAGACCGTGAAGGCCGCCAACCAGCTCATCGTCGCCGTCAACATCCAGGCGTGCGCCGAGGCCGTGGTCTTCCTGGAGAAGTCCGGCGTGGACCTGACGGCCGCGCTCGACGTCCTGAACGGCGGCCTCGCCGGCTCCACCGTGCTGACCCGCAAGAAGGACAACTTCCTGAACCGGGACTTCAAGCCCGGCTTCCGGATCGACCTGCACCACAAGGACATGGGCATCGTCACCGACGCCGCCCGCAACGTGGGCGCCGCCCTGCCCGTCGGCGCGGTCGTCGCCCAGCTCGTCGCCTCGCTGCGCGCGCAGGGCGACGGCGGCCTCGACCACTCCGCCCTGCTGCGCTCCGTCGAGCGGCTCTCGGGCGCCGAGCTGTAACAGCTCCTCATGAACTTCCGGGCCGTGGCGGCGCTGACACCTGTCCTGTCGCGCCCAGGCGCCGCCGCGGCCCGGAACCACAACCTCAAATTCAACAAACTGTTGACGTAGCAGTTCAGGGCTCCTTACGCTCCGAGCACCTCAGCAGTCACAGCACGGAAGGTCACCATGTCGAAGCGCGTGCTTACGACCGAGTCCGGCGCCCCGGTCGCCGACAATCAGAACTCCGCCACCGCCGGCGTCGGTGGCCCGATCCTGCTCCAGGACCAGCACCTCCTCGAGAAGCTGGCCCGCTTCAACCGCGAGCGCATCCCGGAGCGCGTGGTGCACGCCCGCGGCTCGGGCGCGTACGGCTACTTCGAGGTGACCGACGACGTCACCGGCTTCACGCACGCGGACTTCCTCGGTGAGGTCGGCAAGCGCACCGAGGTCTTCCTGCGCTTCTCGACCGTGGCCGACAACCTCGGCGGCGCGGACGCGGTCCGTGACCCGCGCGGTTTCGCGCTGAAGTTCTACACCGAAGAGGGCAACTACGACCTCGTCGGCAACAACACCCCGGTGTTCTTCATCAAGGACCCGATCAAGTTCCCCGACTTCATCCACTCCCAGAAGCGCGACCCCTTCACGGGCAAGCAGGAGCCGGACAACGTCTGGGACTTCTGGGCGCACTCCCCCGAGGCCACGCACCAGATCACCTGGCTGATGGGCGACCGCGGCATCCCGGCCTCGTACCGCCACATGAACGGCTACGGCTCGCACACCTACCAGTGGACGAACGCCAAGGGCGAGGCCTTCTTCGTCAAGTACCACTTCAAGACGAACCAGGGCATCCGCTCCCTCTCCAGCGAGCAGGCCGCCGAGATCGCGGGCAAGGACCCGAACTCGCACCAGACCGACCTGCTCCAGGCGATCGAGCGGGGCGTCAACCCCTCCTGGACGCTGCACGTGCAGATCATGCCCGCGTCCGAGGCGGCGGACTACCGCTTCAACCCGTTCGACCTCACCAAGGTGTGGCCGCACAAGGACTACCCGCTCCAGCGCGTGGGCCGCCTGGTCCTCGACCGCAACCCGGACAACGTCTTCGCGGAGGTCGAGCAGGCCGCGTTCTCCCCGAACAACTTCGTGCCGGGCATCGGCCCCTCGCCGGACAAGATGCTCCAGGGCCGCCTGTTCGCCTACGCGGACGCGCACCGCTACCGCCTGGGCGTCAACCACACCCAGCTCGCGGTCAACGCCCCCAAGGCGGCGAAGGCCGACAACTACGGCCGCGACGGCCTGATGGCGTCCAACGCCTACGGCCGCGACCGCAAGAACTACGAGCCCAACTCGTACGACGGCCCCGCCGAGACCGGTCAGCCGCTCTCCGCGCCGCTCGCGGTCGCCGGGTACACGGGCACGCACGCCGCGCCGACGCACACCAAGGACGACGACTTCTTCCAGGCGGGCGAGTTGTACCGCCTGATGTCGGAGGACGAGAAGGCGCGTCTGGTGGCGAACATCGCCGGCGGCCTCTCCCAGGTCTCCCGCGACGACGTCATCGAGAAGAACCTCGCCCACTTCCACGCCGCCGACGCCGACTACGGCAAGCGCGTCGAGGAGGCCGTCCGTGCCCTGCGCGAGGACTGAGCGAGCGTCACAACCCAGGCTGCGCCGGTGAGTTGACGGGAGGTCGACCCACCGGCGCTGAGTCCGCACCGCTGTCACGGACCCGGATGAGGGGTGGTACGTGACGGGTGCGGGCGGGCACGGTCCGCGGCGGCTCTGCGAGCCAGTGCGGTGGTCAAGGTCCGGCGGCTCCTTCTCGACCTGAGGGAGGGAGACCGGTGGTCCGTCGCAGCCGCCGCGGGTCCCGTCCCTTTCGGGACGCCCCACACTCCGTCCGGCAGCGCGTACGCATGTTCCGCCAGTCGCGCGCCGTCGGACGGCAACAACTCCACATCCCACGGCGGGAACGCGAGAGCGCCGGGGTACGGACGGTCCCGTACCCCGGCGCTCTTTCGCGTGCCGCGGCGGCCCGGGATGCGCCGCCGCACCGGCCGGCGTCAGCGGACCGCTTCGCCCGACTCCAGCTTCGCCAGCATCCGTTCGAGGCGCGCGGCGCGCGTCGCCGGGGTCTTCGCCGTCATCAGGCGGTGCAGGACCACGTAACGCTGGGACTTGGTGAGGCCGTCGAACGTCTCGCGCGCCGCCGGTCTCGCCGCGAGCGCGGCGGTCAGGTCGTCCGGCACCGTGGCGTTGCGCTGCGACTCGTACGCCGCCGCCCAGCGGCCGTCCGCCCGCGCCGCTTCGACCTCGGCGAGTCCCGGTTCGCGCATGCGGCCCTCGGCGGTCAGTTCCGCGACGCGGTCGATGTTCACCTTCGACCACAGGCTGCGCGGGCGGCGGCGGGTGATCTTCTGGAGGTAGTGCACGTCGTCGTACGCCTTGCGGTGGCCGGTGATCCAGCCGTAGCAGAGCGCCGCGTCGTTGACCTCCGCGGCCGTCACCGATGCCACCCCCGACCCCTTCTTGGCGAGCTTCACCCAGACACCCGGCGGGCTGTCGTGGTGCTCTTCCAGCCAGGCCGCCAGCTGGGGTTCATCCGTGCAGGTCATGACCTTCAGGCCATCGAGCGAGTCCATCCGGCCACGCTACGGGAACACGTGTGCCCCTGTAAGAAGATCCGTAAGGGCATCGCCAAGGGGCGGCCCACCCTCTCGGGTGAGCCGCCCCTGTCGGCGTGATGGGAAGTGGTCAGACCTGCAGCGAGCGGATCGCCGTCGGCGCGTGGCCCGGTTCCGTCGCCAGCTCCTCGAACTCCTTGACCGCGCTGATGTCGGCCGTCGGGCTCATCGAGATGTTCGTGATGCGCTCCAGGATCGCCTCGACGACCACCGGCACCCGGTGCTCCGCCGCGAGCTTCTTGGCCTGCTCGAAGGCGGGCAGCAGATCGTCGGGCTCGGTGACGCGGATCGCCTTGCAGCCCAGGCCCTCGGCGACCTTGACGTGGTCCACGCCGTAGACGCCGAGCTCCGGGGAGTTCTGGTTCTCGAACTCCAGGTTGACCTGGAAGTTGATGTCCAGGCCGATCTGCGCCTGGCGGATCAGGCCCAGGTAGGCGTTGTTGACCAGGACGTGGACGTACGGGATGCGGTGCTGCGCGCCGACCGCCAGTTCCTCGATCATGAACTGGAAGTCGTAGTCACCGGAGAGCGCCACGACCGGGCTCTGCGGGTCGGCCTTCGCGACGCCGAGCGCGGCCGGGATGGTCCAGCCGAGCGGGCCCGCCTGGCCGCAGTTGATCCAGTGCCGCGGCCGGTAGACGTGCAGCATCTGGGCGCCCGCGATCTGCGAGAGGCCGATCGTGGTGACGTACCGCGTCTCGGGGCCGAAGGCCTTGTTCATCTCCTCGTAGACGCGCTGCGGCTTCATGGGGACGTTGTCGAAGTGCGTGCGGCGCTGGAGCGTGGACTTGCGCTCCAGGTGGGAGGCGACCCACTCCGAGCGGTCGGGCAGCTTGCCCGCGGCCTTCAGCTCCTTGGCGACCTCGACGAAGAGTTCGAGGGCGGCCTTGGCGTCCGAGGCGATGCCGTAGTCCGGCGCGAAGATCTTGCCGATCTGGGTCGGCTCGATGTCGACGTGCACGAACTTACGGCCCTCGGTGTACACGTCCAGCTTGTAGCCGGTGTGGCGGTTGGCCCAGCGGTTGCCGATGCCGAGGACGAAGTCCGACTCCAGGAACGTGGCGTTGCCGTAGCGGTGGCCGGTCTGCTGGCCGACCATGCCGGCGTTCAGGTCGTGGTCGTCGGGGATGGTGCCCCAGCCCATCAGGGTGGGCACGACCGGCGTGTTGGTGATCTCGGCGAACTCGACCAGGAGGTCGGAGGCGTCGGCGTTGATGATGCCGCCGCCCGCGACGATCAGCGGGCGCTCGGACTCCAGGAGGAAGCCGATGGCCTTCTCGATCTGGGCGCGGGTCGCGGACGGCTTGTAGACCGGCAGCGGCTCGTACGTGTCCGGGTCGAACTCGATCTCGGTCTGCTGCACGTCGATGGGCAGGTCGATGAGGACCGGGCCCGGGCGGCCCGAGCGCATCAGGTGGAAGGCCTGCTGGAAGATGCCGGGGACCTGGGCGGCCTCCAGGACGGTGACGGCCATCTTCGTGACCGGCTTGGCGATCGTCGCGATGTCGACCGCCTGGAAGTCCTCCTTGTGCAGGAGGTGCGTGGGCGCCTGGCCGGTGATGCAGAGGATCGGGATCGAGTCGCCGGTGGCGGAGTACAGACCGGTGATCATGTCCGTGCCGGCGGGGCCCGACGTGCCGATGCAGACGCCGATGTTGCCCGGGGTGGTGCGGGTGTAGCCCTCGGCCATGTGCGAGGCGCCCTCGACGTGGCGCGCGAGGGTGTGGTCGATGCCACCGCCCTCCTTGAGCGCCTTGTAGAAGGGGTTGATCGCGGCGCCCGGCACGCCGAACGCGTTGACGACGCCCTCGCGCTTGAGGATCTCAACTGCCGCGCGGGCAGCGGTCATACGAGCCATGGGGTTCTCCTGCTTCGACTGCTTCGACAGCTTCGAGTGCTTCGACTGCTTTTCGGCTGCCGGATACGGCTGGATACGGCTGGATGCGGCTGGCGGATCCGGCTCCCGTCGCGCCCCGCGGCGAGCTCGTGTTTCCGCATTATGGAAAAGATGTTCTGCTATATGGAAGCAATGTAAGGGCGGGTGCCGGACACCGTCAAGAGACCTCCGCGAACCGGCCCGTCCCGGGCCACCCCTGGGCGGGCCCCTCGGGTTTGCGTCAACTTGCCTTCGCCGGGCGCCGGTCGGGTGGAGGATGGCGGGAGACGGCGCGAGGGGCGAGGGTCATGTGACGCCACGCCCCGGTGAGCGCGACGGCACGGTGGTGCGGCGGGCGGTGGCGAGATGACGGACTGCGGTGGCGGTGTACCGGTCCGGTGCCCGGACTGTCTGCGGCGGCATCTGTACGCTCCCCCGCCCCTGCCCTGCGCGTGCGGCGCCCCCGTGACGGCGCCGGTGGCACGCGGCGCGCCCGCGACGCCGGTCACGGACCGCAGCTGGGCGGACGAGTGGGTCACGGTCCGCTGCTGGGCCTGCGGGCGCCGGTGCCAGTGGCCACAGCCGGAACTGGACTGCGACTGCGGGGCGGTCCTGCGAGTCCCGGTAACCCCAGCGCCCAGCACCCCGGCACCGCCGGGTGACGCTCCCCTTCCGGCTCCGGACGGCTTTCCTCGGGGCGCGGACGGCTTCCCTCGGGACGCGGACGGCTTCCCTCGGGGCGCGGACGGGTTCCCTCGGGCCGCGGGAGGGTCGGCGCGGGCGGCGGGCGGGTCTGTGCCGGCTTCCGGTGGGGCGCCACCGGCCCCGGACGGGTCCGCCCCGGCTCCGGGCGGGGCACCACCGACCTCGGGCGGGCCTCCCTCGCGGGGCGAGTTCCGGCCGAAACCCGGCGGGCCTGCCTCGCCGGGCGGAGTGCCGCCGACGGTGGGTGGGCCTGCGCCGAGGCAGGGTGGATCCGCACCGATTCCGGGCGGGGCGCCACCCGCCCCGGACAGATCCGCACCGATTCCCGGCGAGACGCCACCGACCTCGGGCGGATCTTCCTCGCGGGGCGAGTTCCGGCCGAAACCCGGCGGGCCTTCCTCGCCGGGTGGGATGCCGCCGACGGCGGGCGGGCCTGCGCCGAGGCCATCCAGTTCCGCGCCGATTCCGAGCGAGGTGCCGCTGACGCCGGGTGGACCCCCCTCGTCGGGCGGAGGCCCGCCGATCCCCGGCGGCTCGCCCTCGTCGGGTGAGGCGCCGCCGACAGTGGGCGGGCCTGCGCCGACTCCGGGCGGGGGCCCGCCGACCCCGGCCGGGTCTCCCTCGCCCGGCAGAGTCCCGCCGATCCCCGGCGACGCCCCGCCGCCAGGCAGTCATCCGTCCGCGCTGGGCCCGCCCTCGGCGGCGCCGGGGGAGCCTCCGGCTCTGGACGGGCCCCCGCCGCCCGGCGGGCCTCCGACGGCGCTCCCCTCTTCCCGTACCGCCCCCCGCCCCCGGCCCGCCTTCCGGCCCGTCGCCATCCGGGATGCCCGGGACGCCGTCACCGTGGCCGCGCTGTATCTGCGGTGGCTCGGGTTTCCCGATACCCGTAGTGCCGCCCGGCGCCCGCCCTCCGGGGCGCGGATCACCGCGCGCGGGATGCTGGCCCAGGTCGACCCCGGGCTGCGCCGCACCACGCCGCGCGACATCGAGTGCCTGTGGCTCACCGCCCTGGCCGGGGCCGGTGACACCCCCGTCACCTGCGCCTTCTTCTCCCTCGCCGGATACACGGACGAGGCCCGCTCCCGCGCGGACGCGCTCGGCGTGCCGCTGTTCACCCTGGACCTCACCGGCACGCCCCGGCCGGTCAACACCGCCGCGCACGAACTCATCGCGACCGGCGCCTGAGGCGGCCCCCGCCGACAGCCCGCACAGGAATTGGCACACCTGTTCGAGTGAGGAGTACCCTGGACCCATGGCACGGCACCAGCTCCAAGGGTCACTCTTCGATCAGAGCGAGGACCCCGACCTACGCCCCCTGCAGGGGATCCGCAGGACGGTCCTCGGCGACGGGGCGTGGATCGACCTCCTGCCGGGCTGGCTCACCGGCGCCGACGCCCTGTTCGAACGTCTCGCCGCGGACGTCCCCTGGCAGGCCGAGCGCCGGCAGATGTACGAGAGGGTCGTGGACGTACCGCGCCTGCTCGCCTTCTACCGCGCCGGTGAACCCCTGCCCCACCCCGTGCTCGACGAGGCCCGCCGCGCCCTGTCCGCGTACTACGCCGCCGAACTCGGCGAGGAGTTCACGACGGCCGGCCTGTGCCACTACCGCGACGGACGCGACAGCGTGGCGTGGCACGGCGACCGCGTCGGCCGTGGCGCCCGCGAGAACACGATGGTCGCCATCCTCTCCGTGGGCGCCCCCCGCGACCTGCTGCTCCGCCCGCGCCGCGGCGGCGGGACGGTCCGCCACCCCCTCGGGCACGGTGACCTGATCGTGATGGGCGGCTCCTGCCAGCGGACCTGGGAACACGCCGTCCCCAAATCGACCCGCGCCACGGGCGGCCGCATCAGCGTCCAGTTCCGCCCGCACGGAGTCCGCTGACCACCCCCTCGGCGGCGCGGTCCTCAGGCAGGGCCCCGCGCCACGGTCCTCAGATGCAGCAGATGCCGTACGAGGGCCAGCGCGGCCAGCACCGCCACGAGCCCGCAGACCCCCGGCCAGCCGAAGACGCCATGGGCCCGCGCCCCCAGCCAGGAACCGACGCTTCCGCCGAGGTAGGCGCACGTCATGTACGCCGTGTTGAGCCGTGAGCGCGCCTCGTCGCTCAGCGCGAAGATCCGTACCTGGTTGGCGACCATGCCCGACTGCATCGCGACGTCGAGCAGCAGCGACCCCACCGCCAGCGCGGTGAGCCCGACCGCGCCGCCGACGCCCCCGAGCAGCAGGAAGGCGGCCGCGGCGAGCACCGCGAGCATGGCGGCCAGGTTGACCGCGTCGGGCCCCCGCCGGTCCACCTGGCGCCCCGCGACCGGCGTACAGATCATGGTCCCGGCGTTGACCAGGGCAAGCAGGCCGACCGCCGAGGCCCCGAGCCCGTACGCGGGACCGGTCAGCAGGAGCGCGACGCCCGTCCACAGCGCGGAGAACCCGCCGAAGAGCATCGCCTGGTAGAAGCCGGAGCGCCGCAGCTCCGGCTCGGTGCGCAGCAGGCGTAGGGACGCGCCGAGCAGCGCGGGGTAGCTCTGCCGGGAAGGCGCGGTGGTCCTCGGCAGCGCGCGGGAGAGGACGAGCGCGAGGAGCAGGGCGAGGGTCGCCGTCGTCAGATACGGGGCGCGCCAGCCCAGCCACTCGCCGAGGGCCCCGCCGAAGGCGCGGGACAGGAGCATGCCGCCGATCGACCCGCTGAGCAGGGTGCCGGTGACGGCGCCGCGCCGGTCCGCCGGTACGAGCCCCGCCGCCATGGGCGCGAGGATCGGGGCGATCACGGTGGTGACGCCGACGAGGGCGCTCGCCGCGAGCAGCGGCACGAGCCCCGGCGCGAGTCCCGCGCCGAGCAGGCCGAGCCCGGCGAGCGAGAGCAGCGAGACGATGAGCGGCCGGTACGGGACGCGGTCGCCGAGCGGTACGAGGAGGAAGATGCCGGCCGCGTAGCCGAACTGGACGGCCGTCACCACCAGCGTGGCGGTGTCGGCGGACACGCCCAGCCCCTCGGCGACCAACGGGCTGACGGCCTGCGGGAAGTAGACGTTGCCGACGGCCACCCCGCACACGACGGCGAGCAGCAACACCATGCCGCGCCCGAGCCCGGGCGGGTCGACGGCACCCGCGCTCGACTTCACCGGGGCCCGCCCACCACGTCCCGTCGCTCTCTGGATCACCGGCACACGATCCCCGGTGACCCGCGTCGGCACAACCGGATTTCGCCGGGGCATACTCGGCCCATGCCCTCGCTCGCCCCCCTGCCGACTCCCCTCCCGATCCGCCCCGCCACCGCCGCCGAACTCCCCGCCCTCCAGGAGATCGAACGCGCCGCGGGCGAAGCCTTCCGCGCCCTCGGCATGGACGCCGTCGCGGACGACGAACCGCCCACGACAGCGGAGTTGGAGCGTTTCCGCCGGGCGGGCCGGGCATGGGTCGCCACCGACGGTGACGACGCCCCGGTCGCGTACGTACTCAGCGAGCCCACCGAGCACACCGAGCGCACCGAGCACATCGAGCAGATCACTGTGCACCCCAGCGCCGCCCGCCGCCGCGTCGGCCGCGCGCTGATCGAGCACCTCGCGGAGCGGGCCCGCGCGGAGGGCCGGACCGCCCTCACCCTGACGACGTTCGCGGACGTGCCGTGGAACGCCCCGTACTACGCCCGCATCGGCTTCCGCCCGCTCACGGACGCCGAACTCACCCCCGCCCTCAGAGAGATCCGCGCGCACGAGGCGGAGCTGGGTCTCGACCGGTGGCCCCGCCTCTGCATGCACCGCGCCCTCGCGGCGGGCGTCACTCCCCGTACCGCTCCCTGAGTTCGATCTTGCGTACCTTGCCCGAGACCGTCATCGGGAAGGAGTCCAGGATCCGCAGCGCGGCCGGGACCTTGTAGTGGGCCAGCTTCCCCTTGCAGTACGCCTGTAGCTCCTCCAGTGTCAGTACGTCGTCGGGGCTCCGCAGGATCACGCAGGCCAGCGGCGTCTCGCCGTACCGCTCGTCGGGGACGCCCACCACCTGGACGTCGGCGATCTTCGGGTGGGCGTACAGGAACTCCTCGATCTCGCGGGGGTAGATGTTCTCGCCGCCCCTGATGATCATGTCCTTGATGCGGCCGACGATCTGCACGTAACCGTCCTCGCGCATGACCGCGAGGTCGCCCGTGTGCATCCACCGCCCGGAGTCGATGACCTCGGCGGTGCGCTCGGGCTCGTTCCAGTAGCCGAGCATGACGCCGTAGCCGCGCGTGCAAAGCTCCCCGGAGGCGCCGCGCGGCAGGGTCGCGCCGGTCGCCGGGTCGACGATCTTCACCTCGATGTGCGGCAGGACGCGGCCGACGGTGCCCGTGCGGCGCTCCAGGTCGTCGTCGCGGCGCGTCTGCGTGGAGACGGGTGAGGTCTCGGTCATGCCGTAGCAGATGGAGACCTCCTCCATGTGCATCTCGGCGACCACCCGCTTCATCACCTCGACCGGGCAGGGCGAGCCCGCCATGATGCCGGTGCGCAGCGAACTCAGGTCGTACGTCGCGAAGTCGGCGAGGTTCAGCTCCGCGATGAACATGGTGGGCACGCCGTAGAGCGAGGTGCAGCGCTCGCGTTCGACGGCGTGGAGCGTGGCGACGGGGTCGAAGGACGGCGCCGGGATGACGATGCAGGCGCCGTGCGAGGTGGCGCCCAGATTGCCCATCACCATGCCGAAGCAGTGGTAGAAGGGCACGGGCAGACAGATCCGGTCCTGCTCGGTGTAGCCGACCGTGCGGCCCACCCAGTAGCCGTTGTTGAGGATGTTGTGGTGGGAGAGCGTGGCCCCCTTGGGGAAGCCGGTGGTGCCCGACGTGTACTGGATGTTGACCGGGTCGTCGCAGCTCAACCCCGCTTCCCGCACGGCCAGTTCATCCGCTCCGACGGAGGCGGCCGCGTCGAGCAGTACGTCCCACGAGCCGTCGCCGATGTAGTGGACGGCGCGCAGTTCAGGGCAGCGAGGCCGCACCTCGTCGACGAGCGCGCGGTAGTCGCTGCTCTTGTGGGCTTGTGAGGCGATCAGGACGGAGACACCCGCCTGCTTGAGCACGAACTCCAGCTCGTGCGCCCGGTAGGCCGGGTTGATGTTCACCATGATGGCGCCGACGCGGGCGGTGGCATACTGCACGAGCACCCACTCGGCGCAGTTCACCGCCCAGATTCCGACACGGTCCCCCTTGCCGACCCCCGACCCGAGGAACCCGCGTGCCAACCGCTCGACGGCGGCGCCGAATTCGGCGTACGTCCACCGGGTGCCCGCCGCGACATCCACGAGGGCGTCCCGCTCGGGCCAGGCGGCGACGGCCCGGTCGAGGTTCCGCCCGATGGTGTCCCCGAGGAGGGGGGTGCCGCTGGTGCCGTGCGCGTACGAGAGTCCGGTCTCCGCGGTCACGTGGGCACGCCCCTCATTCGCCTTGTTCAACATGGCGTCAAGAATGCCCCGGAGATCCTCCGCCGCCTACCCCTCCCCGTGATCACCGCGCCGCGACACCGGGTCACTTGCGGCATTTGAGCCCGCTCACCCCTTCGAGGCCACCACAATGTGCGCATGGGTGATGACTGGAAGCGACAACTGGACCAGCTCCACGCCGGTTTGGTGCAGCGCGACGATCCCGCCGAGCTGGTGACCGAGGCCGACGCCGTCGACGCGTCGTACCGCTATCCGCACCTCGCGGTCCGCGGGCCCGTCTTCGGCATCGCCGCGCTGGATCCCGCGGCCGGGCCCCACTGGCGGGTGGTGAGGCCGATCGTGGACGGCATGGCCCAGCAGGCGAGGGACACGCTCAACTCGCTGCTGTGGTTCAAGGCCAAGGACGACACCGACGACCCCGCCGAGCGCCGCGATCTGCTGGCGGCGGTCGCGATCCTCGAACGCCGGCCCGTCAACGAGCTGGAGGTCCGCGGCGTGCGCTACCGCGTGGTGCGCGGCGACGAGTTCGCGCGTACGGGAGCCGACGGTCTGGAGCCGCCCCGGCCGACGGACCCGGAACCGGCCGACCGCTCGTGGACCGGGCGGCACAACGCCCCGTCCACGGACCCCGGTTTCGCCCTCGACCCCACCGAGGACACGCCGGGCCTCATGTCGAGCGCCCTCAAGATGGGGCTGCGGCAGTTCACCTACACCGGCGCGCGGTTCCCCGCCGACGTGCGCAGGGACTCCGAGCGGGCCGTCCATACCCACCCCGGCATCGTCCTGCTGCCCGTCGGCTTCGGCGTGGCCGAGCGCCGCGACAAGGGGTGGCGGCCGCGGACCACGCTGATGCCCACCCCGCACGACGCCCGCCGGATGCTGTACGACGCGATGACGGAGTCCTGGCCGCTGCTGCACCAGTTCGACGCCGAGGAGAGGGCGGCGCACGCGCGTGCCGCCGAGGAGTTCAAGGCCGCGGGCCACGCCAACGAGGCGCGCGTGGGCGACTCCCTGTACCGCATCTGCCGTACCGAACGGCTCGTCCGCGTCGGCCCCGACGGCCCGGAGCCGCCCCGCCCCTCGGACGTGGACTCCTACGGCCCCATGAAGATGCATCCCACGATGGACGAGGACGGCAGGCTCCTCCCCGACGACTGAGTCACCGCATCTGGACGACTGAGTCACCGCATCTGACGGCGCACCAGTTCGTGCAGGCGACCGGACGTGTCCGCCAACAGCTGCGCGGGCGGGCCCTGTTGCACGATCCGGCCCTCCGCCATGACGACCACCCGGTCGGCGTCCATGACGGTGGAGAGGCGGTGGGCGATCACGACGCGTGTGGCGTTGAGGGCGCGGGTGCTGTCGATGACCGTGCGCTGCGTCTCGTTGTCCAGGGCGCTCGTCGCCTCGTCGAAGAAGAGGACGCGCGGGCGGCGGATCAGGGCCTGGGCGATCATCAGCCGCTGGCGCTGCCCGCCCGAGACCGCGCCGCCGCCGGAGATCATCGTGTGCAGGCCCATCGGCATCCGCTTGATGTCCTCGGCGAGGCCCGCCATCGCGGCGGCCTCCCACGCCTCCTCCTGTGTGAACGACTCCGCGCCGCGGATGCAGTCCAGGATCGAGCCGCTGAGCGGCTGGGCGTTCTGCAGGACGACCCCGCACTGGCGGCGTACGGCCGACTGGTCGAGGGCGGCCAGGTCCTGACCGTCGTAGAGCACACTGCCCGCCACCGGCCTGTCGAAGCCGATGAGCAGGCGCAGCAGCGTCGACTTGCCGCAGCCGCTGGGGCCGACGACGGCGACGAACTCGCCCGGGCGGATGGTCAGCGACACGTCGTCGAGGACGAGGGGGCCGTCGTCGGTGTAGCGGAAGGACAGGCCGCGGGCCTCGATACCGCCCTGCAGCTCTCCCGGCTGAGTGCTCGACTCCCGCACCTCCGGAGCCTCGTCGAGGACCGGCTTGATCTGCTCGAACATCGGCAGCACCGAGGCCGCCGAGATGAGCGCGCCGGTGAGCTGGGTGACGGAGGTGAGCAGCATCGTCACGGCGGTGCTGAAGGTGAGGAACTCCCCCGCGGTCAGGCTGCCGCGGGCCGGGCCCGCGAGGAGCATGAACATGACGAGCGTGCACAGGGGGAGGTAGACGGCGTTCAGGACCGTCGTGGCGTTCTTGACGCGGCCCGCCCGCTGTTGCAGCTCGCGGCTGCGGGCGAACTCCCCCGCCCAGGCCGCGTACGCGAAGCTCTCCGCGCCTGCCACCCGGAGTTTGGGCAGGCCGCGCAGGGTCTGGAAGGCCTGGTTGTTGAGCTTGTTGCCCAGCTCGACCAGGCGCCGCTGCCAGCGCAGTTCCCACAGGCCGAGGGCGAGGAAGACGGTGGCGATGACGGCGAGCATCGCCAGCGCGGCCAGGGCGAGGGGGACGCTGTAGAGCAGCAGCAGGACGAGGTTCATCGCGCCGACCGTGCTCGACTGGAGGGCGACGGGGCCGATGCCCGAAAGGACCCGGCGAATGGCGCTGACGCCCATGGCCGCGCTCGCCAGTTCACCGGTGGAGCGGGAGGTGAAGAAGCGGGTGGGCAGCCGCAGAAGCCGGTCCCAGACGGCTGGTTGGAGCGCGCTCTCCATGCGGCCCTCCAGCCGCAGGATGGTGAGGTTCTGGAGCAGCATGAACGCCGCCGAGACGATGCTGGTGATCATGACGGCGACGGAGACCTGGACGATGAGGCTCTTCTCCGCGTTCGGCACAAACACGCCGAGCACCTGCCCCGTCGCGATCGGCACCAGCGCACCGATCGCGACCGTCACGAGCGAGGCGAGCGCGAGGTTGCGCACATCGCCGGCGGTGCCCCGCAGGCTGAAGCGGAAGAGCCGCCACGGCGTCAGTCTCCGCTCGGGCAGCGGCCGGTAGAACATGACGGCCTGCGGCTCGAACTCGTCCGCGTTGGTCTTGTCGACGCGGGTGCGCCGCTCGGAGGTGGCATGCACCGACTCGTAGCCGCCGCGCCGCCACAGCAACGCGACCGGCGCGCCGCTCGCGGCCCGGTGCCCCACCAGCGGGCCCGCGTACTCGCGCCACCAGCGCCCGTCGAGCCGCACCGCGCGGGTGCGGATCCGGGAGGCCACCGCGATCCGCTCCACCGGGTCGAGCCGGTCGTTCACCGCGCCGCCGTCCGCCCGGCCGGTCAGCGTGATGCCCGCCGCCTCGGCGACAAGACGGCAGGCCGCGTACGTGGCGTCATCGCCGCCCCGCGCGCCGACTCGGCGTGAACTGCCCCTGCCCGCGCGCCCGATGGAGGCGATGAGGGTCCGGTCGGCCTGCTCGCGGACGTTCTCGCCCGCCTTGATACCGGCCGCCGTGCGGTCCTCGTGGGCCCGCTCAAGGCGTTCGATCCAGCGGTCGAGCGTGGCGAGCAGTCGGTACTGCTGGTTGACCATGCGCTGCCACATCGCGGGGTCCACGAGCAGATCGCCCGCGGCCTCGGCGCTGTAGGCGGAGCCGTACCGCACGCTGCCCGGCGCGACCGGCATCCAGAGGATGTCGTCGTCGGTGACGGCGCCGTCGGGGTCCTCGCCCAGGGTGCGGCCGTCGAGCGGGGCTTCGAACAGGACTCGGTGGCCGCGCCCGATGCCGAGTGCGAAGGCGTGCTCAAGGAGGCTCAGGGCCGCGTCCTGGGTGTCGTACGCCGTGGGGTACTGCTGCTCGTACGCCCAGGCGTCGCCGTAGTCGGGGCGGTACAGCTCGCGCAGCGGGACGCGGCGCAGCTCGCAGCCCGCCAGGGGGCGGCCGACGAGGGTGTGCTGGGGGCCTTCGACGGGGCCGAGGAGGAGGGTGCCCGGTTCGAGGCGGCCGAGGAAGTGCCAGTGGCCCTGCTGCACGGCGTCGACGGCGAACAGGTCGAGCGCGCCCGCCACGACGAGCCACAGCACCTGCGGGCCCTCCAGGTGGACGCTGCGCAGACCCGCGCAGTCGACCGGCGTGCCGAGCCCGCCGAAGGCGGCGGCGACCGTGTCGTGCGCGGGGACGTACTGCTCCTGGGTCACCTCAGTACTCCTTGACCAGGTCGGCGTAAGGCCCACCGGCGGCGACGAGGTGCTCGTGGCGGCCGCGCTCCACGACCTGCCCGTGGTCGAGTACGACGATCTCGTCGCTGTCGCGCACGGTGCTCAGGCGGTGGGCGATGACGACGCAGGCGCAGCCGCGGCGGCGCAGGTTGTCGATGATGACCTGTTCGGTCTCGGCGTCCAGGGCGCTGGTCACCTCGTCGAGGACGAGGACGCTGGGACGGCGGACCAGGGCGCGGGCGATCTCCAGGCGCTGGCGCTGCCCGCCGGAGAAGTTCCGGCCGTCCTGTTCGACGCGGCCGTGGATGCCGCCGGGCCTGCGGGCCACGACCTCGTACAGGCAGGCGTCCTCAAGGGCGGCGATCACGGCGTCGTCGGGGATGGAGGGGTCCCACAGGGCGACGTTGTCGCGGATCGTGCCCTCGAAGAGGAACACGTCCTGGTCGACGAAGGAGACGGAGGCGGCGAGCGCGCCGCGCGGGATGTCCTCCAGGCGCTGCCCGTCGATGCGGATCGTGCCCTCCCACGGGCTGTAGAGCCCCGAGATCAGCCGGGACACGGTCGACTTGCCGCTGCCCGAGCCGCCGACGAGCGCGACCTGCTGCCCCGGGCCGACCGACAGGGAGAAGCCGGTCAGGAGCGGTTTGTCGAGGGGGCTGTAGCCGAAGGTGATGTCGTCGAGGGTGACGTGGCCCTTGAGGCGGCGGGTGCTCGCGGCCGGCTCGGGGCGCGAGTAGAGGGAGTCGACGGGGAAGTTCTCGACGTCTTTGAGGCGGGCGACGTCGGCGGCGAAGTCCTGGATGCGGCCCGCGACGCCGTTGAGGCGGGTGATCGGCGCGGTGAAGCGGGTGACGAGGGCCTGGAAGGCGACGAGGAGGCCGATCGACAGATGTCCCTCGACCGCGCGCAGGCCGCCGATCCACAGGATCAGCGCGCTGTTGAGGGTCGCGAGCGTCGGCGCGACGACACCGAGCCAGGCGCTCGGCACCCCGAGGCGCTGCTGCTCCTCCAGGGTGGTGGCGTGCTGGCCCGCCCAGCGCCGGAAGTAGCCGTTCTCGCCGCCGGTCGCCTTCATGGTCTCGATCAACTGAAGGCCGGTGTAGGAGGTGTTGGTGAGCTTGGCGCTGTCGGCGCGCAGCTTCTGGGTGCCGGTGGCGCGCAGCCGGATGACGACGCGCATCGCCACGATGTTCAGCAGCGCGATGCCGACGCCGACGAGGGTGAGCTGCGGGTCGTACGTCCACAGCAGGGCGGCGTAGAGGAGTACGACGACTCCGTCGACCCCGGCCGCGGTGAGATCGCGGGCCAGGGTCTCGGCGACCGCGTCGTTGGAGGCGAGGCGCTGCACGAGGTCGGCGGGGCTGCGCTGGGCGTAGAACGTGACGGGCAGGCGCAGCAGATGCCGGAAGAAGCGGGCGCTGCCGAGGGTGGAGGAGATGATGCGGCCGCGCAGCAGGTTCGCCTGCTGCAGCCAGGTCAGCACCACGGTGAGCGCCACCATCGCGCCCATCGACGCGAACAGGGCGCCGAGGAGGGAGGTCTGATGGCCTATCAGGAACAGGTCGATGTACGTCCGGCTGAGCGCGGGCAGCGCGGCGCCCACCGCGACGAGCAGCAGGCTGGCGAGGAGGGCGGCGAGCATCGTGCCCGTGGTGCCGCGCAGCCGCGCCGGGAGCGCCTTCATCACGCCGGGTCTGCGGCCTCCCGGCCGGAACTCCGCCCCCGGTTCGAGGACGAGGACGACGCCGGTGAAGCTCGTGTCGAACTCCTCGGAGGGCACGAAGCGGCGGCCCTTGTCGGGGTCGTTGATGTGGACGCCCCGGCGGCCGAGGCGGCGCCCCATGCCGTCGTAGACGACGTAGTGGTTGAACTCCCAGAAGAGGATCGCGGGCGCCTTGACCTCGGCGAGCGCGGCGGGCTCCATCTGCATGCCCTTGGCGGTGAGGCCGTAACTGCGGGCCGCCTTCAGGACGTTGCTGGCCCGCGAGCCGTCGCGGGAGACGCCGCACGCGATGCGCAGCTCCTCCAGGGGCACGTGCCGCCCGTGGTGGGCGAGGACCATCGCGAGGGCGGCGGCGCCGCACTCCACGGCCTCCATCTGGAGGACGGTGGGCGTGCGGACGGTCTTCGGGCGCCGGCCCTTCGCCGCGGGGCGCGGTGCGGCGCGGCGGCCGCGCTTCGGCGGCTCGGGGCGGTGCCTGCGGCGGCCGCCGGGGGGTGGCAGCTGCTGCTGGTGTGCCGGGGAGGGGTGGGGTGCGGCCGGGGAGGGGGTGTGGGGTGCGGCCGGGGAAGTGTGGGGTGCGGTCACGGAAGCAGCCAATCGATCGGGCGCTGCTCGGCGAGGTGGAGGGCGCCGGTGGCCGGGGTCATGGAGGTGAGCGCGAAGGGTGGGCCGCCGGAAGTGGACCACGTGTAGCCGGACGTGGCGCGGGGTGACTTCTGGAGCCGCACGAGGACGGCCACGGGCGGCCCGTCCTTGGTGAACTGCCCGGCCAGCTCCTCGTCGCCGAGGAAGCCGGTGATCTTCTGCCGGGTCTGCGCCGCCCTCCCGATCGCCTTCACGCGACCGCGCAGCGTGCCGTACTCCTGGGTGGGCACGGACTGGACGGTGAGGTCCACCGAGGCGCCGACGGGGACGGTGGCCGCGCTGTCGGCGGGCACGTAGAGCATGGCGAGAAGCGGATCCCCGGGGCCCGCCACGCGCTCGACGGTCGCGACGTCGGCGCCGGTGGTGACGACGGTGCCGATCTTCGCGACGAGTGTGGTCACGCGGCCCGCGGCGAGGGCGCGTACGACCCTGTCGCCCCGGTCCGTACGGACTTCGAGCACGGGAGCGTCCGCGGCGACGCGCTTGCCCTCCTCGGCGAGGACGCGGGTCACCTGGCCGGTGACGGGGCTCTGGAGGACGTAACTGCCCTGGCCGTGCGTGAGGATGCCGGGCGCCCTGAGGGTCGAGGAGACCGAGCCGGTGACGGCCCAGACGCTCGCGGCGGCCATGACGACGAGGGTGACGGCGAGGACGAGCAGGCCCTGGGGGCGGGCGTAGCGCACCGGCAGGTCGAGTTCCTCGGGCGACTGCAGCTTGGACAGGGCCTGTTGGCGGAACTGCACGGAACGCTTCCCTTACTGTGCCGGGGGCCGCTTGGCCCGGTTGGCCTGTGACGGCTCGGCCCGCTGGGCCTGCTGGGCCCGCCTGACCTACTGGGCCCGCGACGGCTTGCCCGTGGCGTCCGTGAGCCCCGGAACCAGTGGCTCCGGGGCTCAGGGATCACGGTGTCTCGGTGAGCGGAAGGCTCAGAGACCGGCGGTCAGGCCGGAGGCCAGGCCCGTGACGGCGCCGACGTTCACGCCGGTGACGTTCTCGACGGTGCCGGCGACACCGGCGACCACGCCGGAGACCGGGGCGATCGAGTCGGCGGTGCTGGTGACGTTGCCCGCGACCTGGGCGACGAGGCCACCGGAGACGTTGTCGAGGTCGGCGTCGGAGATTTCGAGGGTCTCGACCTGCGGGGTGTTGTTCATGGTGTGAGCTGCCCTTCTCATGAATGTCGCAAAGGTGTTTCCAACCAGCGGAATCCGCCTTACCTGCGGGGCGAATTCCGCGTGGGCCAGGATCAAAGCACGTTCGCAGCTCGCACATCCAATCGATGAAGCGCCCGTCAGGTGAGGTTGTGACGGCGCATCTCCGCTGCGTGCAGGCGGTTTCACCGCGAGGTGGCAGCTCCTTCACAACATTCACAGAAGGGAATCGACCGCACGGCGGTACTCCCTTCAACAAATCGGACACTCTCCCGCCAAAGAGAGCTTTCTATGGCCCCTGCACGGGAATTCGTGCGGTGCATGCGTCGAATTGCGTGACCGGACTGCGCATTCGATGTGCAGGTTCATTGAAGGCGTGCCGAATCGCCGCCGAAGGGGACGTCATGCCGAATCGTCGCCGAAGGGGACGTGATGAGGACGCCGACGCGTCGTCAGTTCACGCCCCGGCCACGGCCCGCCCAGTACGGCTCCCGCAGCTTGAACTTCTGGATCTTGCCCGTGGCCGTGCGCGGGATGGCGTCGCGGAACTCGACGCTCGTCGGCGCCTTGTAACCGGCCATCCGCTGCTTGCAGTGGGCGATGATGTCCGCCTCCCCCGCCGTTTCCCCCTCCGCCAGGACGACGAGCGCCTTGATCGTCTCGCCCCACTTCTCGTGCGGCACCCCGATGACCGCGACCTCGGCGACCGCCGGGTGACTGAAGATCGCGTCCTCCACCTCGATCGAGGAGACGTTCTCGCCGCCGGTGATGATGACGTCCTTCTTCCGGTCGGAGATGGTCAGATGGCCGTCCGCCTCGTCGAGAGTGCCGCCGTCGCCCGTGTGGAACCAGCCGTCCTCCAGCGCCGCCGCGGTCTCCTCCGGCTTCTCCCAGTAGCTTTCGAGTACGACGTTCGAGCGGGCCAGCACCTCGCCCGCGTCGGAGACCTTCAGCTTGACGCCGAGCGCGGGCAGCCCGGCGCGGGAGAGTTTGCGCGCCCGCTCCTCGGCGGGCAGCTCCGCGTCGGCGGGCACCGCCCGGTTGAAGGTGAGCAGCGGGGAGGTCTCGGTCAGGCCGTAGATCTGCGTGAACTCCCAGCCCAGCTCGGCCTCCACGCGCTGGATCATCTTGCTCGGCGGCGGTGCGCCCGCGCAGACGATCCGCACCCGGTCACGGCCCGGCACCTCGCCGCGCCAGCTCGTGGCCGCGTCGAGCACCGCGTTCCACACCGCGGGCGCCCCGCACATGAGCGTGACGCCGTGCTCCTCCACGCGGCGCAGGATCTCGGCGCCGTCCACCTTGCGCAGCACCACCTGCTTCACACCGAGCCCCGCCATCACGAACGGCATGCCCCAGCCGTTGCAGTGGAACATCGGCAGCGTGTGCATATAGACGTCCCGCTCCCACACGCGGGTGTGCAGGCCGAAGGTGAGCCCGTTGACCCAGATGTTGCGGTGGGTGAGCTGAACCCCCTTGGGGCGGGCGGTGGTTCCCGACGTGTAGTTGATCGTCGCGGTGGCGTCCTCGTCGGGGTTCGCCCAGGGGCGCGGCTCGACGCCGAACCGCATCAGATCGGTCTCGGTCCGCTCACCGAGCACGAAGCGGTGGCGTGCCTTGACGCCCGACAGGGCGTCGTCCAGCTCCGGGTCCACGAGCAGGACGGAGGCGCCGCTCTGCCGCACCACGTAATCGACCTCGTCCGGCTTGAGCCGGAAGTTGACGGGCACGCAGATCCGCCCGCTCATCGGCACGGCGAACAACAGCTCGAGGAGCCGGGCGGAGTTATGGCTCACCACCGCCACGCGCTCCCCCTCCCCCACTCCCAGCGCGTCGAACCCCGCCTGCCAGGCGCGGATCCGCTCCCCGAGCCGCCCGTACGTGGAATCCGGTACCACCGAGGCGGGTTGGTGCGGCTCGTCGATCACACCGGGGGCGGCGGCGAAGCCCAGCTCCGCCCGGTCGAGGAAATCCGTGACGGTCATCGGTGTCCGCATAGCTCACTCCTGATATCCGGGACCACTTCGGCTACGTAACATCGTGTAGTCCGTGACGCTGTCCCACTACCCCCGAAGCAGGGTGTCGCCATACGGCGGCCGCGGCCGGCGGCAGCCCGCGGTCGCGGCGGCGGCTCAGCTTCCGACGACGACCCCGAAGCGAATGTCGTACGAGGCCGAGGACGAGGCGGACGAAGACGCTGCCGCCGCCGCTGCCGCAGCCGGGGTCTCGGCGATCCGCGTCAGCATCCGCTCGGCCTCCCGCGTCAGCGCGTCCCGCTCGGCGCGCCCCGGTTTCCCGAACGGCTCGATGGTGAGCACGGCGCTCCCGCTCCTGGCATCCTCCTCCAGCCGCCACACTCCGGCGAGGAACCCGTCGAGGAGGAAGGTGCAGTACGCGAAGTTCCCCTTCCACGTACGCCCCTTGTACGCGGCGGGCACGACGCGGGTGCGGTCGGCGTGCGAGAGGAGGAGGTTGTCGAACTCGGGGAGGAAGCGGGGCGGAGCCGGGGTGTCCGCGGCGGGGCGCGGCGCGTCGGGCAGGTCGAACAGTTCGACGCCGTTCTCGTCGCGGAACGTCCGCAGGCGTGGCCGCAGCCGTTCGAAGACCTCCCGCATACGGGTGAGCCGCGCCCAGGTCTGCATGTCCTTGACGGAGGCGGGCCCGAAGGCGGCGAGATAGCGCAGGACGGTGGCGTCGGGGGTGGGGGTGTCCGGGGACGGCGCCTCGGCGTCCGTACCCCCGAGCCAGTGTTCGAGGGTAGTGAGGCAGACCTGCCCGCTGCGCCGCCACAGCCCGCGCGGGGTCACCTGGACCAGCGGCAGCAGGCAGCGCGCGGCGACGGCGAGGGACTGCGGGTCGGCGCCGGGCCACCGCACGAGCAGGATCTCGCGGAGCTGTTTCATCGTGCGGGGCTCGGCCTCGACGGCCTCGCGGGCGATCCCGGCGAGTTCGTGCAGGTCGACGCCGGTGAGCCCGTCGCGGAACACGCCCAGTTCGCGTGCGAGTGCGTCCTGTACGAACGGCCGCAGTGTGCGGGCGTCGTCGGCGGTGTGCAGATGGATGGTGGAGCGCAGGGTGACCATGCGGACCAGCTCGCGCGCTTCCAGGAGCGCGGAGAGTTCGGCGGGGTCGAAGTCCTCCAGGCGTGCGGCGAGGGCGTAGTAGGGCGGTTTGACGTTCTGCGCCTGGAGGCCGACGAGATGGGCGACGGCGTCCTTGACGGACAGATCGCGGGAGCGGCGCAGGAGAAGCTGCCGGTCGAGCGTGGCCCGGTTGAGCGCGCGGGCCCCCAGCACGGGGGCGGTGCCGGTCCGGGCCCTGGTCGTCTTGGTCATGCGGGTCACGCTAGCGGGGGTTGCGGACACGTACGGTCCGCAAGGGGGCCGGCGCGGGGGTAGTGCGCCTCACGAGGCACGCCGCAGGCCGACCGCTTCTCCGAGGGGCCGCGCTGCCCGCCCGCGCCTTTTAGGACGTATATCCTGCTCAATGGCCATCTAGACCATACGTTCGACACCGACTCGCACGCGACTCGACTCACACTCGACTCGAGTCAACGACTCATCAACCTGGAGGCGGCCAGCATGGCGGAGCGCCGACCCCGTCCGGCATCGCCCGCGAAGAAGCACGCGTGGCGGCGCGCGACGCGGCCCCCGGCGGCCCCGCCGCCCGAGGAGACCCGGCCCGCACCGCCCTCCGGTCCCACCGCGGCGAATCGGGAGGCGGGCAGTGTCGTGGAGGCGGCGCTGTACCGCGAGGGAGTCCGCGTGGCGACGCCCTCCTCCCTCGCGGACACGTTCCGTGAGCTGCGCGAGCAGCGGGACGGCATGGCGTGGATCGGCCTCGCCCGGCCGACGGAGGACGAACTCCTTTCCCTGGCCGCCGAGTTCGACCTGCACGAGCTGGCTGTCGAGGACGCGATGGAGGCCCACCAGCGCCCGAAGCTGGAGCGGTACGGCGAGACGCTCTTCGTCGTCCTGCGCGCCGCCCGCTACCTCGACGCCCCCGAGGAGGTCGACTTCGGCTAGTTGCACGTCTTCGTGGGCCCCGACTTCGTCATCACGGTCCGGCATGCCGCGGCCCCCGACCTGTCCGGGGTCCGCCGCCGCATGGAGGAGACCCCCGACCTCCTCAAACTCGGCCCCGAGGCGGTGCTCTACGCGATCCTCGACGCGGTGGTCGACGGCTACGCCCCGGTCGTCGCGGGCGTCCAGAACGACATCGACGAGATCGAGACCGAGGTCTTCAGCGGCGACCCGGAGGTCTCCCGCCGCATCTACGAACTCTCGCGCGAAATGGTCGAGTTCCAGCGCGCCACCCGCCCCCTGGTCGGCATGCTGCACGCCCTGATGGCGGGCTTCGCGAAGTACGGCACGGACGAGGAACTCCAGCGCTACCTACGGGACGTGGCCGACCACGTCACCCACACCAGCGAACGCGTCGACGGCTTCCGCCAGGCCCTGACCGACATCCTCACGGTCAACGCGACGCTGGTGACGCAGCAGCAGAACGCGGAGATGCGGGCGCTGGCGGAGGCGGGCTTCGAACAGAACGAGGAGATCAAGAAGATCTCGTCGTGGGCGGCCATTCTGTTTGCACCCACACTCGTGGGAACGATCTACGGCATGAACTTCGATCACATGCCCGAGCTGCACTGGGTGTACGGCTATCCTTTCGCAATCCTGCTGATGGCATTGGTGTGTTCGAGCCTGTACGTGATCTTCAAGAAACGGGACTGGCTGTAGAGGTTTAGCCGGGTACGCCGACATCGATTCGCGTCCGCGAACGTTACGGAGCGGTCGTTCTGGCCCTCTGGGGAGAATCTGGGGAGAATGCGCCGCTCCGCTGCTCCAGTCGCTTCTCTCGCGCCCACCCTGTTCCACGTCTAACGGCGCAGCTGCCCTCATCAGCGCATGGCTACGCAACGTAACGAGAATGGGTGGCACAGCGTGTGCTGTGCCACCCGTTCTCTCATGTCAGGGCGAGGTTCTCTGGGACGTACTCGGGGACCATGCCGAGTAGTGCGTCGACGGCCGCTCGCCCCTTGCCGCCCGCCTCGGGCATGAAGTGGGCATAGTGGTCGAGGGTGATGGTCGGGCTGGAGTGGCCGAGCCATCGGGCGAGTGTGACGACGGACTCACCTGCTTCGAGGATGATCGAGGCATAGGTGTGTCGGAGGACGTGGAAGCCGTCCTTGCGAGATGCCTTCCAGCGTTGCCCCTTCTCTCGCATGGGGATGACGCCGGCCTTCGCGAGCGCCGGCTTCCAGACCTCGACATTGAAGATGTTGGCACGGATCGCATTGCCATACGTCGTGGTCAGGACGAGCGGGAACGTTTGCTTCTCCCGCTCGGGCTCAGGGCCGCCCCAGGGCAGCTCGACCTCGACGGCCGGGTACTGCAGAAAGTACGCGGCCAGCTCGTCGGCGACCGACGGAGGCATGTCGACGATGCGCGTCTTCCCGCCCTTAGGAAGGGTGAAGTACAAGCGACCATGCAGAAGTTGCACCTGGCGGCGGACACGGATGAGGCCGCGCTCGAAGTCGACATCTTCCGGTGAGAGGCCGAAGACCTCGCCCTGACGGAGCCCGCATCCGAGAGCGACCACGACAGCGATCCGGTACCGCGGGTTGATGACATCCCGCACCCTCCGCGCGGTCTCCAGGGGCCATGCCTCCCGCTGGTCCTCCGGCGGCTTGGGCCAGCGCACCGACTTGGCGCGCATCGGGTTGCGGACAAGGCGCTTGTCGTCGATGGCGGTCTCGAAGATGTTCGAGAGGGTGGTGAGAATCTGGCGGGCGTAGCGGGGCGAACACTCGCCTTCGAGCGTGGCAATGTAGCCGCGCAGGACGGTCGCGGAGACATCCCTCAGCGCCACATCGCCGAGGTGCGGAAGGACGTGGAGGCGTACGCGCTCGTCGATGCGCTTGACGGTTCCGGGAGCACCACGGACGCCGGCCTGCCAGTGGTGAGTGACGTAGTCGGCCACGGTGATGGAGCCGTCACGGGGGTCGACGAACTCACCGCGCTCGCTGTCGGTACCGGCCCTGCGAAGCCACGCCTTTGCGTCCTCCAGCGTGTCGAAGGACATGTCCCGGACACCGGGGATTCCTCCGACGCGATACCGCGAACCCTTCCCATAGCGGGCGGTACGTTCCCGCTTGCCAGTAACAGGGTCCTTCTTCTTTTTGATCCAGCGGTCTTCGATGTAGCCGGCCAAGTACTTCCTTTCAAGTAGGGGACAGGAGCTGGCTACCTGGCGTCAGCTAGTCGCGAGTCGGCGCGGCGTCGAGGGGTGGCGCTAACCGGATTCAGGGCAGGGTTGCAGCGGGAGTCGACCCGCTCTTGTTCGCAGATCCATGCGTCGAGCGCTTCGATCCGGTACATCACGCGACCTCTCGGCCCCATACGGAAGCTGGGCGGGCCATGTCGTCGATGCCGCCAGACGTAGAGGGTTCGGGGTGACAGGCCGAGGTACTCGGCAGCACCCCGCACATTGAGGAATGCTGTGCGAGTGGCACTGGTGGGATTTTGTATCACGGAGGCAACAGAGGGAGGGCGAGTAGGCATGGAGGTTCCTAGGCATTGCGGGGAAGTTCAGGACGGTCGGGGATGCCCCGGTGAAAGCACGGCGCTGTCCGCTCCAAGTCCACCGCCAAGCAGCCGGTGCGAACGAAACCAATAGTCCACACGATGCCCGGTTTGGCTAACCGGCGATCGTCGGCTATGTTGCCCGCCGCATCATGCGCTCGACCTCTGCTTGGTAACACCGTCGACGGGTGGGAGAAGATACGAGCGCGGGGCTCCGGGAGCGCTGCCCCGAGGCGACCGTTAGCAGGCCGTCGCCGGCGAGCCGGTCGAGGTTGGCCGTGACGCGGCACTCAGGAATTCCCAAAGCCTGTGCCACTTCCCTGGTTGTGGTTCCCGGATGCCGTGCCACGTGCGCGAGGACGAGCCGGTCGCTGCGGTACCCCCGCTGCAATAGATCTTCACCGAATAGGCCGGCGGCACAGACGCAATACATGGGCCCGTCGAGACCGCGAGGTAGTCACCTGCCGTTTGACCGACCCAAGCGTTCAGCCCCCCGAGGGCAAATGGCACGGGTGAGGTGAAGCGAGCAGATCGGATAGCAAATTCGGACAGGCGGACCTCCCAGGTAGGAGCCACGCCATCGGGTCGATCTACGCTGCACGTGATTTCGAGCAGCTGTTGGAGCCTGAGCGAATCGCGAAGCAGCACCTTCTGGTGTGGGCTTTTTGCGGGACGTTGTACGTTGACATAGCCATCGCGCAGCTATCCACTCTTTCGGTGCTCTTTCTTGTCTGCCGTGGGCGGATTCATCGCTGCAGCGGTCCCATGGCGGCAAACCAGCAGTTCGACTAGGCCGCAAGTGATCAATCGGCTTGTCGAGCGCTGACCTCAATTGCGGTATCGCGAGGGTGACTAGCTACGGCCAGCGGACCAAACACCGCTAAGACGACGGTGTGACAGCTCGATGCAGGCGGCAAGTTCAACGCTGCCGGTCAGCAATTACCAGCAACGTGTCCACCGGTCGCGGTCCGTCGGACCCTGCCGGAAGCATCTCCACGGTGACGTCGGTGAATCCGGCCTCGTCAAGGGCCTTCACCCACACTTGCTCCTGGAGGACCCAGCGACGCAGCGAGGCCCTGTCACCCTCGGGGGTTTTGGCGGGGATGTCGGCTGCCACCAGGTCCGTTTGGGCCGGGGAGCCGTTCAGGTAGTGGGCCAGGGTGGAGAAGACCAGGCGCCCGCCCGGCTTCAGCGCAGCGGCGGCGGCCGGCAGCAGTGCGCGCGGGTCAGTGAAGTCGACGGCTCCGAACACGCTGTACAGCACGTCGTAGACGTTTTCCGCCGCCTGGAGGTGAGGTACGGCGTCGGAGGAGGTGATACGCAGGCGCGGAGCGAGGTGGGCGAACAGGTCGGTGGCCATCTCGTACTGCGCGGGGGAAGCATCGATGGCAACGATCTCGGCGGGGTCGTGGCGGACGGCCAGATGTGCGGCGTGCCGGGCGGCTCCGGCGCCGAGGTCGCCGATCACTCGCCCCGCAAGATCGCCCAGCACTTCCGAGCCGGGGCCGCCATCCTGACTCCAGATCCAGTGAAAGGAATCAGGGACGGCACGGTCGCGCTCGGCACGGATGCGGCCGTAGTGGTGCCAGAGATCTGCCGTGGTCGTCATCCGCACCATCTTGGCGAGTGCGGCCCGACGCCGGGCTGGTTCCCGTCAATCCCACCCGGCCGAGTGCCGTGCCCCAGCCGGCCGTCGGCCGGGGCACGGCTCTGGCGCTGGTCAGTGCGAGTCGCTGCCCGGGTGGCAGGGGCCGCACGGGGCGGCGTCCGCCCACAGCGGAAGGTCGACGTCCCATCCGTCGGCGGCGACGATGTGGGCCGTCCGCATCACCGAGCCGTCGTTCTTCATCTCGACTTCGGGCACGTGGTGCAAGAAGCTGCCGCCGTTGAAGCGCTCGCACAGTTCGGCGTACGCCACGGTGTCGAGGATGATCGTGTGGACGCCGATGTCGACGAGCTTGCTGGGCGCGAGCCCCAGCCCCTCGCCCCGGTGCCGCATCGCGGTCAGCAGGTAGGCGTATCCCTGTTCGAGAACCCGGGCCGCCATGATCGAGTCGTACGGGTAGTCGCGCACGAGCAGCCCGACCTGCTTGTCCCACAGACCGCTCGATACGACCTCCCGAGCTGAGCGGACCGGGCCGCTCATCGGGTTCGTGGCCAGAGGAGCTGCAACAGCCGTTGCCATGATGCCTCCGATGGACGTGCCCCGTGGTTCGGGGCGCTGCACCCAGCACACCGCAACGCCTCCTCCTACGGTGATCGCCAACCATGTCGTGCAAGGGCTTTGCACGTCGTGCAAACAGCCTCGACCACGATAAGAAGCGTCCGTACCGTGGAGGGCCCCGGTCGTGCGGCGTGGGAGGACCTGTGCCCGTTGACCCGTTCTGGAGCACCCCCAAGGCACGCGAGTTAGCCGAGCAGCGGCGCGCCGGCGCGCTCATCCGTCTCGGCCGTGAACACCTCTCCTGGACACTCGCCGCCCTCGGAGACCGGCTCGGCTGCGCACCCGCAACAGTTTCCCGGCTGGAGCGGCGCCGCAGGGTCGTCGACCTGGACCTGGTCCACCGCGCCGCGCAAGAGGTCGGCGTTCCGCCACACATCCTGATGACTTCCCTGGCGCCACCCGCCCCGAAGGTGCCGACGGCCACTAGAGTGACGGCCAGTCCGCACGCCGAGGAGGACCCGATGCGCCGCCGTACGCTGCTCACCGCCACGGCTGCCGCCGGGCCCGTCGCCCTGATGATGGGGCTCGACGAGGCCCTGGCCGACACACCGGCCCCGACCGGCCAAGGCCCCCTACATGGCCGGATGGCGGCCGCCCGCGACTTGTACGACAAGGGCGCGCACTCCCGTCTCCTCGCCGCGCTGCCCGGCCTCATCGCTGACGGACATGCCGCGGCCTCCTCCCGTCGCGAACTCGATCAGGCCCGGCTCTCCTCCGTCTACAGCCTGGCCGCTGCGGTGCTGACCAAGCTCGGCTCCTACGGCCAGGCCCGGCTCACCGCGGACCGGGCCCGCACCTGGGCCGAGGTCGCCGGTTCTCCGCTCGCCTCCGCGGCCGCCGCCCGGGAGCTGGCCATCGTCCTGCGCCACCAGGACCGCGGCGCCGAAGCCCAGCGCCTCATGACGACAGCAGCCTCTGCCGTCGAGGCGACCGGCCTGCGCACCGATGCGACCGCGTCGGCCTATGCACAGATGCTCTGCACCCTGGCTTACACCGCTGCCCGTGGCGGCCACCGCGCCGAAGCCCTGTCGATGACCGAGGAAGCCCGCCGCGCCGCTCATCGGCTGCCGGCCGCCGCCCCAGCGGGCCGACTGTTCCCCATCAGCCCGGCCGCCGTGGACTTGTACGCCGTCGGCGTGCACTGGGCGCTCGGAGATGCAGGAGCCGCCCTGGAAGCCGGGAAGAACCTCCGCCCCGCCCAATTCCCCACAGCTGAACGCAAGGCCCGCATGGGCACCGACATGGCACGCGCCTGGTGGGCCTGGGGACGGCCAGAGCAGACCGCCCGCTCCCTCCTGGACGCCTACCGAGCCAGCCCCGGCGAAGTCCGAGACCGCCCCGCGATCCGCAGCATCGTCGACGAGCTGGCACAACGCCACCCCCACACCAGCGGAGTCAAGGAACTCCATGCCGCTACCGCTCGGCAGGGACGCTGACTGGTGCGACTTCCCGCGAGCACGGATCACTGAAAACGCGCGGGGCCTTCGTCAGAGAATGCGCCAGCGCATGCCCAAGTCTTCGTTTTCCAGACCGTGTACGCGGCGCAGAACTTCGTGGATGCTCTCCGGCGCGTGGTGCACTTTGCGCGCATTTGTAGTGACCATGCGCAATTCGCGGAGGTCACGCAGGGTCGCATAACCGGCCAGCGTCGTGACGTCGTACCCATAGGCTGTGGCGAAGTCCTCGTAGTGCTCCGGGCCGTAACCGAAGCGTCGGCAGTGAACCTCGATGGTGACCAGGTCCCACTCCGGGTGGCCATACGCCACGGTGTCCCAGTCACACAGCACTGCTTCATCGCCATGATGCAGGGCGTTGCGGTGCTGAGGGTCGCCTTGCAAGGGGCCGGTCGGCAAAGCGAAGTTCACTTTGGCGAGTTCGGCTTCGAGCCGGTCGACGTGTTCGGTGAGGAACCGGAGAGTCGCTGTGGGGAAGGCGGTGATCGCGGCGATGGACTTGCGGATGGCACGGACGTTGTCGTGTTCTGGCAGCTCGACGGGTGGTGTGGGCAGGTTGTGGAGGTGGAAGAGGGGCTTGGCAATCTGTGCGGCGCTGACTGGGTGGTCTGGCTGCGGGAGGTAGGTCCAGATGGTGACGGCGTGTCCGTCCACCAGGAGAGGTTGTTCCGGTCCAGGGTGCAGCGGCACGGTGGGGAAGCCGCAGTCCATCAGCCAGCGTACGAAGCGGGTGGTGCGTTGCACGTTGCTGGCCGGGGTGCCGCGGCGGGCGACCTTGACCACTGCGGCGGCCTCGGGTAGCAGGATGACGGCGTTGGTGTGTCCGCGTAGGAGGCGTGCATTCGACCCGTCGAGGTCTGCTACCTCGCAGGTGCGCATGACGATGTGGCGCAGTGCGGTTTCGTCGAAGCCGCCGGGTGCCGGTGCTGGAGCTGTCATGGGGTTCAGGCTGGCTGACGATCCCGGGCGCTGTCACGCGGGGCCCTTGGGCAGCGCGAGGATTTCGGTGAGTTCGCGTGCGGCGCGTCCTCGGCGTATCCCTGGTGGGAGCACTTCCAGGACGTCCCGGGCCCGCTCCTCCAGGATGTGAGTGCGGTGGCCGGCCGGTACCCGGAGGTAGGTGGCGCCCGCGAGTTGGCATGCCTCGGCTGGACTGCGGTCGTGTGCCAGGCAGATCGCCGCCTCCAATTGAAGGAGGGCAGGGTCGATTCCCGTGCGGGCCGGGTACATGGCGAGTGCTTCTTCCTGAACTCGGCGGGCCTGGCTGCTCCGGCCAAGGGCGGTGAAGGCGCCGCTGAGGTACAGCAGCATCCGCCGCTCAGGGAAGCTGAAGGCATCGTCTTGGTCGCCGGGGTCACAACGGTCGTACAAGCGCTGGGCGGCGGCGATGGCGGTTTCCGCTGCGGCGGCATTCCCTTGACGGGCCAGGGCTCGGGCTTCTGCCGCGGTCGCGAAGGCGGCTGTCGCGGTCTGTCGGCCCCGCGAGAGCAGACGGGCTTCCCGGCCCAGGGTGACGGCGCCTTCCAGGGGCCCGTAGTAGTACGGCAGCATGGCGCGCTGGGCGCGGACCCGGGCCCTGAGTTCGATGTTGCCGCTGTCGTCAGCCGCGCTCTGCGCAGTGTCGTACCAGGCGCGAGACGGTGAGAGGCGCCCCAGCTTCATCAGGGCATCGGCGATCAGTGTGGCGAGCACCGCCGTCATCTCCGACAGCCGGACTTGCACCGCGGCAGGCTGCCGGTCCACCGCCAGGTTCTTGACTTCCTCCAACTCATCGAGGAGTTCGGTGAGCATCTTCGCGGGTGGGGCGTAGAGGTACTGCCGCCGGACATCGAGGATGCGTTCGTCGAGCAAGTCCATCTGCGCGGCGGTGACACTGCCAAGCGCCAGAGTCCGGTCCATGGAACGGCGGGCGGCCTCAATCCGGCCGTCGATCAGATCGACCAGTGCGCCAGCTCTCTCGGGCTGCCGTTCCGGCGTCCAGGCGCTCCCCGCCGGAACAGCGAAGCCAAGATCATGGGCCGAGCAGTCGTACAGTCGGCACAGCAAGGAGATCGCTCCCTGTCGTGGCTGGTGCATGCCCATCTCCCACAGCCGCAGTTGGTCGGCATCAGTACGTGGCGCGGTCAGCCCCAGGTCTTCCGCCAAGGCGCGCAAATGATCAACGGCTTCGGTCTGAGTCCACCCGCGCGCAAGCCGCTGGGCGCGGAGCAAACTGACGTGGCAGCACTGGTGAATCTCTAAGGCGATCTGGGACAGCCCGTATCCCGCCTCGGACCGTGTCTCGCGGATGCGTTTGGCGCACGAGGGGCTGTGCGATACCGAACGCTGGTTCATGAGCGGGCCCTTCTCCGTACGCGGTCACCCGCCACGAGCGTAGTGAGCAGACCGCAACGCTGCGTTGAGAATCCGTGACTTCTTCACGGTCCCGAGGCGCGAAACCGTGAAACGGACGGCGCACCCGTAAAACGCCCTCGGGTCACGGTTGTTGCCGACTGCCCTCCTGACGACCCTTACACCCCCGAACCTCGCAGGCCGGACCACCAGCGCCGGCGCTCAGCCGTTACGTACGGATGCCGTTGGCGACCACAGCCTCGGGAATCGGTGCAACACCTTGCAGGGTCCCCCGCACTGAGCAGATGGGAAGTTCCCCCATGACGCCCATCACCGACGTCACCTTCAAAGCCACGAAGCCGACACTTCAGGAGTCGTGGATACCGGCGAACAAGCAAGCGTCCCCTCACCCCTTGGGCGTACAGCTCGTCGTCAACAGCGGAGATCACCGGAGGCGGGAACTGATGGGCACCGCGACCAACCGTCTTCCTGGCTACCTCCCCCTGGACGCGGACGATGTCCTCGACGACGTGGGTTTCGCCATCCAGCTCGACCGCCGGGCCCCGGGCACAGACGTCCCTCGGTCCGAGGCCGTGTGGGCCGGGCGCTGCCGCCGGATCAGCATGGCCAAGCTGAACCTCTGGGGGATGTCCCCCGTCCTCGTCGAGAGAGCGATGCTGGTGATCAGCGAGCTGGCCACCAACGCGTTGCGGTACGGCATCGTCCTCGGGTTCCGTCTGATCATCACCACGGACGAGATCGCCATCGTGGTGACCGACGGCACGGTCAGTACGCCACAGGTGCATAAGGCGTCCGCGGAGGAGGAGCACGGCCGCGGGATGTACCTCGTGGACACCTTCGCGACCAAGTGGGGCGTCAGCCCCGACGGCATGGCCACGTGGTGCACCCTCGCCACCGCAGAGGGGCGGCCACGATGACCGCCGCACGCGTCTGCGCGGAGCTGATGCGCCGCCGGTACACCACCGCACCCGACGAGATGGGGCCGCTGCTCGTCGCACTGCGCCGCTCGCAGATCAGCATCGACGCGCCGGCGCTGTACGCCGACTTAGAAGCCGTGCTCGGCGAACACGCGCGCCCCACTCCAGAGGAGATCGAAGAACTCGCCGCCCGGTTCCGACAGACGACGCTCTCCCTCATCCAGCTCGTGCCGTACACGGTCACGCCATACCCCGTCGATGCGATGTACCTCCTCACCGAACTGCGCGCCGAGCGACCCCAGCCCCAGCACGCCCACCGGTACATCCTCCGCTTCGCCCTGGCCATCGTCGACGTGCTCGACCTGATGGGAGACAACGCGCCATGAAAGCACGGTCCAGCCTTGACCTGCTGAAAGCACTCGGCACGGGCCTCCGGGACACCGAATGATGCATACGCCCGACGCCGAGGATCATCCGCCGGTGGCCGCGGTCCTGATGGAGGCGCGGGAAGCATACGACCTTGGGTACTACACGCAACGACTCGCTGACCCGGAGCTGCTGAAGCAGAGCCTGGCAGTCTGCATGATCCAAATACCGCTGCTCGTTGTTCCCGTCGGAGGCAGCCGCCGCGGTGGCTACTACCCCGTGCCCTGCCTGTGCTTCGGGCTCGCCGTCCGGGACGCACTGCGCGGGCGTCCCGGCTTCCCCTTCGTGCGGGTGGGGTGGTCGGTCTTTTCGGACCACGGCTGCGTCGTCGAGTGGGGCGAAAGACCACCGATGCCCTGGTGGCCGGGGCACGACGAGACCACCTTGGGCCGCTTCTACGGCTACAGCGAAGACGCCATCGACCAGTACACGGCGGCCCAGCACACCCGGGTGCCGACCACGCCCCCGGCCTCCTGCTCGGTGTTCTCGCCCGAGCGGCCCCTTGTCTGAGCATGTCCGAAAGGAAAAGCACGCATGTCTGTGTCCAAGCCCGCCAGCGCCGACCCCGACGCGGCCGATGACGACTCCGATGGGGGCCGATCCCGGGGACTACGCCCGCAGCTGCGCTTCGTACTGCGGCGGCGCACGGCCACCCGGCAGCTCCGACGTCCCGCTACTCGCCGAGAGGTTGGCCCTCCCGCACCGGCTGGGCCGCACGGCAGAAGCAGCACTGGGGGCAGCGCCCCGCGGCCGCGGGCGCCGATCCCGTATATCACGGCCCGCGAGGGCGAGGTGGACGAGTCCTTCTCCGCCTTACGCGCTTCCTTCAGCAGCGCTGGGGGAAGCCGCGTCAGGTACGCGGACGAAAGGCGGAGGGACCGCGACGCGCAGGGTGTCTTGTGGGCGCGGGTCTCGCAGTCGCTCGACGAGCACGGGGTGCTGACTGGCGCGCCGCGCTGGAAGATGATCAACCCGGCCCGGCAGCGCGAGACGATGTCGCAGCTGTTGTGCCAGTTCTGCCGCGAACCGGCCAGGACGGACGAGGGGATCTTGTTCCTCCACAGCACCAAGGCGGGTGCGCTCGACCCCAGCACCTCGCTCCGCACCACCCAGCCGCCGTTCTGCCGCGAACACGCGCGCACGGCGCCGGAAGGGTGCTCTCACCTCGCCAAGCACGGCGTCGCGCTGCTGGCGCAGAGCGCACCCCTGTACGGCGTCGTCGGCACGCCCTACCGGTACACCGTTGACCGCACCATCCAAGCCATGGCGTTCGACGGCGACCCCGTGCCCTACGGTCACGCCGACCTGGACTGGATGGTGGCCTCCCAGCTCGTGCGCACCGTGCGGGCGTTCACGGTCGTCAACCTGGAAGACCTGTGACAGAGCGCGGCCACCACAGACCGCCGCTCGGTGAGCCGGAGACTTCGCGCCCGGCTCATCGAGCGGCCCTCAACCCGGAAACCGAAGAGAGGACTGACGTGTCCGCTGACGCCGTGACTGTCTCGTTCACCCGCCGCGGGCGGCAGGTGGTGCAGGGTCTCGCCGAGGGCCTGACCGACCGCGAGATCGCGGGTCGCATTCGGCTCACGAGGGCGACGGTGCGCCACCACATCACCGTGGCGTCGAAATTGGTGGGCGTACGGGGCCAGGCGGCTCTCGTCAACCGCTCCTACGAGCTGGGGCTGATCCGACCCCCCGCCCGCGAGCCCGTCCCGGTCTACGTTCCGCCACAGCAAAAGGAGTTGATACTCCTGCTCGCGCAGAGCCTGACCGAAGCCCAGATTGCAGCCAAGACGCGCAGACCGCCCTCAAAGATCCGCAGAAACACCCGGCACCTGATGACGTCCTTGCAGGCCAATACCCGTGCGCACCTCGTAACCCGGGCGCACCAGTACGGCCTGTTGAAGGCGGTGCCGCGCACCAGCACCGTCGTACAGACCTAACACTTCCCAGACTGGGCTTCCTCCCGGTCTCGCTGGCCCACCGTGCCCCCGTGCGGGAGCGGCCCGAGACCACCGCGGGGAGGAAGCGGCGCTCCCGTAGGCCGGCACCTGCGGGAGCCGCCCCGGCCGCCGCCCTTCAGGGGTGCGAGGCGGCGGTCGGCCACCCCCATCTTTTCTGCCGCACCCCGTGCACGCTCCCCGTTCCGATCCGACCCAGATAGGCCATACGATGTGCCAGCACAAGCCGCCGTGCCCGAGCGCCGAGTCCACCGACCGGGAAGCCGCTCTCCCCTTGGCGAGCCACCCGGAGCAGGGCTGGAGCCTGCTGTGCAACCACGTCCTGCTCTTCGAGGACACCGGTGAGCTGCTGCCCGACGGCCAGATCATCGCCCCGCACCGGCCCGCGACCGCCGCGATGGTGGCGGCGTGACGCACTCGCACACTCCCGTCCAGTTGCACGGTGCGGCAGCTCGGCGGGCCCTGCTCAACGCCGGCGCGCTGCTGGTACTCGCCTCCATCACACCCCTGATCAACGCAGGGCTGGGCCTCGGCGCGCTATACGACGTTCACTGGTCGCAACGCACGTTCCACTACACCGCGCTGGTCCGCATAGGCGTGGGCATCGTGGTCTTCTTCTGGCTCCCCTGGCTGGTCATAGCCCGCACACCCCTTGGTCGGGTGTCCCCGCGCCAGCGGATGCTGCACCGCTGCGCGGCGGTGAGCTGCGGCGCTCTCTCTTTATGCGCCACCGACCCTGACGCAAGCCTCGGCCATGCCGGAACGGTCGTGACCGGGGTGACGCTCGCGTGGCTCGCGGTGGAGGTCTGCCGCTCCCACGGCGTCACGCTGGAAAGAGCATCACGCGAAAAGAGTCCCCGGCTCAGGAACGCCGAGGCATACAAGCTCGCTAAGCGCGTGTTCGCCTTCTGCATGATCGGCGGGGCCCTGTCCTTCCTGGGCGTGCAGGCGCTGCGCTGGTTCGACGTGGATGCCCTGCCCGTCATGGGAGACCAGCTGGCCGCCATCGGGGTCAAGAGCCCGGTCGATCTCCTGGCCGCGCTCGTGGTGGCCGTCGCCGTCGAGGATGTCGTGATCGTGGCCGCCACAGCCGCACTGATGACGGCCGCAGGACGGCCTGCGTGGCAGATCTACACCACGGTCTGCGTGATCGAGGTCGCCCTGCATGCGTACTTCGGAGCGCCCGCCCTTGGGATGCTCTTCTTCGCCCTCGGCCGACTGTCCATCTTCCTGCGTCACGGCCGCGTACTCCCGCTGATCATCGGCCACGCCGTCTTCGATCTGATCGGCGGTCTCCTCATGCCGCTCCCGCTCCACCATCGCCTCCTGGCCGCCATCCCTGTGGCCATCACGATCGGCACCGTCGAGGCACGCCTGCTGAAGATGTTCGCCGAACCGAGCGCCCGCGGAGCCGCCGTATGAGCGCCCATGCTCGGCATCGTTCCCCTGAGCCCCCAGTCAAGGACACGACGGCGAGCACACCTCCGCTGTTCGACCCCGCCGACCCCGGCCGGTCCGGTAGCGCTCTCGTCAACCACCACCTGAAGTGGTTGAAACTCGGCGGTCTGTACATGGACTTCTCCAAGGTTCCGCGGGATATCCCCGAGGGCCGCGGCTGGTGTCAGGCGGCAGCTCTGCCGGAGGAACTGTGGCCCGCCCACGCCGAGTTCGCCACCGTCGTCCACTTCTTCCCCGACCCCCTCTTCCGCCGCGACGACAGAACCGGGCGCGTGCCACCCGGCGCGATGCAGCACTGGACGGAACGGCTCGACGCGTGCGCCGACGCCCTGGCGGACTGCGGCTTCGTCGTCGAGGAATGGGGCGTGCCCAAGACCCCGGACCTGCACGGGGGCGCCGACCTCATCGTCTACCGGCTCCCCGAGGGCATCGAACCATCCCCGCGAACCGCCGAGGACCTGCGCCACGCCCACCCTCCACGCCCCAACTTCAAGCCGCATGCCGCCATCAACACCTGGCGCCTCCCAAGCCTCCTCGCACGAGCCGATCCGTCCCTTGCGGGTGACAAGGCGACCACCGTCGGACGGTGCCTCGTGCGGGAGGTCGAGGAGTTCCTGTGGCCCCCCGGAACACGGGACTGCGCCCTTGTCACCTGGGAGCCGAACCCGGCCTACAAGCGTGACCCTGACCAGCCGACCGCGCCGTCCGGCGCGTACACCCACTGGATACGGGGCCTCGCACACCTCGCCAAAACCCTCACGACCGCGGGCTACCAGGTCCGGCGCCGAAAACGCCCCTGCCACCCGGACACCGACACCGCGGCCACCTTCCTCGCCTGCCGCCCGATCCCCGAAGACACCGCCCCCGCTCCCACCCCGGCCGTGAGCAGGCCCAGTACGCGGCCGCGGTGGAAGCGCCGAAAGGCCGATCACCTGAGCGCTCCGTCACCAAACACCACGTCTTAGGAGCCGTGCATGCTCTCAACCTCTACCTTTCGCAGCGTCGAAGCCGCGTACCTCGCCCTGCTCAAGCTGGCGACCAGCGAGCACGAACACCACATCGCTGCCCGCGGCAACCAAGCACGCGAAGTGCTTGGCGTTGGTTTCCGGTTGACCGATCCCCGCCAGAGGCTTCCGTACCTGGTGGCACGCAAGGCCAATCCGATCTTTCAGTTCGCCGAAGCCCTCTGGTACCTCGCTGGCCGTCGAGACCTCGAAATGATCGGCTACTACGCGCCGTCCATGCGTTTCATCTCCCCCGACGGGGTCAATCTCGGCGGGTCCGCCTATGGCTACACCCTCTTCAACCCGGCCCAGGGACAGTCGATCTCGCCGTTCGACCGGGTCCTGGAGCTGCTGCGCGTGGAGACCGACAGCAAGCGCGGGTACCTGCCGGTCTTCTCCGCCGCCGAGCTGTCCGTCGATGACAACCCCGACGTGGCGTGCCTGGCCGGGTTACACCTGCTCGTGCGCGACGGACGTCTGCACATGGTGTGCAACATGCGGGCCAATGACCTGGACTGCGGCCTGCTGTCCGACGTGTTCAGCTTCACGATGGTTCAGGAGTACGCCGCCGTGCAGCTCGGGCTGGAGTTGGGGACCTACACCCACTTCATCGGTTCGGCGCACGTCAACGACAGGAACGCCGACCGCGTGGAGAGGGTCCTGGACGAAGCGGCCCTCAGGCGCAGCCCTCAGCACTTCCCGTTCCCGGCGATGCCGGCGCAGACCACTCCCGAGACCATCTGGCGGGTCCTGCGGCACGAGGAGCTGCTGCGTACGAACAAGGCGCAGTACGGCGCGGGTTACATCGCCCGCCTCGACGTGGACGCGTACTGGCAGCAGGCCGTGTTGCTGTTCGAGGCGTACCGGCAGATCGAGCACGACAAGACCGAGGCAGTGAGCCGCGATGTGCTCAACGCACTGCATCCGGGCCTGCGTTGGCTGCTCGGGCACCGCTGGCCGGTGTGCGCGACCGCAGGAGCCGAGCAGTGAACGACAAGCCGCCGAGCGGCGCCGTGGTGACGGGCATCGACTTCCCCCGCTGGGCAGTCGTCCTGTGCAAGCCGGACGCGGTGGAGCGGGGGCTGGTGGACGCGGTATTCGAACGCATCACAGCCGCAGGCGTCACCATCACCGGGCGACGCGATCTCACTGCGCAGGCGTGGCAAGCTCACGTCGCCTACCGGGACATGCTCGCGGGCACCGGTACAGCCCCGCAGGTCCTGCCCGCCCACATCGACGCCGCGTACGCCGGCCAGCCCGTCGTAGTCGCCCTCGCTCACGGGGAGCCGGGACTGCATGCCCGCTTGCGACAGCTCCTCGGCCACACCGACCCCACCCGTGCCGCGCCCGGCACGATCCGCCACGACTTCGGGGACGACAGCCTGGCCGTTGCGCGTGCGGAGAACAGGCTGGTCCGGAACCTGGTGCACACCTCGGACAACCCGGGCGCAGCCCGCCGCGACTTCGGCACCTGGTTCGGTGCAGCCCGCCCGTCAGCCCCGGACTTCGAGCGGTGCGCCGTCATCCTGTGCAAGCCGGACGCGGTGGAGCAGGGACAGGTGGACGCCGTGCTCGCACGGATCGCTGCCGCGGGCCTCACCGTCACCGACCGGCGCGACGTCACCGTGGAAGCGTGGCAGATCCACGTGCACTACTGGGACCTTCTGGTGGACGCCGACTGGTTCCCCGACCGCGACATTCCCGCCTGCCTGGACTCGATGTACGCCGAGCGGCCCGTCACGGTGGCGCTCGCGCACGGCGAGCCCGGCTTCCACGGCCGTCTGCGTCAGCTCCTCGGCCACTTCGATCCCACCCACGCTGCTCCCGGCACGATCCGCGGCGACCTGGGTGAGGACAGCCTCAACGCCGCCCTCGCTGAGAAGCGTCTCGTGCGGAATTTGGTGCACACCTCCGACGACCCCGACGCCGCTCGTCGGGACTTCGGCACCTGGTTCGGTGCCGGCCGCCGCGAACTGCTGGCACCCCTGCCGCGCCAGACCTCCCCCGTTGACGCGTAACTCCCTTCGCCTGCTTCTGGAGGACCACATGAACGTCCCCGTTGCCCCGCACCGCCGCGCCCTGCCGATCCTCTCCCCCGAGAAGATCCGCGGTCTGAAGCCGGCACTCGCCGACGTGATCGAGTACCGCAAGTCGGGGTTGTCGCTGAACTGGATCGTCGGCTGCCCTCTGGAGTGCGGATACTGCGTCCGGCACCTCTTCGACAACTTCGAGATGAAGGTTCCCCGACGCCTCATGAGCGACGGAGAGGCCGTCGCCCGTCTCACCGGCCACTCGTACTTCCGGGCGCACACGACACCGATCCAGCTCCTGAACCGGGCCACCGACCCGATGCTGCCCATCGTGAAGCCTCACGTGTACGAGGTGCTGCGGAAGCTGGACGAACGGGGTCTGACGAACCACGTCCTGATCATCACGCGCTGGCGGGTGGGCCCCGAGGACTGCGCCGTCCTCAACAGCTTCACGCACCTGCGTCTGACCGTGCTGGTCACCCACTCCAACATAGCTAACCCCGCCATCGAGCCCGTGGACTCGCACATCGCCGCGGAGAGCCTGCGTACCCTGCACGCACACGCTGAGCGGTACCGCACCGTCCTGTACTGGCGGCCGATCGTGCCAGGACTGAACGACTCCGACGCCGACATCGAGCGGGCCAGGGAGCTGTCCCAGCACGCCCACGCCACGGTCTTCACCGGTCTGTTCTTCCGCGAGGAGATCGCCTCCTACTACGAGGCGCACGATCTGCCCATGCCGTACGAGGAGACAGCGCGGCGCAAGATCATGCCCGAGGCCGCCGAGCAGCGGATACTCGACGCCTTCGGGCAAGGCGACTCCTGGGGCGCCTTGTTCCGCAAGACCTCCTGCGGGGTGGCGTACGCGCATGGCGAGGCTGATTACAACGGCCACTTCGGCGTCCCGGAGCTGTGCGACATCTGCCCCTCGGAGCAGATCGCGCGATGCCGAGCCGCCTGGGTCAAGCCGGAGTTGTCAACGGTCACCCAAGAAGCCCGAGCCCTCGGCGCGACGGGTGAGGTACAGGTCAACGACCGTGCCATTGTCGTGGAGGGACTGGACGAGCCGCCGCGCTACTTCCTCCAGCACGGCTTCGGTTACCAGTGCCACGACCGCGCCAAGCCCCACCACTACCGCCAGCACGGCCGGGCCCCCATCGGCTGGAAGGCGGAGAACGGAACCACCAACGCATGAACTTCTCCTCCTGGCCCTCACTGTTCGTCGTCGATGTCGAAGGCAACGGCACCAACCCGCCCGACCTGGTAGAGGTCGCTGCCCTGCCCGTCGTCGAAGGGCGGCCGGACACGAGCACAGCGGGCGCGTGGCTGACCAAACCGCGTCGCCCCGTGACGCCCTTCGCCGCTCGCGTCCACGGTCTGACCAACGAGAGGCTGGAACGCGAGCCGGGCTGGGAGGAGATCGCCGACCAGGTCCACACCCTTCTCGGTGATTCGTGGATCTGCGCGCACAACGCACATGTGGACTACAAGGTGCTCTCCGCGCACCTTCCCCGGTGGCAGCCAGCCGGAGTGCTCGACACACTCCGGCTGGCCAAGGCCACCTACCCCGGCTTGTCGAAGTACAGCCTCGACGCCCTGATCCACCACGTCCAGCCGGACCTGAGCGCGGCGCCCGCACAGCGGCACCGTGCCACGTTCGATGCCTTCGCCACGACGCATCTCCTCCTCGCCATGGCCACCCACTACGACACCTGGGACCAGCTCGTCGCCGCGGCAGTGCCGCCCGGCCTGCCTGGAGCCCCCCAACCCGAAGAGGAACCGACCCTGTGGTGAACACACCCGTTCGTATTGGAGTGCTCGGTACCCACTCCACCGGCAAGACCACGCTGCTGAAGCGGATAGAGATGGAGCTGCGCGGTCACGGCGTCTCCGTGGCCCGCACCGGCCGGCTGGCCAAGCGCGCCGCCGCTCTCGGCTTGCCGAAGATGCACCAGCACACCGTGGCGTCCACCGAGTGGATCATCACGCAAGGCATCGCTGACGAGATCACGGCCGCCGCGCAGGGCGCCGAAGTCATCCTCGCCGACCGGGCACCGCTCGACGCCATCGCCTACCTCCATGCCGCCATGGAGTTCCGCGGCGAGCACCTTCACCGGCTGGAGAGGGAGCGGCTGCGGCTTCTCGCCTCGACGCAGCTTCCTAAGTACGACCTTCTCCTGGCCACCGTGCCCGACCCACAGACACCGGTCGACCAGCGCCACGCTTACGACCCGCGCTATCGCCTCCTGGTGGATCGTCACGTCCACGGTCTCCTCTCCGACGACCCGATCCCGCACACCCGCGTCACCAGCGACCCCGCCAGCCAGTCGCAGGCCATCGAACAGGCCCTGCACCTGTGCACGCAGGAGGCCGCCGTATGACCGCCGCACCGCCCGCCGGCACCATCACCATCGCGGGGAAGGCCGTCTCGCGGCTCGGGTTCGGAACCATGCGCCTGACCGGGCCCGGCATCTGGGGTGAGCCTAAAGACCGCCCCACCGCACTCAGCGTGCTCCGCCAAGCTGTGCACACCTACGGCATCACGCACATCGACACCGCGGACGCCTACGGCCCCCACACCGTCGAGCACCTGATCCGCGAGGCGCTGTACCCCTACCCGGAGCACGTACTGATCGCCACGAAGGTCGGCATGCTCCGCCCCGCCCCGAACGTGTGGGCCCCGCATGGCCACCCTGCATACCTCCGTGCGTGCGTCGAAGCCAGCCTGCGCCGCCTTGGTGTCGAACGGCTGGAGCTGTGCTACCTCCATCGCATCGACCCCGAAGTAGCCCTCAACGATCAGATCGCCGTTCTGCAGGCCCTGCGCGACGAGGGCAAGATCGGGCACATCGGCCTGTCGAAGGTCACCCCGGACGACATTCGCACCGTGACCAAGGGACTCACCGTCGCGGCCGTGCAGAACGTCCTCAACATCAGCGACCCTTACGACCTGGCCCTGGAGCTCTGCCGAGATCTCGACATCCCGTATGTGCCGTACCGGCCCTTCGATGCCGGCGCCCTGACCCGCACTCATGGGGTCCTCGCCCCTCTGTTCTGGCTTCTCAACCTCGGCAGCCACGTCGCCCCTATCCCGAGCACAAGCCAACCGCAGCACCTCGAAGAGATCGTTACTGCTGTGGCAGGCGATGACTGATGCCGACGATCACAGCTCCCGCACTCCTCCCCGCACGTAAGACCGCCTCGTACGAGGACTGGCGGCCTCCGATCATCGGAGTGTCCGTACTCGTCCCGGTAGGCGCGGACGCGCTGGTCGTCGTCGACCTTCTCGGCGGCCTCATGATCCCCACGGGCTCCGTGCCCGACGGCAAGTCCCCGCAGCAGGCCGCCCAGGACGTTCTTCGCGGCACCCCGGGCGGGCTCCCCCTTCTACGGCGCGTCGCCCTGGCCTGGGTACAGGCACGCCGCAGGAAGGTCATCACGCACGTACTGGCGACGGAGCCGATGACCCGCGAGGACGTCGGACAGCTCATCTACCGCGATCCACGGGCTGATGTACTTGTGCTGCCCACCATGCGGGTCGTCGACGAGCTTCCGACGCCAGGACGGTTACGGGTCCTGGTTGGATTACAGGCCCTCGCCACCGGCGAGACGGCCTATTTAGAAGGGGACGAAGTACGTCACTACGCGCCTCCAGGGCTCATCCAGGAATGAAGAAAAGGAGGATGCCAGAGAGACTCCCTGCCTCAACTGCAGCCTCCGCTGAAACGGGGACCGAGTGCCGGCGGCCTTTGCGGCCTGGGATCGAACCCGCGCCTTACTCGGTCCGCTCTGGGCAGACCAGCACTCCGCTCACGAGCCTGACCCCAATGCGGGGCAGCTCGAAGACGGTACGGCAGTTCTAGTCACCGCCCTAGACATCGTGGCCCGCGAGCGGAGTGTCCAGGTCGCCGACGTGCATCGTCAGGACATTGACGAACTGGTCCGCTGCAAGACTGCAGAGCGCACGTCCGAGATCCCGTTGCGCTGGGAAACCCGTTTGCGCAGCTCGGCCACGACTTGGAGGACACGGTCGACCTGGTCGTGGGGACGTGCTGCGCATCGACCGCCCAGAACCTGATCATGACGAGGACTACAGCCTCACCTGCCAGGGCCCCAGAGTGCTGGAGGGCAAGCTGCGGTACGTCCTCTCACCCCAGCTTGCCCTCCACAGTGCGATGCCTTGATCGCATACGGCGCCTCGGCCGACGCTCGGGGTTGTGTATTACCCCAGGGACGCGAATGTTGCCGCTGCGACCGCGGATCCGAGGACCGTGCCGGCGATCACCTGGGCAGGTGTGTGGTCCCTCAGCTCGATCCGCGACCATCCGACGAGGACCACGAGCGCGTAGCCGAGGAGGGCCCAGGGGCCGTAGGTCTGGGCAAGCATGGCGACGGCGCCCGCGGAGACGGCTTGGTGCACGGAGATCTTCCAGGCGAGCGTGATGAGTGCAAGTGCTGCCAGCGTGACCATCATGCTCGCGATGAGCGCGATGAGGATGCGGGGCGCCCCAAGACCCGCCATGAGGGCGAAGCAGGTCAGGACGGATGTCAAGATGACCGCCATGACCAGGAGGCGGGCTCGCTTGGCGCCGACGTTGCGGTCGCTCCATCGTCCCTTCTTGATGCCGTGGTCGATGAAGAGGATCGGGATGACGGCGGCAAAGAGCACTCCGATGAGGCTCCATGCCATTCCGGCCCACCCGTCGGTGTGCCACCCGATCAGCAGGCACACCACGACTATCCACGTTTTCGGGTGCAGGCGGTCGCTGATCGTCCGGGCAAGCGCCTGTTCGCGGTTGGCGGTGCCGAAGATTTCCGTGGTGCTCATGGTGCTGATGGCTCCAAGTCTTCCTGTGTACCCGCTCGGGCGGCTTCAGCCGTTGCGAAGGCGGCCACGGCCGAAGATCGGTCGTAGGCGGCGCTGACTCGGCGCAGCCAACGGAGCTCCGCGTCGGGGTCCTTTCCAACTCCGCCGAGTTCCGGGTGATCTCCTGCACATGGGCGGGACACCGCGGCGATTTCGGCGGCTGCTCTGAGCCAGCCGGCTTCAGCGATGGCGGCCTGGCGCTCGCCTTTGGCTCCAGTGCTCGCCGCCATTGCCTCTGCTCTGGCTTGCATGTCAGCCGGCACGTACTCACGCAGGGCGAGTGAGGCGTCGGCGATCTCAATGAGGCAGCGGTTCAGGCGCAGGCCCCAGCGCCCCTCGGCGATCTCGGTCTCCAAAACGACGGACGGGACTGCGGCGGTAAGACCGCGCCAGAGGGGGTCGAGGGCGGCCAGCGCCCGGCGCTGGCTGGTCGTTTTCACCACCGGGGAGAGGGGCGGCAGGCAGCTGCCGACAATGATGGTGATGATGGCCGCCACCTTCAGGACCGTGGAGGTGTGAGCGGCGCTGTGTGCCTGGGCTGCCGTCGGCTGACCGCTGGCCATGCTCCAGAGATAGGCAGTGCGCTGTAGTGCGTACAGAAGGCCGATGGCGCAGCCGACACCCAGCAGGCCGTGGCCAGCGCGGACCCACCGGTCAGGGGTATGGCGCGCGGCCTGGATGAACAGCCAGGCCGCTACGGCCATCGCGATGCCGATGTAGAGCGTGAAGACGCCCAGGTGCAGCAAGGCCCAGTTGGAGTTGCGCTGGTCGACGAGGAAGTCTTCGGGGGCACGGCGGTCATGCGGCGCGAACAGGAAGGTGACGGTCAGGAGGAAGAGGGCCGCAGCCCGGACTGCCCAGCGGGGGCGTGGCAGAAGGCCCTGGGGGCGGACCACTGCAATGACGAAGTCGAGGACGGCCGCTGCCGAAACGACACCGAGAAGGTGCTTCAGCAGGTAGGCAGTGCTGGGGGCGCCGGTCAGCGCGTCGGTCCATCGCTCAACGGGCGCCACCTCGAACGTCATCGCGGCGGCCAGACTCAGGAAGGCGACTTCGAGAGCACGCTGCTTACGGGAGTGGCTGAGGGAGGGCAGCCGCCACAAGGCCACCGCCCATAGCAGGCTCGCCACGACAAGCTGATGCGTCATCAACGACGGTTCTCCCGTGGGTATTTGAGCGCGTCATCGGCTCGCGCGACCAGGCTGTGCCACGAACTGGACGTGTCGGCGGGCATGTTGTCGATGACCTCGTCGAGGACGGAAGCGGCAAGCTCGGCGTCGTGCTCTCGCTCATCCGCGTAACTGGTTCGCCCGAAGATCCGCTGGACTCTCTCAGGAGCGATCTCTGGTGGCAGGGCAGCCAGCAGGGCGGCCACCTGATCGCTGCGGTGATCCAGGAGCACGTGACCGATCTCGTGCTTGATGACCTGAGTGCGTTGACGCTGGCTGACGGCCTTGGCATGCCAGATGTGGTCCTCATCGGGGAAGGCCAACCACAGCCCACACGGAGCGTCGGCCCCTACCAGGTCGGGCAGCTCATGGAGGATGAGCGGCCGGCCTCGCTTGACGGCCAAGCTGGCGCACAGCTGATCGATGTCCAAGGGCCGGGAGACACGGACGCCTTGAAGCTGGGTCTCGCAGATGTCCCGGATGCGCTGCTCGCGCTCGGGGACCTCAGTCCGCATGCGCCAGGCTTGCTCACGCCTGCGGACACGCCGAACAAACATGGGGGGTCCTTACGTACGCGGAAGCATCACGGGCCGGCCTCCTGCCCGAGGCGGCCGCGATGGCCTCCTGCTCGCGCCCGAGATGAGGGAGCGGTGGGGATGGGGCGGTCGGTCAGTGCCCCATGGCGGCGCCGCCGTCCACGGGAACAACCGCGCCGGTGATGTAAGAAGCGTCGTCGCTGGCCAGAAACTGCACGGCACCGGCGATTTCTGTCGGCTCGGCCATGCGTCCCAGGGGGACACCGCGCACAAGCTCGTCCCGCTGTTCCTGACTCAAGGCCCCTGCCATATCGGTGCAGGTCAGCCCTGGGGCGACAACGTTGACGGTGACGTTCCAGCGGCCCAGTTCGCGGGCGAGGGATCGGGCAAAGCCCACCAGACCCGCCTTGGAGGCGGCGTAGTTCGCTTGACCCGCTGCCCCGTAGAGGGCCACCGCCGAGGAGATGAGGACGATGCGCCCCTTGCGGGCCCGCAGCATCCCGCGGTGAGCGCGCTTGACCACCCGGAAGGTGCCGGTGAGGTTGGTGTCGACGACGGAGGTGAAGTCCTCCTCGGACATCCGCATCAGCAGCTGGTCCTGAGTGACCCCCGCGTTGGCGACCAGGACCTCAACCGGTCCGTACGCCTCCTCCACCGTCTTGAACGCGAGTTCCACCTCTTCGGCGTCCCTCATGTCGCAGCGCACCGGCAGGCAGCCCAGGTCCGTCAGCTCCGCCGGGGGCTCGCCCGTGCGATGCGTAAAGGCCACCTTGTCCCCCGCGTGGGCAAACGTGCGGGCAATCGCCAAGCCAATGCCGCGGTTTCCACCGGTGACCAGGATCGTGCGCGACATCTACATGGCCTTTCTCAGTTCGGATCACCGCCGGAGGTCCCGACGGGTTCAGACTGTAGGCGCCGCGAAAGTTTTGGTCATTAGAACATTTCGGACGGGGGGAACTACCACTTCCCCATACAGCGTATAAGACCTCTGGATCACGGTTCGCAGCGGCTCACCGCCCGGCGTAACCCGCGTCATTTATGGGCCACAGGCCACTGCTAGCCTGTTCCCTCGTCTACAGAACATCGGGGGATAGCAAGAAAATGTGATCCATGCCTCAAGAGTCGCCGAACCCGAGTACTAACGGAACGTCCCGTTCCGCCCAGCAGCAGACCATTACGCGCGTTTTGCGCCAGGCGCGCAATCGCATTGATCCGCGTGATATCCCTGGTTTCGCAGCGGTGTTGGGCCCGCGCCATAAGCCGGGCTTGACTCAAGACGACGTAAGCCACCTGCTGGGGGTATCCACGAAGTGGTACCGCAATCTGGAGCTGGGCAAGCCGCTGAACTACTCGCCTACGTTCTTGCGTTCGGTGCGCCGCCTCTTGAAGCTGGACGACGTCGAGTGGGACACCATCTGGCAGCTCGTTCACGACCGGAAGACCCCTGATGCCCAGCCCGTCCGCGCACCCCGGGTGGGCGATGAGCTGCCGGCATCTCTGCGCGCCTTTATCCAGGCCCAGCGCTGGCCGACCTACCTGTGCGACTACCGGTGGGACCTCCTGGCGTACAACTCCGCTGCCCTTGGCGACTACCCGTGGATGCTTCACGGCACCAACGTTATGGAGTGGGCGCTGACTTACCCCGAAGCCCGGACACAGCTGATTCGCTGGGAGCAAGACTGGGCCATCCCCATGATTGCTCAGCTCCGCCTTCATGCAGAACACTGGGTCGGCGACCTCGGGATGCAGGCGCTGATCAAACGCGTCTGCGCCGACCCTGTCGCAAGGGGTCTCTGGAACGCTCCCCACTTGCCCACCCTGTCCCACCCTGACGCGGCATCGACTCGCAAGCTGTATCTCCCGCGGCAAGGGACACGGGAATTCGAGGTAACCCTGTTGACGATGAAGGTAGATGACCTACCGTCATGCCGGCTCATGACGGTCATACCGATGCAGGATGCACCGATCCACTCATGAAGACTTCAGCAGCACACCTCCGCATCCCTCAACCTCGCCGAGAGCAGCCGCATTTGACGCAGCTTGACTCAGGCTCGGCGTATGCGTACTTGCAACCCCAGGGCGGGTGGTGTGTCAGCAATGCCGGTGTCCTTATCGGAGAGGACTCGGTAACTCTCATCGACTGCACCGCGACGCCAGCCAGCGCCCGGCAGCTCCTGGCAAGGATCAGGGAGCGCACTCAGCGTCCGATCGCGCGCCTGGTGATCACCCATCACCATGGCGACCATCACTTCGGCGCGAGCGCGTTCCCCGGAGCTACGGTCATCGCGCACGAGCACACTCGTGAAGCTGTACTGCGTGATGGCGTAGACCTGCCGACCATCTGGCCGGAGGCGAACTGGGGGCAGATCACCCTCACTCCCCCGACGCTCACCTTCACCGATCGCACGACCCTGCACACGGGGGGCCAGCAGGCCGAGCTGCTGCACTTCGGCCCGGCCCACACCACTGGCGACGTCGTGGTGTGGCTCCCTGAGCGCGGCATCCTCTACACAGGCGACCTGACGTTTTCGGGTGTCACGCCGTTCGTCTTCATGGGTTCCGTGCGGGGCTCTTTGCAGGTGCTGGGCAAACTCAAGGCGCTGGGTGCAGAACGCATCGTCAGCGGGCACGGGCCGATCGCCGACGCTCGGGTCATCGAGGAGAACGTGGAGTACCTGCGCTGGGTGCAGCAGCTCGCGCGCGATGGAGCGACCGCTGGGTGGGAACCGCTGGAAGCCGCGCTGCGCGCAGACCTTGGCCCCTTCAGTCACTGGCCTGAGCCGGAGCGCCTTGTCGGGAACCTGCACCGCGCCTACGCCGAGCTGGGCGGACTACCCCTGGGCCACCATCTGCCCGTGGGGGCCGCCGTCAAGGACATGGTGGCCTTCAATGGCGGCAAGCCGATGACCTGCACCATCTGAGGAGTTGCATCCCGGCCCGGCACCAGCCGGGCCCGCGCGGCAAAAGCGCGCCGGGGACGCCGGCCGACGCCACGAGGAGCATGATCAGCCCTCACTGCCAGGGGCCGGACCTCCATGTCCGTGGAAGCACCGCGCCTCGCACTTGCAGTCGGTCAGCCCTTGGAAAGGCCGTCGAGCCCCTCGGCCTTGCGGGCCGTCTCGATGACCGACGCGATCATTTCCAAGCTGGCCGCAGAGAGACCATCGGCACGATCCGCCAGCATTCGAGTCGCCAGCGTCTGAACGCCAGCGTTCTCCGCGGCATCCAACAGCTTGAGTCCGGCAATGACTCGATCCTCATGCTCCGGACTCATCTCATCGAAGAAGTAGCCCGGCTCCACCCCGAAGTGCTTGGCGAGCGCCTCAATGGTGTTCTTCGTCGGGTTGTCCTTCGTTCCCTGCTTGAGCTGCGCGATCGTACTGGGCGAGAGACCGACTATGCGAGACAGTTCGAGGTTGGTGTAAGCCGCACCCGTATCAGGGTTCGTCTTCGTCTCGAACAGACGAGTGAGCCGGCGCGCGAACTCTCCCTGCCGGCCGCCCGGAGAGCTGCCGCCGTCGCTGCTGTGTTTCGGCATGCGTGTCCTCCTCTCATCTGAACGGCTCCACGCAGGGTACTTCAGTACACAGGCCGACTTCCACCCGCCCCTGCGGAACATTTAAGTGTTGACAGGCGATCGACACTTCAGCGAACCTTCGATCAAGCCCGAACACTTTAGTGTTCGCCTCCAGGTCAGAGGCTGCGCCACAGGCGCATCAGGTCTTCGACCGTTCCGGACGGGCCCTCACAGCCGCATGCCGCACACGAAGGAGAGCCATCCACCCCCAGCAACGAAGACCGGTCGCGCCTAGACCAGCGCACTTGTCTCGAACTCTTAAGTGAAGTCTGGACTTGACGGCCGCGTCTGCATATGTTCCTGGTCCCCGCCGCACGGCTCAGCGGCCACGACCCGAGAGGAGGAAAGCATGAGGCACACATCCAGCACTCACGTGGAATGGGCGCAAAAAGCCGTCGGCGTCTGAGAGTTGGTCTCCCTCAGACGCCGACCGGTACCTGACCTGAACGCCCCGGCAAGGGCGTGAGATCACCTACCAAAACCGCAACCGGGTCCTTACCACAGGGCGCCCCGGGCGCGGCTACTACACAGGAGAGAGTCTTGCATGCCGACGGCCCTGCGCAAAAGGCCGAACTCCCCGGTCGGCGCGGCAGCCCAAATCCCCACCTCCCGGACACGTCCGAGGCCCACACCTCTGTGTTCCCCCTCGACAGGGCGGAGGTGAACTGATGGCGCGCATCCGCACCGTTAAGCCTGAGATGTTCGAGTCCGAGTCGCTGGCTGAGTGTTCGGTCACCGCGATGCTGACCTTCATCGGGCTGCTGACCCAGGCCGATGACTCCGGTCGGCACCGCGACCACCCCGCCATCATCGCCGGACGGCTGTGGGCCTTGCGCCCGGAGCACACCGCCACGCACGTCGCGCAGGACCTGGAGGAGCTGGCTGTCGCCGGGCTGATCTGCCGGTACACCGGCTGCGACGGACGCGGCTGGCTGCACATCGTCACGTGGGAGCGGCACCAGAAGATCGACCGCCCCTCCGCCTCTCGGCTGCCCCGGTGCCCGCAACACCAGGCTGGCCACAAGTGCGGTGGATGCGCTGCCGCCCAGTGCCCCGACGGCACCACGCAGCCCAGCGCCCAGGCCACTTCGGCGACACCTCGCGCAGCCCTCGCCGAGAGCTCGACGAAGGCTCGCGGAGCCCTCGCTCGGCCGTCTGAGGCCACTGCCATCGATGCGGCGCCCTTGTCCGGGCCCCCGGCGGCCGGGGCGCAACCCGCCTCAACCGACCCGCACAGCCCGGCTGGCCCCTGTATGCCTCCGCCCGGTGTTTCCGCAGGTCAGAGGGGAATCGGCGAGGGCTCGTCGATTCCTCGCCGAAGCCTCGACGAGCCCTCGGCGTCTGGATCTAGGATCTTGGATCCTGGATCTTCCCTTACGGGGCGCGAGGCGCCCGCGACCGACGCCTCCTCGGCGCAAATGTCAGCCAAGCAGCTGGTGGCCGAGTACGTCCGGGGCTGCAACCGGCGCCCACCGGAGGACTTCCTCGGCCATCTGGGCCGGAAGATCAACGTCCTGCTCGACGAGCGGTTCGAGGCCGACGCCATCCGCGCCGCGCTCGACAAGCTGCGGGCCAAGGGGCTCAACCCCAGCGTCCTGCCGAGCCTGGTGAACGAGGTCGTCAACGCGATACCCCAGTCGCCCGCCGCGCTGCCGTCCGCCTCCGGCGCGGGGCCCTGGGCCAGCACCGGCAGCTCGTACACGCCGTATCTCAATCCCACCGCCGAGCCGACGACGTTTGGAGGCCACCTGTGACCCGCGCCCGCTACGCCGACCCGCGGCCCGCGATCTCCGAGCGGCTGCGTGAGCGCCTGGAGGCCAAACTCGCCGAGCGCGGCCTGGACCTGGACCGGGCGCTGCCGGACACCCCCGAGCCAATCCCGGCCCTGGAAGCCGCCCAGGCGCGCATCCCGGTCGACTACCGCGCTGCCGTGCCCGAGCACCCGGACGTCGCCGCGTGGGTGCGGGCCATCGCCGACAACGCCGTGGCGCCGAACGCCAAGGGCGTCAATCCGCACTACGGCACCGCCGGGCGCAGGCAGATCACGCACGGGCCTAGCCTGCTGCTGTGGGGTTCCACCGGCGCCGGCAAGACGCACGAGGCGTTCGGAGCGATCCGCGCCCTGACCGCCGCTGGATGCGGGGTGCGCTGGCACGCCACCACCGCCGCCGACCTGTACGCCGAGCTGCGTCCGCGCGCCGGCGTGGACCCCGAGCACATGCTGCGGCGGATCATGCGGATCCCGGTGCTGCTGCTCGACGACCTCGGCGCGGCCAAGCCGAGCGAGTGGACCGAGGAGATCACCTTCCGGCTGGTCAACTGGCGCTGCCAGAATCGACTGCCGACGATCTTCACCAGCAACATGCCGCCCGTGCGCACCGACCGGATGCCCGCGCGCCAGGCGGTACTGCGCGACAAGCTCGGCGACCGGGTCCTCTCCCGCCTGTCCGGCATGTGCACCGCCGTCGAGTTCACCGGCCCTGACCGCCGCTTCCAGCGCCGCTGACCCGCATCTGCGCCACCGACACCGCCGTGCGGCCTGTCCGCCGCACCCTGTCCCGCCTCGCCGCCCACCGCCGCACCGCGGTGCCGCCCTGCCCGCCTTACCGCGAGGCGACCTCGGAGACTTCCTTGCGCTACAAGACCACGAACGACTCCCCCGCACCGGACCTGCGGGGAATCGCCGACCACAGCTGGCACACCCGGGGTTCATGCCACGGCATGGACCCGGCCCGCGCCGACAAGCTGTTCTTCCACACGCCCCGGGACCACCAGGCCGTCGCCGAGGCGAAGCGGACCTGCGCCACCTGCCCGGTGAAGAAGGACTGCTTCAACTACGCGGTCGACAACCAGGTCCGCTACGGCATCTGGGGCGGCCTGACCGACAAGGAGCGCCAGCCCTGGCTGGCCAACCTGAGCAAGCGCCTGGACTACGACCGCGTACGCGCCGCCTTCCAGGGACGGGACGTCCACTTGAGCACCGCCGAGCGCAGCACCGTCATCCACCACGCCTACCTGCGCGGCTGGAGCCCGGAGCGTGTGGCCTACCTGCTGAGTGCCGACCTGGACTGGATCCGCGACCTCATGCGCGAGGCCGCCCACGTCATTGAAGACCGGGACCGTTACTGGGGCCTCGACGAAGCGGACGACGCCGGCGGCGAGCGCCCGAAGGACGACGAGAGCACCATCTCGGACGGCCCCCGTCGGCTGCAGACTCACGCCCTGATCGCCTCGCTCGGAAAGGCCGCATGACCCACCCCACCGCTGCACACCCGGCCGTCGCGCCCGTCGGGTTCTGGGACCGCCTCGCCATCGTGGTCCTGGGCCTGGCCGGATGCGCTCTGAGCTACGACGCCCTGCAGCAGATGGCCGTCGCCATCCACGTCCGCGGACTCCTCACCTACCTCTTCCCGCTCGTGGTCGACGGCTTCATCGCCTACGGAGTGCGCGCCCTGCTGGTCCTCTCCGAGGCCCCGCTGCGTGCCCGCCTCTACGTCTGGGTGCTGTTCGGCACCGCCACCGCCGCGAGCATCTGGGCCAACGCCCTGCACGCGGTCCGCCTCAACCAGCAGACCACCCACTCCGGACTGCGCCTGAGCGACACCGTCGTCGCGATCCTCTCCACCCTCGCCCCGCTCGCCCTGGCCGGGGCGGTCCACCTGTACATCCTCATCACCCGCTACCACCCGGCGGACCCCATGGCGGTCCGGCTCGAGGAGAAGCGCCCCGCGGACCACGAGCACGGACCGGCCGAGGGAGCCGGTCCGGCGAGCGCGGACCAGGGCGCCCCGGCGGACCAGATGCCGGACCGCGAGCACCCGCAGACCACCGACGACGCCGCGCGGACCACGGACCAACCGGCCGACTCCACCCCCGCGGACCACGACGCCACGGCTCCGGACCAGCAGACCAACCCGGCACCGGACCACGACGCTCCTGCCGCGGACCAGCCCGCAGACCAACCGGCGGACCAGCAGATCAGCGCTGGTCCGCAGCAGGCCGACGACGAGGAGCGGACCAGCAACGGCGCAGGTCAAGCGGCGCCCAGCGCACACGGTCCGGCGGACCACGCGCGGGCGGGCCACGAGCACGGGCCGGCCGAGGGAGCCGGTCCGGCAAGCGCGGACCGGGGCGCCCCGGCGGACCAGATGCCGGACCGCGAGCACCCGCAGACCACCGACGACGCCGCGCGGACCACGGACCAACCGGCCGACTCCACCCCCGCGGACCACGACGCCACGGCTCCGGACCAGCAGACCAACCCGGCACCGGACCACGACACGGACCACGACGCTCCTGCCGCGGACCAGCCAACAGACCAACCGGCGGACCCAGGCGAGGGCGGTTCCTCTGGCGGACCGCAGGGGGCGCGGACCACGAGCCACGACGCCCTGGCGCCGGGCCCTCGGACCAAGCCCGCGGACCAGGACGAAGTCCCGTGGGAAGCGAAGGTCGCGGTCGCGCGCAAAGCCGCCCTCGCAGAAGGCCGGATGACCCGCCGGGCCATCCGACCGCACCTGCGCAACGCCAACATCACCGTCAGCAACGAGCTGTTCAGCGACCTGCAGGCCGCCCTGTACGCGGACCCGGCACTTGCCCACCTGCCCCGCGATACAAGGAGAGCCCGATGAGGACCTGCGCGCGCTTCGAGCGCATCAAGAGCGGCTACGAGCGGGACATCACGTACCTGCGCAACCACTCCCGGCGCAGCGCGGGCACCACGGCGGCCAAGACGAGCGCGACGAACGCTATCGCTGTGAAGTCCCGCATGGCCAAAGCTCTCGGCCGGCACTTCGAGCGCTGCCCGATATGCGGGTGACCGATGCCATAACCGCAGGTCAAACCCGCTAACCGCTGCGGTGGCCCGGCCTCGTGCCGGGCCACCGCCCCCCCACCCTGAAAGGCCCGCCATCCGCTCCCGTACATCGGTCCCGACCGCAGCCGAAGCGAGCGCCTGGGCCGAGGTTCTGGTCCGCCACCGCCTCCTGCACGTCGCAGTCCTGGCCCCGAACGGGCAGTGGCTCGTGCAGAGCGCGCCCGAGGCGCCCGTCCGCGTCCTGGACGGGTCCGCCGCCATGGTCGATCTCGCCGCCCAGATCCAGCACCACACCCGCACCACGAGGAACCACATCCGATGACGCACTCGCACGAACCCCAGCCCCACACCCGCGGTGAGCAGGCCACCAACTCGCCCTTGTGGGGAGCAAGTTATCCGCCAAGACCGTCTTCCCCGTCGGGGAAGGCGGCCTCGGCGAAGCCCGCCCCGGGGGTGGCGGGCCCGGACCAGCACCAGGGGGCGCAGGTCCGGGAGGCAGCGACCGAGGGCGGATCGCAGCCGGGGAAGCAGTCACCGCGCCGCAAGCGCCGTGCTCCGAAGAAGAACACGCGCAAGCGCTCGCCGAAGACCGGCGCCGATAAGCGCGTTCATGTCGTCTACGTCCGTGTCAATGACAGCGAGAAGACTGTGCTCTCCGCTGCCGCGACCGCTGCCCGTACGAGCCTGCCCGCCTTCCTCGCCCGCAGTGGTCTCGCTGCCGCGCACGATCTCGACAACACCGCCGCGGCCATAGCCGGACGCCGAGAGACAGTCTCCGAGCTGTTCGCCGCCCGCCGCCACCTCCACCAGGTCGGCAACAACCTCAACCAAGTTGCCCGCGCCATCAACTCCGGTGCCTGGCCGGCCGAACTCGACGCCGTCCTCACCGCCACCCAGCGGGCAGTCCAGCGCGTCCAGGACGCCACCGATCAGCTCCTCCAGCAGAACTGAGAACGAGACCGGCATGATCCCCAGGATCCAGAAGCGCGGGAAGCGCACCATCGGCCTCCTGTACTACCTGTACGGGCCGGGCCAATTCGAGGAGCACATCGATCCGCATCTGGTGGCCTCCTGGGACGAGTGTGCTCCTGATCCCGGCCGCGACCCGAACGCCACCCTCAAGCAGCTCCAGCACCTGCTCGACCAGCCCGTCGAGAACGTCGACAAGGCCGAGCAGCCGAAGAAACACGTGTGGCACCTGTCCGTGCGCAACGGCGCCGATGACCGCATCCTGACGGATGAGGAATGGGGCGACATCGCACGCCGTATGGTCGCTGCCGCCGGCATCGACGACCCGGAGGAAGAATCGGGCTGCCGCTGGGCGGCCGTCCGCCACGCTGACGATCACATCCACATCGTTGCCACCCTCGTGCGCGAGGACGGCTACAAGCCCGACCTCGACTTCGACGCCGCCCGCGTTCAGGCCGAAGCCCGCGAGCTGGAAGTCGAGTTGGGGCTGCGTCGCCTCAACAAGGGAGATGGCACCGCTGCCAAACGCCCTACCAGCGCCGAACGCCACAAGGCCGAACGTCAAGGCCGAGAGCGGACCGCACGTGAGGAACTGCGCGAGACTGTGCGCCGCGCGGTCGCCGGCGCCGCAAGTGAAGCGGAGTTCTTCGGCCGCCTGTCCGCCGCCGGCCTCCTGGTCCGCCAGCGCGTCGCGCCCTCCGGTGATCTGCTCGGCTACACGGTCGCGCTGCCCGACGACCACAACAAGGACGGCGAGCCGGTGTTCTATCCCGGCTCGAAACTCGCCCCCGACCTCTCCTTGCCCCGCATCCGCGAGCGCTGGTCCACCAGCGCCGCCGGCCACAGCCGCGATACCGCCACTGACCGCACCTCCGGATCGGCGCGCATCAGCCCGTCGTCCGCACGGCGCCGGGCAACGACGGCGATCTGGCAGGCCGTGGTGGTCCTCGACCAGGGCACCGACGGGCAGATCGCCGCGCAGATTGCCGCCGCCGGTGAGGTCCTCGACGCGCTCGCCAAGACCTCGGCCACCCATACCCGCCGTGAACTACGTGACGCTGCCTGGGCATTCGAGCGGGCCTCCCGTTCCCACGTGCGCGCCGAGCGGGGCCACGACCGTGCCCTACGCCAAGCCGCCCGCGACCTCATCTACGGGGGTCCCGTACTGGGGCGCGGAGAGGACGGCGCCACCACCGCCATGGTGATCGACATGGTTGCCTTCCTGGTCATCGCCGCAGCCCACTGGCACGGCCGCAAGAACCACGCCCAGCAGGCCGCTGCCGCCCGCGAGGCCGCCGAACACCTGCGCGCGGCCTACCAGTCCGCCGCCCAGCATCCGATGGCCGTGCTGCGCCACCGTGGCCGTCGCCTCTCCCAACCGCTGCAACGCCGCCAGGTGGCCCACCTGCGGCAGGCGGTTCCGGAGCTGGCTGAGCAGATCCTCGCCGAGCCCGGCTGGCACGCGCTCGCCGCCACCCTCGCCGACGTCGAGGCCGCCGGCCACGAACCCGCCACCCTGCTCGCCGAGGCCGTCGCACGCCGCGAACTCGACACCGCCGAGTCAGTGAGCGACGTCCTGGTCTGGCGGCTGCGTCGCCTGGCCGATCTGCCCGCCGATGCCTCCGCCGTGCCTGAGCCGGGCACCACCACGCCGCAGCGCGCCGGGCGGCCGAAGCGGCCCTCCCCCAGGGACAACGCCCGGCCCAGGAGGGCAAGGTGATTACTGAATCCGCAAGTTGCAGCAGGTCAGCGGCCTGGGGCACTCTCCGTGTGCCGATCAACGACGAAGAGGGGGACAGATGTTTCGACGACGTGCTGACCGCGAGTTCCGTGACGCCCAGCTCGCCGGCCAGGCTCTGCTGGAGGCACAGGCGACCTGGGCAGCGCCCGACTTCGTCAGCCCGGCTGCCGAGCCGACGCCGACCGCGCAGGACGGCACGGGCATCGAGGAGGTGCCCGACTTCCTGCCGCCGGACCTTCGCGTGCCCTCACGCCACGAAGTCAAGGGACTGATGATGCGCTGGGAGCAGCCGCTCGTCGTCGATGGCGAGGTTCGTGAGTGCCCGCAGTGCGGCGCGTACCGGGACTGGATCGTCTTCAGCATGCGCGACGACACGATCTGGCTGCGCTGCCGCGCCGGCCACAACACTGCCGAGCCGCATCTGGACCCGGCCTGGTACAACCGCAACTCCGGTCCTGTGGACCACTTTCACCCCACTCTGGACGACGGCCTGCGCCACCTGGGCCACTGACCACCCGTAACCCCTCCCGCCGGCAGCGGATCGCGTGTCGGCCCCAGTCAAACGTCCGCTCCACACCAAGGGGTTCACTTGCGTCACCACACCACGGCCGCCCTCGTCCTGACTGCACTCGCTCTGACCGCCTGCTCCGCCGACCCCTCCGGCACCGCACCGACGGCCCCCTCTTCGCCCCGCGGTGGACACGACGCCGCCGACGCCAAGCCGCTGTCCTCGACCGCACTGAGCAAGCGGCTCCTGACCGAGAAGGACCTGGGCCAGGGCTATGTACGCCAGGCCGAGGGCACTCAGCACAACGACGACGTCACGGTGATCGGCTGCCCCGCCCTCGACAAACTCGGCGGGGACGGGGCGACCCGGCAGAGCCTCGACTTCCCGAACGAGGCGAAGGTCGCGTTCACCTACAGCGGCGGCGGCGACTCCGAGGTGAGCGAGGAGCTGTACAGCGCCACCGCGCAGAAGCTGTCCGACGGCGTCGGCCGTATCTTCGACGCAATGGCTTCTTGCCCGAAGTACCAGGTGATCTCGGGCAGCACCACCATCGACATGACCACTCAAACCGCGACCGCTCCCGACCTCGGCGACGATCAGTGGAGCCAGCTGCTCACCTACTCTGTCGGCGGGCAGCGTAGTGCCGTCAAGCAGACGGCGATCCGCACGGGGAACATCGTCGTAGTCGTCTCTGGCTCACCAGCGCTCGTCAGCACCCATCTAGAGAAGGCCCTCGCCAAGGCCCGCTCCCGTGGCTGAGTCGTCCGCCCCTGGAGACCGTTCGAAGGAAGGACCATCCCAAATGTGCTCTGCACGCGGCTACTCCTCAACGCCCGATGCACCGCCTCCCCTTTGGCTGGGCAGCGGAACGGCACTGCTGTTTGGCCTGTTCACCTCATCGTTCACCGGCAACGCCCAGTGGTGGCTGGTGGGCGTTGTCGGGGGAGCGAGCGTGGGCCTCATCGCGTTCGGCACCCAGCTCATCCTTCGGCACGCTGACGTGAATTAGGACGGGCACTGTCGTACAGGCGGTTTCCGTCTGGGTGAGGCCCGCAAGGGCTCCGGTAGCAGAACCGCTACACAGTGCCCCTGTGGATGTCGATTGGTATCCACAGGGGCACTGTCATGTCGCCATCGGCTACGAGTGGTACAGGCGCCCCCGCTCGTTAACCAGGCGTTCCTCGGCGTCCGTGACGTCGTACAGCACCACCGCACTCGTGGGAACGTCGGGCTCTGGCGGGCATGGGTCGTCTGCTTCCAGCAGCCTGAGCACACGTTGGGGAAGCGGCCTGAGTGCCGTCTGGGCGTCGCCCCTTGCCGGCGTCTCGTCCAGGCGCGTCCTGAGCTCTGGGGCGTCTCCCAGGTCTGAATGGTCTCGTTGCACCTGGCTCGGAGTCGAGAACCCTTCGGGATCGACTCGCCCCAGTGCTTCCAGTCCGGATTGTTCCAACGCCGCGCTTCGCCGCTGTATCTCCTTCAGTGTGGCGACGCCACGAGAATCCCGTACTTCTTTGGGTTCCTGCACGTCGCACAACACCTGATTCCACGGCGCGGACATCTGCCGGAGCCGCTGGTGGCTGATGTTCCGGTAGTGGCCGTACAGGTCATTGTCGATCACGAGTCGGAAGAGTGCCGCCTGCACATGGAAGGCGGACAACAGCGTGCAGCCGTAGTGCGATTGGTCTGATGCCGTATGACCGCACAGGCCCTGCGCAAGGCCCTGGGCGACGGTCCACGGCCCGCGGTGGTTGTACAGGAGGTATACGGGAACGCACTGCGTGATGAGCGCGTCATGGACGAGGAGGTCACACTGCAGAGCTGAACGTTCATGAAGCCAGTACCAAAAGCCGTACTGACCTTTTCGGGATTGTTTCTTGGCCTGGATCCTCAGACCAATTCCGTGAGACCGGTTGTGGATCCAAAGCTCCCAGTCGGCACCGTTGAAACTCTCCTGCCTCTTGGTGAACTGAATGGCTTTCAGGCGGTGTCCCATGGCTTGCCGCAGGTGCCGGATGTGGAGATCCGTGAAGGTCTCCTCGCCTGGTGGTGGAGCATGGCGATAGCCGTCACCAAGCCAGTGGAAGGTGTCGGAGGCCATCCACTTCAACAGGCCGCAGAGCGACGGGCGCTGGCCGGGCCAGATATCAACGGGACCGTAACGGTACGGCGTGATCATGGGCCTATCAGACCACTGCTGCGCTCACCCTCCAAGGGCGGGCACGACCCCCGTGTACGCCGAAGGCCCGCCAGGCCAAAGGGCCTGACAGGCGACGGGTGTTGGGCATGACCACGCTCTGGCGCTCACCGCTCGTGAGCTGTTCTCGGCGTCGCAGGGTCCACGCGCTCCACGGTGACCACGCGCTCGCGGCGCAGGCGCGCCCCGCTCAGGCGGACCTCGCGGCGCGCTCGCCCGGGCCTCCGTGCGCAGCGGGGACATGACGGTGACCCGCTCGGCAATCGCGGCGCCGCCCGCGCGGCCCAGGCGAGGAATCCGTTGGAGCCGCAGCGCTCGCAGCGCTGAGCCTCGGCAGCGGGCAGCGGGCAGCGGGCAGCGGGTTCGTCGGGGACACCTCTGCCAGGTCTGAGGTGTGAACGCGGCCTGCGGAGGGCAGGGCCCGACAACGTGCCGGGCTCTGCTGGTCAGCCGCGGTGGACGATGGTGAGTCGCTTCTCCGCGCTCTGTGGCAGCCGGTGGCGTGCCACCGGGGCCGGGGAGGCGAGCGAGGCGGCGAAGGCCGCGACCAGCTCGTGGGGGACGCTCGGGCTGAAGTTCGCGCACCACAGGTAGGGGGCGCCGAACGTGGGCTCGGCCCATGCCTGCCAGCCCATCAGGTCCTCCCGCAGATCGGCGTCGGCGATCAGGTCCGGCAGCATCTCGAGTGAGATGTGCGAGGCGAAGCCGGGATCCGTGGCGGCGGCGCGGGGGCGGTCCACGTCACGGATCCAGCCCTGGGCGCTCAGCGCCGCGACCACCGCCTCGGGCTCCTCGAAGCCGCTGTCGGGCACCCCGCTGGCGTCGAGCGCGACGAGGAAGTCATGAAGTGCCTCGTGCGGTACGCCGGTGGTGAAGTACGCGTTCCACTGCACCAGGGCACTGGTGGCGTCCGAACGCGCGGAGATCTGCAGGGCCACCCGCAGTCCGCCGAGGGAGAACGGGCTGCTGGCCAGGATCCATTCGGCGCCGCGCAGCTCGTCGGGGCTCACATAAAGCAGGGTGTCGCGGGAGGTCGGCCACATGCGCCACCCCAGGCCGGTCAGGGTGTCCCCGATGCGCTCGGCGAGGACGTCGTCATCGCCGGCCAGATGGCGCGGGGTGACCCAGCGCACGGCGTCCGGCGAAGCGGGGTGGGAGGGATCAGTGGGATGGTGCGGGTGCAGGGGCGCCTCCGTGGGCTCGGGGGTGGTTCACTGCCCGCCGCTGGGGCGGGTTCCGCGCCGTCGGCGGGGCGGGGCCTCGGTCGGTGCGTGCCAGGTCAGCGCGACCGCGACGGCGGGCAACAGGGGGCCGAACTGTTCGGCCTCGTCCTCGTCCGGCTCGGTGAGGAGCAGCACGGGGCGGTCCTTCTCATCGTGGGCGGCGGTAACGGGACCCGCGCGGTGGGCCATCGGGAAGTCGGGGTTGAGGGCGAGCTGCACGACGGCGTCGCGGTCGCAGGCCGACAGCTGGTCGAGCAGGTCGCCGACGGTCGTGTCGGGCAGGGCGCCGAGCGGCTCGGCGTCCTTGGCCTCGGCGATGAACACCACCGGCCGGCCGGCGTCGTCACGGGTGGGGACCACGCCGCCCAGGCGGCGGGCCGTGCGGGCGAAGGGGTTAATCCACAGGCGGGCCACCACGTCGCGGTCGCTGGCGGACAGGCGGTCGAGCAGATCGCCGACGGTCAACTCCGGGGCCAAGACGCATCTCCTTGCAGTAGCGGGCGCCCCCGCAGGGGCCGAGGGCAGGGTACGTGCCGCGCGTGAGCAGCGGCTCCGATCCGCGCGGGGCCTGCGGTCGGTTCACAGAGGCCGGGAGGTGGCCAGGACGCGCTGGACCGTGGCCGCGACGATCTCGGCCGGCGTCTCGGTGTCGAACCGGATCCGGTAGCCGGGGACCTTGGCGGCGCCGGTGACGGCGAGGGTCCAGCCGTCGCCGTCGGTGCCGGGGCGGCCGAGGGGGAACCATCCGAGGTAGAAGCGGCCGTCCTTGCTGCTGATGTGGACGTCGGCGCGGTCGTCCACGACGAGGTGGAAGAACTCGGCCTTGAACAGGTCGGTGACCATCGTCGGCTGGCCGGGGCCCAGCTGCCACGAGCGCAGCTGCAAGGCTTCGGTGGTGGTGGAGAATCCGGGGGTGGACGCGTCCACGGTCACGGGCATCACCTCTCTGACCTGGGGTTTCGGGGAAGGTCGTCTACGTTGACATGCCCCTGGCGGCTTGTACCAGTCCTTCCGCGATCTTTCCTGTCTGCCCCCGGCGAACTTGTCCGTTGTCATCAAACCGAGTCGCCGTCTCATCGAAGGCAGGCGACTGGCGCTCTGTCTCATCCAACTCAGTCGCCGAGTCAGGGCTTCGCCGGACTAGCTTTGTCGTGCCTTACTGCCTGTTGGGGTCCCGCCCATGGCAGCTCGTAGGTCGCGTCGGCGTTCAATTGGGTGAATGGTCACCAAGGGGCAGATGGCGTGCCATCAGGGTCGAGCCCATACGTCCACAGTCCATCTTCATCCGTCCCGCCAACCTTCCGCATATCGGCGAGCCGTTCCAGGGCGTCGGTGTCGCCAGCGTCGGCAGCTTCCAGGGCGATCCGCTCGGCCCCCTCCCAATCCCCGGCCTTCTCCCACAGCGCGGCGAGTAGGCCCACGGCCTCCTCGTTGTCGGCGTCGGCGGCCCGCCGCAGGAGCCGTTCGGCCCCCTCCCGATCTCCGACCTCCTCCCGCATCCGGGCAAGCTGTAACAGGGCGTCGGTGTCGCCGGCGTCGGCGGCTTGATGGGCGACTTGTTCGGCCCCGTTCCGGTCCCCGGCCTCGCTCAGCAGTACAGCGAGTAGGACCAGGGCGAATGTGTTGCCGGCGTCGGCGGCCCGCCGCAGGTGCCCCTCGGTCCCCTCCCGCAGGAGCCGCTCGGCCCCCTCCCGGTCCCCTTCCATATCCCGGGCCCCCGCCATCATGCGCAGTTCGGCAATCGAGGCCAAGGCATCGGTGTTGCCAGCGTCGGCAGCCTGCTGGGCAAGCCGGTCGGCCCCCTCCCGGTCCCCGGCAATCTCTCGCATATCGGCGAGCCGGGCCAGGGCGTCGGTGTTGCCGGCGTCGGCAGCCTGCCGGGCAAGCCGCTCGGCCCCTTCCCGGTCCCCCACCCCCTCCCGCAATCCGGCGAGCTGGGCTAGGGCCTCGGTGCTGCCAGCGTCGGCGGCCTTGTGCCACAGGTGGTAGGCCCAGTAGGTGCGGTGGCGCGCTTTGGCCGCGTATGCGATGTGGGAGATGTCGGGCTGGGTGAGGTGGTGGTGCGCGGCTTCCCAGAACGAGGCCGGGGGGCACATAGGTTTCCCGATGTCGCGGCCGTGTTGTTCGAGGTAGTCCGCCAGCCGGTAGCCGGGCCCCTGCGCCGTGCTGCCCTGCTGAGTGAGGGGCTGGGTTGGGCGTGGGCGGATGCGGCGCAGGGGGGCGAGATGGCCGTGGACGGCCTGCGTGACCTCGGCGAGGGCTTCTTCGAGCCAGTTGTCGTCGAGGGTGTCGTATTCGTCGCTGGTCAGGTAGTCGGTGGCCGCGTGTTCGAGGAAGGACAGTGATAGGTGGAGGCCGACGCCCAGACGGCGTGCGTCCATCGCCGCGTTAAGGAGGGCCCGGGCTGGCGGGGACGCGGTTTCGTATCGGCGCAGCAGTTCTGGCGCCCCGGCCAGGAACTGCGCCAACCGCCTGTCCCCCATGTGGTTCAGCGCGTGTGCGAGCTGCCGGTCGCCCGCCGCGGCGAGGGCCTTCGCGTCAGCGATTGCGGCCGTGTCGAAGCTGTCAGGCAGCGCGATCTGCCGACCGGCCAGCAGCTCCCGCACCCGCGGGTGCCGGTCTTCCACGCCCGGTCGGGGCAGTGCGGTGTAGGCGGTGGCGTACTCGGGCCACAAGGTACCCAGAACTAGCACTGGTCCGCGTGCCGGGTCAGTGAGAAGGGCGTGCAGGGCAGCGGCGATGCGTTCGCCCAGTCCGCCACCGGCGCCGAGGTAGTGCTGGGCCTCGTTCAGCCACACCACCGTGCGCGGCCCGACGCGCTCGATGTCGGCCAGGGCGGCTTCGGCCCGGGTGGGATCGAAGGGATGCCACAACCTCCAGCCGTACTCGTCCAGCTGCTGCACGGCCTCCCAGCAGGCCCGGGTCTTGCCCGTCGAGGAGGAACCAACCAGCACGGCCATCCGACTGCGCTCCTGCGCCGCGGCGTCCACGAGGGCAGACAGCTCCTCATCGTGCCCACGGCCCACATACGACGGCAGCAGGGCCCGCCGCCCTTGCCCGACCGCACCGCTCGGCCCGCTGCCGTATCCCGAACGCGTAGGGGCTTCGGCCGCGGGATGAACTTCCAGATCGTACGGATCCCAGTCCGCAATCGGCTTCCCCAGCGCGCCGCCCGGGCCGTGAGGAGACCCACTTACAGTGGCCAGCAAGTCCAGTAAGGGGCGGACGTCGAGGCGGAGGGCACGCGCCAACGCGCCCACCGTCTGCGCAGTAGGCGCAGGCGCGGTACTGCTGAGCGCCTGGCTGACCGAGGTACGGCCCAGGCCGGCACGGCGGGCGAGTTCAGTCTGGTTCAACCCCCGCGCGACCCGACCGGCCTCCAGCTGGGCGCGCAGCTCCGCCCGTGCAGCCGCCGGAACCTGCAAATGGTCCGTCCCCACGCTGCCCCCTGTGCTGTGCCGCTGTTCGCCGTCGTTCATCTTCGACCGCGCGAACCACGCCGAACACCGGATCCGCAAAATTCGGCACCACGACAACACCCGCCGTGCCGAGAGGGACTGACACCGTGTCCGACCGCACCGCCCTGATCCTGCTCGCCTGCGCCCTGACCGTCGTGATCGCCGCCCTCGCCGGGACTGGCGCGGGCTACCTCGCCCGCCGCGACCATGCCACCTACCCCACCGCGCTGGCCCGCGCCGCCGTAGCCTTCGCCGCTACCCTCACCCTCGCCGCCGCCATCACAACAGCCCTGGTCGCACTGGACCATTGAAGGAGTCCTCGGTGGAGATGAACGATCCCTCGCCGTTCTACGGCACCCATATTCCCGTGACGCCATCGCACACCGTTTTCCCCTACCCCGCCCGTACAGGCACCCGCGCGCTGGGACATGGCTGGGCAGGTGTCAGTTCGCTGCCGACGACGCATCCTGTTATTGCCAGCAGCACGGTCACGGCGACCTACACGATCTGTAGGGCACACAGCCGAGGTCCGCGGGAAGCGCGATTATGGCCCGCCGCCTTCGAGTGAGTTGAGTGAGACGACGACTGGCTTCGCTGAGGCAGGACAGAACTTGTCCTTGGACAACGATGTAGGAACTCAAGTTCCGTGTCGGAATCTCACGGTCGCGGTCGGATGGATGTCGGATCCGACATCCCGGTGAGACACCACAGGTGTCCTGACGCATCCCAGGCGGCGTAGGAATGCAGTCCAATCAGGCGGTGGCCCCCGGGTACCTTGCTCAAATTCCCGGTCAGCTGGACGGTGGAGGAGCGCCCCGTGGCCCCCTCGGCCGAGGGGGCCACGGGGCGCCCATGTCGATCGGGGGGGGTACGCCACATGTGGGACGAGGGACAGCCACTGCGGATCGCACAGGACAGGGGCGCCGCGCTCCTGGACAACGCCACGGTGGCGGGCGCCACCACCATGCTTGAGTCCCCGGGCAGCGCCACCCTGGCGGACGAACAGTCCCTCGCTGACCTTCTGGAGGCGATCGTCCTGCACGAGGCGCTGGTCATCGACAGCTGGGGCGACTCGGAGAGTTATCCCATAAGCCTGCTGCACGCCCCGTACTTCTCGACCTTCCCCTCGCTGACCGCAGCACGCAGCACTTCTCCTCCTGAAGGGGATTTGCTGCCGTTCACCACACTGCTGGTGAAAGCGACGCTCGACCGGCTGGAGCGGGCGTTGAGCTCGGGCGAACTTGCCGAGCAGCACCGACTCCTCCTGAGCAGGCTGGGAGGTGGTGAGTTGTTTTCGGCTCACTTCAACCGCTACTACGGGCTGACCGACATCCGGCCCGAAGTTGAGCATCTGTACCGAAGCGACGCCACCATCCTGCGCCAGGCCCTCGCCGGAGAGGCGGCCTTCAGCCGCGTCCACGCCCTCGAGGACGCCATCGACCGGGCGCTGCAAGGCGCCTCGGACGCCTTCCGCCGCTACTGCATGTTCCTGCTGAGGGCCTTCTATTACGAAGAGTTGGCCGACAAGCTGTCGCTCTCCTACATGCCGCACACTTACCGAGCCGAGGCCATGCTGAAGCTGCCGCGCCCTGGCGGCGGGCCATCCACGAGGGAGTTCGCCGGTGAGGTGGTGAAGCAGACGGGCAGGGTCCGAGCCGAGCTCGCCTCTGCCGTGCGTTTGAGCGTGACGATCGACATGCCTGCCATCGCGTCCATGCTGGCGCATTCCGTCGGATCCCGGAGCGAACTGCTCGCCGCCGCAACAGAGCTGCGAGGGCGCGAGTCCGTGGCCGCCTTCCGCAGGTGGGTCAGGGAGCAGGAGCTCGCCCTGCAGCACCAGAGCGACCTTCTGCGGCTGCGCAAAGCTATGGGCGAGCTCGAGGGAATCGTTGCGGATCTGCGTACCGAACTGCTTGGGGCCAACGTGGCAGGCGGTCATCCGGTCACGCTCCGAGTTACCACCGCCGGCGTGCCTGTAATCCCCGGGTTCCCTGTTATCGAGGGTGAGACCGAGGTGCACGTGCGGTCTCCCGCATGGCTGCGCAGGCTCCTGCGCCGCAGGCTTCCCCACCTCACCTTCTTCTCTCAGCTCAGCCGCGAGCTGGCGACGGGCAAAATTGCCCCCTTCCACCAGCGGCTGAGGGAACTGGGGAGTTAATCCTCCGCAAAGGCGGCCCCAGCCAGCCGCGGTTCGCTGACCACGGTCTGGTCCAGGGAAACGGCCGCTGGCGTCATTCGCGACTCAAGGTGTGGCCGACATCGAGCAGAAGTGTCCTGTCGCATTGCGTATGGCAGGGCAAGCCATGACTCTGCGCGACTCGCGCACTTGCGAGCGAATGGCGAGGGACGACACGAAGTTGAGATTCCTGCGTCCGACATCGCGTGAGACAACCTGCGAATCTGCAGGTCACGGGAACGCCATCTGACACGAGCGGCGAGACCCTACAAACGAACCCAGCCGTCCGCTGGCCCGGCTGGTCAGTCGAGTGCCCGACGGGGCCCCGGCCCCGTGGGTCTGCCGCCAAGACGTTGTGTCTTGTTGCGGGCGTCGGAGAGCCTGGTGACATGGCGACCATTCAGATTCGCCCGGGCCTGGCGCTCGACGACGTTCTGTACGGTGTGGCGGAAGCTGGCACCGCCACCCACGTCCCTCACCTGGCGCCCCTGACTTGGGAGACGTTCACAGCGCCGCCCAGCTGGACTCTGGTGCCAGACGGCTGCGGCAACGGGTACAAGGCGGAGTTGACGCTGCTCGGCACCCGCAAGGCCACCGTGAAGATTAATCTCTGGATCGCTCCGGACCTGCGTGGAGATCAGCAGCCAGCGCCGCACTCGCACCCCTGGGATTTCGACGCACACGTACTGCTCGGCGGGTACAGCGAAGACCGATACATCCCCGACGGCGACGGAGCAGTACGCGCCGAACACGGCGTCGGGCACAGCTCCGGCGGCATCAACACGGTGCCGCGCGACGTCTACCACGAGGTCACCGAGATCCACGAACCCGGCCGTACCCTGACCCTGATGGTCTGTGGCCCCCGGGAACATGGACGCTGGGGATACCTCGACCTGGCCACCGGCCAGCACCGCGCCGCAGCCCCCGACCTAGACTTCTCCGCGCGGCTACAGGCCATCAATCCCCGTCACCCCTAAAGGCGGGGGCGGCGGGGAGAATCAAAAAATGGGAAAAGATCCGCTGGACAGCGCTGTGGCCTGGGACCTATATGTGGCACTGAATCTGCTGGCCGCCTCGCATGCCCTGGAAGCGGTGCCCGGCGTACCAGGCGCGCAGGACGACCTCACCCACGCTCGCGCTCACGTGGATGTGCACCGCCGAGCGCTGAAGCGGGATGCTCCCGAGTTGCTGGCCCGGATCGACAACGTCCTCAACGGATGGGTCGAGCGTCCGACCAGCCGCCTCCTGGAACTCCTGCCGCTGGTAGACGAGCTGTCCCGGAAATCCGGAGGATCCCTGCCCGACACGCTGCCCCCCGCCCCCTGACTTCCGGGCCAGTTGGTCGGCTACCCAGCACGCCCGCCACCTACGACTAGGGCCTGTCTCTTGAATCCGCCCGTGAGATCGTCGTGCTCGTGATCGAGTCTTGGGTGATCAACGAAGACAGCCCTGTCCCTGTGTTGTCAGCGGGGGTCGTGGAGGCTCTTCGGTCGAGGATCGACAGCGGACAGCTTGAGACGTGGCTGGCCAGTTCGTCTGGACGGTTGCTTGCCTTCGTGACGAATGCCGAGCGAGCGATGGTGGTGCTGCTCGAAGGCGAGGGTGGTCCCGGCGAGCATGCCGTGGACCCCGGAACTGCGGGGTCGAGCGACGGGTTCATCCTCTCCAACGGGCAGGGCGACGAGTATCCGGATGAGGACACCGTCCCCATCCGGGAGGCATTCAGGCTCGTGGAGCACATCGTTGGCACGGGCTCTTGGCCTGCGGACGCACGCTGGGTGGTCGATCGCTGAGCGGGCTATCGCCGTGCCCAGATGAGGATCGCGGCGAGGTGGAGCGCGGCCTGGTAGGCGATGGCGAGCTTGTCGGTCCGCATGGCCAGGCCGCGCCACTGCTTGAGCCGGTTGATACAGCGTTCGACTGAGTTGCGCTGCTTGTATGCCTCGGCGTCGAAGGCGGGCGGTCGACCTCCGGCACTGCCTCGCCGCAGCCGGTGGCCGATCTGGTCCAAGGGCTGGGGGATTACAGCGCGGATTCCGCGTTGGCGGAGGTGACTTCGGATCGCGCGGGACGAGTACGCGCGGTCCGCGAGGACGGCATCTGGGCGGGTCCTCGGTCGTCCGGGCCCGCTTCGCGGAACGCAGATGGCGGCCATGACGGTCTCGAAGGCCGGGGCGTCGCCCGCCTGGCCTGCGGTGACGCGGAGCGCCAGGGGCCGTGCACGGGGGTCACTGGCGAGATGGACCTTCGTGCTCAGGCCGCCGCGCGAGCGTCCGAGCGCGTGGTCGTCGGGTTCGGCCCGACCTGGAGCCCCTTTTTCCTGGCGCCGGCGGAATGCTGGTGAGCCCGGCAGACGGTGGAGTCCACCGACACGGTCCAGCCGATGTCGTCAACGTCGTCGGCCGCTGCCAGGACCCGCGGCAAGGATGCGTTCCCAGGTGCCGTCCACGGCCCACCTGAGCAGTCGTTTGTGGGCGGTCTGGAACGAGCCGAGCTCGTCGGGCAGGTCCCGCCAGGGCGAGCAGGTGCGGTACTTCCACGCGATGGCCTCCACGGTTCGTCGATGATCGGCCCACCGCCGACCGCGGACCGGATCGGCCGGCATCAACGGCTCGATCCGGTCCCACATCGCATCAGTGATCACTAACCGAACGGACACATCCGATCAACTGACCAATCGATCAAAGAGACACGCTCTAGGTCCAATGTCAAGCAAGCCGAAACGACTGGATTCGATGACGAAGGACAGAACTGCTGCCCTTTGAGATCCAACCGAGGCGTTTGGCAGCGACCCCTGTCGCTTCGGCCTTCCTCACAGTGATGTCGGACCCGCCAGATAGACTTCTGCCGATCTTGACGAACGAGACACTGAGAGGAGGAAGTTGACTGAGATGAGCGAGTCCGAGCGGCCAACGCCAGGAGCGTCTGACCTTGAGATGGTGATCGCCACCAACCGGCTGGATGTCGGGTTCGACATCACCGGCGTTGAATTGTTGATCCTCGAAGATGAGCTTCGGCTAGCAGTCCGTGACCCGCGAGTTCGTGAGGCGGCGGCCCTGGGCTGGCAGTCTGACGACTTCCGGAAGATCTTTGAAGAGCAGCTACTGGGCAGCAAGACTCACGCTGGCCCCGGACTCACGTACACACACGTCGAAAGCGCGAAGACCCGGCTCGCCAAGGCAGCGGACGCCCTTCGCGCCGCGCAAGGCGTTCATGACCCAAGTCTCATAACTGAATATCTTGCTGCCCTAGCAGATCTGCTCGCCTATTACGTGAGCTTTCAGCGCCGCAGCTTGATGGCCCTACTCGCATCGTTGACGCCGAGGCCGGCCGACTGTGTGAACTGGGCACCGCGACCTCTTGATACATCACCTCAGGTCGCCCCTCGCGGCCCGAACCCCGCCCTCCCCGTGATCAGTCTTCGGGGCGGGCGCAGCGCGCTGGGGAGCGCCGTACTAGCTGCTTAAGCGACCCGCCGACCCTTGTAGGTCGGAAGGTGCAAGTCGTGTTCTTTCTACCGGACTCTGCCCCGTGGTGGGCTGTCTTGGGCATCGCATTCTTGTTCATCGCCGTGACCGGTGTGGGGGTCGTCCTGCGCGCGGTCTGGCCACAGCGGTCGAGTGACCGCAAGGAACTGCTGATGCAGCGGCAGCGCGCACGAGAGCAAGAGCGCAAGCGTCGTGAGCGTCGCGAGCGGCGGGAGGTAGAGAACCGGGAGTGAGTGGCGGGCGGCATGGGCAGACGGGCGGGCCACCCTATGCGCGGGCCGCCGCCCAGGCGGCCCCGAGTTCCACGAGCCTCCGGCGGAGCTGACCTCGCTGCTCCTCCAGGACCAGCGAGGTGGGCGACAGGACGAAGACGTTGCCCCGGCAGGGAAGGAACCCGAGCTGCTCCCACCCTCTGGCGATCTTGGCCGTGACGCGGCCCCACTCGACTTCGCTCCGTAGTCGGTTCGCGCTCATGTCGGAGATTCCGGGAGCGCAGGCCACGGCCCGGCATCCGGGCATCAGCCGGTAGATGGCTTCGGAAGCGAGGATCACGCCCAAGCCGCGCCCTCTCCATTCCTCGTGCAGGGTGACGCGGTCCATGACGAGCAGGGCGGAACCGCTGTACTCCAGCAGCTCTCCGACCTCGTCCGTGTAGTACCCCGTGGCGGGGTCGAGGAGGGCCTGCGCGATCTCACAGAGGTCCTCCGACGCCTCCTCCATGGCTGCGTACGCGTTGCGCCCGCGGTCGAGATGCACACGAAAGAAGGTCATCGAACCGGCCGCGCTGTCGCTCACGGTGTACGCGGGGCAGTCCGCTGCGTCACACGCGCCGGGCGCCGTCGGACAACGACTGCTGGCATGCTCCCGGCTGCGGTGGAGGATCTCCACGCTCCACTCCTCCAGGGTGTCCGCGTCGAGGGTGTCACTCAGAGTGTCGGTGTAGTGGATGCGCAGGCGAAGCTCGGTCGGGTCGCCGGGGAGCGGCAAGGGCTCGATCACTGCAGCAGCCTAGCCACGTGTCCTGTGCCGCCGATTCCCAATGCGGTCTGTCAAGCCGCGAGGACGGCCGGCGGCGTGAGTTCGTAGCACCGTCCGTCGCGCAGCAGGGCCCAGAGGACGTTCACGCGGCGTCGGGCGAGAGCGAGGACGGCCTGGGTCTGCTCGATTGCTTCGGGCGATGCCCCGCATTCGGCGCGATTGGTTAGCGCTCGTGCTCGCCGTTGCCGGTGTCCAGTTCGGGCTCGCCGGCCATGGCACGCAGCATCGCGGCGGCCTGGGTGTCGGTGAGCACGGTGCCGGCGGCCCGGCGGCGCGCGTCCTCGGCAAGGCCGAGCTCGGCCTCCAGCGCGAGCACCGCTGGAGGCGCGTCGGCGGAGGGCGTTCCGTCAGGTTTGTGGCCGAGACAGAGGAGCGGCTCCGGCAGGTCACCGCAACGACGGCAGCGCAGATCATCGGGGACGGGCTCGGACATTTCGCCTCCTTGACCTGCAGTACTCAACCATCGCTGACGCTAACTCGCATTCACCAAGATCCGATGGCAAACGGTCAAGGTTCACTGGGACGGGACACCACGTGTCCTGTCGCAGCGAAGGCTGAGTGTTCTCATCGAATATTGAGTGGTGCCGCTATCAGGAGGAGACGGCCAAGGCCAGCGAGGCGACCGCGGTGGCGAAGTAGAACCCGGGAAATGAGGTGGCCCTACGCTTTCGGACTCAATAACCACACACCATCACCTGCTGGGCACTACGACTCCGTCCACGTCACCTACAAGGACTGGCGATCATCGGCCGGGTCCTCACATCCGAGGGGCGGTGGGTCACGGCTGAAGGTCCATGACCGGTGCGCTGCGGGACACAGTGCTCACGTCGGCGCACAGCCGGGTGGCGCGAGAAGCATCTCCTGGTGCTGCTGGGCCAGCTGAAGGAGTCCCGCCAAAGGGGACGACAGGAGATGGCGTTTCGCCTGGAGGTCTGCGATGCCGGCCTCAGTGAACGGCAGCCCCCTCACGGCGCCATCGGGCCTCTGACTGATCACATGGCCTTCATCGTTCTCCTTCACCGCCTCAGCGAAGACGGTGTCGAAGGTGTGGGCTTCGAACACCGCCACGGTTAGCACGCACACGGCGAGGTGCAGCGGTTCCAAACCCATGCCGAAGCACCAAACCCGCAAAGAGCCATCGTCCAGTGCTGCGTCGAGCAGGCTGTAAGGAGGTTGGCCGTAGTCGACCTCGGTGCCGCCGTCTCCGGTCGCCTCCGGAGCACCGAGCAATTCCTCGTTGTACTCGCGCATGATGACGCGCCACAGCGAGAGGTCCCGCCGGTGTGCGTGGGGTGATAGAGAGGCGGGCTGGATCATACCGCCGGGGAGCGGCCCGAATATCTCCTCCCCCGTGGCGACCTTGCCCTTGCCTCTCAAGAGCAGGAGGAAGGACGCCTGGCCGTCGGGGGTGCGCCGTAGAGTCAGGGTGCCGACGGACGGTAGTACCTTGCGCCGCCCCAGAAGCAGGGGGTCGTCAGTGAGGAGCCGGCGGATGGGCAGACCCCAGAACGGCAGGCGTCCCGGCTTCCGCCGTGTGGCCTCGGCGAGTTCATGGGCGAGGGCCTCGTTCTGGTCGATGAGGTCGAAGTACTGGCCGGGCCCGAAATCCAGGCTAGGCCCGTCCGCATGCGACCAGTCGGCCCGGAGCAGCCGGAAGGAGGGGCGGTCTTCGAAGAGTGCGGGCCGAGCCAGGTCGCCCATGGCCGAGGAATATCGCTGGTACCTCCGGGTCCTAGTCTCCTGCGGCAAGTACCGCCGTGTCGCTCGGAGCAGGGCCGGGTCGGGCGGCGGCGGATTCTCCTGCCAGGTGAGTGTCACCTGCCGCAGCGGGACTGGTCGCGGCGGACGCATCGCCGGTTCCCACAGCAGTGTGGAGGTCCCAATCCGCTCGAGTGCGGGGCGTGCACGCACGTGGATGTCGGCGGCCGCCTCGGAGAGTTCCCCGAAGCGGGCCCCCATGTCCTTCCGCCCGTCGACGAAGGACCGCTGTGACTCCCCGCCTCTTTCGGGAGTAAGCGCGCCTCGTCCGTAGTAGACGCCGACACCGGCGAGCAAAAGGCTCGCCAGGCTGATCCACAGCTCTGGCGACCAGTCCATGTGCTCTCCCCTCGCCCCCATCACCACCTCAGCGGTGGCCGACGCGTGTGTCTTACCCCTGTGTTTGGCCGACCACGCCGCCACACGTCGGGGCCTTTAATGAGGACTGGGCCGGCAGGTCATCGGCGTGCTGCCCGGCCGGGTCGGTACTTCCGGCGTGGTCTCGTTGAACAGCTCGCCCAGGACCGGCTGGCACTCAATGTTCGGTGAGAACGCTCAATCTTCGTTGCGACAGGGCACCACGCGAAGGGACGGAGCGTCACGACGTGCGAGAGGTGATCGAGCCGTGAGTGGGCGTCGGGCAGCAGCGAAGATTTCAGCGAGCGGGCCTTTGAACTGGGCACCGCAATCTCCCGCGCGCTGGCCTGCGTTGGTTCGAGTGCACCGGTCGTTTCAGTGTCGGGTGGCGGGAGTCAGCGTTTGACGCGGTTGCGGACGGCGAAGACGGCCAGGCCCAGAAGGACGGGTTCGGTGAGCCGGGAGGTCATTTCGATGTAGGTGCCGGTGGTGGTCAGGTCCTGATCGGCGGAGCGGAAGACGACCGAGTTGAGGGTGACGTTCAGGGCCTTCTCGAAGCGCTCGCCGGTGAACCGTTGTCCGGTGGGATGGTGCGGATCGTCCTTGCTGATCTCGAAGGTCACTTTCCCGCCGCCGGACGGCACGGTGCCGGTGGCTACCTGCTTCGGATCGTTGTTGGGGAGTCCGAAGCCCATCAGGAGCAGGATGGTGAGGAGCATGGCCGCGGCGAGCCAGCTCAACGCCCGGTAGGCGCGCAGGCCATAGCCGGACAGGGCCCAGTAGGCGGTGAGAAGGGTTCGTTCGTTTCGGGGGATGTCGTCGGCGTGGCGGCGCATCTCCATTTCCCCGTAGTAGAAGTCGGCGGCCCCGGGTTCGTGCTTGGCGTCCTCGAATGCTTTGCGCAGTGCCCGGTATACCGGTGCCAGTTGCAGCGGCCCGACGTGGGCGGCGCCGGATGGGGCTGCTTGCCAGCCGGGGGCTGCGGCTGGCTGCCGCGCCCGCCAGTGGTGTTCTTCGACGAGGGTGCGCCGCCGGGTGAACCGTGCGGGGTGCCAGCAGCGCCGCCAGTGCACGGAGCGCGGGACCGTGTTGAAGAGGCAGGCGCCCTCCAGACGCAGTTGGTCCAGGTGCACGGTCCCGGTGAACAGGCACTCCGACAGGTCTACGTCGGCGAGGACCAGGTGGGCCGCGTCCACCCCGCGTAGCGAGGCGATGCGCACCGCGGCGTCGGACGTGCTGGTAAGGGGCTCTTCTGGCACCTGGTGGCCGTTGGGGAGTACAAACGGGTCGGGTTCCGCCCCGATGGTGAGCGGATATTCGAAGACCGCGTGGGTGAAGTCCACCGTGGCGTGGCGCAGACGTACCTCGGCCGTCGACGACCAGCGGGTCCGTCGGCACTCCAGGCGGCGCGCGGCAACCCAGAGGCTCACAGGCCCGCCGAACACCGCCCCGAATAAGCTGACCTGCCCGGCGCATACCAACGGCCCGAGACGTGACGCCCTTTCGAAGGTCACCGACTCAAACCCGACGCTGCGCTCGAAGGTCACCGACTCAAACCCGACGTTGCGCTCGAAGGTCACCGACCCGAACCCGGCGTTGTTCTTGAAAGTCGCTGATCCGAAGTCGGCGTAGTCCTCGAAGGTCGCCGATCCGAACCCGGCTCCGCTCTTGAAGGTCGCCCGCGTGAACCTGGCTTCGCCCTTGAAGGTCGCCAACCTGAACTCGGCGTAGTTCTCGAAGGTGGCCGACGCGAACCCGGAGTCGCCCTTGAAGGTGGCCGACTCGAACGTGGCGTCGTACGTGAAGGTCGCCGATCCGAATCCGGCGTAGTCCTCGAAGGCGGCCGACGCGAAGTCGGCGTAGTCCTTGAAGGCGGCCGACGCGAACACGGCGTAGCCGAGGCGTGGGTATCCGGTTGCGGGGTCACGGAGGGCATTGAGGAGGGCAGCGAGGAGGGGCCGGGTGAAGGGGGTGCCGCGGTGGTCGATGTCGGCACCGGGGGACAAACCCGCCAGGTAGGCATCGCGGTCAGAATTGGCCAGGTGGGCGAGGCACGCGGTGTGGCCAGAGACGAGGATGCCGGGGCAACCGACGGGATCGCTGGCGGGGTCCGCGCCGTGCTGGCAGTGCTGCCATGGAGGCGCAGGGGCTGGTTCGAGGCTTGGCTGGGACATACCCGAAGGACGATTGAGGGCGACCACCGGTTGCCGACCTCGCCTCATGGCCGCAGCCGCTTGGCTCTGCCGTCCGACAAATAGCGCAGGGTCGGAACACTGCCTCTTCACCAGTGGGCGGGGGTGGAGCCCGCGGAGTATTCGGTCTGGGTCACGGACCAGCAGCTGCGGCCGATCGAAGGGGTTGATCTGTCGGTCGTCCCGACGCATCGGCGCCTGGAAGGACCGCCGCCGACGAAGCCTTCCGGCTGGGTCGTGCGCCCCGATCCCCAACGCCGTGGCGGCATGCTCGTGCATGATGCCGCGTGTCGCCACGCCACAGGCGGAGGACGGGAGTTGGGCTCCCTTGGCGCCCTGGATGCACTGATGCGCCCCGGAACGAGTGCGTGCCACGACTGCGCTGCCGCCGAAATCCTGTTCCCTGCAATGGAATTGGGGCAGGGGTACGGTTAGCCGCCGCTCTGAGCGCCGCGGAGCAGCTCCTCAGCCATGGGCACCAGGTCCTCTCGACGTCTGAGCTGGGACATGACGAAGCCCCCGGAATCGCGAGGCGGATTCCGGGGGCCGTATCAGCGGCGTGTGTCTGCTAGCTCTCGGTGGAGCCGTCGCTGTCTGAGTCGTCCGTACGGCGTCGGCGGGAAACTATGAGTGCGCCGCCGCCGGCGGCAAGGAGGAGAGCGGCGCCGCCTATCAGCCACGGGGTGGCATCGGCGCCGGTGTGGGCGAGGGAACCGTCGGGCTCGGGGGTCGTCGTGCTCGATGCGGTCTCGTCGGGGGCCGGGGAGCCAGTCGGCTTCTCCTTCGTCTCCGGCGTGCCGTGGTCACCGGAGCTTCCGGACGTCGGCTTGTCCGAGGGCTTCTCCGTCGGCTTCTCGGTCGGCTTCTCGGTGGGCTTCTCCGAGGGGTCGGGGCTCGGCGGGGTGGTTTGGGTCTTGGCATTGGTGACGGTCACGGTGACCGGGGCGCCGGGCTTGGCCTTGAAGTCGCGCTGCTCCTTGTAGAGGTCGTATCCCGCGGGTGCCTTCGTCTCCCTGACCCAGAAGTTGGTGCCGGTGCGGTTGTCGACCGGGAGCTTGGCGGTGGCGGTGCCCTTGTCGCCGGTGGTGAGGGTGAGGAGGGTCTTGTTGCCGGTGCCGATGTTGACGGTGGCGCCGGGCAGGAGCTTGCCGCTCTTGTCGTCCTTGGCCTTGAGCAGGACGGAGGCGGGCTTGAACGGATCGATGATGGTGAGCGGGGCGTCGGTGCCGGGAGTGACGATGACGTCCTGGTCCTCGACGACGTCGTGCAGCGGGCTGCCGCTGGAGGTCTCCTTGAGCCGGTAGACGCCCGGTGCCAGGCCCTTGAAGGCCAGATGGCCCTCGGCGTCGGTCTTGCCGCTCCCGACTTCCTTGCCCATGGAGTCGTAGAGGGCGAAGGACGCGCCGGCCAGGACGTCGCCGCCCGCGTCCTTCTTGAGGATCGCGACGCCTCCGCCCTCTGCGGCGTTGCGTGGGGCGGGTGTGGTGGAGGCGGGCGGGGTCGGATCCGGGGTCTGGGCAGAGGCGCTAGGGGCCCAGGCCAGGGATCCAGTCACGGTGGCGGCGACGGTGAAGACCGCAGTCGGCAGAAGACGGGCGGATCGGGGGTGCAAGTAGGAACTCTCCCGGTAGAGGGCGAAATTGATGAGGCGAAGGGGTTGGTCAGCGGGTCCGGCTCGGGCCGAGGAGCCCAGGGGGCGCAGGGACTGGCGTGGAGACGGACATCTGCTGCGACGGGGTCGTTGCCGCGACGTACAGGAGGCGACGGGTGTGGAACGGGACGTCTCTCACCGCGCGGCTCACCGGCTCCGTGGAGACCAGCGACGCGGTAAAGGCGGCGGCCAGAGTGGTGGGCGTGCCGTAGGAGAAACGGGCGCGCCAATCGGGCTCGCTCGGGTATCCGCCCGAGGCCGACCAGGTGGGCGAATCGACATCGACGATGGCGTAGCGATGCCGTACGACGCTGAGGGAGTCCGGAGCGCGGAAGAACTGGGTGCCGTCGGTCTTGATCTCGTGGCTCCAGCCGCGGGTGAGGAGCTGCGTGTATGCCTCCTGCGGCGGGGTGTCGTCTTCTAACAGCCGGTCCTGGTCGCTGTGGCGGTCTTCGAGGTAGAGGTCGACCAGTTCGTGGTGGAAGTCGTGCAGCAGCTCGACGGGGGTGGTGGCGTCGAAGGTGACCTGCCAGGCCGCGGGGCCGAACGGGGCGCGGTTGGCGGTGACCGTCCATTTCCCCAAATGCGGGCTGTCGGCGTCGGGGGCCAGGCTGGCGACCAGTCGCAGGCAGGGGCTGGTGGCAAGGGCTGCTCCGTCGTCAACTTGGTGCACGGGCCAGTCCTCGGGGAAGGGCCAGGCCATACCGAGGTCGATGGGCCCAGTGCCGGCCAGGTGCCGGGGCAAGACCTTCACATGCTGGTCGGGACTGAGGCTGCTGAAGGGGTCGGTTGACATAGGGCGGGTCCTCAGCGGCGGCGGGCGGGCAGGGCGGCACCGGCGACGGCCGGGGGGAGCGTGGTGGTGCTCCAGCGGGGGATGCTGCGCGTGCCGAGCGCGGGCGGGCGACGGCGGGCGGGCGGCGGCCTGCTGGACGTCGAGCGGAGTCGGCGCGGGAGGCTTCGGTGGCACCACGGGGGTGAGCTGGGCGAGTTGGGTGAGCCGGGGAGCGAGGTTGTTCCTATAGCGGGCGACGGGGGTGGGGTCGATGAAGGCGGCGGCGGTGGCGGCGATGAGGTGCTTGGGGGTGCGCGCCGTGAAGATCGCCTCGGCGCGGGTCCCCCAGCCTTCGGGTCCGGCCCACAGCTCCACGGTTTCGCGGTCAGGATCGGTACCGACGACGTCGATGCTTGCTCCGGCCAGCCCGTCGGGGGCGATGATCTCGACCGTGCCGCGGGTGAGCGGGCGGCGTTCCCATCCGGCGTCGAGTAGGGGCTGTATCGCGTCGGTCCAGCGGTACGAGGAATCAGCCAGGAAGCTGTCGGTGTCCGTGCTCCATTCACGGGCGAGGGCGCTGGTGAGGCCGTGGACGATCTCGGGCGGGGTGTTCTGGTTGAAGGTGGCAGTCCAGGTGGCACGGGACACGGCGTCCTCGGCTGCGCTGATACGCCACACGTCGTAGTCGTCGCCTGCCCAGCCGATCTTGATGCGGTGGTCGGGTGAGGTGACGACCGTCTGGAACGGGCTGTCGTCGAGGTGGTGGTGCGGCCAGTGTTTGACGGGGTCGAAGCTCGGATCGGCGTGGCCGGGCAGGCCGGCGAGGTAGCGCGGGGAGACGTAAACATCTCCCTCGATCGGTGTGGGGTCGGTCATAGGCGTATCCGTCGGGGTCAGGAGGGAAGTCAGCAGGTGGCCGTCGGTCACAGGGCCGACGCGGGGCCTCAATCGGCGCCGACCAGGGCTCGGGTCAGGCGGAGTTGTGCCTAGAAGAGGGCTCTCACTAGGCAGGGGCCGACGAGGAGGGCCACGACGGCCTGGGGCGTCGGGTCACCCCAGGCCGGCTGAGACCAGCGGGCGCGTGCCCGGCCGATCGATCGCACCGGTGCAGGCCACCGCGAGCGCGGGTTCCTGTTCAGCGAGCCGGGCTCGGCGGCGCGCGGGTTATGCCGGGGACGCGGAGGGCTGGGGTTCGACGGCGAGGGTCAGGTGGCCAAGGGCCTCTTCGGCGCGGGCCTGGGCGGTTTCGGCCGTGGGGCCGGTGGTGATCAGAAATCCGGCGCGGGCGCTGAACATGTCGCCGGCGGGCGGCAGGGTGACCGCGTCGCCAGCCGCGCGTTGGAAGGTGACGCGGTCCAGCCACGGTGTGCGGGCGGCGAAGTCGGCGTCAAGGTGGCAGTGGGTCAGGGTGCCGGAGGTTTTCGGGTACAGCAGCCGGATCGCGGCGGCGCTGTGGGTGGTGCGGGTGAGGTCGGGGGCCTGGCCGCAGGCGGTGTCGGCGGCGGCGCGGGCCAGGTCTACGCCGGTGGTGAGCTGGACGAGGTGGCCGATCATGTCGCCGCCGATACGGGCGTTGACCTCGATCAGCCGGGGGTGGCCGTCGACGAGGCGCATCTCGACGTGGCTCACGCCGTCGGTGATGCCGAGTGCCTTGATGGCCGCGGCGGCGACGGGCGCGACCTGGTCGAGCAGCGGATCGCCGGCATCGACGCTGTGGGCGATCTCCTCGAAGAACGGCGGGGCGCCGAGGGTCTTGCGGGTGACGGCTACCGCGGTGGTGTGACCTCGGTGGGTGACGCACTCGACGGAGACCTCGGGACCGTCGAGGTACTCCTCCACCAGCACCTTGGTGCTCTCGATACCGTCGCGGGCCCCGGCGGTGGCGAACTGGAAGCCGCCGGGCAGTTCTTCGGCGCTGTTGACGCGGATGACGCCGATGCTGCCCGCGCGGGCAGCCGGCTTGAGCACGACGGGGTAGCCGATCGTCTCGGCGGCGAGCGCCGCCTCCAGCAGGGAGTGGGCGGTCATTGACGCGGCCGAGGGCACGCCGTGGTGGGCGTACAGGGTGCGGGCACTCGCTTTGTTGCGGGCGGCTTCCATGACCTCTGGGCTGTTCGTCGGCAGTCCCAGGCGCCGCGCCAGGCGTGCGGTTGGAACGAGATACCACTCGGTCCACGTCGCCACGCCGGTCAGCTCGTGCCGCTCGGCGAGGGCCTGGCCGGCGGCGGCCAGTGCCTGGGCGTCGTCGGGATCGGCGATCTCGAAGTCGGTGATGAACTCCCGCTCCCAGGTGGGTGCGGCGGGGGTGATCAGGACGACGTTGTACCGGGCGGCGACGGCTTCCAGGCAGTAGCCGCGGTACGCCTCGGCCTCCGGATCGGCGGTCGATATGACAAGGATGGCGGGCAAGGACTCTCCAAAGGCAAGCAGACGGGGGGCGGTTCAGGCGCGGCGGTCAAGGTTCAGGGGGCACGTCGGCGACGCAGTTCGAAGACGGAGGCCCACTCGGGGTGGTCCGCGATCAACTTCCGCGCATACAGCGCGCTGTAGTTGTTGTTGATCCCGCGCAGCCCCTGCGGCAGTCGCCAGCGCAAGTCCTCGAACAGGTCCTTGAGCCCGATGCGGGTGGCCCCGGCGGCGAGCCGTTCGTCCGCCAGCTTCTCCAGGGCCCGGTAGACGTAGGGGTGGGCTGCGTCGAAGGCGAGGAACTGGTCGGTGATGGTGGGTCTGGATCCCGCGCGGGAGGAGGGCCGGGCGAGCGGTATGTCGGCTTGGGCGGCGTCAGCGGGCACGGGCATCGGGCGGATCTCCAGGACGCGAAGGGCGGCAGGGCAGGGGGTCAGGCGAGACGGGCGTGAAGTGCCGGGAGAGTGCGCAGGCGCAGGAAGGCCAGGCACAGGCCGAGGGCCTGCACGGCGGCGCAGATGGTGATCACGTGGCCGAGCAGGGCGGGCGGCACCGTGGCGACCAGGACGCCCGCCAGCGGGAAGGGCAGCAGGAGCAGCAGGATCGTCAACGAAAGGGTGGCGCCGAACACCTGCTGCGGGATGAGGTGGGAGCGCAGGGTGCGCAGGACCACCGTCATGCCGCCCTCTCCGGCCATGAGCACCGCGATCAGCACGAGGTACGCGGTGTAGGTGTGGGTGAGGGAGACGGCCAGGCACGCGCTTGCCGCGACGGTGGCGGAGAGCGCGCCGACGGGCCACAGGCCGAAGCGGTCGATCGCGCGGCGGCACACCGCGACGGTGATCAGGGAGGCGAGGGCGGCCACCGACCAGATCAGGCCCACGTCCGCGCTGGAGTGTCCGAACTGCTGCACCACGATCACGGGGGCCGCGGCCTGGAGCAGGCCGATGGCGAGGTTGGACAGGGTCAGTCCGCAGACCAGCCAGCCGAGCGCGGGCAGGGAGCGCAAGGTCGTCCATCCAGTGCGCAGCCCCGCAAGGAGGGGCTGCGGCAGCTCGGTCTTGGTGGCGTGCTGCCGGGGGGCGAGCGCGCACGCCAGGAGCGAGAAGACGGCGATCGTGGCCAGCATCCCGGCCGCCCCGGTGCGCTCCAGCAGGAGGCCCGCGATGGCGGGTCCGGCCAGGGTGCCGACCTGGTCGATGCCCAGCAGCACCGACTGCACGCGATGGGCACGCTCGCCTGCCTCGCGGCTGGCGATGCCGCCTGCCGTCTCCGCCGCGATGTAGGAGAACTCGGTGAGCACGCCGGTCGAGGCGGCGAGCACCATGACCGTGACCGTGGTGGCCGGTCCGGCGTCCAGCTGCGGCAGGGCGAGGGCGGCGGCCAGGACCACGATGGCTCGCAGTGCCGAGGCCAGTCGCAGAACGCGGGTGGTGCCGTGGCGGTCGACCATCGCTCCGGCGACGGCGAACGCGCCCAGGCGTGGCATCCACTCCAGCGCGAACGCCACGCCGGTCAGAGCTGCGGAGTGGGTGGTGGCGAGCACCAGCAGCGGGATGCCGTACGTCGTCATCGCGAAGGCGCCGGCGTCCATGCTGCGGGGCAGGTAGATGCCGCGCACCAGGGTGGGGACCGGTCGGCGGGCATGCCGGGGCCCGACACTGGATCTCACGCAGCGGTCTCCATCTCGTCCGCCGTGCGGGCGGTGTGGAGGGCCATGTCGTGCTGGAGGCTCACGTTGGCCTGGAGCCAGGCGGTCAGGGCGGCCTGCGGGCCGTCGAGGGCCGAGGTGGCCTGCGGGCTGAGGACCGCTCCGCCGGGCAGCAGCAGTCCTCCGGAGGTGCCGACCCGGGCGACATCGCGGGCCAGAGCGGGATCCTGGCCGAGCAGGGGGAGGGTGTGCTGGACTCGGGTGACGAAGTCGCTGGTGGCAGCGGGGAACTGGTGGGTGCGGGCCCAGTGTGCGGCCGTGTCGTAGACATCGGCGAGGTCCTCGCCGCTGTCGGTGAGCCGGTAGCGGACTCGTTCGTGCTCGTCGCCGTACACGAGGCGGAAGTCGCGGGCCCGGTCGATGGCGTGGCCGAGCTGGTTGGCGGTCAGGTTGCCGAAGGCGGCCTGCAGGCTGCCGCGACGGCGGTTGATGGGGCCGTTGTCGGCGATTTCGCTGACGAGGCGGATCAGGGCCGGCAGGGCCAGCCCGCGGATGGCCTGGCGCTGGTCGAGGCCGTCGGTGGAGTGTCTGGTCATCGGCGCTGGCCCCCTGCCTGGGGAAGGGCGAGGGGGCGCACCGGTATCTGGTGCGAGAAGAGGTCGCCGGGCTTCCAGGCCGTGTGCGGCGTGGCCGGAGCCGGGGTGGACGGCGGCTGGGTGGTCAGGGCCGGGGTGGTCGTGGCGGATGCGGGGGTGGCTGGCGCCGGTACGCGGGGCTGGGTGGTCAGCCACGGCCCGGACTGGGTCTGCGCCGCGGCCGGGGCCTGGCCCCACACGGGGTGAGTGTCGGCGAGCGGGCGTCCGGCGGCCCAGGCGGCGAGAGCTCGGTAGACGGGGGCGAGCGCATGCCCGTTGGAGGTCAGTTCGTAGGCGCGGCCGTCCTTGCGGACCAGGCCGTCCTCGACCAGTCGGTCCACCTGGGGGTAGATGTTGCTGAGCCGGTAGCCGGGCATCGCCGCAGCGGCGAGCGCCTTGGCGCTGGTGGCGCCGCGGGCCTTGAGCACCCACAGGATCGCGGTGGCGTGACGGGGGCCGATCAGTGCGAGGGTGTCTTCGATGTTCTGCGCGGGCGCGACCTGGGTGAGCGGCTCCAGCTGGCCGGTGTCCTTGTTCTGCACCAGGGGCTTTTCCAGGTGCTCCTCGCCCCAGGCGGCGATCACCGTCAGGACGGGCATGAGGTCGGCGCCGCGGCCGGTCAGACCGTAGGTCACATGGCCCTGGGCGACCTCGGTGCGCTCGACCAGTCCGGCGTCGGCGAGGCGGCGCAGCTTGGGGTGGAGCGTGCCATCGTTGAGCCAGGACAGGCGCGGCTTGATCTCCGCGTAGCGCAGGGGCTGCGCGGACAGCGTCATCAGGATCCACACACTCCACAGCGGGGTGATCATCTCCAGCGACTCGGTGACGCGTTGCACGTCGACCTGGGTGGAGCGGGGCAGACCGGTGGTGGCCAAGGGGGTAACTCCTAGGGCGGGGCGGGCGAATCAGCGGGTGTGGGTGGCGGCGGGCTCCATCGGCCTCGGCGGCACGGAGGTGGTGAGATCCACTGCCGTCGAAGGCGCGGGGGTGCGGTGCAGGCTGGCCAGGACGGCGCTGACGGTCTTGGCGTGCGCGTCCCGGGTGGCGACGGATTCGGCAATCCGGCGGGCGCAGTCGAGCAGGTGACCAGCTTCGAACCTGCCGATCTCCCGTTCCGGAGAGGCCAGTTCACGCAGACGCTGGAGCTGGAAGGTGATGTTGCGCTCGGCGAACTGCAGATCACTGTGGCTGCTCGTCAGGGCGGCGAGCATGGCGCCGGCCGGTTGGCTGTCGGCGTGGGCTTCGAGGGCGGCCATCGGCTGGCCGTACAGGTTCTCGATGCGTTCGGCGATGGTCTCGGACGTGGTGTGGGGCAATCGGGGGCTTTCACAGTCGGCGCTCCCGCGCCGCCCCGGCACGGGCAGGTGCCGGGGCGGGCGGGAGCGTGGTGGTGCGCTTGGGCCCGGTGAGCTGCACCGGCCGCTCGGGGCAGGCTCCGGGCGGCGGCATGGTGCGCAGCAGCTCGCCGAGCGCCGTGGCGTATCCGTCGCGGGCGGACAGGGCCGCCTCCATCCACTGCGCGTCGAACCGCAGGTCATCGGCAAGCAGTTGGCCCATGTCGTGGTCGGCGGCGGTGGCGTCGTGAATGCGGTCGCGGACCCGGGCGACCTGTTCCTCGGCCACCGCCAGCCAGGAACGCAGCTCCAGGGCGCGCAGCAGGGCGGCGGACGCCTCGGGGCCCGCGGCCTGCGCGTACAGCTCGCTCAGCGAGGCACCGAAGGCTTGAGTCAGGGCCTCGTCCTGGCCGGTCGGCTTGAGTGCGACACTCACCGCGTCGCTCCTCGCACCGGCACGGATGGCGTGGGCGCGCCGCTCGGTATCGGTGTGGTCTGAAGGGCCGGCCTGCGGCGGGGGGCTGCGTCGGCTCCGCGCCAGGCGCCCGGACCCTTGCGTCCCAGGGAGTTCGGGTCGGTGTAGTGGCGTACGACCATCGCCCGCCCGTCGCGGACGGCCACGGCGGCGTTGACTTGGTGGGCCAATTCCATGACCGGGTCATCCAGCACGTCACCGGGAGCGCGGTCGAGGGCCGCGACGAGGGCGTCTTCGGCCTTCTCCAGTACCTCCTGGGCCTCGGCGAGCAAGCCGTACCACTTCACGACGACGGTGGCGTCGTTGGATGCGTGCGGGGCAACGGCCACCGCCCGGCGCAAGTCGGCCAGCGGCATCTGGAAGCGGGCCTCGATCTGCTGGGTGATGACGCCCATCACGTCGTCGGCGTCGTCGGACACGACACGGCTCCTTTCCTTAGAAATGCGTGGGCGAGACAAGAACGCGTGCCGCGCTGGTCAGAGGCGAAGACCGCGAGAAAGTGCCAGCCCCCGGCGAACTCGCATGAGTGCAGGACCGATTGCAGGCATGTGCGATCCTCGTGATTGGCCTGTGCGCCGCAGACCCAGCCCCTTACACCGGTGTTCTTGTCGGTGATGTAGTGCCAATTGCCGCTGCTCTTGCGAGCCGTGAACTCGTGGCTGGCATAGAGCACGCCGGTGGCGGTGATCTCGGCCGATGCCTTGCAGCGGATCGTCACGGACTTCGTGCCGACCTTCCACGAGCCGCACAGGTCACACTGGCCGCTGACCAGCGCAGTGGCGGGAGCCCGCGAAGCTCGCGGACGTGCCGACGACGAGCGGGAGAGCGAGCGAGTCGAGAACAGCAACAGCGACGGCTATGCGGGGTGAGCGCATGAAAGATTGACCTCCAGAGGAGAAAGAAGGGAAAGCGGGACCACACCCGGACTGACCGGGCGGGCAGTGGTTCAAGAGTCCGGAGAATCCCCGGTTTCGCTAACCGGGGATGTGCTGCTATGTTTCGCGCTTCTACGGGCACCCAGCCCTCAAGGATCCACGTCGAAAGAGATCCTGCGACAGCGCAAATGGGCTGCTGCGCTTATCGAGTTGGGCCCGTTCGCGGCGCTGGGGCGGCGGGCATAGCGGGCCCTGCGGACGCGGCGGTGTACCGGGTCGCCGGCGCGGCGGTCGGCAGGGGAACGTCCTCGCCCGACCAGTGGGCGTGCCACCAGGCGGTGGCCTGCTCGTAGGTCGAGAAGCCGCCTTCGCGCAGGGTGTGCGTCCAGTGCTCGGTGTCGACCTCGTGCAGCAGTACCCGGAAGCGCAGCGGTGCCTTCTCGTCGATGGCGGCCAGGAGCACCGTGATCTGCATGCGGGCCGGATCGTCGTCGGTGTAGCTGGTGACGAGGGCGAAGTGGTCGCCGTCGGCAGTGAGACGGTCCTCCAGCGCCTTGGTGGCCTCGTCGGCGGCATCGGTTCCGATGCCGGGAGGAAGACCAATGGCCTCCTTGGGGCAGCCGCGGGCGATCAGCCAGCTCTGCGCCATAGGCACCAGGGCCAGCCTCTCGTGCTGGAAGCGGAAGGTTCGGGCTTCCACGTCCCGCTGCAGGTGGAGGGCCACCAGCTGCGGCTCGCCGGGGATACCCCAGGTCACCGCGCCGTTGTGCAGGATGTAGTAGCTGTGCCGCTGATCGTCGGTGTGGTGCTCGGTGAGCACGGCGAGTTCAGTGGATTCGATTTCGATGTGCTGCCAGAACTGCTCGGCGACACGATCGTTGACGGCGTCGTAGCCGTCGAGGCGGAAGTCCGGGGATGAGGGCATAAGGGCTTTCGGAGCAAGGCGAACACGGGATGCAGGGTTCAGCGGCGGGCGGGAGTGGCCGCGGGCCAGGTACCGGGCCTGGGCGCGGGAACGGCGCCGGGCACCTTGGGCAAGCGTGGGGCGGTCACGGCCGCACGGCCGGTGTCGGTCAGCGTGACGGGCTGACCTGCCGTGACCGGACGAGAGGTGTCGCGCACCACCAGGCGATCCTCTTCGAGGCGTTGCAGCTGGCTGTAGGGGATGCGGGTGCCGGAGGCGGTGACGACGTACAGCTGCTGCGTCAGCAGGTTCTGGCGGAGCTTGGCGCCCTGGGTAATGGCGAGCAGCGCCGCGATGTCGGGCGCCGGGAGGTTCGGCACGTCGCGCGGAGCACTGTCGCGGGCGGCGGCCTCGACAGGCTCGAGCGCGGCAACGGTCTGCACCTGCCGCTCGTCGCGGGTGCGGGCCGCGTCCTCCAGCAGGTCGACAGTCCGGGCGATGCGCTCGAACAGCGCGCCATCGACGGGGTATTGGCCGGAGGAGAGGCTGTTGAGCTGGCATCGGTAGAAGGTCACGTTGGTCTCGGCCTGGACGAGGGCCCGGTGGGCGTCGACCAGGTGCGCGTGCCGTTCGTCGAGCAGGTCGCGGTCGCGGTGCTGCCACAGGCGGTCGATGCTGTGGCCCACGGCCGCTTCGATGCGGTGATCCAGCTGGGTCAGAGCCTTCTTCACCGGCGCGTTGGGGGGCATGGGGAAGATTCCTTGGGGTGTCACGAGGGCCGGTGTACGAGGCCGCTCACGCCGAGGGGCAGGCGCACGTCGAGGTGCGCTCCGTGCCGCACCTCGCGGACGGGGCCGAGGCGGCGAAGGGGGCGGAGCATCGGCTGGTTCGACACCTCGGTGTAGATGCTCGGGGTGTGGGCGCCCCGGCCCTTGGCCGTGTGTCGGGCCAGCGCGGTGCGGATGCCGCGCCTCAGCAGGAGCAGACGGGCAGCGCCGCCTGCAGGGAGCTGCGCAGGTACCCCTTGAGCTGGTAGGTGCCGAAGCGGACGTTGCGGGGCCGTGCGCCGTAGGGGGCCAACAGACGGCCCAGCCGGTGTGGGGTGAGTTCGGCGTACGACCAGCGGTCTTCCGCCATGCCGGGCAGATGGCGGAGGCGGTCGGTGAGAGCGGCCGAGGACATGGCAGCCGGATCGCCGTCGGCCGCGAAGGCGTCGAGACACGCGTGAACGATCGTGTGCTCGGCGACCGGGCAGGAGCGGCAGTCCGCCTCGCCCTCGGCGGTGTCCACCTCGTCCTCGGCGGTGTCCACCTCGCCTTCGTCGGAGGCTGGGGAGCAGCAGCACGGGATGCTCAGCAGGCGGGTCAGCTCGGCGCCGGCCAGCAGGCGCAGGATGAGGACGTCGGTGAGCTGCTCCAGCTGTTCATGGGCATCGGCGAAGCAGACGGTCGGCCTATCGCCGGCCATGGCGAGGAGCTGCGCATCCAGCTGCTGAACTCGGCAGTGAGCATCCAGAATTGCCCAGTGGTGCGGGTTCTCCTGCGAGATGCCGAGTCCCGCGAGGGCGGCCGTGAGGTCGTCGAGGCCGGAGGGGGAGTGGGTCGTCAAAGAGTGCGGTCCTTCGGGGGCGGGGAGAGAGCGGGGCGGGGAAGTCCGGGCACGGCGTACGGCGGCGGGCCCGGGCTGGGGGCTTCGCGGCGCGCCTCCAGCTGCGGAGAGCGGGAGCGGGCGGCATGGGCGAGCGCGCTCACCGGGCGGCGGGTGATCCCCAGGCGTTTGCGGGCGACGTTGTACACCTCGTGGCGCTCGCGCGGGCGCACGGCCACCACGTGGATCTCGGCGCGGTGCGCCGATCCCGGCGGGGCCGGGCGCTGGGCGTAGACGACGCGCCAGGCTTTGCGGTGATCGACGTACAGCTTGCGGTAGTCGGCCAGTTCGCCGAGCAGCCTGGGGCCGAACTGCCTGGCGTTGACGACGTCCTGGAGCTGGGCGAGGGCCAGGTCGCGGATGTCGCCGGGTGCCTGGAGGAGGTCGGTCAGGGCGCGCGGGTCGAAGGAGAGGCCGAAGGCGGGCCGGTGCTCGGCCCCGCTCATGCGGCTTGGTCCGGCTCGCCGGGCTCCGGCTGGTCCGCGGAGGCCGAGCGTGCGGAGCGGATGGAGGAGGCCGGGCCGGGCAGCAGGCGGTGCGCGTCGCGGTCGGGGTCGGTCTGGCAGGCCGAGAGCGGTCCGCCAGGGGCGCGCACATGGGCCAGGCAGTGCGTGAGGAAGTCGCGGTGCCACACGAACATCCCCGACGGCCCGGCTTCGGGGTCTTTGTGCTGCTGGTAGGCCATCCACAAGGCGTGGAGCCAGGCGACGACGTCGTCGTGCTCCTGCCACTTTCTGCACCACGGGGCCGCGGTGGTGACCTCGGCGCCATAGGTGTCGATGAGGAAGCCGTCGACCCAGTCCGTCAGAGCGTCGAGCTCGTCCTCGTATTCCTCGCCCTCCAGTTCCAGGATCGGGCGCGGTTCGGGCGGCGCCTGGATCGGCGCTCCGGGCATCCCCGGAAGGCTGGGCATGCCGAACGCCGCGAAGGGCGAGGGGTCCGGAGGTGCGGCAAGGCTGTCGAGCTGCCGGGCCTGCTCGGCCTGCTGCTCCATGAGCTTGCGGACGCTGGCCTCGACGCTCTCCAGATTCGAGTCCGGCAGCCGGACAGGTTCCCTTTCCCCGTCGTCGGGGAGGTCTATGGATTCAGGCACGAAAGAGGTCTCCTTGAAGCCGCGGCCGGTGGGCGTGAATGACGGCTCCACGATCCAGAGAATCCCCGGTTTCGCTAACCGGGGATCCGGTGCTATAACGCATCACCCGGCACGGGGAATGACGGAGCAGAAGCCCGCTATCGCCCCGCGCCGGGCATGGGAAGACGCCTAGGCAGACAGAACGAAGTCATCCTGGGACAAGATCTGCTGCACCGTCTCGGTCAGCCGGTCGGCTGCCACCTCGGCGTACTCGCGGGTCTTCTCCACCCCGATGAACGAGCGGCCTTCCAGCAGGGCCGCTACCCCGGTGGACCCGGATCCGGCGGTGAAGTCCAGGACGGTGCCCTGCTCTGGGCAGATCTTGACCAGCTCCCGCATCACCTCCACCGGCTTTTGCGTGATGTGCTGGCGGTTCTTGCCCGAGGGCTGCGAGGCGGAGTAGAGGCCGGGCAGATAGACCGGGTTCCGGGAGCCGTCGATCGCGCCCTTCGAGCCCCAGATGATGAACTCACAGTTCTGGGTGAAGCGGCCCTTCTGGGGCCTGGCCTGGGGCTTGTGCCAGGCCAGCACGCCGCGCCACAGCCAGCCGGCCGCCTGCAGCGCGTCCGTCGTCGTCGGCATCTGCCGCCAGTCGGTGAACAACAGCGCGGTGCCGCCGGGCTTGGTCAGCCGATGCGCCTCGGTCATGATCTGGGTGAGCCAGAAGCCGTAGCTGCGCTGATCCATGTTCTCGCCGGTGAAGTCCGGCAGCTGGTGCTGGGCGTCGGCGGAGGTGTACTTCTGCTTCGCGCTGCGGCTGGTGCGCTCCTTCGCTGTCCGGCCGCCGGAGTTGTACGGCGGGTCGGTGATGACGGAGTCGACACATCCGTCCGGCAGCGTCGCAAGCACGCTCAGCGCGTCGCCCTGATGCAGGGAAAAAGGCAAAGGGATACCACAATTCGGTTCGGGTGAGGATGGGTTTTCGCTCCGGCTCGCGTACACAACCCGGCGGAATTGCTGCAGGCATGACGATGGCCACGGACCGCAATGCGGGATGCGAGGGGGAGGAGCCAAAACTGTAGGGCACGATCCCCGGTGGAGCGGTGTCGCCGCCAAAGTCCGCGCAATCAAGCCTTGGTCACGTTTGATTTCGGGGACCGGGGATCTGGGCTTACTGTTTTGGAGCTGCCCGGCGGACACCGCCGTTGGCCAACTCCCCCTCCCCTGCCCTCACCGAGGTACCCCCTTGCCCGAACCCACCTGAACCCGACCGACGCACGCACATCGAGGTGCAATCCGCCGCGTGCGTCGGGGCCCCTACTCACCCGCCACCGGCTGCCGCGGCCCCCCGCCCACACGCCCCGCGCGGCCAGGACTCCACCTTCAAGGACGCCCTTGTGACAACTCCCTACCCACCCCTGCCTGAAACCCCGCCGCCGGGAGGCGCGCCGGATTGAAGGCGATAGCCGCCGGCATCGGCGTCGTCTTCCTCTCCCCCCTGCTGCTCGCGGGCACGGCCATGATGATGGCCGCCGCCTCCAGCGAAGCCGCCGAAACCACCAGCGGGTTCAGCGGATGCCTGCACGACGTCGACACGGACACCGTCACCAAGCAGGTGACGAAGATCCTCAACGGAGCGTCCGGCAAAGACGTGAAGGTCGAGGGCCTGTCCATGCCCGCCGAGCAGGTCCCCAACGCCCAGACCATCGTGGCCACCGGCATCTCGCTCGACGTGCCCAAACGCGGCCAGATCGTCGCGCTCGCCACCGCCATGCAGGAATCACGCCTGCGCAACCTCAACTACGGAGACCGCGACAGCCTCGGACTGTTCCAGCAGCGCCCCAGTCAGGGCTGGGGAACCGCTCAGCAGATCCACGACCCGGTGTACGCGAGCGAGAAGTTCTACAAAGCCCTGCTCAAGGTCAAGGGCTGGCAGCAGATGACCGTCACCCAAGCCGCCCAGGCCGTGCAGAAGTCGGGCCTGCCCGATGCGTACGCACAGTGGGAACCGCTGGCCACCGCCCTGCAGAAGGCCATCGCTGCCACGTTCCCCAGCACTGGCTCGGACAAGCCCTCCGACGGTGACTCCAAGGACAGCGACAACCCGGCCGCCGGCTGCGGCCCGGCCGAGGACGGCTCCTCCTACGGGCGTATCCCCGAGGGCAGCGTGCCCAAGGGCTACACGATCCCGAAGAACGCCGACCCCAAGGCCCGCAAGGCCATCGACTGGGCGATGCACCAGCTCGGCACGATGTACCAGTGGGGCGGGTCCTGCACGGCCGCGCACGGCCCTGACCCGATGGGCCGCTGCGACTGCAGCAGCCTGATGCAGCAGGCGTACGCCAAGGCCGGCGTCAAGCTCACCCGCACCACGTACACCCAGGTCAACGAAGGCAAGGCCGTCTCGCCCAGCAAGCTGCAGCCCGGCGACCTGATCTTCAGCCGCGGCACGGCCCAACGCCCGGAACACGTCGGCATGTTCATGGGGGCAGGACTCGTCATCGAGGCCCCCAGGACCGGCAAGCCGGTACGCATCACTCCCCTGAAGGACTGGGCGATTCTCGCCGTCCGCCGCGTCCTCTGACGCCGCCCCTGCCCAGGTCCCGCACCTGGCTGGCCGGGCCGGCCCCTCTCGGCGTCATCGCGCCACTCCCCCTTTTCTCCCTTCCCCCTTTCGCCGGGCCGCAGCCGGCCTGCGCACGCAAGGAGTCCGCCACACGCATGCCCATACCTCTCGCTGACCGTGCCATCCAGCTCGCCTACGACCCAGGGATCTCCCCCAAGGGCGGCGGCCTGCCCGGCCTCGCCGTCCTGAAGAACGTCGTCAACTCGATCAACCTCTTCGGCATCATCGCTGTCGTCGGGGCCCTGGCCGTCTCCCTCGCCGTGTGGGCCTGGGGTCACCACACCGGCGGCCACCAGGCCGAAGCCAACGGCAAGAAGGGCGCAACCGTCGCAGCCGGCGCAGCCCTTGGCCTGGGCGCCGCCAACGGCGTCGTGGCGTTCTTCAGCGCTCTGGGGTCGCAGGTCCACTGATGAAACGATTCCCGTCCTTCTCTCTGTCCTCCTACGGCACCGGCTGGTCGGCCTCGTCCAACCGCCGTATCGCCACCCTCACGGTGGCCATCGCCGCCCTGCTCGCTCTCGCCGCCACCGTCGCCTTCTTCACCGGACGCGGCAAGGACGGCCACCACAGCGAGTGCGGCCCGCCGTCCACCGCGGGCAGCACCGCTCCTTCCCAAGCCACCCCGAAGCCGGGCGGAAAGGAGGCGGGGTCCGTTCCCCGGCCACCGCAGATCGCCGATCCGGTCGCCTACGCCAAGGCCGCGGCCCAGATGCTGTGGTCCTACGACACCCGCGACACCAGCCGTGACCAGCAGCTCGCCGGCATGAGCGCGTGGATGTCGAAGGAGACCAAGTACGCCGACTGGAACTCCGTAGCCGCCCAGGTACCGGATCCGACTCTGTGGTCACGCATGGCCGACAACGACCAGCACGCCACCGCGACGGTCACCGAAGGCCACTTCCCCTCCGCCTTCAAAACAGCCCTGGCCGAGGACCCCTCCGCGATCACCAAGGCGTACATCTACGTCGTCACCGTCAACGGCAAACAGACGCTTGCCTGGAAGAAGGGCGGCGGCGGAGCCGAGGAACGCGCCGTGACCCTGGCTGTTCAGTGCCGCCCCAGCCACGACTGCGCGCTGTCCGCGATCGCCCCCAACGTCACGCAGTGACCCACGCCTAAGAGCAGAAAGGAGCCCAACACCCCGTGGGTTTCTGCGACTACCCCCTGGCCGACAAGCTGTGCTCCATCGGCGGCGCCGCCAAAGGCGCGGTCGACTTCGCCAGTGACCCGGGCAAGGTCATCGGCGACTGGATGGCCAAGTCGGCCGGTGAACTCGCCGCCGCCTCGGCCGATCTGGCCGCCAAGGCCGTGAACAAGACGACCAAGGTCGACCTGAACGCGGGCTGGTTCCGCGACAACTACGAGATGATCTTGCCGATCGGTTTGATCATCCTGGTCGCCACCTTCTGCGCCCAACTCATACGGGCCGCGATGAAACGCGACGGTCAGGCGTTGACCCAGGCATTCACCGGCACCGCTTCCGGCGTGCTCTTCGCCTTCAGCGCCATCGCATTGACCACCGTCGCGATCGAAGTGGTCGACGCGTTGTCCGACGGCCTGTTCAAGGCAGCACACCTGTCGATCGAATCCGCAGTGCGGCGCATGGTCAAGGTGAATCAGATTCCCGGCCTGGCCGGGATGGGATGGCTCGTCGCCGTCTTCGCCGCCATCGGAGCTGCCATCGGAGCGGTTCTGTACTGGTGCGTGATGATGGTCCGCAAGGTCGGCATCCTGGTCATGGTCACCCTGGCCGTGTTCGCCGGAGCCGGCGGCGGCTGGGAAGCCGCCCGCCGCTGGCGCCGCGGCTGGATCGAAGCCACCGCCACCCTGGTCGTCAGCAAGCTCCTGATGACCGTGATCTTCGTGCTCGGGATCGCCGCGATGGGCAAGACGGAGGCCAAGGACGGCCTCGGCGCCCTCGCGGACGTCATGTCCGGCATCGTGATCATGGTCCTGGTGCTGCTCTGCCCGTACGCGACCTTCAAGTTCGTTCACTGGGCCGCAGAAGGCACGGACGGCGAATCGATTCACCGTGCCGGTGGCGCCGGCGCCCAGCTCGCCCGGCAGCACACCGAGCGCGCGGGCCGCAAGGCCGCCGCCATGGCAGCCACCGCCGGAACCGGTGGCGCGGCGGCCGGAGCGGGCGCCGCACCGCAAGGGCCCGACTCGGTGCCCGGCGGTGGCTTTCCCGGCGATATCGCCGCCAACCCCACGGGGGGCAGCGGCAAGGAATCCGGCAGCCCCGGTGGTTCCTCCGGCGGCCAGGGCATGGAGGACGGGCTGGAGAAGGCCGTTCAGCCTCCGCCCACGCGCCCCACCGAGGACACCAGTGGTCAGTTCGGCGGCACCCCCGGCCAGGGCGGCCCCGGTTCGGGTGCGCAATCCCCCTCCGGCGGCGGGTTCTTGTCCAACCCGTCCGGCGCTTCTACGCCTCCGCCGCAGGGCGCGCCCCCCTCGCCGAACTCGGCTTCCTCGGACGGCGCCAGCGGCGCCGGAGCGCCCCCTCCGCCTCCCCCGCCCACCGGCATCTGACCCCGCCCCCTCACGCCGGAGCGGCACACACCACGCCCCCGTGTGTGCCGCTCCGGCCCCGCCCGCGCACCACCGGAACGGCCCTTGTCTGAACTCACGATCACCCCCCTCACGGTCAAATTCCCGCACAGGTCCAAGCGCGGCATCCTGCTCGGCCTCACCCTTGCCCAACTGGTCCTCGTTTCTGCGGCGCTGGCATTGCTGCTGGTCACCGTCGTCAGCACCGGGCTGCTCGGTGCGATCGTGCTCGCCCCGCTGTGGGCCGGTGTCACCGCCCTGGTCGTCATCCGCCGCAACGGAAAGTCGCTGATCGACTGGGCACCGATCGTCGTCCGCTTCGCCCGGCGCCGCCGCAACGGGCAGACGCTGTGGCTGGCCCGGCCGGTCACCCGCCCCCGCCAGGACGGCACCCTCCACCTGCCCGGCACCGTCGCCTCCCTGCGCGTCGTCACCCCCGGCGACTCCGCCAACCAGGCCGCCGCCGTGCACGACCCGCACGGCCAGACCCTGACCGCCGTCGCCCGCGTCTCCTCCCGCGCCTTCGCCCTGCTGGACCCCGCAACGCAGAACCACAACGTGTCCGGCTGGGGCAGGGCCTTGGCGGGCATCGCGCGGACCGGCCACGTCGCCTCCGTACAGGTCCTGGAGCGCACCGTGCCCGACAGCGGCGACACCCTGGTGCGCCACTGGAGCCAGCAGGGGCGGCCCGAGACCCCGGTCGCCGGGCAGGTGTACTCCGAGCTGGTCGCCTCCGCCGGGCCCGCCGCCGCCCCGCACGAGGCGTACCTGGCCATCTCCCTGGACCTCAAGGCCGCCAAACGCCTCATCTCCCAGGCCGGCGGCGGCCTCACCGGCGCCTTCACCGTGCTGGAGCAGACCACCAGCGCCGTCGCGCTCGCCGCCCGCAGCGCAGGTCTGATGGTGACCGGGTGGCTGACCGCCCGCGAGATCGCCGCCGTCATCCGCACCGCCTACGACCCCAAGGCGCTCTCCGGCCTGCAGCAGTGGTCCCAGAGCGGACGGGCCGAGGCCGACCCGACCGCCGCCGGGCCCGTCGTCCAGGTCGAGGAGTACGACCGGGTCGCCACCGACTCCGCCCGACACGTCACCTACTGGGTCGAGGACTGGCCCCGCACCGAAACCGGCGCCGGGTTCCTGCACGGGCTGATGTTCACCGCCGGCGTGCGACGCAGCCTCTCCCTCATCTATGTGCCCCAGGAGCTCGAGTCCGCGCTGCGCGACGTCCAGCGCAAGAAGGCCGCGATCATCTCCGATGCCGCCGAGCGCTCGCGCCGCGGACAGGTCGACTCCGAGGCCGACAGCGTCGAGTACGCCGACGTCAAAACCCGCGAGCGCCAGCTGATCGCCGGCCACGCGGATGTCGCGCTGACCGGCCTGCTCACCGTCTCCGCCGAGACCGACGCCCTGCTGGACGCCGCCTGCGCGCAGATCGAGACCGCCGCCGTCACCGCCCAGGTCGACCTGCGCCGCCTCTTCTACCAGCAGCCCGACGCCTTCACCCTCGGCGCCCTGCCTCTGGCCCGCACCGCCCTGTAGTCCCCACCCCGGCCCCGCCTCATGGGGCCCGTGCCCTGCCACACCGGCAGGAAGGATCCTCCCCCTTTGACCTCAGCCACCCCCGTCGGCGACGCACACCCCTACCTGCGGGCCGCCAGCGCCGGAGTCCGCCACCACACCCGCGCCCTCACCACCGAAGCAGACACCGCTCCGCCCTCGGCGGACCGCACGCACCTGGACGTGCTGCACACACACCTGGTCGCCCTGCACCGCCTGCTCGACCAGCTCCAGACGGCCACACGACCGCCGCACTCGGCGGCAGGACGACATCTGGCCACGGCCGGAACCCGGCTGTGGCAGGCCGCCGCCGCCGTCCACGACGCCTTCCACCTCCTGCCCGCCCAACACGCAACCTCTGCGGACGAGGAGGAGTGCCATCCCGAGCGGCTCCCCGAAGGCCCGCCGGTGCTGACCATCTGCCAGCGCCACCTCGCCGCCGGCCACCTCGTGCGCCGCACCACCACCCCCACCGACCTCAACCGCCCCGTGCACGGCCACACCACCGCCTGCGCCCAGTAACTCCCCCTCAGCAAAGGGCCCTTGCATTGCGCACACTCCAGCGCTCCCCCTCCACGGAGGGCGGCAACAGCTACGGGCGCTGCCAGTTCGCCACGTCACCGGCTGCGTGATCCCCCGCTGCCCCGCGCCGTCACCTGAAAGCCACTTAGTCATGAGCCACCGGCCCGCCCGGCGCGCCCGCCGCGCCTCCGCCTCCCCTCTGTTCACTCCGCACGGCACCGACCGCGCCAGCCGCAAAGCGGCCCGCCGTCAGCTCGCCGAGGCCGCTGCCAAGGCCCGCGCCGAAGCCTCCCTGCACCCAACCGGCGCCGAACCGGCCGAGCAGGAGATGCCGCACCCCCTCTTCCCGTCCGGCGGTCGCCCCGGCCCCGCCTCCGCCCGCGGCGGCAAACTGAAACTGCCCGCACACCGCATGACCACCGCGACCGTCGCGGGCGCCTACCCCTTCCTCGCCGAAGGCGGCCTCGGCGCCGAGGGCATCTACATCGGCCGCGACGTCCACGCCGAAGCGAGCTTCTGCTTCGACCCGTTCGCCCTGTACGGCAAGATCGAAGGCTTCACGAACCCCAACGTCTTGCTGGCAGGCGTGATCGGCCAGGGCAAGAGCGCCCTGGCGAAGTCCTTCGCCCTGCGCTCGGTGGCCTTCGGCTACCGCGTGTATGTGCCGTGCGACCCCAAGGGGGAATGGACCCCGGTGGCCACAGCCCTCGGCGGCACCTCCATCGCAATCGGCCCCGGCCTGCCGGGCAAGCTCAACCCCCTGGACGCGGCCCCGCGCCCGCCCTCGGTCTCCGAGACGGACTGGGCCAGCGAGATCCGCAAACGACGCCTGCTCCTGCTCGGTTCCCTGGCCCGCACCGTCCTCGGGCGGGACCTGCTGCCGATGGAGCACACCGGACTCGACGTCGCCCTGGACGCCGTGGTCACCCGAGCCGCAGCCACCGCACGCACCCCGCTGCTCGGCGACATCGCCGCCATGCTCAACAGCCCCGACGACCTCGACGCCGCGGGCGGGTTGATGTCCGGCCGCCTGGGCGACGCCTCCCGCGACCTCGCCCACGCCATGCGCCGCCTGGTGCACGGCGACCTCGCCGGAATGTTCGACGCCCCCTCCACCGTGAACTTCGACCCCGACAGCCCGATGCTCACCATCGACCTGTCACGACTGGGCGGATCCGGCGACGACACCGCCCTCGTCCTCGCCATGACCTGCGCCTCCGCCTGGATGGAATCCGCGCTCTCCGACCCCAACGGCGGCCGACGCTGGATCGTCTACGACGAAGCCTGGCGCCTGATGCGCCACCCCGGCCTCCTCCAACGCATGCAGAGCCAATGGAAACTGTCCCGCGGCCTGGGAATCGCCAACCTCATGGTCATTCACCGGCTATCCGACCTGCTCACCGCCGGCGACGCCGGATCCCGCGGACGAGCCCTCGCCGAGGGCCTGCTCGCCGACTGCTCCACTCGAATCATCTACCGCCAGGAAACAGACCAACTCCACGCAGCCGCAGCACTCTTGGGCCTCACCTCCGTGGAGAGCGACGCCATCGCCCACCTCAACCGCGGACGCGGCCTATGGAAGGTCGCCGGACGATCCTTCATCGTCCAGCATCTGCTTCACCCACAGGAATTGTCACTCTTCGATACAGATGCCCGAATGCATTAGGAACTCCGGAGGCTCATGAATTCCGATGCCCAGCGCGAACTGATACCTCGCGACGACACCCTTGAGATGATCGGCGCCCTCAACGACCTGAGGGCAAGACTCGTCGCCTCCGCCGAGAGGCACCAGCTGCTGCACGAAGCCGGCCGTGTACCAGCCGCGCCGTCCTACACCGAACTGCTCCAGCACATCTCCGACACGCAGGCCCTTCCCCGCGAACCTACACATTCCATAGCGGCCCCGGCCCGCGTCTGGCAGCGGAACGGCGACGACTGTCTCAGGCCCCACGCGACGACACTGGTTCCCGGCGTTGCTCCAGCCACACACGGCACAGATCATCCCAAATATCCTGATAGTCAAGAAAAATGGCGTTGAGTTGGTTGTGCGTCAGATCGCCGGGAGCGGTTGATGCCACGAGGTATTCCAGGTCATCGGCCAGACGTCGGAATCGGCCCTGCGTCTCCTCCATCAGCACCCATCGGGAGCGCCAGTTGAAGAACGGTTCGACGGCCCCCAGTAGCGTCCCCAGGGCCACCAGCGCAAAGGCAAGACCGGCCCACGTGTTGAGGCTTTGCAGGCCCAGGATGATGGTGGACGCCGCGGACAGTGTCAGCGTTGTCATCTTGATCACTGAAGCGAGTCGGCGGAACTGTCGCTTCCTCCTATCGGCGTACTTGTCGCCTCCACGAATCTTGCCCAGCAGGAGAGCAGCCACCTTCTCCGGGCTGAGGCCTGCGCTCAATTCACCAGCTGGCTGCACTCTGTCCGCCCCCAAAGCGACCCATCGTCACCTTGCAATTCCCTACGTCAGACACTGCCTAGTGACTGTGCGGTTCCACAGAGTCGCCGATCGGCAGCCGAACTACGAGAACCGGCGAAGCCTCCGCCACGCAAGGTCCACCTGACCAATGCATCCTCGGATGGAGAGTCGATCGGCTTCGTGCAAGTTTCGTCACTACATAGCGGAGGCCATCTCCTCACCGATGCCGACAACGAAGGCTGGCCAGGGAAGGGACTACCAGGTGTGACGGTTGGGTCGGGAATCGAGCTGGCCAGACCGACACGACACTCGTAGAAGGCCAGTCCAGACAGTCAGCTCGCGTCTTTTCTCTCGCCACCGCGCTACCTTGGTCTCCTAGACCGGCCAGGCTGCCACCATCGCTGAAACCGTCGGAGCGGTCCTTGCGCCCGCCGCTGACGCCCTCCAGCAGGAAGCCAGCGCAGACGCCACAGAGACCCGGATGATCACCGAGGCCATGGTCCGGCTTCTGGTCGGTGCACCACTTCGCTCGGACGGGCAGCTCACGATCAAGTCATTGGCTAAGGAAACCGACCTGCGGCGGAACAAACTCACCCACAAACACACTGGCCTCAAGGACCTCTTCTACGCACTGGTCAATACTCAACAGATCCCACCGCGGCCCATCACCGACAAAGAGCGAGAGGCGAGCGATAAACAGAAGAAGGACCTGATCCGGGTCCGGGCAGAGCGGGAGAGCCTCCGCATCAAGACCCCACAGATGGCCCGAGTCATCCACGTCCTCGAGGTCGAAAACCACAACCTGAGAGAATCTGCGGAACGGACGGTGTCGTCCGCATCATGCGCCGTCGCCGGCCGGGGCAGTAGCTGCCTGAGTCGTTGTCGCGTCCTTCCACCGACAGGGCTCTCAGCGACGTCGCTGGGGATTCCGCACGCTGTCGCGCAGAATGGGATGCCATGACCGTGATGAAGCACCTGGAATACCGACCTGTCGGGGCCCGGTTGCGTGCTCCCCGCTTCGTCCTGGCCTATCGGCCGATGGCTGACTGGGTATACATGGCGCGCTGTGCCGTGACGCAGGTGTCGAGGGTGTGGGGCGGCTCGGGAGCGGTGATCCTTCCCGTGTCCGGTGACACGCAGCAGGCCACCACTCACATCAGCCTGCTGCCATCGCTCAGGAACTACGACCCCGATCATGTCGCCGGGCTGGTGCCATCGTTGGAGGACGCGGCACAAATGGATCCCACGGTGCGCGGCCGGTTGGTCGCCCAGTACGCAACCCCCGACGAGGGCAGCGACACCACCTGGAACCGCCTGAGTTCCCTGTCACTTCGGATGCCGCGCTGGGAGGGGCTGGCTGATCAACTGGACGGCTGGTGTTCCCCGTTCAAGGGGATCCGCCAGAGCAAGCAGCGCTTTGAGGCGCACGACGTCCGCAATCTGGGCCAGGAGCACGACTCCCGCGGCAGCTTGGCGACCGTATCTCTGCCTCCGGACGACCGGATGTTGACGCTCGATCTGTCCGGTGTAGATCCGATGATCGCACTGATGGTGGAGACACGGATCGGCTCGGCCGACGCGGCAGCCCGGTCGGACGAAAACATCATGGAGTTGCCGGTTGAGGACGAGGACCTGCCCGCACTGATCCATCTGGCCGTCACCGGCAAGCCGCGAGCAACCGGATGGGATCTCGGAAGCCGCTTCCGCGCGGTGGTCGAAGGGGACTCGCCGCAGGAGCTGACCCCCGACGAGTTTCTGGCCGCCACGCCCCTCGCGCACGCCGGCCGTTGGACGACGCAGCTGTCCTCATACCCTCCGGGCCCTGCGGCGTGCGTGGTTGTCGGAGAGACCGCCGACGATCATGCTCTGGCGATACTGTGTGATCGCTTGTACGGGCATGGCGCCTGGATCCCGACCCGCATGCTGGCAGATGAGAGTCCCTACCGGCGAGTGATCAAGAACGCTCTCCATACCCTCCAGACGTTCCACGATGACGGCGATCTGCCGGTGCTGGTTACAAGCGTCAGTGAGCCTCACGAAGCACTGGACGCGCTGGCCGACGACCTGGCTTCGCCACTCCCGACGCCCGACACGCACGTCCCCTGCTGCACTTTCCGTCGGCGGACAAGCTGTTCGAGGAACTCGCCCGCGCACGCGGTGCCACGGTGGAACGCTCGGATGCGGGACGCCGCGCCGCCATCGCGGCGGAGATGTGGGGATCTCCCGAGGCACTCGCTGCTGACCTGACCGGTCCTGTTCGCAAAGTGCTCAATTCCTTCCTGGCTCCCAAACGCGACGGTGACTACGGTGTCGGCTATGCCGTCCGGGGTGACGGTTACGTCGCCCTCGAGGACATCAAGACAACACTGGACATCGACGTCTTCGAGGCCCGTGACCTTGCAGACCGGCTGTTGGACGCGAACGTGCTGCGCCGCGGTCTCCTGCTCAACTGCGCTCGCTGCCACTTTGAGGCCTTCTACCGCATCGAGTTGGTCGGGTCCACCTTCAACTGCGAAGCGTGCGGGCACACCAGTGGTGTCACAAGAGGACGGTGGTACTCGAAGGATCCCGAGCCGCATTGGTACTACGCGATCGATCAGGTCGTCCGCAATCTGCTGCGCAGCCATGGCGATGTCCCGCTACTTGCCGCCCACCAGGTGCGGCAGAAGGCTTCTTCCGTTTTGTGGTCGCCCGAGTTGGAAGTCACGGACTCGGACGGCTCCATCGAGATTGACCTATGTCTGGTCGCCGACGGGCGCATCATCGTCGGCGAAGCCAAGTCCAACAACTCCCTGAAAGGGAAGAAGTACGGCACGCAAGAGTCGGCCGCCAGACTCGTGCGGGCCGCCCAGCTTCTCAGCGCGGACGAAATCGTCCTTGCCACCAGTCAGAACGCATGGGCGCGGGGTACCCGGACGGCAGTCCTCAAAGCTGTCGAAGAAGGCTGGAGAAGTGGCCCGCCACCGGCTGTCACCGAAATGCTGAGCCTCGATGAGCAGGCATAGGGAGAAAGAGCAGTGCACCGGCAGGTGCAGCAGTGCGGAACGAGTCGGCCGCGGCCGGCGCCGTCAACCAAGCTAGTCGAGATCTCCTACCTCTCGACGGATGGCGGACCACTCCATCCAGTCCTCCAGATGGTGCGTACGTTGGAAGCGCTGGTGCAGGGCGTCGGCCAACCCTTGGAGGAAATCAGGCCGCCGCGGATGCCCTAGGGGCGTCACCTTCACAGCCGTGCGCAGCAGTTCCACGGCCCGGTCGATGTCCCCGCTGTCTCCGTACTTGACGAATCGTCCGACCAGCAGGTTCGCGAGCTGACTCATCCGGCCAGCGCCGTCGAACCTGTCGGCCGGCGACGCCTCGACCGCCAGTTCGGCACAGTGGACGGCGTACTCCAAATGACCGCGCGACCCGGAACGGCTGGCCAGCAACTGCAGAGCTATCGACAGGTTGTTCAGGGCCCGTGGTCTCCTCTCGTCGCCGGGAACGGCGGCGTCGACCGCTGCTCGGCCAGCTTGCAGCGCCTCTACCAGATCGTTGCCGTCGCCTGTTAACTGGCTGCGCTGGGTGAGAACCAGACACAGGTCGAGGAGATGGCCGGCGTCTGGTTCGCCCGCCGTCACCATCGCCTGCCGTACCGCGGCGATCGCCTCGTCGAGGTCCTCCGCGTTCGGTCGGTGCCAGTGGCGGCGCAACAAGGCGGTGCACAGGCCGTCGTACAAGAACGGCAGGAGTTTCTCGGCCCCTGGGAGGGTGGCGCTTTCGGCGATAGCCTCTCGGCGTAGCCTCACCGCCTCGTCGAGGTCGGCGAGTGTTCCGCACAATGCGCCGCGGTGGGCCAGTGCGAGGGCCAGATGGTGCAGACACTGCAGAACGTACGCGCCGGACTCACGCGCGTCGTCGACGGAGCGACGACCGATGTCGACTGCCAGTTGTGCGTCCCGTTCATCACCGTTCTGTTCGGAGCGAGTGCGCAGCACCATGCAGAGCAGCGTGAGGTTTAGGGAGTGATCCGGGGTGCCCGGTAGCCCCTCCGCAACGGCGCGTTGAAAAGCGGCGATCGCCCGGTCCAAAGCGTCCGCTCGTCCGTCTTTCTCCCAGAGCTGGTAGGCGACATGACCTCGGTCGCTCCACGACGTGCCGGCGTCGTCGCCGGACGGCGCCTGGTCCGCGGTGGCCTCAATCTGCTGCAACAGCGAGCGCGGTATCGCTTGCGGATTCCGCTCGGCGATGGTGAGAAACAGACGTACTGTTTTCTCCCAATCCGGCATGCTTTCCTCTGGAGACTTGAGTGCAGCGCGGAACCAGTGGAGCCAGGCGACCAGTTCCGTGGCTACCTGCTGGAACTCGTAGTCGTCCAGGGACTGACGGTCGAGTTCTTCTGACTGCGCCATCGTGAGGAGTCGTGTCGCGTCCTCGACCGCTGCCTCGTCCAGCACCAGAGCCGGCTCCGCCGACAAGACGAAGCCGTCCAGCCGGTCGTGGAGCCGGTTGAGGATCATCGTGCGCTCGGTCAGGTGATCCGTCATCAGGGCCCCATGTGAAGGTACGCGCCCCACGTCGTCACGGCGGAGGGCTGGTCCTCCCGCAACGCCAGCACCGACCGGTGCAGCGCAACGGCTGTGTGCGAGGTGTTGGGTGGCCGGCCGTCGGGTGCTGTCAGGCGTGGGTAGAGCTGCGCCGCGACCTGCGCCGCATGGTCGCCCGATATGGGCCACAGCGTGCCAATTACATGGCGGTAGCCGGCCAGCCGCATGGCGCTTGCCATGTTCAGCGATTCGTCCGCGAACCGCCCCGGTGTCAGGGAGGACTCGCAGGCGGACAGGAACGCGAACTCCGCTCGCTCCAGGGCAACCGCGGTGAGGTCCGTCACGGTCAACGTGCTGTCGGTCAGCCGCAGCAGCGGTCCGGTGTCAGCGCGACCCGTTTCACCGTGGCAGGCGAAATGGACCCAGGGCGAGTGGGGAAGCCCGGCGAGGACCTGGTCACGGGTCGCCTGCGTCCCGGTCAGCACTCGCGTCCCGGGGAATGCGGAGGCGAAGGTCTCGGCGTCCGGCGGCGTGGTGCCCGGTTCCGTCTCTGACGCGGCCCCGCTGGTGGCTACGCTCACCGCAAGGGGCCGGTCCCCGCTGGCGGGGGGCTGGGCTGGGCGTGCGTACAGCGCCACGAGACTGCGCAGGGTGGGCGTGTAGGACGAGACGACCCGGTCCATAACTGTCTGCGGGGCGGCTTCGTGCCGGCTGCCGTGCCGGCCGGCTGCGTGCAGCGGCAGTGAGATCAGCGGACCGGTAGGGCACCACCACATCCGCGGCGGCCGGTCCGGGTCGGCTCGGCGGGTCAGTCCCAGCGCGCTGAGCACCGGTGCGCAGACGCTGTCCCACAGCCACCGCAGTGTGGATATCACCATGTCCCGCCCGGCGATCTGCAGAGCTTCGCTGTCGGACTTGCCCAGGAGTGCGACGCCGATGGCGAAGCGGTGCGCGTATGTTAAGGCCACCGCCTCGGTCACGGCGGGCAGCGGTACAGCCCGGACCTTGTTCGGTGTGACGAGCAGGGCGTCGCAGCGCAATCGGCTCACGTTCAGGACGGCCACGGGGCCGCCCTGTGCAGCCAGCCGCAGCTCAGCGCAGGATGGCGGGCGCAGGAAGTCGGCGAGACCGGGGAGACTCTGAATCTGTTCGACGAGTTCTTGCCGTTCTTGCACGGCGGCCATCCGCGCGCTGGTGACGTCCAGTCTGTCGATGCCGTTGCCGCTCGGGACGCCGTCGGCGGGAAAGGCGGGCATGGCGTCCGGTGAGGGGAGTTCCTCGATCCTCTTGTGAACGTCTTCGAACGCCTTCGCCAGCTCTGCCGATACAGCGGCTACCCGGTGGTGTGCGGCGCGGGAGTCGAGGACATGCCCGAGGATGAGACCGCGCCCCTGCTCCAGCAGTTCCAGTGCGCGCTCCGTGGCGCCGCTGTCCACCGCGTGAGCCGCCGCCTCCGAAGCGAGACCGATGTGCGAGGTGAGGACCTGCATCTGTCCCGGACGGTCCGAGGCGGACCAGGGCACGAGCTCCAGCAGATCCAGGGCTTGGGCGTACGCCCCGGCGGCTTGGGAGGAACGTCCGAGTTCCGCCTCGCAGCGCGCCCAGTCCACGGTGGTGTACAGGTGTGCGAGAGAACCCAACGTCGCGTCCGCCGCTGCCCAGCCGTAGTGCTCCGCGGCCTCAGCGAGGACGCTGCGCCCACCTTGGGCACCGTGGCGGATGCGCAGCAGACGACCGAGTAGCGCTCGGACAGGCGTGTTCGGCGTCCGTCCGAGGAGGTTTCGGGCCAGGGCGAGGGCTTCGTCGAGGTGTGAGGCGTCCCCGGTGTACAGGTACAGGCTTCCCAGGGCCTGGGACAGCCACGCCCTTTGGGAGATCGAAGACCCGTCGCCCGGCTCGGTCACCGCGCGGCGCAGCAGTCCGACGGCCTCCTCCAGCAGAGCGAGGTCCCCCTTGCCCCGCATCAGGGCGTCATCGGCGGGGACAACGGGCGCAACCGCCCGTTCACGCAGCGGGTAGCCCTCCTGGGGGGCGGCGTACGCCGTCATCGCCGCCGTCGCCCGCAGCAGCGCCACCGCCTTTGCCCTGGAGACGAGGAACCGGTCGTGCAGAACTTTGCCGCGCAGCCCGTTGGCGTAGGAGACCTCTGCGATCGGGGCCCATGGACTCTCTCCGAGTCGTCGCAGCAGTTGCTGGCCCTCGGCGACTTCATCGGCGCTTCCTGAGAGGATTAGGGCTTGAGCGAGAGCGAGCATGGGGGTGGAGCGCAACCTGCTGGACGCCGGTGTGCCCTGCAATGCCTCCCGCAGGAGATCGCGGTGCTGGGCGATGCTGTCAAGGTCGCCCACTTGCTCGTAGCGCCACAGCGCCGCTCCGGCCAGGTTCAGCAGGGCTCGACCGCGCCTGGGGTCCCCCTCGGGAAAGCCTTCCACTGCCGCGCGGAGTAGCTCAACACCTCCGGTGTCGCCGGTCAGCCGCTGCCTGGCGAAGGCCAGGGCCGCTCCCACCTGGCTCCGTTCCTCGTGACCTGCGTGCTCGCTGTCGAGAGCCGCGCGGAGGAAGGTCTCTGCTTCTCGCAGGTGGGCGAGGTTCTGTGTCTTCTCAGCGAGCTGGCACAACCCGATGCCGAGGTTGGCCAAGCAGCGCATGCGCTCAACGCTCCCCTCCCGGGTGTGCGTGAGCGCCTCGCGGGCGACTGCCACGGACTCCTCCAGCAGGCGCAGGGCTCCTTGCTGCCCACCATGGCGATCGCTGAACAGGGCGCCGAGATTCAGCAGAGCCGTCACGCGCTGGTCCTGAGTCAGAGCCGAGCAGTGTGCGGCCTGGCTCAGGAGGTCCTCGGCCTCCTCCAGCAGGCCGCCGTCGCTGTCGTCGCGCAGGGCATGCAGCCTGACCAATGCGAGGGCCAGGTTGACGGCGTCCGCGGCCTCGTCCGCAGTGTCGATCGCGGTCGGATCCACGCATGCCCGCAGGTGCTCCACTGCGCCTGCGGCCGCCCGCACGTCTCCGAATCGCTCCGCCCGCCGCAACTGGCAGAAGCCGAGTTCGGCCAGGTACTGCCTACGGCGTGCCTCCCCGTCCTCCAGCGCGGCCACGACCTGGACAAGCGCGGCGATCGCCTGGTCGAGGCGCTCAGGCTCACTGTGCTCGGACAGGGCCAGCCAAGCGTAGGCACACGCGGCTGCGACCTCCGGCCACTGAGGATGCTGGGGCGAGACCAGCGCACTCCCGAGCAATACGGCCTGAAGGACCAGTTGCTTCTCCGCAGAGAGGGCCGGCGGCTGCTTCGCGGGTCGTCCAAGCCCTGTCTGCCTCAGCAGATCAGCAGCTCCTCTGATTTGCTCTGCCCATACCGGCGGCGGACAGCCCCACAGATCCCAACCAGCCGGGTCACCGCTGAACAAGTCCTGGTATTCCTCGGGCGCTTCATCCGGCACGAGGGCATGCAGTCGACAGTGAAAATGCCGGGCCCGGACGAAGTCACGCTGTCGCCCATCGTCCTCGGCGAGTTCCCGGCGCAGTTCATGGAGTCTCGCGAGCGACCGCAGCACAGGCAGTGCCGCCGTGTCCGCCTTCCCATCGACGGCCAGTGCGCAGTGCAGCCGGTCGGCGTCCGCGAACGCCTCCTCGGAGACGACCGGCGTACTGTTCCCGCTCGCGTCGAAGGCGGCGAGTCGATCGAGAACGGCCTGGTGGGCTGCTTCGACCGATGGTAGTTGCGACATGGGCTCGCCCCCCCGAGTCCGGTGAAACCATTGCTTCAGAGCAACCAGAAGTATCAGGAGTACCGCGACTAATCACTAAAACGATTAGTTTTCCGCGAAGTTGGCTACGAACCATGGTGAAGTACGCACAAGCCCACGACAAGAGGACAGGGGGCCCCTTGACTGTCGCCGAGTTGGAATCGTTCTGCCGGACCTTGCCCGTACTGATGCGACAGGCCGACGAGGAAGGGCGGGGCCGGGACGTACGAGAGTTGGTGGCCACTCTGGTTCGGCTTCAGGCGACTCCCCGCCAGCCTGACGCCGAAGCCGAGATCGGCCGCCGCATCCGGGCCTTCTGGGTATCGATCGGTCTTCCTTCGGGCGAGCTGCGTGGGGGGCCGGAGACTCGGCTGCCCGGCGTCACTCGACTCAAAGGCGTCACAGAGTTTTCGACCGAGGGAGCGTATGTGTGTCCGACACGGTGGTGCCCTGTGCGCACCGACCGCGCACCCAGCGGCCCTGTACCTCGATGCCATCTCCAGCGCATGCCACTGGAGTACGAAAGTGAGTCGGCTCCTTGAACTCCTTTCTCTCGGAACTCGGCAAGAAGCTCGCCGACCGTTGGGCAAGCCTCTTGGCGCTCCCAGGCGCCCTCTTTCTCACAGTGGTGGCCTGCGCCCGGGTCCTCGGCCACGACCGCGCCTGGGACACGGGACTACTCGAAACCGCCGCCGACCGAGGCGCGGTCCGCTACGAAGGGCGTCCGGCGTTGGCGGTGCTCGTGGCCCTCGGCTTCCTCGCTGCAGCCACGCTCGTCGGGCTGGTCGTTCGCTGGTCGGGGTCGGCCTTCGAGGCATGCTGGCTCACCGCCTGGCACAGAGGCCCAGCCGCGCTGCTCATCAAGCGCCGTCAGAAGCGCTGGGAGGTGGCGGACGCGGCCTGCCAGCAGGCTCGAGCGGAACGTCGTACGGCTCAGGCCGACCGCCGTGCAGAGGTCACCCAACGAATGGACCGAAACACGCAAGCCCGCAACAGGCTGGCACTCGCGTCGCCCGAGCGGGCGACGTGGATGGGGGACCGCATGCACGGCTGCGCGCTCCGGGTCCACAACCAGTATGGACTTGATCTCGACTCGGTGTGGTCACGGCTGTGGATCACACTCCCCGACGCGGTCCGCTCGGACATTCGCGCTGCCAGGACCGATTACTCCAACGCCTGCGCCCTCACGGTCTGGGGTGCCCTGTATGTCCTGACTGGCGCCGTTTGGTGGTATCCGGCCCTCATGGGTGGGAGCTTCCTCCTGTTCCTTGCCTGGTGGCGTGCCCGCAGAGCCATCGCCACCCTGGCGGACCTAGTCGAAGCCGCCGTCGATGTGCACTCCGCCGAGCTCGCCACCAGCCTCGGCTTCACCCTGCCCCAGTCCTGGGTCACCCCTGACATAGGGGCCGCCCTGAGCGAACGCCTCCGCAAGGGAACGTGACCCGCGCCCTCCTATCCATGGCTGCTACTGCTTCGTCGTTGCGCAAAGCTTGACCACGTCGCAACCGCCCCGTACTTACCCCGCACTTGGGTCGGCATCCGCCATGACGGGCTCACTGGTGCAACACCACTGAGCCCCCGCCAACTTGAAGTCGCAGGTCAAAGGGAGACCGCCACCTCATACGAGGCAGCGGTCAGTCTCGCGTCGCTCCTGCTCTGGGCAAGATCCGGCTGAAGACGGACCCTAGAACCCTTCGTTGACCTGCAAGGAAGCTGCACGAGGGTCCAGCTCTGGGCATCCTCGCGCCCGGCGTCGCCGCGCGGGAAAGGCGGCAACATAGCGGGCAATCCCCGGTTAGCGAAACCGGGGATTACCCGGACTCTAGAGGCGGATCACCCACCACCCCCTTCTTTCAGGAGCACCTCATCCGCCGCCCTCTCCACCAGTTCCCTCTGGTCATCGCCACCGCCTGCGTGGCCCTGGCCGCCACCGCCTGCAACGGCGGCAACGACAGTCCCGAGGCCAAGAACACCGCCCCCTCCGCGAGTGCCGACAAGCAGCGGGAGCTGCCGCCCGCACTCACCAAGCAGCAGGCCCTCGCCGCGATCGACCGGTACGCGAGGGTCAACAACAAGGCCAACGCCGACCGCGACCGCACCCTGCTCGACACCATTGAGGACGGACCGCTGTATGCCATGTCGGTCTCCGATTACAAGGAGACCGAGGGCCTGACCAAGGCCGAGCGCAAGCCGTACAAGCCGTGGGCGTACGACATCCAGAACTCAAGGCTGTACATCCCGCGGATCGCCGCCGGCCAGCCGCGCTGGTTCGCCGCCGCGCTCTCCGGTACCAAGGGCAAGGCCCCCAGCCGGCTCGCCGTCTTCGCCGAACAGCCGCAGCACAAGCGGTGGGAGATGGTCTCCGTCGCCGACCTGTACGGAGCGGATCTGCCCAAGGTCGCCCTGGACTCCGATGGATACGCCGCCGCCGTCGCGGCCAACGGCGATAAGGACGTCGCGGCGGGAGCCGACCTGCTGCGCAGCGGCGTCCTGGACAACTTCGCCACCGGCGGCCAGAACTCCGGGAAGAAGATCTTCACCAAGAGCAAGGCGAGCAGCCAGCAGATCATGGTCCACGACAGGACCGTCCCCAAGTACGGCAGCCAGGGCACCAGCACGTTCGCCGGTGCCACCAACCGCCACCGTGACGCGTACGCGCTCAAGACCACCGACGGTGGTGCGCTGGTCTTCTTCTCTCACAGTCACACCCAGACCGACGCGGTCGCCCGCTCCGAACTGCAGCTCAATCCCGGCAAGGACGACCGGGCCTGGCTGTACGACGTCCCCCGCCGCTCCATCCGGTACACGTTCGTCTGCAACGACGCCGCCACCGTCCCCGCGAAGGCCGCGCCCTCCACGCTGCTGGCCTACACGTGCGCCCGCACCGCCGCCTCCGGTCCGCCCGTGAACTCCGCGTCCCTGCCCCGCGCGTAGCGCAGCCCACGCCCGCACCGCACCGCACCGCACCGCACCTGGAACATCCCTTGCCCGATCCCGACTTCGAGCTGTACGACAACGTCGGCCGCGACGCCGACCAGATCGCCGCCGCCCGCTACGACATCGACACCGATCGCGACCTGCTGCGCTGGGCGAAGCGAGATGCCGAGCCGTTCCTGGCCGAGCACCCGCTGCCGGACACGCCCCTGCCGAGCCCAGACCTCGCCCCGTACCACGACGCGCTCGCCGCCGCCGAGACACCAGCGCAGGCCAGCGCCGTCACCCAGCACCTGCTGGACGCTGCCGAACCCGTGCTCCAGGCGGTCAGCGACTACCTTCTGGCCGCGGCCCGATGGCGCGACCAGCACCGCGGAGCCGAGCCAGACTCCCCGCCCAAGATGCTGATGGCAGCAGCCAGCCGCAGCCTCGACGTGCTGGCCCTCGCCCACCGAGCCGACCTGGCCATCCTGCGCACCGTCTACGACCCTGCGCCCGCGCCGAAGGCGCGAGCCGACGCCCCGGCTGACACCACGTCCACCCTCCCCCCGGCTCCACCGCACCTCCCTCCCTCCGGGCCGGCCCTCGGCCGGTAACCAGCGCTCCCCGAGGCCACTTGTCCACACGCTCTGTCATCGCCCGCCCCTCCGAGACCGGCTACACCGGCATATACGTCCACCACGACGGCTCCCCCAGCGGTCGCCTCCCGCTGCTGCTGACCGCCTACCAACACCGCTTCGCACGCGATGTCGAAGCCACAAGCGTCCACCTCATCGCCCAAGAGAGCACCGCCGGGGACGAGCTGGGCACCGACCTCCTCGATGGCGCCCCGAAGTCGCTGCTCAAGCAGCTGACCGGCGGGGAGAGGTGGCCCGGCCGCGAGATGGACGACATCATCACCTCGGACGGCTCCCCGCCCGAGCGGGCGGTCATCACCGAGGCCGACTCCAGTGACCTGTCCTGGGGTTACGTCCTGCATCCCGTCGGCGTCGAGGTCATCAGCCTGTACGCGGCCGACCGCGGTCCGTTCGTCGACTGGAACACCGACCCGCGCACGCGGTTCAGCGACCACCCCTACCTGTGGTCGCCCGGACAACCGGTGCCCGCCACACGGCCGCCGCGCACCACACTGGCGCCCGCCGCCACCCAGGCGCCCACCTCACCGGCTGCACGGCCCGCCACCCACCGTTGATCTCACACCTTTCGTCTCTGGAGAACGTCCTGTCCTCGCACTCCCGTCCCGACATCACGGTCGTCATCGCCACCCGGCTGCGGCCCGAACGTCTGGGCTACCTCGCCGAACTGCACGCCAGCCTGATGCGGCAGGCCGTGCCGTGGGAGGCCGCTCTCGTTCTTGACGGGGCCGACCGCACACTGCTGCCGGAACCTCTCGCTGCCGATTCCCGGATCCGGGTGATCGAACTGCCCCGCCCGGTCGGCGCAGCCGCCGCCCGCAACCTGGGCCTGCGCACGGTCCGCACTCCCCTGGTGTGTTACATGGACGACGACGATCTGGTGCCGGATGACAGCCTCGCCGTCCGGCACCAGCGGATCACCGAGACCGGTCTGGGCTGGGTGGCGGGCTGGAGCGCCGACCTGCACCCGGACGGCTCCACCACGATCTGGCGCTGCCCGACGCCCCCCGGCGTGCACCAGCCCGGTGACGTGACCGGTTACTGGGCCAGCCCCGAGGCCCAGATCCCGCTCGGCCAGACCATGCTGCTGGCCCGGACCGACCTCGTCATCGCCGCGGGCGGACACGGCGGACTCCCCGCGGGGGAAGACTTCTTGATGGTCAACGGCGTGACCAACCTCGCCGCAGGCGAACTGCTGCCACACGTCGTCTACTTCTACCGGCAGCATCCCCACCAGATGACCGCCGGCGGCGTGGCCTACCGGGATCTTCGGGGTCCTTCGCGCGACTTCGCCTTCCGGCACGGCCGCGCACTGCGCGCCGCACTGCGGCATGCACGAATGTAGGTTCCGCGATCCGGTGCGCACTGTACCCGTGAAATGCGCACCCGATGCGCAATTTCAAGGCTCTGTGCGCACTGACTCCGCACGGTAACTAGCTTCCGCCCTATGGCTATTCCGAGTCCAGCCCAGGTCCGCGGGAAGTACAAACAGCCGATGGCCTCGGTGCGTTACAACGACGCGTCGGTGCGCAAGGTCCCGTTCAAGGATCTGCGTTTGGCGGATTTCACATGGTCGGTTCCATGGCGGAAGTTTCGTTCCGTCCACGGCCAAGCGCACTACTCAGGGCGGTACGCGTCGGCAACTATGGCCGGGCCCGTGGTCTATGAGAGCCGCTTGGAGCTGGCACGGCTGCTCCTGGCCGACATGGATCCTGCCGTGCGGGGAATCCATGCCCAGCCGTGCCACCTGACCGCTCGGGTTGGCGATCGGGTACGGCGGCACGTGCCGGACTTCCTGCTGATCATGGAGTCGGGAGCGGTGCGGGTGGTGAACGTCAAGCCCGCGGATCGGCTCAAGGATCCGAAGATCACGGAGGCGTTGGCCTGGCCGGGTGAACTGGTCGAACGGCACGGTTGGGAGTACGAGATCTGGTCCGGGGCGGACCGGGTGGTCCTGGAGAACGTCCGGTTCCTCGCGGCCTACCGTCGCCCGGGCGTGGTGCCGGAGGCCGAGATCGAGCGTGCTTGGGAAAGCGTGCAGGACGGTGACCGACTGGGTGTGGCCGAGCGACGGCTGGCATCTGGGCGCCCCGACCACGAGGCGCGACCAGCTCTTTTGGCGCTGGTGTGGTCTGGGCGGCTGACCACTGATTTATCCCGCCCGCTGAGTGGCGACTGGGTCCTGCGGAGGTCACTGTGAACGCCTGGACAACGACTCTGCGGACTGGCCTGCCACTCACCTATGACGGCGAGCAGTTCACGATCGCGGAGATCGAGGGCCGCCGCATCCTCCTTCAGCACATGTCGGCAGAGGGCCGCCCCACGTGGCGGCAGGTCGACTTGTCGGTGCTGCTGGCACACCCCTCTACCGAGTTCCTGGTGGAGACCTCGCCTGCGGAGCCGGCGGCCGCAGCGTTGGTGGGCGGCCTCAGTAGTGCGGAGGACGATGCGCTCACCGTTCGGTTCCGGCATGTGCAGGAGGTTCGCTTCGGCTTTCAACTGGGTTCTTCCGAGCTGGCTTTGGAGGGTGAGCCACGGCCGGACTATGCGCCAGAGGTGCCTTTGATGCACCGGTACCGGGCAAAGGCCGCCGAGCTCGGAGTCGACCCAGCGACGGTCCGGCGATGGGTGTCCAAGGTCGAGCGGGACGGGCCGGCCGGGCTGGTGAGCAAGCGCCAGCCCAAAGGCGTGCTGGATCGGGCCGATCCGCGCTGGTTGGAGATGGCACGCACGGTGATCGGGAGTCTGGAGAAGTCCAGCCGCCCGGTTCGTGGCCTGGTGCTGATGGAGATCGAAGAACGGCTGGCCAAGAAGTACGGCCGTGATGAGGTGAGCATTCCGAAGCAGACCACGGGCTATGCGCTGCTGAAGGAACTCGGTCGGGGGACGAACGCGTTCCAGGGCAGCACGAAGGGGAAGCGGTCCATCGCGAACCGTCCGCAAGGGGTCTTCGGCAAGCTGCGGGCCGCGCGGCCAGGTGAGTACGTCGTGCTGGACACCAACAGCCTGGATGTCTTCGCAATGGAGCCGGTGACCTGCCGGTGGGTGCAGTGCGAACTCACTGTCGCCATGGACCTCTACAGCAAGGTGATCACCGGGTTGCGTCTGACGCCGGTGTCGACGAAGTCGACCGACGTGGCCGGTGTTCTGTTCGAGACGATCCGACCGCGGGAGGTGTCGTCTGCTGGAACGGGTGAGCCGCTTCCGTACTGCGGGGTTCCTTCCACGGTGGTGTTCGACGCGGAGAAGCTGGTGGACGCGCAGGGGCAGCCGCTGCTGCCCGCGGTCGCGGCAGAGACGATCATCTATGACCACGGCCGGATCTACGTCTCGAACCACATCGCGAGCGTCAGCGCGAAGCTCGACATCTCGCTGCAGCCGGCTCGCCCCTATACGCCGACCGACAAGCCGGTGGAGCGGTGGTTCAAAACGTTGAACCAGGGGCTTCTGGCGGCGCTTCCCGGCTACAAGGGGCCAGACGTGCACAGCCGGGGAGAGAAAGTGGAGGAGGAGGCGTACTTCTTCCTGGACGAGCTTGAGATGATCATCCGTGAGTGGATCACCTTGATCTATCACAGGCGGCACCACCGAGGGCTGACGGTTCCGGAGGTCCCGGGTCTGAAGCTGAGCCCTCTGGAGATGTTCGAGCACGGCGTGAACCGGGCGGGGCCGTTGCGTATCCCGTCCAGGCCGGGGCTCGCGTTCGAGTTCTTGGAAGAGGAGTGGCGCCCCATCCACCACTACGGGGTGGAGATGAATGGGCTGCGCTACAACGGTGACGGGCTCGACGACTACCGCAATCGGATCAGCCCGCACCGCGGCGAGCACGCCGGGAAATGGCCCGTCGCCGTGGATCGCGCCGACATCAGGAAGATCTACTTCCAGGATCCGGGGCAGTCTCACCTGTGGCACACGCTGGACTGGGAGCACGCCCCGGCCCTTAACGGGCCGGCCAGCTTGGAGGCATTGAAGTACGCACGCCGGATCGCAGCCAAGACGCATCGTTTCCCGGACACCAAACGCGCCCTGATCGAGTTGCTGGAACGCTGGGGTGCCGGGCTGACCGTGGATCGGGCCGAGCGGCGCATGGCGGTGCGCTTGTCGCAGGACCGTCTGCGCCTGATGGGCGGAGACGGTTCCGGAGTCGACGAGATCGACGAGCTTCCTTCCGTGCGCCGTCTGGCGGAGCTCAGCTCGCCAAACGTGGGAACAGGCCGAAGGACGGCACCTGATCTGCAGGTGGTGGTCGTGCCTGCGGATGAGGACCTGGGCGGGGACGACGACGAGGACGAGGAGTGCGAGGCAGTCCCGGCAGACGAGGAGACTGCGGGCCTGGTCGATGAGGATGAGTACTACGCCGATGTCTGGGAGAGCCGTTGAGTAAGGCCGACGGCCCCGCGCCGTTCGAGGGCGACGACCGCCAGTACAGTCCGACCCGGCTGGCCGGATGGCTGCAGGAGGTCTACGGCCCTGACCGGATCCGGCCGGAGCAGCTGAGCCGGGCCCAGCTCGCTGAGCTGTCGCCGCGGGCGCGATCGGTGCATAACGACAACCGGGAGGTCTGGCACGCCAACATCGGCCCCATCGACACTCCGCAACTGCTAGCTCTGCACGCGGATTTGCGGGAGATCGTCGAAGCGAACCGGCAGGACGGCAACAAGACCAAACCGGCCGCCCTAGTGGACGCCCACCCGGGGCTCGGTAAGAGCACGGCGGTACGTGCGTACGGCTGTGACCTGTTCAAACGGCAGGTGAACCTGCGCGGGGACACCACCGCGGCCGGTGCCCGCCGGGTGCCGGTCATCTACATCGCACTGAGCGGCAACACGCAGATCCGCGGCCTGAACGCGGCGATCTGCCGGTTCTACGGGCTGCCCGTCAAGGGCGACGCGGACACGCTGGCCGAGCGGGCCGTGGACGCGGTCTTGTCGATGAAGACCGTCGCCATGATCATCGACGACATCCACTTCCTGGCCGGTTCGAAGTCCAACTCGGTCCGCATGGCCAACCAGCTCAAGTACCTCTCCAACGTCTTCCCCGTCACCTTGATCTACGTCGGGGTAGGCGTCCAGGAGCGCGGCATCCTCCACGAGGGCTTCTCGCCGAGGGAGAGCCCGCTCGCCCAGTTCGGGCGGCGCACCACGGCGCTGACGCTGGCGCCCTTCCAGGTCGATGACGACGAGGGCCGCCTGCAGTGGCGTCAGCTGCTCAAGACGATCGAGCAGAAACTGGTCCTGGCCGAGAAGCACCCCGGCATGCTCGCCGAGGACCTTTCGGACTACCTCTTCGCCCGCTCCACCGGGCACTTCGCCTCGCTGATGTCGCTGATCAACCGCGGCTGCCTGCGCGCGATCCGCAGCGGGCACGAGCGCCTGGACGAGGAGCTGATGAACCAGGTGAAGAACGATGCCGCGGCCGAGGAGGCCCGCAAGGAACTGGAAGCCGAGATCAAGGCCGGCCTCAAGACCACACGGCCCAACCAGGGTCCACGACACCGGAGGAAGTCGGCATGACGGGCTGGAGTGAGGAGCGCATCCCCATCGCCGTGGCACCGGTCCCGGGGGAGGCCCTGGACAGCTGGCTGGAGCGGTACGCACAACGGCTTCGGATCAACACCTTGGACTTCGTCGACTATCTCGGTCTGCCGCGCTCGTCCGCGCGCACGATGGTCCGCCGCCTGACCGAGGACGAAGGCGAGGTGCTCCAGCGCCGCACCGGGATCGGGGCCGGGCAGCTGAGGGCGATGACCCTGGAGCCCTACGACGGCTCCCTCGTGCGCATCGACCCGGTCACACGGCGCCTGCGGTGTCCGCCCACCTGGCGGCACTACGGCAACACCTCCCGGTACTGCCCGGCCTGCCTGAACGAGCAGCAGGCACGGTGGCAGGTGCGCTGGCGCCTTGGCTGGGTTTTCGCCTGCACCCGGCACAGCCTGCTGCTGCTCGACCTGTGTCCCCAGTGCGGCAACGCCCCGCCCGTGGCCACCCGCGGCCGGCACCGCGTCGTGCCGCCGCCGGAAACCTGCCGCTCCTGGATCATCCAGCGGGGCCAGGACGTCCGCTGCGACTTCCCCCTCGCCCACGCACCAGCGGTCCGCCTGCCCACGAACGGGGCGGTCCTCGCAGCCCAGCACGCGGTGGACACCTCCGTGCTCGCCGACCACCACGGCCCCGCTGCACGCCAGCGCGGCGGCGAGCTGTCGTTCCTGGGCCGCCGGGCCCTGCGCGGCATCCAGGCGCAACTCGAGCTGGCGCCACCCGTGGTCGGTCAGGTCCTTGAAGAATGCGGCGGGACCACACCCCGGGTCGCCGCCACCCAGGAAGTGCATGACGCGCACAACATCGCCGTCGGCACAGCCCTGGCCGTCATCGCCACAGACCCTGAACACCCTGCCTTCGACGAGTTGTTCGCCTGGCTGCACCGCGGCAACGGGCAGCCCATCGGCATCCCCCGCGATCACCCGACCTCGGATCTGGGGAACTGGAGGCCGGCCGGGCCACGCGTGATCTCGCGGATCCTCAAAGCCTCGGACGGACAGCTCACCCTCAAGGCCCGGCTGCGCTACCGGACGGCGACCCCCGATGCCGCCCCTCCCGCGCTCACCGAAGCGCAGGTGAGCCAGCGGGCGGCGAAGCTGCCCGGGATGCTCTGGGCGTCCTGGACGCTGCGGCTGCTGCCGGCCAAGGCCGCCCACCAGCCGCGGATCGGCGGCATCCGCCGCGCCTGCGTGAACCTGATGCTGATCCCCGCAGGCCCAATCGGGCACCGGGAAGCAACCCGGCTCATGGACAACAGCCACTTCCGTAGCCAGCAGGAGGCGCTGCTGGCCTTCGTAGACGAGGACCACATCGCCAGCACGCTGGCGCACTTCGCGCACGTCGTCGACACGCATACCGTCCCGATCAACTACGCACGCCGTCGGGCCCTGTTCGCCGACGAGAGCGTCGATCTGTGCCTCGACGAGTGGCGGCACCGGGAGATCTGTCGCAGCTTCGGCAGCCGCCAGTTCACACCAGTACATCGGGAGCGGGCCCGCTGGCAGGTGCGCCGCTTGCTGCTGGGGGCCGAGCCCCACCGGGGCAACCACCCGCCCGCATGGGCTCACCGCTTCACCTACCGGCTGCATCCCGATCTGCGTGCCTTCTTCGCTGATCAGGCCGCTGCGATCCTCGCCGCCCGCAAGATCAAGGAGCCGGTGTGGTGGGAGCCGCCCGACGACTGGCTCGACGGGATCGCGCTGCCCGTCGCCCCGCTGGACGTCACCGTGGACCGCCTGGCCGCGCTGCTGCAGCCGGGGCCGAGCGCCGGCGATGTGGCCAGCGAGCTCGGCCTGACGATGCACCAGTTGCGGCTGCTGCTGGAGAGCCGAGGAGTCAGCGCCCCGAAACCGCCCGAACCCCGAGGGCCGGGGCACCTCACTCCCCGGCAAGGTGACCTTGCACCCGATCGCCTGCGCCACCTCTATGTGGAACGGGGGATGCAGCAGAAGGACATCGCCGAAGTCGCCGGATGCAGCCCCGATATCGTCCGCTACTCCTTGAAAGAGGCCGCCATCCCGCTCCGGCCGCGCCGCGCCGCCGGTGAACTCGCCCGGTCCGTCGACCCCGCCTGGCTCGCGACCGAGTACTACGTCAAGAGGCGCACGGCCGCGGACATCGGACGGGAACTCAACACCGGCGGCAACAGCATCACCAAGCTCCTCGACGCATGGGAGATCCCCCGGCACCCCGCCAGCGGCCACACCCCTCCGCCACGCATCCACACGAATCCGTTCGACGGATTGCCAGTGAAGCTCTCGCCGGCCATGCGCCGCATCAGCATCCGCCAGAACAGCCTGACCGCCCTGCGAAGCGCGGTACTGGTGCCGGGATACCCAACACGCCGCTCGGCAGCCCTCGCCCTCGGCATCCCCAGGACGACCTTCAACGCCCACCTTCGCCTGGTTGAGGGCGCCGCCGGATTCGCCGTGTTCAACCACCGCAAGCGGCCGGTCAGGGTGACGCCCCGCGGCCGAACCCTCCTCAATGAGGCCAGGCGCCTGCTCCAGCTCCTTGACGCGCAAGAGCCCTCAGCATCAGCCGACGTATATTAGCGAACCTGACGGATCTCACCGCACGATCCACCTGCAGGCTGGATCATGAGGGGCGTGGAGGACTGGTCTGATGGCAACGACCCCAATGAGCTGCGCATGTCTCAACGCCGCCCTGCAGGAGAACGCGGAGCTCGCCCTGCTGAAGACAAACAACACACGCCTGAGGGCGCGCCTAGGCCAACCGCCATGCCCGGCCCCCGCGCCGTCGGCCGCAGCCGACCCCATGCCGGTGCCCCCGTCCTTGGTGCTGGCGGCGGGCTTCCGTGCGCCGGCCCCTCGTCCGGCACCGTGGCGAAGATCACTCTGCTCCGGGCTCTGTTCACCGGACGCGACGACGTGTACGCAAGGCGGTGGGTGAGTGCACGCACCGGGCGGACCGGCTGGAGCCCGGCCGAGGCCGACCGTGCGACAAGACCCAGGACGACGCGGACCGGGTGTTTGGGCCGCTGGCCGAGGAGACCATCCACGGCCACCTCGATCCGTCCAACGGCGAGTTGACGGCAAGCTGCACAACGGGGGCACAATGACGGTTTTCGAAGCCTTGCAGGCAGGGGATCCGGACCAGGTCGGGCCGTACCGAATAGTCGCGCGGCTAGGCGCCGGCGGCATGGGGCGGGTCTACCTAGGGCGCTCACGAGGTGGGCGGCCGGTAGCCGTGAAGGTTGTACGCCCCGATCTGGCCGACGACACCGGCTTCCGGCACCGATTTGCTCGGGAGATCACGGCGGCCCGCCGGGTGAATGGAGCCTTCACCGCAGGAGTGATTGACGCAGACCCGCACGGGTCCCCGGCCTGGCTAGCGACCGTGTACGTACCGGGTATCTCACTCGGAGAGGCGGTTGCCACCCACGGTCCCTGGCCACAGGAGCGAGTACTGGCGTTAGGCGCGGGGTTGGCCGAAGCCTTGGAGGTTGTTCATGCCGCCAGAGTGGTCCACCGAGACCTAAAGCCCTCTAATGTACTGCTCGCTGCTGACGGGCCCCGAGTCATCGACTTCGGCATCTCGGTCGCCGACGAGGCCAGCGCTCTGACACGGAGTGGCATGGTGGTGGGCTCGCCAGGCTTCATGTCGCCGGAGCAGATCACCGGCAATCCAGTCACTCCGGCCTGCGACGTCTTCTCATTGGGCTCGGTCCTGGTGTTCACCGCCACCGGAGCCGGTCCCTTCGGCTCCGGCCTGGCCCATGCTGTGAACTTCCGCGCCGTGTATGAAGAGCCCGATCTGCAGCGAGTACCAAACAGTCTGCGGGCCGTAGTGGCAAAGTGTCTGACCAAAGACCCCTCCCGACGGCTCTCCGTACCAGAGCTGCTGGAACAGCTAGCTGTGACCCACGGAGGTAGGCAAGCCGTAGCTATGAGCCTCGCTGAAGGTGGCTGGCTACCCGAACCCGTTGCCACCGCCGTTCGGCTACGGGCCACCGCACTCAACATCCAGCACCCATCACTCTCCGCACCATCCTGCCAAGCTGGCAGCACGCGGCTTGAGAAGGGGGGCAAGGTCTCGCTGACCACCAAGGCGCCGGACCTCACAACCGTAATCGTTGTGCTGAATTGTGACGTGCGGACGCCAGCGGGTCCAGACTTCGATGTTGACGCCAGTGCCATATTGGTTGGCGCCAAAGGGAGAGTGATATCCGACCAGCACTTCGTATTCTTCAATAACCGCACGAGCCCAGAGGGTTCGGTCGAACACCTCACTGCGGGAATGGCCTCCGAAGAAAGGATCAAAGTCGACCTCGTCACCGTCCCAGCCGAAGTCACAAAGATCGTTTTTTTAGCATCAATCTACGATGCCGCTAACCGGCAGCAGACCTTCGACGATATTCACCAAGCGTCCATCCGGGTCATCAACCCATCAGGCGACCACGAGATAACCCACTACTCGTTCCCCGGGGCAAGCTCCAACGTCTCCGCAGTAATTTTGGGTGAGCTCTATCGACGTGGTACGGAATGGAGGTTCCGAGCCGTCGGTCGCGGGTACACCTCCGGCCTGGTCGGTATCGCGCAAGAATTCGGCATCAACGTCTGACCTTACTTTCGCTACTCAGCACCCTCCTGAATTGGCTTCAGGAGCAGGAGCCTCTTCCGGGTTGAGCAGGCGCGTACGGCACCGTCGGCAACCCACCGCGCAGGCGCTCCAGTTCGGGGTGCTACGCCACGAGCCGTAACAGCGCACGCTTACGATATCCCTCCTTGCGCTCAGCGATCTCAGAGTCCCGAGAGGGCACTTGGACAGGCAGGATGCCGCTGTCCCCGTCGAGTCGCGCGCCATGCCACGCGCGACGCTGACACCCCGCCACGTGATCTTGGACAGTGGTGACATCCAGTAGTTGTCAATAACAAACGGCGAGCTCAGCGGTTGACCCGTCGTGCGATCATTTCGGTTCGGCTGGCGTAGCCGAGCTTTCGCGAGGCTCAGACATGACGACCACACAACTGCCGCTACCGACCGTTGCGGAAGTCCGAGCCTAAGGCTCGCAGTCAAGACCTCGATGTTCCGCAACGGGGCAGAATCCGGCGCGGGATCTGGGATGCCTGGCACGCTACACACCCTGAACGACCTCAAGGGGCTTCTTCGGGCCATGCCCGACTGACTGGCTGACACACTCGTTGCCACCTATAGCAGCGGATCCCTGGTTAGCGAAACCGGGGAACATCCGGGTCATTGCCCTTCCACCGCCCCCCGTTCAGTCCGTGGAAGGACCTCCTCATGCCCCAAGCCACCTGCCCGCCGTACATGCCCGAAGACATCCTCGCGCCCGACCGGCGGTGGGCACAGAACCATCGCTATGCAGAGCAACCCCCGATGGCCCCCGCTCAGGCATCCTGCTCATGATCCGTACCGTCGCGCGGTGCTCATCTCGTGCGGAAACCTCCATCGCCGCAGGACCCAGTGCTCACGAAGCTACGGTCCCTAGACGCGTTGTAGGTTCCGCAGTTTCGTGAGCGTTTCCGCGTGACCATGAGCAGCGACTACGTGCAGCAGCCTTCACTGTGAGGTTTCTTTTCGCCCTTTTCGTTTGGGCGGGTAACGGATGCTCCGTACCGTCCAGGTTGGCGGTACGGAGCCGAGCAGAGGCCGTAGCGAGCGAAGGTTACCCACGGCGCCGATGCGGTACGGGGACGAGTCTGCATGTGGAGCCCCCTATGTCTGATCGGCCTGTTATCCGTAGTGTCCGCCGCCAAGCATCCGTCCCAGAGCACGCGTCTCGTCCTGGATGCGGTTTACTACGCTACGCACGCCGGTGCCCCTGTCCATCCCGTTCTCCACAAGTTGGGTGGCCAGGGTGTTGAGGTAGTTGGTGGCAGCCACCACATGGCTGACGGCATCCCGCACTTCCCCTTGCTGCATGCGGGCGAGCAGTTGGGAGGCATCGTCCGCTACGTGGCCCACCTGAACCGAGATTTCAAAGGCTGTCTGTGAAGGTAGGTTCGCCCGTCCGAGCTGGCGTCTGATGCGTTCGCAGGAGTCGACTAGTGACTCAACCATGACGAAGTCGCGGCCCACCGGGAAACCCATAGTCGCGCCAACCTGGGAACCGCGTACCGCGAGACCGGCCACATGTTGGTCGCCGGTGATGAAGACATCCCGCTGACGCGGTACATAGGGGTGCAGTTCGGTGGAACTGAGCGCGTTGAGCGCCGGGCGGAAGCAGGGGTGGATATGGAATTCGGTCTCATGGGGCTGCACTGATACGTGCGCCTCCCCCGTGTAGACCACCTCGCTGCCGCGCCGCACCCCGAGGAAGTTCACGGCGAAAAGTACGTCGATGACCCCGTCCACCGTGAGCGTGTCGCTGTACTCGGGGAACCGGGCATGCAGTGCCTCACGGTGCTCGTCGAAACGGCTCCGCAGCGCAGCCTTCATGACCACGTAGCCGGTGTTCTGGAAGATGGCGAAGATCCTGCTAAGGAAGGGGAAGTTCACCAGATACTCACGCGCGAGGTCCTGAAGCTTCCATTCGGAGAACTGCCGCGTGGCCCCGGTGACATCGTCTGGAGAGATGCTTCTCGTGTGTCCGCGTTCCACCGCTTTGTCGCGGCACAGGTTGAGGAATTGGATCGCATCTCGGGGCCGCGCGAGCGACCGGGAGAAGAGGTAGTCCGCCGTAGGCACACCCGCTACGCTCAGCGGGAACAGCTGCTGCCACAGTTCTTCCGGCGTCAGCCGCCGCCCCAGCGACACGGAGGCCCGAGTCAGCGCCAGCTCTCTGAGGTGCTCGGGGGTCCATTCGATACGGACCTCGTCGCCGCGATACTTGTCACCCTCGGTGAACTCGAGCACGTCGTAGATGTCTGCGCGTAAGAACAGCACACAGCGCACCGCTCTGCCGTATGCCCCCGACACATGTTTACCTGCCAGCAGCAGGCCCATCACCATATCCTTGCTGTCCGGAGCATTGGACCAGACCTGCTCCAACTGATCAACCAGCACCAGTAGGGGACCGTGCGCGTCGGCGCAGTCGAGTTCCTTCAGCGCGCGGGCGACGCCCCCCTCTAGGACCTCGAGCTGTACGGAGGCTCTGGTGCCCTCGGAAGAACCACTCATGTCCAGCGCCGCCTTAACCCCGAACGCCTCCAGCGATAACGAGGTTTGCAGCCCGCGGGTGCCGCTCGCCAGTCTGTCGTATAGCTGGGCTTCGCTCTCCTCCCCGTTGGCGCGCAGGAACTTTCGCAGGGCACGCACCGAGGCCGGATGCCGCCGCCCATGCCGCTCGGTGGCATGGGCAATGACATGTCGGGCGGTGTGGACAGCGAAGACGTACCGCCAAATTAGCGACTTGGAGCTGCGACCGGTGAGCCCTTGCAACTCGAATCTGCGGATCTCGTCGCCCGCCGCGTCGTCCGGCGTGAGCAGGACGGTGTCTCCCGCATGCTCGCCATCTGTGGTCAGCCGCATGCAGATCGCGCTCTTGCCGGCGCCCTTGCGCCCGATGACGAGGGTCTTCCGCCCGGAGAGCACGGCCTCGTACGCGGCGGTTGGCAGGAAGCCCTCACGCAACAGGCCGTCGGCCATGTCGTGCTCGGCGTCATCACGGCCGAAGTACAGCCTGCCGGTTGTGCCCCTCGGTCGCCCCATGCAGCTCGCCCCCCGGCCTGTGGATTCATCACCACCGTAGAGGATGACTCGCTTCACGTCCCGCGTCCTGGGTCGGCCTCTGGTATGCAGGAGCTCGCGATCAAGTGACGGTCATCAGCCCGATGTCGCGGAACTCTAGATCCCTTAAGGGCCACCCCGGGCGTGACTTGCTCCGGGACAGACCGGCTACTGACCGTGAGCAGCATCGGGCGACGGTGTCTCTGACTGCTCCCCGCTGCCAGCGCGCTCAGCGCTCGCCGAGCACGGGCTCCGACGGTCCTGCAGGGTTCAGCTCATGAAATCACGGACCTTGCCACCTTTACCTCACGATCCCCGGTTAGCAAAACCGGGGATCTTCCGGATCATTGTCCATCCACCACTCGTGCCATTCATGGAAGGACCCTGTGATGCCCCAAATCCCCTGCTCTCCGCACATCTTGCCGACATTCTCACGCACCTTCGGCGGAAGACCGAAGACAGCGAGCGTTACGCACAGCAACGGCCAGCGGTACGCTGCTGAGGGATTCTGCTCATGATCCACGCCCTCGAGCAATGCTCATCGCGCACGGAGAATGCCATCTCCGCAGGAGTCACTGCTCACAGAGACGCGGCCCCTACAGCGGTTGTAGGGTCCGCGATTCCGTGGACACTTCCGCGTGATCATGGGCACGGTTTGGACATTTCCGCGTGATCATGGGCAGTGGTGACGGTCAGTAGCGGACTGCCAACGGCGTCCGCGCCGATCAGCAGTACTCACCGGAGGTCTCGTCCGAGAAGTGCGCGGTGACCCGTTCCCCGTGCTGGTCGAAGCCGTCGACGCTCTTGCCTGGGACCGATACCGCCCCGCACCTCCCGTGCTCGTCGAGAGAGCGCGCGTTGCCGGGCGGCGAAGCCCCCCCCCCGGATGCTCCGACCGCCAGAATACTGCGGCTGCTTCCGCTACAACCTTCGGTACGCCACCCCATCGGACGGCCCCCAGGGAGCCCATCCACGACGCCCTGTTGTCGAAGCATCTGGGGAGCCGAGGACGGCAGGCGCTGCACGGCGTAGCTGCCAAAGAAGTCCAGGGGCATGGTGCTCGTGATCATCCAACATAAGCGGTAACTGGTCAGAGGCGGCCTCTGGAACTCCTAAGCAGCCGTTGCCGCGTGCAGGAGCTGACTGACGGACGTACGCTTGAAAGTAGTCGGGGATCGCAGGAAGGCCACCACCATGCGACCAGACAACGACGCTGGCCAAGTCCTGACGCGTGACGACATCATGCGCCGACTCGATTGGGCATCCAAGAATCGGTGCCATAAGTCTGGCGACACGATCCTCGCGGAGTTTCGCGGAGCTGGGGTCGAAGACGCCGGGGTACTCGGGGACGTCCTCCAGCTGCTGGAACTATTGCCGGCGGACGACCCAGCCTTCCAGGACTGACGATCGTGGGCACCGCGGCTGAAGAGTGTGCAGAGGTCCGTTCGCTCACTCAGACGTGCCATGGTCAAGGACGACAGCAGAAACGCTTCGACGCATTCCGCGAGCTGATTCAGAAGCTACTGGTCCTGACGGTCATGGACGTCGGCGGACGTGTCGGGTTCAACCAGAGTTGGATCCCTGATAGTCGAACCAGGCTCCTTGTTGGGCGGTCACAAGACCCCGACCTGAACACCATTCCACTCAACAATGGCTGCTACCTCCGCATCACAATGACGGTGAGGATCACCACGAATAATCATCTCGCGGTCCCTGTGTCCTCGTTCCAATACCAAGCACACGAAGGAGATCAAGCGGAAATCTTCCGTTATGACTACACTAGGGAACAGAAGGACCGACACCCTCGGGCGCACCTCAATGTTCACGGGGATCTGAGTCAAAGTGTGCTTTCCCGTGGCAAGCAGTTGCAGTCCGTGCACTTCCCCACCGGGCGCATCCCTCTGGAGGCGGTCATCCGCCTCTTGATCGAGCAGTTCGAAGTTCCAGCTGCTACGTCGGATGAGGTCTGGATGGCAGCTCTGGCCGCAAGCGAGGACGAGTTCCGGAAAGTCTGTGACCGCCCGCTTTCAGGCCCGGAGGATGCGACTGACCTTTCCAAAGCGAGCTGACAACCACCACAAGGCGATTCCTAGCCTCACTCGCGAAGGCTGCCCGCACACAACGTCGCCATTGCGCTGGACCCCGGCAATAGCCACCGATGACCTGACCTGACCGATCCGCTACTCGGAGTCCGGGGCCTGAAGCGTCCGGTCCCGAAGGGCCATTTTTGGTCAGCTTTACCCCTGAGCTGGGGGGCGACGGCCTAGTCCAAGGGTCCTGTGGACCTCTTGCATGGCGTCTGGGCTCGCCCGGCTTGCCAGGTCCTCGAAGTAGAACATGGTCAAGTTGTGATATTTCTGCCTCTCTGCATAAACGAAGGGTGCCAAAGTATCCCAAATTCTAGCGATTGCGCCACCATACGCACCAAAAATAAGGCTCTCTTCGACTATGCCATGGGCTACCAGTTTGCCAATGTCGTCATAGAACAGGCCGACGCGGCGGATGTGCAGTTGCGCTTCCTGGGGAAGGTTCCTATACCCATCATCCGCAGGGTGTGCTGACAGTTCTTCGCGAATGTAGTGCATTGAACTCAGAAAGGCAGTGCTGCGGGTTTCCCTGAAGGCGTCAATCATGACCGGCAATAGATTCGAGTTGTGCGCCAGATTTAGCTGCCGGCGCGCCACCGTAATAGACATGGTGAGCGCGCAAACGGAGATCATCAAAGCAAGCACATTGAGCACAATAGAGATGTCCATGGAGTGAGTGTTCCCTCGATTCCACCCCGTAAGTGTGTGCCGCCTGTCCCGGAGCGCCCCACACAGCCCTCAGCCTGCCATCACGGCGCCCGGGCAACGCTCCCAACTGTCAGCCGGTTCCACGCTCGAAGGTCACTCGCGGTGACGGCAGAGGCCACCCGGCCAAGGGATCCTGCTCATGATCAGGCGGCGCAGGCAGTGCTCACCATGCGCGGAATCAAGCATTTTCGCAGGGTTCGCTGCTCACGAAGTCGCGGATCCTACACGCGTGTTGTAGGTTCCGCAGAATCGCGAGCATTTCCGCATGATCATGAGCAGCTTCTGAGCATTCCGGGTGATCATGAGCACTGGTCACGGTCGGTAGCCGTCAGATACTCCCTGTACGCCGAAGCCCTGGAGTAAGGCCGGGCGGAGGCCGAGAATGCACCCGACGCCCTGGGTGCGGTGATGGCGATCGTCCGACCGGTCGTCGCATGCAACCGCGCCCATGTCGGTAACGGGCGCGTCTACCTGCGCGAGATGGTCTTCGGTGACCCCACCGAGCCCCGCCACCACCAGGCCCTCGTCATCACCGCGCGCACCGAGGAGGCCGTCGCCGCTGCCCTGGGCCGCGCCGGGCGGCTCGGCGAGAGCGATGCCGGCGCGCGTCGTGTCCGCCGTGCTGTTCCTCTCGATGGCGGCAAGCGTGAACGCAGCCGCGAGCGTCGACGAGATCCTGCATGACATCCGAGACCAGCTGGCGGTCGTGCTGCCGCGCTGACGCCGGCGACACCCCAACCGCAGCGCTACGGCCGACGGGGCAATCACGGCCCCTCGCCGGGGTGCCCGCGATGTTCGACGGTGGGTGCGACCGGCGCGCACACGCCGCGCGGTGTCCGGGGCCCCGACCCCGGTCAGCGGGCTTCTGTCAGGGCCGCGTGCGCGGCGGTGAGGATCTCCTCGGAGAGCGGGGAGCCCTTGGTGGCCCGGGACAGGACCAGCGCGCCGAACAAGGTGCACAGCCGGGCGATACCGTCCCCGCCCTCGCCCCCTTCCTCGTCCCCGGTGGAGGCGAGGAACGCGGCGAAGTCGACCACGCCCTCCGTGTAGACGCGGCGGGCCTCGCGATCCTCGCCCCCGCGTGCGACGTCGACGGCGAGGGCTGCGACCGGGCAGCCGTCCGCCGCGTCGTCACGGTGTTCGACGGAGAGGTAGGCGTCGATCAGGGCCCGCTGCGCGGCATCCCGCCGCCCGTCGTACCGCTGGAGCTCGACCGCGTAGCGCCGGGCGAGCTCCTCGAAGGCATGGGCCGTGGCCTCGTCGACGAGCGCCTCCTTGGAGGCGAACTGCTTGTAGAAGCCGCCGTGGGTCAGACCCGCCGCCTTCATGAGTTCGGCGACGCTGACGTGGGTGCCCTGACCCCGGAACAGCCGCGATGCCGTATCCACCACCCGCCTTCGATTCTCCTCCGCCTGCGCCTGCGATACGCGGCTCATGACCACCTCCCGTTTGGATGTCAACTGGCATCTATCATAGACCCGTGTTTAGATTGGATGCATAATCTAATTTACTGCGGGCGGCCGACGGCACCCGCCATCACCAGGAGCAGACATGGAACTCAAGAACGCGGTCGCGGTCGTCACCGGCGCCAACCGGGGCCTCGGACGGCACCTGGCCGCCCAGCTCGTCGAGCACGGAGCGAAGGTCTATGTGGCGGCCCGCCGCCCCGAGACGGTCGACCTGCCGGGCGTCACCCCACTGCGCCTCGACGTGACGGACCAGGAGTCGATACGGGAGGCCGCCCGCATTGCTTCCGATGCGACGCTGCTGATCAACAACGCGGGCATCTCCACCGGTGCGACGCTGGTCGGCGGCGACCTGGACGAGGTACGTCGGGAGATGGAGACCAACTTCTTCGGCCCGCTCGCCGCCACCCGGGCCTTCGCCCCGGTCATCGAGAGCAACGGCGGCGGCTCCGTACTCAACGTCCTGTCCGCCCTGTCCTGGTTCCACCCGGCCGGCCTCGGCTCCTACGCGGCCTCCAAGGCCGCCGCTTGGGCGCTGAGCGACGCGACCCGTGAGGAGCTGGCACCGCGCGGCATCACCGTCTCGGCGCTGCACGTCGGCTACATGGACACCGACATGGCCGCCGGCGTGCCCGCCGACCAGAAAGTCGCCGCCGCCGACGTCGCAGCCCAGGCCCTGTACGGCATCGAGACCGGCCTGCCCGAGATCCTCGCCGACGAGACCAGCCGGTACGTCAAGCAGAGCCTGTCCGCGGCACCCCAGCAGACCGCAGGCTGACGCTCACCCCTCACCGCTCGTCCCGATCATCGGCCTGCGCAGCCTCTCCCAGCTCGACAGTTACCTCGGCGCCCTCGACGTCCAGCTGACCGATGAGCAGTACACCCGACTGGCCGGAGGTCAGCGCGGCGCCGCTCGGCGTCCCTACGAGGGGATCGCCGCCTCCCTGGACCGCCTCCAGGGAGGCGCCGCCGACCGGATCACTGCCCCGGTCGTGCCGGTGGCCTGATGGGTGAACGCGGCTGAGGACGCAGTGCGCCCGCGCCACACCCAGAAAGACAACACAAACTAGTTCGTACTGGGAGAAGCCCGGGGCGAGCGGAGACCCCGCCCTTCCACGGACGGGACACGGAACGGAGACGACGATGAGGGCTTTCATGGTCGAGAAGTACGGTGACGCGACCACCGTGCGCGCCGCCGAGGTACCCGACCCGCAGGTGGGCCCCGACGACGTCCTGGTCAAGATCCACGCGGCGGGCGTCAACCCGCTGGACATCAGGATCCGCAACGGTGATTTCAAGTTGTTCATGCCCTACCGTCTCCCGCTCGTCCTGGGCAACGACCTCGCGGGGACCGTCGTCCGGGTCGGACCGTCCGTCACCCGCTTCACGGTGGGTGACGAGGTCTACGCCCGGCCCGACAAGGACCGCATCGGCACCTTCGCCGAACTCCTCGCCGTCCACCAGGACGACCTGGCGGCCAAACCCGCCACACTCACCATGACCGAGGCCGCCTCCCTCCCCCTGGTCGCGCTGACCGCGTGGCAGGCTCTGGCCGAGCGGGCCCACGTACAGCCGGGCCAGAAGGTCCTCATCCACGCGGGCGCCGGCGGCCTCGGCTCCATCACCGTCCAGCTCGCCAAAGCGCTCGGCGCGCACGTGGCCACCACCGTCAGCACCGCCAACGTCGACCTCGCCAAGGAACTCGGCGCCGACGAAGTCATCGACTACCGCACGCAGGACTTCGCCACCCTCCTCGACGGCTACGACGTCGTCCTCGACAGCCTCGGCGGCGAAAACCTCGCCAAATCCCTGCGCGTACTCAAGCCCGGCGGCACGGCCATCTCCGTCGCGGGCCCGCCCGACCCGGACTTCGCCCGCGAACTCGGCACGAACCCGGTCCTCCGCCTGGCCATGACCGCGCTCAGCTTCAAGACCCGACGTCAGGCCAAGCGCCTCGGCGTGACGTACTCCTTCTTGTTCATGAAGGCCAGCGGCGACCAACTCCGCGAACTCACTCCCCTCATCGACACAGGGAAGATCCGCCCCGTCATCGACCGCGTCTTCCCGTTCGACCAGACCCTCCAGGCCATGGAGTACGTCGAAAAGGGCCGCGCGAAGGCCGGCAAGGTCGTCGTCGCCATGACGTAAGGCGGGCGCGCCGGCATCGACAGGCTCCGCCAGATCACCACCCGCGTCGAGCAAGGTCGGTCACGGGCAAGGTGCCCCGCTTGGCAGGGCCGTCATCATCAGCCCCAGCAGACCCGCCACCACCCCGCTGCGGGCGACCAGAAACACACCAGGAGAAACCATCATGAGCAGCACCGGCACCCCGAACGAACCCGTCATCACCTCGTACGCCCACGCCCCGGCCCGCACCATCACCGCCGGCGGCGTCACCTACGCCTACCGCGAGCTGGGACCCAAGGGCGGCATCCCCGTCGTCTTCTTCGTCCACCTCGCCGCGACCCTGGACAACTGGGACCCGCGCATCATCGACCCCATCGCCAAGGGTCGTCACGCCATCGCCTTCGACAACCGCGGGGTCGGAGCTTCCACAGGCCAGGTGCCGGACAGCATCGAGGCCATGGCCGACGACGCCTACACCTTCATCACGGCGCTCGGCTTCGACAAGATCGACGTCTTCTCCTTCTCCCTCGGCGGCATGATCGCCCAGGCCCTGGTAGTGAAGCACCCCGAACTCGTCCGCAAACTCGTCCTCACCGGCACCGGGCCCAAGGGCGGAAAGGACATCGACAAGGTCGCCGGCACCACCTACTGGGACATCTTGCGCGCCACTCTGACCCGGTCGGACCCCAAGGAATTCCTGTTCTTCAACCGCAACACCACCGGCAAGCCCGCTGCGCGCGCGTTCCTCAACCGGCTCAAGGAGCGCACCTCCGACCGCGACGCGAAGATCAAGACCCAGGGGTTCCAGACACAGCTGAAGGCGATCAAGAAGTGGGGGCGCTCCACCCCCGACGACCTGTCGACGATCACCCAGCCCACCCTGATCGCCAACGGCGACAACGACCGCATGGTGCCCTCGGTCCTCTCCGAAGACCTGCACCGACGCATCAAGGACAGTGAGCTGACCATCTACCCCGACTCCGGTCACGGCGGCATCTTCCAGTACCACCAGCAGTTCGCCCCCCTCGCGGTCGAGTTCCTCGCCCGTTGACCACTGGCGAACACCGCAACTGCACGTTCGGCGACCAGGAAGAGAAGAGCAGCACCACGAGCACCTCACCGTCCGCCGCTCAGCTGGGTGTGGAGAAGAAGCACCTCACTTTCCTCGATCCTGCTGTGGGTGCGCACCGACCAGCCCCGCCAGACCGGCATGAACCACTGGAACGGACCGCACTCAGGGATCATCTCCCCGACCCCGGGGGCCTGGAGGAGTACCGACAGATCCACCTCGCCGAGCACAACCCGGGCCGGTGGCCGGCGACCGACGGGGTGTAGACCTCGATCCCCGCGGACCGGAAGATCGACGGCGTCGCCGAAGTCACCTTCCAATCGGCGCTTGCGCCCCTGAAAGGGCGTAAGCAGACGAAGCTGGCTCACGCCGACGAGATCAACGTGTTCCGCCGCACCCTGCTCTACGCAGCCCCGGCGAGACGGTCGGTGCCCGCACCCTGATCTACCTGCGCCGCAGAGACGGGGTCGGCGCAGGCGAGTTCCGGAAGTTCGTCAACCAGCAGCTCGTTCACGCACTTGCCGACACTGCAGCGTTGAAGGAACTGCGCACGCAGACGTTCCTGTCCTGGAGCGAAAAGCTCTGGGACACCCCGAACGTCGCCCACGACACCCCCCACGACCAGCGATTCCACGCCTCCCTCGTCCTCGGGTTCAGCGACAGCGCAGCACGGGACGCATTCTTCACCGGCAACGCGATCGAGGGCCTGACCAACCAGCTGGCACCGCTCGCCTCCGAGATCCATGCATACGACGTCGCCGCCGCCTTGACCTTCGTCAGGAACGGCGCAATCCTCCCGCGCTACCAGGAGTGAACGGCCAGAGCGTGGAGCAGGTCCGACGGACCTGCTGAGCAATCAATCCATCTGCCCCGGGCTGGTCGCCACCCGTCAGCTACTTAAAGTGACTACCAAAAAGGTCCCGGTGGCGCGCCCTGCTCATGATCACCCGACTCAAGCAGTGCTCATCACTCGCGGAATCCGACGTTCCCGCAGGATCCCGTGCTCACCAAGCCGCGCTCCCTACAACGAACACGAGGGCAGGAGCTGGTGTCCTGATGGCCTCCGGGGTCACCCAGGCCACCCTGGACTACCTCGGCCGGCGTCTCAATGACGCCGCCGCCCACCTTCCCATCTCCCATGCGGAGGTGGGGCGGCGGCGCTCACCGACGCCATCGCCCTGCTCGCGCACCACCTCACCTACGCCAGTGAACGCGCGCAGGAACGCTTCGCCGCCTCCGAGAGGGTCTCCCTTCCCGAGCGCCACACTCTGATGCGGCTGGCCGAGGCGATGACCGCCGTCACTGATGCGATGGGCCACCTGACCGAGGCTCTGGACTGTGTGTCCACCGGCTTCTACCGCGAGGCCATCTCAGGGGTGGAGACCTCGCACCTGCGAGGCGATCCCAAAGCGCTGCGGGTCATCGCGGCCGCGAAGTGCAGCACGGCCCGGACGCAACTGATCGCCGCTGCTGCACAGCTGCACACCGAAAGCGGCCGCAGGGGCGAGGGGCCCCGGGTCGCCGCTGCCCTGAGGACACCTCCGCCCGCTCATCGCCCCGCCCCCGCGGTCCTCATGCCGCGGACTGCGGCGCTGACCACCAGGACCACATGTCACCCACACCTCCCACGCAGATCATCCTCAGCACCAGCCGCGCCAACGGGTTGGTCGCCGTCCCGTACGGCGAGGAGCACCTCCGGGCCGCCCGTGCCTTGGAGGCAGCCGGGTTCCAGCGGATCCCTGGCGGCGCTTTCGCCGCGCCGCTGACCGACCCAGCGGCCACTCGCCAGATGGCCAGTGCCCTGGTGCACCGCGCCCACGAGTGCGGCGCAACCATCACCACCAGCCCCCGGCCCTACCTGGGGGACTTCGGCGAGGACCTCGCCGCCCGGCTGCCCGGCGCCTGGAGCGCGCGGCTGGAGCTCTACTACAACCCTGAGGTGCAGAAGGACCTCATCGGCTCACTGTGGGACAGCGGAGATCTTCTCCAGGCTGTGCTCCACGACGCCGTTCCCGGCGCGGTCGTCCTCACGAACGGGGCGAGCACGGAACTGCTGCTGATCGAACGTCCCGGGAACGGTGGCGGTTACCTCCTGGGAGCCTTCGCCGCCGAGGAGTTCGAGGACAACTGGGAGGAGCCGAACGCGCCGCGCAGCATTGTGCTGCCCGGCGAACCGGACCTCGCCGCCCGCGCCGTCACCACTACGTTCCTGCCCGCCTACAGCCGGGCCCTGCACCAACGCCGGCTCGATACGGTGCTGAGCGCGCTGGAGCACATCCGGGCCGAGTACAAGACCCTGCAGGCCATCAAGGCGTCCGGCCGCTACAGCGACGGCGTCCCACTCGCCGACTCCCGGATGCTTCCCGAGATGGAGCGCTCGTTCGCCGACTACGCCTGGCTCTCCTTCCGCCACGTACTTGAGCACGCTCCCGTCCTGCTCAGCCGGTGCCGCCCCGCCGCAACTGCCTGGCCCCAGGACGCCGCCGCACTGGAGCGCCTGCACTCGGCACTGGCCGACAGCCAGGAAACCCGGGACGAGGACCAGGAACTGCGCGGCGTCCTGTTCTCCGTCGACGGGTGGAAACAGGCGCGCAGCCGCTTCGGTCTCGCCGCCCTGCCCGCGATCGAGACCTGGCTCGCCGACAGCGAGGCGTTCGAGCGCCAGGCCCGGGCCGCTGTCCCGGGCGTAGCGGTGGCGCTGTCGGCCCCGAGCCCGCGCCTGCTCACCGCCCGCCCGGCACCCTCCGCCGTGCGCCGGCCTTCGGCGGCACACCGCTGACCCAGCAGAAAGGATCCGTCTTCTGTCCGAACACTTCCACTTCGCCGTCCACCCCGAGTACGGCTTCGTCGCCGCTCCCACGGCCGCGGTCACCCCACACCTGGCCGAGTGGCTCCTCACCCGCGAGCAGTTCGAGCCCGTCCCCGAGCTGGCGGGCGTGTACCGGATCGCGCATCCGGAACAGGACGGCCAGCGCCGCACCCGCCAGGCCGTCCAGGACCTGCGTGCCCACGGATTGCGGGTGCACGCCGATTACTCGCTCGACCCCGCGATCACCCCCCAGCCCGCTCGCCCGTACCTCCGCAACGGAGCACAGCCCTCGGCTCAACCGACCGCCGTCGCCGGACGCGCTCCGGACCCGGGCCCGGCACGGGGGCGATGAGCATGAGCACCGAGCCCATCCGCATCGCCCGCAAACGCGGCGGCGAGGTGGATGTCGAGAGCCCCGTCGACGAGTTCGCCGCCCAGATCCTGGACCGCGCGGGGTTCATCTTCCGCCCGATTCTGGGCGGCGTCTGGATCCGGCTGCACTTCGACACCGGCCAGCAGCACGAGAACCGGCAGGCCACCTATGCCGCCCAGATGCTCCACGCCGCGGGCTACCAGGTCGATCTCGATCCGAGCCTGCTCCCCGCCGCCGGGCACAGCGCGCCGGTGAACGGGTGGCCACCGCGAACCCCCACCTGGCCGTCACATCCCGCGCCTCACTCCACGCAGCGGCGCCGGCCCTGACCTCTCCTGCACGCAAGGCACCATGACCCCCTCCGCCAAGATCACGCTCTACCTCAGCGCCCACAACAAGATCATCGCCCTGCCGAGTGGGACCGGCCGCAGATGGGCCCAGACCGCTCTGGACCTGTCCGACTTCACCAAGAGCCACGACCCGACCCGCACCCTGGCGCTGGATGACCAGGCCAGAGCGCGTCAGGCGCTCACCCATCTCCACCAGGCCGCCCGCGACTGCCAGGTGACTATCGCCACCCACCCCCGCCCCTATCTCGGCGACATCGCCGAGGCGATCGTGGCGGCACTGCCGGGCCACTGGATGGCAGACGTCGAGCCCCTGCCACAGAAACAAGACCACCCGTACTACCTACGAGACTTCGTCTGGGAGGCGGGCGAGATCTCCGACCTCCTGGACAGATCTCCGCTGGGCTTCGCGGCGATCCTCCGCGATGGCGGCGGCACTGAGCTGCTGCTGGTCGAGCGCCCCTCAGACGGCGCGTACATGGTCGGCGCTCTGATACCGAGCCCTGATCACGTCCATGTGACAGCCCCGGCTCCGCGCAGCGTCATCGCCTCCGATGCCCGGCTCGTCGCCCGGTTCACCCAGACCCGCCTGCTGCCCGACTACAAACGAGCCGTCCATCTCTCACGGCTCGACGAAGCCGAACGGGACCTGCGCTGGGCGCGGGACAAGCCGGGGGCACACGACCCCGTGGACCTGCAGGCAGCGCTGTACCGGTTCCGCGCCCACGCCATCGCGTTCATCGCCACCCTGCGCGAGGACACGCCGCTCTCGGCCGAGCAGACCATCTTCCTGGAGCGCATGCACAACGGCTTGAACCTCGACGCACTGGACGACCCGGATCCCGCCACCCTCGCCGACGCGGAAGCGGTGTGGCTCGTCGACGGCCAGGAGCTGATCGAGATGGCCCGCGCCGCCACGCCTGCGCCCCTCGCCCCACCCGCGAAGCCCAAGAAGCTGGCCGCAGCCCCACCGCCCCCGGGGGCGGTGGTCTTCAACGCCGCTGGCCCGCGCCGCTGAATCCCCCGCAGCCACCACGCCCCTGTACCGGAGTACCTCATCACCGACATCCCCGCCGAAGACCTCGGCACCGCCCTCACAGAACTGCGCACCTTCCAGGAGCAGTTCGCACTCATGCACCGGCGGAACGAGCGCGCCTGGTCCCAGGCAACGGCCGCAGATGCCTCACAGGCCGCGGCAGTCATTACGCAGAGCCGGCGCCGAGAAGGCGCCGAGCTGTTCGAGCGCCATGTGGCGCCGCACGCGAATACGCTGCTGGCCGCCGCACGGAGTGCCGTGGAGACCATGCCGCCGGCCCGACACCATGCCGCGTGGCGGGAGCTGATCGAGGACATGGCCCACGCCGCGGACCACATCGTCCGCATCCGGTCCGCGCCCGACAGCCAGGCCGAGCCCGATGCCACCCGCGCCCGTCATCTCCAGCTGTGGCCCTACGTTCTGGCCTGGGCCGAACGTGCCTTCATCATCAGCGGCCTTGCCGAACAGCACCGCCCCACCGGTCCGCCACTGCCATTGGAGGAACAGCAGCTCTGGACGGACCTCGCACTGGAGGCATGGCGACGCGGCGACTTGGACGTCGACGAGGTCTGGTACAGCGCCGACAACGAGCTCATCACCCTGGCCCACCTCGTCGAGCCCGACGACCAGACAGTGGTGGTACTGGCGGGCGAACTCGGCACCGAACAAATCCGCGTGCTCGGCCACTACGACACCGTGCAGAAAGCAGTCGAAGCATCCCCTCCCCCGGTCCCCGCCGGGGTCCTGCGCCCGGACTTCTCGCCCTTCGCACCCCCAACTCCTGCAGCGGAGGCCCCGGTGGCGAAGCTGGTCCGCCAGATCGATGAGGCACGGCACACCGGGGATGTCTACATGGCACTGCTCGACGCCGTGGATGACTCCGGTTTCTCCCGCGGTCCGCTGCCCCGCCTGGCCGACCTCCTGGACCGGGCGGCGACGTTCGCTGATGCGCTGGAGACGAAACAGGGCCAGCACTCCGCCGCCCGTCTGTCCGTCCTCGCGAGGCAGCTGGGCGCGCTGAGAGAGGAGATCGAGTCCGCCATGGAGGGCCTGGGGGCCGGCGTACTGCCACCGCACCGCACACCCCGCCCGGCGTTCCTCGTAACCCCCACACCACCGGCACCTTCGCCCACACCGTCTGCCGTTCCGGCCGCGCCCCCTGCCCCCGGCACTGCCCGCCGCCGCTAGCACCCCCTGCCCCCGGGGTGTCTCACCCCAGAAGCGCCCGTTGACCTCCACCACCGGCTCCGGCCCGCTGCTTGCGCAACGCCACGTCGCCCGCCTGCTGTTCGGGACCCTGATCGGACGCCTGCCCAATGGCATGGCGCCCGTCGCGATTCTCCTGCTCGTCGCCGACCAGGGCGGATCACTCAGGATGGGCGGACTGCTGTGCGCGCTGTACGGACTGGCCTCCGCCATCGGGCAGCCGGTCCTGGGCCGGATGGTCGACCGGCGCGGCCAGAGCCTGGTCACCGCCGCGGCGGTCCTGCTCACCACGGTCTGCCTGCTGGCCCTGGCCGTGGTCGAAATTCCCGCCCGGCCGGGCCTGGCCGCCTCTCTCGTCGCGCTCGCCGGTCTGAGCACCCCGCCGCTGGAAGCGGGATTGCGGGCCCTGTGGCCCGTGGTCCTGCCCGACGAGGCGCGGCGCCGGGCGGCGCTCGCGCTCGACACCGGCGCCCAGGGGCTGATCTACGTCACCGGCCCCCCGCTGGTGGCCCTGCTGTCCACGACGACCGGGCCACACGCCGCGATGGTGGTGAGCGCCTCGCTCGGGCTGGTGGGCGCCGCGGTGGTACTGAGTGCTGAGCCGTCGCGCCGCTGGCGCCCGGCCCGAGCGACCCAGCGCACCGGCGCACTCGGGCCCCTCGCACACGCGGGGCTGCGCTGGCTGCTCGTGGCAGTGAGCGGCGTCGGCTTCGCCCTGGGCGCGATGAACGTCTGGGCCGTCGCCCTTGCCGAGGATCTCGGGATGGATCTGTTGTCCGGGCTCATCCCGGCCGCACTGTCCACCGGCAGCCTCATCGGCGGCTTCCTCTACGGAAAGCGCACCTGGCCAGGCACCCTCTCCGGGCAACTGCGCTGCGCAGCAGCGCTGTTCGCAGCCGCGTGGCTTCCACTGATGACGGTCACCGGCCCCCTCTCCGCGGTCGCGCTGACGGCTGTGCCGGGTCTGCTGCTCACCGCCGTGATCACCTCCGCGTTCCTGACCGTGGACGCCCTCGCTCCGGCCGGCACCACGACCGAGGCGCACGCCTGGCTGATCGCCGCGGTCGGCGCCGGCCAGGCCGCCGGGACCGCTCTGTCCGGCACGCTCTCCGAGCACCCGCCGATCGGTGCGGCTCTCCCCGCAGCCGGCGCCGCGCTCACCCTCATCGTCCTGCTCGCCACAAACCGGCACCTCGCTGTCCCCCAGCGTCGGGGCCGGCACCGCCACACGCCGACTCACGCCTCGCGCTGAACACCCCCAACGCCAAGGGAATTCACCCCTAGCGGTTGGTCGTACATCCGGCTATCGGAACGTGCGGAAAAGGGAGTCCAGTAGCTGCGGGGCGGTGAGGCCCGCTTCCCCGCCACCACCGATAGGAGACCCGCCTTGCCCGAAACGCCAGCAGAGCCGTTCATGACGATCCGGCACGCCATCACCGGCGAGATCACCACCACCGGCTACAACGCCGCCGCCCGGCGGATCCTGCTCCAGTCCGGCTTCGAAGAGGCGCCAGGATGCGTCTGCCGTGCGACGGAACCAGGTACGGAGCGGACGCACGGACCCGCTCGGCAGCCAGCGAGCTGCTCGTCGCCGGCCATCCCGTGTACCCGTACCGATCCCTCGGCCGGCCGATGAGCGGCGACAATCCGCCCCGGTTGGCCCGGTCGCCGACGTCGGCACAGTCCGCGATCCGCTCCGAGAGCGGCCAGCCTTTCCAGCGCATCGCCAACCCCGCCCGCACCCGCACCCGCACCTGTAGAAGGATCCTCGTTTGACCACACCCGGAACGCGCACCAGTCCAGCGCGCACCAAGGGCGGCGAACTACGGGCCAAGGTGGCCCGACTGCTGGCCGACCGGCCGACGGACACGTTCACCATCGGGGACATGGCCAGGCAGCTGGGCCACTCCCACGGCGCCGTCCGCAACGCCGCCCTCACCCTGGTGCGACGCGGCGAGGCCGACCAAAGCGGAACCGGACAACCGGAGTTCCGCGCGAACGCGAAAACCGCCGCAGCCGCGCAGACCGCCGTGATCAGCCCACCGGGCACCCACTCTCCCCGCGCCCAGGCGGCCACGGCCCGCACGACCATCACCGCAGCAGCCACGCCCCGGCAGACCGGCCCCATCCGCCGCGCGGGGGGACAGCTCTACCACCCCCGGGAGCTGGCCGATCTGCCCGACGTCGAGGCGCTGAATCGCTTGCGCGACGCCGACGTGCCGGTGCTGCTCTACGGCCCTCCGGGCACCGGCAAGACGAGTCTGGTGGAGGCGGCGTTCCCGGACCTGCTCACCGTCGCCGGCGACGGCGACACCACGGTCGGCGACCTGATCGGCGAGTACACACAGGACGACGCGGGAGGCTACGTCTTCCAGTACGGGCCGCTGGTCACCGCGATGGCCGAGGGCCGCGCCCTGCTGATCGACGATGCCACCTTGATCTCACCGAAGGTCCTGGCAGCGCTGTATCCCGCGATGGACGGGCGCCGACAGATCCAGGTCAAGGCCCACAAGGGCGAGACCATCAAAGCCGAGCCAGGCTTCTACGTGGTGGCGGGCCACAATCCCGGCGTCCACGGGGCGGTTTTGACGGAGGCGCTCGCGAGCCGGTTCAGCGTGCAGATCCAGATCGGCACGGACTACGACCTCGCCCTGGCCTTGAGGATCGATGCACGGGTTGTCCGGGTCGCCCGACACCTCGCCCACCAGGTCGAACTCGGCGAGCTGGGCTGGGCCCCCCAGCTGCGAGAGCTGCTCAGCTACCAGAAGACCGAGGCCGTCCTCGGCACCAAAGCCGCCCTCGCGAACCTCGTCGGCATCGCTCCTGCGGAGGATCGCGACATCGTCGCCGCCGCCGTCATCAAGGCTGCCGGCGTCAAGAAGATCGCGCCCCTCACCCTCGGCAAGCAGCTCCCCGCCTCAGCTGCCCGGCAGCCCCCGGGCAGCACCGGCTCCGCACACCGGGGCCGCCCGCGATGAGCGCCCACCACCACGTCCAGTCCACGCCGGACGATGACGCCGACCTCGCGCGATGGGACGACGACGGCGCCCCGCCCGCGCAACCCCGCTCCTCCCCCAGCGCGTGGCTGCGCGTGGGAGCCGAACTCGGCGACCGGCTCGTCGCCCTCTCCGGCCGCCAGGACCTCCTCGTCACCTGCCGCCCCGGCACGCGCAGCGGCGCACCGGCCGCGTTCTTCCCAACCCTGGGCGAGGTCGAATTCGACGCGGGCCTGTTCGCCCCGCTTAAGCCCCACGAGATCCATCCTCGGATCGTGGGCGACGAGGAGCGGTATCCCGCCGCCTGGGGCGTGTTCGTCCACGAGGCCGCGCACGCGGCCCACTCCGTCTGGACGGCGCCTGCCCGAGCGAACCCCCGTGTCGTCGAGGCCGCGCTCCTGCTGGAGGAGAGCCGTGTCGAAGGCGCACACCTGATCGCGCGGCCCACGGACCGCACATACCTGCGCACCAGTGCCCGAACCCTGGTCATGCCCGACATCGCCCACCCCACCGTCCAGGGCATCGAGCAGGCCGCCTCCGTGGCGGCCCTGATCCTCGGCCGCCGTGACGTCGGCATCCTGGACGCCGGCGAGACCCGGGCCGTCGCCGATCTGTGCGAAAAGGTGCTGGGCACAGACCTGCTGGCCACACTGACCCGTATCTGGACCGCGGCCCACCAGTGTGCCGACCACGACGCCACGACCATGCTCGCGCGCGGTCAAGAGTGGTGCGACGCTCTGGACGCCGCGGCCCCTGCCCTGCCTGTGCCGAAGGACCTCGCGGATCTGCTGTCCGGCGCCGTGGGGGTCGTCATGGACAGCACCGCAGCCACCGACGCCGCCGACCTCGCGGCACAGGCCGCAGCGGCCAACGCCCTGGCCGCGCAGTCCAAGGCACAGGCTCAGGACCGCGCCCAGCGAGCCGGCCAGCGACGCAAAGCCGCCGCCACCGCCAAGTCGGTCTTCAACACCCGTGGCACCACCGTCACCCCCGACGGCACATCGGCGCCCCGTAGCAACCCGGTCACCGGCACCCGCAGGCCCACCGCCGCCGAGCAGAGTGCCGCCGCCCGCCTGAGCCGCGCCCTGCGTGCCGCCGCCTACCGCGAGCGGACCGAGGAGCGGACCACCAGCCCCACCCCGCCCGGCCGCCTCAACATGCGCGCGGCCCTCGCCCGCGACGCTCAGCGCGCGGCCGGGTCGGTGCCCACCGCAGAACCGTTCACCCACACCCGGCGCCGAAACTCGCCCACCCCACCGCTGCGTGTGGGAATCGCCGTCGACGTCTCCGGCTCCATGCGTGCCGCCTGCGCGCCCGTCGCGTCCGCTGCCTGGATCGTGGCACGCGCAGCGGCCCTGACCGACCCCGACTCCCTCACCGCCACCATCGCCTACGACACGCATCTGACCGCACTGACCCGACCCAGCCACCGGGCGCCGGAGCGCGTGACAACGTTCGGCGCCAACGGCAGCAGTCACAACCTCGCCAACGCCCTGGATGCGCTCGACCACGGCCTCGAACTCAGCCGCCCCGGCGCCGGCCGTCTCCTCGTGATCGTCACCGACGCCATCTACACCGCCGACGAGACCGCTGACGCCGTCACCCGCGTCAAGCAGCTCACCACCGCCGGCTGCGCCGTACTCCAGCTCACCCTCACCGCTCGGTCCCAGCACTTGCCGGGGACCACCTTGCTGCACCTGCCCCGGCCCTCCAGCGCTCCCGCCGCCATCGCCACGGCGGCCACAGACGCCATCCGCAGGACCCGCTGAGACAACACAGAAGACAGAAAGCAGGAACAACCACGTGGCAGTCCGCACATCCTTCGAAGTTGTCCACACCTGTGGACACACCGTGACGCACAACCTGTCCGACCGGCCCGCCGACAAGCGCGCGTCCTTCGCCCGCTGGCTCGCCTCCAAGGACTGCACCGACTGCTGGAAGGCCGCCCGCGACAACGACAGCGCCAGCAAGCAGGAGTGGCTCGCCGCCAAGCGCGCCGCCGAACAGCAGGCCGCCGCCGACTGGGCCGCCCAGTTCGAGATGCCACCGCTCGAAGGCCCCGAGAAGGCCCTGGACTGGGGCGAACGCTCCCGCCACCAGCTGGTGACCGCCGCCTACACCGCGCTGGTCACCGAAGGCACCTGGGACGAGGCGGACTGGTCCGCACTCGAAGAGAAGATCCGCACGATCACCCGCGCCGGGTGGTGGATCGACCAGCGAGAGGCCGAAGGCACTGACCTTCCTGAGCTTCTCGACGCCGCCACGGAGGCCGATCGCGGCACGGAGAACCCCTTCCGCTAGTTGTGCGCGGCGGGCGCGGGGATGCCGTATACCCGACGATCCCCGGTTAGCGAAACCGGGGATCCTCCGGACCATTGTCTTTCCACCGCCGCCCGTGCCGTTCGTGGAAGGACCCCCTTGTGCCCCAAGCCGCGCGCCCGCCGTACGTTCCCGACGACATCCTCACGCCCAAGAGGGACATGACCCATGACCACTTCCGGCCCGGCGACCAAGTCGTCGTCCTCAAGGGCGTGGCCGGCGGGGAGTTGTGGGGGGATGCCATGACGGTGGTGACTCCGTCCTGGCACACGCCCACCGACGAGGACGGCTGGCGGCTGCGCGACCCCAACGGCGGGCAGCAGACGTTCGTCACCGCCCACCCCCGCTACCTGGTCCACCTCTCCCGGCGCTGCGCCGACTGCCTCGTCTACCTGCGGGCCCTGGAGGACCACCTGATCCCCAAGTTCGCCGACGCGGGCACCGTGATCGACTGCGGTTGGTACTCCACCACCTCGCTGAACCAGCTCGTGCACATCGCGGACGCCCGGGGCGGCCGATGATTCCGTACATCCACGAGGCGGAGTCCTTCCCTTCCATCTCGCTCTCCGCCGCGCTGGACCGTCCGGTCGCCGAACAGGACGTTCTGGGTGATCTCGTGGTGGCCAGCGCGCCTGTGGACTGCAGCGTCGCCGAGGGCGGCCCCAAGGAGTGGATGTTCGCCGACTGGGAGGAGTACCTCCGCACGCCGCAGTCCCTCCACCCCTACGCTGCCGGGCCGAACGCCAACGCTCCCGAGATCTTCCACCTGGCGGTCCGCCTGCACCCCGCCGACCGGGACCTGCGTCGGCCGGAGTGGGCGGAGATCGCCCAGCGGCTGACCCGCGCCACCGGCCTCGCAGATGAACACACATGCCGCTGGGTGGCGCTGCAGGCCCGCCCCGGCCGCCTCGATGTGATCGCCAACCTTATCCGCGACGACGGCGCCCGGGCCCGGCAGCCCTATCCCCTCGTCCGGGCGCTCGTGGAGGAGTGCCGGCGCATCGAGGCCGATCTGGGCCTGGCGCCCGCCCAGCCCCAAGGCGGGCGCCCACTGACCGTGCGTCCACCGGCCCAACGCCCGGTGCTGCCACGGCCGGTGACAGAACAGTCCCCGCCCGCGGTGGCCGCACAGCTCGCCACGCTGATGTGCCAGCTCGCCGACGAGACCCACGGGCCGATCGCCTCGGTGCGTGGCCTGGTCGAGCAGGCCGCCCACCGGCTGGAAGAGCTGCCCCACTCCTACGGTCCCGCAGCGGGGCACCGGCTGGAGTGGATCGCCCGGCGCCTGTACGGCATCCAGCAGGACCTGAAGGCAGCCGCCGCGGATCTGCCCGCAGCCAACGAGCACGCCACCCATGCCCCCGCGTGCCTGCCGCACCGCACCCCGCGCCCGCGCGCCGTTCCCGGTGAACACTCCGAGAAAGCAGTGCCCTTGGCCATTGCCGACCGTTACCTGACCCTGCAACGCGACGTGCACTCGGGCGAAGTCCTCGCCCGCGGCGGCGACCCGGAAGCGCACAGCATCCTTCAGCGCACCGGCTTCATCCCCGTCGTCCGCGTACACGAGCACTACCACCGGCTGCCCACCGGCCTCGACAAAGCCGAGGAGAAACGTCTCGCCACCCGGGCCGTGGCACGCCTGCGCACCGTCCGGTACCACGTCGCCTGCGACGCGGCGTTCGAGACCGAACGGCGCGAGGCCCACTACCTCCCCCTCGGTGCTTCCGTCGCTCACCAGGGCGAACGCATCCGCCAGGCGACCACCACCGAGGAGGGCGCGGATGCCCTGACCGAACTCACCGCCGCCCACGACGGCGTCCTGGCCGCCCTCGACGATGTCCTCGCGGCAACCATCGAGTTCCACCTGAGCCTTGGCGGACCAACTGACATCGCTACCGCCGGGCGGCTGCGCCACCTCTCCGAAGGCCACCTGGACGTCATCCGAGCCGACCTGGCCGCCATCCGCGCCGACCTCGCCGACCGGCACAAGCCTCACCCACAGCGCAGCGTATGCAGCGCCGAAGTCGGCCCGAACGAACGCGAAGCCTCCGCCGTCTGCGGCTGCCCACCCCCGCCCCTGCCCAACACCGCCTCCAGCCCGCCGCCCACTGCCCCGGCCCCTGCCGGGCGACGGCGCTGACCCCCATCCCGAGGAACCCATGCACGACCCCACCCCTGATCTCGCGTCCTTCGCCATCGCCCTCGCCGACGAGCTCCCCGGCAACTGGACCAGCGAGCACCACGCCCATGCGCAGTACCCCGACCAGTTCGCCCGCGCCGAACACCTCTGGGACATGAACCTGGTCGCCCACGCCATCGCCGAGCACGTCCTGGACCAGGACGCGGTCCTCACCCGCGACGACGGCACCCGCCTGTACGTCATCCCGCGCCCCCGCAGCGGCGAGGAGTTCCTCGTCGGCGCCATCGCCCCGGCCGACATCCCTGCGGAAGCCTTCCGTACCGTGCGCGAGCCCGACGGCATCACCGTCCCCGACGACCCGGCCCAGGCCGCCGCGGACATCACGACCACCCTCCTGCCCCGCTACGACAAGGCCCTCGCCCAAGTCCGCGACAACGCCGCCCGCCTCGCCCCGGCGCTGCCCCCGGAACTCGTGGTGATCACGTTGAGCGGCCGGGACTTCCACGTCACCAAGCCCGACCGGGCCGATGCCGCCGAGATCCTCACCGACAACGGCTGCGTCTACGACAAGGACCATGACCACTTCGTACTGCCCGGCGAGGACACCGCAGCCCAGGCCCAGGCCATCCAGCGGGCAGCAGCTCAGCTCGTCCAGCTCGGCATCGGCATCAGCGTGCGACTCCCGCAGGCCAAGCCCGCCCTGGACACCGCCCCGGTCGCGGCCCCGACCCCAGCGGCCCCTGCGGCGCGGACTCGGTGAACAGGTCGACGGACGACGAGCCGCCGTTCGTCGTCCTCGACGTGACCATCCCGCGGGATTCGAAGACCCAGTTGGTCCTCGCGGTCGGCGGTGACGAACGCGCCAAGGGAATCCTGCAGACCGTCGGCAGCCTCATCTCCGCCGCCGGACCCCGCGGCCCCTACCAGCGCCAGCCGCACATCATGCCCGTCGAGCAGCAGCGTCAGGGCGCGCGCACTAGTGCACCCGCGCTGACCACCGCCCCGGCAACCACCCCGGCCAAGTCGCCTGCCCCCGGCGGTGATAGCCCCCCCAGAAGATCGGAGGAGCCCGCCCGTGGGCAACAGAGCCGACGCCGAAGGCAGCGACGTCGAGATCTACCGCAATCCCCTGACCGACACGATCCACGCCGACACCCCCACTGGTGCACACGAGCAGCTCCTGGCCCTGCTCGACGCCCTCGGGCTGGAACGCAAAACCGAGGTCACGGCCGGCCCCGTCTACGTCTGGCACGAAGTCCCCAGCCACCTCAGCGAACAGGAGAAGAAGAAGGTCGCCACCCGTGCCTTGCCTTCTCTCCTGCTGGCCGGATACGTGGTCAACATCCCCGACGATCTCTTCGACCCCGTGGCCTACCAGGAAGCGGTCGCCGACATCCGCAACCACCGCCACCCGGCCGCCGCGCCCTCGGCCGGAACCCGGCCCGCGCCCAAGGCCCCCAGCCGCACCGCTCCAGCCGCCCGGCGGTGAACCTCAACACCCCGGAGCCTCACCCATGACGCTCGCCGACGAGCACGACGTCGACGTACTGGTCTACCACCGCGACGGCACCATCTACGTCGACAGCCGCACCAGCGCCCCCGAACACCTCCTCGAACTGCTCGATGGCCTCGGCCTCGACCGGCACTGCATGCCCGAGGAAGCCGACACCTGGCACCAAGTCCCCGAGCACTGGGGCGAGATGGCCATGAAACAGATGATCGACCGCGCCATCCCCCTGCTGACCGGCGCCGGGTACCGCATCGCCATTGACACCGTCTTCGGCGGCACCGCCGACCAGGCCGCCCGTGCCACCGCGCGGCCGTCGCCACCGGTGACACCACCTGACGCAGGCAGCCATCGCTCCCGCCGCTCCCTATAACCGTCCCCGGCCGGCTCCCGCCGCGGAGGCCGGCCCCCGCCACCCGAGAGATGCCGCACATCCCCGCGCCCGACCGCACGCCCCCGCCCATCACCGCCAGCCGAAGCCCGCGTCTGGCCGTTGCCCTGTTCCGCCACTACCTGCGCGCCGTCGTTGTCGGCAGCTGCGAACGGTCCCTCCCTCTGGCCCCGCCGGGCCAGAGGCCGTCCTCAGCGAAGCCCGCCGCCTCGGACGACGCAGTTGACCGCCCCGTTCCTTCGCCCCCCAGGAGGCCCATGACCGACCTGTCGTCCTATCCCGTACGCCTCGCCGAGTACATCGCCAGCCTGATCAAGACCCTGGACGATCACCTCGACCAGGCCACCCCGCGCCAAGCGGCCGAAATCCTCGCCAAAGTCCTCGACACCCAGGAGGGTGTCCTGACCCGGGTCACCGATCTGGTCGGCACCGGATCCCGGTTCGCCCAGAACCAGGCCCACCGCGGGATGCTCCCGCCCGAGGTCTGGCTGGCCATGGGCCGGGCCTCCCACGAACTGCACAGCGTCGGCCTGGATCTTGACGAGCACGCCGACGCCATCAAGCAGCTCGGGACACCGCCCACCACGGCAAGCACTCTGCCGCCCCAGCCCGTCGCCTCCGCCATGGTCGTCAGGAGGAGCCGGTGAAACAGCAGCAGTGGGCCGGCTGGGCCCCCGGCGCCCAGCAAGCCGAACAGCACTACCTGGTCGAGCCCCGCTACCTCGCCGGCGGCGGCGACATCCGCTTCGTCAGCGAGTTCCTGCGCGCCTCCGGCTGGAACGACAAGTCCAAGACCGGCGGGCCGCTGGTCTTCGACAGCCCGGACAAGTCCGTGCGCATCGGATACGACCCCTTCACTCAGCCCGGCGGCTGGACGATCTCCGGGAAGGCCGCCCGCGGCCAGGAAGCCTGGCACGCGACCTTCACCCGCCAGGTACCCGTGGAGATCGTCGCCGGATTCACCGACGCGCTCACCCGCCCCCGCTCCGCGCACGCCCCCAACGTCTGGGCGCCGCTGCAGGAGCAGCGCTGGAAGACCGAGCAGGGCCAGCACTTCACCGCGATGAGCCCCGACGGCGGCGCCTGGCTGCAGTTCCACCAGTCCAAGCCCGGTGAGGCGCTGTGGTGGGCCGGGGCCCGCAACGAGCACGGCCGGATCTGGGACGCCTCCTTCACCGCTTCCACGCCGACGCACCTCGTCCAGGCGTTCAGCACCGCGCTGGCCGACCCGCAACAGGTTATGCGCCCGCGCGGGCACGTACCGCCCTCCACCCGCATCCGCACCACCTCCGTGTCCGTGCGGCCCGAGGAGCTGTCCGCCTGGCAGCAGGCCCGTGTCCGAGCCGCCCGCGCCGCCACCTGGGCCCGCAACTCCTGGGCCTCCACCCGGCCACGCCGCCAGACACCCACCGCCGGCCCGTACGCCCAGGCAGGCTCCCGCGCCCGCCGCTGACCGGCTGCCCCCCCTCGCCTCGCACCGAAAGCTCACGCCTTGCCCCACCACGCACCCGATGCCCCCACCCCCGACCAGGTCCGTCAGGCCACAAGCACCCTCGCCGACCTCGCCGCCTACCTACGGACGCATCCCCCGCTCGCCGACGTACTGCCGCTGCTCGCGGCGCTGCTCGACGAGGACGACGGCGTCCCGATCCTGCTCGGCGATGCCCTGCGCTGCACCGAGCACCTCATCGGCCAGCAGGCCGCGTTCCCCGTGCCCGACGAGACCCGCCTGATCATGGCCGCCTTCCGCGAAGCCGCCCAGGAGGTCACGGACTGGCACGTTCTGCACTGGGACGTACAGCGGCTCCGTAGGCACACCGGCGCCCCGCAGTGACGCCCGACCCCTACCTCCCCACCCGCGCCAACTCTCCGCACGGCACCATCTGGTTCGAGACCCAGCCACGTCACCTGGCCGGACGCGGCGACCCGCGGCACATCACCCAGGCACTGCGAGCCGCAGGCTGGGCGAACCGCTCCGACCCCGACTTCCCCCACGTCCTGCTGGCCAGCCCCGACTACCGGCACACCGTGGTGCTCGAACCCGACCCCGAGCCCACCGGGGCATGGTGGCGCATCCGCGCCAGGAAGAAGACGGTCGGCGCTGGTACACCGAGTTCGGCGCGCACACCCCCGTGGAAATCCTCGCCCACCTCACCGACGCGCTGCTCCAGCCCGCTCCCGAGCAGACGCCGCCGATCTGGTCACCCCTCACCGCGGCGGGCTGGTCCTATGAGCGCGATGAACACGGCAACGAGATGGCCCGCCATCCCGACGGCATCCTCAGCCTGGAGCGGTGGGCCGTCGAGCCGGGTGAGACCTTCCACTGGCGGGCCCAGGCTGCCGTGCCAGGCGGCGGCGGTGGCCTTCGCCGGATCTGGCACGCCTACCTCGACGAGCAGATGCCGCCCCACCCGATCGCCGCATTCACCACTGCCCTGGCCGACACCGAGCCCGTGCAGCGCGCGATGTACGACGTGCCGCACTCCCACCTGGTCACCCAGGAGCAGCGCGGCCCGCAGGGCGAGCAGCTCGCCGAGACGCACCGGGTGCGGCTCAAGGCGATGCGTGCCGCCGGTCGCAAGGCCCGCCGCACGGCCGCACTCACCACGGGCTCACCGGCGCCCCGCGCCGCACCGGCCGCGCCCGCCTCCGGCCGGGCCCGCTGAACGAGCCGGGCGGCAATACTCCCGCCCGGCTCACCGCCCCCCCCTTGTTCCATCCTTCGTCTGAGAGCGCTTTTGTCCCCAACTGCCCACGCCCCCGATGTGATTCACCGCGAGCGTCTGCACCAGCTCACCGCCTTCCTGCGCGAGAGCGAGCGGATTCTCGCCGACTTCGACGCCTGGCGCGAGGAGCACAGCGACCTCGACGGCTGGCCCCTCGACGACGCCGAGCACAGCCGTCATGCCGTCAAGCGCGACGCGGACACCTGGCGGTCCTTCAACCGCGTCCGGTCCTTCGCCAAGGACCTGCTGGCTACCGCCGAGGTACAGATACAGCAGCTCAACCCCGCGCACATCCAGTCCCGCTGGCCCTGGCAGCTGAGCGTCCTCGATCACGCCCTGGAGCAGCTCGGCGCGCTGCAGCGCGAATGGCTCGAAACCCGTGACGCGCTGGCCCCGACTGCCCGACCGGGCGATTTCGCGTACGACGACGCGCTCGCCGAGCGCAACGAGGAAGCCTGGTCCTACCTCGACGACTGGGCCAGCCACGGCGGGGTTCTCCTGGAAATCCAGGCCGCAGTACAGGAGCTCCCGCCCCGCTCACCGGCCCTGACCTCAGCCCAGGCGTATGCCCGTCCGGCGGCTCCGGCCGCGGCGCCGTCCGCTGTGGCCCGCAGGTGACCGGCGTGCCGCACGACATCGACATCGCGCTGGTCGCGCCCCGCTACCTCGCCGGCCCCGGCAACCCGGCCTGGGTCACCGTCCCGCTCCACCGCGCCTGCCGCTGGAGCACCGCCCAGGACCCGCTCGTGCCCCGGGTCATCCTGACCAGCCCGGACCAGCTCGCCCAGCTGCGTATCACCCCAGATCCGGACCCGGCCGAACCGTGGTGGACCCTGCGTCACGCCCACCACGGCGACCAGCGGGCCTGGTCAGTCACCTTCGACGCCCACACACCGGTCGAGATCATCGCCGCGGTCACCGACGCCCTCACCGACCCCGCCACACCGCGGGCCGCGCCCGACGACCCCTACGAGACACTGCGCGCGGCAGGCTGGCACGCTCCCCGCCACCACGACGGTCGCACCTCACCTGAGGGCATGACCTCCCCCGACGGCCTGGCCCGCGTCGACCGCCTCGTCCATGAACACCGCGCCGCCAGCTGGGTCGTCGAGACGTCCGTCCCTCACCTGCCCACCCTGTGGCGCGCCTACCTGGACGGCGACACCCCGCCCCACTTGGTCGCCGCGCTCTTCGGGGCGCTAGCCGACGAGACACCCCTGGTCCGCGAACCGCACCGCGTCCCGCACCTGGCAGCCACCCACGGCCGCACCACCACCGGCCGGGTGAGCGCCAAGACCGTCGCCTTCGCGCTGGAGCACCGCACCACCGCACTCGCGCAGCGCAGCACCCCAATGCCTCCTGCCTCATCCACCCCCGGACCGCATGTGCCCCAGCAGCGCCGGGCCCGCTGACCGACACCCGCACTCCCCTCTGGATCCGCCCTCTTGCCCCAGCCCTCCCCCAACCAGTCCACCGACGCCACGGACATCGCCTTCAAGATCCTCCTTGGCGTGCTCGCCGTCGCGGTTCCCTTGTCCAATCTCGCCTGGCTCGGCGGACAGCTCACCGCCTGGGCCACCGGCTCCGGGCCCGACGCCCCCTACCAGCCCGTTCAAGCCCTCCTGCACCCCGACCAGCTCTGGCCGGACCTGGGAGAAACGTCCCTCCTGATCGGCACCCGCATCCTGCCCGGCGCCGTGCTGCTCGCCCTCGGCATCACCGCCGCCGTCCTCTACAAGCGGCACAAGGGCACCAGCGGCGGGCGCAAGAAGCGCATCGAGGGCATGGCCAAACGCACCGACATCGAACCGCTGATGTCCAAGGCGATCACCACCAAAGCCCGCTCGCTGCGCCCGAGCCTCAAAGACGCCAAGCACATCGACGCCAACGACACCGGGATCCTCCTGGGCAACCTCCAGGGCACGAAGTACGAGGTGCGCATGGGGTACGAGGACGTCGCCGTGGCGATCATGGCGCCGCGCTCCGGCAAGACCACCTCCCTGGCAATCCCCTCCATCCTCAACGCACCCGGCCCGGTCCTGCTGACCTCCAACAAGGCAGCCGGTGATGCCTTTACCGCCACGCTCGACGCGCGGGCGGCCGTCGGTCGGACCTGGTCGATGGACCCGCAGCAAATCGCCCATACGGCACGGGAGATGTGGTGGAATCCCCTGGCCACCGCCAAGACACTCGACGGGGCGGGCAGGCTCGCCGGGCACTTCCTCGCCGCGAGCGTGGACGCCTCCCAGCAGGGCGACTTCTGGTCGAAGGCCGGCAGCAACATCTTGAGCCAGTTGTTCCTGGCCGCCGCCCTGGACGAGCGCCCCATCACCGACGTGATGCAGTGGCTGGCCTTCCCCGCCGACCGCACGCCGCTGGACATCCTGCGCGACCACGGTTTCACCGCGGTCGCCGCCCAGCTCAAGGGCACCGTCGAAGGGCCGCCGGAGACCCGCGACGGCATCTACGAGACCGCCCGTCAGTACGCCGCCGCGCTGCTGAACTCGGAGATCGCCGCCTGGGTGACCCCGCAGAAGGACGTCGAGGAGTTCCGGCCGGAGGCGTTCGTCACCTCGACCGACACCTTGTACCTGCTCTCCAAGGACGGCGGCGGTGGAGCCAGCGCACTGATTGCCGCGTGCGCGGACTCGGTGATGCGGGCCGCGACCGCCCAGGCCGAGCGCGCCGGTGGACGTCTGGACCCGCCCATGCTCGCGATCCTGGATGAGGCCGCGAATGTGTGCAAGATCAGCGATCTTCCGGACCTGTACTCCCACCTCGGCAGCCGCGGGATCATCCCGATCACGATCCTGCAGTCCTACCGCCAGGGCCAGAAAGTCTGGGGGGACGCCGGCATGGACGCCATGTGGAGCGCCTCCACGATCAAGGTCATCGGATCCGGCATCGACGACCCCGACTTCGCCGACAAGCTCTCCCGCCTGATCGGCGACCACGACGTGGAGACCACCTCCACCTCACACTCGGATTCCGGCAAGAGCACCTCGGTGTCGATGCGCCAGGAGCGCATCCTGGCCGCCGACGCCATCCGCGCCCTGCCCAAGGGCACCGCCCTGTGCTTCGCCACCGGCATGCGCGCAGCCATGCTCGACCTGCGCCCCTGGTATCTCGAACCCGGCGCCGACGAACTGTCCGCCGCCTCCGCCCGCGCGTCCAAGGGCATCACCGAGCGGGCCGTCGCCAAGGCCGCCCCCAAGCAGTCCGACTTCGGCACCGCCGCGTAGAACCAACCCTCGCCCTTCACGGCCTGTGCTGCGCGTGGCGTCCCTCCACATCGCCGCACCGGCCGTCAGCGCACCTGGAATCGCCTATGACACAGATCCATGCAGTCCCCGATGACTGGGACCCCCGCCACCGCTGCTGCCTTCAATGCGGCAACAGCGAACCCGAGGTCGCTTTGCGGGCCATCACCCACTCCGTGACCACCCAGCAGGCTCTCGCCTGTAGCAGGCACATCGCGGACGTGACCGCGGTCCTCGATTCGAATGCCTCCGCTCCGCGCACTGCGCCAACGCCGTCGTCGACGCCCCCCATCACGCCGGCCCAGTCCTCCGCGCCCGCACCTCAACGCCGCCCGCACACATGACTCAACCCCCCGCCGAGGCCCTGCTGTTCGAGGTGGCCCCGCCGCCGACGCCCGTCGAGCGTCTGCTCTCCCTCGCCGCCCACTACACCGAGCACAACGACCGGCTCGACCTCCTGCTCGCGGACCGCGCCAAGCCCGAATCGGGAGCCCACGTCACCGCCGCGCAGGGCCTGGCTACCGAGACCCTCGCCGCCATCAAGGCCGTTCGCGACGAACGGCTGTATGAGAGCGCCGAGTTGTCCGACGCCGTCGTCCGGCTCAAGCAGCTCGCCTACCTGTGCACCGCCTCCGCCGGCCATGGCCCTCAGCTGGCGCGCGAGCTGACTGCTCTGGCCCCCGAAGCTGTCCTGGACAGTGCGACGCGTGTTGCCGGTGAGATACGGCGAAGGCGCTGGAGCAACGCCCCACGGTCCGATGAACCGCTCTCGGCCGCGCAGCACACGGCTCTGCACGAGATCGCCTGCGGCCACGTCGTGGTCACCGGCTCCGCTGACCGGAGTTACGTCCACCACCGCACGGCACGCGTTCTGATCAGCACGCTGCGGTCCCTGGAAGCCAAGGGCCTCATCACGCACAAGGCCAAGTCTGCTTCACCCGCATACATCGGGGGTTCTCCGCAGGACCGCGTGCACCTCACCTCCGCCGGTGTCACGGTCCTGGCCGCCGCCCTTGCCCTGCCCCCAGCCACCACGGCGGGCCCTTCGCCCGGGCCCGCGCCCCACACGCAGACGGCCACGCGAGGCCGCTGACCCCCTCCTGGAGCCCCATGCCCCCGCTCGACCTGAACGAAAAGCCAGACCAACTCCGTGCCATGGCCCGGAGCTTCGAGGAACTCCACGACCGCGTGCGCGACCTCTCCTACACCCCGGGCACCGACGCACTGCACAAGATCACTCCGCTCCTGCTCGCGGCCCAGGAGCTGACCGCGACCGCGCTCGGGCAGCTGAGGGCCCTGGACGACAGCACGTACACCGGCGTCACCGGGAGCCGCGCCGGGCTGGAAGCCCTGTCCGCCATCGTGGCCGGCGCATCCATGGCCTGCAGCGACCTCGCCGAGGCCATCTCGGCCAATCCGTACGAGGGAGCGCCCTTCGCCGGATATCCGGCCGATGACGCCCATGTCCGCGCGGCGCGTCACGGCGAGGCCGTCCCCCGTATGAACAGCCACCTCAAGGACGCCGCCCACCAGTTCGACGTGGGGGCAACCGCCTGTCACTACCTCGCCACGAGCATCAGGAGCAGCCTGGCGACCACATCACCGCACCCGCCGCAGGCCGTGGCCAAACTCAATGACACCCAGCACTCGGCCCTGAAGTCACTGGCGCAGGGAGAGGGACGTCTCTACGAGCGGGGGCAGCGAGGACGGAGCCTCACGCGGGTCGCGGCCAAGGACGGCACGCGCATCTCCATAGCCACTTTCCAGGCCCTCGCCAAGCGCGGCCTCCTCACCATCGACACCAGCACCCCCTTGCTCGTCGGCCAGGCCATCACGGTCACCGAGCAGGGGCAGCGCGCTCTCATCGAATTCCGGCCCACCGCGACCCTCGCCACCACGGCGGTGCCCGCGCCAAGAACCTCCGCGATTCCGGGTGTCCGCCGGTGACGGGATGCGCCTCCGAGAGCCAACTCACCCGGTACCCCGAACCCCCGCCCGCTGCCTCGCCACCGACCATGCCCCCTCACCGAACGGATCCCTCACCTCCCCGATGACCGTCCACCTCTCCCCGCCCGAAGCGCTGCTGGCGCTCGGTGCCGACTACAACCGTCACAACGACGCGCTCCACTCGCTGTACGTCATGGAGATCAACGGCGCCAGGCCCGCGACCGCGGTCGGCAGGCAGATCCCCCGCACGCAGCACCTGGCCAAGTCAGCGCTCCACATCGTCGAGGCGCTGAACGAGAAGCCGATGTTCCCCAGCCCCGGAATCCGCTCGGTCTACGCACGCATCCGGCAGCTCGCCCATCTCGCCCTCGACGCTGCCGATCACCTCCTGGACGCCGAGGACATCCTCGACGACACCCGCGTCGGCGCCCCCAGCGAGCACGGGGTGCCCCTGACCGCTGAGGAGGCCCGTGAGGAGGTGAGGGGCCGCCTCATCCTCGTACGGGACCTGACCGCCCTCGGCGCCGACGACGCACTGGCCACCGCGGAACTCCTGACCGTCGAGATGCGCCACCAGCGTCTCCTGCCCGCCGGCCGGTCGCTCGACCTCTCGCCCGCGCAGCGCACCGCCCTGCGTGCCGTCGCCCGGGGCTTCGTGACGATCGACCGGCACACCGACAAGCCGAGGGTCAGCCACGATGATGTCCGCGTCAGCATCAGCACCATCCGCTCCCTGGAAGCCCGGGGACTCCTCAACCGCGAGGAAACCCCACGGATCCTGCACGACGAACGCGTCCACCTGACTGCTGACGGCTGCCGCACCCTGGCAGCGAGCTTCGGGCACCCGCGGCCTCCGGCCCTGACAGCCGCTCGCCCGGCACAGCCCCGGGCCACTGCCACGCCCGCACGCTCCCGATGACATACGGGGCCTGCGCCGTCCGACCGCCTCGTGGTCGCACGGCCCTGCCCTCTCGCTCCGCCTGGAGATCCGTCCACGACCACGGGGCGCGAACCCGCCGAGGGCATCAGCCGGGTTCCCGCGCCGCCCTGAGGGCAATGCCCGCGCTCGTGCAGCCCGCCGCGTCGTCCCCGGCACCCCCCGCGGCGCTGAACCTCCTCCTATCCCCTGCCTCATTCCCTAAGGTCGCACCATTTCCGAATCCCCCGCCTTCCGATGCATTTCTCTCGGTGCTGGAGTGCAATCCAGCGCCATGCTCGCCCTGTCCGCCAAGGGCATCCTCCCCAAGGTCGATTACGCGATATTCGCCGACACCGGCTGGGAGCCGCAGGCCGTTTACCAGCATCTCGACCGGCTGGAGCGGGACATAGCCAGTCCGGCCGGAATACCCATTCTACGAGTCTCCTCCGGGAACATCAGAAGGGATGCACTCGACCCGGATCACCGCTTCGCTTCCATGCCGCTCTATATCCTGAACAAAGACGGCAAGCCGGGCATGACCAGGCGCCAATGCACTGGCGAGTACAAAATTAAGCCCCTGAAGAAGCAGGTGCGCGAACTCCTCGGATACCCCTACCCGGCACGCATCCCCCGAGGCGTTTTCGTGGAGCAGTGGGTCGGCATTTCGACGGATGAATTCCACCGGGCCAAGGACTCGGACGTCAAGTACATGCGCAACCGCCACCCGCTCATCGACATGGGCTGGTCAAGGGCTGATTGCGTCCGGTACTTGACGTCACTCGGACTGGCGGACACCCCGAAGTCCAGCTGCCTTGGGTGCCCCTTTCATGGGAACGCCCAGTGGAGATCCATCCGGGACTCATCGCCGCAGGAGTGGGCGGACGTGGTGGCCTTCGATGCAGCCATCCGGCAAGGCAACGCCCGCGCCAACGCCACCGGCAACCGACTGCTGGGAGAAGCATTCCTGCACCGCTCGCGCGTGCCGCTCGACCAGGCGCCGATCGACCATGTCACCGCCGCCGAATGGGCCGCCCTGCAGCAAGAACTCGGCGACAGCGCAGCAGACGCCCAGGGACTGGAGAACGGCGTCATCGACGGCTGTTCCCCATGGGCCTGCCGCGGTGAAGTCGAGCCGGTGCAGGACGGTTTCGGGCTGGCCTCTTGATTCTTGATCTGTTCGCTGGTCCCGGGGGATGGAGCCAGGCCCTGACCGTGCTCGGCGTACGGGACGTGGGCCTGGAATGGGACGAGTGGGCGTGCAAGACCCGTGCGGCAGCAGGGCAGTTGACGATCCGCACCGATGTCGCGGCCTACCCTCTGTGGCCCTTCCTCGGCCGGATCACCGGCCTGATCGCGAGCCCGCCGTGCCAGGCATGGTCGATGGCCGGCAAGCGCCTTGGGCTCCTCGACCAGCCTCTGGTCCATCAGGCCGTCGCCGACCTCGCAAAGGGCCTGGACACCCGCGAACAGCTGCTGGCCGCCTGCCGTGACCCACGCTCCCTGCTCGCCGCCGAACCCATGCGCTACCTGCACGCCCTGCACCAACACGGGCAGCCGGAGTGGGTCGCGATGGAAGAAGTCCCCGACGTCCTGCCCCTGTGGTGCCAGTACGCCGCGATCCTGCGCACCTGGGGTTACTCGGCCTGGACCGGGATCTTGAACGCGGCCGACTACGGCGTGCCGCAGACCCGGCGGCGGGCAATCCTGCTCGCCTCCCGCACGCGCACCGCCGAGCCGCCGCCGCCCACACACGCCAAACACGCCGAGCCCGAGTCGCTGTTCGGGCCGGGCCGCGCCCGCTGGATCTCCATGGCCGAGGCCCTCGGCTGGGGCGCCACCGACCGCCCCGTACCGACCGTGTGCGCCGGGGGCGGCCCCGGTGGCGGGCCCGAGCCGTTCCCCTCCGGCTCCCGCAAGACCCTCAGTGACGCCCGCGACCGCGGCACCTGGAAGCCGCACCCGCCCGCCAACTCGACTGTCGCTGGGGCGGATGCCCGGACGGAGAAATCCGTCCCCGCCACACAGGCGACGCCCACGGCGTGGCGCTGGACCCTGCGCAGCAACAACCAGGCCAACGCCACCGTCCGCACGATCGATGAGCCGGCCGGGACCCTGTTCTTCGGTCACCGGGTCAACGAGTGCGTGTGGCAGGCCGAGCCGACAGTTTCAGCGCCGGCGGGCACCGTCTCAGCGCCGGATCCGATCCGGATCACCGCTGCCGAGGCCGGCATCCTGCAGACCTTCCCCGCCGACTACCCCTGGCAGGGCAACAAGGGGCAGATCTTCAGCCAGGTCGGCAACGCCGTCCCGCCCCGGCTCGCAGCCCACCTGCTGGCACCACACCTCGGCAAGACCCTCACCCCCGACGACTTCACCCTGGCCGCCTGATGCCCCCTCCCTCCACCGACGACGAGCACGACGACCTTCCGCCGCCCCAACCCGTGCACTACGCCGAACAATCCCTGCTCGGTGCACTCCTGTTGGACCCCCACCGCCTCGACGAGATCGGCCCACTGGATCCGGGCCACTTCTCCAACCACACGCACGGCGAACTGTTCCGTGCCATGCGCTCGGCACCGGCCCCCGACACCGAACAGCACCGCACGAGCCCCGCCTGGCCGAACAACGTCCTGGCCGCGGCCCACCCCCATGCCCCCGGCCTGACCGCCTCCTACCTGCACACCCTCATCCAGATCTGCCCCTGGCCGCAGCACGCGGCCACATACGCCCGGATGATCCGCGCCGACCACGCCCGCCGCAGCCTGCGCCTGCACGCCGAGCGCCTGGCCCAGGCTGCGGTCGACACCACCCTGCCCCACCGCGCGAAGGCCACCGTCCACCAGGCCGACGCCCTCGCCCGGTTCCTGGACGACCTCTCCGGCCGCTTCGCCCCGCACCCCGGCTCCCTGCTGCGCACCGCGCTGCCGCCGGCGCCCGCCAGGGACACCGGCGAGGAAGCCCTCGACGAGGAACGCCTCCTGATCGCCACCGCGACCGCGTACCCCGCCGAGACCAGCCAGATGCGCTGGCTCATACCCGGGGACTTCGCGCTCCCCCTGCACGCCGCACTGTGGCAGTGCCTCACCGCGCTCACGCACCGCGGCGAGGCCGTCGACCCGATCACCGTGCTCTGGGAAGCCCAGCACCGCGGCCTGCTCGCACACGACATCGCCCCCGCCAACCTGCTGACCCTGCTCTCCACGCCGGTCGGCTCACCCGAACACTGGGGCGAGAAGGTCCTTGAGCGTGCCCTGCTCAGCCGCGCACAGACCACCGCCGTCAACATCACCGCCCTCACCCATGACCCGGCTAACAGCCCTCATCAGCTGATCACCGGCAGTCGGCGGGCGCTGGCCGACCTGACCGCCGTGCGCTCCCGCTGGCACCAGGCCACCGGCCCGGCCATGCCGCGCACCGCCCGCCCGGCCCGCACCCCGGCTGCCCCTCGGGCCGGGCCGCCTCCGCACACCGCCCCGCTACCCATCCGAGCCACCCGCTAGAACCCCCGGTCCGGGCCGACCTCCGCGTCGGTCCGGACCGGCGAAATGAGCCCCCTATGCCCGACGCCGCACCCGACGCTCACGTTCACCTCGGCCTGCACCCGCAGCACCCCAGCGCCGTCGTCGCGACCCTCACCGGCACCAAGCTGCACACCGCCCGCACCACCCTCGCTTCGGAAGGCTTCCGGCCGGTCAACGACGACACGATGCTCCTCGTCCGTATCGACCACGAGGAGCCCTACTACGCCAACATCACCGCCAACCTCCTGCGCGACGCCGGCATCCCCGTGAACATCACCGACCAGCTGCAGGAAGAGATCGACACCGAGTGGACCTGGGCCAACCACCCGATGACCTGGCTGGACAGCGACGAGATCCGCCTCGTGTCTGCCGAAGCCCAGAAGATCCACGACGACATCGCCTCCGGGTTCCTCACCATCCACCAGCACGCCCACGACGGCCACACCACCGTCGCCGTGGGTACCTACCCGCACGCCGACAGCGTCCACCTCCACGGTGAGAACCACCTGCGCGTCGTCAGCGGTTCCTACGACACCCCAGGCGAGGCCATCGCCGACTTCGAGCGCCTGTACGGCGATGCGGTCCGCGCCGGCCCCGCACCGGCCACCGACACCGAACAGCAGGCCGCCCAGGCCCTCGCCGCCCTGTCGGCCGCAAACGCCGCCCGCATCGTTGACGCCCCCATGGAACCCCAGGCAACGACAGAACGGGTGCCGGTGTACGCGGCCGACCCAGGGGACCATGAGGCACTGCTGGACAAGTTCCTAGAGGAACAGGGCGAGTGGGAGAAGTACCGGACCTGGGAGGACTCCACCACCGTCGCCAATCACGAGTCCCTGACCCTGCGCGCAATCTTCGACCACGACGCCGAAGGCCGCGAGACGAAGTGGACCTTCGCGGCCTACGAGACACCGGTCAGCGACCGGCTCTGGCACGGCACGGCACGGCCACCGCCTCCACACCCACCGCAATCGTGAGCGCTCTGCTCGACTCAGTAGCCACCGAGAACGCCTGGAACAGCGGCCTCTCCCCCACCGCTCCCGAGACCGCCATCACCGAGGCGACCCGTCCGCTCACCGACGCGGAATGGAAGCACACCATCGACGGGCGCTACATCACCTGGGAGGCCCCAGGCCCCCAGGAAGCCGGCATACAGTTCGACGCCTTCGCCGCCCAGAAGGACAACGGGCTTCTTCCCACCTGGACCATCTGGGGCGGCCACGCCGTCCACCAACCGGCATGGGCACTCCAACTGTCGCCGAACACGCCAGCGACCCTGGTGCAGTACATCGCCTTCGAAATGGCCGAGGGCCAAGGCACCCGCCTCGTACAGGCCGCTGCTGACGGCCCAGCGCTCCACACCGCTCAAGCCCCCGAATCGATGGCAGCATCGCTGCCGGCCGCGTACCGTCCCGGGCGCAGTCGATGAGCCCTCACCCTGCGAGGGAGCATCACCTCTGCGTGCGGGCACCTCTCAGGGCCTGCTGAACACTTACATGGCCAGGCGGGCCAACTACCATGCGCACTCACAGTGCGGCGGCTCCGAACGGTTCTGCCCGGCCACGCGTGGGCGCAATGACCAAGGCACGCAGCGGTCAGACGCCGGGCCCGGAGTCGGCACCGTCCTCCGGCGAGTCGCCCTCCTCCCCGAAGAGCGGGACATGCATCGGGTGCAACTCCGCTCGGATGCGCAGGAATCGCACCGGATGCCGGTAACTGCCCCCGTCCACGGCGGCGTCAGCTCGAAACTCGGCGACGGTGTCGGGCTGCACGGTTTCGAAGAGCAGGTCCCCGCGGGCTCCCCATCTCGCGCTGAATCGGACCCCATCCCAGGGGTATTCCGGCCCTCCGGGCGTGAGGCGTAGTCCGAGGTCGCGGCGAGCGGTGGCCGGCAGTGGCGTCGTACGGGCAGTGAGCCGAAGACGGTGTTCATGGTCGTAGCGGCCGAGCAGCAGAGAGGTCGGAGCGCGCCGGGTGCCGGTGATTCCGACGATGATCGCTTCCCTGATGATTGAGTGAGTTCAAGGGACTCGCCGGGGTGGCAGATGGACGAGTGGTGGCTGGTCCCTCCTTTCCGCGCCGCCGGCCGCCGCTACGCGATCACCGCACCCTCCCGGTCGGCAAGTGGACCGCCCGCCTCTGAGACGACCGGCCGTGACATCGAGCGCGAGTGGGCCACCTGGCAGTCCACCGATCCGGAGTCCCCGGGCCGCATCGACTCCTGCATCCTCGTACACGGTCCGATCCCCGAGTCCAACAAGGGCGCCATCGTCCACGCCCCGCTGCTGACCGCACCGACCCCGTCCGCGGTCCGCCAGCCCCCGCCCTCCGCCGGATCGTACGCACGGTGGATCAGCAGGTAGGCGCTTTGGCGCTGGGCCGACGAGGCGCAGATGGAGCCTTAGCCAGCTGCAACCTGGCGAAAGCCCCCGCTACAGAACCAGTGGTCGGCGGAGAGCGCTTCATACAGGGCCACCGTCCAGGAGTTCTGGTGCTGGCGGGCACGTGAGCGTGCAAGTCCCTCCAGGTGTGCACGGACGTCGGGTGCTCCGCCGGCCTGGAAGGCTTCCTCAATCGACAGCTCGATACCAGGCAGGTCATCGGCGGCCTGATCCTCGTACAGCGGCGCCAGCTTGAAGGTGTCGAAGTGGTATCTGACGCGCTCCGCGAGGTTCGCATCCCAAGAGGACGGCGGATCCACGTAGAACTCGATCGCCCAACTCGCTGGGCTGTCCTGGGGCCTTGCATGAAGGACCTGGCCATCGGGCGAGCGGGTTATGAGCCGCGCCCTCAGCCATCGGTCGTGGTCGACGTCATCGAAATAGGGGTGGAGAGTCTGTTCCGCGTAGCAGGTCGGTGACTGGTCCTTTTTCGCGAAGTTGCAGTCCGAACATATGGGCAGCAAATTGATCGGTACGACGGCAAGGTAGGGGTAGATCGACTTGGGCATGTGGTGATCGACCTGGCGTACTGCGCCGACGCCACACATGGGGCACTTGGCCTTGCGGTTGCGGGCCTCCTCGTACACGGGCCGACCGGGATACCGCGGCCCCATCCGCCGCTCGTACATGGCAATCAGGGCATCCCTGTCGCGCTTCCCCAGAGGAGGCGAAGGCGTGAACGCGGCAGGATGCATGTGGTGAAGCGTGGACGTACGACACGCTTGCTCATACATGTCGGAGGCGATCATGATTACCCCCTCATAGCTGCTGAGTAGGGCCTTCATCGGTGGGTTGATCTTCGCGCTGATGCACATTCGGAACGCCTCCCGCGTTCCGATCTGAGGAGGGTCGAGTCGGCGCATCAGCGCTCGCCTTCGAGACGGCGGGTCGCGGAACGTGCCAACGCTCGGCCTTCGGCGCCCAGTTGGTCGTCAAACTCGTCGAGGATGTCCTCGAACGACATGCCGTCTTCGGCGAGCGACTGGATCAGCCTGTTGAACCCTGTACGGCGCACCTCCAACCCGAAGATCTCCCTGGTGATCACTCCGACGTTCTCGCCGAACGTCTCGATCTCGGGGTGATCGACGCGCAGATCATCGCCTGCCCTGCGCAGGGCCCAGACCGCATCGCGCGGGGTCTCCTGAAGCACTACAGGTGAGTGCGTGGCAATGATTGCGATTCCGTTGCGGTCTCTTAGCAGCTCGGACAGAGTTCTCACGAACGTCGACAGCAACGGGGGGTGGAGATGACCCTCGGGCTCGTCGATGAGAACAAGGGTGCGTTCGGTGGTGTGCTGCACTAGCCGGGCCAGTGTCAGCAGGACGATCTTGTGTCCCGAGCTGAGCCCGTCGAAGACCTGCTTCGGGTCCGGCCGGTCCTGGGCGCGCGCGAGCCGGGTGATCCCCAGGTCAGAGAAGAGAGGATCCGTCTCTTCGAGCTTGGTCAGGACGACGCTCCAGCGGCGAGCCTTCGCTGGGTGATCCTCCACACACCTTTGTACGCACTCGGCGAACTCGGAGCCTAGAGCCTCGTAGGTCTTCACTCCCGTACCACCATCCGTTTTCAGGCCGACGTACTGGTAGTCGACATGATCACCGACTCGGTTGGCGACTTTCCTGACCTGGTGAGGGCCCTGGGGGTCGAAAGCACTGAACGATACGTACACGACGTTGGTGAAGGGATGCGGGCCGTGTTGGAGCCTGTCCTCCAGGGAGCTATGGCGCCGTCGGCTGGCGGGGGTGAGCGTGGTCTGGGCGATGTCGTGCAGCAGGCGTGTTTTGCCTACGCCGTTGCTTCCAATGACCGCATGGATGTTGCTGGGAGGGTTCTTGTCGGGGTCTACCTTCAATTCCAAGATGAGCGTCGGGGCGGTATCGGGCATGGCCTCTTGGCGGTAGCGGACGTGGAAGCGTGAGAGTGTGGGCCCGCCATGGGCGATCCTGCGGTACTGAGTACAGACCGTGTCGACATCGGTGCCGCGCAGCAGCGATGTCCGCAGGACGGATTCGCTCCGTGCTTCTTCGAAGAGCTCGGCGTCGTAGGCGACATCGCGCAGACCGGAAAAGATTGCGAGGCGCGTTTCGTCATCGAACTCGTCGCGCAGCGTGGCGTAGTAGCTTTCATCGATCCCCAGGGAGAAGAACCGTGGCTCAAGGGCCTCGAAGCGCCGGGGCAGGGAAGTGCGGCCGGACTCCATGCCGAACGAGCCGATCTTCACTGCACCGATGTTGACGCTGCGGTTACCGTTGTAGCAACGCAAATGGAAGGTTGTTTTGAACCCGTAGTCATCCCAGTTGTCGTCGCTGAGCCACGCTATGCCAGGACGAGTACGCGCTGATTCCCGCGCGTTGGGTGCCGTAGTGAAGTGCATCGCGTCACGTTACCGAACACGCTTCAGTCGCCCCAGGAGCGGGATTCGGAGCGAGTGAGCACCAGTTACTGAATGATGGCCATCCGAGAGCGGTGGCCGCGCCGCGACGAGGGTGAACTCCTAAATGACAGGTGGTTGTTGCTGGGCCTGCTCGGCCGCCGCAGTGGATGAGCGCGTCGCCCGACCATCGGCCTTCCTGTCATCAGGATCGCTGCGCCGAAGCACGAAGATCTTGCCCAGGGCCAGCAGGCTCGGCCCGCACAGCAGCGTGGCAAGCCGCCAGGCATCCTGTGCCACGTACACGCCGGCGCCGAGCATCGCCACAGCAATCGTGGCCCCAATGATGGCGCACTGCACCCCACTGCAGGAGCCCTCCTCCTTCCTCGCCACATATAGGGCAGCTGGTTCGAGCGCCGCCGCGACCGAGCACGCCAGGCATTGATCGGCGCCGCACGGCAGACGCCAGCGGATCAGGGCCAACGCGAGGAGAACGTCGAGGAGATCGCCGCGACCGGCCTGTCCTGTTCGCCCAGACCCGCCCGCAAACGCCTTCCCGCGCCCTGAGGGTCACTACCAAACTGAACACATTGACTTGACAGGGAAGATCGCTTCGGCGCTCTCATAGGCACGGACCTTGATCAGCTCTCGCGCCCCTGGCCGGTAGGGGCGGCTGCCGGAGCGGAGTACAACACCCTCGACGCCCACCCGCCCCCAGGCGGGGTCCATCCATTCCTGGGCGACTGCCCGATCGGTGGTGGAAGCGACGAGCGCCCACGGCGAGCCGAGCATCTCGGAGGCGAAGAGCGATCGCAGGGTGTCCAGGCGTTCACGGCCGGGGCGTGAGAGGAGGGAGTTCCCCGCGTGTTCGAGGAGATCGAAGCAGACGAATTCCCTGTTTGCTCTGCGTGTTGAAGCGGATCGAGCAAGGGTGGGGTCGTGACTGGGTGGCGTACGTACTGGGTGCCGCAGGACCGGAGTATGGAGGCGGAACACCTGCCGGTTCTGGAGGGCTTGGAGGATCTGGCCGAGCGCGAAGAGCGTGCCGGGATTCATGTGGGAGACCCCATTCTGCTGTCGCCGGACTGCCGGATTGATGGCGTGTTGAGCCTGTACTTGTGCCGCTCGTCATTCGCCCGCTTGGCACCGGAGACCAAGCGGAACTACGCGGACGACTACTGCTTGTTCTTCGACTGCCTGAGGGCCCGGGGCAACGCGTGGAACGAAGCGCCCCCCGACGACCTGTGGGATTTTGACGACTGGCGGACACGCTCGCCACGCAATCCGCGGCGTGTTGGCGGCTCGCGGTGGAACCGTGGCCTGGCGGCGCTGGCGCGGTTGCACGACTGGGCAGTTCGCCGCGCGTATGTGGCGGGGAATCCAGTCGTGACACGGTCCGCGGTCGACCGACGGGGCGAAGTGATCACGGTGTCGGCAGCCCGGGCGAAGAACGCCAGGGCCAGCGAGGTCGACTTAGCATGATCCACATCGCTATAGGGCCTCCTACCTCGCGAAACGAGCAACGAGGTAAACACTCATAACCTGGAGCAAACCAACCGAAACGCCCTTTGAGTGGAACCAAGGTGTTCTCGTCGGTCTGCATGGGCGGTGGCCCTATTCACGAGAAGTGCCGCCGAAGGGACACCGGGCAAGGGTTGGCGCTGCTGGTGGACCGGCTTGCCGGGCTCTGCCACACCGCCCGGACGACTGCCGCCTTGGCCTTCTGGCGCCTTGATTCCCGGACGCTCCTGCTCACTCGCAGAGGACATGTCCTCTGCGAGGCATCGCCAGGATATGTGTCAAAGGGGATGACGCTCGAGATAGGCACCGATGAGGTTGCCTCGAACTGCCCGCGTCAGAGGGGCTTCGTCGCCGCAGACTTCCGCGCACCCGGCGTAGGCCCCCTCGTACATCGAAATGGCCTGGGTGAGCTTCCCTGCGATCTGGTAGGCGCCGGCGAGATTATTGAGAGCACTCAGTGTGTCAAGGTGTCGGGCGCCGAGCTTGTCCGCCAGACCGGCCAGCGTTGCTTCGTACTGCGGGACGGCCCTCACCGGATCCTTCGCTGCATGGTAGGCGCGGGCGAGGTCGTGACGCGTGGCGAGTGTGTTGAGGTGGTCGACGCCCAGGACCCGCTCGTGGTCCGCAAGCGTCGTCTCGAAGCACCGAATCGCCCAGGTAAGGTACCCCGCTGCCTGGTAGGCGCGAGCCACTTCGTTGCGGGAAGAAAGCGAGTCGGGGTGATCGTCCCCAAGTACCCTCTTCCGATCGGTCAGCACTGCCTCGAACAACGGAATCGCTCTACCGGGATCTCCCGCTGCCAGATAGGCACCGGCCAGGCTACTGCGGCTGGCGATGGTGCGAAGGTGATCGGCTCCCAGCACCCGCTGTCGATCGGTCAGAGTCGCCTCGAACAACGAAATCGCCTGGGCCAGGTTCCCCGCAGCTTGCCAGGCATGAGCCAGATTACTGCAGGTGGAAAGGGTGTTGGGGTGGTCGGCTCCCAGCACCCGCTCGTGGTCGGCGTGCGCCGCTTGGAGCAACGGAATCGCCCGCCCCAAATCTCCCGTGGACCGATATGCGCCGGCCAGCTCCGCACGCGTCTTGAGAGTGTCGGGGTGGTCGACTCCCAGCACCCGCTCGCGGTCAGCCAGCGTCGACTCGTAGAGGGAGACCGAACGGCCCAGGTCCCCAGCAGACTGAGAGGCGGCGGCCAGGCTTGCACGAGAAGACAGCGATTCGGGGTGGTCGGCTCCCAGCACCCGCTCGCGGTCAGCCAGCGTCGCCTCGTGCAGCAGCACAGCACGCCTCGGATCACCCATCGAGGCGTAGGCGCAGGCGAGTAGGTTGCGGGAGCCCAGCGTGTGGGGGTGGTCGGCTCCCAGAACGCGATCACGGTCGGCCAGCGTTGCCTCCAACAAGGGAACCGCCCGGTCCAGATCGCCCAACTCTTCGTACGAACAAGCCAGGTTGTTGCGGGAAGACAGCGTGTCGGGGTGGTCGGCTCCCAGTACCCGCTCGCGGTCAGCCAGCGTCGCCTCGTGCAGCGGGACAGCACGCCCCAGATCTCCTGCCGACCCGTATGCGAAGGCAAGGTTGTTGCGGCTGGTGAGTGTGTCAGGGTGTTCGGCGCCCAACACACGAAGGCGTACGGCGAGCGTCGCCTCGTACAGTCGTATGGCTTGGCCCAGGTTGCCTGCCGACTCATACGCCCCTGCGAGGCCGTCCCGGGACGCAAGGGTGTTGGGGTGGTCCGCTCCCAGCAACCGTTCCAAATCGTCTGACGCCGCCTTGTGCAGCGAGATGGCCAGGCCGAGGTCTCCCTTCAACTCGCAGGCGGAGGCATATCTGTTGCGTACACTGAGGGTGTCGGGGTGGTCGCTACCGAGGGTCCGCTCCAGGTCTGCGAGAGTGGCCTCGTACAGACCGATCGCCCGCTCCAAGTCCCCCGCGTCGCGAAGAACGCCGGCCAGATTGCTTCGAGCGACCAGGGTACGGCGGTGGTCGGGCCCCTGCACGCGCTCCTCCTCGGCGAGAACCGCTTCCAACAGAGAGATTGATCGGCCCAGGTTTCCGGCTCTCTGACAGGTGGTCGCAAGGTTGTTGCGCGCGGCGAGGGCGTCGGGATGGTTAGGGCCCGACACCCGCTGGATGTCAGCCAAGACCGCTTCCCACAATTTGATCGCTCGCTCCAGATCCCCGAGGTCCTCGTACACGCTGGCCTGGAGCGCTCGGGAGGCGAAAGTGTGGGTGTCGTCAGCTCCGTGAATGCGGGTGCCGGATTCCACAGAGCGGTCGACGAGCGATTTCGCTTGAGGGATCAAGCCTTGGCTCCGCATGAACACCGCGGATTCATAGAGCACGCACTCCGTGGCTGCGGTGTCCTGCGTGGAGTCGGAGGCGTCGACGTGCGCTTGGACGTGTGGGATGAGCGCACGCCAGCGTGGCCACCCTGCGACGTTGGTCTGGGGATCATCCGGAAGGGCATCGGCAAGGAGGACAGCGGCTTCGCGTCGGGCCCTCTCGATGGCACCCGGGGCGCGGTGAGGATCAGGGGGGAGGTGGGAACGCAACCCGAACTCGGAATCCGGGGTGCGCGCGATGGTCTGAACCAAGCGATGGACAGCAAGGGTGTCGGACCCGAGTGTGATCATGCTGTAGGCGCCGAGGAGACCAAGGGCTCGCGCGAGACGGGCTGGATGGTCGGCGAGTCGATCAAGCAGATCACGGGGCAGCGGTGTGGGCGCGAACCATGCGACAGTGCGCAGAATGCGTACGGTCAGTGGGTCCAGTTGGGCCAGCGCGTCGAGCGTGACACGCCATATGCGGGCCATGGTTCGTTCGGGCCGGGTGTGGTCCGCAGGGACGTCGACGGTGTACGCCGTGTCTTCGTGCAGCAGGTCGCGGTACTCACTGACCGTCTGGAGCTTGCTCTGCCGGATGAAGGCACCCGCTTGCTCCAGGGCCAAGGGCAGGTGTCCGAGTTCCTCGGCGAGCAGACCAGCCTGGTCCTGGTTGGCCGGGTCGGTCAGCCCGGTGAATCGCGTCAGGAGCTCGAGCGACGCGTCATCGGCCAGAACGGGAAGGGCGAGCGATTCGGCGGCCCAGCCTTCCGCGTAACGGCTTGTGATCAGGTGTCGTCCCGCGTGTCGCAGCTGGCCGGTCAGGGAGGCGAGGAAGCTGGGATGTTCGGCGTTGTCCAGGATCAAGAGCCATCCCGGGTGCTCCTGCAACCAACCCAGCGCCCAGTCGGCGGCTTGTGGTGTGGTCAGATCGCCGGTGATGCCGCCGCGCAGCCGGCCGGCCAGCGCGGCCAGGTCGGCGGTGATCAGGTCAGGAGTATCACAGCGGATCCACCACACGAGCCGGTAGGCGTCCAGATGGGTGTGGGCGTAGTGCAGAGCGAGAGTGCTCTTGCCGACTCCTCCCAGACCGTGAAGAGTTTGGGTGACCGCCTGGGAGCCACGGTTAAGGGCGGCGGCGAGCTCGTGCAGGGCATCGGAACGTCCCACGAAGATCCGGGAGGGCAGCTCGGGAAGATTGTTCAGCCCGACTCGGGCTTCCACCGCGTAGGCGGATGCCAGGCCGTGGGCAGCTAAGGAGGTGACCTCCTGAAGAGTCAGAGCACCGCCCGTTGCCTTGATAGTCGTAGCGAAGCCGGGACGAGCGGCCAGTCCCGCCACGGGTACGGCTCTGAGCAGGGTGGCCGGATAGTCCCTAGCCCGGTCCACGACGAGGATGCCTACCAGAGCGGTCCCGCAGAACAGGGCAGCTCCCGAAGTCCCCGCCCACCGCGAGGTCGTGGAGCCACCGTGCGGGGTTGCAACCTGATCCACATGTGCGTGGATCAGACAGGACTTCAATCCCGTCAGGGCTTCGATGTGCCCCCGAATCTCCTTGGTGTCACGGCGGCCGCCCCTCGCTTCGGCCTGCGGGAAGCCAACTGCGACGCAGTCCGTTCGTCCTCGCCCTTCCCCGGGCGGAGCCAGGCGACCCCAGGCGACCGGTGGACAGTCGGGAGGCACCCATTCCCCGTCGGTGATCAACAACAGAGCCGCGTCACCTCCCGGATCTGCGGCCAGATCGGGTGGCTCATCGGGCCACACCACCCTGGCCGCGACCCACGGCTGGTCCTTTGCCGGGCCCAGCCCCAACCGACGTATCTCCAGCCCTCCGTCGCCCCCAGCACCACTGGGCGACACGTTGTGATGTGCCGTCAGCACCAGATGATCTGTAACCAAGTAACCTGTGCCGACTCTCTGCGAGGTCGGATTCCAGACCTCCACCACCCGCTGTAGGTGCATGATGTTCCCTTAGCGCCAGGGCCCACTACGTCGGGCGCTCCTCGGAATCCGCGGTGATCTTCTGGTCCGCTCCGTCCTCATCGACCGGCTGCAAAGTGATCTTCAGTCGACTTGTCGTTCCGGCTGCGTACCCGGCCTTCCCCTCGGCGCTCCATGGCAAGACCATTACCCTGGCGCGGGCCTCGCCGTCCTTCCTCACGTCCACGTTGAACTCCATCTCCACAGGCCCGGTGCGGAAGCTGATCCGGTGCTCCCGGCCGTTGTCCATGGCGAGGTCCAACTCTGCACGTACGGCGCTGATCGCATCCGCCAAACCGACCCACGGCTCCTGCGGCATGAAGATCCCCCAACTACTCTCTACGGCAGGTGCTTTGCTGTTTCACCATACGAGAGACCCGTGCAGCGCGGAGCGTGTGCGTCCGTCACAAGTGCAGGGACGTTGTCTACAGATTGTCCCCGGTAGCGAGAACTGCACACGGCTGCCGTTCCCGGCCGGCTCCTGCCTCGTGACGCGGCGGAGATCGGCGGCGTGGGGCGAGGACCCCGCGCGCCATCAGGGCGCTCTGTGGTGCCGACTCAGCTGCACGAGTCGCTTCTGGTTACACCGCCCAAAGGACGAGCGTCACGCGGTGGATCCAGGCTGAAGGGACCATGCCCCCAGGACGCCGGAGCTGTCGGGGTCAGAGGTGCGCGGGTTTGGTCTCGTAGTCGCGAAGGGGAGTTGCGGGGAATCCCAGGGGCCCGGTTCTCGATCGAGGACGGTGAGATCGTTCTACGCAGAGTCGGTCTCCCCGGCAGCATCACCTTGGGCGGAGTAGACGTCGACGACTGGCTCACCGCCCTCGAACTCCAAAAGCGCGACTACGACTCGGACGGCACCCTCATGTGCCACGCCAAAGCTCCCGACCAGTGGCACAGCAGTGAAAAGCCGTATCGCAGCACGCACGCCCACACCGTGCACGCCCGACGCAACCGTCTACTCCGTGCCTCAGCCTGGGCAACTAGCGGAATGCTGCGCCGCGCCCCGCTCCTGCGGACGATCGGCACCCCCCTGTGGACAACCGGCTGGAGCAACGTGGCCCGGAAACACGGCGGCCATGAGTGGATCATCGACCACATCCACGAACCGCTCGTTCGAGCCCCCTATCACCATCACGACTTCATCACCTTGCTCACCGATCCTGAGTGTGGGCTACCGGTCAACGTGACAAAACTGGACTGCGGCTGCCACCTCCCGCCCGCAGACAGGTACGGATGCCGTGTTCTACGCACACAGCACCACTGGCCGCTCCGGCGGACTACAGGTGCGCTTCTCCCACCGCATCGGGAGCAAGGCCCGCGAGTTCACAGATGGCCAGGATGACTATGCGGCCCAACGGCGCCTATACCGGCAGCTGCCTGCGCACCTGCGGAACGATCCGCTGCGCTGACGCGCCGCATTCGGACGCTGAAGCCGAGAGAGCGGAGGGCCCCTCGGCACCTAGCACAGGATCCCCGGTTAGCGAAACCGGGGATCCTCCGCACCATTAGTGGTCCACCGCCATTCCCTGCCCGTCCCGTCGAAAGGCAGCATCACGACGACAGTCCACAACTCCACACTCCGCTTGGGCCGATGCCGTAGCGGGGGATCTCTATGCCGCGGCGTAGCTGAGGCGGAGAAGGTCACCGGCGCGCTCCAGGTCGCGCTCCGTACGCAGTTGCAGCTCCAAGTCACCCGTGCCGTGGTGGCCCAGCCCCGTTACATCCCGGGTGAAGCCGGGAACAAGGTCAACCTCGTTCGGGTCGGCCTTGAGGTAGACGAGGATCTTGGTCTGCTGGGGCGGGCAGACGCTGGCGAAGTTCCGCAGCCGTCGGTAGGCGCGGTACTGCTTGCGCTGTACCCGGGTGACGCCGTCCCCGAGTCCGACCAGGACCTCGTCGACCGCCTGGGCCAGCTCGGCCATCGCACCGTCCTGGCCTCGGGCCGGCACCCCGGCCGCTCGTCGGCGTACCCGCTTGGCCGGAGCCGAGTGCCCGGTGACGGAGGCTACGGTCTCAAGGCCGAAGTGGTCGCTGCCGAAGTAGCGGTAGCGGACCAGGTCGATCGAGCGCCGGTGCTCGCGTACGGCGTGCGCGTCGTAGCGGGTGAAGTCGCCGGCCACGCAGATCAGCCGGGGTGCGCTCCACAGGATCTGGGACGCGGCTGTCACCCCGAGCCGGTCGCGGACCAGGTTCCGGAAGGCGTCCTTGTGGTTCGTCAGCCAGGCCATGTAGTAGAGGCCCTGGTTGATCACGCCTGCGTCGGTGCCGCGCTTGTACTCGACGATCACGGGTGCGCCGTTCTCGTCGAGGCCCAGCGAGTCGATCCGCCCGCCGTCGACGCAGTCGATGACGTACTCGCTCGCCAGGAAGGTGACGCCCAGCATCGTCTCCATGTGCGCCTCGACGAGGTCCTGCACATCCGCCTCGACCGCAGCAAGACGCGGCGCAACCTCTGTCACGCCGCTATTTGTCGTGTGAAACAGCTTCAGCCCCGACACCTTCCCCTCCTCGGCTCGGAGATCACCAACGCCGATATGGTGTCCGTTGAAGTTCATCGTTGCATCGGCCTGCAGTGCTGATCTGTGGGATGAAGGAACACGAAGCCCGGGGTGAGCTCGGTTCGTGTCATTGGATCTTGCATTTCCTGTGGTGGTAGACGCGTGCTGGAACGCGAACCGCCGTGAGCTGCCTTCCTGTTAGGCCATGAGGCGGAGGGCGAAGGCCAGGGAGTGGGTGAAGATCTCGTCAACTTGGGCATCGGCGAAGAGTGTGGGATGGAACTCCGTGGCCTGCTTGGGGCCGTAGAGCGGCGAGTGCACTGTTCCCCCGGGCGCGACCAGCTTCAGCTTGGCCTTGGCGTTCGCCGCAGAGCCGAGGGGTTTCCGGGTGTCCTTGTGGCAGTCAGGTCGTGGTGAGGCGTTTGACGTCGCGGAGGATGGGGGCGGTCTCGGTGGTGTCGATGGGCAGGGTGCCGAGTTTCTCGTCCATGTAGCGGTACAGGTCGTAAGGGTCGCGGAAGAGGCCGCTGGCGACGAGGTTGGAGGGGCCGGTGGTGGCCGCGGCGAATGCGATTTCGGGGTGGGCGGCCAGGGCTTTGCCGACGGTGCGCAGGTGGGTGGGGGAGACGCGCAGCCACAGGCGGGTGTTCATGTGGTAGCCGAGGAGTTCGGGGTCGAAGTCGATGGCGAAGCTGACGGCGCCGGTGGTGCGCAGGTGGTCGAGGCGGCGCTGGACGGTGGAGGTGGACCGCCCGGTGGTGGCGGCGAGTTCGGTGATGGACATGCGCCCGTCGGTGGCGAGCTGCCCGAGGAGTGCGTAGTCGGTGGTGTCCAGGGTGACCGGTTCGGTGCTGGTGTCGGGGTCGGCGGCGAGCAGGTGGGCGTCGGTCCCGAAGCGGGTGGCATGCCAGGTGCTGGCGGCGCCGGTGAAGATGTGCAGCAGGCAGTGGGCGGTGACGGAGGTGACCTGTGGGGTGCGGGGGAGCTTCTCCAGCAGCAGGACGTTGCGCTCGTGGCGGCTGCGGGTGTTGACCGCGCAGTTGATCTCGGTACCGCCGGAAGCGAGGGTGACCCAGCTGGTGTCGGGGCGGCGGGCGAGGGCTTCGGCGATCGTGGTGGCGGCGTGGGGCACGGTGTGCAGGCGCAGCAGCCAGCGGGTCAGGCCGAGGCGGGAGGGGACGGGTTGGGCGGTGATGCGCAGGCCCAGGCCGCGCAGGCGCTGGTAGCGGCGGGTCACGGTGGTCTCGGAGACCCCCAGCATCGTGCCGATGCGGGCGAAGGGGGCGCGTGGGTCATGCTGGAGGATACGCAGGAACTGGTGATCCATCTCGTCCAGGCTGACGGATTCCACTCGTATCTCCGATCCTGATGTGGGTTCTTCCCGGGATCCAGGATATGACTCGGGCTGGAGGGTGATGCGGCTGGAAGGTGGGGGCGTCCCTCTTCCCGTCTGAGTCACGAAGGCAGTTCTTCATGCGTACCTTGGCCCCTTCCTCTCGCCCGGCCCCTCAAGGCGGTGATCCCGGACCGGCTGCGGGCCGTGGGCCGCGGTGGGCGGTGCTGGTCCTGGCGTGCCTGGGCCAGTTCCTGGTCATCCTCGATGTGTCGGTGATGAATGTGGCGATCCCGCCGATGCGCCAGGACCTGGGGATGAGTCCCTCGGCCCTGCAGTGGGTGACCATCGCCTATGTGATCCCGTTCTCGGGGTTGATGCTGCTGTTCGGGCGTCTGGGTGACCTGTGGGGTCAGCGGACGGTCTTCATCACCGGCATGGCCCTCTTCACGCTCGCGAGCCTGGGCGGCGGGCTGGCGCAGGAGCCGTGGCAGATTCTTGTGGCCCGGGCCGCGCAGGGCGTGGGGTCGGCTGCCGTCGCGCCGGTCACGCTCACGCTGGTGAGCACCGCCTTCGCCGAGGTTGAGGCCCGCTCGCGGGCGATCGGCACCTGGGCTGCGGTCGCTTCCGCCGGAGGAGCCGCGGGCAGCCTGGTGGGCGGGGTGCTGGTGGAGTACCTGTCCTGGCGCTCGGTCCTGTTGATCAACGTGCCGGTGGGCCTGCTGGTGCTGGCCGGTTCCCTGGCCTGGCTGCCCAAGGTGCGTCCGGCCGGCTCGGCGAAGCTGGATGTGCCGGGGGCGGTGCTGGTGTGTACGGGACTGGCCGCGCTCACGTTCGGCATCAGCCGCTCGGAGACCGCGGGCTGGCAGGCGGCGGGCACGCTGCTGCCCTTGATCGCCGGGGTGATCCTGCTGGCGCTGTTCGTGCTGGTCCAAGCCCGCACTGCCGCGCCGCTGATGCCGCTGCGGCTGTTCGCCAACCGCAGCCTGCGCGCGACCACGGTCGGCATCCTGCCGGTGGGGGCGATGTTCGTGGTGATGTGGTTCTTCCTCAACCTCTACGCCCAGAACGTCCTGCACTACTCCCCGCTGCAGGCGGGCCTGTCCTTCCTCCCGCACTCGCTGGCGATCGTGCTCGCCTCGAAGACCTCGGCCCGCCTCGCCCGGCGCGCCGGGCGCACGATGCTCATCACCGGGGGGCTGGCCCTTGCGGCGGCCGGATCGCTGTGGCAGTACGCGGCCCTGAGCGCCGATGGCACCTACCTGACCGCCTTCCTGCTGCCCGGCCTGGTGATGTCCCTGGGCCTGGGCTACGCCGCCACCGCCCTCACCTCCCTGACCACCGACTGCGTGGCCACCGAGGACACCGGAGCTGCCTCCGGCATCAACAACACCGCCCGCCAGATGGGTGGCGCCCTGGGGCTGTCCATCCTCTCCGCCGTCGCCGCCTCCCACACTAGCCACGGTGCGACCCCCGGCAGCCCCGCACAGCTGGCCGACGGCTACGCGCTGGTCTTTCTCATCACCGCCTGCGCCTTCGCCCTGACCGCCGCCGTCATGCCGGCGATGCTTCCCTCCCGCACCGGCGAAACCGCCCGGTGAACCACGCCACCCCTCAATCCAGCTCACATCCAAGGTGTGACATGTCTGTCTTCGACATCGAGATCGGCGCCCTGGCCGGCGGACCGGCTGACCTCGCCCAGTACCGGGGCAGGGCCGTTCTGATCGTCAACGTCGCCTCCCAGTGCGGCCTGACCCCCCAGTACGCGGCACTGGAGAAACTCCAGCAGCACTACGCACCGCGCGGCTTCACCGTCCTGGGGGTGCCCTGCAACCAGTTCATGGGCCAGGAGCCCGGCACACCCGAGGAGATCGCCACCTTCTGCTCGGCCACCTACGGCGCCTCCTTCCCGATGACGCAGAAGACCGACGTGCACGGCGAAGGCCGCCACCCTCTCTACGCCGCACTGATCACCACCGCGGACGCCGACGGATACAGCGGGGAGGTCCGCTGGAACTTCGAGAAGTTCCTCATCGCCCCCGACGGCACGGTCGCCGCCCGCTTCAGCCCGCAGACCGAACCCGACGCACCCCAGATCATCGCCACCCTCGAACAGATCCTGCCTGCCTGACCACCACCCGCGGGGTGGGCCCACCACCGCACGACCCGGCCGGCCCGCCCCGCGCTTACCGATCCCGGAAGGAGAACCCTCATGGCCGCCCCTCTGATCCCGACCATCGATCTCACTCAGTGGTCGCAGGACAACCCGGCGGGCCGCGCACAGCTCGCTGCCCAGGTCGACCAGACCCTTCAGTCCACCGGATTCCTCCTGGTCACCGGGCACGGCATCGACCCGGACCTGCCCGGTCGTGTGCGCGCCGCGGCCCGCGACTTCTTCCACCTGCCGCCGGCCGTCAAAGAGGGCTACGCCCAGCTTCCGGACCGGCGCGGCTGGATTGGCCGGGAACGGGTGACCACCGCCCTCTCCGAGGGCACCCAGACCCCACCCGACCTGCTGGAAGCCTGGTCGTGTGCCGCCGACTCCTCCGCGCAGCCCGGCACCACACAGCACACGCCCCACCGCTGGCCCGACGAGGCGCCCTCCCTTCACCCGCTGGTAACCCAGTACACCGAGCACGTGCGTGCCCTGGCCGACACCCTGCTCCAGATCATGGCAACGGCACTACGCCGGCCGGCGGACTTCTTCACCCGGCACACCACCCGCCCGCACTGGGGATTCAACATCAACTGGTACCCGGCGGCCCAGGCCACCGGCGCCGCCGCACCCGGCCAGTTCCGTGTCGGCCCGCACACCGACTTCGGCCTCATCACTATCCTCGACCGGCAGACTGGCAAAGGCGGCCTCCAGGTCCACGACGATGAACACGGCTGGCAGGACGCCCCCTACGAGCCCGGCGTGTTCACCCTCAACATCGGCGACCTGATGGAACACTGGAGCGGCGGTCGCTGGCGCTCCGGACGCCACCGCGTCCTCCCGCCCTCCGCAGATGCCCCTGAGGAGGAGCTGACCTCGCTGGTGTACTTCCACAGCTGCGCCCCCGGCACCCTCATCACGCCCCTGCCCGCGCCTCTCGGCCACAAGCAGTACGAGGGCGTGCGTGCTGGCGACTGGATCAGCGACAAGCTGCGCGCCATTAACAGCCCGTAGACCAGCGCCCGTTACCGGCTGCCACCCGGCAGCCTCCAACGGCGGCTGCACCCGCGCTCGGTGCCGCCACCCCGCCCCAAGAGGAGCGACCGCTGAATGTCCCGCCCCGTTCTGCTGCTGCTGGACTACCAGGTCGAGCTGTGCAAACACGGCGCCCTGGGCGAACATGCCCGCGAACGCGGCGTCCTGACAGCCGCCGCCGCAATGCTGGAGGAATTCCGCCGCCGTGATCTGCCACGCCTCTTCGTCCGCGCCTGCTTCGACGAGCACTACACCCGCATGACGAGCGCCGCCCCGTTCTTCCGCAGCATCCGCGAACAGAACCGCCTCCAGGACGACGACCCGCTCAGCGCCATCTGCGACGAAGTCTCCCCACTGCCCGGCGAACCCGTGATCACCAAGGGCGGGGCCGACCCCTTCATCGGCACCAACCTCACACAGAAACTCGCCCAACTTCAGCCCACCGAACTGGTACTGGGCGGCGTGGCGACCAACTTCGTCGTCGAAGCAACCGCCCGCACCGGGTCCGACTCCGGCTACCACATCACGGTACTGGAAGACCTCTGCTCCAGCTTCGACGACGAAACTCACACCTTCAGCGTCCAGCGCATGCTCCCCGCCTTCTCCCGCATCCTCACCAGCCATCAGCTCACCGAGGAACTCAAGCGGACGTGAAATAACACCTTTCGCCCCGCTGTGCCGCCACCCCCGACACCGGACCGCTCAACCGACTGAGCAGCCGGCAAGAAAGGAGTCTCCCGTGCAAATCACCGCTGACACGCATCTGCGCGTCTCCCGCCCCACCGCCAACATGGAAGCCACCCAGGCGTTCTGGTGCGACGGCCTTGGCCTCTCCCTCCTCTTCGGCCGCGACGCCGCGGACCACGCGCTGCGCATGCTGGGGCTGCCGGACGCCAACTGGCACATCGAGCTGACACACCACGGAGCGGAACCAGCCGCCCCTACCCCGACCGAGGACGACCTCCTGGTCTTCTACCTTGACCACCCAGTTCCGCAACAGCTGGTCGACCAACTCGCCCATCACGGCGGCAAGATCGTCACCTCCGACAACCCTTACTGGGCTCAGTGGGGAGTCACCATCGAGGACCCCGACGGTTACCGCTTGGTCCTGTGCCAACTCGACTGGTCCAACAACCACCCACCCGAAGACGACAGGCTCAAGGCCCAGTAGGGCCCATTCGGCGTCGCGGCCGTCGGAGCCTGTGCACCCTGCCGCAGCCGGATCCGCAGCGGGCCCGGCCCCGCCTCGATGTTCCCGGGGTACTGCTCGCCTCCAGCGGCCTGGAAGGGCCGTCACTCCTCGATCCTGTACGCGGTGCGGGTGCGCAGAGGGCGGCAGGCTCCGGCGGGGCCGGGGCCCACGCTTAGCTGGGTGATGAAGGAATGTTGTGATCGGCTTCTGCCTGGTTCATGTAATTCGATCTTGCATTTTCGGTGCTGCGGCGTGATCGCCCTGGGGCTGTGGCAGAACTTTCACAGATGAACTTTGATGAGAGCTCGGGGTGGGGGACGCCTTGCTGCGTACCCGGCCGGGATATAGAGCGTCATCGGCCGGAGGGCGGGCGCAAGGGATCGCCGATGGCCCAGTGGGCGACGGCGTCGCCGCGTTCCTTCGGTGTAAGGGGTAGGCGACGCGGTTGCTGACTTCGGCGAAGAACCGGGGCCTGCTCGCGGGTGGCGCTGGCCGCAAGGTTCGGGGGCAAGATGTGGCGAGCGTGGCGGCTTACGGAATCCCGGGAGGCGTTGCCGCCGGCATCGGTTCGGGCACGGCCGTCCCAGTTGTTGTCGGTGCGCGGCACCGCGTACAAGGTCCTCTCGCATAGCCAGGTGGCGCCTATCGGGAGCTGGGGTGGTAGGTGAGGCGTTTGACTTCGCGCAGGATCAGGGTGGTCTCGATGGACTTCACTCCGGGGAGGGCACCGATGCGGTGGTCGAGGTACTGGTACAGCTCCTCCGCGTCACGGAACATCCCGGTCGCGACCATGTTGGAGGCGCCGGTGGTGGCGGACACGAACGGGATTTCGGAGTGGGCGGCGAGGGCGGTTCCGACGGCGTCGAGGTGGCCGGGGGCCACTCGCAGCCAGAAACGCACCAGTAGCTGGTAGCCGAGGTGTTCGGGTATGAAGTCGACGGCGAGCCGCAGGGCGGCGGTGGAGCGCAGGCGCTCCAGGCGGCGGTTGATGCTGGCGGGTGAGCGGCCGGTGGCGTGGGCGAGTTCGGAGAGGGGGGCGCGGCCGTCCTGGGCGAGTTCTGCCATGAGCTGTTCGTCCACGGCGTCCAGTGCGGCGGGGTCGGGGGCCGGGCCGGGGGGCGGCTTTTCCTGGTCGTCGTCTTCCGGGCCTGTGGTGGTCGGGATGTGCCAGGCGTCGGAGGCGCCGGCGAAGGTGTGCAGGAGGTAGTACGCGGCGACGGAGCTGACCTGCGGGGTCTGGGGAAGCTTGTGCAGGAACAGGGCGTCGCGTTCGCGCGTGGTACGGGTCTGGACCGCGCAGTGCAGTTCGGTGCCGCCGGAGGCGATGACGACCCAGGAGGTGTCGTCGCGCCTGGCCAGCGCGTCGGCGATTTTCGCGGAGGCGTCGGGGGTGCAGCTCACCCGCAGTAGCCACCGGGTCGGCCCCGCGGGCCGCAGCCCGGGCACGCCGATGACCCGCAGGCCCATGGCGTACAGGCGCCGGTAGCGGCGGGCAACGGTGTGTTCGGAGACGCCGATGGCATCGGCGATGCGGCTGAACGGCGCCCGTCCGTCGTGCTGGAGCTCCCGTACGAGGCGCTGATCAGTCTCGTCGACCGTGCCGGATTCCATCGCCTGCTCCTGCCTGTATGCCGTTTCTTTGCAGATTCCACCGTACGGCTCCGGATTCGGTGCCTGCTGCCGTGACAGTGAAGGTCGTGCCGCCGGCCACGGAGACCACCGCGCCGGGCGGCCGCCCCACCCTCACCCGCCTGGAGGATCTGACATGTCTGCACCGTCCGCCCCGTCCAGCTCCGGCCCGGCGCCCATATCCGCGCCGGTTCCTGGGCGCTGGACGGCGCTGTTCTTCATATGCCTGGCCCAGCTGATGGTCGTGCTCGACGTCACCGTCATGAACATCGCGCTGCCCTCGGTCCAGCACGACCTCGGTTTCTCCGACGGCTCCCGTCAGTGGGTGATCACCGCCTACTCCCTTACCTTCGGCGGACTGCTGCTGCTCGGCGGTCGGCTCGCTGACCTGTGGGGGCACAAGCGGACCCTTTTGGCCGGCGTCGTCGGCTTCGCCGCCGCCTCCGCCCTCGGCGGCGCGGCCCTGAACACCGGCATGCTGATCGGGGCGCGTGCTCTGCAGGGCGTCTTCGGCGCCATGCTCGTGCCTGCCGTGCTGTCGCTGATGTCGGTGATGTTCACCGACACCAAGGAACGCGCCAAGGCGTTCGGCGTCTTCGGCGCCCTGTCCGGCGGCGGCGCGGCGATCGGCCTCATGCTGGGCGGGGTGCTCACGCAGGCGCTGAACTGGCGCTGGACCCTGCTGATCAACATCTTCTTCGGCGTCATCGCCGCCGCCGGGGCCCTGCGCACTCTGCCCGACCCGGCCCGGGACCGTCCTCGTTCCCGCCTCGACGTTCCCGGCGTCCTGCTCGCCTCGGCCGGCCTGGTCGGCTTCGTCTACGGCCTCTCCCACGCCTCCGAGGACGGCTGGAAATCCGCCGCCACTCTGGGTCCCATCTGTGCCGGACTGGTCCTGCTGGCCGCCTTCGCCGGGTGGCAGATGCGGGCGAAGTCCCCGCTGCTGCCCCTGCGTGTCCTCGCGGATCGCAACCGCGGCGGCGCCTACCTCGCGGTGGGTCTGGCCGTCATCGGCAACTTCGGGATGTACCTCTTTTTGACCTACTACCTGCAGACCGTCCTGGGCCTCAGCCCCGTGCAGACGGGAGCGGGGTTCCTGCCGATCGCGGCCGCCTCGGTGTTCGCCTCCACCCGGATCGGCCCCCGTCTCGCCCCCCGTCTGCCCGCACGGGCGTTGATGGGGCCCGGCTTCCTGGTTGCGGCCGGCGGGCTGCTGATCCTCACCCGGATCACCCCGCACAGCTCGTACTGGGCGATCGTGCTGCCCGGCATGCTCGTCACCGGCCTGGGCCTGGGCACCGCCTTGATGCCCGCCTTCAGCCTGGGCACCCTCGGTGCGCGCCCCGAGGACGCCGGCATCGCCTCCGCGATGGTCAACACCTCCCAGCAGGTCGGCGGCGCGATCGGAACCGCCCTGCTCAACACCCTCGCCGCCTCCTCCACCGCCACGTACATCGGCGGTCACCGTGGCCAGCGCACCGAGGCCCTTGTCCACGGCTACAGCACCGCCCTGTGGTGGGCCGCCGGAATCCTCACCCTCGCCGCTCTCGCCGCCACCCTCCTCATCACCCACGACCCCCGGCCCCGCCCCGGCACCGCACAGCCGCACACCCCGGACAAGGCCCCCGCCACCCACAACTGAGGCCACCCGCACCCCTGCACAGCACCACACACAAGGAGAGTCATGACCGTCTTCGACATCGAGATCGATGCCCTCACCGGCGGCCCCGCCCGCCTCGACCAGTACCAGGGAAAGGCCGTTCTCATCGTCAACGTCGCCTCCCAGTGCGGCCTCACCCCCCAGTACGCCGCCCTGGAAAAGCTCCAGCGAACCTATGCGGCCCGCGGCTTCACCGTCCTGGGGGTGCCATGCAACCAGTTCATGGGCCAGGAACCCGGCACCGCGGAGGAGATCGCCACGTTCTGCTCCGCCACCTACGGCACCACCTTTCCCATGACCCAGAAGACCGACGTCCACGGCCCGACCCGCCACCCCCTCTACGACAAGCTGATCGACACTCCCGACGCCGAGGGCTACACCGGCGACGTGCGCTGGAACTTCGAAAAGTTCCTCATCGCCCCTGAGGGCAACGTCATGGCGCGCTTCGCACCCCAGACCGAACCGGACTCCGACGAGGTCACCACCGCCATCGAAGCCGTGCTGCCCCACTGACGGCCCCCCCTCGCCACCGGAACGGGGGCGTCTCTGCGCCCTACGCCAGGACACTCGGCCAGGAGCCGTTCCGGAGCTCCGGGGGTCCTGTCACTCACTCGCGTTGCCCGGGATGCTCGGCGTCCCGGGCAACGCCGTCTACGCCCCAGCTCGGGCCAGGCCCGGAGCCCAGTGCCCCCCGGGGGTTGCGGCTGCCTCTGCCTGCCGCGGACGAGGGCCAGGCACCGTAGCCCGGATGGACAGGTCCAGATCGAAGCGGCTGTTCATGTCCCGCTCGAACCGGCCGTACGGATTCACATGGATACAAAACAGGGGGGACAGGGATGAGCCAGCACCGTAGGCGAGCTTGTCAGAAGGCGGCGCTTGGGGAGCACATCTGGTCGTTATGGGTGCGCGGGGCGCATTCAGCGACTGTGTGAGGAGCGTTGCAGGTGGCCCGGGCATAGCCTGGCGGTGATCGTGACGCGTTGACGAACAGCCTGGTCGGGCTGGTGCCGACATAGGCGTCGGACGGGTGTGGGTAAAGCTGGTGTTTTTCGAGATTCGGCAGCGCTGCCTTCTGGCGAACTGGTGGGCAGAGCCTTGTGGCTGACCCTCTGGTCGAGTTGAGTGCTTCTGGGAGCTTCCTGGTCGCGAGGGTCCGTGGCGAGATGGATTACGTGACCGCCCCAGCGTTCCGTCCGCAGTTCAGGGAGCTGATCGCGCGGGGTGGCCGCTTTATCGTGCTGGATCTGTCCGGCGTCTCGTTCTGCGACTCGGTCGGGCTGGGTGTGCTGATCGGAGCGTGGCGGCAGGCGGATGCGGCCGGGGCTGCTCGGTGGCCTGAAGCCGGCAGGGGCTCGGTGCCAGGTGTGGATCAGGGCGCGGCGGAAGGTGACCTGGCGTAGAGGAAATGCGCTGTGCCGGCCCGTTCTGCCCCCTGTTGGTGGAGGAGGGTGGGGGCAGGACGTTCCGGCTGTGTCGAGCTCCCCTCCGTAGCCGTTGCAGTCCGACCGTGGGTGTCGGCGTCGCGGGAATGCGCCGGCACTCACGGCTTACGGGTGGGACAGGGGCATGGACGCGGGCGTGGGCCCGGATCATGTCTGCTGAGCTGCCGTGACCAGCTTGTGCCCGGCTGCGGAAGCGGCTGACCGCATCGTCGATGCGCAACGGGATGGATGCGCAGCCGGAATATGGCATTGCGCGGACAGGGGGCACCGCCGGTGGGACGCTTCTTGGGTCCGGCCGCCGCCGGAGTGCGGCGGCGGCCGGGTGCGCGAGGCACCGAAGGCTCCCCTCGGTCGGGCCTCGCGCGAGGTGCCCTCCGGGTGGCAGGGCCGCGGGAGTTGCCCCGCCGCCGCCTGGAGGGCAGGGGCTGGAGCCGCGTTGTCGGCGATGCGGTTCCAGCTGGCCTCAAAGACGGTCACGGCTCGGGGGCTGGGAGCCTGCAGTGAGAGTAGACGGGCAGCCCCGGTGATCGGTAGCACGGTCCTGGTCAAGCCGCCTGGAGAGCTGCCCCGGGGGGACGGAGGGCGGCCTCAGTAAGGTGGTGCGCGGGCCAGGCCAAGCAGCGGCTCACCGAGGGGTAGTCGGGTCCGACGGGTACAGCCCGAACCGGCGACATCGTGGTCCGGCAGGCGGGGCTTCCCTCCTTCTGCGGCCGGAGCGCACGCGCTGCTCCCCGGCCAGGGCTTTCAGAGCAGTGCGGATAGGGTGAGCCGCGTGCGGGTGCTGCTGGTCGAGGACGACGAGAACTTGCGTTTCGCGGTGGCCGCCGCGCTGCGTGCCGCAGGGTTCGCCGTCGATCAGGTAGCCGACCTCCCCCAGGCCGACGAGGCACTGTTCGTCACTGCCTACGACTGCGCGGTCTTCGACCGGATGCTTCCCTCCGGTGATGCCGCCGTGTACGTGAACGGGTTGCGCCGCGGAGGCCGTGCCGTGCCCGTCTTGTTCCTCACCGCCCGTGACACCGTTGCCGACCGCGTGGAAGGCTTCACGAGCGGCGGTGACGACTACCTCGTCAAGCCTTTCGCCGTACCGGAGCTGATCGCGCGGGTAGGCAGTCTGTGCCGCCGCGCCGCGGTCGTCCGCCCGCCTGTGCACTATGTGGGTGATCTGGAGGTCGATACCGCCCGCAGGCATGTCCACCGGGGCGGGGTGCTGCTCACCCTCACCAGCCGGGAGTTCGCTGTCCTCGAAGTGCTGGTGGCGCGGGCCGACCAGGCGGTGTCCCGCGCGGAGCTGATCGCAAGCTGCTGGGATGAGATGGCGCAGCCGCAGTCGAACGTCCTGGAGGTCCTTGTCTCCCAGCTGCGCCGCAAGCTGGGAGACCCGCCGCTGATCAGGACCGTACGGGGAGTCGGATACCGACTGGTGTCCGAGGAGCGTGCGGCTGGCGAACCGCGATGAGAAGGGCCTTTCTCCGCCGCGGGCCCCGGGCGCTCACGCCCACGATGCGGGTCAAGCGGCTGCGTCGCAGGATCACCGCGTTGTTCGCGTTCACCAGCGCCGTGGGGCTCGTCGCGATGGCCCTCTTCGCGGTGCGCAGCGACGACGTCCGGTGGCGTGAGCAGGTCGACCACTCGATGGATGTGGACACCAGTTGGGCCCTGGGCCTGCTGGAGACGGACGAGGAGGGCCGGCTGGACACCACGGTGCTTGTCGACACGATGGGCACCGCGTGCCCTCCGTTCTTCGTGCTCTCCGTGCCGTCCGACGCGGACGCGGACCTGGTGGTCGAGCACGCCCCGCACCGGCCCTGTCTGAGCGTGAGCCCGACAGTCGTTCAGGATGCCGCCCAGGAGGCCGTGCGCGCCGATGGTGCAAGAGCCTTCGACCGGCGGACCAGCGACGGCGAGCCAGTGCGGGTGTTCGCCCTGCCGTACTACCCGCTGGACGCGGCCGAACGCGAGGGCCCAGAAGGCGCCCTGGTGACCGTGTCCAAGACAACCGGGCAGCGGGCCGATCACCGCAGGCTGACCTGGGTGGTGACAGGCGGCTGCGCCGTACTGGTGCTGCTGTCGGCCGCGGTCGGGCACCTGCTGTCCGGACGGGCTATCCGGCCCGCGCTGGCCGCTTTGGGCCAGCAGGAGGCATTCCTCGCCGACGCCGCGCACGACCTGCGCACGCCTGTCGCGTCGCTGCACACGCTCGCGGAAACCGCATTGCGCGGTGAGACGGACAGCACTGAAGTACACCGGCGCACCCTGCGCCTGGCGCAGGCCATGGGGCAGCTCGTCGACGGGCTGTTGACCCGGGCCCGGCTGATGTCCGGTACAGCGGCCCTGGCCCGCCAGCCGCTGCGCCTGGACCAGGTGGTGGAAGCGGTCATCGAGGACGCGCCGACGCAAGGACACCAGGTCACGCTCGACGCACAGGAGACCGTCGTGGCCGCCGACCCCGACCTCATCCGCCGGGCCGTGTCCAACCTCCTGGGCAACGCGCTGGCGCACGGCCATGCGCCGGGAGAGCCTGCGGACGTCCGTATCACCGTCACCCGGGACGGCACCGTGACGGTCGACGACGCCGGCCCCGGACTGCCTCCCGAGGTGGCGAGCGCCCTGTTCGAACGTTTTCGCAGCAGATCCGGGTCCGCAGGTCTGGGCCTGTCCATCACTTCATGGGTCGCCCACGCCCATGGCGGGACCCTCACCGCCGCACGCGGTGATCGCGGCGGTGCCCGCTTCGTACTGCGCCTGCCGGCGCGCGGCTGACCGAGCCGGGCACAGGCCGATCACACGGGCCGGCCAACGCGGCGCTTCATCAAAACCTCAGCATCGGCCCGGGAAGCTACCCGTGAACCGAACATGGGAGCAGCCCGTTGAACCGCGCAACCCGCCGCCACGCCCTCATCATTGCCCTGGCCGTCCTCGGCTCGACGTCCCTGGCCGCCTGCACGGCCCCGGACCGGCCAGGGACATCGGCCGCTGCCGCCGACCTGGCCGGCCGCCCGGAGCTGAAGTCCTTCTACAGCCAGAAGCTGACATGGTCTGACTGCGGGGACTTCGAGTGCGCGAAACTCACCGTTCCCATGGATTACGCACACCCCGCCAACGGCAAGACGTTCGTCCTGCCGGTGGCGAAGTCCGTCACCGCGGACCCGGACCGGCGCATCGGGACACTTGTCTACAACCCGGGCGGCCCCGGCCTGCCCGGCGTGCAGTCCCTCAAGGACGGCATAGCCGAATCGATCAGCAAGAAGGTACGCAACCGCTTCGACATCGTCTCCTTCGACCCGCGCGGCGTCGGGCAGAGCTCGCCTGCCCTCACGTGTGAGGACGACCAAGAGGAGGCCACCGATGATGGCGCCGAGGACACCACGTCGGCACAACAGCCGCTCTATCCCCAGACCGAGACCGACCAGCAGGAGGCGCTGGCCAGCGCACAGGCCGAGGCCGACGCCTGCCGGGCAAACAGCGGCCCGCTCCTGCGCCACGTCGGCACACCGGACGCCGCCCGGGACATGGACGTGCTGCGCGCCGCCCTCGGCGAGGGCAAGCTCACCTACATCGGCTGGTCCTACGGCACGAGCCTGGGCACGTCCTACGCCGAGCAGTTCCCACGCAGAGTGCGTGCCCTGGTTCTTGACGGAGCGATAGACCCCTCCCAGGACTGGTCGGCGCTCACGATAGGACAGGCAGTCAGCTTCCAGCAGGCCGTCGACGACTACGCCACCTACTGCGCGGACATCGCCGAAGACAGCTGCCCCGGCAGCACCCCTGAGGAGATATCCGCACTGATCGACGATCTGTACGAGCAGACGGAGCGTGAACCGCTGCCCGTTGACGGGGACGAGTACGGGCTCGACGCCACCATGCTGCTCACCGCGATCACAGAGTCGATGTACACGCCCGAGGACCAGTGGCCAGACCTCTCCGAGGCGCTGGGGGACGCGGCCGACGGGGACGGGACAAAAATGGCCGGCCTGTACGACGAACAGCTCTCGGAAGCAGAGGACTGGGAGCCATCTGGACCCGCCGACTCCTCGGACGGACCCGCCGACGAGACCGACGAGGCGGGCGACGACAGCCAGGTGCCCGTCGACAACAGCGAGGCCGCACTCCAGGCCGTCAGCTGCCTTGACACACCCCATCCGCGCAGCGAAAGGCCGTACTGGGACGCCCTCGAAACCGCCGACAAGGCCGCGGGCATCTACGGCACTTCAGCTGTGATGACCGCTCTGACCTGCAAGGGATGGCCCACCGGCACGATGAAGCCGCACAAGGTCAACGCCGCCGGCGTACCACCGGTGCTGGTGGTGGGAACCACCGGCGACCCGGCCACCCCTTACGAGGATGCCGTGAGCCTGGCCGACCAGTTCCCCGGCGGCATGCTGCTGACGTACGAGGGCCTGGGACACACCGCCTACGGCCGCAGCAACGCCTGCGTCACCAACGCCGTCGACGACTACCTCCTGGGACTAGAGAAGGTAGCGCCCGGCACCACCTGCTGACGCGGGCCTCTTTCCGGTGTGGCACCTGTCCCGACCGGCCCTGCCATCAGATGCTGTGGTCGGCATCGGGCTGGCTCCCGTTTGACCCTTCATGCAACGTCCGCTGGTGCCGCAAGCGCGCTGCTCCGTCTTGGAGTTCCTTTCGCCGCCGTGCGACCTCTTCCTTTATGAGGGCGTCGGTGCGGCTGCTGTGCCAGACGGTGCCTTCCCACTTCACGTATTGCGGTGTCTTGTCGCGCAGGAGGACGGGCTTGAGGTGGTTGTGGAACAGGAGGGTGCGGCCCTGGTTCCGGTTGATGCGGCTGTACCACTTCACGCTGTTCGCGTGCCGCGCGGCCCGACTGGCGTGGAGCGGAGAGAGCTTTCCGCGAACCTGGCCCGGCGTGTAGGTCGTCAGCGGTGTCGAGGGTGGGCGCCAGGCATCCGCGATGGCCCAGTGCGCGACGGCGTCGCCGTGCTCCTTCTTTCTGTAGGGGTAGGTGACGCGCTTGCCGACCTCGGCGAAGAACCGGGATTGCTCCGTGGTGGTGCCGCAGGCCAGCTGCCGCCAGTAGGGGGAGGCAATCAGCGGTGCCAGGCCGATGACCTCGGGATAGACGGCGGCGAACAGCTTGGACGTGCTGTAGGAGCTGTAGGACTTGGCGGCATGGTCGTAGGGGATGAGGGCGTACGTCCGGCTGTCCCAGGTGTGCCAGACGTGGAAGTCCTCGCCAGGCAGGCGGCCGTCGGCCCAGATGTGCGCGCAGAGCATGAAGGCGGTCAGCACCGCGTCGTAGGCGGCTTCCCAGCCGTAACGTCGCACGAGGACGTGATGGCGGCGCTGGGCGTCGATGACTTCCGGCAGCTGGGCGAGGCCGGCAGCGGGGTGGTCGATGTCGGGCGGGCCGATCCAGGTGCCGTGCCGCAGGCAGACGTAGGTGTGGTGCGGCAGCAGCCTCACCACCCGGCCGCCCGGATGGCGGGCGTCACAGAGATGACAGCCGCTCTGCGTCGCGTGGCGAAACATGGCCCAGTCCGGTAGCGGGTCGCGCAGTTCGGGCAGGGCCCCGGCCAGGGCGTGGACGTTGCGGCCGGTGAGCGCGGCGAGCTGTTCGGGGATCGGGACGCGTCGGGAGGCTCCCTCCCGCTTCGGCCGGGTGGCCTGCATCCAGAGCGTTTGTGAGTCCATGCCGTGCAGGGTGGCCAGGCGGCTGATGTAGGAGACAGCGATTTCGTGACGGGCCGGGGGGACCGGGTCGGGCAGCCGGGGCAGGAGCATCAGGCCACGCTCCGGCGTCGGCCCTTTGCGCCTGCCGGGGTGATCAGCCGCTGGGTCTGCTCGGCGGCGAAGTCCAGGGGAACCAGCTCCAGCAGCTCTCTCGTGATGCGCTCGCTGCCGTCCTCGATGGCCAGCACGGCAGCGCCGCGGATGAGCTGGGAAAGGCTTCCGATCATGCCGCTGGTGCGGTGAAAGAGGTAGTCGCTCATCTCGGTGAGCGTTCCGGGGGCGTGCTCGTGAAGGCGGAGCAAGGACTCCAGCGTGCGGACCAGGGCCCGCCACGTCTCCTGGTCGGCGCCGGTGGCGTGGGAGAACGGGGCGGCAGGGATGACGACGAACCGTCCGGCGATCTGACGGCCGCGGGTGCCGGCGAACAGGCCCTGGGTCTCGATGTCGATGCCCGCGTAAGCGAACGTGGCCGGCAGCCGTTCGGCGAAGTATTTCAACTGGTCGGAGGCTTCCGCACCGGAGCGGGTGGCCAGGTTGAGGTTGTGCAGCTCGTCCACCAGGACGAGATCGACCCGGGTGTGGGCGGCGGTCGCGCAGACCGCGTCCACGATGTCGGTGAGGGTCACTCCCCGCTTGGGAAAGGGCAATCCGAAGAAGCGGGCGAACTCTGTCGCGAGCATCTTCGGCGTCGCCGCCGGGGGAACGGTCACGTAGATGACCGGCAGGCGGGCCCCGTCGTGCGGATGGCGCTTGCGCGTGGCCAGCTCGTGCGCGCGGCCCAGCTGGGTGAGCGCGGTGGTCTTGCCCGTACCGGAAGCACCGGAAAGGATCACGCCCCGGCGGGCGGAGACCTGGTGGCGGTTGAGCTGGATCAACAGTCGTGCGGTGGCGATGACTTTGCGGATGGTCGGGGTGTTCACCATCGGCAGGTCCGCGTGATACTCCCGCCGCCACTCGTCCTCACGGTCCCGTGCCCGGCCGGTCAGCGCGGCCCGCTCAGTGGCGCTGTGTAACGGCGGTGGGGTGCTCTCGCGCTCGACGTAGCGGCGCCAGCCCTCCTTGGTGGTCAGTGGACAATCCGGTGGCGTCGCCTTGGGCAGATCCGTCTGCGGCATCCGGGAGGAGGGCGTGCTCATAGCCACCTTTCGGCTTCGGCGTGGGCGTCGAAGACCCCGAAGGGCACCACGTTCGCGGCCGGTGGCGCCGCCGTGGACTCCTGCTCGGGCTCGGGGGCGCTTTCGATCGCAGGTGCGGCAGTGGGGGCGGCCAGAGCGGCTGCCGCGCGGGTGCGGCCCAGGACGCGGGCCGATTGCCGGTCCGGGCCGTGTTCGGCGCGCGTCAGCAGCGCGTCCAGGACACGGGCGACGGCCACCTCGTTGGTGTCGTCCAGGCCGGCCTCGGCGGCCAGGCGTCGGGCGTGCGCCCAGGTGAACTCGGCGAACGGCGCGGCCACCAGCGGGAGATGCACCCAGGGCGCGGTGACCCAGCCGCCTTCAGTGCGCGCGAAGACCTGCGAGAGGTCGTAAGGGTCGTAGTGCACCTCCCAGAGCCCGCGCCTGGCCGCATGGCCGGAGTGCTGACGCCGATAGGGACCCAGCTCGGCGCTGTCGTAGGTGCGGTGCGCGATGCGGATGCCGTAGTCGTTGATCGCGCGCCAGGCCACCGGTAACAGCTCCAGATAGTCCTCCCCGCGCAACACCAGCGGCAGGTAGCCGGCCGCCGCCACCAAGGAGGCGTACTTGTCGTTCGGCGAGATGGCCTTCCCCGGCCGAAACGGATCCCGAAGGGCGTCATGCGGCCTGGTCTGCCACCCCGCCAGCAACCACTCATCCAGCAAATTCTGCAGTTCGGGGATCGTCCAGACCGCGGCCTGCTCAACCCGCTCGCCGCGGCGGCTCACATCCCGGCCGGTGTAGCCGGCCAGGTGCTGGCAGAACAGGGTGTTGATCGCCGAGAACGTCGCCTCCACGATCGCCTTGTCTGTGGGCGTGCGGGGGCGTGCCCGCTGGACCGAGATGCCCAGCCGGGCGCAGGCCCGGATGAACGTGTTGGAGATGAACACCTTGCCGCCGTCGATGACGACGGTGTCCGGCACGATCACCGGCTTGGCAGCAGCCTGGTCCATCCGCGCATCGACGTCGAGGAGCTGCCGGTGCGGCATCCGCGAGGCCGTCATCCGCAGACTCAGCGGCCAGCCCGGCCGCATCGGCTCCGGCACCAGCATCCGCGCCAGCAGCAGCGAGGCGTCCACCGCCTTGGTACTCACCGGCCGCAACACCGCCGCGCAGATCGTGCGGGTGGCGACATCGACCGCGATCGTCAATTCGGCGCGGGCTACGACCCCGGAGTCCAGGACCACCATGACGTCCAGCGGGGTGGAGTCGATCTGCACCTGTTCTCCGGGACGGTCCGCGAACGTCGGCGTAAACGGGCCCGTCGGCCGGTTCGCCGTCTGCCGCCGGGCGGCCGCCGACCCGAAGCTATGCCGTCCCGTGGACAGGGCGTCGATGAGCTTGTAGAAGGTGTTGCGGCTCGGCAGCGGCACCACCCCTTCGCCGTGGGTGTCCTCGACCAGCTTCACCACCCGCCGGATCACCCGCGATCGCGTGCCCGTCGAAGCGTGCGTCTGGTCATCCAGCACCTGCTTCACCGCGGCGACCAGCCGGGCGTCCGCCCGGCCTGTCGCCTCCGTCAGCCGCACCAGGCGTCCATCGACCAGCCCCCACACCCCCTGCTGTGCGTAGCGCGACCGCTTGGCCATCACCGTGCGAAGGCTCACCCCCAGCTCATCCGCCTTCGCCTGGGCCCGCTCCACCAACGGCCGTGCAGGGTCGTACTCGGGCCTCACCGCCGTTCCCGGCTCCGCCCCCGCCGGCAAGCCGGTCTCCACCTCCACCACGTGCCGTTCCCACTCCACCGCCGCCTCCCTCGCAGCCTCGGGCAGCGACTCCAGCAACCCGGCCGGCTCCAGCGTGGGCAGCGACTCGGTGCCCGTCACCGAGAAGTCCGGCGCCGCCATCAAGTACGAGGCCAGCACCACCGACTCCTCACCGCCCGACGACCGCAGCCGCACCGCCGTCCCCGCCAGAGCCACCACCTGGTGCTGGCCGTCATCGAAGGTGACCCAGTCCCCGACCCGCAGCACCGTACTCTCGCCGCCCGCCCTCACCGGACCATCCCCAGCGACACCAGCGACTCGGCGTGCAACGGAACCGACGTGTCCGCCGCCAACTCGTGCGACCACAGCAGATGGAACAGCACCGGCAGCACCGCCACCGGCTCCCCCACAGCCAGGACACCGTCCATCAGCGGCAACGGCTCGACGAACGTCTCCAGCAGCCACGAGGCCACCGGCTCCACCCGGTGGCGAGGGTGGCGGTAGCCCGCCAGCCAGCGCACGTTCCGCACCAGCACCGGATCCGGCGCCCCCAGCAGCCGAAACTCCCACCCCACCTGATCACAAGCCGTCTCCGTCGCTTCGAACTTCACCCAGTCCCTCGCTCTGCGACGCTCGGCCGGACGGCAGTCGACGACAACCGCCGATCCGTCGTCCCGGCGGGCGAAGTAGTCCGGCGCATGCGAGACCGGCTTGCCCTTCACCGAGGACCAGAACAGCCAGAACGGTTGCGAGGAGATACCCACTACCGCCGGATCGAAGTCCAGCAACATCACGTGGTCCCGCTCCAGCCAGGACTCATACCCGATATGCCCGCCCGCCGTGGCGGACCACCACAGGCCCGGCAAGTTCCGCTGGCCGCGGTACGACGCGAACGCGCGTACAGGCGCGACGTGCTCGAACTGCACCGCCCACGCATCCGCCAGCAAACGCCGCGACTCCGACCCGTCAGGGGCGACGTACACCACCTCGAACTCGGCCCTTGGCGCCCCCGCAGACCCGCCCTCCAAGACCTCTAACGCATGCACCACGTACGACTAACCCCGCCCCTCGATGCAAGGTCACGCTGACCTATGCAAGATCGCATGCAGCCTAGAACTGACATCTGCAAGGTCAACCCGTACCAGACATATGGGGCAGGATTGTTGCCACTAGGGGCTTCGGAGGCGTGAAGATAGTGTGAGACCCTGCGTACGGCCTGGCTGGAGACAACTCGCGTCCCCCAGTCACCAGGGATCTACGATTCCCCCATGTGTCCCCCGCGCCCCGGGGGACAGCGCTGAGAAGCTGCGTTTGCGCAGGTCAACCCCTAAAGCTCAATAGATAGAACACGTGCCTTCTAAGCGCTTACTCCAGCCAACGTGCTCGAGGTCGGCGGCACTTTCACCGACGCCGCAGTAGGAACGCAGAGTGAGCGGCTGAAGCATCGGCTTCTCCGTGGTCAGTTCTCTCAGCGCTTCCCCAAAGCTGCCCGGATGGTGGTGCGTGAGTGTCCCATTAGGCGGGCAATGCGCGCCTCTTCAATCTGCTGTGCGTCAGCCTCGCGGATCAGGTCGTCGCGGCTCGCCTTCATCGCCCCGTAGGCTCGTAGCTTGCTGAGGATTTCCTCCTGCCCTTTCTCCCCGGCCTCCTCGGCTGCCTCGTCACCACCACTCACGCTGGCGGGTGGCGCGGAAACCCGCATGAAGAAGCCGCTCTCTTCGGTCTCCGCTTCGCGCTCCGCGAGCCGCATTGGCGGGGCCAAGTCGTCGTGCATCTAAACCTCCCGGATCTTCCCAGAAATATACATGCCCAATTCTGGACACCCATTTCAGTAATATTTCATGTCTAATATCGGCCGTCTTGGTGTATCGAAACTCCCCGACGCGGCGGGTTCAGCCCAATTCGGGATGCGGGCAGGCATTGTCACGGCACAGGGTGTCGTCGGCGAAGCCTCTGGATAGCTTCGCGGCCCTATCCTCCGTGGGAGAGACATGTCCGAACCTTTGATCGTCTGCGGAGTCGACCTAGGTACGCATGCCACCGGATTCGCCTGGGCGGTCATCGATGAGGAGAACGAAGACGCCGAGCGTCGCCGCATCCATTTCTTCACACAGTGGCCGGGCCAGCCTGTGTCCGCTGTCAAGAACCTCTCCGCTCTGCTGCTCGGTGAGGGCGACAAGGTCCTCGCCTGGGGGTACGAAGCCCGGCGGCGGGCACTGAGTCTCCTCAGCGGAAGCGCGGGGCACCGGTATTGCGCAGCCTTCAAGATGGACCTGATGGAGACGTCCCCGCGAGCCACCGACGTGCAGAGGCGTATGGGGCGACACAAAGAGGCAGCGAGCTCAAGGGCATCCAGGACCGGTGACCTGGAGATCACCGCGTCGGCAAGCCAGGAGGGGCACGGTGACACTGACGCGCTTGATGAAGAAGGCGGGGAGAGCACGGATGACGATGGTGAACCATGCTTGGTCGAACCGCCCAGCGAGGCAGAGAGGTTGACGATTGAGCTGCTGTCTCGTGTGCGCGAGGCGGCGCTGGCACAAATCACCAGCAGCGGCTACCTAGAGGAAGATATCCGCTGGTGCATCACCGTTCCCGCGATCTTCAACGACCAGAACAAGCAGACGGTCAGACGGTGTGCCGCCGCAGCCGGATTTCCCAACGAGGACGGCCGGCTCATCCTCGCGCTGGAACCCGAGGCGGCAGTCCACCATGCACGTGTTCGCGGTGCCAAACCGCCCGGAGAGGGGGATCAGCCTCCGATGGACCTCTCCGCTCCAGGCAGGCGCATCTTGGTCGTCGACAGTGGCGGCGGCACCGTGGACTTGGCCGCCTACGTGAACGACGAGGCCGGTCGAATGGTCGAAATCGGCCTGGTCAATGGAGGGCGACACGGCTCCAACGAGCTCAACCACCGCTTTGAGGACCGACTCCTAGCCGATCGCTTCGGCAAGCCGGAACTGGTCAAACAGCTCCGCGAAGAAGTGCCCGAGGCAATGCTCGACCTGGTCGAGGCATGGGAGCGTCACAAACTGTCCTTCGGGGCGGACACCACGGACCCAGTCCCCCTGCCCATCCCCACCGCGGTCGACCGGAAACTGGGCGCCGCGGTACGTAAGCGCCTGGCTCGCAAGCAGCGCGGGGTAACCGACTCCATCCTCATCACCCCCAAGGAGATGCAGGACGTCTTCGACACGGTCGTACCCGATGTCCTGGATCTCATCGACGAGCAACTCGCCGAAGTGGCCGTCCCCAGCCTCCCGCCCGACTCACCCATGCCCGTGGTCTTGATGGTAGGTGGCTTCAGCAACTCGCCATATCTCCAGCACGCGTTCAAGCAACACCTCAAGGGCCGCGCCCACGTCCTAGTCCCGCCGGATCCAAGCTCCGCAGTCCTCTACGGTGCCGTGCACTTCGCCTACAGTCCGCAGACCCGTGCCCGTCGCGCCCGCTACACCTACGGGGTCAACAGCAGCACCCGCTTCGAGCCCGATGTGGACCCCGAGGAACTGCGTTTCGTGGCCTCGGACGGCGTCGCCCGGTGCCGAAAGCGGTTCGCCAAGCTGGTGACCATCGGAGACGTGGTGGATACGGAGCAAGAGATCAGCGATGTCTTCCTGCCCGTCGAGGGAGACACCACAAGACTGATCTTCGACCTGTACACCACTACACAGGAGAACCCCCGATACGTGACGGACCCAGGCTGTGAGCGGATCGGAACCGTCAGCGTCGCCCTGAACATGAGGGACGCCCTCGACGATCGTCAGGTACGGCTTTACCTGCGGTTCGGCGAGACCGAGATCAAGGTACGCGCCGTCGTACCGAAGACCGGCGAAGAAGCCGCCACCACCGTCCACTTCGCCTCCGACTACTGACCCGTCCAGGAGCACCTGTGAACAGCGCCTGCTGGTTCTCCCATCCCTCCGAGGCCCCGTGCCCCCACGCACAGATGCCCCAGCAAAGCTCCTCACTGCACAGCAGCGAGGACATGCTCCGTGTCCAGCGCCAGCTCGACGTGGGTCACCAGCGACTCTCTGCCGTGGAGCGGGACAACCAAGATCTGCGTCACGAATTCGTCCAAATCGTTGCTCGGGTAGAGCGGCTGGAGAAGAGACTGGCTGCCATGTTGGCCGCTCAGACCCGCCAGCGTGGTGACCTGCCTTCCAACGCTCACGCCGACCACCAGAGCATCGCCCGCGACTACCAGTCTCTGGTCGAACACCATCTTGCGACGCTGGCCCTCGCCGCCACCACAGCGAGCACGCTTCGGCCGGCCTATAAGCCAGCCCACCTGTGGTTCCTCGGCGAGCTCTGCCAGGCTCTTTTCCAGGCTCCTCCCACCACCGGACTCATCGAGGGCGCCCTCGGTCTGGACAAGGACGGGCGGATGACCCTCGCTACCCGCGTCGACCAAGCCCTGGTGAAGACGCAGGCGTTGTGGCGTCGGGCGACATGCATCGGTTTGCCGTTCCGGTGGGACTTTGACCTGCTGCCCGGGACAAGGCTCGACCCATCGCGGCAGGCCGCTTGGCTCTCCTGTGATCCCCTTCTGCCTGCTCAGTACGTGATCGCCCCGGCCTACGTCGTGGAGAAGGAGGTCTTCTGCCTGCAGCGGGTCCTCACCAACCCGTCTTTCTGAATCGCTGCGGGGCGCCGCACGAGGCATAGATGCAGCAATGGGTGGTCGGAGAAACACTGCTTAACGCTCCGACCACCCATCGGCGTGTGGTCTACCGCGGCGGCCTTCTGGAGGGGACCACGCCCGTTACTGTCTGCCTGCGCAGCATCAGACGCGATTTGCCGCCGTGCCTGTCACTCAGGGTGCCTACGGCAGCGCCGCTGATGGCGGAGAAGCTGTGTCACAACCGCCCCGCCCAACGGCGAATGCTGGGGAGAATCTGGGGAGTTTCGGCGGTGCTGGGGAGCGCGTGGGGAGAATCGACCGCGTAACGCAGCACGAACCTGAAAGACGCTGAAAGACTCATCCTCCCAGGTCAGGAACGCGCACCGTCACATCGACGCTGGTCAGCGCCACCAGGTAGACAACTTCAAGAAGATCTCCTCGTGGGCGGCAATTCTCTTCGCCCCCACCCTCGTCGGCACGATCTACGGCATGAACTTCGACACGATGCCGGAGCTGAAGTGGGCCTTCGGCTACCCCTTCGCGATCCTGCTGATGGCGGCGGTCTGCGTCAGCCTGTACTTCATCTTCAAGCGTCGGGACTGGCTGTAGCAGGCGGCCCGCCCGATTCAAGCCTGGAGGCCGGCGAGCCAGTCGGTCAGGAGGCGGTTGACCTCGTCGGGGCGCTCCTGCTGGATCCAGTGGCCGCAGGCGTTTAGGAGGTGGGACGCCGACAGGCCGGGGAGGGTGGTGGGGTAGGCGTCGATGGCGTCGGACATCCAGGTCGTGGAGGCGTCCAGGGCTCCGCCGATGAAGAGGGACGGCTGCTTGATCGCGGCGCCGCGGTGCGGGGCGAGGTCTTCCCAGTCCCGGTCCATGTTGCGGTACCGGTTGAGGGCGCCGGTGATCCCGGTGCGCTCGAACTCCCCTGCGTAGACGTCGAGTTCGTCCTCGCTCAGCCAGGCCGGGAGTACCCCCGTGGGGAAGCGGTCACGCATCCTGCCGCCGTCGCGGGCGACGAAGTGCGGATCGGGCTCGCCCTGGGCGGGCATGGTGTCGGCGGACAGGGCCGCGTAGAGGCCCGCGAGCCAGCCCCGGACGTCGGGCTCGATCTCGGCCTCGGCGCGGCCGGGCGCCTGGAAGTAGGAGACGTAGAACTCCTGCTCGGGGCCGCCGATCCGGCCGAAGACGTCGGTCGGGCGCGGGCCGCCGGGCGGCGCGTACGGGACGCTGAGCAGGGCGACGGCGCGGAAGACCTCCGGGTGGAGCAGGGCGGAGGTGGCGGCGATGTTGGAGCCCCAGTCGTGGCCGACGACCACCGCGTTCTCCTCGCCGAGGGCGCGCACGACGGCGAGGTTGTCGTCCACCAGGTCGAGCATCCGGTAGGCGTCGGTCGCGGCGGGCTTGGAGGAGCGGCCGTAGCCGCGTACGTCGATCGCCACCGCCCGGTACCCGGCCGCCGCGAGGGCCGGCAGCTGGCGGCGCCAGGAGTACCAGGACTCAGGGAAGCCGTGCACGAGCAGGACCAGCGGCCCGGCGCCCTGCTCGACCAGGTGCAGGCGCCCGGCCGGGGCCTCGACGGTGCGGTGGCGGAGCGCGGCGGTCAGCTCGGGCTGCATGGGCTTCTCCTCGTTCGCGGGCGGACGCGGCTACCCATCGATCATGCGGCGCGACACCCGCCCGACGCGATCAACCTTGCCCATTTGGCAAATTCGCAGCGGCAGAGAGGGGGAGCGGCATGGCAAGCGGGAACGGCACCGCAGCCCTACCGGTCCACGCTTCCAAGCCACAGCAAGTCACGGGCCCGGGTCATCGCCACGAAGAGCTGGCTACGTAGCAGCTCTTCGCGTTCGCGCGCCGTTTCGTGTGCCTCCGTGACGCCGGTGCCACCGGGTGCTGTGCCTTTCGGCAGTGCAGCATCGTGTTGCGGCAGATATACGCGCTTGAACTCCAGCCCCTTGGCCCTGCGGTACGTCCCCAGCTTGACCGCGTCGACGGGGCGGCCGTCGTAGTGCTCCAGCAGGCATATCGGGATCTCGGCACGGGAGAGCACCCGCTGGTAGTAAGCGATGGCCCGCACGGACGGGCACAGCACGGCGGCGTCGGCCCGCGCTCCGTCGCGCAGCGCGCACAAGGCGTCCAGGAGCGCCTGGTCGTGCTCGGCCACGGTCGACTTCGCGACCCGGACCACCTGGCCGTCATGGTAGGTGAGATCGACGTCCCGGCGGCCGGGCGTGCGCTGGCCGTCGATGTCGTCGAAGGAGTCCTCGGCAACGACCTCGAGGGCCGTGTCGAGGATCTGTTTGCTGTTGCGGTAGTTGGTGCGCAGCACTTGTCCGCGGTCGCCGCGGATATCGATGCCGGCGTCGGTGAGGCGGAACCCTCCTGGATAGACGGCCTGTTGACCATCACCGACCAGCAACAGCCCGTTGGAGGCGTCACCGACCAGCGCGTGCAGGAGACGGACCCCGACCAGGGTGAGGTCCTGCACCTCGTCGACGATCACGGCCGCGTAGTGCGGCCCTTCCTTGCGTCGCGTCGCCTCCGCCAGGGCGAGGGAGAGGACGTCGTTGAAGTCGTGCACGCCGCGCTCGCCGCGCAGGGACTCGTACGCCTCGTACAGCGCCCATACCGCCTGCCGGTGTGACCGGCGCAGGACCGCCCTGCGGCGGCGCCGGGGCACGGTCGCGTACTCCTCGAAAGCGGTGATGCCGCGGCCCTTGATGACGTGGTCGATCTCCTCACGCCAGTAGCCCGGCGCCGGGTCGATCTCCGCGAGGCGGCTGTCCCGCCCGACGTGCTTCCACGCCAGGCTGAAGGCGGTCTCGGCCTTGTCCCCGTGCAGCCGCACCTGGACACCGCGCTCCTGCAAGAACTCCTGCGCCCAGGAGTGCAGGCTGCGGAAGTCCACCCTGTCCGCGACGCCCGGAGACATGGTCTTGAGGAAGGTGCCCTGCACCCGGGGCAGGTTGTTGGCGAACGTGACGTACAGGATCCGGCCGCTGGTGCGCCGGGCGAGGTGAGCCGCGCGGTGCAGGCCCACGACTGTCTTGCCCGTGCCCGCCGGACCGCTGATGCGCGCGGGGCCCGACCAGTTGCGGCGTACCAGCGCGACCTGGTCGGGGTGAAGGAACGTCATCCACTGCTCGATCGGGGCCCGCATCGCCTCCTTCAGCGCCGCTTCCCGCAGACCTTCCAGGTCGAACAGGCCATCGGATTCAGCCTGTTGAGGCTGGGCCGAGGCGGGCGGTGTCGCCCGCCCGACGGCTGGTCCCGCGTAGTCGGGGAAGACGCGTTCCAGATGGTCGGCGATCGCGCGGACCGATTCCGTACGGAGTCTGCACCGCTCCGAAAGCAGTGCGGGGCCGACCTCATGCTCGCCCAGGAGCCGAATCCTGCCGAGGCCGGTGTCGACCCGCTGGCCCGCGAAGACCATAAGTGGCTGGACTGCCACCGGCGACATACCGAGGGACGCGACCGCCCCCTCCGCGGCTTTCGTCACCGCCAGGAGCCGCGCCACGTGCTCGTCGCGCGGCTCACCACCAGCACGGAGCTTGCCGCCCCAAGTCTCGGGAGCTGCACGCCAGTTCTTCACATCGATGACGAAGACACCACCGGGGCCCACCAGCAGCATGTCCACATTGGCGACCCGCGTCCCCGGCCAGCGTCGATCCACGAGCAGCCGCCACCCGCGCTCCGTGAGCACCAACAGCTGGGCAGCGACCCGGCGTTCACCCTCACTCGCCGCTTCCCACTGACGCGCCTGCTGACGCGCGGCCTGCCACTGCTCACGCAACAGCCGCTCCTGCCGCCGCGCCTCCTGCGCCCGCCGCGACGCCGACCCTCCTGCCGCCATACCAGCCCCCTCCTACGCGGAGTAGCGATCATAGGACGGTCGGCGACCGGAGCGGCAGGGCGCACGGATGACCGAGCCAGAGTTGCCGGCGCGACCGCGCGGCGGTGTTGCGTGGTGGCCGCCAGGCCCTTGCGGAATTTAGAGATGTCTCTAAAGTTGGCGGTGTCTCTAACTTTAGCGAGGTGCGCTCATGCAGGCAGCGGAAGGCGGGCTCCGCGCGCGGCACAAGGCCCAGCGGCGTGGGCGGATTCTGGAGGCGACCCGTGAACTGCTGCGGGAGAGCCCCGAGTCGGTGATCAGTACCGAGCGGATCGCCGCTCGGGCGGAGGTCTCCCCGGCCACCGTGTACAACCTGATCGGGCCGCGCGACAAGATCTGGGAGGCGCTGGCCGCCGACTTCATGGACGAGCTGGAGAGCCGCCTCGGGGCGGGTGGAGCCGGTGATGCGCGGGAGGTCGTCCGGTCGACCGTCCAGTTGTTCGTGGACGACCCGGTCGTCTCGCGCCGCATGGTCCGCGAGTGGGAGGACAGCGGCCTCGCACTCCGCCGCGGTCCGCTCACCCACCTCCGGCGCGCGCTGGCGGACGCGCGGGCACAGGGCCTGCTGCGCGCCGACGTCGACACCGACGCGCTGGCCGCCGTGGTCAGCACGGCGTGCCTGGGCGCGCTGCACCAGTGGGTGGCCGCCATGACCGACGACGACCAGTTCCTCGTACGTACGTTGCTCGCCCTGGACGTCGCGCTCGCCGCGGCCGCCGCCGACCCCCACCGCGACCGGCTCCTGGCGCCGCTGCGGACCCAGGACCCGGCATGACGGCCGGCGCACCGCCCCGGACCCGCGGTTTCGCGGGCCGCGACGGGATCCCGCTCACGGCGAACGTGTGGGGCGAGGCCTGCGCGCCCCCTCTCCTCCTGCTCCACGGCGGCGGCCAGACCCGCCACGCCTGGGACCGCACCGGCCCCCGACTGGCCACCCTGGGCTGGCAGGTGATCGCCCCGGACCTGCGCGGACACGGCACCAGCGCGTGGTCGCCCGACGGTGACTACGACCTCGGCCTGTTCGCCGACGACGTCCGCGCGGTCATCGCCGAACTCGGCGGACTCGGCGGAGCCGACGGACCCGGCCACCGCCCCGTACTCGTCGGCGCCTCCCTCGGCGGCCTCAGCGCGCTGCTCGCCGCCGGAGAGGCACCCCGAGCGGCGATCCGCGCGCTCGTACTCGTCGACGTCGCCCATCGACCCGACCCCCGCGGGGCCCGCCGGATCGTCGAGTTCATGCGCGGCCGCCCCGACGGATTCACCACCGTGGCGGAGGCGGCCGCCGCCGTCTCCGCCTACCTGCCGCACCGCCCGCGCCCCGACGACGAGGAGGCCGGGCTGCGCAACAACCTGCGACGCCACGGCGGACGCTGGGTCTGGCACTGGGACCCCCGCATGCTGGACAGCTTCGAGGGCCGCATGGACCCACCCGGCATGGCCGAGCGCCTCCTCGACGCCGCACGCCGCACCGACGCCCCGATCCTGCTCGTCCGCGGCGGGAGCAGCGACGTGGTGCGCGAGGACATCGCCGACGAGTTCTGCGCGCGGGTGCCCCACGCGCGGCGCGTCGACGTGTCCGGTGCGGGACACATGGTGGCGGGCGACCGGAACGATCACTTCATCGACGCGATCGTCCCGTTCCTCGAGCCGTTCGGCGCCCCGCCCGCCCAGCCGCTCAACGACCCGTCCAGCGGCCCGTCCAGCGACCCGTCCGCCGAAGGGGCCCGGTGAGCGTCAACCCAGGCCGGCCCCCGCGGCCGCGCCACCGGTCGCCACGTCGCCACGCCGTCAGCGAAGCGTGTACTCGCACATGTGCTTCCCCTTGGCGCCACCGGGGTCCTTGGCGACCTTCTTGCCGTCGACGGTGATCGAGCAAGGGGCCGCGGCGAACTGGCCGTTGGACAGCCGCACCGTCCCCGGCACGACGGACACCGTGATCCCGACCTTGCGCTCGGTGCTGTTCAGGGTGAGTTCGCCCGACTTCTTCCACGGCAGGGTGACCTGCTCGGAGTGGTTCGTGTCGAGGTTGTAGTAGACGCTGGAGCTGCCTTCGCCGTCGACCTCGAAGGTGACCTCGTACGTCCTGTCCTTGACGCCGGACGCCGGCTTCGACGACGAGGCCCTGCCCTGCTCGGTGCGCCCCTTCTTGCCGCCCTCGTCATCGCCGCCACCGCTGCCGCCGCACGCGGTCATCAGCCCGGCCGCCGCGATCAGCGCCGTTATGGTCATCGCCCTGCGCATGCGTCTGCTCCCCGTTTTACGTATGTGGTCCGTGTGCGGAATGAGGTACGGAGATCGTATGCGGGCCTCTCCCGGTGGCGGCGGCCGGTGTGCGAGCGGCGCCGGATTTCGCTCCCGCGCGCCCGTGACGGCGACAGGATGGGCTCAGTTATCCGATCACCTGTCCGTGGACACGGAGCTGGCCCAGCTCGGGAGGAGACGCCCTGTGAAGAGGTTCTTCGGACGGGTACGGATGGCCGAACCCAAGATCTCCGACGCCGAACGGGAACTGTTCGGCGGCCCCTTGCGCTACGACATGGGCTGGTCCCAACACGAGCACGCCACACTGGACTTGACGATGAGGTCCGCGCTGCGCTCCATGCCGTCGCTGATCGGGGTGACGCTGCGCATGGCGTGGCAGGCCGACCGGCGGGCGCTCGTCGCGGTGGCGATCAGCGAGGTCGGCCAGGGCATCGCCGCGGCCGTCGGCCTGCTCGCCGTCAACGCCGTCATGCACGCGCTGCTCGGCGGTACCGGTGGCGCCACCGAGCGGCTGCACGCCCTGCTGCCCGGTCTGTTCGCCGCCGCGGCGGTCGCCGTCGTCAACTCCGCCCTGGCCGCTTGGTCCACGTCCCGGGCCGGGCGCCTGGAACCGCTCGTCGAACGGATCGCGACCACCCAGTACCTGGCCGCCGCGGCCTCCGTCGAACTGGAAGCCATCGACGACCCCGACTTCCGCCGGCTCATCGACATCGCGCAGTACGGCCCGGCCTCCGCCCGCCGCATGATCGGCGCCTGCGTCGCCGCGCTCAACGGCGTCATCTCACTGATCACCACGGCGGGCGTGCTCACCGTCCTGCACCCCGCCCTGCTGCCCATGCTGATCCTCATCGCCGCTCCCCGCGGCTGGGGCGCCATGCGCGTGGCGCAGGAGCGTTACGTGTCACGGATCGGCTGGGTCGAGCACGTGCGGGCCAGCCGCCTCATCGGCAACCTCCTCACCGAGCGCAGCGCCGCCCAGGAGGTGCGCATCCACGCCGTCGGCGCCTTCCTGCTCGGCCGGTACCAGCGGATGGCGGAGAGCGCCGAATCCGAACAGGAGCGGCTGGCCACCAGCAAGGCGCTCACCGAGTGGGTCGCCGCCGCGCTCTCCGGCCTCGCCATGGCGGCGACGTACGGGACCATGTTCTGGCTGATCACGAACGGGCACATGAGCCTCGCCGTCGCGGGCACCGCCGTGATCGCCGTACGGACCGGCTCGGCCGGTCTGGGCGCGCTGGTGATGAACGTGAACCAGCTGCACGAGGAGTCCCTGTACGTCCGCGACCACGGACGCTTCCTCACCCAGGCCGCGCAGCGCGTCATCCCCGAGGGCGGCGCCCCGGTCCCCGAGCGGATCGACCAGGTCGTACTGGACCGTGTCACCTACCGCTACCCCGACCGTGACACCCCGGCGCTGAACGAGGTGACGCTCACCCTCCCCATGGGCTCGGTCACCGCCGTCGTGGGCGAGAACGGCTCCGGCAAGAGCACGCTGATGAAGATCCTCTCGGGCCTGCTGCTGCCCCAGGAGGGCACCCTGCGGTGGGGCGGGGCGGACATCGACGACCTCGACCGCTCCCAGGTCTTCGCCCGCGTCTGCCTGCTCACCCAGGACTTCCAGCGCTGGCCCGTGACCGCCGCGATGAACATCCGCCTCGGCCGCCCCGCCCACAGCGCCGCGCCCCACGACCTCCAGCCCTCGGTGGAGTACGCCGGGGCGGGCCCCGTCATCGCCAAGCTCCCCGACGGACTGCAGAGCCTGCTGGCCCGCATGTTCCGCGGGGCCATCGAACTGTCCGGCGGCGAATGGCAGAAGATGGGGCTCGCCCGCACCCACTGGCGCAGCTCCACCTCGCAGGCGGACGGTGTCCTCATCGTCGACGAACCCACCTCCGCGCTCGACCCCGAGGCCGAGATCGAAGCCTTCGACCGCATCCGCCGACTCGCCGCCCCCCACCGGGCCGTCATCCTCGTCACCCACCGCATGTCCGGCGTCCGCCACGCCGACCGCATCCACGTCCTCCACCACGGGCGCCTCGCCGAGCAGGGCAGCCACGACGAACTCATGGCCGCCGGGGGCCGTTACGCGGCCATGTTCACCGCCCAGGCCGCGCAGTACGCCCAGTACGCCCCCTCGGGAAGCATCCCGAACCCCGCCTCCCCCACCGTCACGGACCCCGCTGATCGTCAGGGGTGATCCGGTCCTGCCCGCGAAGGTTGCCTCTCTCGTGGACGTGATCGTGGTGGACGTCTGCCACGAGTCTGCGCGTGGCCGGGCCGGGCCCGCGATCGCACCCCTCGGCCCAGGACGACGACCGGGCGATGGCATGATCGGGCATCCGAACAGCGTCTAACAATCGGTCGAAGAATTGATACCTGTAGTTTCGCGGGGGCGAGCGATCCTGTGGGGCACGGCGTGTGTGGTGGGCCTCGGGTTCCTCATCACCCTGGAGATCGCCGCGCGTCACTACGGCGGCGTACCGGGGCCCCTCACCAACCAGGCGCGAGAGATCATCTTCCCGCCCAAACCGGGACCGCTGTACGGCGGCCTCGCGTTGATGATGGTGGTGCTCAGCTGGCGGCAGCGGTTCATCGCGGCCGGTGCGGCGATCGGCATCGACCTCGTCTTCGTGGGCGTGCGGTGGGCGGTCGGCGCCGAGGTGCCCGAGGACCACTTCTTCGGCAACGGCGCCCTGTGGGCGATGCTGGGCTGCGCGGTCTTCGCGCTCACCCGCCGCACCGGCGAGGAACGCGCGCTGCTCCTGAAGGGCGTCGGCCTCGGCCTGCTCCTCGTGGCCGGCCGCAAGACCGGTGACACCTGGCTGCTCATCACGTCCAAGGCCCACCCCACCGTGCTCGACCCGTACGTGGCGACCGCCGATCACGCCCTGGGCAACCCGTCGTGGCTCGCGGGCCGAATACTGGAGGCCACCGGCCCGGTCAGCACGTATGTGCTCGACCTCGTCTACGCCCAGCTCGCGGTGGCCGCGATCGTCGTCGCCCTGTACCAGCTCCGCAATGTGGCGGCCGAGCGCCGCTTCCCGCGCCACCACCTGGTGCGCACCTTCCTGCTGATCGGCCTCCTCGGACCGGGCATCTACATGATCTTCCCGGTGGTCGGCCCGATCTTCGCCTACGGCCCGGGCACCTCCGGCACGGGCGGCCTGCAGTGGGCGGTCGCGGACCTGTGGCCGCACACGCCGCCGCCGATCAGCGCCCCGCACCCGGTCCCGTACGACGGGATCACCCCCCGCAACTGCGTGCCCAGCCTGCACACGGCGTGGGCGACCGCGATCTTCATCCACTCCCGCAAGGGGCCACGCCTTCTGCGGTACGCCGGGACGTTCTGGCTCGTCGCCACGCTCAGCGCGACGCTGGGCTTCGGCTACCACTACGGCGTGGACCTCATCGCCGGTGTGGTCTTCGCGCTCACCGTCGAGGCGGGGCTGCGCACGTACGACCGCGGGTGGGACCGGTCGGGACTCCAGCTGGTCGCCTACGGTACGAGCGTCTTCGCCGCGCTCCTGGTGTCGTACCGCTACCTGCCGATGGAAATGGCCCAGAGGCCGGCGGTGTTCGGGCCACTTCTCATACTGGCGATGCTCTCGGTGATCTACGGCTACGTACGGACCACCAGGCTGTGGGAGCCGAAGGCCGCACCGGCGCTCCCACCGGAACCCCAACCCGAACTGGTGTAGGTCGCTGGGGGGTAACGCGGGGCGCTAGCATCGGGGCGGCTCTGCTGTGATGTCCGATCGAGAAGGCGATTCCCCCGCGATGGCCGATGACGCTTACCTGTTCCTCCTTCCTGACCGGCACCCCCGGCTGGGGGCGGCACTCGCCGCCGTCGGCACCCTGGAATGCACCGAAACCCCTGCCGTGCACGGCTGGTTGCAGGCCCACGAGGTCTCGGCGGCCTCGGAGCAGGTGAGGATCCTGCCCGCCGACGCGGAGGCATTCATCCCCGAGGACGCCGAGCGCCTGCCCGTGCCGCTGAGCGAAGAGGAGGCGGTGCGGGTTCAGCAGGAGTGCGCGCCGCAGGCCGTCACGGACGTGGAGAGCGAGCTGCTCGAATTCCGGGAGACGACCCAGGACTGGGAGGCCCTCGTCCACCGGGCGCTCACCGCGGGCGTCCCCGCGCCCCGCATCGCCCAGCTGACCGGCATCGACCCCCAGGAAATCGGCCGCCTGACCGTCTGACCCTGCGCCCCTCCGGGGCCGGGCCCAGGGACTTCGTTCACACGGTGAGGGGGACCGCGTGGACCTCGTCGGCGCGGTGACCGGCGCGCTCGTGTATGCGCTGGACCGCGTCGGCCGAGGGCGCCTCGGAGAGGCAGTAGACCGTGCCGGACTCCGGATCCGCCCACGCCTTCTGGAAGTGGACGCCTTCTTCCTTCTCGATGGCGAGGTCGGCCTGGTGCGCCTGCTTCAGGTCGTCGGCCGTGATGCCCTTCATCCCGTGGTGGACGTCCATGAACTGGGACATGGCGCCACACCTCCTTCCGACATGCGCGTTCGCGCTATCTCCATCGTGCGCCTGGACGGGGGCGGGGGCTACCGGGCCGGTCCCCGCTCGGTACGGCGCCCGGTTCCGGCCGGCATGTGAGGTCAGGGCCGTCACCGCGCCCGGGCGGTCCTGAGGTCCACGACCGCCAGGACCGTGCGTTCCAGCGCGAGGAGCAGCGCGAGTACGAAGGTGGCGACCAGGCCCCATCCCACGTCGGGGAGCCACAGCAGCACCATCGACACCGTTCCGCCGAAGGCCGCGGGCAGCCGCCACAACACCGCCGCCATGGCCAGTGCGGCAGTGACCTGCACCAGGGCGGTGAGGACGATCCTGCGCCGGGAGCGGGCACGGGCGCGGGCGCGGGCCGCGGCGCGCCGACCGGGCAGGAGGCGCAGGAACGGGGCGGCGGCGCACAGCGACAGCACCGCGCCGAGAGCGGTCACGCCCCAAGGCAGGGCGGTGGCGAGCGGGTCTGCCGGCGTGCTGCCCGGGTCCACGCCGGACCGCAGCCGTGCCACGCCGAAGGCGGCGTCGTGGAACTCCTCGGCCCGCGGAAGATGGAAGGCGTTCTGCAGGACGATCACCGCCCGGCCGCTGTCGGGCAGCATGACGACCATGGCGTCGTGGCCGGGCAGCGAGCCGGACTTCCACACCATGCGCTCGTCCGTCCCTTCGAGCGTGCCGACCGACCAGCCGAGGCCGAAACGGTCGACGTCGCTGTCGACCTGACCACGCTGGGTCTCGGCCACCCCCTTCGCGGAGAGCACCCGTCGGCCGTCCAGCTCGCCCCCGCCCAGCTGAGCGAGGACGAAGCGGGCCAAGTCCCTTACGCTGCCGCCGATATGGCCGTAGGGGACGCCTGAGGTGTCGTAGGGCGCGTCGAACGCCACAGGCGTACCGAAGACGGAACGGTGACCGGGAGCCACCCGCTCACGCACGAAGTCCCGCTCGGTGGCGACGGCGTGCTCCATGCCGAGCGGGCCGAGGATCCGCTCGTGCAGATAGGTGCCGAACGGCCGTCCCGACACGGTCTCGACCAGTGCGCCGAGTACGACGTATCCGGCGCTGGAGTAGGCGTACGACTCGCCGGGGCGGCCCGCGGGTTCGATGCGCGCGAGGGCGCGGGCAGCGGTGGTGAGGGCGCCCGGGGCGTTGTCGTAGCGGTCCCCGATCACGGCGGAGGCGGAGGCGGGGATACCACTGGTATTGGTGAGCAGGTGGCGCACCGTGATGCGCTCGGACGCGCCCCGGTCGGCGAGCCGGAACCAGGGCAGATACGTCCGCACCGGCGCGTCGAGGTCCACCCGGCCGGCCTCCACCAGTTGCATCACGGCCACGCCGGTGACCGGCTTGGACACCGAGCCCCACAGGAACGGCGTGTCCGGCGTGACGGCCCGGCCCCTGCCGTCCTCACCGAAGGCGCGCCGGTGCACGACACGGCCGCCCTCGATCACGGCCAGCGCGGCGCCGGGTGTCTCCGTCGCGTCCAGCCGGTCACGGACGAAGGCGTCCACCTTGGACCAGTCCCCCGCGTCGGTCTCGGCGCGTGTCCCTCTCGCTCCCCCGGCCTCGCCCGCCGCGACGGGCGGGGCGGGACCCACCCCGCCCGCCACCACAACCACCACCATGACCGCCACGAGTAATGCCCGCGCCAACTCTCGTATGCGCGTGCGCCGCAGCCACCCGGCCCCATGCATAGCCACCCCCTGATCCGCCGACGGTTTTCACCATATGAGCATATGGTTATGGGGTCCGACAAGGCCTGGGGGCGGCTACTCTGACGGCATGCCGAAGGTCGTCGATCATCAAGCACGGCGCGTCCAGGTCGCCGACGCCGTACAGGAACTGATCACCGAACAGGGCCTGGACCGGGTCACCGTGGCGCGGACCGCCGCGGCGGTGGGTTTCTCCGTCGGCAATGTGCAGCACTACTTCCCCACCAAGGACGAGATGCTGCTCTTCACCCATGAACGCGTCGTCCAGAAGATCCTCGACCGCGTCTCGACGCTCGGCGAACGCGCCACGCGCCAACAGCTGCCGATCCGCGACGTGGTCGTCGAAGGGCTCGCCGAGTGGCTGCCGGTGGATCCGCGCCGCCGCTCCGCGCACCGGGTGACCCTGGCCTTCCTCGGCCGCACTGTCGACAATCCGCGCCTCGCCCGGTCCCACGCCGAGACGGGCCGGCTCATCCGCTCGATGCTCGCCACGGCCGTTCGGAACGGAAAGGAGTGCGGCGAGGTCCCGCAGGACACCGACCACGGCCTCGCCGCGCTCGAACTCCACTGCCTGACCGAGGGCCTGGCCCTCCAGCTAGGCTCCGAGCCCGACGCCACCGCCTCCCGCGCCGCCCTCGACCTCCTCACCGCCCGCGTCCAGAACGCCTTCCCGGGCCGCTGCCGCCAGTACGAGTGAGCCACCCGGCGCCGACGCGACCTCAGTGCCGGATCAGGCCGCCGACCGGGACGGGAGCCGCTCGTCCGGCCTCGACGGAGACGGCATACGCGGCCAGTCGCACATCCATCCCCGGAGGCTATCCGTACCGGTCCGGCGGCGGGTCGGGGACCGGTTCTCGCGCCGCGCCCGCGGCCGTCTCCGCGAGTACTCTGGATGGTGATCGCCATGCCTGAGCCGGCCGATGAGTCCGTGGACCACCGCGTCGGCCCGCGTCCTGGTTCGGCCGCGTGCATCGGTACACGCGGCCCCCCACATCTGGAACCACACGCACCAAGTACCACCACTCAGCTGGAGGTGGGCGTAATGACAACGTCCCCCAGGTCCCCGTCATCGATGGAGACGCATCCCGACATCGTCGACATCCGCGCTCGTCATGAGATCGCCGAGCGCGCGGCGAGCACACCGAAAGTGCAAGCCGTCGAGACGATGGCCTTCCTCACCGGCCTCTACCTGGCCGCCTCGCCCTGGATCGTGGGCTTCGACGGCCTGGCGAGGCTGACGGTCGTCAACCTCATCGTCGGCATCGCCTACGCCCTGCTGATGAGCGGCGGCTTCGGCCGAGCGTACGAACGCACCCACAGCATGGCGTGGGCCGCTTGTGCGCTGGGGCTGTGGACGATCGTCGCCCCGTGGGTCGTGGCGGGTGACATGAGCACCACCAGGTCCGTGGTCAGCAACATCATCTGCGGCGCGGTGGCGCTGCTGCTCGGCCTGGCCGCCAGCGCGGCGACCCGTGCGGAAGAGGGCTCGGCCGCCGGTCACGGCAGGACGGCGGCTTACCGGGCGGGCCCTGGCTGAGCGAAGCCCCAGCAGTAGAGCAGTAGAGCAGTACAGGGACTGCGGGTGGCCCGAGGCGGGCGCCCGCAGTCTCCGCGTAAGGGCTCACCGCGTGACGACGTGCCTCTCGTTCGGCACGCAGTGCGTCATCGTCAGCCCGCTGACATCGCGCGGCGGGTTGTCGCCCAGGTTGGCGAGGCGCTTGCGGTCCTCGTCCGTCAGGTCCTGGCCGGCCAGCGGCTGGAGGCCCGCCACGTCCTTCGGGCCGATGCCGAGGCCCTCGCCGACCTTGAGGCCCAGCTCGTTCTCGACGAGCAGGAAGTGCCAGACCATCCGTTCCTGGATCTCCCGGGGGCACTGGGAGAGCAGGTCGACGAAGTTCTTGACGAGGTCGTCCCGCTCCCACTGCTCCATCAGGCAGTACCGCTGACCTGCCTGGAGGTAGTCGTTCGTACGCGGGATCCGCTTGCGCGTGAGCCTGCCGTGGATCTCCGGACCCTGCTCGTCGTGGGTCGGATACTGCGCCTCCCGGAGCCCGCCGGTGATGGACGGCTCGTAGTTGACGAGGGGGTTCTCGCCGCCGCCGTCGACCTGGTAGGTCATCAGGCCGTCGCGCTGGTTGGTGCGCACGCGGGCGTTCTTGGCCTGGTTGACGGGCAGCTGGAGGTAGTTGGGGCCGACCCGGTAGCGCTGGGTGTCGCTGTAGGAGAACGTGCGGCCCACCAGCATCTTGTCGTCGGAGAAGTCGAGGCCGTCCACCAGGACGCCGGTGCCGAACGAGATCTGCTCGTTCTCCGCGAAGTAGTTCTCCGGCATCCGGTCGAGCACCATCCGGCCGACCGCCTTCGGCGGGAAGTCCTGCTCGGGCCAGGTCTTGGTGTCGTCGAGCGGGTCGAAGTCCAGCTCGGGGTGGTCGTGGTCCTCCATCACCTGGACGAGCAGCTCCCACTCCGGGTGGTCGCCGCGCGCGATCGACTCGTACAGGTCCTTGGTGGCGTGCCCGAGGCCGTCGGCCTGTACGTTCGCCGCGTCCTCCTCGGTCATGCTGCGGACGCCCTGCTTGGGCATCCAGTGGTACTTCACCAGGAGGGACTCCCCCTGGTCGTTGACCCACTTGTACGTGTTGACGCCGAAGCCCTGCATGTGGCGGTAGTCCGAGGGGATGCCGCGCGGGCTGAAGAGGTTGACCAGCATGTGCATGGACTCGGGGGTCTGCGACATGAAGTCGAAGATCCGCCGCGGCTGCTGCTCGAAGGTCACGGGGTCCGGCTTGAGGGCGTGGATGACGTCGGGGAACTTGATCGCGTCCCGGATGAAGAACACACCCAGGTTGTTGCCGACCAGGTCCCAGTTGCCGTCCTCGGTGTAGAACTTCACCGCGAAGCCGCGCGGGTCACGGGCCGCCTCCGACGAGTCGCGGCCGCCGATCACCGTGGAGAAGCGCACGGCGACGTCCGTACGCTTGCCGCGCTCCTGGAAGAGCTTGGCGCGGGTGAAGCGGCCGATGGGGTCGTCGCCCAGGGAGCCGTACGCCTCGAAGTAGCCGTACGCGGTGACGCCGCGGGCGTGGACGACACGCTCGGGGATGCGCTCGCGGTCGAAGTGGCTGATCTTCTCGAGGAACTGGTAGTTCTCCAGCGTCGCCGGGCCGCGGGCGCCGACGGTGCGCTGGTTCTGGTTGTCGTAGACCGGGTGGCCCTGCCGGTTGGTGAGCGTCTCGCGCTCGTCGCCCGAGGCGGGGCCCTTGCTCGATACGTCCGTCACGATCGTCGACTCCTTCGACCCGTGTGCGTTGTACGTTCCTTATGCTCCGGTTTCCCACGCTAAGCGAGTTATAGGCTGAACGCCCTGCTCCCCGGGTACCCATCGGCAGTCCGCTCAAGGCAGGCGAGCGGTCCGTTTCACGCCGACTCCGCAACGACCAGGAGGCTCCATGACCGTCCCCACCGCTTCCGCCACCGGAGTGGCCGTCATCACCGGCGCGGACTCCGGCATCGGCAGGGCCACCGCCGTCCGGCTCGCCGAGGCCGGCATGGATGTCGGGATCACCTGGCACGGCGACCGGGAAGGCGCCGAGAGGACGGCCGAGGAGGTGGGCAGGCACGGCCGGCGCGCGGCCGTCGCCCAGATGGACCTGACCCGGCTGCCCGATGCCGCGGACGTCATCGACGACCTCGCGGAGCGGCTTGGGCGGATCGACGTCCTGGTGAACAACGCCGGTACGGGTACCGCGACCCCCTTCCTCGACCTGGAGCACGAGACCGTCAGGCAGGTCATCGACGTCGACCTCATCGGCCCCTTCCTGTGCGGCCAGCGCGCCGCGCGCCGCATGATCCGGCAGGGCGACGGCGGCCGCATCGTCAACGTGACCTCCGTGCACGAGCACCAGCCCCGCGTGGGCGCGGCCCCCTACTGCGCCGCCAAGGGCGGTCTCGGGCTGCTCACGCAGGTGATGGCCCTGGAACTCGCCGAGCACGGCATCACGGTCAACGCCGTCGCCCCCGGCGAGATCGCCACGCCCATGACGGGCCAGGAGGACACGGACGTACACGGTGTGCGCCGGCCCGGCATCCCGCTCGGGCGCCCCGGTGACGCCCGCGAGATCGCCGCCGTCATCGCCTTCCTCGCCGGGCCCGACGCCTCGTACGTGACCGGCGCGTCCTGGATCGCGGACGGCGGCATGGTGCGGATGGGACCGCAGGCCGGATCGCATCTGCGGAGCGACGAGTGGCGGCGCCCTTGAGCCGCGCCCAATGAGCCGCGCCCCTGGCCTGTTGGTCCCGGGTCCCCTGGCCTCCGCGTCGCGCGGAGAGGTGGCGTGGCCGCCCCTGCGGTATAAGGGAAATCCAACATCGCGCACATTTGTGCGCCACGGTGCCGCACGGAGAAATGACCCGTGTCGAACCCGGCGGTCCGGGTACCGGTGCTGCCTGAGGCAGCGATCGTCGGAGACCGCCGACCTGCACGACGACAGTGCAGCAGCCGGCGTCCGGAAACGGAGCAGCAGGTGACGCCGAACGCAGAAGAGACCACTCCCGACGGGGACGGACGCAAGCCGGTGACCGAGCTGCGTCCGGCGGCGGGAGTGCTCGGAGGGTCCCCGCACCACGAGGTGTGCGCGGACGAGCTTCCGCCCGACCTGAACCAGGCCATCCTGGAGGCGACCAAGCAGGTCGCCGCCATCCTCAAGCGCCACGAGCACGATTTCGCCCTCGCCGGCAGCGTCGCCGTCTACGCCCACGGCGGGACCGGCAACCTCCAGCACGACGCCGACTTCTGCATCAGGCCCGAGGACGCCGGGCCGGTCGCGGCCACGCTGGAGGAGGCCGGTCTGACGGTGTACGCGCCGCCCGAGGACTGGCTCCTCAAGGCCAAGTGCCTGGGCCAGGACATCGACCTCATCTTCGAACTGGCCCACCAGCCGGTCACCGCGGAGCTGCTGGGGCGGGCCGTGGAGCTGCCGGTGGACTCGGTGCGCATGCCGGTCCTCGCACCGACCGATCTGATGCGGGCGCTGCTCGCCGCGTTCTCCGAGCACCACTGCGACTTCGGCGCTGTACTGCCGATCGCGCGGCAGCTGCGCGAGATGGTCGACTGGGAGGCGGTACGCGGCGAATGCGGTGACGCGCCGATGCCGGCCGCTTTCCTCTATCTGCTGGAACGCCTGGAAGTCATCGCACCGCACGGCGCACCGCATAACGCACCGTATGGCGCCCCGCATAACGCATCGCCCCACGCATCGGACGTCGCCCCGCGAGGAGGAGACCGATGAACGAGCAAGCCAACGTCGAATACCGCATCGCCCATTTGAAGGAAAGGCTCGCCGCGGAGGAGCTGGGTGAACTCGGCATACGCGTCGAGGCCCGCGGCTCGTCCGTGGCGGTCGTCGGGACCGTCCCCTCATCGCACTGCCGCGAGGAGTTGCTCCGTACCGTGCACGAGGAACTGGCCGGGCAGACAGTGCACTTCGATGTCGTGGTCGCCGGATCGGCGGCCCCGGACCACCCGGAGGAAGTCGTATGATCCGCGTCGCGGCCGTGGGGGACATCCACATGGGGGCCGACAGTCAGGGACTGCTCAGGCCCGCCTTCGAAACGCTGCACGACTGTGCCGACCTGCTGCTTCTCGCCGGGGACCTCACCCGGCACGGCACTCCGGACGAGGCCCGGGTGGTGGCGCGCGAGGTGGCGGATCTGCCGGTGCCGGTCATCGCCGTGCTCGGCAACCACGACCATCACGAGGAGCGGCCCGAGGAGGTCACCGCCGTCCTGCGCGACGCCGGCGTACAGGTGCTCGAAGGGCAGAGCACGGTCGTCGAGGTCGACGGGGCGCGGGTGGGCGTCGCGGGCACCAAGGGGTTCGGCGGTGGGTTCGTGGGCCGCAGTGGGAGCGAGTTCGGGGAACCCCTGATGAAGGAGTTCATCCGGTACACCCGCCGCTGCGCCGAGGGGCTGCGGGCCTCACTGGAAGAGCTTGCCGAACAGGGGTGCGATACGAGGGTGGCGCTCACGCACTTCGCGCCGGTGCCGGACACGCTCGCGGGCGAACCGCTGGAGATCTATCCGTTCCTCGGCAGCTATCTGCTGGCGGAGGCGGTCGACGCGGCGGGCGCGGACCTGGCGGTGCACGGCCACGCGCACGCGGGGACCGAGCACGGCATGACCAGCGGCGGCGTACCCGTCCGCAACGTCGCCCAGCCCGTCATCCGCAAGGCGTTCAACGTCTACCACCTGCGGGGTCACGGGCACGAGGGAGCCGCGGCGGTCGCCGCCTCCGCCGACCGCCGCGCCTGAGCGGCCCCGGCGGCCGCTCGCACCCCGCAGGGCACGAGCACCGGGGCGCGGTCAGCTGCCGAGGCCGCCGCTGCCAAAGCTGCCGCCGTCGCCCTTGCGGTGATCGGCGGGGTCCTGCGAGGGGCTGGGGTGCGTGCTCGACTGGCCGTACCCACCCTTCAGCTCGTGCGGGGTGAGCCGGTGGCCGTCCTCGCTCGACACGTCGTCCGCGTCGCGGTACTCCCGGATCTCCCGCACGGGGCCGCCCTCGGGCATCTTCGGCTGTTCGTCCGGACGCGGTGGCCGGGGCTCGCGCGCGCGAACCCGCTGCCCCCAGAAAAAGGCGCCGAGAAGAACCGCGACCACCACGACGCCGGCGATCCACATCAGGAGGGCGGCGGTGTGTGAGATGGCAAGTTCCCACTCCATGGATTTCATATGAGTGTTGTACCCGCCCCACCCGAAAAATAGCTGAAGATTACGCCTGACGATTCACCCGCCGAAACTTGCGACCGGAAATCTCTTTCCCGGGCCGGGTGAATTCCCCCGGTCAGCGGTATCGCTTCGGCCCGGAATTCACGCGGGCCGGACCGGATCCACCCGGGCCTGATCGCCGACCAGGGGCCTGGGCAACTATGCACCCCGTGTATACGCGGTGTGTATAGTGCTCACATGCCTTCCGTGAACATGCCTTCCGCTGCCTTCAAGACGAGACGGACCCCGCCGAGGTTGCCTCGCACCGCCCCCGTCCTCGCGGCGGGGGCGGCTCTCGTCCTCGCGCTGACCGGGTGCACCAAGCTCGACACCGAGTCCCCCAGCACCGTCCGCAAGGCCGCCGCGGACGCCAAGGCCGCGGACCGGGGGAAGTTCGGCACGGTCGACTGCCGCGCGGCCAAGTGCGTGGCGCTGACCTTCGACGCGGGGCCCAGCGAGAACACGCCCCGCCTGCTCAAGATCCTCAAGGACGAGAAGGTCCCCGCCACCTTCTTCACGCTCGGCAGGAACCACATCGAGAAGTACCCCGAGCTGGTGCGGCAGATGGACGCCGAGGGTCACGAGGTCGCCAGCCACACCTGGTCGCACAAGATCCTCACGAAGATCGGGCCCGAGGAGGCGCGCCGCGAGCTGGAGCGCCCCAACGAGGCGATAGAGAAGCTCATAGGGAAGAAGCCGACGCTGATGCGCCCGCCGCAGGGCCGCACCGACGCCGACGTCAACAAGCTCTCCAAGGAGCTGGGCCTCTCGGAGGTCCTGTGGACCGTCACGGCCAAGGACTACACGACCAATGACTCCCGGCTGATCGAGAAGCGGGTCATCGACCAGACGAAGCGGGACGGCATCATCCTGCTGCACGACATCTACAAGGGCACCGTGCCCGCCGTGCCTGGCGTCATCGCCGAGCTGAAGAAGCGCGGCTACGTCTTCGTGACGGTCTCCCAGCTGCTCGCGCCGGGCAAGGCCGAGCCGGGCAAGGTCTACCGCTGATCACACGCCGCACGCACCGGCTGGAACTAGGCTCAGCGGCGTGGCTCTCTTCCGGTTCGCCAGGCGAACGTCCCTGCCCGCCGCCGAGGCGTGGCGCCGTGTGACCACGTGGGAACGGCACGGCGAGGCCGTACCGCTCACCCGCGTCACGGTCCGCACTCCCCCGCCCACGCGCGTGGGCACGGTCTTCGTCGCCCGCAGCGCGCTCGGCCCCCTCGGCTTCGACGATCCGATGGAGGTCGTCGACTGGCGGCCGCCGCAGGGCGCCTCACCCGGGCGGTGCCGGCTGGAGAAGCGGGGCTCGTTCGTGACGGGCTGGGCGGAGTTCGAGGTGCGCCCCTCGTCCGCCGGGGGCTCCACGGTGCTCTGGCAGGAGGAGCTGGCCGTGCGGTGGCTGCCGCGGCTGTTCGACGGGGTCCTGGCCTTCGCGGCCCGGCGGATGTTCGGCCGGGTGGTGGACCGGCTCACCGCGACCGCGCCGCCCACGGCCTAGGTCGCGACAGGAAGCGCGGCTCAGGCGACCGAGCCGATGCGTCCCGCGGGCCCGCGGGTGCCGTCGTGATGGATGGGCGTGTGCGCCCCGGTGAGCGAGACCCCGCTGCCGCCCCGCCGGTTGGCGACGATCTCCGCGGCGATGGACAGGGCGGTCTCCTCGGGCGTACGAGCGCCGAGGTCGAGCCCGATGGGCGACCTCAGCCGCGCCAGCTCCAGGTCGGTGACGCCGACCTCGCGCAGCCGGACGTTGCGGTCCTCGTGGGTGCGGCGCGAGCCCATCGCGCCGACATAGGCGACGGGCAGCCGCAGCGCGAGGCGCAGCAGCGGTACGTCGAACTTGGCGTCGTGGGTCAGCACGCACAGCACGGTGCGGGCGTCGACGTCGGTGTTCTCCAGGTACTTGTGGGGCCACTCGACGACGATCTCGTCGGCGTCGGGGAAGCGGGTCGGCGTCGCGAAGACGGGCCGCGCGTCGCACACGGTCACGTGGTAGCCGAGGAACTTGCCGATCCGCACCAGCGCGGAGGCGAAGTCGATGGCGCCGAACACGATCATGCGGGGCGGCGGCACGCTGGACTCCACGAGGACGACCAGCGGCGATCCGCACCGCGAGCCGTCCTCGCCGATCTCCACGGTCGCGGTGCGGCCCGCGTCGAGGAGGGCGCGGGCCTCCCCCGCCACCGTGCGGTCCAGCTCCGGGTGGCCGCCGAGGCCACCCTCGTACGCACCCGAAGGACGGACGAGGAGGGCGCGGCCCATGAGGTCGGCGGGCCCGGAGGTGATGCGGGCGACCGCCGCCGCCTCCCCCGAGGAGGCGGCGGCGAGGGCGGCGGCGAGCACCGGCCGGGACGCGGAGTCCGCGCGGACCGGGGTGACGAGGATGTCGATGATTCCGCCGCAGGTCAGGCCGACGGCGAAGGCGTCCTCGTCGCTGTAGCCGAAACGTTCGAGCACGGGTTCGCCGTCCTGGAGCGCCTGTTGGCACAGCTCGTAGACCGCGCCCTCCACACATCCCCCGGAGACCGAGCCGATGGCGGTGCCTTCGGCGTCGACCGCGAGCGCGGCACCGGGTTGCCGGGGCGCGCTCCCGCCGACCGCCACCACGGTGGCGACGGCGAAGTCACGTCCCTGCTCGACCCACCGGTTCAGCTCGTCGGCGATGTCCAGCATGTGCGGCCTCCTCAGGCTCTGCGGATGTGCGGAGGGTCCGGACGTCAGTGGACGCCCAGCCATCCTTCGATGGGGTTGAGGGCGAAGTAGACGATGAAGATCACCGTCAGGCCCCACATGAAGGCGCCGATCTCGCGGGCCTTCCCCTGGGCGATCTTGATGGCGACCCAGGAGATGACGCCCGCCGCGACACCGGTGGTGATGGTGTACGTGAAGGGCATGAGCACGACGGTCAGGAAGACCGGGATGGCGGTGGCGCGGTCGGCCCAGTCGACGTGCCGGGCGTTCATCATCATCATCGCTCCGATGACGACGAGCGCGGCGGACGCGACCTCCTGCGGCACGATCGCGGTGAGCGGCGTGAAGAAGAGGCAGGCCGCGAAGAACAGGCCGGTGACGACCGAGGCGAGGCCGGTGCGGGCGCCTTCGCCGACGCCGGTCGCGGACTCGACGAAGACGGTCTGGCCGGAGCCGCCCGCCACGCCGCCGATGGCGCCGCCGGCGCCGTCGATGAACAGCGCCTTGGACAGGCCGGGCATGCGGCCCTTCTCGTCGGCGAGGTTGGCCTCGGTGCCGACGCCGATGATGGTGGCCATCGCGTCGAAGAACCCGGCGAGCACGAGCGTGAAGACGATCATGCCGACGGTCATCGCGCCGACTTCGCCCCAGCCGCCGAACTCGACGTCACCGAAGAGCGAGAAGTCCGGCGACGAGATGGCGCCGCCGTGCAGCTCGGGGGCGCCGTTGGCCCACTGGTCGGGGGCGATGACATCCATGGCGTTGAGGATGACGGCGACGACGGTGCCGGTGATGATGCCGATCAGGATCGCGCCGGGGATGTTGCGCGCCTGGAGCATGAAGATGAGCAGCAGGGTGCCCGCGAAGAGCAGGACGGGCCAGCCGGAGAGTTCACCGGCGGGGCCGAGCGAGAGCGGGGTGGCCTTGCCCGGGTGGACGAAGCCGCCCTTGACCAGGCCGATGATGGCGATGAAGAGGCCGATGCCCATGGTGATGCCGTGCTTGAGGGCGAGTGGGATCGCGTTCATGATCATCTCGCGGAGCCCGGTGACCACGAGAAGCATGATCACCACGCCGTACATCACGCACATGCCCATGGCCTGCGGCCAGGTCATCTCGGGTGCGACCTGCGAGGAGATCACGCCGGAGACGGAGAGTCCGGCGGCGAGGGCCAGCGGCACCTTGCCGACGAAGCCCATCAGGAGGGTGGTGAGGGCCGCGGCGAACGCGGTCGCGGTGATCACGGCCTTGGTGGCCATGCTGTCGCCCGCGACGTCCTTGCCGGAGAGGATCACGGGGTTGAGCAGGAGGATGTACGCCATCGCCATGAAGGTGGTGACGCCGCCGCGCACTTCGCGCGCGACCGTGGACCCTCTCTTGGATATGTGAAAGTACCGATCGAGCCAAGACCGGCCGGCCGGGACGCGAGAGCCGTTGCCCGCGTCCTCTGCGGTGGTCTTGGGCTCCACTGACGACTGGGTCATGGTGCCTACTCCCAAGGTTCACAGGGGCACCCGCGAAGTCGCGGGATTTGGGATGCTGCGTTGGCTGCACGACCCGGGGGACGGCCCGAGACGAACGACATGGCTTTGAGGAGGGGGCCCGGGGGACGGCTGTCCGTCCCCCGGGCTTCTTGCTCCGCCTCCACCCGGCCAGGGGTTACGTACCGGTGAGGTGCTCGGGCCGTACCGGAGTTTTATTCAGCTCCAGACCCGTCGCGTTCCGGATGGCCGCGAGGACCGCCGGGGTGGACGACAGGGTCGGAGCCTCGCCGATGCCGCGCAGCCCGTAGGGAGCGTGCTCGTCGGCGAGTTCGAGCACGTCGACCGGGATGGTCGGCGTGTCGAGGATGGTGGGGATCAGGTAGTCCGTGAAGGAGGGGTTCTTCACCTTCGCGGTCTTCGGGTCGACGATGATCTCCTCCATGACCGCCACGCCCAGGCCCTGGGTGGTGCCACCCTGGATCTGGCCGAGGACGGAGAGGGGGTTGAGCGCCTTGCCGACGTCCTGGGCGACGGCCAGCTCGATGACCTTGACCAGGCCCAGCTCGGTGTCGACCTCGACGACCGCGCGGTGCGCGGCGAAGGAGTACTGGACGTGGCCGTTGCCCTGTCCGGTCTTCAGGTCGAAGGGCTCGGTGGGGCGGTGCCGCCACTCGGCCTCGATCTCGACGCTCTCGTCCTCCAGGACGTCGACCAGGTCGGCGAGGACCTCGCCGCCGTCGGTGACGACCTTGCCGCCTTCGAGCAGCAGCTCGGCGGTGGCCCACGCCGGGTGGTAGGAGCCGAACTTGCGGCGACCGATCTCCAGGACCTTCTCGCGCACCAGCTCGCAGGAGTTCTTGACGGCGCCACCGGTGACGTACGTCTGCCGCGACGCGGACGACGAACCGGCGCTGCCCACCTGGGTGTCGGCGGGGTGGATGGTCACCTGGTTGACGCCCAGCTCGGTCCGCGCGATCTGCGCGTGGACGGTCACGCCGCCCTGGCCGACCTCCGCCATGGCGGTGTGGACGGTCGCCACGGGCTCGCCGTTGATGACCTCCATGCGCACCTTGGCGGTGGAGTAGTCGTCGAAGCCCTCGGAGAAGCCGACGTTCTTTATGCCGACCGCGTAGCCCACACCGCGTACGACGCCTTCGCCGTGCGTGGTGTTGGACAGGCCGCCCGGCAGCTGGCGCACGTCGGCGCCCTCGCTGGACTCCCACTGGCGCTCGGGCGGCAGCGGGCGGGACTTCACGCGGCGCAGGATCTCGGCGACCGGGGCGGGCGAGTCGACCACCTGTCCGGTCGGCAGGAGGGTGCCCTGCTCCATGGCGTTCAGCTGGCGCAGCTCGACCGGGTCCATGCCCAGCTTGGCGGCGAGCTTGTCCATCTGGGCCTCGTAGGCGAAGCATGCCTGGACGGCGCCGAAGCCGCGCATCGCGCCGCACGGAGGGTTGTTGGTGTAGAGGGCGATGGCCTCGATCTCGACGTCGTCGATCACGTACGGACCGACCGACAGGGACGAGGCGTTGCCGACGACCGCCGGGGAGGCCGACGCGTAGGCGCCGCCGTCCAGGACGATCCTGCACTTCATGTGCGTGAGCTTGCCGTCCTTGGTGGCGCCGTGCTCGTAAGTGAGCTTCGCCGGGTGGCGGTGCACGTGGCCGAAGAACGACTCGAAGCGGTTGTAGACGATCTTGACCGGCTTGCCGGTGCGCAGCGCCAGGAGGCAGGCGTGGATCTGCATCGAGATGTCCTCGCGGCCGCCGAAGGCACCGCCGACGCCGGAGAGCGTCATGCGCACCTTCTCCTCGGGCAGGCCGAGGACGGGGGCGATCTGTTCGAGGTCTGAGTGCAGCCACTGGGTGGCGACGTAGAGGTCGACGCCGCCGTCCTCCGCGGGCACCGCGAGGCCGGACTCCGGGCCGAGGAAGGCCTGGTCCTGCATGCCGAAGGTGTACTCGCCCTTGACGATGACGTCGGCCTTCTTGGCGGCCTCGGCGGCGTTGCCGCGGATGATCGGCTGGCGGTGCACGATGTTCGGGTGCGGGACGTGGCTCATGTGGCTGTCGGTGCGGCCCTCGTGGACGAGCACCGCGTCCGGAGCGGTCGCGGAGGCCTCATCGGTGATGAGGGGCAGCTCCTTGTACTCGACCACGATCTTCGCGGCGGCACGGCGGGCGGTCTCCGGGTGGTCGGCGGCGACGAGGGCGACCGGCTCACCGTGGTGGCGGACCTTGCCGTGGGCGAGGACCGGGGTGTCCTGGATCTCCAGGCCGTAGTTCTTCATCTCGGCCGGCAGGTCGTCGTAGGTCATGACGGCGTAGACGCCGTCCATCGCGAGGGCCTTGGAGACGTCGATCGAGACGATCTCGGCGTGCGCGACCGTGGAGCGCAGGGTCTGGCCCCACAGCATGTCCTCGTGCCACATATCCGAGGAGTACGCGAACTCGCCGGTGACCTTCAGGGTGCCGTCGGGGCGCAGCGTCGACTCGCCGATGCCGCCCTTGGTCTTCGAACCCTGGGTGAGCTTGGTGGGTACGCCGGTCGTACGGGTGGAGCCCATGGTCAGACCGCCCCTTCCTGGAGTCCCTGACGGTCCTGGCGGGCGGCGGCGAGGCGCACCGCGTCCAGGATCTTCTCGTAACCGGTGCAGCGGCACAGGTTGCCGGAGAGCGCCTCGCGGATGTCCGCGTCGGTGGGCTGCGGGTTGCGTTCCAGCATCTCGTCGGCCGCGATGAGCAGACCGGGGGTGCAGAAGCCGCACTGGACGGCGCCGGCGTCGATGAACGCCTGCTGGATCGGGGAGAGCGTGGTGCCCTCGCCGGTCTGGGAGTCCGTGCCCTGGGCCTTCCACTGCTGGGCGTCCTGGAGCGAGGTGCCGCAGGTGCCGGAGGCGCAGCCGCCGCCGGGGTGGGCGCTCTCGCGGTGCTTGGCGTAGTCGGCGAGGCCCTCGACGGTGGTGACCTCGCGGCCCTCCACCTGACCGGCCGCGACCAGACACGCGCAGACCGGCACGCCGTCGAGGCGGACGGTGCAGGAACCGCACTCGCCCTGCTCACAGGCGTTCTTGGAGCCCGGAAGCCCCATGCGCTCGCGGAGCACGTAGAGAAGGGACTCGCCCTCCCAGACGTCGTCCGCTTCCTGCTGACGGCCGTTGACCGTGAAGTTCACGCGCATTATGCGACTCCCTCAATGCTGCGGCCCTTGCCGCGGTACGACTCCCAGGTCCAGCCGAGCGTGCGGCGGGCCATGATCCCGACGGCGTGCCGGCGGTAGCTCGCCGTGCCGCGCACGTCGTCGATCGGGTTGGCGGCCCCGGAGGCCAGCTCCGCGAACTGCTTGGCGATCGAGGGGGTGATGATCTTCTTGCTCTCCCAGAAGCCGCCCTCGTCGAGCGCGGCGTTCAGGAATTCCTCGGCGACCTTCGCCCGGATGGGGGTAGGGGCCGCGGAGCCGATGCCGGTCCGCACGGTCCGGGTCTCGGGGTGCAGCGCGATGCCGAAGGCGCACACGGCGATGACCATGGCGTTGCGGGTGCCGACCTTGGAGTACTGCTGCGGGCCGTCGGCCTTCTTGATGTGGACGGCCCTGATCAGCTCGTCCTCGGCGAGGGCGTTGCGCTTCACGCCGGTGTAGAAGTCGTCGATCGGGATCAGGCGCGAGCCGCGTACGGACTCGACCTCGACCTCGCAGCCCGCGGCGAGGAGCGCCGGGTGGGCGTCACCGGCCGGGGAGGCGGTGCCGAGGTTGCCGCCGACGCCGCCGCGGTTGCGGATCTGCGGCGATGCGACCGTGTGCGAGGCGAGCGCCAGGCCGGGAAGCTCCGTGCGAAGCTCCTCCATGATCTGGGTGTACGGGACGGAGGCACCGAGCCGGACCGTCTCCTCGCCCACCTCCCACTCGCGCAGTTCGACGACGCGGTTGAGGTCAAGCAGGTACTCGGGACGACGGTGGTCGAAGTTGATCTCGACCATCACATCGGTGCCACCCGCAATCGGCACAGCCGTGGGGTGCTCGGCCTTGGCGGCGAGCGCCTCCTCCCAGCTGGCAGGGCGAAGGAAGTCCATGAGGCTCTCTTCTTCGTATCGAGGGTCGTTCGCTTCGAAGGACTTCGTATCGGCCACTCGGGCCCTTGGTCCCTCGACTGCTCGTTCATCTGCTGTTAACGCGGAGTGGGGCAAGTACATCGCTCGCTCGTCCGATCGGGTCAGTCACCGAAACCATGAAGGAGTTGGCTGGCCAAGCCGTGCGTCTTGTAGATTCGTATGAAGAACGGGCCTCAGCAACCTCGCGGATTCCCCCTGGAAACCGTGGACGCCCGGTGGCACAGGGCCCCGGTCCCACGGAGCCCACCTGCTTGTACACCACATTCGAGACAGATCGGCGGCGACGACACCATGCGGCTGCGCGCACTCCTTGACACCGAAGCGCTGGGCCTGCGGCTGCTCGGCGGCGAGGACGAGCTGGACCGCACCGTGCGCGGTGTGATGACCACGGACCTGCGGGACCCCAGCCGCTATCTGGCCGGCGGCGAGCTGGTCCTCACCGGCCTCGCCTGGCGCCGCGACGCCTCGGACACCGAACCCTTCGTACGCATCCTCGCGAGCGCCGGAGTGGCCGCGCTGGCCGCCGGCGAGGCCGAGCTTGGCGACATCCCCTCCGACATCGTCGAGGCCTGCGCCCGCCACCGCCTGCCGCTCTTCGCGGTCAACGAGTCCGTGGCCTTCGCGACGATCACCGAACACGTCGTACGGCAGGTCTCCGGCGAGCGCGCCGGGGACCTGGCGGCCGTGGTGGACCGGCACCGGCGCCTGATGACCTCGGGCCCGGCGGGCGGCGGCCCCGACGTCGTACTGGACCTGCTCGGCACCGACCTGGACCTGCGGGCCTGGGTGCTCTCCTCCGCCGGGCGCGCCATCGCCGGGTCGACGGCGGGCGGCGCCGCGCTGCCCGAGGCCGTCTGCGCCCGCCTCGCCGGGGAGCACCTGGCCGCCGCGCGCACCGGACGGCGCGGGCCGCACCGCGTCTCGGTGGACGGTGTGACGTACTCGCTCTTCCCCGTTCGGACCAGTGGCCGGGGTGCGGGCGGCGCCTCGCGCGACGTGCGCGAGACCGTGCTCTCCGACTGGGTGCTCGCGGTCGAGGCCGACGCGGGCGACTGGCCCGAGGAGCGGCTCGACCTCTTGCAGGGTGTGACTCAGCTGATCGCCGTGGAGCGGGACCGGCGCGACGCCGCCCGCACGGTGCGGCGCCGCCTGGCCCAGGAGGTCCTTGAACTCGTACAGACGGGCGCGGCCCCGGCGGAGATCGCGGCGCGCCTGCGGGTCGCCGCGCCCGTCCTCCTCCCCGGACTCGGTGCGGCCCCGCACTGGCAGGTCGTCGTGGCCCGCGTCGAGTGGGACGGCGGCGACATCGACGGCGGCCCGGTGGCCCAGTCCCTGCTGGAGGAGATCCTCGTCGACCCCCTCTCCTCCGGGCCCGAGCCGTCCGACCGGATCGCGGTCGCGCACACCGGCGACGAGGCCATCGCGCTGGTGCCGCTCCCCGCGGTCTCGACCGAGCACGACGGCTCCGAGACGGGGCTGCTCGCCGACGCCCTCCTGGAGTCCGTCCGCGAGCCGCTGTCGGCGGGCCTCGACGGCGACGGGCGGCTCACGCTCGGCGTCAGCGCCTCCGTCCACTCGGCGGAGGGGCTGCGCGGCGCGCTCGAAGAGGCCCGGCACGCGCGCCGGGTCGCCGCCGCCCGCCCCGGCCGGGTCTGCGCGGCCGGGCACCAGGAGCTGGCCTCGCACGTGCTGCTGCTGCCCTTCGTCCCGGACGACGTGCGCCGGGCGTTCACGGCGCGGCTCCTGGACCCGCTGCGGGAGTACGACCAGCGGCACCGGGCGGAGCTGATCCCCACCCTTGAGGCGTTCCTCGACTGCGACGGCTCCTGGACGCGCTGTGCCGCGCGGCTGCACCTGCACGTCAACACGTTGCGCTACCGGGTGGGGCGTATCGAGCAGTTGACGAGCCGGGACCTCTCGCGCCTGGAGGACAAGCTCGATTTCTTCCTCGCGCTACGGATGAGCTGAGGAAATCCGGCGGGGGCCGGCCGGGGCCGCCCGAACTCCGGGTGGTCCGGGCCGCGTTCGGCGCCCGCCCTTTGTGAATTCTTTCACCCAGCCCCTTGGCCGGACGCCGCCATCCATGCTGAGATTCGCCCACGACTCAACAGCTCAATGGTGTGCTCGGGGAGGGCAACGTGGCGCATACCGCCATGTCTGGTACCGGAACGATTGCAGGGGACGATCCACTCCAGACCGCGGTATGGCGGCTGCGCTCGCGCGGCTGCTGGACCGACGCGGCCGCGCTGCTCGCCTCGCGGGCCGGGGCCGCGCCCGCACTCCAGCGGGCGGCGCTCCTCGTCGAACGGTGCCTGTTCACCGGGGACGGCTGGGGCGAGGCCGAGGACGCGCTGCGGAGCGCGGAGGCGCTGGCCGAGGACGACGACGACCGCGGGGGCGCGGCCTGTGAGCGGGGCCAACTGGCTTATGCCTCTACGGTGTTGGGGGTACGGGACCGGGCCGACGAGGCGCGTACGGCGCTCGGCAGGGCGGCGGCGCTGCTCGCCCCGAACGCGGCGGGGCGGCCTCTCCTCGACTTCCGCCGGGGGCTGATCGCCGAGCACCTCGCGGACTCGCCGCAGGCCGCGAAGGCCGCGTACCGGCGGGCGCACGCCGGGGCGACGGCGCACGAGGACTCTCTCCTCCTCTCCTTCACCTGGCGCCACCTTGCCGGACTCGCCCTGCGGGACGGGGAGTTGGCGGAGGCGCGGCACGGGTTCGCCGAGTCGCTCCGGCTCCGGGAGGAGCTGGGTTATCTGGTGGGGACGGCGCCGGCGCTTGCCGCGTTGGCCGGGGCGGAGCCGGAGCCGGAGGCGGCGCGGCTCCGGGCGGAGGCAGCGCGGCTCTTCCGCCTCCTGGGCGGCGTCCCCACCTGGCTCTCCGCCCACCTCACGCCGCCGGCACCGGCGACCTAGTCCGGTCAGCCAGGGAGCTGGCCCCGCTGCCGCTCGCCGGGGGCGTCCGCCACGCACGCGCGGGGGCGCGGGGCGCGGGGCGCGGACTTAAGTCTCAGAGCAAGCTTCGCCTCCCCGGGGGGGCTTCCCCACCCACCCACCCGTTACCCCGCACTCAACCGCGAGGCACAGGCCTCGGGGGCTGGCTTCGCCCTCGCCGAGCAGCCTGTCCCACCCACCCACCCGCCCGTTACCTGGCACTCAACCACGAGGCACGGAGCAACGGCGGGGCGGCGGCACCCGCTCGGAGCGGAGCGACGGCGGGGCGGCGGCACCCGCTCGGAGCGGAGCGACGGGTGGGTGGGAAACGTTCCGCGAGGCGGGGTAACGGTGGGATCGGCGGAAAACACCCGCACGAACAGGGCACCCGCTCGGCACCGAGCAACGGGCGGGTGGGTGGGAAACATCCGGCGCGAAGCGGCGGGACAGGGACCCCGCCACCGGACCGCACGCGCAGCACAACACGCACCACGAACAGGGCACCCGCCCGGCACCGAGCAACGGGCGGGTGGGAGGCATCCGGCGCGAAGCGGCGGGACAGGGGCGCCACCATCAACCCGCACGCGGACAGACAGGCAGACAGGCAGACAGGCAGACCAAGCCCCCCAATCCCCAGCAACCCCCACCACCCAAAGATCAGGCCCCCGCAAAGTGTTCGCGCACCAGCCCCGACACCACCCCCAAGTCCTGGGCGACCAGCGCCTGAAGGAGCGACATGTGTTCCGCCGCGTCCGCGACCAGGTCCGCGCGGCGCCCCGAGACGGGGCCGCTCACGAGAGGCCACTGCGCCCGCCGGTGCAGCTCGTCCGCGACCCGCACCAGCTCCTGGTTGCCGGAGAGCGAGAGCACCGCCCCGTGGAAGGCGCGATCGGCCTCGGCGTAGCACGCGAGGTCGCCGCCCGCCGCCGCCGTCACGGTCGCCTCCGCCAGCGGCAGCAGCTCGGCCCACCGCGCGGACGGCACCGTACGGGCGAGCCGCAGCATGACCGGCACCTCGATCAGCGCCCGCACCTCCGCCAGCTCCCCCAGCTCCCGCGCCCCCCGCTCGACGACCCGGAAGCCGCGGTTGGGGACGACCTCGACCGCGCCCTCGATCGCCAGCTGCTGCATCGCCTCGCGCACGGGCGTCGCCGAGACGCCGAAGCGCTCGCCGAGCACCGGCGCCGAGTACACCTCGCCGGGCGTCAGCTCGCCGCCCACCAGCGCGGCCCGCAGCGCGTCGAGGATCTGTCCGCGTACGGAGTTGCGCCGTACGGCACGGCGCACGGGCGAGCCGGGCCGACGGGCCCCGGCCCCCGCTTGTTCCGGCACCCGGACGCGGGCCGCCCCCGCGAGAGGCCCCGCCCCGCGCGCTCCGGTCTGCTCCACGCCGTCCGCCCCGCCCCGTCTCCGCCTGTGTGAAAGGTACGAGAGGCACCATAGGCGGACAGGACCGCGGTTGAAACCTCGATCACGTCGGGTAAGGTAAGGCTAACCTGCAATCGATCGCGATTCGGTGGTCCCCCGCATGTCCGTTCCCACCTTGGCCGCGCCCGCCCCGAGCGCCCCCAGCGCCGTCGCGGACTCCTATGCCCGCCTCACCGAGGTGTTCCCCGGACTGCGCGTCACCGAGCTGGGCGCCGATGAGCGGACCCCCCACGGCGGCGGCTGGGTCAGCGCCGCCCGGCTCGCGGAGGGCGGGGCCGACCTCGACGCGTTCCTCGCGTGGGACAACGCGCAGGTGCTGAAGGACTACGGCACCCAGGCCCGCCCCGACGTCGTCGCCAGCTTCGGCCTGCACCGGTACGCCTGGCCGGCCACCCTGCTGATCACGGTCCCGTGGTTCCTGCACCGCCGCGTCCCGCGCCTGCCGGTGGCGAACGTCTCCTTCCAGCGCAGCCTGGGCCGCATGGCCGTACGCACGGAAGGCTTCGCCTGCCTGCCGGACGACCCGGCCGCCGCACTCCCCGGCGCCCACGTCGTCCCCGACGAGGAGGCGCTGCGCGCGGAGGTGCGGGCGGCGGTCGCCGAACACCTGGGCCCGCTCCTGGAGGGCTTCGGCCCCCGAATGCGGCGCCGTTCGCGCGCCTTGTGGAGCGTGGCGACCGACGAGATCGTCGAGGGCCTCTGGTACATCGCGCACCTCCTCGGCGAGGAGCGCCGCGCGATGACGGAGCTGGAGCGGCTGCTGCCGGGCGCCACGAAGCCGTACGTGGGCACGGCCGGTTTCCGGGAGCTGACGGGACCGAACGGCGAGTCGCTGCCGACCCGCGACCGGGCGAGCTGCTGCATGTTCTACACGCTGCGCCCCGAGGACACCTGCGTCACCTGCCCGCGCACCTGCGACACGGAACGCGTGGCGCGGCTGAGCGCCACCGCGTCCGCCTCCGGCTGAACCACCCCTTCGGGCCTGTTTAATCGAACTGAACGCCCGCCGTTCCACCGCCAGTTCGAGCTAAAACGCGTTCTGCGTACTCCCTCGCACCCCCTTGGCGTTCTCTTGTCCCGAAACCCTCCTGAGGGCCGCCGGGATCGGGTCACTATGGCGCCGAAACGCCCTACCGCGATGCAAGGGACCCCAGATGAGACTGACCGACATATCGCTGGACTGGCTGCTCCCCGGCGGCGTCCTGCTCCTGGGCATGCTGGTGGCGGTGGCGGTGCTCGCGCGCGGCAAGCGAGGCCATGACAAAGCAGCGAAGGCGGGCGCGGGCGACGACTCGTGGGAACGCAGCGAGGAGCGCCGCAGGCGCAAGGAAGCCATCTACGGCACCGCGTCGTATGTGTTGCTGTTCTGCTGTGCGGCGGTCGCCGCCGCGCTCTCCTTCCACGGCCTGGTCGGCTTCGGCCGGCAGAATCTCAGCCTCACCGGCGGCTGGGAGTACCTGGTGCCGTTCGGCCTCGACGGGGCGGCCATGTTCTGTTCCGTCCTGGCTGTGCGCGAAGCCAGCCACGGTGACGCGGCGCTCGGCTCACGCCTGCTCGTGTGGACGTTCGCCGGGGCCGCGGCCTGGTTCAACTGGGTGCACGCGCCCCGGGGGCTCGGCCACGCCGGTGCCCCGCAGTTCTTCGCCGGGATGTCGCTCTCGGCGGCGGTGCTCTTCGACCGCGCGCTGAAGCAGACCCGCCGGGCGGCGCTGCGCGAACAGGGGCTGGTGCCGCGTCCGCTGCCGCAGATCCGTATCGTGCGGTGGCTGCGCGCGCCCCGGGAGACCTTCGGCGCCTGGTCGCTGATGCTCCTCGAAGGCGTACGGACGCTGGACGAGGCCGTCGAGGAGGTGCGGGAGGACCGCCGTGAGAAGGAGCGCACCCGGCTGCAACGGCGCGACCAGGAGAAGCTGGACCGCGCCAGGCTCAAGGCGATCAGCCGCGGCCACCGGGGCTACGCCCGCGGCGGTCGGCAGGTCGACGTGCAGGCGGTCTCCGCGTCCGCCGGGTCCGCGCAAGTCGGCGCGGACCCTGCTATAGCAGCGCAGGAAGAGCTGCCGGTACGCGCCCGTCCCTCCCTCCAGGCCGTCAGGAGTGACTCCGAGAGTGCCGCCCCCGTCACCGTCGACCTCACGGCCGAGGACGACACCCAGACCCTGCCCCGGCTCGACTCGCTGGAGCAGAAGCTCAAGGACCTGGAGCAGCAGTTCGGCTGATCACACCAGGTGCCTGGCGGTGGCGGCAGGCTTCACGCCGTGCCGCCGCCGTCCAGCTCGAACCACACCGCCTTCCCCACCCCGTGCGCGCGCACGCCCCACGCGTCCGCGAGGGACTGCACGAGGACCAGGCCCCTGCCGTTCGTGCCGTCGTCGGCGTCCGGCACCCGCGGCTCGGGGTGGCGGCCCACGAAGTCCCGCACCTCGACGCGCAGGCCGCGCGGGTCAAGGGTCGCGGTGACGATCGCGTCGTGGTCGGTGTGCACCAGTGCGTTGGTGACCAGTTCGCTGGTGAGCAGCTCGGCTATGTCGGCCCGGGCCGGATTCCCCCAGCGTCTCAAGAACTCCCTCAGGGCGGCCCTGACCTCGGGTACCGCCGACAGATCCGACCTCCCAAGGCGCCGCCTGAGCTGCGCGCGGCCCGGTCCGGCCTGCGCCTCCTCGGCTGTCTCGTCCCTTACGTTCGGCGAAGAGGCCCCGATTCCCCCGGGGCCGCCCCCACGTGACTGCCTCGTCATGACCCCCGCCCACAAAGCGATGACTTTGCCTCCTTGCTCGAACAACCTCACGGAATGCATGCCCCGGCCCCATCACGGCACTCCTGTCGAATCATCAACCAATGGCGTGGGTGTGCCGAAGGACTGAGGGGAAATGAAGCGGTGGACCCCGCCCCCGAGCCTTTCGAGGAGCCCCGGTGCATGACGACAGACTGCTGGTGGAAGCCCGCCTGGAGCGGGCGTTGCGCCAGTTCATCCGCCCCGCCCAGTACCCGGACAGGACGCCGCTCGCCCTCTCCGTCTGGCACGCGCCGGGCGAGCCGGTGCCCGTATCGGCCGCTCTAGAGGCGTCGTACGCGCCCTTCGAGACCGGCACGGAATGGGGAAGTCCCTGGTCGACCAGCTGGTTCCGCCTTCAGGGGCGGGTCCCCGAACAGTGGCGGGGGCGCCGGGTCGAGGTGGTCGTCGACCCCGGGTTCACGGGTGACGCGCCGGGGTTCCAGGCGGAGGGTCTGGTGTACGACGCGTCGGGTGTGCCGCTGAAGGGAGTTCACCCGCGCAACCGGCATATCCCGGTGGCCTCTCCCGCGCGGGGCGGCGAGCCCGTGCACCTACTCCTGGAGGCGGCGGCCAATCCCGCTGTTCTGCACGACTTCGTGCCGACACCCCTGGGCGACGTACTGACCGCAGGCTCTCGCCCGATCTACCGATTCGCGTCTGCCGATCTCGCCGTACTCGACGAGGACGTATGGCGGTTGACCCTGGACATCGAGGTCCTCTCCGAGCTGATGGCCGAAGTGGACCCCGACCGTCCGCGTCGGCACGAAATCCTCCGGGCCCTTGAGGACATGCTCGACGCGCTCGATCTGCACGACGTGCCGGGCACGGCGGCCGCCGGGCGCGCGGCCCTCGCCGAGGTCCTCGCCAAGCCCGCGCACGCCAGCGCGCACCGCGTATCGGCAGCCGGTCACGCGCATATCGACTCGGCATGGCTGTGGCCCCTGCGCGAGACGGTGCGCAAGGCGTCGCGGACCTTTGCCAATGTGACGGCGCTTGCGCAGGAGTATCCGGAGCTGGTCTTCGCCTGTTCGCAGGCCCAGCAGTACGCGTGGGTGAAGGAGCACCAGCCGCACATCTGGAAGCGCGTCAAGAAGGCGGTGGCGGACGGGACCTGGGCGCCGGTCGGCTCGATGTGGGTGGAGTCGGACGCCAACATGCCGGGCGGCGAGGCGCTCGCGCGGCAGATCACGCACGGCCGGCGGTTCTTCCGCGAGGAGCTGGGCGTGGAGACCGAGGAGATCTGGCTGCCGGACTCCTTCGGGTACACCGCCGCCTTCCCGCAGTTGGCGAGGCTCGCGGGTGTCCGGTGGTTCCTCACCCAGAAGCTGAGCTGGAACCAGTCCAACAAGATGCCGCACCACACCTTCTGGTGGGAGGGCATCGACGGCACCCGGGTCTTCACCCACTTCCCGCCCGTGGACACCTACAACTCGCAGTTCCACGGCGCCGAACTCGCCCACGCGGAGCGGAACTTCGCCGACAAGGGCCGGGCGACCCGCTCCCTGGTGCCGTTCGGCTGGGGTGACGGCGGGGGTGGTCCGACCCGCGAGATGATGGAGCGGGCGCGGCGCCTCAAATCCCTAGAGGGTTCGCCGCGCGTGGAGATCGAGAAACCATCGGTGTTCTTCGCGGCGGCCGAGGAGGAGTACGGCGCCACGGCCCCGGTCTGGTCGGGCGAGCTGTATCTGGAGCTGCACCGCGCGACGTACACCACGCAGGCGGCGACCAAGCGCGGCAACCGCCGCAGCGAACACGCCCTGCGCGAGGCGGAGTTGTGGTGCACGGCGGCGGCGGTGCGCGATCGCGCGTACGTCTATCCGTACGACGCGCTTGACCGGCTGTGGAAGACGGTCCTGCTGCACCAGTTCCACGACATCCTGCCGGGCTCGTCCATCGCGTGGGTGCACCGCGAGGCGCGGGAGACGTACGAGGGGGTCCTCGCCGAGCTGGACGAGCTGACCACCTCCGCCGTGCGGTCCCTCGGCGCGGGTGGGCCCGCGGTGCTGAACGCCTCGCCGTACGCCCGCAGCGAGGTGGTGGAGACCGGGGGCGGCACGCTGGCGCGCGTCGATGTGCCCGCGCTCGGCAGCCGGAGCCTGGACAGCGCCGTGGCGCCGGGCCCGGGAGTGGCCGCGCACACGACCGGCGACACGATCCTGCTGACCAACGAGCATCTGAGCGTGACCGTCGACGCGGCCGGGCTGCTGACCTCGGTGAAGGACCTGGCCGCGGGCCGTGAGGTGCTCGCGGCCCCCGGCAACCTCCTCCAGCTGCACCCCGACCACCCCACGTACTACGACGCCTGGGATCTCGACCGGCACTACCTGCGGCGGCACACCGACCTCACGGACGCCGACTCCGTGGAGCTGGTCGAGGACGGGCCGCTGCGGGTCGCGGTGCGGGTGGTGCGCGTCTTCGGGGACTCGCGGATCACGCAGGAGATCCGGCTCGCGGCGGGCGGCAGGCGCGTCGATGTCGTCACGGACGTCGACTGGCGGGAGTCGGAGAAGGTGCTCAAGGCCGCTTTCCCGCTGGATGTGCACGCCGAACGGTCCGCCGCCGAGATCCAGTTCGGCCACGTCCACCGTCCCACGCACGCCAACACCAGCTGGGACGCGGCGCGTTACGAGATCTGCGCGCACCGCTGGCTACGGGTGGCCGAGGAGGGGTACGGCGTGGCGCTGCTCAACGACGCGACGTACGGCCATGACGTGACGCGCGCGGAGCACGGCGGCACCCTTGCCACCACCGTGCGGCTGACGCTGCTGCGGGCCCCGCACAGCCCGGACCCGGAGACCGACCAGGGCGCGCACCGCTTCACGTACGCCCTGCTGCCCGGCGCGGGCACGGGTGACGCGGTGGCGGAGGGGCTCGCGCTCAATCTGCCGCTGCGGGTGGCCGACGCGCCCGCCCTGGCGCCGCTGGTGAGCGTCGACCATCCGGCGATCACCGTGGAGTCGGTGAAGCTCGCCGACGACCGCGGCGGCGATGTCGTCGTACGGCTCTACGAATCGCGCGGCGGGCGGGCCTCGGGAGTGCTCAGCACATCGTTCCCGGTGGCGCGGGCCGAGGTGACGGACTTGCTGGAGCGGCCGCTGCACGAGGCCGACACCGGCGAGGCCGGGCTGAGGCTCGCGCTGCGGCCGTTCCAAATCGTCACGCTGCGGCTGCGGCCCGCCTGAGGGTCAGGGCCTCGGCACGTTCCGCAGGTTCGAGCGGGCCATCTGCACCATCCGGCCCACCCCGCCGTCCAGCACGATCTTGCTGGCGGAGAGCGCGAAGCCGGTCACCATGTCCGAGCTGATCTTCGGCGGCATGGAGAGGGCGTTCGGGTCGGTGACGATGTCGACCAGGGCCGGGCCCTTGTGCGCGAAGGCCTCCTTCAGGGCGCCCGCGAGCTGCTTGGGCTTCTCGACGCGGACGCCGTAGGCCCCGGCGGCGCGGGCCACGGCGGCGAAGTCGGGGTTGTGGTTCGCCGTGCCGTACGACGGCAGCCCGGCCACCATCATCTCCAACTCCACCATTCCCAGGGAGGAGTTGTTGAAGAGGACTACCTTCACCGGCAGGTCGTGCTGGACCAGGGTGAGGAAGTCGCCCATCAGCATCGAGAAGCCGCCGTCGCCCGACATCGAGACGACCTGGCGCTTGCGGTCGACGAACTGGGCGCCGATCGCCTGCGGCAGGGCGTTAGCCATCGAGCCGTGGCTGAAGGAGCCGATGATGCGGCGCCTGCCGTTGGGGGTGAGATAGCGGGCCGCCCAGACGTTGCACATGCCGGTGTCGACGGTGAACACCGCGTCGTCGGCGGCGACTTCGTCCAGGACCGAGGCGACGTACTCCGGGTGGATCGGGACGTGCTTGTCGACCTTGCGGGTGTACGCCTTGATGACGCCTTCGAGGGCGTCCGCGTGCTTCTTGAGCATCTTGTCGAGGAACTTGCGGTTCTTCTTCGGCGCGACGCGCGGGGTCAGGCAGCGCAGCGTCTCGCGTACGTCGCCCCAGACCGCGAGGTCCAGCTTCGAGCGGCGGCCGAGGTTCTCGGGGCGCACGTCCACCTGGGCGATCTGCACGTCGTCGGGGAGGAAGGCGTTGTACGGGAAGTCGGTGCCGAGCAGGATCAGCAGGTCGCACTCGTGGGTGGCCTCGTACGCGGCGCCGTAGCCGAGCAGGCCGCTCATGCCGACGTCGAACGGATTGTCGTACTGGATCCACTCCTTGCCCCGCAGCGCGTGGCCCACCGGGGCCTTGATCTTCTCGGCGAACTCCATCACCTCGGCGTGGGCACCCGCCGTGCCGCTGCCGCAGAACAGCGTGACCTTGCCCGCCTTGTCGATCATCTTCGCGAGCTTGTCGATCTCCTCGTCGCCCGGGCGCACGGTGGGCCGCGAGGTCACGAGGGCGGTCTCGGCGGCCTTGTCCGGGGCGGGCTCGGAGGCGATGTCGCCGGGCAGCGACACGACGCTGACGCCGGACTGGCCGACGGCGTGCTGGATGGCGGTCTGGAGCAGCCGGGGCATCTGCTTGGGGCTGGAGATCAGCTCGCTGTAGTGACTGCACTCCTGGAAGAGCCGGTCGGGGTGCGTCTCCTGGAAGAAGCCGAGGCCGATCTCGCTGGAGGGGATCTGCGAGGCGAGGGCGAGCACCGGGGCCATGGAGCGGTGGGCGTCGTACAGGCCGTTAATGAGGTGGAGGTTGCCCGGGCCGCAGGAGCCCGCGCAGGCGGCGAGCCTGCCGGTGATCTGGGCCTCGGCGCCGGCCGCGAAGGCCGCGGTCTCCTCGTGCCGCACCTGGACCCAGTCGATCTCCTTCGTGCGGCGGATGGCGTCCACGACCGGGTTGAGACTGTCGCCGACGACCCCGTACAGGCGCTGGACCCCCGCCCGGACGAGGATGTCGACGAACTGCTCGGCGACGTTCTGCTTGGCCATGCGGTACGCACCTCTTCACCCTTGGAACCTTTGGGCCTCATGGAGCCCTTGGGCCCCTTGTAACCCCTTGGGTCCCTTGTAACCACTTGGAACCCTTTGGTCCATGAATTCACAGGTGCGGCGGTCATGCCTCCCAGACCGCGGCGGCCGTGCGGTCGTCGGCGTACCCCTTGACCCTGACCTGGATGTCGGCCAGGAAGGCGGCGAGCCCCGGCGGGCCGCTCTCGCGCCACCTGAGCGTGAGGTGTTCGGCCAGTTCGGGCTCGCCGCGCAGCGGTTCCGCGAGCCCGGCGCTGCACAGCAGGAGCGTGTCACCCGGGCGGGCGACCGAGGCGCGGAAGCGGAACGGGTCGGAGGGCGGCTCGGGTGCCGGTTCGTAGGGGCTCGGCGGCGTGGCGATGTTCAGGTCCATGGTGAGGCGGTCGCCGTCCGGGGGCCTTGTCGGCGGCGAGCCGAACCCGACCACGGCCTCGCCGGTGGCGTCCGTCACACGCGGCTCGATGTCCTGCCACTCCCCCTCGCGCAGCCGGAAGAGGCCGCCCGCGCCGACGCCGAAGAAGACGCGCGTACGGCACTGCGGGTCGGCGGGCAGCAGGAGGCAGCGCAGGGAGGCGGCGTACTCGTCCGGCTGGAGGCCGAGGTCGACGGCGTGCGCGCGGAGCTTGCCGAGGCTGCGGTCGGTGAGGCGGTGCAGGCCCGACTTCAGGTCGCCGCGGCGGGCGGCTCTGATGTCCTCGGCGAGCCGCTGGTGGCTGCGGCCCACGGCCCGGCCGATCCACGCGCAGGCCTCGGCGGCGGCGCGGTGCGCTCCTGGGGTGGCGCGGGCGCCGGTGGCCATGGCGACAAGGACCAGGGCGTCCTCGCCGGTGCCGAAGCGGGCGGTCAGCAGGGCGTCGCGGCGGGGCTCGCCGCGGTAGCGGGCGGAGTCGCCGCGCACGGAGGCCGCGCGCAGGGTGCACGCACCGTACCGGGCGCCGTCGAGCACGGTGTCCGCGACGAGGTCGCCGAGATCGTCGGGGTCGGCCGCGGGCAGGGCGGTCGGCTCGGCCTCGTAGGTGGGGGGTCCGTCACCCACGTAGGCGGGGGTGGCGGGGGTGGCGGGCGGCGGCGCCGAGTCGGGCTCCCGGCGTGATGCCGGTACGGGGGCGTGGGGCGCGGGTGCCGGAGGGTGGGGCGAGGGCGGCCCGGCCACCGCTCCCGAGCCCGCGCCGAAGGTCACCGGTCCCCTGGGCCCGGTGGGCGGCTCCCATGGGGAGGGGGTGCCGCTGGGGCGGGGCGGGGCGGCAGGGCTCGGGGGGACCTTCGGCGGGCGCGGGGGCTGCGGGGTCTTTGGGGTCTGCGGGGTCTGCGGGAGCTGCGAGGTCTGCGGCGGGATCAGGGCCTCGGGTCCGGCCGGCCGGGGGCGCGGCTCCTCCGGGGCGAGGGGGGCGGGGGGCTCGGACCGGGGCGGGTCCAGGTCCAGGCCCGGGTCCAAGTCCAGGCCCAGGTCGTCCGGAACCGCGCCGGCCGCCCCGGGCTCCCCTTCCTTCACCGCGTCCGCCGCCGAGGCGAACCTGTCGTCGAGGGTGTCCGGTGCGGGCGTGGGGCCCGTGTCCTGTGCGGCTTCGTCGTACAGCTGCCCCCACCAGTCGTCGTCGCGGCCGGTGCGCCTCTCCCCCTGCTGGCTCATGCCCCTATTTTCCACCGCGAAGGGCGTACGAAAACGGTGCTTCCGGAAATTCCGGCCATCTTGGCGACAAGGGGGCCGGGACGAGAGGTCGGGCCGAGGGGCCGAAGCAGGCGCGACGAGAGGGACCGCCGGGCGGGCCCACCCCCCACAGGGGGACCGCCCGGCGGTGTCTGAGCGACCGGCGCACAAAGTGCGCCCGGCCCGTAGCCCGCGTGCCCAGGGGCGCGGAGTTCAATCCGCCTGCCGTCTCCTTCGGGCCGCATCTCCTTCGGGCAGCACAGTGAGGGGCGGGGGCGGCGAGGGGCGGGGATGATGTCCTGGGGCGGATTCACGCCGTGGCTGTTTTCCGCCGCGGCGCCGCCGGGACGGAGCACTGGGGAGGGACGTCGCCGGATGCTGGCAGCGATAGGTCTGGACGAGACACACGAGTCGGCGTACCGGGCGCTGGTGTGCGTGGGCGCCGCCGACGTGTCCGAGCTAGCCCGCAGACTCGCCCTCGGTGAGCCGGAGACCGAGCGGGCGCTGCGCCGACTGGAGCGGCACGGCCTGGCCGCGCAGGCCTCCGGCAGGGCGGGCCGCTGGGTGGCCGCGCCGCCCGGTGTCGCGCTCGGCGCCCTGCTCACCCAGCGGCGGCACGAGCTGGAGAAGGCGGAGCTGGCGGCGACCGCGCTCGCCGAGGAGTACCGCGCGCAGGCCGCCGAGCCCACCGTCCACGACCTGGTCGAGGTGGTCACCGGCGCGGCGGCCGTCTCGCAGCGGTTCCTCCAGTTGCGTCTCGGGGCGCGCGACGAGGTCTGCGCGCTGGTGACCGGCGGCCCAGCCGGGCTCACCGGCGTGGAGAACGGCGCGCAGGAGCGGGCCGCCGACCGGGGTGTCCGTTGCCGCTCGGTGGTGGAGCGCGCGGTGCTCGAACTGCCCACGGGGCTCGGCGGACTGTCGACGGCGATCGGCCGTGGCGAGCAGGTACGGGTCGTGGACCGCGTTCCGACGAAGCTGGTGATCGCCGACGGCTCGCTCGCGATGGTGCCGCTCACCTCGCGGACCGCGGAGCCCACCGCGCTCGTGGTGCACGCCAGTGGGCTGCTCGCCTCGCTGACGGGCCTCTTCGAGGCGGTCTGGCGTGAAGCGCTGCCGCTGCGCCTGGGCGCGGACGGCGGCACGGTCGGCGAGGAGGCCCCCGAGGGCCCGGACGGCACGGACCTGGAGATCCTCTCCCTGCTCCTGGCGGGGCTGACGGACGCGAGCGTCGCCAAGCAGCTCGATCTGGGGCTGCGGACGGTGCAGCGCCGGGTGAAGCGGCTGATGGAGCTGACGGGCGTGACGACCCGGCTCCAGCTGGGCTGGCACGCGTACGAACGCGACTGGGTGGCGCGCCGGAGCCGCGCGCCGCAGGGCTAATCTGACCTGCGGTTTCACCGGGACTGCGGCACGCTGGGCAGATGGGAGCGTGGGAACTCCTGCTGGTCGCGGTGGTGATGCTGCTCGGCCTGTGCGGAGTGCTTGTGCCCGGAGTGCCGGGGCCGTGGCTGGTGTGGGCCGCGGTCCTGTGGTGGGCGCTCCAGGACCAGCGGGGGCTCGCGTGGGGCCTGCTCGTCGGCGCGTCCGTCGTCCTGCTCGCGGCGCAGGCCGTGCGCTGGCAGCTGCCTCCGCGCCGGCTGCGGCAGAGCGGCGCCACGCGCCGGATGGCCGCTTTCGCCGGGGCCGGGGCGCTGCTGGGGTTCTGCGTGGTGCCGGTGCTCGGCGCGATTCCCGGCTTCGTCGGCGGGATCTACACCGCGGAGCGGCTGCGGCTCGGCGGCCATGGCGAGGCAGTGGCGGCGACACGGACGGCCATGCGCAACGGCGGGACGAGCGTGCTGACCGAGCTGTTCGCCTGCCTGTTGATCCTGGGGGCGTGGCTGGGGGCGGTGTTCTGGGGGTAGACCGGTGCGGGCGCCCCGTGTTGTCGGCCGGGTGCCCGTGCGAGGCTCGCCGCATGAGCGAATTCAGTGCGGCCGAACGCGCGTACCTCAAGTCCCAGCGGCTGGGCCGGTTGGCCACGGTCGACCCGAAGGGGCAGCCGCAGGCGAACCCCGTCGGTTTCTTCCCGCAGGACGACGGCACGATCCTGGTCGGCGGCCATGCTCTGGGTACGACGAAGAAGTGGCGCAACCTCCAGGCGAACTCGAAGGTGTCCCTCGTCGTCGACGACGTCGTGAGCCTGGAGCCGTGGAAGGTGCGGGGCATCGAGGTCCGGGGCGTGGCCGAACTGCTCATCGGCCCGCATGAGTTGGGCCCCGGTTTCAGCGCGGAGCTGATCCGGATCCGGCCGCGGCGGATCCACAGCTGGGGGCTCGACGTGCGGTGAGGCCCCGGTCCGTGGTGAGGCCCCGGTCCGTGGTGAGGCTCCGGTCCGTCCAGAGGTGGCGCAAGGCGTACGAGCGCCATGGCCGCCAGGCGTCGGGGACCGGATCCGGTTCGCCGGGCGGGGCCACGTCGGGGTCGCCGAGCGCCCGCATCCTGATCAGCGCGGCCGTCCGGGCGTCCAGGCCGGGCAGGGCGAGCAGCGCGGCCTCGGCGTCGTCCCGGTCCGCCCCCGCGTCGAGGCGCAGGGCGCCGTCGGCGAGCGCCGTGGCCAGCGCGCCGAGCGGGCCGGGTTCGGCGGCCAGTTCGGCGGGGGCCGGGAAGAGGTGGGTGAGCCGTCCGCAGGCCGCGTCGAGCGCCTTGCCGTACCGCTCCACCAGCCGTCCGGCACCGGCCCGCCCCACGAGCGCCCGTACCGCGAACTCCTCGGGGTCGGCGGCGCCGGGCGAGCGCAGTCCGGGCCGGGCGGCGACGAGCGGGCCGAGCCGGGGGTCGGCGCCGAGCCGGTCGTCCACGGCGTAGGGATCGGCGTCCAGGTCGAAGAGGCGGCGCAGGCGCTGCACGGCCGTGGTGAGGTCGCGCAGGTCGGTGAGGTGCAGCCGGGCGTCGAGCCAGCCGCCGCGGTGCACGGCCGCCGAGCCGGAGCCGCCCCCTTCGCCGTCCCCGCTTCCGGCGCCGGGCTCCTGGACCGCCACGATCCCCGTCCCGTAGGGCAGTCGGAGCGTACGGCGGTAGGTGCGGGCGGCGCGCTCGCCGGTGACCTCCTCGACGCCGGGCACCGCCTCCGCCGCGAGCAGGTCGAAGACGGCCGCGGCCTGGTAGGGCCCCCGGTGGGCGAGGCGCAGCGGGATGCCCGCCGCGGGCGTGGCCCGTGCGGCGCCGCGCTTGGGGGCGGCGGCGCGCAGCGCGGTGGGCGTGAGCGCGTACACGGCCTTGATGGTGTCGTTGAACTGGCGGACGCTGGCGAATCCGGCGGCGAACGCGATCTCCGTGATCGGCAGGTCCGTGGTCTGCAGCAGCACGCGCGCGGTGTGCGCCCGCTGGGCCCTGGCCAGCGCGACCGGGCCCGCGCCCAGTTCGGCGGTGAGCTGGCGCTGCACCTGGCGGGCGCTGTAGCCGAGGCGTACGGCGAGGCCGGGGACGCCCTCGCGGTCGACGACACCGTCGCCGATCATGCGCATGGCGCGGCCGACGACATCGGCGCGGACGTTCCACTCGGCGGAGCCGGGGACGGCGTCCGGCCGGCAGCGTCGGCAGGCGCGGTAGCCGGAGGTCTGGGCGGCGGCGGCCGTGGTGTAGTAGCGGACGTTCTGCCGTTTGGGCGTGACGGCGGGGCAGCTGGGGCGGCAGTAGATGCCGGTGGTCTCGACGGCGAAGAAGAACTCGCCGTCGAAGCGGGCGTCCCGGCTGCGGACGGCCTCGTACCGGGTTTCCTCATCGATCACGCCGTCCATTGTGCGGGGCCTTCGGCTGAGGGGGCTGGCGGTTATCGGACCCCGTGCTCGAGGGGGGGCGGGAGGGGTGGGTCCTTCGGGGAACTGCGGGTCCGTTGTGGCTGGTCGCGCAGTTCCCCGCGCCCCTACGGGGCTCGAACCTGCGGGGCGCTCGCCTGCGGGGCGCGAGTCCCGCTGGCCGTCAGCGGATGCGGCCCCTCTTGAGTTCCAGGGCCGCGCGGCCCTCCGCTCCACGTAGGCGCCACTGCCGGCGCATCTCCGCTCGGGCCCGCGCGTCCGTCTTGGCGACGATGCGCTGGTTCTCGCGGATCAGCTTGCGGTAGCTGTCGAGACGGCGTTCGGGAAGCGCGCCGTCCGCGACGGCGTCGAGCACCGCGCAGCCCGGCTCCGCCACGTGGGCGCAGTCGTGGAACCGGCAGTCACGCGCCAGTTCCTCGATCTCGGAGAAGACCTGCCCGACGCCGTTCCCGGCGTCCCACAGGCCGACGCCGCGCAGCCCCGGCGTGTCGATGAGGACACCGCCCGCGGGCAGCAGCAGGAGGTTGCGGGTCGTCGTGGTGTGACGGCCCTTGCCGTCGACGTCACGGATCGCCTGGACCTCCATGACGTCGGCGCCGGCGAGCGCGTTCGCCAGGGTGGACTTGCCCGCGCCGGACTGGCCGAGCAGCACCGACGTACCGCCGGAGACGACCGCGGCGAGGACGTCGACGCCGTCGCCGTCCGTGGCGCTGACCGGCAGCACCTGGACGCCGGGCGCCGAGGTCTCCACGTCCTCGACGAGATGCGCGAGCGTGGCCCGGTCGGGGACGAGGTCGGCCTTGGTCAGGACGATGACCGGCTGGCCGCCCGACTCCCAGCCGAGCGCGAGGAACCGCTCGATCCGCCCGAGGTCGAGTTCGACGGCGAGCGAGACGGCGATGATCGAGTAGTCGACGTTGGCGGCGAGGATCTGCCCCTCGGACCTCTTGGACGAGGTGGAGCGCACGAAGGACGTGCGCCGCGGCAGATACGCGCGTACGTAGCGGGGGTCGCCGCCGTCCGGGTCGACGGCGGCCCAGTCGCCGGTGCACACGACCTTCAGCGGGTCGCGCGGGGTGACGAACTCGGTGTCGGCCCGCACGGTTCCCCCTGCGGTGACGATGTCGCACTGCCCGCGGTCGACGCGGACGACCCGGCCGGGCAGCAGCCCCCGCGCCGCGAACGGCGCGAACTCGGCCTCCCACCGCGCGTCCCAGCCGTAGGGGGCGAGGGGGTGCGGCGCGGACGAGGACGTACCCGTGAGGGAGGACGTACCCGTGAGGGATGCGCCCGTCCGGGAGGTGAGCGGAAGAGAGGAGAACGGGAGAGAAGAGGAAGACAAGGGGTGACCCTTCACAGGGTGGCCCCGGCGCACGCGCACGACGGCGCGCGGAGGTGTCTGACGCTCGGTCAGCCGGAGGCCACGGAGGTAGACTTGATGAACTTCCGGATGCGGGCAACGCCCGTCGCGACGACAGCCATCGGTCACTCCTCCTGGTCTCGCAGGTCCTGCTCGACTGATACCGGCGGCCGGAGAACGGCCGCCTAGGGACGAGACGCAGCTTAGATCCCGGCTCGGCCGGGACGCCATCCATTTATCGGCTGCCGTGCCCCTCGGCCGCCGCACGCCACTCCGGTGCCAGTACCGCCCAGATCTCCGTGTCCTGCCGCACGCCCCGGTAGAGGTCGTTCTGCCGCTGGACTCCTTCGAGGGTCATGCCGAGGCGCTTGGCCACATTGATGCTCGGGCGGTTCCCGGAGGCCACGAGCCACTCCACCCGGTGCATGCCCCGGACCTCGAACGCCCAGTCGATGATGGTGCGCACGGCACGGGTGACCAGGCCGCGGCCGGCGGCTGCCGGTTCCAGCCAGCAGCCCGCCTCGCAGGTGCCGCCCGCCGCGTCGAAGACCCGGAAGAGGACGCCTCCGACCAGGCGTCCGTCGAGCCAGATGCCGTACAGGCGGCCCGTGTCGGCGGCGGCCTTGTCGGCGTAGAGCTGAAGCCAGCGGCGCGCGGCCGTCAGGTCGGCGGTGATGTCGGGCAGGCCGACGTACTGGCCGATGAAGTCGCGGCCGCGGTCCATGTGGGCCAGGAACTCCTCGGCCTGCCAGGGCTCCAGCGGACGCAGTTCGGCTCCGTCGCCCAGGGAAATCGCGAACATTCTTCTCATCCTCCGCAGTGGCCGCGCACAGTCTGCCCGGATCCTCGCACGCCCCCCGCGCGCCCCCTCGGACGGGGCCCACTCCCCCTCGGACGCAGGGCGGTTGAGCGCACGGAGCACTTCCGGTCAGATCCGGCGCGTCACCGATCTGGCCGGTCTTGCCGTGTACGAGATAGATGCCCCAGGCATCGAATGGGAGCGGCAACCGGAACACCTGCGTTTGCGAGGTACACCCATGACCAAGCCGGCCGAGCCGATGGAGCAGAGCGCACGCACCGAACCCATCGCCTTCCCCCGGGACCGCACCTGCCCCTACCACCCACCCACCGCCTACGCGCCCCTGCGCGACGCCCGGCCGCTCTCCCGTGTCACCCTCTTCGACGGACGCGTCGTGTGGGCGGTCACCGGGCACGCGGTGGCCCGCGAACTCCTCGCCGACCCCCGGCTCTCCTCGGACCGCGAGAACGAGGACTTCCCCGCGCCGGCCGAACGCTTCGCCGGTGTCCGCAACCGCAGCGTCGCCCTGCTCGGCGTCGACGACCCCCGGCACAACACCCAGCGCCGGATGCTGATCCCCAGCTTCTCGGTCAAGCGCGTCGCGGCGCTGCGCCCGCGCATCCAGGAGACCGTGGACCGGCTCCTGGACGCCATGGAGGCGCAGGGGCCGCCCGCCGAACTCGTCAGCGCGTTCGCGCTGCCCGTGCCGTCCATCGTGATCTGCGCGCTCCTCGGCGTGCCCTACGCCGACCACGACTTCTTCGAGGAGCAGTCGCGGCGCCTGCTGCGCGGCGCCGACGCGCGGGTCTCCCAGGCGGCGCGGGGCGAACTGGACGCGTATTTCCACGCGTTGATCGACCGCAAACGCGAGGAGCCGGGCGACGGGCTCCTCGACGAGCTGATCCACCAGCAGCTCGCGGCGGGCGCGGTGGACCGCGAGGAGCTGGCCGACCTGGCCACGATCCTGCTCGTCGCGGGGCACGAGACCACGGCGAACATGATCTCCCTCGGTACGTTCACCCTGCTCCAGCACCCCGAGCGGCTCGCCGAACTGCGGCCGGGGCCCGGCGGTACCGACCCGTCGCTGATGCCCGCCGTGGTCGAGGAGTTGCTGCGCTATCTGTCCATCGCGGACGGCATGCTGCGCCTGGTGAAGGAGGACATCGAGGTCGCGGGCAGCACGCTGCGCGCCGGCGAGGGCGTCGTCTTCTCCACCTCGCTCATCAACCGCGACGAGGCGGCCTACGAGGACCCCGAGGAGCTGAACTGGCACCGCACGACCCGCCACCACCTCGCCTTCGGGTTCGGCATCCACCAGTGCCTGGGGCAGAACCTCGCCCGCGCGGAGCTGGAGATCGCCCTGCGGTCCCTCTTCGAGCGGCTGCCGCGTCTGCGCCTGGCCGTGCCCGCCGAGGAGATCCCCTTCAAGCCCGGCGACACCATTCAGGGCATGCTCGAACTCCCCGTCACCTGGTAGGAGTTGACGATGACGAAGGGAAGCGATGTGATCCGCGTCGACACGGACCGCTGCGTGGGAGCGGGCATGTGCGCGCTGACCGCGCCGGGCGTCTTCACCCAGGACGACGACGGCTTCAGCCAGATACTGCCGGGCCAGGAGGACGGCGGTGGCGACCCGATGGTGCGCGAGGCCGTGCGGGCGTGCCCGGTACAGGCCATCAGCGCCGGGTCACCCTCGTAGCGTGACGGTGAAGCTCCTGCCGTACGCGTGATGCGTGTCCACGTCGATGCGCGCGCCGCCGGGCGCCCGGCTCACCCGTACGCCGGGGTCCGCCGTGACCTTCTGGAGGCGGCGGCCGCGGAGCAGGACCGTGATCCGGTCCCGGCCCATGGTCGGGTCGGACACGGCCACGGCGGTCGTCGCCCCGCCGCGGAGCACGCTATGGGCCCCGCCATTGTCCTCGCCGTGGCGTCCCTGGCGGCGCACGATGACCGAGGCGGGGCCCTCGACGCGCAGTCCGGCGATCTCGTGCTGTCCCCGCGTGAAGGTGTTGGCGGCCGTCAGACCGAGGCCGTCGTGTGAAATCGCTTGGTGGCGCGGGGAGTTGCCGAGCACCTTGAGCGGGCCGTGGCGGTGGGCACGCAGCCGCTCCTCGGTGGCGTTCGGCACCAACGCGTAGGCCAGGCGCGCCGGTCGGGCTCCGGCAGCTTGGTCGACGCTCACGCCGAGGACCGAACGCGTCACCGGCGTATCGGAGTTGGCGGTGCGCACCACCGGGCGGCTGCGGGTGACCCGGTCGAGGGCGACCCGGACCGGTGGCGTGTCGAGGAAGAGGTAGCCGACCGCGGTGTCCTGCGTGGTGTTGGCATAGAGCAGCCAGCGCAGGTCGGCGACGCCGGGGCCGGTCCAGGACCGGCCGTCGCGGCGCATGCCCGTGAGCGAGATCCGGTCGTCGGGGGCCGCTGTGCGGGCGTCGACGGTCGTGGTCACGGCTCGCCCCGCCGCGTCGCCGACCCCGGCGGCGAGCACCACGATCTCGTCGTCGAGAAGGAACCACGACTTGGTGGCCGTCGCGTTCCGGTACACCACGAAGTCGTCGGGGAGCAGGGCCCGGTCGCGGTGGGCCGCGTCGCTGGACTGCACCATCGCCGCGGCGCCGTACGCCCCGAGGACCGCGCCCCCGGAGTGGCTGTTGGTGCCGCGCGGGAAGTAGACGTACTTGTTCTGCGACTCGGACGACGAGGTGAAGTGCAGGGGGTGGCCTGGGTTGTCGTAGTACGCCTTGCCGTACAACTCCGGTACGGAGCGCCGCTGTTCGACCGGGGCCGTGACGCCCGCGAGACCGTAGGGCGAGACCGTCGTGTAGTAGTCGACGCCGTATGCCCCCGTCTGGTCCTGGCCGGAGAGGTAGAGGTAGTACGCGCCGTCGCCCTGGAACCACGGCATGAGGTTCTCGCCGTTCATGTACTCGTACTTGCTGATCCGGTCGGAGCTTCGCGCGAGGGCGAAGGCGTAACCGGGCCTGCGGTGCACGGTCTTGTCCATGGCGTTGAAGGCGACGCTGCGCTCGGCGGGGTTGAGGTCGGCGGGTGGCACGGACGCGTCGCCGACGATGTCGGCGTAGCGCGCGACGCTGACCGGGGAGACGAAGCGGGCCGGGTCGAGGGCGGTGCGCGAGGTGGCCCTGATGTGCTTGACGTAGCTCTTGAGGGCGGTGGCCTCGGCGGCGGCCGCGAGCGAGGAGAGGTCGACGGCGGCCTCCACGACCACCGCCACGTCGGCGTACCCGGAGTCCGGGCGCGCCACCGCCCGGCCCTTGACGACCTCCATCATCCAGCCCTCGAAGATCAGCGGGGCGAAACCGTCCTTCACCCAGCCGTACACGGTCGGCACCAGCTCCCCGCCGTGCGCGAAGCCCGTGCCGTCCAGGATCTTGAGGGTCTGCACGACGCGGGTGAGCAGGCCTTTGCCGTACGAACCCGTGTACGCGACGGAGGCGTGCTGGATGAACGAGCCGTCCGCGTAGTGGCCGTCCGTCACACCGTGCCGCAGCCGGTAGGGGTCGATGGTGAGGAAGACCGTCAGCTGGTCGGTGAGCGCCTTGCGGATGCGGGCCTCGCCGCCCTCGCCGAGCAGGGCGCCTTGGAGGACGCGGTTCGTGGTGATGTCGGCGAGGTTGGCGCCGGTGTGGAAGCGGGAGTCGAGGTTCACGTCGCCGTCGGTGCCGTTGCGCAGATAGGCGTCCATGGAGGTGACGTAGGTGCGGACCAGCTCCGGGCGGTAGGAGGCCACCTCGTCCGCGAGCAGCGCCAGGGTCTTGCTGACGCTCTGGGAGATGCCGATCTCCCAGTGGAACCAGTTGCCGTAGTAGCCCTTGGCCTGGTCGCCGTAGTAGCGCTCGTGCAGCCACACCAGGCCGTCGATCACCCGGCGCTCGACGGCGGTGTCGCCGTGCGTCCCGGAGCCGGGGGCGCGGGTGGCGAGGGCGGTCTCGTACAGGCGGCGGTAGGTGGTGTTCAGGTTCGCGTCGTCGGTGCCGAGCGGCAGGCCGGCGAAGAGCTCGCCCTCGCCCGCCTCGTCCATGGCCTTCAGGTTCGCCCGCGCGGTCCGCTCGATGGCGGCGAGCTTCGCGGCCGTCTCGGGGCGGGCGTTGGAGGCGGCGGTTCCGGCGAAGACCGCCACGGTGTTGGCGAGCAGCCGGGCACGGCCCTCGGCCGCCGCGGCGGCGTCCACGCGGCCCGCCGGGATCGCCGCCAGAAGTCCGGCGGCCGACAGGGCGGACAGCAGGCGTCTGCGGGTGATCTCCATGGCGGCCTCCACCGGCGGCGTACGTGGCGTCCAGGCGGGCGGAGTCAAGCAGATGCCTCCACGGCGGACAAGGGTCCGCGCGCCGACGCGCCGACCGGGGTTGATACCGTCCCCTCTGATCTTGACGCGGGTCGAGTCGGGTCGGGTCTTGCGGTTCGCGGGGGAAGGGGGGCGTCATGCCCCGGGTGGGCGCGGTACTCGTCGCGCGACGGCACATATGGCTCGTGGCCTGTCTGGTGACCCTGGCGGTGACCGTCTCGTCCGTGACCTGGGTCGTCGTATCGAGGTCCGAGGAGCGCGAGGAACGGCTCGCGGCCAACCAGAGGCAGCTGGCGCGGGCCTGCGCGGGCCTGCTCCCCGACGCGCTCGGCGCCTTCGTGCCGGACGACGAGCCGGGCGTACTCGCCGAGTTCGGCACGATGCTGCGGCCCCGCCAGGAGAGCCGCGCGCTGCTCGACTGCACGCTGTCGTGGGGCGGCGGCGGTGACGCCTGGGAGCCCGACGCGCAGGCGCGGGTGCGGGCCGAGGCCGTGCTCACCCGCACCTCCCCGCCCGCGCTGGACGTCGGCTTCGGAGTGCCGCTGCCGGACAGCGCGCTCGGTGCCGTCACGGTCGACGGCGACCGGCTGGAGGGGAGCACGGTGACGGCCTCCCTGCTCGCCGACTGCCCCAAGGGCCTGACCGGCCGGGTCCGCCCCACCCGGGACCTGCTCGTCACGGTGGACCTGCCGTCGACGGCCGACGAGTACGACGTCCCCAAGGAGGACCGCCTCCTCGCGTCCCGCACGGCGGTGCGGGTCGCCGACTGGGTGGCGAAGAAGCAGGGCTGCGGCAGCGAGCCCTTGAAGGCCGCGTCCGGCGGCGGCGCCCCCGCCGAGGCGTCGAAGCTGTGCGACTGGCTCTCTGCCGAGGCGCTGCGGTTCGCGCCCGGCGACTGGAAGCCCGACCGCGGCGCGTCGGTGTTCAGCAGGCGCGCCGGTGCGTGCGGCGCCCGGTGGGACGACTCCGCCGGGTCGGCCGACGAGCCGGCGATCAAGGCGGCGGGCGCGGAGAGCTGGTCGGGGGTGCTCGCGGGCGGCGCGTACGACAGCCATCGGGGCAGCGATCACGTCCCCGAACCCGACCCCGGCCCTGACTCCGGCTCCGGCTCCGGCTCCGGCTCCGACGGTCGGCTCGACGCCGGGAAGCCCGTCAGGATCTCGCGGTCCGGCGACGATCCGCTGCTCGCCCTGTGGGCCCGGTCGGAGTGCGACGCGGGACCGACGTACCACCGCGTCACGGTCACCCCCGAACTCGGCCCGGACGACGGCACGGGCGACGGCACAGACGACGACGGCGTGCTCGAACCGAACGAGCGGCGGCGGCTCTCGCGGCAGGCGCGCGCCCTGCTCGACCGCTACCTCGCGGCGCCCCACGGCTGGCCGAAGCGCACGCACTGCCGGGACACGGAGATCATGGGAGAGGTGCAGGAGTGGCGCGGCTGACGTGGGGGACAAAGGCGGGGCGCGGGGTGCTCACGGCCTGCGGGGCGCTCGTCGCCCTGGCCCTGATCGCGGGCGGTTACTACTAGTGGGGCGGCCCGCACGAGCGCCGCGCGGCGCGGCAGGTGATCGACGAGGCGTGCGGGGGCGTACTGCCTGCGGCCGAGGTGCGGGCCGTCCTCGGCGAGGGGCCGTTCGAACGCGGGCCCGGCCGGGCGGAGGTGCGGACGGGCGACACGGACTCGTACGGCAGCAAGGGCGATACGCGCCAGGTGACGTGCACCGTCCGGCGCGAGACCGAGCACGGCGCCGGTCGTCCGACGCACGACGCCTCCGTCGAGGTGACCGTGCAGAGGCTCCCGGAGCGGCGGGCGAACAGCACGGCCGAGGACCGCGAGGTCGAGGTCCCGCGAGGCTTCGGCGCCCTGTACCCGGCGGTCTCCGCCGAGCTGCCGCCCGCCGCGCTCGGCGGCGGCTGGCAGGGCCTGTTCACGACCGGCGAGACCTTCACGGGTCCGGCGGACGCGGAGTCGGCGACCGCGACGGTGCTCCTGGACTGCGCCCGCGGCCGTGGCGGCCTGCTCGTCACCGTCGACGTGAAAGAGGAGGACATCACCCTCGATGACCCGCGCCGCCGGACCGCCTTCGCGCGGATCGCCACCGGGACGGCCGCGAAGGCGTCGGGGACGTGGGGCTGCGGCGCCCGGCTCGGCAAGCCCCCGCCTACCGTGCCGCTGCCGGTCAACGTCGACGAGGACGTGCCGCTCGCCGACGCGTCCGGGTCCTGCCGCGGGCTCCCCGGGCGGGGCTCGCGGGTGTCCCGGGCGTGGGAGAGCCGTATGCCGGGCGGCCCCGTCGAGGTGTGCGTGCTCGCGGGCGGCCGGGTCGGCACGCCGATCACAGGCGCGGACCCCGGCTCGGGCAGCGAGGCGCGGCGCTACCGGCTGGTCGCCTACTACGGGCCGTACGCGGTGACCGAGCGGCTGCTGCGACAGGAGACCCAGGGCCGGTACTCCGATGAGCCCGTGCCCGGCGAGACTCCGGCGGGCGGACGGCCGGGCGGCGGCCACTGGGCGAGCGCGGCGTGCCATGACGGCGGCGGGCCCGCGCTGTTCACCGTGGAGACGGGCGGGGCGAAGGGCGGGACAACGGGCGGCGGAGACGGTCGCCGCGCCGCGAAGGCCTCCCCGGCCGACCTGGCGTACGAGCGGGCCGCGCTGAAGGAGTTCGCGCGGCGCTCGGCGAAGGCACACGGCTGCGGGGCCCCGAAGCTGCCCTGAGCCCTCGCTCTCGGCTCGCCTCGCGCCGCCCAGCCGTGCCGCGTGCCGCGTGCCGCCGCGCCCACCCATCCGTCTATCCGTGCCGCGTGCCGCCGCGCCCCGCTATGTGCGGCGGCGGTTCGATGCCGGCGGGCAGCAGTGGGTCGGCGACGGGCTCGCCCCAGGTGGCGGTCAGCGGGAGGTTGCCCGCCCACACGCCGAGTTTGGCGTCCGGGCCCTCGCCGTCGTCCGGGGGCCCGACGGCCACCTTGACGGAGGCCTCGGCCAGGGAGAGGGCGAGCAGGGTGGTGGCGGCGAGTTCCTTGCGGCTCGGGCGGCGGGCGTACTCCCATTGGCCGGGCGTGGCGTGCTCGGTGAGCAGGCGCAGGCCGCGCAGCTTCTCCTCCGGGTCGGTCACCTTGCGCGGAACGCCGTGGATCATCGCGCTGCGGTAGTTGACGCCGTGTGCGAACACCGAGCGGGCCAGGATCAGGCCGTCGACGTGGGTGACGGTGACGCAGACCGGGGCCCCGGGGTCGGCGGCGAGGCTGCGGCTGGCGACGGAACCGTGCAGGAACAGCTCGGTGTCGTCACGGCCGTAGACGGTGGGTACGACCATCGGGTGGCCGTCGACGACGACACCGAGGTGGCAGACGAAGCCCGCGTCCAGGATCGCTTCCAGGTCGGCGCGCTCCAGGCTGCCCTGTTCGCGCAGGCGGCGGTGGCGGGTGCGGTCGGTCACGGGCAGTTCCGGGGGCAGCGCTGAGGGCTGAGGGCGTCTGTTCACACGGCGACAAGTTACCGATATCGCCGTGCGGTTGCCATGGTTCGACGGATTTCGTCTCTCCGGATCCACTGGCCTACGGTATTCGCAGTCGGGCTCGCACCCGTCCAAGCCCTGCCCGAAGAGTCCATCAACTCCCGCTCCGAAACAATTGTGAGCCGCCGCCCCGGCACGGTCTGATGGAACGCATGGATCACATGGATCTCCGTACGGATCACGGCATGGATCTCCGCCACCACGAGGACTTCGGCCCCGGCACCGGCGCCCTCCCGCCCCGCGCCTGGTACGCGGCATCGGACGCCGCCGCCCTCTCCCTCAACGGCACCTGGCGCTTCCGCCTCTCCCCCACCGCCGACGCCGAGGACGAGGCGTTCGCCACTCTGGGCCATGACGGCGCCACCTGGGACGAGATCGCGGTCCCCGGCCACTGGGTGCTCCAGGGGCACGGCTCCCCGCACTACACAAATCAGCTCTACCCGTTCCCGGTGGACCCGCCGCGCGTGCCGACCGACAACCCCACGGGCGACCACCTGCGCACCTTCGACCTGCCCGCCGACTGGCCCGCGTCCGGCACCGCCCTGCTCCGCTTCGACGGCGTCGAGTCCTGCGCCCGCGTCTGGCTCAACGGCACGGAACTCGGCGACTTCAAGGGCTCCCGGCTCCCCCACGAGTTCGATGTCGGCCCGCTGCTGCGCCCCGAGGGCAACGTCCTCGCGGTCCGCGTCCACCAGTGGTCCTCCGGGTCGTATCTGGAGGACCAGGACCAGTGGTGGCTGCCGGGCATCTTCCGCGACGTGACGCTGCTGCACCGGCCCGAGGGCTGCGCGGGCGACCACTTCGTGCACGCGTCGTACGACCCTCACGCGGGAACCGGCACGCTGCGGGTCGACGCGGACGTCCAAGGGCGCGTCACCGTCGGCGAGTTGGGCATCGACGTGGCGACGGGCGAGGCGGTCTCGGTGCCCGTCGAGCCGTGGACCGCCGAGACACCGAGGCTCTACGACGGGGTCCTTGCCACGGCGGGCGAGCGGATCCCGCTGCGGATCGGCTTCCGCACGGTCGCCGTCGAGAACGGGCTCATCAAGGTCAACGGCCGCCCGCTCCTCTTCCGCGGCGTCAACCGCCACGAGTTCCACCCGCGGACGGGCCGCGCCCTCGACCTCGCCACCATGCGCGCGGACATCCTGCTGATGAAGCGGCACAACATCAACGCCGTCCGCACCAGCCACTATCCGCCCCACCCCGCCTTCCTCGACCTCTGCGACGAGCTGGGCCTGTGGGTCATCGACGAGTGCGACCTGGAGACACACGGCTTCCAGGCGATCGGCTGGCGCGGCAACCCCGTCGACGACGACCGCTGGACGCCCGCCCTCCTGGACCGCGCGGCCCGCATGGTCGAGCGCGACAAGAACCACCCCTCGGTCGTCGTCTGGTCGCTGGGCAACGAATGCGGCACGGGCCGCGGCCTGACCGCCATGGCCGAGTGGATCCGGGCCCGCGACGACAGTCGCCTCCTGCACTACGAGGGCGACGGCTCGTGTGCGGACACCGACATGTACGCGCGGATGTACGCCGACCACGCCGAGGTCGAGCGCATCGGCCGCGGCGCGGACGAGGGACCCGAGAGGCGGCGCCAACTCCCCTTCATCCTCTGCGAGTACGGGCACGCCATGGGCAACGGCCCGGGCGGACTCAGCGAGTACCAGCGGCTCTTCGAGACGTACGAGCGGATCCAGGGCGGCTTCATCTGGGAGTGGATCGACCACGGCCTCGCGCACCCCTCGTACGAGTACGCCTACGGCGGCGACTTCGGCGAGGAGCCGCACGACGGCAACTTCGTCTGCGACGGGCTGGTCCTCCCCGACCGGACGCCGTCCCCCGGCCTCGTCGAGTACAAGAAGGTGATCGAGCCGGTCCGCATCGAGGGCGACGGCCGCGGGGGGACCCTGCGGATCACCAATCTGTACGACTTCGCGACGCTGGACCACCTCTCCTTCACCTGGTCCTACGAGCGGGACGGCGTGCGCGTCGCCGACGGCACCCTGGCGGTGCCCGCGACCGGCCCCGGCGAGCGCGCCGAGGTGAGACTGCCGCCGGCGCCGGGGCGCGACCCCGGCGGGGAGACCCAGTGGACGGTGCGGGCGGTGCTCGCGCGGGACACGGCGTGGGCGGAGCGCGGCCATGTGGTGGCGTGGGCCCAGCTCGTCGACGAGAGCGGCACGAGCCGGGCCACGGTGAGCGGCACGGCGCCGGTGCGCGACGGGGGGCGGATCGTGCTCGGTCCCGCCGTCTTCGACGCCCGCGGCACGCTGCTGGCCCTCGACGGCCTGGAGATCAAGGATCTGCGCCTGGACGTATGGCGGGCGCCCACCGACAACGACAACGGCATGCCCTGGCGCCCCGAGCCCTCCCCTGCCGCCCTGTGGCGCGCGCTGGGACTCGACCGGATGCAACACCGCGTCGACGGCGTCGAGTTGGGCGAGGACGCCTTGGTGGTACGCACCCGGGTCGCGCCCGCCGCGACCGATCTGGGCCTGCGCGTGGCGTACCGCTGGCAGTCGGACGGGAGCCGCCTGCTGCTGGCGCTGGAGGTGGAGCCCGAGGGTGAGTGGACCGTGCCCCTGCCCCGCGTCGGCATCCGCTTCGGGCTGCCCGGCGCGTCCGGGCCCGTGCGGTGGTTCGGCGGCGGGCCCGGCGAGGCCTACCCCGACACCCGCGCGGCCTCGCTGACCGGCCTCTGGGAATCGGACGTCGACGCGATGCAGACCCCCTATGTGCGCCCGCAGGAGAACGGCGCACGCCCCGGCCTGCGCTGGGCGGAGATCGGCGGACTGCGGATCGACACCCCCCACAGGCCGTGGTTCACCGCCCGCCGCTGGACCACCGAACAGCTCGACGCCGCCCGGCACCGCACCGACCTCGCCCCGGGCGACACGGTCTGGGTCAACCTCGACATCGGCCAGCAGGGCATCGGCACGGGGTCCTGCGGTCCCGGCGCCCTGCCGGAGCATCAGCTGCGCGCCCGGCTACAGAGGTTGGAGGTCACCTTCTCCACCGCCGTGACCCGGGGAAACGGGGCCGCCCGGCACTAGACTGGGCATGAACACCGACCCCACGTGCCGCCCTGGGGGGAGGGAGCACCGGATGCCACACCAGCGGCTCGGCCGCGGCCCGTCCAGGCCCGAACCCGCCCCGGAACCGCGACCCGACGCGCCCCCGGGGCGCTTCGTGGGCTGGCTCGGCGGCTTCGGCTGCGCCGCGGCCGGGTACGCGGTGTTCCAGTCGCTGGTGGGCGTGTTGCCGGACGCGATCTCGGCGGACGCCGCGCGCTATGGCATCGCGGCGGTGAGCGGCCTCGGCGTGGGCCTCGCCGCCTGGCTCTCGGCCGCGCTGATCAGGGCGCGGACGGACACGGGGGGCGAGGACGGCGACGGTACGGACGAGGGCGGGCCCGGCGCGGGCCGGCAGGGCCTCGCGGGTCTGCCCCGCCCGCGCGGAACACACCCCGGACCCACCCCCGGGGCACCGGACGCCGACGCGCCCGCCGGCCTGCCCGGCCCCCTCCCCGCGCTCCTCGCCGCCTCGCAGGCCACGCTCGCCGCTGAGCTGGCCACCCTCGACGACCCCGACCGGGGCAGGCTCACCGGCTGGCCGCACTCCCTGGACGAGCAGACGAGGCCGGTGCGCCCCACCCCGACCGGCACCGCCTACGGCCTGCACATCGTCCTCGAACTCTCCGCGCCCGACGGCCGGTTGAGCGTCAGCGACCTCACGGACACGCTGTGGCGGCTGCGGCTCAGGGACGGCGGCTGGGCGGCCCGCTCCCAGGGCGCCAAGCCGCGGCCCGAGGTGACCGCGCTCGCGCTCGGCGCGCTCGCCCGCGCGGGCGCGGACCCCGAGCGGGTCGCCGCCGAGGCCTCCCGGTGCGCCGCGGCCTTCACCGCCGAGCTGGAACCGTCCGGCTTCGGCAGGACCCATGTGGTGACCACGATGCTGCGCGGCCTGCTGCGCGCGGCGCCGCACTCCCCCGACGTGGCCCGGCTGCGGGACGAACTGGTCGACCGCACGATCACGGACCCCGCCAGGGAGCACCGCCGCTGCTGGGGCCCCACGCTGCGCACCCCGGCCGCCCGCCCCTCGCCCGTGCACACCGCGCAGGCCGTGGTCGCCCTCGACCGGGCGGCCCGCCTCCTGGAGGAGGACACCAACATCCGCGCGGCCCGCGAGGACGGCGTGCGCTGGCTGCTCTCCTGCCCGCAGCCGCTCCACGACGTCTGCGTGGACCTGACCAACACGCAGGAGGAGGTGCGCCGCCCGCACCCCGTGGACTCCTGGCGCCAAGAGGTCCTGTTCGTACGGCACTTCACCGCCGCCTGGATGGTGCGCGCGCTCCTCACGCCGGGCGCCTGGCGGATCGCCGTCGACGAGGGCCGCGAGGAGCAGTGGCACACACTGCTCGCGGCGGCCGTCGGCTCGGTGTGGCGCCAGCAGGACGACGGGATATGGAACTGGGACGGGCATGATCTCGGCCGCCCGCTGTGGATGACCTATCAGGGCCTTTCGGCGCTGCGGGCACATGCCGTATGGATGTATCAGCCGGGTGCCTGAACCCCGGGACCGGCGCGGCCGCGCGCTGACGAGGGGGAGAACACTGTGGGTGCTCGGCACGTGCACAGGGCCAGACGGCTGCTCGAAGAAACCCTGGCCGGGGCGGCGGAGGACGACCTGGTGCGGGCCGCCCGCGCGATCGTCGACGAACTGGGCTCGCCCGCACGCCTGTTGCCGCTCGTGGCGGAGCTGGCGGCGGGGGCCGACGACGCCCCGGGGTGCGCACTCCTCTCGTACCGCCATGTCCTCGGCTTCGACAAGCTGCTCCTCATCGACGGCACGCCCCGGCACATGCTGCGCGCGCACGTGTGGCACCCCGGGGCGGGTGCGCGCGAGGACATCCACAACCACCGCTCGCCGCTCGCCTCCCATGTGGTGCGGGGCGCGCTCGCCATGGAGCTGTACGAGACCGTCCGGGACGGCGGGGAGGGGCGGGAGGCCGCGCGGTACCGGGAGTCCCTCGCGGGCGAGGGGGGCGACTGGCTCCTCGAACCGGCCGGGCGGGCGCGGCTGCGGCTGACGCAGAGCGCTCGGTACACGGCGGGGAGCGGGTACGCGCTGCACTCGCCGGCGCTGCACCGGGCGTGGTGCGCGTCGCCTGGGCCGACGGTGACGCTCTTCCTGGAGACCGGGGCGGGGCGGCGGCGCCACACGGACGTGTTCACCGATCTCGACGCGGCGGACACGGCGGACGTGCGGGCGCGAGCGGTGGCGAAGAAGCCGCTGGACGTACGGGACTACCTGGCGGAGCTGGAGAACCTGGCGTGCCTCATCGGCTGAAGGCCTGGCGGACGATGTCGCGGTTGTAGTCGTCGATCTCGACGGTGCCGAGGTCGGCGGGGGCCAGCCAGCGGTGCTCCTGGTCGGGCAGGGGCAGGGCCACGTCGAAGGTGAGCGGTCTGACCAGGAAGTTGTCCTGCCAGTTCTTCACCTCGTGGCCGTGGTACGTGCTGAGGAAGGAGGACTCGCCGACCTTGCGCAGCACCTGGCCGAGCAGGCCGGTCTCCTCCTTCAGCTCTCTCAGGACGCCGTCGCGCGGGCTCTCGCCCGGTTCGAGCTTGCCGCACGGCACGCCCCACACCCGGGGCAGGAACCGCTCGGTCTCGCTGCGGCGCACGAGCAGGACACGGCCGCGATGGGCCACGACGGCCGCCGCGAGCCGGTTGTCGCCGGGGTAGTCCACGCGGTGGTCCATGGGGTCCATGCCTTCCACCGTAGCGGGGATCGGGGGGTCGGGACAGTCGGGCAGCGCCGTGTCCGATTCCTTCAAGACCGTTCATTCGTAGGCCGCATACGCTCACGGACATGAACAGCACACCCGTTCCACGGTTCGATGTGGTCGGCCTCGTCGTCACCGATATGGCCGCCTCGCTCGCCTTCTACCGCCGCCTCGGCCTGGAGTTCGCCGAGGGCTCCGAGAGCGCGCCGCACGTGGAGGCCACGCTTCCCGGGGGCCTGCGCATGGCCTTCGACACGGAGGAGACCGTCCGGTCCTTCCACGAGGGGTGGCACCCGCCCTCCGGAGGCGGCCGGATCGGGATCGCCTTCCACTGCGGGACGCCCGAGGGCGTCGACGCGTCCTACGAGGGGCTGGTGGGCGCCGGGCACAAGAGCGAGCTGCCGCCGTTCGACGCGCCGTGGGGGCAGCGGTACGCCGTCGTGCTCGACCCGGACGGCAACGGCGTCGACCTGTTCGCACCACTGGCGGCCGCCGAGCCGTCAGGCGCCGCCGAGTAGTACGGACAGCGTCAGCCCCGTCAGCTCCCGCACGTCCCTGGCGAGATGGGCCTGATCGGCGAAGCCGGTGGCGGCGGCGGTGTCCGCGTACGAGCGTCCTTCGCGGGCCAGCGCGAGGGCCCGCTGGAGCCTGAGGACCCGGGCCAGCGTCTTGGGGCCGTAGCCGAAGGCGGGCAGGGAACGGCGGTGCAGCAGACGGGCGTTGACGCCCAGCGCGTGCGCGGTCGCGGCGACCGTCCGGCCGGCGTTCAGGGACCGGACGACCTCGGTGAGGAACGGGTCGGGCGGACCGGCGCCGGCGGCGCGCTCCACGGCGACCGCTTCCAGCGCGGCCATCGGATCCCGCGCCCCCTCCACCCGCCCCGCCAGGCGGCGCGCCCTCGCCGCGCCCCACAGGTCGGCCAACTCCACGCGCTGATCCCGTAGCTCGTGCGCCGGGACGCCGAGGAGGGCGGGAGCGGTGCCGGGGTAGAAGCGGACGCCCACATGGCGGGTGCCGGGCCCGGCGGCGCCCGGGGTGAACGCGCGGGTGTCCGGGCCCGCGACGAGCAGCCTGCCCTCGGTCCACAGCAGGTCCATGCAGCCGTCGGGCAGGACGGGTCGATCGCCGCCGGGGGCGCCCGTGGCCGTGCGGGTCCAGACGACCGCGCCGGACAGCCGGGACGGCCGCTCGCGGTACTCCCCCTGGTCAGGGGTCTCCTGGGCCACGTACAGAGGCTACGCCGCCCGGGAGCGGTGTTCCTGCGGGCTGATTCCGTGGACCCGCTTGAAGGCGCCGGACAGGGCGAACGCGCTGCCGTAGCCGACCTTGCGGGCGATCGAGGCGATCGTCAGCTCGCTGTCGCGCAGCAGGTCGGCGGCGAGTGCGAGCCGCCAGTTCGTCAGATACGTCATCGGGGGCTCGCCCACCAGATCGGCGAACCTGCGCGCCAGCGCGGCCCGCGAGACGCCCGCCTTCGCGGCGAGGTCCGCGATCGTCCAGGGGTGCGCGGGGTCGTCCTGGAGCAGGCGCAGGGCGCGGCCCACGACGGGGTCGCCCATCGCCCGGTACCAGGCGGGGGCCGCCGCCTCGGGCCGCGCGAACCAGGCGCGCAGCGCGGCGATGAGGAGGAGGTCGAGGAGCCGGTCGAGTACGACGTCCTGGCCCGGCTCGTCCCTGCTGATCTCGTCGGCGAGCAGCGGGGTGAGTGGGCAGTCCCACACCTCGGTGGGCAGGACGAGGAGCGGGGGCAGCGCGTCGAGGAGCCGTCCGGTGATCTCGCCCCGCATCTGGTAGGTGCCGATCAGCATCTCCACGGAGCTGTCGTGCGACTCGCCCCAGGCGCGCAGTCCGAGGTCCCCGTACTTGCCGACCGGGGCGCCGCCGAGCGGCACGCAGCGCTCGCCCGGCTGGATCTCGGCGAGCGCCTCGGTGGCGGGGTCGTCGGCGCAGGTGTAGTGGCCGGGGCCGCGGGCGATGGCGAGGTCGCCGGGGCGGACGCGCTGCGGGGGCGTCCCGTCCTCGGGGACGATCCACGCGGTCCCGCGCACCATGATCATGACCGACAGGGGCGCCTCGTCGGCGACGCGCACGGACCAGGGCGGGTCGAAGAGTGCGCGGATCATGAAGGCTCCCCGGGCGCGGGGGCCCTCCAGCAAGCCTGCGAGTGCGTCCATGGGCGGCAGCGTAGACGCAGGCGTATGCGCGTGAGCGCCTCGGCGATGTTCCCGGGGCTGCCCGGGCAGTTCACTGAAGCCATGACAACGAACAAGGCGAACACGGCGGACACGGCGGGCATGACGGTTCTGGTGACGGGCGCGACCGGGCGGGTGGGGCGCAGGGTGGTGGAGTCCGCCGAGGCGGCGGGGCTCACGGTACGGGCCGCCTCGCGCGGCGGCGCGGTGCGGTTCGACTGGGCGGACCGGTCGACCTGGGCGGACGCCCTGCGGGGCGCCGACGCGGCGCATCTCGCGTATCTGCCGGACGTCGGCGCGCCCGGGGCGGCGGAGGCGGTCGGCGCGTTCTCCCGGCTCGCGGTGGAAATGGGCGTGGGGCGGCTCACGCTGCTGTCGGCGCGGGGCGAGCACCAGGCGCACGCCACCGAGCGGGCCGTGCGGGACTCCGGGGCGCGGTGGACCGTCGTACGGGCCAGCTGGTTCTCCCAGAACCTCAGCGAGGGGCCGCTCCTGGCGGAGATGCGGGCCGGGGAGCTGGTCTTCCCCGCCGGAGAGGTGCTCGAACCGTTCATCGACACGCGCGACATCGGGGACGTGGTGGTGGCCGCGCTCACCGGCGGCGACCGGTTCGCGGGGCGGACCCTCGACCTGACCGGGCCCCGCCTGCTGTCGTTCCGGCAGGCGGTGGCGGAGATCTCGGCGGCGGCCGGGCGGGACATCACGTATGTCCCGGTCTCGGCCCGCGACTACGGGGCCGCCCTCGCGGAGTTCGGGGTGCCGCCGCAGGAGGCGCAGTTCCTGGTGGAGCTCTTCGAGACGAACCTCGACGGGCGCAATGCGATGCTCTCCGAGGGGGTGCGGGAGGTACTGGGGCGGGACCCCAGGGACTTCGCTGAGTTCACCGCGGAGCAGGCCGAGGCGGGCACCTGGAAGAGTTGAGCCGGGGCCCCTCCGCGCGAGGCCTCGGGGCTCCGCCCCGGACCCCGCTCCTCAATCGCCGGAGGGGCTTTCTCTCTGTTACTCCGGGGGTGGGTCCGTGCCGTTCTTCTTTACATGCGTCCTGAGCCGCGAGGTCACGTCGTCCGGGGGCAGGAAGCGGGACCAGCGCTCGGGGAACTCCGACGGCATCTCGGGGTCGTCGGGGTCGACGGAGGCCTCCCGCGCGGCGGCCGCCCTGGCGATGACCTCCGCGGCCTGCGCCTCCCTTATGCGGTCGTTGGCGGCGCGCGCGGCGGCCGTGGCCACGGACGGCCAGACGCGGTCGATCGCCGCGTTGACGGCGGCGCCGACCAGGACCGCGAAGGCCGCCACGCCGATCCACAGGAGCACGGCTACCGGCGCGGCCAGGGAGCCGTAGATCGTGGGGCCCTCCACCGTGGAGGTGAGGTAGATGCGGAGCAGGAAGCTGCCGAGCACCCACATGGCCAGGGCGATCAGCGCGCCCGGCATGTCCTCGACCCACGGCGACCGCACCGGCACCGACACGTGGTACAGCGTGGTCAGGAAGACGATGGAGAGGATGACGACGACCGGCCAGTAGAGGATCTGGACGACCGTCGTCGAGCCGGGCAGGAGCTTTACCACCGCGTCCGGCCCCGCCACCATCAGCGGCAGCGCGACCGAGCCGATGAGCAGCGCCACGATGAAGAGCCCGAAGGCGAGCAGCCGGGTCTTGACGATGCCGCGCACACCGTCGAGGCCGTACATGACGGTGATCGTGTCGATGAAGACGTTCACCGCGCGCGAACCCGACCACAGGGCGAAGAGGAAGCCGATGGAGATGATGTCCGGGCGGCTGACCTTCATGACGTCTTCCAGTATCGGCTGCGCGATCTGGCTGACGCCGCGGTCGGAGAGGATCGTGCGGGACGCCTCCAGGATGTTGTTCTCGACGCTGGCGATGGTGTTCGCGCCGGTCCACCGGTCGACGTAGGCGAGCAGGCCGATGAGGCTCAGCAGCAGCGGCGGCACGGAGAGCAGGGTGAAGAACGCAGCCTCGGCCGCGAGCCCCAGGATGCGGTACTCGATGCACGAGTTGACGGTGTCCTTGAGCAGCAGCCAGGCGGTCCTGCGCTTGGAGACGTTGCGGTAGAGAGCGCGGGCCCGTTTCCAGCGCCCCGAGGGGCGCCCGGGTGTTTCATTTGCCTGGTGCACCTCCTTACCGTAGCGGCATGGCAGCCACCACCCACACAGTGACCAACCAGGCTCCGCCCCTGGTGGGATATGACGTATTCGCCTCCGACCGGGCCCTCGTGGAGGCCGTCGAGCGGCATCTGGATCCGGCGCTCCTCGATTCCGCCCGCGACGACCTCTCCCTGCTCGGCCGCAGCGCCGGTTCCGCCCAGGCGCAGGAGTGGGGAGTGCTCGCCAACGAGAACCCGCCCCGGCTGCGCACCCACGACCGGTACGGCAACCGCGTCGACGAGGTCGACTTCCATCCGTCCTGGCACCGGCTGCTCGGCAAGGCCGTCGGGGCGGGTCTGACCGCGGCCTGGTCGCGGCCCGGCGGGCATGTGCGGCGGGCCGCGGGGTTCCTGGTGTGGACCCAGACCGAGGGCGGGCACGGCTGCCCGGTGTCGATGACGCACGCCGCGGTGCCCGCGCTGCGCGCCGACCCGGCGCTTGCCGCCGAGTGGGAGCCGCGCCTCACCTCGACCATTTACGACCGTGGGCTGCGCCCGGCGTCGCAGAAGGCGGGCGCCCTCTTCGGGATGGGCATGACGGAGAAGCAGGGCGGCAGCGACGTGCGGGCCAACACCACGCGCGCGGCGGCCCTCTCCGAGGAGGGGACGTATGAACTGAAGGGCCACAAGTGGTTCTGCTCCGCGCCGATGTCCGACGGCTTCCTGGTGCTCGCGCAGGCGGAGCAGGGGCTTACCTGCTTCCTCGTGCCGCGCGTCCTTGAGGACGGCACGCGCAACCCGTTCGCCATCCAGCGGCTCAAGGACAAGCTGGGCAACCGCTCCAACGCCTCCAGCGAGGTCGAATTCGACGGGACGTGGGCACGTCGGGTCGGTGACGAGGGGCGCGGGGTGCGCACCATCATCGAGATGGTCGCGGCGACCCGCCTCGACTGCGTGATCGGTTCGGCCGCGCTGATGCGGCAGGCCGTCGCGCAGGCGGTGCACCACGCCACGTACCGGGAGGCGTTCGGCGGCAAGCTGATCGACAAGCCGCTCATGCGCAACGTGCTGGCGGATCTGGCGCTGGAATCCGAGGCGGCGACGACGCTGGCGCTGCGGCTCGCGGCGGCGTACGACGACGGGAGCGAGCAGGAGCAGGCGTTCCTGCGGCTCGCGGTGCCTGCTGCCAAGTACTGGGTGACCAAGCGGTGCACGCCGATGGTCGGCGAGGCCCTGGAGTGCCTGGGCGGCAACGGCTACGTCGAGGAGTCGGGCATGCCGCGGTTGCTGCGCGAGGCGCCGCTCAACTCCATCTGGGAGGGCTCGGGCAACGTCCAGGCGCTGGACGTGCTGCGGGCGTTGCAGCGCGAGCCGCTGGCCCTGAACGCCTTCCTCCAGGAGGTCGGCAGGGCCCGCGGCGCCGACCACCGGCTGGACGGGGCGATCAAGGGCCTGCTGACCGAACTGGCCGACCTGGAGGGCATCGAGGCGCGGGCGCGGCGGCTCGTGGAGCGGATGGCGCTGGTGCTCCAGGGGTCACTGCTCGTGCGGTACGCGCCGCCGGAGGTGGCCGACGCGTTCTGTGCGTCCCGGCTCGGCGGGGACTGGGGCGCGGCGTTCGGCACGCTGCCGCACAGCCTGGATCTGGCCTCGGTGGTGGAGCGGGCGGCGCCGCGTCCCGCGGAATGATCCGCCGGACAGGTCCCGGGCGCCGGCGTTGACACGGGAGCGCGCTGCAAGGCGCCGACGTTGACACGGGGGTGGTGCTGCGCCGACACGGCACCACCCCCGTCCTTCAGGCCCCTTGAGGAGCATGAACACCGCACGGGCGGCGTGGTGTCCAGATTCGGCCACCGCACAGCAGTTCGCGAGGGTTGCATGAGGTTGCAACGCTTACCGCGCCGAAATTGATTCATTGTCGAACCATCACCCGGGACCGTGATCACAGGGCACGATGAAAGGGCCCCGCTACGCACTGGTCTGGCCGGAAAGGACCCAGTGGTGATGAACCCCCCTTCGACGATCGATCTCGCGCGGATCTCCGCCATGGACCTCGCGCACGCCGCGCGGCTCCTGAAGGGGGTGCGGGACGCGATGCTCGCCGGGCAGGCGCCGCGCGTCATGCCGCGCCCGGTGATCCGCGAGTCCTGGGGGCGGATGCTCACCGGCGGGGTCGACCCCGAGCACGGCTCCCGGCCCCGGCTGCTCAACGAGGAGGAGCTGGAGGAGCGCCGCCGCGCCTCGCCGCTCCTGGAAGTCCTGCCGGTCCTGCGCGAAGCCCTGGTCTCGGTGGCGGACGCCGCCGAGCACATCATGGTCGTCTGCGACGCGGAGGGGCGGGTGCTGTGGCGCGAGGGCAGCGCCGCGGTGCTCCGCAAGGCCGACACGCTCGGATTTGTACCGGGCGCGGACTGGACCGAGAGCGCCGTCGGCACGAACGGCCTCGGCACGCCTCTGGTGGTGCGCCGCCCTGTGCAGGTCTTCTCCGCCGAGCACTTCGTGCGCACCCACCATCCCTGGACGTGCGCGGGCGCTCCGGTGACCGACCCGCGCGACGGCAGGCTGCTCGGCGTCGTCGACGTCAGCGGCCCGCTGCGGACCGTGCATCCGGCGACGCTCTCCCTGGTCGACTCGGTCGCCAAGCTCGCCGAGGCGCGGCTGCGCGAGCGGCACGTCACGGCGCTGGAGCGGCTGCGCGCGGTGGCGGCCCCGATTCTCGCGCGCCTCGAAGGGCGGGCGCTCGCCGTGGACGTGCACGGCTGGACCGCCGCGGTGACGGGCATGCCCCCGGAAGACCGCCTCGCGCTGCCCAAGTCCCTCGCGGCGGGCCGCACCTGGCTGCCCTCGCTGGGCTCCTGCCGGGTGGAGCCGCTGCCCGGCGGCTGGCTGCTGCGCCTGGAGAAGCCGGGTGAGAGACCGGAGCCGCTGCCCGCGACCCGGCTGGTCCTGGACGTGAGCGAGCCGCGCGGATGGACACTGGCGATGCTCGGCGGCGCCCGCGACTGGACCCACGAACTGAGCCCGCGCCACGCGGAGTTGCTCTATCTGCTCGCCACACACCGCAAGGGGCGCAGCGCGTCGGGGCTGGCCGAGGACATGTTCGGCGACCCGGGCCGCACGGTGACGGTGCGCGCGGAACTCTCCCGGGTGCGACGGTACTTGGGCGGGGTCCTCGCCCACCGCCCCTACCGCTTCCATGAGGATGTCGAGGTGGAGGTGGTGATGCCGGACAGTCCGGCCGGCCTCCTGCCGCACTCGGTCGCGCCTGCGATACGGGCGGCGAGGGGCGTGGCGGAGCCTTGAGCGTGGCGACGGTTGCGCATCAGCGCGGGGCGGCCGTCGAGGCACTGTCCGGTCAGGCGGGCCCGGTGGACACCGCCGCCCCGGTCTCCCCGGAGGACCCGACCCGTGATTCGCTGAGTCCCATGAGTCTCACTGTCACCACGTGGTCGCTGGAGCAGACGTCTCCCAGCGAGTTGCTTCCCGCCCCCGCGCCCGAGGGCGATGTGCGGATCGTGCGCGCCGAAGTGCCCTCACCCGAGTTCAGCCGGTTCCTCTACGCGTCCGTCGGCGGGGACATCCGCTGGGTCGACCGGCTGTCCCTCACGTACGCCGAGTGGCAGAAGCTGCTGGAGCGGCCGGGCGTGGAGACGTGGGTCGCGTACGACAGGGGGACGCCCGCCGGCTATCTGGAGCTGGCGGCGCGGGGCGAGAAGGGGGACGCGGCGCCGGGCGTCGTCGAGATCTCCTACTTCGGGCTGCTCCCCGCCTTCCGGGGCCGCCGGATCGGCGGGCACCTCCTCGCGTACGGGACCGCGCGGGCCTGGGACCTGGCCGAGCGGTGGCCGGGGCTCGCGCCGACCGAGCGGGTCTGGCTGCACACCTGCTCCAAGGACGGCGAGCACGCCATGGACAATTACCTCCGGCGCGGCTTCAAGCTCTACGACACCAAGGTCGAGCAGGAGCCGGAGGCCCCCACGCCGGGCCCGTGGCCGGGCGCCAAGCGCGACTGACACCGCCCCGCCCGCGCCTCCGCTCCCTCTCCCCTTCCCTTATTCCCCCCCGACCCTTGTGATCGACGACACTCCTGTCCACCATTCGGGACAGGAGTGTCCGCATTCTGGATAATGCTGGACTGGGCCGAAAGTCCCGTGACACGCTTCCGTCATGGATCGCACTGGAACTGCCTTGGTGAGTCGGCGTCACGTCGACCTCGGCCGCATGTCCAGCGCCATGTGTCCGGTCCGCTGAGCCACTCAGCACCGCCGCACGACTGATCACCGGTCCCCCCGCTTCCCCTCCCTGCGCAGCGCCGCGCGCGCATCTCCGCATGCGCCCCATACCCGCAGGTCAGAGAGCCGCTTTTCCGCTGCCCCGAAGGACGTAACCCCATGCCCGCCACGCCAGAGAAGCCCGCCCCAGCCACGCCCCGCCGCAAGGCGAGCCGTCACCGCGGCGAGGGTCAGTGGGCCGTGGGTCACTTCACGCCGCTCAACGGGAACGAGCAGTTCAAGAAGGACGACGACGGTCTCAATGTGCGGACACGCATTGAGACGATCTACTCGAAGCGCGGATTCGACTCCATCGACCCGAACGACCTGCGCGGACGGATGCGCTGGTGGGGCCTCTACACCCAGCGCAAGCCCGGGATCGACGGCGGCAAGACGGCGATCCTGGAGCCGGAGGAGCTGGACGACGAGTACTTCATGCTGCGCGTGCGCATCGACGGCGGCCGGCTCACCACCGAGCAGCTGCGCGTCATCGGTGAGATCTCCGAGGAGTTCGCGCGCGGGACCGCCGACCTCACCGACCGGCAGAACGTGCAGTACCACTGGATCCGCGTCGAGGACGTTCCCGAGATCTGGCGGCGGCTGGAAGCCGTGGGGCTCTCCACCACCGAGGCCTGCGGCGACACGCCCCGCGTCATCCTCGGCTCGCCCGTCGCCGGCATCGCCGAGAACGAGATCATCGACGGCTCCCCCGCCATCGACGAGATCCAGCGCCGCTTCATCGGCAACCCCGACTTCTCGAACCTGCCGCGGAAGTTCAAGTCCGCCATCTCCGGCTCCCCGCAGCTGGACGTCGCCCACGAGATCAACGACGTGGCCTTCGTCGGCGTGCACCACCCCGAGCACGGCCCCGGCTTCGACCTCTGGGTCGGCGGCGGCCTCTCCACCAACCCCAAGCTGGGCGTGCGTCTCGGCGCGTGGGTGGCCCTGGAGGACGTGCCGGACGTGTACGGCGGCGTCATCGGCATCTTCCGCGACTACGGCTACCGCCGGCTGCGCAACCGCGCCCGCCTGAAGTTCCTCGTCGCCGACTGGGGCCCGGAGAAGTTCCGCCGGATCCTGGAGGACGAGTACCTGCACCGCAAGCTGTCCGACGGCCCCGCGCCCGAGCAGCCCGCCGGCACCTGGCGCGACCACCTCGGCGTGCACCGGCAGAAGGACGGCCGCTTCTACGTCGGTTTCGCGCCCCGTGTCGGCCGCGTGGACGGAGCCACCCTGACCAAGATCGCCGAGGTCGCCGAGGCACACGGCTCGGGGCGGCTGCGCACCACCGCCGAGCAGAAGATGATCGTGCTCGACATCGAGCAGGACCAGGTCGACTCGCTCGTCGGCGCCCTGGAGGCGCTCGACCTGAAGGTCAACGCCTCGCCGTTCCGGCGCGGCACGATGGCCTGCACCGGCATCGAGTTCTGCAAGCTCGCCATCGTCGAGACCAAGGCGCGCGGCGCCTCGCTCATCGACGAACTGGAGCGCCGCATCCCGGAGTTCGACGAGCCGATCACCATCAACATCAACGGCTGCCCGAACGCCTGCGCCCGCATCCAGGTCGCCGACATCGGCCTCAAGGGCCAGCTGGTCCTCGACGACGAGGGCAACCAGGTCGAGGGCTACCAGGTGCACCTGGGCGGCGCGCTCGGTCTCGACGCCGGTTTCGGCCGCAAGGTCCGCGGTCTGAAGGTCACCGCGGACGAGCTGCCCGACTACGTCGAGCGGGTCCTCGGGCGCTTCCAGGAACAGCGCGCGGACGGCGAGCGGTTCGCCGTCTGGGCCGCCCGCGCCGACGAGGAAGCCCTGTCATGAGCGAGCGCGCGGCGCCGTTCTACTGCCCCTACTGCGGGGACGAGGACCTGCGTCCGAACGAGACCGGGCACGGCGCGTGGGAATGCGCGGCCTGCAACCGGGCCTTCCAGCTGAAGTTCCTCGGGCTGCTCGCCCGGGGCGCTCGGCGCACCGACGGTGGAGGGGACGGAACATGAGCACCATCCAGGACCAGCAGCGGCGTACGGAAGACGAGTTGAAGGCGCTCGCCGAGCAGGCCGGGCGCGATCTGGAGGACGCGTCCGCGCTGGAGATCCTCCAGTGGGCGGCCGACACCTTCGGCAAGGAGTTCTGCGTGACCTCCTCGATGGAGGACGCGGTCGTCGCCCACCTCGCCTCGCGGGCCATGCCCGGCGTGGACGTCGTCTTCCTCGACACGGGCTACCACTTCCCGGAGACCATCGGCACCCGCGACGCCGTCGAGGCCGTGATGGACGTCAAGGTCATCACCCTGACGCCGCGCCAGTCGGTGGCCGAGCAGGACGCCGAGTACGGGCCCCGGCTGCACGACCGCGACCCGGACCTGTGCTGCAAGCTGCGCAAGGTCAAGCCGCTCGAAGAGGGTCTGACGGCGTACGCGGCCTGGGCCACCGGGCTGCGCCGCGACGAGTCGCCGACCCGGGCGAACATCCCGGTCGTGGGCTGGGACGAGAAGCGGCGCAAGGTCAAGATCTCGCCGATCGCCCGCTGGACCCAGGACGACGTCGACGCGTACGCCGCCGAGCATGGCGTCCTCACCAACCCCCTCCTGATGGACGGTTACGGCTCGGTGGGCTGCGCTCCCTGCACCCGCCGCCTGATCGAGGGCGAGGACGCGCGGGCGGGCCGCTGGGCCGGCAACGCCAAGACCGAGTGCGGGATCCACGCATGACCGCGGCACAGCAAGAGATCGCGGCACAGCAAGACGCTGCGGCACAGCAAGAGATTCAGGAGAACCACGTGAGCGGAGCCACCGTCTGGCTCACCGGCCTGCCCAGTGCGGGTAAGACGACCATCGCGTACGAGTTGGCGGGCCTGCTGCGGGAGCAGGGGCGCCGGGTGGAGGTGCTCGATGGGGATGAGATCCGTGAGTTCCTCTCCGCGGGCCTCGGCTTCAGCCGTGCGGACCGGCACACTAATGTGCAGCGCATCGGTTTCGTGTCCGAACTCCTCGCCCGTAACGGCGTGTTGGTTCTTGTGCCGGTGATCGCGCCGTTCGCGGACAGCCGTGAGGCGGTGCGAGCGCGCCACCAGGCGGCCGGTACCGGATATGTGGAGGTGCATGTCGCCACGCCGGTCGAGGTGTGTTCCGTACGTGATGTGAAGGGCCTGTACGCCAAGCAGGCGGCGGGCGAGATATCCGGGCTGACCGGGGTCGACGACCCGTACGAGGAGCCCGAGTCGCCCGATCTGCGTATCGAGTCGCAGGACCAGACGGTGCGGGAGTCGGCCGCGGCCCTGTACACGCTGCTCACCGAGAGGGGTCTGGCATGACGACCGTCGCCACAGTGACCGGCGAGGGCACCGACAGCCCGTACGCGCTCAGCCATCTGGACGCCCTGGAGTCCGAGGCGGTGCACATCTTCCGCGAGGTGGCGGGGGAGTTCGAGCGGCCGGTGATCCTCTTCTCCGGCGGCAAGGACTCCATCGTCATGCTGCACCTGGCGCTGAAGGCGTTCGCCCCCGCGCCCGTGCCCTTCTCGCTGCTGCACGTGGACACCGGGCACAACTTCCCCGAGGTCATCGAGTACCGCGACCGGGCGGTGGCCGAGCACGGGCTGCGGCTGCACGTCGCCTCGGTGCAGGACTACATCGACCGTGGGATGCTGCGCGAGCGGCCCGACGGGACGCGCAATCCGCTGCAGACCGTGCCGCTCACCGAGAAGATCCAGAGCGAGAAGTTCGACGCGGTCTTCGGCGGCGGGCGCCGGGACGAGGAGAAGGCCCGCGCCAAGGAGCGGGTGTTCTCGCTGCGCGACGAGTTCTCGCAGTGGGACCCGCGCCGCCAGCGGCCCGAGCTGTGGCAGCTCTACAACGGTCGCCACGCGCCGGGCGAGCACGTCCGCGTCTTCCCGCTCTCCAACTGGACCGAGCTGGATGTGTGGCAGTACATCGCCCGTGAGCACATCGCGCTGCCCCAGATCTACTTCGCGCACGAGCGGGAGGTCTTCCAGCGGGCGGGGATGTGGCTGACCGCCGGTGAGTGGGGCGGCCCCAAGGCGGACGAGAGGGTCGAGAAGCGGCTGATCCGCTACCGCACGGTGGGCGACATGTCCTGCACCGGCGCCGTCGACTCCGACGCCACCACGCTGGAGGCCGTCATCGCCGAGATCGCCGCCTCGCGCCTCACCGAGCGCGGGGCGACCCGGGCGGACGACAAGATGTCCGAGGCCGCGATGGAAGACCGCAAGCGCGAGGGGTACTTCTAACCATGAGCGACACCACCGCCGCCACCGAGCAGCTGGCCGATCTGTCGGCCACCACCTTGCTGCGGTTCGCCACCGCCGGGTCCGTCGACGACGGCAAGTCCACGCTGGTGGGCCGCCTCCTGCACGACTCCAAGTCGGTCCTGACCGACCAGCTGGAGGCCGTCGAGCGCGTCTCGGCCAGCCGCGGCGCCGACGCGCCGGACCTGGCGCTGCTCACCGACGGGCTGCGCGCCGAGCGCGAGCAGGGCATCACCATCGACGTGGCCTACCGCTACTTCGCCACCGCCCGGCGCCGGTTCATCCTCGCCGACACCCCCGGGCACGTGCAGTACACCCGGAACATGGTCACCGGCGCCTCCACCGCCGACCTCGCCGTGGTCCTGGTCGACGCCCGCAACGGCGTCATCGAGCAGACCCGCCGCCACGCCGCGGTCGCCGCCCTGCTGCGCGTCCCGCACGTGGTGCTGGCGGTCAACAAGATGGACCTCGTCGCCTACGAGGAGCAGGTCTTCGCGACCATCGCCGAGGAGTTCACCGCCTACGCCCGCGAGTTGGGCGTCCCGGAGGTCACCGCGATCCCCATCTCCGCGCTGGCCGGTGACAATGTCGTGGAGCCGTCCTCGAACATGGACTGGTACGGCGGCCCCACTGTCCTGGAGCACCTGGAGACGGTCCCGGTCAGCCACGACCTGACCTCCTGCCACGCACGGCTGCCCGTGCAGTACGTGATCCGCCCGCAGACCCCCGAGCACCCCGACTACCGCGGCTACGCCGGCCAGATCGCCGCCGGCACCTTCCGCGTCGGCGAGTCGGTCACCGTCCTGCCCTCGGGCCGCACCTCCAAGATCACCGGCATCGACCTCCTGGGCAAGGCGGTGGACGTGGCGTGGACGCCGCAGTCCATCACGCTGCTCCTGGAGGACGACATCGACATCTCGCGCGGCGACCTGATCGTGCCGAGCGGTGACACCCCGCCGACCACGCAGGACATCGAGGCGACGGTCTGCCACGTGGCGGACACGCCGCTCGACGTCGGCCAGCGGGTGCTGCTCAAGCACACCACCCGCACGGTCAAGGCGATCGTCAAGGAGATCCCCTCGCGGCTGACCCTCGACGACCTCTCCCAGCACCCGGAGCCCGGCCGGCTCGTCGCCAACGACATCGGGCGCGTGAAGGTCCGTACCGCCGAGCCCCTCGCGCTCGACGCCTACGCGGACTCGCGGCGCACCGGATCGTTCCTGCTGATCGACCCGGCGGACGGCACGACGCTCGCGGCGGGCATGGCGGGCGACGCGTTCGCCACCGCCCCGGCGCACGCGCACCCGGGCGAGACCCCCGCGGTCGCCGACGACGAGGGCTGGGACTTCTGACATGGCGTACGACGTGTTCGCGACCTTCGCGAAGGAGGGCGGCCGCATCGGCAGCGGCGCCCTCGGCAGCGGGCAGGGCGGAGTCGCCCGATGTGTGGCGTGATGCCCCTGGCGGGGAAGGCGCGCGCGCACCGCGTGCGCACCCCCTGCCGTCCGGCCCTCCGGGGCCCTGCTGTACGAAGACGAAGACCTGCCGACCTCCCGGCCACGACCTGACGGCGTGAGCCCGGGCCGACGAGAGGAACACCTCCCGTGCCTGCACCGCGTACCCGGCTCGCCGCCCTGGCAGCCCTGCCCCTGCTGGCCCTGGCGCTCGGCGCCTGCGGTTACGGCTCCGAGGCGACGGACGAGGACGGCAAGTCCAAGGTCGCCGCGGGTGCGAAGAAGATCGACGGCCTGGACAGCGTGAAGATCGGTTACTTCCCGAACCTGACCCACGCCACCGCGCTCGTCGGCAACCGCGAGGGCCTGTTCCAGAAGGAGCTGGGCGGCACGGAGGCGAAGTACTCGCAGTTCAACGCCGGCCCCTCGGAGATCGAGGCGCTGAACGCGGGCTCCATCGACATCGGCTGGATCGGCCCGTCACCCGCCATCAACGGCTACACCAAGTCCGGGGGGAAGAACCTGCGCATCATCGGCGGTTCGGCCTCCGGTGGCGTGAAGCTCGTGGTGAACCCCAAGAAGATCAAGTCCCTGGACGACGTCAAGGGCAAGAAGATCGCGACGCCGCAGCTCGGCAACACCCAGGACGTGGCCTTCCTCAACTGGATCGCGGAGCAGGGCTGGGACGTCGACGCGCAGAGCGGCAAGGGCGATGTGTCGGTGGTCCGCACCGACAACAAGATCACCCCGGACGCCTACAAGTCCGGTTCCATCGACGGTGCCTGGGTGCCCGAGCCGACCGCGTCCAAGCTGGTGGCCGAGGGCGGCAAGGTGCTCCTCGACGAGGCCGACCTCTGGCCGGACAAGAAGTTCGTGATCACGAACATCATCGTGAAGCAGAGCTTCCTGAAGGATCACCCCAAGGTCGTCGAGGCCGTGCTGCGCGGCGCCGTACGGACCAACGCCTGGATCGAGAAGAACCCGGACAAGGCGAAGGCCGCCGCGAACGCCCAGCTCAAGGCGGACTCCGGCAAGGCGCTCCCCGCCGAGGTGCTCGACCCGGCGTGGAAGTCGATCCGGACGACCAACGACCCGCTGGCCGCCACCCTCGAAGCGGAGGCGGACCACGCGGTCAAGGCCGGCCTCCTGGAAGAGCCCGACCTCAAGGGCATCTACGACCTCGGCCCGCTGAACAAGGTCCTTCGGGCCGAGGGCGGCTCCCCGGTCGCCGACGCCGGCCTCGGCGTCAAGTAAGCCCGGCAGACGACCAGTTCCCAGGAGGTGACGACCATGGCGACCACCCTCGCCAAGGCCGCGGAGGAGATCCGCGCCGAGACAACGCACGCCGCCCGGATCGAGCACGTATCGAAGTCCTTCACCGGCCCCGCCGGGTCCCAGCTCGTCCTCGACGACATCACGCTCGATGTCGCGCCGGGTGAGTTCGTCACCCTCCTGGGCGCGTCGGGCTGCGGGAAGTCGACTCTGCTCAACCTGGTGGCCGGGCTCGACAAGCCGTCGGCGGGCACCATCGCGACGGACGGCCGCCCGGCCCTGATGTTCCAGGAGCACGCGCTCTTCCCGTGGCTGACCGCGGGCAAGAACATCGAACTCGCCCTGAAGCTGCGCGGCGTACCGAAGGCGGAGCGCCGCCCGAAAGCCGAGGAGCTGCTGGAACTCGTCCGGCTGCACGGCGCGTACGGCAAGCGCGTGCACGAGCTGTCCGGCGGCATGCGCCAGCGCGTGGCGCTGGCCCGCGCGCTCGCGCAGGACAGCAGGCTCCTGCTGATGGACGAGCCGTTCGCCGCGCTGGACGCGATCACGCGCGATGTGCTGCACGACGAGCTGACCCGCATCTGGCGCGAGACGAACGTCTCCGTCCTCTTCGTCACGCACAACGTCCGCGAGGCCGTGCGCCTCGCCCAGCGCGTCGTGCTCCTCTCGTCGCGTCCCGGCCGGGTGGCGCACGAGTGGCGGGTCGACATCCCGCACCCGCGCCGCATCGAGGACTCCGCAGTGGCGGAACTGTCCGTCGAGATCACCGAACAACTGCGTGGGGAGATCCGCCGCCATGGCCAGCACTGAGACGAAGGAGGCCGGGGACAGTCAGGACCTCGCCGGTCTCGAGGCGGGGCTCGACGCGCTGGAGACGACCGCGGGTCCCGTCCGCACGCCCGTGCGCCAGGTCCTGGTGCAGAAGGTGCTGCCGCCGCTCACCGCGGTGCTGCTCGTCCTCGTGGTCTGGCAGGCGCTGGTCTCCTTCAAGGTCGTCGACGACCCGAGCAAGCTGCCCTCGCCGTCCGCGGTCTGGAACGAGGTGCGCGAGGCCTGGCTCCAGGGCACGCTCCTGGACTACATCTGGACGTCCGTCTCGCGCGGGCTGCTCGGCTTCGTGTTCGCCCTCGCGATCGGTACGCCGCTCGGCCTGATCGTCGCCCGGGTGCGGTTCATCAGGGCCGCGATCGGCCCGATCCTCTCCGGACTCCAGTCGCTGCCGTCGGTGGCGTGGGTGCCGCCGGCCGTGCTCTGGCTGGGCCTGGAGAACAAGATGATGTACGCGGTGATCCTGCTCGGCGCCGTGCCCTCCATCGCCAACGGCCTGGTGTCGGGCGTCGACCAGGTGCCGCCGCTCTTCCTGCGCGCGGGCCGCACGCTCGGCGCCACGGGCCTCAGGCACACCTGGCACATCGTCCTCCCGGCGGCGCTGCCCGGCTATCTCGCGGGGCTCAAGCAGGGCTGGGCGTTCTCCTGGCGGTCCCTGATGGCCGCCGAGATCATCGCGTCCTCGCCGGAGCTGGGCGTGGGCCTCGGGCAGCTCCTGGAGAACGGCCGCAACGCCAGCTCCATGCCCATGATCTTCCTGGCCATCTTCCTCATCCTGATCGTCGGCATCGCCATCGACCTGCTCATCTTCAGCCCGTTGGAGCGGCGCGTGCTGCGCGGCCGCGGCCTCCTCGTGAAGAGCTGACACGCCATGTACCGACCCGTGCTCCTCGTCATCGCCCACGGCAGCCGTGACCCGCGGCACGCCGAGACCGTGCACGCGCTGGCGCGCCGGGTGCGGTCGCTGCGCCCGGGGCTGCGGGTGGAGACGGGCTTCCTGGACTTCAACGCCCCTTCCGTACCGGGCGTCCTGGAGCGGCTCGCGGCCGAAGGGGTACGGGACGTCGTGGCGCTGCCGCTGCTGCTGACGCGCGCGTTCCACGCGAAGGCGGACATCCCGGCGGTGCTGCGCGCGGCGCCCGCGGCCCTGCGCATCCGCCAGGCCGCGGTCCTCGGCCCCTCCCCGCTCCTCCTCTCGGCCCTGGAGCAGCGGTTGTACGAGGCGGGGCTCGACCCCGCCGACAAGTCCTCGACCGGGGTCGTGCTGGCCTCGGCGGGGTCATCCGACCCGGAGGCGATCGCAGTGATCGCTGAAATCGCGCGGGAGTGGCGGCTCACCGGTTGGTGTGCCGTGCGGCCTGCGTTCGCCTCCGCATCCCTGCCGCGCACCGAGGACGCCGTGCGCGCACTGCGTGCCGTGCCGGGCGTACGTCAGGTGGCCGTGGCGCCCTACGTCCTCGCGCCCGGGTTCCTGCCGGACCGCATCGCGCGGGGCGCGGCGGAGGCCGACGTACTGGCTGACGTCCTCGGTCCGGCGCCCGAGGTGGCGCGGCTGCTGGTACGGCGCTACGACGAGACGTACGCGCCGGACACCTGCCCTGTTGCTCCTCTGGCGCGGATTCCCGCACTGGCCTAGCTTGTGGGTCCATGACCCCGAGCCGTTCCCGCACGCTGTGGCTGCGGACCGAACCTCTGCACGCGGTGATCTACTTCGAGGAGCGCTGCCGCGGCCTCGGCCGGGCGGTGGGCCTCAAGGGCTTCTGGATGGGGTACTTCGCCGCCCGTACCGCCCCGATGGGCCGGGTGGGGCCCGGCGTCGCGTCGGCGGCGCTCGGTGTCTTCGCGCCGGGCATGGTGGCGCGCGCCCTCCCCTCGGCGTGGGAGTACGCCTCACCGGACCGGGTCGTCGAGGAGCGGGCCCGGCTCGCGGCCCGCGCCCTGCGCCAACTCCTTCCGGACATCGCCATACTGACGACGTCGGCCAATCCGCCGCTGACCGCGCTCGTCGCGGACGCCCCGCCGCTGGCCCGCCCGCTGTTCGCCGCCAACCGCGATCTGGCGGACCGCGCCGATCCGGTCGAGCGGCTGTGGCAACTGGCCACGTGCGTACGCGAGTTCCGGGGGGACGCGCATATCTCGGTGCTCGCCGACCACGGCCTGGACGCCCGCGAGGCCCTCGCGCTGGCCGCCGCGACGGGCCGGGTGGACACGGCCCGTATCCGCCAGGACCGCGGGTGGAGCGAGGAGGAGTGGGAGGTCTCCGTGGACCGTCTGCGCGGCCGCGGGCTCATCGACCCGGCGGGCCGGGTGACGGACCGGGGGCTGACGGAACGGGAGTTGATCGAGGACGACACGGATCGCCTGACGGACCGGCTGCTGCGCCCGCTCCCCGCCCCGGTGCTCGACAATCTCCTCGCCACCCTCCATCCGGCGTCCCGGGCCGTGCAGAACTCCGGCATCCTGCCCTACCCCAACCCCATCGGACTCCCCCGCACGGTGGGGTAAACCGCTTGCCTCGCCCACCTCTCGCCCCTACCGTCACGCGGATGACACCCGAACTGCGGTCCGAACGCCTTGCCCTCTCCGCCTATGCCACCGCCGACGAGGCGGACTTCGTGGCGCTGTTCCAGGACGAGGCCGTGGGCCGCTGGTTCGGGGACGGGATGCAGAGCGCGGCGGAGGACCGGGCGCTGTTCGGTCGGATATTCGATCTCGTCTACGCCGAGGAGCGCTTTCCCGTGTGGGCGGTCCGTCACGAGGGGCGCTATGTCGGGCACGCCGAGATCAAGCCCTCGCCCGAGACCTGGCTCAACGGTCACGAGATCGTCTACGGCCTGACCAGACAGACCTGGGGTCTCGGGCTCGGGACCGAGCTGGCGCGGCTCCTGACCTCGTACGGACATGAGTCCCTGGGCCTGGCCGAGGTGCACGCCACCGTGGACTCGGAGAACACCGCCTCCCTCGCCGTCCTCAAGCGCCTCGGCTACACCCAGGCACGCGAGGTGCCGGAGGAGGACGGCAGGACCACGCTGCTGCTCACCTCACGGCTTCCGGGCCGCCCTCACGGGTCATCTCCACGAGTCGGGTGACGGTGTTCCAGTTGCGGCTGGTGGCGATGAGACCCTTGTTCAGGGCGGGTCGCGACAGCTGCTCGCCGAGCTTGGAGCGGCCGAGCCCTTCGGGCGCGTAGAGATAAAGGGCGCGGTCGCCGAGCTTGAACTCCTCGGGGAGGAAAGCGGGTTGGTCGATGGCGGCGAAGCGGGCCGCGTCGACCGGCGCGGAGAAGTAGGTGACGTGGAGCTGCTTCGCCTCGAGATCGGCCGCGGGGAACGGGCAGGCGTCCGCCACCGCCCGCAGATACGCGCCGTCGCGCACCAGCACGTCGACGGTGAAGCCGAAGTGCTCCTCGATCGCCGTCCGCAGTTCGGCGGCGAGTGAGTCCTCGTCGCCCCGGTCCGCGGTGAAGACCACGTTTCCGCTCTGCAGATACGTCCGTACGTCGCCGTGCCCGAGCCCCTCCAGGAGGGTGCGCAGCCGCGCCATCGGCACCTTCTTGTGGCCGCCCACGTTGATGCCGCGCAGGAGGGCCGCGTATGTCTTGGTCGTCATGCGCACACCATAAAGCGGCCGCCGTGCCCCGTGGGGGTGGGCACGACGGCCGCGGCTCGGCGGGCGGCGAGGGTTACTCGACGACCTTCAGGAGCTTGTTGGGCGTGCCCGCGCTCGGGTTGGAGATCTTGTCGGGGGTGGCGCCGTCGGTCAGGGCCTTGGCGACGTCGGCGGGCTTGGCGTCCGGGTGGGCGGCGACGTAGACGGCGGCGGCGCCCACGACGTGCGGGGTCGCCATCGACGTACCGGAGATGGTCTTGGTGGCGTCGTCACCGGTGTTCCAGGCGGACGTGATGTCCGAGCCCGGGGCGTAGATGTCCACGGAGGAACCGAAGTTGGAGAAGTCCGACTGCTGGTCGTCCTTGGTGGAGGAGGCGACCGTGATGGCCTCCTTCACGCGGGCCGGGGAGCCCTGGGAGGCGTCGGCCGACTCGTTGCCCGCGGCCACCGCGAAGGTGACGCCCGCGGCGATGGCCTTCTGGACGGCGGCGTCGAGCGCCTCGTCCGCGCCGCCACCGAGGCTCATGTTGGCGACGGAGGGGCCCTGGTGGTTCTTGGTGACCCAGTCGATGCCCGCGACGACCTGCTCGGTGGTGCCCGAGCCCTGGTCGTCCAGGACGCGGACCGCGACGATCTTCGCCTTCTTGGCGACGCCGTGCGACTCGCCGGCGATGGTCCCGGCGACGTGCGTGCCGTGGCCGTTGCCGTCGTCGGCGTTGTCGTCGTTGTCGATGGCGTCGAAGCCGGAGGTGGCGCGGCCGCCGAAGTCCTTGTGGCTGACGCGGACGCCCGTGTCGATGACGTACGCGGTGACGCCCTCGCCCGCGGCGTCCGGGTAGGTGTACTTGCTGTCGGCGGCGGTGTCCGCCTGGTCGATGCGGTCCAGGCCCCACGACGGCGGGTTGTCCTGGGTGGCGTCGATGGTGAACTTCTTCGACTGGACGACCTTGCCGACGGCCGGGTCGGCGGCCAGGCGCTTGGCCTCGGTCTCGCTCAGGCCCTTGGCGGAGAAGCCGTTGAGGGCGGAGGAGTAGTTCCGCTTCAGCTCGCCGCCGTACTCCTCGGCGAGGTCGGACTTGGCGTCCTTGTCGGCCTTCTCGTCGAGCATCACGATGTAGCTGCCGGCGACGGCGCCCTTGGCGTCCGCGCCGTAGACCTTGCCCTCGGCGGGGGTGGCCGCACCGGCGAAGGAGGTGGCGAAGACCGTCACGCCGACCGCGGTGGCGGTGGTGGCTATCGCGGCGGTGAGCTTCATCGTGCGGGCACGCTTGTGAGTTGCCATGAAGAGGGGTCTCCTCAGTGCTGTGTGGGGGGATGTGGGGGGTATTCAGCTGTCTTGCCCAGGGCGTGCCGTGACGGCAAGTTCGCCGCGACGCGCCCTGACGCCCGGAAGATCTCCGGGTGTTGGGACGAAACCCTGACCGATTGACGCGCGCAGATCAATACCTACATACAGCTGTGACTTGTTCAACAAGCTTTCGTAATAACAAACGGGACCTGGAGCACCGGAACGGACATCTCGCCGCTCAAACGCCCCAACTCCGGGTAACAGCAAGCTCTTTGCGCCCCACGCGCGACACCGGGCGGGAGACGACGCCGAGCCGGACACAACACCGGGCCGGACACGACACCGGGCGGGCTGGAGATTCCAGCCCGCCCGGTGTCGCGCGTACGGAGCGCGGACTATGCCGCGGCGGGGACCTTCTGCTCCTCGAAGGAGTCGATGGTCCGCGTGAAGTCCCTCGTCGAGAGCAGCAGCTTGTAGATGATGGCCAGTTCGAAGACGAGCAGGAGCGCGCCGGAGACGATCGTCGCGGGCACCACCACGTCGAAGAGCGGGCCGATCATGAAGACGCCCATCTGGAACTCGATGCCGCTCACCAGGTGTGCGCGTATGCGGTGGCGCAGCAGGAACGAGCGGGCCCGCAGATAGGCGGGGAACTTCCGCCGGAACTCCTGGTGCAGGTCGATCACCTGGGGCCTGGGGGCGGCCGGTGCCGCCTCCCCGTCGGCACCGGTCCCCTCGGCCGGCTCCGGGTCGTACGCGGCCTCGCCCGCCGCGCGCTGGAGGTCCTGCTCGATGTCCGCCGAGGGGTTGTCGCGCAGCAGGTCCTCCATGAAGGCCAGCTCCGCCTGGTTCTGCGCGCGCCGCGCGGCCCGCATGCGCGACTTGATCTGCTTGCGCATGGAGTGGCGGATCTTGAAGATCTCCAGCGAGTTGATGTAACGCAGGGTGTCGAGCGCCACGACGGCGAGCGCCAGCCAGATGTAGAGGGTGTCGCCCGTGCGGTCGTACTGGCCGCCCATCAGGGCGACGCCGCACACCATGACGCGGATCCGGTCGAAGACGAAGTCGAGCCAGGCGCCGAAGACCGAGCCCTGCCCGGTGAGGCGGGCGATCTTGCCGTCCATGCAGTCGAGGATGAAGCTGAGGTGGTAGATGACGGCGCCGAGAGCGAGCCACTTCCAGTCACCGAGCGCGAAGCACGCGGCGGAGCCGAGACCGAGAAGGAACGCGCCCCACGTGATCTGGTTGGGCGTGATTCTCGTGCGCATCGCGGTGAACCGCACGAGCGGCGTGGCGACCGGGTCGACAAGCAACACGGTCCACCACGCGTCGCGCTTCTTCTGAGTGATGCGGCGCACCTCGGCGAGGGGCGGTATGTCTCGACGCATGGGGGTCAACTTCCTGGCATTCGACGAAAGTTCATCTCACGCTAGGGAGGGGTTCACGCAAGGTACAAGATCTACGCTGTGCAACCTTTCACGGGGGGTAATGGTCATCCATGCGGGATGAGTCGATGGCCCTACCAGGACAGTGCCGCGTTACCTCAGCGTTACCCCGGCCTCGTTGTAGCGCCGCAGATACTCCGCGAACCGCGCCAGATCGGGCCCGTCCCACTCCGCCAGGCGCTCCCGGAACGCGATCCGGCGCGCGGCGGCGACCTGCACCAGCACGTCACGGCCACGGTCAGTGAGGTGCAACACATGGACCCGGTGATCGGCCGGGTCGAGCCGCCGCTCGACGAGTCCGGCCTTCTCCAGCGCGCCCACCTGTCTGCTGATCGTCGACTTGTCGAGGGTGTAGTGCGCGGCCAGGTCCGTGGCCCGGCAGCCGCCCTGGTCTTCCAGGTGGCCGAGCAGGGTGAACGAGACGAGTGACAGCTCGGGGTGCATCCGTCCGGCGGTGGCCCGTGCCCGTCGGGCGAAGGCCGTCATCTCGCGCTGAATGATCTCGATTGACTCGTCCCGTACGTCGGGTTGGGGACTGTCTCGATCGGTCACGATTTCTCCCTCTCCGCGAATGGTTGTAGAGTACAACATCAGAGTCAGTTGTATATGCCAACCAATCTCGATCAATCGGAGCACTTCCCATGTCCGCCACCGCGGAAGCCGCACCCCGCACCCGCGACGTGCTGCGCCACGTCCTCCTCCATCTGGTGACGCCCCTGCTGATGTGCCTCGGCATGGGTCTCGCCTACATGGGCGCGTTCGTGACGCCGGAGCCGAACGACATGCCGATCGCCGTCGTCGGCTCGGGTCCGCGGACGCAGGTCTTGGCGCAGACCGTCAAGGACAAGGCGGGCGACGCGCTCGACGTGCGCACCCTCGCGGACCGCGAGCAGGCCGTCGACGCGCTCAAGTCCCTCGACATCGCCGGGGCCTACGTCCCCGACGCCAAGTCGCCCGAGCTGATCGTGGCCTCCGCCGGGTCCGACATGAGTGCGCTGGCGGTGCAGAAGATCTTCACGCCGGTCGCGGCGGAGCAGGGCGTCCCGCTCAAGGTCACCGATGTCGCGGCGCCGGTCGCCGACGATCCCACGGGCCAGGGCCTGTTCTTCCTGCTCGTCGCGGTCAGCATCGGCTCCTACGCGTCCGTGGCCGTGCTCGGCGCGGCGGGCGCGGGACTGCGGATGCGGGTCCGCGCGGGCCTCGTCGTCGGTGTCTCCTTCGCCGTCAGCCTGATCGGCGCGGCGCTCGCGGGGCCGGTCTTCCACCTCGCGCACCAGGGCCTCTGGGGCGTGTGGGCGATGTCCTGGCTCTACTCCGCCGGGGTCCTCTTCATCGGCGTGGGACTGCATACGTTCCTCAAGCGCTGGACGACACTGGCGATGATGGTGCTCTTCGTGATGCTCAACTTCACGACGTCCGGCGGCCTCTTCCGGCCCGAACTCCAGAACGGCTTCTTCGGCTCGCTGCACTCCTTCTGGAACGGCGCGGGCTTCGTCGAGGGCATCCGCGGCCACCTCTACTTCGGCGGCCACGACCTCGGGCGGCACGTCGTGACGCTGCTCGCGTGGCTGGTGCTCGGTCTGCTGCTCGTCGGCGTGGCGGCGCTCCGGGAGCGACGGCAGCGGGCCGCGGCGGCCCTTGCCACCGCCCCGCGCGCGGCCGCCGACGCGCGGGAGGCCCAGGAAGAGGAGATGGAGGAGTCGGTCGCGGTGTGACGCCTCGCGCGGCGGCGCGCTCCTCCCCCGCGGAAGACCACGCAGGAACGAGCGGGCGGCGGCAACCTCACGGTGCCGTGGCCCGTCTACCTGGGTGAACGACGGTGGACGAGCGGACGGAGGCGACGCCATGAACCGCCCGTACGCGGGGAGCGACCGCCTCCTCCCGCGCCGCCCCGCCGTGCTCGCGTCCGCCGTGACCGTCTGCCTCGCCCTGTCGGTGTGCGCCGTCTACCTCACCCTGTCGGCATGCGCCGCGAAGCCCCCGGCCGAGCCCGTACGGGAGCCCGAACACCGTCTCCTCGAACAGTTCCGCTCCTGGGCCCGCGAGACCGACGAGTCCCGCACCGCCCGCCACGCGCACGCCCTGGCGACGGTCGAACTCACCGGCACCGACAAGGCGTACGACTACGACGTCGAGGTGAGGACCGACCTCACCGCCGGGTCGGCCACCGCCGAGGACCTCTCCGCGCTCTTGCGCACCTGGTGGGACGGCGACGACGGCGAAGGCACCGCGCGCGACCTCGTACTGCTCGACGCACGCGGGGACCGCCTCGCCCACAGCCGCCTGTGACCTCGCCATCCCGCCCCCTCAGGAGCCTGCCATCCGCCGCCGCGTCCCCCTTCTCCTCGCCCTGCTCCTCACCGCGACGGCCGCCTGCACGACCTCGTCGGACCGCTCCGAGGACCCGGCGCGCCCCGGTGCGACCGGCGTCGACGACCACCTGTTCCCGGCGCTCGGCAACGGCGGCTACGACGTCGCGCACTACTCCCTGACCCTGGACTACGCCCCCGACGACAACGCCCTGACCGGCACCGCGGTGATCACCGCGCGGGCCACCCAGGACCTGTCCCGCTTCAGCCTGGACCTCGCGGGCCTGCGCGTGCGCCACGCCGCCGTCGACGGCTCCGAGGCCCGCTTCAGCAGGTGGGAGAAGAAGCTGACGCTCACCCCCGCGCGGCCCATCGGCAAGGGGGAGACCTTCAAGACGACCGTCCGGTACGGCGGGACACCCCGAGTGTTCACGGCGGGCGACGGCGGCGAAGAGGGCTGGATCGAGACGGACGACGGCGTGGCGGCGCTCGGCGAGCCCACCGGCTCCATGACCTGGTTCCCCGGCAACCATCACCCGTCCGACAAGGCGACGTACGACATCGACGTCACCGTGCCCTCCGACTACACCGCGGTCAGCAACGGAACGCTGCGCGAGACACGGCAGCGCGGCAAGCGCACCACCTTCCGCTGGCACAACCCCGAGCCCATGGCGAGCTACGTCGCGAGCGTCGTCACCGGCGTCTTCGACATCTCCACCAGCACGACGGACGACGGCCTGCCCCTCTACACGGCCGTCGACCCCGACGAGGCGGACGGGCCCGTCGACGTCCCCGACCTGGTGCCCGAGGTCATCGAGTGGGCCACAGACCGCTTCGGCCCCTACCCCTTCTCCTCGGCCGGCGCCGTCGTCGACCACCTCCCCGACCTCGGCTACGCCCTGGAGACGCAGACCAAGCCGTACTTCCAGGAGGCGCCCGACACCACCCTGGTCGTCCACGAACTGGCCCACCAGTGGTTCGGCAACTCCGTCACGCCCCGCGCCTGGCAGGACATGTGGCTGAACGAGGGCTTCGCGACCTACGCCGAGTGGCTGTGGGACGAGGAGCACGGACACCGCACCGCGCAGGAGACGTTCGACTCCTTCTACGACGGCACGCACGAGGAGAGCGAGGGCATCTGGGACTTCCCGGCCGCCGACCCGCCGACCGCCACCCGGGTCTCCGACGCACCCGTGTACGGGCGTGGCGCCATGACGCTGCACCAGCTGCGCGAGGCCGTGGGCGACCGGACCTTCTTCGGTATCCTGCGCGCCTGGACGCGTGAGCACCGGCACGGGAACGCCGACACCGAGCAGTTCATCGCGCTGTGCGAGAAGAAGTCGGGGCGGGACCTCTCGGACCTCTTCGAGACCTGGCTCTTCTCGGCGGAGAAGCCGGACGTCGACTGAGACCGCGCCGCGAGCCCGCTAGGGCAGACCCAGCTCGCCGCGGGCCCCTCGCTCAGCCCTACCGCTGATAGCGCGCCAGGACCAGATTGCCGTCCTTCACCAGGCGTTCGCGCAGCTCGTCCAGGCCGATCGCCCCGCTGTAGTACTCCTGGAACGCCGGGGTGGCGACCTTGTCCTTCCACTCCGGATAGCCCCGCACCGACTGGGCGGGCGCCGAGCGCAGGTCCTTCGCCAGGGCCGCGCCCACCGCCCAGTCGTGCTTCTCGGTGCGCAGCGCCGGGTCCTTCAGCGCCTGCTCGCCGGTCGGCAGCATCCAGTCCCCGCGCGCCAGCCTCACCATGTTCTCCGGCTGGAGGAAGAAGTCGATGAACTCGGCCGCCTCCTTCTTGTGCGGGCTGTCCTGCGCGACGGACAAGGTCTGCGGGCTGACGCCCTGCGCGAGCCCCTCGTCCCCGGCGGGCGCGGGAAGCACCTGCCAGTCGAAGCCCTTGGGGGCCTGCTGGACGATCTGCTGGCGGTAGGAGAAGCCGAGCGGGACCATCGCGTACTTCCCTCCGAAGAAGCCGGGCAGGGTGTCGGAGCCGCCCATGCCGAGGGTCGTACCGCTGGCGCTCTTGTCGCTGTTGACCTGGTCGTGGACCGTACGGGGCATGATCTCGTCGGCCTCGCCGAAGCGGACGTCGACCTTGCCGTCCGCACCGCGGTGGAACATCTGTCCGCCCGCCGACAGGGAGAGGTTGAGCGTCGCGGAGACCGGCTCCTTCAGCGGCCAGGCGACGCCGTACTTCCCGTCCTCGCCGTCGCCGAGCTCCTTGGTGACGTCCCTGAACTCCTCCCAGCTCCACGGCTTGTCGGGCGTCGGGATCCGTACGCCCGACTTCTTCAGCCACCTCGTGTTGGCGATCAGGACGCGCGGCTCCTGGAGGAACGGCACCCCGTAGACCTTGCCCCCGAACGTCGTGGTCTGCCAGCTGCGCTTCGGGATGTCGGACTTCAGCCGGTCGGGGAGCAGCTCGCCGAGGTCCGCGAGATAGCCGCCGTACGCGAAGTCGGCGAGGTCGTCGGAGGCGTCATGGATGATGTCCGGCGCCTCGCCGCCCTCGAAGGAGGTGAGCAGCTGATCGTGGACGCTGTCCCAACTGCCCTGGACGTACTCGACCTTGACGTCGGGGTGGGTGGCGTTCCACTCCTCGACGAGGGCCTTGTTGGCGTCGACGGACTCCTTCTGCCACGCCAGAGACTGGAAGCGGAGCGTGATCTTCCCGTCGTCGTCCTCGGAGCCGCCGCCGCATCCGGTGAGCAGGAGGGCGAGCGCGGTGGCCGCGGCGGTCAGCAGACGCGGTGCGGTACGCATCAGGCCTTCACCGCCCCCGCCAGCATGCCGCCCGTGATCCGCCGCTGGATGAGCGCGAAGATGACCAGCGAGGGGATGGTCGCGAGGAACGCCGCCGCGGCGAGCGGTCCGAGGTCCGCGACGCCCTCCGCGCCGATGAAGCGGTTGAGGATGACCGGCAACGTCTGCTTCTCCGGGGTCTTGAGCAGGACGAGCGCGAAGAAGAACTCGTTCCACGCGGTGATTAAGGCGAACATCGCCGTGGCCACGACGCCGGGTGCGAGCAGCGGCGCGACGACCGAGACGAACGTCCGCACCTTGCTCGCGCCGTCCACCGCCGCCGCCTCCTCCAGCTCGGCCGGGACCGCGCGGACGTACCCGACGAGCATCCACAGCGCGAAGGGCAGCGACCACACCACGTACACCAGGATCAGACCGGGCAGGGAGTTGATCAGGTGGAGGTTCTTCAGGATCAGGAAGAGCGGGATGATGATCAGGACGAACGGGAACGCCTGGCTGACCACCACCCAGCCGGTGGCCGCCTTCGCCAGGCGCGTGCGGTGCCTGGCCATGACGTACGCCATCGGGGTGGCGATGACGACCGCGATCAGGGCCGCGCTGACCGCCGCGATCAGGGAGTTCCCGGCGGCCCGCAGGAGCGGCTGCTCGTCGAAGGCCTGCCGGAAGTTCTCCAGCGTCGGGTCCTCGGGGATCCAGGTGGGGTGCAGGCTGCCCAGCTCCCGCGCGGGCTTGAAGGCCGTGGAGATCAGCCACAGGAACGGGAAGGCGAGGAAGACGAGGTAGGCGGCGAGCGCCACGTACTGCGCGGCGCGCGTGGACTTCTTCGTACGCATCATGTCTCGTCGTCTCCCTTCAGGCGGCCCACGAGGTAGAGGGCGAGGAGCACGGAGATCACGGCGACCATCACGCAGCCCATGGCGGCGGCGTAGCCGAACTGGCCGTAGCGGAAGGCTTCTTCGTAGGCGAAGAGCATGGGCAGGCGGGTGCGGCCGCCGGGGCCGCCCTGGGTGAGGACGTAGACCAGGGCGAAGGAGTTGAAGTTCCAGATGAAGTTGAGCGCCGTGATGGCGAGGGCGATCGGCTTGATGGCCGGCCAGGTCACCGTCCGAAAGCGCCGCCAGGCGCCCGCGCCGTCCATCGCGGCCGCTTCGTGCAGCTCGCGCGGGGTGTTCTGCAACCCGGCGAGCAGGGCGACGGTGGTCTGCGGCATGCCCGCCCAGACGCCGACGACGATGACAGCGAAGAGCGCGGTGGCGGTGCCGGTCAGCCAGTCCTTGCCCTCCCCGAGGCCGAAGGTGGAGAGCGTTTCGTTGAGCACGCCCGCGTCGGGGTGGTAGACGAGGCGCCACATGATGCCGACGACCACCTCGGGCATCGCCCAGGGGATGATCGCGAGCGCCCGCGCCAGCCAGCGGAAGCGCAGGTTCTGGTTGAGCAGCAGGGCGAGGCCGAGCGCGAGCAGGAACTGCGGCACGGTGACGCCGAACGCCCACAGCAGGCCGATCCGGAACGAGTCCCAGAAGAGCGTGTCGTGGAGCAGGTCCTTGAAGTTGAGGGCGCCGATCCACTGGGTGGGCGCGGTGCGGCCCGACTGGGAGTCGGTGAAGGCCAGCGCGATGCCGTAGAGGAGGGGGCCGACGCTGAGGACGAGGATCGGGATCAGCGCGGGCAGCACGAGGAACCACGCACCGTGGTCCGATGGTCTCTTTCCCGGTGCGCCTCGCGCTGACCGCTTCGTCGCGGTCGCCAATGTCACGGATCGGCTCCTTCGGGCGGCTCGTACGGGTCTGGCCGCCCCGGCGGCCCCCGTCATCGTGCTGATGTGGTCTTGATACGTCAAGGAGCTGCGCAGCCCGCTCACACCTGTTGGCCTGTGCGAATGCGAGACTGTCGGGCGGACGGGGCGACGGGTGCGGGAGGCACGGGATGGACGAGGCACGGGCGCGGGAGCTACTGGAAGCGGCGGAACTGGCGGTTCCGGTGGGCGGGGCCCGGCTGCTCGCCCTCGGCGAGAACGCGGTGTTCGGCGTCGGCGAGCTGGTCGTCAAGATCGGCCGCTCCGCCCCCGGACTCCTTGAGCGGGCCCGCCGCGAGCTGGGGGTCGCGCGCTGGCTGGAGCAGGCGGACGTCCCCGCCGCACGGCCCGCGCAGGACGAGCCCCTGTTCGTCGAAGGGCACGCGGTGACGCTCTGGCACCGGCTCCCGGCGGCCGTGCGCCCCGCCGAGCCACGCGACCTCGCCGTGCTGCTGCGTCTGGTGCACGAACTTCCGCCCCCTTCCTTCGAACTGCCGCGCCGTGAACTGCTCGGCGGTGTCAGGCGCTGGCTGCGGCTCGCGGGCGACGCCATCGATCCGGCGGACGCCGACTTCCTACGCCGGCGCCGGGACGACTTCGCCGCCGCTGCCGCCGCGCTGACCCCGCGCCTGCCGCGCGGCCCCATCCACGGGGACGCGCTGCCGCGCAACGTCCTGGTGGGCCCGGACGGCCCGGTGCTCGTGGACCTGGAGACCTTCTCCTTCGACCTGCGCGAGCACGACCTGGTCGTCATGGCGCTCTCCCGCGACCGGTACGGACTCTCGCCCGAGGCGTACGACGGATTCGTGCACGCCTACGGGTGGGACGTGCGGGAGTGGGAGGGCTGCGCGGTCCTGCGGGGCGCCAGGGAGACGGCCAGCTGCGCGTGGGTCGCACAGCACGCACCGGCCAACCCGAAGGCGCTGACGGAGTTCCGCCGCAGGGTGGCTTCCCTGCGGGACGGGGACGCCGAGGTGCGCTGGTACCCCTTCTGACTCAGCTCGCCGCGGGCGCGGGCGTGGGCTCTTGGAGCGGCCACACTCCGTCCACCACCGCGTCCTCGTTCCCCTTCTTCCTGAGGAAGTTCTGGAAGTCCGCCGCCCACTGCGCGTACCACTCGATCTGGTGGCGGTGCAGGGCCGCCGGGCCGAGGGAGGCGACCTTCGGGTGGCGGTCGGCTATCGCGCAGGCGAGGCGGGCCGCGGCCTGGGCGTCGGCCGCGGCGTCGTGGGCGGACTCCAGGACCACGCCGTACTCCGTGCAGACCGCCTCCAGATTCCGCTTGCCCCTGCGGTAGCGGTCCACGGAGCGGTCGATCGTGTACGGATCGATGACCGGGCCGGGCTCCGCGCCGCCGAGCCGCTCACGCAGGGAGGCCAGGCCGTGCCGCCGCAGCTCGGCCGAGAGCAGGCTCAGATCGAAGACCGCGTTGTACGCGACGACCGGGACGCCCGACTGCCAGTACGAGACGAGGACGTCGGCGAGCGCGTCCGCCACGTCGGCGGCGGGCCTGCCCTCGGCGGCCGCCCGCTCGTTCGTCACGCCGTGCACGGCCACCGCCTCGGCCGGGATCGGGACTCCCGGATCCGCGAGCCAGGTGCGGTGACCCAGCGTCTCGCCGGCCTTGACCTCGATCACCGCGCCGGTGACGATGCGCGCTTCGGCCGGGTCCGTCCCTGTCGTCTCCAGGTCGAAACCGATCAGCAGCTCCTGGTGCCAGCCCATGGCCGCCCCCTTCTTCGTCGTGCTTTCCCCCAGTGACCACCACGATCCCATGCGCCACTGACAATCCGAGGCTCGCATTCCGCTTACCCGGACGGGGGCCGGTCACGACACCGGTCGGGAGTCCGCCCACGCCAGCTCGAACTCCTCGCGATATGTGGAGAAAAGCCCACCCTCACCCAGATCGTCCGATTTCACCACGCGCCCGCCGCCGCGCAGCACGAGCACCGGCGCCTCCATGCCGCGCGTCCTGCGCAGATACGACTGCACGACGGCGATGCCGTCCGCGCCGTCCCCGTCGACCAGGTACGCGGTGAAGCGGGGCGTCTCGTCGAAGACCTGGATCTCGAAGGCCCCCGGATCGCGCAGCCGCGCCCGGACCCTGCGCGTGTGCAGGATGTTCATCTCGACGGAACGGCTCAATTCGCCCTTCTTGATGCCCAGTTCCCGCTCCCTGCGCTTGACCGCGCTGCTCGCCGGGTTGAGGAAGAGCAGCCGCACCCGGCAGCCGGACTCCGCGAGCCGCACCAGACGCCGCCCCGAGAAGTTCTGCACGAGGAGGTTGAGGCCGATGCCGATCGCGTCGAGGCGGCGGGCCCCGCCGAAGATGTCCTCCGCGGGGAACTGCCGCAGCAGGCGTACGCGGTCCGAGTGCACCGCCACCACGTCCGCGTACCGGTCGCCCACCATGTCCTCGACGGCGTCGACGGGAAGGCGGCGCGCGGAGGGCGTGTCGGTGCCCGCGCCGAGAATGTCCAGAAGTCTGGCCGAGGCGCGCTCGGCCTGGGCGAGGACCGCCTCGGAGAGGGCGCGGTTGCGCGAGACGACGTTGCGCGTGACCTCCAGCTCGTCCAGGGCCAGTTCCACGTCGCGCCGGTCGTCGAGGTACGGCTCGAAGCACGGCCAGTGCTGCACCATCAGCTCGCGCAGCTGGGGCAGTGTGAGGAAGCTGAGGACGTTGTCGTCGGCGGGGTCGAGCAAGTACCCCTTGCGGCGGCTCACTTCCCGTACGGCGACCGCCCGCTGCACCCACTCCTGCCCCGCGGGACCGGCCGCGGCCACCACCCAGTCGTCGGCGTGGACGGGTTCGTAGACGGGGCGCAGAACAGCGGCCACGACCGCGCGCAGCCGCTGCTCCACCAGATTCAGCCAGATGTAGGCGCGCCCGGCACGCTGGGCGCGCGTACGGACCTCGCGCCAGGCGTCGGGGCCCCAGTCCAGTTCCGGTCCGATCTGAGATCCCGTCTCCATCGGCCGTGCCAGGGAGACCGCTCCGGCGGGTACGTCCGCGGAGCCCCCCTCGTGACCCTCGTCACCAGGGGGCAGCTCCCGCCCACCCGAGCTCACCCGCGCACCGCCTTCCGCTCCCCCTGGCCACTCCCCCGGTCAACGATCAAGGAAGGGTACTCCGGGAGCGGCGGGCGGTGCAGCCGGATGCACAGGGTGTTTTCTCAACCACCCATCGGGGGTTGTCCGTTCTGGTCCGCCAGATCCTGCGGAGTGAGCGGGCTCATAGCGGTGACGTCGCGCGCGGCCAGCGAGAAGCCCTGCCAGTGGACCGGCATCGGCTGCTGGTCCTCGTCACGGGCGATGTGGTGGAAACCGATGTTGACCCAGGTGATGGGGTGGGTGAGGTTCTGGCCGTTCACCCACTTGTCGACGCTGGCGGGAGCGCCACCGGGACAGCCGATGTTGTTGCTCGCGTACTGCTCGCACTTCTTGTACTCGGTGAAGTACACGTCGTGCTTGGTGAAGGGGCGTCCGGCGTGCTTGGTGCTGGCCCCGGGCACGATCTCGTACGAACGGGGGTGGCCGTCCTTGTTCTTGCCGGCCCCGCTGACCACGCGCCACCAGCGCATGTCCTTGCGGTCACCGGCGAGTTCCTTGGTGACCTTGGTGCGGGTGGTCTTCGTGGTGGGGCTGCCCTGGTTGGCGGGCGCGGTGACCTTGGAGTCGTACTGCTCGACCTTGGCCTTCGGGGAGCCGTCGAGGCCGAAGTTGAGCCGCCAGAAGACGTTGTGGGCGTGGCTCTCGGCCTTGGCCTGGTCGCCCTTGCCGATGGGCCAGCCGCGGTCGTCCCCGCCGTCGTAGTCGTACGGCGAGAGGCTGCCGGTCGCGCCCACGTTCGAGGTGATGGTGCCGTCCGACGAGAAGCGCCACTCGGTGATGTACTCGTACCAGGAGGCCTTGTTCACGGTGTAGACGAGCAGGTCCTTGCCCTGGCCGGCGTAGACCTTGCCGTTGCCGCCGGTGCTCATGTCGTCGTTGAGGCGGTACGCGTGCCCACGCGCGCGCGTGGTGGTGCACAGGCCCTTCACGTTGCCCCGGTCGGGGACCTTGACGGTCTTGATGGTGCCGCCGGGGCACTCGCCGGGCTGGAGGTTCTGCAGCGCCTGGCCGAAGTCGGTGCCGGTGACGTCGTCGTACTCGGCCTTGCCGTCGTCGTAGGGGACGTGCACCTGGGCGAGCCGGGCGCTGGTGAGGACGGGTATCGGCTTCGCCTCGCCCTTGGGCTGGTAGCTGATCTTGTCGAGTATCAGGCCCGAGAGCGTGTTGTAGTGCCAGCACATGCGCCAGGTCGTGCCGCCGTCGACGGTCTGCTCGATCTTGTAGGCGTCGCTGCAGTCGGCCGCCGGGGCGGGCGCGCCGGGCGCCTTGGGGGCGGCGGAGGCGGGGGCGGCGACGCTCAGGGCGCCGCCGAGGAGCGCGGAGACCGCGACGGCCAGGGCGGCCTGTTTGCGGGCGCGCGAAACTCTGTTGACGTGCATGGTGGAGTGAACTCCCTCGTACGAGGAGAAGTTGGTCTGTGGTGTGCTGCGCGGCCGGCCGGAATCAGCCGAGGCGGCCGATGGTGCGGGTGCTCAGGTCGACGACGAGGGACCTGGTGTCGATCCACGGGCCGTTCTTGACCTTCGTGACGACCTGGAGGCAGCGGTGCTTGCCGCACTCGGCCAGGTCGGAGGGCACCCGCTTGACGGTCTCCTTGCGGAAGACCATGCCGCTCAGCTGGAGCTGGTCCGGGCCGGTCAGCGCCTTGCCCGTGGCGTGCTTGAAGTCTTTCTTCAGGCCCTTGCCGAGCGGGTCGCCGATCAGCAGCCTGGCGCCCTCGGCCAGCTCGTCCTGGCTGGGTGGCGGCTGGACGTTCTGCGCGGTGGTCGTGTCGTCCACCTTGCCGGAGTCCAGGTTGACCGTCTTGGTGATGACGGCGTCCTTCTTGTAGTCGTAGTAGACGACTTCGGCCCGGCGCGGGGCCGCTGCCCCGGTGCCTGCCGGGTCCGGCTCGCTGAGGTTCGTGGACAGCAGCTGCGGGCCGCGGTCCCCCTCCACGTCCCGGGCGCTGGAGCGCAGCTGGCCGTTGACCGAGGCCTTCTCCGCGCGCTCGATCTCCTCGTCGGTCAGCGGGTCGCTGCCGATGCCCTTGGCGCCCTCCTCGGGCGCCGCCTCGACGACACCGTCCTTGGCGATGGCGTCCTGCTTCGCCGCTGCCGCGTTGGCCTGGCGGTCCCCCGACGCGCCCGCCTCCGAACCCGGCAGATTGACGCCTACCAGTACGGCCGTCGCGGTCGCCGCGACCGCCGCGCCCGCCACCACCTTCCCGAGGTGGCGTCTGACTATCTCTCGCACTTACTCCCCCTACTCCTCTGGCGCCCCATTCGTGGGCAAGCCGAGTATGTGGTCGGACGGTTAGACGGGTTCAACTCAAGGGTGGTTGCCCCACTTTCGGGGAGACTCTGGCCAATGTGGCCCCAACCCGAGGGGGCGTTAGTGAAAGAGTCATATTCATGCAGGTCTGGCCTGGGCAGGCGTACCCCTTAGGTGCCACGTACGACGGAGCCGGCACGAATTTCGCGGTCTTCTCCGAGGCCGCAGAGCGCATGGAGCTGTGTCTCCTGCACGACGACGGGTCGGAGACGGCCGTCGAGCTGCGCGAGTCCGACGCGTTCGTGCGCCATGCCTACCTCCCCGGCGTCATGCCGGGACAGCGGTACGGCTTGCGGGCGCACGGCCCCTACGCACCCGAGCAGGGGCACCGCTGCAACTCCGCGAAGCTGCTGCTCGATCCGTACGCGCGCGCGGTGAGCGGGCGCATCGACTGGGGCGAGGAGGTGTACGGCTACCACTTCGAGGACCCCGGCCGGCGCAACGACCTGGACTCGGCGCCGCACATGATGACGTCGGTGGTGGTCAACCCGTACTTCGACTGGGGCGACGACCGGCCGCCCCGCACCCCGTACCACGAGACCGTGCTCTACGAGGCCCATGTGAAGGGCCTGACGATGCTGCACCCGGACCTTCCGGACGAACTGCGCGGTTCGTACGCGGCCCTGGGCCACCCGGCGATCATCGAGCACCTCACGGGACTGGGAGTGACCGCCCTGGAGCTGATGCCGGTCCACCAGTTCGTGAACGACCACCGGCTGGTGGACATGGGCCTGAACAACTACTGGGGCTACAACACGGTCGGCTTCTTCGCCCCCCACAACGCGTACGCCTCCTGGGGCGACCGCGGCGAGCAGGTCCTGGAGTTCAAGCAGGCCGTGAAGGCGCTGCACGAGGCGAACATCGAGGTGATCCTGGACGTCGTCTACAACCACACGGCCGAGGGCAACCACCTGGGCCCCACCTTGTCCTACAAGGGCCTGGACAACGCCTCGTACTACCGCCTGATGGACGATCCCCGCTACTACATGGACACCACGGGGACGGGCAACTCACTGCTGATGCGCTCGCCGCACGTGCTCCAGATGATCATGGACTCGCTGCGGTACTGGGTCACGGAGATGCGGGTGGACGGCTTCCGCTTCGACCTCGCGGCGACGCTCGCGCGCCAGTTCCACGAGGTGGACCGCCTGTCGTCGTTCTTCGACCTCGTCCAGCAGGACCCGGTGGTCAGCCAGGTGAAGCTGATCGCCGAGCCCTGGGACGTCGGCGAGGGCGGCTACCAGGTGGGCAACTTCCCGCCCCTGTGGGCCGAGTGGAACGGCATGTACCGCGACACCGTGCGCGATCTGTGGCGGGGCGAGCCGCGCACCCTCGCGGAGTTCGCGTCCCGGCTGACCGGTTCCTCCGATCTCTACCAGGACGACGGGCGCCGCCCGCTGGCGTCCATCAACTTCACCACCTGCCACGACGGTTTCACGCTGCACGACCTCGTCTCGTACAACGAGAAGCACAACCACGCGAACGGCGAGAACAACCAGGACGGTGAGAGCCACAACCGCTCCTGGAACTGCGGCACCGAGGGCGAGACGGACGATCCGGCCGTGCTGGCGCTGCGCGAGCGGCAGATGCGGAACTTCATCGCGACGCTGATGCTCTCCCAGGGCGTGCCGATGCTCAGCCACGGCGACGAGTTCGCGCGCACGCAGGGCGGCAACAACAACGCGTACTGCCAGGACAACGAAGTGGCGTGGGTGCGCTGGCCGGACGGCGAGAGTCCGATACTGGCCTTCACGCGCGCGATGGCGATGCTGCGGCGGGACCACCCGGTCTTCCGCAGGCGCCGGTTCTTCCACGGCCGCCCGGTGCAGGGCACGCGCGACGAGCTGTCCGACATCGCCTGGTTCACTCCGGAAGGCGGGGAGATGGAACAGCACGACTGGGACGCCTCGCACGCGCGGGCGCTGAGCGTGTTCCTGAACGGCAACGCGATCTCGGAGCCGGGGCCGCGTGGCGAGCGGATCTCCGACGACTCGTTCCTGCTGATGTTCAACGCCTCGCCGGAGCCGCTGGAGTTCGTGGTGCCGGTCAACCACGGCCGCCAGTGGCAGGTCGTGGTCGACACGGCGCGTGCGGACGGTGTGCCGCTGGAGCCGGGGCCGAAGGTGCGGGCGGGCGACCGGCTGACGCTGACCGACCGCAGCCTTACGGTCTTGCAGCGTCCGGCGTGACGGGGGCGGGGGCGCTGGGCGGCTGAGGGAGGGCTTCGGAGCGGGGCGGTTCCGCGGGGGCCGGTTGCCGGCGGGGCGGTTCGTGGCGGGCTATCAGGGCCACCACGAACGCGCCCGCCGCGGCCGCGCTCCCCAGGGCGAACGCCGCCCCCGCCCCGTGGGCCTCGGCGAGCCGCCCGGCCACCGCCAGCGTCACGGCCTGGCCGCCGACGAACGCGCTCGCCGCGAACGTCATGCCCTCCGCGAGCCGCCTCGACGGCACGGCACGCTCGGTCAGCGCGAAGCCCGTGATGAGGTTCGGGGCATAGATCGCGCCGAAGAAGGTCACCACCACGTAGAGGCCCACCAGGCTGTCGGTCCACACCAGGGGCAGCGACAGGAGGGCGGCCGCCGCCGTCGCCGCCCGCCAGCGCGCGAGCAGCCCGAAGCGCTCGGGCAGCGCGGCCATGGAGAGTCCCACGACGGCGCTCATGACGCCCATCGCCGCGTACACGAGCCCGGCCTGCCCCGGCTGCCCCAGCTCCTCGGTCAGCGCGGTGATCCCCGCCCCGCAGGCGCCGAGCAGCACCCCCAGGAAGAGGAGCCCCACGCGCACCACGTACACCGAGCGCGGCAGCGGCGGCCGTGCCCCACGCGCGCGTGCCGGTCCTCTCGGGGCCCCCTTGGCGGTGCGTCCCGTGGGGTGCAGCGCGAAGACCGTGCCGCAGACGGCGACCAGGAGGGCGGCCGCGCCGAACGCGTACGCGGGGTGGCCCGCGACCGCCGCGAGGCCCACCAGGGCGGGGCCGAGCACGAAGGACAGCTCATCCATGGTGCTCTCCAGGGAGAGCACCGTGCCCGCCAGCCGGTCGTCGCCGCCGTTCGCGCGCACCAGCGGGACGACGCGGGCCCTGGCGAGCGGGCCGATCCCCGGGATCGTGGCGCCCGCCAGGACGCCCAGGGCGACGAGGGCCAGCGTGGGCAGGTCCGCGACGGCGCCCGCGGTGTACGCGGCGATCGCCACGGCGTTGACGAGCGAGAAGGCGAGCACCACCGCCCGCTGGCCGTGCCGGTCCGCGAGGCGCCCGACGAAGGGCCCCGCGCCCACCTGGCCCAGCGCGAGCGCGCAGGCGACGGTGCCGCCGGTGGCCAGTGAACCGCTGGTCTCCGTCACCAGGAGCACGCTGCCGAACTGGATCATGGCCACGGGGAGCCTGCCGAGGAACGAGACGGCGGGCAGCAGCGCTCCCGTCATGCCGATCACCGTGCGATACGCGTCCCGCGTTCTCGAAGCCATCGTCCGACGCTAACGACGCCGTCGTGCGGAGACGCATGAGCCGATGACACGAAAGCCGCCGGGACGGGTACGTACCTTCGCATGACGTCAGAGCGCTCCAGGCCCGCGGTGCCTCCTTCGCCGACCGCCACGTACCGGCTCCAGTTGCAGCCGGAGTTCCCCTTCGCCGCCGCCGAGGCCGCGGTACCCCACCTCGCCTCGCTCGGTGTCTCGCATCTGCATCTGTCGCCGGTCCTCCAGGCGGTCCCCGGGTCGACGCACGGCTACGACGTCGTCGACCACGCGCGCGTGCGGGACGAACTCGGCGGGGAGGACGGGCTGCGGTCCCTTGCCCGCACCGCCCACGAGGCCGGGCTCGGCCTGATCGTGGACATCGTGCCGAACCACATGGCGGCGGTGCCGCGCCACAACCACGCGCTCTGGGAGGTGCTGCGCGAGGGGCCCCGTTCGCCGTACGCCCGCTGGTTCGACATCGACTGGGAGGCGGGCGGCGGACGCGTCCTGCTGCCCTTCCTGGGGGCGCGGCTCGGGGACGAGCTGACGGCGCTGCGGGTCGACGGGGACGTCCTGCGCTACCACGAACACGCGTTCCCCATCCGCGAGGGCACGGAAGGGCTGCCGCTGCCCGAGCTTCTGGACGCCCAGTGGTACCGCCTGTCCTGGTGGAGACTTGCCCGTACGGACCTCAACTACCGGCGTTTCTTCACCATCTCGGATCTCATCGGCGTGCGCGTCGAGGAGCCGGAGGTCTTCGACGCGACCCACGGGAAGATCCTCCAGCTGCTCCGCGAAGGCGTCGTCGACGGGCTGCGGATCGATCACCCCGACGGGCTCGCGGACCCGGGGGCCTACCTCCAGAAGTTGCACGAGGCGACCGGCGGGCGCTGGACGGTCGTCGAGAAGATCCTCGGCGACGGCGAGCACCTGCCCGCCGCCTGGCCGGTCGCCGGCACCACCGGCTACGACGCGCTGCGCCATCTCGACGGCGTCCTCACCGACCCGGCGGGCACGGGGGAACTCCTCGGCCAGTACCGCCGCTTCGCCGCGCCGCCCACCGACCGGGGCGGTGAGTGGGCCGCGACGGTGCGCCGCGCCGCGTACCGGGTCATCACGCACGAGCTGGCCGCCGAGGTCGACCGTCTCACGCGCGCGGCCGCCGCGATCTGCGCGGCCGACCCCACCCTGCGGGACCACGCCCCGTGGGCGCTGCGCACGGCCCTGCGGGAACTGCTCGTGCGGCTTCCCGTCTACCGGCCTTACGTGTCCGGGGGCGCCGCCCCCGAGACGGTCCTGACCGCGGCGGCCGCCGCGGAGGCCAGGGCCGCCTTCAGCGTGCCCGAGGAGGCCCGGACGGTCGATGTCGTACGGGATCTGGTCCTTGGCAGGGCCGGGGCGGTGGACGGGAGCCGGGGGGCCGCGGTGGCGGCGTTCCGCGCGCGGTTCGCGCAGACCGCGTCCGCGCTGCGCGCCAAGGCCGTGGAGGACACCGCGTTCTACCGGCACGCGCCGCTCCTGTCGGCGGCGGAGGTGGGCGGGGCGCCCGAGCGACCCGCGGTCTCCGTGGAGGAGTTCCACGCGTACTGCGCGCGCGTGCAGCGCGACTGGCCCTATACGGGCACGGTCCTGACGACCCATGACACCAAGCGCAGCGCCGACGTGCGCGCGGCCATCTCCGTCCTGGCGCAGTGCCCGGACCGCTGGGCCGCCCTTCTCGCCGAGGTGACGGAGCGGACCGCGCGCGAGGGGGGCGTCCGCGCGCCCGACCCCCAGCTGGCGTGGGCCGCCTGGCAGACGGCGGTCGGCTTCGGCGTCCCGGACGACACACGGCTGCGGGACGCGCTCCTGAAGCATGTGCGGGAGGCGGGGCTGCACACCAGTTGGACCGAGCCCGACGAGGCGTACGAGAAGGCCGTGGGGGCCTTTGTGGAGGCGGGGCCGTGCGGGGCGCCGCAGTCCGCCGTCGCGGCCCTCGCGCGGGAGCTGGCACCCCATGTGCGGGTGAACGTCCTGGGGGCGGCGCTCCTGCATCTGACGATGCCCGGGGTGCCCGACCTCTATCAGGGGACGGAGGGTGAGTACCGCGCGCTGGTCGACCCGGACAACCGGACGCCCGCGCGCTTTCGGCCAAAGGCCCTGGAGCGGCTCGACGCGCGGCCGGAGCGCGCTGACCTCTCGGAGGAGAAGCTGGCGCTCACCGCGGCGGCGCTGCGGCTGCGCGGGCGGCGCCCGGAGCTGTTCGGGGACGCGGGGACCTACGAACCCCTGACGGCCGAGGGCCCCGGCGCCGCGCACTGCGTGGCGTTCGCTCGCTCCGGCGAGGTGGTGGTCGCGGTGACGCGGCTGTCCCTGCGGCTGGCGGAGGAAGGTGGCTGGCGAGAGACGGAACTTCCGCTTCCGGCAGGGCGATGGACGGATCTGCTGACCCCCGGCCGGGAGTTCGAGGGCCACGCGCGCGTGGCGGACCTTTTCACGGCCTCGCCGGTGACGCTCCTGGAGCGGATCGCCGACTCTGGAGGAGATTCGGCCCCGGAGAGCATAGGGGGAGAGGCCGACGGGCTCTGAGGGGCCGCGCCTTGAGCCTGGCGCCGGGTGCCAGGGGGACGGGCGGAGGGTGTACTGCGCGGCCCGCGGCCGACCCCGTCCCCCGGTCGGCTCCGGGAGCGCGTGGTTTTCGTACGGGCGTACGGGTGTGGGGGGCGCACGGATGCCCCCGGCGTCCGTTTCCTTGACACCTGCCCGGGGGCGTGGCGTACTGCGGATTGCGGCGGTGGCGGACCAGGCGGGGGTGAGTCAACTGGCGGTGCAGCGCTATCCCACTGTCCCGGAACTCATCACCTCCGCACGGCAATTGGCCGCCCACCGTCCCGAACTGAGCACCCTGCGCCAGATCGGCGCCTCGCGCGCGGGGCGGCCCCTGCACCTGCTGTCCGTGGGGCACGCCTCCCGTGCGGTCCTCGTCGTCGCGGGCGCCCACGCCAACGAGCCGATCGGCGGCTCGACCCTGCTGCACCTCGCCGAGCGGGCCCTGCGCGATCCCCGACTGCGCGCCGACACCTCCTGGCACTTCCTGCTCTGCGCCGACCCGGACGGCGCGAGCCTGCACCGCACGCCCGCCCCGCGCACGCTCCTCGACTACCACCGGCACTTCTTCCGCCCCGCGGGCCCGGAGCAGCCCGAGTGGTCGCCCTCCGTGCTGCCCCCTCACCGGCTGCCGCCCGAGACACGCGCCCTGACCGCCGTCATCGACGAACTGCGGCCCTACTTGCAGGTGTCCCTGCACTGCACCGATCTGGGCGGCAGCTGGGTGCAGCTGACCGAGGACATCCCCGGGCTCGCGGAGCCGTTCGCCAAGTCGGCGGCGGAGCTGCACATTCCGGTGGAGACGGGGGCGTCGGACGCCGCGGGCTGGCCGGTCTCGGGGCCGGGCGTCCACGTACTGCCCGCGGCCGGGGCACAGGCCGCCTACCCGAGCCTCCCCGAGGACGCCCGGCTCACCACCTGGCACCACGCCCACCGGTACGGCGGCCGCACCGCGATCGTCGAGGTGCCGATGTGGGCGAGCGACCTCGTCGACGACCCGGCGGCGCACCCGGCACCGGGACCGGCCATGCGGGCGTTCGCGCGGCGGCTGCGCAGGGACGGGCGGCTCGTCGAGGAGGTCCTGGCGGAGGCGCTGCCCCGGCTGCCCGGCGAGGAGGGGCCGCTGCTGCGGGCGGCGCGCTGGGCGCTCGCGCTGGTGCCCGGCCTCGCCGACGACTGGGCCAGGCTGCCGCCCGCGAGCACCACCGTGGCGTACATCGGCAGCGTCGACGCGTTCGGGCGGCGCCTGCCGCTGCGGGCGGCGGCGATGCTGCTGCGGGTCCTGACCGAGGCGGACGACCGGGCGGCGCCACGCCTCGACCGGCTGGTGACCCGGTGGAGCGAGGCCCTCGCCGAGCGGTTCGGGGCGCGCTGGGTGCCACTGGAGCACCAGATCGAACACCAGTCACGCACGACGGTGGCCGCCGCACGCCACGCTCGCGCGTGCGGAGGTGAGTGAAGTGAGTGGTGGGGCCCGCGACCGCCCCGGACGCGCCGGGCCGTGGCTCAGCTCACGGCGAGGCGGAAGGCCATCCGGCCGAAGCTGACCAGGTCGCCGTCCTGGACGAGGGCGGAGCCGGTCACCCGGCGGCCGTTCACCGACGTGCCGTTGGTGGAGCCGAGGTCGCGCAGTACCCAGACGCCGCCCTGCCGGCGCAGCTCGGCGTGTACGCGCGAGACCGTGTCGTGGCTGAGCCGCAGGCCGTTGGCCGGGTCGCGGCCGATCCGCAGCGGATAGGGGCTGTCGGGCGAGGGCAGCAGAAGCTTCGGCAGGCGCTCGGCCTGCCAGGCCCTGCGCAGCTTCATCGTGAACCCGGAGACCGCTTCCACGCTGCCGAGCACCATGCGCGACCAGCGGCCCTCGGTCCGCAGATCGGCGGTGAGGGCGGCGAGTTCGTCGGGCCTGCGGGCGGCGAGGACCAGTTCCATGCGCCGCAGGAAGGTGTCGTGCGAGAGCCTGCCGACGGCCGCGCCCTCCTTGAGTGCGTCCAGCGCCCGGTCGCGCTCGGCGTCCGTCACCCGCGCGGGGTATGTGGAGAACTCGAAAGAGGATGTCACCTGGGGATTGTCGGGCAAGCTCGCCCCGGGTGTCCAGAATGGGCCGGGGCGGCGGCCGATCGATCTCTTCCGCCCCCCAACAGAGCACTTCTGACGCACCATGGGACGCAGGTGTGACGGACAGCGGACGAGGGGGCACGTCGGTGAGGTTCGAAGTGTGGGCGCCGCAGGCCGAGCGGGTCGCTCTGGAGTGCGCGGGCGCCACGCGCGCGATGGAGCGCGACGCCGGTCGGGCGGGCTGGTGGACCGCGGAGGCGGAGGCCGAGGACGGCACGCGCTACGGCTTCTCGGTGGACGGCGGTCCCGTTCTGCCCGACCCCCGCTCGCGGCGCCAGCCGGACGGCCCCGACGGCCTGAGCGCGGTCGTCGACCACGACCGGTACGCGTGGCGGACGCCCTGGGCGGGGCGCGGCGTGCGGGAGGCGGTCCTGTACGAGCTGCACGTGGGGACGTACACGCGCGAGGGCACGCTCGACGCGGCGGCGGACCGGCTGCGCCACCTCGCGGACCTCGGCGTCACCCATGTGGAGCTGATGCCGCTGTGCCCCTTCCCGGGGCGGCACGGCTGGGGGTACGAGGGGGTGTCCCTGTGGGCCGTGCACGAGCCGTACGGCGGCCCCGAGGCGCTGAAGCGATTTGTCGACGCGGCACACGGGCTCGGCCTCGGCGTGGTCCTCGACGTCGTCCACAACCACCTGGGCCCCTCCGGCAACTACCTGCCCGCCTTCGGCCCGTACTTCACCGAGACGCACCACACGCCCTGGGGCGCCGCCGTCAACCTGGACGCGCCCGGCTCGGACGAGGTGCGCGCGTATCTGGTCGGCAGCGCGCTCGCCTGGCTGCGCGACTACCGGCTCGACGGGCTGCGCCTCGACGCCGTGCACGCGCTGCGGGACACGCGCGCGTGCCACTTCCTGGAAGAGCTGTCCGCGGCCGTCGACTCCCTCTCCGACGACCTCGGCAGGCCGCTCTCCCTGATCGGCGAGTCCGACCTGGGTGACCCCCGCGTCGTCACGCCGCGCGCGAGAGGCGGCCTCGGCCTGCACGCGCAGTGGAACGACGACTTCCATCACGCGCTGCACACCGCGCTCACGGGCGAGGCGCAGGGGTACTACGAGGACTTCGCGCGGGCCCCGCTGGCCGCCCTCGGCAAGACGATGACGCGCGGCTTCTTCCACGACGGCACGTACTCGACGTTCCGCGGCCGCGCCCACGGCCGCCCCGTGGACCGCGCCCGGACCCCCGCCCACCGCTTCCTCGGCTACGCGCAGACCCACGACCAGATCGGCAACCGCGCGCAGGGGGACCGGCTCTCCGCCTCCCTCTCCCCCGGCCTGCTCGCCTGCGCGGCCGCGCTCACGCTCATGGGCCCGTTCACGCCGATGCTCTTCATGGGCGAGGAGTGGGGGGCCACGACGCCCTGGCAGTTCTTCACCGACCACACCGATCCCGAGCTGGCAGAGGCCGTGCGCCGGGGCAGGCGGCGGGAGTTCGCTGCGCACGGCTGGGCGGAGGAGGACATTCCCGATCCGCAGGACCCGGCCGCCCGCGAGCGGTCCTGCCTCGACTGGTCGCAGCCGGAGACCGGCCACCACGCGCGCGTGCTCGCCTGGCACCGCGAGCTGATCTCCCTGCGGCGCGCCCGCGCCGACCTGATGGACCCCGACCTGGCGGCGGTGCGGGTCGCCTTCGACGAGCGGGCGCGCTGGTTCGCGTTCCGCCGCGGGGATTTGAAGATCGCCGTGAACCTCGCCGGGGAGGCAGCCGCCGTCCCGCTGGGGCACAACCACGCGCGCGTGCTCGCCGCCTGGGAGCCGGTCGAGCCGCCGGGCGCGGACGGCCTGCTGCGGCTGCCCGCCGAGTCGTGTGCCGTCCTGGGCCCCGCGTGAGCGCCTTCCTTCCTTGTCGGACGGAGCGCCTATCTTGGGGTGCCTACTCAGGGGAGGGCAGGCCATGAAGCAGCGATTCCTCGGCCGGACCGGGCTGCGCGTCAGCGAGCTGTGCTTCGGCGCGATGATGTTCGGCAGCGGCGCGGACGAGACGACGTCCCACCGCATGCTGGACGCGTTCACGGAGGCGGGCGGCACGTTCGTCGACACGGCCGACATGTACGGGCGTGGCGTGTCGGAAGAGGTCCTTGGCCGCTGGCTCAAGGGCCGCCGCAGGGACGAACTCGTCATCGCCACCAAGGTGTTCAGCACGATGGGCGAATCCCCGAACGCGGGCGGCCTGAGCCGCAAGCACATCCTGTCGGCCGTGGACGCGAGCCTGCGCCGCCTGGGCACCGACTACATCGACCTGTACCAGACCCACGTATGGGACGCGACGACGCCGATCGAGGAGACCCTGTCCACGCTGGACACCCTCGTGAAGGCGGGCAAGGTGCGCTATCTCGGGGCGAGCAACCACTCCCCGGCCCAGCTGCAGAAGGCCCTTGACGTGGCACGGGCCCGATGCTGGGAGCCGTACTCCTGTCTCCAGCCGCTCTACAACCTCCTGGCGCGCGAGAGCGAGTGGGAGCTGCTGCCGCTCAGCGCGGCGGAGGGCGTGGGCGTCATTCCGTACAGCCCCTTGCAGGGCGGCTGGCTCTCGGGCAAGTTCCGGCGCTCCATGGCCGCGCCTCCGGAGGGCGCGCGGGGTTCGGGCGCCTGGCGGGAGCGGAACACGGAGGAGACGTGGCGGGTCGTCGACGCGCTCCTGGAGGTCGCCGACGAAGCCGGCCGCACGCCGTCCCAGGTGGCGCTGCGGTGGCTCCTCCAGCGGCCCGGGGTGACCGCGCCGATCGTGGGGGCCAGGTCGGTGGAGCAGCTGGCGGACAATCTCGGCTGCGTGGACTGGGAGTTGACGTCTGAGCAGCAGGAGCGGCTGACGTCGGCGAGTGCGCGGCCGCTGCCGTATCCGTACGACGTCCTCGCCTACTACCCGGGGCGCGAGCCGCGCAGTGGGCCCCGCACGGACTTCGGCTGACGCCTGCGGTCAGGGGTCAGGGGTCAGGTCACGATGCCCGGCCTCACCGCGAGCGTCTGGCGGGCGCCGTTCTTGTGGCGGACCGTCAGCGTCACTTGCGTGCCCGGGGGCGCGGCGGCGACCGCCGACGCCAGGGCGGCCGCCGAGCCGACGCGGGTTCCGCCGAACGCGAGCAGGGTGTCGCCGTGCACCAGGCCCGCGCTGTGGCCGGGGCCCGGGAGGTGCACGCCGACGAGCAGGGCGCCCGCGCCGCCGGGGGCGTCCACGGCCTCGACACCGAGGGTGGAGGTCCTGGCGGGCTTCGCGGCGGAGGCGGGCCCGGCTTGCGGGGACTTGGGCGGCGCGGGCTTCGGCGGTCCGGGCTTGGGCGCCTCGGACTTCGGCGGGGCGGACTTCGGCGGCGCGGACTTCAGCGCGGGCTTGGACGCTTCGGGCTTCGGTGCCTCGGACTCAGGGCCCCCGGCGGTCGGCCGGGGCGCGCCCGTCGGGGACGCGGCCTCCCCTGTCCCGGCGAGCCCGCTCACGTCGAGGACGGTGGCGCCCACGGCTCCGACGCCGATGCCGATACCCGCAAGGACCAGGAGCACCGCGAGGAGCAGTCCGGACAGCACGGCCGGCACTCGCCTGCCTCGGCGCCGCACGGCGTATGGCCGACGGTCCTTCTCGGGGTGGTCGCCTGGGCCGTGGCCGGGGCTCCGGCCTGGCATCGGCTTGGGACGCAACGCGGTCTGTTCCATGGCTCGCCTCCGGCCACAGCCCTACCCGGCGCGCCCCTGCGGCGATGCCTCACGAACGGGTGACGTCCAGGTGTGCCGCCAGCGCCGCGGCGGCCCCGCGCAGGGTGCCCGCGTGGAGCAGCTCCGTGCGGTGGACGACGCGGGGCGCGGTCAGCGGCACGGCGACCGTGCCGGGCACCCCGGCGGCGGCCGAGCGCGGCAGCAGGGTCAGGCCGTGGCCCGCGGCGGCGAGCGCGGCGAGGGTACGCAGGTCCGTGCCGTCGTAGCGCAGCGCGGGCCGGAAGCCCGATGTGCCGTTCGCGGCGCGGAGTTGGGCCAGCGGCAGGCCGGTGCCGGGGGCGTCGATCCAGCGGGCGTGCACGAGGTCGCCGAGGCGCAGTCCGGTGCGGCGGGCCAGCGGGTGGCCTTCGGGGAGCAGGACGGCGACGGGCTCCTGGCCGGTGCCCCGCGCGGTGAGGGGTGCCACGTCGGGCAGGCGCAGCGGGTCGTTCGGCGCGGCGAGGCCGTCGACGAGGCCGAGGTCGACGGCGCCGGTCGCGACGGCAGCGGGGATCTCGTCGCGGGGCAGCACGGAGAGGGTGACGCCCGCCGGGGGCAGCGCCTCGGCCGTACGCCGGGTCAGGGCGGTCGGCGTGGCGGCCAGCGTCAGGCCGTGCTCGGGGGCGCTCGCCATGCGCACGACCTCGGCGCGGGCCGCGTCGAGGCGCAGCAGCAGCGGACCCGCGTGTTCCAGGAGGCGTGCGCCGGCCGGGGTGGGGGCCACGGGGCGGCGGGTCAGCAGGGCGGAACCGAGGTCCTGTTCCAGGGCGGCGATGTGCTGGGAGACGGCGGACTGGGTGTAGCCGAGTGCGCGCGCGGCCTCGGAGAAGGAGGCGAGGCGGGCCACCGTCACGTACGTACGCAGGAGATGCGGATCCATGCGGCCAAGGATCGCGCACCCCATCAGGATCGCTTATGGAGGATGCAGATTTCATCGTTGGACGTGAACGACAGGTCGCGCCCAGGATGATCGGCATGACGACCGACACAGCCATGACCGGCGCCGAAGCGGGCCGCCACGCGCACCACTCCCCCACGGCCCGGGTCGCGTTGATCGGCGAACGCTCGCCGAACGTGACCTCCCACAACCGGATGCCGCTGCTCCTGGACGCCCTCGCCGCCCACGACCGCCTCGTCCTCGACGCGTACTGGGTCGCGACCGACGACGCCGAGGACCCGGACGCCGTACGCGGTTTCGACGCGGTGTGGGTCCTGCCCGGCAGCCCCTACCGCAGCGAGGCGGGCGCGCTGACCGCCATCCGCACGGCGCGCGAGGAGGGCATCCCCTTCCTCGGCACCTGCGGCGGCTTCCAGCACACGCTTCTGGAGTACGCGCGCCACGTGTGCGGCCTTTCCGATGTCGCGCACGCCGAGAACGACCCCGGCGCCGACGACCTGCTCATCGAGCCGCTCGCCTGCTCGCTGGTCGGGCACGAGGGCACGGTGACGCTCGCCCCCGGCTCGCTCGCCGAGTCCCTGCTCGGCGCCGACCGGTCCGTCGAGCGCTACCACTGCTCCTACGGCCCGGGCCCCCACCTCGACACGCTGCGCGCGCACGGCCTGCGCTTCACGGGCGAGGACGAGGAGGGCCGGGTCCGCATCGCCGAACTCCCCGGCCACCCCTTCTTCCTGGCCACCCTCTTCCAGCCCGAGCTGTTCGGCGACGGCTCGCGCCCGCACCCGGTCATCCGGGGTCTGGCACGGGCCGCCGTGCGGCACGCGCGCGTGCCCGCCTAGTCGGCCCGGGCGGTACGCGCGCGGCCTGCCCGGTCGTCTCGCCGGGCAGCGGTCAGCGCAGCCCGGCGATCGAGGGGACCCGGGGCGCGCGGTCCGGCAGGAAGCCGTGCGCCCTGCGGGCCAGGTCCTCGGCGCCGTAGCGACGGCAGCCCGCGTGCCAGTTGAGGATGCCCGCCAGCCAGTTCTGCAGCTCGGTGACATAGCCGTCCATGACGGCGCGGGCCTCGGCCGAGAGCCCGAAGTCCTCGTACAGAACGGGGAATTCGTGCTCGGCGACATGCTGGAACTGGCGCATGCGCTGTGTCATCAGGTCGTGGATGACCTTCAGCCCGGTCGGGTAGTCGCAGCCGAAGAAGTTCTGCACGACCAGGATGCCGTTGTGGACCTCGCCCTCGTACTCGATCTCCTTCTGGTACGAGAAGACGTCGTTGAGAAGCATCGCGTAGTCCATCGCGGCGTTCTCCAGGGAGCGGACGGGGCCGCTGCGGTAGACCTCCGGTGGCACGGCGGGGCCGTGGCCCATCCGACACAGACTCATGGTGAGTTCGGAGCCGAAGGTGGCCCGGCGCATCTCCAGGTAGTCGACCGGGTCGGGGATACGATTCTGTAGCTGGTTGGCCAGCTCCCACAGCCAGCTCTCCGTCATGACCACCACGGTGTGCCGCGTGGTGCGCCGCTGCTCCGGGGTCATGTCCCGGGTGGTGCGCGCCCACAGGTCGGCGAGGCCGCGCTCCATCCCGTTCACGGGCACGGTCAGCGGCTCGCCCTCGATCGGCATGCACCCGGCGAGGCGCTCCGTGCAGAGCCTCGCGGCGGCGAAGTCGCGGCGGTGGCCGAAGACCAGGGGGTAGTAGTCGTCGCCGTAGGTGCCCCAGGCCAGCCACTGCGAGCTGAGGTCGAGCGCTTCCGCCGAGCCGTCCGGGCCGATTCCGGCGGCGCAGAGCGGAAGGTCGTACGCGTCGAGCTTGTCCTCGTCCCAGACGCCCTCCTCCAGGATGCCCATCGCGTGCGACCAGGCGGTGAGCCTCGGGCGCGCGGCGTCCAGGTGCGGGTTGAGCCGCAGGGGGAACGGCATCTCGAAGTCCGGGAGGATCGAGGGGCCCACCTTCTGGAACGGGATGTGCGTGAAGGCGCGCAGCCGCTCCGCCCCGGCGGACGCGAGCAGCGCGCCCACGTCGGCGGCGGAGGTGCCGATTCCGGTGGGTCCGGCGAGCGGTGAGGTGGCCAGCGCGCCCTCGTTCATGTACCTGCTGGAGCGCAGGTGCCATTCGTGGCCGCCGGACTGCCAGTCCTGAAGGCCCCGGGTGTACGCGGCGACCGCCGCGACCTCGGCCGGGGTGAGCCCCTTCTCCAGGGCGAGGGCGGGTACTTCGGTGACCGCCGTGTGTTCGAACTGGTGCAGGCGCGAGGTCAGGACGTCGTTGACGATGTCGGCGGCCTGCTGGGTCGTACAGCCGAAGAAGGTCTCCAGGACCAGCACGCCGTTGCTCAGCTCGCCCTCGTCCTGGACCTCCCGCTGGTACGAGAAGAGGTCGTTGCGCAGGTGGACGCCGTCGGAGAACGTCTCCATCAGCACGCGCAGCGGCCTGGACCCGGCGACGGCCGCGGGCACTTCGGCGGTCGCGTACTCGATGAGGCCCGCCGACCAGGGGGCGCCGCCGACCTTGCGGCGCATCTCGATGTACTCGACGGGGTTGGCGACCCGTCCTTCGTTGATGTTCGACAGCTCCCACAGCGACTCGTTCAGGAGGTGCTCGGTGGACTCGGCGAAGCGGCGGCGCCAGTCCGCGGACATCGCGGGGACCGTGCGGGCCCACAGGTCGGCGAGGCCCGCCTCGACCGGGTTCCGCGGCTCGGGTACGGGGGTCGAGAGGTCCATCGGCATGAAGAGGGGGAGCCGGTCCAGGTGGGCCTTTCCGGCCGCCCGGTCCTGCGTGCGTTTGTACATGTCCAGGAAGTGGTCGTCGAAGAAGAACACCCACACGTACCAGTCGGTGATCAGCGAAAGGGCGGGGCCGTCACAGTCGGGGTGGGTGTACGCGCACAGCAGGCCGTAGTCGTGCGCGTCGAGGTCGCTCTGCTCCCAGATTCCGGAGCCTTCCAGCATCCCCATGTCGCGCGCCCACCGGGAGGAGTGCGCGCGCGCCTCCTCCAGGTGGGGGTTGAGCCGCGCGGCATACGGCATGTAGAAGTGCGGCAGTTCGAAAGGCTGCGTCATGGCCCGGCCCTACCCGTGGCTCTCCCCCGGCATCCGGACGGCGGCACATGATCGCACCATCGCGTGAATCGGGGGCGTACGGGGGCGCGGAGAGGGCGCACGGGGGTAGGGGGTGGCGGCCTTGATGCGCCGCGCTGAATCACCGGTTTCCCCACGTACGCACGGCTCACGCCTCTAGGCTGCGGTCCACGTCCCCGGAAGGAATCACCTCCATGACCGATGCGCCGCCGCGAGCGGAGCTGCTCCTGGACCGCGACGTCCCCGAAGACCTCGGCCGGGAGCTGGTCGCCGCGTTCGACCGGCTCGGCGCCCCGCCGGTCCGGGTCCGCCGCACCCTCGTCCACCGCGGGGCGGCCGACATCCCTTGGATCGTGCTGGCCTCCCTGCCGTTGCAGGCGTTCCTCAGCGGCCTCGGGGCGGAGGCGGTCAAGGACGCGTACGCCGCGTTCAAGGGGGTCGTACGCAGGACCGCGCGCCCGGCGTCGGCCACGGACGGCGGGGCCCGGCCGCTGGTGCTCCAGGATCCCGCGGGCGGGCTGAGCATCGTGCTGGAACCGGACCTTCCCGCCGAGGCCTACGAGTCGCTCGTCGCGCTGGACCTGGCCAAGTTCACGGTGGGGCCGCTGCACTACGACCGCGCCCAGGGCCGCTGGCGCTCGGTCCTTGACGAGGCCGCCGGCTGACGCGCCGGCCGGAGGACGCGGCGGGCCGCTCGCCGCGGATCGGGGGCTGACTGTGACTGCGCAGACCGCAGACACCACGGACACGACGGACACGACAGCCACAGAGCTGCTCGGTGCCGAACAGGCGTGCGCCGATGGGGAGTCGGCACTGAAGCGCGGCGAGCACGCGAGGGCGGAAGAGCACTTCCGGAAGGCGTTGTCGCTGGCGGGGGAGGGGGATGGCCGGGGTGGGGCGGGCGGGGGTGAAGAAAGCTTCGAGGGCGGCGGTACGGAGAACCGCGTCAGCCCCGCTGAACAGGGCGGCGACGGCAGCGGGGGAAGCCGCGCCGATGGGGACGGTGCCGGTGAGTCGCAGGGGGGCGTAGGGCTCCGGGGCCCCGGCGGGAAAGCGGTGCGGGTCGTGGCGCGGGCCCTTACCGGGGTGGGGCGGGTGCGGCTCGCCGCCGGGGAAGTCGCCGAGGCGGTCGCGGAGTTCGAGCGGGCGCGGAGGCTGCGGCCCACGGCCGCGGGGCCCCTGCACTGGCTGGGCTGCGCCGCGGCGCACCAGGGCGACCTCGCCGCGGCGGAGCGCCACCTCACCGCGGCCCTCGCCTGCCCGGCCCCGCACCCCCGCAGCCTGGTCCAACGGGCGTACGTCCACGCTCGCGCGGGCGCACCGGACGCCGCTCTCCGCGATCTGCGCGCCGCCTCCCGCATCGCGCCGCTGGACGACGAGGCCCACTGGGTCATGGCGGCGCTCTCCGGCCGCCCCGCGCGCGAGGTGGCGTTGCGGCTGCGCAGGGCCGCGCTCCGGGGGCTGATGGGCGTGCGGCGCGCCGCACGCACGGACTGCAACGGCAGCGACGACGCGGAGGAGAAGGCCGGGTGGGAGCGGGCCGGGGCGTTGGTCGACGCCGCTCGGACGCTCGACCGGGAGCCGGACGGCTTCGCCCCGCTGCACGCCGTGGTGCTCGTGCGCGGCGGTCGGCGCGCCGCCGCCGTGGAACTGCTCGGAGAGGCCGTACGAGACGACCCCGCCGATCACCGGGTCACCCATACCTTGGCCCTGGCCCTGCTCAACTCTCTGGGCGAGCCGAGCGGTTCGCACTGGGAGCGGTGCGTCGCCGCGTGGGCGGCCGTGCTGCACGACGCGGGGTTCTGGGAGCGGGCCCGGGCCACCGCCGCGCGGCGGTACGACGTGGCGGTGGAGGCGTCCCTCGTACCCGTGCTCCGGGCCGGTCTGCGCGAGGCGCTGGAGCGCCGCCTGCCCGACGACGCCGGTACGCGCGTAGCGCCCGGCGCCCTGCTCCAGCGCGAGGCCGACGCCGCGAAGCTGCTCGCCGCCGCGGGCGGTTTCCCGTCGGCCCAGGGCGGCGGGGCGCCGCTGGTCTGCGGGCCGCTGCGCATCGCCGAGCTGGGCAGGTCGGCGGAGTTCGGCGCGTTCGCGGCCGCGCAGGAGGCCCGGATGCTGCAAGCGGGCGCCGCGTTCGGCGCCGCGCGCCAGGGGCAGGCGTTCCCGGCCGACGGCGTCGCCTCGCAGAAAGCCGCCCATCCTGCCGAGGGTACGCAAGACGCCCTCGCCGCCCCGGCCTCCGGCACCCCACCCACGTACACCTCCCTCACCTACGCGTTCTCCGAACTCGGCTTCGCTCAGCTGATGTTGGGCATGGGCAAGCCCGCCGACGCCCTCGCCGCGCTCTCCGAGCTGCGCTGCCCCGGCTGCCGGGCGCGGGGCAGCGGGCCCGGTGCGGCGGCCGTGTGCGAGCCGGAGTGCGCGCGCTTCGACGAGCTGAACCCCGGGTACGCCGGGCTGCCGGACAAGCACCGCAGGCTCTCCCTCGACGCGCGCGGTCTCGCCCTGGAGGCGCGGCTCAGCATGGGACGCGTCGAACTCGTCGCGGACCGGCCCGACTTCGCGGCGGCGGCCGCCTACTGGCGGCGCGCCCTGGTCCACAGCCGCCAGCTCGACCGCTACCGCGAGACGCAGACCGCCATCGTCGACATGGCGCTCGGAGCGGCCCGCGCCGCACACCGCGAGGGGCGGTTGACGCGCGCGGTCTCCACCCTGGAGGCGACCCGCTCGGTGATCGGTGCCAATGAACGGGGACGCCTGGAGGGCCAGTTGGCCCGGGTCCTCGCCGACCGCGCCATCTCCGTGGCCAACGAGGAGGACGCGCTGCTCGACGAGCCCGCCGCCGACCTGCGCCGCTCCGTCGCGTTCAACCCGCACCTGCTGCGGGCACAGGTCAGCCTCGGCATCGTGCTGCGCCGCCTCGCGGGGGCCCGCTGGGCCTCGGGCAGCCTGTCCGGCGCGCGGGCCACCTTGCGCGAGGCGATCGACCAACTCACCGCCGCTCTCACGTACTTCCCCGACGATCCCGACCTGGAGGAGCAGCGGGAAGCCGCCGTGACCGATCTGAACCACGTCATGTGGCAGCCCGACGAGAGCGAGCAGTGACGGCCGTGCTCGCGTACGAGGAACTGCGCATCCGGGTCCGCCGCGTGGGCGGCGACCGCTATCTGGTGACCGCCAATGGCCCCGCGGCCGCCGCCGAGATCATCACGGTCGGCGAGGAGCCCGCGGTCCTCCGCGAGCAGTGGGACCGGCTGATCGCCGCGGAACTCTGCCTCGCCCCGATGGGCGATCAGCACACCGTGGCGCAGCTGCGGGAGCTGGGGCGCGGGGTGTTCCGCCTCCTGTTCGGCGGCGAGGGGGCGGAACCGGAGGAGGACGCGGGCGGCGAGGCGGGTGCGGGGGGTGACGACGAGGCCCGCGAGGGGGGCGAGGGCCGCGAGGAGATCGGCACTCGCGTCGGCGTCTGCGTCGACGCCGCGTTCGACCGCGCCCAGGGCATGTCCAGGCAGCGCGGGCTCCGGCTCCGCTTCGACCTGCCGCCCGAGCTGCGCGACCTTCCGCTGGAGTCGCTGTGCGGCCCGCCCGGCAGCCCCCAGCAGGCGTTCGCGCTCAACCACGCCTATTCGCTGGCGCGCTCACTGCCGGGCGGCCCCCTCGGACAGCGGCTGCCCGATCCGGCGGACGAGCCGAGCGTGATCCGGCTCCTGGTGGCCTGCGCGTCGCCCGGTGACCTCCCCCGGCTGCGGACCTCGGCGGAGGTGGCGGCGCTCCGCCACGATCTGCCCGACGTCGCCGTGAAGACCACCGTGTTGGAGCGTGCCTCGCGTGCGAACCTGGCGTCGGCGCTCGCCGCTGACCCCGAACTCCCCACGGCTGTCGTACTGATCGCGCACGGCGAGTACGACCAGGAGCTGGGCAAGGGCGTGGTATCCCTGGAGACGCGGAGCGGCGGCGTCGACCGGGTGCCCGCGGATGTGCTCAGCGGAATCCTGCTGAAGTCGCGGCGGCTGCGGCTGATCGCGCTCAACCTCTGTTTCAGCGCGGACAGTTCGCACCTCGAACCCTTCTCCGGGCTCGCGCAGGCGCTGATCGGCGGCGGCGTTCCGGCGGTGGTGGCGATGCGGGGGCTGGTCAGCGATGTGTCGGCGGGCGCGTTCAGCCCGGAGCTGCTGAAGGGCATCGCGGCCAACAAGACCGTCGACGAGTCGGTGGCCGCGGCGCGGCTGCGCATCTCCCACCAGCCCGAGCACACGGCGGTGGAGTGGGCGACGCCCACGCTCTTCCTGCACGAGGGGTGCCGCCAGGGCTGGCTCTTCAAGGCGCGTGAGGTGCGCGACAGGGCGGAACCGGACCCGCTGCGGCAGGGCGCGGACGCGCTGCGGACGTTCCAGAGCCCCTTCGGCCATGTCGCCTCGGACGTCCTCATCGGCGCGGCGCGCTTCCAGCGGGACCGCGGGCTCTGGGCGCAGGTGCAGCGGATCCTGCGGACCGAGGGCGAGAGTTACGCCGACGAGCAGCGGCGGCTGCGGACCGAGGCCGCCTTCGAACTGGCCTGGCACGAGGTCGAGAAGCTGTGCGCGCTGCTCGCCGAGGGACGGGACGCGTCGGCCGCCGCGGCGCAATGGGCGGTGGTGCGCCGGGAGTTGCCGGGGGCCGTACCGGGCTGCCTGGCGGGGGAAGTGGCCGAGCTGGAGCGTCTTGCCGCGCTCGTCGAGGAGGCGCGGACCGCCGAGGCGGCCGCGGACTGGGCGACCGCGATCAGCCGGTACGAGGACGTGCTCGCCGCGCGGCCCGGCGGGCTGCGGGATGTCGCCGAGCGCCTGGCGGCCGCGCGCGACGAGCTGCACGTGGCGCGGACCTGCGAGGCCGCCGAACGGGCGCGGCGGGCGGGCGACTGGGGGGCGGCCGCACGGGGGTACGCCGCCGTCCTCACCCTGCGCCCCGGCCACGACACGGCCTCGGCGTGGGCGGCGTATGTGGCCGGTCGTGCCGCCGAGGCGGCCGGGGACTGGTCGGCGGCGCAAACCGCGTACGGCGCGTGCGCGGGCCTGGAGGACGCGGCGGGGCGGGCCGCCTACGCGCGGGGCCGGGCGGCGGCGGGCGGCGGGGACTGGCCGGGCGCGCGGGAGGCGTTCGCTCAGGCGGGGGCCGAGCGGGGCGCCTGGTGCGCGTATGCCGAGGGGCGGGTGGCGGAGGCGGCTGGCGCGTGGGGCGCGGCGGTGACCGCTTACGGGGCGGCGGACGGCTTCCTCGACAGCGGGGTGCGGCTCCTGTACGCGCGGGGGCGGGACGCGGCGGACGCGGGCCGCCTCGTCGAAGCGGTCACCGACCTGTCGGCGGCGGCGACCGAGCGGGACGTGCTGGGCGGGCGGGGCCCGGTGGCGGTTCCGGAGCAGAACGGCGGTGGCCCGCGCCAGCAGCAAGGTCCGGCGGGGGCACCGGAGCAGGACGCCGGCGGTGCGGGGCAGCAGCTGGGCCCGCAGGGTCCGGTGGCCGTGCCGGAGCACGGCGGCTCGCACCAGCAGCCGGAGGCGCCGGGCCCCTCGGTGGTGCATGCGTACGGCGGTTGCGACGTGGAGCCGTACCTCGGCGAGCTGCGGCGGCAGGTGTACGAGGCCGCCCTCGCGGCGGTGGAGTCCGGTGACTGGGCGACCGCGTCGGCCCACTTGGCCCCGCTGCCCGCCGGGTACGCCGCCACGGAGACGCTCCGGCGCTATGTGGCGGGCCGGTCGGCGGCGGTCGCCGGTGACTGGGGCGCGGCGGTGGAGGCGTTCGGGGCGGTTGTCCGCGGTGGCCCTCAGGACGGGGTGCCCGCCGACGCGCCGCGCCTTCGTACGTACGCCGAGGGGCGCCTCTGCCAGGAGCAGGGCCGCTGGGCCCAGGCGCTCGCCCACTTCGCGGGGCTGCCGTCCGAGCTGGCGGACGTGCCGGACCGGGTGCTGTACTCCCGGGGGCGGGCCGCCGACGAGCGGGGCGAGTGGAGCGGCGTCATCGACGGGTTCGGGCGGCTGCCCGACGCGTACGCGGACGGCGAGGTCGGCGTCCGGCGCCTGTACGCGCGCGCCCGTGTGGCCGCCGATTCGCGCGCCGACTGGACCGCGGTGCTCAGCCTGCTCACCGGCGTGCCGGACGAGGCCCGCGAGGGCGCGGTGGGCGCCCTCCGCCGCAAGGCCGAGGGCCGTCGGGCGGAGGAGGCGGGTAACTGGCGCGGGGCCTGCGAGATCTACGCCCGGGCGTTCCCTCCGCCGCCGAGCGGCCAGGCAGCGAGCCCCGCCCCCGGCGCCCCGCTGGACGAACCCACCCACCTCCACCTCTACGCCCTCGCCCGCACCCACGAACTGGACGGACGGTGGCAGGACGCGCTCGGCGTCTACGACGCGCTGGACGGCCACTGGGCCGACGTCACCGCGCGGCGGCGCTACGCGCGCGCCCGGATCGCCGAGGAGGGCGCCGAGGGGAGCGCCGCGTGGCGGCACGTCGTCGAGGCGTACGAGGAGCTGGAGCGGGAGGAGGCGCACGGCGTCGACGCCGCCGCGCGCGGGCGGTACGCGCGCGTGCGGCTCGCCGAGGCCGAAGGGGACTGGGCCCGCGCCGCCGCCGAGGCCGGCGCCCTGGGGGCGCACCGGGACGCCCCCGCCGTCGCCGCCTACGCGCGCGGACGCCTCGCCGACGCGCACCAGGAGTGGCAGCGGGCCGCCGACGCCTTCCGGCAGTGCCCGGGGCACCGGGACGCCGACGCCCATCTGGCCTACGCCGAGGGGAGGTTGCTGGAGGCGGCGGGCAAGTGGAGCGCGGCCGTCGAGGCGTACGGGCGGGCCCGGGGCGTCCTGGACCGGGCCGACGTGCGCTGCCGCAGGATGCGGCGGCTGGTCGGGCTGCTCCCCTGGGCGGACGGGCTGACCAGCACTCCCCTGGTCGCCGACCCCTTCGCCGTACAGGACCGGGCCTTTCCGTATCTCGCGCTCCGGGACGCGGGCGTGGACCCCGGCGCCTCCATGGACGTGGTGAAGAACGCGTCGTACGCGCTGCTCGAGCGCGGTTCCCTGTCGTGGCACGAGCGTGTCGCGCTGGAGCGGCTGCGCCTGCCCGCCCGGCGGTTGCAGCTGGACGCCCTGCTCTACCGCTGGCACTCCCCCGAAGCCCTGCGCGACGCGCTCGCCGGGCTCTCGCCGGACGAGGGGCCCGGCCTCCTGGACACCCTGTGCGAGCGCTTCCCGCGGGACGCCCCGCTGCTCCTGCTCCTCGCGCGGGACCGCGAGGCCGCCGCGGCCGAGTGGGAGCGGCGCCTCAGGGAGGCGCCCGGTGACATGGCCGTGGTGCACGGACTGGCCGCGGCGCGGCTGTGGCAGGCGCAGGAGCTCGAACAGAGCGGCGCCTGGGAACACGCGGTGGGCGCCTGGGAGGCGGCGCTCGCGTACTGGGCGACGCTGCTGAGCGACGACGAGTACTGGGACGGCTGGCGTGCCGAGCGCGCCGTCTGCTACGAACGCGACCTCACCCACGACGACATGGCGTCGCTGCGCTGGGAGCTGAGCCAGCACCTCTTCGGCCAGCTGTCGGCCTACGAGCAGCGGCACACCGAGCAGGACCGCCCCCAACAGGCCGCCGCCTACCAGGCGTTGGCGGGCCTCCTGGAGTCCGAGCTGGGCGGCGCGCGGGTCCTGAAGGACGTGGGCGGCCTGCCGTCTGTGCCGGGCGCGGGCGCCACGCTGGCCTGCGGTCCGCGCTATCTGCGGCTGCTGCGGCTCCAGGCGCCGCTCGGTGATCTCGTGGCGAGCCTGGACGCGGCGGCCCAGCGGGGCGAGGACCCCGGTGAGTACGCGGTGCGCGAGCTGCGCTGGGCGTTCTCCGAGCTGGCGCGGAGCTTCGCCCTGTGCGAGGTGCGCAAGTTCGGGCACGCCCTGCGCGCCCTGCCGGTCCTGCGCACGCTGAGCACCCTGCCGGACGACTGCGCGGGGCCCGCGTCGGAGGCCGGGCACACGGAGGGGTGCGGCCACTGCCAGGACTTCCTGCGCCGCAACCCCGCCTACGTACGTCTGCCGCGCCGGCACGCCCGCCTCCTCCAGGACGGCGTCGAACTGGCCGTGCACGTACGGCTCGCGCTCGCCAGGGCCGCCCTGACGCGCGGCGACGGCGGACTCGACGAGGCCCTTGAGCACTGGCGGGAGCTGGTGCGGGTGTCCCGGGACGCGGGGATGCAGGCCCGCTCGAAGAAGGCCGTGATCCGCACGGTCCTCGGCCGCGTCGAGGCCCTCACCGACGAGGAGGGCGCCCAGCTCGGCCCCTGCCTCGACGAGGCCGTCAGGCTCGTCGAGTCGGCCACCGCCGCCCTGCACCCCCTCGACCGCGACCTGCTCGGCCAGTTGAACGGCAAGCTCTCGGCGCTGCTCTCCCTGCGCGGGGTGTGGCGCGGCTACACCCGCACCAAGCACGGGATGCGCTGCGACGTGTACGGCGCCGAGGCCGACCTGCGCCGCGCCCTCGCCCTCAACCCGGAGTCGAGCCACGCCCGCGACAACCTCGCGCGGGCCCTGGTCTTCACCCTCGACGAGCGGACGTACGAGGTGCCGGCCCGTCTGGAACTCCTCCACGAGGCGCTCGACCTCCTGGACGTGGGCCTCGGACAGGCCCTGACGCACCGCTACCGCGAGACGCTGGGCGAGGCCCTCGACGAGATGGAGAAGCTGCTCACCCGGCATCTCGGCGTCGGCGGCATGGGCGATCTGATCCGCAGCGACGGCCAGGAGACCCCGCCCGACGTCGACGATCTGCCCTCCTGGGCGGCGGAGTTGACCGACAAGGCGGAGCGGGCCCTGCGCGGCGGGGAGATCCTGTGGGCGCTGCACCATCTGATCCGCGCCACCCGCGCGGATCCCACCGACAGCCGGATCCGGCGGGCGCTCCTCGACGCGGTGCGCCGCTGGCTCACCGAACTGAGCCCCGCGGACGGGGCCACCGAGAACGAAGCAGGAGGCAGTGTCGCGTGATCAAGGACCCCGACGCGAGCTGGGAGGGCCCCTTCCCCTACGACGCGCTCGCCCCGGCCGGTGTGACCCCCTGGACGACCCACGCCGAGATGCGGGACGTCTCCTTCGAGCTGCTCGCCCGGCATCTGATGACGCCGGTCACCCAGCAGGCGTGGGACGAGCTGCGCGGCGTACGCCGCAGGATGCTCGTCGACCTGCTCCTGTACGACGTGGACCCCGACGCCGAACTGCCCCTGGCAGCCGACGAGATCGACCGAAGGCTGGCCGCCGAGACCGCGTCCCAGGAGCAGCACGTCCCGAGCGATGAGCAGCCCGAGCGCCCGCTCCCGGAGGCCACCGCGCGCCTCCTGGACGATCTGATCCGCTTCGATGTCTGACCCGACGGCCCGGCTCGCCTACGAGCACGCCCGCGATCTGGCCGCCCGCGACGCGGCCCATCAGGCGCTCACCGAACGGCTGCTGCTGCGCTGCGCCGACGTACTCGACTCCTTCGACCGGCTCCTGGCGGACGGCGCGGCGAGCGATGTGGAGGCGTACCGAAGGAGTCTCGCGCTGATCGCCGGGCAGTTGGAGGCGGCGCTGACCGAGGAGGGGCTCGAACCTCTCGGGCGGGTCGGCGAGCGGGCCGAACCGGCGACGCACCAGGTGACCGAGGTGCGCGCCGCGCCGCCCGGCAGCGCCGACGACGAGGTCCTTGAGATCCTGCAGCGCGGGTATCGATACCGGGGGCAAGTGCTGCGCGCCGCCCGGGTTGTGGTCGCCGCGGACGGCGGCACGGAGCAAGGGACGGAGCGGGAATGAAGGCCATCGGCATCGACCTCGGCACCACCAACAGCGCGGTCGCCGCCCACGATCCGCACCGCGCGGACATCGCGGTGCTCACCAACAGCAAGGGCGAGCGGCTCACCCCGTCGGTCGTCGGCGTCAAGAGCCGCGACGGCAAGGACCAGCCGCTGGTCGGCGAGGACGCGCTGAACTGGGCGGTCAGGCAGCCCAAGGAGACCATCGTCTCCGTGAAGCGCCTGATGGGCCGGGACTTCGCCGACGCGTCGGTGGCGCAGGCCCGCGACCGGATGAGCTACGAGATCGTCGCGGGGCCCGACGAGGACCCGCGGGCGCACGTGGTGCTCGGCGGCCGGGCCCGCACGCCCGCCGAGATCTCCAGCGTGATCCTGGACAAGCTGGTGCGGGACGCCTCGCGCACCCTCGGCGAGCCGGTGACGCACGCCGTGATCACCGTGCCCGCCTACTTCCGGGACGCGCAGCGCGCCGCGACACGCGAGGCCGCCGAGAAGGCGGGCCTGGTGGTGAAGAAGATCGTGGACGAGCCGACGGCGGCCGCGGTCGCCTTCGGCCTGCACAAGCCCGGCGGGGCGCGCAGCCGGGTCCTCGTCTACGACCTCGGCGGCGGCACGTTCGACATCTCCGTCCTGAACGCGGTCAAGGACCAGGAGGGCAGGAGCCAGTTCCAGGTGCTGCGCTCGGCGGGCGACATCTGGCTGGGCGGCGACGACTTCGACCTCGCGATCGTGGAGCGCATCATCACGTGGATGCGCGAGGAGCACCACGTGGACCCCTCCGGCGACAAGGCGTTCCTCTTCCACGCGAAGAAGGCCGCCGAGCGCGCCAAGCGGGAGCTGAACGACCTGGAGGACACGTACATCGTGATCCCCGCCGCGTACAAGGGCGAGAACGGCGTGCTCGACGTCGAGATGCAGCTGACGCGCGGCGAGTTCAACGCGATGATCGCGCCGCTGGTGGGCCGCACGATGTCGCTGGTCCAGGAGACCCTGGCGCGCTACGAACTCTCCTCCGACGACATCTCGGACGTGCTCCTGGTGGGCGGCGGCACGCTCACCCGGCCCGTGTACGAGGCGGTCGAGGGGTTCTTCGGCGCGGACAAGGTCCGCAGGAACATCAACCCGATGGAGTGCGTCGCCTTCGGCGCGGGCGTCCTCGCCGAGACGCTGCACGGCGTGGAGTGCTCGGACCCGCAGTGCGCGAAGGTCAACGAGTACGGGGCGAGCGCCTGCGCGGCCTGCGGCCGGAGCCTGGCCGACGGGCGCTCCAAGGGCGACACGGGCCTGTACGAGTCGACGCCGATGGCGATGGGCATCGCCGCGATCAAGGGCAGCCAGCGTGACGTGTTCGTCGAGATCATCGAGGCGGGCTCGCCGTACCCGCTCTCCGAGCCGCGCCAGCGCACCTTCCACGCGACGGACAGCCGCCGCATCCGGGTGCCGGTCTACGAGGGCGACAGCAAGGTGGCGAGCGAGAACCACGAACAGGGGGTGGTGGAGTTCGAACTGCCGCAGGAGATCGAGATCAACCGCCAGGTGGACGTCTCCTTCAACTACTCGGCCGACCGCATCATCACCGTGAAGATCAGCGTGCGCGGCACGGACATGGTCCTTGAGGCCACCCCGAACCGGGAGAAGCCGCGCACCCCGCCGCCCGAGCCGGTGGACGAGCTGGACAGCGCGGTCCTGCGCGAGCAGCTCGCCTTCGCCGAGCGGGAGGCCGACCACTTCCTGAAGCGGTACGGGCCCTACATCGAGCCGGTGCAGGCGATGAAGGTGCGCCGCGACATCGAACAGGCGCAGCGGGCCGTCACGATGGGCGACAGCGGCGAGTACAAGCGCCTGACCGAACTGCTGATCGACGACATGTACCGCCAGTGCGGTCTGGCGAGCCAGTTCCGGCAGGCGGAGCTGGCCTCGGAGGGCGCCCCTCCGGAGACGGTCCGGCAGATCAACGAAGCGGTCGAGCACGTCAAGCAGGCCCACCGGCAGGGCAACGGCATCCAGACCGCCCAGCAGGCGCGCAACCTCGTCAACCTGGTGGCGGTCGCACAGTCCGAGCGTGCGGTGCCCGCGCTCCCCGACCGGCCGGACTACGAGGGCATCCTGCGGTTCGCCGAAGAGACGGCCGGCGGATGACGGAGCCGCGCCGGGACGGCCGCCCCGCGCCGGGGGCGGCCCCCGTCAGCCTCGGCATCGACTTCGGCGCCACGGGGCTGCGGGCGCTCTTCGCGCTGCCGGGCAGGCCGGGGCGGCGCCTGGAGCCGGGCGCCGACGACGAGCCGTCGCTCCTGTGCGAGCCCGCCGAGACGGGCGAGCTGCCGGTCACCTTCCCGAGCCTGAAGTCCCGCCTGGGCAGCGGGCGTCCGGTGTGGGTCGGGGGCGAGTCCCTGGAGGCCGACCAGGTCGTGGTGCGGCTGCTGCGGTCCGTGCGGGAGCGGGTGGAGGCGGCGGCGCCAGGGCGGGTGGCGCAGACCGTGATCAGCGTGCCCGCGCGGTTCGGCTCGGCGCAGCGGGCGGCGCTGCGGGACGCGGCACGCGAGGCGGGGCTCGATCCGGTGCGGCTCGTCAGCGACTCCATGGCCGCGGTGATCGGCCACATGACGGAGCGGGACAGCGGCACGTGCCTGGTCTACGGCATGGGGTACGACGGGTTCGAGCTGGGCCTTGTCCGCAGTGTGCGCGGGCATTTCCGCTCGCTGGGCTACGAGGGCGGCGCCACCTCGGGGGGACGGGCGTTCGACGCGGGTCTGCTGTCCTCGGCGGTGCGGCTGCTGCGCACGCACCGCGGCGCGTCCTCGGTCACCGGGATGGCCGCGACCGTGTGGCAGGGCCTTCGCGCGCGCGGGCAGGAGGCGCGGGAGGCGCTCGGGTCGCCGGGCGGTCCGGAGGCGGCGGTGCTCGCCCTGGAGGCCGCCGCGGGGCTCCCGATGTGGGTGCGGATCACCCGGCCCGACCTCGACGCGTACCTGGACCGGCATGTGCGGCGCACCCTCGACCGGGCGCGGACGCTGCTCGACCAGGCGGGGATGGGCTCGTCGGACGTGGACACGGTGCTGCTCGTGGGCGGCAACACCCGTATGGAGCAGGTGCGTTCGCGGGTCACCGGGCTCGGGGAGCGGAGCGTGCGGGCGCCGCAGGAGCTGCTGGCGCTCGGCGCGCTGAAGCACGCGGTGCGGCTGGCGGGCGGCGCGGCGTCCTCGGGGCCCTCGGCCCTGGAGGAGGGCCCGCTGGAACCGGCCGCGCCCACCCAGGACACCCTCTCCGACGGACCGCCGCTGACGGCGACGCTGGTGGAGGCGGAGGAGAAGGAGGCAGGGGACGCACGGGACGCGCGTCGCGTCCGTGACTCGGGTGCGGGGCGAGAGGGGAGAGTCGTACGAGAGGCGGGTGCTGTACGAGATCCGGGTGCCCTACGAGATCCGGGTGCCGTACGAGATCCGGGTGCCGTACGAGACGCGGGTGCCGCACCCGGCCCCCGGCCCGCACACACCGCCGTACGCGACCCCCGCGAGCCTGCCACCCGGCGCGGCGCGCCCGGGGAGCACGCGAACCACGGCGCCCGCGATGTGGAACAGGCGCGGCTGCTCGTCCGCCAGGGACGCCGGGGAGAGGCCACCGCCCTGCTGCGCGAGATCATCGCCGAGGCGCAGGAGCTGCTGGCCGACCTGGACCGCCCCTCCCCCGGGCCGGCCCCGACACCGGCCACACCGGCACCACCGCACCCGCACCCCCAGCCACAGCCGTCCACCCCGGAGCCCGCCCCCGCCCTCGACTACGCCTCCCAGCGGCAGCTGGCCCGCGCCCAGGCGTTCTTGTCGCTCGGCCGGTACGACCACGCCGTGCAGGCCGCGCACGTCGCCTGGCAGGACGCGGCGACCCGACCGGCCGGCGCCGACATGCTGGACGCGATGATCGACGTGCACTGCACGGCCGCGATGGCCGACATGTCACCGGAACACTTCGCCGCCGCCGAGCAGTGGCTGAAGTGCGCCTACAACCACGACCCGACGAACGTACGGGTGCGCGGTCTGCTCGCCGAGCGCACCTTCCGGCACGCCGTGGAACTGGACCGGCGCGGGAAACGGGATGAGGCCATTGAGGCCCTGGGGAAGTGTCTGACGTGGGACCCTGAACACACCGACGCCGAGGCGCTGTTGCGGCGGCTCAACCGTGACGGCAGGAACCGGCGTGGCAGGGGTGACGTCCTCGGGTAGAGGACCGCCGCGCCCCGCGCGTGCCGCCCCGCGAGTCGCCCGTGAGCCAGGGAGGGAACCCGCTTGACGCCCGCACAACTGCTCGACAAAGCCTTGATCATCAAGGAGTTGAGACGGCTCGCCGCCCTGCCCGCACTGGAGCCGCGCGGTGCCGAACTGACCGCCCTGCACCGGGACATGGGCTCGATGACCCGGCTCGACAGCTGGGCGGAGGTCGACCTCGTGCAGACGTACGTACGACCGGAGAGCGTACGTACACCCCCCGAACAGGCTTCCTGGCGCCGCGACCGGCTCCTTGAGGCGGTCCTCGGGGTGCTCGTCTTCATTCCGCTCCTGATCACCTGGTTCGGCCTGCGGGAGGCCGTGCGGGCGTACGGCGAGCTGGCGAAGGAGGACTCCGACCAGGCGACGCGTCCCTTCCTCCAGTTGTGGCAGACGGGCTTCGGCGGACATCTGTCGGCGCTCGGCCGGTTCGAGAACGTGGCGCTGATGGCCGTGCTCCTCATCGCCCTGCTCGTGGCGCTCTCGGTGTGGCACGCGCGCGTGCGGGTGCGCTCCGAGCGCGAGGACGAGGCGCGGGAGGCGGAACGGGAGCGGCTCCTCGCCGAGCTGGCGTCGGTGCTCACCCGTACGCAGATGCTGCTCGCGCCGTACCGCAGCGCGTCGCCGCTGCAGTTCATCGCGGAGCTGAGGGAGGCCGCCAAGGAGATGCGTGACGTGTCGGCGAAGGCGGAGCGGAGCCACAAGGCGCTCAGCGGGGCCACGGCGTCCGTGGGCCAAGCGACGGACGCCCTGAAGAACGCGGCGCTCTCCCTCACCACGGAGGTGCCGAAGCTCGGCGCCGCCGCCGACCGCATCAACACCACCCTGCGCGACGGCACCGCGGCGACGGCGAAGGCGGGCCAGGCCAACGCGCTCGCGGCCCGCGGGATCGCCGACCACGTCAAGGCGGCGGGCGACACGGTCGAGGCCTCCCTGAAGGCGCTGGTCACCGCGCAGCAGACGCTCGTCACGAAGTCCGAGTCGGTGGCGAAGGCGACCGAACTGGCCTCGCGGGCCCTGGTGTCGAGCACCGGCCGCACGGGCGACGCGGTGGACGGCATGCGCGAGGCCACGGAGCGGTGGGACGCGGCGGCGGCCCACTGGCAGGACGCGGCGGCCCGCCTCGACGCCCGCATGGACACGCTGGCGGCCGCCCTGCCCTCTCTGTCGGCGCGAGGCGGCGCGTACGCCCCGGGCGGGCCGGGAAGCGGGTACGGTCCGGGCGGCGGCCCCTTCGCCACGAACGGCGGCGCGCACCCGGGCGCGGGCCAACCGCGTGCCGGGCGAGCCGGGGCGGCCGACGGTGGCGCCGCCAACGGACATGCCGCCGAGAGCGGTTCCGCCGTGCCCGCGCAGTCCCTGCCCGCGGGGCCTCCGGTGGGCCCCGCTCCCGGTCCCCGCTCCGTTGACCAGCCCCTCGACGACCCTGTGACGACCCGGCTGCCCCCGCCCGCCCCGCGGGACGGAGGCTCCGCGTGAGCCGACGACGGCCGGGGCGCGGGCGAGGCGGGCGGTTCAGCGTGGTCTTCCTCGCGGGGTGGCTCTTCGCCGACCTGCTGCTCGTGCTCGCGCTGGTGTCGATGGCCGACCGCCCCGACCCGCAGGCCAACGACCGCCCCAAGCCCTCACCGTCGAAGGGCGGCAAGCCCTCCCCCACCCCGACCGGACCCCGGGCCGTGGACCGCGACCCGGAGGAGTTCAAGGTCTCGGGCCGGGACAAGGACGCCCTCGTCTCGCAGATCTCGAAGGGCACCCGGAAGTGGTCGGGCCGCACGGCCGCGCTCGTACTGACCTTCGGCGGCGGTCCGAACGGCACGACCTACGCCCATCGCGTCAACGGCATGCTCGGCAAGGGGCGTCCGGACATGTTCACCAAGAAGACGGCGACGGACGACTTCCACAACCTCGGCAAGCGCCCGGAGACCGCCGTCGTCCGCGTGTACTTCTACACCGCGCCGGGCGGCTGAGCCATGGCGGTCCTGCGCCCCGGTGAGCCCCCGAAGGCGAGCGGCAGCCGCCCGCCGCTGCCCGCCCTGCCCCGCTGCCCCGGCATGCGGGGGTACGTCGATCTGCGCGCGGCCATGCGGAAGGCGGGCTTCCGGCATGCGGCGGACGCACTGCGGGCGCCGGTGGCCGCGCCCGCGACGGACGCCCTCTTCGGCACGCTCCCGAGAGCCGACAAGGACGAGGGCTTCCGTGTGCTCGACGGCCTCTGGTTCCCCGGCCGAGGCGGCATCTGGCACCGCGTCGACCGGCCCTACGTCCAGCAGGCGCGGGCCCGTTGGCAGGCCTCCGGGGGCCCGCGCGGCCACCAGGCCGCCGCCTTGGTGGACGTGCTCGAGACGGTCCTGCTCGACGACGCGATGGGTCTGCGCCGCCTCGTCCTGTGGGAGGTGTGCTGCCTCCTCGTGGACGGCGGCGAGAGCCCGGCGGCGGCCGACGCGGTGGCGCTCGGCGTGCACCGCAGCGAGGCGGGGCAGCTCGCCGCCGCGGTGAGCGCCGGGTTCCCCGCGGCGGGCCCCGCCCGGCACGCCGCCGAGACCCTCAACGACGTATGGCCGGGCGTGCGGCTGCGCGAGGCGGAGCGGGTCGTGGCGCGGCTGCCGCGCGGCTCCGGCTATCCGGACGGGCCGGCCGACCACCGGCTGGCCGCGCTCGTCGACTCGGTCCGCGCGCGGGCCGCCGAGGTGGACCGGCTCACCGCCGAGGCCGCGCGCTCCGAGGCCGCGGGCGCGCTGCGCGCCGCCGCCACCGCCCGGCTCGGCGCGCTGCGCCTCGCGCGGGACGACCCGGACGCCCAGACCGAGCTGCTGCGCGTGGCCACGCTCCTCGCCGACGACCCCTTCGCCCCGGCGGAGGCCGAGGTCGAGGCGGTGACCGACGACCGGACCGTACGCCTGTCCTGGTGCGCGCCGCAGCGCCGCGCCGACGGTGTGACGTACCGCGTGCTGCGCTTTCCCGACGGCGCGCCCCACCTGGCGGTCGAGACGGCCGCGGGTGAGTCGGGCGCGAGCGCGGGGGGTGTGGGTGCGGCGGGCCCGGGCAGTGTCGACACCGACGCCCCGGTGGGCCGTCCGCTGCGGTACGCCGTCGTGCCGCTGCGCCGCGACCGCATCGCCGGGGTGCCGCGCGTCACGGGTCCCGTGCTGCTCACGCCCGTGGTGACGGAGCTGCGCGCCACCGTCGTGCCGGGCGGGGTGCGGCTGCGCTGGCGGCCCGACCCGGCGGCGGTCGAGGTGCGGGTGACCCGCTCGGGCTTCGGTGACGCCGCCGAGGGCTGGGGTGGCGCGTCGCTGGTGCGGGTGCCCTGCGCTCACGACCGGTTGCTCGACGCGCCCCTGGCCCCGGGGACGTACACCTACGAAGTGCGCTGCGGCTACCGCGATCCGGACGGCGACCTCGTGTGGTCCCGTGGCGTCACCCTCACCGAACGCGCCGAGCAGTGGCCCTCCCCGGTGGAGGAACTCACCGTGCGGCGGCACGCGGACGGCGAGCGCGTGACCATCGCCTGGCGGCCGCCGGCGGTCGGCGACGGGCTGCTCCTGCCCTGGACGGCGGGCCCCGTCTCGCCGGGCACGGACGTGTCGCACCTGGTGGGCGCGGTGGAACACCTCCCGGCGACCTCGGTCGGCGCCGAATCGTGTGCCGAGCTGACACCGCGCCCCGAGCAGTGCGTGCGCGTGACGGCGGTGAGCGTGCTCGGCGGGCGGGCCGTGTCCGGCCCGAGCATGCTCATCGAACACCCGGCGCCGGTCCGCGATCTGACGGTACGTCGGCTGGCGGCCGACCGCGCCGAGTTGCACTTCGACTGGCCGGAACCGGCGGTCCTTGTCCGCGTGACATGGAGCGACGGGCTGCGGGGCGGGGAGCGGTGCGTGCCGCGCAGCGCGCTGGCGGCCGGGCGGGTGGAGATCGCCGTCTCCGCCGAGGAGTGCGTGGTCACCGCGGTGCCGCTGCCCCGCCCCGACGCGGTCGCGATCGCCACGCCCCCGGCCCAGGCGACACTCCCCGCGGCACCCCCGCCGCCGCTGCCGCCGGCGCCGCCCTGGTGGCGGGGGTGGTGGCGGCGCTGGCGGCGTCCCCGGCCGTGAGGCGGCTGCGCGTCACTCCTTGACCACGGCCTCCGTGCCGCCCCCGAACTCGATGAGCAGCCCGGTGCGCAGGGCGATCGTCCTGCCCGGGTCCACGTCCCGGACCGTGCCGTCGTCCTTGCGGGCCGTCCACACCGACTTCGTACGGTTGGTGAGGCCGAACCGCCCGCGCTGCTGAGGGTGTTCGGTGACCTCGCCGACCACCGCGGTGAAGTCGTGGCGGTCGGGGTCCTCGCGCAGATGGTGGGCGTAGACGCGGGCGCTGGGGGCGAGCCGGATGCCGCGGCGGGTGCGCAGGGCGCCGGTACCGGTGACCAGTTCCAGGCGCGGCGGCAGGGTGAGGGTCGTGCGGCACTTCCAGCAGTTGGGCGGGGCGCCGTCCGGCTGGGTGAGGTTCTGCTTGCCGCACGCGCCGCACTGCGTGATGGCGTCCAGGACCTGGCTGAGCGCCTCGCGCCACTGCGACTCGCGCACCCGCAGGGAGGGGTTGTGCAGGCCGTCCGTGAAGGTGCGCACGAACAGGTCGCGCAGGATCTGCGGCAGCGCGTTCCAGCTGGCCACGACGGTCGGCTGCTCGCTGGGCACCGGGCGGTTGCGGGTGTCCTTGGGGTCGTACACGAAGACGGGATCCGTGCCGTAGAGCCTGCGTTTGGCCGCCATGTCGAGGCAGCGGATGTTCAGCTCCAGGGCGCCGTTGAGCGGGTGGTCGTTCATCAGGAGGTAGAAGAGGAGCACGGCGAGCGAGTGCAGGTCGCTCTGGGTGCCGGGCTGGGTGCCCTTGTCGCCGCGGACCAGCTCGGGCGCCATGAAGTCCATGGTGCCCGCGACGCCCGCCTCGGCGCCCTCCACGACCGCGTTGTCGTTGTCGCAGACCAGGACGTCACCGGTGCGCGGGTCGAAGAAGATGTTGCCCCAGTTGATGTCGCGGTAGGCGATGCCCCGGGAGTGCAGCGCGCGGTACGCCTCGACGGTGTGCAGCGCCACGGTCACCAGCGTGCGCATCGTCGCGGCGGAGACCGAGGGGTCGCGGCGGAAGAGGGCGGGCAGATCGCAGAAGCGGGCGGGCCGTACGTCCATCAGATAGCCGAAGCCGGGCTGCTTGCCCTCGGGGTCCATCACGATGGAGCGCGGCCACAGGAAGCGGTCGTCGTCCCAGCCCTTGGCGATGAGCCCTTCGAGGATCTCCCGCTGGCGGGCGTCGGCCAGTTGGGGGTAGTACCACTTCACCGCGCGGTCGCCGGTGGGCGTCATGACGCGGTAGACCTCGCCCTGGCCCCCGGAGCCGAACAACTCGGCGACCTTCAGCTTCTCCCCCGACTCGGCCACCAGGGTCTTTCCGGCGGCGAGCATGCCGTTCACCATTCTGTTCCTCTCTGCCCTTCTGCCCTTACGATCTCTCTGGCCTTACGGTCTTTCTGCCCTTACGATTCGTCGCCGCGCCGTGCGGGTACCGCGACGGCGCCCACGAGGGTCGTGTCGTCGCCGGAGAACTGCGCGGCCCGCGCCAGCCAGTCCGGCAGCTGGCTCTGGACCGCCGCGACGCCCTGCTCGGCGGCGCGGCCGCTGACGCCCGTGGCGAAGTCCAGGAACCCCTGGTGGTCGGCGAAGCTCTTGGAGAGCCCGTCGGTGGAGAGCAGCACGCACGGCGGGGCGCCGCCCGTGAACGGCTGCCAGTGCGCGCGCGTCTTGCGCCAGGGTTCGGGCGCGCAGAGCGAGTCGGTCTCGTCGCCCATGTCGGGTCCGGTGGAGAGCGGGGTGTGCGGGACGCCCTCGTCGTCGACGAACACGATGTCGCCGTCGCCCAACTGCCAGCAGAACACCATGCGTTCGGTGAGCACCGCGCCCAGGAGCGTGCTGCCGTAGGCGGCGAGGTCCGGGGGCTCCTTGCGGTCGCGCTCCGTCTCCGCGCGACCCAGCCGGCGCGAACGGGCGCCGTGTGCGGGCGAGTTGCGGTCGTGCAGAACGGCCCATTCGTGCCAGCGGTGGCCGACCTGCTGCGGCAGGCGGCGCGCCTCCTCGCGCAGCCCGGTCCAGCCCGAGGCGTCATCGCCGACGCGTATCACCTCGTACGCGAAAGTCCTCGCGCACGCCGTGAACTCCTCGATCGCCCAGCGCGCCCCGAGGTCGCTGCGGAAGTGGGCGGCGCTGCCGTGCCCGTCGGCGACCGCGAGGACGACCGCGCGGCCCCCGGCGACGGGCAGGGCGACGCCGCGGTCCTGGCTGTACTTCTTGGCCACGCCCTTGACCGCACCGCTGAGCAGCGCCCAGGGTGCGGCCACCGCGGGGTCTCCTATGGGGCCTTCCGTGGGGCTTTCTGTGGGGCCGAATGCCGGATCCGGTCCGGCCGCCGTCTGCGGTCCGGTCACCAGATGTCGTCTTCGCCCTTGGTCATCGACGGGACGTCGATCGGCGTCGCGGGCTTCGAGCCGTCGTCGACCTTCGGCGTGGAGGCGTCCTTGACGACCGCGGTGGACATCCAGCGGATGGCCGCGGCGAGCTGGCGGGGGTTCTTCGCCTGGAGCGGCTCCAGTTCGGGGTTGCCGAGGAACTCCTTGAGCATGCTCTTGTCGGCGTCGTCACCAATGGCGACCGCGACGCGCACGGCCCGCTTGCCCCACGGGGTGGCGTCGATGGCGCGCAGTCCGGCGCGCCAGTCGTCGGTGGGCTGCCCGTCGGAGGCGAGGGCGAGCACCGGGGGCAGGGCGCGCTGCGGCATCGGCGGCGTCTGGAGCGCGCCGGCCGCCAGCTTGAAGGCGGCGCCCATGTCCGTACCGCCGTAGATGTGCACGTCCTCCCAGGAGAACTGGTCGACCGGCGTGGGGTCGCTGACGTGCCAGCTCGCCCCGCTGGCGAAGGTGATGGCCCGCACGAGCAGGGAGGCGGCGGGGTTGGACTGGGCGGCCTGCTGCATCTCGGGGATGGCCTCGCGGATGGCGAAGTTCAGCTCGCCGATCTTGCCGTTCACGCCCATGGAGCCCGAGCAGTCGAGCATCCAGATGAAGTGCACGGGGCGGCTTGCCATGCTTCCGCCGGGGAAGTTGTCGACGACGACGGTCTCGCTGGTGTCGCTCACGCTGGTCCTTTCCTGTGGAGCGCGAAGGGTGCGGGGGGCGGGGTCGGGGGCGCGGGTCATTCGCCCTTGGGCTCGGGCCGGGGCTCTGTCGAGGTCTCGGGCCGGGGCTCGGTCCAGGTCTCGGGCCGGGGCTCTGTCCGCTGCCTGATCCGGTGGCGCCAGGCCGTCCATTCCTGCACGTCCTGGTTCTTCCTCTCGAGGACGGTGGCCACCCGGCCGAGCTGGTCGTCGTCCATGTACGCGAGGACGGGCGCGAGGACCTGGTCGAGCAGTTCCTCGGCGACCTTGTTCCACTCCTCGCTGACGCCGTGCCGCCGCCGGGGCCGCCAGAGGTAGAAGTACGCGGCCGTCTCGGCGGGTTGCGCGGGCAGTTCGCGCAGCAGACGGTCGCGGGTGCGGTCATCGAGTAAGTACGCGCGGTAGGGCCGCAGCAGTTCCCGTCCGGCGGCGAAGAGGATCCGGCCGCCCCGGGAGTCGCACACGTCGAGAGGGTTCGCCCGGGCGAGGGCGTGGCCCACCCGCTCCTCGATTCCCTGGCGCAGGACCAGGCCCGGCTGCGGGGCCTTGCGGAACAGCTCGCCGAGGCGGTCGACGGCGGGGCGGGTGAGCGGCGTCCGGCCGTCGGCGAGGTCCTGGGCGGTCACGAGCAGGGTGGCGGTGTGGCGGTCGCCCGCTCCGAGTTTGGTGTCGCCGCTCATCGCCCGGGCGAACTCCACCAGCTCCGCGTCGCAGTGGTCCGGCTCCCGCAGCCAGCCGATGACGCGGCGGCCGAGATCCGCCTCGACGATCAGGCGGGGCGTGCAGGTGCGCACGATCCAGGGCTGCTCGGCTCGGTCCGGCGGGCTGGTGCGCCACACGATGTGCCACAGCAGGCCCAGCGTCGTCCTGTCCTCGACCCTCTGCTTGGGGAGCAGTTCGGTGAGCCGCTTGAACAGTTCGGCGCCGCGCAGGCGGTCCGGGGGGCCGTGCCAGTGCGCGGCGGCCGCGGCGAGGCGGACGGTGAGCGGCGCCTCGTCGATGTGCCGTCGCAGCCAGTCGCCCTGCGGGGAGTCCGCCAGCTCACGCAGGCGGTCGAGTTTGCGCTCGGTGAAGTCCTTGATGAGCAGGCGCAGCACCCGGCGGGTGAGCGGAGGGTGGTCGACCTCTTCGAGGACCCGCACCGCGTGGGCGCAGTCGCCGCGGTCGGGGCGCAGCAGTGCTGCCGCGAGCCGGTTCATGGCCTCGGCGAGCCCGGGTCCGCCGTCGGCGCCCACGGCGAGGGCGAGCCGCAGCGGCTGCGTCAGGGCGGGCAGGGGGCCGCGGAGGCTACGGCGCAGGGCGTCATCCGCGCGGTCGCCGTACTCCTCGCGCAGCTGCCGCCAGGCCTCCTGGCCGAGGGGCAGCCCTTCGAGGGCGGCGAGGTCGGGCAGGGTGCCGCGGGTGCGGGGCGCGTCGAGGTGGTGCTTGACGAGGGCGAGGGCCAGCGGGCGGGCGGCGACGGCTTGGTCGCCTTCGAGTCCCCTGCAGAGCCGGTCGAGGTCGGCGAGGGCGCGGGAGTCGCTCTCACCGCGCGTCACGGCCTCGGCGAGGGCGTCGAAGACCGCGCGGAGCGAGTCGCCGCTGAGCCCGGCGAGGTCGGCGCCCGCGGGGATCCCCGCGGAACCCGCGTCGCCGCTTCCGCCACTGACCTCGGCTCCGCCGCCTCCGGTCCCGCCTCCGCTCTTGTCGGGGATGAGCGGGAGCAGCGCGAAGGCGTCGTCGGGGGGCGGGACAGCTCCGGGGGCGGGGCGCGGCGGGTTCCCGGAGATCCAGCGTTCGGCGGTGAGCTGGGCCCAGGGGTCGTAGTCGGGGGGTGGGCTCTGGGGGCCACCGGTGCCGTCGTGCACGCGGTACAGGTACGTGACCGTGGCGGGGTCGGTCCGGTCCAAGGCCGCCTCGGCCGTATCCGGGCCGATTCCGATGATCTGCTGCGGGGCGTCGTGCGGGGCGGCGGTCCAGGTGGTGAACGTCAGCAGCGGGACGTAGGCCTCGGGCAGCGAGGCGCAGGCGAGCGCGATCCAGCGGGCCACGGTCTCGGAGTCCTCCTCGACGAGGACGATCTGCCGGCCGGCGGGGTCACCGAAGAGGCGGCGCACGTCGGCGAGGAAGGGCGCGACACGGTCCGCGCGCTCCCGGGCGAACTCCACCAGGCGCTCGTGGTCGAAGTGCGCCTCGGGGGCGGGCAGTTCCTCGGGCACGGGCAGTTCGGACTCGACGAACCCGGCGCCGAGCGCCTCGCCCGCGCCCGGCTCCCAGGCGGCCGAACGCCAGGTGTCGATCGGCCAGACAGGCCCGGGCCCCGGTGTGTCCGCGCTCAGGTGCAGCGCCTCCACGCGCTGGCCGGGCAGCGCCGCGCACAGGAGGCGGCCGCCGTCCGGGAGCAGGCTGTAGCTCAGCTCGGAGCCCGCTCCGATGACGCGTTCGACGGCGGGCCCGAACTCTCCGGGCTCCCCACGTCCCTGCCCCTCCCCCCTTCCCTGCCCCTCCATCTCGGCGGGGATCAGCCGGACGGCTCCGGTGTTCGGCTCCTGGTCGAGCCGGTAGCTGAGGCGACGGATGGCCATGCCACATTCTGACCACCCACGGCACCGCCCCGCAGGCCGTCCGGCAAGTTCACCCCGGCCTTCCCGCGCACCACCCGTACCGGTGACGCCCCGCAGCCCCGCCAGCGCGGCCCCGCTCCCCTCCGCCGCCACCGGGCGCCCTTGCGCGGCGCGGAGGTTGGGGTCACCGTGGTCGCGGGCCGGCGCCGACCGGTGTCGCCCGGACCGTGCCGGCGATCGGAGTCGATGTGGCCTCCTTCCAGCTCCCCCGCACCCTGCTCGGCGAAGGCCCGCACAAGGTGATCGCGGTCCATGGCTGGTTCGCCGACCGCTCGGCGTACGATCCCGTGCTCGCCGATCTCGACGCGGGCGCGTTCCAGTACGCGGTGGTTGACCTGCGGGGCTACGGCGAGGCGAAGGACGCGGTCGGCTCGTACACGACGGGTGAGGGCGCGGCCGACGTCCTTGACCTCGCCGACCGGCTCGGCTGGGAGCGGTTCTCGCTGGTCGGCCACTCGATGGGCGGCAGCGTCGCCCAGCGGGTCCTGGCCATGGCCCCGCGCCGGGTGCGCCGCCTGGTCGGGGTGTCGCCCGTCCCCGCCTCAGGGCTACGGCTCTCGCCCGAGCAGGGGGAGTTGTTCGCCTCCGCCGCGCACTCCCCGGCGGCCCGGCGCGCGATCATCGACTTCACCACGGGCGGCGTACGCCCCGGCGCCTGGCTGGACCGCATGGTGACCCGCTCCCTCACGGTCAGCGACCCCAAGGCGTTCCGGGCCTGGCTGGACTCCTGGGCGGGCGAGGACTTCCACACCGAGGTCACGGGCTCACCCGTGCCGGCGCTGGCCATCACGGGCGCGCTGGACCCGGCGCTGTCGGCGGACCTGATGCGGGGCACGTGGCTGAGGGCGTACCCCCAGGGCGAACTGGCGGAGCTGCCGGGCGCGGGCCACTACGCGATGGACGAGACGCCCCTAGAACTGATCCGCACGGTGGAGGACTTCCTGCGCGCGGACGACGGGCCCCTGGGCCGCGGCGACGGCACGGCCAGGACGGCAACAAGCACAGAGCACGAAAACACCCCGCCAGGGGCGCGGGGAACGGCACGATGACGGCCCACGACCGACACATGAGCGGCACAGACAAGGCGGCGGCAAGAAGCACAGGGGCCGAAAGCACCCCGCCAGGGGCGCGAGGAACTGCGCGAGAACAGACCACAACCAGCAGTCCCCCACAGCCACCAGCCCCAACGGACACAGACCACACGGACAAGGGCGGCACATACACACACCCCGAGGACACAGCACACCGAGGCTCCGCCACATGAAGGCACCGCGCCCCGGCGCGGAGGCCCCCGTCGTCCCCGACGTCTTCGATCCTCGGGTGTACGCCAACGGGCCGCCCCACCACCGCTACCGCGTCCTGCGCGATCACCACCCCGTCGCCTGGCAGGAGGAGCCCGAGGTGCTGGGCTGGCCGGCCGGGCCGGGGTTCTGGGCCGTCACCCGGCACGCCGACGTCGTCCGCGTCCTCAAGGACCCCGCCACCTTCTCCTCCCACCTGGGCGCCACGCAGATCCGCGACCCCGCCCCGGCCGACCTGCCGTTCATCCGGCGCATGATGCTCAATCAGGACCCGCCCGCCCACGGCCGCCTGCGCAGGCTGGTGAGCCGGGCGTTCACCCCGAAGCGGGTGGAGCGGTTCGAGGAGCGCGCGCGGGAGCGGGCGCGTACTCTCCTCGCCGAAGCCCTGACGCGGGCCCGCGCGGGCGACGGCACGTTCGATGTCGTCACCACCGTCACCGACGACTACGCCCTGCTCAACCTCGCCGACCTCCTCGGCGTCCCGCCGGACGACCGCGGCCTCCTGCTCCACTGGACGCGGCGCGTCATCGGCTACCAGGACCCCGACGAGGCGGCACCGACCGCGCACGGCCCCGACGGCGCGCCCCTCGACCCGCGCTCGCCCGCGATGCTGGGCGACATGTTCGACTACGCGCGGACGCTGGCCGCGTACAAGCGCGGCCACCCCGCCGACGACATCCTGACGACCCTCGCCACCGACGCCGAACTCGACGCCCCTGAGCTGGAGATGTTCTTCTTCCTGCTCACGGTCGCGGGCAACGACACCGTGCGGAGCGCCGCGCCGGGCGGGCTGCTCGCGCTCGCCGAGAGCCCCGGCGAGTACGAGCGGCTGCGCGGCGGGGCGGTCGGGGCCGCCACCGCCGTGGACGAACTGCTGCGCAGGCACCCGCCGGTGCTCAGTTTCCGGCGCACCGCGGCCCGTGACACCGAACTGGCGGGGACGCCGATCGCGGCCGGGGACAAGGTCGTCGTCTTCCACGCCTCCGCCCACCACGACGAGCGCGTCTTCACCGACCCGCACCGCCTGGACCTGTCCCGCTCGCCCAACCCCCATGTGGCGTTCGGCGAGGGCCCGCACGTCTGCCTGGGCGCGCACTTCGCCCGCCTCCAACTGCGCGTCTTCTACGAAGAGGTGGCCCGCGCCCTGCCCCGGCTGCGGCTCGCGGCGCCTCCCCACCGGCTGGTGTCGCACTTCATAAACGGCTTGAAGTCGCTGCGGTTCGAGGTCTCCGCGTAGGGTGCAAGATCCATTCGCGTGCGGCACGTGCAGCACGTACGGCACGTACGGCACCTGCGCACGTACGCACGTACGCACGTACGCACGCGGAACAGACCGGCCCCCGAAAGCGGAGAACGACCATGCACGCGGCAGCCGACGCCGAGGACGAGTTCCACGACGAGATCTTCCCGTTCGTCCCCGCTCCGGAGGACGGCAGCCGGTGGCAGGCCCCCGCCGACCTCGAAGAGCACCTGTACGAACTCCGCGAGGCCGACGACGCGTACACCTATCTGCGGGCCGTCGCCGTCGCGGGCCTGTACCGGCCGGTGGCGCTGCACGAGAAGGACCCCGGCGCGGACGCGAGCCCGCTGCTCACCGTCGACCTGCCGGACGGCCGCAAGGCGGCGCAGGTCTACACCGCGGGGCTGCTGCCGCGCCCGCACCCCGCCGTCGTGTACGAGTTCGTGACGCTCGGCGCGCTCGCCGAGGGCTGCCCCGACGACGTGGACATCCTGGTGGTCAACGCGGCGACCCCGTGCGAGCAGTACTACCTCACCACCGACGAGGAGCGGCAGGTCTGGGCCGACCTGCACGAGCGCCACCACCGCGACGGCGGCCTCGGCGACCGCATCGAGACCCGCCGCACGGGGGCGCCCGAGCCGGGCCCGCTGCTGCACGGCCTCGCCTGCGGCGCGCACCTGTGCTTCGCCAACGGCGACCCGTGGAACACGCTCGACTGGCACGGCGCGGGCCACCACAACGAGGTGGAGCGCCTGGCCGAGTCCTGGGGCGTGCGCGGCCGCGAGCAGTGGCTGGCCACCCAGGAGCGGCTTCTCACCCGCGAAGTCAGCCCCTGGTACTGGGACTTCGTCCTGGGTGCCCGTCTCGCGGTGCTTGCCGAGGTCGGGCCGCGGCTCGACCCGGAGCGGTGGCGGGAGTGCGTCGAGGTGACGCTGCGCAACCGCGTCGTGGAGACGGGCGGCCCCGACACCCCGCACCGGCCGGGCGACGATCCCGAACTGGACGACTTCGTCGCCGCCATGCGCGATCTGGTCGGGAAGATCCTGCGCTACGAGGCCCGTTTCCGCGCCGATGAGCTGCTGCCGCCCGACGGCTTCGTCCGCACGGTCGCGGCCTGGGACATCGGCCGCGCCTCCAAGATGGCCCGCTGGGGACGCGGCGCCCGGTACGCGACCGAGGCGGAGCTGCGCGCGGCGATCGAGCGTACGTCGCACGCCGCGCGGTCGGTGTACGGCTCGTGGGAGGAGTTCTCGGCGGGTTACATCCTGGGCCGGTGCCTCCACTTCGACGAGGAGTCGTTCGGTTCCTGGTACACGGACGTGCTGCACGCGCACCGCGCGCTGACGTCGGATCCGGACAGCCCCTGGCTGACGGTCCCGTTCCAGCCGAGCTGAGCCACCCGCCCCCTCCCCCGCCCCCCTCCTTCAGCCCCACGCCCGCCTTCATCACGATCAGGTCTCACTCGCCCCACCGGGCCCGCCACCCTCTTGCCACACCCTCGTGTAATCGATTCCAATCCTCCGTGTAATCGATTCCACAAGGAGGTGGACCGACGATGGCTCCCAGCTCGGGCTCCGTGAGCATCAAGGATGTCGCCGCCGAGGCAGGCGTCTCCGTCGCCACCGTCTCGCGCGTGGTGAACGGCCACCCCTCGGTCAGCCCCGCGTCCCGCGCCCGCGTGCTCGCCGCCGTCGAGGCGCTCGGCTACCGCCCCAACGCCGTCGCCCGCTCCCTGCGCACCGACCAGACCCGCACCCTCGGCCTGGTCATCAGCGACGTACTCAACCCGTACTTCACGGAGCTCGCCCGCTCCGTCGAGGAGGCGGCGCGCGCACTCGGCTACAGCGTGATCATCGGCAACGCCGACGAGCGCCCCGAGCTGCAGGACCACCACGTGCGGACCCTGCTCGACCGGCGGATCGACGGGCTGCTCGTCTCCCCCACCGACGGCGGCTCCCCGCTGATGCTCGACGCCGTGCGCGCCGGCACCCCCATGGTCTTCGTGGACCGGTGGATCCCCGGCGTGGACGTCCCCGTCGTCCGCTCCGACGGGCGGCAGGCCGTGCGTGACCTCGTCGCCCACCTGCACGGGCTCGGCCACCGCAGGCTCGCGATCATCGCGGGCCCGGCCGCCACCACGACCGGCAGCGAGCGCGTCGAGGCCTTCCGTGACGCGCTGCGCGAGCACGGCATCGCCCTGCCCGCCGCCTACATCGGCCAGGGCGACTTCCAGGCCGACAGCGGCCGCCGCGCCACCGAGCGCTTCCTCGCCCTGCCGGAGCCGCCCCAGGTCGTCTTCGCCGCCGACAACCTGATGGCGCTCGGCGCCCTCGACGCGATCCGCGCGCACGGCCTGCGCGTCCCGCACGACATCGGGCTCGCGGCCTTCGACGACATCCCCTGGTTCGTGCACACCGATCCGCCGGTCACCGCGATCGCCCAGCCGACCGGCGACCTCGGCCGGGCCGCCGTACGCGCCCTGATCGACCGGATCGAGGGCAGGAGCCCGCGGTCCGTGACCCTGCCCGCCCGCCTCGTCGTCCGCCGCTCGTGCGGCGAGGGCGCCGGCGAGGACACCTCCGTACGAAGGAGCAACCCGTGAGCGACCAGGCCGAGTTGCTGCGCATCGAAGGCATCCGCAAGACGTTCCCCGGCGTCGTCGCGCTCGACTCCGTCGACTTCGATCTGCGGCGCGGAGAGGTGCACGTCCTGCTCGGCGAGAACGGGGCGGGCAAGAGCACCCTCATCAAGATGCTCTCCGGGGCCTACCGCCCCGACAGCGGCCGCATCGTCGTGGACGGCGAGGAGGTGCGCATCCACGGCGCGCAGGACGCCGAACGGCTCGGCATCGCCACCATCTACCAGGAGTTCAACCTCGTCCCGGACCTCACCGTCGCCGAGAACATCTTCCTGGGGCGCCAGCCGCGCCGCTTCGGACTCGTCGACCGCAAGAAGATGGAGTCGGACGCCGAGGAGCTGCTGAAGCGGGTCGGCGTGCGGGTGTCGCCGCGCGCCAAGGTGCGTGAACTGGGCATCGCCCGGCTCCAGATGGTCGAGATCGCCAAGGCGCTGAGCCTGGACGCGCGCGTGCTCATCATGGACGAGCCGACCGCCGTGCTCACCTCCGAGGAGGTCGACAAGCTCTTCGCCATCGTGCGCACCTTGCGCGAGGACGGCGTGGGCATCGTCTTCATCACCCACCACCTCGATGAGATCGCCGCGCTCGGCGACCGCGTCACTGTGCTGCGGGACGGCCGCAGCGTGCGACAGGTGCCCGCCTCCACTCCCGAGGACGAACTCGTGCGTCTCATGGTGGGCCGCAGCATCGAGCAGCAGTATCCGCGCCAACGCCCGGACGCCGGGCCGCCGTTGCTGTCGGTCAAGGGGCTCACCCGCGACGGCGTCTTCCACGACGTGAGCTTCGAGGTGCGGGCCGGTGAGGTCGTCGGCCTCGCGGGGCTCGTCGGCGCGGGCCGCACCGAGGTGGCGCGCGCGGTCTTCGGCGCCGACCCGTACGACGCGGGCAGTGTCGGTGTGCGCGGGGAGCGGCTGCCCCGGCATGACGTGAACGCCGCGATGGGCGCGGGCATCGGCCTCGTACCGGAGGACCGCAAGGGCCAGGGCCTGCTCCTCGACGCGTCGGTGCGGGAGAACCTCGGCCTGGTGACGCTGCGGTCGGCGACCCGCGCCGGGCTCGTGGATCTCAAGGGCCAGGCGCGGGACGCGGCCCGGATCGCCGAGCAGCTGAAGGTGCGCATGGCCGGGCTCGGCCAGCACGTGCGCACGCTGTCCGGCGGCAACCAGCAGAAGGTCGTCATCGGCAAGTGGCTGCTCGCCGACGTCAAGGTGCTCATCCTCGACGAGCCGACGCGCGGCATCGACGTGGGCGCGAAGGTCGAGATCTACCAGCTGATCAACGAGCTGACCGCCTCCGGGCACGCGGTCCTGATGATCTCCAGCGACCTGCCCGAGGTGCTCGGCATGAGCGACCGGGTCCTGGTCATGGCGCAGGGCCGGATCGCCGGTGAACTGACCGCCGACGAGGCGACCCAGGACGCGGTGATGGCGCTCGCCGTCAGCACGGCGGCCCCGGCCGAAGAGGCGCGCGAGGCGCATGAGGCGCACGAGGCGCTCGACACGAACGTACGCAACGAAGAAGAAGCGGAGGGCTCCCGTGGCCACTGAAACCGTGAAGCGTGACGCGGGCGGCGCGGGTGGCACGGCCACGTTCCGCCGCGTCCTGCTCGACAACGGCGCGCTGAGCGCCCTGATCGTCCTGGTCGTGGCGATGTCGCTGCTCTCCGGCGACTTCCTCACCACCCAGAACCTGCTGAACGTCGGTGTGCAGGCGGCCGTGACCGCGATCCTCGCGTTCGGTGTCACATTCGTGATCGTCTCGGCGGGCATCGACTTGTCGGTCGGCTCGGTCGCCGCGCTGTCGGCCACCGTGCTCGCCTGGACGGCGACTTCGGAGGGGCTGCCGGTCTGGCTCGCGGTCGTCCTCGCGGTCGCCACGGGCATGGCGTGCGGGTTCGTCAACGGCCTGCTCGTGTCGTACGGGAAACTCCCGCCGTTCATCGCGACGCTCGCGATGCTCTCGGTGGCCCGCGGCCTCTCCCTGGTGATCTCGCAGGGCAGCCCGATCGCGTTCCCCGACTCGGTGTCGCACCTCGGTGACACGGTGGGCGGCTGGCTGCCGATCCCGGTGATCGTGATGGTCGTGATGGGCCTGGTGACGGCCGTCGTGCTCGGACGTACGTTCATCGGCCGCTCCATGTACGCGATCGGCGGCAATGAGGAAGCGGCCCGCCTCTCGGGCCTGCGCGTCAAGCGCCAGAAGCTCGTCATCTACGCGCTCTCCGGTCTCTTCGCCGCCGTCGCGGGCGTCGTGCTCGCCTCCCGGCTGGTCTCCGCGCAGCCGCAGGCCGCACAGGGGTACGAACTCGACGCGATCGCCGCGGTCGTCATCGGCGGCGCGAGCCTGGCGGGCGGCGTCGGCAAGGCGTCCGGCACGCTCATCGGCGCGCTGATCCTGGCGGTGCTGCGCAACGGCCTCAACCTCCTTTCCGTGTCGGCGTTCTGGCAGCAGGTCGTCATCGGCGTCGTCATCGCGCTCGCGGTCCTCCTGGATACGTTGCGCAGGCGGGCCGGGGCGACTCCGGGCGCCTCGTCAGGCGCGGCCGGGGGCATACGCGGCAAGGGGCCGCAGGCGGCGAAGTACGCGGTGGCCGCCGTGGTCGTGGCGGCCGCCGTCGGCGCGGTCTCCTTCTTCCACTCGGGCTCATCGGGCACGTCGACGAAGGTCGGCATGTCGCTTTCCACCCTCAACAACCCCTTCTTCGTGCAGATGAAGGAAGGCGCGCAGGCGGCGGCCGAGAAGGCGGGCGTGGAGCTGACCGTCACCGACGCGCAGAACGACGCCTCCCAGCAGACCAACCAACTCCAGAACTTCACCGGCGAGGGCGTGAAGTCGATCATCGTCAACCCGGTGGACTCCGACGCGGCGGGCCCGGCCGTGCGCGGCGCCAACAAGCAGGACATCCCCGTGGTCGCCGCCGACCGCGGGGTGAACAAGGCGCGGACGGCCACGCTCGTCGCCTCCGACAACGTGGCGGGCGGCAGGCTCGCCGCCAAGACCCTCGCCGAGAAGCTGGGCGGCAAGGGCAAGGTCGTCGTCCTCCAGGGCACGCCGGGCACCTCCGCGAGCCGTGAGCGCGGGCAGGGCTTCGCCGAGGGCATCAAGGCGTACCCCGGCATCGAGGTCGTCGCCAAGCAGCCCGCGGACTTCGACCGCACCAAGGGCCTGGACGTGATGACGAACCTCCTCCAGTCGAACAAGGGCGTCAACGGCGTCTTCGCCGAGAACGACGAGATGGCGCTCGGCGCGGTCAAGGCGCTCGGCGGCAAGGCGGGCACGTCCGTCCCGGTGGTCGGCTTCGACGGCACCCCCGACGGCCTCAAGGCGGTCGAGGCGGGCACGCTGTACGCGTCGGTGGCGCAGCAGCCCAAGGAGCTGGGCAGGATCGCCGTGGAGAACGCGGTGCGTGCGGCGGAGGGCAAGAAGGTCCGGGGGACGGTGAAGGTCCCGGTGAAGGTCGTCACGTCGAAGAACGTGAAGAATTTCTCCTGACCGCCCTCGCCCCATCACCGTACGAAAGCAGGAAGCAGCACATGAACGACAACAACGCCGGCAGCACGGGCGACACGGACCTCGAACTGCTGGTCGTGGGCTCCGCCAACGCCGATCTGGTGGTCGGTGTGGAGCGCCGCCCCGCGCCGGGCGAGACCGTCCTCGGCTCGGATCTCGCCGTCCATCCGGGCGGCAAGGGCGGCAACCAGGCGGTGGCCGCCGCCCGGCTCGGCGCCCGCACGGCGCTGCTCGCCCGGGTGGGCGACGACGCGCACGGCACGCTGCTGCTGGACGCGCAGCGGGCGGCCGGGGTGGAGACTGCCGGTGTCCTGGTGGGCGGCGCGCCCACCGGCGTCGCGCTGATCACGGTCGACCCGTCGGGCGACAACAGCATCGTGGTCTCGCCCGGCGCCAACGCCCGCCTGACTCCGGCGGACATCCGCGCGGCGGGCGGCCTCCTGACGGCGGCGCGGGTGGTCTCCAGCCAGCTGGAGATCCCTCTGGAGACGGTCGCCGAGGTCGTCCGCACGCTGCGGCCCGGCGCCCGCTTCGTCCTGAACCCCTCACCGCCCGCCCCGCTGCCCGCCGAAGTCCTGGCAGCGTGTGACCCGTTGGTGGTCAACGAGCACGAGGCGCGGGTGGTGCTCGGCGAGGACGCGGGCGACAGCCCGGAGGAGTGGGCGCGGGGGCTGCTCGCGCTCGGGCCCCGGTCGGTGGTGATCACGCTGGGTTCGGCGGGCGCGCTCACCGCGGACGGCTCCGACGTCGTGCGGGTCCCGAGCCCGAAGGTCGACGCGGTGGACACGACGGGCGCGGGCGACGCCTTCACCGCCGCGCTCGCCTGGCGGCTCGGTCTCGGCGAGGACCTCGCGACGGCGGCGGCTTACGCGGTGCGGGTGGGCGCGGCGGCGGTCACCCGCAAGGGTGCGCAGGACTCGTACCCGACGGCCGCGGAGCTGGCGGCCGCCGCGCCGGAAGCCTCGTCCTCGTGAAGAAGTCGGGCATCCTCAACCGCCATCTCGCGGGCGCGCTCGCCGAGTTGGGCCACGGCCACACGGTCCTGGTCTGCGACGCGGGCATGCCGGTTCCGGCGGGCCCGCGCGTGGTGGACCTGGCGTTCCGCGCCGGGGTGCCCGCCTTCGCGGAGGTCCTCGACGGGCTGCTCGCCGAGCTCGTGGTGGAGGGCGGGACGGCCGCGTACGAGATCCAGGAGGCGAACCCGCAGGCGGCCCGGCTGCTGCGGGAGAGCCTTCCGGCGCTGGATCTCGTCCCGCACGAAGAGCTGAAGCGCCTCTCGGCGGGGGCCCGGCTCGTGGTCCGCACCGGGGAGGCGCGGCCGTACGCGAACGTGCTGCTGCGGTGCGGGGTCTTCTTTTGACCGGCGGCGGGTCGGGGTTCTGACCGGCGGCAAGTTCGGTGCTCGTAGGCTTCTTGTCCGTAATGCGAACACAACTGACCGTATTCTGACCGGATTCCGCCCTTGACGGAGAGTCAAACCACCTTCAACATCAGGCAACGCACAGCTCCAAAGGCGCCCCGCGGCACCCGCGTCGCGGGGCGTTTCGCACGTTCCGTCCCCCTCGCTGTTCGGAATACGGAGCCCCACATGAACCTCTTCAGACGTGCGGCCGTCGGTGCCGCCACCCTGGCCATCGGCGGCCTGCTCGCCACCGCCGCCCCCTCGTCCGCCGCCCCGTCACCCACGCTCGCCGCGCCCGACATCCCGCTCGCCAACGTCAAGGCGCACCTGACCCAGTTCCAGTCCATAGCCTCGGCCAACGGCGGCAACCGCGCCCACGGTCGCCCCGGCTACAAGGCCTCCATCGACTATGTGAAGGGCAAGCTGGACGCGGCCGGATTCACCACCAGCGTCCAGCAGTTCACCTCCGGCGGCGCCACCGGCTACAACCTCGTCGCGGACTGGCCGGGCGGCGACCCGAACAAGGTCCTGATGGCGGGCGCGCACCTCGACAGCGTCTCCTCGGGGCCGGGCATCAACGACAACGGCTCGGGCTCGGCCGGCGTCCTGGAGACGGCCCTCGCGGTCTCCCGCGCGCAGCTCAAGCCCACCAAGCACCTGCGGTTCGCGTGGTGGGGCGCCGAGGAACTCGGCATGGTCGGCTCCCGCCACTACGTGAACAACCTCCCCACCACGGAGCGCGCGAAGGTCAGCGGCTATCTGAACTTCGACATGATCGGCTCGCCGAACGCCGGCTACTTCGTCTACGACGACGACCCGACCATCGAGAAGACCTTCAAGGACTACTACGCCGGTCTGAACGTCCCGACCGAGATCGAGACCGAGGGCGACGGCCGCTCCGACCACGCCCCGTTCAAGAACGTCGGCATCCCGGTCGGCGGCCTGTTCTCCGGCGCCGAGCGCGCCAAGACCAGCGCCCAGGCGCAGAAGTGGGGCGGCACGGCGGGCCAGGCCTTCGACCGCTGCTACCACTCGTCGTGCGACACGACGTCGAACATCAACGACACGGCGCTCGACCGCAACAGCGACGCCATCGCCCACGCGGTCTGGCAGCTCGGCACGGACACCCCGGTCCCGCCCGGTGACAGCTACGAGAACACCACGGACGTCACCATCCCGGACAACGGCGCCGCGGTGACCTCCACCGTCAACGTCACCGGCCGCACCGGCAACGCCCCCGCCGCGCTCAAGGTGGACGTCGACATCCGCCACACCTGGCGCGGTGACGTGGTCGTCGACCTCCTCGCCCCCGACGGGACCGCGTACCGCCTGAAGAACTCCAGCAGCAGCGACTCGGCGGACAACGTCATCGCGACGTACACGGTCGACGCGTCCAGCGAGACCGCGAACGGCGCCTGGAAACTCCGCGTCCAGGACGTGGCAGCCCAGGACACCGGCTACATCAACAGCTGGAAACTGACGTTCTAGTGGGCGTCCTGGTCGACGCTCCAGTTGACGTGCTGGTCGAGTTCTAGTCGTACCGCCGCCGTACCGCCCGTACACATCGGGCGGTACGGCGTCCGGCGGCCTGGTGGCTGAGCGGGATCGGATGTAATTTCGACTGTTCACACGCTTCACACACCGCTGTGCCAACGGGGGTTGGGTTCGCGATGACGCAAAGCACAGCCGCGCCCGGACGCTATGAGGTACGCCTGCTGCTATGGCTCCTGGAGCGGTGCGGCGGGCGCGTCCACGTGCCGGTGCCGACCGGCGATTTCGGGCGGCACCAGAACAAACCGGCGCTCGGCGTCACCGCGGTCGTCGAAGCCCTCCAGGAGCGGGGCCTGGTCCGGGCCCATGCCGACGGGGAGCGGCCGCCGCCCGACGCCGAACTCACCGACGCGGGCCTCGCACACGCCCTGCGCCTCGACGCGGAACTGCACGACGTGGGAGCGCTCCACCGCTACACCGAGGACGCCCTGCTCGACTGGGCGCGGGAGCAGGAGCGCGCCGGGCACCGGCCGCGCCTGAAGGAGTTCTTCGTCGCCGAGCAGGTCTTCTTCCACGGCAGCCCGCTCAGCCAGGGCGACGTCGAGGGCAGCGCGCGCTTCCTGAGCCAGGCGGGCCTGCTCGCGCTCAGCGGTGACACCGTCGCGGCCCAGGTGACGCTGACCCCCGCGGGGCGGCGGTGTGTGGCCGAGGGCGGCGGCGTATCGACGTATCTGGCGCGGGAACCGGCCCTCGCCGGCCTCCACATCGGTACCGTCGAAGGCAACGTCCACGTCACCTACGGCAGCGTCATGAACGTCGTCGAGTCGATCCGCGACCAGGCCCCCTCCCTCGACCTGGGCGCCGAGCGGCTCGCCCAGCTCATCAGGGACAGCGAGGAGCTGCGCCGCACGGGCGCCCTGCCCCAGCAGCGCGGCAGGCTGCGCGCCCTCGCCCAGCGGATCAGGGAACAGCTGGCGGCGGCGCCCGACTCGGCGGCGGCACAGGGGCTGTTGCAGACCATCGGGCCCATCCTGACGAGACTGCTCGGCTGATGAACGCGGAGCGGGGAGGACGAGCGTGAGCGAACTCTACGGCCGGGACATCCTCCTCGACGACCTGGTGCCACGCCTGGTGGGACTCGACGCCGAGGAGCCGAGGCTGCGGGGGCAGGCCCACCCCGACGACCCGCCCGCATTGCTCCTGACCGGGCCGCACGGCAGCGGCCGCACCGCCGTCCTCGACGCCCTGTTCACCGCGTACCGCACCCGGCTGCCGGTGGCCAAGGTGAACTGCGCGCGGGACGCCCACCCCGCCGGGGCGATGGTGGCCAACACCTCGTCCGGCGCCGACTTCCTGACCGATGTGGCCTGCGGGTTGTGCGCCCCGGTCACCGGGCGCAAGCGGGTGCGGCTGCCGCGGCTGTGGACCGGGCTCACGGCCGTCTCCGCCTGGACCCGCGGCGACCAGCGGGAGCAGTCGGTCGCCCGGGCCAGGATGCGGCGCCTGCTCACCGAGTGCGGCCTGGTCCCCGAGGACTCGCCGGACGCGGACAGCTGGACCCAGGACGTCAACAGGACGCTGCCGGTGGGCGACCAGGGAGACCTGTTACCGATCGCGGAGGCCTCCGTACAGCTGTTCACCGAGCGCTATCTGAACCGTAGACAGGCCCGTGACGTGCGGCCCTTCTACGCCGGCCGGCTCGGGCCCGGCCGCAGCGCACAGCCCCTCAACGAGCTGTGCCGCTCCTTCCACCTGGGGGACGACCTGCGGGAGGAGGCCGAGGCCTCGCTCGCGGCGGCGCTCCTGGAGGACCTGCGCGCCCACTACAGCGGCTGGGCGCACTTCAACCACGTACCGCGGCCGCTGCTGCTGCTCGACGACGTGCACACCGCACCGGGGTCCCGCCTCCTCGAACACCTCCTCACCCACCGGGCGAAGGGCGCGCGCGACCCGCTGATCCTGGTGGCCTCGGCGCGCGGCGGGGCCCGCCACCGTGCCGGGCCCGACGCGGCGGTACGCACCCTGGCGCAGGTCGCGGGCGGGGCGAGCGGCTGGCAGCGCCCGGAGACCCGCACCTGGTCGGCCGGGCTCATCGCCCTGGACCTGCCGCCGCTCGCACGCAACGACATCGTGGCGATGCTGATGACCGTCGACCCGCCGCCGCGGCCCGATCTGCCGCGCGCGGTGCGCCGGTTCACCCAGGGCTCGCCCCTGGGGTGCGGACTGCTCAGGGACGCCCTCGCGGCCGACCCGCACGCCGCTTACGCCGCCGGGTACGACGTGGGGGCGCTGCGGCTCGCCGGGCGGGCGGTGACCTGGCAGATCGCCACCCGGCTCGTGCCCGACCCGCAGCTGCTCAGCAATCTCATCCTGTTCTCCGTGGCCCAGGACGACGCGGCGGCGCACGCCCTGGCCGACACCTATCTGGCCGCCGACCCCCAGCTCGCGGCCGTCGCGACCGCCCGCAGCCATCTCCACGCCGAGCACGGCACGAGGGCGGCGCGGCCGTTCGTCGCCGACCCGTTCCTGCGGGCCGTGCTCGTCCACGAGCTGCGCCGCCGCAGGCCGGAGTCGACGCGGCCGCCGCAGACCTGGTCCGACATCCACGAGCGGCTGCGGACCCACCACGAGACCGCGGGGCAGCCCATCGAGGCCCTGCACCACGCCCTCGCCGACGGCGACGCCGGACACGTGGCGCGCCGCCTGGCCGAGCTGTTCGCCACGCCGACCTCTGCCCAGAAGTGGCTGCGCCACCTGTGGCAGGTGGCGTCGGCCCCGCATCCGCCGCGCCCCGGCTGGGCCGACGAGTGCCGGGCCTACGCCACGGGAACGCCCGGCACGGAGCCCGCCGGGGACTTCGTGCAGCGCTCCGTGTACCGCCTTCTCCACGCGGTGTGGCTGGCCGCCGACCCGCTGACCGCGCCGGACGAGCCGCTGTGCGGGCGGATCAAGTGGGAGCTGGAATTCCTCTCGGCGCGGCACTCCACGGGCGCGGGCATCCTCTTCGACGCCGCCCAGGAGTGGCACGACGCACTGCGCGAGCTGCGCACCCCGCCCTCCGCCCTGCCTGCCCAGGCCCCTGAAGGGAGCCACGGTGAAAGCCACTGACATCTTCGTCCGCCCGGCGTTAGGCCTGGGCCGGTTCGTGTTCGTGCGCCCGTTCACCCGGCTGCGGGGCCGCCCGCCGGGGCCCGCGGAGAAGGGGGTGGCGGGTCTTGTGGCCCTCGCCCTCCTGATCGCCGCGACGGTCACCGGGATCTCGTGGCTCACCAGGGACGACTGCTCGCAGGGGCTGCGGGAGCAGGAGGGCGAGTGCGTCGGCCTCCTGGACGCCACGGCGTCCTCGCCCTCCTTCAAGCCGGGCGAGGACGGTCCCGACGAGCGCTTCTCCCGCCTGGTCGCGCGCGTCGCCGAGGAGAACCGGCGGGTGCGCGACGCCTGGGAGCACCCCGAGGAGGACGCCCACAGAAAGCCGTACGTGAAGGTCGCCCTGCTGCTTCCGTTCAACGCCTCCGAGTCCGGGGCGATGACCGCCGAACTCATCGAACACGCCCTGGCCGGCGCCTACGCGGCGCAGCTCAAGGCGAACAGCGCGCAGACCGGCATCAACTTCCAGATGCTGCTGGGCAACATCGGCACGGACCTCTCCCTGTGGCGCCCGGCCGTGGAGAGGGCGGCGGAGCTGGCGGGGACCAAGCAGTCCGAGGAAGGTGACGCCCCGCTCGTCGGCGCGATGGGTCTGCTCAACAGCGAGCAGGACTCGCAGGACGCGGCAAGTGCCCTGTCCGCCGCGGACATCCCGGCGGTGAGCGGTCTCCTCAGCTCCCCCGAGATCGAGGCCGACACGTTCTTCAAGGTGGCCCCCAACAACCGCAACGCCGTGACCGCCCTCGCGCGCCACCTCAAGAAGGAGCCGGGTAAGAAGCGGGGCTATCTCGTCTGGGACTCACGCGCGCACGACAACTACGTCAGCAACACCAAGGCGGAGCTGGAGAAGCGCTTCGGCAAGGCCTACCAACTGGACATCCGGCAGAGTTCGTACGTCGGCACCATGGGCCCCTATCAAGGCGCGCCGCACGCCGTGGCCGCGGCGGCCGAGGGCATCTGCAAGACGAAGTCGGACACGGTGTTCCTGGCGGGCAGGGACTGGGATCTTCCGTATCTGGTGGACGAGATCGCCAAGGAGCCCGAGTGCCAGGGCCGCAAGGCGAAGGAGCCCATCCGGATCCTGCGGGTCTCCACGGGGCTCACGTCACGGCTCACCACCGACAAGTCCCGCGAGCAGATGGAGCAGGCCGGGGTCGTCACCCTCAACGCGGCGGCCACGGACGGCCCTTCGTGGCGCGCCGGTCAGGACGCGCCCGCCCAGTTCGCGCCGTTCGCCGCCGCCATGGCCAAGGACACGGGCCTCAAGGACGCCGCCCTGGACGACGGTTACGCGATCATGCACTACGACGCCTTCCAGGTGCTCGCCCAGGCCGTCTTCGAGGCTAAGAAGAGCCTCGGGAAGCTGCAGCTGCCCTCCACGCACGACGTCACCAACACCATCAGGAACATGCAGATGCTGCCCGACGACACCTGCAAGGGCTGCGTCAGGGGCGCGACCGGCGACTTCGGCTACACCGCCGGGAACGGCAACTGGCCTGTCTGCAAGCGCGTCCCTGTCGTGCGGTTCCCGCGGCCGAAGGAGTACAGCCCGCCGCAGGCGTTCCGCACGCACCAGGGCAAGAGCGGGACCTGCCCGGGATGAGCCCCGGCCCGGCCCCGCTTCCGGCCCCGTGCCGGTCACTCGCCGCCGGCGGGCTCAAGGCGCAGCGAGATCGAGTTGATGCAGTACCGCTGGTCGGTCGGCGTGGGGTAGCCCTCGCCCTCGAAGACGTGCCCGAGGTGTGATCCGCAGCGCGCGCACCGCACCTCGGTACGGACCATGCCGTGCGAGGTGTCCTGGACGAGTTCGACGGCGTCCGTGTCCTTCGGGTCGAAGAAGCTCGGCCAGCCGCAGTGCGACTCGAACTTCTCCTCCGACGTGAACAGCTCCGCGCCGCACGCGCGGCAGGAGTAGACGCCCTTCGTCCTCGTATCGGTGTACTCACCCACGAAGGCCGGTTCCGTGCCGGCCTGGCGCAGCACCGCGTACTCGGCGGGGGTCAGCTCGGCGCGCCACTGCTCGTCCGGCTTCTCGACGTCGTACGACATGGGTGGAGTCCCCTTCACTTCGACAGTTCGGCCAGGATCCGCGGGCCGAGGTCCGTGACATCGCCCGCTCCCATGGTGAGAACAAGATCGCCGGGCTTGGCCATTCCCGCGAGGGCCGCGACCGCCGCGTCCTTGTCCGGGGCGGCCGCCACCTCGGCGCCCGCGGCGCGGGCCGCGTCGATGATCAGGGCGCTGGTGACGCCGGGGATCGGGTCCTCGCGGGCCGGGTAGATGTCCAGGACCACGGAGGAGTCGGCGAGGGCGAGGGCCTGGCCCATCTCGGTGCCCAGCTCCTGGGTGCGCGAGAAGAGGTGGGGCTGGAAGAGGACGAGGATGCGGGAGTCGCCGGCCGAGGAGCGCATGGCCTCCAGGTCGGCCGTCATCTCGGTGGGGTGGTGGGCGTAGGAGTCGATGACCTGGACGCCCGCGGCCTCGCCCTTGAGCTGGAGGCGGCGCTTGACGCCGGTGTAGGAGCCGAGCGCGGAGGCGAGGTTGTGCGCGGGGATGCCGAGGGCGATGCCCGCGGCGAGGGCGGCGACCGCGTTGTTCGCGTAGTGGCGGCCGGGGACCGAGACCTGGAAGGTGAGGAACTTGCCGTTCAGGACGACGGTGACCTCGCTGGTCAGACCGCGCGCGGTGATCTTGTGGATGCGCAGGTCGGCGCCGTCGGACTCGCCGTACGTGACGACCTTCAGCTCTCCGAGGTCCCGCAGGCGCTTGGTCAGCTCGACCGCGCCGTGCTGGTCGGCGGAGATCACCAGGGTGCCACCGGGGACGATCTTGCCCGCGAAGATCTCGAAGGATTCGTAGATCTCGTCCATCGACGCGTAGTTGGCGTGGTGGTCGAGCTCCACGTTGAGGACGATGGCGACCTCGGGCGCGTACTTGTGGAAGCTGCGGTCGCTCTCGTCGGCCTCGGCGACGAAGATGTCGCCCTCGCCGTGCAGCGCGTTCGAGCCGGGCACGTCCAGGTCGCCGCCGATCGCGTACGACGGGTCGAGGCCGAGGGTGGCGAGCGTGACGGCGAGCATCGACGTCGTCGTGGTCTTGCCGTGCGTACCCGCGACGGCGATCGGGCGCCGGCCCTCCATCAGGGAGGCCAGGGCGTCCGAGCGGTGCACGACGGGGATGCCGAGCTCGGCGGCGCGGGCCAGCTCGGGGTTGTCGGCGCGGATCGCGGAGGAGACGACGACGCAGGTCGCGTCGGGGGCGAGGTGCGCGGCGTCGTGCCCGATGTGGACGGTGGCGCCGAGCGCGCGCAGCGCCTCGGCCGTGGCGGACTCCCGGGCATCGCTGCCCGCGACCTTGGCACCGCGCTGGGCCAGGATCTTGGCGATGCCCGACATTCCGGCCCCGCCGATGCCGATGAAGTGCGGTCGGTCCATGTCGGCCATGGACTGGGGCAGGCCGGATGCCATGCGTGTGTCTCCCCTGGTGGTGCGACGAAGTCGCGTTCGTACGGTGTGAACGGCCCCAGCCTAAGCGCCCCGCGGGAAAGCGCCCGCAGGGATGCGCCCCAAAGGGGCGCGAGGAACGGCGCGACAAGCCACAACGAACCCGCAGAAAAGCACCCGCAGGAAAGCGCCCCGAAGGGGCGCGGGGAACTGCGCGCCCAGCCACATCAAACCCGCACGACAGAGACCCGCCCCCCAGCGGCAGCGACCCCGCACAATAAGAAACCGCCCACCCACAGCGGGCAGCGTCACGCCTCGCTGTGCGAGAAGAGCTTGAGAACCGGCACCCCCACCTTGTGCCGCGCCCGCGAGGCCCAGTCCCGGTGGAAGAACTCCTCCACGTAGTGGGGATCGGTCAGCACGATCACCTCATCGGCCCCCACCTCGTCCACGAGAACCTTCAGCGCGTCCAGCGGATGGTCCTCGATCAGCCGCCCCTCCGCCGCACAGCCCGCCACCCGCAGCGCCGTCAGCGAGACGCGCAGCGCCTGCTCACCGGGGCCCGCCGCATCCGCACCCTCGGGGGTCTCGCCCTCGCGCGCCGCCTCGTCCAGCTCGCCCAGGGCGACGTCGTCGATGGCTCGCAGCAGCCGGTCCGCCTGATCGCCCCGGGGCTGGAGCAGCACGTGGAAGGTGACCGGCTCGTCCCCGTGCAAGGTGGTGACGAACTCCACGTCGGCGGACGTCAGGGCCTTCTCGATCATCAATACGCTTGTGAACACGACAGGCGCCCTTCTCCTCCGTGGGCCGTCCTGAGGCCCTTGCGGAAACCATCCTGCCCCGTGGCCGCACGGGGTCTGCGAGATCTAGTGTGCCCAGCCGAAGCCAAACGGAACGGCTGATTCCGCCGATTGTCAGCTACGACGGTATCGGGTGAAGAGGAACCCGGCCTCCTCCAACACGGACGTCAGTACGAATTGGTCGGGCGTCGCGAGCGCGTGCCCGCCCGCGATCCGCTGCGCGTCCCCCGCGGTGAGCATCGGCGAGACCGTCAGGCACAGCTCGTCCAGCGCCTTCGCGGCCACGAACTGCCCCAGCAGGCGGGGCCCGCCCTCGGTGAGCAGCCGGGTGAGCCCCCGCTCGGCCAGGGCGGGCGCCACGCGCGCGGGGTCCACCGTCGCGCCCTCGCCGGCGATCACCACGACGGCGCCCGCCTGCTCGGCGGCGGCGATCTTGTCGGCGGACGCGGCGGCCCCGGTCACCACCAGCGTGGGCGTCAGCGGCTCGGTGAACAGCGGAAGCGAGAAGTCCAGGTCGAGGCTCGCGCTGACGATCGCGATGGCGGGCGCCGGGGTCTGCCCGGCGGCGGCCCTGCGCTCGGCGAAGGCGGCACGCGCGCGTGCCGGACGGTACCCCTCGAGACGGACCGTCTCGGCCCCGACGATCACGGCGTCGGCGAGCCCGCGCAGGGTGCCGAAGATCCGCATGTCGGTGTCGTTGGAGATCGGCTGCGAACGGCCGTCGTGCTGGGCGGCGCCGTCGAGCGTGGACACCATGTTGGCGCGCAGCCACGTCGCCCGCCCGGCGACGACTCCCGAGGGGTAGGCGTACGCGTCGGCCAGCTCGTCCAGCCCCCACTCCCGTGGTTCCGCGGCCTTCCGGGCCTCCACCTCCGCGGTGCTCGTGTCTGCTGTCTGGTCGGTCACAGGGAACAGGCGTCGCATATCCGCAGTCTTGCACGCCCCTTAAGCTGGGGAACCGTGTCGTCCTCCACCGCAGCCCACGGGCCCGATCCCCTGGCCGAAGTCGTTCCGCTGTCCCTGTGCGCCCGCGAGCCCCACGTCCCCGCCGACCGTCTGGTCGCCGAGATGGTGCCGCCGCCGCGCTTCGACTCGGTCCGCTTCGCCACGTACATCCCGGACCCGAACCAGCCGAGCCAGACCGAGGCGGTCCGGGTCCTGAGCGGGTTCGCGGAGGGGCTGGGCGGGGCGCACGCGTCCGGGGCGGGCAAGAAGCGCTGGTTCCAGAAGAAGGCGGCTGCCCCCACGGGCCCCCGCGGTGTCTATCTCGACGGTGGCTACGGCGTCGGCAAGACCCACCTCCTCGCCTCGCTCTGGCACGCGACGCCCGCGGCGCCCGAGCAGAAGGCGTTCGGCACTTTCGTCGAGCTGACGAACCTGGTCGGCGCGCTCGGCTTTCAGCAGACGGTGCGTACGCTCAGCGATCACCGCCTGCTCTGCATCGACGAATTCGAACTCGACGACCCGGGCGACACCGTGCTGGTCTCCTCGCTCCTCTCCAAGCTGGTCGAACAGGGCGTGGCACTGGCGGCGACCTCGAACACGCTGCCGGGCAAGCTCGGCGAGGGCCGCTTCGCCGCCACCGACTTCATGCGCGAGATCCAGGGCCTTTCCGCGCACTTCAAGGCGCTGCGCATCGACGGCGACGACTACCGCCACCGCGGTCTGCCGGAGGCTCCGGCGCCGTACTCGGAGGAGCAGGTCACCAAGGCGGCGTACGCGACCGAGGGCGCCTCGCTCGACGACTTCCCGCACCTGCTCGCGCACCTGGCCAAGGTCCACCCCAGCCGGTACGGCGCGCTGACCGACCGGATCGCGGCCGTCTGCCTCACCGACGTGACACCGGTGCCGGACCAGTCGACCGCGCTGCGCCTCGTGGTGCTCGCCGACCGGCTGTACGACCGGGAGGTGCCGGTGCTCGCCTCCGGGGTGCCCTTCGACCGGCTGTTCAGCGAGGAGATGCTGAACGGCGGGTACCGGAAGAAGTACTTCCGAGCCATATCGCGGCTGACGGCACTCGCCCGGGACGCCAAGGGACTCGTGGCGGAGTAGCAGGCCCACGCCCAAGTAGAACAAGCGATCGCTACGCGCGTGGTTCCCGTGCACCTAGGCACGTGGTACACACATCCGGTCACATTCCTGTCCGCCAGCAGGAGGTTGCCCATCATGTCTGCCACTCGACGTCAGGTTCTCGCCCGCACCGGTGCCGTGGGCGCGGGAATCGCCTTCACCGGCGCGATCTCGGAGCTGTTCGCGGGTACCGCCGCCGCCCACGGGAAGGCCGGATACGGCCCCCTCGTCCCCGACCCCAAGGGCCTGCTCGATCTGCCGAAAGGTTTCCGCTACCAGGTCCTCTCCCGCGAGGGGGAGAACCTCCGGTCGGGTGAGGGCAGGGTGCCCAGCAACCACGACGGCATGGCCGCCTTCGGCGGCAAGCACGGCGGTGTCCACCTCGTGCGCAACCACGAGAACCGCGTCACCGCCAAGATCGGCGTGCCGACCGTCAAGGGACTCACCTACGACCCGGCCGCCAAGGGCGGCTGTACGGCGCTCGCGCTCGACCGGAGGAACAACGTCCTCGGCGAGCGCGTGGCGATCGCCGGTACCGCCGTGAATTGCGCGGGCGGGCCCACCCCGTGGAACACCTGGCTCACCTGCGAGGAGACCGAGGACAAGGCCGGCACGAACGGCTACACCAAGGACCACGGCTTCATCTTCGAGGTCGACCCGGTCGACCCGCACCGCACCGGCGCCGAACCGCTCACCGCGATGGGCCGCTTCCAGCACGAGGCGGTCGCCGTCGACCCCAGACGCGGCGTCGTCTACGAGACCGAGGACGCCTTCCAGAAGCCCTTCGGTCTCTTCTACCGCTTCCTGCCCAAGAGGCCCGAGGGCGGCCGTGGTTCGCTGCGCGCGGGCGGCAGGCTCCAGGCGATGCGCGTGCCGGGCGTACCGGACCTGTCGTCGATCCAGGAGACGGGCGCGAGCTTCGACGGCGTCGAGTGGGTCGACGTACCCGACCCGCTGGCCGCCCGGACACCCATCCGCCACCAGGACTTCGGCCCGAAGGGCGTCACGCACGCGCAGAAGCTGGAGGGCTGCTACTGGGGCGGCTCGTCCGTCTACTTCGTCTCGTCCTTCGCACGCAAGGCGGAGGGCTCGGCGGGCGACCACTACGGTCAGATCTGGCGGTACGACCCGTCGAGGCGCCGCCTCACCCTCGTCATCGTCTTCGGCCCCAGCACGGACATCCAGCTCCCCGGCGAGTCCCCCGACAACATCTGCCTCGCGCCGACCGGCGGCCTGATGGTCTGCGAGGACGGCGGCGGCGTCCAGCACGTCTACGGCGTGACCCGGCGCGGCGACGTCTACGCGATGGCCCGCAACCGGCAGAACATCGGCACCCCCGACAAGCCCGAGTGGGGCGAGTTCGCGGGCGCCGCCTTCTCCCCCGACCACGACACGATGTACGTCAACTGCTACGCGCCCGGCACGACGTTCGCCGTGACCGGGCCCTGGCACAGGTAGCGCGCCACGGAGGAGGCGGCGGTTTCGTGGGTCCCGTTCCCTCAGCGCCGGTTCTTGTTCCGCATCAGCAGAGCGACAAGGATTATCGCGAAGACGACGAACACGATGACGAACATCGTCGCCCCTCCCTTCGACGACCACATCTTGGCCAGTTCGACCGACGACTCCGACATCATGTCTTCTCCTTCTTCCGCGGGACCCGGCCGGAGGTCACTCCGGCCGGGTCCCGGTGTTCGGTCGGTGCTGCGGCCCTATGAGCCGAGCAGTCCTGCGGCGTACACGACGCCGAAGAGCGCCAGGAGCCCTCCGAGCACGGTGAACACGCCCCGGTTCCAACGGCGCGTGCCCGGCCCGCCGGACGTGCCGAAGACCTCCTTGGAACTCGCGGCGCTTCCCTTGCTCAGCCGGTCCGCGAACATCGCGAAGCACAGGCCGAAAGCGGCCACGGCCACTCCCACCACTACCCTCACTTCGCCTCCTGCCGGGTCCGGTCGCTCGCTGGTAGGTGTCGCATCAGCATCGGGGGTGTGCGTCGTCAGAAGGTGTACTCGGCGGTGCCCGAGCACTTTCCGGTGCTTCCGCCGGTCTCCACCCCGGCGTCCACGCTCTTGCCGTCCGTCGACGCGGTGACGCTGCCGGGACCGACGCCGCACGAGACGCCGACCGAGCCGCCGCTCTCCATGTCCCCGGTGTCGGCGGACAGGCCGCCGCTCACCCCCGGGGTTCCGAATCCCAGGCTGAGCGTGGGCTTGGCCTCCTTGCCGTCCGTCTTGCCGCCCACGCCGATGCAGACGCCGAAGCAGACCTCCCCCGAGATGGAGCCCGTGATCAGCCCGCTCGGGTCGATGCGGTTGACGGGGTCACCCTCGGCGTAGAGGTAGGGGTTCTGCTCCTGGCCGGAGGGGTCGGGGCTGTTGAAGCGGCCGATGTTGGGGTCGTAGTAGCGCGCCTGGAAGTGGTACAGGCCGGTGGGGTCCTGATAGCCGCCCGCGAAGCGGTAGGGCTGCGTCACCTTCTCGCCGCCCGCGTCCCGGGCGACGCCTCGGGGGCTGTACGAGTAGCCGTTGACCTTCGTACCGGACTCGTCCGCGACCGCGACGACGGAGCCGATCGCGTCGGTGAGGTAGAAGTACGTCTTCCCGTCCCGGGTCATGGAGTTGAGTGTGCCCCCGGGCTCACGGTTGAAGCCGGTGTCCGTACCGCCCGTGGAAGTGGCGGAGAGGCCGAGGGGCCCGTTGTGGAAGAAGGTGTCGCCGAGCTTGACGCGCTCGCTCTGGTCGGTGGAGCCGTACTGGCCCGCGTACGTCTTGCCGCCCACGGTCAGTGAGGTGAGCTGGCTGTGGTCCGACCACTTCCCACCGGTCCGGGTGCCCTCCGGGGTGGAGGCGCCGGCGGTCTCGTTGCCTTCGAGGTCATAGGACCAGTTGGCGGTGGAGCCGTTCTTACCGGTGATCTGCTGGGCGTCGTTGACCGTGTAGGTCGTGCCGCGCGGGCAGCCCTTCTCGGTGCCCTGGCTGGTGAGGTTGCCCGCCAGGTCGTAGCAGTACTGCCAGGAGGAGTTGAGGGTGGTGCCCTTGTTCTCCTCCGCGTAGGAGAAGCGTCCGGCGCCGTCGTAGAGGTAGCTGGTCTTCGTGCCCGCCACCGCGTCCGTCTTGGTGCGGATCTTGTCGCCGTCGGTCTTGGCGTCGGTGCCGTAGCCGTAGGTGTAGGCCAGGTCGACCAGGGTGCCCTTGGCGGACTTCGCCGTGATCTTCTCCGGGCGGCCGGACTTGTCGACGCCCACGGTCTGCACCGTTCCGCCGGGGTAGGCGGTCTCGGTGCGCACGTCGTTGCGGTTGTACTTGTAGGAGGTGACCTTGCCCGAGGGGTCGGTCAGCTTCTCCAGCTTGTTGACCTCGTTCCAGGTGTAGTCGACCTTTCCGGCCGGGTCCTGGTAGAAGTCGACGTTGCCCGCCGGGGTGTAGGCGAGCAGGGTCTGCGAGCCGTCCTGGAGGGTGCGGATGGTCTCGCGCTGGAGCGGGTCGAACTGGTACTTGATGGTGCCGGTGGAGTCGTCGCGCTGGCGCAGGTTGCCGTCGCCGTCGTACCAGTAGCGGACCGTGTCGTTCGTGGTGGAGACGGTCTTGATGCGGTCGAGGTGGTCGTAGGTGAAGACCTTCTTGACGCCCCGGCCGTCGGTGAGGGTCTCGGTGCGGCCCAGGCTGTCATAGGTGAAGGTGGTCTCCCCCAGCGGCTTGGGCGGCACCACCTTGGTGAGGTTGCCCTTGGCGTCATAGGTGAACGACGTCTTCACGGTCTTCGTCGACGACATCTTCGTCTCGGCCGTGCACCGCTGGCCCTCGAAGCCACCACACGTGGGAGTGGCGGGGTTGTAGGTGTACGAGACGCTGCCGCCACCCGTGCCGGTCTGCGCGACCGACTTGGTGTTGCCCGCGGTGTCGTAGGTGAAGGAGGTCTTCTCGCCGTCGGCGTTGGTGGCCTCCTTGGGCACATCGCCGCCCGCGATCGTCTGCCAACTGGCCACTCCCCGCCCGCCGGTCGGGGACTTGACCTCTTCGAGGTTGTTGCGGGTGTTGAACGAGTAGTCGGTGACGTTGCCGCCGATGGTGCCGGTGCCCATCGCGTCGGTGGCCGTGTCGATGTTGTGGTTCGCGTCGAACTTGGTGGAGCGGTTGCGGGTGAGCGCGTCGGTGACGTCGGTGACCTGGCCGTCACCGTCGTGCTTGTACTTCGTCGCGTGCTTCTCCGGATCGGTGACCGTGGTCGTGCCGGCCGCCGTGGGCGAGGTCGCGTCGTAGGCGTACGTCCAGGTGGGGCCGGTGTGGCCGGAGCCGTTGAACTCGGTGGCGCGCAGCATGGAGGTGACGCGGTTGGCGTCGTCGTAGGTGAAGACGGTGACCCGGCCTTCAGCGGTGGTGATCTTGGTGAGGCGGTTGGAGGTGTCGTAGCCGAAGGTGGTGGTCTTGCCCTCGGCGTCGGTGGTCTTGTGCAGGTTGCCGTCGGGGTCGAGGTCGAAGACGGCGGTGCGGCCGGAGTTGTCCTTGGCCTGCCACTGCGAGGCGTTGGTCTTGAGCAGGTCGATCCAGCGGCCGGAGCGGGTCTCGGTCAGCTTGAAGCCCTTGTGCTCCTCGCCCTCGTCGTGCTGGGTGACGGTGAGGGTGCCCTTGTTCTTGTCGGTGACCTTGGTCAGGGTGCCGTGCTCGTTGTAGGTGTCCTTCGAGCCGGACTTCCAGCTGGTGAGGGTGTAGGTGCCGTCGGTGTTCTTCTTCAGCTCCTTCGAGTAGCCCTTGGGCGAGGTGAAGGAGCCGTCCGCGGCCTTGGTGAAGCGCAGGGTGTCGCCGGAGGCGTCGTACAGGACCACCTCGTCGGTGAGCACCTGGAGGTAGCGCTCGTACTGCTGCCACCAGCGCTGGGAGACCTTGCCCCACGGGGCGTCGAGGGAGTTGTAGGTGCGTGCCAGCGTCAGGTTCTGGCCGACGCCCGCGACGGAGAAGTCCGTCGCCGTGAGCATCAGGTTGCCGGTGGAGTAGTTGATCCGGGCCGTCAGCGCGTCCGTGATGGCGAAGTCACTGATCTTGTGCCACGGCACATCGCCCTGGCCCTCGGGCACATGGGCGGGTATCTCCTGGAGGGAGCGTGCCGCGTCGCCCTCGGTGCGCTTCTTCTGCTGCGCGCGCCAGGCGGCCACCTTGCGCGAGGGTGCGCGTTCGGCTTCCGGCGCGACAGGCTTGTTCGAACCGACCTTCACATCGGGCATCGAGAACGACGGAGCGTCCTTGCCCCACGCCGAGCCTGGCTCATCGGCCGCGGCGGCACCCGTCGCCGACATCAGGGACAGGGTCAGAGCGCCGGTGGCCGAAGCGGCGGCGATGGCAAGGGTGGTTCTCTTACGGGCACGCGAAACACGCGCACCGACGGTGCGTTGCGTCAAGACTTCCCCCCACAGGAAGACACATCTCGCAGACCCCAGTGGTCACGAGGCGCACACAAACTTCCACACGCCCCCCATGGAAAACGCTCCGCTGCCCCCTAACTTTTGCGTCACACGGTCCGGAACCGGCCCTTCTGGGAGGGGGTGTGAAGCCGGGCAAAGGCAGCACATCAGCGCGCGTCGCACGTCGTTGCCGCCCTCTGCCCGTCCCCGCACGTTCGAAAACTGTCCGAATAGTTTCGGCTACCAGGGGCCGGGGGCCCGGGGGCCCCGGGCTCCGGAGTCCTAGTACGCCGTCACGGGGTAGTGGTCGGACAGGTTCGTGTACGTGTACTTCTTGCCCCAGCTGGAGACCGTCCAGGGCGTGCTCTGCTCCTTGATCACGTTGTTGTGCCAGGTGGCGGGGCGGGCGTGGCCCTTGCGGTGGAGGACGTGGTCGAGGTCCTCGCGGGGGTCGTCCGGGTAGCGCTCGGCGGCGATCGAGTTCTCCTGGGTGTCGAAGGAGTACGGGTGGCCGGTGCGGGCGTCGGCGGGCGCGAAGCCGCCGTCGGCGAGCATCGAGGCGTACTCGGAGCTGTGCGAGTCGACGTTGAAGTCGCCCGCCACGATGACCTGTTCGCCCGCCGGGATGTTCTTCGCGTCCAGGAAGGCGTCCATCTCCTTGAACTGCTTCGCGCGCGTGGCGGCCGCCTCGCCGCCGGCGCAGCCCGGGTCGGTGGACTGGGCGTGCGTGCCCACCACGTGCGCCTTGGTGCCGTTCACGTCCAGCACCGCGTAGACGAAGCCCTTGTTGGAGTACGAGTCGGAGCCGCACGCGTCCTTGTAGACGTACTGCTCCTTGCGCAGCACCGGCCACTTGCTCAGGACCGTCACGCCGCCGTCCTCGGGCGTCACCGAGGAGTACGCGCCGCCGGTGGCGTCCCAGCCGCTCTTGCCGCGGCCCATCACCGGGGTCTGGTGCGGGTAGCGGTCCCTGGCGTTGGCCAGCAGCGCGTCGGACGAGGAGTTGTCGAACGCCTCCTGGAGGACGACGACGTCCTGGCCCTGGAAGAAGTCCGCCGCCGGTATGGCCTTGGCGCGGTGGTCCTGGCCCCAGTTCGGGTAGAGCGACTTGCTGAACAGGAACGTGTTGTACGTGAGCACCTTGAGCGAGGGCGTCGCGGCGGACGCGTCGGCGGCGGTCGCGGACGGGGCGACGGCGGTGAGCGTGGCGGCGGCGAGCACGGCGGTGATCGCCGCTGCGTGGGACCTGCGCAGCGCTGAGTGCGGCACTGAGACTCCTGAGGGTGGGGGCCTGTTGCGGCTGTTCCGGGTGGCTGGAAGCGGCCGTTGTTCCGGCGCCCGCACATCCAACCAGCCGGGATTACTTCTGGGGATACTCCGCGTGAACACATTGTTCGATTCAGCGGGCATAGCCGCTCCGGCGACGCCCCGAAAGGCCCCGTGCGGCCCCTCCGGGGGGTGCGCGGGCGCCTCTTGCGCCCGGGTCCTGAGAGGAGCGCCAGGCGGGCGGGCACGGCCCCGCCAGACGCCTGCGGACGGCCTCACCGGCATGCCTCGCACCCGGTCTGACCTGCTCCCCCCTGTCCTCAGTCCGCAATCACCCCCTTGGGGATGGGGACTTGGTGGACTGCGGCATCCGTACGGCCGACGACGTGGGGGGGCAACGCCCTGCACCTCGCCTCGCTCGGCTTCGAGGTGGACGCCGTCGACCTGTCACCGGCCGCCCTCGCCTGGGCCGGGGACCGCGCCCGCGAGCACGGCGCCGACATCCGGTTCCACCAGGGCGACGCATTCGCCCTGACACAGGCCGAGTTGGCGGGCCCCTACGACCTTGTTTACGACTCGGGCTGGTTCCATATCTGCCACCGCACCGCCGCGTGAGCGGTTTCGCGGCCGGCCCTGGCGGCATGGGATACGAACTGCCCGACGCCGACTTCTACCGGGACTCCGCGCTGCACGGCGGCCTCGCCTACGACGACCGGGCGCTGCGGCGAATCTTCGGCGACCTGACCGAGGTCGAACTGCGCCGCATGCGCGACGAACCCGCCGACTCCCCGCTCTTCGGCGAGCCGTTCCTCTGGACGGGCCTGTTCCGCCGCGCGGCCACGGCCGCCGAGAAGGCCCGCTAGGGCCGCCGCACGAGTCGTACCTTGTCGACGCCGAGCAGCCCCGCCAACGGCACCTTGGCCGTCGTCTGCCTCGGGTCGACCGTCATTCGCTCGGCTCGCAGCAGGTCGAGCAGCATTCCGGCCAGCGGCATCACCATGTGGCGACCCCAGCAGCGTTCGGAGGCGTGGCCGAAGGGGAGGTAACCGGGGTGGTCGTCGGGGTCGAGGGTGGCCCAGCGCTCGGGACGGAACACGTCGGGGTCGTCCCAGAGCGCGGGGTCGCGGTGGCTGAGCAACGGCAGCAGCAGGACGTCGTCGCCCGCGCCGATGCGGGCGTCGAGGGCGGGGTACTCGGGGGACGCGTTGCGCAGGATGTTCCAGGACGGGGGCAGCAGGCGCATCGCCTCGTACAGGATGTGCTCGTTCGGGGTCTCCTCGTCGAAGGGGGCCCCGAGCCAGTACGCGCTCGCGACGAGCGTGGAGACGGTGAAGCAGACGGGCGCCGCCGCCCGCCGGTACAGGCCCATCGCGTACCGCCGGTCGCCGTAGTTCGCGGCGTCGGCGGTCAGGCCCGCGATCTCCGTCACGGGCGCGCCCGGGCGGAGCGCACCGGGCAGTGCGGCGCCGACGGCGATGACCGTCCAGGTCAGCTTGGGCGTCAGCTCCAGGGTGCGGTCCATGAGGACGCGCAGCCGGTAGGGGTCGGCGCCGAGGATCAGGTCGCGGAGGTGGACGTGGCCGACGTGCGGCCACTCGCCGCTGAGGTCGACGTCCCCCGGCACGGGCTTGCGCAGGGCCGTGCGTACGTCGCGCCCGATGGCCCGCATGACGTGCGACGCCTCGGTGCGGTGGATGGAGCGTCCGTGCAGGGGCTTGAAGGTGGGGCGTTCGTGTTCGGTGGCCGACCGGGCGGCGAGGATCCGGTCGGTGAGACCGTGCCCGGCGACGCCCACGGTGTCGGCGTCCAGGCGGAAGACGTCCTCGCCGCGGTGGTCGCGCAGCAGGGCGTCGAGTCGGGGCGCGAAGACGGTGGTCCGGGTGGACCGGTCGGTACCGGAGAGGGGCATCGGTGGTCTCCAAGGGCGGGAGGCCCGTGCCCGGCGGCCGCTCGGGCACGCCGGACACGGGCACGCGGAGGAACGATTCGCCGGTTTAGTACCAGTGGTACCAGGCGTACGCCTTCAGGCTCTTCTCTCCGGTGATCCTCTTCTTGAGCGAGCGGACCATCTTCATGCACATACCTCCGGTCGGTCGGTTCCGTTGGTTGCTGCCGGACTTGACCAGCGGAGCGTCCAGGGGATCGATCAACAGCCGATAAACGGCTCCCGGGGCGCGTGAGCGGTACGTCAGCGGGTGCCGGGCCGCGCGGGTGTCCGCGCCGCGCGTCACAGGTCGGCGAGCGCCCCGTCCACCGTGGCGAGCAGCATCTCCCGGTCGTCGTGTACGCGGCTGAGGACCCGCAGCCCGTAGTACGTGCTCTGCACCCGGCGGGCCACGGTCCTCGCGTCGCCCGTGGAGCGGAACTCGCCCGCGCGCCGCCCCTCCTCCACGACCGCGCACAGCTCCTCCTCGACCCGGTCGAAGCTGCGCCGCACCGCGTCCTTGACCTCCGGGTCGAGCCCGGCGGCCTCGATGGCGGCGTTGATGGCGAAGCAGCCGCGCGCGTCCGCCGCGTCGAGGTCGGCGTCGACGGAGTGGAGCATCATGGCGCGCAGCCGCTCCTTCGCCGGGCCGGGGCCGCGCAGCAGCTCGACCTGCTCGGCGGTGGCGGTGTCGTGATAGCGCTCGAGGGCGCGGAGGTAGAGCTGCCGCTTGCCGCCGAAGGTGTTGTAGAGGCTGGACGGGCCGAGGCCCGTGCTGTCGCACAGGTCCCGGGTGGAGGTGCCCTCGTACCCGTGACGCCAGAACGTCTCCATGGCCGCGGTGACGACGCGGTCCTCGCTGAACTCTCGTGGCCTGGCCATGGCACCACAGTAGACGTTTTGGAACGTGCTTACAAAACCCCGGCGGCTCGGTCTCGGTGCGGCCACCCGGGGCTCACTCGACGGCGCCGATCCCCTCGATCTCGATCAGCCACGCCGGGTCGGCGAGCGCGGCGACCTGGACGAAGGACTCCGCGGGGAACGGCGCGACGTAGTGCTCCGCGCGCAACCGGGCGAAGACATCCTGGTGGGCCACGTCCGTGACGAAGACCGTGAGCTTGACCAGCCGGTCGAGACCGGAGCCCGCGTTGCCGAGCACGGTCGACAGATTGGCCAGCGCCCGCCGGGCCTGCGCCTCGAAGTCCCCGGCGCCGACGGTGGCGCCGCGCTCGTCCACGGGGGCCTGCCCAGAGGTGAAGACGAGGCCGCCGACGCGGATACCGAGGGATATGCCCGCCGACTCGTACCAGTCGGGCTCGGCGGTCACGCGGACGCGAGTGACGGGGGCTACGGGAGTGGCGGAGGCTACGGAGGCGGCTGGAGCGGCGCGGTCCGCCCGCGCGTCGGCGCTCACGCCTCCGCCTTGGCGGTCTCGCGGGCGATCACCGTCGTACGAGGGCCTGGCGTCGGCGCCCGCCCCGCCCCCGGGCGCTGGAGGTACGCCGCCCACAGCACACCGGCGCCGCCCGCCGCGGCCAGCGCGGCACCCACCCAGGCCACCGAGGCATAGCCGAACCCGGCGTCGATGGCCATGCCACCGAGCAGCGGGGCCACGGTGTTGCCGACGTTGAACGCGGCCGTGTTGGTCGCGCCCACGAGCGTCGGGGCCCCCGGCGCCAGGGTGAACACCCGTGACTGCAGAGCGGGGTTGGTGACGTAACCGACGAGGCCGAGCAGGAAGACCAGGGCGATCACCACGGCCGTCACCTGCGCGGTCAGGGCGAGCAGCGCGGAGAACAAGGCGAGTCCGCCGAGCCCCGCGCCCAGCGTGCCGAGCGGCCGCGCCCCTGCCGTGCGCCCGCCGATCACGATGCCGACCATGCCGCCGACGCCGAAGAGGGCGAGGATCACCGGCACCCATCCCTCAGAGACGCCGCTGACCTCGGTCAGGAGCGCCGCCAGGTAGCTGAAGGTGACGATGACCGCTCCGAACGCGAAGGCCGTGATGGCGTACGAGAGCCACAGCTGCGGCCGCGCCATGCCCCGCAGTTCGGCCCTGACGGAGGGGCGCGCGCCCTCGCCGCGGCCGCCGGGGACCACGAGCAGCGTGCAGAGCAGGCTCACCGCGGTGGCCGCCGCCACCGCCCAGAACGCGGCGCGCCAGCTGGAGTACTGGCCGAGCACCGTGCCCGCGGGGACGCCGACGACGGTGGCGAGCGTCAGTCCGCCCGCCACCACGGCGACCGCCCGCGCCTTCGCCGCCGCCGGGACGAGGGCCACCACGGTGGCCACGGCGACGCCCCAATACCCGGCGTAGGCAAGGGCGCTGACGATACGGGTGAGGAACAGGAGGGTGTAGCCGGGTGCGAGGGCGCCGGCCACGTGGGCCGCGATGAAGGCGGCCTGGAGCCAGACGAGCGCCGTGCGGCGCGGCCAGCCGAGCGTGGCGACGGCGAGCAGCGGCGCGCCGACGACCATGCCGACCGCGAAGGCCGAGATGAGCAGGCCCGCGTCCGGGATCGACACCCCCAAGTCGTCGGCCATGCCCGGCAAGAGGCCGGCCAGCATGAACTCCGAGGTGCCCTGGGTGAAGATGCCGAGCGCCACTATGTAGACCGCAGGTGGCATGGGATCGCCCTCCGACGTGCCGAAATTTTTTGAAGCAACTGCTTCAGAACTGACGAGTGAGGACGCTAACACATTCTGAAGCGGCTGCTCCATAACCTGGGAAGCCGGAGGAGGGGGCGGAGGTCAGCGTCAGAGGTGGGGCACGTGCGGCGTCAGCGGGGCGCGAGCCGCCACAGCGACGTGACCTCGGCCGCGCGGGCCGCGTGCAGCGGGTCGGTGGCGTCCGCCGCGCGCGGATGGCGCGGGACGGTGTCGAGACGGTCGATGACCCGCAGCCCCGCCGTGTCGAAGGACGCCAACAGCTGTGCGCGTGAGCGCAGTTGGAGGTGTTCCGCGAGGTCCGAGAGGACGAGCCAGCCCTCACCGCCCGGCTCCAGGTGCGCCGCGAGCCCGGTCAGGAATCCGCGCAGCATCGCGCCGCCCTTGTCGTACACGCCCTGTTCGACGGCGGAGGCCGGACGGGCGGGCAGCCAGGGCGGGTTGCACACCACGAGCGCGGCGCGGCCCTCCGGGAAGAGCCCGGTGCCGACCACGTCCACCCGTCCGGCGAGGCCGAGCCGCCGGGTGTTGTCGCGTGCGCAGGCGAGGGCGCGCGGGTTGATGTCGGTGGCCACGACGCGTTCGAGCCCGCGCCGGGCGAGCACCGCGGCGAGTACGCCCGTTCCGGTGCCGATGTCGAACGCCGTACGCGGCCGGGTCCCGCCCCGCGCGGCGGCGACCGGCAGCGGGGCCCCCGCCACGAGGTCGACGTACTCCCCTCTGACCGGCGAGAACACGCCGTAGTGCGGGTGGACGCGGTCGCCGTCGAGGGCGGGTATGGGCACGCCCTTCGCCCGCCACTCGTGGGCGCCGACGACGCCGAGGAGTTCGCGCAGGGAGACCACCGTCGGGCCGTCCGGCGGGCCGTACGCCTCCTGGCAGGCGGCGCGGACGTCGGGCGCCCTGCGCAGCGTCAGGGCGTACTCCTCGTCGAGGCGCACCAGCACCATGCCGAGCACGCGGGCCCGGTGGCCGCGGGCGCGCCGGTGCAGGTGGAAGCGGTCGGCGGGCGTGGCACCCGGCGGCGGGGGCTTCCTGTCGACGCGGCGCGCCAGGGCGGCGAGCAGGTGCCGGGCGCCGTGGAAGTCGCCGCGCCAGAGCAGCGCGGTGCCCTCGCAGGCGAGGCGGTGGGCGGTGTCGGCCCTCATCCGGTCGTCGGCGACGGAGGTGCGGCCGGGCGGGGCCGCGTCACTCTCGGAGTGCCAACGGGCGTACCGCACAGGGGTGTTGTCGCTCTCGGTCCACTCGATGCGGGGCATCAAGGACTCCTCGTGATCGCGGGCTCCGGGGCTCGAAGCGCGCTTCGACGAGGGGGCGTACCTCCTGGGTGACTCCTTTGTTCCGGAAACCTGTCACACCGGCCGCTGCCCTGGCAAACGCGCCCCAGCGGCACCGGCGACCCCAGCGGCCCCAGCGGCACCGGCGGCCCCTGCGAGGATCCGTTCGGTGGCGCCCGACTCCACGGCCCTGCCCTCGGCGAGGACCAGCAGCGCGTCCGTACGGCTTGCCACCATGCGCAGGTCGTGGCTGATGAGGACCAGGGCGAGGGCGCGGCTCTCCCGCAGCTCTTCGAGGAGGTCCATGACGGCCCCGGCGGTCCTGTCGTCCAGGGCCGAGGTGACCTCGTCGCAGACAAGGACGTCGGGGTCGGCGGCCAACGCCCGTGCTATGGAGGCCCGTTGGCGCTGGCCCCCGGAGAGCTCGCGGGGGTAGCGGTCGGCGAAGTTCGCGGGCAGGCCCACGCTCTCCAGGAGTTCAAGGACGCGCCCGGGGACCTCGGCGCGGGTGGCCCGCTCGTGCAGCCGCAGCGGGCGGCCGAGGGTGTCGCCGACCGTGCGGCTGGGGTTGAGGGTGCCGAGCGGGTCCTGCGGCACGAGTTGCAGCGCGCGGCGCTGGGCGCGGGTGCGGCCGTGGGCGGCGGGGTGGAGGCGTACCCCGTCGAGCGTGACCGTGCCGTCGGTGGGCCGGTGCAGGCCGACGACGGCGCGCACGAGCGTGGTCTTGCCGGATCCGGAGGCGCCGACGATGCCCGTGCTCGACCCGGCGGTGACGGTGAGGTCGACGCCGTGCAGCACGGGAACGCCACGGCCGCGGTGGGTGAAGGCGGCGCGCAGTCCGGCGACGGCGAGCATGGGCGTGCCGTCCGACGCGAGCGGGGCGTCGGCGGTACGAGGACGGGGCGCGGGCAGCGGCAGGGGCGGTGCCCCTTCGGGCGCCAGGTCGACGACGTCGTCCGCCAGGCGTGCGACGAGGTCGGTGTCGTGGCAGGAGAGGGCGACCGCGAGCCGGTGGTGGGCCGCGAGGTGCCGCAGCAGCTCGGCGATCTCGTCCCGCACCGCGGGGTCGAGGCCCGCGGTGGGCTCGTCGAGGAGGAGGACCGCGGGGCGGCGGGCCAGCGCCCTGGCGAGGGCGACGCGGCGCTGCTGGCCGCCGGACAGCTCGCCCGTGCGGCGGTTCTCCAGGCCCTGGCCGAGTGGCAGCCGTACCTCCTCCAGCTGGGCGCGCAGCGCCTCGGGGCCGCGGTCGACGGCGACCTCGGCGATGAGGCGGCGCACCTTCATGCGGGGGTTGAGTCCGGAGCCGGGGTCCTGGCCGAGATAGGCGAGGCGGTGGCGGCGCAGGGCGCGCAGGTCGGCCGCGCCGAGTGCCAGGGGGTCCTGGCCCAGGACCTCCACGGTCCCCGCGGTGCGCCGGGCGCCGGGCGGCAGGACTCCGGCGACGGCCCGCAGGAGGGTGGTCTTGCCGGACCCCGACGGCCCGACGAGCGCGGTGACGCGACCGGGCCGCACCTCCATGCCGCCGCCCTCCAGGAGGAGCCGTCCGTCGTCGGCGGCGACGGTCAGACCGGCGACGCGCACCGCCACGCCGGAGGAGGGGACCTGCCCCTTCGGGTACCAGTCAGGCATGTGGTTCACAGGGCGACCCCCTGGGTCATCGCGGTCTCTTCCTTCACCGGAGCGCTCTTCTGTCTCACAGCGCCGTCACCGCCTCGCGGCCGGCCCGCGGCACCAGTGCCGAGGCCGCGAGGTTGACGCTCATGGCGAGGAGGCCGATGGCGAGGGAGGGGGCGAGGACGGCCCAGGGGTTCAGGACGATCCCGCCGGAGTTCTCCCGGATCATCAGCGCCCAGTCGGCGGCGGGCGGCTGGGGCCCCACCTGGAGGAAGCCGGCGGTCGCCACGATGTAGACGGCGGCGACGAAGCGCAGCCCGAAGAGGGCGAGGAGCGTGGCCCGCAGATTGGGCAGCACCTCGCGTACGACGAGGTGCCACAGGCGTTCGCCGCCGACCGCTGCGGCCTCGATGTACCCGGAGGCGGCGACCGGCGCGGCGGCGCCCGCGACCAGGCGTACGGCGTAGGGCACGCCCATCACCACGGCGGCCGCGATGACGGCGAACCGTCCGCCGCCGGGCCAGGAGAGCGCGATGAGCAGGATGCCGAGGACGGCGGGGAGCAGCATGAGGACGTCGGCGCAGCGTTCGACGACGCGTCCGACGGCGGGGCGCAGCGCGCCGATCGCGCCGAGGAGCGCGGCGGAGCCGGTGACGAGGAAGGCCACCAGGAGGGAGGTGGCGATGAGTTCGCGTCCTCCGGCGAGCAGTCGGCTCAGGACGTCGCGGCCGAGCTGGTCGCCGCCGAGCGCCGCCTCGCCGCCCGGTTCGGCGTAGGGGGCGGTGACGGGGGTGTCGATGGCGTGCGGCGCGAGCCAGGGCCCGGCGAAGGCGAGGGCGACCAGCAGCAGGGCGGGCAGGACGCGCAGGACGACGCCGCGGCGCGGGAGGCGGCGTGCGGCCCGCTTCGCCAGGGTGAGGGGCGCGGTCATATACGGCCTCCCGAAGCCCAGGAACGTACGAGGTCGGCGAGGAGCAGCACGCCGGTGATGACGGCGCCGGTGACGGCGACGACCCCGGCGACGAGCGGGCCGTCGCGGTCGGTGACGGCGCCCGCGAGGACGGAGCCGATGCCCGGGTAGTTGAAGATGGTCTCCACCACGACGGCGCCGCCGAGGAGCATGCCGGTGGAGGTGGCGATGCCCGCCGCGACGGTGGGCAGCGCGCCGGGCAGCAGGTGGTGGGTGAAGACGCGGTGGCGGGGCAGTCCGTCGATGACGGCGCTCTCCACGTGCGGCGCCTTGGCCTCGTCGGCGAGGGCGGCGCGCACGATGCGGACGTTCCAGCCGATCTGCGGGATCGCGAGGGCGAGGACGGGCAGGATCAGCATGCGCCAGGAGGCGGGCGTGCCGTCGGCGTCGGTGAGGGTGACGGCGGGCAGCAGGTCGGTCCAGAGCGCGAAGACGAGGACGAGCGCGACGGCGACGACGAACTCCGGCAGCGCGAGGATGCCGGTGGCGGTCGCGGAGACGGCCCGGTCGGTGGCGCCGCCCGGCTTGAGCGCGGCCCAGCAGCCGAGGGCGAGCGAGACGGCGAGGGTCACCAGGAGCGCGAGGCCGCCGAGGAGCAGGGTGTTGGGAAGCGGCTTGGAGAGGATGTCGGCGATCGGTTCGCCGCGCGCGGAGGTGCCGAAGTCGCCGGTGGGCAGGCCGGTCATCCACTCCCAGAAGCGGGTGAGGACGGGCCGGTCGAGGCCGAGGAGTTCGCGGCGGCGCGCGAGGTCGGCGGCGCTCTCGCCGCGCTCGGAGGTGGCGTTGGCGGCGTCGCCCGGCAGGAGTTCGACGGCGACGAAGACGGTGACGAGCAGGACGGCGAGGAGCAGCGCCCGGCGTGCGAGCAGCCCGGCGAGGCGCAGGGTCCCGGAGAGCACGGGGCCGGCGGGCCGCGGGCGAAGGCCCGCGACCCGCTCGCTCACCGTGCCGCTCAGCGGGCCAGCCATGCCCGCTCGAGCTGAACGCGTCCGTAGCCGGGCAGCTTGGGCAGGCCGTGCACGGGGGCCGCGGCGAGGTCGATGCCCTCGGCGACGCCCCACAGCAGGTAGCCGGAGTCGTCGTGCTGGATCTGCTGGAGCCTGGTCAGGGCCTTGGCGCGCGCGTCGGCGTCCTTGGCGCCGATGGCCTCGCGGTAGGCGGCGTCGAACTCCTTGTTCTTCCAGGCCGCCTCGTTCTGCCCGGACTTGGACTCCATGGTCTTGCTGGCGAAGAAGAGCACCGAGTCGTTGGTGCCCCAGTAGGTGGTGTAGAGGTCGGCCTTGAGCCACGTCTTGTCGTAGAAGGTGGCGGACTCCTGCTTGACCACCTGGATCTTGACGCCCGCCTCGCGGACCTGGCTGGCGAAGAGCGTCGCGGACTCGGCGAGGCCGGGCACGTCCTCGGTCGTCATCAGCTTGTACGTCTTGGAGGTGTCGAAGTCCGCTTCCTTCAGGAGGGACTTGGCCTTGGCGAGGTCGCGTCCGCGCTGCGGGATGTCCGACGCGTAGGCGGGGTCGCCGGTGCCCATGATGTCGTTGCCGACGGTGCCGTAGCCGGACAGGACCTGCTTGACCATGGCCTTGCGGTCGACGGCGAGGCGCAGCGCCTCGCGGACCTTGGGGTCGGCGAACGGGCCGTCGCCCGCGCGCATGATGATCGGCATCGCCATGTCGTCGGGGCGGCGCACGACCTGGATGTCCTTGCGCTTCTCGGCGGTGCGGGCGGCGACCGGGCCGACGTTGGAGGCGAGGTCGATCTGCCCGGCGAGCAGTGCGTTGGACATGGCCTGCGGGGACTCGAAGATCTTGACCTCGATGGCGTCGAGCAGTACGTCGCCGCCGTGCCAGTGCTCGTTGCGCACGAGGCGGGCGTTGCCGGAGCGGAACCAGTCGAGCTTGAAGGGGCCGGTGCCGGGGGCCTTGCCGAGTTCCTTCTCCTTGGTGTCCTTCTTCAGCACGAAGGTGGACAGGCGGGTCAGAAGGGGCAGTTCGGCATTGGCGTAGTCGGAGACGAGGACGACGGTGTCCTTGCCCTCGGCCTTGATGTTCTCGGCCTTGATGCCGGGCAGCCGGGAGGCGCCGGAGGGGGTGCCGCGCAGCCGCTTGAGCGACCAGACGACGTCGTCGGCGGTGACGGGGGAGCCGTCGTGGAACTTGGCCCCCTCCGCGATCTTGAAGCGCCAGGTCTTCAGGTCGGCGGAGGACTTCCAACTGGCGGCGAGGCGCGGGGCGGTGTTGTCCTTGGCGCCGGGCGCGGTGAGGGTGTCGTACACGAGGGCGATGATGAGGTAGTCGCTCTCGTTGGCCTGGGTGCCGTGCGGGTCCCGGGTGATGGCCGAGGCGCGGCCGAGCGCGCCGACGCGCAGGGTGCCGCCCTTGCGGGGCTTGCCGCCACCGCCCGCCTTGGACGAGGTGTCGCCGTCCCCCGAGCACGCGGTGAGCAGCGCGGCCGTGCCCAACGCTCCGCCGGCCCACAGCACTTGGCGCCTGGTGATGTCCACGTACGTCCTCGTTCCAGTTCAGAGCGGCATGTCGAAGCAGTTGCCGAAGGCAGAAATACGATCGGGAAATCTTAGGGTTGCCTACCCTAATGGCCACTGTGTGCGCAACCCGGCGTGCGTCGGCAAGTGCGCCCCCCACCTTCACACTTGCGCCCAACAGGCGCCCGGTAGGAGATAGTTCAACCATAAATCTAAGGTTTGCCTTACCTAAGTTTACTGCTAGCGTGCGACTCGTCACCGGTGATCGCACGCCCGGATTCCTCCACCAACTCGACGGAAACGGACTAACTTCGCGATGAGCACGGCAGCCGCCGCCCCTGTCCGCCAGCTCGACCCCCACTCGGTGGGCGAGCTTCGCACCGCAGCGGAGAAGATTCTCGAAGAATTCGGCACATCCGCGACATCTCCCCAACTTCTCGCGCGAGTTGAGCAGACCGCGGCGCAGTTCGGCGACACGCTGCGCCACCACTGCCGCCCCGTCGACACCGACGACGGCCTCTTCATCCTGCGCGGCATGGAGGTCGACGACGCCCAGGCGGGCCCCACCCCGTCCGGATGGGCCCTCGCCGGTGACAGCGGCGCCGTCCACGACATCGCGCTCCTGCTGCTCGCCAGCGTGATGGGCAACCCCATCGCCTGGCAGGGCCAGCAGGACGGCAGGTTCGTCCACAACATCGTGCCGTCGCCGGGCCACGAGTCCGAGCAGACCGGCGCGAGCAGCGCGGTGCTCCTCAGCCCGCACACCGAGGACGCCTTCCACCCCGGCCGCGCGCACCTGCTGATGCTGGGCTGCATGCGCAACCACGACCGCATCGCGACCACCGCGGCCAGTATCCGCAAGGTCCGGCTCTCCGACGAGGACGTGGAGTTGCTCTCCCGGCCCGCCCTGCCGATCCTGCCCGACGACGCCTACGCCGAGGCCCAGGGGTACGCCGACGCCGCTCCCCCGCCCGTGCCCACACTCTTCGCCGCCGAGGACGGGCTGACGCTGCGCTTCGACCCTGCGTACACGCCCCTGGAGCAGGCCGACGAGGAGTACCGGGCCGCGTACCGCCGCCTGGAGGACGAACTCGCCCGCGTCTCCGTCGCGGTGAGCCTCGACCCCGGCGAGGTCCTCGTCGTCGACAACGACCTGGTCGTGCACGGCCGGGTCCCCTTCCGGGCCCGCTACGACGGGACCGACCGCTGGCTCAAGCGGGCCTCCGTACGCGTTCCCGGGCGGCGCGGACGCCCCTTGGCCGAGGCCGACGAGCACGGTTACGGTCAGGCGGCGCTCGAAGCGCACGGTCGCGGCCGGGCCGCCCTCGCGGCGCACGCCGGCTGAACGCCTCCCCCACGGACCGGAAGGAAACGGACACCATGACCGGCAGCACCTCCCCCAGCACCGCCGAGGGCCGAATACCCGGCACCCCCGCCGAAGGCCGGACCGCCGGTGACGACAAGCACCTGCGGATCCTGTCGACCAGCGACCTCGCCGGTATCGACATCTCCCTGGCCGACGTGGTCTCCACCGTCGAGGGCGCGTACCGCACGCTGCACGCCGGCGAGTCGGACAACCCGCGCAAACTCACCGTCAAGCCGAAGGACGGGCACTCCGTCTCGTACGCGATGCTCGGCCGCGACGGCTCGCGCGACGTCGTCGCCATCAAGACCTCGTACAAGCACGGCCTGGACAAGGGGCGCGAGGAGCAGCACTACTACACCTCGCTCACGATCTACGACGACGTGACCGGCCTTCCGGTGGCGATGATGGACTGCTCCCGCATCGGCTCCCTGCGCACCCCGGCCGTCTCCGCGCTGCTCGCCCGCGAGCTGGCCGCGCCCGGCGCCCGCACCGCGCTGGTCGTCGGGACCGGCACGCAGGGGCGGCTCGCGCTGCCGTTCCTGCTGACCGCGCTGCCGGGCCTGGAGCGGCTGATGCTGTCCGGCACGCACCCCGAGGGCATCCAGGCGGTACGCGACGAGCTGCACCGGCACTTCCCGGACCGCGAGCTGGAACTGGTCGAGGACCTGCGCGCCGCCGCCGGGGAGGCCGACGTCATCGTCGCCACCGCGGGCGGACACACCCCGGCGGCGATCGAGGCCGACTGGCTGAAGCCCGGCGCGCTGTCCATCCTGGTCGGCCACGGCCTCGCGCCCTCGACCCTGCACCGGGCCGACCGCGTCATCGCCACCAGCGAGGCGCAGATGAACGTCACCGGCACGGACATGGCGGACGCCGAGGGCAAACTGCCCGCGGTGGACGCGGAGTTCCCGCCGGTGATCGCGGGCGCTGCCGCGGGCCGTACGGGCGCCGAGGAGCGGATCTTCGCGTACAACAGCGGGCTTGTCGTCACGGACATCGCCCTGGGCCACCGTTTCGCCCAGCTCGCGCTGGAGCAGGGCCTCGGGACCGAGGTGGCGGTGTGGCGGTGAGCGAGGCCTCCAGGGTGAACGGTGGCGCCGGGGCCGACCTCTCCGCGGCGCTGCCCGCGCTGCCGGACCCCGCCGCCGACGCCGTGCTGGCCTCCGGGCTCGTCCAGGAGCTTTCCTACGCCTTCGGCGGCCCCTTCCACTTCCTGCTGCCGGACGCCTTCGACGCCAACCTGCGGGCGATGCGGGGGGCGTTGGAGGAGGCGGGGGTCGCCGGGTTCGTGTACTACGCGAAGAAGGCGAACAAGGCCGCCGTGTGGGTCGAGCGGTGTGCGGCCCAGGGCGCGGGCGTCGACGTCGCCTCCCTCGGCGAGCTGCGCGAGGCGCTCGGCCACGGCGTGCCCGGCGAGCACCTGATGGTCACCGGGCCCGCCAAGGCGCACGACCTGCTGCTGCTCGCGGTGCGTCAGGGCGCGCTGATCGCCGTGGACGCGCTGGACGAACTCGACGCGGTCCTCGCTCTCGCGGGCGGCGAGGGAAGAGGGGGCGCGCGGCCCGCGCGCGTGCTCCTGCGGGCCCTGCCGCCGGGCCAGCCGCACAGCCGTTTCGGCCTGACCGAGGCGGAGCTGGCCACCGCCATGGACCGCTGCGCGCACGCGGGCGCGGCCGTCCTGCGCATGGAGGGCTTCAGCTTCCACCTCTCCGGATACGACGTCGGGGCGCGCGCCGAACTCGCCGCCTCGCTCGCCGAACTCTGCGTGAAGGCGCGGGCGTTGGGGCTGCGGGCCGATCGCGTCAGCGTGGGCGGCGGGCTGCCGATCAGCTATGTGGGCGCCGGTGACTGGCAGGCCTTCCTCGCCGCGCGGCACGACGGGCACTTCCACGCCCGCAAGTCGTTCAGGGACGGCGACTTCTACCCGTACCACTCGCCGGTCGCGGGCGCGGAGGCGCTGCGGGCGCTCCTGGCGCACCGCACCGGTGGACGCGAACTCTCCGCCCTGCTGAGGGACTTGGGCGTACGCCTGCTGCTCGAACCGGGGCGGGCGCTGCTCGACCGCGCGGGCGGGACGGTGTTCCGGGTGCAGGGCGTGAAGGAGCGGGCGGGCTACCGGCTGCTGACGGTCGACGGAAGCAGCCTGAGCCTGTCGGAACAGTGGTTCGCCAGCGAGTACCTGCCCGACCCGGTACTGGTTCCTGGCGGGGGCGCCGCCGGGGAGGCGCCGGGGGGCGCCGAAGCGGTGCCGGGAGGCGCCGGGGAAGCCTCGGGGGCCGCCGAAGCCGCGCGGGGGACAACCGGAGAAGCGCCGCGAGGCGCCGGAGCAGCCCCGCAGGCCGCCGAAACCGCGCGAGGGGTGACCGGAGAAGTGCCGGACACTGCCGAAGCGGCGCCGGGAGGCGTCGGAGCCGTCTCGGAGGCCGCCGAAACCGCGCCGCGAGGCGTCGGAGCCGTCTCAGAGGCCGCCGAAACCGCGCCGCGAGGCGTCGGAGCCGTCTCAGAGGGTGCCATGGAAGCGCCGGGCGCCGCCCAGAACCCGCCGGGCGCCGCCAGTGAAACGTATCCGGCCAGTGTCGGCGCCGCGACCTGTCTGGAGTCGGACATGCTCACCTGGCGCAAGATCCCCTTCCGGCGCCTGCCGCGCGTGGGTGACCTGTTGGTCTACCCCAACACCGCCGGCTACCAGATGGACTCCAACGAATCCCCCTTCCACGACCTGCCGCTGCCACCCAAGGTCGTCGTCGACCGCACCGAACTGCCGCGCCCGCGCTGGCGGTTGGACCGCCACTTCACCTGACGCCGCCCCCGCCCCCGCCCCTCCCTCCCCGTAACAGGAGCACATCGATGTCCGGAGCCCTGACGCGCCCCGCCGTGGTCTCCCACGTGTCCGACCTCATCGGCCGCACTCCCCTTCTGGAGCTCGCCACCACCGAGACCGGCAGCCGGCTGCTGCTGAAGCTGGAGATGTTCAACCCCACCGGCACCGCGAAGATCCGCATGGCCCGGCAGATGATCCTCGACGCCGAGGAGCGCGGCGAGCTGCGCCCGGGCGGGCGGATCATCGAGTCCACCTCCGGCAACACCGGCCTCGGCCTCGCCGTCGTGGCCGCCGAGCGCGGCTACACCTTCACCGCCGTCGTGGACCACCACGCCTGCACGGACAAGCTGCGCGCCATGAAGGCCCTCGGCACGGAACTGGTCTACGTCGACGAGGACGGCGGGGGCGAGGAGCTGGCCACCGCCGCCCGCGAGGAACTCGCCGAGGAGATGGCGCGCGGCAAGGACAACACGATCTTCACCGAGCAGCACAACAACCCGAGCAACGGCGTCGGCTACTTCCCCGTCGCCCACGAGCTGCACGAGGCGCTCGACGGGCGGATCGACGTGCTGATCGGGGCGGTCGGCACGGGCGGCGCCCTGTGCGGAACGACGCGTGAACTGCGTAAGCTCATACCGGAGTTCGCGACGGTCGGCGTCGAGCCCAAGGGGTCGATCGCCTTCGGCGGGCCCGCCCACGACTACTACCAGTCCGGCACCGGCACGCCCGAGGGCGCCGAGATCGGGGCGCTCGTCGACTTCGACCTGATCGACGAGGGCGTCAAGGTCGGGGACGTAGAGGCCTTCGCGACCTGCCGCGCGGTCGCCCGCACCGGGCTGCTCATCGGCGGCTCGGCGGGCGGCGTGGTGTACGAGGCGCTGACCCGCCTGGGCACGCTCCCGCCGGGCAGCACTATGGTCGCCCTCATCAACGACGGCGGCGAGAAGTACCTGGACACGGTCTTCGACGACGCCTGGATGAACGCCCGCAACCTCCTCGATCCCGCAGCGGAACGCGAGATCGACGAGCTCCTCACCAAGCTCCGCAGGAACTGATGACCTCGATGCCCCCCAAGCCCGACTCCCCCACCGCTCCCGACGCGCCCGAACGGGAGGCGCCGCCCTCGGCGCTCGCCACGCTGCTCGGCGACAGCCGGGCGCTGGCCACGCTCGCCGTTCCGCTCATCCTCACCCAGCTCGCCCAGGTCGCCCTGACCACCACCGACACGGTGATGATGGGCCTGCTCGGCACCCAGGAGCTGGCCGCGGGCGGCCTCGCCATCGTCATCTTCAACCAGCTCCGCACGATGGGCGTCGGCCTGCTCACCTCGGTCGGCAACCAGATAGCCGCGGCGGCCGCCCGCGCCGAGAAGGACGAGAAGGACGAGAAGGACAGAGAGCACGGGGAGGCCGCGAAGGACGGGGAGGGTGGCGCCGGGAAGGACGGCGATCGCGACGAGGTCCGCGGCATCGTCCGCGCCAGCATGGCCGTCGCCACCCTCGCGGGGATCGTCGGCGCCGTCCTCATGGTCCTCATCGGCCAGTGCCTGACCTGGCTCGGCCAGGACGCCGCCGTCGTCGACCGCACGCAGACCATGCTGTTCGCGCTGGCGCCCGGGCTGCTGCCGTGTCTGTGGTTCCAGGCGATCCGCCAGTTCACCGTCGGCATGCGGCGCCCGCAGGCCCTGCTGCGCATCACGATCGCCTCGATCGCGGTCAACGCGGGGCTCAACTGGGCCCTCATCCACGGCACTTGGAGGCTTCCGGAGCTGGGCCTCACCGGCATCGGCGTGGCCACGTCCACGGTCTACCTGCTCTCGTTCCTCGCGCTGTACGCCTCCGCGAAGCGGGACGCCACACTCGCGCCGCTCCTCACGCTGAACGCCCTCAAGGCCGATCCCGCCGCCGTGAAGCGGCTGATCGGGCTCGGGGTGCCGATCGCGGCGACGTACGGCTCGGAGGCGGGCTTCTTCTCCGTGACGGCGCTGATGGCAGGCGCGTTCGGGCCCGCGGCGCTCGCCGCGCACACGGCCGTGAACCAGCTCGTCTACATCGTCTTCCAGGTCGCCGTCGGCCTCTCGCACGCCGCCTCCATCAACGTCAGCCGCGAGCTGGCGCTCGGCCGCATCGACGACGCGCGGCGCATCAAGAACACCGCGCTGGCGTGCGCCGCCGCGGTCATGGCCGTCGTGGGCCTCGCCTACCTCACCGTCCCGCGCCTGGTCCTCGCCCCCTTCATGGACTCCGGTTCGGACCGCGCGCTGACCATCGCCACGCATCTGCTGATCGTCACGGCGTTCCTGCAGTTCTTCGACTGCGCGCAGAACATCGGCGTCGGCCTGCTGCGCGGCCTCGACGACACCAAGAGCGGCTTCCGCATCACGGTCATCGGCTACTGGGCCGTCGGACTGCCCGCGGCCTGGCTCCTGTCCCACCCGCTGGGCCTGGAGACTGTCGGCATCTGGCTCGGCCTCCTCACGGGCCTCGCCACGACGGCGGTCCTGCTGCTGCGCCGGTACGGCTCCTCGCTCGCGGCGCGGGCCGCGTAACCCGCCGACTCGCGAAAGCGCTCCCCGCGCGGTGGCCGGAAGACACCGCGTGGGGAGCGCCGTGCCGGGGCAGTCTGGGGGTGCGAGACACGCTTCACCGCTGTGACAGGGAGCCGGCCGGTGTTACGTATCCACTTCACGACGGAAGACCTCGCGCGGACCAGGGTGGCCGCGACCATCGGCGTCGCGGCGGAAACGTACTACAGCCTCGAACTGCTGAGGCAGAACCGCGACCTTCCCCACTTCCGTCAGTGGCGGTCGGCGCTCGTGGGCCGCATGGGGGCGGAGACGCGCCCGCTGACGTCCCTGGTCCCGGTGCGCGGGCCGGGGCTCGACCTGCTGGCCCTGATGGGCGACGCGCCCTCCATGGAACACGCCGTGGACAACCTGCTGCGCGCGCCCGTCTCCCGGATCCGGCGGGAGTTCGAAGGCCTCGACTTCCATCCCCGGCACCTGTCGTGGGCGAGGCGGCTCGCCGCGGGGGACCGGGAAGCGCGGCGGGAGTTCGCCGACGCCGTGCGCGCCTGCCACCGGCTCACGGTGGAGCCCTACTGGGACAAGGGGCGCTCCGAACTGGTCGCGCTGGCCTCCCGCTACGCGAACCTGATGCTGGAGGGCGGCATCGACCTGCTGCTGCGGTCGCTGGGCCCGCCATCGGTCCGCTGGTGTCCGCCCGTGCTCGAAGTGCCCTACCCGCGCCGGACCGAGGTGCGCCTCCAGGGCAGAGGCCTGATCATCACGCCCACCGTCTTCTCGCCGCTCCCGATGAGCCTGCTGTACGACCCGCTCGACTCCTCGCAGCCGCCCCGGCTGACCGTGCCGTGCCTGCGCGAGCCGCTGACCGGCACCGGCCCCGCCGGACCCGACTGCTCCCCCGGCCCGAGCCTGGAGTCCCTGCTCGGCCGCACGCGGGCCGCCGCGCTGCACGTGACGGCGGAGGGCTGCACGACGACCGAGTTGGCCCGGCGCCTCAACGTCTCGGCCTCGGCCGCCAGTCAGCACGCCACTGTGCTCCGCAAGACGGGCCTGATCACGACAAGCCGCCGGGGCGGATCCGTGCTGCACCTCGTGACCCCCTTGGGACTCGCCCTGCTCACCGCACCGCTTACCGCACCCTTTAAGCCGTGACTTAAGAGCTGGGCCCCGGGCATCCCGTTCCCGGACCATGTGGAGCCGCAACCGACTCACATCCTGGAGGTCACCTTGCGTACGCAACTCTCCGCCGCCCTCGGTGCCGTGGCACTGACAGCGGGCGCTCTGCTCGGCGCTCCCGCCGCCAACGCCGAGGCCACCGACTACCCCACCAACTCGTTCCGCGTCGAGGTCGGGAACACGTGGACCGACGGAAAGCTGACCTGGTACAACCGGTCGGTCCTCGTGGAGGGGACACACAAGTCGGTGAGTACGGCCGGCAAGGCGTACTGCCGCCTCACCTGGGGGCGCACCTACGACGCCAACCGCGCGCTGGTGGGTTCGAGGGGCTCCGATCCCGCTGACATGGCCTGCGGTACGACCAGAACCTTCAGCTTCGTCGTTCCGGCGGACATAGTCGGTGGTGCCCAGCTCGTGCGCATCTGTCTGGACGACGGCAATTACAACGACCTGCTCTGCGCGCCCTACCGGCGGCCCTGACCGCAGGCCACGTCCGCGGTTCCCGGATGAGACGGTCCACTAGCGCGGCCACATCGCGGGGCGTGGGCAGCTCGATCCGTACGCTCGTCAGGCGCGGCCGCAACAACTCGCCGACCGCACTGACACGGCTTGCCGCGAGCCCGGTGAGCACATAACTGCCGCTCGCCCGCGGCACGCCGCGTACGGGGCAACGGAAGTGCTGGTGGGCGGGGCGGCGGTGGGGGTTGGCTCAGCGGTGGGGGGTTGGCTCGGCGGGGGTGGGAGGTCCAGCGGGGGTGGGGGGGCCGTCGGGGTCGGGGGGCCCGGCGGGGTTTGGGGGGCCGGCGGGGTTTGGGGGCCCGGCGGGATCCAAGGGCCCGCTGGGGTCGCGGTGACCGGCAGGTGCGGAGGGCCCGGCGGGACCGGGGCGACCGACGGGATCGGGGGACCCGGCGGGGTCGGGGCGACCGACGAGATCGAAGGGCTTGGCGGAGTCGGGACGACCGGCGGGATCGAGAGGCCCGGCGAGATCGGGGCGACCGACGGGATCGGGGGACCCGGCGGGACCGGGGGCGACCGACGAGATCGAGAGGCCCGGCGGGAGCGGAACGACCGGCGGAATCGAAAGGCCCGGCGAGATCGGGACGACCGACGGAATCGGCGGACCCGGCGGGATCGGGGCGACCGTCGGGGCCGAAGGACCCGGCGCGGTCCGGCGCGGGGAACGGGGCCCGCGCCGGGCACGAGCTGTCGTTCAGCCTGCCGCGCATCCTGTCACTTGTGACTGAGCGTGACAGCAGGCACCAATCACCAAGCGCCGCGCCCCGTTTCGGGGCGGGTGACGCAACAGGGCACGGTTCACTGCGGGAGCGGGCAGGCGCGGGAATCCGTATCCGGCGCAGAGCATCGCCCCGCGCCCCGTACAACCCTTTGGCCCCACCACCGGTCTCCTCCACCGCCAGTCCCGGCTCCGCCGGCACCCGGTGCGCGCCACCCGGCGACGCACACCCCGCTTCGGCGCCCGGATGCCGACCGACCCGACCACCACTCCCCCTCCCCCTCTCCCACTCGCTCGACCTCTCCACCCACAAGGAACCCCCAACACCCATGCACATCCGCACAACGGCCACGCTCACCACCCTCCTGGCAGCGGGCCTCACCCCCCTCACCCTGCCCGCCGCGACAGCGGACGCCGCGCCCGCCAAGCACGGCGACGACTTCAACGGCGACGGCTACCGCGACTACGCGTACTCGAGCTTCAGCGCCAGAGAGGGCGGCGGCGTCACCGTGGTCTTCGGGACCGCCACCGGGCCCGGCCCCACTCAGAAGCGCCTCACCCAGTCGAGCCCCGGCGTGCCCGGCACGGACGAGGCCGACGACATGTTCGGCGAGGTACGGGCCGCCGCGGACTTCGACGGCGACGGATACGGGGACCTCGCGGTGGCGGCCACCGGCGAGAACGGCTCCCAGGGCGCCGTGACGATCCTGTGGGGTTCCGCCTCCGGTCTGTCCAAGGGCACGACCCTGCCGAACAAGAACCCGGGCCGCCACAACTACATGGGCAAGGACCTGGCGACCGGCGACTTCAACGGCGACGGCAAGCAGGACCTGGCCGTCATCAACGAATCCATGACCTACGTCTACCGGGGCCCGCTCAAGCGTTCCGGCACCACTGGCCCCGTGACCAAGCTCGACAAGACGACGGGCTTCTACGCCTCGGCCCTGATCTCCGGCAAGGTCAACGGCGACAAGAAGACCGACCTCGCGATCATCGGCGACGTGGTCAACCCCGAGAAGATCGCGTCCGACGCCTGGTTCATCAAGGGTGGCGCGAGTGCGCTCACCCCGGGCAAGACCCTGCGCCTGGAATCCCAGTCCGGCAACGGCGGCAGCACCGAGCGCGGCGGCGACGGCGTCATCGCCGACTTCGACAAGGACGGCTACGGCGACATCGCCATCGGCACCTCCCTCCACTCGAAGCACAAGGGCCGCGTCAGCGTCTGGTACGGCTCGTCCGGCGGGCCGTCCCGAAGCACCCGCCTCTCCCAGTCGACGAGCGGCGTCGCCGGATCCGCGGAGAACGACGACGAGTTCGGCTCATCCGTCTCGGCGGGCGACGTCAACGGCGACGGCTACGCGGATCTGGCGGTCGGCGTGCACGGCGAGGAGATCGACGGCAAGGACTACGCGGGCGGCGTGCACGTCTTCAAGGGGCGGGCGAGCGGTCTGTCCGGTGCCGGTTCACAGTGGTTCGCCCGCAACACCCCCGGTGTCCCGGGCCCGTTGGAGGCGGACGACGCGTTCGGCGGCCTGGTACGGCTGCGCGACGCGGACAGGGACGGAACGGCCGACCTGTACGTGAACGCCGGCTATGGCCCTCTGCGGCTGCCCGGCTCCCCCAGCGGCATCACCACGACGGGCGCGGCGGCGTACGACGCGATGCCCATCGGCGGCTTCTTGGACTAACCCCCTACGACGCCCAGTTGGTGTGCCGGCCCGGCGCCGCGGCCCGGTCGGCACACCCCGGCGATTCGCACGGCGGCTCTTCCCGTCCAGGGTCTGGCGGATCCGTTCGTTCACTGCTAAACATTCGTGACACGTGTCAACTGACACGTGTCACGAGTCTTTTTCGGTCATCGGGACCGGACCAGACCGGACCTTCCGAGGAGGGCACCATGGCCCTTTCCGCTCGTCAGGACCAGATACCCCCGCCGGACCGGCCCGCAGGCACCCCGCGTGGCCTGATGCCGCTCCTCCTGCTCGGCAACACCGCGATGTTCACGCTCTACATCGGCGTCGGCGGTGTCCTGCTCCCCCTCCAGATCGAGCGGATCGACGAGGCCGACAAGGTCGCGATGCTCGGCCTTGTCAGCGGTGTGAGCGCGGTCTTCGCCACCCTGTTCAACCCCGTCGCGGGTGCCCTCTCGGACCGTTCGGGGCGCCGCAATCCGTGGATACTCGGCGGCGGTCTCGCCGCGGTCGGCGCGATGGCGCTGCTCGGCGGGGTCGACACGGTGCTGCTCGTTGCCATCGCCTGGTGCGTCGGCCAGGCCGTGATGAACGTCTTCCAGGCCGCGCTCACCTCCGTCGTCCCGGACCGGGTGCCGCTCTCCGCGCGCGGCAGGGCGTCGGCCGCGGTCGGTCTCGGCATGCCGCTCGGCTCGACCATCGGCGCGCTGCTCGGCTCGGCCTTCGCCGACCACATCCGCACCGGCTATCTGGTGCTCGGCGCCTTCGTGGCGCTGGCGGCCGTGGTCTTCACCTCGTTCGCCCGCGAGAAGCCGCTGCCCCCGACGGACAAGGCCGAACAGGCGCCGCTGAGACGGCAGTTCGCGGCGTTCCTCGGCGCCCTGCGCCACCACGACTTCCGCTGGGCCTTCATCGGACGGGCGCTGCTCGTCCTCGGCTACTTCTGCGTCTTCGGCTACCAGCTCTACATCCTCCAGGACCACATCGCCCTGCCGTCCGGCATCGCCCCCGAGGGCGCCGTCGCGATCCTCACCCCGGTCAACGCGGTCGCCATGGCCCTCTCCACAGTCGTCGGCGGCGTGCTCTCCGACCGGCTGAACCGCCGCAAGCTGTTCGTCGCCCTCTCCGCGGTGATCTCCGCCGTCGCGCTGATCGTCCCCGCCGTCTCGCCGACCTGGCCCGCGATGATCGTCTTCGCCGTGCTCAACGGCCTCGGCTTCGGCTGCTTCATGGCCGTCGACAACGCGCTCGTCTCGATGATCCTGCCGAGCGCCGAGGACGCGGCGCGCGATCTGGGCGTCCTCAACATGGCGCAGGCCGGCCCCCAGATCCTGGCGCCGTTCGCCGCTTCCGTGATCGTCTCGCTCTGCGGCGGCGGCCAGGGAGGCGGCTACACCGCGCTGTTCATCGCCGGTGCGGCGCTCTCCCTGCTGGGGGCGCTCGCCGTGCGGCCGATTCGCGGGGTGCGGTGACGGGGGCCGACTCCGCCGCCGTACCGTTCCCGTGACGAGAGAAGGGCACCACCATGAAACTGCACACCCACGAATGGGGGGCCGGCGACCGCGTCGCCCTCCTGGTCCACGGAATCATGTCGGACCACCGCACCTGGCGGCGCGTGGGGCCCGCGCTCGCCGACCGGGGCTACCGCGTGATCGGCGTCGACCTGCGCGGGCACGGCGCGAGCGGGCGCGGCGCGTACGGCGCCGAGATCTTCGCGGACGACCTCGTCGAGACGCTGCCGGTCGGCGCGGAGCTGGCGATAGGGCACTCGCTCGGCGCGATGGCGCTGGCCCTGGCGGCCGAGCGTCTGGCGCCCGAGCGGGCGGTCTTCTCCGACCCGGCGTGGGCGCTCGGCGGCGTCGGGTCGGTGGATCCGGCGATTTTCGTGGAGTTCCGGGGTGCCACGCGCGAGGTGATCGCGAACTTCAACCCGCGCTGGGAGGAGGCCGACGTCGACATCGAAGTCGCCACCCTCGCGGCCTGGGACGCGGACACCGCGCTCGCGCTCTCCGGCCCGAACGCCGTGGACCGCACCCCGGCCGCGCCGGTCGTCCCTTCGCTCGTGCAGGTGGCGGACCCCAGTTTCCTCATCGACGAGGCGATGAAGGAGGAGCTGGTGCGGCGCGGTTTCGAGGTGCGTACGGTCAAGGGCGCGGGGCACACCATTCATCGCGACGACTTCGAGGCGTTCATGGCTTCGCTGGAGGGGTGGTTGTGAGCGGGGGCCCCGGGGCGGGGGCCGGAGCCCCCGGAACCGCGGACGTCCGTCCCGCTTGACCTCTGGCGCGTCAGTTGGCCTCTCGCGCGTCAGCCCGGCAGCCAGTGCAGCTCGTGCGCCAGGGTTCTGGCGACGGCACGGATGCGGCGGTGCAGTGGCGACTGCTCGCGTGGCAGGACCAGATGGAAGGTCAGGCCGGGCGCGCCCCGCAGCGGTCGCCAGGTGAGACCGGCCGGTGCCGCCGTGACCGCGGCTTCGCCGGCCGGGGCGAGGGTGAGCCCGTCGCGGAGGTCGCGCTGGGACATGTCGAAAGAGACGGCGGGCGTGTGGAATCGGGGGTGCGGCCGGATGTCCCGGAACAGTGCGGCCAGCTGGTCGTGGATCACGGGGTTGGCCGCACTGTCGGGGAGCCGCAGCGGATACGCGGCCGCGTCGGCGATCTCGATCTCCGGGTGTCCGGCCAGCGGATGGTGCCGCGCCAATTGGACGCCGGTCCGCTCACGCCGCAGCAGGTACCGGCGCACGCCACGGCCCTGCTGTTCACCGCGGGTGATCCCGGCATCGATGCGGCCCTCGGCGACCGCGGCGGAGATCTCGGGCGTCGCCATCGGGACCGCGCCGACCTCGAGTCCGGGACTGTCGCGCATCACCTTGTCCACCAGCGCCGGGGCTGTCTCGGCCCCGGCGCTGAGGCTGTAGCCGACGCGGAGCGTGCCCAGCTCGCCGGCGCCCGCCCGCCGGGCGGTGTCCCATGCCCGGTCCAGCGCCGCGAGCGCGGGCGGCGCGGACTCCGCCAACGCCGCACCGGCCGCGGTCAGTACGACGCTCCGCGTGTCCCGAACCAGCAGGGCGTTGCCGAGTTCCTTTTCCAGTCGGCGCATTCGGGCGCTGAGCGCGGGCTGCGCGATACCGATTCGGGCGGCCGCGCGGGTGAAGTTCAACTCCTGTGCCAGCACGAGGAAGTACCGCAGGCTGACCGTATCCGGTGCCATGTGCCCCCCTGCCGATTGATAACGATCCGTTCTGAGGCTATCCCGTATTGGTCTTTCCCCCGACCTCAAGTCGGGCCCTAGCCTGCGGATATGACGATTCAACCGAGCGCGGTCCTGGACATCGCGCGCACGCGGCCCGCCGACCCCGATCTGGACGGAGGCCGTCATGCATAGGCTGGTCGTTCTGTATCCCCACCCCGCAGACCCCGACCACTTCCGCGATTACTACGTGACCAACCACCTGCCGCTGGTCGCGAATTGGCCCGGCCCGCTCGCGTGGCGCTACAGCTTCGACGTGGCGGCGCCCGAGGGAGAAGCGCCGTATTTCGCGGTCTTCGAAGCCGACTTCGCCGACGCCGCCGCCATGGCCGCTGCGCAGACGTCGCCACACGGCGAGCGGCTGTCCGCCGATGTCGCCAACTACGCCACCGGCGGTGTGGTCATCATCCACTATCCGGTGCGGGACGGCACCGGCTGAGGCAGGCCGGTATGTCCTGGCCTGATGTCACGGTGGTCGACGCGTGCGTGCGGCGCGACGGCCGGGGCGGCAGCCCCACGGCCGTCACCGACGACGACCCGGCGGCGACGGACGCGGACCGGCGTGCGGTCGCCGCCGCGGCCGGCACCTCGCACGCGGCGTTCCTCGGCCCGGGGCGGACGCCGGACGGCGGCCTGCCGGTCCGGTTCTTCACCGCCACCGCCGAACTGTCCGGCTGCGGCCACGGCACCGTCGCCGCGCAGGCCGTCCGGTTGACCCGCACCGCGCTGGGCGAGCTGACCGACCGCCAACACACCGGCGGGCGCACGTTCGACACCGTCGCGATCCGCCGCCCCGCCGCCATCGAGGTCTGGTTCGACCAGGGCCCCGTCGCCCTGCGTCACCCGGCACCGGACGAGCGCGCCGCGATCGTCGCCGCCCTCGGGCTCACGGCGGACGACGCGCATCCGACCGACGCGCCACGGATCGCCTCGCCCGGCGCGCCACGCATGCTGGTCCCGGTCCACGACCGGTCGGTGCTGCTCCGAGTCCGCCCGCACCTCGGCAGGCTGGCGGCGGCGTGCCGGCGGTACGGGCTCCTCGGCTGTTTCGTGTACGTACCGCCGGTGGGTGACCGGCCGGGTGCGGCGCGGATGTTCGCACCGGCGATCGGCGTCGACGAGGACGTCGCCAACGCCAACAGCACCGGCTGCCTGGCCGCCCACCTGCTCGACACGGCAGGGGCGCGGACGGTCGCGATCGAGGTGGAGCAGGGCGACACCCTCGGTCGCCCTGCCGGCGTGCTCGCTTCGGCCCGCCGCGGGCCGGCGGGCATCACGGCCCGGGTCGGCGGGTTGGCGGTGGTCCGCGACGGACGCTGGACTCCGCTCGTCAGCCGGTGCGGGTCCGCTGGGGGAGCAGCTGCATCAGCGCCCCCATCGCGATGAGTGTGCCGACGACGTACCAGAGGCTGTCGGCGAACGCGGTGTTCACGGCTGGGCCGCGGATGCCCGCGCCGATGTGGGTGAAGAAGATGACGGTGGTCAGGGCGGTTCCGAGCGCGATGCCGAGCTGCGTTCCGGTGTTGAAGAGGCCGGAGGCCGAGCCCGCGTGCCGGTGGGGGACCCTGCCGAGGGTCAGGTCGGCGAGCGGGGCGCCGATCATGCCGAGGCCGAAGCCGACGGCGAGCATCGGGGCGGCGGCCGCCACGGTTCCCATGCCGGTGCCCACGGTGGTGATGAGGTGGTGGTAGCCGGCCAGGGTGAGGGCGGCGAGCAGGGCCCCGGCCTGGGGCACGGCCCGTCCGTGGCGTGCGACGAGGCTCATGGCGAGCCAGGCGCCGCCCATCTCGCCGAGGGAGGCCACGACGAAGCCGACGGCCGCCTCGCCCGGGGTGAGACCGAGGCCGTTCTGCATGAACAGGACCCAGGACAGGAAGAAGACGCCGGACAGGAGGCCGAAGGCCAGCTGCGTGGCGAGCCCGGAGCTGAAGGCGCGGCCGGTGAAGAGGGAGAGGACGACCAGGGGCGAGCCGTCCTTGCGCAGCTTGGCCCTCTGCTGCACCAGGAACCCGGTCAGGACGAGCAGACCGGCGGCCATCATCGCGAATGTCCAGAGGGGCCAGCCGTGTTCGCCGCCCATCGTCAGCGGGAGCGTGATCAGCAGCAGGCCGAGCGCGGACAGGAACATGCCGAGCGGGTCGAGGGTCCCGGCGGTGCGGTCGTGGGACTCGGGAAGGCAGCGCCGGCCGAGGACGACGGCGGCGATGCCGATGGGCAGGTTGATCAGGAAGATGGGCCGCCAGCCCAGGCCGAACAGGTCGGCCTGGGTGAGGACCCCGCCAAGGACGGGGCCGATGACGCTGCCGAGCGACATGACCGTGCCGTACAGACCGAACGCCTTCGCCCGGGAGCCCTCGTCGAAGGTGACGTGCAGGGTCGCGAGGACCTGCGGCACCATCGCCGCGGCGGCGGCTCCCTGGAGTACGCGGGCGGCGATCAGCAGGTCAGGGCCGCCCGCGATCCCGCACAGAAGCGAGGACAGCGTGAAAACGGCGGTACCGGCCAGGAAGATCCGCCTGCGACCGTAGAGGTCGCCGAGCCGGCCGCCGGTGATCAGACCGAGTGCGAAGGTCAGGACGTAGGCGGCGTCGATCCACTGGAGGGCCGCGGTGGTGGCGCCGGTGTCGGCGGCGATGGAGGGCAGGGCGGTGTAGACGACGGAGCCGTCGAGCGCGTTCATCAGCTCCGCGGTCAGGACGACGGCGAGGGTGATGGCGCGGGCACGGGCCGGGGCCGGGGCCTGGGCCGGGGCCGGGGATCCGGCGCGTGGCGGGTTGCTGGTGGCGGTGGTGGTGGCCTGGTGGGTGTCGTGGGACACGGGAGGGGGACTCCTGCTCGCGGTGGGTGATCGGGGATACGGGCAGGCCGGGGCCGCGTACGCCGACTGCGTACAGGAAGAAGGAGCGGGCCCGGGCCAGGAGGGGACGCCGTCGGTTCCGGGCAGGCGGGAACGGCACCGCGCGGGTGCTGTCCGGGCCGGGAACAGGACGGCTATCGGGCCTGGGCGATACGTCATCACCTCACATCGAGGAGCGGCGGAACACGTCCGCCCGGGTCAGCAGGGAAGAGCCGGGCCGGATACGTATACGGGCCCGCGGGGGTCCGGCGGCCCCGCCCGGCACGGGGCGGGGCCGCCGGTGGTGGTTCAGGCGGTCCTGACCGGCTTGGGCAGTCGGAACATCAGCGCCCACATCACCGCGAGGGCGGCGACGACGTACCAGACGCTGCCCGCGAACGCCTCGGTCACGGTGGTGCCGTGGCTGCCCGCTGGGGCATGGTCGAAGAAGACCACGGAGGCCATCGCGATGCCGAGCGCGGTGCCGAGCTGCATGGCGGTGTTGAACAGTCCCGCCGCGGAGCCCGCGTCCTCGTGGCCGACCTGGCTGAGGGTGAGACCGGCGAGTCCCGCGCCGACCATGCCGAAACCGGCCCCGACGAGGATCATCGGGGCGACGGCGGCGACGAACGGCGTCCCGGTCTGCTGGGCGGAGACCAGCAGTTGGTAGCCGACCAGGGTCGCGGCGATGAGCACCGCCCCGGCCTGCGGCACGCGCCGCATATGGGTGCCCGCCCACTTGGAGGCGAGCATCGCGCCGGCCATGCCGCCGAGGGAGATGGCGACGGACGCGGGAGCGAACTGCCCGGGCGTGAGTCCGAGGCCGGACTGCATGAACAGCACCCACGTCAGCAGGAACACCCCGGAGACCAGGCCGAAGACCAGCTGGGCGGCGAGCCCACCGGCGAACGCCTTGCTCCGGAAGAGGGAGAGCGCGACCAGGGCGCTGCCGTCCTTGCGGGTCTTCGCCCGCTGCTGGACCACGAACGCCACAAGCGTCAGTGCGCCCGCGCCGAGCAGGACGAAGCTCCACGCCGGCCAGTGCTTCTCGCCGCCCACGGTGAGCGGGTAGGCGAGAAGGAGCAGACCGGTGCCGGAGAGCACGATGCCCAGCGGGTCGAGACGGCGGGCCTGCCGGTCGCGGGACTCCGGGATGAACCGGAGGGCGAACAGCACGGTGGCCAGGCCGATGGGCAGGTTGATCAGGAAGATCGCCCGCCAGCCGAGACCGGCGATGTCGGCGGAGGTCAGGACGGCGCCCAGGACGGGCCCGAGGACGCCGCCGAGCGACATGATCATGCCGTACATGCCGAACGCCTTGGCCTGGGACTCGCCCTGGAAGGTGACCGCGATGGTGGCCATGACCTGCGGCACCATCGCCGCCGCCCCGGCGCCCTGTAGGGCCCGCGCGGCGACCAGGAACTCCGGTCCGGTCGCGATCCCGCACAGCAGCGACGCCAGCGTGAACAGCACGGTGCCTGCGATGAAGACCCGCTTGCGCCCGAAGAGGTCACCCAGGCGCCCGCCCGTGATCAGGGCGAGGGCGAAGGTGAGGGTGTAGGCGGCGGGGATCCACTGGACGGCGGCGCTGGACGCACCGGTATCCGCCTGGATGGAGGGCAGGGCGGTGTGGACGATCGAGCCGTCGAGCGCGTTCATCAGCTCGGCGATCAGTACCACGGCCAGAATGATCGTGGCGGCACGGCCGGCCCCTGTGGAGCGTGGAGTGCCGTGGGCATGGGTGTCGGTCGACACGTGGAAGGTTCCTGTTCGCGTACGGAAGGAAAGTGGGCGGAGGCAGGCCTGGGCATGCCCCCGCACGCGTACGGCGCGACAGGGGGGAGCAGGGTGCGACAAGCCCAGGCCATCGGGAGCACCGCCGTCGAGGCATGCGTCGGGAGCCCGCGATCGCGGACAACCGGAAAAGAGCCTCAGAACGAGCGGCTACTTGGCCTGGGAGATACGTCATCACCTCGAAACACAGCGCCGGGGCCCCGGAACGGGCACCGACGGAACCACGCGAGGCTAAAACGTTCTTCGACCTCCCCGCAACGCAATAAACCACCACGCTGCCGACGGGGTCGCTGTCTGCCGCCGAGCCCCCGACCCGGGCTTCCGACCCGTGCTTCCTGCCCCTGCTTCCGGCCCAGACGGGTGGCATCGAGGCGGACATGTGGGCCGATAACCTGTTTATCGGATTCGCGCACATATCGTCACCGCGTGATCACTCTCGTACGGAGACGCGCCGCTCTCTGCGCCCTGGGCGCTCTGACCACCGTCCTCGCCGGGTGCTCGTCCGGCGACACCACGGCCTCCGGCCACCCGGGCCGCCAGGCACGGCCCGCGGCCTCCGCGTCGCCGGCCGCCCCGCCCACGCTCGCGCCCGGCCCCTCGGGCCTCACCCCTGTCTTCAGCAACGGCTCCCGCACCCAGGGCCGTACCGTCGCGCTGACCTTCGACGCGGACATGACCGTGAACCAGGGGGCACGCGCCGCGGCGGGCGAGCGGTTCGACCATCCCGAGCTGGTCGCGACGCTGCGCCGGCTGAAGGTGCCCGCGACCTTCTTCATGACGGGTCGCTGGGCGGAGGAGTATCCGGACCAGGCCAAGGCCATCGGCAAGGACCCGCTCTTCGAGGTCGCCAACCACTCCTACAGCCACCACGCCTTCACCGGTGACTGCTACGGCCTGCCGACCGTGCCCCCGGAGCGGATGCGGGCGGACATGGAGCGTGCCTTCGACGCGTTCCGCAAGGCGGGCGTCGAGCGCCCGTTGCCGTACTTCCGCTTCCCCGGCGGCTGTTACGACCAGCGGTCCCTGCGCGCGCTCGCGCCCGGCGGCGTCACCGCCGTGCAGTGGGACGTGGTCAGCGGCGACGCCTTCGCGACGGACGCGGACGCGGTGGCCCGCCAGGTGATCGACGGGGTGCGGCCGGGGTCGGTCGTCGTCATGCACTGCACGCGCAGCGCGGCCCCGACGACGGAACGCGCGCTGCGGACGATCGTCCCGAAGCTGCGGGAGCGGGGCTTCCGTTTCGTGCGGGTGTCGGAGCAGATCGGTTCGACCCGGGGAGCGGCGGGGGCGCGGGGCTAGGCTGGACGCATGACGGACGGCGACCACGGCGCGGAGACGGGGGCGGACAGGCCCGAGTGCGTCCTGTGCCAGGCGCCCACGGAGTACCCGGAGTCCCACAGAGGCATCACGCTCTGCCCGCCCTGCGAATGGCAGGAGGCCCAGCGCACCATGTGCTCGGGCTGAGCGAGCGGGCGGCCGGACGGCACCGACCTCACCCGCGCCGCGAACTCATCGCGCAGGCCGCCCATCCCGCCGCCACCGCCGCGACCACCGCCCCGGCCAGCGCGCCCAGCGGCCAGGGGACCGAGCCCTCTCGTGAGCCGGTCGTCAGGTCCGTCAGCACCGACTGGGCCGGGGAGCCCGTCGTGACCAGGAGGAGCAGCGCGGCGAGCAGCATCGTGGGGACGGACTTGGCCGGGGAGCGCAGCAGGGGCCAGTTGGTGAGGGCGCCGACGGCCGTGCCGAGCAGCGCGCTGACCAGCATCGCGATGAGGCCTGCGGCGCCCGCGGGGACGCGAGGCACGGGCAGGCGCCCGTTGGTGGACGCCCCGTCGCTCATGACCGTCACCACGAGCACGGCCAGCGCGCCCAGCGCGGACGCGGCAAGGAACGCCGCCAGCAGCGAGGCCAGGTGCGCACGCCCCGGCCCGGCCGCGGCGGCGGAGCAACTGCGCGCCGCGGGCGGTTCGTTGCTCACGCAGATACGCACCAGCCAGGCGGCGACCGGCAGCAGTGCGGCCGCCGCGTAGGCGAGGGAGTCGAGGACGGGCTGCCCGCTCTGGACGCCGACGGCCAGGAAGACCGCGTAGAGGATCACCGGCGCGAGCCACCGCTGCGACCGCGCCAGCAGGGCCGCCTGGTAGGTGAGGAGAGCGCTCATCACCGGCCCCGCCCTTCAGTGGGAGCCTGCGCCGGGGCTTGAGGCGGGACCGGCGCCCCCGCCGGCGCGCGTGTCACCGTCACCACGTGCCAGGGCGGTCCCGCCGTCAGGAGTTCCCGCAGGACCAGGTCAGAGCGGCTTTCCGGGACCGTGAACCGTATGGCTCCCTCCGGAGCGTCGGTCACGACGGTCGCCGCCGCGGCGACCGGAGCCGGCAGCTCCGCGCCCCGCGGGCCCCGCGTCTCGATGACCACGTGCCGCCCCCGCATGAGCGCCCCCAGCGGCGGAGCCGCCTGGGGGTGCGGGGAACTGCGCGACCAGCCACGACGAATGCGCAGGGCACGAGGGACCCGCTCAGCCTCCCCCGGCCCCGTCCCGACCACCCCGTACGTCTCATCCACCGCCCCCGCGAGCCGCCCCGGATCGTGGTCCACGAAGGCGACCGCGCCGCCCGCCGCCGTGCGCTCCGCCACCGCGCGGTCGAGTTCCGCGCGGGCGGGGGCGTCCAGGCCGGTCCACGCCTCGTCGAGGACGAGCAGGTCGGGGGCGGCCAGCAGCGCCTGTGCCACGGCGACCTTCTGGCTGCTGCCCTTGGAGAGTTCGGAGAGCGGTGTACGCGCGTACTCGGCGGCGCCGAAGCGCTCCAGCCACCGTTCCGCGCTCCGCGCCGCCGCACCCCGGCTCGCCGCACCCCGCGCGACACCGTGGATCCGCGCCATGTGCGTGAGGTAGCCGATCGCGGTGAACGGCATGGCCGCGGGGAAGCGTTCGGGGACGTACGCCGTGCGCGGGCGCCCCGTCACCCGCCCCTCGGAGGGCGCGTCGATACCGGCGAGGAGCCGCAACAGGGTCGATTTGCCACTGCCGTTGGCGCCCTCCACCCGCACCAGGGCACCCGCACGCACGCCGAGATCGACACCGCGCAGCACCCATGGGCCGCGCACGCCGTAGCGCCGGCCCACCCCGCCCAGCCGCACCACGAGATCACGTTCCATGCGGGCCATCCTCGCGCACGCCCCTCCCCGGGCCGCCCCGAGCCCCGGCGGGGGCGGAACTCCCGCCTGGCAGACTGGACGCGTGAGCGACGAGAACACCACCGCCGAGAACACCTCCGCGGAGAGCACCACCGCCCAGGACAGCCCCTTCCGGCACGAGACCACCTCGCGCGACGAGGCCCCGCAGTTCGTGCTGCCCCTCGTCGCCCGCATCGAACGCGCCGCTCCCCCGGCCCGCACCGACGCCCTGGAGACCGCGGCCCGCGCCGTCCTGGTGATGCTGAGCGACGAGCGTTCCCTCGGCGACGGCGAGTGGGCGCAGGCCATGCGCGACTGGCAGGACGCCCGCATCCGCAAGGTGGTGCGCCGGGCGCGGGGCGCCGAGTGGCGCAGGGCGGAGGCGCTGCCCGGTCTCACCGTCACCGGCAAGTCGGCGGAGGTCCGCGTCTTCCCGCCGGTCCCGCTGGACGGCTGGCCCAAGGAGCTGGCGCGGCTCCAGGTCTCCGGCACGGACCTGGATGACCCCGAGCCCCCGGCCGGGGCCGACCCGACGCACCCCGTCCTGTGGATGAGCCCCGACCTCGACATGTCGGCGGGCAAGGCGATGGCGCAGGCGGGCCACGGCGCCCAGCTGGCCTGGTGGGAGCTGTCGGCCGAGGACCGCACGGCCTGGCGCGACGCCGGTTTTCCGCTCTCCGTGCGCACCCCCGAGGCCGCCCACTGGCGTGAACTGACCGCCTCGGGGCTGCCGGTGGTCCGCGACGCGGGCTTCACGGAGATCGCCCCGGGTTCCTGCACGGTGGTCGCCGACCACCCCGCCCTGCGCCCGCCCCGGCCGTGACCGGCGCCGCGCACCGCAGCACGTCAACACGTCGACACGTCAGCACGCACGCCAATTCGTACAACCTCTCGCGCGTTTGAACACCCCACCCGTATCTTCCGTACTCCTCGGTATCACCGGGGGAGTACGGGAGCGACACGGGAGGCACCTTGCGGCGCGTCAACGGCACGGCTCTGATCATCGCGGCGCTCGTCGCCACGCTCGGGGCGATCGCGTTCCCCGTGTGGTCGTACGCCGACCGCTCGGGCACGGGGCCCGCCAATCTGGCCGCCGGGTCCGTGGCCACCCAGTGGGGGCCCCTCTCGGCGGCCGACCGGGATCTGCTGGTGAAGGTGCGGCTCGCCGGGCTCTGGGAGATACCGGCCGGCCAGCAGGCCGTGGAGCGCGCGCCGACCGAGGCCATCAAGGAGGCGGGCGACCACCTCATCGTCGGCCACACCGACCTCGACCAGCGGGCCCGCACCACCGCCGCGAAACTCGGCGTGGAGCTGCCCAATCAGCCCACCGAGCAACAGCAGGGCTGGCTGAAGGAGTTGACGGAGGCGAGCGGCGAGACGTATCAGCGCAAGTTCGCGAACCTGCTGCGGGTCGCGCACGGCAAGGTGTTCAGCGTGGTCGCCCAGGTGCGCGACACCACCCGCAACTCCCTGATCCGGCAGCTCGCCACGGACGCCAACCAGACCGTCCTCGACCACATCACGATGCTGGAGGCCACCGGGCTCGTCGACTTCGACGGGATCGCGAACGACGCCGCGTCGAACGCGACCGCCAGCCCCTCCGGGCCTCCCCCGCCGTCCGGGGTCACTCCCCCGGAGCCCGTGCCCGCCCGGCCGAGCGGCGACATCTCCACCACGTCCCGCCCCTCGCCCGGCCCGCCCGGACAGATCAACACCGGACGGCCGGAACCTCAAATGTAGCTCTGAACGTCTCCCCCTGAGGGTTCGGCCGACCCCGCCCCGGTGAATGACCCGGGGACGGGATCGGGGGGACCGATTCGGGGGACCGGGAGACCGGGGGACGAAAGGGGAGCGCCATGCGGCGTCTGGGGACCGGTATCGGCTGGCGTCCGGAGATCGCGGACGCCGTGGAGGCGATGCCCGGCATCGACTGGGTAGAGGCCGTCGCGGAGAACGTCTGTCCGGGCCATCTGCCCGACTCCCTGCTGCGGCTGCGCGAGCGCGGCGTGACCGTCGTGCCGCACGGCGTCTCCCTCGGCCTCGGTGGCGCCGACCGCCCCGACGAGGGGCGGCTGACCGCGCTCGCCGAGCGGGCGCTGGCGCTCGGCTCGCCGCTGGTCACCGAGCACATCGCCTTCGTACGCGCCGGGGGCGACCTCACCGCCACGCAGCCCCTCGAAGCCGGGCATCTGCTGCCGGTGCCGCGCACCCGCGACGCGCTCGCCGTGCTCTGCGAGAACGTCCGCATCGCGCAGGACGCGCTGCCAGTGCCGCTCGCCGTGGAGAACATCGCCGCGCTGATCTCCTGGCCGGGCGAGGAGATGACGGAGGGGCAGTTCCTGTACGAGCTGGTCGAGCGTACGGGCGTACGTCTGCTCATCGACGTCGCCAACCTCCACACGAACCACGTCAACCGCGGCGAGGACCCGGCCAAGGCGCTGGACGAGCTGCCGGTCGAGGCCATCGCGTACGTCCATGTGGCGGGCGGCTTCGAGCGGGCCGGCGTCTGGCACGACAGCCACGCGCACCCCGTACCGGAACCGGTGCTCGCCATCCTGGCCGACCTCGCCTCCCGGGTGACCCCGCCGGGGGTCCTCCTGGAGCGGGACGAGAACTTCCCCGAACCGGCGGAGCTGGAGCGCGAGTTGGACGCGATCCGGGCCACGGTGTGGGGGGCGGCGGGTCCGGGAGCAGGTTCGGGCGTGGACCCCGCTGACGGGCGCCGTGAGGGCCTCCCCGGCGGGCCGCTCGGGGAACTCCCGCCGACCGCCGCCGCCCGCCAGCGCAGCGCCCTCGCGCAGGCCGCTCTGCTCTCCGCGCTCGTCGCGGGGACCCCGGCGCCCGAAGGGTTCGACCGGGTGCGGCTGAAGGTGCAGAGCCAGGCGCTGGCCGCCAAGCGGGCCGATGTCGTCGCGAAGGTCGCGCCCGAGCTGCCGGGCATCCTCGGCGCGGCGTACCGCGCCGACTTCCTCGCCTACGCCCACTCCCGGCCCATGACGGGCGGCTACCGCCAGGACGCGCTGGGCTTCGCCGAGTACCTGCTGCTCGCCGGGCGGCCCGAGGACGCCGACGCCAGGGCGCGGTTGAGCGACTGGTGGCTGGAGCGCTCCGGCCCCGCGCCCCTGTCGCGGGGGCCCGCCGCCCGACTGCTCCAGGCCACCCGGCGGGTCCTGCTGAGGCGGTGACACGGTGAGCATCGCGGGAATCATGTACACGGTCCTCGTCCTGGCCTCCTCCGCCGCGCTGATCAGAGGCGTGGTGGCGGCCGGGCGCCCCCAGGGCCCGGACCCGGCCGGGGACGACCACGGCGACTTCGTGCGCGGGACGTGGGAGGCCGCGTTCCTCTCCGGCGGTCCCGCCCGGCTCGCCGACGCGCTGATCGCGGGCCTGCACGACGACGGCCGCCTGGTCGTGGCCGGGCCCGGCGTCGTCGGCATCCCCCGGCCCACGGCGAGGAACCCCGCCGAGCAGGCCGTCATCGACACCCACCGCGCGGCGCCAAGCGCCTCCCTGCACTGGCTGCGCGCGGCCGTGACGCACAGCGGCCCGGTGCGGGAGACGGGCGACGCGCTGGCGGCACGCGGCCTCCTCATGCGGCCGGGCCCGCGGCGGACGTGGCGGACCTGGGCCGGGGCGCAACTCTTCGCGTGCTTCCTGGGGTTCCTCGTGGCCTCCATGCTGACCGTGGCGCAGTACGCGGACGACGCGGCGCAGCTCGGCGGCACCGACCGCGTCCTCGACGCCATCCTCCACATGGTGCCCGCCAGCGTCATCGGTTTCGCGATCGCCCTGGGCTGCCTCTCGGTCACCGAGAAGCAGCTCACCGCCGCGGGGCGCCGCGCTCTCGACGAGTACGTCGCCTCCTCGGGCCACCTCACGGGCGCGGCGCACCTCGTGGCGACCCGCGGCCTCGCGGCGGCCCACCCCGACCTGCGCGCCCAGCTGATCGCCGCCGCCCGCGTGCGGAGGCGGACGCCTGCTGCGGCGGGCCCGCACCTTGCCCCGTCCCGGGATCCCGGGGCGTGGGGCGGCCCCAGCGGCTTCGCCTGCTCGGGCCGCTCCGGCTGCGGCTCCGGGAGCGGGGCGGCCTGCTCCGGCGGCGGCTTGGCCTGCTCCGGCGGGAGCGGCTACGCCTGCTCAAGTGGAGGCGGGTCTGCCTGCTCCGGCGGAAGCGGGGTGGCCTGCTCCAGTGGAGGCGGCGGCTCCTCCTGCTCCGGGGGTGGTGGCGGCGGAGGCGGCGGGTCCAGTTGCAGCAGCTCGTCCTCCTCCTTCTGAGGGCACCCGCCAACGGCCCCGCCCCACACAGCCGTACGGCAGCTGACGTACACCCCGCGATAACCCGTCATCCCGCGCCCGAGGCGCACTAACGTGCGGTGCCGCAACAGGAGGCACCATGCGATCCCCAGCCATCAATGGAACAGGCCTCATCGTCGCGGGACTCGTCGCGACCCTGGCCGCGCTGCTCTTCCCCCTCTGGTCCTACGAGGACCGCTCGGGCACCGGCCTCGACCGACTCAACGCCGAGACGGTGTCGACCGACTTCGGGCCGCTCTCCGCCCTGGACCGGGACTTCATCACCAAGGTCCGCCTCGCGGGCCTGTGGGAACTGCCCGCCGGACAGCAGGCGGAGGAGCGCGGCACGACCAAGGCGGTGCGGACCGCGGGCGAGCACCTCGTCGAGGGGCACGCGTTCCTGGACGCGCGCGTACGGGAGGTCGCCACCCGGCTCAGCCTCGAACTGCCCAGCCAGCCCAACCCCCAGCAGCGGCGCTGGCTCGCCGAGTTGAGCCGGGCGCGCGGGGAGACGTACAACCAGAAGTTCGCCAACATCCTGCGGCGCGCGCACGGCAAGGTGTTCTCGGTGGTGGCCGAGGTCCGCGCGAACACCCGCAACTCACTGGTGCGGGCCCTCGCCGACGACGCGAACACGACCGTCCTCGACCACATCACCGTCCTGGAGGCCACCGGCCTCGTCGACTTCGAGGGCATCGCCCGGGACGCGGCGACCGCGGGCCCGCCGCCCCTGACCCGCTCCCCCGCGCCACCGGGCCCGGCCACCTCACCGGACCCGGCCACGCCGGTCACCCCGTCACCGACGTATCCCCTGCCGCCCGCCGCGTCCCGCCCCGAGCCGGAGAGGCCGAACGCCCGGCCGCAAACGGAACGTTATATACCCGTCACCCCGCGTCCGCATAGTGAATAACCCGTGGCGCCCAGTGACCGCTTCGCATAGAAACACCGCCATGTTCTGGGTCCCTCTGCTCCTCCTCGCCTGGGCCGTCACCGGCCTCGCCTGCGGTCGCCTCTGTCTGGCCGCGAGCCGCGCCGCCGACCAGGAGAGGGCGGCGCCGCGCGGCCACGAACTCACGCTCTACGAGGCCGCGTTCCTCTCCGGCGGGCCCGCCCGCGTCGCCGACGTGGCGCTGGTGGCGATGGCCCGGGCGCGGCGGCTGCTCATCGCGCACACGGGGTGGGCGACCGTGGTCGACCCGGTGGGCCGCGACGACATGGAGCGTTCCGTGCTCGGCGCGATCGGCCCGGCGGGCCAGTCGCGGATAGCCCCGATACGCCGGGGCGCGGCCACCGCCGAGGCCGTGCGGGCGCTCGCGGACCGGCTCGTCGCCGCGGGGCTCGCCGTCCCGGAGGGCGTGGGTTCCCATGTCGCCTCCGCCGTCCGCCAGGTGCGGGCGGCGACGGTGGCCGTGCTCGCGCTCGGCGCCGCGGCGGTCCTCATGCCGGCGCAGGGACAGGGAGCCTCGGGGCAGGTGCCGGTCGCGGTCTGGTTCGGGCTGCCGCTGCTCATGTGCGTGGGGTGTCTGGCGATCGCCCGCGTCGAGGTCCATCCGTATACGCGGTGGGCGTCGCCCGCCGGTCAGCGGCTCCTTGGCGCGCTGCCCACCCGGGACGACCAGCTGGCCGCCGTGGCCGTGCGCGGGGTCCGCGCGGTCGCCGAGCCGGAGCTGCGGGCCGCCCTCACCGACCGGGGGCGGCGGGGGGTCGCGCAAGGGGGGCTTTGAGCCGACACCGGCGACCGGTGCTTTACTTCTCCGAATATCACACGAATCATCCCTTTTGTTCGAAGATCGCCTGGAACGCATGGCCGAACAAAAGAGGTAGTGAAGCGCGATGAGAGCAGCAGCCGCCCGCTATGGAACCGCCGGATCCCTGGTCCTGACCGCCCTCGTCGCCGCCCCCGCGGGGAGCGCGAGCGCCACCCCGCCCTCCCCCGAGGCGCACGGCACCGCCGTCGCCGCCCAGCGCGCCGAGGCCGCCGGGATCCGCTGGGGCATCTGCGCCAAGGCCGAGCGCCTTCCCGCCACCCTCCAGTGCGGCACGGTCTCCGTGCCGCTGGACTACGCGCACCCCCACGGCGAGCAGATCAAACTGACCGTCAGCCGCACCAAGCCGAAGGCGAAGGCGAAGAAGCACGGGACGGCGAAGGGGACGGCGAAGGGGAAAGCCGTCGCCCGGCAAGGAGCGCTCGTCTTCAACCCCGGCGGACCCGGCGCGTCCGGCATGTACTTCCCGATGATCGGCGTCATGCCCGAGTGGAAGCGCGTCGCCGCCGCCTACGACCTCATCGGCTACGCGCCGCGCGGTGTCGGCCGCTCGGCCCCGCTCTCCTGCCAGGACCCGAAGGAGTTCGGCAAGGCACCCTCATCGGCCCCGGTCCACCCCGACGACGCGTACAAGCAGGAGCGCATCGCGCGGGCGAAGGCGTACGCGCGCGGGTGCGCGGCCCGCAACCCCGGCCTGCGGCACTACACGACCCTGAACAACGCGCGCGACCTGGACGTGCTGCGGGCCGCGCTCGGCGAGAAGAAGCTGACGTTCATGGGTGCCTCGTACGGCACCTACTTCGGGGCCGTCTACGCGACGCTCTTCCCGACGCACGTGCGCCGCATGGTCTTCGACTCGGCGGTCAACCCCGCCCCCGCGCAGATCTGGTACCGCAACAACCTCGACCAGTCGGCGGCCTTCGAGCGGCGCTGGGCGGACTTCCGCACCTGGGTGGCCAAGCACGACAAGACGTACCACCTGGGCACGACGCCCGAGAAGGTCATGGAGAACTACGAGAAGGTACGCGACGAGCTGGGCCGAAAGCCCGCGGGAGGCAAGGTCGGTCAGGGCCAGCTCCACGCCGCGTACCTCCAGGCCGGGTACTACGACGACTACTGGCCGGAGCGGGCCAAGGCGCTCTCCGCGTATCTGAAGGGCGACCCGAAGCCGCTGATCGAGCAGGCCGCGCCCGAGCGGCGCGCGGCCGCCGACGACGAGAACGGCAACGCCGTCTACACGGCCGTGGAGTGCAACGACGCCCCCTGGCCGACGGACTTCGCCACCTGGGACCGCGACAACACGCTCCTCGCGCGCCTCGCGCCCTTCGAGACCTGGGACAACGCCTGGATGAACCTGCCGTGCGCCTACTGGCAGGCGCCCCGGCAGCAGCCGCTCGACGTGCGCGCGGACGGCGACGAGCTGGCCCCGACGCTGATCCTGGCCGCCGAGCGCGACGCCGCGACCCCGTACGAGGGGGCGCGAGAGCTGCACCGCAGGCTGGCGAACTCGGTGCTCGTCACCGAGCGGGAGGCGGGCACGCACGGCATCGGCGGCGGCCCCAACGAGTGCGTCAACGGATACCTGGAGGCGTACCTCCTGGAGGGCCGCCTCCCGGTGCGGCGCGCGGCGTGCGCACCGCACAAGGAGCCCCGGCCGGAGTCCGGCGGGCGGGCGGTGGAGCGCCCGAGGGCGCTCTGACCGACCCGTCCCGCGGTTACGCCAGGCCCGCGACGAGGTCCGCGACGGACTTGCGGCGGCCGGTGTAGAACGGCACCTCTTCACGTACGTGCATCCGGGCCTCGGAGGCGCGCAGGTGACGCATGAGGTCGACGATGCGGTACAGCTCGTCGGCCTCGAAGGCGAGCAGCCACTCGTAGTCGCCGAGGGAGAACGAGGCGACGGTGTTGGCGCGCACGTCGGGGTAGCCGCGGGCCATCTTGCCGTGGTCGGCGAGCATGCGGCGGCGGTCCTCGTCGGGCAGCAGGTACCAGTCGTAGGAGCGCACGAAGGGGTAGACGGAGACGTAGTCGCGGGGCGTCTCGTCGGCGAGGAAGGCCGGGATGTGCGACTTGTTGAACTCGGCGGGGCGGTGCAGCGCCATGTTCGACCAGACCGGCTCCAGGGCGCGGCCCAGCTTGGTGCGGCGGAAGAGGTTGTAGGCCTCCTGCAGCTCGTCGGCGGTCTCGGCGTGCCACCAGATCATGACGTCGGCGTCGGCGCGCAGGCCGGAGACGTCGTAGGTGCCGCGGATCGTGATGTCCTTGGCGGCGAGCTGGTCGAACAGCTCCTGGACCTCGTCGGCGTAACCGGCGCGGTCCTCGGGGAGCACGTCACGCAGCTTGAAGACCGACCACAGGGTGTAGCGGATGACCTCGTTGAGGTCCTTGGCCTTCTTGCCGGCGTTGGGGGTCTTGGCGGGGGCGTCGTCACTCATGGGGCTATTCTCCTCCGCCGCCGTGCAGGCTCTGCACCGGGTCGCGGGTGAGCTGCTCCACACCCATGAGGTCCCCGGCCAGCCGGTCGACGGCGGCGTTGGCGCTCGCGACGCACGCGGGGATGCCGACGCCGTCGTACGCCGCTCCGCAGACCGCGAGGCCGGGCAGCGCGGCGACATGCGCGCGGACGCGGGCCACGCGCGCGTGGTGGCCGACCGGGTACTGCGGCAGGCCCTCGTCCCAGCGGGTGACGCGGGCGGCGACGGGGGTGGCGGTCAGCCCGGTGGCCTCGCGCAGATCGCGGCGGGAGAGGCCGACGAGGTCGGCGTCGTCGCGGTCGAGGTCGGCCGTGTCGCCGTACCGCCCGACGGAGGTGCGCAGGACAAGCAGGTCCGGGTCCTGCCGGTCGATCCAGCCCCACTTGTTGCTCGCGAAGGTGGACGCCTTGATGGTGTGCCCGTCGACGGGCGGCACGAGGAAACCGCTGCCTCCGGGGAGGCCCGTCTCGGCGCGCCGGTAGGCGAGCGTGATCAGCGCCATGGAGGCGTACTCGACGCCGCGCAGCTCGGCGGCCGCGGCGGGCGACTCGGCGTCCAGGAGCTTCGCGGCGGCGGGCGCGGGCAGGGCGAGGACGACGGCGTCCGCTTCGTGGACCTCGCTCCCGGTGACGACGCGCCAGCCGTCCCCGGTGCGGCGCAGCTCCGTGACCGGCGTGTCGGTCAGAATGCGGCCGCCACGCGCGCGTACCGACTCCGCGACGGCGAGGGGCAGCGCGCCGATGCCGCCGTCGATGCCCATGAAGACCGGCCCGGTCTGCTGGTTCCGCGCGGCGCGCGCCTGGATGTCGCGGACGCCGTCCGTGAGGGAGGCGTGCGTGCGGGCGGCCTCGAAGAGCTGGGGAACGGCCGAGCGCATCGAGATGCGGTACGCGTCGCCCGCGTACACCCCGCCGAGCAGCGGCTCCACGAGGCGGTCGACGACCTCGCGGCCCAGGCGCGCGGCGACGTACTCGCCGACGGCGACGTCGTCACCGACCTCGGTGGGCGGCAGCTCGCGCTCCCGCTCGATGCGGCGCAGACCCTCGTCGGAGAGGACCCCGGCCAGCGCGGAGGCATCACCGGGCACGCCCATGACGTGCCCCTTGGGCATGGGGCGCAGAGCGCCCCGGGTCCAGATCGCGGCGGTCGCGGTGGCGGGCGGCTGGAGCCGGTCGGCGAGGCCCGTCTCACGGGCGAGGGCGACGGCCTCGGGGCGGCGGGCGAGCATCGACTCGGCGCCGAGGTCGACGCGGACCCCGGCGATCTCACCGGCGCGCAGCTTGCCGCCGAGCCGGCCGGAAGCCTCAAGGACGGTCACGCGGGTGTGCGGATCGGTGGCGAGGAGCCGGTGCGCGGCAGCAAGTCCGGCGATTCCGCCTCCGATGACGACGGCGTGGGTCCCGGGACGGCCGCTGCCCGTACGTGTGTCCGTTTCGCGCATGCCTCCACTCTCTCAGACCGCCGAGTCCCGACCGTGACCGCATCGGAACCGGTCGGCAACCACCGTGGGGCCCCTCCCCGGCGTCGTAGGAGCATCACTGGCCACGGCCCTCGGGGGTACATCGATGCACACGTCAGGCAGGCTCATGGTCCGGGCTCTCCTCGGTTTGCTCCTGGCGGTCGCGCTCGCGCTCACGGGGTGCACCGCGAGCGGCGACGGCGACAGCGGCGGGGACGCCAAGGGGGCGGCGGCGGCCGATCGTGCCGCCGGTCCGCAAGGGCCCGAGGACGCGGCGGGCGCGCAGTCCGGCGCGTCCGGGAAGCGCAAGCCGTCGAAGCTGACCGGCTCCCAGGTCATCCGCACCGCGACGATCACCGTGCGGGTCGAGGACGTGCCCGAGGCGCTGGAGGAGGCCCGCGCGGCGGCCGAGGACGCGGGCGGCATCGTGGGGAACGAGAACACGTCGCGCGACGACGAGGGCCGCGAGCGCTCCCGCGTGGTGCTGCGCGTTCCGCAGGAGAAGTACGAGGACGTCCTCACCGCCCTCGAAGGCACCGGCAAGCTGCTCGACCGCGAGGCCAAGGCGCAGGACGTCACCGACCGGGTCGTCGACGTGGAGAGCCGCGTCAAGTCCCAGCGGGCGAGCGTGGCGCGGGTGCGGGAGCTGATGGACAAGGCGACGAAGCTGAGCGATGTCGTCACCCTGGAGAGCGAGTTGAGCACCCGTCAGGCCGACCTGGAGTCGCTGCTCGCGCAGCGGGCCTCGCTGAAGGACCGCGTCTCGCTGGCGACGATCACCCTGTCGCTCACCGAACGTCCGGAGCAGGCACCGGCCGAGGACGAGGACCCGACCTTCGGGGACGCCCTCGGGGGCGGCTGGGACGTGTTCGTCACCGGACTGCGCTGGGTCGTGATCGCACTGGCGGCCGTCCTGCCGTTCGCGGCGGTTGCCGCACTGCTCCTGCTGCTGTGGCTACGAGTAGTACGCCCCCGCCACGGGCGGGGCGCCCCGTAAGGGGCGCGGGAGACGCGTGGGGGGCGCCCCGTAAGGGGCGCGGGGAACTGCGCGCCCAGCCCCCACGAACCCGCGGATCTCCACATAGCCACCCGCCCAAGCCAGCGCAGCACCCCGCAGCGCCGCCGTAGCGTGTCCGCATGAGCACCAAACAAGAGCGACTGGTCATCATCGGAGGCGACGCCACCGGCATGTCGGCGGCGTCCCAGGCACGCAGGCTCAGGAGCCCGGAAGAACTGGAGATCGTCGCGTTCGAACGCGGCGACTTCACCTCGTACTCCGCCTGCGGCATCCCCTACTGGGTCGGCGGTGCCGTCGACGGCCGGGACGAGCTGGTCGCCCGCACGCCCGAGGAGCACCGCGAGCGCGCGATCGACCTGCGGATGCGCACCGAGGTGCGCCGCATCGACGTGCCGGGCCGCCGCGTGCTCGCCCGTGACCTCGAAGCGGGCGAGGAGTACTGGACCGCGTACGACAAGCTCGTCATCGCCACCGGTGCCCGGCCGCTGCGCCCGTCGCTGCCCGGCATCGACGCGTCCGGCGTGCACGGCGTGCAGACCCTCGGCGACGGCCAGGCCCTGATCGACACCCTGGAGCACACAGAGGGCCGCCGGGCCGTGGTCGTCGGCGCGGGCTACATCGGCGTCGAGATGGCGGAGGCGATGATCCAGCGCGGCTACGACGTGACGGTCGTCAACCGCGGCAAGGAGCCGATGTCCACGCTCGACGCGGACATGGGCCGGCTCGTGCACGAGGCGATGACGGGCCTCGGCATCGAGATGGTGAACGACGCCGAGGTCACCAAGATCCTCACGGATGACGACGGGCGGGTCAGGGCGGTGGCCACGGAGAACGCCGAGTACCCGGCGGACGTGGTGATCCTCGGTCTCGGCGTGCGCCCCGAGACCGAGCTGGCGCGCGAGGCGGGGCTGCCGCTCGGGGACCACGGCGGCCTGCTGACCGACCTCGCGATGCGGGTGCGCGGGCACGAGGACATCTGGGCGGGCGGCGACTGCGTGGAGGTCCTCGACCTGATGTCGGGGCGCGAGCGGCACATCGCGCTCGGCACGCACGCGAACAAGCACGGGCAGGTCATCGGGTCGAACGTGGGCGGGGGTTACGCGACGTTCCCCGGCGTGGTCGGCACGGCCGTCAGCAAGGTCTGCGACCTGGAGATCGCCCGGACGGGTCTGCGCGAGAAGGACGCGCGGGCGGCAGGGCTGCGGTACGTGGCGGTGACCATCGAGTCGACGAACCGCGCCGGTTACTACCCGGGCGCGGCCCTGATGACGGTGAAGATGCTGGCCGAGCGGCGCACGGGCAAGCTCCTGGGCGTCCAGATCGTCGGGCGCGAGGGCGCGGGCAAGCGGGTGGACGTGGCGGCGGTCGCGCTGACGGCGGGGATGACGGTGGAGCAGATGACGGCACTGGACCTGGGATACGCGCCGCCGTTCTCCCCGGTGTGGGACCCGATCCTGGTGGCGGCGCGCAAGGCGGTGGCGGCGGTACGGGCGGCGGACGGGCAACCCGGCTGAACCGTGGACGGGCAACCCGGCTGAACCGTGGGCAAGCGACCTAGCTGAAACTATTGCAACCCATACGCAGTTGCAGAAACCCGGGAATAAAGCGGGGGCGCCCCCCGCGCGCCCCCGACGCGCCCTGTTTGCGCCCCCCTCCCGGGCGGCTGCGCACGCCTGCCGCGCAGGTCAGTACGCGCTTTCCGGGAAATGGCGACCGCTCCATGATCGCCCGTTCTTGGCTGATTCCAAGTGGTCTGGACCACTGGTGATTCGCCCGCCGTGGGAGCCCGCCCACGGCGGGCGCATGTAGGCGCCACGCATACGCGGCGCGAGGACGGCGACCCCTCTGAGCGGCCACGCCGCACCGGAAGTTCCGCTTCCGGGGCGCATCACGCTTCCCGCGACCCTCCTCACGCGCCCCTGGGGGCGTGCCGTCTTTTTTCCGCCAGGTTTCACAGAATCGGCACAGACCCCCCAGGTGGGCCGCACTATGTGACGCGTCAGAGCGGCACCGACACACACGGCGACGTGTGAGCGGCGCCGTTTGGGGGGGCGGGCCGTGGGTGGAGACACCCCCTCGGCCCGACCGTGGAGGGGACCACACACCGCATGAGACACACCGCGCGAGCGGCGGCTCTCGGAGCCGGCGCTCTGCTTCTCGCGCTCTCGTTGCCCGGCGCTCCGGCCTTCGCCGCCGAGCAGCCCCGCATCGACCTGCGCGTCCTCGTGGTGACCGACGGAGGCCCCGCCACCGCCGCGATCATCGCCGAACTCGACGGCCAGGGCACGCCGTACACCACCGTCGACCTGCGCCGGAGCGGACGCCCCGTGATCGACAAGGCGTTTCTCGCGGACACCGTGAACGGCAGGGCGCGGGCCAAGTTCCAGGCCGTCGTCCTGCCCAACGACAACCCGTTCGGGGCCGGTTCGGCGGAGCTGGCCGCCCTGGCGTCGTACGAGCAGACGTACGCGATCCCCCAGGTGGACGCGTACACCTACGCCCGTCCCGAAGCGGGCCTGAAGACACCGGAGTTCAGCGGGTCGCTCGACGGCGTACGGGCCCAGGTGACGGCGGCGGGCAAGAGCGGCCCCTTCGGATATCTGGCGGACCAGGTTCCCTTCGAAGACAACTCGCCGTCAGTGGGCGAGAGTTACGGCTTCCTGGCCGAGCCCGCGCCCGGCGCGGACTTCACCAGTTACGTGGACGCGCCGATCCCGGGCGGCCAGGGCCGCGGTTCGCTCGTGGGCGAGTACCGCCACGACGGGCGGCGCGAGCTGGTGGTGACCTTCGTCTACAACGAACACCAGCGGCAGTTCCGCCTGCTCGCCCGGGGCATCGTGGACTGGCTGACGCAGGGCGTCCACCTGGGCGCGTCCCGCAACTACTTCGCCGTGCACGTCGACGACGTGTTCGGCGCCGACGACCGCTGGGACACCGAGCTGAACTGCACGCCGGGCGACGTCGACTGCCCGCCGGGCGAGGGCACGCCCGACCCGATCCGGATGACGCCGGACGACGCGGCCCACGCCACCGAGTGGTCCAAGGGCCGGAAGTTCCCGCTCGACATGGCCTTCAACGGCGGCGGCAGCGAGCTGTACCGCGAGGAGAACGGCGGCGCGGACCCCCTCGCCGACCGGCTCATCGCCGACCGCGCCGACCACCGCTGGATCAACCACACCTACAACCACCCCTTCCTCGGCTGCGTCCAGGACGTCAGCGCGGTCCCGTGGAAGTGCGCGCAGAACGCGGACGGCAGCACGCGCTACGTCTCGCGCGCCGACATCTCCCAGCAGATCTCCGACAACCGCGCCTGGGGCCAGCGGGCCGGACTGCCGCTCACCAACAGCGAGTTGGTGACCGGTGAGCACTCCGGCCTGAAGGTCCTGCCGCAACAGCCCGACGACAACCCGAACCTGCCCGGCGCCCTGCGGGACAATGGCGTGACGTGGCTCGGCTCGGACAACTCCCGGGACAGGGCCCAGCGCCAGGTCGGCCCCGCGCTGACCGTGCCGCGCTTCCCGATGAACGTCTTCTACAACGCGGGCCGGGCCGAGGAACAGGTCGACGAGTACAACTGGATCTACACCCGCGCCGCCGACGGCGGCAGCGGCGTCTGCGAGAACTCCCCCGTCGCGACCTGCCTAGACGCGCCCCTCGACCTCACCACCGGCTACCAGGACCACATCGTGCCGGTGGAGTCGACGATCGCGCTCGGACACGTCCTGGCGAACGATCCCCGCCCGCACTTCATCCACCAGTCCAACCTCGCCGAGGACCGCATCGCGTACCCGGTCCTGAACCGCGTACTCGACTCCTACGAAGCCCTGTTCGCGTCCAACGCCCCTGTGGTCAACCTGCGGATGGCCGACATCGGCGGCGAGCTGCGCTCCCGCGCGGCCTGGGACACGGCGGTCAAGGCGGGCCGCGTCACCGCCTACCGGATCGGCGACACCGTGACGGTCCAGGCCCCCGCCGGCGTGGCCGCCCGGGCCACGATGCCCACCGGCACGGTGCGCCAGCACCTGCTCGGCACCGACCCGTTCGGCACGGCGTACGCGGGCAGGACCTCCGGCTGGGTCTCTCCGGCACTCCTCCAGGACCGGGTCACGCTCAAACTGCCCACGGCACCGACGGCAGCGGCGAAGGCCCCCGCCCGGGCCGAGCTTCCGAAGGCGTACAAGAAGCTGCCGGTACCGCCAGGCGTGAAGCGGTACGTGAAGCCGGGCACGTCCGGCGCGACCCCCGAACCCCCGACGACGTAACACCGCGAACGCGACGCGAGGGGACACGGCGGCACGTCCGCCCGGGGCCCCGCCCCACCGCGCGCGAGGCACCCCCGCCGACAGCGGCACCCGCACTCCCCACGCCCCGCCCGCTCGACGACTCACCCGCGGAGCCCCGCCATGCCCGATTCCTCCTCGCCGATACCGAGACCCGTGCCGGCACCGGCACCCCCGTCCCGCCGCCCCCGCGTCACCCTGCTGACAGAAGGCACCTATCCGCACAGCCACGGCGGCGTGAGCGTCTGGTGCGACCAGCTCGTGCGCGGCATGCCCGACGTCGACTTCGGTGTCCTCGCCGTCACCGGCACCGGCCGCGAAGCCCTCGCCTGGGAGCTGCCGCCCCACGTCGAGGCGCCCGTCTGCCTGCCCATGTGGGGGCCGACCCCGCCGGGCCACGCCCCGCGCGGCCGCCGCGCACGCCAACTCCTCGCCTCCTACGAGCGGTTCCTCACCGCACTCCTCGACCCCGCCGCCGAGGAAGGCTTCGCACCGGCCCTGCACGACCTCGCCCGGCACGCCCGCGACGGCGCCCTCACCCCGGCCCTGCGCTCCGACCGCGCGGTGCGGCTCCTGGCGTCCGTATGGAACGCCCCGGGGCTCGCGGTCGCCGAGGCGCGGCCCACGCTGCACGACGCCGTCACCGCCACAAGCCTGCTCGAACACGCCCTGCGCCCGCTCGCCGCCCGCCCTCCCGAGCACGGGGTGGCACACGCGGTCAGCGGCGGCATCGCGGCGCTACCTGGTCTGATCGCCCATCAACTCCACGGCGTGCCCCTGCTCCTGACCGAACACGGCGTGTACTTGCGCGAGCGCTACCTGGGCTACCGCACCGGCCCGTACAGCTGGCCGGTGAAGGCCCTCCTGCTGGGTTTCTTCCGACTGCTCGCCGAGGAGACGTACCGCAAGGCCGCCCTGATCACCCCGGGCAACCGCTACAACCGCCTCTGGGAGGAGCGCGGCGGCGCCGACCCCTCCCTCATCCGGACCGTCTACAACGGCGTGGACCCCGAGGCGTTCCCGCCCGCGGGCCCCGAGCCGCGGAGCCCCACCCTGAGCTGGGCGGGCAGGGTCGACCCGATCAAGGACCTGGAGACGCTGATCCGCGCCTTCGCCCAGGTCAGACAGGAGTTACCGGAGGCGAGACTGCGCCTGTTCGGCGGCACACCGCGCGGCGGCGAGGCCTACCGCGAGCGGTGCGAGGCGCTCGCCGCCCAGCTCGGGCACGGTGACGCGGTCGTCTTCGAGGGCCGTGTCGAGCACATCAAGGACGCCTACGCGGCGGGCAGCGTCGTCATGCTCTCCAGCATCAGCGAGGGCTTCCCGTTCACGCTGATCGAGGCGATGTCGTGCGGCCGGGCCACGGTCTCCACGGACGTCGGCGGAGTGCGGGAGGCGGTCGGCCCGACCGGCCTCGTGGTGCCGCCGCGCGCGCCGGAAGCCATGGCGCGGGCGGCGCTCGAACTGCTCCGCGACCCTCCCCGCAGGGCGGCGATGGGCGAGGCGGCCCGGCTGCGGGTGATCGAACAGTTCACGCTCCGCCAGACGGTGGACGCCTTCCGCTCGATATACGCGGAGCTGATGGGCGCACAAAGCAACCCGTACGCACCCGAGTTGACGTTCCATCAGGTACCCGCCGAGGTGGCCGGATGAGCGGCCCCCTCCCCCTGCGCCCCCGCCCTCGCGACGGCCGCCGTGAAGACCACCGCGAGGGTTACCCCGACGACACCCTCACCCTGCGCCTGGCCCGCCCGCCCCGCACGGCCACGGACGCCCCCGGACACGCCGGCCCGCGCTCCCGGGGCACGCTGCGGCCCGCCCGCGCCGACGACCCCGTGGACCGCCTCGCGGCCGAACTCGCCGAGGAGGCAGGGGCTGCCGTACACCCCTACGAGGTCGCCGCGCTCCTGGAGTCGCAGGGCCTGACGGGCGACCGGATCCAGGAGACATACGGGCAACCTGATCTCTTCTCGCTGGCCGACGCCGTCTTCCGGCGGGTGCCGCGCAGCCACCGGAAGCCACCGCCGCCGCCCGACCCCTGGCGGCCCGACCATCTGCGCTGCGCTCTGCGCGGCCTCCTCTTCGCGCTCCCCGGCACGGCGTATCTGCTCGCGGAGGGCGTCTGGGCGTCGACCGCGGGACTGCACGGACTGATCGCCGCCGCCCTGGTGTCCTGGGCCTGGTCCCAGGCGCTGAGCCATCGGGCGTACGTACGGCTCGCCGCCGGGCGCCACGGAGCGGGGCGCGCTTTGCTGGCCGGCGCGCCGCTCGGGGTCGCGGCCGCTTCCGGTACGGGGCTGCTGGTCGCGGGGCCCGGGGCCGCCGCGCTGTTCGCCGTGGGGCAGTCCTGCTATCTGGCGGCCGCCGGAGTGCTGCTGGTCCTCGGCCGCGAGAAGGCCCTCGCCGCCGCGCTGCTTCCCGTCGCCGCGGGTGCCGCCGCGCTGCCGTGGTGGCAGCCGCCGGGCCCGCTGCGGACCGGACTGCCGCTGCTCACCGTGGTGTGGGCGGCGGCGGCGGCCGGGTACGCGCTGCGCTCGGCGCTGCGGGAGGCCCCGGCGCCGGGACCCGCGCCACGCCTGGCGCAGTCGGTGCCGTACGGCCTGTTCGGCCTGGCGGCGGGCGTGCTCACCGCGGTGGCGGGGTCCCAGGAGCCGTACTCCGTCATCGTGCTGACGCTGAGCATGGGGCCCGCCGAGTGGCTGCTGCACCGCTACCGCGGGCTCGCCGTGACCGCCCTGCACGCCTCGGCCACCGCCCGGGGCTTTTGGCTCCGCGCCGCACGCGCGCTGGCCGTGTGCGGGGCGGCCTATCTCGCCCCGCTCGCCCTGGGCGCCGTCCTGGTCGGGGCGCGCCCGGTCCCGCTGCTGCTCCTGGGCGCCGTGCTGTGGCTCGCCCTGCTCCTCCAGGCGTTCGGCACGGCGTGGCCGTCGGCCGTGCCCTGTCTGGCCGCCGCGGCCGCCGTCGCGGCGCTCCCCCGCACCGGCGCCCTGACCGCCCCCACCGCACAGCTCATCGGCTGCACGGCCGCGGCCCTCGCGCTGCTCGCCGTCGCCCTGCACCACCTGGGCAGGCCGACGGCACACGCCTGAGCGGCCCGCGCACCACGCCCCCCCACACACAAGCCCCACCGCTCGATCCCTACGCCCCACACCCCACGCCCCACAGCAAGACACCGCACGGCACGCCGCACACCCTCACCGTCCCCTTCACCAGGAGTCCCCATGGCATCCGCACCTCTCGTCGCCGTCACCGGAGCCGAGGGCTTCATCGGCTCGCACCTCACCGAGGCCCTGGTCGCCTCCGGCCACCGGGTCCGGGCGATGGCGCAGTACAACTCCTTCTCCTCCTACGGCTGGCTGGAGACCCTGGCGCCCGACGTGCTCGCCGAGGTCGAGATCGTGCTGGGCGACGTACGCGACCCCGGCTCGGTCAACGGCCTCGTCGCCGGCGCCGACACCGTCTACCACCTGGCCGCCCTGATCGCGATCCCGTACTCCTACCAGGCACCCCACAGCTATGTGGACACCAACGTCACCGGCACGCTCAACGTCCTCGAAGCCGTACGCCACCTGGAGATCCCCCGCCTGGTGCACACCTCCACCAGCGAGACGTACGGCACCGCCCGGACCGTGCCGATCACCGAGGACCACCCCATCAACACCCAGTCCCCGTACGCCGCTTCGAAGGCAGGCGGCGACCGGCTCGCCGACAGCTACCACGCCAGCTTCCAGACGCCCGTGGTGACCCTGCGCCCCTTCAACACCTTCGGGCCGCGCCAGTCGATGCGGGCCGTCATCCCGACCGTCATCGGCCAAGTGTCCGCGGGCTCCCGGGAGATCACACTCGGCGACCTCCGCCCCACCCGCGACTTCACCTACGTCGCCGACACCGCGCAGGCCTTCCTCGCCGTCGGCACCGCCCCCGCCGAAGCGGTCGTGGGCCGCACGTTCAACGCAGGCACCGGCGGCGAGATCTCCGTGGGCGACCTGGTGCGGCTCATCGGCAAGGTGATGTCCGCCGACCTCGACGTCCGCGAGGACGAACAGCGCATCCGCCCCGCCGCCTCCGAGGTGATGCGCCTGGTCGCCGACGCGACACGGCTGCGGGCGGCGACCGGCTGGGCCCCCGCCCACGACCTGGAGCAGGGCCTGGCCCGCACCGTCGAGTTCTTCCGCGACCCGGCCAACCTGGCCCGCTACAAGACCGACATCTACAACATCTGACGCCCCGCGCGACCGACACCGCCCCACCACGGCTCAACTCACCCACTGCGCAAGGGAGAACGACCATGCACGCTGTCATCCTCGCCGGCGGCAAGGGCGTCCGGCTCCGGCCGTACACCACCGCGCTGCCCAAGCCGCTCGTCCCCATCGGCGACCAGCACGCCATCCTGGAGATCGTGCTGCGCCAGCTGGCGTCCGCCGGATTCTCCAGCTGCACCATCGCCATCGGCCACCTCGGCCACATCATCCGCGCCTACGTCGGCAACGGCTCCCGATGGGGCCTGCGCGTCGGCTACTCCACCGAGGACAGCCCGCTCGGCACCATGGGCCCGCTCCTGACCATGATGGACCGGCTGCCCGAGCACTTCCTCGTGATGAACGGCGACATCCTCACCGACCTCGACTACGCGGACGTACTGAACAACCACCGCTCTTCGGGAGCGCCGCTGACCATAGCGACGTACGCCCGCGAGGTGCGCATCGACTTCGGCGTGCTCACCACCGAATCGGAGCGCGTGGTCGCCTTCACGGAGAAGCCGAGCATCGACTACCGCGTCTCCATGGGTGTGTACGGCGTCTCGCGCGACACGCTCGCCCCCTACACCCCGGGGCTCCCGCTCGGCTTCGACGAGCTGGTCCTCGACCTGCTGAAGGCCCAAACGCCCCCGCACGCCTACGAGTTCGACGGATACTGGCTCGACATCGGCCGCCCCGACGACTACGACAGGGCCAACGCGGAGTTCACCACCCACCGCTCCCTCCTCCTCAAGGGAGCGTGACGAGACCGTGCGCATACTCGTCCTGGGCTCCACCGGATATCTGGGCGGGCACATCGCCGAGCGGCTGCGCGCCCTGCCGGGCGTGCGGCTGCTCCGCGGCGGCCGCGCCCCCGTCGACGACCACCGGATCGACCTCGCCACCAGCACGCCCGAGGCGCTCGCCGAACAGCTCGGCCGGGCCGCGCCGGACGCCGTGGTCAACTGCGCGGGCGCGGTCGGCGGCAGCACGCTCACCCTCGCCGAGGTCAACTCCCGCGGCCCCGCGGCCCTCTGTGAGGCGATGCGGGCCGCGGTGCCCACCGCGCGCCTGGTGCACCTCGGCTCGGCGGCCGAGTACGGGCCCGGCGCGGTCGGCGAGCGGACCGCCGAGGACGCCCCCGCACGCCCCGTCACCCCTTACGGCGCCACGAAGCTGGCCGGGACCCTCGCCGTCCTGGAGACGCGGCTCGACGCCCTGGTGTTGCGGGTCACCAACCCGGTGGGCCCCGGCGCTCCCCCGGCCGGTCTCCCCGGCCGCCTCACCGCCGAGCTGAGCCGCGCGCTGGTGCGGACCCCGCACGGCGCGGTGCGCGTCGGTGACCTCTCGGCGCACCGGGACTTCGTCGACGTACGCGATGTGGCGCAGGCCGTGGCGCTCGCGCTCGCCCTGCCCGGGCGGCTGCCGCGGCTGCTCAACATCGGCAGCGGCCGGGCCGCCCCGGTGCGCGACCTGGCACACGGCCTGGCCGCCGCCGCGGGCTTCACCGGGGACGTGGAGGAGACGCTCGGCGCGGTGGGCCGTTCGACGGCGGTGCCCTGGCAGTGCTCCGATGTCACCGCCGCGGAGTGGGAGCTGGGCTGGCAGCCGCGGTTCACGCTGCGCGAGTCCCTCGCCGCGCTCTGGGCCGCGGACGGCGCGCCGCACCTCGCGCCGGTCACCGGGGACCCCCGATGACCCTGCTGGTCCCGCTCTACGTCCACCCGGCCGCGGACCCCGCAGCCTGGCGGGCGCTCGTGGCGGCCGCGCCCCGGCTGTACGGCGTCGTCCTCAACGCCGCCGACGGTCCGGGCGCGGCCCCCGACCCGGCCTTCGCCGACGCCGCGCGAGCGCTGCGGGAGGCGGGGGTCCGGGTCCTCGGGTACGTCGACACGGCGTACGGGCGGCGGTCACCGAAGGCGGTCGCCGACGACGTGGACCGGCACCGCTCCTGGTACGAGGTGGACGGCTGCTTCCTCGACCAGGTCTCCCCCGGCCGCCGCGAGCTGCGGCACTGCCGGCGCCTGGTCCGCGCGGCGCGGGAGCGGGGCGCGCGGACGGTGGTGCTCAACCCGGGCGTGCACCCCGCGCCCGGGTACGCCCGCCTCGCCGACCTGATCGTCACGTTCGAGGGGCACTGGTCGACGTATCTGCGCGCGTTCACCGCCCCGCCCTGGACGGCCCGGCACTCCCCCGAGCACTTCTGCCACCTCGTGTACGGCGTGCCGCCCGCGCTGACCGGGCTGGCGGAGCGCACCGCCGCGCTGCGCGGCGCCGGGGTGCACTGCGCGGTGCCGGGGGCGGGGCCCAATCCATGGACGCAGCCGCCGCGCGTGGACGTGCCCGTGGGGCGGCCCAGCGGCCAAAAAGGTACGCCCGGTATGACGAGCGAACCGTGAAAAGGGTCCCCGTCCGGCCGGAGAGGGACCCTTTTCGGACATTCTTCAGACAGCCGTCACACCATGGACAGCCGGGATTTCTCAGACAGCCGTACGCGTGTGGACGTACTCCACGAGCCGGGTCAGCGCCTCGGGGTCGGTGGTCGGCAGGACGCCGTGGCCGAGGTTGAAGATGTGGCCCTCCAGGTCCTTCGCGGCGGCGAGCACCTCGTCGGTCTTCGTCTCGACGGCCTCGCGCGTGGAGAAGAGGACGGCCGGGTCGAGGTTGCCCTGGAGCGCCTTGCCGGGGCCGACGCGGCGCGCGGCCTCGTCCATCGGCACCCGCCAGTCGACGCCCACGACATCGGCGCCCGCCCCGCCCATCAGCCCGAGCAGCTCGCCCGTGCCGACGCCGAAGTGGATCCGGGGCACGCCGTACGAGGCGACCGCGTCGAACACCTTCGCCGACGCGGGCATCACCGAGCGGCGGTAGTCGGCGGGCGACAGCGCGCCCACCCACGAGTCGAAGAGCTGCACGGCGCTGGCGCCCGCCTCGATCTGCACCTTCAGGAAGGCGCTGGTGATCTCCGCGAGCCGGTCGAGCAGGTCCGCCCAGAGCTGCGGGTCGCCGTACATCAGCGCCTTGGTGTGCTCGTGGTTGCGGCTCGGGCCGCCCTCGACGAGGTAGCTCGCGAGGGTGAACGGCGCCCCGGCGAACCCGATGAGCGGGGTGGAGCCCAGCTCACCCGTGAGCATCCCGATCGCCTCGGTGACGTAGTGGACGTCGTCCGGGGTGAGGTCGCGCAGCTGCGCGAGGTCGGCGCGCGAGCGGATGGGGTTCTCGACGACCGGTCCGATGCCGGGCTTGATGTCGAGGTCGACGCCGATCGCCTTCAGCGGTACGACGATGTCGCTGAAGTAGACCGCCGCGTCCACGTGGTGGCGGCGCACCGGCTGCAGCGTGATCTCGGTGACGAGGTCGGGCCGCATGCAGGACTCCAGCATGGCGGTGCCCTCGCGGACCTTGCGGTACTCGGGCAGTGAGCGCCCCGCCTGCCGCATGAACCAGACCGGCGTGTGCGGCACGGCCTCGCGCCTGCACGCCTTCATGAAGGGGGAGTCGTACGTCGCTGCGTTCTGCCGGCCCGTCGGGCTCTGGCTGTTGTTGGCACTCACGCGGAAAGTCTCGCACGTTGACCGGCGACCCCCTCACGGGTGTCTCTCCCTGCGCGAAGGCGCCGTTCCCCTTAACCTTCCCCGCATGGCTGCGGCTCAGGGACAACGGTCGGACGGCGCTGGAGAGATGGACGGTTCGGAGGGGAAAGTGGCGGATGCGGCTCCGCCGCCCTTCCGCGCGGCGGTCGAGGCGCTGCGGGAGGCACGGCTGCGGCCGGAGATCGAGATCGATCCGACGCGGCCGCCGCAGCGGCTCGCGCCGTACGCGTACGCGCTGGAGGCGGCGGTCGTGGACGGCGAGGAGGACCTCGCGGACGGGCGGCTCGTGCTGCTCCACGATCCGGCGGGGCACGATGCCTGGCAGGGCACGTTCCGGCTCGTGACGCTGGTGCGGGCGGAGCTGGAGCCGGAGATGGCGGCGGATCCGCTGCTGCCGGAGGTCTGCTGGTCGTGGCTGACCGGGGCGCTGCGCTCGCGCGGGCTCTCGGTCGGGGAGGCGAGCGGCACGGTGACCCGCGCGGGCTCGTACTACTTCGGGGGGCTCTCGGAGCGTCCGCCCGCCTCGCAGATCGAGATCCGGGCGTCCTGGACGCCTCGCGAGGGGAGCGGCGGGGTGCCGGACACGGGGGCGCATCTGGCGGCGTGGTGCGAGCTGCTCTGCCAGGTCGCGGGGCTGCCGCCGGTAGGGCCCGGCTCCGGGGACGGGTCGGTGGTGTCGCTGCCGCAGCGGCGGGGGCCGCTTTCTCCCTGAGGGTCGCGGGAACCGTCTCGATGGCCGCAGGAGCCGTCCTGGCGGTCGTAGGAACCTTGCTCGCCCCGTGGCCTCGTGCCGCGGGGCTCTTTCGTTGGCGCTTTTGCTGTCCCTCGGGAGGGTGAGGGTTCGGAATGGTCTTCGGGTGGTCGAGTACGTGTCCTAATTGTCCCGATTGACACTCATCAAATCGTGATCATTCCTAAAGGCTGGCGGGTTTGCTGCCGAAGAGGTTTGTGACCTTGAAAAGCATGGTTCGTCCCGGCTTCATCCCCGAGCCGGTCCCGTCCCCCCTCCCCCCGCTCCCCCCAGGAGGCCTGGTGTCCGTTCTCCTCGAGCAGCCTGCAAGCCTGGTCGCCTACCGCCCGAACAAGCCGACCGCCATGGTCGTCGTGGCCGACCCCCGCGTCCGTTCCACCGTCACCCGCCATCTGTGGGCGCTCGGTGTACGCGACGTCATCGAGGCCTCGTCGATCGCGGAGGCTCGTCCCCGCATCGGCAACCCCCGGGACATCTGCGTCGCAGACGTCCACCTCCCCGACGGCTCCGGCCTGACGCTCCTCTCCGAGACCCGTGCCGCGGGCTGGCCCAACGGCCTCGCCCTCTCCGCCGCCGACGACATCGGTGCCGTGCGCAACGCCCTCGCGGGCGGCGTCAAGGGCTACGTCGTCACCGGCACCCGTACGAACGTCGGACTCCCCACCCGCCCCGGCGCCGCTCCCATCGGCTCGGCCGCCGCCCGAATGCACCGCCGCCCTCCGGGCACCCCGAGCCACCCCGGCGGCTACCGCGAGCTGTCCGGACGTGAGGTCGAGGTGCTCCGGCTCGTCGCCGAAGGCCAGTCGAACAAGGCCATCGGCGTCTCCATGGGCCTGTCGGCCCTCACCGTGAAGAGCCACCTCGCCCGGATCGCGCGCAAGCTCGGCACGGGCGACCGGGCAGGGATGGTGGCGGTCGCGCTGCGCACCGGAATCATCCACTGACTGATTTACAACCCTCCCGCGCCCGTCGACGGAACGTTCCGTCGACGGGCGCCGTGCATACACAGATACCCTTGACAGGTGACCGACGCCCAAGAGACCGCAGCAGACAGCTCACTGCGAACCACCGGAGGCGCCCCTCCGGACGACGGCCTCGCTTCCGAAGGGCTGCCGACCCCTTTGCTCGAGCCGCGTGACGGCATTCCTCCGGTCATCGCCGACGAGGAATCCCTCGCCGCGGTGATCGCCGCCTATGCCCGTGGCACCGGCCCCGTCGCCGTCGACGCCGAACGCGCGTCCGGCTACCGGTACGGCCAGCGCGCCTATCTCGTCCAGCTCCGCCGCGAGGGCGCGGGCTCCGCGCTCATCGACCCCGTCGCCTGCCCCGACCTCTCGGGCCTCGGCGAGGCCATCGGCGACACCGAGTGGGTGCTGCACGCCGCCACCCAGGACCTGCCGTGCCTGCGGGAGATAGGCATGGTTCCGTCGCGGATCTTCGACACGGAGCTGGCGGGGCGGCTCGCCGGGTTCCCCCGGGTGGGGCTCGGCGCGATGGTCGAGGGCGTACTCGGCTACGTACTGGAGAAGGGGCACTCCGCCGTCGACTGGTCGACCCGGCCGCTGCCCGAGCCCTGGCTGCGGTACGCGGCGCTCGACGTCGAGCTGCTCGTCGACCTGCGGGACGCCCTGGAGAAGGAGCTGGACCGGCAGGGCAAGCTGGAGTGGGCCCACGAGGAGTTCGACGCCATCGCCTCCGCGCCGCCCGCGCCGCCCCGCAAGGACCCCTGGCGCCGGACGTCCGGCATGCACAAGGTGCGGCGGCGCCGGCAGATGGCGGTCGTGCGGGAGCTGTGGACCGCGCGGGACCGGATCGCGCAGCGGCGTGACGTGTCGCCGGGCAAGGTGCTCAGTGACGGGGCGATCGTGGAGGCGGCGCTCGCCCTGCCGGCGAACGCGCACGCGCTCGCCGCGCTGCCCGGGTTCGGGCACCGCATGGGGCGGCGTCAGCTGGAGCAGTGGCAGGCCGCGGTGGACCGCGCCAAGGCGCTGCCGGACGCGGAGCTTCCGCAGCCCGGGCAGACGGTGAGCGGGCCTCCGCCGCCGCGGTCCTGGGCGGACCGGGATCCCGCCGCCGCGGCGCGGCTCTCCGCGGCGCGGGCGGCGATCTCCTCGCTCGCCGAGGGCCTCAACATGCCGCAGGAGAATCTGATCACTCCGGACACGGTCCGGCGGGTCTGCTGGGAGCCTCCGGCTCAGGTGGACGCCGACTCGGTGGCGTCGGCGCTGGCCGCGCACGGGGCGCGGCACTGGCAGATCTCCCAGGTGACGTCGCCCTTGGTGGCGGCGCTTTCCTGAGCGGGGCTCGGGCGGGGCTCGGCTTGCCTCGCGGGGCCGGGTCGGCGGGGCCCGGTTCGCCCGCGCCGCGGCGGATCGCCGGGATGGTGAGCCTGCCCGTCGTCCCTGGCCTCTGCCCCGCCCGCTCCGGCGGCGGACTGCCGGGGCGGTGAACCCGCCCGTCGTCCCTGGCCTCCGCCCCGCCCGCTCCGGCGGCGGACTGCCGGGGCGGTGAACCCGCCCGTCGTCCCTAGGCCCTGTCCCGCCCGCTTCGGCTGCGGATCCCCGCGGCGGTGAACCTGCCCGTCGCCCCTGGCCCATGCTCCGCCCGCTTCGGCTGCGGATCGCCAGGATGGTGAACCTGCCCGTCGTCCGTGGGCCCTGTCCCGCCGCTTCGCGGCGGATCGCTCCCACCCACCCGCCCGTTCACCCGGCACTACCAAGTGCCGTAGGGCCCCGCCCCTACGGCACCCCCCGGTTCGGGGCGAACGGGTGGGTGGGTGGGGAAGCATCCGGCGCGGAGCGGGCGGGACAGGGCGCCACGCGAGGGAGCCTCGCACCCCCGCCCCTACGGCACCCCCCGGTCCGGGGCGAACGGGTGGGTGGGTGGGTGGGGAAGCATCCGCCGCGAAGCGGGCGGAATAGGGCGCCACGCGAGAGAGCCTCGCACCCCCGCCCCAACGGCACCCCCCGGTGCAGGGCGAACGGGCGGGTGGGTGGGGAAGCATCCGGCGCGGAGCGGCGGGACAGGGCGCCACGCGAGGGAGCCTCGCACCCTCCGCCCCAACGGCACCCCCCGGTTCGGGGTGAACGGGTGGGTGGGTGGGGAAGCATCCGCCGCGAAGCGGGCGGAATAGGGCGCCACGCGAGGGAGCCTCGCACCCCCGCGCCAACGGCACCCCCCGTTCTGGGAGGGCGCGCGGGGCCACCACGCGAGGGAGCCCATCGACCGCGTCGGCCCCGGCACGGGCACAGGCACAGGCAGCCGCCCAGGGCGACCCGCCCGACAGCGTGGGGCCCGCCCCGGGAGCCCCGGGAGCCACCCCGCGCCGAGCGGCGGGGCAAGTGTGACGTTCGCCTCCCCGAGGCCTCCCTTGGCCGCATAGTTACCGGCAAGTAGGGTGGGGAGAAGGAAGCGCGCCGCAGGTGTGGCGCAACCGCACCCTGGAGGAGAGCCATCGTGCCTCGTACCGTCAGGGACGTCGTCTTCGTGGATGGCGTCCGCACCCCGTTCGGCAAGGCGGGCCCGAAGGGCATCTACCACGAGACCCGTGCCGATGACCTCGTCGTGAAGGCCATCCGGGAGCTGCTGCGCCGCAACCCGGACCTCGACCCCGCCAAGATCGACGAGGTCGCCATCGCCGCGACCACGCAGATCGGCGACCAGGGCCTGACGATCGGCCGCACCGCCGGCATCCTCGCCGGGCTGCCGCAGTCCGTGCCCGGCTACTCCATCGACCGCATGTGCGCGGGCGCCCTGACCGCGGTGACCTCGGTCGCCGGCAGCGTGGCGTTCGGCGCGTACGACATCGCCGTCGCCGGTGGTGTCGAGCACATGGGCCGCCACCCCATGGGCGAGGGCGTCGACCCCAACCCGCGGTTCGTGAGCGAGAAGCTCGTGGACGAGTCCGCGCTGTTCATGGGCATGACCGCCGAGAACCTGCACGACCGCTACCCGAGCATCACCAAGCTGCGCGCCGACGAGTACGCCGTGCGCTCGCAGGAGAAGGCCGCCAAGGCCTACGCCGACGGCAAGATCCAGGCCGACCTGGTGCCGATCTCCGTACGCCGGACGAACGCGGAGGCCGGTGAGACCGGCTGGGGCCTCGCCACCGCCGACGAGCCGATGCGCCCGGGGACCACCCTGGAGAACCTCGCGGGGCTCAAGACGCCGTTCCGTACGCACGGCCGTGTCACGGCCGGTAACGCCGCCGGTCTCAACGACGGCGCCACCGCCTCCCTCATCGCCTCCGAGGAGTTCGCGCGGGAGAACGGCCTGCCGGTCAAGATGCGCCTCGTCTCGTACGCCTTCGCGGGCGTCGAGCCGGAGGTCATGGGCTACGGCCCGATCCCGGCCACGGAGAAGGCCCTCGCCAAGGCGGGCCTGTCCATCTCCGACATCGGCCTCTTCGAGATCAACGAGGCCTTCGCCGTGCAGGTGCTCGCCTTCCTGGAGCACTACGGCATCGCGGACGACGACGCGCGCGTCAACCAGTACGGCGGCGCCATCGCCTTCGGCCACCCGCTCGCCTCCTCCGGCGTACGCCTGATGACGCAGCTGGCGCGGCAGTTCGAGGAGCAGCCCGAGGTGCGCTACGGCCTCACGACCATGTGCGTCGGCTTCGGCATGGGCGCGACGGTCATCTGGGAGAACCCGAACCACAAGGACGCCGGAGGCGACAAGTGAGCACCACGACCACTGAGCTCCTGAAGGGTGCGGCCGAGCTGTTCCCGGACGAGGTCGTCACGCAGGCGCACGTACGCCACCTCGACCTGCCCCAGGGCGCCGGGCGCTTCGCGCTCATCACGCTGGACAACGGCTTCGACCACACCAAGCCGACCACCTTCGGGCCGCAGTCCCTCGCCAATCTGAACACGGCGATCGACCAGGTCGAGAAGGAGGCCGCCGAGGGCTCCATCGTCGGCGTCGGCATCACCGGCAAGCCGTTCATCTTCGCCGTCGGCGCCGACCTCAAGGGCGTGGAGCTGCTCAAGCGCCACGAGGACGCGCTCGCCATCGGCAAGGGCGGCCACGAGGTCTTCAAGCGGCTCTCCGGGCTCGCCGTGCCGACCTTCGCGTACTACAACGGCGCCGCGATGGGCGGTGGCGTCGAGGTCGGTCTGCACTGCTCCTACCGCACCGTCTCCAAGGCGCTGCCCGCCTTCTCGCTGCCCGAGGTCTTCCTCGGCCTGGTGCCCGGCTGGGGCGGCTGCGCGCTGCTGCCGAACCTGATCGGCGCGGACCGCGCGGTCTCGGTCATCATCGAGAACTCGCTCAACCAGAACCGTCAGCTCAAGGGCAAGCAGGTCTTCGAGCTGGGCATCGCCGACGCGATCTTCGAGGGCGCCGACTTCCTTGAGCAGTCGCTGATCTGGACGGCCTCCGTCCTGAACGGCTCGGTCGAGGTGGTCCGGCCCGAGATCGACCGCGGCGAGGGCTGGGACGCCGCCGTCGCGCGCGGCCGTGCCATCGCCGACTCGAAGGTGCACGGCGCCGCCCCGGCCGCGTACCGCGCTCTGGAGATCATCGCGGCCGCCAAGGACGGCGACCTCCAGAAGGGCTTCGACGCCGAGGACACCGCGCTCGCCGACCTCATCATGGGCGGTGAACTGCGCGCGGGCATCTACTCGTTCAACCTCGTGCAGAAGCGCGCCAAGCGCCCCGCGGGCGCCCCGGACAAGAACCTGGCGCGCCCGGTCACCAAGGTCGGCGTCGTCGGCGCCGGTCTGATGGCCTCGCAGCTCGCGCTGCTCTTCCTGCGCCGCCTCGAGGTGCCGGTCGTGCTGACCGACATCGACCAGGAGCGCGTCGACAAGGGCGTGTCATACGTCAAGGAGGAGATCGACAAGCTCCTCCTCAAGGGCCGCGTCAACCAGGACAAGGCAAACCGCCTCAAGGCGCTCGTCTCCGGTGTCCTGGACAAGGCCGAGGGCTTCGCCGACGCCGACTTCATCATCGAGGCCGTCTTCGAGGAGATCGGCGTCAAGCAGCAGGTCTTCGCGGAGGTGGAGGCGGTCGCCCCGGCGCACGCCATCCTCGCCACGAACACCTCTTCGCTCTCGGTCACCGAGATGGCGTCGAAGCTGAAGCACCCCGAGCGGGTCGTCGGCTTCCACTTCTTCAACCCGGTCGCGATCCTGCCGCTCCTGGAGATCGTGCGCGGCGAGAAGACCGACGACGCGTCGCTGGCCACGGCCTTCGGTGTCGCCAAGAAGCTGAAGAAGACCGCTGTTCTGGTCAAGGACGCCCCGGCGTTCGTCGTGAACCGCATCCTCACCCGCTTCATGGGCGAGATCCAGAACGTCATCGACGAGGGCACCCCGGTCGCCGTCGCCGAGAAGGCCATCGAGCCGCTCGGTCTGCCGATGTCGCCGCTGGTCCTCCTCGAACTGGTCGGCCCGGCCATCGGTCTGCACGTCTCCGAGACCCTGAACCGCGCCTTCCCGGAGCGCTTCACCGTCTCGCCGAACCTCGCGGCCGTCGTCAAGGCGGGCAAGCGCGGCTTCTACGTCTACGACTCCGGGAAGCCGGAGCTGGACCCCGAGGTCGCCGCGCTCCTCAAGCAGGGCGACAAGGTCCTGACCGAGGAGCAGGTGCGCGAGCGCGTGCTGGACGCGGTGGCGCAGGAGATCGGGCTCATGCTCGACGAGGGTGTCGTCGCCGAGGCGCAGGACATCGACCTCTGCCTGATCACCGGCGCGGGCTGGCCCTTCCACCTGGGTGGCATCACGCCGTACCTGGACCGTGAGGGCGTCAGCGAGCGGGTGAACGGCAAGCGGTTCCTCGCGCAGGGCGTGGCGAGCGTCCCGGCGTAACACGCACAGCACTGACAGTGGGCCGTACGGGACAACTCCCGTACGGCCCACTGCCGTCTGCTCACACCGTGGTCCACGCCTCAAGGGCGAGGCCCGGCTCCGCCTTCTGGCGGGCGAGGCGCAGCGTGCCGTCGAGGCCGATCGCCGCCATGACCACGCGGCCCCGCGCGTCGAGCGCCAACGCCGGGGCGCCCAGGCAGGGTTCACCGGTCCCGGCCCACCACAGGCCCGCGTCCTCGTCCTCCGTGGGGAACGCGGCGAGCGCGGGGCGGCCGGTGCTGGTGCGGTGTGCGAGGACCGTGCAGTCGTAGCCGTCTATGGCCGTCCGCAGCGCCGCGACGGGTCCGGTGCCCGGGGCGCCGCCGAGCGGGATCGCCGAGCCGCCGTCCGCCGGGCGGTGGGCGAGGATGCCGCTGCCGAGCGCGTCGGCCGCGTAGTACGTGAGGCGGTCGGGGGCGGTCTCCAGGAGGGTGCCCGAGCCGGGTACCGGGGCGAGCGGGATGTCGTCGGCGCGGGTGAGTTCGCCGCCCTGCTTCTCCTGGGTCCAGCGCAGCGTCGCCTTGGCGCCGGGCGCGAGGACCTCCACACGGCCGGTGGAGGTGGCGAGGGCGGTGATGCCGTCAAGGGCCTCGCGGACCTTGAAGTCCTTCCACCCCTCCCACTTGCCGCCCTTGCCCTCACGGCGCATCCGTACGCTGTTCACGGCGTCCCGCACGAAGACGTGGACCGTGCCCTGGGCGTCCACGGCGGCCGCGGGGGCGCCCAGGTGGGGTGCGCGCTCGACGAGTTTGGTGTGCGGGTTGCCGATCGGGCGCCAGTCCATGAGGGGGCGGCCCGTCTGGTACTGGATGGAGTGCACGAGGTCGACGACGACCTTGCCGTCAGCTTCGCGCCGCTCGCCGCGGCCGACGAAGTGCACGTACCCGTCGGCGCCCTGTGCCAGGGTGAGGTAGGTCAGGCCGGGCGCCTCGAAGAAGTCGGGGCCCGTCCAGTCCGGTCCGCCGGGCGCGCTCTCGGTCCAGCGCAGCAGCCCGCCCTCGGCGCGGGCGTACGCGGTGAGGCGGCCGTCCTTGCCGCGCAGCAGCCAGCGGGCGGTATCCGGGGCTCCGGTGCTGACGGCCCTCGTCCTCGACGGCATGACTGGCGGCGACCTCCCCGTTCACGCACGTCCACGTGCGCACAGCGTTTTGCCTATTAGTTTACGTTTGCCGCATGAGAACTCTTGTCGTCGTCGACGGCGCGAACGTCGTCGGTTCCGTGCCCGACGGATGGTGGCACGACCGCCGCGGGGCCGCCGAGCGGCTGCGGGACCGGCTCGTCGCGTACGCCGAGGAGGGGATCGAGGGGCGTCCGGGACCGCTGGACATCGTCCTCGTCGTCGAAGGGGCGGCCCGGGGTGTGGAGTCCGTGCCGGGTGTGCGCGTGGAGAGCGCGCCGGGCAGCGGCGACGACCGCATCGTGGAGGTGGCCGCCGAGGCGGCGGGCCGGCCGTGTCTGGTGGTCACGGCCGACCGCGAACTGCGCCGCAGAGTGGGCGAGGTGGGCGCGGAATGCGCGGGCCCGAGGGCGGTCCGCTCCCCCTAAGGGGGCGCGGGGAACTGCGCGACCGGCCCCCTGCGGCCCGCGGGTTACGCAAAGCCGACCCAGCGCAGAGCTAGAGCCGCTTGGCGCTGCGCAGCGTCGTGGCGTAATAGCCATTGCCGTCGAGGCGTGACGTGCCGCCCTTGTCGCCGATCGTGGGGCCGTTGACCTCCTCGCGGCTCGAGATGAAGATCTTGTGGCCGTCGGCGTCGTGGCCGAGGAAGATGCCGACGTGGTCGAGCCGCTGCTTCGTACGGGCGTCCAGCTTGAAGAAGACCAGGTCGCCGGGTTGGATCACATCGATGGACTTGGGCCGGTCGGCCGCGCCGACCCCCTTCAGCTCGATGACGTCCGCGCCCGCCTTGCCGCGCGCCATGCCGTTGGCGGTGCGGGGCAGGCCGTCGCCGGACCGGTCGTCGGCCATCAGGGGGTAGCGGGCCCGGTAGCCGAAGACCGTGCGGATGAACCCGGAGCAGTCCATCGAGCGGGCGCGCGCCTTCTCGGGCTGGATGGTGGTGCCGTTGCGGAAGGTGTACGGGATGCCGAGGTAGTCGAAGAAGTCGGACTGCTCCAGGCGCAGGTCGTTGCCCGCGCTGCCGTCCGGGTTCAGCGGACCGAAGTTGGCGTCACCGGCGTACGCGATGCCCTCGTCGTCCTTCTTGACCGGGGCGCCCTCCACGTACTGGAAGGCCATCGCGAAGATGTCGTCCTCCTCGCTGCCGGAGAACTCCTTGTACCAGTCCTTGAACCACTTCTCCTTCTCCGCGCCCTCGCGCCAGGTCTCCGGCATCAGCCGCACCCAGTCGTTGGTCACCACCCGGGACTTGGTGTTCGCGGGCTCGGTGAAGGTGCGGCTCGGGCCGGTCAGCGTCGCGCTGCGGGCGCCGTCGGTGAAGGTGGCGAGGACCTTGCCGCCCTCGGTGCGCAGGACGGAGCGGTCGGGGTTCTTCAGGCGCTCCCACGTCTGCTTCCCGCTCGCCTGCTGACCGGTGCTGTTGTGCAGCTCCGGGGTGTCGGTGACGGCCTGCACCTTGGGCGCCTTGGCCGCCTCGTCCTTGCGCAGTTCCACGGTCAGATAGGCGCTGCCCGCGAGCAGGGCGAGGATGGTCGCCGCGTGCAGGACGGGACGCTTCTTCTTGGGCGGCATGAATGACTCCTGGGAATCAGGCGGACGGCATGAAGCCGAGGAGGATCCCGGCGGTGAGGACGACGTAGGCCATGAGCGTCACCGAGCCCGTGGCGAGCAGCGTGGGGCCCTTGGGCTGGCGCACCAGCTGGTAGGCGATCAGGCCGGGGACGATGAAGCCGAGGGTCTGGTTCGCGTACATGAGCGGGAACTCGATGGACAGCACGATCATCACGGTCGCCTGGAGCGTCACACCGAGCAGCACGACCGCGGCGAAGAGCCGCTTGCCGTAGAGGATCACGAACTTCTGCATCAGCAGGGTGCCGGCGTACGTCAGGACGGTCACGCCGACCACCATGGCCGCGCGCTGCAGGTCCTCGACGAGGGTCAGCGCCAGCCAGCCCGGGGTGATCATGCCGCCGGGCGAGAGGTTGGTCGTCAGATAGCAGACCAGCGAGAAGAGCAGCCCGAGCGCGATGCCGACCGCGGCGATCTCGGGGGTGAGGACGGAGGGAATCAACGGGGCTCTCCTGGGCTGTGCCACTGCTGGGTGTCGTCTGCGGCGGGCGGTGCGGGCGGCACCCGCGGCTCGAAGAGGCCGCGGGGGGCGGGGGGCTGGGCGTAGGTGTCCGCGGGCGCGTAGGACTGATGCTCGTAGGACTGCTGCTCGTAGGGCTGCTGCTCGTGGGGCGCGTACGTCTGCTGCTCGTACGGCTCATACGTGTCATACGGCTCGTACTCGCGGTGCGTCTCGTACGGCTGGTCCGTGGTGCGCTGCACCGGCACGTGGACCTGCTGGTGCTGGCCCGTGTACCGCGTCTCGTACGCCTCGGAGTAGTGCTGGTACGGGTCGACGTGCGGCTCGTAGAACGGGGCGGGCTCCTCGGGAGCCTGCTCCTCGCTCTCGTCCGGCGGCAGTTCCGCGAGGTGCTCCAGGAGCAGCTCGCCCTGGCCGTGGATGTTGCCGATCGCCACGAGTGAGGAGTCGGGGCCGAGCTGCGCGAGCATCTCGCGCATGAACTCCTCGGGGTCGCGCCGGTCGCCGCCGAGGTCGACGGCGCGCGCACGCCACTCGGCGGGGATCGCGTCGATGGCGGACTTGGCGGGGTGGCCGATGACGAAGACCTTGTCCGGCCGGAGGTCGGGGATGATCTCGCCCATCTGGCCGTTGCGCTCGACTCGGTCGGGGCGGCAGTTGATGACGACGTTGAGCGGGCGGTGGATGGCGCCGAGGTCGAGCAGCTGATTGATGTTCATCAGCGTCGACTCGGGGTCGTTGGCCGCGAAGACGTTGGCGAAGCGGAGCTTCTTGCCGTCCTCGGTGGCGTACCGCTCGACGGAGAGGACACCGGGGTCCGGCGGCGCGTCGTACATGCCCTGGAGGGCGACCTCGCGGCCGACGCCGAGGAGTTCGGCGACCTTCAGCGCGATCGCCACGTTCTCCTTGAAGGTGAACCAGCTGAAGCCGCGCAGCTCGTCGTCGGTGACCGTCTCGGGATCGGCGTAGATCAGCTCGCAGTTCCGGGCGTCGGCCTCCTCCTTGAGGATGGCGTAACGGTCCTTCTCCGCCGTGACGCAGATGCCGCCCTCGGGCATGGAGCGCGACAGCGAGCGCGCCACGTCGTCGAGGGTGGGGCCCATCTCGGCGAGGTGGTCCTCGCGGACGTTGCAGAGCACGCCGATGGTGGAGCGGATCAGCTTGGACTGGTTGATCTCCTGGAGGGCAGGCATGACCGCCATGCACTCGATGACCAGGGCGTCCGGGTGGTACGCGGCGGCGCGCCGCACGATGCCGATCTGCTCGACGACGTTGGCGATGCCGAACTTGCGGTAGACGGGCTCCTCGGTGGCGTCCGGGTGGATGAACCGCGCCGCGGTGCCGGTGGTCTTGGCGACCGTGGTGAGCCCGCCGCCGCGCAGCGCGCCCGCGCACAGGCGGGTGATGGAGGATTTGCCGCGGATGCCGTTGACGAGGACCCGGGTGGGGATGTGCTCCAGGTTGCCGAAGTGCCGCCGCTGTTCGACGACTCCGGCCGCCAGCAGGATGGCGCAGCACACCATGAGTACGGTGTAGAGGAAGAGCACGGCGGTTCAGTTCCTTCCGGCGAGGCCGGCCGTGACGCCGTCCCGCTTGCGCTGGGTGCCCGTCGGCAGCTGCTGCCTGATGAGTTCCAGGCTGCGGGTGACCGCGCCGACCTCGTCGTGGTGGCGCGGGTACAGGACGGTCTTGCGGTCCCCGTCGGCGAGCGCCTCCGCCTGGTCGGCGAGGTGCCGCAGCGGTCGTACGACGACGATGTGCAGCCAGCCCAGGCAGGCCGCCGCCGCGGTGATGCCGAGGAGACCGGCGAGTACGGTGCGGTTCTGCAGGCTGTACTCGGGGATGGCGAGGCCCGAGGCGGGCTGCCAGCTGAGCACGGTCCAGCCGAGCGCGTGGGCCGCGCCGCCGCCGACGAAGGGCGCGGCGGCCGCGATCTGGATGTCGTCGCCGTCGCGGTAGAGGACGCCGCTGGGGCGCGGGCTGAGGCCGACCTTCTGGCCGGTGCCCTCGGCGAGCGCGTCGAGGCGGCCGCTCGGCAGCCCCTCGAACTCGCGGTAGCCGGTGTTGGCGCCGATCACCTTGCGCTTGTCGTCGACGACGCGTACCTCGCCGAGGCCGGGGCGCTTGAGCAGCGAGTTGAGGAAGTCGATGCGGAACTCGCCCACCACGGCGGCTCCTTGGCGCCCCTGCACCTCGGCGGTGCCGAGGATGACCGGCTCCTTGCCGCCCTCGTCGAGGACGCGGATGGGCTGGGTGGAGGGGCCCTTGCCGGACGGGCTGCGGGGGTCGTCGCCGGCCTCGGCCAGGACCTTGCCCTTGGCGTCGAGGACGTACAGGGACTGGTAGCGGGGGTGCTGGTTGAGGGTGCTCTCCAGGACCTTGGCCATGTCCGAGGGCTTGGTGCGGTCGCCCATGAGGGAGGCGACGGAGGTGAGGTCGGCGTGGCCTTCGTTGAGGGCGCGGCGGACGCGGTCGGTGAGGGTGTCGGTGCGCTCGCGCTGGTCGTTGACCATCTGCTGCGGTACGACGACGGTGTCGCCGGCGCGGTTGAGCAGCAGCATGAGCGGCGCGGACCAGGCGAGCAGGAGCACTCCGCAGACCGCGATCAGCGTGCGGCTGCCGAACCGGCGGCGGCCGCTCTTCTCCGGCCGGTCGGCGGGCTCGCCCAGCAGTTGGCGGCGCAGGCGTTCGAGCGCGGCGCCGATGCGGGCGGCCTCGCCGGACTTCGGCACGGTGACGGGCCGTTCGAGGTCGCCCCGGCTCAGGCGGCGGCCCTCCAGGAAGAGCCGGATGAGCGGGCGCTGGACGGTCCGCAGGAGCAGGTAGACGGTGGTGCCGCCGATGAGCAGCAGGGCGGCCGCGGCGAGCAGCCCGAAGGCCGAGCTGTTGGTGGCCGTGGGGTCCTCGGCGACCGGGACCTGCGCGACGACGGTGAGGCCGAGCCGGGTGGCCACGGTGGGCTTGCCCGCCTCGGGTCCGGCGAGGCTCGCGTAGCCGCCGATGGCGCGCTCGCCGAGGTAGCGCTCGCCGGTGAGGTGGCCGCTGACGCCGAGGAAGCCGCCCGAGCCGGGCTCCTTGGACATGAGGGGGTGGGTGCGGGCCTTCTTCGCGGCGGCTTTCGCGAACGCCTTGAGCTGCTTGTTGGACTGCTTGACCTCCTCGCGCTGGAGGTCGGTGAGGACCTGCTCGGGCTCGGGGATGCCGTCGGTGCTCAGCACGTGGCCGTCCTGGCCGACGACCGCGATGGAGCGGAACTTGCCGAGGCTGATGCCGGGGAAGCGCAGGCTGCTGGAGGCGACGAGGAGTTGCTGCGGCTGGCCCTTCCAGGTGAGCAGCGCGAAGGAGAGCAGCCGGGTCTCGCCGTTCTCCAGGCGCACCATGCGCGGCGCCAGGCCGTCCTTGTCGGCGAGGGCGCCGCGGTCGATGGCGGTCAGGGGGAGGTTCTCACCGCGGGCGGCGAGGAGCTTGCCCGAGGAGATCTCGACGACCGCGGTGCCCATCCACTTCTGGTAGACGCTGCCGATCTTGTCGAGGACGGCGTCCGGCTGCACCGGTTCGCCCGCGCTGAAGAGTTCGGCGGTCCGGGTCAGGTCGGTGACGGACTCGTCGATGGAGGCGCGCAGCGCGATGGCGCCGTCCTCGGCGAAGTGCTGCTGGGACAGCTTGACCGCCTTGGGGACCGCCTCCTGTCCGGCGCGGCCGAGGGTGAGGGCGGTGATGCCCGCGAGGGCGAGGAGCAGGACCGACAGCACGGCGATGGGGGGACGGATGCCGCCCAGCAGTGACATGTCGGTCCTTCGGCGGACCTTGTGCCGCCGCTTCGAACGCGAAGCGGCCAAGGGGTGCTCCTCTCCTGGAATGACGCGGGCGCGTAAGCGCACGGTGACGCGGGGGTGCGGAAGCGCAGGGTGATGCGTTCCGGAGAGCTTTGACCCGCGACCCATCCGGAGGGATGTACGAAGTACTCGAAATGTGAGCTAGCTCGCACCGATCGAGGGTTTGCCCCTCGGATCAGCCGGAAGCGGTCCTTCCGGTCAGTCGGCCGGCAACCCTTCCAGCGGTTCGAGCCCGTCCTTGCTCGCGCCCCTGTTCAGGAGCGTGCCCTGGGTGCGCTCGAAGGCCAGGCGGTAGCGGGAGCGCTGCTGCTCGCTGAGGCCGTCGCCGTCGCGCAGGGTGGCGGCCACGTCCAGGAGCCGGTGGTCCTCGACCGCCCCCTTGGGCAGGGCACCGGTCTCGTCCGGGTCCGGCGGGATGTCCACGAACGTGGGTACGTACTTGGCGTCCACGTCCCACTCGCCGCCGCGCTTGACGAACTCGAACCAGCCGACCACGCCCTCCTCGGTCAGACCGCTCGGCACGTCGTGCCGGGCGACCTGGTTGCCGAGCCCGTACGCGATCCAGGTGCCGTCGACCTTCTCCATCGGCTGGACGACGTGCGCGTGGTGGCCGATGACGAGGTTGATGCCGGTCTCGGTCGCGATCTTGCGGGCGAGCCTGATCTGCGGGGCGCTGGCGTTGGGCTGGTTCTCACGGCCCCAGTGGATGCTGAGGATCACGACCTCGGCGCCCGCCTTGCGCGCCTTCTTCTCGGCGGCGGCGATCGCGTCGAAGTCGTTCTGGTTGACGATCCACGGCTTGTCCTTGGGGACCTCGCGGCCGTTGAACCCGAAGGCGAAGGCGATCTGGCCGACCTTGACGCCCTTCACCTCGGTGATGAGCGGCTTGTTCGCCTCCGCGGCGCTCCGCGCCGAGCCGGTGTGGCGCAGACCGGCCTTGTCGAGCGTGTCGAGGGTGCGGGTGACTCCGGCGGGGCCGTGGTCGAGCGTGTGGTTCGAGGCGGTGGAGCACTGGTCGTAGCCGACGCCCTTGATGGCCGTGGCGATCTGCGGCGGCACCAGGAAGTCCGGGTAGCTCTGGAAGGGGCCGCCGGGCTTGCCGACCACCGGCTCGAAGTGGCAGATGCCGAGGTCGGCCTTGCTGATGACCGGCTTGACCCCGGCCATCAGCGGCCCGAAGTCGATGCCCTTCTCGCCCTTGCCCGTGGCCTTGGCGTCCTTGCGGGCCTGGTCGGTGAGTTGCGGGTGGATCAGGATGTCGCCCGCTGCGGCGACGGTGAACGAGGGACCGCCGTCGGCGGCTTCGTCGTCATCGCCGAAAGGGCCGCAGGCGGCAGTGGCGAGCAGCAGGAGCGCGGAGGCCGCACAGGTCACGAAATGCCTGCGGGAGGGACGTGTCATCACAGGGCTATCTTTATACAACCATGATGAACTCCCACATCCGGCCGGTAGCAGCAGCAAAGAAGCTAGGGCTTCTCGCCGCCGTGACCGCCTGTGTCCTCAGTCTCGTGCAGTGCTCCGGCGGCTCGTCGGACAAGGGCCGGGCGCCCTCGCGGGAGCACCGGGAGCCGTCCGCCACGGCGCCCGCGCCCGGCCTGGAGCGGGAGATCACCGCCTACACCGCCGCTTTCGACGAGGACACCGGCTACCGCCGCCCCTCCCGCTCCGACCGCAGGACGGTCGCCGCGGGCGTCGGCCTGCTTCTCGACGGCCGCCGCGAGGAGGCCGAACACCGCCTGTCCGACGTGGACTTCGCGATCCGCACGGTCACCGACGAAGCCACCGGGCGGCGGTACGCGGAGATCGCCGACCGCGCCGAGGGCGGCGCCGCACCGCGCGGCTGGGGCCGCGTCTACGTCGACCTCGGCTCCCCCGTGCGCTGGTCGGCCCAGGTCCCCCACCCCGTGGCCGACCGCCACACCGAACGGCTCGGCGCACAGCTCCTCAGCCGCGCCTCCGGCGGCGTGCTGATCGTCGCGGGAGCACATCGCAAAGCGGGCCGCGGCGACGAGGCGGACGTGGCGCACCGCCGGGACAGCGTCTTCCACGCCGTCTGCGACGAACTGGTGCGGCGCGGACTGCCGGGCATACAGCTGCACGGCATGGCGGAAGACTCCGCTCCGGACCATGACGTGGTCGCCTCCACGGGCCGGGGCAGGGAGGCGGTCAGCGAGGGCCGCGCCCTCGCCGACGACCTCAAGAAGCGCGGCTACGACGTGTGCCGCGCCTGGGCCCGGTCCTGCCCCCTGGCGGGCCGCACCAACGTCCAGGGCCGCGCGGCCACGGCCCGCGACGTTCCGTTCCTGCACGTGGAGTTCGGCCCCCGCCTCCGCGAGGACCGCGACCAAGCGGGCGAGGCGGTCGCCGCGCTCGCGGACGTGACGCGGGCGTGGCGGCGGGGCTGAGGCGGCGGGGCTGGGGCTCAGCCGTCCACGACCGGTGGAGGCAGGTGGTCCAGGATGTCGAACCACATGCGCAGGCTCGGATGGCGAAGGAGCCGGAGCGTGGTCGGATCCGTGCAGATGACGCGCAGCCGTCCGTCGCCCCGGGCGCGGGCGCGGTTGAGGAGACGTACTCCGGAGCCGTCCATGAACTCCACCTGGCGCAGATCGATCAGCAGCTCGGCGGCACCGGCGTAGGACAGGGTGTCGAGGTAGTCGGAGATGTCGGGTGCGGTGGCAATGTCGATCTCGCCGCACAGGCGGACGAGGGTGCCGGTGCCATGGGTGTGTACGGACGCGATACAGCTGGCGGCTGGCAACGGGAAGGGCATGACTCTCGCTCGGCGAAGCGCACTGACCCCCCGGGAGGGGGCGGACCGCCGACGGGGTCTGGGCCGACGCCACACAGTAGGACGCCCCGCGGTGCCGTGGAGCAGTTCGGCGGAACACCTGCGGCGCCCGTTGCCCCCTGCTAGTAGGGGGCCGCGCCGGGAGGCCCGGGCTCATGGGCCGATGGGGTCCGGTGGGGGCGGGTCGGGCAGGCGCATGCCGCGGTGGACGACGGCGTGGGCGAGGCCGGTCAGATCGGTGCCGAGGGCGTGCGCGTGTGAGCGCAGCAGCGCGAGTGCCTGGCCGGTGGTGAGGGCGTGGCGGTGGCTGATCATGCCGGTGGCCTGGTGGACGACGGCGTCGGCGGGCAGCAGCCAGGCATCGGCGGCGTCGTCCTCGCCGGGGGTGGGAACGGCGAGCAGCAGCAGCTCGGCGGCGTGCACGTGCGTGCGGGCGGTGCGCAGGTCCGCTTCGGGAAGGGCGCCGGGCCGGTCGCGGTAGAGACACAGCACGAGCCCCGGCTGGGGGACGGTGTAGCGGGGGTCGACGGCGGGGAGCGCGAAGACGGCCCGGATGCCGTGGGCGCGGGCCTGCTCGGCGTAGACCGGCCACGCGCCGGTGACGTCCGTGTCGTCGAGGTCGGGGGCGAGGACCGGCGCGAGACGGCTCAGTGCCTGGACGCAGGGGCCTTCGCCCAGATTGATCTGCAGTGCTTCTCCCCGCTCGGCCAGCGGGCCGACGGCGGCCAGGGAGACGCGCTGGGCCAGGGCCGCGTCCGCAGCCAGCGTCAGCCCCACCGAGCAGCGCCGGCTGAGAGCGGTCCGGCATGCTCGCACGAGACTGGTGGCCGGGTCGGGGCGGTCGAGGTGGAGGGCGGCGAGCTCCACGGCTGCCGCCCGGGTGCTGGTCACGGGAGACAGACGCGGGGGGCGGGCAGAGAGCGCGCGCCCAGGTGTGTGCACATGGCCGTGCTTCCGATCTTTGGCACTCAACCGCCGATGCTGCCCTTGATCGGAAGCCAATGTCAGGGTTGCCGTACGAGACGTAACCGTGTGTGCGGGTACGGGCAGCTTGCTTCCACCTTACGCTCCTGGCACCGCCCGCCGCGGTACCCGCCCACCACTGTCACCGCCCGCCACTGCGACTGCCTCACAAGGGATGCGCCCCATAGACTGGACATGACGTTCCCCGGCGACTCGGCCAGGCAGGAGGTGACGCGCCGTGGTCCCCAAGGGCGACCTCGCCGCTGTACTGGCGAGCCTGCTCCCGGCGCCCGGCAGCGGCGGCCTGGTCGGCGCGGACGCCCTGCGGTGCGCCCGTGCGCTGGGAGTCGACGGCGTGGCGGTCTCGGTGACGGTGGGCAGCGGCCTGAACGAACTGCTGTGGTCCACCCCGGGTGTCAGCACCCAGCTGGAGGACCTGCAGTTCACCCTGGGTGAGGGGCCGGGCCCCGAGGTCGCCGCGTCCGGCACGGCCGTGTCGGTCCCCGACCTGGTGCGCGAGCCGGTCGACCGATGGCCGGTCCTGCTGCCCGAGGCGCTGGCACTGGGGATCAGGGCGGTGTTCTGCCTCCCCCTGCTCGCCGGCAGCGCCTGCCTGGGCACCATGACCCTGCAACGCGCGAGGCCCGGCCCGCTGGAGGAGATGCCGCTCGCCGACGCGTGGATTGTCACGCACGCGCTGACCGCCGCGCTCGTGCAGGACGCCGGGCAGTGGGCCGCCTTCGCCGCCGCGGAGGACGGCTCGGACTTCTACCGGGCCGCGGTGCACCAGGCGACCGGGATGATCAGCGTGCAGGCCGGAGTCTCCCTCGCCGAGGCGCTGATCCGGCTGCGGGCCCACGCCTTCCGCCACGGTCGGCCGTTGAACGAGGTAGCCGAGGACGTGGTGGCCCGCCGGGTGCATTTTCGCCATGATGATGGAGACGGCCGGGCGCCTTTGGCCGGCGGAGGGACTGAAGGGCCATGACTCGAGAAGAACGCCTGCTGGCGGCCGTCATCGACGCGGTCGACACACTTGTCGACGACTTCGATCTGATCGACTTCCTGCACATGCTGTGCGACCGCTGCCTGGAGCTGCTCGATGTGTCGGCGGTGGGAGTCATGATCGAGGACCCGGGCGGCAGGCTCCAGCTGATCGCCGCATCCGACGAGCACACCCGCCTCCTGGAACTCTTCGCCCTCCAGCATGACGAGGGCCCGTGCGTGGAGTGCCACCGCAGCGGCGCGGCCCGGCTGAACATCGACCTCACCTCACCGGTGCAGACCAGCCCCTTCCCGGTCTTCGCGGGCCGGGCCCGCAAGGCCGGTTTCGTCGTCAGCCACGCGCTGCCGATGCGCCTGCGCGAAGCGGTCATCGGCGCGCTCAACCTGTTCGACGCCCGCCCCCAGAACCTCTCCCCCGCCGACGCGCGGGTCGCGCAGGCCCTGGCGGACGTGGCGACCATCGCCATCCTCCAGCACCGCACCCTCGCCCACGCCAACCAGCAGCGCGCGCAGATGCACGCGGCCCTGACCAGCCGCATCCTCATCGAGCAGGCCAAGGGCGTCCTCGCCGAACGCTGGAACACCGGCGTCGACGACGCCTTCGACGCCCTGCGCCGCCACGCCCGCTCCCACCAGCTCGGCCTGACCCAGCTCTGCCGCCAACTCATCGAGGGGCAGCTCGACTCCGAAGCCATCGCGCGCCCCTGACCCCCTCGGGTCCCGCCTCCCGCGACCTCTCGTTGGGACACCCGCCTCATGGATGACGACGACCACACCGCCGCCTGGCGCAGGATCGGCTCCGCCGACGGCGGCATCACCCTCGCCGCGGCCTGCCGTGCCTGCGTCGCGGATCTGGAGGCAGACTGCCTCGGCGTGACGCTGGTCGTCGCCGGTGAACTGCGCCTGCTGGCCCACACCACGGACGGGCGTGCCCGGCGTATGGAGGACGCCCAGCTCACCACCGGCGAGGGCCCCTGCACCGATGCCTATGTGGGGCGTGCCCTGGTCGAGGAAGCCGACCTGGACCAGGCGTTCGGCCGCTGGCCGGCCTTCACGCAGGCCGCCGCCGAGCAGGGCCTGCGCTCCGTGACCGCGCTGCCCCTGACCACCGGCCATCTGCGCGTCGGCGCCGTGAACATCTACCGCACCGCCCCCGGCCTCCTCAGCCCCCGGCACAAGGCCCTCGCCCGCGCCTACGCCCGCGTCCTCGCCCTGCTCGCCCTCGACGCGCACCCCCACCTGCTCACCGCCGAACACCGCCCCACCCGGCCGGGACCGCAAGGCTTCCCGCCCAGCGTCCACTTGGCCGCGGGCGTGCTCGCCGAGGCGTACCAGCTGCCCCCGGACGACGCCCTGGCCCGGATGCGCGCCCACGCGTTCCGCCACGGCCAGCCCCTGCACCAGACCGCCGACCACGTCCTGACCCACCACACCCTCGACTGACGTGCCCCCGCGCGGCCCTCACCGCCCCCGCTCCTCCACCCGCACGTACACCACCGCTCCCTCCACCCACAGCACCGGCTCGTACCCCACCGCCAGGGCCCTGCGCAGGGACGGGACGCGGGATGGGGCGTACGGCTTGCCCCGGGAGTCGTCCACCACCAGCGCCGGGGGGTGGGCCCGCCACTCCTCCCGGAAGGCGGGCCAGGCGCCTTGGACCGCGTACTTCTCGCCCACCTGCGGGCCGTTGCGGCCGCCGCTGTAGTTGGTGAGCAGGCCTGCCGTGAGGAAGCGGCTCGCGGGGGCGCGGTCGGCCAGCCAGTAACCCTCCGGGTGTATGCCCCACAGCAGCACCCGGTCCTGGGGGCCGGTGTGTGCCCTGACGGTCTCGGCGAGGCGCGTGGCGTGGGCCAGTTCGGGGCGCGGCGCGAGCAGGCCCCAGGCCAGGAACAGGGCGCAGGCGCACCCCGACGTCACGAGCGCGCGGGCCGTCCGTTCGCGCGGCAGGATCTGTAGTGCCGCCGTCCCCAACAGGGCAAGCGGCGGCATGAGTTGCAGGTAGTAGTGGCCGAAGAAGTGGAAGCCGAGGAGGACCGCGGCCACCGACGAGGCGAGCCACAGCCACAGCTCGGCCGCTCCGGTGCGGGCGATGCGCAGGACGCGTACGACCGGCGGAAGGAGGCCCGCGCAGGCCGCCGCGAGGACCGCGGCGTTCGCCAACCCCCGGCCCAGGACGTGGAGTTCGGAGCCGGTGAAGGAGGCGTACGCGCCCGAGCCGGTCACCGTCCAGAACAGGAAACCCGAGGGCGTCGTCAGGGCGGCCGCGGCCAGGACGGGGGCGCACAGACCGGCGCCGAGGCGCAGGACGTCCCGCCGGGGAGGCCCGCCCCGCCACAGCAGCCAGAGCACCGGCAGCAGTACCGCTCCCCCGGTCTGCTTGGCCAGGAAGGCGCAGGCCACCGCGGCCCCCGCCGCGCCCCACCGGCGGCGGTCCGCGCACCACATCGCGGCGGCCGTGCACGGCAGCATGAAGACCTCGAAGCTCGCCGCCTGCGCGTCCTCCGGGTTGAGGCCGATCGAGACCAGGAGGTACAGGACGCCCGCCGTGCGGCCCGCGCCGTTGCCCCAGCGGCGCCGGGCCAGCGAGGCGAGGAGCACCGCCGTCAGGAGCTGCGCGGCGACCGCGAGGACCTTCAGCGGCAGCAGCGAGGAGTCGCCGAAGAGCGCGAAGGCGCCCGCGTAGAGCCAGGGGACGAGCGGCGGCTTGCGGTCGACCACCGTCTCGTACAGCTCGCCGCCGTCGGCCAATATCCGGGCCTGGACGGCGAGATAGCCCTCGTCGGGGTTCCACAGCGGCCACCGGAAGGACGGCAGGCGGGTCACGCACGCCAGGGCGGCGAGCAGCGGGAGCAGGCGCCTCCAGTAGGCGGCCGGGGGCTCGGGGACGTGCTCCTTGCGCGGCCCCGGCACCCGGAGGCCGCGTACGGAGCGTGGTGAGGCGGCGGGCGCGGCGAGCATATGGTGCACGCTATCCGGCCCCGCAGTTCCGAATGGATCGGGACATACGGGGCCGGGGAGGAATGCCTGCCGAACGGCGGGTGACTACCGTGCGTCGTCGGCGGAGAGCTGCTTGCCGCGTCGGCCCAACTGGCTGTGCGAGCGCCCGTACGCGAAGTAGACGACGAAGCCGAGCGCCATCCAGATGCCGAACCGCATCCACGTCTCGGCGGGCAGGTTCAGCATCAGCCACACCGAGGCCGCCACCGAGAGGATCGGCACCAGGGGCACCAGCGGGGTGCGGAAGGCGCGGTGCAGGTCGGGGCGGGTGCGGCGCAGGATGAGGACGCTCAGGGCGACGACGACGAAGGCGAAGAGCGTGCCGATGTTCACCAGTTCGGCGAGTTCGTTGAGGCTGGTGAAGCCCGCGAGGATGGCGATGAGCACGCCGAGCAGGATGGTCGGGCGGTGCGGCGTCTTGTACTTCGGGTGGACGTGGGAGAAGAAGCGGGGCAGCAGTCCGTCCCTGCTCATCGCGAAGAAGACGCGGGTCTGGCCGAGCAGCAGGATCATGCAGACGGTGGTGAGGCCGACGGCGGCGCCGAAGCTGATGATGCCCGCGTAGAAGGGGTGCCCGGTGGCCTTGAAGGCGTCGGCCAGTGGCGCGTCCACGGAGAGTTCGCTGTAGTGCTGCATGCCGGTGACGACGATCGACACGGCGACGTACAGGACCGTGCAGATGAGCAGGGAGCCGAGGATGCCGCGCGGCATGTCGCGCTGCGGCAGCTTGGTCTCCTCGGCGGCGGTGGCCACGATGTCGAAGCCGATGAAGGCGAAGAAGACGACCGAGGCGGCCGTGAAGATGCCGAGCACGCCGAAGTTGGTGGGCGCGTACCCGAACATCAGCTGGATCAGCGGCGACTGGATGCTGTCGCCCGGCGGCACGTCCTGCGCCTTGGGGATGAACGGCTTGTAGTTGTCGGCCTTGATGAAGAAGGCGCCCGCGATGATGACGATCAGGACGACGGCCACCTTGATGGCCACGACGACCGTGGTCACCCGCGCGGAGAGCTTCATGCCGAGGACGAGGATGACCGTGAGGACGAGCACCAGGGCGAAGGCGAGGATGTCGAAGCCGAAGCCCTCGGCGGCGTCGGGCCCGGTGAGCGTCTCCGGCAGATGCCAGCCCGCGTTGTCCATCAGCGACCGCACATAGCCGGACCAGCCGACGGCGACCACGGCGGTGCCGAGCGCGAATTCGAGCACGAGGTCCCAGCCGATGATCCAGGCGGGCAGCTCGCCCAGTGAGGCGTAGGAGAAGGTGTACGCGGATCCGGCGACCGGCACGGTCGAGGCGAACTCCGCGTAGCAGAGGGCCGCGAGCGCGCAGACGACGCCCGCGACGACGAAGGCGAGCGCGGTGGCGGGCCCCGCGGTCTCCTTGGCCACCTTCCCCGTCAGGACGAAGATGCCGGTGCCGATGATGACACCGACGCCGAAGACCGTGAGGTCGAGGGCGGAGAGCGACTTCTTGAGCGCGTGCTCCGGCTCCTCGGTGTCCTGGATGGACTGCTCGACGCTCTTTGTTCGGAACAGGGTGCTTGTCACGGGTGAACCTCCACGCTTGCCTCCACGCTTGTCGTCCCCGACATGATCGAGAGGCCGCGCATCCCGCACCGCCCGGCACGGCCCTATTCACGCGAATGGGCCGGTCCCACCACCCGTACAGGGTGCCGGAACCGGCCCATCGGCCGTGTCGGTTGACGTCAGTCGCGGGCGGGCTCCACGGACTCCACGGCCGCGGCCGTGTCGCGCTCGAACCTGCCGTCCAGCTTGGCGACCAGACCGGTGACCTGGCGAGCGATGTCCGGCGCGGTCAGTCCGATCTCGGCCATGATCTCCTTGCGGGACGCGTGGTCCAGGAAGCGCGGCGGGATGCCGAAGTCACGCAGCGGCACATCCACGCCCGCGTCGCGCAGGGCCTGGGCGATCGCCGAACCGACGCCGCCCGCGCGGGAGTTGTCCTCCACGGTGACGACGACGCGGTGCTTCTCGGCGAGCGGCGCCATCGCCTCGTCGACCGGCTTGACCCAGCGGGGGTCGACGACGGTCGTGGTGATGCCCTGGTTGTTCAGCAGGTCCGCGATCTCCAGGCACATCGGGGCGAGCGCACCCACGGAGACGAGCAGGACGTCCGGGCGGCCGGTGTTCGCCCGGCGCAGCACGTCCATGGCGCCGACCGTGCCGACGGCCTTGACGGCCGGGCCGACCGCGCCCTTGGAGTAGCGCACGACGGTCGGGGCGTCGTCGACCTCGACGGCCTCGCGCAGCTGGAGGCGGACCTGGTCGGCGTCGCGCGGGGCGGCGATCCGCAGGGTCGGCACGCACTGGAGGATCGACATGTCCCACATGCCGTTGTGCGAGGCGCCGTCCGTGCCGGTGACGCCCGCCCGGTCCAGGACGAAGGTGACGCCGCACTTGTGCAGGGCCACGTCCATCAGGAGCTGGTCGAAGGCGCGGTTGAGGAAGGTCGCGTACACGGCGAAGACGGGGTGCAGGCCGCCGGTGGCGAGGCCGGCCGCGGAGACGGCGGCGTGCTGCTCGGCGATGCCGACGTCGTAGACCCGGTCGGGGAAGGCCTTGGCGAACTTGGCCAGGCCGACGGGCTGGAGCATGGCGGCCGTGATGGCGACGATGTCCTCGCGCTCGTGGCCGAGCTTGACCATCTCCTCGCCGAACACGGACGTCCAGTCCATGCCGCCCGCCGCGATGGGCAGCCCGGTGTCGGGGTGGATCGGGCCGATGCCGTGGAAGTGGTCGGCCTCGTCCTCCTCGGCGGGCTTGTAGCCGCGGCCCTTCTCGGTGATGCAGTGCACGATGACCGGGCCGCCGAAGCGCTTGGCGCGCTGGAGCGCGGACTCCAGGGCCTCGATGTCGTGGCCGTCGATCGGGCCGACGTACTTCAGGCCGAGGTCCTCGAACATGCCCTGCGGGGCGATGAAGTCCTTCAGGCCCTTCTTGGCGCCGTGCAGCGTCTCGTAGAGCGGCCTGCCGACGACCGGCGTGCGCTCCAGGATGTCCTTCCCACGGGCCAGGAACCGCTCGTAGCCGTCGGTCGTGCGCAGGGTCGCCAGGTGGTTGGCGAGCCCGCCGATCGTGGGAGCGTACGAACGCTCGTTGTCATTGACGACGATCACCAGCGGGCGGTCCTTGGCGGCCGCGATGTTGTTCAGCGCCTCCCAGGCCATGCCGCCGGTGAGCGCGCCGTCACCGATGACGGCGACGACGTGGTCGTCCTTGGCGCGCACCTCATTGGCCTTGGCGAGGCCGTCGGCCCAGCCGAGGACCGTGGAGGCGTGGCTGTTCTCGATCACGTCGTGGTCGGACTCGGCGCGCGAGGGGTAGCCGGACAGGCCGCCCTTGCCGCGCAGGTTGCCGAAGTCCTGGCGGCCGGTGAGCAGCTTGTGCACATAGCTCTGGTGGCCGGTGTCGAAGAGGACCTTGTCCTTGGGCGACTCGAAGACGCGGTGCAGGGCGATGGTCAGCTCGACCACGCCGAGGTTGGGGCCGAGGTGGCCGCCGGTCTTGGAGACTGCCTCCACGAGGAAGCCGCGGATCTCTCCGGCCAGCTGGTTCAGCTCCTCGGGACTGAGCCGGTCAAGATCGCGCGGTCCCGTGATGCGGTTCAGCAGCGGCACCCGTGCCTCCTTGCAGTAGAGCTGAGATGTGCTGTTCGAGCGTTGCCGGGTCTGTCGAGTCTAATGTTCCGCCACCACGCCCCGCGCCCGGGGAGCCGCTCCCGGCGCACACAAAGACCCCCCGCGCCCCTAAGAGGGACGCGGGGGAAACCCCCTAAGGGGCCCGTCAGGGCCCCGTCAGGGGCGCGGGGAACTGCGCGATCAGCCACGACGAACCCGCGGCCGAAAACGCACCCCCCACCCGCCCAGGGGACCGCTACGCGCGCCCCGCGGACTTCTGCGTACGCCGCGAAACAGAGTCAATGACCACGGCAGCAAGGAGAACCGCCCCCGTGATCATGTACTGGATCTCACTGGCCATACCGAGCAGATTCAGCCCCTGCTGAATGGACTGGATCACCAGCATGCCGAGCAGCGCGGACCACACCTTGCCGCGCCCGCCGAAGAGGCTCGTCCCGCCGATGACGGCCGCCGCGATCACCATCATCAGCGTGTTGCCGCCGCCCAGGCTCTTCGTGGCACCGCCGGACAGGCTCGCGATGAACAGGCCGCCGAAGGCCGCCAGCATCCCGGAGACCGCGAAGACGATGATCCGGACCCGGTCGACGTTGATACCGGCCCGGCGCGCCGCCTCGGCGTTGCCGCCGACCGCGAAGACCTGGCGGCCGAAGGTGGTGCGCCGCGCCACGAAGTCCGCGATCACCAGCACGGCGAGGAAGAGCACCAGGGCCAGCGGCAGGCCGCGGGCTCCGGCCGGCTCGTTCAGGACGTACGCGGCACCGCCCGCGAGGACGGCGACGACGACCGTGCGCAGCACGATCTCGCTGACCGGGCGCGAGGGCAGCCCCGCGGCCTTGCGGCGCTTGCTGTCGAGCAGCAGGGAGGCGGCGTAGGCGAGGATCGCGACGGCGGCGAGACCGTAGGCCGCGCCCTTCTCCGCGAAGAAGTGCCCGGTCAGGTCCTCGACGACGCTGCCCTCGGGCGTGTTGATGCTGCCCTCGCCGCCCATCAGCCAGATCTGCAGACCGCTCCAGCCGAGGAAGCCCGCCAGGGTGACCACGAAGGCGGGCACGCCGATCTTGGCGAAGAAGAATCCGTGGACGGCGCCGATGACCAGGCCGGCCAGGACGGCCATGACGACGGCGAGCCAGTCGTTCAGGTCGTGGGTGACGCTCAGCACGGCCCAGACCGCCGCGCCCATACCGGCGACCGAGCCGACCGAGAGGTCGATCTCGCCGAGCAGCAGGACGAAGACGATGCCGACGGCCATGATGCCGAGGCCGGAGGTGAAGACCGCGATGTTCGCGAGGCTGCTCGCGTCCAGGAAGTGGTCGTTCTTCAGCTGGAAGACGACCGCGATGACGATCAGGCCGATGACGACGGGCAGCGAGCCCAGCTCACCGCCGCGCATCTTGCGCTTGAACTCGCTCCAGTAGCCGGCCAGGCCCTCCTCGCGCACGAGCAGGCGCGGGTCGACCGCGGGGACCGGGGCCGCCGGGGGCGGGGTGTCGCCCGGGGCGCCGGAGTTCTTGCTTGTCGGGGTCTTGGCGAGGTCGCTCACTTCGCGTCCTCCTTCGGTGCCGTGGCCGTACGCGCCTTGCGGCGGGTCACGGCGTTGTCCGTGGCGCCGGTGATCGCGGCGATGACCTCTTCGTTGGTGGTGTCGGCGACGGAGAACGTGCCGTTGTTGCGGCCGAGCCGCAGCACCGCGACCTTGTCCGCGACGGCGCGCACATCGGCCATGTTGTGGCTGATGAGGATCACGCCGTGGCCGCGCTCGCGCAGCCGCTCCACCAGGTCGAGGACCTGCGCGGTCTGCTCGACGCCGAGGGCCGCGGTGGGCTCGTCGAGGATGACGACCTTGGGGTCGCCGACCAGCGCGCGGGCGATGGCGACGACCTGGCGCTGACCGCCGGAGAGCGCCGCGACGGGGATGCGGACGCTGGGGATGCGGATGGAGAGGGTGTCGAGCAGCTCCCTGGCCCGCTTCTCCATCTTGATCTCGTCCAGGACGGAGGCGCTCTTCAGCTCGCTGCCGAGGAAGAGGTTGGCGACGACGTCGAGGTTGTCGCAGAGGGCGAGGTCCTGGTAGACGGTGGCCACGCCGAGGTTCTGGGCGTCGTGCGGCCGGCCGATGCGGACCGGGCGGCCCTCCCACTCGATGGTGCCGTCGTCGATCGGGTGAACGCCCGAGATCGTCTTGACGAGGGTGGACTTGCCGGCGCCGTTGTCGCCGACCAGGGCGACCACCTCACCGGTGTGGATTTCGAGGTCTACGTCCGTGAGCGCCTGGACGGCGCCGAACCGCTTGGAGACCCCGCGCAACGCCAGCACGGGCGTAGCGGACACGTGAATCATCTCCTTCGCCGCCCGGGGGCGGGGAATGGTGGTGCAGCAAGAGCAGTGCCCTCAACAGGGCACGGGCCCCAGGGAGCGCTCTCTCGAGCGCCCCCCGGAGTTCACTTCGTGCGAACGGCTTTACCGCGAGCGGGAGTTACTTGATGCCCACCGCGTCGCACGCCTTCTTGTACTGGGCGGTGCAGATCTCGCTGACCTTGTAGACCTTGTCCTTGACGATCGTGTCGGCGACCTCGTTCTTGGTGATCGCCTGCGCGTCGTAGAGCTTGGCCGGGATGCCCTTGAAGTCGCCGCTGAGCGAGTCGACCTTGCGGTCGGTGAGGGCGTCGATGGCCTTGCCCTTGAGCAGGGCCACGGCGATCTCGGCGGTGGTCTCGGCCTCCGGCTTGATCTCCTTGTAGATCGTGTAGTCCTGGTCGCCGCTCAACAGGCGCTGCACGCCCGCGAGTTCGGCGTCCTGGCCACCGACCGGGACCTTGATGCCGCGCTGCTTCAGCGCGGTGATCACGCCGCCCGCCATGCCGTCGTTGGCGGCGTAGACGCCCTGGATGCCGTCCTTGCCGAGCTTGTCGATCGCGGAGGACATCTTCTTGTTCGCCTCGTCGGGCGACCAGTCCGGGATGTCCTGCTCGTACGCGATCTTCTTGACCTTCTTGTCGAGCACCGAGTGGGCGCCCTTCTTGAAGAAGGGGGCGTTCGGGTCGGTCGGCGAGCCGTTGATCATGACGACGTTGGCGTCCTTGGCCTCGGCGCCGAGCGCCTTGACCATGGCCCCGCCCTGGAGGCGGCCGATCTTCTCGTTGTCGTACGAGACGTAGGCGGCGAGGGGGCCCTCGGCGAGGCGGTCGTACGCGACGACCTTCACGCCCTGCTTGTCGGCCCGCTCGACCCAGGACTTCGTCGACTTGTAGTCGACGGCGTCCAGAATGATCACCTTGACGCCCTGGGTGATGAGGGCGTCGAACTGCTTCTTCTGGTTCTCGATGTCCTGAGCGGCGTTGTTGTACTTGATCTCGCAGTCCGAGCAGAGTTCCTTGATCTTCGCCTCCATAATGGGGCGGTCGAAGGTCTCGTACCGGGTCGTCTTGTTCTCGGGGAGCAGCAGACCGATGGTCTTGCTGTCGCCGCCGCTGCTCTTGTCTTCGCCGTCTCCGGCCTTGCCGCACGCGGTCATGGCCAGTGCCATCGAAACCGCGGCCGTGCCTATGACGACGCGACGCGTCATTGCGTTCATGGTGGGGTGCCTCCCTGACGAGGCCGCGTCGTTGCGGCCGAGGTGGCTCGAAGTCAACTCGGCCGCCACACCAGCGTCAAGGAGTAAATCCTTAACGAGATGACAACGGTGCCATGCGTTATCTAAGTGAAGACAGGAGCCCCGGCGGGGAGCGATCCGTCCAAAAGGGTTGAATCACCCATTTCGCTGAGGGCGAGGGCCAGCGCGCCGAGCACCTCGGCGCGGCCGCCAAGGGCCCCGGGAAGCACGGTCAGTTGACGCGCCGCGCTCGGGATCGCGTACCGCCCGACGGACTCCCTGATCGGGCCGAGCACCAGCTCACCGGCTTCCGCGAGGTCTCCGCCGAGGACGACCCGGGAGGGGTTGAGGAGGTTGCAGAGATTGGCCACGCCGCTGCCGATGTGCCGCCCGACGTCGGCGATCACGCGCCGGCACCCCGGGTCGCCGTCCCGGGCGAGCCCCACCACGCGCTCCATGGTCAGATCCGTGCCGTGGCTGGACTGGAGCAGCGGCAGGACATAGCGGGCGGCGGTGAAGGTCTCCAGGCAGCCGCGGTTGCCGCACCGGCAGACCGGCCCGGACTCGTCCAGGGTGATGTGCCCGATCTCCCCCGCCGTACCGCCGGGCCCCCGGTAGATCCGCCCGCTGATCACGAGCCCCGCGCCGACACCGCTGGCGACCTTGATGTACGCCAGGTCCTTGACCCCGCGGCCGCTGCCCCAGACCAGCTCGCCGAGCGCGCCGAGGTTGGCGTCGTTGTCCACGTGCACCGGCACGCCGAGGCGGGCGCCCAGCTCCTCGGCGGGCTTGGTGCCGGTCCAGCCCGGCAGGATCGAGGTCGAGCCGAGCGTCCCGGACTCCACGTCGATGGGCCCGGGCACGCCGAGCCCCACGCCCGCGATCTTCGTGGGGTCCACTCCGGTGGCCGCGATCAACCTGCTGACCAGCTGCTCGGCCCGGTCGAAGCCCTGCGCGGCGGACGCGTCGACGTCCAGCGGCTCGGCCTCCTCGGCGAGCACCTGGTGGGCGAGGTTGCCGACGGCGACGCGCAGGTGGGTGTGGCCGAAGTCGACGCCGATGACGATGCCGGCGTCACCGCTGAGCGAGACGCTGCGGGCCCGCCTGCCCCCCGCCGAGGTGGGCGTGACCTCGACCGTCCCGCCGTCCTTCAGCTCCCGCACGATATTGGAGACCGTCGCCGCCGACAGGCCCGTCGTCCGCGCGATCTCCGCCTGCGTGAGCGATCCGGCAAGGCGTACGGCTCGTACGACCCGCTCCAGATTGGCCCGGTGCAGAGAGGACTGCGACCCCGGAGTCTCCATTGACTCTTCCACCTTTGCCGTATGACGTACGGCACCAGGGCCGCCCGTACAAGTTGTGAACTCCAAGCTCCGATGAAGGGGTTGGCGCAGTCAAGTCCTTGACGGAAAAACAGTCGATCGAACGCGGAAAGGGCCGGGGCCCGGCGGGAGGCATTCCGCTCCCCGCCGGGCCCCGGCCCGCCCTGGCGCCGAAGGCTACTTCACCGACCCCGCCGTGAGCCCCGACACCACATGCCGCTCGATGAAGGCGAACAGCACGATGACCGGCACGATCGCGACCACGGACGCGGCGAAGAGGTAGTTCCACTGGACCGTGTAGTTGCCGATGAAATTGCTGATGCCGACCGTCAGCGGCTGCTTGTCCGGTTCCGTGGTGAGGGTCAGACCCATCACGAACTCGTTCCAGGAGGTGATGAAGGTGAAGATCACGGCCGTCACCACGCCGGGGAGTGCGAGCGGCAGCGTCACCTTGATCATCGCGCCGAAGCGGCTGGTGCCGTCCACCATGGCGGCCTCCTCCAGCTCGGGCGGGATCGAGCTGATGTAGGCCGTCAGGATCCACACCGCGAAGGCGAGGTTGAACGCCGCGTTGGTGAGGATCAGCGTCCAGACAGAGTTCAACATGTCCAGCTGGTGGAATTCGCGGTAGAGGCCGACCAGCAGGGCCGTGGGCTGGAACATCTGGGTGACCAGGACCAGGAGCAGGAAGAGCTTGCGGCCGCGGTAGCGCATGCGGGCCGTGTAGTAGGCGGCGGGCAGCGAGACGAGGAGGACCAGGAGCGTGGCGCCGCCCGCCACGACCAGGGTGACCTGGAGGTTCTGGCCCAGCTCGGACTCCTTCCATACGTCGATGAAGTTCGCCCACTCCAGGTTCTGGGGCAGATAGGTGCGGTCCCGCAGCTCCTCCTTGGGGCGCAGCGCGGTGACGATCATCTCCAGGTACGGCGCGAGGAAGACCGCCGCGAGCAGCCAGGCGCAGGCCGTGATGACCAGGGTGCGGGGCCGGAAGGCGCGCTTGGGTGTGCGGCCCTTGGGTGTGCGGCCCTTCTTCGGCGCGGGGCGGGTCGCCGTCGTGGTGGCCATCAGTCCTCCTCGTTCCACCGGCTGACCTTCAGGAAGATCAGCACGAGCACCACGACCATCAGGAAGTTGACGACCGACATCGCCGCGGACTCGCCGATGTCGGTCTCCTTCAGCTTGTACATGAACACCATCGACGTGGAGGTGTCGTAGCCGGGACCGCCCTGGGTCATGGCCCAGATGATCGGGAAGGAGTTGAAGACGTTGATCAGGTTGATGACCACGCCGACGAGGAACGCGGGCCGCAGCATCGGCAGCGTGATGTGGCGGTATGTCTGCCAGGGCCCGGCCCCGTCGATCCGCGAGGCCTCGTAGACGTCCTGCGGGATGGTCTGGAGGCCGGCCAGGAGCGTGTACGTGGTGAAGGGCAGGGAGACGAAGACGGCCACGGCCATCATCCAGGGCCAGGCGGTCTCCGGCTTGCCGAGCCAGTCCTTGGAGCTGTCGATGAGGCCGAGGTCCAGCATCAGGGTGTTGAGGACGCCCGCGGTCTGGTTGAGCATCCACTTGAAGCCGATGGCGGTCATCAGGACGGAGGCCGCCCAGGGGGCGATGAGCGCCCAGCGGGTGATGCGGCGGCCCGGGAACTTCTGGTTGAAGAGCTGGGCGAGGGCGAGCGAGAGCAGCATGGTCGCGGTGACGACGACGACCGTCCAGATGACGGTCCACGTCAGGACGGCCCCGAAGTCGCTCTCCTCGAAGAGCTTCTCGAACTTGTCGGTCCCGGCGCTGCCGCGCACCTTGCCTGCGATGGAGATGTTGAGGAACGAGGTGCGGATCAGCTCGATGACGGGCCAGACGACCACGGCGAGGATCAGCAGGATGACGGGCGCTATCCAGGGCAGCGGGCCGAGCCGGGCGATGCCGCTGCGGCGGCTCACCGGCCCGGCCGCGCGCCCGCCCCGTCCCCGGCCTGAGGAGGCCGGGGACGGAGGGGCCTTCAGTGACACAAGGACTCCTTGCGAACCGGGTGAACGGGGAGTACTGGGGGAACTGGGCGGAAGTGGCAGGGCCGAGGGGCTACTTGGTGTCGGCCGCCGCCGACTCCGCCTTCTTCTGGAGGTCGCCGAGCACCTGCTTCGGGTCGTCGACGACGGCCTTGCCGCCGGTCTTCTTGATCTCGGCGGAGACCAGGTCCCACGAGGTGTCGCCCAGCGGGTAGAACTTGGCCTTGGGCAGCACCTCGAAGAACGGCTCCAGGTCCTTGTGCTCGCCGTTGGACTGCATCGTCTTCAGGGCGTCCTGGGTGACCGGCATGAGGTTGTACATCTCGTCGAAGGCCAGCATCTTCTTGGAGTACGTGAAGTCCAGGAACTTCTTCACGCCCTCCTTCTCCGCGCCGCCGTCCTTGAACGCCATCATCCAGTCGGCCACGCCGAGGGTGCTCTCCAGCGGGCCCTCCTTGCCGGGGATGGGCGCGACGCCGTAGTCGACGTCGCCCCCCTTGGCCATCTGGATGAGGCTCGGGTGGCCGTTGAGCATGCCGACCTTGCCGCCCGCGAAGTCCGCGAAGGCCGTCTTGCGGTCGGTGGAGGCGGGGTTGGCGTAGGTGAGGCCGGGCTTGACCAGGTTGGTCTTGAGCCACTCGAAGGTCTCGACGTTCTGGGCGCTGTCGAGGGTGTACTTGCCGTCCGCGTCGGTGTAGCCGCCGCCGTTGCCCAGCTCCCACATCATCGTCTCGCCCTGGGTCTCCTCGGGGCCGAGCGGCAGGGCGTAGGGGGTCTCGGCGGCCTTCTTGTCCTTGATCTTCTTCGCGGCGGCGGCGAGTTCGTCCCAGGTCTTCGGCGGGGACTTCACGCCGGCCTTCTTGAAGACGTCCTTGTTGTAGAACATCACGCGGCTGGAGGAGACCCACGGGATGCCGTACTGCGTTCCGTCGACCTCGCCGGCCTCCGCGAAGGTGGGGATGAGGTTCTCGCGGGTCTTCGCGGACATCACCTCGTCCGCCTTGTAGAGCAGGTCGTCGGCGACCTTGTCGGCGTAGCCGCCGGTCTGGAGCAGGTCGGGTTCGTCGCCCGCCTGGATCATGTTCTTGACGGACTTGTCGATCTCGTTCCAGTTGATGACCTGGACGTCGACCTTGTAGCCCTTGTGGGCCTTCTCGAATTCCTTCTTGACCTGGTTCCAGTACACCTTGGAGGCGTTGGAGGCCTTGTCGCCGTAGTCGGCGGCGACGAGCTTGATCGTCTTGCTGTCGCCACTGTCGCTGTCCCCACCGCAGGCGGTAAGTCCCAGCGCCATGCAGAGCGTTGCCGCCCCGGTGGCGACCATTCGGTTCCTCATGCTGTTCAACCCTTCGACATCGGTGTCGACTTGAGCGCGTTCAGTCGCCCCCCGCGGCGCCGTGGCGCCGACACTACTCACGCGCCGTTTTGCCTCGACAGGCCTAGACCACTTTCGTGGCCAAGCTGAAATCACCTGCCTCACCAGGTCACTTGAGCGCCCCGGCGGTGAGACCGGCCTGTACCTGTCGCTGGAAGACCGCGTAGACGACGAGGACCGGCAGCATGGCGATCGTCAGCCCCGCGAAGAGCGCCCCCCAGTCGCCGCGGTACCCCTGGGAGACGGCGAGCGAGGCGAGCCCCTGGGGCAGTACGTAGCTCTTCTCGTCCTCGTTGTTGAGCAGCAGCGGGAGCAGGTACTGGTTCCACTGGCCGAGGAAGTTGAAGATGCCGATGCTGACCAGGCCGGGCTTGGCCATCGGCAGCATGATCTGGAAGAACGTACGCGTGTGCGAGGCACCGTCGACCATCGCCGCCTCCTGCACGCCGGTCGGCAGCGTGCGGAAGAAGGAGGTCAGGAAGAAGGTGGTGAAGGGCAGCGAGTAGGCGATGTACGCGATCATCAGGCCGGCCCGCGTGTCGAGGAGTCCGAAGTTCTCCATGACGGCGAAGAGCGGGACGAGCGCGAGGATGACGGGGAACATCATGCCGCCCGCGAAGAGCATGAAGACCAGGCGGTTGCCGGGGAAGGTGAAGCGGGCGATGACGTAGGCCGCCATGGAGCCGAGCAGCATGGTGCCGGTGAGCGAACCGGCCAGGATGATCAGCGAGTTGACCGTGTACTGGCCGATGTTCGCCTTGTTCCACGCGTTGGTGAAGTTCTCCCAGTGGAAGGAGGCGGGCCAGCCCATCGGATCGCTGAGGATCTCGGCCGAGGGGCGGAACGCGGTGAGCGCGACCCAGATCAGGGGCCCGGCGGCGAGCACGACCCACAGGACGAGGAAGGCGTGCGAGAAGACGTTGAGGGTGGTGCCCGACCCCTTCTCGTGGGGCGCGTCGGCGGCGGTGCCGGGGCGGGGCGCGGTGGTGGCGGTCGTGGTCATGAGTCAGTGGCTCCCGCGGTCTTCAGTATTCGATCCGGTCGCGGTTCCCGGCCCGCATGACGATCAGGGAGAACACCATGCTCAGGACGAGAAGGACGACGCCGATGGAGGTGGCATAGCCGTACTGGCCGTCACGGAACCGTTCGTAGAGGAAGACCGGGGTGACCTTCAGGACGTGCGAGGGCACCATCACGAGGCAGATCGCGAAGGTGTCGAGCGCCTGGATGCCCATGTAGATCCAGCCGGTGCGCACGGTGTCCCAGATCAGCGGGAGCGTGACGCTGAAGAACGTACGGGCGCGGCCCGCGCCGTCCAGCAGCGCGGCCTCGTGGATGTCCTTGGGGATCGCGCCCATCGCGGCGGAGAACAGGACGACGTAGAAGCCGACGAAGCTCCAGCTGATCACGGTGAGCAGCGAGAGGACCCCGAGGGCGTGGTCGCCGCCGAGCCACGCCGGGCCGTCGACGCCGACCTTCTCCAGACCGCCGTTGATCAGGCCGCTGTTGGTGTTGAGGACGCGGCCCCACACCACGGCGATGATGGCGACGGACAGGACCTGCGGGAAGAAGTAGACGACCTTGTAGAACGACGATCCGACGACGCCCGCGATCGCCTGACCCCTGCGGTGCCGGCCGCCCGCGGTGATCATGTAGGCGAAGAACATGCCGAGTACGAGGGTCAGGAGCGGGGCGATGACGAGCAGGAGGGCGCTGACCTCCAGCGAGTCCCAGAACCGCTCGTCGTCCCACATCTTGCGGTAGTTGTCGAAGCCGATGAAGTTCGCCACCGGGCCGCCGGACCAGTCGGTGAACGAGTAGTAGATCGCCTGGAGGAAGGGCGAGACGACGAACAGGGCGTAGAACGCGAGCGGCACGGCCAGGAAGCCCACGATGAAGCGGTACTTGTCGAGCGTGCGGTAGCGCCGGTCGTAGCGGACCCGCCGCGGGGTCAGGCCGGGCGGCAGCAGGAACGCCAGACACAGCAGGAGCCCGTTGGCCGGCTTGGGCGGAGCTTCGGGCTCCGCCCGCTTCTTCGAAGGCGGGGGCTTGGCCACCCGGGTGTCGGTCCTCACGCCCTTCAGGCCTTCTTGACCTTGGTGACGTCGGGGTCCTTCAGGATCCGCTCGCTGGCCTTCTGCATGGTGTCCATCGCCTGCTTGGGGCCGATCTGGCCCTGCATGAACTTGTGGATCATGTTGTTGAAGTCCTCGCGGAACAGTTCGTTGTACCAGTCCATGAACTGCGGGATGACGACGTTCTCACCGGCCGCCTTGATGGCCGCCTGCGCGCTCGCCGCGCCCGAGGGCAGCTCCAGGCCGTCGATGGCGCCCTTGACGACGGGCATCGACCCGATCTCCTCGAAGAGATTGCGGGCCGCCTCCTTGCTGTACATCATCCGCAGCCACTCCAGGCCGCCCTGGCGGTTCTTGGCCTTGGCGGGGACGATGAAGGGCTCACCGGCCGGGGCGTAGAGCGTGCCGAACGGCATCTTGTCGCCCGAGTCCAGCGACGGGGTCGCCCCCACGGTCATCCGGAAGTCCTTGGGCGTGGTGTCCTTCGCCTCGTTCTCGACCCAGGAGCCGTTGGGCACGAAGAGGCACTTACCCTCCTTCGTCCAGGCGGTCTGCATCTCGGTGTGGGCCTCTTGACCGTCGAAGCCGGTCAGCACGTACTTCTTGGCGACCAGCTCCTCCCAGGCCTCGAAGACGTCCTTGACCGCGTCGTGCTTCCAGGCGTTCGGCTCCAGGTAGTCCATCGCCTCGATGACCTCGCGGCCGCCGCGCTGGGCGAACATCGCGTACATGCTGAAGAACATGTAGCGGGGGTGGCCGCCCGGGTAGCTCCAGCCGTGGATGCCCTTGGCCTTGGCCTTCTTGCAGACGGCGAGCATCTCGTCCCAGGTCTTCGGGTACGAGGAGTCCAGGCCGTCCTCCAGGAGCTTCTTGGAGTGCCAGTTGCCGTACACCGTCAGGGCGATGTTGAGCTGGTAGCACTCCCTGCCGCCGAAGCGGCCCATCTGCTCCACGACCGGCACCAGCGTCTCGCGCACGGTGACGTCGGGGTCGTCCCACGAGGGGGCGTCGAGCACCTCGCTGAGGTCGGCGACCTGCTTGTTGTGCACCAGCTTGCCGGGGTTCATCTGGTCGGCGCCGGAGTTGTTGACGACGTCCGCCGTGGGCTTGCCACGGACGATCTTCGGCTGCACCTGGGTGGCGATCTTCTCGGTCGCCTTCTGGTTCGCGTCGGCCTTCGGGTACTTGTCGGCGTACATGTCAGTGACGAACTGGGCGTACTTGTCGCCGTATCCGCCGTTGAAGATGTAGACCGCGAGGGCCGCGTCCTCCTTCACCCCGAGGGGGTTCTTCTTGCTCTTCTCGCCCTTCTCGGCCTTGTTCTCCTCGCCGCCCCCGCTGGCGCAGGAGCTGAGCGCCCCCACGGCGGGCACCGCGAGCAGCCCGGCGGCGGCCGCCCTCTTCATGACATCACGACGGTTGACGCTGGTGGATCCCATGCTCAAGTCCTCGCCTTCTCATAGGACTCAGGCGGTGAACCGGACCCTCCCCGGCACCGCGGTGGTGTGAAGCTGGGGTCGTGCGGTGGTGCCGAACGGCTGGTGAATGCCCGACAGGTATAGTCCATTTCTGGTCGGGTCGGCAAGATCGAATACCGGTTTCCTCCGGAGGTTTTCCGAGTTGAGACCTGCGGAGATCCCTGGTCAAAACCTCTCGCACCACGCCTTGTGAACGCGTGGACTTTCGCGGCGTTTCTTTTGGACTTTCCATGATCTCGGCTCCGGGGAGACCCCGTTCGCCCCGCGCAACAGCCTTGACACCACTCCTCACTTGACTCCCTACTAGACCTTGCGCAGCGATCGTGACAACGTTGTCCAACTCGCAAGGAGGGGCTCGGGGATGCCGCATACGGCACGTAGACCTCGTTACAGACACCACCGTCCGGGTGCGCCCGGAGGACTCCGTTCGGCCGCGGCCATCGGCACGCTGGCGCTGGCGCTCGTCGTGGCGGCACAGGGGGCCGCCGTCGCCGAGCCGGAGCAAGCGCCGCGCGCCGCGCGGGGGTTCGACTCCTCGTTCGAGGAAGGGGACGCTCGGCCGGACTGGGTGAGCACCGTCGAGACCGGCCCGGACGGCAAGAAGAAGGCCTCCGGGGTGAACGGCGCCTTCAGCTCCGGACTGCCCGGCAGCGTGATGGACCACGTCACCGAGGTGCGGGCGAGCGGGGAGAACGCCGGTTCGGGGGAGGTCGCCGAGAACCTCGTCGACGGCGAGGCCACGAGCAAATGGCTGACGTTCGCCAAGGACGGCTGGGCCGAGTTCGACCTGGATGAGCCCGCCAAGATAGTGACGTACGCGCTGACCTCGGCGAACGACCACGCCGAGCGCGACCCCAAGGAGTGGACGCTCAAGGGTTCCACGGACGGCAAGGAGTGGAAGGTCCTCGACGAGCGCGAGGGCGAGGCGTTCGACGGCCGGCACAAGACGAAGAAGTACGACGTGGCCGCCCCCGCCGCGTACGCCCACTACCGCCTCGACATCACCGCGAACAACGGCGCCGCCGACATACTGCAGCTCGCCGACGTCCAGCTGTCGGTCGGCGGCACCGAGGCCCCCGCCCCCGAGGACATGCTGAGCCTGGTGGACCGCGGCCCCAGCGGCTCCCCCACCGCCAAGTCGCGCGCCGGGTTCACGGGAAAGCACGCGCTGCGCTACGCCGGCACCCACACGGCGGACGGCCGCGGCTACTCGTACAACAAGGTCTTCGACGTCGACGTCCCGGTGCGGGCGGACACCGAGCTGGGTTACCGCGTCTTCCCCTCGATGGCCGAGGGCGACCTCGACTACGCGGCCACGAACGTCGCCGTGGACCTGGCGTTCACCGACGGCACCTATCTGAGTGACCTCCGCGCCACCGACCAGCACGGTTTCCCGCTGAGCCCGCGCGGTCAGGGCGCCGCCAAGGTGCTCTACGTCAACCAGTGGAACAACGTGGCCTCCCGTATCGGGCAGGTCGCCCGCGGCAAGACCGTCGACCGGATACTCCTGGCGTACGACGCGCCGAAGGGCCCGGCGAAGTTCCGCGGCTGGCTCGACGACGTGTCGCTGGAGGAGAAGGCGCCGCCGAAGCCCAAGGCGCACCCCTCCGACTACGCCGACACCACCCGCGGCACCCACTCCAGCAGCGGTTTCTCGCGCGGGAACACCTTCCCGGCGACGGCCGTCCCGCACGGCTTCAACTTCTGGACGCCGGTGACGAACGCGGGCTCCCTGAGCTGGCTGTACGACTACGCGCGCGGCAACAACGACGACAACCTGCCGACGATCCAGGCGTTCAGCGCGAGCCACGAGCCCAGCCCGTGGATGGGTGACCGGCAGACGTTCCAGATGATGCCGTCCGTCGACAAGGACACGCCGAGCGCCTCGCGGACCAAGCGGGCGCTGCCCTTCCGGCACGAGAAGGAGACGGCGCGCCCGCACTACTACGGCGTGACGTTCGAGAACGGCCTCAAGGCCGAGATGGCGCCGACCGACCACGCCGCGATGATGAGGTTCACCTATCCCGGTGACGACGCGAGCGTCATCTTCGACAACGTCTCGGAGAAGGGCGGCCTCACCCTCGACAAGGAGAAGGGGATCGTCTCCGGCTTCTCGGACGTCAAGTCCGGTCTGTCGACGGGTGCCACGCGCCTGTTCGTCTACGGGACCTTCGACGCGCCCGTGACCGCGGGCGGCAAGCTGGAGGGCGGCGGGGGCGGTGACGTCACCGGTTACCTCCGCTTCAAGCCGGGCGAGGACCGCACGGTCCAGCTGCGGCTCGCCACCTCCCTCATCAGCGTGGACCAGGCCAAGGCCAACCTCGCCCAGGAGATCCCGGCGGGCACCTCCTTCGACCGCGTGAAGAGCCGCGCCCAGAAGCAGTGGGACGCCCTCCTCGGCAAGGTGGAGGTCGAGGGCGCGAGCGAGGGTCAGCGCACGACGCTGTACTCCTCGCTGTACCGGCTGTACCTGTACCCCAACTCGGGTTTCGAGAAAGTGCGTTCGGAGCGCGGCAAGGCGACGTACAAGTACGCCTCGCCCTTCTCGCCGCAGACCGGCCCCGACACCCCGACCCACACCGGCGCGAAGATCGTCGAGGGCAAGCCGTATGTGAACAACGGCTTCTGGGACACCTATCGCACGACGTGGCCCGCGTACTCCCTGCTCACTCCCAAGAAGGCGGGCGAGCTGGTCGACGGGTTCGTGCAGCAGTACAAGGACGGCGGCTGGACCTCGCGCTGGTCGTCGCCGGGCTACGCGGACCTGATGACGGGCACGTCCTCCGATGTGGCGTTCGCGGACGCGTACGTGAAGGGCGTCAAGTTCGACGCGAAGGCCGCGTACGAGGCCGCGCTGAAGAACGCGACGGTGGTACCGCCCAGTTCGGGCGTCGGCCGCAAGGGCATGAAGTCCTCGCCGTTCCTCGGCTACACGAGCAGCGAGACGCACGAGGGCCTGTCGTGGGCGCTGGAGGGTTACCTCAACGACTACGGCATCTCCCGGATGGGCGCGGCCCTCTACAAGAAGACGGGCGAGAAGCGCTACAAGGAGGAGTCCGCGTACTTCCTCAACCGCGCCCGCGACTATGTGCACCTCTTCGACGACAAGGCGGCGGGAGCGGGCACGCCGCCCGGCTTCTTCCAGGGCAAGGACGCCAAGGGCAAGTGGCGTGTCCCGTCGGACAAGTTCGACCCGCGCGTGTGGGGTCACGACTACACCGAGACGAACGCCTGGGGGTACGCCTTCACGGCTCCCCAGGACTCGCGCGGCCTGGCGAACCTGTACGGCGGCCGCAAGGGCCTCGGCGAGAAGCTCGACACGTACTTCGCGACTCCGGAGACCGGTTCCGCCGAGTTCGCGGGCTCCTACGGAGGCGTCATCCACGAGATGACGGAGGCGCGTGACGTGCGGATGGGCATGTACGGGCATTCCAACCAGGTCGCGCACCACGCCGCGTACATGTATGACGCGGCCGGGCAGCCATGGAAGACCCAGGAGAAGGTCCGAGAGGTCCTTTCGCGCCTCTACACCGGCAGCGAGATCGGCCAGGGCTACCACGGCGACGAGGACAACGGTGAGCAGTCGGGCTGGTACCTCTTCTCCTCGCTCGGGTTCTATCCGCTGGTGATGGGCAGCGGCGAATACGCGGTCGGCTCACCGCAGTTCAAGAAGATGACCGTGCACCTGGACAACGGACGCGACCTGGTCGTCAAGGCGCCGAAGAACAGCGCCGAGAACATCTACGTCCAGGGCCTGAAGGTCAACGGCAAGGCGTGGAAGTCGACGGCGCTGCCGCACCGGCTGATCGCGCGCGGCGGGGTCCTGGAGTTCGACATGGGCCCGAAGCCGTCCTCGTGGGGCGCGGGCAAGAACGCGCAGCCGACATCGGTGACGCAGGGCGACGAGGTGCCTTCGCCGAGGAAGGACGCGCTCAAGGGCGAGGGTCCGCTCTTTGACAACACCTCGGCGACCGAGGCGACTTCGGACTCGGCCGTGGAGCTGCCGGTCGCCGGGAGGACGAAGGCGGTGCAGTACACGCTGACGTCGTCCACCGACAAGGCGAAGGCGCCGCGCGGCTGGGTCCTGCGGGGCTCCGCCGACGGCCGGAAGTGGAAGGACCTGGACAGGCGCTCCGGTGAGTCCTTCGCCTGGGGCCAGCAGACGCGGGTCTTCACGGTGGCCCACCCCGGGGCGTACCGCCACTACCGGCTGGTTCCGGTCGGCTCCGCGACGTTGGCGGAGGTGGAACTGCTGTCCTGAGCGGGGCAGTTGACGGCTCATGCCCCACCCCTTCGCCGCACGCCGGGCGAAGGGGTGGGGCTTTTCCGTGTCCGCCGTATCCACCGTGTCCGCCCTTCCGGGGGTTCTCCATACCCCCTGCCAGGGGGGCTCCTCCATGGCCGTGCACCGCCCTCCCATGACTCAATGATCTTGGGACGAGCGCACTGACCACACACTCTCCAGCCATGTGAGGCGACCACCATGAAGCACCTGCGAAACACCCTGGGATCGGTGACGGCGATCGTCGTCGCGGCGACGATCGCCATGCCGGCGTCCGCCGCCTGGGCCCACTCCGACGGCTCCGGCAGGTCCGGCTACGGGCGGGCCGATCTCCAGCGGGGGCTGGACGAGATGGTCCGCGCGGACGGCGTGGTGGGCGCGCAGGCCACGCTGGTGAAGGGCGAGCACCGCACCTCCGTGCGGAGCGGCACCGCCGAACTGGGCACCGGCCGGGCGATGCCCGACCAGGGCTACTTCCGGATGGGCAGCAACACCAAGACCTTCGTCTCCACCGTCGTGCTGCAACTGGTCGGCGAGGGCCGCATACGCCTCGACGACACCGTCGACGACTGGCTGCCCGGCGTGGTCGAGGGCAACGGCCACGACGGCAGCCGGATCACCGTACGGCAGCTGCTCCAGCACACCAGCGGCCTGCCCGACTACGCCGCGAAGCTGCCCGTCCTCGACGAGAACGAATTCCAGGAGCGCCGCTTCGACCACTACGCGCCCCGCGACCTCATCCGTCTGGCCCTGCGGGACAAGCCCCTCTTCGAGCCCGGCGAGGGCTGGAGCTACTCCAACACCGGTTACATACTCGCGGGGTTGATCATCCAGAAGGCGACGGGCCACCACTGGAGCGACGAGGTCCGCACCCGGATCATCGAACCCCTCGGCCTCAAGGACACCTACTCCCCGGGCAGGCGCACCGGCCTCCCCCAGCCGCACGCCAAGGCCTACCAGCAGTTCAAGCCGGAGGGCCCGCTGGTCGAGAGCACCGAGCTGAGCATGACCTGGGGCGGCGCGGCGGGCGACCTCATCACCACCCGGAACGACCTCACCCGCTTCTGGCAGAAGCTCCTCGGCGGCAAGCTGCTCGCACCGAAGCAGATGGCGCAGATGCTCAAGACGGTGCCCGCCCCCGAGGAGGGCGAGACGTCGGTCAAGCAGGAGATGGGGCTCGGCATCTTCAAGACGCGGCTGAGCTGCGGCGGAAGCTACTGGGGCCACGGCGGGACCACGCTCGGCCACCTGAACGGCAACGGCTTCGTCGACAAGGGCAAGAAGGGTGTCCTCGTGATGCGTTCCACGAACGTGGCCGCGGAGGACCGCGACGACCGCACCGACCGGCTCATCGACGACGCCTTGTGCAAGACGAAGTAGGGGTGGGGGGAGCTTGATGTCCGGAGCCTGTTGTCCGGAACTGCCCCACCGGCGCCGGACAACAGGCGACCGGTAGAAGCGAGACGTCGACCACTTGGCGGCCCTGTCCGGAAGCAAGGAGCCAGCAGCGACCATGACGTCTCTGACCAGCACCTCCAGCAGGACCGCGCCCTCGGCTGACCCGACGCCGCCGCGCCGCGGACGGTTCTGGCGCTCGCCGCCGGACCAGCCGCGCTGGGCCCGGCCGGGACTCCTGGGGATCGCCGCGCTCGCCGCGCTGCTCTACGCCTGGAACATCACCAGCAGCGGGTTCGCCCCGTACTACTCCCTGGCCGCCCGGAGCATGTCCGAGAGCTGGAAGGCGTTCCTTTTCACCACCGTCGATCCCTCGGCGACCCTCACCATGGACAAGATCGGCGGCTTCCTGTGGCCGCAGGCCCTGTCGGCGCGGATCTTCGGGTTCCATGACTGGGCCCTGACGCTGCCGCAGTGCGTCATGGGCGTGATCTCCGTGCTGGTGATGTACCGGCTGGTGCGCCGCTGGCAGGGGCCCGCCGCCGGGCTGCTCGCCTCCGGCCTGCTGACGGTCACGCCCGTGGCGGCCTCGATGTTCGGTCACGCGATGCCGGACGGCTCGCTCACCATGTGCCTGGTGCTCGCCGCCGACCAGTACCAGAAGGCGGTCGGCACCGCCCGGCTCAGGCCGCTGCTGCTGAGCGCTTTGTGGATCGGCATCGGCTTCCAGATGAAGATGATGCAGGCCTGGATCGCCGTCCCCGCCTTCTTCATCGGCTACCTGGTGGCGGCTCCGGTCCAGCTGCGGAAGCGACTTGGCCGGCTGGCGGTGGCGGGCGTGGTGCTCTTCTCGGTGTCGCTGTCGTGGGTGGCCCTGCTCACCTTCACCCCGAAGGACGACCGCCCCTACGTGGACGCTTCCACCAACAACAGCGCCGTCGCCATGGTCTTCGGCTACAACGGCTTCGACCGCATGCTTCCGGGCTTGATCGACGGCGGGGGGTTCGCTCGCCCCGGCGACGGGGGCGAGAAGGGGGGTGCCGGGCGGCAGGCGACGGCAGAGATCAAGGACGGGGGCAAGGGCGAGCGCAGGGGCGAGGGCAGGAGAGAAGAGGAGGGAGAGGGCAAGGGAGGGGAAAAGAGCAAGGAGCCGGGCTGGTACGGGCCTGACGGTGGTCAGCAGCCGCCCGGGAAACCCGGCCCATCGGACTGGTTCAAGCTCCTCCTCGACTCCAGGTTCACCCCGCAGATCGGCTGGCTGTACCCCCTCGCGCTGTGCGCCCTGGCCTTCGGCTTCGTACGCCACCGTGCGGGCCCTCGCACCGACCAGGCCCGCACCGGCTATCTGATGTGGGGCGTATGGCTGGCGGCAGCGGCCGGTGTGCTCAGCGCCTTATTCATCCCGCATACCGCCTACGTGGCTTCCCTCGCGCCTCCGCTCGCCGCACTGTCCGCCGCGGGGACCGTCGCCCTGTGGCGTGCCCACCGCGCGGCGACAGGAGGTTGGCGGGCCTGGACCCTGCCCGCCGTCATCGTCGCCGAGGCGGGCTGGACGGTCCATCTCGCCTCCGACTACACGGACTTCGCGCCCTGGCTCATCCCCGTCGTCGTCGTGGGGGCGCTCGCCGCGCTCGTCTCGGTCACCGTTCCAATCAGGCGGTCTGCGACCTCGCGCCCAAGCCCTGCCGCGCGGCGCCTCGGGTCGGCCGGACTGCTCGCCGGATGCCTCGCGATGTTCGCCGCTCCTGCGGCGTGGTCCCTTTCCGTGCTGGACGAACGGCACGGAGGGTCGGCGTTCGACGCGTCCGCGGGCCCTGCTCCCGCTGGGGTCGCGGGCCGCGTCGCCCGTAATGCCGATACGTCGATGACCGCCGACCAGAGCAAGCTCCTCGCCTACGTCCAGAAGCACGGCGGTTCCGCCAAGTACACGCTGTCCGCCGAGACGAGGCTGGACCTGGCCCCGTACATCTACGCCGAGGCCCCGCCCGTCCTCCCGCTCACCGGGAGGAGCCTCACCTGGTACCGGGAGCGCGTGGCCTCGGGTGAGGTCAGCTTCGCGCTGGTCACCAAGGAGCAGTTCTGGAAGACGGCGATAAGCGCCTGGGTGGAGTCGGCCTGCGCCAAGGTCGATCCCCGGACGTACGGCGCCGACCCCGACAGCGCCGCTGACGCCGACAGCGGCCGGGGCAGGGACAGAGGCAAGGGCAGCTCGCCGACGCTCTACCACTGCACTCCGGGCGACGCGGACAGGCCCTAGTGACCGGGGTGCGGCGCGCCCGACCGTAGGGTCAGGCGGTGTGCAGCCTCAGCCCGTACCGCTGAAGGATCTCGTTCACCGGCTGGAACCACGTCTCGCCGCCGCTGCTGCAGTTCCCCCAGCCGCCGGAGGTCACGCCCTGCGCCTGGTCGCCGCTGATGAACGAGCCGCCCGAGTCGCCGCCCTGGGCGCAGACGCTGGTCTTGGTCAGCTGGTGGACGACCCTGCCGTCGGAGTAGTTGACGGTCTCGTTCTTGGCGAGGAGCTGTCCGCAGTGCCACTTCGTCGTCGAACCGGAACGGCAGATCGACGAGCCGACCGGCGCCTCCGCCGAGCCGCGCACCAGCCGGTCGGGGATGGCGCCCCAGCCGAGCACGACCGGCACGGTCCACCAGCCGTGCCCGATGGAGACGTACGCGTAGTCGTCGCCCGGGAACGAGGAGCCCCGGAACGTGCCCATGTCGGAGCCGTCCCAGCCGCGTACCGCCGCGCCCGCGCGCCCGCAGTGCCCGGCGGTGACGAAACCGCCGTGCACGGAGAAGCCGATGGAGCAGCGCACGTTGCCGGTGTAGTACGGGTCGCCGCCGACAGTCCCCGCGGCGTAGGTGCGCGGCGCCCCAGGAACCGAGCCCACCCGCACGGGCGCGGTGGCGCGGGCCCGTCGCAGGAAGGCGGCGACGTCGTCGTCGCCGCGGCGAGCCTCGACGACATCGACCACGACGCGGTTCGCCCGGTGGTCGACGCGCCAACTCGCCACGCCCGAAGGTGCCTTGAGCTTGTCGACGCGGCCCTTCGCCGCGTCGAGAGCCGCCGCGCTGTGCTCGACGAGCCGGACGTCGGCGCCGGTCTCGCGTACGTCCTTCGCGGCTCGCCGCTCGGTCACGGCGACGGTGAGCCGCCCGCGCCCGGCGTCGAACCAGGCCCCTCCGTACGCGGCACCGGCGGCTTCGCGTGCCGCGCGCTCCGTCTTGGTGGCCCGCCGCTCGTCGGCGAGCCGCTCGCGCGCGGCGGCGGGCGTGAGGCCGAGGTCGCGCCGCATCGCGTCGAGGAGGGCGGCGGATGCCGGTGGCCGGGAGTCCCTCCCGGGCACGTCGGCGGCGGCGGCCGAGGGGAGGCCGGTGCCGAGACAGGCGGCCGTCAGGAGGAGGGCGGACAGGCGAAGGCGTGCGGTGGTCTTGCGTCCCACGGGGGTCCTCTCGTCGTACCAACTGGCCGGTGACTGAGCTGAGTTGAACGGGTGAGAGCGCTCTCTGCGACTGGTGCGGCCGAGCGTAGGGAGGGCGCGCCGACAAGTCCATACGTTCCCCGGCCACTGTCCGCCCCCCGGGAACGTGCGAGGGCCGCACCCCGTCGCGATGACGGGATGCGGCCCTCAACTGCCGTGCGCGGTAAGCCTACTTGCGGATCAGGCTGCGCAGCACGTACTGCATGATGCCGCCGTTGCGGTAGTAGTCCGCCTCACCGGGCGTGTCGATGCGGACGACCGCGTCGAACTCCACGCCCGTGTCGGTGGTGACCTTCACCGTGCGGGGGGTCGTGCCGTCGTTCAGCTCGGTCACGCCGGTGAAGGAGAAGGTCTCCTCGCCGGTCAGGCCGAGGGACGAGGCGGACTGGCCCTCCGGGTACTGGAGCGGCAGCACGCCCATGCCGATGAGGTTCGAGCGGTGGATGCGCTCGTACGACTCGGCGATCACGGCCTTGACGCCGAGGAGCGCGGTGCCCTTGGCGGCCCAGTCACGGGACGAGCCGGAGCCGTACTCCTTGCCCGCGAGGACGACCAGCGGAATGCCCTGGTCGATGTAGTTGCGCGAGGCGTCGTAGATGAACGAGACCGGCGCGTCGGCCTGCGTGAAGTCACGCGTGAAGCCGCCCTCGGTGCCCGGCGCGATCTGGTTGCGCAGGCGGATGTTGGCGAACGTACCGCGGATCATGACCTCGTGGTTGCCTCGGCGCGAGCCGTAGGAGTTGAAGTCGCGGCGCTGCACGCCGTGCTCCGTGAGGTACTTGCCCGCCGGGGTGTCGGCCTTGATCGCACCGGCCGGGGAGATGTGGTCGGTGGTGACCGAGTCGCCCAGCTTGGCGAGGACGCGGGCGCCCGTGATGTCGGAGACCGGGGTGGTCTCCATCGTCATGCCCTCGAAGTACGGGGGCTTGCGGACGTACGTCGACTCGGTGTCCCACTCGAAGGTGTTGCCGGTCGGGATCGACAGGGCCTGCCACTGGGCGTCACCCGCGAAGACGTCCTGGTAGGACTTGTTGAACATGTCCTCGCCGATGGAGTTGGCGACGACGTCGTTGACCTCGGCCTCGGAGGGCCACACGTCCTTGAGGTAGACCGGGTTGCCGTCCTGGTCGACACCGAGCGCCTCGGTCGTGATGTCGATCTTCATCGAACCGGCGAGGGCGTACGCGACGACCAGCGGCGGGGACGCCAGGTAGTTCATCTTGACGTCGGGGTTGATGCGGCCCTCGAAGTTCCGGTTGCCGGAGAGGACGGACGTCACGGCCAGGTCGTGGTCGTTGACGGCCTTCGAGACCTCCTCGGGCAGCGGGCCCGAGTTGCCGATGCAGGTGGTGCAGCCGTAGCCGACGAGGTTGAAGCCGACCTTGTCGAGGTAGGGGGTGAGCCCCGCCTTGTCGAAGTAGTCGGTGACGACCTTCGAGCCGGGCGCGAGGGTGGTCTTGACCCACGGCTTGCGGGTCAGGCCCTTCTCGACGGCCTTCTTCGCGACGAGCGCGGCGGCGACCATCACGTACGGGTTCGAGGTGTTGGTGCAGGAGGTGATCGCGGCGACGGTGACGGCGCCGTGGTCCAGCTCGTACGTCGAGCCGTCGGGGGCGGTCACCAGGACCGGGTTCGACGGGACGCCGTTGGTGGTCGCCGGGGAGTCGGAGGCCGGGAAGGACTCCTTGCCCGCCTCGTCCACGCTGTCGACGTAGTTGCGTACGTCGATCTTGAACTGCTCGGCGGCGTTGGCGAGGACGATGCGGTCCTGCGGACGCTTCGGACCGGCGATGGAGGGGACGACCGTGGAGAGGTCCAGCTCCAGCTTCTCGGAGAAGTCGGGCTCGGCGGCCGGGTCCAGCCAGAGGCCCTGCTCCTTGGCGTACGCCTCGACGAGCGCGACCTGCTGCTCGTCGCGGCCGGTCAGGCGCAGGTACTTCAGCGTCTCGTCGTCGATCGGGAAGATCGCGGCGGTGGAGCCGAACTCGGGCGACATGTTGCCGATGGTGGCGCGGTTCGCGAGGGAGGTGGCGGAGACGCCCTCGCCGTAGAACTCGACGAACTTGCCGACGACGCCGTGCTTGCGCAGCATCTCGGTGATGGTCAGCACGAGGTCCGTGGCGGTGGTGCCAGCGGGCAGCTCACCGGTCAGCTTGAAGCCGACGACGCGCGGGATGAGCATGGAGACCGGCTGGCCGAGCATCGCGGCCTCGGCCTCGATGCCGCCGACGCCCCAGCCGAGGACGCCGAGGCCGTTGACCATCGTGGTGTGCGAGTCGGTGCCGACCAGGGTGTCGGGGTAGGCCTGGCCGTTACGGACCATGACCGTACGGGCCAGCTTCTCGATGTTCACCTGGTGGACGATGCCGGTGCCCGGGGGGACGACCTTGAACTCGTCGAAGGCGGTCTGGCCCCAGCGCAGGAACTGGTAGCGCTCCTTGTTGCGGCCGTACTCCAGCTCCACGTTCTGGCCGAAGGCCTCCGCGGTGCCGAACTTGTCGGCGATCACGGAGTGATCGATGACCAGCTCGGCCGGGGCCAGCGGGTTGATCTTCGCCGGGTCGCCGCCGAGCTCCTTCACGGCCTCACGCATGGTGGCGAGGTCCACCACGCACGGGACGCCGGTGAAGTCCTGCATGATCACGCGGGCCGGCGTGAACTGGATCTCCTGGGAGGGCTGGGCCTGGGAGTCCCAGTTGCCGAGCGCACGGATGTGGTCGGCGGTGATGTTCGCGCCGTCCTCGGTGCGGAGCAGGTTCTCAAGGAGGACCTTCAGGCTATAAGGGAGCCGTGCGGAGCCCTCGACCTTGTCCAGCTTGAAGATCTCGTACGACTCGTCGCCCACGCGCAGCGTGCTGCGGGCGTCGAAGCTGTTCGCCGACACGACAGTCTCCTTCTTTTTTGTGCGCGTTCCAGCACATCCTGCCGCCACGACTCCTCGTCGATCCGCTAAGGTAAGGCTTAGTTAGGTAACCCTTACCGAGTGGCGGCCTCTGGTGCGCTCGGCAGATATCTCGATGTCGAGATAACTCTAGTACACGAGCCGGGGTGACGACGAGGCGCGCCTTCATTACGCCCGCGCGGGGCGGCGGCAATGCGCTGCCCCGCGCTTGACCGCCCCTGAGACGGGGCGGCCGCATCGAGCCCTGCCGTCAGACCATCTCGGGCTGCGGCTCCAGCTTCTGCGTCGGCGGCGCGGGCTTCGGTTCGCGTGGTTCCGCGGTCCGTATGTAGCCGTAGATGACCGAAGCCATCGCCCCGATCAGCAGCGGCCCGAACAGCCACGGGTGCCGGGCCATCTCCATCGGCAGGAAGCGGTACGACAGCAGGAACAGGACGAAGACGGTCGTGCCGTAGGCCACCAGCTGGATGCTCGCCCGGTCCCAGCCGCGGTCGAACGAGCGCAGCGCCGCGTCGATCGTGTACGCGAAGACGACACCGGCGACGATGTCCGCGCCGTAGTGGTAGCCGAATCCCAGCGTCGCGCCGAGCGTGGCGATCAGCCAGAACGTGCCCGCGTAACGCAGCAGCCTCGGCCCCTTGCGGGAGTGGATGAAGATCGTCGTGGCCCACGCCGTGTGCAGGCTCGGCATGCAGTTGCGCGGGGTCTTGTCGTCGAACGGCATCACGTGCGGGGTGGTGATCGTCGGCGGCGTGTTCGGCCAGATGTCGGCCACCGCCCAGTGCTCGCCGTGGACGCCGTACGCGAAGATCGGCCCGACCACCGGGTAGATCATGTAGATGCCGGGCCCGAGCAGACCGATGACCAGGAACGTACGCACCAGGTGGTGCCCCGGGAAGCGGCCCTCGCTCGCCACGTTGCGCAGCTGGTACAGCGCGATGACGACCGCGGCGACGGCGAGCTGGATGTAGACGTAGTCGAGGACGTGCGCGCCGACCTCGCCGGTGGCGTTGACCATCCGGCCCACGACCCAGGAGGGGTTGCCCAGCGCGTGATCGGCGGTCGCCACGTACTGGTCGAGCACCGTCGGGCGGGTCTTCCACGTGATGAGCAGCCAGGTGTCACCGGTCTTGCGGCCCGCCACGAGCAGCAGGCCGAGCCCCACGCCCTTCAGGAGCAGGAGCCGGTCCCGGCCGGTGCGGCGCGTGACGGCGATCACGACGCAGGCCAGCATCACCCACAGCGCGCCGTTGCCGAACATCATCTTGGCGTCGACCGCCCAGCGCACCAGGAAGAAGACGAGGTCGATGCCGACCGCGACCCCCATGGCGATGAACCGCTGCCGCCAGGTGAGGACCACCATCATCAGCGCCATGCCCGCGTACAGCAGCGGACCCGACTTCGGGGCGAAGATCACCTCGCGCGCCTGGTTGGTGATCGGCCCGGGCAAGCCGTAGCCGCGCGCGGCGATCTCCAGCGCGATGAGGAACGCGAGGGCCACCACAGCCACCGCGGTCCACAGGATCGCCCGTGGTCGGCGCCATGCGGCGAGCAGGGTTGTGCAGTTTGTGCGCGAAAACACCCGCGATGCTCTGGATATCAATTGTTTGGCCGATTTGTTAGACGTGGGCTGTGAGTTCGAGCATGTTATCGGAGCGATGCGGGTGGGTTTCGCGGGTCATGGCCGACTCCGTTCGGTGAGCGTGACCGTGCTGTCGCGGGCGGTGAGGGTGACCGTGGTGTAGCTCGCGGTGAAGCGGCCGCCCCTGGCGTCGATGGCGGCACCGACGGCCTCCAGTATCCCGGACCGCTTCTCCGGCGGGACGCGGGTGAGGGAGCCCTGCGTGGGGAGCTGGTCCAGCCACGCGTCGCGGGTGTACGTCCACTCCCAGTGGTCGCACCACCGCTCGGGGGCGCCGAAGCCGCCCGCCTCCCGGATGCCGTCGGCGGCCCTGGCGAACAGTGGCTCGTACCCGTCCAAGGCGCGGGGAGGCGCGGTTCGCATGGCGAAGGGGGCGTCGGGCACGGCCCGCTCGTAGGCGTCGGCGAAGGCTTCCGTGAGCGCGGGCGGGAGCTGGGGCACGTTCCAGAACAGGGCCAGGCGCCCGCCCGGCCGCAGCACCCGCGCGGCCTTGGCCGCTCCGGCGACCGGGTCGACCCAGTGCCAGGCCTGGCCCGCGACGACCGCGTCGAACTCCCGGCCCGCCGGGTCCCAGGCCTCGAACGCGGCGACCTCGACCTCGGTCCCCAGCCGCCGCGCCAGGGCCGCCATCCGGGCGTCCGGATCGACGCCGAGGACCTCGCAGCCCGCCGCGCCGAACTGCCGGGCGGCGATGCCGGTGCCGCAGCCGACGTCCAGGACGCGTGGCCCGGTGGCCGCGATGCGGGCCACCAGGGATGCGGGGTAGCGGGGGCGGGCCCGGTCGTAGCGCTCGGCGTCCGCGCCGAAGGACTCCGCCAGCCGCCGCTGTCCGTGCGGCGCCTTCTCGGGGATAGTGGGCATGTGCCCACCATGGTGGGCACGCGCCCACTCGTCAATGGGCTGGGCGGAGCCACGAGCGGAATCAGGGGTTCACGGTGCCGACAGGGGTGGCCATCCACGACGTACGCGAGCAGCTTTTCGATGCCGCGGAGCGCGTCCTGCTGCGCGCCGGGCCGAACGCGCTGACCAGCCGGGCGGTCACCACGGAGGCGGGGTGCGCCAAGGGGGTCCTGCACCGGCACTTCGCCGACTTCGACGCGTTCCTCGCGGACCTCGTGCGGGACCGCATCGGCCGGATGGAGCTGCGGGGCGCGGCGCTGCGGGCGTCCGCCGGGACCGGGAGCGTCGTCGGCAACGTCAGCGGCGCGCTCGCCGGACTCTTCGGCTCGGTGGCCCTGGCGATCGTCGGGCTCATCACCTCCCGGGACGTGCTGCGCGCCCGGCTCCGCGAGACCTCGCCGACCGGCGTCCCGCTCCTGACGGAGGCCACGGCCATGCTCGCGGCCTACCTCACCGCCGAACGCGAGCGGGGCCGTATCAAGGCGGACGCGGACGTCGGCACGCTCGCGCTGACGCTGATCGGTTCCGGCCATCTGCTCTTCGCGGGGCGGGAGGGGGTTCCGGTGGAGGACGACGAGGTCCGCAGGGTGGTGGCCTCGGTGATCGCGGGGGTGGTGCGGGGGGCGTAGGGGCGGGAGTGCGTTCGCGCGGCCCTGCGCCCCGGCTACTGCGCGGAGCCGGAGGAGGCCGAAGAGGCCCGTGCCAGGAGCGCGGACGGTACGACGACGGGGCCCGGCGGCGTCCGGCACGTGCCCTCGATCTGGTCGACGAGGAGCGTCACGGCGGCGCGCCCCGTGCGTTCCGGGTCGAGGGTCACCGTGGTCACCGGCGGCACGGTCACCGCGTACCCGGGGTCCTCGCTCGCGCACACCAGGCGCAAATCGGCCGGGACGCGCAGGCCGAGGCGGGCCGCCGCGGCCAACAGCTGGCGGCCGCCCGGGTCGTACGCGGCGTAGACGGCGTCGGCGCGGTCCGGGCCGCGCAACAGCGCGTCGAACGCGTGCCCTTGGCCGTCGGCCGCCTCGAAGGGCACGATCCGCGGGGCCGTGCCGTGCCGGACGCACCACCTGGTGTACGCCGCCGTGACCGCGCGGGCGTAGTGCTCATCGCCGTTGCCCGACTGGAGGGCGATGCGGCGGGCGCCGGACGCGGTGAGGTGGTCGAGGACCCCGTGCGTGGTCGCCTCGTGATCGTTGTCGACCCAGCGGTCGCCGGGGCGGGGGTCGCCGGGGGCGCCGTCGAAGACGAGCGGGATGCCGCGGGCCCGCAGCGCGCGGACCATCGGGTCGCCGCGCGGGCTGTCCACGATGAGCATGCCGTCGACGCTCAGGCCGTGCCAGGAGTCGTCCGCGGCGCGGTCGGCGGGGAAGGTCGTCAGGGCGTAACCCCGCGCGTGGGCGGCGGAGGTGGCCGCGGTGACCACGCGCGAGAAGTACGCCACCTCCGTGTAGTTCCAGGCGCCGGGGAAGGTGGTGACGGCGACGCCGAGCGTGCGGCCGCTCCGGGGGCCGGGGGTGCCGTAGCCGAGCCGCGTCGCCGTCTCACGGACGCGGCGGCGGGTGGCCTCGCCGATCCTGCCGGTGCCGTTGAGGGCGTGGGAGACCGTCGCCGTCGAGACCTCCGCGGCGCGGGCTATGTCGGTCAGTCTCGGCCCTGGCACGCGGCTCATCGTACGGAAATCGTCGTCCGGGGCGGGTTCTGGTTAACGGATTACTCGTCGAGGGTCTGGTGCGGGTCGTGGCGGGGCTGCCCGTGCCGCAGCTTCGCGGCGGGAGCCCCCCTCACTCGTCCCTGGCCGTCGCCGTCACGTTTGGAGTGCCCTCTTGCCCCAGCCGCCCGCATCCCAGTCATACGTCCCCCAGCCCTCCCGGCGCGGCCTTCTCCTCGCCGCCGGAGCCGCCGGAGCAGCCGGGGCCGTCGGAGCCCTCGGCACCGCCGGAGTCGCCGCCGCCTCCCCCGCCCGGCGCCGCTCCGCCGCGCTCGTCGTGCACAACGCCCGTGTGTTCACCGGCACTTCGGACCCCGCGCGGGCCGAAGCCGTGGCCGTCGGGCGGGACGGACGGATCCTCGCCGTGGGGGCCGGCCGCGCCCTGCGGCGGTTCATCGGCCGGGACACCGAGGTGGTTGACGCCCGGGGTGGCACCCTCATGAGCGGCGTCCACGACGGGCACGCCCATCCGATGGACGCCGCGAGCCGTTCCCTGCGGCCCTCTCTCGCGGGGGCGGAGCAGACGGTCGAGGAGCTGCAGAAGACGCTGACCGGGTTCCTGGCGGACTCCGCCGACCAGGAGCCCGACGGTTGGCTTGTGGTGGAGGACTGGAACCCCATCGGGCTCCTCCCCCGGGGCACCGCCCCGCACCACTCGATGCTCGACGCGCTGCCGACCCGGCGCCCGATCGTCCTGCGCGGCGGCGACGGCCACAACCTGTGGGCCAGTCAGCGCGCCCTGGACATCGCGAAGGTCACCGCCTCGACCCCGGACCCGCCCGGCGGGGAGATCGTCAAGGGCAGGGACGGCAAGCCCACCGGCGTGCTGAAGGACGACGCCCAGCCGCTCGTCTCCCGGCACGTCCCCGAGCCCGACGCGACCCGATTGGCGCAGGCCGCCGAGAAGATCTTCGCCGAGGCCGCCGCGTCCGGGATCACCACGTTCATGGAAGCCGTGGTGGACCGCTCCGTGCTGAACGTCTATCAGCGCCTCGCCGAGTCGGGCCGCCTGCCGCAGCGCATCGTGCCCGCCCTGCGCATCGACGCCGAGCTGACGAAGGATCCGGCGGCGGCGCTCGCGTACGCCGACGGGCTGCGGGCGGACTTCAAGGGCGTACGCGGACTGCGCTTCGGCACGGTCAAGGTCTTCCTCGACGGGGTCATCGAGCACCCGGCGCAGACCGCCGCGCTCCTGGAGCCCTATCTGGACGAGGACGGCAGGCCCACCGACAACCGCGGTGACCTGTACGTCTCGGCGGCCGACTACGGACGGCTCAGCGCCGCCTTCAACGCGGCGGGCTGGCAGATGCACGCGCACGCCATCGGCGACCGCGCCGTGCGCACCTCCCTCGACGGTTACGCGTACGCCCTGCGCGCCACCGGCCGCCGCGACCTGCGCAACACCACGGCCCACCTCCAACTGGTCGACCCCGCCGACCTCCCCCGCTTCGCCGCGCTCGGCGTCGTCGCCTGCATGCAGCTCCAATGGGCCGCCCGTGACACCTGGACCGTGGACGCCCTGCTGCCGTACATCGGCGCCGCGCGCCACCGATGGCTGTATCCGGCGCGCGGCCTCCAGAAGCGGCGCGCGGTGCTCGCGGGTGGCTCGGACTGGCCGGTCGACCCCCTTCAGGTGTGGAACCAGATCCGGACCGCGATCGACCGCCGGGGCGCGGACGGCGAGGGTGACCTCTACCGCGCCGAGGAAGGCATCACCCGTACGTCTTCCCTGCTCATGCACACCCTGGGCACCGCTCGTCAACTCCGCGCCGACCACCTCACCGGGACGGTGGAGCGGGGCAAGGAGGCCGATCTCGTGCTGCTCGACCGCGATGTGACGCGGTGTCCGGTGGCCGATATCAGCTCCGCCGAGGTGCGCCTCACGCTCGTCGGAGGCACAGTGGTGCATGACGCGCAGTCGTCGGCAGGACGCGCGGCCGCCGCCCGGGTGACGCGGGCGGCGGCGGGGCCCCGGCCCACGGCGTACGCGTCGGTGCACGGCGGACGGCACGCTTCCTGCGGCTGCGGGTGAACTCCCGTACGGAGGTGGCGGGTGAGCCCCTGTGGGGAAACGGCACCCGGAAGGCCGCTCCCCGGATGGACCACCCCAGCGCGTGCGTCATCTCATATCTGAGATAACCTGCGACACATGGCAGACGACTACCTCGTACGCATCGGCAAGCTCATCCGGGACGCCCGGCAGCACAGGGGCTGGACTCAGGCGCAGCTCGCCGAAGCGCTCAGCACCAGCCAGAGCGCCGTGAACCGCATCGAGCGGGGCAACCAGAACATCAGCCTTGAGATGATCGCCCGTATCGGCGAGGCGCTCGACAGCGAGATCGTGTCGCTCGGCTACGCCGGGCCGATGCACCTGCGGGTGGTCGGCGGCCGCCGGCTCTCCGGCTCCATCGACGTCAAGACGAGCAAGAACGCGTGCGTGGCGCTGCTCTGCGCGTCCCTGCTCAACAAGGGCCGCACGGTGCTGCGCCGCGTCGCCCGCATCGAGGAGGTCTACCGGCTCCTGGAGGTGCTCAACTCCATCGGCGTCCGCACCCGTTGGATCAACGACGGCGTCGACCTGGAGATCGTGCCGCCCGCCGAGCTGGACATGGACGCGATCGACGCGGAGGCCGCGCGCCGCACCCGCTCGATCATCATGTTCCTCGGCCCGCTGCTGCACCGCATGGACCGGTTCAAGCTGCCGTACGCGGGCGGCTGCGACCTCGGCACCCGCACGATCGAGCCACACATGATCGCGCTGCGCCGGTTCGGCCTGGACATCGCGGCGACCGAGGGCCTCTACCACGCCGAGGTCGCGCGGGACGTCTCCCCCGACCGGCCCATCGTGCTGACCGAGCGCGGGGACACCGTCACGGAGAACGCGCTGCTCGCGGCGGCCCGCAGCGCCGGTACGACCGTCATCCGCAACGCCTCGTCGAACTACATGGTCCAGGACCTGTGCTTCTTCCTGGAGGCGCTGGGCGTCAAGGTCGAGGGCATCGGCACGACGACGCTGACCGTGCACGGCGTGCCGACCATCGACGTCGACGTCGACTACTCCCCCTCCGAGGACCCGGTCGAGGCGATGAGCCTGCTGGCCGCGGCGGTCGTCACGGAGTCCGAGCTGACGGTGTGCCGGGTGCCGATCGAGTTCCTGGAGATCGAGCTGGCGGTCCTGGAGGAGATGGGCCTCGACCACGACAGGTCGGCGGAGTACGCGGCGGACAACGGCCGCACCCGCCTCATCGACCTCACCGTGCGCCCCTCCAAGCTGGAGGCGCCGATCGACAAGATCCACCCGATGCCGTTCCCCGGCCTGAACATCGACAACGTCCCCTTCTTCGCGGCCATCGCGGCGGCGGCGCAGGGCAAGACGCTGATCCACGACTGGGTCTACGACAACCGCGCCATCTACCTCACGGACCTCAACCGCCTGGGCGGCCGCCTCCAGCTCCTCGACCCGCACCGGGTCCTGGTGGAGGGCCCCACCCGCTGGCGCGCCGCCGAGATGATGTGCCCGCCGGCCCTGCGCCCGGCCGTGGTGGTCCTGCTCGCGATGATGGCGGCGGAGGGCACGTCGGTGCTGCGCAACGTCTACGTGATCAACCGCGGCTACGAGGATCTGGCGGAGCGGCTGAACTCGGTGGGGGCGCAGATCGAGACGTTCCGGGACATCTGAGGTCCCTCCCGAGACACGGCTGCCGTACCTCCCTCTGAGGGGGGCGGCAGCCGTGTCTTGCTCCGGAGGGCGGCAGCCGTACCTCAGGGGCCGTTACTGGCCCGAGGCCGCGAGTTCCTTGAGGTCGACCGTGTCGCCCTCGCCCGGCGTCTTCGGGTTCACGGGCTCGTTGTAGTCGCTGAAGGTCGCCTCGTTCGGCTTGTCGCCGCCCTTCACGGTGGTGCGCAGGATGTACGGCTTGCCCTCCGTGGCGACGTACATCGTGTGGGTCTCTCCGCCGGAGGCCTTCTTCGTCAGCGTGATGGCCTCCTTCCCGTCGATGGACGTGGTGTCGCCCTTCTTCATGCCCTTGCGGGTCGACTTGTCCTCGTCCATGGAGGCGATCAGGCCCTGCTTGTCGCAGAGGCCGGACGTCGACGCGTCGTCGGCGGGCATCTTGACCCACTTGTCGACGACCTTGGACAGCACCTTGTCCGAACCGGGCTGGTTCTTCAGCGAGTTCTTCCAGTACTGCTCGTTGCCGCGCACGAACAGCGTCGCGTTCGTGTGCCGCAGCTCGGCCTTGGCGCCCTCGGTGTCGACGGATCCCTCGCAGTTCTTCTCCTGGTCGACCGCGAGGTCCACGCTCAGCGACTTCCCGCCGGACTGGCGCATGTCGCCCTTGAGGCGCATCGAGTCCGCCTTCTTGGTGGCCGCGACCGCCTTGGCCGCGATCTGGTCGGCGCTGTCCTTCGCGAACGGCTTGTCGGAGCCGCCCCCGTCGCCGTCGTCCCCACACCCCGTCAGCAGAACGGCCGAGAGCCCCATGATGCCGATGACACCCGTCACCTTGCTCGCACGCACGTCTTCACCCCTCCTCAACCGCGGCCCTGGTGGCCTCGGCTGTCTCCGCGTACCCCCGAACTTCGTTCCGACGCAGTCGACTTGGCGGGGTTTCCCGTCCCACTCCTCTGCCCCTCAGTCGAGGACCGCCACCCCGTCCAGCTCCACGAGGGCTTGCTCGTCCCAGAGCCGGACCGCGCCGACCACCGCCATGGCGGGGTAGTCGCGCCCCGCCAACTCACGCCAGATCCGGCCCAGTTCGGGGGCGTGCTCGCGGTAGTCGGCGACGTCCGTGGCGTAGACGGTGACGCGGGCGAGGTCGGCGGGGGTGCCGCCCGCGTGGCGCAGGGCGGTGAGCAGATTGGCGAGCGCCACCTCGAACTGCTCGGGCAGGGTGGTTCCGGTGACCTTCCCGGCGCCGTCCAGGGCGGTCTGCCCGGCGAGGAAGACGAGCCGGGATCCAGTGGCGGTGACGGCGTGCGAGAAGCCGGTGGGCGGGGAGAGTTCGGCGGGATTGACGCGGTGCAGGGTCATGGGATGAGGCTCCTGGCTCCTGGATCGGGGATGCGCCCCAAAGGGGCGCGGGGAACTGCGCGACCAGCCACGACGGGCCCGCACGGGATCGGGGCCAGCCGCGGCGGGCCCGCACGGGCTCGCGGCCAGCCGCCCGCGAGGGTCACCCGTACAGCTCCTTGGCGATGATCCCGCGCTGCACCTCACTCGCCCCCTCATAGATGCGGGGCGCCCGCACCTCGCGGTAGAGGTGTTCGAGCAGATGCCCGCGCTGCAGCGCGCGGGCCCCGTGCAGCTGGACCGCCGCGTCGACGACGTACTGCGCCGTCTCCGTCGCGAGCAGCTTCGCCATCGCCGCCCGCCGCGCGATTCCCGGCGCCCTAGGGCCCTCGTGGTCGTACGCGGAAGCCGCCGCGTACACCATCAGGCGGGCCGCCTCCGTACGCGTGGCCATCTCGGCTATCTGATGGGTGACGACCTGAAGGTCCCTCAACTTGCCGCCGAACGCGTCCCGTTCGGCCGTATGCGTGAGGCTTGCGTCCAGCGCGGCGGACGCCATGCCGACCGCGAACGCGCCGACGCTCGGCCGGAACCGGTTCAGGGTGGTCATCGCGACCCGGAAGCCGCGGTCGACCTCGCCGAGGACGTCTTCGGGGCCGACCCGTACGCCGTCGAAGGCGAGCGCGCCGATCGGGTGCGGGGAGAGCATGTCGAGGGGCGTGCCGGTCAGTCCCGCGCGGTCGGCGGGGACCAGGAAGGCAGTGACGCCGCGGGCTCCCGCGCCCGGGGACGTACGGGCGAAGACGGTGTAGAAGTCGGCTTCGGGGGCGTTCGAGATCCAGCGCTTGTCGCCGGTGAGGCGCCAGCTTCCGGAGCGGGAGGCGTCCGGTGCCGCGTCGAGGGACAGGGCCGCAGCGTCCGAGCCCGCCCCCGGCTCGGAGAGCGCGAAGGCCGCGATGGCGCGCCCCGCCCGGACCGGCGGCAGCCAGCGCTCCCGCTGCGCGGGCGTGCCGTGCGCGTGCACGGGGTGGGCGCCGAGGCCTTGCAGCGCGAGGGCGGTCTCGGCCTCCGTACAGGCGTAGGCGAGGGATTCCCGCATCAGGCAGAGGTCGAGCGCGCCGGTCCCAAAACCGGTCGGACCGGTGCCGGTCCCAAAACCGGTCGGACCGGTGCCGGCCCCGGCGCCAACCGGACCAAAGCCGGGGTCTGGGCCGACCCCCTCCTCGAACAGCCGCCCCAGCAAGCCCAGTTCACCCAGCGCCTCCACCAAAGGCCGGTTCACCCGACCCGGCTCCCCCTTCTCCGCCAGGGGCCGCAACCGCTCGGCCGCGAGCGTGCGCAGCTCCGCGCACCAGGCGGTCTGTTCAGGACTGAGCGCGAATGCCGTCACCCCGGGCCCTCCTTTATCGCGCACCGTTGACTGTCGTCACCATCACGATACGCTCGTGAGGCGAGCCCACCACAGCGCCCGACCCGCAGGCAAGGGGGCAGAGCCGCCATGGAACCCACCGGCACACCCGGGCTGACACCATCCGGCCACACCGACACCTTCGCCCGCGACCACCTTCCGCCGCGCGAGCAGTGGCCCGCGCTCGTCCACGACCGCCCCGAGCTGCACTACCCCGAGCGGCTCAACTGCGGCGTGGAACTCCTCGACCGGACCGTGGAGCGGCTCGGGGCCGCGCGGCCCGCCTTCCACTCCGCCTCCGGGGAGACCTGGACGTACGGCGTGCTGCGCGGCCACGTCGACCGGATCGCCCATGTGCTGAGCGCCGACCTCGGCGTGCGGCCCGGGCAGCGCGTGCTGCTGCGCGGGCCCACCACGCCGTGGCTCGCGGCGTGCTGGCTGGCGGTGATGAAGGCGGGCGCGGTCGCCGTGACGGTCCTCGCGCAGCAGCGCGCGCAGGAGCTGGCCACCATGTGCGAGATCGCCGAGGTGCGGCACGCGCTGTGCGACATCCGGTCGGTCGACGACCTGATCAAGGCCGGGGTGCCGGGCCTGAGCATCACCACGTACGGCGGCGAGGGCCCCGACGACCTGCTGGCGCGCGCCGCCCGGCGGCCCGAGCGGTACGAGGCGGTGGACACGGCCGCCGACGACGTGGCGCTCATCGCGTTCACGTCCGGCACGACGGGCCGTCCCAAGGGGTGCATGCACTTCCACCGCGATGTGCTCGCCATCGCCGACACCTTCGCGCGGCACATCCTCAAGCCGGTCCCCGATGACGTCTTCGCGGGGAGTCCGCCGCTCGGATTCACGTTCGGGCTCGGCGGGCTCGTCATCTTCCCGCTGCGCTTCGGCGCGTCCTCGGTCCTGCTCGAACAGGCCACACCCAAGCAGCTGCTCCCCGCGATCGGGCGCCACCGGATCTCGGTCCTTTTCACCGCGCCGACCGCGTACCGCACGATGCTGGACAAGATCGACGCGTACGACATCTCCTCGCTGCGCCGCTGCGTCTCGGCCGGCGAGAACCTCCCCGCGGCCACCTGGCAGGCCTGGCACGCGCGCACCGGACACCGCGTCATCAACGGAATCGGCGCGACGGAGCTGCTGCACATCTTCATCTCCGCCGCCGACGACGCGATACGGCCCGGCACGACGGGGCTCCCCGTGCCGGGGTGGCACGCGCGCGTGGTGGACGGCTCCGGGGCGCCGGTGCCGGACGGCGAGCCCGGACTGCTCGCGGTGCGCGGCCCCGTCGGCTGCCGCTATCTCGCCGACGAACGCCAGCTCCAGTACGTACGCCATGGCTGGAACATCACCGGCGACACCTACGTCCGCGACGCCGACGGCTACTTCCGCTATGTCGCACGCGCGGACGACATGATCATTTCGGCCGGGTACAACATCGCGGGCCCGGAGGTCGAGGAGGCGCTGCTGCGCCATCCGGATGTCGCAGAGACGGCGGTCGTGGGGCGGCCGGACGAGCTGCGCGGGCAGGTGGTGGTGGCGTACGTGGTGCCGCGCGAGGGCGCGCCCCGCGACGCGGAACGGCTGCGGGAGTTCGTGAAGGCGGAGCTCGTCCCCTACAAGTGTCCGCGCGAGATCGTCTTCCTGGATGCGCTGCCGAGGACGGCGACGGGCAAGCTGCAGAGGTTCCGGCTGCGTGCGCCGGTCGCCGCGCGCTCCTCGGCGGAGCCGGCGGCGGGGGCCCCGGCCGGTCATCCCGGGCCCGTAGAGTGATCACGTGTCCGAGCAGCACACTCCACGGTCCCTGATCGTCACCTTCTACGGCGCCTACGGCCGGGCGGCACCCGGCCCGGTCCCGGTGGCCGAGCTGGTGCGCCTCCTCGCGCCGGTCGGCGTCGACGCGCCGTCGGTGCGCTCGTCGGTGTCGCGGCTCAAGCGGCGCGGCCTGCTCGTGCCCGCGCGTACGGAGGCGGGCGCGGCGGGGTACGCGCTCTCGCCCGACGCCCGCCAGCTCCTGGAGGACGGCGACCGTCGCATCTACGGCACCACGGCCGGGGTGCGGGACAGCGGCTGGGTGCTGGCCGTCTTCTCCGTGCCCGAGGCCGAACGCCACAAGCGGCACGTGCTGCGCTCCCGTCTCGCGGGCCTCGGCTTCGGCACGGCGGCGCCGGGCGTGTGGATCGCCCCCGCCCACCTCTACGAGGAGACCAGGCACACCCTGGACCGTCTCCAACTCGCTCCGTACGTGGACCTGTTCCGGGGCGAGCATCTGGGGTTCGCCGCGACGGCCGAGGCGGTGGCCCGCTGGTGGGACCTGGCCGCGCTGGCCAAGCAGCACGAGGCGTTCCTCGACCGCCACGAGCCGGTCCTGCGCTTCTGGGAGGCCCGCGAGGAGACTCCCCCGCCGCCCGAGGAGGCCTACCGTGACTACCTCCTCGCCCTGGACTCCTGGCGCCAACTCCCCTACGCGGATCCGGGCCTGCCCGCGGAACTCCTTCCGCGGGGCTGGCCGGGCGCGCGCTCGGCGGCGGTGTTCGCGGCGCTGGACGGGCTGTTGCGGGAGTCGGGGGCACGGTTCGTGACCCTTCCCGGTTTCTGAGCGGCCGTCAGTTCTCCAGTGACAGGCGTGGTTTCGGGGCGTCCGTGCGACCCGCCTGGGGGCGGCGGCTGCCCGCGCGGTACTGGAGGGGCCAGGGGGCGCCGGGGCCCTGGTAGCCCTGCTCGGCCGCCGCGTGCAGGGTCCAGTGAGGGTCGTAGAGGTGAGGGCGGGCAAGGGCGCAGAGGTCCGTACGGCCCGCCAGGAGCAGGGAGTTGACGTCGTCCCAGGAGGAGATGGCGCCGACCGTGAGCACGGGGACGCCGGTTTCGTTGCGGATGCGGTCGGCGTACGGCGTCTGGTAGGAGCGGCCGTAGGCGGGGCGTTCGTCGGCGACGACCTGGCCGGTCGAGACGTCGATGGCGTCGGCGCCGTGCGCGGCGAAGGCGCGGGCGATCTCGACGGCGTCCTCGGCGGTGGTGCCGCCTTCCGCCCAGTCGGTGGCGGAGACGCGGACCGTCATGGGCTTGCCCTCGGGCCACACCTCGCGGACGGCGTCGAAGACTTCGAGGGGGTAGCGGAGGCGGGCGGGCAGGGGGCCGCCGTACGCGTCCGTGCGGTGGTTGGTGAGGGGGGAGAGGAAGCCGGAGAGCAAGTAGCCGTGGGCGCAGTGGAGTTCGAGGAGGTCGAAGCCTGCCTGTGCGGCGCGCCGGGCCGCCGCGGCGAACTGTTCGCGGATCTCCGTCAGGCCCGCCCGGGAGAGTGCGTGCGGGGTCTGGCTGCCCGGCTTGTACGGGAGCGGGGAGGCGGCGCTGAGGGGCCAGTTGCCGTCGGGGAGCGGCTCGTCGATGCCGTCCCACATCAGCTTCGTGGAGCCCTTGCGGCCCGAGTGGCCCAGCTGTACGCCGATGGCCGTGCCGGGTGCCTGGGTGTGGGCGAAGTCGGTGATCCGGCGCCAGGCGGCGGTCTGTTCGGCGGTGTAGAGACCGGCGCAGCCCGGTGTGATGCGGCCGCGCTCGCTGACGCAGACCATCTCGGTCATGACCAGGCCCGCGCCGCCCAGCGCCCGGGCGCCGAGGTGGACGAGGTGGAAGTCGCCGGGGACGCCGTCCACGGCGGAGTACATGTCCATCGGGGAGACCACGACGCGGTTGCGCAGGGTGAGGCCGCGCAGGGTGAAGGGCGTGAACATGGGGGGCGTACCGGCCGGGCAGCCGAACTCGTCCTCCACGGAGCGGGTGAAGTCCGCGTCGCGCAGGCGGAGGTTGTCGTGGGTGACGCGGCGGCTGCGGGTCAGGAGGTTGAACGCGAACTGGCGCGGCGGCTGGTCGAGGTAGTCGGGCAGCCGCTCGAACCACTCCAGGCTGGCGCGGGCCGCCCGCTGCGTGGACTCGACGACGGGGCGGCGTTCCGTCTCGTACGCCTGGAGGGCGCTCGGGATGTCGGGCTGTTCCTGGAGGCAGGCGGCGAGGGCGAGAGCGTCCTCGACGGCGAGCTTGGTGCCGGAGCCGATGGAGAAGTGGGCGGTGTGCGCGGCGTCGCCGAGCAGCACGGTGTTCCCGTGCGACCAGCGGGAGTTGACGACCGTACGGAAGTTCGTCCAGGTGGATTTGTTGGAGCGCAGGGGGCGGCCGCCGAGTGCCTCGGTGAAGATCTTGGCGCAGCGGTCGGTGGACTCGCGCTCGTCGAGTCCGTCGAAGCCTGCCGCCTCCCAGACCTCCTCGCGCATCTCCACGATGACGGTGGACGCGCCGGAACCGGCGGCGGAGAAGGGGTAGCCGTGCAGCTGCATCACGCCGTGCTCGGTCTCGGCGATCTCGAAACGGAACGCGTCGAAGGCGAAGTCGGCGGCGAGCCAGATGTACCGGCAGCGGTGGGTCGTGATGCTCGGCCCGAAGGCGTCGGCGTGCGCGTCGCGGGTGAGGCTGTGCACGCCGTCGGCGGCGACGACGAGGTCGTACGCCGTGGCGAGGGTGGCGGCGGGCGGCGCCTCGGTGCGGAAGCGGAGCCGGACGCCGAGGTCGCGGCAGCGGGCGTGCAGGATCTCCAGGAGCCTGCGCCGCCCGAGCGCCGCGAAGCCGTGGCCCCCGGAGGTGTGGCGCCGGTCGCGGTGCACGATGTCGATGTCGTCCCAGCGTACGAACTCGGCCTGGAGGGCGGCGTAGACGGCGGGGTCGGCGTGCTCGATGCCGCCGAGCGTCTCGTCGGAGAGCACGACGCCGAAGCCGAAGGTGTCGTCCGGGGCGTTGCGCTCCCAGACGGTCACTTGACGGGCGGGGTCGAGCCGCTTGAGCAGCGCGGCGGCGTAGAGCCCACCGGGCCCGCCCCCGATGACGGCTATCCGGGGCGCCCCGGGCGGCGGGGGCGCCTGGGGGTCGCTCGCGTCTGCCGGGCCGAGCGGGGTCGTCCCCGCGCTCATCGGGCGCCCGCCCATCGGCCGCCCGCTCATCGGCCCCGCCACTTCGGGGGGCGCTTCTCGGTGAAGGAGGCGTGGAACTCCGCGTAGTCCTCGCCGTTCATGAGCAGGGCCTGGGTCGCCGCGTCCAGTTCCACGGAGGCGGAGAGCGGCATGTCCAGTTCCGCGGTGAGCAGCGCCTTGGTCTGGGCGTACGCGAGGGCCGGGCCGTCGGCCAGGCGGCGTGCCAGGGTCAGGGCGGCCTCCCCCGCCTTGCCCTCGTCCGTCAACTCGCTGATCAGGCCGATCCGTTCGGCCTCCGGCGCGCGCACCGCGTCACCCAGCATCAGCAGCCGCGTGGCATGGCCGAGGCCGACCACCCGGGGCAGGAGGTAGGCCGCGCCCATGTCGCCGCCGGAGAGGCCGACGCGGGTGAAGAGGAAGGAGAAGCGGGCGCTCGGGTCCGCCACACGGAAGTCCGCGGCGAGGGCGAGCACGGCGCCCGCCCCCGCGGCCACCCCGTGCACGGCGGCGATCACCGGGAAGGGGCACTCCCTGATGGCCCGCACGACCTGCCCCGTCATGCGGTTGAAGTCGAGGAGCTGCGCGGTGTCCATCGCGAGCGTCGCGCCGATGATCTCGTCGACGTCGCCGCCCGAGCAGAATCCCCGCCCCTCGCCCCCGAGCACCAGGGCCCGTACGGACTTGTCGCGGGACAGCTCGGCGAGCAGGTCGCGCAGGTCGGCGTAGGCGCCGAAGGTGAGCGCGTTGAGCTTGTCGGGGCGGGCGAGGGTGACCGTGGCGACCCCGTCGTCGACGGCGAGGCGCAGATGCCGCCACTCGGGGGTCCGGGAAGCGGAGCCGGTGAAGGGACTCATGAGGTGCGGCCTCCTGGGCCTCGGGGCTGGAGTTCGCTGTGCGCTGGTCGGGCGGGGCGGGGGCGGGGTGGGCCCGGTCGGCGCGTGTCCACCCGGGCTTCAGCCAGTCCCCTCTCGAAGTTATCACTCGCCCGTGACTGTCGTCACGAGTACGCGATACCGGTCGCGCGATACCGGCCAGGCCCCGCCCCAAAGGGCGCATGAGTCCCGAAAGCCGCGTCCTGTCTCCCGGACCACCACAGGGCCGGACGTCCCCCGCATGCCCGACCGTCGTCCCTGTCGACATAGCGCTTAAGATTCGTACGGTTGAAAGCAGGATCGCCTGCTGCTCTGAACGGACCCCCCGCCTTGCACGAGCCCGCCTCCCCCGCCTCCTGGCGCATCGCGCTGCCGCACACCACGGCAGCCGTGCCCGTCGCGCGCGCCCTGGTCCGTACGGCGCTCACCGACATCGAGTCGTCCGCCGACACCGACACCGCGGAGCTGCTCACCGCGGAACTGGTCGCCAACGCCGTCGAGCACACCAGGGGGCAGGACCCCATAGAGCTGGTGATCGAGCTGCTGCCCACCGGCTGCCAGGTCGAGGTGCACGACTCCAGCCCGCTGCCGCCCGGCGACCTCACCGCCCCCTGCCCGCCCGAGGAGCCGGATCCCTGGCAGGAGCACGGCCGCGGCCTGCTCCTGATCCGCACCCTCAGCTCGTCCTGCGGCCACCGCCCCACGGCGTCCGGCAAGGCGGTGTGGTTCACGCTCCCGACCCGCGGATGCGGCGGCGGGCCGGGCATCGGGCCCGGCATCGGCTGAGCCCGGCCGAACCGGCGCGGCACGGTAGACGCGCCACTACCCCCCCGGCACCGCCTCCCGCTCCACCGGGCAGCTCATGCACCGCGGCCCGCCCCGGCCGCGCCCCAGCTCGCTCCCCAGGATCTCGATCACCTCGATGCCCTGCTTGCGCAGATACGTGTTGGTCGTCACGTTCCTCTCGTACGCGACCACCACACCCGGCTCGACCGCGAGGACGTTGCAGCCGTCGTCCCACTGCTCCCGCTCGGCCGCGTGCACGTCCTGCGTGGCCGTGAGCACCCGGATCGAGTCAAGCCCGAGCGCGGCCGCGATGGCCCGGTGCATGTTCTCCGGCGGATAGTCGGTGACCTTCAACTCCCGGTCGCCGACGCCCGGTTCGATGGTGTACGAGCGGAGCATGCCAAGGCCCGCGTACTGCGTGAAGGTGTCGCCGTCGACCATCGTCATGACCGTGTCGAGGTGCATGAACGCACGCCGCTTCGGCATGTCGAGGGCCACGATCGTCTGCGCGGAGCCCGCCGCGAACAGTTTGTGCGCGAGCATCTCGACGGCCTGCGGGGTGGTGCGCTCGCTCATCCCGATGAGCACCGCGCCCTTGCCGATGACCAGGACATCGCCGCCCTCGATCGTCGAGGGGTAGTCCGCCTGGCCCTCCGACCAGATGTTGAAGTCTCCGTCCCGGAACAGCGGGTGGTGGCGGTAGATCGCCTCGAAGTGCACGGTCTCGCGCTGCCGGGCGGGCCAGCGCATCGCGTTGATGGAGACGCCGTCGTAGATCCAGGCGGAGGTGTCGCGGGTGAAGAGGTGGTTGGGCAGCGGGCCGAGCAAGAAGTCATCCAGGTCCATGCAGTGGAAGCGCACGGACGTCGGTTCGGCGTGGCGCTCCAGGAATTCCCGCTTCGTCATGCCGCCGACCAGCGCCTCGGCCAGTTCGGCGGAGGGCAGCGTCTCGAAGGCGGCCCGCAGGTGGTCCGTGGCGAGCGGCCCGTACTCCTTCTCGTCGAAGACGCGGTCCAGGACGAGGAGGCGGGCCGCCGGCTCGTCCAGGGTCTCGGTCAGCAGATCGCCGAAGAGGTGCACGGCGACGCCCCGGTCGCGCAGCACGTCCGCGAAGCCGTCGTGCTCCTGGCGGGCCCTGCGCACCCACAGGACGTCATCGAAGAGCAGAGTGTCCTTGTTGCTCGGAGTCAGCCGCTTGAGCTCAAGATCAGGGCGGTGCAGTATGACGCGGCGCAGCCGCCCGGCCTCGGAGTCGACATGGAATCCCATGGGTCCATCTTTCCCCGGCCGGACGGCCTACGCGCGGTCAACGCGGCACCTGATGGCGCATCTGATCCCGATGACGCATCTGGCTCAGGTGTTCACGGCTCCGGTGTCAGAGCCGCGGGTCCACCGGCTCCGACTCCAGGGCCAGGACGGCGAAGACCGGCTCGTGGACGCGCCACAGCGGCTCGCCCTCCGCGAGGCGGTCGAGCGCCTCCAGGCCGAGCGCGTACTCACGGGTGGCGAGCGAGCGCTTGTGGCCGAGGGAGCGGTCCCGCAGCTTCTCCAGGTTCTCCGGGCGCGTGTACTCCGGGCCGTAGATGATCCGCAGGTACTCGCGGCCGCGGCACTTGATGCCGGGCTGGACGAGCCGCCCCCGGCCGTTTCCGACCAGGGCCTGGATCGGCTTGACGACCATGCCCTCGCCGCCGCGGCCGGTCATCTCCAGCCACCAGTCGACGCCTGCCCGCACGGACGCCTCGTCGCCGGTGTCGACGTAGAGGCGGCGGGTGGTCTGGAGCAGGCCGCTCCCGTCGTGCTCCACCATGCGGTCGATCAGGGCGAGTTGTTCGTCGTGCGGGAGCGCGGCGAGGCTGCGGCCCTGGACGGCGAGGATCTGGAAGGGCGCGAGCCGTACGCCCTCCAGGCCCTCGGTGGTCCAGCAGTAGCGGCGGTAGGCGTCGGTGAACGCGGCGGCGTCCGCGGCCCGTTCGCGCTGCCTCGCGAGCAGTGCGCCCGCATCGACGCCACGTGCCACCGCGGCCTCCAGGGCGGCCAGAGCGCCGGGGAAGACGGCCCCGGAGGCGGCGCCGACGGCCGCGTACTGCGTGCGGAGCAGGCCGGAGGCCTTCAGGGACCATGGCATCAGCTCGGCGTCGAGCAGCAGCCAGTCCGTCTCCAGCGCCTCCCACAGGCCCGCCTCGGTGACGGCGGCGCGCAGGCGGGCGAGTATCTCCTCGGTCACGGACGGGTCGCTGAAGAAGGGGCGGCCCGTGCGGGTGTAGAGGGAGCCGGTCGGGCCCTCCTCGACGCCGAAGCGCTCGCGGGCGACGGCCGCGTCGCGGCAGACCAGGGCCACCGCGCGCGAGCCCATGTGCTTCTCCTCGCACACCACGCGGGCGACGCCGTCCTGCGCGTACAAGGCGAAGGCCTCGGCCGGGTGCTCCAAGTAGCCCTCGCGCCGGGATGTGGCGGTGGGGGCCATGGTCGGCGGCAGGTACGGCAGCAGGCGCGGGTCGACGGCGAAGCGGCTCATGACCTCGAGGGCCGCCGCCGCGTTCTCCTCGCGCACGGCGACGCGGCCGGCGTGCCGGGTCTCCACCACGCGGCGCCCGTGCACGTCGTTCAGGTCGAGCGGGCGTCCGTCGTGGCCGCCCGGCGCCTCGGTGCGCAGCGGCTTGGCGGGCTCGTACCAGACCTGCTCGGCGGGTACGTCGACGAGTTCGCGCTCCGGCCAGCGCAGCGCGGTCAGCTTGCCGCCGAAGACGGCGCCGGTGTCCAGGCAGATGGTGTTGTTCAGCCAGGTCGCGGTGGGCACGGGCGTGTGGCCGTAGACGACGGCCGCCTTGCCGCGGTACTCCTCCGCCCACGGGTAGCGCACCGGCAGGCCGAACTCGTCGGTCTCGCCGGTCGTGTCGCCGTACAGCGCGTGCGAGCGGACCCGGCCGGAGGTGCGCCCGTGGTACTTCTCGGGCAGACCGGCGTGGCAGACGACCAGCTTGCCGCCGTCCAGGACGTAGTGCGAGACGAGACCGTCCACGAACTCCCGTACCTGGGCGCGGAATTCCTCGCTCTCCCGCTCCAACTGCTCGACGGTCTCGGCGAGTCCGTGGGTGTGCTGGACGCCGCGGCCCTTGAGGTAGCGGCCGAGCTTGTTCTCGTGGTTGCCGGGCACGCACAGCGCGGTGCCCGCGGCGACCATCGCCATGACGCGGCGCAGCACGCCCGGGGTGTCCGGGCCGCGGTCGACGAGGTCGCCGACGAAGACGGCCGTACGCCCTTCGGGGTGCGTCCCGTCGACGTAACCGAGCTTGCCGAGCAGGGTCTCCAGCTCGGCGGCGCAGCCGTGGATGTCGCCGATGATGTCGAAGGGGCCGGTGAGGTGGGTGAGGTCGTTGTAACGCTTCTCGGTGACGATCTCGGCGCCGTCGACCTCCGTCACGCCCCGCAGGACGTGCACCTTCCGGAATCCCTCGCGTTCCAAGTGCCGCAGGGAGCGGCGCAGTTCGCGCTGGTGGCGCTGGATGACGCGGCGCGGCACGCCCGCCCGGTCCGCGCGGGTGGCGTTGCGGGCGGCACAGACCTCTTCGGGCACGTCGAGCACGATGGCGATGGGCAGCACGTCGTGCTTGCGGGCCAGTTCGACCAGCTGCTTACGGCTCTCGCTCTGTACGTTCGTCGCGTCGACGACGGTGCGCCGGCCCGCGGCCAGGCGCTTGCCCGCGATGTAGTGCAGTACGTCGAAGGCGTCACCGCTCGCACTCTGGTCGTTCTCGTCGTCGGCGACGAGGCCGCGGCAGAAGTCGCTGGAGATCACCTCGGTGGGCTTGAAGTGCCGCCGCCCGAAGGTGGACTTGCCGGAGCCGGTGGCGCCGATGAGGACGACGAGGGAGAGGTCGGTGACGGGGAGCCGGCGGGCGGGCTTGGGGGCTTCGATGTTGGTGCCGGCGTTGGCGCCGGTGTTGTTGGTGTTGCCGGTGCTGGTGTCGTCGGTCATGCCGCCCGCACCTCCTTCGCGTTCTTCGCGTGCTGTGTGTGCTGTGTGTTCTTCGTGTGCTGCGTCTGCTGCTCTGTCTGCGTGAAGACCGCCATCTGGGTCGGCGGCCCCACCTCGGGGTCGTCGTCGCCCACCGGCACCAAATCCACGTCGTACCCGTGCCGTTCGGCCACCTGGCGGGCCCACGCCCCGAACTCCTCGCGCGTCCACTCGAAGCGGTGGTCGCGGTGGCGCACGTGCCCGGCGGGGAGCGTTTCCCAGCGGACGTTGTACTCGACGTTCGGCGTGGTCACCAGGACCGTGCGGGGCCGCGCGGAACCGAACACCGCGTACTCCAGGGCGGGCAGCCGCTCCACGTCGAGGTGTTCGATGACCTCGCTGAGCACCGCCGCGTCGTACCCCTTGAGCCGCTTGTCGGTGTAGGCCAGCGAGCCCTGGAAGAGCTTGACGCGCTCCGCCTGGCGCTCGCCCATGCGGTCCAGCTTCAACCGCCGCGAGGCGACGGTCAGCGCGCGCATGGACACATCGACGCCGACGATCTCGGTGAACCGAGTGTCCTTGAGCAGCGCCTGCACCAAATGGCCCTCACCGCAGCCGAGATCGAGGACGCGCCCGGCGCCCGCGGTGGTGAGCGCCGCCAGGATCGCCTCGCGGCGCCGCACGGCGAGCGGTACGGGCTTTCCCTCGGCCTCTTCGAGATCGGGGGCGGACTCCTCACCGGGGGCGGCGGAGTCCTCGTCGACGGCGTTGTCGATCTCCGCGACGTCCGTGTCGTCCACGTCGGCGAGCCGCACCAGTTCAAGGCGCTCCCTCGCCTCACGGGTCAGGGACCAGCGCCGCGCGAGGTAGCGGCTGGTGATGACCTGCTGCTCCGGGTGGTCCGCGAGCCAGCCCTCACCGGCCCGCAGCAGCTTGTCGACCTCGTCCGGCGACACCCAGTAGTGCTTGGCGTCGTCGAGGACGGGCAGCAGCACGTACAGGTGCCGCAGCGCCTCACCCAGGGTCAACTTCCCTTCGGGCACGTCGAGTACGAGGCTGACGTACCGCGAATCGCCCCACTCGGGAAACCGCTCGTCCAGCGGGACCGGCGTCGCCGTCACCGTCCAGCCCAGCGGCTCGAACAGCGCCCGCACCAGCTCGGCGCCGCCGCGTGCGGGCAGCGCGGGGACCTCGACGCGCAGGGGCAGCGGCTGCGCGGCCCGCTCGGGACGCGCGGCGCACACGCCGCGCATCGCGCTGGAGAACACCGCGCTCAGCGCCACGGCGAGCAGCGACGAGGCGGCGTAGGGCCGGTCGTTCACGTACTGCGCGAGCGCCGCGTCGGGCGCGCCGCCGCGTCCCTTGCCCTTGCCGCGCCGTACGAGCGCGACGGGGTCCACCTCCAGGAGCAGCGCGGCCGTACAGCGCTCCGCGCTCGCCTCGGGGTAGAGGACGTGCGCGGTGCCGTAGGAGGTGGAGAACTCCTGCGTCTTCCCGGGATGCTTGTGCAGCAGGAACCCGAGGTCGGTCGCGGGGCGTTCAGGGGTGCCGGTGGTGGTGATCGTCAGGAACACGGTGGGTTGGCCTCGAAACGGGGTCTGAGTGGAGGTGCGCCCCGGAGACTCGGCCGCGGGCCCTTGTCCGGGCTCGCGGCGGTACGCGCGCCGCGCCTCGGTCACCCGTCCGCGCGGCGCCCCCATCCCCGGCGCGCCCCCTCAACGTACCGCCCCCGCCGCGGGCGCACCCGGGAATTTTCCCTCGTCAGGGCGGGGGTGGAGGGCCACTGGAAATCCGGCTCCGCCCGCCACTCGGCGTGCGCCCCCCGGCGGAAGGACGGGCCGATGTGCTGGCGCCTTTTCCTCTCTGCGCGCCGTGTGCGCTCCCTCGGAGGGGTTCGGTCGGCGCGCACGCCGGTGATACGCCTGTTGGCAGTCCTACTCGCGCGCGTGCTCGAACGCGCGGCATCGCAGAGGAGTGATCGTATGACGTCGTTCGACATAGGACGGTTGTGTGCGATCGTCAAGATCCTGGACAAGGCGAGCACCCACCTGCGGGTGGCCGCGGTGGAGTGCGCCGCCGCGGGGGCCGTGCCGGCTGGTGCGGGGGTGACTGGTGCGGGGATGGCCGAGTCGGTGCCGGCTGGCGCCGGGGCGTCCGGTGCGTCCGGTGCGGGGACGGCAGGCTCTGTGACCGGTGGATCCGTGACGGCCAGGTCTGCGACCGCCGGGTCCGCGGCGATCGGATCCATGACCACCGGGTCCCCGGTCGCCGGACCCCCGACCGCCGGATCCATCGCCGGCGGATTCGCGACGGGCATCCCCCCGCAAGGCCCCGACCCGACCGCGACCGGCATCGACGTGCTGCTCAAGGTCTCCGAGCACGCCTCGGGTGGTGTCCGGCGCGCGCTTCTGCACATCCGCAACGGCGAGGCACAGCGTGCGCAGCACGAGCTGGACGTGGCGCGGGCCGAAACGTCCGGCGCCGCCTTCGCCCCGGCGGGCCTGCCGCGGCCGCTGCCTCCGCGCGTGACCACCGCGCTGCGTCTGATGCTGGGGATCACCGGGTTCTTCCCCTCCGAGACGGAACAGGTCCTCGTGCGGGCCGCCGTCCAGTAGGAGGCGGACCCGGAGGCGGTGCGCGCATGCGGGGCGCGGTCCGGGCCGCCGTCTCCGGGCCCCGGCCCCCGGCCCCCCGGACCGTGCGGATGCCCCTCGCCGGCATGCGCGGTCATGTTTCGTACATGACGATCAGGTAACTGGAGGCCTCTCAACGTATCCGTCCCATGAAGGAGTCCCCGTGCGCGCCCTGGCACTTGTCTGCACCCTCTCCCCCTCCCCCTCGCCCTCCAGCAGTGAGCTGCTCGCCGGGCAGGTGCTGGCCGAGCTGGAGAAGCTGGAGGTGAGCGTGGAGTCCGTGCGCGTCGCCGACCACGACGTGAAGTCCGGCATCTCGACCGACCTGGGCGACGGGGACGCCTGGCCCGCGCTGCGCGAGAAGGTCCTGGCGGCGGACATCCTGCTGATCGCCACGCCGATCTGGCTCGGCCACCCTTCGAGCATCTGCCAGCGCGTCATGGAGCGGCTCAACGCCGAGTCCGAGACCGACGACGAGGGCCGCCCGCTGATCCACGGGAAGGTGGCGGCCGTGGCGGTGGTGGGCAACGAGGACGGCGCGCACAAGGTGAGCGCCGACGTCTTCCAGGGTCTCAACGACATCGGCTTCAGCCTCGCGCCGGGAGCCGTCACCTACTGGGTGGGCGAGGCCCAGCAGGGCACCGACTACCAGGATCTCGACAAGACCCCCGACGCCGTCGCCGACACCACCCGGGCCCTCGCGGCGAACACCGTCCACCTCGCCCGGCTGCTGAGCGGAGCCCCGTACCCGCCCCCGGCCTCGTGACCCTTGACGTCCGGCTCACGTGTCCGCTTACGTATCCCCTCGCGTCCGCTCACGTCCGTAAACGTCCGCGTTGATCCATCGGCAATCGTTTGTTGATTGGTTCCGATCACCCTGTGCCCGTCGCTACTCGGGGGAAGACAGGGAACAACCAGTGTCGGATACACGCATACCGGTGGCCGTGCACGCCACCGACCCCCTCAGCCGGGCCGGGGTGATCAGTCACCTCCAGCACCAGCCCAGCGTCGAGCTGGTGGACCGTGCCGGAGACCTCTCGCAGCCGGCCAGGACCACGCACACGGCGGCGCCGCCACCGGAGCGGGTCGCCGTCATGCTCGTCGACCGGCTCGACGACCTCGCGGGCACCGAACTGCGCCGCCTCGCCAGGTCCGCCGAGCAGCGCGTCGTGCTGATCGCGAGCGAGCTGCGCGAGCCGGAGCTGCTCGCGGTCGTCGAGTGTGGCGTACGGGCCATCCTCTGGCGGCACCAGGCGACCCCGCAGAAGTTGCTGCGCGCCGTGCACAGCGCGGCGCGGGGGGAAGGGGAGCTGCCGCCCGATCTCATCAACCGGCTCATGACCCAGCTGGGGCGGCTGCGGCTCTCGGCGCTCGACGGCTCGCCGTCCGCCGGCGGCGCGCTCGTGCCGACGCTGGGCATGGCGCCCCGCGAGGTCGACGTGGTGCGGCTGATCGCGGAGGGCCTGGACACCAAGCAGATCTCGGAGAAGCTCGCCTACTCCGAACGCACCGTCAAGAACGTCCTGCACGCGCTGATGACGCGCCTGCAGCTGCAGAACCGCGCACATGCCGTCGCGTACGCGCTGCGGGAGGGGTACATCTGATGCAGCCGAGCCACCGCCTCCGACCCCACGGGCCGGGGGCGTCGACGTGATCCACGAAGTGGACGAGGCGCTGCGGCGGTTGCTGCGCGAAGCGCTCCCCGAGGGGACCGGCGACGTCGTCTTCGAGGCCCCCAACCGCGACTGGGCGGCGCGCCGCAACGCGCCCACCCTCAACTCGTACCTGTACGACATCCGCGAGGACGTGGCCCGCCGCGAGCGCGGCGCGTACGCGGAGCGAGGTCCGGACGGCGTGGTGCTGCGCAGGCGCCAGCCGCCCCGCTGGTTCCGGCTCTCGTACCTGCTGACCGCCTGGACCAACCGCCCGGAGGACGAGCACCGGCTCCTGTCGGCGGCCCTCGGCACCCTGCTCGCCCACGAACTGCTGCCGCCGGACCGGCTGCCGGCCGCGCTCGCCGCGCTGGGGGTGCCGCTGCCGCTGGGCGTCGCGGTGCCGCCGCCCGAGTCCCGGTCCATCGCCGACATCTGGTCGGCGCTCGGCGGTGAGCTGAAGCCGTCCCTGGACGTGGTGATCACCGTGCCGTTCCCGGTCTCGCCGGTGTACGACGTGGCGCCGCCGGTCACCGAGGGCGCGGTCGTCGTACGCGGTATCGACGGCGAGCCGGGCGACGCGCGGCCCCGGCGGATGCGGATCAGGCCGGATGACGGAAAGCCGGGCAACGGAAAGCTGAGCGACGGAAAGCCGGGCGCGGGGAAGGGGACGCGGTGAGCGCCGCCGCCTCCGAAGGGGTGCTCGCGCTGCTCCACGCGCTGCGCGGGCGGGTGGCGGAGCTGGTCGAGCGGCGTAGCTCCGACGACCCGACGGCGGCGGATCCGCTGCGCGGGCTGTATGTGTCGCCGGAGACGGCGCTGCGCCTTGCGACGGCTCCCCCAGGAGCCCCGGGCCCCCCGGCGGCTCCGGCACCGTTGTCCGTTGAGGCCGAACTGGGCTGGCCTCTCGGCTTGTTGTCGGACCTCTTCGGCCTCGCGCCGCTGGACCGGCACATTCTGCTGGCCGCCCTCGCACCCGACGTCGACCGCCGCTTCGAGCCGCTGTACGGGTATCTCAACGACGACGTGGGGCGGCGCAGGGCGACGGTCGCGCTCGCCCTCGACCTCGCGGGCACCGGGGCGCACGACCCGGCGGCCCGCGCCCGCTTCCACCCCCGGGCGCCGCTGCGCGCCGGGGGGCTCATCGCTCTGGACGACGAGGACCGGCCGCTGCCGGGGCGCGCGCTGCGGGTACCCGAGCGGGTGGTGGCGTGGCTGCTCGGGGACGACGCGCTGGACCCGGACCTGGTGGGCCCGACGGTCGAGTTGCTGCCCCCGGCGGAGACGCGCCCCGCCGAGCACCGGTCGGCGGACCCCTTCGCCGCGCGCCTCGCGGAACTCGCCGCCAAGCGACCCCTCCTCGTCCATCTGCGCGAGCGCAGGGAGGACACCGCCGCCGAGCCGGTCATCGCCGCGCTGCGGGCCGCCGGGCTGCCGGTACTGCGCCACCTGCCCCCGGCCGGGGGCACGGACACCGGCACCGCCCTCGCGCTGGTGCGCGAGGCGAGGCTGCGGCGGGCCGCGCTCGTCGTGGCGCCGCTTCCGTCGGAACCTGGCGCCCTGGTAAGGGACTTGGCGACGGGAGACGTACCCCTCGTCCTCATCGGGAGCGAGCCCTACAACCCCGGGTGGGCGCCCGACGCGGGCCTGCTCGCGCTGGACGTACCGCCGCAGGACGGCGTCGACGCCCCCCGCGCCTGGCACGCGGAACTCGCCCGGCACGCACCCGTCGGGGAGCCGGACCTCGGCTTCGACCTCGGCGAGGCGGTCGCCCCCTACCGGCTCGGCCCCGCGCAGATCCGCCGGGCCGCGCGGGCCGCCGCCGCCCTGGCCGCGTTCGACGGCACCGCGCCGACGGCCGCGCACGTCCAGGGCAGCGCCCGGCTGCAATCCGCGCCCCTCCTCGACAAGCACGCCCGGCGGATCAGGCCCGAGGTCGGCTTCGAAGACCTCGTACTGCCCGAGGAACCCCTCGCCATCCTGCGGGAGTTGACGCTGCGCGCGCGGCACCGCGACAAGGTGCTCGGCGAGTGGCGGCTGCGCACCGGGGGCGGGCGTGGGCGCGGGGTGATCGCGCTGTTCGCCGGGGACTCCGGCACCGGCAAGACGCTGTCGGCCGAAGTGGTCGCCGGTGAACTGGGCCTGGATCTCTACGTGGTGGACCTCTCCGCGGTGGTCGACAAGTACATCGGCGAGACCGAGAAGAACCTGGAGAAGATCTTCGCCGAGGCCGACCGCACGGACTCCGTACTCCTCTTCGACGAGGCCGACGCCGTCTTCGGCAAGCGCTCGGAGGTCAAGAGCTCGCACGACCGGTACGCCAACCTGGAGAGCGCCTATCTGCTCCAGCGCCTGGAGGCGTTCGACGGGATCGCCGTGCTCACCACCAATCTGCGGGCGAACATCGACGACGCGTTCACGCGGCGCCTCGACCTCGTGGTGGACTTCCCGTTCCCGGACGTCGAGCAGCGCGTCACGCTGTGGCGCACCTGCCTGGCCGGTACGCCCCACACGCCCGACCTGGACGCCGAAATCACCGCGTGCGCCGAGGAGTTCGAGCTGGCGGGCGGTGGCATCCGGTCGGCCGCGGTGACCGCCGCCTATCTGGCGGCGGGGCGCGGTGGCCCGGTCTCGGGCGCGGACGTGAGGGCCGGGGCGCGACGTGAGTACCGCAAGATGGGCCGACTGGAGCCGGGCGGGTCACTGCCCTGGCAGTGACCCGCCCGCTCCGGGCCGGCCGGCCCACCCCGGCCGGCCCGGTGGCCGGCTACTCCGGCCAGTCGGAGATCGTCCAGCCCATGCTCTTGCGGTCGTCGCACTTCCATGTGACCGCGCTCGTGTCGTTCTGCATGTCGACGAGGCACTCGCCGGAGCCGACGGCGACGATCCGCGTCAGCCCGTCGTCACGCTTCTCCAGCTTCCACTTCTGGTTGCCAGGCAGTTGCCCGCTCTTGATGTTCTCCGGAGAGGCGTGGACGATCTGGGCGATGTTGGTGTTCACCTTCTGGTCAAGGACGGTGCCCGGGGCGTGGGCGGGCTCCAGGGAATAGCTGTCGGACTCGGGGTAGTGGTGCAGGATCCAGTCCTGGTTCTTGCCGAACTCGTCGGTGAGGGAGGGGTTCTGCCCGACGTAGGTGCCGTCGGCGTCCTTCCCCTGCTTCACCTCCAGGTACCATCCGCTGCCCTCGGCGCTGCGGATGGTGTGCGTCGTGGGGCCCTCGGGCTCGTCGTCCTTCTGCTCACCGCCGCCACCCGGCTTGGACTTCGACGCGTCGTCCTTCTTCTCGTCCGGCGGCGCGGGCTCCTCCTCCTTCTTCTCTTCCTTGGAGGGGCTCGGCTTGGGACTCGGGGCGGGCTTCATGGCGTCGCCCTGCGGGAGCTGCTGCTGCTTGCCGGGTTTCTCCCTGGCCTGGGTGGCCAGGTTCGGCTTGTGCTGGAACCACATCACCGCCGCCGCCACGGCCAACGCGACCAGGACCGAGAACACCGCCATCACCCAGCGCGGAAACACCGACGGCTGTACGTACGTACCGCGCAGCTCCACCGGATCGGGCACCCCGGCCCGTAACACCGAGACCGTGAACGGATGCTTCTGGGTGCCGCCGACCCAGCTCACCGCGCCGGGCTTCAGGCTCAGCTCGGCGAACCCGGCCCGGCCCGGGGCGACTTGGACCGAGCCCGGCTCGGCCTCGACCTCCAGCTCCTCGCCGTTCTCGCGGCCGGAGAAGGAGGCGGTCAGCTGCTGGTTGCCGAGGTTGTCGACGGCCACCGACGCCTTGGCGCGCAGTCGGCCGCGTACGACCAACGGCAGGAGTTCCGTACGGAGTTCGGTGAAGGGGCCCACGGTGACCTGGCCCTCGACGACATCCGCGGTGTGCGGTGCCTCGCGCGGCCGGACCCGGACGCCGAACGGTGTCGGGCCCGCCTGGGCGTCGGGGGTGCGGGGCGGCGCGAGCGTGACCTCGGCCGTGGCCTCGGCGCCCGGGTACAGGCGCAGCATGTCGGGCTCGACGCGGGCCCATCCGGCGGCGTCGCCGACCACCTGGAGGCGGTACTCCTCGACGGTGTCACCCGTGTTGCGCACGCGCAGCCGCACGCTCGCGGTGGAGCCGGGGTCCACGGTGGTGGCGGAGGGCTCAAGCGCTGTCCACATCTCGCTCACCGTCCCACCACGCCGGGGCTCTTCACGCTGCCGCCGACCATCGCGCGCAGGGTGGCGCTGTCCGCGACACCGGTCCGCGGCAGGCCGACCGCGCCCTGGTACTCCTTGATGTGGGCGGCGGTGTTGCCGTTGTAGCGGGCCGTGGTGGGCGGGGTGCCGCCGTTCTTGAAGTAGGCGACGCCACGCCGGGCGTAGGCACGGTCGCGGTTCAGGTCGTCGTCGCTGATGCCGGCCTGCGAGGCCCACCAGAACGCCGCCTGCAACTGCACGACCTCCCAGTTGTCGGCACCGGAGCGGACGTCGTCGGCGCGGATGCCCTGTGCCCACAGCGAGGTGAGGGTGGCCCGGCCGAGGGTGCCCTTGTCGTCGGTGGCGAAGATCTGGGCGGTGTTCCGGCCGCTGCTCTGGCCGCTGCGGATGACTGCCTCCTGGTAACAGGTCAGCGCGGCCTGGGTGTTGGCGTCGATGACTCCGGGGGTCCAACGGCCGTCGAGCGTGCAGGGGTTCCTGGAGCCGAGGGCGGCGAGGCGGCGCTGGGCGTATTCGACGACGACGTCGGACTTGTAGCCCCGCTTCCACGGCGGCCCCGCCTTGGAAGCACCACCGCCACCGCCGCCACCGCCACCTCCGGCCTTCGACGTGCCGCCGGAGCCGCCACCGCCACCCCCACCACCGTTAGAGCCGCCGGACGAACCACCGGACGAGCCGCCGGAACCGCCCTTCTCGCCCCCGCCGCCGCCCTCTCCCGCGCCCCCTCCGCCGGGCGCCTCGCCTCCGCCGCCGCCGTCGCCCGCGGAGTCGACGACCTTCTTGTCCTTCGGGGCCGGCGGCGCGTCCCCGAGCTTGTCCTTCTCGCCGCCCTGCGGGGCGGTGTCCGGGGCCGCGGCGGCCTGGTTCTCGCGCGCGGAGCCCGTCAGCTTGGGCGCGAAGGAGAACCAGAACACCACGAACGCGATGGCGAGAGCCGCGAGGACACCGCCGAGCGCGAGGAGCAGGCGCGGCAGGACCGGACGCTGGTCGAAGCTGCCGGGCAGCTCGTGGGCGGTCTCGTCGCCGGAGCGGCGTACGGAGACGGTGAACGGGTGCGGCTGGGCGGGGCCCGTCCACTGGACCTGCTGCGGACGGACCGTCATCTTGGCGAACACCGCACGGCCCGGGGCGACTTGGATGCTCGTGGGCAGGACGTCGAAGGTGAGCCGGTCGGCGTCGTCGCGGGCGATCAGCGACGCGGTGAGCGGGGTGTTGCCGAGGTTGTCCACGGCGAGCGAGGCGCGGCCGCGGAAACGGCCGACGACGGTGGGCGGAAGGAGTTCCGCCCGTATCTCGGAGAAGGGCGTGACGGTGACCTGGCCCTCGACGACATCGCGGGACTCGGGGTGTTCACGGGGCTCGACCCGGATGCCGAACGGTGCCGGCCCCGCGGTCGCGTCCGGCGAGCGGGGCGGCGCGAAGGAGATCTCGGCCGTGCCCTCGCTGCCCGGGTAGAGCCGCAGCACGTCCGGTTCGACGCGGGCCCAGCCCGCCGGGGTGCCGACCACCCCGAGCCGGTACTCCTCGACCGTGTCTCCCGTGTTGCGTACGCGAAGCCGTACGGTCGCTCGGCCACCGGGGTCAACGGTCACCGCGGCCGGGTCAAGGGAGTTCCACCACGTCATACGGGCACGGTAGAGGGCGCCGCGGCCTCTCTCTTTGTACGAAAGGGCCACGTCAGGGGCAGCCCCGACTGCCCTCCCGTACGGGCCGCGAGGGCTCGGCGGGGCCGGGGCTCAGCCGCGGGCCGAGAGCACGGGCCGGGGCGCGCCCGTGCGCGGCTTCCACTGGGCGAGGAGCGCGGCGATGCCGGCGGCCTCCGTGGCGCCGCGCCGGTCGAGGACGCGGTAGGCGATCAGCAGGGCGCCCCTGGCCCGGTCGAGGTCGCCGAGGGTGAGCAGCGCCCGGCCCCGCGCGGCCATCGCCAGGGCGTGGCAGAAGGCGTCCCCCAGCTCGCCCTCGACGGCCAGCGCCGCGTCCGCGCAGTCCATGGCCTTGCCGGGACTGCCCAGGTCCAGTTCGCAGGTGGCGAGGCGGGCCCAGCACAGGGCCTCCCAGCGCGGGTCGCGTGCGCGGGCGTGCAGGCGGCGTGCCTCGCGCAGCCGGTCGGCGGCCTCGGCGGCGCGGCCGTCCGCGAGCAGGGCGCAGCCCGCCTGGTAGAGGACGTGCGCGAGAGTGGACGTACTGCCCGACTCCCGTGCCTGGCCCACCGCTTCGGACAGCGCGGTGTCGGCTTCCGCGCGGCGCCCGAGGGCGACGTACACCCGTGCCATGTGGGACAGGACGCGGACGCGGTCGCTGTGGCCGCCGAGTGCGCCGAACCGCGCGTACGCGAGCCGCAGTTGCTCCAGGGCGTCCTCGGGGCGGCCGGTGCCCATGAGGACGATGCCCAGTTCGTGGCTGCCCTCGGCGCCGACGAGCGGGTCGCCCGCCGACGCGGCGAGGCGCAGGCTCTCGCGCAGCATCCGCTCGGCGCGGCCGTAGGTCTCGGTGCCGTAGTGCGGGGCGCCGAGGAGGCGCAGGGCGCGGGCCGCGCAGAGGTCGTCGCCGTGCCGTCGGGCGGTGTCCAGGGCGAGTTCGGCGAGCGGCTCCAGGTCGCGGTGGCGGGCGGTCCCGGCCAGCAGGTGGGACCAGGCGGTGAGGAGGTCGACGGTGGGGCGCAGGCCGGGCGGGACGCCGTTGCCCTCCGCGGCGCCGGGGAGGTCCTGGACGTAGCGCAGGGCGTTCTCGGCGGCCGCGTACAGGCGGGAGTGCGCGACGACGAGCCAGTCCCGCGCGGCGGCCTCGTCCGGCAGGGTCTTGCCCGGGGAGGCCGGCCGGTGCAGCAGGCCGGGCAGGACGCTGTGCGGTTTCGTGTGGCGGATGGCGGTGATGACGGTGGCGAGGACGTAGTCGAGGAAGCGCAGCCGGGCGGCGGCCCGCTCCTCGGCACTCTCGTGGCGGTCGCACAGCTGCCTCGCGAAGAGCCCGACCAGGTCGTGGAAGCGGTAGCGGTCCTCGCCGTGCAGCTCCATGAGGCCCGCGTCGACAAGCCGCTCCACGGCCGTCTCCGCTTCCTCGTCGTCCACGTCGAGCAGGGCGCCCGCGGCTCCCCGGCAGAAGGAGGGCATGTAACAGAGCGACACCACGCGGAAGGCGCGGGCCAGGCCGGGGGCGAGCGCCTCGTAGCCGAGCCGGAAGGTGGCCTCGACGCCGAGGTCGTCCACGCGCAGCTCGTCCAGCCTGCGGTGCTCGCCGCGCAGCCGGGCGGCGAGGTCGGCGACGGAGCGGCCGGGCCTCGCGGCGAGCCGGGCGGCGGCGATACGGACGGCGAGCGGCAGTCCGCCGCAGGTGGCGACCAGTTCGCGGGCGGCGGCCGGTTCGTCGGCCACGCGGTCGTGGCCGATCATGGCGGCGAGCAGGCCGAGGGCCTCCCGCTCGTCCATCGTCTCGACGTCGACGAGGCGCGCGCCGGGCAGCGTGATGGTCCGCGAACGGCTGGTCACCAGGACCGCGCAGCCCGGGGTGCCGGGCAGCAGGGGCCGCACCTGCGCGCTGTCGCGGGCGTTGTCGAGGAGTACGAGGACGCGGCGCCCGGCCAGCAGCGACCGGTACAGGGCGGTCTGCTGGTCCAGACCGTCGGGCACGGCGCTCTCGGGTACGCCGAGGGCGCGCAGGAAGCCGGTGAGCGCGCTGCCGCTGTCCACGCCGGGGGCGGCGCCGGGCGCGGGGTCGGCGCCGCGCAGGTCCACGTAGAGCTGTCCGTCGGGGAAGTCCTCGCGTAAGGCGTGCGCGACGTGCACGGCCAGGGCGGTCTTGCCGACGCCGCCGAGTCCGGTGAGCGTCGCGACGGCCATGGCGTCGCCGGACGCGGCGCGGCGCAGGGTCTCGCCCAGGAGGCGTATCTCGGCCTCGCGTCCGGCGAAGTCGGGGATGGTGGGGAGGAGCTGGGCGGGGGTCAGGGGGGTGGGGCGGGGCTGTGGGGGGAGGGCGCGGTTGTCCGAGGAGCGGATGTCTGGGAGGGGGGCGCGGGAGGTGCGGACGGCTGGAGGGTGGACGTCCGAGCAGCCGAGGCCTGGCGCGCGGAGGGCTGGGGGGTGGTTGCCCGAGGCCCGGCCGCCCGAAGCCCAGCCGCCCGAGGTCCGCTTGCCTGATGTCTGGTTGCCTGATGCCTGGTTTTCTGCGGGGCTGTCGTCTGACGGGCGAGCCCCGGGGGGCCGGACTACGTCTGAGGACCGGACGTCCGACAAGCGGGCGCCGGGGCTGGCGGAAGGTGGCGGCGGGGTGCCCTTGAGCAGCCCCTCGTGCAGCGCGGCGAGTTCCCGGCCCGGGTCGACGCCGAGTTCCGCCGCGAGCGTGCGGCGCGTGGCCTCGTACACCGCGAGCGCGTCCGCCTGCCGGCCCGCGCGGTGCAGGGCCAGCATCAGCAGGGCCTGGGCGGGCTCGCGCAGGGGGTGCTCGGCGGCGAAGGCGCGCAAAGGAGCGGTCGTCTCGCCGTGGCAGCCCAGTTCAAGGGCGCAGGCGAAGAGTTCCTCCTGGGCGGTGACGGACAGTTCGGTGAGCCGGTCGCGCTGGCGTCCGGCGTAGGGGCCGGGCAGACCGGCGAGCGGGGTGCCGTCCGACAGCGCGAGGGCGGCCGTCAACTCGGCGTGGGCGTCGGCGTGTTGTCCGGCGGCACGCATGCGCCGCGCCGCGGCCACCCGGTCCTCCAGCTCGCACGCGTCCAGGGCGGTGCGCGGCACCCGCAGCGCGTAGCCGTCGCCCGCGGAGACGAGGAGCCGGGCGGGTTCGCGGGAGCGCCGGTCCGGTTCGAGCAGGGAACGCAGCCGGGAGACGTACGTACGCAGCGTGCCCACCGCGCGCGGCGGAGGTTCCTCGCCCCACAACGCGTCCACCAGCTCCGACGTGGAGACGGGCCGTCCGTCGCGCAGCAGCAGTACGGCGAGGGTCGCGCGCTGTTGCGGTGAGCCGAGCTTCAGCGGTTGCCCGTCGCGCAGGGCGCGCACCGGTCCGAGGACCTGGAACCACAACGCCCCACCGAAGCCGCCCCGGCCGCCCGCCCGCTCCTTTCGCATGCCGGAATCACCGTTCCGGCCACGCTCACCTTCTCGGCCCGACTCGCCGTACCGGCCCGGACCGCCGTCCGCGTCGCCCCGCATCGTCAGCCCGCACCCCTTGCCCCGTGACGCCCCGCGAATGTGCCCGTTCGTACTGGCCGCAGAGGACCATCCGCACCAAACGTTACGACAATCGCACCGGCCTGCCGACGCACCCCGTGCACTTGCGCCACCTTGTTGACCAGGTATTGACGCCGCTGAGACGTGGTGCGGGGCATATGCGCCAGAGTCCACGCACATTCGGCCGTAAGCGGTGGCCGGGTGGAACGCGGCCCGGCTCCCACCCGTCCCCGCGCCTGCGCGTGTGTCCGGACGGGCAACGCCCGCTGCCCCGCCGACAACCCCCCGGCGCCCCGGTCCGCGCCCCCGCACCCGCTCTCGCCGCGGAGCCCCGCCCGGCGGCCGAACGGGCAGCGGCGTCTGCCCTCGTTGACGTCCGTTTGTCTCTACGCACCGGCCCGCGTCTGGGACATCGTTCTACTCCCGTCTTCCCCTCCAGTTTTTCCTCGCGTCCAGGAAGAGAGCCAGGCCCCATGCCCACGTATCTGTCCCCCGGTGTCTACATCGAAGAAGTGGCCAGCGGTTCGCGCCCCATCGAGGGCGTCGGCACATCCGTGGCGGCCTTCGTCGGTCTGGCGCCGCGCGGGCCGCTGAACGAGCCGACGCTGGTGACCAACTGGTCCCAGTACGTGGCGGCGTTCGGCGAGTTCACGGACGGGTACTACCTGGCGCACTCCGTCTACGGGTTCTTCAACAACGGCGGTTCCGCCGCGTACGTCGTACGAGTCGGCGGCACCGACACCGACACCGCCGACGGCACCGACCCGCGGCAGCAGGCCGCGGCCCCCGCGCAGGCGCCCAAGGAGCTGACCGCGGGCGAGCCCGTGGCGCTCGGCGCGTTCACGGTGTCGGCGATCGCCGCGGGCACCGGCAACGGCGGGGCGCTCACCGTCGAGGTGCAGGACGGCGAGGGCGAGAGCGCGGCGGACCGCTTCAAGCTGATCGTCAAGGACGGCGAGAAGGTCGTCGAGAGCTTCGACGTGAGCGCGAAGAAGACCGCGCGCAACTACGTCGTCACCCAGGTCAAGCAGCGCTCCAAGACCATCGTGCTCGAAGAGGCATCGGCGGGCGGCCAGTTGGCCAAGCCCGAGGCCCAGTCCGTGACGCTCGTGCCGCCCGCGCCCGCCGCCGTACCCGCGACGGCCGCGCCGAGGGAGGCCGCGCCCCGCGTGGAGACCGCCCAGTTCATCGGCGACTCCGCCGACCGCACCGGATTCGGCGGCCTGGAGGCGCTGGACGAGGTCAACATGGTGGCGGTGCCCGACCTGATGGCCGCCTACCAGCAGGGCCTCATCGACGAGGAGCAGGTCAAGGCCGTCCAGCTCGGACTGATCGCGCACTGCGAGCTGATGGGCGACCGGATGGCCATCATCGACCCGCCCCCGTCGCTGAATGCCCGTCAGGTGCGGCAGTGGCGGCAGGAGTTGGCGGGCTACGACTCGCGTTACGCGGCTCTCTACTACCCGTGGATCAAGTCCTTCGACCCGGCGACCGGCCAGTCGGTGGTCGTGCCGCCGTCCGGTCACATGGCGGGCGTGTGGGCGCGCAACGACTCCGAGCGCGGCGTGCACAAGGCACCGGCCAACGAGATCGTGCGCGGCGCGGTGGACCTGGAGCTCCAGATCACCCGGGGCGAGCAGGACCTGCTCAACCCGGTCGGCGTCAACTGCATCCGCGCCTTCCCGGGACGCGGCATCCGGGTGTGGGGCGCGCGCACGATGGCGTCCGACCCGGCCTGGCGCTATCTGAACGTGCGCCGCTACTTCAACTACCTGGAGGAGTCGATCCTGATCGGCACCCAGTGGGTGGTGTTCGAGCCGAACGACCAGGCGCTGTGGGCGCGCATCCGCCGCAACGTCTCGGCGTTCCTGGTCAACGAGTGGCGTTCGGGCGCGCTGTTCGGCTCGCGCCCCGAGGACGCGTTCTACGTGAAGTGCGACGCGGAGACCAACCCCGTCGAGTCGGTCGACCTCGGCCGGGTCGTCTGCGAGATCGGCATCGCGCCGGTCAAGCCCGCCGAGTTCGTGGTGTTCCGGCTCGCGCAGTTCTCCGGCGGGGGCGGCGAGCTGGAGGAGTAGACCGCGTACGCACGTCGAGCACCGCCCACGAGAACCACAACAGGAGTGAACTCCCTTGTCCCTTCAGCCCGGTGACGCCCTCACCACACACAACTTCGGCCTCCAGATCGACGGCGTCATGGTCGAGTACCTGCAAGAGGTCAGCGGCCTTTCGATGGAGCAGGACGTCATCGAGTACCAGCAGGTGTCGGCGGACGGTAAGCCCGTCGTGAAGAAGATGCCCGGCGTGAAGAAGGCCGGCGAGTGCACGGTCACCCGCGGCATGACGCAGAGCCCCGTCTTCAGCGAGTGGATCAACAAGTCCATCGCGGGCGACATGGGTTCGGCGCGCAAGAACGCCACGATCATGATGATGGACTACCAGAACAACCCGGTGAAGCGGTACAACCTGCGCAACGCCTGGTGCAGCAAGGTGGAGACCAGCGGGGTCAAGGCGGGCGACGCGGCCGCGCTGACCGAGCAGGTCACCATCGTCTTCGAAGAGCTGGTCATCGAATAATGCGGCGCGAAGGCCCGGCAGGAGTGGCACCCGGGGCGGCGTCCGCCCCGGGGGGCGTGGCGGGGGTCCGTGAACCCCTGCGTACGGAGTTCGAGTTCGAGTTGCCGCGTGGCTTCGTGGACGAGTCCGGGACCGTGCACCGCGCCGGTGCGATGCGGCTGGCGACGGCGCGCGACGAGCTGGTCCCGCTGCGGGACGTGCGCGTGCGGGAGAACCCCGCGTATCTCTCGGTGGTCCTGCTCGGCCGGGTCATCACCCGGCTCGGCACGCTCGGCTCGGTCCACGACGGCACGGTGGAGAACATGTTCGCCTCCGACCTCGCCTTCCTCCAGGACTTCTACCGGCAGATCAACGCGGAGGGGCACACGCGGGCGGCCGTGGCGTGCCCGCACTGCGCGGAGTCCTTCGAGGTGGAGCTGGCCGGGAGCCGCCTGGGGGAATCGTGACGTACGCGGCCGACCGCATCGAGGAGGAAGTCGCGTACCTCGCCTACCACTTCCACTGGGGCATGGACGACATCCTCGACCTCGAACACGCGGACCGGCGCGCGTACGTGGCGCGGACGGCGAGGCTGGTGGAGCGGGCGGAGGCCGGGCAGTGAGGGGCGGTGCGGGCGCGGGCGCCTGTTGGGCGTAGGAATGTCAGGCGTCGTTGGTTGGTGAGTCGAGGTAAGTGATGGGCTTGTTCGGGTGGCGGCGGGGGGCGCGGAGGCACGGGGCCGTGGAGGCGTCTCGCGGGGCTGACCTCGGTGCCGGTGCCGACGCGCGTGCTGAGGCTGTGTCAGGCGTACGGGACCGTGACTGGGTTTCCGTGCCGCCGGTCCAGCGTGTGCTCGCGGCGCCTCGTACGGTTGCCGAGCAAGGCTTTGGCGCGCTGCTCGCCACGCATCAGGACCCCTCGCTGGGTCGGCAGTTGGGTCACGCCGTGGAGGCCTCCGCTCCTGGCGGGCTGCTCCGTGACGTCCTCACACCCGTGGCCGGGCGGCCGGGGAGCCTTGAGCTGCCCTCGTTGAGTCTGCCTGTGCGGTCGTTGGCGGGTGGGGAGTTGGCGGGCGAGGCGGATGCTGGGGGTGCCTCGGGGGCGTCGCCGGTCGGCGGCTCTGTCCGGAGCGACGCTGAGGGCGGCAGGGCCGCACGGCAGGGTGCCGGAACGCCTGACGCCGCTCCGGCCGCCGAGGCGCCCCACCCCGTACGACACAAGCCGCCTACCCAGACCGCGCCCCTCGCCAGCTCCACGCCGCTTACCAGCGCCCGGAACGCGGCGGCCCCGAGCCGCAGCAGCGGGACGGTAGGCGACAGCACCCCCGCGGGCCCTGCGGTCCGGCGCCCCGAAGCTCCCTCCTCGGCGGCAACGGGTTCCCGTGCCGTGCCCTTGGTGCGGCCGACGCCGAAGGGGCGTTCCCCGCTGGTGTCGGCGGCGCCGAGCGCGGTGCCGCAGCGGCAGCTGTTCGCCGTCGGCGCCACGCCTACGGCACCGCCCGCTGCCGCGAGCGGTGCGCCCACCACGCCGGACGCCTCGGTCCGGCCCATAGATGTCCCCGGGCCGGTGCCCCCCGCCGGTCCGGGGATGCCGGCCGCCGCTCCCGCTTCCGGGAACGCGTCGGCGGCAACAGACCCCGTCGCTGTACGGGCGGATTCCCCCATCCAGCCCGTACAGCGGCGGCCTCGCGTACGCCGGGTCCAGCGCCCCGCACCGGACTCCGGCGCCGCCCCAAGTGAGCGCCCCCGCGCGGGACTCGGCCAGCCGCTGAACCAGCAGCCGCCGGCCGCGCCGCCTCACCGCGACACCCCCCGCGCGCCGATCACCCCCTCGGCGGCGGAGACCCCGCACACCACCGCAAGCAACACGCCTTCGCAGCGCAGTGCCGACCACGCCCCCGCCCCGATCGCCCCCTCCGCGGCGAAGGCCGCGAACAACACGCCCTCGCCCGCGCAGAACCCGGCCACGCCCCCGCAGCGCAGCGAGCACCACGCCCCCGTCAGCACCCCGACCAACCCCTCCAGCGCGGAGGCCTCGCACACCACCACAGGCAAGACCCCCTCGCCTGCGCAGAACCCCGCCACGCCCCCGCAGCGCAGCGCCCACCACACCCCAGCCAGCGCCCCCGCCACCCCCTCCGCAGCGAAGGCCTCCCACACCACCACAGGCAAGACTCCCTCGCCTGCGCAGAACTCCACCACGCCCGCCCCGGCACCGCACCCCGGCAGCCGCCCCAGCGCGCCGATCGCCCCCTCCGCCACGGAAACCCCGCACACCACCGCAAGCGACACGCCCTCGCCCGCGCAGAATCGGGCCGCGCACCCGCAGCGCAGTGCCGACCACACCCCAGCCAGCGCCCCGACCACCCCCTCCGCGGCGAAGGCCCCCACAGGCAAGACTCCCTCGCCTGCGCAGAACCCCGCCGCACCCGCCCCGGCACCGCATCCCGGCAGCCGCCCCAGCGCGCCGATCACCCCCTCCGCCACGGGAACCCCGCACACCACCGCGAGCCACACCCCCTCGCCCCCGCAGCCCCCCGCCACGCCTGCCGTCGGCTCACCGATCGCCCCCGCTACGGCGAGGCCCCAGCACGCCGACGGAAACAACACTCCCCGGGACAGGCAGACCCCCGCCAGCTCGCCGGCCACTCCGGCGAACGCTCCCGAGAGCAGCACCCCGGCACCGCGTCAAGCCCCCGCCGCGGCCACCCGGGCGCCCTCGTCCGGCACCCGGCGCTCCCCCATCGGCGCGCCGATCACGCCCGTGCAGAAGGCCGCCCGCACCACGGCAGCGCCCCCGCGCACCCCGGCACCGCAAACCGGCACCCGCCACGCCCCGGTCCAGAAGACCGCGCCCACCCCGGCCCCTCCCCAGGCCACCACCGCCGACAGCACCCCCTCGCCTTCCCGGACCGGCACCAACCCGTCCCCCGTCGGCGCGCCAATCGCCCCGGAGAAGCGCCCGCACCCCCAGAGCAACACTCCCCCGCCCGCGCAAACCCCTGCCGCGCCCGCCCCGGCACCCCAACCCAGCCCCCACCACGCCCCCACCACCCCCGTACAGAAGGCCACGACCACCCCCGCCGCGCCCCCGCACCCCCACAAGAGCAGCCCCCCGGCACCCGAGGCCAGCACCCGCCAGCCCCCCGTCAACGCGCCCGTCACCCCGGCGCGGCTTCCGCACACCCACGCGAGCGCCACCCCGGCCCCCCGAACCGGCGCCCGCCGCACCCCCATCGGCACGCCAGTCACGCCCACGCAGCAGGCCGCCGCCTCCCCGGCAAAGGCCCCGCACACCCCCACCGGCACACCGGCCACCCCCGTGCAGAGGGCCACACCCCACTCCCCGACGGAGAAGGTCAGCGCCCCCACCAGCGCGCCTCTGCCCCTCCCCGTCGTCCCACTCAACCTCCCTCTCTCGTCCGGCAGTTACCGGCCCGCCGCCCCCGGTACCGCCCTCCCCCTGGCCCCCTCCCGAAGCCTGACCGCCCAGGCCCCGGCAGCCGGCCCCACCACCCCCGCCCCACGGACCGCCCCGGCCCCCGTGCCGCTCCAGGCCGCCGAGAGCGCCGCCCCGCACCCCGTGGGCGGCCCCTCACCCGTGGCCGCCACCCCCGCCGTCGTACCCCTGAGCAAGCCCTACCCCCGAGCACCGCGCCAGGCCCCCGCTCCCCCGGCCCGCCGCACCACCGTCCAGCGACGCCGACCCGAGCCCACCCCTGCCTCGCCCCCTCCCCCTCAACCTCAGCCGCAACCCCAGCCGCAGCCGCCCACCCCGGTCACCCGTACCACCACCCCCACAGACAACAAGCCCACCACCCGCACCCGCCCCACCGAGCCCGCAGCGCACCCCGGGCCCTCCAGCCCCGCCCCCGAAGCCACCCCCGCCGACCTCGACGACCTGGCCCGGCGTCTCCTCGCCCCCCTCTCGCGCCTCCTCCGCGCCGAACTTCGCGGTGACCGCGAGCGGATCGGGCGGCTCCGCGACCACGGCCGCTGAGCCCTGCCCTCACTCCACCCCCTCCGGCCTCCGACATCCGCCCCAGGAAAGAACCCATGCCCTCGACCCTTGACCCCGGCTCCACCGTCTTCTTCAAGCTGACCACCGACGGCCAGGACCTCGGCCTGTTCAACGGGTGCGACGGGCTCTCCTCCGAGGTGGAGGTCGAGCAACGGCAGGAAGGCGGCAACAACGGGTTCGTCTGGCAGTTGCCCACCCGCGTGACCTTCTCCACCATCCGCCTCACCCGGCCCCTGACCGCGGACACCTCCCGCGTCGCCGCGTGGATCTCCTCCATCGCCACCGGGATCACCCGGCCCACGGCCCAGATCGCGGCCCTGCGCGCGGACGGTTCCGTCGTCGCGCAGTGGGGGCTCGTCGAGGTGCTGCCCGTGCGCTGGCAGGGGCCGAGCCTGAGTCCGGACAGTCCGAGCGTGGCGACCGAGACGCTGGAGATCGCGCACCACGGGTTCACCGACGCGGGGGGTGCCTGAGATGGCCGCGCCGACCGGCGGCAAGGCGGGGGCGAGCCTGGTGCGGGCCGCGCTCGCCATCCATCAGCCGCCCACCGATCTGGGCGGGTCCATGGGCGGGAAGATCGGCGAGGTCGAGTTCCAGTTCAACCCGACGCAGTTGCAGCTGGGCCGCTCCGCCGAGTGGCGCACGCAGCCCGCGGTCGCCTATATGCGGGGCGCGCCGCCGAAGTTCACCGGGTCCGTGCCCGCCACGCTCCAGCTGGAGGTGTTCCTCGACTCGTCGGGCGCGCCGAACTCCGGCAAGGTGCAGAAGCAGGTGGAGCTGTTGCTCTCCTGCTGCGAGGTGACCCCGCAGAGCATCACCTCCAAGCGGCCGTCGCCGCCCTGGGTGCGGTTCTCCTGGGGGTCGTTCAACACCGTGCAGTTCGTGGCGTACGTGACCAGTGTCAGTGCGACGTACACCCTGTTCAATCCGACGGGCGAGCCGATCCGCGCCACCTGCGCGCTGGCGCTCACCGAGGTAGCGATGGCCACCAAGGGGCAGAACCCGACGTCCGGCGCGCTCTCGGCCCGCCGCGTGCACCGCACCGTCGCCGGGGACTCGCTGGCCTCGCTGGCGTGGCGGGAGTACGGGGACGCCACCCGCTGGCGGCTGATCGCCGAGGCCAATGACATCGACGACCCGATGCGGCTGAGGCCCGGCACGGAACTGCTGCTGCCCGCCGCCGAAGAGGCCCGCCCGGCCCGCGCCCACGTGGAGTCCGCATGAGTGAGAAGACGTACACGCGATGAGTGAGAAGACGTATACGAGCGTCCTGCACGCCGAGATCGGCGGTTCCCGGCTGCCGGACAAGCTCGCCGTGCTGCTCGTCGAGGGCTGGGTGGACTCCAGCGTGAACGTGCCGTCCGCCTTCCAGCTGACCTTCGCCGACACCGGCGGCGACATTCTGGAGAAGTTCCCGCAGATCAAGGTGGGGGCCGAGGCCGTCCTGTCTCCGTTCACGGACGGCGTGCGCGGCAAACCGATGCTGACCGGTGAGGTGACTGCCCTGGAGGTGGACGCCGACGCGGGCGGCAAGTCCCTCGTCGTACGCGGCTACGACCCCGGCCACCGGCTGCTGCGCAACCGCCGCGTGCAGGGCTTCCCGAACATGACCGCCTCCGACATCGTGCGGCGTGTGGCCGCGTCGAGCAGACTGAAGCTCGGCAAGATCGACGCGACGCAGACCGTGTACGAGCTTGCCACCCAGCCGAACATCACCGACTGGGACTTCCTCTCGCGCCTCGCCCAGGAGAACGACACCCACCTGTCGTTCGACGAGGACGGGAAGCTGTGTTTCGCCAAGCTGACGCCCGCCGCGGGCGCGCCCGCCGACACGACTCCCGCCGCGCAGAGCCCGTACGTCCTCGAATTCGGGCACAACGCCCTGCACAGCCGGGTCGCGGTGACCGCAGCCGGACAGGTCGCCACGGCGGGTGCGCGCGGCTGGGACATGCGGGGCAAGCGGACGCTGTCCGCCATCTCACCCGCGATCACCAGCAAGGACATCGTCGCCGACATCACGCCCGCCCAGCTCTCGCAGCCCTTCGGCAAGGCCGAGTTGACGGAGACCCGCACGCCGTTCACCACGCAGGCCCAAGTCACCCATGCGGCACGGGCGTTGGCGGACGATGTGGCGGGGTCGTTCGCGGAGGTGGAAGTCGCCGTCACCGGCAACCCCGAGCTGCGGCCCGGGCGCCCGGTGGCGTTGAAGGGCGCCGGTTTCCCCTTCGAGGGGAAGTACACGGCGACCGGCGTGCGCCATGTCTTCGAGTCCGGGCGGCAGTTCACGACGTGGCTGACCGTCTCGGGACGGCAGTTCCGCTCGCTGTACGGGCTCGCCTCCGGGGGCGCCGACGCCGCCCCGCCGATGCCGGGCGTCGCCATGGCCCTGGTCAGCAACGCCAAGGATCCGCTCAGGCTGAACCGCGTGAAGCTGCGGTTCCCCTGGCTCTCGGACACGTACGAGAGCGACTGGTGCCGCATCGCGCAGCTGGGCGGGGTACGGGGCGGCGGGCTGATGCTGCCCGAGGTCGGTGACGAGGTGCTCGTCGCCTTCGACCGGGGCTCGCTGGAGCATCCGTATGTGCTCGCCGGGCTGTACAACGGCGTCGACAAGCCGACGCCGGGTACGGACGGGCTGCCCGCCGTCGATCCGACGAGCGGCCGGGTCAACTGGCGCTCGATCTCCTCGCGCAGCGGTCACACCGTCGAGCTGGTGGACGCCAAGTCCCGTATGAAGAGCGGTATCCGGCTCCAGACGGGCAACGGGCGGCTCACCGTCCACATGGACGAGACGCGCACCAGCGTGACCATCCAGAGCGACGGTTCGGTGTCCATCTCCGGGACCCGCAACGTCAGCATCAGGGCGGGCGGCAATCTGTCGCTGACCGCGGGCGGCTCGCTGACGATGAGCGCCGGCGGGGCGGTCGACATCAAGGCGGGCGCCAAGTTCGGCGTCACCGCGGGGGCCGTGGCGGACATCAACGCGGCCGGTGCCGTCAGCCTGAAGTCGGCCGGTGCCGTCTCCGTCAACGCGGCCGCCGCGGTCGCCGTCACCGCGGTCGGCGCGGTCGCGGTCAACTCGGTGGCCACGGTCACGCTGAACGCCCCGGCCGTCCTGCGCAACGGCCTGCCGTTCTAGTGGGGTCGAACCGAAGGGCGATGCGGTGAGGCCGAGGGGCATGCCGAGGGAGGCGGAAGGACATGAGTGAGCAGTTCGTCGGCGCGGGCTGGACGTTCCCGCTGCGCACCGACGCGGGCGGCGGCATCGCGCTGGCCCGCCGCGAGCGCGAGATCGAGGAGTCGATCCGGCTCGTGCTCGCCACCGCGCCCGGAGAGCGGCCGATGCGACCCGAATTCGGCTGTGCCGTCCACGACTTGGTGTTCGCGCCCGTCAACGAGGCGACGGCGGGCCGCATCCGGTACGAGGTGCGCTCCTCGCTCGACCGGTGGGAGCCCCGCATCGAGGTCCTGGACGTCGAGGTCAGCCCGGCGCCCGACGACCCGTCCGTCCTGTTCATCGACGTGAGCTACACCGTGCGCGGCGTCAACAACCCGCGCAGCCTCGTCTTTCCCTTCTACGTGATCCCGTCCACGGAATCAGAGAGCGGAGTCTGAAGTCCGATGGCCCTGCCCGCACCCCACCTCGACGACCGGCGCTTCCAGCAGTTCGTCGACGACGCCAAGCGCTACATCCAGCAGCGCTGCCCGGAGTGGACCGACCACAACGTCTCCGACCCGGGCGTCACCCTCGTCGAGGCCGTCGCGCACATGGCCGACCAGGTCGTCTACCGCCTCAACCGCGTGCCGGAGAAGAACCACCTGGCCTTCCTCGACCTGCTCGGCGTCACCCTCTTCCCGCCCTCCGCGGCCCGCGCCGACGTCACCTTCTGGCTCTCCGCGCCCCAGGCCGAGCCGGTGGTGCTGCCCGCCGGGACGGAGGTGGCCACCGGCCGCACCGAGACCGAGGAGGCGGTGGCCTTCGCGACCGAGGCGGATCTGACGGTGGTGCCCTGCGAACTGGACGCCGTGCTGCGCCAGGAGGCGGGCGGCACGCCGCAGGACTGCGGGCAGGATGTGTTCGGCGGGCGTGACGTGGGCGTCTTCGCCGAGCATCCGCGGCCCGGCGACACGCTGCTCTTCGGGCTCAGCGCGGCGGTGCCCGCCTGCGTGGCCGTGCTGCAACTGGACAGCCGCGTCGACGGCGTCGGCGTCGACCCGCGCCAGCCGCCGCTGGTGTGGGAGGCGTGGACCGCGGAGGGGTGGACGGAGTGCGAGGTGGAGGAGGACTCCACCGGCGGCCTCAACCGGCCCGGTGACGTGGTCCTGCACATCCCCTCCGGGCACCTCGTCTCCCGGATCGGCCGGCAGGACGCGGGCTGGCTGCGCTGCCGGGTCGTCGAGGCCGCCCAGGGCCAGCCGTTCTACAGCGCGTCGCCGACCGTGCGGGCCGCGTCCGCGTTCACCATCGGCGGCACGACCGCCGTCGCACACGCCGATGTCGTACGCGATGAACCGCTCGGCGACTCCACGGGCGTGCCCGGCCAGCGCGTGCGGCTCGCGCAGGCGCCGGTCGTCGCGGACCGGCCGCCGCTGCTCCTCGAGGTCGCGGAGGACTCCGGGAACTCCGACGAGGAGGCTCTGGGCTGGCAGGAGTGGCAGGTCGTGGACCACTTCGCCGCGTCGGGCCCGTACGACCGCCACGTCACCCTCGACGCGGCGACCGGCGAGATCGCCTTCGGGCCCGCGGTCCGCGAACCGGACGGCACGCTGCGGCAGTTCGGCGCGGTGCCCGCCAAGGGCGCCGCGATCCGCGCCACGCGCTACCGCACCGGCGGCGGGCGCGCGGGCAATGTGGCGCGCGGCGCGATCCAGGTGCTGCGCAGCTCCATCCCGTACGTCTCCCGCGTGGAGAACCGCGAGGCGGCGCGCGGCGGGGTGGACGGCGAGACCGTGCAGGAGGCGAAGGTGCGCGCGCCGATCGCGCTGCGCGCGCAGGAGCGCGCGGTGACCGCGCGCGACTACGAGGAGCTGGCGCGGCGCGCGGCGCCCGAGACCGCCCGCATCCACTGCCTGGCCGCGGAGGCGTCCGACGCGGGTGAGAACGCGGTCCGTGTCCTCGTCGTCCCGCAGGCCGTGCCGGACCGCGGCGGCCGCCTGCGCTTCGAGCAGCTGGTGCCGGGCGACGAACTCCTCGCCCGCGTCACGCACTTCCTGGACGACCGCCGCCCGATCGGCACCCGGCTCGCGGTCGGGCCGCCCTTCTACCAGGGCGTCACGGTCGTCGCCACGCTCCACTCGTTCCGCGCCGCCGAGGCCGAGCGGGTGCGGGCCGACGCGCTCGACGCGCTCTACGCCTATCTGGACCCGCTGACCGGCGGGGCGCACGGGGCGGGCTGGCCGTTCGGGCGTCCGCTGCGCGCCGGTGAGATCTTCGCCGCGCTCCAGCGCGTGCCGGGCGTGGAGCTGGTCGACGAGGTCCTCCTGCACCCCGCCGACCCCCTCACCGGCCGCCGCGGCGACGCCACCGACCGCATCGAACTCACGCCGTCCGCCCTGCTGTTCCCGTTCGACCACCGCGTACGTGTCATCGAGGCGCGATGACGACGCCGCAGCCACGGGCCGCCGATCTGCGCAAGCCGGGTGGACGCCCGGCTCCCGGGCGCGGCTCGCTGCCCGGGCTTGTCTCCGCGCATCCGCTCGGCGAGCAGCTGCCCGCCGTGTTCGCGGACGACGACTTCGCGTTGCGGTTCGTCTCCGGGCTCGATGTCGTGCTCGCACCCGTCTTCACCGTCCTGGACTGTCTGGAGGCGTACTTCACGCCCGCCCTGGCGCCCGAGGACTTCCTCGGGTGGCTGACGGACTGGGTCGGAACGGAGCTGGACGGCACCGAGCCGCTGGCGACGCGGCGGCACGCGGTGGCCTCCGCCGTCGCGCTGCACCGCGTGCGCGGCACCCGGCGCGGCCTGTCCGCCGCCGTCGAACTCGCCTTCGGCATACGGCCGCAGATCAGCGAGAGCGGCGGCGCGTCCTGGTCCGCGCGCCCGCTCGGCGCCTTCCCCGGCACCCCGCGCCCCGCCCTGCACGTCACCCTGCGCGTGCCCGGACCCGCGTCGGTGGACCCGCACCGGCTGCGGTCGGTCGTCGCCGCCGCCCGCCCCGCACACCTCCCCTTCACGGCCGAGGTGACCACCACGCCTTCCCCTGAAGGAACCTGAGATGCCCGAGCAGCCCGAGCAGCCCGAGACGGACGAGATGCCCCACTCCCCTTCCACCACGCCCCCGTGCCCCGAATGCGGCACCCCCGCCCGGCAGCGCGGTCAGTCCTTCTGCGACTCCTGCGGCGCCTTCCTGCGCTGGGACTCCCCGGCGGGACCCTCGAACGCGCCCTCCGCGGAGCCGGGCCCGACGCCCGCGCCCGCTTCCCCTTCGACGCCCGCCCCCGCGTCCGCCACCGAGCCCGCCTCCGGTGGCGCCGACACCACCGTCCCGCTTCCGGCGGCCGGCCCCGAACAGGCCGATCGCGGCGCGTCCCCCTCCGCCGCCCCGGACGACGCCGCCGTGTCCGACACCGCCATACGCTCCCTGCTCGTCCCCGTGCCGGAGGCCTCCGCGCCGGTCGCGCCCCCGGAGACTCCGGGCGGTGTCCTGCCGGGCAGGCCCGAGGCGGCGCGCCCCCGGGTGCGCCAGGCCGCCGTACCCGCCGAGCCCGAGTCCGGCGCGGCCTGCCGGAGCTGCGGGACGCCCAACGCTGCCCGCCGCCACTTCTGCCGCAGCTGCGCCAACCCCCTGAAGGACTCCGCCGCCCCCACCGCCGAGGGCCCCTACGCGGGTCAGCGGCCGCGCCTGGACCGTGACCGCACCCGGTGGATCGCCCGGGCCGTGGGCATCGCGGTGATCGCCGGTCTGGTGGTGGGCGGGATCTTCGGCGGGCCCCCGGCCGCGCGGGCCGTGCAGGACCACTTCGCCAAGCGGGTGCCCGTCCACCCCACCGATTCCAGCGCCTCGCACGCCGCCCCTAAGCAGGCAGCGAAGCTCGCCTTCGACGGCTACTCCAACACCTGGTGGGGCACGGGTTACGCGGGTGACTCGGCGGGCCAGTGGATCCAGGCCGACTTCGGCCAGCCCACCGACCTGCTCAACCTCCTGATCACCCCCGGCACCTCCGCGCGCACCGCGCAGGCCGCCGAGCAGGCCAGGCCCATGGAGTTCGACCTGGTGGTCAGCGACTCGGCGGGCAAGGAGCACACCCTGCACCGCCGGATCAACGACGGGGGTGTGCAGAAGATCGACGTACGCGTACGGGACGCGGTGAGCGCCCGGCTGATCCTGCGCTCCGCGTACGGCACGGGCAAGGACCGCCAGGTGGCCGTCGCCGAGCTGGAGTTCTTCGGCCGCTCGACGGGGCAGTAGACGGCTTCCCGTGCCGGAGATGACCGTCACGCGCGCCCCGCGTGACGGGACCTCCACCGCTCTGTGAGCAAACGATGACAGCCCTCCCGACCTGCGCTTTCATCGGTTTCGCTGGAGGGCATGAACAACACCGACACCACCCGGTCCGACTCCCGCACGCTCCGCCGCCCGCGCCCGCGCCCCCGCCACACCGTCCGCCTGACCGCGGGGATCGCCCTGCTCGCCGCGGCGGGCATGCTCGCCGTCACCGCTTGCGGCGGGCAGGGCGACGACAAGGGCGCCGGCTCCGGCAGGGCCGCGGGCGCCTCCTCCGGCTCCTCCGCCGAGAAGGCGGAGCCGAACGCGAAGCTGCCGAGCCTGCTGTGGATGGGCGACTCCATCGGCGAGGCCGAGGCACCTGCCCTGGGCGCCGCGCTGAAGGCGGACGGGACGGCGTTCACGTCGATGGCGGCCGCGGGCGGCGGCGGCGTCATCGGCAAGATCGCCAAGCCCACCTGGGACGAACTGCCGAAGAAGCTGGAGTCCGCCAAGCCCAGCGTCGTCGCGTACCAGATCACCACCTACGACTGGGGCAAGCCGGACGAGCAGCGCGCGGGCTACGAGAAGCTGGCGAAGACCGTGAACGACGCGGGCGCCGACCTCGTCATCGTCTCCGCGCCGCCCTTCAAGCTCGACGACTTCTACAAGCCGCACGAGGCCGAGATCAAGACCGCCCCGAAGTCCGCCAAGGAGGTCGCGGAGAAGCATCGGGGAAAAGTGCGGTTGCTGGACGCGTCGGCGCTGTGGGGCACCGACGCCGGCGCGGCCAAGGCGCAGCGCGGCAAGGACGGCATCCACTCCTGCCAGCAGGGTTCGGCCGCGTTCGCCCAGTGGCTGACCAAGGAACTCGGCAAGCAGTACGCGTTCACGCCCGTGCCTGCCGACCGGTGGGCCACCGGCTCGTGGACGAGCGACAAGGTGTACGGCCCCCTCGGCTGCAAGTAGCCCGCGGCCATGTCCGCACCCACGGTGACCGAGGCGCCCGTCCGCCGCAGGCACATCGCCCCGCTGGACGGGCTGCGCGGCCTCGCCGTCCTCGGCGTGCTGCTCTTCCACGCGGGGCACTTCGGCGGCGGCTTCCTCGGTGTCGACCTGTTCTTCGTGCTCTCCGGGTTCCTCATCACCGGCCTGCTCCTGAAGGAGGCCGCCTCCGGCGACGGCCGCCTCGATCTCGTCGCCTTCTGGGGGCGGCGGGCCCGCCGTCTGCTGCCCGCGCTGGCCGTCATGGTCGCCGGCACACTCATCCTCGTATGGGCGTTCGGGCCACCGCACCTGCTGCGGTTCGCGCTCAACGACACCCCGTGGGTGGTCGCGAACCTCGCCAACTGGCACTTCGTCGCCGACCAGATCGGGTACTGGAACGCCGCCGACACCCGGGTGTTCAGCCACCTGTGGAGCATCGCCGTCGAGGAGCAGTTCTATCTGGTCTGGCCGCTGGTCCTGTGGGTGGCGGCGCGCGGCCGCGGGGCCGAGGCGCGTGTCGCCCTCGTGGCGGCGGTCGGCGCGGCGGCCTCGCTCGCCGTCATGGTCGCCCTCGCCGCGTCGCCCGCCCTCGCCACCGACACCACGCGTGTGTACGAGGGCACGGACACCCGCGCCTTCTCGCTGCTGCTCGGCGCGCTCATGGCGACCGCGCCGGCCTCCCGTCTCCTGGCCCGCGTGGGCGAACGGGCCACCGGCCGGATCTGCCTGCTCCTGCTCTGCGCGCTCGGGGCGTACTGGATCGCGTGCGACGGACAGAACTCACCCTCGCTGTTCCGCGGCGGCCTGTTCCTCCACGCCCTGGGCGCCGCCCTGCTCATCGCCTGTCTGGCGCGGGCACCCGCCAGCCCCGTCGGGCGGCTCCTTGGCAGCGCTCCCCTGCGCTGGGCGGGGCTCGTCTCCTACAGCCTCTACCTCTGGCACTGGCCCGTCTTCGTCCTCCTCGACGAGGACCGCCTCGGCCTGTCGGGGTGGCCCCGCACGGCCGTCGTCATCGCGGTCTCCGCGGCCGCGGCCTGGCTCTCCAAGGTCCTGGTGGAGGACCCGGTACGGTTCCGGGCCCGCTGGGCGCACGGCCGCACCGACGCCGCCGCCGTCCTCGCCACGGGTCTCGCGCTGGTGGCCCTGTGGGCGGCCGTCCCCGAACCCGCGACCGGGGCGGGCTCGGTCGACGTCACTCGGCTAACCTCCGACGGTGGCTGACAGCAGCGAAGTCTTCGTGGTGGGCGGCGCCTGGCGAAGCCCCGGTCAGCGGCGGCGCTCCTGACGAGGCCCCCGTCGGCGGCGGCGGACGGCGGGGCGCCCGCCAGGGCCGCCGAGGCCAGCAGTGCCGCCGCCCGGCGGACGGACCGCATCACTCCGGCCCCGCTCAACGGGCCGCGGCGGCAACGGCGTTGCCATAGACGGCCATGCCCTGCTCGTTCGGGTGCAGCGGGGCCGCCGCGTGCGCGGGGACCAGGCCCTCCAGGTAGCGGTCCTTCGGCGCGGCGCAGATGTCGTGCCCCACCGTGAGCGCCGCCATGTCCACGAACCGCGCGCCGTGCGCCTTCGCCTGCTCCCGGGCCGCCGCGCTGATCTTGTCCATGACGCCCTGGAGATAGTCGCCGTCGCGGGCCCAGACCGGCTGCCTGGGATGGCAGCCGCCCTCGCGTATGTACGTGCCGTACCCCGTGACGACGATCCTCGCGTGCGGGGAGCGCCGCTTCATCTCCTCCAGCGCCGCGCCGAACGTCGGCGCCCACTTGGCGACGGCCTCGCCGAGCCGGTCCCCACCGCCCTTCGTGAGCCGGTCCGCGCAGGACGCGCCGACCGGCTCGGGGAGGAAGTTGATACAGCCGAGCGCCTGCTGGAACAGCCCGCTGTCATTGGCCCCGATGGTGACCGATATCAAATCCGTGCTCTTGCTCAGCGCGTCGAACTGCGGCGGCAGCACCCCGAGCCTGCGGCCCGCGAGATCCTTCGTGGTGGCGCCCGAACAGCTCACGTCGGTCAGCCGGGCGCCGAGCGCCTTCGCCGCCACCGAGGGGTAGTTGCGGTTCGACCGCAGGCACAGGAGGTTGACGTCCTGCTGCGGGATGAGCGGGCCCGCCGCCGCGGAGTCCCCCAGCGCCACATACTCCAGGGGCTCCCGGGGCGCCCCGTCCATGGCCTGTGCCGGTGTGGTCAGGGCGGCGACCGCCGCCCCCGCGGCCACCGCCGCGCACCCCGCCCCGAAACGTCCGCGCAGCCTCATACCGACCTCCGTCATCCTCGACAGCCCGAAGTACCGCGCCTCACATCCTGCGGTCCTGCCGCGGAAACGGAGGTGGAACGTACTCCAGAGTCGCCGAGCGCGGTTTGTGACGCATCACAACCGGGGCGGAGGAGTGGCCGCCGGGCACCGGAGGGGTGCGCCCGGCGGCCACGTATGAGGGGCCGCCCGTTCGGCCGAGGGCCCACGGCCCAGGCTGCCGCGAGGCTGGGGCCTGCCGCGGGGCTAGGACAGCTGGGACTGCACCTGCGAGGAGATGAGTTCCAGGTGATCCAGGTCGGAGAGGTCCAGGCACTGGAGGTAGATCCGGCTCGCGCCGATCGCCTCATAGCGTCCGATCTTGTCGACGACCTCCGCCGGGGAGCCCGCCAGGCCGTTGGCCTTCAGCTCGTCCACGTCCCGGCCGATGACCGCCGCGCGCCGGGCGACCTCCGCGTCGTCCTTGCCGATGCAGGCCACCAGCGCGCTGGAGTACACCAGCTCGTCACCCTTGCGCCCGGCCTGCTCGGCGGCCGCCCGGACCCTGCCGAACTGGCGCTCACTGTCCTCGATCGAGGCGAACGGGATATTGAACTCATCGGCGAACTGTGCGGCGAGCCGCGGCGTGCGCGTCGCTCCGTGGCCGCCGATGAGGACCGGCACCTTGGCCTGCGCGGGCTTCGGCAGGGCCGGGGAGTCGGTGAGCTGGTAGTGCTTGCCGTCATAGTCGAAGGTCTGGCCGATCTCCGTGGCCCACAGGCCGGTGACGATCTCCAGCTGCTCCTCGAGGCGGGCGAACTTCTCCTTCGGGAAGGGGATGCCGTACGCCTTGTGCTCCTCCTCGAACCAGCCCGCGCCCAGGCCCAGTTCGACCCGGCCGCCCGACATCTGGTCGACCTGCGCCACCTGGATCGCGAGCACGCCGGGCAGCCGGAAGGTACCGGCGGTCATGAGCGTGCCCAGCCTGATCCGCTTGGTCTCCCGCGCGAGCCCGGCCAGCGTGATCCACGCGTCCGTCGGGCCGGGCAAGCCGTCGGCGGCACCCATGCGCAGGTAGTGGTCGGAGCGGAAGAACGCGTCAAAGCCGAGGTCCTCCGCGGCCTTGGCGACGGTGAGCAGAGTGTCGTAGGTGGCCCCTTGCTGGGGCTCGGTGAAGATTCGAAGATCCATGGCTCCATCCTGCACGCTCGAACGTCCGTCAACCCCGCCGGTCGCGCCGGTCCCCGGCCGCCCCGGTCGGGTGAAAAACCGTCAACGGGGCCGCTGCGACCAGCCCGCCCCAGTGACCCGGCCCGCCGGGAGATCGTTGGCTCGGGCGGAGCCGGACCGCCCGGCACCCGCGCCGGCGGCCGCTGCCGGGGCGTCGCTCGCGTCAACTGCCCTCCCCCGCCGGGAGGGCGAGGGCCGAGGAGGCCGTGATGTCCCAGGAAGCCGTGCCCGAGCAGGAGGCAGCGCAGGATCCGTCCGTGCCCGCGCCGCAGGGCGCACCGAAGGGTCTGCTCCAGCAGATGGAGGAGCTGATGGCCGCGCTCAACGCGGACCTGACCCAACTCGACGCCGACCTCCAGCAGTCCGCCTCCACGGCCCCGCAGCCGCCCGGCTCCGGGGAGCCATGGCAGCTCACCTCCGCCGAGCCCCAAGCGCCCACGCCCGCAGGACAGCGACCGCCCGCATAGGCGGAGCCGTGGCCCTCCGGGCCCTGGGAGCCGACTTGCCGGAGCCCGCGCCTCAGCGGGGCGGGGGCGCACCCGCGGCGTGGGGCGAGGGCGTCGCTTCGTCGAGGCCGTGCTCCGGCCTCTCATGCCGGGTCCGCCGCCGAGTCCGGCTCCGGCAGGCCCCGCTCCCGCACCGCGAGCCTGCGCAGCATTTCGAGGACCCGGTCCCGCGACTCGTCGGCGGCGTCTATCGCCTCCATGCACTGCCAGTACACCCCCTCGTCCGCGGCGCCCATGGCGACCCCGACGAGCGCGATGCCGACCTCGCCGAGCAGTTGGTCCAGCGCGAGCAGGACATCCTGCGCCTCCCCCGTCTCCGTCAGCCGCGCCGCCCGGATGTCCTCCGTCCCCAGACGCGGGGCGTCGAGCACTCCGCACGCCCGGCCGCCGACTTCGCTCAGGCCCAGCGCCTCCCCCCGTAACTCCGGAGGGCCCGCGACCGCGAGGCGGCTGCCGATCGCCTGCGCGAGCGCCTGCGACTGCCACACCTCCATGACGATCGCGACCGGCTCCTCACTCCGCGCCAGGGCGCGCCGGTTCGCCTCGATGAGCCGCATCGCGTTCATGCGCAACCCCCCATCCCTCCCGCGCGCACACGCCGCACGCCCGCCCGAACTCCCGCATCCACTACCCAGAGTGATACTCATCCGGTCGAAAAGCCAGGGGAAGCCGGAAATCTGTGGACAAGCAATCGAGATTGGACAAGCCATTCACTACGAAGGGTGACGAAAGCGTCGGAGAAGGGGTCCGTGGAGGGCCCTGAGGCCGACTGCCGCGCACGCGGAGGGCGCGCGGCGCGCACGCGGTGGACATCATGGACGTCACGGCCGTCACTGCCCCCCGGCCGCAGGAAACCGCTCCTCGTTCCGTTCGATCTTCGCCGCGAGCGCGGCCAGCGCGTCGATCCCCAGGACCTCGCAGAACTGCAGCAGATACGCGAGGACATCGGCGACCTCGTCCGTCACCCGGTGCGCGGAGTCCGGGTCCTTCATCACCCGCTCCGACTCCTCCGGCGTCAACCACTGGAAGATCTCGACCAGTTCGGACGCCTCCACGCTCAGCGCGGCGGCCAGGTTCTTCGGGGTGTGGTACCGCTCCCAGTCGCGGGCCGCCGCGAACTCGGCCAGCCTGCGCTGCAGTCCCGCTACATCAAGTCGTTCCGTCACGGCTCCAGGTCTACCACCGAGGCCCCGGCGTGGGCCGCCCAGCCCGCCTCCCGCACCGCGCCGACCAGGCGGATGTGACCGCGCGCACAGGTCCGCGCCGCCAGTTCGCCGAGCGCCCGCGTCTGCCGGGCGTCCAGGCGGCGGTCGAGGTCGTCGGCGAGGACGGTGAGCGTCTGATACGCCGCGGGCACCTCCGCCACCGGGTCGACGGCGAGCACGCCGGGGCCGGTCAGCAGGACCAGCGCCAGGGCCAGGAACCGCAACTCGCCGTCGCCGAGCCGCGCGAGCGGCGTACGGACGCCGCCGCCCCGGTCCACGACGGCCCGCACCGAGCCGTCCCGAGCCTCCTCCGCGAAGACGTCGGTGACCGGCCCCGCGCAGCCGTCGCGCGCCGCCGAGACGAGCAGCGCGTGGCGTACGGCGCACTCGGAGCGGGTGCGCCACAGGACTTCGGCGAGGTTGTCGCAGCCGCTCAGCAGGCGGCCCGCGCCGATCAGCCCCGCCGGGACCGGCGCTCGCATCCGGCCGGGCCGCGGGTCGCAGGGGAACGCCGAGCGCAGCGCGACCACCACCTGCTCGGCCGCCGCGAGCACCAGCCGCTGCCCGTCGGTCTTGCCCGCCACGCGCAGCGGCACGAGCGCCGTGCCGAGCCGGTCGTCCGGCATCGGGGCGCGGGTCACGGGAGCCGTGCCCGCGGTGTGCCAGGCCGCCTGGACCATGCGGCGTCCCGGGTCGCGCAGCGCCGTCTCCAGCAGGACGAGGCCGTCGCGGGTCAACCGTTCGCCGACGACGCGCAACTCGGGCTCGGCCTGGACGGCGAGGTCGAGCCGGACGGTTCCGGCGGGCCCCTCCACCGTGCAGCCGATACGGAACCCGCGCCGCCGCTGGCCGTCGGCGCGGGCGCGCTCGGGCACGCACGCCGCGGGGTCGTCGAAGACGTCGGCCAGTTCGGCCCCGGCGCCGAGCCGCGCCAACGCCTCGCACGCACGCATCGCGCTGGACTTGCCGCTGCCGCTGGGCCCCGTGATCAGCGTCAGCGCGCCGAGCGGGAGCACCGTGCCGCGGTGCCCGGCGAAGGCGGAGAGCCGCACCTCCGTGACCTGCGGCCGGCCCTGACCTGCCGGCGGCCGAGCGGCCGGCACCGGAGTATGCACCGTCATGTCCGGAAGCTAAGCGGCCGTGAACGGGGCGAACCGTTCCGCCCGGCGGACCTTCCTACGATCGGGGGATTCACCCGAAAGGCCCCTCGGCACGGACCCGCGACGGGCTACGGAGTACGGAGTACGGGCGGCCGCCGTCTCACTCCCTCACCGCTTCAGAAGTGACGTTTCTCTGGTGAAAGCGCTGCGCCGGGAGGGTGAGGAGAGCGCGGATTGACGCGTTCCGCTCCTGGTCCCGAAATCATCCTGGCCCCGCACCACGTCTCCCACACGACCAGGAGCCAGGCGTTGGATCACGGAACCGCGTTGCGCAGGGAAATCGCCGCGCCGGGCACGACTCCCCTGATCGGCGTGTACGACATGTACTCGGCGTCCGTCGCCGCCGGCCACTACGACGGGATGTTCGTCTCCGGCTTCGGCTTCGCCGCCTCGTACTACGGGCTGCCCGACATCGGCTTCATCGCGTGGCCGGACATGCTGGCGTTCGTGCAGCGGCTGCGTGGGGCCTTCCCCCGCCACCACCTGCTCGTGGACATCGACGACGGGTACGCCGACCCGGAAGTGGCCTGTCACGTGGTGGAGAGCCTGGAGCGCATCGGCGCTTCCGGAGTGATCCTGGAGGACCAGAAGCGGCCCCGCCGGTGCGGGCACGCGGACGGCAAGCAGGTGCTGCCCCTCGACGAGTACCTGGCCAAGCTGGAGATGGTGCTGCGGACCCGAAGGGACATGGTCGTGGTGGCCCGCACGGACGCCACCGAGGAGGCGGACATCCTCGAGCGCGCCAGGTGCCTGGCCGCCACCGACGCGGACGTGATCCTGGTGGACGGCGTGCGCAGCGTGGAGTGGATCCACCGGATCCGCGAGGTGTCCGGCGGCAAGCCGCTGCTGTTCAACCAGATCGCCGGCGGCAAGTCCCCGCGGCTCTCGCTCGCAGAACTCACCGAACTCGGCGTGGACATCGCCATCTACAGCACGCCCTGCCTCTTCGCCGCGCACGAGGCGATGGAGACCGCGCTCACCGAGCTGAAGCGCTCCGACGGCAGGCTGCCGTCCGTCGACCCCGCCCGCGGCATCGGCGTCGCCGCCTCGACCCGGCTCCTGGAACGGAACATCGCCCGCCACCACCGCGGACCCGGCGGCCACGCCGAGGAGCCGGGCCGGGCCACGGTAGGCCGCTAGGGGTGCCCGACCGCCTCCACCAGCCCCTGGACCTCCGTGCCGGGCGGCGCGAGGAGGAAGACGTTCTTGTCGACGCGGTGCATGCCGCAGCCGAGGCCCAGCACCACACCGCTGCTGAAGTCGAGGACCCGCTTGGCCACTTCGGTCTCGGCGCCCGTCAGGTCGAGCAGGACCGGGATCTGCGACATGACGGTCTCGGCGACCTCGCGGGCGTCCGAGAAGACGTTCACCCGCATCACCACAAAACGCCTGCGCGTCTCGGTCTCCGCGTCGGGCAGCGCGCGGTGCCCGGGCCAGGAAGGCCATTCGTTGCGGCTGCGCAGCGGTACGACCTGGGCGAGCCCTTCCCACTGTTCGTCGGTGACGTCGTGGCGCTGACTGCTACTCACTGACCCACCCCGTCCTGGCTCGCACTCGATGTCTGCACCGGCCAATTCTTACGCCAAGTCACCCGTTCAGCCCAACAGCGACACGGACGGCCCCCCGCGAGCCGGTCGTGGTAAAGGGTACGCGGTGATCATCGCGCCGCTCCCGGCACCCGTACGACTCCCCGTACCCCTTATTGCAAGCCGTACGCGATAAGGGGAGGCCGCCCGGTCACCAGTAGAGTGCGGCTGCGCAGCCCTTCCCGAGCCCCTAGGTCAGGTACCAGCAGTGACGCCCGCATCACCCCCAGGCATACCGGCCGTCACCGTCGTCGGGATCGGGGCCGACGGCTGGGACGGCCTCCCCGCCGCCTCGCGCGCGGCGCTCCGCGACGCCGAGGTGCTGATCGGCGGCGCCCGCCAGCTGAATCTGCTGCCCTCCCCCGACTGCCCGGGCGAGCGCGTCGCCTGGCCCTCGCCGCTGCGGCCCGCCGTGCCCGGCCTGCTCGCCGCCCACGCGGGGCGCCGGATCGCCGTCCTCGCCAGCGGCGACCCCATGTTCTACGGCATCGGGCGCGCCCTGAGCGAGGAGGTCGGCGCCGCGGCCCTGCGCGTCCTGCCGCACCCGTCCTCGGTCTCCCTCGCGTGCGCGCGCCTCGGCTGGCCCGTCGAGGAGACCGAGGTCGTCACGCTGGTCGGCCGCCCGGCCGCGCGCCTCGCCGCCGCGCTGCACGAGGGCCGCCGCCTCCTCGTGCTCAGCGCGAACGCCGGCACCCCCGCCGAGGTCGCCGCCCTCCTGCGCGAGCGCGGCTTCGGCCCGAGCAAGCTGCGCGTGCTCGAAGAGCTGGGTTCCGGGAAGGAGTCCGCGTACGAAGGTGTCGCCGAGGCCTGGTCGCACGCGCCCGGCGCCGCGCTGAACGTCGTCGCCGTCGAGTGCCGCCGCTCCCCCGACGCCCTGCGCCTCGGCGCCGTGCCCGGGCTGCCCGACGCGGCGTACGAGAGCGACGGCCAGCTCACCAAGCGTTACGTCCGCGCGGCCACGCTCGCGGCGCTGGCGCCCGCGCCCGGCGAGCTGCTGTGGGACGTGGGCGGTGGATCGGGGTCGATCGCGGTGGAGTGGATGCGGACGCACCCCTCCTGCCGCGCGGTCACCGTCGAGAAGAACGCGGTGCGGGCCGAGCGGATCACCCGCAACGCCGACCGGCTCGGCGTGCCCGGCCTGCGGGTCGTCACCGGCGCGGCGCCCGGCGCTCTCGCCGGACTCCCCGCGCCGGACGCCGTGTTCATCGGCGGCGGCCTCACCGCCCCCGGTCTGCTCGACGCCTGCTGGCAGGCCCTGCCGGCCGGCGGGCGGCTCGTCGCGAACACCGTCACGCTGGAGTCCGAGGCACTGCTCACCGACTGGTACCGGCGCCACGGCGGCGAGTTGGTACGCCTTGCGGTGTCCCAGGCGGTCCCCGTCGGCGGCTTCACCGGGTGGCGGCAGGCCATGCCGGTCACCCAATGGTCCGTCACCAAGCGTGCGGAGCAAGGAGATCAAGAACGATGACGGTGTACTTCATCGGTGCCGGGCCCGGCGCGGCCGACCTGATCACGGTGCGCGGTGCGCGGACGCTCGCCGCCTGCCAGGTCTGCCTGTACGCGGGCAGCCTGGTGCCGCGCGAGCTGCTCGCCGAGTGCCCCGAGGGTGCGCGGCTTGTGGACACCGCGCAGCTCAACCTCGATGAGATCACGGGTGAGTTGGTCCGCGCCCACGAGGCGGGGCTCGACGTGGCGCGGCTGCACTCGGGCGACCCTTCCGTCTTCAGCGCGGTCGCCGAGCAGATGCGGCGGCTGGACGCGGCGGGTGTCCCGTACGAAGTGGTGCCGGGCGTACCGGCGTTCGCGGCGGCCGCCGCCGCGCTGAAGCGGGAGCTGACCGTGCCGACGGTCGGCCAGACGGTCATCCTCACGCGGATCGCTCAGCGGGCCACGGCGATGCCTCCCGGCGAGGATCTGGCCACGCTGGGGCGGAGTGGGGCGCTGCTCGTGCTGCACCTCGCCGCGGGGTACGTCGACCGGGTGGTCGAGGAGCTGCTCCCCTTCTACGGCGCGGACTGCCCCACCGCCGTGGTGGCCCTCGCCAGTCGGCCCGAGGAGGTGATCCTCCGGGGCACGCTGGCGGAGATCGCGGGGCAGGTGAAGGAGGCGGGGATCGTACGGACCGCTGTGATCATGGTGGGCCGCACGCTCGGTGCCTCGCAGTTCCGGGACAGCCACCTCTACTCGGCGGAGCGGGACCGGCACGTGTGCTGACCGCGTGGGCCGCGAGCCGCCTCAGTACGGGCTCGTCACGCTCCGGCCCACCACCGTGCCCGCCCTGTCGATGCAGATGACGTCCACCGCCACCGGGGCGCCCCGCAGTACGGCCAGCGCCTCGTCTCTCGCCGTGGTCGCCACCAGGTCGCCCAGCGGGACTCCCGCCGCCTCGCACAGCCGCAGGGCCTCCAGGCCCGTGTTGGCGCCCGCCACCTCGCTCGCCAGCGCGTCGGAGGCGCCGCCCGCGCGGGCCAGTTCCGCGAGGAAGCCCTTGTCGACCTGGGAGCGGGCCGAGTGGAGGTCCAGGTGGCCCGCCGCCAGCTTCGAGAGCTTCGCGAAGCCGCCGCAGATGGTGAGGCGGTCGACGGGGTGGCGGCGTACGTACTTCAGGACCGCGCCCGCGAAGTCGCCCATGTCGAGGAGGGCGTCCTCCGGGAGGCCGTACTCCGCGACGACCGTCTTCTCCGACGTCGAGCCGGTGCAGCCCGCGACGTGCGTGCGTCCGGCCGCGCGTGCCACGTCCACGCCCCGCCGGATCGAGTCGATCCACGCCGAGCAGGAGTAGGGCACGACGATGCCGGTGGTGCCGAGGACCGAGAGGCCGCCGAGGATGCCGAGGCGGGGGTTCCAGGTGGAGCGGGCGATCTCCTCGCCGTGGTCGACGGAGAGGGTGATCTCCACGTCCGGCGTGGTCCCGGCGTGCTCGGCCACCCGTGCCACGTGGTCGCGCATCATCTGGCGGGGCACGGGGTTGATCGCGGGCTCGCCCACGTCGAGCGGCAGGCCGGGGCGGGTGACCGTGCCCACGCCCGGGCCCGCCTTGAAGACGACACCCGCGCCGGGCGGCAGCCTGCGCACCGTGGAGCGCACCAGCGCGCCGTGCGTGACGTCCGGGTCGTCGCCCGCGTCCTTGACGATGCCCGCCATGGCGTACGCGTCCGTGCGCTCCTCGGCGGCGAGCGCGAAGGCGGGCGTCTGGCCCTTGGGCAGCGTGATGGTCACCGGGTCGGGGAAGTCGCCGGTCAGCAGCGCGGTGTACGCGGCCGTCGTGGCCGCCGTCGCGCAGGCGCCGGTCGTCCAGCCCGACCGCAGACCGGTGTGCTTGAGTTGGGCGCTGCGCCCGCCCTTCGCCTCGCTCGGCCCACTGGGCTCACTTGGCCTACTTGGCTCACTCATGAAGGAAACCGAACTCCGTGCACGTACTCATTCTGGGGGGAACGACCGAGGCCCGTCGCCTGGCGGAACTGCTGACGGACGAGGCCGGGCTGCGGGTGACCAGCTCCCTCGCGGGGCGGGTCGCGGCGCCCCGGCTGCCGCCCGGCGAGGTCCGCGTCGGCGGGTTCGGCGGGGCCGAGGGGATGGCGGCGTGGCTGCGGGAGCACCGCGTGGACGCGCTCATCGACGCCACCCATCCTTTCGCCGGGACGATCTCGTTCAACGCGGCGTCGGCCGCCGCGCTCGCCCATGTTCCCCTGCTCGCCCTGCGCAGGCCCGGCTGGGTCGCCGGTGAGGGTGACGACTGGCATCCGGTCGACTCCCTGGAGCAGGCGGCGCGGGTGCTTCCGGCCCTCGGTGAGCGGGTCTTCCTCACCACCGGGCGGATGGGTTTGGCCGCCTTCACCGGGGATCCGGAGCTGGACGGTCTCTGGTTCCTCGTACGCTCCGTCGACGCGCCGGAGCCGCCGTTCCCCGCCCGTATGGAGGTCCTCCTGGATCGGGGGCCCTTCTCGCTGGAGGGCGAACGGGAGCTGTTGCGGCGGCACCGGGTCGATGTCGTGGTGACGAAGGACAGTGGGGGTGCGGCGACCTCGCCGAAGCTGGTCGCTGCGCGCGAGGCGGGGGTGCCGGTGGTGGTGGTCCGGCGCCCTGCCGTGCCGGCCTCGGCCGCCGTCGCCTCGCCTCAGGAGGCGGTGGCCTGGGTCCGCCTCCAGGGGCCTCGCTGACCTGCGGGTGGGTGGGGGCTGGCCGCGCAGTTCCCCGCGCCCCTACGGGGCGCCCCGAAGCCGAGGCGCCCCTGAAGGGGCGCGAGGAACGGCGCGCCAAGCCCCCACCCACCCGCAGGTGAATCACGACCCGGGGGGGCGCCCCGTCAGGGGCGCGGGGAACGGCGCGCCAAGCCCCCACCCACCCGCGGGTGAGTGACGACCCGGGGGCGCGCCCCCGAAGGGGCGCGGGGAACTGCGCGACCGGCCCCCACCCACCCGCAGGGAACACTCAGCCGCCCTCCGGATACCTCCGCGGCGTCCAGACGATCTCGTCGCCCGCGCCGCGCCGGGTCCACCGGGTCTGTGAGGAGCCGACGATCAGCAGCGTCCGCATGTCGACCTCGGCCGGATCGAGGTCGCCGAGGCGCACCACCCGTACGGACTCCTCCGGGCCTCCGACATCCCGCCCGAGGACGACCGGCGTATCCGGCGCCCGGTGCTCCAGGAGGAGTTCCCGCGCCTTGCCCACCTGCCAGGTGCGGCTGCGCGAGCCGGGGTTGTAGAGGGCGAGGACGAGGTCCGCCGAGGCCGCCGCCGCCAGTCGCTCCGCGATGACCTCCCACGGCTTGAGCCGGTCGGAGAGGGAGATGGTGGCGTAGTCGTGGCCGAGGGGGGCGCCCGCGCGGGCGGCGGCCGCGTTGGCCGCGGTCACCCCCGGGAGCACCCGGACCGGGACATCCGCGTACGCGTCCTGCGCGGCCGCCTCCAGGACCGCCGTGGCCATCGCGAAGACGCCGGGGTCGCCGCCCGAGACGACCGCCACGCGCCGCCCGCGCCGGGCGAGCTCCAGGGCGAACTCGGCGCGCTCGGACTCCACGCGGTTGTCGGAGCCGTGCCGCCGCTGACCGGGGCGGTGCGGTACGCGGTCGACGTACGTGGTGTAGCCGACCAGGTCGTCGGCGGCGGCGAGCGCGCCGCGCGTCTCGGGGGTCAGCCAGAGGGGCCCGGCGGGGCCGGTGCCGACCACGACGACCTCGCCACGGGCGGCCGGGGCGGGCTCGGGCGCGGGGCCGCCGGTCAGCGGCGCCACCCGGCTCGGGAGTACCGCCACCGAGAAGTACGGCACCGACTCCGGGTCCACGTCGGCCAGTCGGCCGGTGCGCTCGCCGTCCATGGTGGCGCGCTCCACATACCGTGCCTCGTCCAGGCGCCCCGCACGCTCCAGGGCGCCGCGCACCTTGCCGAACGTACGGCCGAGCTTCATCACGACCGCGGAGTCCGTCGCCGCGAGGCGCGCGGCCAGCTCCTCCTCGGGGAGGGTGCCCGGCAGGATGGTCAGGACCTCCTCGGCCTCCACGAGGGGTTCGCCGAGGCGGGCGGCGGCGGCGCTCACCGAGGTCACCCCGGGGATGACCTCGGTCTCGTAGCGGTGGGCGAGCCGCTTGTGCATGTGCTGGTAGGAGCCGTAGAAGAGCGGGTCGCCCTCGGCGAGAACGGCGACCACGCGCCCGGCGTCGAGGTGCGCGGCGAGGCGGGCCGCGGCCTGCTCGTAGAAGTCGTCGAGGGCGCCGCGGTAGCCGCCGGGGTGGTCGGTGGTCTCCGTGGTGACGGGGTAGACCAGCGCTTCCTCGATGTGGTCGGCGCGCAGGTGCTTCGCGGCGATCGAGCGGGCGATGGAGCGGCCGTGCCGCGCCGAGTGGTACGCGACCACGTCGGCGGCGGCGATGACCTCGACGGCCCGCACGGTCATCAGGGAGGGGTCGCCGGGGCCGAGGCCGACCCCGTACAGCTTCCCGGCGGTGGTGGTCTCGGTGTTCACTCCGCCTCGCTCGCAATCGCGTTGATCGCGGCGGCGGCCATGGCGCTGCCGCCACGGCGGCCGCGTACGACCAGGTACTCCAGGCCGAGGTGGTGCGCGGTGAGCGCGTCCTTGGACTCGGCGGCGCCGACGAAGCCGACGGGGATGCCGAGGACCGCGGCGGGGCGCGGGGCGCCCGCCTCGATCATCTCCAGGAGGTGGAAGAGCGCGGTGGGGGCGTTGCCGATGGCGACGACGGAGCCTTCGAGGCGGTCGCGCCACAGCTCCATGGCGGCGGCGCTGCGGGTCGTGCCGAGCTGCGCGGCGAGGTCCGGGACGGACGGGTCGGCGAGGGTGCAGATCACGTCGTTGTCGGCGGGGAGCCGCTTGCGGGTGACGCCGCTTGCGACCATGTTCGCGTCGCACAGGATCGGCGCGCCGTCGCGCAGCGCCTTGCGGGCGTCGGCCACCACGCGCGGGCTGAAGGCGAGATCGCGGACGAGGTCGACCATCCCGCAGGCGTGGATCATCCGTACCGCGACCTGGCCGACGTCGGCGGGCAGACCGGAGAGGTCCGCCTCCGCGCGGATGGTGGCAAAGGACTCGCGATAGATCGCCGCGCCGTCCTTCTCGTAGTCGAACACTGTGCTCTCGCTCATCTCGTGGCCGTTGGTGTGGTGGATGTCTGGGGTGCGGTGGGTGTGATGGATGCGGTGGGGGCGGATGTCGTACGTGCCGTGGTGACCGCCTCGGTCAGCGTCCGGCCGCTGACGGGCGCCGCCGTGCCGCCGGTGTGCACGGTCACCTCGTACCGGCCGTCCGCGGTGGCCGTGACGTCGACCCAGTCGCCGTGCGGGTGTCCGCAGCGGCGCTCGCAGCCGGACCAGTGGACGGGCAGGCCCCCGGCGCCGGGGACGGCGTCCGCGCGGACATCGGCGAGGGACTTGGCGCAGCCGGGGCGCCCGGTGCAGGCGCCGACGCCGAGCCAGGGTGAGCGGGGGTCGGTGAGGAATCCGGCGTCGGCCAGCGCGCCCAGCCGCTCGCGTGCCGCCGCGCCGTCCCGGAAGCCCGGGATCACGAAGCCGCGCCACGGGGTGACCCGGAGTTCGTCGGCGGGGGCGGGGAGCAGGGCCCGCAACTGGGCGGCGGTCACGCGCCCGAGGGGGGCACAAACCACGACCGCCCGGCCGATCACGCCCGGGGCGGGCGGGGCCGAGGGGGCCGACGGGGCCGACGGGGCATCCCTCGCGGCAAGCAGCGCGTCCGCCGAGGCAGGCGCAGCCGGCACGTCCGCCTTCGCGAACGCCCCCGCCAGATCCACGCTCTGCCCATCAGGCAGCTCCCGTACGCGCCACGCCCCGTTGCCCGCCTCACGCGCGGCCGCGAGGAAAGCCCCGGCCGCGGCGAGGGCGGCGCGCGGGGCGTCGCGACCGGCCACCCGGAAGGCACGGCTCCCGATACGTACGACCGCCGTACCGCCCGAGCCGACCACCTCGCCCGTCCCAGGCGCCCCGTCGGCCTCCGGCGTCTCCCCCGATTCTGCGATCAAGGTCACATCGCCGCCGAGCCCGGCCACATCCCCGCGGCCGTCGTCCAGGGCGAAGAGGAAGCGGCCGGAAAGTGCCGTCGTCCAGTCCTCCGCGCACAGGAGTCCGTCCAGCTCACGGGCCCACAACTGCACGTCCGCGTGGCCGGTTCCGTCGAGGCCGGCCAGGGGGGACGCCACGATGTTCCGGACCCGCTCGTGGCGTGCGGAGGGCAGCAGGCCCGCCTCCGCGAGCAGCCCGGAGAGTTCCGCGCCGCAGTTCTCGCCGAGGCCGCGCAGCTCGACGTTGCCGCGCGAGGTGACGCTGAGGTTGCCGTCCGCGAGACGCTCCGCCGCGTCGGCCAGGACGATCACCTGACGGGACGTCAAGAGGCCTGCGGGCAGGCGGAGTCGGGCCAGCGCGCCGTCGTCGGCGCGGTGCAGGCGGAGGGCGCCGGGGCAGGCGTCACCCCGGTCGCGTATCCGGTCACGTATGGGGGATTCGCCCTGTTGTGTGGAAGTTGCTCGGCTGGGCGGCATGGCGGCGAGCATACCCACGCGGATCCGGGCGGTCGCCTCCCGAGACGAGCCGTCCTGGCAGGTGGCCGCCGCGCGACCGGTGGGCAGGACTTACTATGCAGGCGGCGGGCCGCCAGGTTCGCCGACGCCAGCGACGGCGTGGGTCCACCAGGACCCGAGGGAGGAAGCCCGGTGCGAATCCGGCGCGGTCCCGCCACTGTGAACCCCACCGAGGTGGGGCGAGCCAGGAACTCCTGCCGTCCATACGACCACCCGGGGCGCGGACACCCCGAGGAAGGCCTGCGCACGCATGCTTCTGCTGCTGTCGACCTCCGACACCGACCTGCTCAGCGCCCGCGCGGCGGGGGGTCCGGTCGACTACCGGTTCGCCAACCCGTCCCGTCTGGACCTCGCCGAGCTGCCCTCCCTGCTGGAGGGCGCCGACCTCGTCGTCGTACGCCTCCTCGGTGGCGTACGCGCCTGGCAGGACGGCCTCGACCAGCTCACCGCCAGCGGTCTGCCGGTGGTCGTGCTCACCGGTGAACAGGCGCCCGACGCCCAGCTCATGGCCTCCTCGACCGTGCCCGTCGGCATCGCCGCCGAGGCGCACGCCTACCTCGCGCACGGCGGCCCCGCCAACCTGGAGCAGCTCGCCCGCTTCCTCTCCGACACCGTGCTGCTCACCGGCCACGGCTTCGACCCGCCGGCGCCCGCCCCGTCCTGGGGTCCGCTGGAGCGCACCGCGCGCGACATCGAGGGCCCCACGGTCGCGGTGCTCTACTACCGCGCCCACCACATGAGCGGCAACACCGCGTTCATCGACGACCTGTGCCGCGCCATCGAGGACGCGGGCGCCCGCCCGATGCCGCTGTACGTGGCCTCGCTGCGCGCCCCCGAGCCCGAGTTGATCGACGCGCTGCGCCCCGCCGACGCCATCGTGACCACCGTCCTCGCCGCGGGCGGCACCAAGCCCGCCGAGGCCTCCGCGGGCGGTGACGACGAGTCGTGGGACGCGGGCGCGCTGACCGGTCTCGACGTGCCGATCCTCCAGGCGCTCTGCCTGACCGGGTCGCGCTCGGCCTGGGAGGAGAACGACGAGGGCGTCTCGCCGCTGGACGCCGCGAGCCAGATCGCGGTGCCCGAGTTCGACGGGCGGCTCATCACCGTGCCGTTCTCCTTCAAGGAGATCGATGAGGACGGGCTCCCGGCGTACGTCGCCGACGCCGAGCGCGCGGCCCGGGTCGCCGGTATCGCCGTACGCCACGCGCGTCTGAAGCACATCCCGGCCGCCGACAAGCGCCTCGCGCTGGTGCTCTCCGCGTACCCGACCAAGCACTCGCGGATCGGCAACGCGGTCGGCCTCGACACCCCCGCGTCCGCCGTGGCGCTCCTTCGCAGGCTCATCGGCGAGGGCTACGACTTCGGCCCCTCCGAGGAGATCCCGGGCCTCGTCTCCGGTGACGGCGACGAGCTGATCCGCGCGCTGATCGACGCGGGCGGCCACGACCAGGAGTGGCTCACCGAGGAGCAGCTGGCCGCCAACCCCGTCCGCATCCCGGCCGCCGCCTACAAGCGGTGGTACGCGACGCTGCCCCAGGAGCTGCGGGATGCGGTGGAGCGGCACTGGGGGCCGCCGCCCGGCGAGATGTTCCTGGACCGCTCGCGGGTGGGCAACGGCGGCGACCCGGAGGGCGACATCGTGCTGGCCGCCCTGCGCCGCGGCAACCTGCTCATCCTCATCCAGCCGCCGCGCGGCTTCGGCGAGAACCCCATCGCGATCTACCACGACCCCGATCTGCCGCCCTCGCACCACTACTTGGCGGCGTACCGCTGGATCGCGTCCTCCACGGACGAGGGCGGTTTCGGCGCGGACGCGATGGTCCACCTCGGCAAGCACGGCAACCTGGAGTGGCTGCCCGGCAAGAACGCGGGCCTCTCGGCGGCCTGCGGCCCGGACGCCGCGCTCGGCGACCTCCCGCTCATCTACCCGTTCCTGGTCAACGACCCGGGCGAGGGCACCCAGGCCAAGCGCCGCGTGCACGCCACGCTCATCGACCACCTCGTGCCGCCGATGGCCCGCGCCGACTCCTACGGCGACATCGCGCGCCTGGAGCAGCTCCTCGACGAGTACGCGCAGATCAGCTCGATGGACCCGGCGAAGCTGCCCGCGATCCGCGCGCAGATCTGGACGCTCATCCAGGCCGCGAAGCTCGACCACGACCTGGGCCTGGAGGACCGTCCGGACGACGACGGCTTCGACGACTTCCTGCTGCACGTCGACGGCTGGCTCTGCGAGATCAAGGACATGCAGATCCGCGACGGTCTGCATGTGCTCGGCACCGCCCCGGCGGGCGGCGACCGCGTCAACCTCGTCCTCGCGATCCTGCGCGCCCGCCAGATCTGGGGCGGCACCTCCGCCCTGCCCGGTCTGCGCGAGGCCCTTGGCCTCGATGAGTCCGCGGCGACGCGCGTGAGCGCCGACGAGGCCGAGGAGAAGGCGCGCGCGCTGGTCCAGGCGATGGACGACGCCGACTGGGATCTCGCCGCCGTCCCCCGTGACCAGGGCGAACAGGTCGCCGCCATCCTGGAGTTCGCGGCCCGCGAGGTGGTGCCGCGCCTGGAGGGCACCACGGCCGAACTGGACAACGCCGTACGGGCGCTGGAAGGCCGCTTCGTTCCGGCGGGCCCCTCCGGCTCCCCGCTGCGCGGTCTCGTCAACGTCCTGCCGACCGGCCGCAACTTCTACTCGGTCGACCCCAAGGCCGTCCCCTCCCGCCTCGCGTGGGAGACCGGCGAGGCCCTCGCCGACTCGCTCATCGAGCGGTACAAGAACGACAACGGCGACTACCCCACCTCCGTGGGCCTGTCGCTGTGGGGCACGAGCGCGATGCGCACGGCGGGCGACGACGTCGCCGAGGCCATGGCGCTGCTCGGCATCCGCCCCGTCTGGGACGACGCGTCGCGTCGCGTCACGGGCCTGGAGGCCATCCCCTACGAGGAGTTGGGCCGCCCGCGCATCGATGTGACGCTGCGCATCTCGGGCTTCTTCCGCGACGCGTTCCCGCACACGATCGGCCTGCTCGACGACGCGGTGCGCCTCGCCGCCTCGCTCGACGAGCCCGCCGACCAGAACTACGTACGCGCCCACGCCCAGGCCGACCTGGCCGAGCACGGCGACGAGCGCCGGGCCACCACCCGCATCTTCGGCTCCCGCCCGGGGACGTACGGCGCGGGTCTGCTCCAGCTCATCGACTCCCGCGACTGGCGTACCGACGCCGACCTCGCCGAGGTCTACACGGTGTGGGGCGGTTACGCGTACGGCCGCGGGCTCGAAGGCCGTCCGGCCCGTGCCGAGATGGAGACGGCGTACAAGCGCATCGCGGTGGCGGCGAAGAACACCGACACCCGCGAGCACGACATCGCGGACTCCGACGACTACTTCCAGTACCACGGCGGCATGGTCGCGACCGTGCGCGCGCTGCGGGGCACTGCGCCGGAGGCCTACATCGGGGACTCGACGCGCCCCGAGACGGTCCGCACGCGCACGCTGGTCGAGGAGACCTCCCGGGTCTTCCGCGCGCGGGTGGTCAACCCCAAGTGGATCGAGGCGATGCGCCGCCACGGCTACAAGGGCGCCTTCGAACTCGCCGCGACCGTGGACTACTTGTTCGGGTACGACGCCACGACGGGCGTCGTCGCCGACTGGATGTACGACAAACTCACGGAGACGTACGTACTGGACCCGACGAACCGTCAGTTCCTCCAGGAGGCCAACCCCTGGGCGCTGCACGGCATCGCGGAACGCCTCCTGGAGGCGGAGTCCCGCGGCATGTGGGCCAAGCCGGACCCGGCGGTGCTCGAAGCGCTGCGGCAGGCCTATCTGGAGACCGAGGGCAGCTTGGAGGACGAGGGCACCCAGGCGTGACCGGCGGCGCGGCGCCGCTCCCCCGGGCCGCGCAGACCGCCCGGCTGGTCGGGGAGCGGCTGGACGGCGTGCCGGTGCGCCGGTCGGAGGCCGCGGGGGATTACATCCCCTACATGCCGCTCAGGGAGGAACTGCCCGCGGACAGCGCCGATGCCACGCTTGCGCGCCTGGCGCGGTTCCCCGCGGGAGAACGCGAGGGCGGGACCGCGCTGGCCCGCGAGGCCCTGGCGCGGTTCACCGGGCCGGTGCCCGGGGACGAACCGCGCCATGAGCTGGTCGTCACGCACAACTTCCTGATCGGCTGGCTCGTCCGGGACGCCCTCGACGCTCCCCCCTGGTGGCGGCTCGGGCTCGACCACGGCAACGCCGCGCTGACCGTCATCCGTTACGCGCCGGGGCGGCCCGCCTCGCTGGTCTTTTACAACGACATGCGGCACCTGCCCGTGCAATTGCGCTGGACCGGTTTCCCGCCCGGTTACTCACCCGACGTCACAGCAGGTGAGGAAAGACCACCCCGTTGATGAGGGGGCCCTCGACCGTGATCCCTTCGCTGATCAGCGTATCGATGGCGGGCACCGGGATGGGGCTCGGCGGCTTCCGCTCCGCCGCCGAGGCCGGGGTGGTCCCCACGGCGAGAGCTAAGGCGAGGAGGCCCAGCAGGGTGGCGCTGACGACACGACGGTTTCGCTGCATACAAACTGCCTTCCTGGTCCAAAGGGGTGACGGGGCGTCCTACGACCCGTTCGTATGATCTTCGGTGACTTCTCGGGCACGGCGGGGTTACACCCGGTGAGCGGGCCGCGGCAGGCGGCCCCGGGTCCAAGGAGGCTGCTGTGAACGGCGGTTGGGTGCAGACGATGTCCCGTTGGGTGCTCGTCACGGCGGTGGCGACCGCGCCGGCGGTGCTGTGCTCCGGCACGGCTCACGCCGACGAGACGCACGAGAACTCGCACAACGCGCCCGTGGTCGCGCTGATCCACACCGGTCAGATCGACGACCCGATGGAGGACGTGCTGGAGCACACGCTCAACTTCGGGGACGGCTACCGGTGGGGCTGACCGGCGGTGCCACCGCCCGCGCCGCGTAGCGGTCCCGCAGCCGTCGGGCACCTGGGCGGGAGCCGTCCCCCCGGGCGGCCGCACAAGTGCCCGACGACGCGGGAGAGTTCAGCTCACGGCGCGAGGCAGGTAGTGAGCGGGATCTCGGTGGGGACCCCGAGGGCCGTCGGGTCGACGAGCGCCGTGACGTCCTGCACCGCGCAGTCGATGGTCGCGACCGGGTCCGGGACGGCGCTGGCGGGCACGGCGAGGACCCCCAGCAGGGTGATGGCCCCGAGGACGACGGCGGCGGTACGGCGCATGTGACATCTCCTTCGCTTCGGCTGTGTTGCCGGTGGCCCGGCGCCTGCCGCCGAGCCGCTCGGTGACTCCCCAACCCCACCAGCCGATACGCCCCGTATCACCCGTACGGGGAAGAGGGAACGATCCGCCTCCGGAGATACCGGCGGGCGCACGGCCACAGCGAGACGCCGACCTTCAGCGCCAAGCCGACGAGGCGGTTGGCGGAGCCCCACTCTCCCGTCTCCCGGCACGGGAGGCTCAAGTCGCCCGGCTAGGCTTGGAGTTGCCCCCCTCCGCCTTCCCGAGGAGACCCTGGTGACCGCCCCGGACGAAACAGCCCCGGCCCACCTGCCGGATCACACGACCGAAGACGACGCCCACCGAACCCAGTTGGAACGACTGGTCGAGGAGATCGGCGAGCGGACCGCGGGGACGGTCGTCTTCGGCGACGCCGTCACCGCCGAGGGCGTCACCGTCATCCCCGTCGCCGAGTCCGGTTGCGGCTTCGGTCTCGGCCCCACTCCCCTCCCGGCCGACGGAGCCGATGCGAGTGGGGCCCTCCAGATCGGCGGGGCGGGCGGTTTCAGGGCCCGGCCCCGCGGCTTCATCGAGATCAAGAACGGCACCGCCACCTACCGGCCACTCCCCCACCCCTGGCTGACCGCCGCCCTGCCGCTCGCCGCGTTCCTGGCCGGGACGGCCGTTCCACGGCTCGTACGCCTCCTCGCCCAGCGCCGCGCGGGCCGGTGAGTCAGCAGGCGGTCCCCCGGGCGATCAGGAGGGCCACGTCGTCGTGGTCGCCCGGGTGGCGCAGCTCGCGCAGCAGGAGGTCACAGGTCTCCTCCAGGTCGTGCGGCGCGTCGGCGAGCAGGGACAGCAGGTAGCGGAAGCGTTCGTCGAGGGGCTGGTCTCGGGTCTCCACCAGGCCGTCGGTGTACAGCACCAGCTGATCGCCCGGGCCCAGGTCGAGGGTGGTGGTGTGGAAGGGCACCCCGCCCACCCCGAGCGGGGCGCCGGTGGGCAGGTCGAGCAGTTCCGGCGGGCTGCCCGGTCGCATGAGGACCGGTGGCAGATGCCCGGCCACCGAGATGCGGCACCGCCGGCCGTGCGGGTCGTGGACGGCGTACACGCAGGTGGTGAACGTGTGGTCCATGCCGGCGGTCGCCTGGTCGAGATGGCCGAGGACCTGGGCGGGATCGAGGTCGAGCTGGGCCAGGGTCCGGGTGGCGGTGCGCAGCTGGCCCATGGTGGCGGCGGCGTCGATGCCGCTGCCCATGACATCGCCGATGATCAGGGCGGTCTTGTCGGCCGGAAGCGGGATGACGTCGAACCAGTCGCCGCCCACCTCGCTGGTGGCGCCGGCCGGCTCGTAGCGGTGGGCGATGCCGAGGCCGGGGCGGTGCGCGGGCCGGTCCGGCAGCAGGTTGCGCTGGAGGGCGAGCGCGGCATGGCGCTGGCTCTGGAACCAGCGCGCGTTGTCGATGCACACGGCCGCGCGGGCCGCCAGCTCCCCGGCCAGCGTGACGTCGTCCTTGTCGAACGGCGCCGGGTTGCGGGCCCGCATCAGGCCGAGGGCGCCGATCACCTCACCGCGGGCGACCAGCGGCAGCACGACGTACGAGTGGACCCCGGCCGCGGCGAGCACCGCGGCCGATTCGTCGTTGCGGGCGATGCGGCGCATGTCCTGGCCGGTCACCTTCGCCCGTACGACGGGGCGGCCGGTGTTGACGCAGCGGGTGACCAGGCGGTCGGCGGCGTACTCGACGAGATCGCCGACGGGGTCCGGGGCCCGCGCGGCCTCAGTGGGGTACGCCGCCACGACCGCCAGTGCGCGAAAGCGGGCCGGACCGGTCGGCGTCCCGGGGGCGCGAAGGCCCTGGAGGACGCTGTCGAGGATGTCCACCGTGACCAGGTCGGCGACCTCGGGCACGCACACCCCGGCCAGCTCCCGGGCCGTCTGCCCCAGATCGAGGGTGGTGCCGATCCGCACCGAGGCGTCGGCGACCAGCGCCAGGCGGCGCCGTGCCCGGGCGGCGTCGGCGGCCGCCCGGTGCTGCTCGGTGACGTCCACCACGGAGACGGCCAGACCGAGCACCCGCCCGGCGGGGTCCCCCAGCCGGTAGAAGGAGACCGACCAGGCGTGCTCCCGCTCGGGAGCGTCCAGGGCGTCCCCGGCCGTGAAGTCCAGGGTGTCCCCGGTCATGAACCGGTCCAGCGCCGGCACCCCCGTGGCCAGCACCTCGCGCATCAGCGCCTGGGCGGTCTCCCCCCGCAGAAACGGCGGCGTCTGCCCCGCGGCGGGCCCGGTGCGGTCCTGGGCGGGGCTGCCGGTCATGCCCGCGAGCGCCGGATTGACCAGCACGAACCGCAGCTGGGTGTCCATGACCCCCAGCCCGATCGGCGACTGGGAGATCAGCCGCAGGGACAGCGCCAGGTCCCGCTCCACGCGGCGCAGGGTCGCCTGGTCGGTGGCGATCCCCAGCGCGAAGCGGCCCCCCGTGTCGTCCTGCAACCGCATGTTGCGGAACTCCACCAGGCGTGTGCTGCCGTCCTTGTGCCGGACCGGGAAGCCGCCCGCCCAGCCCTGCCCGCTCTCCATCACTCGGGTGAACAGGTCGATGACCAGGTCCAGGTGCCGCTCGTCGACCAGCAGCCGGCCGGCGAAGTGCCCCAGCGCCTCGTCGGCGGAGTAACCGAACAGTTCTTCGGCCTGCGGGCTCCAGAGCACGATCTTCCCGCGGTCGTCGAGGACCACCGCGGCCAGGCTCAGCACGTCAAGCAGCCCGCCGGAGACCGCCGGGTCCGCGTCCGCCGCCCCGCCGATCTCGGCCCGGAACGCATCGGACGTACTCACCCGGCACCCTCTCCGCTGGATCCCACCGTCCCATCATCTCTCCGAACCGGTGACGGGGCGCCTCACGCGCCTCACGGCCGGGCGCGGCGGGACCACTCGGCAGGCGGCGCTCAGCGGCGTACGTACGCGTTGACCGGCGAGAGCCCGGACATGTCGACCTGGAGGCCGCGCAGCGCCGGCGAGTAGAGGTAGGTGCGCTCCGGGACGTAGACCGGGACGGCGGCCGCCTGCTCCGTCACCAGGCGGTCCACCTCGGACCACAGCTTGCCCGCCTCCTTGAGGTCCCCGGCGGCGTGGGCTGCGTCGATCGCCTCGTTCACCTTCTTGTCGTCGAGCCGGCTGTAATTGCTCGACTTCTCCGGGGCGTGACGTCCGTCGAAGTAGTCGGGCAGGTAGGTGGAGGCGGTGGGCAGGCCGCTGCCGACGGCCATGCGGAACATGTCGTACTTGCCCTTCGCCGCGTCGCTCCAGAAGGTGGCGACAGGCACCTGCTTGCGCGTCACCTCGAACCCGGCCCTCTCCAGTCCCGCCTCGACGACCTCCGCGCGGTTCTTGTCGGTCGGGGTGGCCGGGTGGGCGAGGGTGAGGCGGTATCCCATCTCATCCGCTTCCAGGAGGAACTTCCGGGCCTTGGTGGGGTCGCCTCGGTCGCCCGGGGAGGGGAGGTCGAAACCGGGGCTTCCGGGGACTCCTGGTGGCATCAGGTGCGGGATGAGGCGCCCTTGCCCGCCGCTCGCCTTGAGGATGTCGTCGCGGGGCAGGGTGGCGGCGATGGCCTTGCGTACGTTGGCGTCCTTCACCCGCTCGGTGTTGATGACGTACGACTGCGCGTGCCAGGTGACGGCCTTGACGGATTTCGCGCGGCCCGCGGGCCCTCCCTGGATGCCGGCGGGGTCGTCGGTGCCGGAGAAGGTCATGAACGCCTCGCCGTCGGCGGCCGAGCCGATGCGGTGCCGGATCTCCTGGAGCGGCACGCCGGTCTGGATGCGGTAGCCGTCGGGGCGGGCGCTGCGCACCGGGTCGGTGTCGGCGCGCCAGCGGGGGTTGCGGGTGAGGGTGAGGTCCTTGGGGTCGGCGGGGTCGCTGATCTGGTACGGGCCGGTGGACGGCGGCGCTTTGGAACCGCTCGGGCCGCCGGTGGTCCCCTCCGGGAGGGGCGCTCCCGACGGTCCCGCGAGGACGACGTTGAAGTCGCGGTGGGCGCCGGCGAGATGGAAGACGATCGTGCGGTCGTCGGGTGTCTCGATCGCGCTCTTCTTCGCGGACTTGGCGGCGGCGCCCTTGACTCCGTAGAGGAAGGTGCGCAGCGTCTGGTCGCCGCCTGCAAGCTCCGGTCTGAAGGTGCGCTCGATGGCGTTCCGGAAGTCGCGGGAGCGCACGGGTGTGCCGTCGTTGTAGGTGAGCCCGCTCTTGAGCTTGAAGGTCCAGTCACGGCCGTTCGTCGTGCGGCCCGCGTCCTCGGCGAGGTCGCCGACGACCTTCACCGCTCCGCCTTCGCCGGTCTTGAACGTGGTGAGCCCGCGGTGCACGAGGCGGGCGAGCTGTTGGTCGGCGCTGCCGGGCCACATCAGGCCGGGGTCGAGCGAGGCGAACTCGTTCGGTTCGAGAACGGTGATCCTGCCTCCCTCGCGCGCGCCTCTGACGGCCGGTGCGGGGCCTTTGGAGTCGGCCGCGGTGCCCACGGTGAGGTTCTGGGTCGCGGACTTCGCCACCTTGTCGCCCTGGATGACGTTGTCGCCGCGGGAGCCGTCCCCGGCCTGGCCCGCGGAGCCGCCCTTGCCCTCGGAACCGCCCCCGAACGGGTCGAACACCGTAATGGTCGTCACCAGGGCGCCCGCGGCCACCGCCACGACCGCGCTCACGCCCCAGACCTTCGCCCGCGAACGGCGGGGCGGCGGCGCGGGGCTGCCGAAGACACCGAGGGGTGCCGGCGCCGGTGGCGGCGGGGCCTGCGGCGGCGGGATCTGCGAGGGCAGGGTCTGCGACGGGGGGAGCTGCGGCTTCGGGGGAAGGGGCGGCGCCAGGGAGTAGGAGGTCGCGGGCCCGCCGGGCGCGGGCGAGGCCGGGGCGGCCGGTGCGGGTGCGTCGCGAGTGCTCAGGGTCTCCAGGGCGTCCCCCGCCTCCTGCGCGTCGGGCCGGGCGCCAGGCTGCTTCGCCAGCATGCGGCCGACGAGGGCGTCCCACCCGGGGGCGAGCCCGGGGTGGCGCGCCGACGGCGGCTCCGGGGTCTCGTACACATGGCCGTGCATCAGCGCGGCGACGGAGTCCGCGTCGAACGGCGGCGTACCGGTGAGGAGTTCGTGCACCATGCAGCCGAGCGAGTACACGTCGCAGCGGCCGTCGTCCGCGCCGCGCGTGAAGCGCTCCGGCGCCATGTACCGCAGGGTGCCGACGGGCGCGTCGGTCGTGCCCGTCAGATATCCGGCCGTGGTGGTGGCGTCGAGGAACTTGGCGATGCCGAAGTCGAGGACCTTGACCGTGCCCTCGTCCGTGACCATCACGTTCGCCGGTTTGATGTCCCGGTGGACGATGCCCGCCCGGTGCGCGGTGGCCAGGGCCCGGCAGACCTGCGCGGAGATCACGGCGACCCGCTCGGGCGCCAGGCGTCCCGTCTCCAGGACCAACTCCCCCACGGTACGGCCGGTCAGCAGCGGCATCACCAGGTACGGGACTCCGTCGGCCGACCCGTGGTCGAAGACCGGCACGATGTACGAGCTGTCGAGCGCCGCGGCGGCCCGCGCCTCCCGCACGAACATGGCGAGGAAGCGTTCCGCCTCGGCCGGTGTCGTCCCGCGCGGCGTGCTGAGGACCTTGACGGCGACGCGCCGCCGCAGCCGCGAGTCCTCGGCGCGCCACACCTCGCCCATACCGCCCGCGCCGATCCGCTCCACGAGCGTGTACCGGCCGTCCAGGACCGTGCCCTGCATCCTTGCCTCCCCCGATTCCCCCGACTCCCCGCCGACAGGACGTGCCTGCCTGTGGTCGTCGCACAATTTACTGCCGGGGGGCGGCTGTTGTGCGAGCCGGGGCCCGTGGGACGGCGTACCGCTGCCATTCTTTGACTGGCGCGGCCACGTACCGCTGCCATTCTGTGACCGGCGCGGCCACGACCGAGCGCGCGATTCCACAGCGGGCCTCCTGGGGTCCGCCTTCGGGAAGGGGTCCGGGTTGGACTTCGCATCCGTCAGCCGCCGCGGCTTCCTGCTGTCCTCCGTCGCGGGGCTGACCGCGACCGCGGTCCCGGTGACCGCTCCGCCCGCGGAGGCCGCCGTTCCGGCCGGTGGGAAGGGTGTGCTGCGCTACCGGGAGGTCACCGGCGGCTCGGTCACGTGTGATGGTCACCTCCTGATCGTCGAAGCGCAGGGGGTGCTGTGGCGGGTGCCCCGGCGGGGCGGGCCCGCCGTCCGGCTGACGGACTGGGACCTGGAGGCGTCCGCCCCGGCGCTCTCCCCCGACGGTGGGGCGGTGGCGCTGTGCGGCTACCGGGGAGGCGTCTTCCACCTGTGGCTGATGCGCCCCGACGGCACCGGCCTGCGGCAGCTGACCACCGGCCCGTGGGACGACCGCTGGGTCGCCTGGTCCCCCGACGGCACCCGCCTGGCGTTCTCCTCCGAGCGCGGCGGCGACCCGGTGACCGGCGGCTCCCTGGGCCTGTGCGTCCTCGACGTGGACGATCCCCGGCCACGGCGGCTGACCGAGGGCCCCTTCGAGGACCTCGAACCCGCCTGGTGGCCGGACGGCCGCTCCCTGGTGTGCGTCCGCGCCGCCCACACTCCGAGCGGGGGCACGGACGGCGGCAGGGCCCTGGTCCGCGTACCGGTCGACGGCGGTCCGGCGCGCGTGCTGCGCACGGTGACGTCCGGCCGCCTGCTGTGCCCCTCGGTCTCCCCCGCGGGCCGGGTCGCCTATCTGCACCTGACCGGTGCCGGTGATGCGCCCTCCCTGCCTCCCGACCGCGCGACACTGCTGGTCGACGGTCATGCCGTCGCGGCCGGGGAGGACTTGGCGGCGGCCCCGCCCTGCTGGCTGGGTGAGGACCGGCTGCTGTACCTGGCCGACGGGCGTATCCGCATCCGCACCCTGGCCCACCCCTCCCCCGTCGAGGAAGTCGCCTTCGACGCGCGGATGCCCGTGCCCTCGCCCCGCCGAAGGGCCGGGCGACGCCCACTCGATCCGGCCTCCCCCGCGCCGGTGCGCGGCATCCACCTCCCCGCCCTCTCCCCCGACGGGCGCCAGGTGGCGTTCGTCGCCCTCAACGCGCTGTGGCTGATGCCCGTCGGCGGCACACCCCGCAAGCTCCTCCAGGCCGAGCCCGTACACCAGGTGCAGATGCCCGCGTGGGCACCGGACGGACGCTCCCTGCTGTACTGCACCGACCGGGACGGGCTGACGGCCGTGCGGCGCCTGCACCTCGAAGGCGGGGGCGGGCTGACGGCCGTGCGGCGCCCGCACCTCGAAGGCGGGGACGACGAGCCGGTCACCGGTGGCGGGCGGCTGCACCCGGCGCTGTCGCCGGACGGCTCCCTGCTGGCCTGTCAGGACGTCAACGGCAACCTGCTCCTGCACGACCTCGCCACCAGCTCCGAGCGGGTACTCGCCCGCCCGCTCGCCACGGACGGCCCGCCGGGGGCGCCCACCTGGTCACCCGACGGCCGGTACCTCGCCTTCTGCGACCGCAACCGGCTCAACCGCCGCTTCCGCGAGGGCTACCACCTCATCCGGGTCATCGACACCCGCACCGGCACCGACCGGCGCCATCTGCCCGCCGCGCACCAGTCGCTTTCGGACCGGGCGGCCGCCGGGCCCGTCTGGTCCCCCGACGGCCGCCACATGGCGCTGGTCGCCGAGTCGGCCCTGTGGCTGCTGCCCGTCGCCCCCGACGGCACCCCGGCCGGGCCCGCCCGCCGGCTCACCGAGGAACCCGCCGACCACCCCAGCTGGGCCCGCGAGTCCCGCCGGCTCCTGTACCTCTCCGAAGGACGGCTGCGCCTGCTCTCCCTGGACGACGACCCGGAGGCACTGCGTCCCCGCACACTGCCCACCTCGCTGACCGTGCGGCGCACCACGCCCGGGGCACGGCGGCTGCGGATCCACGCGGGCCAGCTCTGGGACGCCACCGGCCCCGAGCCGCGCCATGACGTCGACATCCTGATCGACGACGGCCGCATCACCGCCGTCGAACCGCACCGGCCCCGCCGTCCGGGCCACCGCACCATCGACGTCTCCGGACAGACCGTCGTCCCCGGCCTGATCGACAGCCACACCCACCCCTACAGCGCCACGTACGGCGCACGCCACAGCCTCACCGCTCTCGCCTACGGCATCACCACCACCGTCTGCCTGGGAGCCTCGCTGTACGAAGCCGTCCGGCTGCGCGAATCCTTCGCCTCGGGCCACAGCACGGGCCCGCGCCTGCTCGCCTGCGCCGAACTGATCGACGGCTCCCGCACCGCCTACAGCATGGGCCGCGCCCACCGCACCCGGGCGGGCCTCGAACGCACCCTGCGGCGCGTCGCCGCCCTGGACGTCGACTTCGTCAAGACCTACGTCCGCGCCCCCGGCGACTTCATGGCGCGCGCCGCCGAGGTCGCCCACCGCCTCGGTGTGCCCTGCGGCAGCCACCTGTGCGCCCCCGGCCGCGCGGCGGGCCAGGATCTGACGACCCATCTGCAGGCCACCCAGCGCCTGCCGCACGGGCATGCCACCACACCGCTCGGCCACGTCCACCAGGATGTCGTCCAGCAGTACGCCGACGGCGCCTTCGGCCTGATCGCCACCCCGTTCACGGCACAGGCCCTGCTCGCCGACGATCCGGTCCTGGCCGACGACGCCCGCGTACGGAGCCTCATGCCGCCCTGGGACGTGGCAGCCGTCCGCGAACGCGCCGGTACGCCGCCCACCCCGCGCCAACGGCAGGCGCTGGCGACCGAGATGGGCAACTACCGCCGGCTCGCCGAGGGCGGCGCCGCCCTCGCCCTGGGCACCGACGCCCCTCTCGTCCCCGCCGGTCTCTCCCTGCACCTCGGCCTGCGCGCCCTGCACGCCCACGGCTTCACACCCGCCCAGGCCCTGCGGACCGTCACCGCCACGCCCGCCCGGCTGTTCGGCCGCCACAGGGATCTCGGCACCGTCCAGCCGGGCCGGCTCGCCGACCTCACGGTCATCGACGGAGACCCCTTCACCGACTTCAGCACCCTGATCAAGACCACGCTGGTCCTGCGCGACGGCATCCCTCACCGCCCACGCGACCTGACCGGCGTCCACCCCCCGGCGCCCCGGGCCGCCGCTCGCGACTAGCTCGTCAGCGCAGGCGGGTCCAGCGCTTGTCGCAGATGAGCTTCTTGCCGGGGCTCGTGCAGGACGTCTCGTGCACCTGCCCGCCCGTGGTGATGGCCTTGATCCAGACCTTCTCCCCCTGCTCGCTGAGGGTGATGTCGCAGGCGCGCGCGGGGTAGCCCTTGTTGTCGGACAGCTCCTGCCACACGATGTTCTTGGCCTTCTTGTCCCAGGCACCGGCGTAGGCGCGCCCGTCGGCGATGGCGACGGTGTGCTCCTCGTCCTTGTTGGGGGCGTAGGAGTCGATGGCCTGACAGTTCCGCCCGCCCTGCTGGGACCCGGCGGCGGCCTGCGCCGGCACGACGAGGGCGGCCAGCGCCAGGACGAACGGGGCGGCGATGCCTACGACGCGGTGTGCGTTGACAGTCATGGTTTCCTCTTCGCCGATCGGAAGTCGATGCCCGGGGAGGCCCACGGGCACGGACCCCTTTCATCGGCGGCCGACGGCCCATCCTGGAGGCGGTGGGTGTGATGATCACCCTTTTGTCGTACGTTCCGGGGTTCGCGCGCGGGCCTCCGTGGACGCCCGGCGCGGCAAGCTCGGTGCGTGTCAGAAGGCGTATCTGACCCGTAGCCATGGCGCGTGCTCCGCGAGCAGTCGCCGCAGCCGCGTCAGGGACTCCTGCTTGACCTCAAGGGCGTAGCGCACGTTGAGGGCGCCGTTCCGCGAACGCTTCGGCTCCTGGATGTCCGGCTGCCACAGCGCTTCCTCGGCGCGGGGGTGCCACCCGAGATTGACCTCGTGGAGCGCCTGGTTGTGCGTCAGCATGATGACCTCGGCCGCGGCCTGCTCCTTCACTCGGGCGGGCAGCACGTCGTCGAGGTGCGTGAGCAGCTCCGCCCAGCTCCGTTCCCACCCGGGCCGCAGGACGACGGGCGAGAGGTTGAAGTGGACCTCATAGCCGGCGTCGAGGAAGTCGGCGGCTGCGGCGATCCGGTCGGCGACCGGGCTGGTGCGGATGTCCAGCAGCCGGGCGTCGTCGGGCGGCATGACGGAGAAGCGCACCCGTGTGCGGCCTCGGGGGTCGAGGGCGAGCAGGTCCGGATTGACGAACTTGGTGGCGAAGGACGCCTTCGCCGTCGGCATCCCGCGGAAGGCGGCGACGAGATCCGCCGTGTTGTCGCTGACCAGGGCGTCGACGGAGCAGTCGCCGTTCTCGCCGATGTCGTAGACCCACGAGTGGGGGTCGCACTGGTTGGGTTCCGTCTTGGGCCCCTGGGCCCTCACGTGGCGCCGGATGTGGGAGACGATCGCCTCGATGTTGGTGAACAGGGTGATGGGGTTGGCGTATCCCTTGCGGCGGGGGACGTAGCAGTAGGCGCAGGACATCGCGCATCCGTTGGAGGGGCCCGGAGCGATCCAGTCGGCCGACCTGCCGTTGGGCCGCGTCACGAGCTGCCGCTTGATCCCGAGCACAAGCGTCTCGGTCTTGACGCGGACCCACCGCTCGACATTGCCTTCGTTCCCGTGCAAGGAGGGGATACGCCAGTGGTTGGCCACCTCGGTCACGCGCACTCCCGGCAGCCGGGCCATGATCTGCTGGCCGCGTGGTGAGTCCAGGGCGGCGGGCTCCGCGTAGACCTCCCGCACGTCCAGCATCCGCCTCGCCCGGGGAGTGTCCCGGAACGCCCCGTGCGCGGCCCGCGCGGGCGCGGTGTCCGCCCACCCGAAGAGCGCTTGCTGCTCGGGCTCTCCCGGGGTGGTTCCCGCCGCTGGCTGATCCACTTGCCATCCCTGTTGTCGCTGCCGCCCCGACCGCGTTACGTCCGCCCGTCGCTCGGCCCCCGGAGCACCTCGTCCTTCACTCTCCCGCTTCTCGGAGCCCGTCGCATTCCGGCGGGCCCGCGTCTTCACGCCGCCGACGCGGACGGCCGAGTCGCCCGTATCAACCACCACGTAGCGATCAGACACCCCGCCGCCGGCACCGTCATCAGCAGCGGCACCGTGGAGACGCCCGCCCACTCGATGCCCTTGCCGAGCACCGGCGCGGCGGCCACTCCGCCGATCATGGACGCCGCGATCACGTACGCGCCCGCCCGCTGCGCGCGTGGCACGGCGCGGGAGAGCCACGGCAGTCCGACCGGGAAGATCGGCGCGTGGAACAGGCCCACGCCCGCGTAGGCGTAGGGCGCGACCGGCGGGACCAGGGCCAGCAGCAGACAGCCCGTCATCCCTGCGCAGCTCACCACCATGATCTTCTCCACCGGCCAGCGCAGCGTCAGCGGTATGACCAGGAACCGCCCCGCGGTCACCATCAGCCAGAACGCCGAGGTCGCCGTGGCGGCGGTGCTCGCGCTGTGGCCGATGGACTCCAGGTGGGTCGGCTCCCAGCCGCCGACTCCGGTCTCCACCGCCACCATCAGCACGTACAGCGCGATGAACACCATGATGATCGGGAGGGGGCGGGCGCGCAGAAGCTGCGGCGGGTCAGGGGCGTCAGCAGGCTCTGCGGCTCGGCGGGAGGAGGCGTCGTTGTCGCTGCCCTCGGGCGCCGGGCCGCCCCCCGGCCGTTCGCCCTCGCGGACCCCGCCCAGAGTCGTCATCAGGATCGCGGAGAGGATCGCGAAGCCGATGAAGATCGCGGGGTAGTTCTCCGGGCCGAGCAGGGCGATCAGCCCCGGAGCGCCCACCGCGCCGATGCCGTAGAAGGCCCCGATGACGTTGAGCATCGCCGGGCTCCGGCGGCCGAAGCCGACCGCGAAGAGCTGGTTGAGGCCGTAGTCGATACCGCCGAAGCCAAGGCCCGTCACCGCTGCACCGGCCAGCGCCAGGGGCCAGTTGGGGGCGAGGGCGAGGCCGAGGCCGCCCGCCGCCATCAGCAGGTACGACGTACTGAGCAGGGCCCGGTTGCCCCACCGCCCGTGCACCCGATTGAGGAGCAGTACCCCCGCCACTCCGCCGATGAAGTGCGCGCTCAGCCCGAGCCCGGCCGCGGACGGGGAGAGGCCGAAGTTCTCGCGGAAGGCCGGGATCGCCGGGCCGTAGAGAGCCTGCAAGGCGCCGATCAGCACGAACCCCACGCACGACGCCACGACTGCGAACGGGCTGAAGAGCGGCGGTGGTTCGGCGGCCTCTCGGGTAGGTGCCGTGCTCGTCTTGGGCTCGGACACAGCGGGCTCCTTGCCATCTCTCATCGGATACGTCCCCGTCCCTGCCGGCGGCCGGCGACCGGCACCGGATGTTCGGTGGCCGGCCGCCGGTCATTTCTTCACCGGCCGATGAGCGCGGGCTGCTGTTCGTTCGACAGCAGGCGGTTCAGGACCTGCTGGGTCCGCATGCCGTCGCCGAAACCGGCCAGCGGGCCCTTCGAACGGCCGTGTGTGACGGCATGGGTCCACTCCCGCATCTGGTGGTGGAAGGTGTCCCCCCATCCCGCGATCTCCCCTGGCGGGTCGGCGAGGTGTTCGCCGCGCTCGAACGTCCCCTGTTCCCAGGCCACTCGGGACTTGAGGTAGTACACGGAACCGTCACTGGAGTGGTACGACAGCTCCTTGTGGGTGCCGATGATGCTGAGGGAGAACCCCAGTTCGTCCGGCGGCGAGGACTTGGAGGTGATGAGGTTGAAGCCCACCCCGTTCTCCAGGTTGCCGCTCACGAAGGCGTAATCGTCGACCTTGACCTCACGCCCCTCCTTCTGCGGCACATTGATCTGGAGCTTGACGCGGCATGTGTCGCTGTCGACCGGGCTTTTCAGCAGATGGTGCAGCATGTCGATCAGGTGTACGCCCAGGTCGCCGAGGGAGCCGCTGGTCGACCTGCCCAGATCGCTGTCGCGCCAGGTGAAGTGGGTGCGGGTCAGCGCGCTGCCGCGCTTCAGGCTCACTTGGGCGAAGAGGACCGGGCCCAGGTCACCGCGGTCGATGAGCAGGCCGATCTCCTGGATCACGTCCAGGAAGCGGTAGTTGAAGCCCATGGCGCAGACCAGGCCGCTGGCCTCGGCGAGTCTGGTGACCCGCTCCGCCTCGGCCACCGTCGTCGTCATCGGCTTCTCGCACAGGACGTGCTTGCCGTTCCGCAGTGCCTCTTCGGCGTAGTCGGCGTGGGTGTGGTTGGGGGAGGCGACGATGACGGCGTCGACGTGCCGGTACATCTCGGCGGTGGAGGCGAAGGCGCGGCAGCCGAAGCGGTCGGCCGTCTCCTGTGCCTTGCCGGGGTCCAGGTCGTACACGCCGACCGCCGCGGCTTCGGGCACGGTGGCGATCGCGCGCAGATGCATCTTCGCGATGTTCCCGGCGCCGATGACTCCTATGTTCACTGGGGTGCCTTTCCGTTCGAGTGAGGGCGGGGCGGTCAGTGGCCGAGGTGGTGGCGGAACGAGGTGAGGATGGCCTGGGCGTAGTCGTGCTCCGACACCCGCGGGAAATTCGCCCTGGCCTCCGGCGTGCAATTGCCCACCAGAGTGCCGTGCCGTACGGCGCGCAGCATTTCGAGGTCGTTCCCGCTGTCCCCGAAGGCGAAGGTGTGTTGCGGGTCGACGCCGAATCGGTTGCAAATGTGCTGCACGACGTTGCGTTTTCCGCAGGTCGGCGGGGTGAAGTCGACGTCGTAACAGTCGGCGGGGTCACCGGTGGCCGGGTTGCAGCGGCTGATGTTGAGGCCGAGACCCTCTTCCTTCGCCAGGACCCGCACCCGGTCCAGCGCTTCCGCGTCCCGCCGCTGGTCCCCGAGCGAGCGGAAGTAGTAGTTCTCCATGAACTCCGTGGAGTTCCCGTTGTTCTGCGGGAAGAGCGTGACCCCGTTTCCGGCGAGCCGCTCGACGATCCGCTCCACCTTGGCCTTGCTGAACCCACTCTCCTCCAGTTGTTCCTGCCACTGCGGATCGGGCTCGGGGAAACCGTTCCTGAAGAAGGTGAGTTCCGTGCCGAGGGAGCTGGCGACGAAATGCGGGAGTACGCGCGCGCCGCACCGTTCCATCTTCTTCTGGACGGAGGCGAGAGAACTGCCCGTGACCCAGCCGAAAAGCAGTTGGTGGCGCTCTCTGGCATCGAGGAGGAAGTGCTCCAGGGCCGTGAGGTGGGAGCGCTGCTCGGAGGTCGCGGCGTGCGCGAGGTAGGTCTCGTCGAAGTCGGAGAACGCGGCGAAGCGGACCGACGCCGGGGGCGGCAGGTGCGTCGGACCGGCCGACCCGACGCCGAGCAGCACATCGGGCCCGGTCACGTCTGCGCCCGCAGCGCGTCGTGCAGCGCGTCGATCACCCGGTCCTGCTCTCCGAGCGACATGCCCGCGTGCAGCGGCAGGTGCAGTACGTGGGCGTTCAGCTGTTCGGTCCGGGGCAGGGAGACGCCACCGAAGAGCTTCTCGCGCAGCGGGGTCTCGTGCTGGTGCGTGAGGACGGGGTAGTACACATCCGTCTCCACCCCGCTCGACCGGCTCACCCGGGTCCGTACGGTGTCCCGCAGCCCGTCCTCGTGGAAGACGAGGGGGAAGAGGTGCCAGGCGTGGTCGGGCACGAACGTCGGTACGTCGAGGGGGAGTTGCCGCGCCAGAGGGCTCAGCGCGTCGATGTAGCGCTTCGCGAGGCAGGTCCGCCGCAGAGCGCGCAGGCTCAGCCAGGGAAGCAGTGCCAGGCCGATGGCGGCCATCGTGTTGTCGATCCGCGAGTTGAGGCCGAACGTCTCGCACTTGATGTTCTTCTGGCCCGGGACGAATCCGTGGTAGCTCAGCACACGGCAGCGCTCGGCGATCTCGGCGGAGCCGGTGACGACGGCCCCGGACTTTCCGCAGAGCCCGAAGTTCTTGTACGGGTTGAAGCTGAGGACCGCGGCGTCGGAGTACTGTCCGACGCCGGTCACCCCGATCGCCTGGCAGGCGTCCTCGACGAGGCCGAGCCGGTGCCGGTCGGCGACCGCTCGCAGGCCCGCCATGTCGGCGAGGCGGCCATAGAGGTGGACCGGGAGGATCGCGGCGGTGCGTGCGGTGATGTGCTCTTCCACCGAAGCGGGGTCCAGGTTTCCGTCCGGCAGGGTGACGTCGGCGAGGACCGGTTCGGCGCCGCACGCGAAGACCGCGTTCTCGGTGGCGGCGAAACTGTTCGCCGGAAGGATCACTTGGTCGCCCGGTCCGACGCCGACGGCACGCAGCGCGATGATCAGGGCGTCGGTTCCGCTGCCGGTGGCGACGGTGTGCGCGGCACCGAGGAACTCGCTCAGCGCGCCCTCGAAGGAATCGACGGCCGGGCCGCTGGTGAAATCGCCGCTGTCCAGGACACCGGCGAAGGCGGTCGCCGCCGCGCTCTTCTCCTCGGGTGACAGAAGGCGGTCCTTCGGCAGGAAGGCGACACCGGTGGTGTCCAGGGAGCCGGGGAAAAGAGTTCTCAGGACAGACGTATCACTTTCGGAATGCCGCAGCGCTTCCAGAGTCTTCGCCAGCTCTTGATTGGCGAGGGTTTCCCGGACCCGGAATCGTAAGGGCACACCGTCTAACACCCCCTGCGCGAGTTCGTGAATGCTTGCGCTGTCTCCGGTGAGCGTTCGTCCGGCAACAGCCGCCTGGTCTTTTTCCATGGACAAGAGTTCCACCTCGCTGGGAGACAACCGCCCTTGAGTGCGGGCGGCGCGGTTCAGATCCGTCACGTCATCCACGATGGCCGACTTCGTGGCGCGGGTACAGCGATGGTTGCTTAACGTGATTGGTTAGCTGGACTTCTGTGTTCACCAGGATTTCAACCGCGCGATTCCCGTGCCATGAATGCCGAATGATTAACGGCCTTCTTACGCGTTCAGGACCGCGCGGGCCGGGGCTCCAGGCTCAGCACCAGCGGGGCCGCGAGCAGGCTGAGAGCCGCGAGGAAGAGCCAGGGCCAGGCAGGCCCCAGGGAGAGCAGGGACGTGAGCACCACCGGGGCGACGGCTCCGCCGAGCGACCACGAGAGCTGGTAGACGCCGAGATAGCGGCCGCGGGCGTGCTCAGGGGCCATGTACACACTCAACTCCCCCATGGGCGGGGAGCCGAGGACCTCGGCGAGCGTGTAGATGACGACGGCGACGAGCAGTCCTGCCGGCACGACCCGGACGGGGATGAGCGAGAGGGCGGCGAAGACGCCGAAGGCGACGGCGTTGACCAGGCAGGCGAGGACGATCACCCGGGTCGACCGGTGCCGTTCGATCCAGCGGGTGGCGAGGGTCTGCGTGGTCGCCACCAGCACGGTGTTGAGTGTGATCAGCACACCGCCCACCCAGGCGCCCGCGCCCAGGCTGTCCGTGGCGTAGATCCCGAGCAGCACGCTCAGGACCATGGAGGCCAGGACGAAGGAGAGGTTGGCGGCGACCAGCCGCATATAGGCGCCGTCGCGCAGGACCGTGGCGTAGCGGGCGGCGGCGCGGGGCGCGGGCGGGTCTGCGCCGTCCCTGCCGTGCCCGCCACCCTCGCCGACCCCGCCGACCCCGCCCTCCGGACGCTCGCCGTGGTGCCCGGCGACCTCCGCGCGGTTCGGACGCCAGCCGCGCAGCAGCCACGCCGCCAGCAGATAGCTCACCGCTTGGACCGCCACTACGGCCTTCAACCCGGTGGTGCTCGCCATCGCCATGGCCAGCGCCGCGATCGCGCCGCCGAACCCGATGCCCACGTTGCGCAGTGCCCTGAAGAACCCGAACCAGCGCGTGCGGTCGTCGTCGCGGGCGACGAGGGTGACCAGTGCGCTGCTCGACGTCCAGTACATCGCCGCACCCGTCTGGACCACGCACTGCGTGACGACGATCTGCCAGGCCGACTCGGCGAAGAACAGGCATACGAAGCCGAGCGCCGAGACGAGGTTTCCCGAGGCCACCACGGTCCGGGGGCCGACCCGGTCCAACAGCCAGCCCGCCAGCGCCGGAACGGGAAGGGCGATCGCGTGCCCCAGGGTGAGGCAGGCCCCCACCTCCACCAGCGACAGCGAGGTGGTTCTGGCGAAGTAGACGACCAGGAACGCGATGACGAGTCCGCCGGCCAGACTGTCGATGATGTTGGCGGCGACGAAGCGGGCGTTGCCGGAGAGGTCCGGCAGGCCCAGCTTCGAGAGCAGCGTCCTGTTCGGGGTGAGGTGCGGGGACTGCTTCGGGGAGAGGTTCTGGGTCATCGATTACGCGCCGACGCGACCATCGGCGCCATCCGTGCCGTCGCCCCTGTCACCCGTGCTGATGTGCACGGCCTTCGCCAGGCGTTCCGCCGCACCTTGCAGGTCCTCGTCGAGCGGCCCGTCGACGACGACGGACACCGCCCGCCCGCCGGAATCGCTCCACTGCCCGAGCTGCTGCCCCGCTTCCCGTGTGACGATCACGGCGACAAGCCGCGCGGGGGCATCCGGCTCCACCGGCGTGAACCGGGGCCAGGCGCCATCCGTGGTCACCCACGACACGGGCACGTCCTCAGCGCACGTCACGTCGCTCAGCACACCGGAGGGGTGTTCGAGGTAGACCTGCCGGGCCCGGCGTCGAGGGGCGGGGACGGTGGGCCGCTCTCCGAGCGCGAGATCGAGGAGCGCCGGTTCGAGAGGGCTGCCGGTGGCGAGGTGCCACAGCTTGGTGATGGCGTCGCCGGGCGGCCGGGCCGCGACCTCCATCAGGGCGACGCCCTCGCCGCTCAGCCGGAATTCGGCGTGGCTGATGCCCGTACGGAAACCGATGGACCGCAGCAGCGAGGCGTTGGCCGCCAGGAGCCGGTCCTCCTCGGCGGCCGACAGGCCCGGCGCGGGCGAGGTGTGGCCGGTCTCGGTGAAGTAGCGGGTGCCGTCCTCGTTCGTGTTCTTGCCCGTGATGCCGGACCAGAGCACTTCACCCTCGTACACCAGCGTCTCCACGGAGAACTCCGCGCCGCGGACGCGCTCTTCGAGCAGCAGCATCTCGTCCGGCGGGTACTGCGCCAGCTCGGCGCGGAGTTCGGCGGAGTCGGCCACGGACCGTACTCCGGAGCTCGACATGCGTCCGGCCGGCTTCAGCACGGCGGGGAAGTCCTGCCACTCGTCCGCCACCGCCGCCGCCTGCCCCGCCCGGCCCAGCATGGCCCAGTGCGGCGCCAGCTCCGGCGCGGCCAGGCGCTGGAGCACCTTGTGGCGGCAGACCCGTGCGGCGTGCGCGCCGGGGCCGGGAAGGCCGAGGACCTCCGCGAGGGCGCCGGCCGGTTCGACGAAGACCTCCCCGCAGTTGAGGACGGCTTGCACGCGATAGTCGGTCAGGTATGTCCGTACGCCCGCGAGCAGGGTGTCCAGCTCGCAGTCGTCGACATGGACGGCCCGCGCCACCCGCGAGAGGGGGTGGCGCGGGTCGCCGCGGTGCAGGGCGAGCCGGTCGGCGGGGGTCTCCGGGCCGAAGAGGAACAAGGGCGTGAGGCCACGGCTCTCGATCTCCGCGATCAGGTCGAGATGGCGGCAGAAGACGACGAGGTCGGTCAGGACGACGACAGCGGGCGGGGCGGAATCAGCGGTCTTCATCGGGGGGAGCATGTTCCTTGCTTCAGGGTGCTTCAGGTGCTTCACGGCACTTCAGGTGCTTCAGGACGTTTCGGGGTGGCGGCCGTCCGTGTGCAGCTGGTGCCAGCGCTCCAGCATGTAGAGCGTCCACAGCGCGTACGTGTTCTCGGGGCGGAACTCCGTGGCGAACGCGCGCAGCGCGTCGGGTGCGAAGTAGCCGCGGTCGAGGGAGGACTCCGACAGCAGCGCGGACTGGATGGTCTCCCGCAGTTCCGTGCCGAGCCATCCCTCCAGGGGGACGGCGAGTTCCTGTTTGCGCCGACTGAGCACCGAGTGCGGCAGCCAGCGCGCGGCGACCTGCTTCAGCAGCGCCTTCTCGTTGCCGTTGACCAGGTTCGCCGAGGCCGGAAGCCGGGTGACGAAGTCGATCAGACGGTGGTCGAGGAAGGGGCTGCGCGGCTCGACGGAGTGGGCCATGGCCATCCGGTCGATCTTCACCAGCTGGGCGTCCGGAAGCCAGAACCCGCAGTCCACCTGCATGACGCGGCTCAACTCCGCCGTGCTCGGGTCGGTGCGGGCGAAGCGGTCGCGCAGGTGGTTGTACGGGTACTCCGGCAGCGTCGCCTTGAAGGCCCCGCTGTAGAGGCGGTCCTTGATGCCGCCCCGTACCCCGTCCACGAGGACGGCCTGGTAGCGATCGGCGATACCGCCGTCCCCGGCGGCGAGCGCCTCGGCGTCGACCTTGGCGGCGGACTCGGGGGCGATGCCGGGGAGTTGCTGGAAGATCTTGTAGCGGTTGTAGCCGCAGAAGATCTCGTCGGAGCCGTCGCCGGTCAGCACGACGGTGACGTACTGGCGGGCCAGCCGGTACATGCAGTGGGCCGCGATGGCGGACGGGAAGGCGTACGGCTCCCCCACGTGCGTGAGGATGTGGTCGACGGCCTGGCGGGCGTCACTCGCGCCGATGCGGTACGTGTGGTGATCGCTGCCGCAGTGCTCGGCGACCTGGCGCGCGTACACCGACTCGTCGAACGCGGCATGCTCGAACCCCACCGAGAAGGTGTGCATGCGTCGGCCGAGCCGGCGCGAGGCCATCGCCACGACGAGGCTGGAGTCGAGCCCGCCGCTGAGCATCGCGCCCAGCGGCACCTCCGACTCCAGCCGGTCGGCGACCGCCTCCTGCAGCAACGCGTCGATCCGGTCCACGGCCTCCGGACCGCTCATGTCCGCCAGATCGTCGTGGAAGTCGAACTGCCAGTACCGGCGCGCCTTCTCCGGCTGCCCGGCCTCGAAGGTGAGCACGGTGCCCGGCTCCGCCTTGCGCACCCGCTGGTAGATGGTGTGCGGGCCGGGGACGACCCGGTAGCTCAGATACTGGTCGACGGCGACCGGGTCGACCGTCCGCTCGATGCCCGGATGCTCCAGCAGCGCGGCCATCTCGGAGGCGAAGGCCACGGTGCCGTCGGCGAGCCGGCTGTAGAAGAGCGGCTTCTTGCCGACGCGGTCGGTGGCCAGCAGGAGCTTGCGCGTGCGGGTGTCGTACACGGCGAGCGCGAACATGCCGTGCAGCTCGCTGACGAAGTCCTCGCCCAACTCGTCGTAGAGGAGCGGAAGTACGTGCGCGTCACTGCCGCCCCGCACCCGCCTTCCGCGCCTGGCGAGCAGTTCGCGCAGCGCCTGGTGGTTGTAGATCTCGCCGTTGAACACGCAGACGATGCCGCGGTCCTCGGAGTAGACCGGCTGGGAGCCGTCACCGAGGCCGATCACCTTGAGCCGGCACATACCGAACGCGGCCTGGCTGTCGTGGTGGTAACCCTCCTCGTCCGGCCCGCGGTGGGCCATGGCGGCGCAGGCGGCCGAGGGGAACCGTTCCAGGGGAGGGGTCAGACCGAAAGTCGCCGTACCGGCGATGCCACACATGTGCTTCTCACCGCTCCTTGATGTTGAAACGGCGCTTGGCGTGCGGGGACTTCATCTCGTCGGGGGCGATGGCCCGGACGCCGATCTCGCCGACCATGCCGGAGGTGATCATCTGGGCGACGTCCGGGGCCGCCTCCATCAGGAGTTTGCGCACGGCGGCCAGCTGGTCGTCGAGGATCTCCTCGGCGACGACCCGGATGACCAGCCCGTCGTCGTCGGCGACCTCGAAGGCGGCGCCCGGGAAGACCACCGCCATGGCCTGGCAGATGTCGTGGCTGCTGACGCGCTCGCCGTGCTTGAAGTCACCCCCGAGCCGGCCGTCGATGCGCTCGAAGGCGTGGACGCGGCGGCCCTGGTGGTCGATGACGCGCAAGCCGCTGATCAGGTCACCGGTCACATAGCGCAGAGCCGGGAAGTAGGAGCGCGTGAAGGAGGTCAGCAGCAGCGCACCGCTCTCCGTCCGGGGCGCCGACGCTCCGGCCGCGGGCGCCTCCCCGTACAGCTCTCCGGGATGGATGACCTCGGGCAGGATGTGGTCGTGGAAGTGGTAGAGGCCGGTGTCCGCGCAGAGGTACGCGATGGCACCGATCTCGATGCTGCCGTAGACGTCGAGTACGTCCGCGACCTGTATGCCGAAGTACTCCGCCACGAGACGGCGCCAGTTGGCCGTGGCGAGGTCGCCCACGACCATGATCTTGCGGGGGCTGATGCGCAGCTCGCCGGGTGTCTGCATGAGCCGGTCGAGGATCATCGGCATGGTGAAGAGCACGTCGGGCTGCCACGAGTTGAGCAGCTCCACGTGGTCCTCGAGCGGCCGCTGGAATTCGATGTCGTGGGCGGCGAAGCCCATTTCCTCGAAGATGTGGCGGGCGGCGGCCGCGGCGTGGCCCGTTCCCAGATCCGCGACGGCCACCGAGCCGGCCGGAAGGTCACCGACGAAGTCCTGGAACAGTTCCTTGCGCTGCGCCGTGTAGGCGACCTCGTCCGCCGGGCTGTAGAGGATGCGCTTGCGCAGGCCGCTGCTGGTGCCGGACGTGAGGTAGGTGAACGCGTCGGGGAGGTCTTCGTGCCCGGCGGTGTAGTAGTGCCGCGTCAGCACCTCGTGGTCGACGATGGGCAGGTCGTGCAGGCGCCCTGTGCCGCGGACGCCCTGCGCTTCGAGGAGTTGGCCGTACCAGGGGAAGCGGTGGGCGTACTCCTCGGAGAGGCGGAGCAGGTCGGTCGAGTGGTCGCCGGCCCACTGGGGGGACGCGGCGGCGGGATCAGTGTTCAAGGGGTCTTACTACTTCCCAGAGTTGCGGGTGGCCCCGGCGGTGGGCCGGGGTGCGGGGCGGCACGTGCGTCTCACGACCAGCGCTCGGTCTCGCCGAAGAAGCCCGGCACGCTCACCGCCTGCCCGCCTTCGACGGCCCGGCGGTAGACCTGAAGGCCGACGGCGAGGTCGAGCACGCCGAGCCCGAAGGGGGAGAAGATCCTGGGCTTGTCGGCGGCCGCCTCGACCTCGCCGCGGATCATCTGGGCCACGGTGCCGTCGATGAAGTCGCGGTGCCCGAATTCCTGCTCGGCCAGGTGCGGAGAGGTGTTGGCCGTCATGCAGTGGTCCACGTCGTCGAGGATGTTCTGTGCCCCGGCGACGATGTGGGGGCCTATGTCGCGCAGAGAGATGTTGAGGACCGTCTGTCCAGGGGTGAAGGTTCCCGGTTCGGTCACCCAGGGCTCGCCGGCCGTCGTGGCGAATACGACGATGTCCGCGCCCTTCACGGCACGGTCGAAGGAGTCCTCGCGGTCGGCGTCGTATCCCAGGCCGATGATGTGCTGCTTGAGCCGCTCGCCGTACTCGGGCGACCGGTCGTGCACGACGAAGCGGTCGACCGACCACTCCTGCGCCTGGAAGAACTCCAGGATGTTACGGGCGATGACCCCGGCGCCGATCACCGCGACGCGCTGAGCGGAGCGGCCGCCGACCAGCTGCTCCGCGCCCACGACCGCCGAGGCGGCGGTACGGGCGGCGCTGATCTGGGAGGCCTCCAGGCACGCGAACGGATAACCGGTCTCGTAGTCGTTGAGCAGCAGCGTCGCCGACGCGCGCGGGATGTTGCGCTCGATGTTGCCGGGGAAGCTGGCTATCCACTTGATCCCGGCCACGCCGTATTCGCCGCCGAGATAGGCGGGCAGGGCGATGATCCGTGAATCGGGCTTCTCGGGGAACCGCAGGAAGTAACTGTTGGGATTGACGGACTGCTTGTCGTGGTGCGTGAGGTAGGTGTCGCGCACCGTCGCGACGATCTCGGAGCGCGATTCCGCGACAAGGGAGCGGATCGTCGAGCCGCTGACTACGTGAAAATCAAACATTGCTGTCACCAGTTCTCAGGCGGGTACGGTCAAGTGGTCGAGGTCGAGGGGTTCCAGGACGTGGCGGCCGAAGGTCTCGTGCACCCAGTCGTCGTGGTAGATCGTCTGCAGATAGCGCTCCCCCATGTCGGGAGAGAGCGCCACCACCCGGGAACCGCTGGGGATGAACGGCGCGGCCTGTGCCAGCGCGGCGAGCACGGACCCGGTCGAGCCGCCGGTCAGCAGTCCGCGCTCCCGTGCGATCCGCCGGCACATGCGGACGGCGTCGGGCTCGGCCACATGGATCACCTCGTCGACCGATTCGGGGACGCAGAGTTCGGGCGTGCGGCTGGTGCCGAGACCGGGTATGCGCCGGGGCTGCGGACGGCCCCCGAAGGTGACGGAGCCGACAGCGTCGACGGCGGTGATCTTCGTGTGCGGCGAGTGGGCGCGGAAGTGGCTGACGCACCCCATCAAGGTTCCGGTGGTACCCGCGCCGACGAAGAGCTGGTCGACCCGGCCTATGTTGCGCAGAACCGAAGAGGCCGTCGTACGCGCATGGGTGCTGGGGTTGGCGGGGTTCGCGTACTGGTTGAGCCAGACCAGTCCGGAGTCCTCGGCGAGCCGCTCCCGGATGTACGCGATGCGGGTGCCGAGGTACCCGCCGTTCGCGTCCCTCTTCTCGACCTGGACGACGTGGGCGCCCAGCGCCTTGATGGCCGCGAGACTCTGGGGGGAGACGTTCGGGTCGGTCACACAGGTGAAGGAGTAACCCCTCCCCGCGGCGACGATCGCCAGCGCGATCCCCAGACTCCCCGAGGACGACTCGATCAGCCGGGAACCGGGGCCGAGCCTGCCATGCCGTTCGGCGTCCTCGACCATGCCCACGGCGGCCTTGAGCTTGATGGAACCGGCGGGGTTCAATCCTTCGAGTTTCAAGAAGACTTCACTGTCCGGCAGGAAGCCGTCGAGCATCAGGAACACGTCGTCGGTGACGACCTTGTGAGCATGGTGAATGATCATCGTTTCCCCGATGTCGCGCAGTGCGACGTGATGGTGGTGCGGTCGGACCGGGAGGTGGCGTGCTCCGCGGAGCTGACGCGGGAGGGTGTCGGAGCCCGGCTACGCGCCGGCCTCCTCCAGCACCCTGAGGACGCTGTGCACGGCTGACCGGCCCGCGCGCAGCTGAGCGCTGTCCGTACCGGCACCCAGATGCGGGGTGGCGAGGACGTTGGGCAGGTGGAGGAGCGGCGATGCCCGGGGCGGCTCCTCGGTGAAGACGTCCAGCGCGGCGCAGGCGATGCGGCCGTCCTTGAGCGCCGCGGCCAGCGCGTCCTCGTCCACGATGCCTCCGCGGGCGGTGTTCACCAGGCAGAGGGAGGGCTTGACGCGAGCGAGTTCGCTCTCGCCGAGCAGGCCGGTCGTCGCCGCGCTCTTGGGGAGGTGGATCGTCAGGACGTCACTGGTCGTCAGCAATGTGTCGAAGGTGACCAGTTCAGCGCCGGCCTCGGCGGCTTCGGCCGCGCTGACGTGTGGGTCGTAGGCGATGACGTGCATCTCGAACGCCGTGAGGCGACGGGCCACTTGGCGGCCCACCCGGCCGAGGCCGAGGATTCCCAGGGTCCGCCCGGCCAGCTCACTGCCCATGAAGGCGGACCGGCGCCACTCCCCCTCGCTGACGTGCTGGGCGGCGGCACAGAGGTGGCGCAGGGAGGCGATCACCAGTCCGACGGTGAACTCCGCGACGCTGACGGTGTTGGAGTCGGGCGCGTTGACGACCGCGACGCCCGCGGCACGCGCGTATGCGACGTCCACGTTGTCCAGGCCGACCCCGGCACGCGCCACGATCTTCAGCGAGGGGGCCTGCGCCAGGACCTCCTGGTCCACCTGGGTCCCGCTGCGGACGATCAGGGCCACGGCGTCCACGATCGAGGCGAGCAGATCCGCCCGGTCCCGGCCGTCCACGAGGCGTAACTCACAGTGCGGGCGTAACTCGGCGAGGGTGGCTTCGGGGAGCGGATCGCTCACCACCACGACGGGTCTGGACATGGGGGATCTCCTTGGGGATGGAGGAGGGGAGGGCGGCTGGCGGATGTCCGCGGGGCGACGCTTCCGTTCAGGAAGATGGCCGGCGATCCGTGCGGGTGAGCGGCACAGGGATGGGTTCGCCGGGCGACGCGGAGAAAATTAACAGCCGCCCCCCGTCGCCACAAGATCAACAAATTTGTGTGCGTCCCGGGGGGCCTCGTGAAAGGTACAGACCTGGTCCCCGATCGGGTCCCGCGCACCGGTTGCCGGTACGGCCCGCCCGCCGGTTCCGGTGGATATGCTCACGCCGCCGTCCGTCGCCGCGGCGGCTGCCGGGAATGGACGTACCGCCCGTGACGCACCGACTGTGGGGAGTCCGAGATGGAACCTTCGCTCGTATCGCTTGCCGGGACCGCTCCGCCGACGGCCTCGATGGGCGGGGCGCTGTGGTCATTCGCCCTGGTCGTGGGCTTGCTCACGGTCACTCCCGGCCTCGACGCCGCCCTCATCCTCCGTACCGCCGGGCTTGGTCTGCGGCGCCGGGCGTGGGGTGTGGTCCTCGGGATCCAGACCGGCACGCTGATGTGGGGGGCGCTGAGCTCTCTCGGCGTGAGCGCCCTGCTGACCGCGTCCCAGGTGGCGTACGAGACGCTGCGCTGGGCCGGTGTCGCGTACCTGGTGTGGATGGGGGCGAGCATGCTCTGGCGCACCTGGCGCCGCACGCCTGACGGGGAACTCGCCGAGATGGAGCCCGAGTCCGGCAAGGACGGTGTGTGCGGCGGCTGGCGCCAGGGCGCGGTCACCAACTTCCTCAACCCCAAGATCGGGGTCTTCTACGTCGCCGTGCTGCCCCAGTTCATCCCCGCGGACGCGGCGCACCTGACCGCGGGGCTGCTGCTGACCTGTGTGCACATCCTGCTCGGCCTGGTCTGGTCGGCCGTGCTGATCGTCTTCGCCCTGGCGCTGCGCGACTGGCTGCGGCGCCCGGCCGCACGACGTGCCCTGGACCGCGTCACCGGCACGGTCGTCGTGGGTTTCGGCGTGCGGCTGGCGCTGAGCGACTGAGGGCGGGCGGGGCGGGGCGCCGGTAGTCCGCCGTGGGCCGGGCGCGGCGCCGGCGGTCTACCGAGGGCCGGGCAAGGCGGCTTCGAGTGCCTCATGGCAGAGGCGGATCGCGGGCTGCTGGCCGCCTCCCTTGCGTACGGCGGTGACGATGCGCCGGTACCCCCAGCCCTGGGGCAGGTCGTAGAGGTTCAGGGTCGGCGGCTTGCCCTGCCACAGCAGGTCGGGCAGGAGGGCGACGGCGTGTCCCTGCTGCACACAGCGCAGATGGGCGTTGACGTCCGTGGTCTCGAAGCGCACGTCCGGCTCGAATCCGGCCTCACGGCAGAGGGCCATGGCCCAGCGGCGGGCCGCCGTGCCGACCGGCTCCATGATCCACGGCAGCGCGGCCGCCCTCCGCAGCGCCGCGCGGTCGCTCACCGCGACCGCGGGCGGGGGCAGGGCCAGGCGCATGGAGCCGACGCACAGTTCGCGGCGTTCCAGATTGGGCTGGCGCGCCTCGGCGTCGTAGGGGTACTCCTCGGCGACGACGAGGTCGAAGTCGCGGGTCATGAGCTTGGGCAACGCGTGCTCGGGTTCGACCTGGGTGGTCTCCACCCGCAGCCGTGGATGCGTGCGCTGCAATTGGGCGAGGGCGGCGGGCAGGACGGCCAGCGCGGCGGTCTGGAAGCAGGCCAGCCGGACGGTTCCGGCGATCTCCTCCATCGAGGCCGCCAACTCGGCCTCGGCGCGCTCCAGTTGCTCCAGCACGATCTCCGTGTGGGCGACGAGTATCTCGGCCTGCGCGGTCAACCGGACACCTCGTCCCGACTGTTCGCGCAAGGGGGCGCCTACCTCTGCCTCCAGCATGGAAAGCTGCTGGGATATGGCGGAAGGCGTATAGGACAGGGCGCGGGCTACTGCGGCGAGGGTGCCGCGGTGCTTCAGTTCTCGTAATACGCGTAACTTTTGCAGGTCGAGCATGCCACCGAACTCTAGCCGATTCGACAGTACGGCTAACCAATGAGGTGAAGGATCTATCGCTGTACCGGGGGGCGTGGATCAGTCAGAGTGAGTGACGTGAGTGAACCGATGTACGCTGCACCCTCGTTCGCCTTGGTCGCGGGCGTACTTGCCATAACTCCCGTTACCGATACGACTCTTGTGCCGCGCGGCGCCCTCTCGCAGGGGCGACAACAGGCGCCGGCGACGGGCGTCGGCATCGTCACCGATCCTCGCTGGCGGCGCGGAAGAGGCCTGGTGGGACCGCCCCTCGGGCTGACCCTCCTATGAGTATCAAGAGCCCTGTGGCGTCGACGGAACCGTGTTGTCCGCGCAGCCAGGCGGAGCCCGGTCCGTCGCAATGTGGTCCCTCATCAGATCCCGTACAGCAACGTTGTGTTCATAAAGACCGGGCGCATGGTCGACCCGTCTGAACGGAAAGTCAGAATGCTGATGATGAAGTCCCTTGGGGGTTCTCCTCCCGTCTCTCCGGAACGAGGGGTCCTCTCTCTCGGAGACCTGAGCCGAAGCAGTGTGCACCGGCTTGTCCAGCGCTCGGCCGATCTCTATCAGAACCTTGACGATCACGACCATCCACTGCGTGGCAAGGCCGTGGGAATCCTCTTCGCCAAGTCGTCCACGCGTACCCGTACGGCGTTCACCGTGGGGTGCATCCGGCTGGGCGGGTCCCCGGTGACGTACGGCCCGAACGACCTCCAGACGAACACCGGCGAGTCCATCGCCGACACCGGACGCATGCTCGGCTGCATGCTGGATCTCCTGGTCGCCAGGACCGCGGGCCCGCTGGACGATCTGCGCGCCATGTCCCGCCACGGCGGTCTGCCGGTCATCAACGCGATGGCGACCGAGGAGCACCCCACCCAGGGAATCTGCGACCTCGCCACCGTCAAGATGGCCCGGGGAGAGATCGACGGGGTCCGCATCCTGTACGTGGGCGAGGGGAACAACACGGCCTCCGCCCTGGCGGAGGGGATCTCCCACTTCGCGGGCTGCCACGTCACCTTCGCCACCCCGGAGGGCTACGGCGTACCGGCCGCCACCATGGAGTCGGCGGCGAAGCGCGCGGCGACCCAGCACACCACGCTGACCGAGGTCCACTCCATGGACGCGATACCGGACGACGCCGAATTCGACTTCGTCTACACCACCCGGTGGCAGACCACGGGCACGACCAAGCCGGATCCGGACTGGCGCGAGAAGTTCCTTCCCTTCTCCGTGGACGACGCCCTCATGGCGCGCTGGCCGCACGCCTGGTTCCTGCACGATCTGCCCGCCCACCGCGGCGAGGAGGTCTCGGGCAGCGTGCTCGACGGTGACCGGTCCCTGGCCTGGAAGCAGGCCAGGATGAAGCTGACCAGCGCGATGTCCACGCTGGAGTGGGCCGCTCAGCAGAGCTGACCTCGGAGGTGGTCGCCGCCGCGAAGTGCCATAGGGCTCACGTGGAACGTTTTCGCTCAGCGGGGTCTCTCACTACCTGTACAGCTGTATTCCCCTGAGAGGAGTCGTTCCTGATGGTGCGTCGCGTTCGTGTACTACTGCTGACCGCCCTGGCGCTGGTCATGGGTTCGGTGATGTCGTCCGCTCCGGCCTCGGCTGTGATCGGCGGGTCAAAGAGCACCTACGGCCCGTGGGCGGTACGCATGCTCGTGGACGGCAAACCGGCGTGCACCGGGACGGCAGTCGCCCGCCAGTGGATCCTCACCGCCTCACACTGCTTCTACGAGCAGGCACGGCCGGTCGCCGACAAGCGGATCTCCTTCCGGGTGGGCAATCTGGACATGCGCAGGGGCACCAAGGTCCGCCCCATACCCGGCAAACGCGTCGGCAGCGCGCACGCCGACATGATGCTCGTCAAGGTCCCGCCGATGAACGTCCGCACGGCGCGCCTGTCCACGGTCGGCGTCCACCGCGGCCAGGCCGTGCGTCAGTACGGGTGGGGCGCCACCTGCACCACGGACGAGAGCGCCTGCCAGTCCCCCGTCCTCAAGCAGTCGGACCTGAAGGTCGTACGGCCGAACGACCCCCTGTGCGCGGGTCACACCGCACCGGGCGGCCCCGACTTCTGCATGAAGAAGGTGTCCGGGATTCCCGCGGGAGGCGACTCCGGGGGCCCGGTGATGACCGTCGGCCCGCGCGGCACCGAAACCCTCATCGGCGTCTTCAACGGCTCGGACCGGGAGAAGAGCGCGGAGGCCGGGGAGGTCTCCCAGCAGCTCTCCTGGATCCGCTCGGTCATCCGGCGGTAGCGGGGAAGAGACCGTCGTGCCCCGCGCGGCCGAGGACAGCAGCCACCGCCGTGGTCCTCGCGAGGATCAACGAGAGTCTGGTGCACATGCGCTGCACCGCCTGTTCGGAGTCGGCCTCCGACTCCGAACTTCGCCTCACAGCAGCGCTGCGACGCGTCCTCGACGACCGCCGGGGCGGCCGGAACCGAGGGCCGCGAGGAGGCCTCATGAAGATCAACTAGGCTTTCGCCTCGTGCCAGGTCGGCGGTGGTGGCAGGCCTGCACGCCGACTGTCGACGCAGGGCCGTCGGACGAGGGCCGGACCACCGACGGTGAGGAGAACGAGGTGCGCGACGGTGAACATGCCGCACAGCCGTGACCAGGGTCCGAACTCCGACGACCGGTGGAACGGGCAGGACGGCTGGCGGGACGGTCACCTTCAGGACCCCCACGCCACCATGGACCTCGGCGCGCTGAAGCCGGGCCGGTCCGCTGCCCGAGGGGCCGTGCACGGCAGCTCGGCCGATGCGCGGAGCGACCCCTTCCGCGGCGTGTTCGAGGACCAGGCGGGCGTCACTGCCGTGATGACTGCCGCTCCCCCGACCGCCCCCGACGCGAAGCCGGCGAGCACGCCGAGCAGCCGCACCTCGGGCCTGCTGAAGTCCAGCGCGCTGATGGCGGCCGGCACGATCGTGTCCCGGCTGACCGGCTTCCTGCGCACGCTCGTGATGGCCGCGGCCATCGGCGTCGGCACACTGAACGACACCTACCAGGTCGCCAACGTCCTGCCGACGATGATCTACGTGCTGGTCTGCGGCGGCGCACTGAACTCCGTCTTCATCCCCCAACTGGTGCGGGCGATGAAGGACGACGAGGACGGCGGCGAGGCGTACGCCAACCGGCTCATGACGCTCGTCCTCGTCCTGCTCGGCGTCCTCACCGTCATATCGGTGCTCGCCGCTCCGCTCCTCGTCCAGATGATGTCGCCGTCGCTGCGGGACGACCCCGAACGGCTCGACCTGGCGATCGCCTTCGCGCGCTACTGCCTGCCGACCATGTTCTTCATGGGCGCGCACGTCGTGCTCGGACAGATCCTCAACGCCCGCGGCCGCTTCGGTGCCATGATGTGGACGCCCGTCCTCAACAACGTCCTGATCATCGCCTCCTTCGGCGGATTCATCTGGGCGTTCGGTACGTTCTCCCATTCCGGGGTCAGTGCGCACTCCATCACGCCGCAGGGCGTACGGCTGTTGGGCATCGGCACGCTACTGGGCCTGGTGCTACAGGCCTTCGCGATGGTGCCGTACGTCCGCAAGACAGGGGTTCGGCTCAGGCTCCGCTTCGACTGGCGGGGACACGGGCTCGGCAGGGCGCTCGGACTCGCCAAGTGGACCCTCCTGTTCGTCCTCGCCAACCAGCTGGGCCTGATCGTGGTCACGCAACTCGCCACGTGGGTCGGACCGATCGCCGAGAAGCAGGGGCATCCCGGAACTGGCGTCACCGCGTACAACTTCGCCCTGCAGCTGTGGCAGATGCCGCAGGCGATCATCACCGTCTCCGTCATGACGGCGGTGCTGCCACGGATCGCCCGCGCCGCCAACGACGGGGACACCGGCGCCGTTCGCGACGACATCTCCTACGGACTGCGCACCTCCGCCGTCGCGGTCGTCCCCTGCGCCTTCGCCTTCTTGGCGCTCGGCGTGCCCATCGCCACACTGTTGTACGCGACCGCGGGCAGCGGTGCGCGGAACATCGGGTACATCCTGATGGCCTTCGGCCTCGGTCTCATCCCCTACTCCGTGCAGTACGTGGTGCTGCGGGGCTTCTACGCCTTCGAGGACACCCGCACCCCCTTCTACAACACCGTCGTCGTGGCGCTGGTGAACGCGGCCGGGGCGGGCGCCGCCTTCGTCGTGCTGCCCGCACGCTGGGCCGTCATCGGCATGGCCGCCTCGTACGGGCTCGCTTTCGCCGTCGGCGTCGGGGTGGCCTGGCGCCGCCTGCGCACCCGGCTGGGCGGCGACCTGGACGGGGCACGCGTGGCACGCACTTACGCACGCCTCATCACCGCCTCGATCCCGGCCGCCCTCGCGGGCGGCACGGTCGCCTTCCTCGTCATCGGAGCCCTCGGCACGGGGGCCCTGGGCTCCGCCGCGGCGCTGGTGGCGGGCGGCCTCATCCTGCTCGTCATCTACGTCGCCGTCGCCCTACGTCTGAAGGTCGACGAACTGAACGGGATGCTGGGCATGGTCCGCGCCCGCTTCGGCCGCTGACCGGATACCGAGCGCCCGACTCGGTTACGCCCTCTCCATTCCTCATTGCCTTTTTGATCTTTCGAGTCAACCATCGTTATCGCTGCCGCAATAACAACCGCCTTCTCAGGCAGCAAAGTCGGCGCACCTCTCCCTGGGCTCGGCACCAGGCGGGAGGGGCGCTCCTGCTGTCAGCGCACCACGACTACGCTGGTACCGACTTTCGCGAAGCCCCACAGGCTTTTGGAGGCGTCGGAGCCAAGGCGGATGGCTCCGGTCTTCTTCCGGGTCGCGGGTTCAGGCGATGCCCCGTCCCGCGCGGCGGAAAAGGCAGCCGACGTACCCCCGGAACCGGAGAAATAGACGACCCTGACGACCTGGACCCCATCGCTGCCCACGGTGGCATTCCGCAGACCCGTCACCTTGTGCTCACCCACATTCGGGTCCACCGACCCGGGCCACACCGTGTAGGTTTCCACACGCTCGTCCCCGCTCCCGTCGACCAGCCATATTCGGTCTTGACGGAGGGAATACACGACTCGCTTGCCCGTACCCGATTCCTTCGGCAGCGCTTCAGCCTTGTCGCGCTTCTCGCCGCTGGGGCCTGGTGTGCTCGAACTCGCCGAGGGTTCCTTTTTCGCGGTAGGCCCAGGAGTCGACCCCTCGGCTTGAACCGCGAGTACCGCAACCACAGCCAATGCTGACACGGTAAGACCTGACACACTTGCCCAGGAAGGTATCCGGCTGGCCATCGGTTGATTGTCTCCCACGCGAGTTGCGGCCCCAGGCCGGGCCGCGTCCATCAGAAGCCTATCGGGCGGGCACTTGTCCGATCATCCGCGAGTCCCCGAGGCGGCCTGCGGGGCGGTCGGGCGCCCTTCCCCGCCTGCGGCGCTGGTCGCTCCCGGGGAGGTGATCCACCGCGATCCGGGCCATTATCGGTTCGGTGGGTACTAGAGCGACGCGCGGACGGGCCCGAGCCCCCGCGCCGGGCGGGGGGAACCATGAGAAGGGAGACTGACGCGTATGCCGCAGACAGCCGTCGTCGTGATCGACATGATCAATACGTACGAGCACGAGGATGCCGAGGCGCTCGTGCCTTCCGTCCGCAAAGCGCTGCCCCACATCGCCCATCTGCTCACGCGTGCCCGCGGAAGCGGAACACCTGTGATCTACGTGAATGACAACTTCGGGCAGTGGCGCTCACACCACGGAGAACTTCTGGAGGCCGCGCTTGCCGGGCGTCACGGGGAGCTCGTCGAGCCGGTCTCCCCGGACGAGGATTCGCTCTTCGTCGTCAAGGCCCGTCATTCGATCTTCTACGAAACGCCGCTCGCCTACCTCCTGGGCGACCTGGGCGTCGAGCAGCTCGTCCTGTGCGGGCAGGTCACGGAACAGTGCGTGCTGTACTCGGCGCTGGACGCCCACATCAGGCACTTCGACGTCGTCGTGCCCCCCGAAGCGGTCGCGCACATCGACGCCGACCTCGCGGACGCGGCTTTGCGGATGATGCAACGCAACATGTCCGCGAAGACGTGTTCCATCGACGCCATCACCTTCGGCCCGGCTCACTGACGTCGGTCTTGCGCCAGTCGTCCGTCGCCGCGTCGTACGCCACCAGACCCCGCTCTTCGAACGCGCGCAGCCACCCCTGCATGGGCCAGCTGCCCCAACGGGCCTTGTACAGCGAGCCGTTGCGGAGGATGTCGTCCAGGTGCTGGACGGGCGGCGTGTGCGTCGAATGGTACTGGTGGTATGCCGGCGCACCGCCTACCCACCACAGATCGACACCCAGTGAGGTGGCACGGGCGGCGAAGTCGGTGTCCTCGGCACCGTAACCGGTGTAGGACTCGCAGAACCCGCCGACTCGCTCCCAGGTGGCCGCGGTGAGGGCGAAGGACAGTGACCAGAACAGACGGGGGTCTCCGGCGCGCTCGATGTGCCCGTCGGCGGGGGCCGGGCGGGCGGGATGTGGCGTAGCCAGGGTGTCCAGATCGTGCAGCCGGTAGCCGTGGGGTGGCGGCGGTGGAAGGTAGGCGACGGTTCCGCACAACAGGGCGCCGTCCGCGGCGGCTTGCGCGTAACGCTGCACAAGCGTGGGGCCTGGCACACAGTCCACGTCCAGGAAGACCAGCAGCTCCGCGCCGGCCGCGAGGGCACGTGCGGCTCCGGCGTTGCGGGCGGCGGCCAGCGGCAGACGCCCCTCGATCAGCTCCAGGCCGGCCACATCCGCCACGGGGTCGCGGCCGGCGGTGTGGCGGGGGATGTCCGGGTCGGCCATGGACACGACCACGTAGTGGTCAGGGCGGCAGGTGCCGGACGCCAAGCCGTCCTGCTGGAGGAGCAGATGGCTGTGCCGACCCGCCGCGAGGGTGATCACCGCAGTGCGCATGAGTCTCGCCGGGATGTGCGGGTCGACAGGCGGGTGAGCAGCCGCGCGGCGCGCCGTGCGCCGTCGCCCGGTGACCACTGGGCCCAGCGGTCCGGCCGTCCGGCGGCTTCCTCCAGCAGGCCGGACCAGACCCCTGGGTGCGGCCAGGTGTCGACCACGGTCGCCAGACCCGACGCGTGCAACGCCCGCGCCGTGGCGTGCTGCTCGCCGTGGGGTCGGTCCTGGGGGATGACGATGGCGGGGACTCTGGCGGCCGCGCATTCCGCGATGGCGTTCTGCCCCGCGTGGGTGACGACGACCCGAGCCCGGCAGAGCACTGGCCACGGCTCTTCGACCCAGCAACCGTCAGGACCGCCCAGGACGGTCCACGACCACTCGGGGGTGGCCCGCTGCGCCTCCCGCAACCGCCCGGCGTCGAGATCGTTGCCACCGGCTCCGAGCATCACCACCACCTCCTTGCCAGGGGGAGAGCCGGGGCCGTGGGGCGCGGGCCGGGGTCGGCCGTCGTAACGCGAGATGCTCCCTGTGTGCAGGGTCTTGGCGAGCCAGTGGGCGGGCCATCCCGGTTCGGGCAGAGACTCGGGCCACGGGGCCAGGAGGGCGTCCGCCAGGTCGTAGCCAAGGCGGTGGGCCTCGTCCTGCCGGTCGCCGCGCATGGCCGCGACGACGACCGGAATTCCCATGAGCCGCGCCAGGGCGGCGGCCTCCACCGACACATCGCTGACGAACAGTTCGGGTCTCTCGCGCCGGATCCAGTCGGCGATGGCGCCCATGCGTTCGCGGTGCCCCGGATGGTGAAGGGGTACCCAGTGCAGGCGTCCCCGGGCCGTCGGGTCGAGCGGGTTCGACGCCGCGTCCGCCGGCAGCCCGACCCAGGGACCCGACCAGGCGGCGGGCCGAGGCAGCGAGGAGAGGATGGTGACGGGACGCGGTAGGTGGGCCGCGATGCACTGGGCACGGTGCAGATGCCCGAGCCCCTGGTGGTGGACGTAGTAGCCGATCACCCCGCCACCTCCTCGTACAGGGCGGTGTAGGCGTCGGCGGTACGGTCGAGCGAACAGAATTCCTCGGCCCGGCGCCGCGCCGCTGCGCGGTCCAGTTCCATGGCCCGTGGGATGAGTTCGGCCAGGGCTTCCACGTCCCCGTCGGGAGCGAGCAGACCGCAGTCGGGGGTGAGGATTTCGGCGAGTGCGCCGCGATCGAAGCCGCACACCGGGGTGCCGCAGGCCAACGCCTCGGCGACCACCAGGCCGTACGGCTCGTCCCAGCCCGGCGTGACCAGGGCGGCGGCCGCGCCTCCCAGCCACTCGACGAGGCCGCGTCGGTCGAGGTGGCCCACGTACTGGGCGCCCTCCCCCAGCAGGGGTGCCACTTCTTCCTCGAAGTACCGCTCGTCGGAGATCGGTCCCGCGAGCCGCAGCGGAATCCCCGCCGCCCGAGCAGCACGGACCGCCAGATGCGGCCCCTTCTCCGGAACCAGCCGCCCTGACCACACCAGGCCGGTGCCCCCCGGCCCCGGCTGCCAGAAGTCCGTGTCGATGCCGTTGCGCACCACGCGGGCCCGGGGCACGCTGGGGCGCCAGGCCGACGCCGTGAACTCGCTGACAGCGGTGAAGACCACGGGGCAGGCGTCCCGGGCCTGGATGGCGGACTCCAGCCAGGGCGTCGGCGGCGTGTGCAGTGTCGTGATCACGGGCATCTTCAGCGCCGGGGCCATCGCGATCGGCAGGTAGTGCAGGCTGTTGTTGTGGACGACGTCGAACCGGTGCGCGCCGCCCTGCGCCAGGTCCAGCATCAGCCCGAGATAGGCGTGGTGCTCCTCCATCCAGTCAAGGCCCGGCATGCTGGCGTCCGCACACGCGGATGAGCTGAACTCCGCTCTGCGCACGGGCAGTTCGCGTGCGCCGAGGGCCGGGTCGGATCCGGGCGCCGCGAACAGTTCCACTTGGTGGCCGCGACGGGTCAGCGCCCGGGCGAGTCCCCAGGTGTGCGCTTCGAGACCCCCGGCGAACGGCTCGGTGATGGGAAAGCGCGCGGACGCGATCAGGACTACCCGCACGACGCCTCCCGCAGCACGTCGTCGTAGAGGGCGTAGTGCGCGGCGGCGATGTCGGCCCGCTCCTGCGCACGCCCGCGCACCGTCGCCCGGGGCGCGGGCCGCTCGTCGAAGGCGGTGAGCACCGCCTTGCGCAGCGACTCCTCGTCCAGACCGCCGTCCTGGGTGTGCCCGTACGTGAGACACGGTCGCTGCTGCGCGTAGAAACCGCAGTCCGGTGCGGCCACCGCGGTGCCCAGGTCGTGGCACGCCTCCAGCCACCCGGAGTGGGTGCCGAACAGATAAGGCAGTACGGACAGGTCGAGCGAGGCCAGATAGTCCCAGAGCTGGTCGTCGTCGAAGTAGTCGTGCACGTGAAGGGTGAGGCGCCCCCGATCGGCGAGGTCGCGCAGTTCGTTCACGAGTGCCGGGGCGTGTGCCGGGGAGGCGGCGTCCGCCACGTCATGGTGGAGGTTCACCTGGAGCTCCGCGCCCGGGAGTTCGGCCGCCGTCTCGGCGAGGACGCGCACGACCGGCAGCACGGACATGTTGGGGCGCAGGCTCTTGGCGTGCACTCCGATCCGGAAGCGGTCGCGGTCGGGCCGCGCATGGCCTAGACGTGGCAGTTCGACGACATGAGGATGCGGCAGAACGACGGCTGTGGGCCCCCACCGGTCGTCGATGACACGGGCGGCGCCGGGGGTGAGCGTGATGAGCCGGTCGGCGGCGGGCACAAGGACGTCCAGGGCCGCGTCGTGGATCGCCGGGTCGGGCTGATGCGGATTACGCAGGTCGTGCACCGTGTATACGAATGGCTTGCCGTGCCGACGCAAGGCCTCCGCCAGCGCGCTCAGCTGCGCGGGACTCTGGGCGTCGAACCCGAAGTGCAGATGGAAGACATCGAAGTCCTCGTGGTGCTCGCCCACCCAGGCCGGGTCCAGCATGACCGGCGGCCACCACCGCTGCGAAGTGCTGGGAGCGCCGTTGGGCCGGGGGTCTCGCAGACGTATGACGCCGTCGGACTCCGGTATCGAGCAGTGCCGCACGTACACGTGCCCCGCGGGCACCGAGGCAACGCGAATCTGGTGTGACACGTGGGCCGATGGCGACGGTCGATCGGACACGTGTCCTCCAGAGCCAGGGGAGGCGGCGGGGCCTGCCTGTCCCATTGTGGAGAACCCCACCAAACTTCGCATCCAGGGCACAGCCCGGGTCGCGGACCGCAGGTCCCGCGCCCTCGCGGTGCTGCCCGCCGAGGGGACTCTCAGCGGCCCTGTCCGTCCGCCAAACAGGGAACGAAGCGCAGGGCGAACTGGGCGGCGGCCCACTGAGCTCCGTGTGCTTCGACATCCGTGCTGCGCAGGACGTCGAGCACGGCCGTCCCCCGCAGGAGAACCAGACAGGCCCGGTCCGTGTGCGCGATCCGCATGACGAGCTCCCGGATCCGCCGATCGGCCGCGCCGCCGTACGGCACGGCCCGGCCGATCCGAGCGTGCACTCCCAAGTCACAAAGGGTCGCCAATACCGCGTCAGCCGCCTGCTGCCGGCCAGAGCCGACGAAGAGGGCGACGCACCTGTCCCGCGAGGACAGGAACGCGTCGACATCACCGGCCCCGCGCAGCTCGACCACGGCGACCCTGCTGCTCACGAGGCGTCCCTCCTTGTGGCCGGGCCTCTCCATGACACCCGGAAGAGCACCACGACGCCTCACGCCTACCGCCCGTTCGCCTCGCGGGCGGCGGAACGTCAGCTCCCAGCGGCCGCCGGCCCGCGGGTGAGCGCGCGGCTCGTGAGCTGCCGGTGTGGCGCGCCACACCGGACACTCCGTCACCTGCGACGCCCTCCTAGGGCGTCAGTTCAGCGCCAGGAAATCGCCGTAACGCCCAGGTCGCACATCACGCGCACTCGGCAAAACCGCAGGTCAGGCACCCTTCCCGGCAGGCTCCAGAATCGCCACACACTCCACATGATGCGTCATGGGGAAAAGGTCGAACGCCCGCAGGGACCGCACCTTGTACCCCCCGTCCCGGAAGTACCCGATGTCCCGCGCCAGCGCCGCCGGATCGCAGGCCACGTAGGCGATGCGTCGGGCGCCGAGGCCTGCCAGGTGGCGTACCGTCTGCTTGCCCGCGCCCGCGCGGGGCGGGTCCAGGACGATCAGGTCCGCTTCGGTGATGCCCGTGCGCGGGAGCACCGCCTCGACCTTGCCCTGTTCGATGCGGACGCGGTCGAACGCCGCGAGGTTGTGCCGGGCGTCCTCCACCGCACGCTTGCCCGATTCGATGCCGAGGACCGCGCCCGCCTCGCCGACCCGGTCCGCGAGGGCGCCCGCGAAGAGGCCGACTCCGCAGTACAGGTCCAGGGCCGTGTCGCCCTTGCGGGGCAGCAGGCCCTGCATGACGGCGAGCATCAGCGTCTCGGCGGCCTTCGGGTGGATCTGCCAGAAGCCGCCGCTGCCCACGCGGTAGGTGCGGCCGTCGGCCCGCTCGCGGACGAAGGGGCGGCCGTGGACGCGGTGGATGCCGCCGTCCTTCTCCTCCACCCGCATGACGGAGACCGGCTTGTCGAGCTGAACGATCGGCAGGCGCGCGCCCGGCTTCGGGGCGAGGATCACCTGACGGTCCTGGGAGCCCGTCGCCGCGATCGCCTCGATCGAGGCCATGCCGGACCAGTCGCGCTGCTCGATGCCGAGTTCGGAGACGCCCTCCGCGGCGATCATGCAGTGCTCGATCGGCTCGACCTCGTGCGAGCGGTGGCGGCGCAGGCCGGCGTTGCCGTCCTCGTCCACCGCGTACTGCACGCGCGTACGCCAGGACGGGACCTCGCCCGGCGGCAGCTTGTCGCCCTCGGCCGGCATGACCGTGCCGTCCCAGCCCGCCTCCTCGGGGGTCAGACCCGCGAGGCGCTTGAGCTGTTCGGTGATGACCTCGCCCTTGAGGCGGCGCTGCGCGCCCGGCTTCGCGTGCTGCCAGTCGCAGCCGCCGCAGCGGCCGGGGCCCGCGTAGGGGCAGGGCGCCTCGACGCGGTCCTTGGAGGGGTCGAGGATCGTGACCGCGTCGGCCCGGAGGAAGCGCGCGCCCTCCTCGCCCTCGGTCACACGTGCGACGACCTTCTCGCCGGGCAGCGCGTGCCGCACGAAGAGCACCTGGCCCTCGGCGGTACGGGCGATGCAGTGGCCGCCGTGCGCGACGGGGCCGATCTCGACCTCGTACTCCCGGCCGACCAGGGAGGTCCCCGCCTGCGGATTCTTCGGTTCTGCCTGCATGGCGGGGTGACTCCACAACGTAAAAAGGGGAACAGCCGGACAACAGCCCACCAGTCTACGTGGGTGTCGTCCGGCCGCTCGCCACAGAGAGAGAACCGGAGGCTCAGACCCCTCGCCGCAGAGGGACCTGAGGGGCTCAGAGCTTCTTGCTCGGCTCCTTCTCCTTCTCCTTCGTGCGCCTCGGCTTCTCCACCGGCCCACGCCGCACCGCTCCCGGCGCGTTCCACTCCTGCCGCTTGCGGGCCCGCTTCTTCGCGGCCTCGGAGGAGTCCAGCTGGTAGGGGACGGACGTCACCATCACGCCGGGGGTGAAGAGCAGGCGGCCCTTGAGGCGCAGCGCGCTCTGGTTGTGCAGCAGGTGCTCGTACCAGTGGCCGACGACGTACTCCGGGATGATCACGCTGACCACGTCGCGCGGTGACTCGCGGCGCAGGTTCTTCACGTACTCGATGATCGGCCGGGTGATCTCGCGGTAGGGCGAGTCGAGGACCTTCAGCGGCACGGTGATGCCGCGCCGCTCCCACTCGTCCTTGAGGGCCTTGGTCTCCGCCGGGTCGACGTTGATGCTGAGCGCCTCCAGGGTGTGCGAGCGCATCAGCTTCGCGTACGACAGGGCGCGCAGCGTCGGCCGGTGGATCTTGGAGACCAGGACGATCGAGTGGACGCGGGAGGGGCGCATGTTGTCGTCGGAGGGGGTCTCCGGGGCGGCGATCTCCTCGGCCACGCGGTCGTAGTGGCGGCGGATCGCCGTCATCGTCACGTAGAAGATGCACATGCCGAGCAGCGCGACCCAGGCGCCGTGCGTGAACTTGGTGACGAGTACGACGACCAGGACCAGGCCCGTGAAGAAGGCACCGAAGGTGTTGATCGCGCGGGAGCGGATCATGCGGCGGCGCTTGTTCTGGTCCTTCTCGGCGGCCAGATGGCGGTTCCAGTGCCGGACCATGCCGATCTGGCTGAGCGTGAAGGAGACGAAGACGCCGACGATGTAGAGCTGGATGAGCCGGGTCGAGTCGGCGCCGTAGACGAAGACCAGCAGGGCCGCCGCGCCCGCGAGTAGCACGATGCCGTTGGAGAACGCGAGGCGGTCGCCGCGGGTGTGCAGCTGGCGCGGCAGATAGCGGTCCTGCGCGAGGATCGAGCCGAGCAGCGGGAAACCGTTGTACGCGGTGTTGGCCGCGAGGAACAGGACCAGCGCGGTGGCGGCGGCCAGGATCATGAAGAGCAGGCTGCCGTGGCCGAAGACGGCCTCGGCGACCTGGGAGATCACCGGGTTCTGCACGTAGTCCGAGCCGACCGCGACACCGTTGTGGAAGAGGTCCTTGCCCGGGTACTCCGCCATGCGGACCTTGGTCACCATGGCGAGCGCGATGATGCCGCAGAACATGGTGACGGCCAGGCCGCCCATGAGCGCCAGCGTCGTCGCGGCGTTCTTCGACTTCGGCTTGCGGAAGGCGGGCACGCCGTTGCTGATCGCCTCGACGCCGGTGAGCGCGGCACAGCCCGAGGAGAAGGCCCTCAGGAGCAGGAAGACCAGCGCGAAACCGGCGAGGCCCTGGTGCTCGGGCTTGATCTCGTAGTCGGCGGTGGGCGCCTTCATGGTGTCGTCGAGCACGATGCCCCGGAAGGCACCCCACGCGATCATGAGGAAGACGCCGGCCACGAAGACGTACGTCGGGATGGCGAAGAGCTTCCCGGACTCCTTCACGCCGCGCAGGTTCATCAGCGTGAGGAGGACGATGACGGCGACCGCGCAGAGCACCTTGTGCTCGACGACGAAGGGCACCGCCGAGCCGAGGTTCTCGATGCCCGAGGAAATCGACACGGCCACGGTCAGGACGTAGTCGACGAGCAGGGCGCTCGCGACGGTGAGCCCCGCCTTGGGGCCGAGGTTGGTGTTGGCGACCTCGTAGTCGCCACCACCGCTCGGATAGGCGTGGACGTTCTGTCTGTACGACGCGACGACGGTGAACATCAGCACCACGACCGCGACGGCGATCCACGGGCTGAAGTGGTACGCCGACACACCCGCGATGGAGAGGACGAGAAGGACCTCTCCCGGTGCGTACGCAACGGAGGAGAGCGGGTCGGACGCGAATACGGGGAGTGCGATGCGCTTCGGCAGGAGCGTCTCTCCGAGCCGGTCACTGCGCAGTGCGCGCCCGATGAGGATCCGTTTGGGCACGTCGGTCAGTTTGGACACGCAGAGGATCGTAAGCGTTCGAATGGGTGCCCGCCCACCCACCACCCCCATCTGCTCCGGTTATCTGCCCTGTGCGACCCTGCCCCCTTCGACATGCCCTTCGCCGGACCCCTCCACGTGCCCGGCGGAGCGGCCTTCGGCGCAGCGCCCGGAAACCCCGTCAGAAGGCCTCGCGTACGGCCCCGCGACCCGTGCCTCCGCGCGCCGGATCGCGCCCGACGGCCACCAGGTGGCGCGGCCGAGCAGGAGCAGCGCGGCCGGAAGGATCATGACGCGGATCACGAACGCGTCGAGCAGGACGGCCGCCGCGAGCACGAACCCCATCTGCTTCATCTCCATGATGTGCAGCATCACGAAGCTCGCGAAGACGGTGACCATGACGATCGCCGCGCTGGTGACGACCTTGGCGGAGGACGCGATGCCGTCGAGGACCGCCTGCCGGGTGGGCACGCCGTCCAGGGCGGCCTCGCGGATCCGGCTGACCACGAAGACCTGGTAGTCCATGGAGAGCCCGAAGAGGATCACGAAGAGGAAGAGCGGTACGCGCGAGGAGATCCCGCCGAGCGAGACGAACGAGAGCAGCCCCTCGGCCCAGGTGCCCTGGAAGACGAGGACGAGCAGTCCGAGCGCGGAGGCCGCGGAGAGCAGGTTGAGCCCGACGCCGAGCAGCCCGAGGACGACCGAGCGGAACGCGTGGACCGTCATGGCGAAGGTCATCAGGAGGAGGAATCCGAGGACGAGCGGCAGCTTCTGGTTCTGGTGCTCCACGTAGTCGGTGCCGCGCGGGACCTCGCCCGTGACGGCCGTCTCGACGCCGGGCAGCTTGCCGACGGTGGCGGGCAGGTAGGTCTCGCGCAGGTGGGCGAGTGAGTCCTCGGCCTTCTTGGAGTACGTGGGGTGCGGGGCGTTCAGCTCCAGGGTCGTGGTCCTCCGGTCCTCGGAGGAGCGGAGGACCGGAGAACCTGACGGGCGCGAGAAGAGCGGGTCGGCCTGCGCCGCCCGGTCCAGCGCCGTCAGGGCCCGGCGCACCTCAGCGGCGTGCGAGGCCTCGGCGCGCACCACGACGAGGTGCCGGACCCGCAGCTCGGGAAAGGCTTCGAGCAGCCGGTCGTACCCCTTCATCGCCGGTATCTCCCGCGAGAAGCTGTCCCGCGCGGGGTTCTTGAGGTTCATGGTCAGCGCGGGCAGCGCGAGCCCCAGCATGACGAGCACCGAGAGGCACAGGGTGAGGGCGGGCCGCCTGCGGGCGGGGGCCAGCAGGGCGTTCCAGACGCGGCCCGGCCCCTTCTCCCCGTACGTGCGCACCGGCTTGCCCTTCGCCAGGCGCTTGGCCGCACGGCGTTCCGTACGCCGCCCGAGCGCGACGAGCAGCGCCGGCAGTACCGTCACCGAGCTGACCACGGCTACGGCGACGACCAGGATGGTGCCGGTGGCGAGCGAGTCGAAGATGACGTCACGGGCCAGGAAGAGCGCGGTGGTGGAGACGATCACGGCGAGCCCGGAGACGACGATCGCGCGGCCGGCCGTCGCGGCGGCGGCCTCGACGAGCGCCGCGGAGGTGAGCCGGCCACCCGCCCGCGCCCGTTCCTCGCGCTCGCGCTTGAGGTAGAAGAGCGTGTAGTCGACGCCGACGGCCATGCCGATGAGCAGGATCATGCTCATCCCGACGCCCGTGTCGGGCAGCAGGTGCGAGGCCAGCATCGCCAGGCCCATGGTCGCCGTGATCGAGGTGATCGCGAGCAGCAGCGGTACGCCGACCATGACGACCGAGCCGAAGACGACGGCCAGCGTGATCAGCGTGATGGGCAGCGTGATCGCCTCGGAAAAGGCGAGGTCATCGCCGCGCTGGTCGTTGACGCCCTTGCTGACGGAGGCGTCGCCGGTCTCCTCGATCACCAGCCCGGGGTGGGCTTTCGCGGCCTCCTCGGTCTGGGCCCGCAGCGGGACCACGTTCTTCTTGCCGTCCTGCTCGGAACCGTTCAGCTCCACCTGGATCCGCAGTACGCGGCCGTCGCCGGAGCGCACCGGGGCCGCGACCGAGGCGACCTCGGGCAGGGCCTTCATGCGGGCGGTGACGTCACGCACGGCGGCTTCGGCCTTCGCCTCGTCCAGCGGCCCCGGCCGTCCGGACCCGTCCCGGATCAGCACCTGCTCCGTGGGCCTGAGCGGGATGCCGCCCTCGCTCGCCAACGCCTCGGCCCGGCCGGCCTCGCCGACCCGGAAGTCCTCCGTGGTGGCGCTGTTCATACCGGCGGCGATCCCGCCCCCGAGGCACAGCGCCACGAAGACCAGCCAGCCGATGATCGCCCGCCATGGGTGCAGCGCGCTCCAACGGGCCACGCGCACCGTGACCGATCGCTTTCTCATTCCCACTCCCCCGCCTCTTGGCTGTCATGTGTAAGCGGAGACTGACAGGTGAAGGAACGAACCGTCAACTGTCATTCGAGACTGGGGGCAAGCGGATTGACAGCGGAACCCGTCATACGTAAGCCTTGACTGACAGGTATGGGGACCAGCACGAAGGCGGACCATGGACAGCGAGGAGCTGCTGGCTTTTCTCGCGGCGGTCGGCCACGCCCAGCGCATCCGGATCATCGGCGAGCTGGCCTCCGGACAGCTGTACGTCAGCGAACTGGCCCGGCGGCTCGGGGTGTCCCGCCCCCTGCTCTATATGCACCTGGAGCGCATGGAGAAGGCGGGCCTCGTCGTCGGCCGCCTGGAGCTCTCCGACGACGGCAAGGCGCTCAAGTACTTCGAACTCGCGCCGTTCGACGTGCGGTTGAACGTGGATACGATCACCGCGGCCGTCCGCGAGGGTCAGACGGGCGACGACGGACAGCACTCAGCAAAGGGGACGCCCTAGTGGACGACGTGATCATCCCGGTCGCATTTTTCCTGATACTCGCCGGCGCGATCGTCGCCGTCGCCTACTTCCAGTCGCAGCGCAACCGCGAGCGCGACCGACAGTACGCCGAGGCCATGCAGCACTACCGCGAGGCGGTCGAACGGGCCAGGTCGGAGCAGGAGGCGACCCGCTTGCAGCTGGTCGAGCTGGGCCACCGGCTGCAGACCGTCGAGGGGCTGCTGCGCAGCGTGGACTGAGCGTCGGCCGCCCGTCCGGGACGTGCACAGGGGTGCCCCGCACGGACCGCGCGTGTGTAGCTTGGGCTCCGGTCTGAGACGCTTTTACCGTTCAGCCTGAGCACAGAGTTTTGACACAGCCGGAAGGACGGTCGTGCACATCGTCATCATGGGCTGCGGGAGAGTCGGTTCCGCTCTCGCGCAGACCCTGGAACATCAGGGGCATACGGTCGCCGTGGTCGACCAGGACCCCACGGCCTTCCGCCGCCTGGGCTCCGGGTTCGGCGGCCGCCGCGTCACCGGCGTCGGCTTCGACCAGGACACCCTGCGCGAAGCCGGCATCGAGGAGGCGGGCGCCTTCGCCGCCGTCAGCAGCGGCGACAACTCGAACATCATCGCCGCGCGCGTCGCCCGCGAGATGTTCGGCATCGAGAACGTCGCGGCCCGCATCTACGACCCGCGCCGCGCCGAGGTCTACCAGCGCCTCGGCATCCCCACGGTCGCCACGGTCCGCTGGACGGCCGACCAGATGCTGCGCCGGCTTCTCCCCTCGGGGGCCGAGCCGCTGTGGCGCGACCCCACCGGTGGCGTGCAGCTCGCCGAGGTGCACGCCTCGGCCGCCTGGATCGGGCACAAGATCAGCCGGCTCCAGGAGGAGACCGGCGTACGCGTGGCCTTCCTCACCCGGCTGGGCGAGGCGGTCCTGCCGACCTCGCAGACGGTCCTGCAAGAGGGTGACCTGGTGCACGTGATGATGCGCACCGATCAGGTCGACAAGGTCGAAGCGGCGTTCGCCGAAGGCCCCGAGGAGGGCGGTCACTGATGAGGGTCGCCATTGCCGGAGCCGGCGCGGTGGGCCGCTCCATCGCCGGTGAGCTGCTTGAGAACGGCCACGAGGTCCTTCTCGTCGACAAGGCGCCGACGGCCATCTCCGTCGAGCGCGTCCCGCAGGCCGAGTGGCTGCTCGCCGACGCCTGCGAGATCACCTCCCTGGACGAGGCCGCGCTCCAGCGCTGCAACGTCGTGATCGCCGCGACCGGCGACGACAAGGTCAACCTCGTCGTCTCCCTGCTCGCCAAGACGGAGTACGGCGTCCCGCGCGTCGTCGCCCGCGTGAACAACCCCAAGAACGAGTGGCTCTTCAACGAGTCCTGGGGCGTCGATGTCGCGGTCTCCACGCCGCGTCTGATGTCCGCGCTCGTCGAGGAGGCGGTGAGCGTCGGCGATCTCGTCCGGCTGCTGCGCTTCAGCCACGGCGACGCGAACCTCGTGGAGCTGACGCTGCCGCCCGAGTCGGCCCTCGCGGGCACGCGGGTCGGCGACGTCGAGTGGCCCGAGGACACCTCGCTCGTGACGATCATCCGCGGTACGCGCGTCCTGGCGCCGACGCCGGATGACTCCCTGGAGGCGGGTGACGAGCTTCTCTTCGTGGCCGCGCAGGCGCGTGAGGAGCAGCTGGAGGATCTGCTTTCGGTGCGTCGGGAGAGCTAGCGGGCTTTGCGGTACGCAGTGGGGGGCGCCCGGTAGTCACCGGGCGCCCCCCACTGCGTGTGTTCTCCGCGGGTCCGTCGTGGCTGCTCGCGCAGTTCCCCGCGCCCCTACGGGGCGCGCTCTGCGGCCTTGCGCTCCTCCTCCGCCTTCTCGGCGGCCTCCATCTCGGCGAAGACGTCGATCGGCGGCGGGGCCTTCGCCAGGAAGACCCAGGTGAGGTAGACGGCGAGCAGGAAGGGCGGGATCTTCAGGGCGACCAGGACCCAGCCGAACTGCGTGGTGTCCGCCCACCAGTACAGCGGGAAGAGGATCGCGCACTTGGCGAGCAGGATCAGGCCCCAGGCCCAGCTCGCCTTCGCGTACGCCTTCTTGCGGCCGGGGTTGCGGGTGCGCCAGGAGAGGTTCTCCTTGAAGACCGGGCCGAGGATCAGGCCGATCAGCGGGACGCCCGCGAGGGTCGTGATGATGTAGGCCAGGGCGAGGCCCAGGGTGTAGAGCATGCCCGGCAGGTAGAAGTCCTTGGCGTTGCCGGTCATCATCGCGAAGACCACACCGAAGGCGACGCCGAAGACGCCGCTGAAGGCGTGCTTGACGGTGTCCTTCATGACCAGGCGGACCACCACGAGCACCACGGAGACCGCGAGGGCGGCGATGGCCGCCATGTGCAGGTCCTTGTTGATCGTGAAGATGGTCACGAAGAGCAGGCCGGGAACGACCGTCTCCACCATGCCCCGCACGCCGCCGAAGGCCTCGAAGAGCGCTGCCTCGGTCACGGCCCTGGAATCGGCGTCGATCTGATCCGGTTTCCCTTGGTCCGTCGGCTTGTCGAGGGACGTCACCGGCTACTCCCGTCCGAGCGGTCTGAGTTCGTATTTGGGGTTGAAGAGCACCCGGCGGCCCCGGCTCAGCGAGATCCGGCCCGATGCGATCAGCTTGCGCCCCGGCTCTATGCCTACGATGGAGCGCCTGCCGAGCCACACCACGTCCAGCGCCGCGGAGCCGTCGAACAGCTCGGCCTCCAGCGCGGGGACCCCGGCGCGTGGTCGCAGGGTGACCGTGCGCAAGGTACCAGTAACGGTGACTATCTGGCGGTCTTGGCAGTCGCCGATGCGGACGCAGCCCGCGGTCTCGGCGTCCTCACGCAGCTCCTCCGACTCCAGATCCTCCTGCGAGGAGGAGAGCCGGTCGAGCATGCGCCGGAAACGGCCTGCCGGCTTTTCGGAACCAGGAACAGCACTCATACAAGAAGCCTACCGGGGGGTGCCGACACCGTAGAGAGGGGTGCGCTCATCTGTGTTCATGCCCGCTCACGGCTTATGCCCGCTCGGGGCCGACTTCAACGCTCGCGGCGGACCTCAACGCTCGAAGCGGTACCCCATGCCCGGCTCCGTGATGAAGTGCCGCGGATGCGCCGGGTCCGCCTCCAGCTTGCGGCGCAGCTGGGCCATGTAGACGCGCAGGTAGTTGGTCTCCGTGCCGTAGGAGGGCCCCCACACCTCCTGGAGCAGCTGTTTCTGGCTGACCAGGCGGCCGGTGTTGCGGACGAGGACCTCCAGGAGGTGCCACTCGGTCGGCGTCAGGCGCACGTCGCGCCCGCCGCGGTTGACCTTCTTGGCCGCGAGGTCGACGGAGAAGTCCTCGGTGTCGACCAGGATGTCGTCCTCGCCCGCGCCGGTGGGCTCGGCCCTGCGGACGGCGGCGCGCAGCCGGGCGAGCAGCTCGTCCATGCCGAACGGCTTGGTCACGTAGTCGTCGGCGCCCGCGTCCAGGGCCTCGACCTTCTCGTCCGAGCTGTGCCGGGCGGACAGGACGAGGACCGGGACGCGGGTCCAGCCGCGCAGGCCCCTGATGACCTCCACGCCGTCCATGTCGGGCAGACCGAGGTCGAGCACGATCACGTCGGGGTGGCGGGCGGCGGCCAGCTGGAGCGCCGTCGCGCCGTCGGGGGCCGCGTCCACCTCGTACTTGCGCGCCTTCAGGTTGATCACGAGGGCACGTACGATCTGCGGCTCGTCGTCGACCACGAGCACCCGGGTCATGCCGGCCTGCCTTTCTGGCTTCTGGTTCGCGGTCACTGGGTGACCTGGGCGGGGAGATCGGGGAGATCGGGAAGGTCCGGGCGGTCCGGTGGCCGCCCGGCCACCGCTCGCAGGGTGAGGACCATGGTGAGGCCGCCGCCGGGGGTGTCCTCGGCGGCGAGGGTGCCGCCCATGGCCTCGACGAAGCCGCGGGCGACGGCGAGGCCGAGGCCCACGCCCGCACCGCGCGGAGCGTCACCGTAACGCTGGAAGGGCGCGAAGATGCGGTCCTTGGCGGTATCGGGGACGCCGGGGCCGCGGTCGACCACGCGGACCTCGACGCGCTCGCCCAGGGTGCTTGCGGAGACCTTGACGGGCTCGCCCTCGGGGGCGTACTTGACGGCGTTCTCGACGATGTTCGCGACCGCGCGCTCCAGCAGGCCCTTGTCGACGGCGACCATCGGCAGCGTCTCGGGGATGTCCAGCTCGGCGCTGCCGTCGGGGACCCCGCCGAGCGCCATGGGGACGACCTCGTCCAGGTCGATCTCACGGATCAGCGGGGTGACCGTGCCGGTCTGGAGCCGTGACATGTCGAGCAGGTTGCCCACGAGGTGCTCCAGGCGGTCGGCGCCCTCCTCGATGCCCGCGAGGAGTTCGGCCTCGTCCTCCTCGGACCACTCGACGTCGTCGGAGCGGAGTGAGGTCACGGCCGCCTTGATGCCCGCGAGCGGCGTACGGAGGTCGTGGCTGACGGCGGCGAGCAGCGCGGTGCGGATGCGGTTGCCCTCGGCGAGGGTGCGGGCCTGGTCGGCCTCGGACTGCAGGCGCTGGCGGTCCAGGACGACGGCGGCCTGCGCGGCGAAGGCGGCGAGCACGCGGCGGTCCTCGGCGGGCAGCACGCGGCCGGACAGGGCGAGGGCCATGTGGTCGCCGACCGGCATGTCCACGTCGGCGTCCTCGGGGCGGAGCAGCGGGCGGCCGTCGCCGACGCGGCCCGCGCAGGTCCACGGGTCGTTGTCGCCCGCGCGTTCCAGGAGTGACACGGACTCCATGGCGAAGGTCTCGCGGACCCTCTCCAGGAGGGCTTCGAGGCTGGTCTCGCCACGCAGGACGCTGCCCGCGAGGAAGGAGAGTATCTCCGACTCGGCGCGCAGCCGGGCGGCCTGGTGGGTGCGCCGGGCGGCGAGGTCCACCACCGAGGCCACGGAGACCGCGACGCCCACGAAGACGGCGATCGCGACGATGTTCTTGTTGTTGGAGACCGTCCACAGGTGCAGCGGCGGCGTGAAGTAGTAGTTGAGGAGCAGCGATCCGACGGCCGCCGACGCGAGGGCCGGCAGGAGGCCGCCGAGCAGCGCGGCGGCCACCGTCAGCGTCAGGAACAGCAGCATGTCGTTGGCGAGGCCGAGGTCGGCGTCGATGTGGGTGAGCAGCAGGGTCAGCAGGGCGGGTCCCCCGACGCCGACCAGCCAGCCCCAGATGATCCGGGAACGGCCGAGGCGCGCGCCCCGGGCGACGGGCAGGCCCCGGCCCTTGGCGACCTCGCCGTGGGTGACGATGTGGACGTCCAGGTCGGGCCCGGAGTCGCGGGCGACGGTCGCGCCGACGCCGGGTCCGAAGACGTACTGCCAGGTCTTGCGGCGGGAGGAGCCGAGGACGATCTGGGTGGCGTTGACGCCGCGGGCGAAGTCGAGCAGGGCGGCCGGTATGTCGTCGCCGATGACGTGGTGGAAGGTGCCGCCGAGGTCTTCGACCAGGGTGCGCTGGACGGCGAGTTCCTTGGGGGAGGCGGCGGTCAGGCCGTCGCTGCGGGCTATGTAGACGGCGAGGATCTCGCTGCCGGAGCCCTTGGCGGCCATCCGGGAGGCGCGTCTGATGAGCGTACGGCCCTCGGGGCCGCCGGTGAGTCCGACGACGATGCGCTCGCGGGCCTGCCAGGTGGAGCGGATGTTGTGCTCGCCCCGGTACTGCTGGAGGTACTCGTCGACGCGGTCGGCGACCCAGAGCAGGGCCAGTTCGCGCAGGGCGGTGAGGTTGCCGGGGCGGAAGTAGTTGGAGAGGGAGGCGTCGATGCGGTCGGGCTTGTAGATGTTGCCGTGCGCCATGCGGCGGCGCAGCGCCTGTGGCGACATGTCGACCAGCTCGATCTGGTCGGCGCGGCGCACCACCTCGTCCGGCACGGTCTCACGCTGGCGTACGCCGGTGATCGACTCGACGACGTCGCCGAGGGACTCCAGGTGCTGGATGTTCACCGTCGAGACGACGTCGATGCCCGCCGCGAGCAGCTGCTCGACGTCCTGCCAGCGCTTGGCGTTGCGGGAGCCGGGGACATTGGTGTGGGCGAGTTCGTCGACAAGGGCGACGGCGGGGGCGCGCTCAAGGACCGCGTCCACGTCCATCTCGGTGAAGGCGGTGCCGCGGTACTCCAGGTCCTTGCGGGGCACCTGTTCGAGGCCGTGCAGCATCACTTCGGTGCGCGGGCGGTCGTGGTGCTCCACGAAGCCGACGACGCAGTCGGTGCCGCGCTCCACGCGCCGGTGCGCCTCGGAGAGCATGGCGTACGTCTTGCCGACGCCCGGTGCCGCACCGAGGTATATCCGAAGCTTGCCGCGTGCCATGGCCCCATTGTCTTCCCGAAACAACTGTGTACGCAGCGTCGACCTTACGGCCAACAATTCCGGCATTACGGGCGAGGGGGTGCGGGGGCGGCGTCCTTGACAGAACCCTGATGCCCGCCGCGGGACGCGCATGTGGCCCGCAACGGCCCGGACGAACCGGAACCACTGCGGGCCACAAGGCAGTTGAATGCCGTCGGACGGCTCGGCGTCAGCGGACCTCGGTGATCTCGGGGCCGCGCTGGAGCTGCCCCATGCCGCCCGAGAAGCGGGAGCCTTCCTGCTGCTCCTGCTGCACACTGCCCTCGGCGACCATCTGCGCGTCGTCCGGGAGCTTCAGGACGATCGGGTCGCGCGGCGCCATCGGACCTTCGCCGCGCACGACGACGGTGTCCCGGAAGATCTGCTCCAGGAGCCCGGCGGCCTGCGGCTGCACCGCGCCCTGCCCGGAGATCACACCGCGCAGGAACCAGCGCGGCCCGTCGACGCCGATGAAGCGCACGACCTGCACACCGCCCGTGCCGTCCGGCAGCTGCACCGGCACCTGCGCGCGCAGCTCCCAGCCGAGGGGGCCCTCGACCTCGTCGATGACACCGCCCTGCTGGGTGATGCCGGAGGCGATCTCCTCGCGGACCTCGCCCCAGATGCCCTCCTTCTTGGGGGCGGCGAAGCCCTGCAGCTGGATGGCGCTGTCCTGGAGCACGACGGTGGCCGCGACGATCGCGTCGCCCGCGACCTCCACCCGCAGCTCCATGCCCTCGACCCCCGGCACGAAGAGCCCGCCGAGGTCCACGCGGCCCTCGCCGGGCTCACGGACCTCGGAGATGTCCCAGGGACCGTCGGGACGGGGCTCCGGTTCGAGCCTCACGCGCGAGCGCGTGACGTCGGCCGGGTCATTGCTGTCCACGCCGTCGACGACCTGCTCGTCCGCGCCCGCCGCGTCCTCGGCGGCACTGTCCTTCTTGCGACGTCCGAACACGTCACTGTCCTTCCCGGTCGGATACGACCGATGCGTATCGATTCCCACCCGTTTGTTCGACCGCGCCCGTCCGTCCGTCCGCGCCCGTCTGTTCGCCCGCACTCTCGCCCGGGCCGACGCCCACGGCGGCATGGCCGCCGGTGGACCCGAAGCCCCCCTCGGCCCGCGCCGATGCGGGAAGCTCCGCCACCTCCTGGAAGCGCACCTTCTCGACCTGCTGGACGACCAGTTGGGCAATCCGGTCGAAACGCTCGAACCGCACGGACTCGCGCGGATCGAGATTCACCACGATCACCTTGATCTCTCCACGGTACCCGGCATCCACCGTCCCCGGGGCATTCACCAGAGCGACACCGCAGCGTGCGGCGAGCCCCGAACGGGGGTGCACGAAGGCCGCGTACCCCTCGGGGAGCGCGATGGACACCCCGGTGGGCAGCACGACCCGCTCGCCCGGCGCGAGTTCGCAGGACTCCGTGGTCCGCAGATCGGCACCGGCGTCGCCAGGGCGCGCGTACGACGGCAGTGGTACGTCGGGGTCGACGCGCCTGATCAGTACGTTCAGCTCGCCGGAAGGGGTACGGGACGTCACGGGTTCACCTCGAAGGCACGGGCACGCCGGATCTGGTCCGGGTTGTTCATGGCGGCCTGGATCTCCTCCGGGCGGCCGTTGTCGATGAAGTGCTCGACCTTCACCTCGATGAAGAGGGCGTCGGCACGGACCGCGACGGGCCCGTCGGGGCCGCCGATCCGGCCGGTGGCGGTCGAGTAGATCTTCCGTCCGGCGACGGCTGTGACCTCGGCCTCCAGGAAGAGCACGGTGCCCAGCGGCACGGGCCGCGCGAAGTCGGTCTCCAGGCGGCCGGTCACGGCGATCACCCGCAGCAGCCAGTTCAGCGAGCCCAGCGTCTCGTCGAGCGCGGTGGCGAGGACGCCGCCATGGGCGAGGCCCGGGGCGCCCTGGTGCGCCTCGCGCACGGTGAACTCGGCGGTGACGGTCACGCCCTCCCCCGCGCGCGCCGCAAGGTGCAGTCCGTGCGCCTGGCCTTCACCACAGCCGAAACAGTGTTCGTAATGGGCGCCGATCAGCTCACCGGGGGCGGGTGCGTCGGGGTGGCGGACGGGCGCTATGGCGTCGGCCGGGGGCGTCAGAGCTGCAGATGTACCACTCACAGGCGCAGACCTTACCTCCGCGTCAGCACTCGCAGCTCCCCGTGCCAAGCTTGGTTCCATGCAGCCTTACGAAGAACGCCTGACCGCGCCCCGTTCGTGGTGGTTCGCCTCGGTCCTGGTCGGTGTCGCGATGGCCCTGATCATGCTGCCGTTCGGCACGCTTCCGCTCCTCGGCGGCCTGGTCGGCGGCACGGCGGTGGCCGCGGTCGTCACCAGCGCGTACGGCTCCGTGCGGATCCGCGTGGTGGCCGGCTCGCTGGTCGCGGGCGACGCGAAGATCCCGGTCTCCGCCCTGGGCGAGGCGGAGGTCCTGACGGGCGAGGAGACCCGCGCCTGGCGCTCCTACAAGGCCGACCCGCGCGCCTTCATGCTGCTGCGCGCCTACATCCCGACGGCCCTGCGCGTAAAGATCACGGACCCGACCGATCCCACGCCCTACGCCTACCTCTCGACAAGGCACCCGGAGGCCCTGGCAGAAGCGCTGAACGCGGTACGCCAGAACACCCCGTAAACCAAGGCGCCCCGTCAGGGGCGCGGGGAACTGCACGACCAGCGCCCCGTCAGGGGCGCGGGGAACTGCGCGACCAGCCACGACCAACCCGCGCGCCCGGAGCAAGATCAGCTCCCCAGCTCCTTGGGAGAGCCCCCCACCCGCAGAGGATCGTCCGGCGTCTCCAGAGGCGGAAGCTCCGGCAGCGCGTCCCACGGCACCTGCCGCTTCCGCAGGTCCTCCCTGATCTTCGCGGCGAGCTTCTTGGTGTCCCGGCGGTTCATCACCGCCCCGACCGCGGCGCCCACCATGAAGGGCATGAGGTTCGGAAGGTTCCGGACCATGCGCTTCATGATCTGCTGGCGCAGCTCCCGCTTCATCTGGCCGCCCAGGGCGGCGTTGAGGGTCGTGGGCTTGGCGACGTCGACGCCGCGCTCCTGCGTCCACGAGGTCAGATACGCCGTGCTGCGCTGCTTGAGATTGCCGCCGGGCCGCTGGCCGTAGACCTCGTGCAGCTCGGCGATGAGTTTCAGTTCGACGGCGGCGACGCCGGTGATCTCGGCCGCGAGCTCGGCGGGCATCGCGGGCGGCACGGGCATCATCGCCGCCGCGCCCACACCCGCGCCCACCGTGGACGAGGCGTTGGCCGCACCGGAGACGAGCTTGTCCGCCAGCTGCTCGGGGCCGAGGCCCGGGAACTGCTTGCGGAGGGTCGCCAGATCGCGGACCGGGATCCGCGGGGCGTTCTCGATGAGCCGGTCGGCGAGGTAGCCGATCCCGGCCTTGCCGGCGCGCCCGCCCTTGCGCACGCCTTCCTTCATTCCGTCCGCGACGGCGGCAACGCGGCTCCGGGACCCGGCTGCCCGAGTGGTCCCGGAGGCCTTGTCGGCCGCCGTCTCGTCCGGCGCCGCCTCAAGGGCGTTCGCCGGTTCGAGGGCGTTCGCCGGTTCGAGCGAGGCTGCTCCGGTGGCGGAAGAGCCTCGCTCGTCGTCACGCACGCCGTCGCCCGAGGCGCCGGCTTCGTCCGCTCCGCGCTTGCGGAAGCGGCGCTTCCTGGACGGGGTCGAGCCAGTCATGGCCGACCCCGCCTCAGTCGCAGTCGCGACAGATCGGCTGGCCGTTCTTCTCCCTGGCCAGCTGGCTGCGGTGGTGCACCAGGAAGCAGCTCATGCAGGTGAACTCGTCCTGCTGCTTCGGGAGCACCCGGACGGCGAGCTCCTCGTTGGAAAGGTCGGCGCCGGGCAGCTCAAGGCCCTCGGCGGCCTCGAACTCGTCGACGTCGACCGACGAGGTCGACTTGTCGTTCCGCCGTGCCTTGAGTTCCTCGATGCTGTCCTCGTTGACGTCATCGTCGGTCTTGCGTGGGGTGTCGTAGTCCGTTGCCATGTCGCTCTCCCCCTCTGGGTGTCTGCGGTGTCTCCAGCGCACGTAACGCGTGAGAGGCCGGACTTGTGCCCGACCCGAGGCGGAGATTTTGCCTCACATCAAGGTCTGTTACTCAATCGACACCCAACCGCACCCCTGAAGAGGTGATCGGCTTGGATGGCGATCGGGACCGTACACGGTCCGAATGTCGCACTTCACGGGCGTCACCCCGTGTACTTCCCGTGATCAAGACCCCCGAAAACCCGGATTTTCCCGGCTTTCCGACGACTTTAGCGATCACGGAGAGTAGATACCCAAGAAATCGCCACTGTGATCGATCGCACACGGTTTTCCCGGATTCGAGTCCCGAAAATTCCGCGCAAAGCGAACACGTCGGCGCGTTCGTGCAGCATCTCAGAGGGGAAGCGTCACTCGCATCACGAGCCCTCCCCCCTCGCGCGGCTCCGCGATGATACGGCCCCCGTGGGCCCGCGCCACCGACCGGGCGATCGACAGGCCGAGCCCGACGCCCTTGTCGCTGCCCGTCCGCTCGGTCCGCAGCCTCCGGAAAGGCTCAAAAAGGTTGTCGATCTCGTACGCGGGCACCACCGGGCCCGTGTTCGACACCACCAGGACCGCCTGGCCGTGCTGAGCCTCCGTGGTCACCTCGACCCAGCCCTCGTCCGCCACGTTGTACCTGACGGCGTTCTGGACGAGGTTCAGGGCGATCCGCTCCAGGAGTACGCCATTGCCCTGCACGACGGCCGGACCACGCTCCCCGCGGATCTCCACGCCCTTCGCGTCGGCCTCGCCGCGCACCTGGTCGACCGCGCGGTCGGCGACCTCGGCGAGATCGACCGGCTTGCGCTCGACGATCTGGTTGTCGCTGCGGGCGAGCAGCAGCAGGCCCTCCACGAGCTGCTCGCTGCGCTCGTTGGTGGCCAGGAGCGTCTTGCCCAGCTGGTGGAGTTCCGGCGGCGCCCCGGGGTCGGAGAGGTGCACCTCCAGGAGCGTGCGGTTGATCGCCAGCGGCGTGCGCAGCTCGTGCGAGGCGTTGCCGACGAACCGCTGCTGGGCGGTGAACGCCCGCTCCAGGCGGTCCAGCATCTCGTCGAAGGTGTCGGACAGCTCCTTCAGCTCGTCGTCCGGGCCGTCCAGCTCGATGCGCCGGGTCAGGTCGGTGCCGGCCACCCTGCGGGCGGTGCGGGTGATGCGGCCCAGCGGCGAGAGCACGCGGCCCGCCATCGCGTACCCGAAGGCGAAGGCGATCACGGCGAGCCCGAGGAGGGCGAGAAGTGACCGGCTGAGGAGGTTGTCCAGGGCGTTCTGGCGCATCTGGTTGACGCACTCGTTCAGCGCGGCGTTGAGCTGCCCCTCCGTGGGGCGCTCGGGGAGCAGCCGGAAGTTGGTGCAGCTCTCGCTGCTCACCGTGGACTTGCCCGTGACCCGGAACGGCAGGTCACTGCCGACGTTCAACGCCTGCGCGGCGAGCAGATAGATGATCGAGAGCAGCAGGATGCCCGCGATCAGGAACATGCCGCCGTAGAGCAGCGTGAGCCGTATACGGATGGTGGGACGCAGCCACGGGAAGGGTGCTTCGACCTTCCTGGGGTCCCACGTCGGCTTCGGAGGCGCGGCTGGTGGCGCCGGGGTCGCGGCCACCGGGGGTCAGATCCGGTAGCCGGAGCCCGGCACCGTCACGATGACGGCGGGCTCACCGAGCTTGCGGCGCAGGGTCATGACGGTGACCCGGACCACGTTCGTGAACGGGTCGGTGTTCTCGTCCCAGGCCTTCTCCAGGAGCTGCTCGGCGGAGACGACCGCGCCCTCGCTGCGCAGCAGCACTTCGAGGACGGCGAACTCCTTGGGAGCGAGCTGGATCTCCTTGCCGTCGCGGAAGACCTCGCGGCGGTTGGGGTCGAGCTTGATCCCGGCCCGCTCCAGGACGGGCGGCAGCGGCACGCTCGTACGCCGTCCGAGGGCACGCACGCGTGCCGTCAGCTCGCTGAACGCGAAGGGCTTGGGGAGGTAGTCGTCGGCGCCGATCTCCAGGCCCTCGACGCGGTCGCTGACGTCGCCCGAGGCGGTGAGCATCAGGACGCGGGTCGGCATGCCCAGCTCGACGATCTTGCGGCAGACGTCGTCGCCGTGCACGAGCGGGAGGTCCCGGTCGAGCACCACCACGTCGTAGTCGTTGACGCCGATGCGCTCCAGGGCGGCCGCCCCGTCGTACACGACGTCGACTGCCATGGCCTCCCGGCGCAGTCCGGTGGCCACCGCATCGGCGAGCAGCTGCTCGTCCTCGACGACGAGTACGCGCACGTCGTTGTCCTTCCTCTGTGCCCCTGCGGGCAGGTTTGTCTTGGGGTAGGCCTCCATCCTGCCCCTTTCGGCCATAAACCGGCTGTAAGGCGGTCTGAGGGCCCGGGAATGCGGGATTTCGTCCGCCTGTTGAGGTTTCTGCGGAACGGAGCCAGGGGAGGACGGCCTTACACCCGCGATCACGCTTTGTATGTGGTGCGCCACAAACCGCTTTCTCCAGGGCGGCTCACGACGTGATCGACCCTTCTTGAGGGCACACCCCCGTGCCATCGACCCATGACCCAGCCGAGGGGGCGCAACCATGGACGCATTCACCGCAGGTCTCCTGCAGCGCATAAAGGCCACGGAGTCCGACCTCACCATGGCCCGTGAGACGGGAGACGACTTCCTTGCCGAGGTGGAGCAGGCGGAGCTGGAGGACCTCCACCGCCTGGCCGCCGAGCACGGAGTCGAGGTAGGCGCTCTGCAGGTCTGAGTGACCTGAGCACATACGTACGTAAGGGCCCCGGCGTCTGGACGTGACGCCGGGGCCCTTCCGTGTGCCGTCAGTCGTGCCAGGCGCCGAGGTCCTCCAGGAGGCCCTGAAGGGGCTCGAAGAGGCCGGGCGGGGCCGCGATGGCCAGCTCGCCCGAGAGGGCCTCTCCGGGGCGGCCACCGGTCAGCGCGCCCGCCTCCCGGGCGACGAGGTCACCCGCCGCGAAGTCCCACGGCTTGAGCCCCCGCTCGTAGTACGCGTCCAGGCGGCCCACCGCGACGTCGCACAGGTCGATCGCGGCCGATCCGCCGCGCCGGATGTCCCGCACCTTCGGGATGAGGTGGCGGGTGATCTCCGCCTGTTGGACGCGGCGCTCGGTGAGGTACCCGAAGCCGGTGCCCACCAGGGCCTGCCCGAAGGGAGGCGCGGGGCGGACGCGCGCGGGCACGTCGCCGACGAAGGCGCCCTCCCCCAGGACCGCGCGGTACGTCTCCCCGCGCATCGGGGCGTGCACCACCCCGACCAGGGTCTCGCCGTCCTTGCGGGCGGCGATGGACACGGACCAGTCCGGGCGGCCGTACAGGTAGTTGACGGTGCCGTCGATCGGGTCGACGACCCACTGCACGCCGCTGCTGCCCTCGACGCTCGCGCCCTCCTCGCCGAGCACGCCGTCCTCCGGTCTGCGCTCGGCGAGGAAGTCGGTGATGAGCTTCTCGGAGGCGATGTCCATCTCGGTGACGACGTCCACGGCGCTGGACTTGGTGGCCGCCACGCCCAGGTCGTCGGGGCGGCCTTCGCGGAGGAAGGCCCCGGCCCGGTGCGCGGCCTCCAGGGCGATGTCGAGCAGCTCGGCCTTGAGCGCCTTCAGCGGGTCGTTCATGGTGCTCGCTCCAGCTCGGGGGGATCGGGAATCACGCGTACGGGCTGTCGGCGCCGGCGGCCGCGGGCTTCGGGGCGCGGGCCGGGCAGCAGCCAACCGGGCACAGGTCGTGGCTCGGGCCGAGGGCTCCCAGGGCGCATGGAGTCACCGCCGCGCCGGTCTCCTTGGCGGCGCGCTCCAGGACCAGCTCCCTGATCGCCGCGGCGAACCGGGGATCGGCGCCGACCGTCGCCGAGCGGCGGACCGGAAGACCCAGCTCCGCGGCCTTGGCCTCGGCCTCGGTGTCGAGGTCGTACAGGACCTCCATGTGGTCCGAGACGAAGCCGATGGGGACCATGACCACCGCGGGCGCCCCGGCGCCGTGCCGCTCCTCCAGGTGGTCGCAGATGTCCGGCTCCAGCCACGGGATGTGCGGGGCGCCGCTGCGAGACTGGTAGACGAGCTGCCACGGGTGCTCGACGCCGGTCTCCTCGCGCACCGCGTCGGCGATGAGACGGGCCACGTCCAGGTGCTCCCTGACGTACGCACCGCCGTCGCCGTGGTCCTCGGCCGGGCCGGAGGTGTCGGCCGCCGCGTTCGGGATCGAGTGCGTCGTGAAGGCGAGGTGCGCGCCCTGGCGTACGTCCTCGGGCAGCTCGGAGAGGGACTTCAGGACGCCGTCGATCATGGGGCGTACGAAGCCGGGGTGGTTGAAGTAGTGCCGGAGCTTGTCGACCCGCGGCGGCTCAAGGCCCTCCGCCTCCAGGGCGGCGAGGGAGTCCGCGAGGTTCTCGCGGTACTGGCGGCAGCCCGAGTACGAGGCGTACGCGCTGGTGGCCAGGGTCAGGATGCGGCGGCGGCCGTCGGTGACCATCTCGCGCAGGGTGTCCGTGAGGTAGGGCGCCCAGTTGCGATTGCCCCAGTAGACCGGCAGGTCCAGGCCGTGCTCCGCGAAGTCCTTGCGCAGGGCCTCCAGCAGGGCGCGGTTCTGGTCGTTGATCGGGCTGACCCCGCCGAACAGGAAGTAGTGCTGCCCCACCTCCTTGAGCCGCTCCTTGGGGATGCCGCGCCCGCGCGTCACGTTCTCCAGGAACGGGACGACGTCGTCGGGGCCCTCTGGGCCGCCGAACGAGAGCAGCAGCAGGGCGTCGTAGGGAGTGGGATCGAGCGCATCGGACATGCCACCGATCCTGCCACTCACCACTGACAGCCGGGAAACCACGGTGCGTTCGGGCCCCTCCGGACAAGCGGGAAAACGGGTGCGTCCGGTCTCTCACGGCCGTAAGCTGTATCGGCCACCTTTACGCCTTACCGGAGTCGTCCCGCCCGCGGAACTCCGGCGTTTCTGCGGAGTCCACGTGCCCAGCTCCTACCGCGCCCTCTTCGCCGCCCCCGGCACCAAGGCGTTCTCCACCGCCGGGTTCCTCGGCCGCATGCCGATCTCGATGATGGGCATCGGCATCGTGACGATGGTGTCCCAGCTGACCGGGCGGTACGGCCTCGCGGGCGCGCTCTCGGCGGCCGTCGCGCTCTCCGCGGCCGCGATCGGGCCGCAGATCTCGCGGCTCGTGGACCGCCACGGCCAGCGCCGGGTGCTCAGGCCGGCGACGCTGGTCTCCCTGGCCGCGGTGGCGGGGCTGCTGCTCTGCGCGAAGTTCGAGACGCCCGACTGGACGCTGTTCGTCTTCGCCGCGCTGGTCGGCTGTGTGCCGAGCGTGGGCTCGATGATCAGGGCCCGCTGGGCGGTCCTGTACCGCGACACCCCGCAGCTGCACACCGCGTACTCCTTCGAGTCCGTGGTGGACGAGGTCTGCTTCATCTTCGGGCCGATCATCTCGATCGGGCTCTCCACGGTGTGGTTCCCCGAGGCGGGACCGCTGCTCGCCGGGGCCTTTCTCGCCGTGGGCGTCTTCTGGCTGACGGCCCAGCGGGAGACCGAGCCGGTGCCGCATCCGCGCGAACACCACACCGGCGGCTCGGCGTTGCGCTCGGGCGGCCTCCAGGTGCTCGTCGCCACCTTCGTCGCGACCGGCGCGATCTTCGGGGCGATCGACGTGGTCACGGTGGCGTACGCGGAGGACCAGGGCCACAAATCCGCGGCGAGCCTCGTGCTCGCGGTCTACGCCCTCGGCTCCTGCCTCGCGGGTGCGGTCTTCGGGCTGCTGCACTTCAAGGGGGCACCGGCGCCCAGGTGGCTGCTGGGTGTCTGTGCGATGGCCGTGAGTATGATCCCGCTTCAACTGGTCGGGAACCTGCCGTTTCTGGCCGTGGCGCTGTTCGTCGCGGGCCTGTCCATCGCACCGACGATGATCACGACGATGGCCCTCGTCGAGCAGCACGTACCACGCGCGAAACTGACCGAGGGCATGACCTGGGTGAGCACCGGGCTCGCGGTCGGCGTCGCGCTCGGCTCCTCCGCGGCCGGCTGGGTGATCGACGCCGCGGGCCCGGACGCCGGGTACGCGGTTCCGGGGATCTCGGGAGCCGTCGCGGTCGTCGTCGGGTTCCTGGGGTATCGCCGGCTGGCGAGGCCGGTTCCGCGACGGGGAGGAACCCATGAGCACGGCAACGGGCAGCGGGAAGAGCACAGCGGCGTGGCGTAACTGGGCGGGCAACGTCACCGCGCGGCCCGTCAGGGAGGTCTCCCCCGCCTCGGTGGAGGAGCTCTCGGCGGCCCTGCGCGAGGCCAGGGCCGAGGGCCTGCGGGCGAAGCCGGTCGGCACGGGGCACTCCTTCACGGCGGCCGCCGCGACCGACGGCCTCCTCATACGCCCCGGCCTCCTCACCGGCATCCGCGGCATCGACCGCGCGGCGGGCACGGTCACCGTGGAGGCGGGCACCCCGCTGAAGCGCCTGAACACGGCACTCGCGCGTGAGGGCCTTTCGCTCACGAACATGGGCGACATCATGGAGCAGACCGTCTCCGGAGCCGTCAGTACCGGCACCCACGGCACGGGCCGCGACTCGGCCTCGATCGCCGCGCAGATCAAGGGCCTTGAGCTGGTCACCGCGGACGGCACGATCCTGACCTGCTCCGCCGACGAGAACCCCGACGTCTTCGCCGCCGCCCGCGTCGGGCTCGGCGCGCTCGGTGTCATCTCCGCGATCACCTTCGCCGTGGAGCCGGTCTTCTTCCTCACGGCCCGCGAGGAACCGATGACCTTCGAGAAGGTCACCAGCGACTTCGACGCCCTGGTCATCGAGAACGAGCACTTCGAGTTCTACTGGTTCCCGCACACCGGCAACTGCACCACCAAGCGCAACAACCGCAGCCCGGGTCCCGTGGCCCCGCCCGGCAGGATCAGCGCCTTCGTAGAGGACGAAGTGCTCTCCAACGGCCTCTTCCAGGTGGTCAACTCCCTCGGCCGGGCCGTCCCCGCGGCCATCCCGGGCATCGCGAGGATCTCCAGCAAGGCGCTCTCCGCCCGCACGTACACCGACATCCCCTACAAGGTGTTCACCAGCCCGCGCCGGGTGCGCTTCATGGAGATGGAGTACGCCGTTCCGCGCGAGGCCCTGGTGGAGACCCTGCGCGAGCTGAAGGCCATGGTGGAGCGTTCGCGGCTGCGGATCAGCTTCCCCGTGGAGGTCCGCACGGCGCCCGCGGACGACATCGCGCTCTCCACGGCCTCGGGCCGGGAGAGCGCGTACATCGCCGTCCATATGTACAAGGGCACGCCGTACCAGGCGTACTTCGCCGCGGCCGAGCGGATCTTCACCGCGCACGAGGGGCGGCCGCACTGGGGCAAGCTGCACACGCGCGACGCGGAGTACTTCGCCAAGGCGTACCCCCGCTTCGGCGAGTTCACCGCCCTGCGCGACCGCCTCGACCCCGACCGCATGTTCGGCAACGACTATCTGCGGCGGGTCCTCGGCGACTGACCCCGGCTAGGGGCTGGTGGTCTCGCCCTGCTGCGCGTCGCCGTCGGCGCCCGTGCCGCTGCCGGGGCCTGTGCCGCTCGACGGCGTGGGGGCCGGAGGCGGCGTCGGTGTCGGGTCCGTCTTGGCGCCGTCGTCCCCGGAGTCGTCGCCCTTGTCCTTGTCGGGGTCCGTGCCGGTGCCGTCGTCGGGGTCGTTCTTGGAGCCGTCGCCACCGGTGCCGCTGCCGTTGCCGTCGCCCTGGCCCGGCGTCTGACCCCCGGTCCCGTCCGGGTCCGGTGTCGCGGTGCCGCCGCCCTCCTGGGTGCCGTCGCCCGTCCCCGAAGTGCCGTTGTCCGACGGCTGTCCTGACGGTTCGGAGGGAGTGGACGGCCTCTCCTTGGAGGTGTTGTTCCCCGAGAAGCCGTTGCTGATCGTCGTGCCCTTGCCGCCGCTGAGGTCCTCCCCGGAGATCAGCTCGTACGTGGTGATCCCGCCCATGGCGACACCGAAGACGACGGCAGCCGCGATCAACGGCCGCTTCCAGCTGCGGATCCGCGCGCGGTGCGTGGTGCCGACGGTGAACTCGTCCGACGGAAGCGGCGGTTCGACCGGCGTCCCCGGAGTGGGCGTCCCGGGAGCAGACGTACCCGAAGTGGGCGCTCCCGGTCCGGCGCGCAGCACGCGCGTGGCGTCATCACGGGGCAGCAGTCGCGTGCCGTCCTCGCGCGGGACCAACTGCGTGGCGTCGACCGAGCCGAGCCGTTGCGTCCTGTCGGCGTCGAGGTCGGAGGCCACCGACGGCAGCGCGGTCGTGGGGTCCGCGTCCGGGGTCGGCAACGCCGTGGTCGCGTCCGCCGCCGACGGAAGTACCGCGATCCCGTCCGGCTCGGCGTCCGCTTCCCGTGGGCGACCCCATGTGGTGGTCACCGGCCCGGTGGCGGACGCGGCGCCCGTGTACGCGGCGGTTCTGAACGTCTCCGGCACCGAGGGGGCTGTGGTCAACGGCACTTGGTGCGCCTTCGGCTTGGCCTGCACCGCGACGACGCGTATCTGTTCGCCCGTGCGCTTGAAGAAGTGCTGGAAGATCGTGCCGCCGCAGGTCGCGATGCCGCTCACGACGCCGGCGCCGAGGATCGTGCCGTAGACCCCGAGGTTCGAGGCCAGCTTCGCCGCCACGACCGCGGCGATGGCGCTCCCCGCCACTTGCGGCACGCTGAGATCGAGGCGCCGCTTCTCCTCCGGCTCCTCCTGCTCCTTCGAGTCCTTGCCCTGCGACCCCTTGCCGGAATCCGGCTTTACTCGCATCTCCGACCCTTGCCTGCCTTTCTCACCTTTTCGACTGACCACACGAGAAGGGGACGTACGGGCGAAGTGATTAGTTCCGTTTCGGGTGTTTCCGTGAAGTGCGCCACCCGCGCGCGGGGTCGCGAGCCCCAAAAGCGCCACCAACTCCCGTCCCCCATGAGAAGTTCGGCGGCGCGGCGGTCCACCCGCATGGCCCGAATGGAGTACTGTTGCGAGCCCTGGGTCCGGTCTCCCGCCAGGGTGCCCGGGGCCTTCCAGAACCGCCGGGTGGGGGGCTCGCTGCACAGGGTGACGAACGTCGTCACTTAGCGTTGCGAAACGGTAACCGTGCCATAACGGCGATCCAGGGCCCCTGCCCGACACGCCGGGCAACTCGGCAAGGTTGTGGCAGGCTGCACCCGGGCAGGCCACACTCGACTAGCGGAAGCAGCGACGCACGTGACGTCGGCAGGCACCACCCGGGAGGTCCCCATGCCCGAACTGCGTGTCGTGGCCGTCAGCAACGACGGCACACGGCTGGTGCTGAAGGCTGCGGACAGCACGGAGTACACGCTTCCGATCGACGAACGGCTGCGTGCGGCCGTCCGCGGCGACCGGCCCCGACTCGGACAGATCGAGATCGAGGTGGAGAGCCACCTCCGCCCGCGCGACATCCAGGCACGGATACGTGCCGGTGCCAGCGCGGAAGAAGTGGCCCAGCTCGCCGGAATCCCCGTTGATCGCGTCCGCCGCTTCGAAGGACCCGTGCTCGCCGAGCGCGCCTTCATGGCGGAGCGCGCCAGGAAGACCCCCGTACGCCGTCCCGGTGAGAACACCGGACCCCAGCTCGGCGAGGCCGTCCAGGAACGGTTGTTGCTGCGCGGCGCCGACAAGGAATCCGTCCAGTGGGACTCCTGGCGCCGCGACGACGGCACCTGGGAGGTCCTGCTCGTCTACCGCGTCGCGACCGAGCCGCACTCCGCGAGCTGGACGTACGACCCGCCCCGGCGCCTCGTGCAGGCCGTCGACGACGAGGCACGCTCGCTGATCGGCGAGACGGACGACATCGCGGCACCGGAGCCCAGCTTCCCGTTCGTGCCGCGCATCGCCCGCCTCCCCCGGGACCGCCCGCTGGACCGGCCGCTCGACCGCGCCCTGGACCGGCAGCTGGACCGCCCGAGCATCCCCGCCGCCCCCGTCGATCCCCCGGAGGAGAGCGAGGGCGCGGGCTCCGCGGTCGCCGAGCAGGAGCGCGACTCGCTCACCAGCCTCCTGGAGGCGGTGCCCAGCTTCCGCGGCGACATGGTCGTGCCCGAACGCCCCTCGGTCACGTCCACCACGGAACTGCCGCCGTCCGTCCAGGAGGAGTCCGAGCAGGAGCCCGACGCCGAGGAGGCCCCCGCGGCTTCGGCCGGCGCCGGTTCGGCGTACGCGGACGTCCTCATGCCGCGCTCGGTGGCCAGTCACCGCGACCGCCTCGTCGGTTCCACGGACCGTCAGGCCGAGGCGGACGGAGTGCGCCCTGGTCGCCGCGCCGCGGTGCCCAGCTGGGACGAGATCGTCTTCGGCACGCGCCGCAAGAAGCAGGAGTAGCAGGAGTAGGCGGCGAACCACGCCGGAGTTCCGGTCGTGAGTTCGCCGGACTGACGTACGACACCATGGGCCCCGCACCGGCAGTACCGGCAGGTGCGGGGCCCACGTGCGTACGTATGGCGGCCTACTGCGGGTCCGGGCCCGTCGCGACCGGGCGGGAGCCGTCCGCCGACCACTCCGACCACGAGCCGACGTACAGCGCCGCCGGAATCCCCGCCACCGCGAGCGCGAGCACCTCATGGGCGCCCGAGACGCCCGAGCCGCAGTAGACACCGATCTCCGAAGTGCCCGAGGCGCCCAGCGCCTTGAAGCGGTCCGCCAGCTCCGCGGCCGGCTTGAAGCGGCCGTCCTGCGCCACGTTCTCGGTGGTCGGCGCCGACACCGCGCCCGGGATGTGCCCGGCCACCCGGTCGATCGGCTCGACCTCGCCGCGGTAGCGCTCGGCCGCGCGGGCGTCCAGGAGCAGACCCGAACGGGCCAGGGCCGCCGCCGAGTCCGCGTCCAGGAAGTCCGTGCTGTTCGGGGCAGGCTCGAAGGACCCCTCGGCCGGGGCCGTCCCCGCGCCCGGCTCCAGGGAGCCGGTCCACAGGGCGAGACCGCCGTCAAGGACACGTACGGAGGTGTGCCCCGTCCAGCGCAGCATCCACCACAGGCGCGCGGCCGCCCAGTTCTGGCCACCGTCGTACACGACGACATCGCGCTCCGGAGAGACCCCCGCCGCTCGCATCACGGCACCGAAGTGGTCCAGGTCGGGGAGCGGGTGGCGGCCGCCGGCCCCGGCGGGTCCTGCCAGGTCGGCGTCGAGGTCGACGAAGACGGCCGAGGGAATGTGCCCCTCTTCGTAGGCATCGCGCATCGAGCCCTGGTGCTGCCAGCGGACGTCGAGCAGGACCGGCGGATTCTCGCCCGCCAGGTCGCTCGCGAGTTCGGATGCGGAGATGATGGCGTTCATGGGCCCCATCCTTGCGCATGGGGTGGCCGTATGGGCGAGGTCCGGCTACCCTGCTCCGCCGTACCCTGCCCCACCACAGGGCGTACGGGACCCTGCACAGCCTGTACAGCAGATGGACCCCGCTCGGCCTTCTCGCGGCAAGGGGTGAGACACCGTAAAACGGGCATCCTCCGCGGGAAGCCGGGCAGTGCGGCGCGGCCGGGACGCGCGGCGCGACAGGTGGTGCGAGCATCTGCGAGGGCGCGCATGTGTGCGCGGCGCGGGCGCGCGCGTTCGAAGAGATTCGAAGAGAGCGGAAGCGAAGCGGCCATCACGAAGGCCGAGGAGAGGGTGACGATGACCGAGGCACAGGCGTCCGCAGGGCGGCGCGACGGCGCGGGAACCGGTCGAAGCGCACCCGGCACACCCTGCTGGGTGAGCCTGATGGCGCATGGCCTGGCGGCGACCCAGGAGTTCTACGGAGCGCTCTTCGGCTGGGAGTTCCGGCCGGGGCCCGAGCAGCTCGGCCCCTATGTGCGGGCGCTGCTCGACGGCCGGGAGGTGGCCGGCATCGGCCAGCTGCCGCCCGACCGGCATCTGCCCATCGCCTGGACGCCCTATCTGGCTACGGACGACGCGGACGCGACGGCCGAGACGGTGCGGCACTGCGGCGGCACGATCGGCGTGGGCCCGATCACCGCGGGCCGGGCGGGCCGGATGGCCGTCGCGTCGGACCCCACGGGCGCCGTGTTCGGGCTCTGGCAGGCCGCACGGCATCTGGGCACCGCGGTGGTCGGCGAGCCGGGCGCGCCGGCCTGGAACGAGCTGGTGACGCGGGAGACGGCGAGTGTCGTCCCGTTCTACCGGGCCGTGTTCGGCTACACCGAAGAGGCCGTCGTCTCGGCCGACTTCGACTATCTGACCCTTGAGGTCGACGGCCGCCCGGTGGCCGCCATGCACGGCGTCGGGGACGCGCTGCCGCGCGACCGGGGCCCGCACTGGATGACGTACTTCGAGGTCGCCGACGTGGAGGAGGCGGTGGACCGGGTGGCCGAGCTGGGCGGGCAGGTCGTCAAGCCGCCGCGGGACGGCTCCCACGGCCGGGTGGCGACGGTCGCCGATCCGGAGGGCGCGGTCTTCACCGTCGTACGCTCACACGCCCGCGCCTGAGTCAGGCGCGGGTGGCCGCCGGGTCCACCGGCAGGACGTCGGGCGAGAGGGCGCCCGCGCGGGCGGTCGCCGCCGTCGTCCTGCGCCGGTGGTGGCGGCGGCACAGGACCTCGTAACCGACCTCGTCCGCCGACTGGTTGACGTCGCCGACGACGACCTGGGCGCCCTCGACGACCATCTCGCCGCCTATGGTGCGGGCGTTGTGCGTGGCGCGGGCACCGCACCAGCACAGGGCCTCGACCTGGAGCACCTCGACGCGGTCGGCCAGCTCCACCAGGCGCTGCGAGCCCGGGAAGAGCTTGGAGCGGAAGTCCGTGGTGATGCCGAACGCGAAGACGTCCAGGCCGAGGTCGTCGACGATCCGGGCGAGCTGGTCGATCTGGTCGGGGGCAAGGAACTGCGCCTCGTCCGCGATCACGTAGTCGGCGCGGCCGCCCTGGGAGAGGTGGTCGACGAGATGGGCGTAGAAGTCGAAGTCGTCCGCGGCCTCGATGGCGTCGGTGACGAGGCCGAGCCGCGAGGAGAGCTTGCCCTCGCCGGCCCGGTCGTCCCTCGTGAAGATCATCCCCTGGAGGCCGCGGGCCGAGCGGTTGTGCTCGATCTGCAGAGCCAGCGTGCTCTTTCCGCAGTCCATCGTTCCGGAGAAGAACACCAGCTCGGGCATGGGGGGTTGAGCACCTTTCGGGGGCGTGTGGAGGAGTCGGGGTGCCGTCAACGGCGTATCAAGTGCGTACGGTCAGGAGCGTACTTCGAGGAGCGGGACAAGCTGCTCGACGGGGGTCATCGAGCCGTGCATGCCCACGAGCGAGGACTCCTTGGGCTCGCGCTCCGAGGCGATGATCGCGACGTCATCGTGCGCGGCGGCGATGACATCGCCCAGACGCTCGTATACACGTTGATCAATGTGTGGACCGAACCACCCCGCGGCGATCGCCTCGTCGCGGGAGGCCACCCAGAACTGCTCGCCGAGCACTTCGCGCCAGACCGTCAGTACGTCGTTGACGGCGCCCGGCACCGCGTAGACGTGCCGGGCGCGGCCCTCGCCGCCGAGGTGGGCGACGCCGGCGCGCAGCTCCCAGTCCTCGTCGAAGTCGATGCGGGAGGCCTCGTCGAAGGGGATGTCGATCATGCCGTGGTCCGCGGTGACGTACAGGGCGCTGCGCGGCGGCAGCTGCTCGGCGAGGCGCTGGGCGAGCCGGTCGACGTACATGAGCTGGCCGCGCCAGGCGTCGGAGTCGATGCCGAAGCGGTGACCCTTGCCGTCCACTTCCGCGTAGTAGGTGTAGACCAATGACCGGTCCCCCGCCGCCAGTTGCCGGGCGGCGAGGTCCATGCGGTCCTCTCCGGAGAGCTTGCCCCGGAAGGAACCGCCGCTCAGGGCGACCTTGGTGAGCGGGGTGCTCTCGAAGGCCGGGGAGGACACCTGGGCGGTGTGCACGCCCGCGTCGTGGGCACGCTGGAAGACCGTCGGGTACGGCTGCCACGCGCGCGGGTCGGTCCAGGGGTTCCAGCGCAGCTGGTTCATCAGCTCGCCGGTGGCCGGATTGCGCACGGTGTAGCCGGGCAGGCCGTGGGCGCCGGGCGGCAGGCCCGTGCCGACCGAGGCGAGCGAGGTCGCGGTGGTGGACGGGAAGCCCGCGGTGAGGGGCTGTCCGGTGCCGCCCCGCGAACTGGCGAGCAGCGACGTCAGGAAGGGGGCCTCGCCGGGGTGGGCCTTGAGCTGCTCCCAGCCGAGGCCGTCGATCAGGAAGACGCAGTTCCGGTCGGCGGGGGCGAGTTCGGCGATGACCGGCGTCTCGTAACCGGGCACGCCCTGGTGGGAGACGAGCGTGGGCAGCAGGTCGGCGAGGGACCCGGAGCCGTAGGCGGGCACGGGGGCCGTGTCGAGGGCGATCGGTTCCACGTCGTCCCAGGCGGGCAGGGACATCAGCGGGCGGTGTCCGCGGTCGCCTCGGACAGGGCCTGGGCGAAGGCGAGGGTCTGCCGCACCGCGTCGGGGCCGTCGCCCGCCTCGCTGACGCGCAGGCTCAGGTCGTCGGCGGTCGAGCTGCCGGTGTAGCCGTGGTCCGCGTCGCAGTTGGGGTCGCCGCAGGCCGCGGGCTCCAGGTCGATGCGGGAGACGGCGCCCCAGCCGATGGTCAGGACGACCTCGCGGGGCGGGGTGCCCGGGACGTACTTCTCGGGGTTGGCGACGACGCGGCTGAGCACCACCGACGAGATGCGGCCGATCTTGACCGACTCCGTGGAGGTCGTCGCGTACGGCGTCGGGGAAGTGCTGTCCGCCGCCTGCTCGTCAGTGTGGCTGACGATGAAGCGCGTGCCGGTCAGGACGAGGACGGTGACGTGCCTGCGCACCTCGTTCGCGTCGAACGTCGTCTCCTGGTGGACCAGGTAGGACCCGATGGCCTCGCCGCCGATCGCGGCCTCCACCGCCTCGGCCACGAGGGCCGGGTAGTAGCCGCTGCGCTCGATCGCCGCGCGCAGCCCCTGGGTCGTCGTACCGGTCTTTGCCATGCCGTCCATCCTACGGCCCGGTGCGGGGCGCACGGGCCCCCGTGGCCGCCTCGGCGCCCGGGAGCGCGGTTCAGTAGCCGGGGAGCGTGCGCGGGCCGAGATCGTCGCGGGCGGGCGGGGGCGCGAGGCGGACGGAGGCGCCGAGCACCGAGAGGCCGCGCCGGGCGACGACCACGGGCTCCAGGGAGACACCGGCGACCTCGGGGTGGTCGTCGACGAGCCGGGAGACCCGCTGGAGCAGCTCTTCGAGGGCCGAGGTGTCCACGGGGGCCGAGCCGCGCCAGCCGAACAGGAGCGGCGCGGTCCGGATGGATCTGATGAGGGAGGCCGCCTCGCGGTCGGTGACCGGGACCAAGCGGTGGGCGGTGTCCCCCAGCAGCTCGGAGGCGGCGCCCGCGAGGCCGAAGGAGAGCACCGCGCCGGCCGCCGGGTCGATGACGGCGCGCACGACGGTGTCCACGCCGCGTGGTGCCATGCCCTGGACGACGGGCCGCAGCTCGGCGGGCTTGCCGAAGGTGTCGATCAACTCTTGATAGGCCCGGCGCAGTTGCTCTTCGTCGGCGAGGTCGAGCCGCACTCCCCCGAGGTCGGCGCGGTGGCGCAGGTGCGGGGCCGTGGTCTTCAGGGCCACGGGGTAGCCGAGCGTGCGCGCGGCTTCGGCTGCCGCGTCCGGGTCGGGTGCGGGCAGGGCCTCTCGTACGCGGATGCCGTACCGCCCGAGCAGTTCGTGGGCGTCAGCAGGGGCGAGGGTGGCGCCGCGAGGGTCGTCGTCCTTGGCGAACAGCTCGGCGATGCGCTCGGCGGCGCCGCTCTCGTCGATGTCGTCGTACTCGTGGACCTTGCCCGGCTCGGCGGCCTCGCGGCGCCACTGCGCGTACTTGACGGCTTCGGAGAGGGCGCGGACGGCGCGCTCGGCGGCGGGGTAGGCGGGGATGCGGTACTGCTCCGCGGGCGGTTCGGGGGCCTCCGCGGTGGCTGCGGGCGCGGTGTTCGGCGCGGGCGGGTGGCCCGGGGGCGCCTGCGGCGGGGCGGCGGGGCGGGTGCTGGGGGTGGCGGGCTGGGTGCTGGTGGCGGCGGGGCGGGTGCTGGTGGCGGCCGACAGTGCCTCGGCGAGGCCTCCCAGCTCGACGTGGACCACGGCCACCGGCTTCGCGGGACACCCCGCGGCGGCGGCCCGCAGTTCCGTGGCCAGCGTCTCGGGGTCGGCGGCGACCCCGTCCTCCCGCACCCAGGGAATGGCGTTGACGATGACCGCGTCGCAGCCGTCGTCCGACAGGGCCTCGGCGAGCGCGGCCCGGAAGTCCGCGGGTGTGGCGCCGGTCGTGAGGTCGCGGGGCGGCAGCGGGCGCAGGCCGTCGGCGACGCAGGCGTCGTACGTGAGCAGGCCCAGCGACTCGGAGTTGCCGAGGATGCCCACCCGGGGGCCGGACGGCAGCGGCTGTCCCGCGAGCAGCAGGCCCGCGTCGACCATCTCCGTGACGGTGTCCACGCGGATGACTCCCGCCTGGCGCAGCAGCGCCGAGACCGTGGCGTGCGGCAGCCGGGTGGCCTGTACCGCGTGCCCCGTGGGAGCGATGCCGCTGTGCCGGGCGCCCTGGACCACGACGAGCGGCTTCGCGGTCGCTGCCCGGCGCGCGAGGCGGGTGAACTTGCGGGGGTTGCCGATGGTCTCCAGGTACATCAGGGCGATGTCGGTGTCCGGGTCCTCGTACCAGTACTGAAGGACGTCGTTGCCGGACACGTCGGCGCGGTTCCCGGAGCCCACGAACGTGGACAGGCCGGCGCCCCTGCGGTGCAGCCCGGACAGCAGCGCGATGCCGATGGCGCCGGACTGGGTGAACAGACCGATGCGCCCGCGCGCGGGAGGCTCGGGAGCGAGCGAGGCGTTGAGCCGCGCCTGCGGCGAGGTGTTGATGACCCCGAAGGCGTTCGGGCCGATGATGCGCATTCCGTAGGACCGCGCCTGGCGGACCAGCTCGCGCTGGCGCTCCCGCCCCGCGGCGCCGCTCTCGCCATACCCGGCGGAGAGCACCACAAGGCCCTGCACCCCGCGCTCGCCGCACTCCGCGACGACCTGGGGCACCCGGTCGGCGGGCACGGCGATCACGGCGAGGTCCACGGGCTCCTCGATCGCCATGACGGAACGGTGCGCCGGCACCCCGTCGATCTCGGCGCCTTCGTCGAACGCGCTGTTCACCGCGGACAGGCGTCCGGTGAACCCGGCCTCCTTGAGGTTGCGCAGCACACTGCGGCCCACGCCTCCGGGGGTGCGGCCGACGCCGATCACCGCGACCGAGCCCGGCGTCAGCAATCGCTGTACCGACCGCCCCTCGGCGCGCTGCTCACGGGCCCGCTGCACGGCGAGCGAGCGGTCGGTCGGCTCCAGGTCGAACTCCAGACGTACGACGCCGTCCTCGAAGCTGCGCTTCTGCTGGTAGCCCGCGTCCGTGAACACCTTGATCATCTTGGTGTTGGCGGGCAGGACCTCGGCCACGAACCGCCGGATGCCGCGCTCCCTGGCGACCGCCGCGATGTGCTCCAGGAGCGTGGAGGCGACGCCGCGGCCCTGGTGGGCGTCCTGCACGAGGAAGGCGACCTCGGCCTCGTCGGCGGGCGCGCTGGCCGCCATGCCGCGCTCGTCGATGCGGTCGTAGCGGACGGTGGCGATGAACTCGCCGCCCACCGTGGCCGCGAGCCCCACCCGGTCCACCTGGTCGTGGTGCGTGAAGCGGTGCACATCCTTGGCGGACAGGCGGGGATAGGGCGCGAAGAAGCGGTAGTACTTCGACTCGTCCGAGACCTGCTCGTAGAAGCTGACCAGGCGGTCCGCGTCCTCGGCCGTGATGGGCCTGATCCGGGCGGTGCCTCCGTCACGCAGCACCACATCGGCTTCCCAGTGCGAGGGATAGTCGTGCCGATCCTGCTGATCCGACGGGGTCTGCATGGGGCCAGGGTACGGGTCGCGGGGCCGCCTGGACCGGGGCAGTCTGGGAGGGGCCGTCCGGCCGGCAGAGCACTCACGACGGCATGAGACACTGGTCTAGACAAGTGTGAGACACCTGGAAGGGCAGCAACACATGGCTGAGCGCCGCGTCAACGTCGGCTGGGCCGAGGGCCTTCACGCCCGACCCGCCTCCATCTTCGTCCGCGCGGCCACGGCCGCCGGCGTCCCCGTGACGATCGCCAAGGCCGACGGCAACCCGGTCAACGCCGCCTCGATGCTCGCGGTGCTCGGCCTGGGCGCCCAGGGTGGCGAGGAGATCGTGCTCGCCTCCGACGCCGAGGGTGCGGACGCCGCGCTCGACCGTCTGGCGAAGCTGGTCGCGGAGGGCCTCGAGGAGCTTCCGGAGACGGTCTGAACCGCGCAGTTCCCTTCGAAGGGCCCACCCTGGAACACGGGGTGGGCCCTTCGATTTATCCATGGTCCTTCGCTTTATCCGGCGGTCGACGGCACCTGAAAAGCGCAGCGAGCGAATTTGGCGACACGAATGCGCGCAGCACGAATGAGCGCCCGGAATTACCTGTAGCGAATATGGCAGATATGGCGGCGCCCCCACCGGGGCCCTCTCTGGATACGTCTTGTATACGGCGCCCGCGTTAACTCGGCAGACCCACTGTGTTTACGGGATGTTGCGAGCCCCTCACGCGGGCGCCCCGCGGTGAATGGCGCAATCGGTGCGCGGCCGTCGCCCGGTCCGCGTGGCCCGCGGTGAGCGCCCTGGCCCGTTCGGCGTCCCCGCGGGCCACCGCGTCGACGATCGCCGCGTGCTCGGACCAGGACTCGGCCGGCTCGGCCGGAGGGTCGACGACGTACATCCAGGCGATCTTGTGCCGGAGCTGGGTGAGGAGCGTGATCAGGCCGGGGCTGCCGGAGGCCTGCACGAGCGTCTCGTGGAACCAGCCGCCCAGGGAGCGCAGATCCTCCCCCTGGCCCTTCCTCGACCGCTGCTGGCCCAGCCGGACGAGACCGCGCAGGACCTTCAGGTGCGCGTCGGTGCGGCGCTGGGCGGCGCGGGCCGCCGCGAGGGGTTCGAGCAGGGTGCGCAGCTCCAGGAGGTCGGCGGCCTCCTGCTCCGTGGGCTCGGCGACGCAGGCGCCCGCGTGCCGGCGCGTGACGACGAAGCCCTCGGCCTCCAGGGTGCGCAGGGCCTCGCGCACGGGGACGCGGGAGACGCCGTACCGGCGCGCGAGCACTTCCTCGGTGAGCCGGCCGCCCCTTTCGTGGACACCGGAGACAATGTCGTCCCGGATGGCCGTGCATACCGAGTGCGCGGGAATGCGCATGACCGGACCTCCGCCTTAATCCCCGCGAAACGCGGTCGACCGACGCTCTTGCAGAGTCTTTGACGCTCTTTCAGTGACTCTATTGCAGCGCGTCGGAATTTCCGATGGGGGGTCGGAATCCATGGATATCTTTTGGCCAACGGCAAGCGGGCCGGGAAACGCCGAGGCCCGCGACTCGAACGACGAAGGCCCCCGGCTCGGGAGAGCCGGGGGCCTTCGGTGACGTACTGGGGGCGGTCAGACGTTGACGCCGTGCGCGCGGAGGTAGGCGACGGGGTCGATGTCCGAGCCGTAGTCCGGGCCCGTGCGGGCCTCGAAGTGGAGGTGCGGGCCACTGGAGTTGCCGGTGGAGCCCGAGAGGCCTATCTGCTGGCCCGGGGTGACCGTCTGGCCGACGGTGACACTGAGGGACGACATGTGGCCGTACTGGGTGTACGTACCATCGTTCATCTTGATCACGACGTTGTTGCCGTAGGCACCGCCCCAGCCCGCCTCGACGACGGTGCCGGCGCCGACGGCGTGGACCGCGGTACCGGACGCGGCGTGGAAGTCGACGCCGGTGTGGCTGCCGGAGGACCACATGGCGCCGCCGGTCTGGTAGCCCGTGGAGACGTACGAGCCGGCGATCGGGGAGACGTAGGTGTTCAGGCGCTTGCGCTCGGCCGCGCGGGCGGCGCGCTCCTTGGCCTCCCGCTCCTTCTTGGCCTTCGCCTTGGCCTCCGCCTCGGCCTTGCGCTTGTCCTCGGCGGCCCTCTTCTTGGCGGCCGCTTCGGCCAGCTTGGCGGCGGCAGCGTCGTCGGCGGCCTGTCGCTGGGCGGCGGCCTGCGCGTCGATGCTGTCGGCGAGCGAGTCGCCGACGGAGATCGCCTGGGTGAGCCCGGTGTGCTCGAGGGCGGCGTCGTCGGCGGCGGCGAGCGCGGGAGCGGCCAGGCCTCCGATGACACCGGTGGTGGTGAGCGCGGCGACGCCCGCGACGCTCGCGGTGGTGCGGGTGAGGCGGCTGGGACGACGGTGCTTCCCGGTGGCACGGGTGAACGCCATGAAGCGGCTGATCCTTTCCTTCCTTCTCGCCTACCGGGTTAGCTGACGGGTTCGGAGCAGGAAGGTCTCCTACGAGCCCCTCACCTGACGGCAAGGTGCCCGATTCACCCCAGGGGACATGTGGGTCCCCGGCTCCCCTGGCTCGCGCCGTACGGGGACTCGGCGATGACTGTCCGGTGCCGCGGATGCGACGTACTGCGTGACGGACAGCCGGGTCGAAGCTAAACGCGCCGTCTTTCAATCGACAAACAGAACGCCGCTTTTGTAGCGCACGCCACACGGCAGACAGGCAACCTCCATACGAATTCGGACATATGAGGCCCCGACGACCGAATCGGTCGCCGGGGCCTCATGACGGGTCTCCTCTGCCAGGAGCTCTCCTGCGGCTCAGCCGCTGACCACGCTCACCTCGCCGATGTCGAGCGCCCTGACGGGCCCCTCGATCCGCGCGGCGTCCCCGACGAGGATCGTCACCAGGTGGTCCTCCGGGAAGGCGCTCACGACGGCCGCGGTGGCCTCCACGGTGCCGGTCGCCGCCAACTGCCGGTACAGCTGCGCCTGGAAGTCGTCCGGGAGGTTCTGCTCGACCTGGTCGGCGAGCGTGGCCGCCACGGAGGCGGCCATCTCGAACTTGAGCGGGGCCACGCCCACCAGGTTCTGCACGGCCACATCGCGCTCGGCGTCGGTCAGGCCCTCCGCGGCGAGCGTCCGCAGGACCTTCCAGAGGTCGTCGAGCGCGGGGCCCGTCGACTCCGTGTCGACCGATCCGCTGATGGCGAGCATCGCGGCGCCCGTGCCGTCCGGAGCCGAGCGCAGGACCTGGCTGAACGCCCGTACGCCGTAGGTGTAGCCCTTCTCCTCGCGCAGGACGCGGTCCAGGCGGGAGGTGAGGGTGCCGCCCAGGCAATAGGTGCCGAGGACCTGGGCGGGCCAGATCCGGTCGTGCCGGTCCGGGCCGATGCGGCCGATCAGAAGCTGCGTCTGCACGGCTCCGGGGCGGTCCACGATGACGACGCGGCCCGTGTCGTCGGCGGTGATCGCGGGCATCGGACGGGCCTCGGCCGTGTCGCCGGTCCAGGTGCCGACCGTGTCCGCGAGGATGGCGTCCAGGTCGGTGCCCGTGAGGTCGCCGACGACCACCAGCGTGGACGTGGCGGGGCGGACATGCCTCTCGTAGAAGGCCCGCACCGCCGCCGAGTCGATCGCCGAGACCGTCTCCTCGGTGCCCTGACGCGGGCGGGACATGCGCGCGCCGGCCGGGAACAGCTGCTTGGAGAGTTCCTTGGCGGCGCGGCGCGCCGGGTTGGCGGCCTCGTGCGGGATCTCGTCCAGGCGGTTGCGTACGAGGCGTTCGATCTCGGTGTCCGCGAAGGCGGGGGCGCGCAGGGCGTCGGAGAGCAGGCCGAGCGCCTTCGGGAGGCGGGAGACCGGGACTTCGAGGGAGACCCGGACGCCGGGGTGGTCGGCGTGCGCGTCCATCGTGGCGCCGCAGCGGTCAAGCTCGGCGGCGAAATCCTCCGCGGAGTGCTTGTCCGTGCCTTCGTTGAAGGCCCTCGCCATGATGGTGGCGACGCCGTCGAGGCCGTCCGGCTCGGCGTCCAGCGGCGCCTCCAGATGGACCTCCACCGCGACGACCTGCTGGCCGGGGCGGTCGCAGCGCAGCACCGTGAGGCCGTTGGGCAGGGTGCCGCGCTCGGGGGCGGGGAAGGCCCACGGCTTGGCCGGGCCGGCCTTGGGCTGCGGGTGGAACTGCATCGTCGCGGCCTCGCTCACTTCGCCGCCTCCTCTTCCTCGTCGGTCGCACCGGCGACGGACTCTTCGACTTCGTCGGCGGCGGCCGTCACGGGCTCGTAGACGAGGACCGCGCGGTTGTCCGGGCGCAGGCGGGCCTTGGCGACCTCCTGGACCTCCTCGGCGGTGACGTCCAGGACGCGCTGGACGGCGGTCAGGGCGAGCTGCGGGTCGCCGAACAGGACCGCGTACCGGCACAGTTCGTCCGCGCGGCCCGCGACCGTGCCGAGCCGGTCGAGCCACTCGCGCTCCAGCTGCGCCTGGGCGCGCTCCATCTCCTCCGGGGTGGGGCCCTCGGCGGCGAAGCGGGCGAGTTCCTCGTCGACGGCGGCCTCGATGACCGGGACCTCGACGTCACCTGAGGTCTTGACGTCCAGCCAGCCGAGCGAGGGGGCACCGGCGAGGCGCAGCAGACCGAAACCGGCGGCGACGGCGGTGCGGTCGCGGCGCACGAGCCGGTTGTAGAGCCGGGAGGAGTCGCCGCTGCCGAGGACGGTCAGCGCCAGGTCGGCCGCGTCGCACGCGCGCGTGCCGTCCTCGGGGAGGCGGTAGGCGGCCATCAGCGCGCGGGCCGGGACCTCCTCCTCGACGACCTCGCGCAGCTCCTTGCCGATGCGCTCCGGCAGTGAGCCGTCCCGCGGGGGCTGCTTGCCGTCGTGGGAGGGGATCGACCCGAAGTACTTCTCGACCCAGGCGAGCGTCTGCTCCGGGTCGATGTCGCCGACGACCGACAGGACCGCGTTGTTGGGCGCGTAGTACGTGCGGAAGAACGCGCGGGCGTCCTCCAGCGTGGCCGCGTCCAGGTCGGCCATGGAGCCGATCGGCGTGTGGTGGTAGGGGTGGCCCTCCGGGTAGGAGAGGGCGGTCAGCTTCTCGAAGGCGGTGCCGTACGGGACGTTGTCGTAGCGCTGGCGGCGTTCGTTCTTGACGACGTCGCGCTGGTTCTCCATGGACTCCTCGTCGAGCGCGGAGAGCAGCGAGCCCATCCGGTCGGCCTCGAGCCACAGGGCCAGCTCCAACTGGTGGGCGGGCATCGTCTCGAAGTAGTTGGTGCGCTCGAAGCTCGTCGTGCCGTTGAGCGAGCCGCCCGCTCCCTGGACCAGTTCGAAGTGGCCGTTTCCGGGCACCTGCTTCGAGCCCTGGAACATCAGGTGCTCAAAAAGGTGAGCGAGGCCGGTTCGCCCCTTGACCTCGTGGCGGGAGCCGACGTCGTACCAGAGGCAGACCGCGGCGACCGGGGTCAGGTGGTCCTCGGAGAGCACCACGCGCAGGCCATTGGCCAGCCGGTGCTCGGTCGCTGTCAGGCCGCCGGAACCGGCCTCGGCTGTGGCCGTGTGACCCATGGGCATGTACGTCCCTTCGATCGCTGGATCATCGTGATCATCGCTGGATCAGAACAATTGCTGGCAGTCCTGCCACTGTATGCAAGCGTGCGGACACCTGACGAAGTTCCCGGTGCGCCCTCGGCGTAGTCGGGAGTGACGCGGGTGTGACGCGGGTGCGGGAGACGGATCGTGGTCGGGGATGACGCGAATGTCGCACGGGTCGCGGTCGGGGTTGACGCGGCTGTCGCACGGGTCGTGGTCGGCGTTGTCAGTGGGACAGTCCACAATGGTCGGCGTCAGATCCCGCACTTGTTGGTGAAGGAGCCGCAGCAGCGATGGCCCGCCGCAGCACGAAGACCCCGCCGCCCGACGACTCGTTCGAGGAGAAGATCCTCGACATCGACGTCGTCGACGAGATGCAGGGCTCCTTCCTCGAGTACGCGTATTCGGTCATCTACTCCAGGGCCCTGCCGGACGCCCGCGACGGCATGAAGCCGGTCCACCGCAGGATCGTCTACCAGATGAACGAGATGGGCCTGCGCCCCGACCGCGGCTATGTGAAGTGCGCCCGCGTCGTCGGCGAGGTCATGGGTAAGTTGCACCCCCACGGAGACGCGTCGATCTACGACGCGCTGGTGCGCATGGCCCAGCCCTTCTCGATGCGCCTTCCCCTGGTGGACGGCCACGGCAACTTCGGCTCGCTCGGCAACGACGACCCGCCGGCCGCCATGCGGTACACCGAGTGCAAGATGGCCGACGCCACCTCCCTGATGACGGAGTCGATCGACGAGAACACCGTCGACTTCGAGCCGAACTACGACGGCCAGGAGATGGAGCCCTCCGCCCTCCCGGCGGCGTACCCGAACCTCCTGGTCAACGGCGCTTCGGGCATCGCCGTGGGCATGGCGACGAACATGCCGCCGCACAACCTCGGCGAGGTCATCGCCGCGGCCCGCCACCTCATCAAGCACCCGGGGGCCGACCTCGAGACGCTGATGAAGTTCGTGCCGGGCCCCGACCTGCCCACGGGCGGCAAGATCGTCGGCCTGACGGGCATCAAGGACGCGTACGAATCGGGCCGCGGCTCCTTCAAGATCCGCGCCACGGTCGCCGTGGAGAACGTGACGGCGCGCCGCAAGGGCCTCGTCGTCACCGAACTGCCCTTCTCCGTAGGACCCGAGAAGGTCATCGCCAAGATCAAGGACCTGGTCGGCGCGAAGAAGCTCCAGGGCATCGCCGACGTCAAGGACCTCACCGACCGCTCGCACGGTCTGCGCCTGGTCATCGAGATCAAGAACGGCTTCGTCCCGGAGGCCGTCCTGGAGCAGCTGTACAAACTGACGCCGATGGAGGAGTCCTTCGGCATCAACAACGTGGCGCTGGTGGACGGCCAGCCCCTCACCCTCGGCCTCAAGGAGCTTCTGGAGGTCTACCTCGACCACCGGTTCAACGTCGTGCGCCGCCGCAGCGAGTTCCGCCGCGGCAAGAAACGCGACCGACTGCACCTGGTCGAGGGTCTGCTGGTAGCCCTCCTGGACATCGACGAGGTCATCCGCCTCATCCGCTCCAGCGACAACTCCGCGCAGGCCAAGGAGCGCCTGATCGAGCGCTTCTCGCTGAGCGACATCCAGACGCAGTACATCCTGGACACTCCGCTGCGCCGCCTGACCAAGTTCGACCGTATCGAGCTGGAGTCCGAGCGCGACAAGCTCAACGGCGAGATCGACGAACTGACCGGCATCCTGGAGTCGGACGCCGAGCTGCGCAAGCTGGTCTCCTCCGAACTGGCCTCCGTCGCCAAGAAGTTCGGCACGGACCGGCGCACGGTGCTCCTGGAGTCGGCCGGTTCCCCGGCGGCCACGGTCTCGCTCCAGGTGGCGGACGACCCGTGCCGCGTGCTCCTGTCGTCGACGGGCCTGCTGGCGCGTACGGCCAACGGCGACCCGTTCACGGACGGCGAGACCAAGCGCGTCAAGCACGACGCGATCGTCTCCGCGGTGCCGGCCACGGCGCGCGGCGAGGTCGGCGCGGTCACGTCCCAGGGGCGGCTGCTGCGCCTCTCCGTAGTGGACCTCCCGCAGTTGCCGGAGACGATGGGCGCGCCGAATCTCTCCGGAGGGGCGCCCGTCTCGGAGCTGCTTCCCCTGTCCGGGGACGAGAAGCTGATCTGCCTGATGACGCTCGACGAGTCCTCCCCCGGCCTGGCGCTCGGCACCGAGCAGGGCGTGGTCAAGCGCGTGGTGCCCGACTATCCGTCCAACAAGGAGGAGTTGGAGGTCATCACCCTCAAGGACGGCGACCGGATCGTTGGCGCGGCCGAGCTGCGTACGGGCGAGGAGGACCTGGTCTTCATCACGGACGACGCCCAGCTGCTGCGCTATCAGGCCTCGCAGGTGCGCCCCCAGGGCCGTCCCGCGGGTGGCATGACGGGCATCAAGCTCGCCGAGGGCGTGAAGGTCATCTCCTTCACGGCGGTGGACCCGGCGGCGGAGGCGGTGGTCTTCACGGTGGCGGGCTCGCGCGGCACGCTCGACGACTCGGTGCAGACGACGGCCAAGCTCACGCCGTTCGACCAGTACCCGCGCAAGGGCCGTGCCACGGGTGGTGTGCGCGTGCAGCGGTTCCTGAAGGGCGAGGACTGCCTGAGCTTCGCCTGGGCGGGCCCGACGCCGCCGTACGCGGCCCAGCGCAACGGCACGCCGGCCGAGCTGCCCGAGATCGATCCGCGCCGCGACGGCTCGGGCGTCTCGCTCGCGAAGCCGGTGGCGGCGGTGGCGGGCCCGGTGTAGCGACGGTCCGCCGGCACTCGGCGCCGGGCTCTTCGCGGGCGCCTCGCCGGGTGCCTCGCCGGGTGCCTAGAGTGGCTGGTCGCCCGAATGGCCGTCCGGCTGGCTGTCCGCCTGGTCGTCCGGCTCCTGGACATAGCGAAGTACGCCCCACATGCCGTGCTCATCGGCCTGTGGGGCATACGTGCGACAGGCCTCCAGCTCCTTCTCCAGGGCGGATACGTCGATGCCGGACCCGATGAGGACGAGCTGAGTCAGGCGGGGTTCAGCCGGAGCCCACTGCTCCGGGTAGAAGCGCAGAAACCGCCCGACGGCATGCACCCCGTAGCGGTTCCGCGGGTCGGCGGCACCGAAATCGACGTACCCCTTGATGCGGTAGAGCCCTTCGGGCCTGCTGTCGAGCAGGGCCATCAAGGAGCGCGGCTCCATGGGCACTTCGGAGGTGAAGGAGAGACTTTCGTAGGCGGAGTGCAGGTGGTCACGGTGGCCACAGCCGTCTTCGCATGCGCCGTTCTCGTCGTCGACGTCCCCGAGGTCGAGGCCGTCCTCGCGCAGGTCATCGAAGGACAGCTGCCCGATCCGCTCCCCCACGGGCGCGCGGTCGAAGAACAGCTCCACGTCGACGCGCCCGAAGGAGGCCGAGACGACGGCCGCGCGCCCCGCGAGCCCGCGGACCACCTCGAGGACGCGCTCGCGCTCCTCGCCGGGCACCCGGTCGGCCTTGTTGACCACGACGAGATCGGCGATGCCCAGATGACGGTCCACCTCGGGATGCCGCTCCCTCGTGGCGTCGAACTCGGCGGCGTCGACGACCTCGACCAGCCCGCCGTACACGATGTGCGGGTTCTCGCTGGCGAGCAGCATCTTCACGAGCTCCTGCGGCTCGGCGAGCCCGCTCGCCTCGATGACGATGACATCGATCCCGGCGGAGGGCCGGGCGAGCCGCTCCAGGTACTCGTCGAGCTCGCTGGCGTCCACGGCGCAGCACAGGCAGCCGTTGCCGAGCGAGACGGTGGAGTCGCCGAGCTGTCCCGCCACCGACATCGCGTCGATCTCGATCGACCCGAAGTCGTTGACGATCGCCCCGATCCGGCTGCCGCCACTGCGGTGCAGCAGATGGTTGAGCAGGGTGGTCTTGCCGGAACCCAGGAATCCGGCGAGGACGATGACCGGGATCTGCTGCGTGTTCAACCGTGCGCCCCTCGTACTGACGTCCGCACGGGTCACGGTGGATCCCGTACGAAGAATGAAGTCCGCCCCAGGATAGGTGCGCGCCGACGAGCCGCGAAGTGAACGATTGTTAGCGGCGCTCGCGGGGCACACATTGGGCACGGCGCCGGGATGTGCGACCACCACTTCCTTCCGTGCGCCTCCTCTCCGCCTCCCCGCCGATCAGAGCCGCTCGGCACCCTGGGAGACGGCAAGCGCACCGCCCAACGCTCGCCGGTCCGCTCCCTGTCGACCCACACCCGACGACCGGCGGACGGTCGCCGATTCGGGGGTTGACATGACCACACGGAATTTTCGGGTACGGGGGGTGGGCTCGGCCGCGGTGGCGGGCCTGGTCTTCGCCACGGGGGCGCTGGCAGTCCTGACCGCCCAGCAACGCAGACATGACGCTCTGTACCGGAAGGCCGAGGAGGAACGATCCAGGCACCACCGCCACATGGTCCTGGCCGCCCAGCAACGACTTCAGTTCGACATGCTCACCACTGCCATGGGCGACCCTGACCTGGCGGCCGTACTGGACACCTACGAGACACCGCTGGACGCCCGCACCCAGCGGCAGTACCTCTTCGCCAACGCGATGTACACCAATGTGCTGCTGGCCTGGCGTGTGGGCAATCTCGGATGGGACGAACTGCACGGCCATCTGCGGCTGATCTGCCAGAACGCCATCTTCCGCAATTACTGGGCAGCCACACGAGGACACCGCGCCAGCCTCCTGGACTCCTCGGACGAAGCCCGCCTGGGCCGAATGGTCGACAAACTCATCAGAGACCTGGAGGCCGCCGGCACCGACGAGTGGTGGGTGGTGGGTGAACCCCCGCCCGAGTAGAGCGAGTTGATCACCACTTGACCGCCCGGAGGTGGCCTTGCGTGACGAACCTGCTCAGTTTGTCTCAGGTAACTCCTGTCCCTAAGGTAGGCGCGCGCGTTTTACCCCACGACGCCAACTGCCAAACCTCGCCTGCCACAACTAAGGCGGCTTTCCCCCGATCCACCCCTCCCAGACTGGAATACCTTGAAGATCGTGCGCCGCGTCGGTGTCTCTCCTCAGCAGCGAGGAAGCACGTCAGGGCAGTCCTGCCCGGACGTGTTCGAACTGAGTGACGGAAACTTCGCCGTCATCGGGACAGAAGCAACTGCGGCACTTGAGCAGGAACTCCCACCTGACGCCTCACGAGCCAGCTACGAACGCATCGTGATCGTGAGTCGCGAGACACTCGTACGCGCGAAGGGCGACATTCCTGATGCCTAGTGCCGACTGACGGAGCCGATCCGGCCAGGTTCCTTCGGTAGGGTTTCCCGCTTCCGGAGAGTCCCGAAGCCCGCCTGTTCGGGTCTCCTGACAGGCCTTGACGGCTCGTCGAACAAGGGGGTACCCGCTCACGTCCTGAGCGGGTACCCCCGGGCCCTCTCGCCCGTCGTCCGTCACCCGTTGTCTGTCGCCTGTCGCCCGTCGCCCGTCAGTCGGCCGCCGGGACCGCCTGCGGCGCCGCAGGACCCACATACCGCGCCGCCGGTCGAATGATCTTCGAATCCCGCGCCTGCTCCAGGATGTTGGCGCTCCAGCCGACCACCCGCGCGGAAGCGAACGTCGGCGTGAACATCTCGCGCGGCAGCCCGCACAGCTCCATGACGACGCCGGCGTAGAACTCCACGTTCGTGTGCAGCTCACGGCCCGGCTTCAGCTCCGCCAGGATCGCCTCGACATGCCGCTCGACCTCGACCGCGAACTCCACCATGTCGCCGCCGAACCGCTGGGCGATGCCCCGCAGCATGCGCGAGCGCGGATCCTCGGTGCGATAGACGGGGTGCCCGAAGCCCATGATGCGATCCCCCGCCAGGACGCGCTCGCGGATCCAGCCGTCGATGCGGTCGCGGGTCCCGATCGCGTCAAGGGTGTCGAGGGCTCGGCTCGGCGCCCCGCCGTGCAGCGGCCCCGACAGCGCGCCGACGGCACCCACCAGACAAGCCGCCACATCCGCCCCGGTCGAGGTGATGACCCGAGCGGTGAATGTCGACGCGTTGAACCCGTGATCAATGGTGGAGATCAAGTACTGCTCAATCGCCCGCGCATGCGCGGCATCCGGCTCCGAACCAGTGAGCATGTAGAGGTAGTTGGCCGCGTACGACAGGTCGTCCCGAGGCTCCACGGGTTCGAGCCCCTGGCCGAGCCGGTAGAGCGCGGTGAGCAGCGTCGGCACGACCGCGGACGCGGCGAGGGCGTCCGCGCGGCGCCGGTCGTCGTCGATGTCGTACACCGGGCGGAAGCCCTGCGACGCCCCGAAGAGCGACAAGGCGGTGCGCAGTCCGGAGAGCGGACCCGACAGCGCGCCGGCGCGGGCGATGGCGGGCAGCGCGTCGAGCACGTCTTCGGGGAGGTGCCGCAGCGAAGCGGTCCGCGCGGCGAAGGCCTGTCCCTGCACGGCGTCCGGCAGCTCACCGTAGAACATCAGATGCCATACGTCCTCGAAGCCGCGGCTCTGCGCGAGCTCGACGGCCGAGTACTGGCGGTAGTGGTAGAAGCCCTCATATCCCCTCACGTCTCCGAGCGCGGTCTCGGTGACGACGACACCCGCGAGTCCTCGTGGGACCTCGACGGGCTCGGCGGGGGTGGCGGTGGAGCCATTGATCGGCATGTTCTTCCTCGACTTCCTCCATGAACCTGATTTGACTGTCCATGATTGACTAAAGCACTGTCAATATTGATTGAATCAATGTGAAAATGCAGGTGTCGTGATGCGGATACGGTGTCGCCCATGACGGATCAAGGAACCGAGCACAACGCACGGCGGCGGCTGACGACCAAGGAAGCCGCCGAGTTGCTCGGTGTGAAGCCCGAGACCGTGTACGCGTACGTGAGCCGCGGTCAGCTGACCAGCCGCCGCGGCGCGGGGGCACGGGGCAGCACCTTCGACGCCAAGGAGGTCGAGGCGCTGGCCTGCAGGAACAGAAGGGACTCCACGGCCCCGACCACCGCCAACGAACTCTCCGTACGCACCCGCATCACTCTCATCGACAGCGACCGCTACTACTTCCGAGGCGTGGACGCCACCGAGCTAGCGCTGGCGCACTCCTACGAAGAGGTCGCCGAGTGGCTGTGGACCGGCGTACTGCGCCCCGGCATCGGCTTCACCGCCCCCAGGGACACCGTCTCCGCGGCCCGCCGCGCCGTCGACGCGCTGCCCGAGCACAGCGGGCCGACCGACAGGTTGCGGGTGGCGGCCATCTCCGCGGGGGCCGCCGACCCACTCCGCTTCGACCTCTCCGAAGAGGCGGTCATCGGCACCGCGCGCACGCTGATCCCCACGCTCGTGGCCGCCCTCCCGCCGGTCCTGCCGACCCACAAGGAGGAGGGCCCGCTCGCCCGGCGGCTGTGGGCCCGTCTGAGCGGCGTCAAGCCCGACGAGGCCTCACTGCACGCCCTGGACACGGCCCTCGCGCTCCTCGTCGACCACGACCTCGCCGCGTCGACGCTCGCCGTGCGGGTCGCCGCGTCAGCTCGCGCCCACCCCTACGCGGCGGTGTCGGCGGGCCTCGGCGTCCTGGAGGGCCCGCTGCACGGCGCGGCCAGCGGTCTCGCCCACCGCATGCTCCTCGACGTACTCGACCGGGGCAGCGCCACCCCGGTGGTCGCCGACGAACTGCGCGCGGGCCGCCGCGTCCCCGGACTCGGCCACCGCCTCTACCCCGGCGAGGACCCGCGCGCACAGGCGCTCTTCGGCCTCCTGGAGGGGATGCCGAAGGCGGGGCCCGCCCTCGCCGCCGCCCGTGACGTGGTGGCGACCACCGCCCGCCACACGGACCTGCGCGCCAACGTCGACCTCGCCCTGGCCGTGCTGACCGCCTCGTCCGGGATGCCGGCGGAGGCGGGCGAGACCATCTTCGCGGTCGCCCGCACCGCGGGCTGGATCGCGCACGCCCTGGAGGAGTACGAAGAGCGGCCGCTGCGCATGCGCCCCAGCGGCCAGTACGTCGGTCTGCGCCCGCCCCAGCCGATGCCGGCGGCCCCCCCGGCGGGCTCCTCCGGGGAGGTGTGAACCACTCGGGCAGAGGTGCGGTTAGGCTCGCCTACGTGAGTACGTGCGCGACCGCCTCGCGGGATCTGGACGAGCCCCTCGCCGGGACCGCGGCGACCGCCAGGACATGGCTCCTGGTGGAGCAGTCGGGCCCCTGGGGCGCCAAGGCGCTGACGTCCAGCCATCTCGACCCCGAGGTCGGCCGCGCCCTGGAGAAGGCCGCCGAAGGCACCGGCGTGCGCGTCGCGCTGATCCGCCGCCCCGGCCGCCACGCGGACTGCTACGCGCCGACGCGGCACCAGGTGTACGTGGCGCACACCACCCCGGGCCGCACCTGGCTGCGCTCCGAGGTGACGGACGACCCGCGGCGGCTGCTGGACCTCGACTTCCCCGCTCTCGGCGCGGGCGACCACGGCGGCTTCGGCACCCCGCACACGGGCGCCCCGCTCGCGCTCGTCTGCACCAACGGCAAGCGCGACCGCTGCTGCGCCCTCCTCGGCAGACCGCTCGCCGCCGAGCTGGCCGCCGCCGGTGAGGAGGGAGCCTGGGAGATCACTCATCTGGGTGGCCATCGCTTCTCGCCCACGCTGTTGGTACTGCCGTACGGCTACGCGTACGGCCGCACCGGGACGCACGCCGTCAAGGAGATCCTCGCCGCCGCGCGAGCGGGCCGGGTGATCACCGAGGGCTGCCGGGGCAACTCGGCGTGGGAGCGTCCCGGACAGGCCGCCGAGCTGGCGGTGCGCACATCGACGGGAGAGGAGACCGCGGAGGCGCTGACCGTGGTGGACACGGAGGGCGCGGCCCCCCGCTGGGAGGTGACCGTGGCGCACAGCGACGGCCGCCGCTGGCGGGTCACCGTGGCCCAGGGTGCCTCTCGACCGCCCCGCCCGGAGAGCTGCGGCGCGGCTCTCGGGACCCCGGCTCGGATGGACGTGGTGGCCGTACGCCAAGTCTCGGAGAGCGTGGCGCAGGGGGCCCCGACCCACCGGCGTCCCTGACCCGGCGCCGTCCTGTACGAGGCTCCCCAACCCGGCGTGGCCCCGGACGAGATCCCCACCACACTCACTTCGGAGTAGCCCGCTTCCGGCCGTACCGTTCGTACACATGAGCCCGACCTCCCCTGTGCGACGCCTCCGCCTCGGCCTGCCGCGGCGCGTGTTCTCGCAGGTGCTGCTGATGCAGCTGGCGATCGCCGCCGGGGTCGCGGTGCTGGCCACCGGGCTCTTCCTCGCGCCGCTCAGCGACCAGCTCGACGATCAGGCGATGCGCCGTGCGCTGGCCATCGCCCAGACGACGGCCGCCCACCCGCAGATCGCCGAGGATCTGAAGTCCTCGCGCCCCACGGGCGACGGCCCCGTCCAGGCGGAGGCCGAGCGGATCCGCCGGGCCAGCGGCGCCGAGTACGTCGTGATCATGAACAAGGACGGTGTCCGCTGGTCCCACACCGACCGCGGCCAGATCGGCAAGGTCGTCTCGACCGACCCCAGTGACGCGCTCGCGGGCCGTGAGGTCATGGAGATCGACAACGGCACGCTCGGCCGCTCGGCGCGCGGCAAGGTGCCTCTGCGGGACGCGGGCGGGGACATCGTGGGCGCCGTCTCCGTGGGCATCGAGTACGACAGTGTGCGGGCCCGCCTGATCCACGCCATCCCCGGGCTGCTCGCCTACGCGGGCGGGGCGCTCGCCGTCGGTGCGCTCGCCGCGTATCTGATCTCCCGAAGGGTGCAGCGGCAGACCCGTGACCTGGCATTCTCCGATATCTCCGCTCTGCTCGCGGAGCGCGAGGCGATGCTGCACGGCATCCGCGAAGGGGTCGTGGCCCTGGACCGGGAGGGCCGCATCCGGCTGCTCAACGACGAGGCGCAGCGCCTCCTCGCCCTCGGCACGGAGGTGCTCGGCCTACCGCTCGACGAGGCGCTCGGCCCGGGGCGCACGACCGATGTCCTGGCCGGGCGGGTCACCGGCACGGACCTGCTGACCGTCCGCGGGCAGCGCGTACTGGTCGCCAACCGCATGCCCACCGACGACGGGGGCGCCGTCGCCACCCTGCGCGACCGCACGGAGCTGGAACAGCTCGGCCGTGAACTCGACTCCACCCGTGGCCTCATCGACGCCCTCCGCGCCCAGGACCACGAGCACGCCAACCGCATGCACACGCTCCTTGGCCTGCTCGAACTGGAGATGTACGAGGAAGCCGCGGAGTTCGTCGGCGAGGTGGCGGGCGCCCACCGGGTGACCGCCGAGCAGATCACCGAGAAGATCCGTGATCCGCTGCTCGCGGCCCTGCTTGTCGGCAAGGCCACCGTGGCCGCGGAGCGCGGGGTCGTCCTCTCCGTGCCGCGCGAGGCCTCGCTGCCCGACCGGCTCGTCGACCCGGGCGGTCTCGTCACGATCGTCGGCAACCTCGTCGACAACGCCGTCGACGCCGCCGCGGGCACCCTCCACGCGCGCGTGGAGGTCGCCGTACGCACCGAGGGGCGGTCCGTGGTCCTCCGGGTGCGCGACACCGGTCCCGGCGTCCCCACCGAGCAGCGGGAGACGATCTTCACGGAGGGCTGGACCACCAAGGAGCCGCCGGCGCACGGCAAGCGCGGGATCGGGCTCGCCCTGGTCCGCAGGCTCGCCGAGCGTCAGGGCGGCAGCGCACGGGCGGGTGAGGCACCGGAGGGGGGCGCGGAGTTCACCGTCGTCCTGCCGGAAGCGCTCTCGGAGCCACAGCTCGCCGCCACGGAGCAATCAACATTGATCAAGGGCACGGAGACGACGTCATGATCGAGGTACTTGTCGTCGACGACGACGTCCGGGTCGCGGACGTCAACGCCGCCTATGTGGCGAAGATCCCCGGCTTCCGCGTGGCGGCAAAGGCACACAACGCCGCCGAGGCGCTGCGGCTCATCGAGGCTGTCACCGTGGATCTGGTGCTGCTGGACCACTACCTGCCGGACGAGACGGGCCTGTCGGTCGTACGTACGTTGCGTGAGCGCGGCCACCAGACCGACGTGATCATGGTGACCGCGGCTCGCGATGTCGCCACGGTGCAGGCGGCGATGCGCCACGGCGCACTCCAGTACTTGGTCAAGCCGTTCTCCTATGCGGGGCTGCGCGCCAAGCTCGACGCGTACGCGACGCTGCGGCGCACGTGGGAGGGCGGGGGCGAGGCCGAGCAGGCCGAGGTCGACCGGATCTTCGGCGCACTGTCGGCGACTGCGGCGCCCGAGCTGCCCAAGGGGCACTCCCCCACCACGGCGGAGCTGGTCCGCAGGGCTCTGAGGGCCGCGGAAGGGCCGCTCTCCGCACAGGAGTTGGCGGACCGCACGCGGCTGAGCCGGCAGACGGCGCAGCGCTATCTGAAACTCCTGGAGCGCACGGGCCGCGTCCGGCTGAGCCTCAAGTATGGCGACACGGGCCGCCCGGAGCACCGCTACGAGTGGGCGGCGAGCATCTGAGCGGCCCCCTGGCCACGACAGGAAAGAGGCCGGGAAGCCCCCCGTTACGCCGCTCCTGCGCCGGTCAGCGACCGCACCTCCGTCTCCGCGTGCTTGGCCTCGTCGGCTGGTTCACGCGAGGTCACCGTGCCCAGCCACCCCGCGAGAAAGCCCAGTGGGATCGAGACGAGCCCCGGGTTCTCCAGCGGGAAGCACTGGAAGTCCACTCCCGGGAAAAGGGAGTTGGGGCTCCCGGAGACCACCGGCGAGAGCAGCACCAGCGTGAGCGCGGGCAGGAGCCCTCCGTACACCGACCAGACCGCACCTCGGGTGGTGAAGTTCCGCCAGAACAGCGAGTAGAGCAGCACCGGCAGATTGGCGGACGCGGCGACCGCGAAGGCGAGGCCCACCAGGAACGCGACGTTCAGGTCGCGGGCCAGCAGCCCGAGCCCGATCGCGACCACGCCGATCCCGGCCGCGGCGACGCGCGCCACCGCCACCTCACTGCGCGGCTTCGCGTTCCGCCGTCGCAAGGAGGCGTACAGGTCATGGGCCACCGACGCCGAGGAGGCGAGCGTGATCCCGGCGACCACGGCGAGGATCGTGGCGAAGGCGATGGCGGCGACGATCGCGAACAGAACCGTTCCGCCTGTGGAATCCGCGCCGCCGCCCAGATCGAGGGCGAGCAGCGGCACCGCCGTGTTCCCCGCCGCGTTCGACCCCCGTACCGCCTCGGAGCCCACGATCGCGGCCGCGCCGAAGCCGAGCACGATCGTCATCAGGTAGAAACTGCCGATGAGGCCGATCGACCACACGACCGAGCGGCGCGCGGCCCGCGCGGTCGGCACGGTGTAGAAGCGGGACAGGATGTGCGGCAACCCGGCCGTACCGAGCACGAGGGCGAGGCCCAGGCTGATGAAGTCGAGCCGCGCGGTCCAGTCACCGCCGTACTTCAGGCCGGGGGCCAGGAACCGCTCGCCATGGCCGCTGCGGTCGGCGGCGGTACGCAGCAGTTGGTCGAAGTCCCCGTGGAAACGCACCAGGACGAGCACGGTCAACGCGATCGCCCCGCACATCAGCAGGACCGCTTTCACGATCTGAATCCAGGTGGTGGCCCGCATCCCTCCCAACGACACATAGATCACCATCAGCGCGCCTACGCCGATCACCGTCCAGGACTGCGCCGCCCCGCTCGTCCCGCCGAGCAGCAGCGCGACCAGCGAGCCCGCCCCCACCATCTGCGCCACCAGATAGAGAACGGACACGGTGACCGAGGAAGTTCCCGCCGCGATCCGCACCGGCCGCTCCCGCATCCGCGAGGCGACGACGTCGGCGAGGGTGAACCGGCCGCAATTGCGCACCAGTTCGGCGACGAGGAACAGCACGACGAGCCAGGCGACGAGGAAACCGACCGAGTAGAGCAGCCCGTCGTACCCGAAGAGCGCGATCAGCCCGGAGATGCCGAGGAAGGAGGCGGCCGACATGTAGTCACCGGCGATGGCGAAACCGTTCTCCATCGGGGAGAAGAGCCGTCCGCCCGCGTAGAACTCCTCGGCCGAGCCGTGCCGGTTGCGGCTCACCCACGTCGTGATCGCGAGCGTGACGCCCACGAAGATGCCGAACAGCAGGAGAGCGAGGCTCTGGTGATCGCCGGTCATCGCTCGGCCCCCTGCTCCCGCGTCTGTTCGAACACGGACCACCGCAGGTCAAGTGCCGCTCGGTCCCGGCGCAGGCGCGCGTGCCGGGCGTACGCCCAGGTCAGCAGGAACGTCGTGAGGAACTGGCCGAGGCCCGCCAGCATCGCCACGTTCACCGCCCCGGTGACCGGGCGCGCCATCAGGCCCGGTGCCGCAGTGGCGGTCACGACGTATGCCACGTACCAGGCGAAGAAGAGTACGACCGCCGGGAAGGCGAACCTCCGATACCGGCCGCGCACCTCCTGGAAGGCCTCGCTGCGCTGGACTTCCAGGTAGATGTCGGCCGCACTCGCGCTCCGCCGCTCCGCGGGCCCCCGAGGCGGCACCACGGAGGCCGGCGCGCCCGTGCCGTCCAGCTCACCCCAGCCTGAGGCGAGCGCGTCGTACCAGGGATCCCTCGGATCGCCGGGCCGGCCCGGGCCGGGGTCGGCCTGGCCGACCCCGGCGTCGCGCGCGTCGTGCATCTCCACCGAACTCTCCTTGTCCGCAGCCCTGTTCGGCCGCGTGCCCAAGGATGGGCAGATCGGGAAGATCCCTGACTCTTCTCCCGGCGCTCTTCACCCCATCAGGTGAAGCAGCGTCAGATACGGGCCCCTACGCGTCGATGCGCGAGCGGTCCAGCGTCGCCGCGGAACTCGTGATGAACTCCTTGCGCGGCGCGACGTCGTTGCCCATGAGCAGATCGAAAACCTGCTCGGCCGACTCCAGGTCGGAGATGTTGATCCGGCGCAGGGTCCGGTAGCGCGGGTCCATGGTGGTCTCGGCCAGCTGATCGGCGTCCATCTCGCCCAGGCCCTTGTAGCGCTGGATCGAGTCCTTGTAGCGCACGTTCTTGCGCTGCAGCTCGAGCAGGGTCTCCCGAAGCTCACGGTCCGAGTACGTGTAGACGTACTTGTCCTGGCCCTTCTTCGGCTGGCTCAGCTCGATGCGGTGCAGCGGCGGCACCGCGGCGAAGACCCGGCCCGCCTCGACCATCGGCCGCATATAGCGCTGGAACAGCGTCAGCAGCAGGATCCGGATGTGCGCGCCGTCGACGTCGGCGTCGACGAGCAGGATGATCTTTCCGTAGCGCGCCGCGTCGATGTCGAAGGTCCGGCCGGACCCAGCTCCTATGACCTGGATGATCGCGCCGCACTCGGCGTTCTTCAGCATGTCCGTCACGGACGCCTTCTGAACGTTGAGAATCTTGCCGCGGATCGGGAGGAGCGCCTGGAACTCGGAGTTGCGGGCGAGCTTGGCGGTGCCGAGCGCGGAGTCACCCTCGACGATGAAGAGCTCGCTGCGCTCCACGTCGTCGCTGCGGCAGTCCGCGAGCTTCGCGGGCAGCGAGGAGGACTCCAGGGCCGTCTTCCGGCGCTGGGCGTCCTTGTGCTGGCGGGCCGCGATTCGCGTACGGGCCGCGGCGACGGCCTTGTCCATGACGGCGCGGGCCTGCGCCTTCGCGTCCCGCTTCGTGGACGTCAGGAACGCCTTGAGCTCCTTGGCGACGACGTTGGCGACGATGCGGTTGGCCGCGGAGGTGCCCAGCACCTCCTTGGTCTGGCCCTCGAACTGCGGCTCCGCGAGACGGACCGTGACGACCGCCGTGAGGCCTTCCAGGGCGTCGTCCTTGACGATGTCGTCCTCGGCGACGCGCAGCACCTTCTGGCTGCGCAGCGCCTCGTTCATCGTCTTGGTCAGCGAGCGCTCGAAACCGCTCACATGGGTGCCGCCCTTGGGGGTGGCGATGATGTTGACGAAGGACCTGACGTTCGTGTCGTACCCGGTACCCCAGCGCAGCGCGACATCCACTCCGAGCTCACGGGTGACCTCGGTGGGGGTCATCTGACCGTGGTCGTCGAGGACCGGCACCGTCTCCTTGAAGGAGCCCTGCCCGGAGAAGCGGAGGATGTCGCAGACCGCCTTGTCCTGGGCCAGATACTCGCAGAACTCGCTGATGCCACCGTCGAAGCGGAAGGACTCCTCGCCCTTCGAGCCGCCCTCGCCGAGGCCGAATTCGTCGCGTACGACGATGGTCAGGCCCGGCACCAGGAAGGCGGTCTGGCGGGCGCGCTGGTGGAGGTTCTCCAGCGACAGCTTGGCGTCCTTGAGGAAGATCTGCCGGTCCGCCCAGTAGCGCACGCGCGTGCCGGTGCGGTTCTTGGGGATCTTCTTGACCTTGCTGAGCTTCGCCGACGGGTCGAAGGGCGCCTCGGGCCCCATCTTGGCGAAGGCACCGGGGACACCGCGCCGGAAGCTGATCGCGTGCGTGTGCCCGGCGCGGTCCACCTCGACGTCGAGGCGCGCGGAGAGCGCGTTCACCACGGAGGCGCCCACGCCGTGCAGACCACCGGAGGCCGCGTAGGAGCCACCGCCGAACTTGCCGCCCGCGTGGAGCTTGGTCATGACGACCTCGACTCCGGAGAGGCCGGTCTTGGGCTCGACGTCCACGGGGATGCCGCGGCCGTTGTCCCGGACCTCTACGGAGGCGTCGTCGTGGAGGATGACCTCGATGTGGTCGCAGTACCCGCCCAGGGCCTCGTCGACGGAGTTGTCGATGATCTCCCAGAGGCAGTGCATCAGGCCGCGGCTGTCCGTCGACCCGATGTACATGCCCGGACGCTTGCGGACGGCCTCAAGCCCCTCCAGGACGAGCAGGTGCCGCGCGGTGTAGTTGGAACCGTCCCGGTCTGCTCCGGTCAGCAACGCTGTGGACGGCACGGACGTCTCGGCGGTCACGCGGTTCGCTCCTCGCTGAATTTCAAGGGGAGTCCTTTGGGGTAAGGACGCGGCTTCGGTTGCCCGTCAGAGGGTACCGAGGCCTGGTAGAGCCGTTGTAACGCCACCCACGTCCAAACGCAGACTAGCTCAGGCTCGCATACATGTTCGATCCCTCGATGGAGTGAAGCACACGTCACGTTCCCTTCGAGGCATGAACCATTTAGGCTCCGGGCACGTCCTCATGAACAACCGGCAGCCAGCCGGGAGGACCCGACCTGACAGCCAGCGCGAAACCGTAAGACACGTAAGAGACGCAATACGGCACATTCGCCGCCAACCGGCAACGGACAACCTCCTCAAAAAGAAATTTCGAGGAAAAGCCACGAGCGGGAACGTTTTCGGCCTGGTTGGATGTTGACCCTGGTACGACAGCTCGTCGAGCTAGAGAAGAGGCGACGTGACTACTGTTCTGACCCCCGCGAGCCCCCTGACGGCCGCTGATCGCTGCGACCGCTGCGGCGCCCAGGCTTACCTGCGCGTCGTCCTGCTGAGCGGCGGCGAACTGCTCTTCTGCGCCCACCATGGCCGCAAGTTCGAGCCGGAACTCAAGAAGATCGCCGCTGAGATACAGGACGAGACGGAGCGACTGACCGCTGTTCCGGAGAGCTCCACCGAAGAGGACCGCTGACACCTCGCATCCACGACGAGCCAGCTCCGGCACACCAGGCCGGTGAACGGGCGGTGGCCCCTGCCAACCGGCAGGGGCCACCGCCCGTCCTCGTCACAGGGGCCTCCACGCCCCTTCTGGGCCCTCCTGGGCCGCCAAGGCCGCCGGGCGGGCACCCGCCTCAGGCGCGGGCCCGCATCACCTTGGCCACCTCGGAGATCCGCGTATAGACGCCCGGGCTCCCAGGACGCCCGCAGCCGCTCCCCCAGGACACCAGGCCGATGAGGCGCCCCTGGGCGACCAGCGGCCCGCCACTGTCCCCCTGACAGGCGTCTCGCCGCCCCTCCATCTCCCCGGCGCACAGCATGGTCTTCGCCCTGTACGTGCCGTCGGCATTGCCCGGGTACGCCTCCTCGCACACGGCATCGGACAGCACCCGCACCCGTGCCGCGTGGAGCGTACGGGCGTAATCGCCCGCCCCCGTGGTGTCCCCCCAGCCGTAGACGGCCGCCTCCGTCCCCGCCTTGTACGCGGGGTCACCCTCCCCCGCCATGGGCAGCACGTAACCCTCGGGGAGCTCCTCGGCCAGGGTGAGCGCCGCGACGTCGCCGGAGTTGCTGTAGCTGTCGTACTCCGGGTTGATCCTGACCTCACGCACCGGGATCTCTCGGCCCTCGGAGGTGCCCAGATCCCCGCGCCCGACGATGACCTTCAGGTCCTGGACCCGGTTCATCGGCAAGCCGAGTACGTCCTCGCTCATGCAGTGGGCCGCCGTCAGGACCGTCGTACGCCCGGTCACCACGCCGCCGCAGAACTGCCCCGAGCGGGTACCCCCGAACCGGTCACGACTGGAGAGCGCCACCACCCACGGACTCTCGGACACCTGCACCGGGCTGCCCCCGACGATCACACTGTCGGCCGCCGCGGGCACCGGGGAAGCCAGCGGCAGGGCGGCGGCAGCGGCCGCCGTGGCCAGTACCCCCGTCCACGGTCGGGCGAAGGGACGACGCATGCGATCTCCTCACTCTGGGCTGCGATGGCCTCCCCAGAGTGATTCAGTGCCGCATACCGCGCACCCGCGCGCGGAAGGCCCGAAGCCTCATGCCGAGGACTTCGGGCCTTCCGGGAACGCTCTGCCGACTGCCGGGACCCGGCCGTCGGGGCTTAGTCGAGGTAGTCGCGCAGGACCTGCGAGCGCGACGGGTGACGCAGCTTCGACATCGTCTTCGACTCGATCTGGCGGATGCGCTCACGCGTCACTCCGTAGACCTTGCCGATCTCGTCGAGGGTCTTGGGCTGGCCGTCCGTGAGACCGAAGCGCATGGAGACCACGCCCGCCTCACGCTCGGACAGGGTGTCCAGGACCGAGTGCAGCTGCTCCTGGAGCAGCGTGAAGCTGACCGCGTCGGCCGGCACGACCGCTTCGGAGTCCTCGATGAGGTCACCGAACTCGCTGTCGCCGTCCTCACCCAGGGGGGTGTGCAGGGAGATCGGCTCACGGCCGTACTTCTGGACCTCGATGACCTTCTCCGGGGTCATGTCGAGTTCCTTGGCCAGCTCCTCCGGAGTGGGCTCGCGGCCCAGGTCCTGGAGCATCTGGCGCTGGACACGGGCCAGCTTGTTGATGACCTCGACCATGTGCACCGGGATACGGATGGTGCGGGCCTGGTCGGCCATGGCGCGGGTGATCGCCTGACGGATCCACCAGGTGGCGTACGTGGAGAACTTGTAGCCCTTGGTGTAGTCGAACTTCTCGACCGCGCGGATCAGACCGAGGTTGCCCTCCTGGATGAGGTCCAGGAAGAGCATGCCGCGGCCGGTGTAGCGCTTGGCCAGGGAGACCACCAGGCGGAGGTTGGCCTCCAGGAGGTGGTTCTTCGCGCGGCGGCCGTCCTCGGCGATGATCTCCAGCTCGCGCTTGAGCTTCGGAGCGAGCTTGTCGGCGTTGGCGAGCTTGTCCTCGGCGAACAGGCCGGCCTCGATGCGCTTGGCGAGCTCGACCTCCTGCTCGGCGTTGAGGAGGGGGACCTTGCCGATCTGCTTCAGGTAGTCCTTGACGGGGTCGGCGGTGGCACCGGCCGCGGCGACCTGCTGGGCCGGCGCGTCGTCCTCGTCCTCGTCCGAGAGCACGAAGCCCTGGGCGCCCTCCTCGGCGGGCTCGCCCTCGCCGGGCTTGCCGGCGGCGGGTGCCTCCTCGGTGGCCTCGTCATCCAGGAGCTCGTCGGCGTCCTTCTTGGAGGTGGACTTCTTGGCCGTCGCCTTCTTGGCGACGGTCTTCTTGGCGACGGCCTTCTTGGCCGTCGTCTTCTTGGCAGCGACCTTCTTCGCGGGCGCGTCCTCAGCGGCACCATCCGCGGTCGGCGCCTCAGTGGCGGCGGTGGCGGTGGGCTTCGCCGTGGCGGTCTTCGCCGCGACCGTCCTGGTCGCGGTGCGCTTGGCCGGGCTCTTCGCTGCGACGCTCTTGCGGGGGCGCTTGGGCTCCGCGGCACTGACCATCAGCGTCACACCCTCTTCCTCGAGGATCTGGTTGAGGCTGCGCAGAACGTTCTTCCACTGAGTGGCCGGAATCTGGTCAGCTTCGAAGGCACGACGCACGTCATCGCCGGCGATCTGCCCATCAGCCTTTCCCCGCTCGATGAGCGCCATGACAGAGACGGATTCGGCGATCTCCGGCGGGAGCGTACGGGATGTGCTGGCCGACACGAACAACCTCTCGGAACGTTGGAAAACGGCTTCCGGCCCCGTCCATTGTGGACCGGAGCCGACGACCGGCGGCTAGGGATTCGGGCCGACGGCGCGGGCGGGGGCCGGGGAGCTACACAGCGTCGCGAACGACGGCTGTATTCCCTCCTCGGCTATCACCTCTTAGGTCATCGCGCTGTTCCTTGGAGCGTTACGCCCAATCTACGTGGCCCGAGTCACACCTCGTAAGCGCTCAAAAGCATCCAGATACGGCCAGAAGCCACCTATACGCATGCACGAATGATCCCCCGATGGCCCGCGACGCAATCCTCACCATCGCGTCGCCGGACCCCACCGGGCTCCTGAGGAGCCCGCGGAGATCCGGCGACGCCTGGCGCGGCAGCGGGGGCCGTCGTCGACGGGGGAGGCGACGAGAAGCCTGCCGTGGGGCACGCACACAGCGGGCGGCTGCGCGCGGTCAGTGCTCGCGAGGGGCGGGTACGACCCGCTCCACCTCCGGGTGGACGGTGAGCAGCTGCCGCATGGCGGCCTCGGCGCCGGCCCCGTCGCCCGCCGCGAGGGCGTCGACCACGCGCGAGTGGTGCACGAGCGAGGCCTCGCTGGGGCGGTCACAGCCGGTAACCGGGCCTCCGGAGACCTGCAAGGCGGCGGAGACGATGCCGGAGAGGTGCTCCAGCATGCGGTTGCCCGCGACCTGGATGAGCATCGAGTGGAACTCCGCGTCGGCGCGGGAGAAGGTGATCGAGTCACCCTGGCTCAGCGCGTGCCCCATGATCTCGACCATGTCGGCGAGGCGCTGCTGCACTTCTTCCCGGCCATGGCCGGCGGCGAGGCGGGCGGCGAGCGGCTCGATCATCCAGCGCAGCTCGCCGAGCTCGCGGCGCTGGTCGTCGCGCTGTGGCCCGTAGGCCCGCCACTCGATGATGTCCGGGTCGAGCAGGTTCCAGTCGCTGACGGGACGCACGCGCGTGCCGACATTGGGCCTGGCGCTGACCAGACCCTTGGCCTCCAGCACGCGCAGCGACTCACGGACGACGGTGCGGGAGACCTCGAAACGCTGGCCGATCTCCTCGGGGACGAGCGGGCGGTCGGCGCCCAGGTCGCCGGAGACGATCATCTGACCGAGCTGCTGGACGAGTTGGCCGTGCAGCCCGCGGCCGCGGCTTCCGGACGCGCGCCGGCTCACACGCCCCAGGTCGTGTTCGGCGCCGTCCCACACGGGGGCGACGACCCGGTCACCGGCGCCCGAGGGCTCGGCGAAGGGGTATCGGTCGAGGTCGCCCGGGCCGGCGAGACCGGAGTCGGCGGAGCGGGCGGTGGTCATCATGGTGTGCGCAAGGGTACTCACGGATCAGTTGTCGGCGTGGCCCCCAACTCCCTTGAGGTCTTTGGTGAAAAGCACACGAAAGGGTGATCGCTTACCCCGCCGCAATTGACGCCTTATCGGAAAGAAATGAGCGTCGTCCGGGGAGTTGCGCACAGCCCCGGAACGGAAGGCGGCGGACGGTCGTCATCGGACTCTGCCACGCACCGTCGTGAGCACATATGCGCAGAGCAGAGCGGTCAGTGACAACATCAGTGCACCACCCACGGGTTGGGCGATCATGCGCACTCCGCCCGCCACATACCGCTCCGCCCCGAACGGCCACTGCATCAGCGCGAGGTCCCGCAGCCGCCCCGGAAGCCCGGCCGCCGATCGCACAGCTGGTCCCTCGACGGCCTTTTGTACGAGAGGTACGACGACGATCGGCACCGCCACGACCGCGGCCAGCCCCGCGGTCGTGGACCGGAAGACACCGGCGGCCAGCACCCCCGCCCAGGCGCACGCCGTCACCAGGGCCGCCCAACTCACGCTCAGCGAAAGCCAGTCACCGGGAACCCTGATGAGCTCGTCTCCGTATACAAGGTGAAGCAGCGAGGCGTCGGCCCCCACCGTGAGCACGCCCAGCAGCAGCGCCGCGGCGGCGGCGACGAGCAGTTTGGCGACGAGGAGCCCCAAGCGGCGCGGGACGGTCCCCCGGTCCGCGGCGAGGGCGGGGTGGCGGAATTCGTCCCCGAAGGCGAGGGCCCCGAGCAGCCCTGCGCCAAGGGCCGCGGGCGGCAAGGGAAGTTCCAGCGGCCAGGCGGCGAGCAGGCGCGGCTGCGGTGTGTGCCCGGTTCTGGCAAGGAAGACGCAGATCAGGGCGGAGGCAGCGAGCACGGCGGCCAAGGTGAGATAGCCGGTCGCCACACCCGCCAGACGCCGCAGCTCGTACCGCAGGGGGCGCAGGGGGCTGCGCCCGGGGCGGACGGTGATGGGCGGCGGCAGGAGGGAGAGGGGGCCCTGGGGGGCGGGAGGACGGGCGGGCGCGGGGAGGAGTTCCGTTTCCTCTTCGACGGAGCCTTCTTCGTTTCCGGCGGAGACTTCTTTGCCTTCTGGGCCTTCTTCGGCCGCGGTGGGCGCTACGGGCTGCCTCAATGGCTCTCGGGCGCCTGAAGGCCCCGCCCCGGCTCCTGAAGGCCCCGCGTCACCGACCTCGTCGGCGAGTTGGTGGACGAGGATGCCGTACCGGTACGCGGTCTCCCCCACATCGGCGCACGTGCTGCCGTACACGGAGAGCCTGTTGCCGCCCTCCTTGACCACCTCGATGGAGCGATGCCCCGCGCGGGCCTCCTTGGCGAGGAGCGCCCCCAGGCGGGCCGCGTGGGGGCTCAGCACGGCGACGCGGGGGCGGAGGCGGGTCCGCGCGAAGTCCGCGGCCTCCTGGTCGGCGACGAGCCGCCCCGCCTCCAGCGTGACGACGCGGTCGGCGGCACGAGCCGCCTCCCTGGGGTCGGCCGTGGTGAACAGGACCGTGCCGCCCTGGCTCGCGTGGACGCGCAGGATCTCGTGCAGCCAGGCGCCCTCCCGGGCGGAGAGGCCGTCGGCCGGGCCGTCCAGGACGAGCGTGTGCGGATCGGCGAGCAACGCGCAGGCCAGCCCGAGACGGCGGTCCATGCCTCGCGAGAGGGTGCCGAGCCGCTCATCCCGGAGGCTGACGAGGCCCACGACCTCAAGGACGTCGTCGGCGCGCTGTACGGGCACTCCGGCGGCCGCGCACAGCATGCGCAGGTGTCCACGGACCGAGCGCGCCGGGTGCCCCGGGACGTCGCCCAGGAGGACGCCCACCTCGCGCGACGGGTGGGCGATGCGATGCAGGGGCCGGCCTCTGAAGTACGTGATGCCGCGGCCCTGTTGGAGTTCGAGCATGAGCCGCAGCGTCGTGGTCTTACCGGCGGCCTCGGCGCCGAGCAGCGCCGTGACACGGCCGGCTCTCGCCTCGAAGGACACGTCGTCGACGGCGGGCGGGAGCTCCTGGCGGGGATTGCTGGTCAGTCCGATGGCCTGGATCATCGCTTCTCTCGCAGGATGTGCGACCGCTCGGCGGCCGGGGCCCGCCCGCCGGATCGGAGACGGGCGAACCCCGTGGGTACCGCAGCAAGATAACGCGATATTTCTGGCTTTTCGGGCAGGAGGTGGGCCTCTGGTGTCCACCGACAGACGAGCGACACGGGAAACGGCGGCGGGGAAGGGCGAGGCAGACGCTGTCGATGAGCGTGGGCGCTCAGACCTCGGGGCGCAGCATCGGCGGGTTGAGCAGCGTCGCCCCGCCCGCCCGGAAGAGCTGAGCGGGCCGACCGCCCTGCCGTGTCGTCGTGCCGCCTGTGGGCACGAGGAAGCCCGGGGTGCCGGTCACCTTGCGGTGGAAGTTGCGCGGGTCCAGGACGACACCCCACACCGCCTCGTACACACGACGCAGCTCGCCGACGGTGAACTCCGGCGGGCAGAAGGCCGTGGCCAGCGACGAGTACTCGATCTTGGAGCGGGCGCGCTCCACCCCGTCCGCAAGGATCTGCGCGTGATCGAAGGCGAGCGGCGCGGCCGGTTCGCCGTCGCGGCCGAAGGCCGCCTGGTTGAGCAAGGTCTCCACCGGCGCCCAGCGCGCGCTGTGCGCGTCGCCGCCCGCCCGGGGCGCGGGCAGGTCGGGCGCGAGCGCGAGGTGCGCGACGCTGACCACCCGCATCCGCGGGTCCCGCTTGGGGTCGCCGTACGTGGCGAGCTGTTCGAGATGCGCTCCGTTGGCCTGCGCCGGAGTGTCGGGGTCGTGGGCGCACAGACCCGTCTCCTCGACGAGTTCACGCGCGGCCGCGGCCGAGAGATCCTCGTCCGGACGTACGAATCCTCCGGGCAGCGCCCAACGCCCCTGGAACGGCTGCTCACCTCGCCGCACGGCCAGCGCGCAGAGCGCGTGACGGCGCACGGTCAGCACGACCAGGTCGACAGTGACGGCGAAGGGCGGGAAGGCCGACGGGTCGTAGGGGGACATGCCCGCGATCATAGTCGTCTGCCTGACGATAAACACCTCCTTCGTCGATGGCTTCCGGTCTGCTTCTCTCCGTCACCCATGACTCTCGGTCTGGCTCACACCCCCAACTGCAGTCCGTCGGCCGCTTCCTCGACCATGGCGAGGCCGAGCCGGCTCACTCGCACGGAGAACGGTGCGCCCGCGACGCTCAGCGCCGTCAGTCCCAGCTCCCCCAGCGGGGCGCTGCGAACCGGCTTCAGCGTCACCGTCCCCGCCGGCGCGTCGGGGCGGATCCCTGCCAGCGCCGCAAGGACATGCGCCCCTGCGGCCGCGGCGGCCGCCGCCGGACGGCAGGCCGCCGGGTGCGGCAGAGGGGCGCTGCCCTCGGTGCGCTGCTCGCCCGCGTACATCTCGGGCAGCCGGTGGCCGAAACTTTCGGCCGCCGACAGCATGCCTCGCAGCAGCGAGCTCGCCTCCTTGTCGTATCCCGCCGCCGCGAGACCCGTCACGGCGACCGCCGTCTCCTGAACGCGGACCGCTCCGCCGCGGTGTCCGAACGGGTTGTACGCGGCCTCCTTGGCACCCAGGCTGCGCAGCCCCCAGCCGGAGTCCATGGCGGGCCCGCCGAAGAGCCGGGCGAGTTGTTCCGTCTGCACCCTGTCGAGCAGGCCCGGGGCGAGCGCCCCCGCCCCGAGCAGGCCGGTGTCCAGGAGGTGTGCCGCTCCCCCGGTGAGGTGCGGCACAAGGCGGCCGTCGCGCAGGCGGGCCACGGCCGGCCGCCCGCCGGCCCGGTCCTGCACCCAGAACTCCTCCCGAAACGTGGTCCGCAGTCGCTGGGCCCACTGCCGCAGTCCGACCGCCCCCTCAAGGCCATACGCGTCGAACAGGTCGGCGCCGAGCAGCGCGGCCCGATGAGCGTGGGCCTGCGTCTCACACCGCGCTAGCCCACTCGGGTGCGCGTCCGGCAGGAAAGCGCCCTCGCCGACCGCCCCGAGGAGCCAGCGCAGGCACCTCTCCGCCGCGGGCAGCAGCTCCTCCACTTCCTTCCCGGGAAGCCCCCACCGCCACGCCTCGGCGAGGAGAGCCGGGAAGAGCAGGGTCGCCTCGGTGCCCGTACAGCCGGGTGGCAGGTGCGGCCCCGCGTCCCTCAGCGGCCCCGGGATCATGCCCGACCGCGGCCCTGATCCCGTGAGTTGACTTCGAGCGAGGGTGCGCAGGGTCCCGGCGGCGAGCCGTGTGCCCAGCGGCAGCGCCATACGGGCGGCAGCCAAGGCCTCGGCGGGCGCGAGTCCGCAGCGCCATGGCGCGCCCGCTGCGGGATACATGTCGGTGGGGTGCTCGGGGGACCGCAGCAGCAACGCGTGCAGATCCTCGACGGACCGGTCGAGCAACGGCTGGACCCTGGGATCGTCTCCGACCGCCCGTGCGGCGACGGTCGAGCGCATCGCGCCGTGCCCCGCCAAGCGGATCGGCCCGGCGCCATCAGGCCTCACCCGCAATTCCACGCTGCGGGAGGCACCCGGCGGCAGGTCCACCTCCCAGCGCAGCAACCCGGCGGAGGCCAGGGCGTCGGCGGGCACGGGGTCGGCCGTGACCGTGCAGTGGGCCGTGGCAGTGGACCACCGCATGCCGGAGTCGTGGACGCTGGCGGGCAGTTCGGGCCCGGCGCCGCCGGACGCGACGAGCCCCACCTCGGCGAGATCCGTGCCGAGCGAGACCTCGACGGGCAGCCGCAGGGGGCGCACGGCCGCGCTGTGCAACGTGATCCGTTCCGTACCGTCCGCGTATCGGATCCGCTCGACGACGATCTCCGGGTCGGGGCCACCGCCGGTCGACAGCCGCAGGGTCGCCACGAAGCGGGCGCTGTCCGCCGAGAGCATGCGGGCCTGTACGGCGACCGGCTCCCGGCCGGCCACGCGCACCTGGCAGCGGGAGAGGATCCGGCGTCCCGCGCGGTAGAACCCCTCCAGTCCCCGACCGGTCAGCTGTCCTTGATCCGTGGAGATCGCGAAGGCGGGCAGTGCCACGCAGATCAAGGCCGTGTGCGCGGGCGGAAGCTCTACGGGACGGCGCGACGCCGGTGTTGGCGCGCCGGACGGGTGAGGTGCACCAGGCCGGAACCCCGGGCCCGGCACGGCCCGCCGGGGCCCCTCTCTGTCGGACGCGGGAGACGGAGCGGAAAGGGACATGGGGCGGCTTCTTCGGCGTTGTCTGCGCTACGAAAGGTCGGCGGCGGTACAGCAACGCGACCCGGCCACAGATACCGCCACTCAGGTGAACGGGCCCGCCCCGCCCCAAGTCACGCCCCCGCCCCAGGAAGCCGACCACATGGAGCCAACTTCCTATGGACGCCAATCCCGTCCGCATCCGCGCCGCGCACCTGGCCCACCAACGGGCGGGTGAGCTCATCGGCCGTGCCTCGCGCCGCGCCTGACGGTGCGCCGCCGGTTCCGCGGGCCCGTGCCGGGACCGCCCGAGACGTGGGTGCCGGCGGGTCCACCTGAGCTTCCGGTGCCGCTGGGCCCGGCTGAGGCGCGGGGAACGTCGGAGCTTCGGGAGCCGCTGCTTCCCGGTGAACGGGGCAGGCGCCGCCGTCGCAGCCGGGGAGTGCCTTCCAGCGCCGCCGAGGTGTCCGCCTCCAACAACCGCTCGGTACCCGTGGGTTCGGGTGAGCCGTCCAGCGATGCGCGGGACCCACTCCCGTCAGGGTCCTCACGGACGTCCTGCCTCCTGCGCAGGCAGCGACGAATCGACTCCGGATCCATGCCTTCGTTGCACGCGTGGTGCAGGAGCAGGGCGAAGGTGTACTCGCAGTCGGCACGCAACGCCATGTCCAGGGCTTCCTGTCCTTCCGCGATGTCACCGAGGGACCAGGCGACCCAGCCTGCGAGGGACAGGGGTGCCGCCGCATGCTCGTCGTACGCGCCGACGCAGCGGCGGGACAGCGCCCGCCACAGGCGCAGGGCAGGGGGCGCCTCGTCGCCCTCCATCCACTCCGCCGCGCGATCGCGTGTCGTCCGGACCTGGAGGCCGAGGATCAGCGCGGCCGCTTCGTCGTGTGCGATCAGTTCGTCGTCCCTGTTGTCCGCCTCGAGAGTGCCGGAAACAGGGGGTGCGGCAGCCAGGCGGGCCATGATCCGACGCGCCAGGTCAAGCGTTTCAGTGGCGGCGACATTCTCCTCGTTCAGCATCCTGGGGATGAGCGCGAGTCCTGCGGCGTCCAGCGCTCGCTCCTGTTCGATCGCCGCCGCGGTCTCCCATGGGGTGAGCCGCGCCCTGATCTCTCCCTGGGTGGCGGCCGCTTGGACTCCCATGTAGGTCGCGGCGGCGGCCAGGACCGAGGTGCCGGGCCTGATCAGAGGGGTGCCTTCCGGTGGGCAGCACCGGGTGTCCGGGCAGCAGTAGGTCCAGAAGCGGTGGTCCGAGATGCATACGACTTCGAACACCGGGACGTCGAGGGCGCCGCACGCCGTGCGCACCCTCTGCGCCAGCGGCCGCAGACGCTCTGCGACCTGCTGCCCGGACTCCGCTTCGCCGGGCTCCTGGCAGAGGAAGGCGACGATGCCGTCGGGGCGGTCTCCCCTCCGCTCACAGCCGCCCACCAGGCACCTGGCCAGCTGCTCCGCGACGGGTGGCCAGTCCGTCGTCCGCTCGGGAATGCCCAGGCGCACGCGTCCGCCCAGTCGGCCCCGCTCGCCGTGCAGAGCCATGAGCACGATGCTGTTCTCGGGCTTGAACCCGAGCAAGTACGGCAAGGCGTCCGCCAGTTCGGCAGGGGTGCGCAGGGTGACCAGCGGCTCCTCGAAGGGATCGCCGCTGGGTAGCTCGTCGCCTGTTTCGAGGGTGCTGTCGGGGGTGATCGCGGAGCCGTCGCGGGCGCTGGGGTGCGCAGTGTCGCTGGGGGCGACCTGGTCGGCGGAGCCAGTTGGCTCGCTCGGATCGGCGGGGCGGGCAGGGTGGGGAGGACTGGCGGGGCTGGCGGGGCTGGCGGCCGGGTCGGCGGGGATAGCGGGGAGGTCGGGGATGGCAGCCGGGCCGCTCAGGTCGGCGGGCACGGACGCCGGGTCGCTCGGGTCGATCGGGCCGATTGCTTCGCTGTGATTCGTCATGCGCCGACTGTGCCCCGGATCACAAGGTTCCGGTTGACCCTGTGGATAACCTCGATCACGGGCACGCCAAAACTTATCCACAGCCTCGCGGGCTCGTTCGCCTAATGTCCGACCCATCGGGTTGCATGGGGGCATGAGCAACGAAGATCTGCGCACGGCGGCCGACGCCGTCCTCGCCCGCCTCGTCGGCGGCCCCTCCCCCGAATCCGGTGGGGCGCCCTCGTCGGGCGGCGCCCGCCTGCGCGAGGATCAGTGGCGCGCGATCGAGGCGCTCGTCGCCGACAAGCGCCGGGCGTTGGTCGTGCAGCGCACGGGCTGGGGCAAGTCCGCGGTGTATTTCGTCGCGACGGCCCTGCTGCGCGAGCGCGGCAGCGGTCCCACCGTGATCGTCTCGCCCCTGCTCGCCCTCATGCGCAACCAGGTCGAGTCGGCCGCGCGAGCCGGCATCCGCGCCCGCACGATCAACTCCTCCAACACCGAGGAGTGGGAAACCGTCCAGGCCGAGGTGGCCGCGGGCGACGTCGACGTGCTGCTGGTGAGCCCGGAGCGGCTCAACAACCCGGACTTCCGCGACCAGGTCCTGCCCAAGCTCGCCGCGGCCACCGGCCTGCTCGTGGTCGACGAGGCGCACTGCATCTCCGACTGGGGCCACGACTTCCGCCCCGACTACCGCAGGCTGCGCACCATGCTCGCCGACCTCCCGCCCGACGTGCCGGTCCTGGCCACCACGGCGACCGCCAACGCGCGCGTGACCGCCGATGTCGCCGAGCAACTCGGCACCGGGGGCGGCTCGGACGCGCTCGTGCTGCGTGGCCCTCTGGACCGGGAGAGCCTGAGCCTGAGCGTGCTCCAGCTGCCGAACGCCGCACACCGCCTGGCCTGGCTGGCCGACCACCTCGATGACCTGCCGGGTTCCGGGATCATCTATACCCTCACGGTCGCCGCCGCCGAGGAAGTGACCGCCTATCTGCGACAGTGCGGGCACACCGTGGCCTCGTACACGGGCAAGACCGAGAACGCCGACCGCCAGCAGGCGGAGGAAGACCTGCTCGCCAACCGCGTGAAGGCGCTGATCGCCACTTCCGCCCTCGGCATGGGCTTCGACAAGCCCGACCTGGGGTTCGTGGTCCACCTCGGCTCCCCTTCTTCGCCGATCGCCTACTACCAGCAGGTGGGGCGCGCGGGCCGCGGCGTCGACCACGCCGAGGTGCTGCTCCTGCCGGGCAAGGAGGACGAGGCGATCTGGAATTACTTCGCCTCGCTCGCCTTCCCCCCCGAGGAGCAGGTGCGCCGCACCCTCGACGTCCTGGCCCAAGCGGGCAAGCCCCTGTCGCTGCCCGCCCTCGAGCCTCTGGTCGAGCTCCGCCGCTCACGGCTCGAGACGATGCTCAAGGTGCTCGACGTGGACGGCGCCGTCCGGCGCGTCAAGGGCGGCTGGATCTCCACCGGCCAGCCCTGGGCGTACGACACGGAGCGCTACGCCTGGGTCGCCAAGCAGCGGCAGACAGAGCAGCAGGCGATGCGCGAGTACGCGTCGGCGTCCGGCTGCCGCATGGAGTTCTTGCGGCGCCAGCTGGACGACGAGGGCGCGGCCCCCTGCGGGCGTTGTGACAACTGCGCGGGCGCGCGATTCGGTGACGCGGTGTCCCCGGCGGCGCTTGACTCGGCACGGGGCGAGCTCGGGCGGGCGGGCGTCGACGTCGAGCCCCGGAAGATGTGGCCCACCGGCCTGGCCGCGGTCGGAGTGGAGCTCAAGGGACGTATCCCGGCAGGCGAGCAGGCCGCCCCCGGCCGTGCCTTGGGGCGGCTCTCCGACATCGGCTGGGGCAACCGTCTGCGCCCCATGCTCGCCCCGCAGGCACCGGACGGGCCGGTACCCGACGACGTGGCCAAGGCCGTGGTCGATGTGCTCGCGGACTGGGCGAAGGGGCCCGGCGGCTGGGCCTCGGGCGGGGGCGACGCGCAGCCCCGGCCGGTCGGCGTGGTGACCATGGCCTCACACACTCGGCCCCAGCTGATCCAGTCGCTCGGCGCCCGGATCGCCGAGGTCGGCCGGCTCCCCCTGCTCGGCACCATCGAGTACGCCCCCGGGGCCGACGCCGGCCGGGTCCCGAGGAGCAACAGTGCTCAGCGTCTGCGCGCTCTGGACGGTGCCCTGACGGTGCCTCCCGCGCTCGCATCCGCGCTCCAGGAGGCAGACGGCCCCGTGTTCCTCGTGGACGACCTGAGCGACAGCGGTTGGACTCTCGCGGTGGCCGCGCGCATGCTCCGGCGGGCCGGAGCCAAGGGGGTGTTGCCGCTGGTCCTGGCGGTGCAGGGATGAGGTGAGCGTCGAGGGGCGACGAGTTGGGCAGGGATATACAAGGCGCATCATCCGATACCGGCGTGCAGCTCCAATTGCTCGTTGCCGCAAGCCATTGCGACGGGAAGAATTGGAGTTGCTCCCCGCGCGGTTCCCGTGGCCCAGTAGGGCTGTGCCGCGGTGCGCTCCCCCAGTCCGACCCCGCCCTCAGTAGGGGGCGCGTAGCCGAAGGGAGAACCGTGACCTTCGGATTCGCTCCGTCCGACGCGGCGTCGCTGCCGGAGTCCTCGACGCCGACCGAGATGTCCGCCGATTCCGCCCACCGACTGGCCCGGATGCTCGAGCCCGCGGAGTGGTCAGCCGCGGGAATCCCTCTGCTGCGCAATCCGCGTGAGATCGTCAGCGGCTTGCACGCCCGGCATCAGCCGACGCCCGCGACGGCCGTCGTGGCGGTGCTGGATCCGGACGAACGGCTCCGGGCCAGCGCGTCGTTCAGCCGACGCGCGACCGTGACGGACGGCTGGATCTTTCGCAACGCGCTGCTCGCGCAGTTGCGCCGGGTCATCCCGCACGATCTGCGGCGACGCACCCCGGTGCGCACCGCCGTGCTGCTCTACTGCCGTGACGGTGACGCGCGTTGGACGCAGGAGGACGGCGCCTGGATGTGGGGCCTGCGGGATGCCTGCACCTTGCACGGGCTGCGCTGCGGTGCGTACATCACGCTGACACGGGACGGCTGGCAGGTGCTGGGTGAGGGGCGCGGCGGTCGCCGACCGAGCGCCGGTTCGCCGCCGGAGGCCTTCACCGGGGCCGATCCGCCGGCGCCTCGTACTGGAGGCGCCGCCTCGGACGTGCTCAGCCGCGCGGCAGCACGCTGACTCGCCACCCAGCGCGCGCTACCCAGTGCTATCCGGCGCCGAAGCATCGCCGCACGTCACACGGGCCCTTGCAGGCAGCAACAACCCGCAGCACGGGGCTTCGACGCGGCGCCCGAGGCTCAGACGCCGCAGCCGTCTCCCTCCCGGCTCCCCTAGGAGACGAAGCCCTCGGAGACAGGCACGCCGCACGCCCCGCGTCGACGCCAGACGCTGGAAGCGCGGGCGCCGGACCCAGACCTCGGGTCCGGACGCCAGATGCCGATGCCGGACGTCACACGCCAGGCACGGGCACCGGGCCCAGACGCGGGCCCCGAAGATCGAAGCACGCGCCGAACACAGCCGTCAGCCACAAGCGTTGGCCACCGGACGCAGACGCCGGACGCAACGCGTCAGACGCTCGCGCCCAGCATCGAGTTGATCCGCTGCGGGTCACCGCACACGATCAGCAGGGTGCCTGCCCGGGCGAGGGCCGTGGGGAGCGCGGCGACCGAGGTCTCCTCGCTGCCGCCGTTGATGGCGACGACGACCACGGGCCGGGACGCCGCACGGGTCAGCGCGGAGGCGTCGGCGTAGAAGACGTCGTCGCCCGCGTCGTGCTGGGCCCAGTAGGCGGCCTCGCCGAAGGACAGCTCATGCGTGGCCCACGGGTGCGGATCGCCTGTGGTGATCACCAGGACGTCCCCGGGCGCGCGCCCGGAGTCCAGAAGCAGGTCGACGGCTTCCTCGGCCGCGTCCAGCGCGCCCTCGGCCGAGGCCGGGATCAACTGGATCTGCGGAACCGAGGCCGCGGAGGGACCGGAAGCAGCCGGGGCGGAAGGCCCGGGCTTGACGGCCGTGTCACGCGGCGTGCGCTGCGCGGGCGGCATCGGCCGGGCGGGACCCGGACGGCCGGGGCGCGGCGGGGCCGCGGGACGCGGACCGGGTACGGGGCGGGGGGTCGGCGCGGTGCGGCCGCTGGCCGGCGTGGCGCGGGGACCCTGGGCACTCTCGTGAATCTGAGGCTCCTCGGGAATGAGAGGCATGAAGTGTTGTCTATCAAACGCCGATGCGACTCGCGTCGGCGGGTGGCACATGAGTGCGATCGGAAGCGCCGGAAAAGGCTCAGAACTCGAAGCCGAGCTGACCCTCGATTTCCCGAACGTTTCCGTCCGCCCAGCTGCGGGCCTTCTTGAGGTGCCGCCACTGGGGCAGCGCATCAAGATACGCCCACGAAAGCCGGTGGTACGGGGTGGGCCCCCGCTCCGCCAGCGCGGCCTTGTGCACCGGCGACGGATAGCCGGCGTTGGCCGCAAAACCAAAGTCTGCATGTTCGATGCCCAGTTCGGCCATCATTTTGTCGCGCCGGACTTTGGCGATCACCGAAGCGGCGGCGACGGCCACACAGGACTGGTCGCCCTTGATCACCGTACGAACCTGCCAGGGCGTGCCGAGGTAGTTGTGCTTGCCGTCGAGGATGACCGCGTCCGGGCGGACCGGCAGACCCTCCAGGGCGCGCACCGCGGCGAGCCGCAGCGCGGCCGTCATCCCCAGTTCGTCGATCTCCTCGTGCGAGGCGTGCCCGAGGGCGTGCGCCGTCACCCAGCTCTCCAGCTCCTGCGCGAGCGCGGTGCGCCGCTTGGGGCTGATCAGCTTGGAATCGGTGAGCCCTTCGGGCGGCCGCCGCAGGCCCGTGACCGCCGCGCAGACGGTGACAGGGCCGGCCCACGCGCCGCGCCCGACCTCGTCGACACCGGCGACGATCTTCGCTCCGGTGGTGGCGCGCAAGGAGCGCTCGACGGTGTGGGTGGGTGCTTCGTACGGCATGGCGCCAATAGCCTACGCCGCCCGAGACCCCCTTCGACACCCAGGTCGGCCCAGGCCCTCCCGAGCCCCCGCTCCACCCATCCGGAGCCTTCGCTCCGCCCACCCCGAGCCCCCCTGCTCCCCCTCCGTCTCCCCCTCCGCGCCGCCCGTCACCGACGCAGCAACGGCACCATGACCCGATCGATCAGAGCCTCGAATTCCTCATCCCGCCATTCGCTCCCGCACACCTTGGTGCGATACATCAACATGGCCGGAATAACGTCGCAGACATAGTCGTCCGTCCCTCCGGAACGTACTTCTCCGCGAGCGATTCCCCGACGTACGACCTCCTTGATCAGCTTGACACTCGGCTCCACAACACCTTCGAAGATCACTTCATGGAAGCGTTCGGCCGTTGCCTTGTCGCATTCGTGAAGTACCGCGCGCAGGGCGAATCCAGGGCGCGAGAACATCGCCTCCCGAATCTGTTTGCACAGCTCGAGAAGCTCCTCCCTGACCCCTCCGAGGTCCGGCGTGCTGTCGATTCGCGGCAGCCCGGCCCGGAGCGCGTGCACGACGAGGTCTTCCTTGGACGGCCAGCGGCGGTAGACGGCGGCCTTCCCCGTCTGCGCGCCCGCGGCCACGCCCTCCATGGTCAGCCCGCTCCAGCCGACCGTACTGAGCTGCTCCAGAGCGGCGTCGAGGATCGCCCGCTCGAGCACAGGCCCGCGCCGCCGCGGGGCAACCGTCCGAGCGGGAACGGCCGACCAGCGCGAAGTAACCATCACTATCTCTCCGTCGAGCGAACAAACAATCGAGTGCTTCAGTGAACGCTTGCGTTCACTGAAGGGGAGTCACTACCGTCTTCCTTAACAGTGAACGGGACCGTTCACTAAGGCACTTGCGGGGGATCATGGTGACTGCCTCTCAACTAACGCAAGATCGAAAGCCTGGAGCAGCACGCCGGCAGGGACATCCCGGCATCGCGCTCACCGTCATCGCGGCCTGCCAGCTCATGGTGGTCCTGGATGCGACGATTGTGAATATCGCGCTGCCCCACATTCAGGGCGCGCTCAATTTCTCGACGACCGACCTCACTTGGGTCGTCAGCGCGTACACCCTCACCTTCGGCGGACTGCTGCTGCTCGGCGGCCGGGCCGGGGACATTCTCGGACGTCGCCGCGTCTTCATGAGCGGCATCCTCCTCTTCACGCTCGCCTCGCTCCTCGGCGGATTCGCCCAGGAGCCCTGGCAACTGCTGGCCGCGCGCGCCCTCCAGGGCGTCGGGGGCGCGATCGCGTCGCCCACCTCGCTGGCACTCATCACGACGACTTTCCCCGAAGGTCCGGAGCGGAACCGCGCGTTCGGCGTCTTCGCCGCGGTCTCCGCGGGCGGTGGCGCCATCGGGCTCCTGGCCGGCGGCATGCTCACCGAGTGGCTGGACTGGCGCTGGGTGCTGTTCGTGAACGTACCCATCGGTATTCTCATCGCCGTCCTCACTCCGCTCTACATCAACGAATCCGAGCGTCACCCCGGCCGCTTCGACCTCCTGGGCGCGCTCACGTCGACGGCGGGCATGACCTCCCTGGTCTTCGGGTTCATCCGGGCGTCCGAGGAAGGCTGGCGCGACAGCCTGACCCTGGGGTCGTTCGCGGCGGCGGTCGTGCTGCTTCTCGCCTTCGCGCTGATCGAGAGCCGCGCGAAGGAGCCGATCACTCCGCTGCGGATGTTCGCCGACCGCAACCGCTCGGGCACCTATGTGATCATGCTCAGCCTGGCTGCCGCGATGTTCGGCATGTTCTTCTTCATCGTCCTGTTCGTACAGAACGTGCTGAACTACACCCCGATCGAGGCAGGCCTCGCCTTCCTCCCGGTCACTGTCGTGATCGCGATCGGTGCGGGGCTCTCGCAGAAGTTCCTTCCCGTGCTTGGCCCGAAGCCGTTCATGGTGACGGGTTCGATCATCGTCGCCGCGGGCCTCGGCTGGCAGTCACTGATCAGCCCGGACAGTTCGTACGTCGGTGGAGTACTGGGGCCGATGCTGCTGTTCGGCTTCGGCATGGGCCTGAACTTCGTGACGCTGACGCTGACGGCGGTCTCCGGAGTCGGCCTGCACGAGGCGGGCGCGGCGTCCGGCCTGCTCAACGCGACCCAGCAGGTGGGTGGCTCGCTCGGCCTCTCCATCCTCACCACGGTCTTCGGCACGGCGAGCCGGGACGAGGCGAAGGAACAGATGCCGGACTTTATGGCGCACGCCACCCCCGAACAGAAGGCCGAATTCGCCAAGACCCACGAACTCCCCGCGCCTTGGGGCCACGAGGTGTTGTCGGAGGGCATTTCGACCGCCTTCCTCCCGGCGGTGGCCATGGCCCTGCTCGCCCTCGCCACCGCCGCGTTGGTGATCCGCGTACGCAAGAGCGACCTGGAAGCACTCTCCGGCACGGCGAGCGCGGCCGGCCCAGGGGGTGGCTGACCGAACCGCTGCCCCCATGTCAGAGATATGAGCTATGTCAGGGGTACGGGGTGTACGGACTGTCGGTGCTCGTCCTGGCGCACACCCCTACGTCCAGGGTGGGTGGCCGGGCCTCGATGATCCGTCGGGCGCGGCTCTCCCCCAGGCTCGTCGCGTACCAGGGCTCCCTGTCGCCGTCGAGACCGTCGGCTATGTCCCTGATCGCGCACGAGCGCTGCGGCTCCGGCAGCTTGTCCAGGGCGGGCACCGCGTCCGCGGACAGCTGCCGCGCGTAGTCGAGGTCGAACTTGCCGGTGTCCTCGTACCGCTGCACGTTGCGCTCGGCGATCACCGCGTCGGGCGACAACAGACCGAAGGCGAGTACGCCCGCCGCGGCGCTCGCGGCGACGGCGCGCGGCAACCATCGCGCGCCCCAGATCCCGGCAGCAATGATCAACAGGATGATCACCCCGAGCCACAGTTCCACGGCGACGACCGAAATCCTGAGCCTGGTCAGCCCGTACCCCTCCACGTACATGTCCATACGGCGCACCGCGGACGCCACCACGACGAGCGTCAGTACGCAGAGCGAACCGAGCACCGCACGCACCAGCGTGCGGTCCTTCGCGCCGTCCCGCGGGGCCCACCGCAGTGCGAACACGATGACGAGCAGCGTGAGAAGGGTGGCCAGGAGCAACTGCCAGAATCCCTGCCGCGCGTAAGCGGAGTAGGAGAGGCCGGTCTTGTCGAGGACGGCGTCATATCCGCCGAAGAGCACGGCGAGTTGGACGGCGTTGAACGCCGCGAACAGCGCGCAGAGCACGATCAGCGGCAGTGCCCACTCCATACGGCCGCGGGCTCGGCCGGGGTTCACCACGAGCCGGTCCAAGCGCAGGGGGGAGGCGGCCGTGTGCGCGGCAGCGAGCGCGCCGACCGCGCCGACCATCAGGAGCAGGGCGCGCCAAGGGATGCCGGCCGGGGAGGCGTCCGGTATCAGATCACCGAGCAGGTCGGCGAAGGCGGCGTCCGCGCCGGCGAACAGCGCGCCGAAGACCAGGAGCAGACCGACGGTCACCGCCGCCGCGCGCAGGGCGGGTCCGGCACCGCGTGCGCTGCCCGCGCGCTCCCGCACTCCGCGCCAGCCCCAGACGCTCCCCTTCCAGAGCGCGTCGAAGAGGCCGAGAGGACTCAGGAGTATCCCGAGCCAGGTCCGGCAGCCGTGCAGCGCGAGCGCCCCGAGTGCGACCGAGGAGACGATCGCGAGAAACGACGGCCATCCCGCGTCACGCAGGGCCGGCACGACCAGCAGCGCGAGTCCCCCGGCCGCCCACACCAGTGACCAGGGGCGAGGCCTGCGTCCGGCCTTCTCGGAGGCGAAATAGGCGGCGAGCGTGGCCGGGGCCGCGACGATCAGCAGATTGATCGCCAGACCGTCGCCGAGGAACAGCATGCTCAGTACGCCAGTGGCGAGCACCGCCCAGAGCGTGGCCGCTCGGACGGGGCCGGGAGGCTCCGCCCGCAGATCGGCGAGGAGCGGCGGCGCCTGCTGCGGCGCCGGGTAGCCCCAGGCGGCATAGGGCGGCTGCGGGCCTCCCCCTCCAGGCGCGGGGTTCTGCGGGGGCGCGGAGGCCTGGGGGTTGGCCTGCGCCTGAGGCTGGGGCTGGGGTTGGGGCTCGATCTGGGGCTCGGGTTGAGGCTCAGCCTGGCGCTCGGCCCGCTCATCCGCGCGGGCGGCGACATCGCCGCCAGCCGCCTCGACGGCGTCGCGCGGTTCTTCGACAGCTGGCGGTGCCTCCCGGGCGGGCGGCGGCGCCCCGGGCGCACGGCGCGATTCAGGCGCAGACCGCTCGGACTCAGACGCCTCAGAAGCACCAGAGCCCGGCACAGTCGCCGACCGGCCGCCTCCGGCTGACGCGTCACCGCCTGCTGACGCGCCACCGCCTGCCGATGCGTCGCCGCCTGCCGATGCATCGCCGCTGGCTGGCGCGTCACCGCTGACTGACGCATCGCCACTAGGCGCGTCACCGCTCGCTGATGTGTCGGACACGGGGCCCCCTCCCGGCCGGCTTCTCCGTGCGGCGCGCGGCGGACATGGATGGCCGCAGGGCTGCCGGGACCGGCATCTCGTTCAACGCACGCACGTCAAGATCAACTAGCGGGCCGCATCAGCGTATCCGCGCCGCCGTGGGCCTCTCCGGCCCCGGGCACCCCTGTGGCACGACCGTGACGTTGCATCGCCGGCCTGTCGGTATTGCCTGGATCAGGCCTTCCCGACCGGCACCCAGCCCGGCAGCTTTTCGGTTCGCTCCAGCCACTCCGCGGGCGGCGCTCCGCCGTCCCCGGCAGCGATGACGCCCCCCACGATGGCGCAGGTCGTGTCCATGTCGCCGCCCACCTGAGCGGTCTCCCAGATGGCCCGCTCGTACGCCCCGAGGCCACGCGCGGCCGACCACAACGCGAACGGCACCGTGTCATGGGCCGTCGTGCGGCGCCCGCACCCCAGGACCGCGGCGACCGTCGCCGCGTCGCCGTAGTCGAGCATGTCCCGCGCCCTGCGCAGCCCCGCCCCGACCGCGCTGCGCGGCACCAGGGCGATGACCCCGTCGAGAAGAGCCCTCGGCGTGGGCGGTCCCGCGGGGTCCGCCGTCAGTGCCGCCGCCGCAGCCACCGCCATGGCACCGACCACGGCCTCCCGGTGCTGATGCGTGGGGTAGGCCGAGATCTCCGCCTGGTGCGTCGCCTGTTCCGGGTCGTCCGCGTACCAGGCGCCGAGCGGGGCGATGCGCATCGCGGCGCCGTTGCCCCAGGACCCCTGTCCTTTGAACAGCGCGGAGGCCAGCTCACGCCAGTCCCCGCCCTCACGGACCTGCCTCAGCAGGCGGTTCACGGCGGGGCCGTAACCACGGTCGAAGTCATGGTGCTCGGCGAAGGACTGGGCGAGTGCGTCCTGGTCGATCCGCCGGTGCTTGCCGAGGACGGCCAGCACGGAGCAGGCCATCTCGGTGTCGTCGGTCCACTGCCATGGGGCGTCCGGCAGCTGGCGGTGCTTGAGCAGCGGGTAGTGCCCGGGCACGAAGAACTGGGAGCCCAGCGCGTCCCCCACCGCCAGTCCGCGCAGGCTGGCCAGAGCGCGCTCCAGGCGCCGGTCGGGAGAGAAGTCAGCGGTCATCGCCCTGCCACTCTATCCGGTGACGCCGTACGGCTCTGGTTCGCGCCAGCGTTCGAAGGGTCGGTCCAGCGCGTACTTGCCGTCTTCACCGAGCACCAGCATCCTCATCTCGCCGTTCCCCGGGTTGGAGAGTGATTCGAACTCGGCCACCGACCAGTGGAACCACCGCATGCAGAACAGTCGCATGGTGAGCCCGTGCGTGACGAGCAGGACATTGGGCGGGTGGTCCGGGGCCTCGAAGCTGCGGTAAAGGCTCTCCAGGAAGGCCCCCACCCTGTCGTAGACATCGGCTCCCGACTCGCCCTGCGCGAACCGGTAGAAGAAGTGTCCGTACGCGTCCCGGTACGCCTTCTGCAGACGTACGTCGTCCCTGTCCTGCCAGTTGCCCCAGTCCTGCTCGCGCAGCCTGGGTTCCTCGCGCACGCGCACCAGCTCGGGGTCGAGCCGGAAGGCCTGGAGCGTCTCGTGCGTGCGGCGGTACGGCGAGACGTACACGCTCACCCGCTCTCGGCCGAGCACTTCCCGCAGCTGTTTTCCCGCGTCCGCCGCTTGGGCCCACCCCGTCTCGGTGAGTGCCAGAGCGTGATCGGGCTCGCGCTCGTACACGGTGTCGTCGGCGTTGCCCGCCGACTCGCCGTGCCGGACCAGGATGATGCGCCGCGGGCGTGCCATGCGGAAACCCTAGATCGGCTCGGTGTCGGGCGGGTCAGCCGGGTAGCCGTCCGGACTCCATCCGGCGTATTCGACCCGTGAAACGCCGACGCAGGGATCGGTCGTGCGAGACGACGACCAGCGCTCCTGGCCACTGGTCGAGCGCCGTCTCCAGCTCCTCGACCAGGCCGAGCGCCAAGTGGTTGGCGGGCTCGTCGAGGAGCAGCAGGTCCGCGGGGCGGGCGAGCAGGCGGGCGAGGGCCAGCCTGCGGCGCTGTCCGGCGGAGAGCACCCCCACGGGGAGGTGCAGGTCGCGCTCCCGGAAGAGGCCGTACGACAGGAGCAGTTCCGTCTGCTCCTCCTCGGTCAGGCCGAGGCCCTTGCCGAACGCGTCGAGGACTCGCTCGGCAGGGCGTTGTACCGGTATCTCCTGGGCGAGATAGCCGATCCGCCCTCTGCGGACGACGGTCCCTTGATCAGGCTCCAGGACGCCCGCCATGGTGCGCAGCAGGGTGGACTTCCCCGCGCCGTTGCCCCCGTGGATCAGCAGTCGCTCGCCGGCCGAAACCGTCAGCTCGTCCACGGCGAGCCGCTCGCCCACGCGCACATCGCGCAGGGTCACCAGCGCCCCCTCGGCGGCGCCCGTTACGGGGCGTGCCGCGAACCTCAGTGGCTCGGGAGGCTTGGCGACCGGCTGCTCGCGCAGTCTGCGGAGCCGCTCCTGCGCGTTGCGCACGCGGCCCGCGACGGAGGCCTGGACCCGGCCGCCCGCTCGGTCGTACGCCATTTTGTTGTTGTCCTTCATGCCGCGCCCGCCGGCGACGGCATGGGCGGTGGTCGCCATGAACTCCTGGAGCCGGTCCGTCTCCTCGCACCACCGCGCGTACTCCTGCTCCCAGCGCGCGCGGGCGGCTGACCGTGCGGCGAGCAGTCCCTGATAGCCGCCGCCGTGCCGCACCACCGTCCTGCGGTCGGCGTCCACTTCGAGGATGGCGGTGGCGACTCGCTCCAGAAAGGTGCGGTCGTGGGAGACCGCGACCACTGTGCCGCGATGTGCCGTCAGGGCGCCCTCCAGCCAGTCGAGCGCCCCCTCGTCCAGGTGATTGGTCGGCTCGTCCAGGAGCATGACTTCCGGGGCGGCCGCGATGAGGCAGGCCAGGCCGAGCCGCGCCTGTTCACCGCCGGACAGGCTGCCGAGGATCCTGTCCTTGCCGATGTGCCCGAGCCCCAGGCCGTTCATCGCCTTGTCCACCCGCGCGTCCGCCTCATAGCCGCCGCGCATCTCGAAAGCGGTGAGCAGGCCGCCGTACTCACCCAGGGCCTGGTCGGTGGCGGAATCAAGGCTCGCCTCGAGGTCGCGCAGCCGTCGCTCCATGGAACGCAGCTCGGCGAGCGCCGCATCGATCGCGTCACCGACCCGGCGGTCCGCGGACAGTTGGGGAGTCTGCGCGAGCAGCCCGACCCCCTGCTCGGCGACGGTGACGATCTCCCCCTCATCGGGTTGCTCGTTGCCGGACATCAGGTGCAGCAGGGTGGACTTGCCCGCGCCGTTCTCCCCCACGACGCCTATGCGCTCGCCCGGCCTGATCGCGAAGGAGACGCCATCGAACAGCAGCCGCTCGCCACGGGCCTTGGTCACGCCATGCAGAGAGATCTGAGTAGGCAAGGGCACCCCCGGTTCCATATCCACACCAGACAAACGCAACGGAAGTCGCGTTACGATGAGTGTGGCACATATGCCAAACCTAACGCAACAGAAGTAGCAATTGAGGGGAGCCGAGCCATGGCCGACAAACCTGTCGCAGCTGGTCAGAGCCGCCGACGGGGTGCCGGGTCACCGCAAGACCCGGCGTCGAAGCCCGCCGAAGTGGAGTCAGCAGCGACAGCGACGGCCGCCGCCCCCGGCACCCGGCGCCCCGGCGGCCGCACCGCCCGCACCCGCGCCGCCGTCCGCGACGCCGTGCTGAGCGGCCTGGCCGACCATGGCTACCCCGGCCTCACCGTCGAATACGTGGCCGATCATTCGGGCGTCCACAAGACCACGCTGTACCGCCGCTGGGGCGGGCTCGAAGGAATGGTCGCCGACGCCCTGGCCATGGCGGGCGAGGACGCATGGACTCCGCCGGACACCGGCAGCCTGGAGGGGGACCTGCGCGAACTGGCCCGGGAGGTGGTCGACTCCTTCTCCGACGCGGCGACGGCCGCCGCACCCACCGCCTTCATCGCCGCGGCCTTCCAGTCGGAGCGGGCGGCCGAAGCCCTCCACGCCTTCTACGCCGAGCGGTTCAGCCGCTGCGAGGCAGTCGTCGCGCGTGCCGTGGAGCGCGGCGAGGCGACCCCGGACGTCGACTCGGCCGCGCTCGTCCGTGCCGTGTCGGCGCCCTTGTTTCTCCGGGTGTTCATCACCCGTGAGCCGATCGATACGGCTCTCGCCGATCAGTCGGCGGCGGCTGCCGTTGCCGCAGCCCGCGCAGGAGCTTTCACCAGACGGTGACAGTGGCCGCTCCGCGGACCAGGCTCACACCCGCGGACAGGGCTCATACCGTCCACGACGGCTCCAGCTGCACGATGTCCCCGGCGAGAGCGGAGACATCGGCGTCCGTCTGCGCACGCAACGAGAGACGTTCCACTCGTTCGGCGCGGTACTTGCCGTGCTCCGCGGCGGACTGCCACATGGAGAGCACGAGGAATTCGTGTCCAGGGGCCTCTCCGAAGAGACCGCGCACCATTCCGGGCGACCCTGCCATCGCCGGATTCCAGACCTTCTCCTGCATCAGCGCGAAGTGATCCACCCGCGCTTCACGGACCCGGCAGTGCGCGACACGCACCACGTCGGCGTCCGTGAAGCGCGGCTCGAATCCCGTCTTCACGTCGAAGCGGTGATCGAAGAGCTTGGCTTGGAGGTTTTTGTACGTACCCCCCTGCGCGGCCGCGAGGCGGTCGTGCGAGCGGGCCATGAAGGAGTCGTAGAAGGGCCGGCTCTCCCAGAAGGCGAAGACATGGGCGACGCCCGCCCGCTCTCTGCTCCACCCCCCGCCCTGCCCCCGGAACCCCGGCTCACCCAAAAGCCCCGCCCACTTTCGCTGCCCTCGCTCGAACCCCCGACGGTCCACCACGGTGCAGCGAATCCACTTGACCAGCACCGCGCCATCGTACGGCGCAGCGCGCGGCCGGGGTCACGCTCCGGCGTAGTGCACCCTGATCAGCTCGGCTGAATCGTCAGCTTCCAGCTCGATGCCGAACTCCCGCGCGAGAAGGTGCGTCAATTCGCCCACAGGAACGGTCCGTTCGACGACGGAGCCGTCCGGGCGCGCCACACTCAACTGATCTCCCACCAGCCTGCGGCGCACCCGCGGAGTGCCCTGCTGTATCACCGGCCGCCGGATGAACGACGACCTGGGATGGGTCGATGTGTAGTGGTTCATCACTACGTAGTCGACGGGAAGACGTGACTCCAGGGTGTAGGCGTACAGATCGAACCACCCGTCGGGGCGCCACGTCCGCAGGACCAGAACCCCGCCGTCCTCGCCGTCGATGCGATAACGCCACTCTCCTTGTCGCACTTCCACCCCGTCGAGCAGCGGGATCGGTTCGAGCAGCCCTTCTGCGCCGAACCCCACGTCGCAGTGCCACTCCTCCCCGTCCACCTCGACCTTCAGGAGCATGTGCGTCACCGCGCGCGTGGTGGAGGCCCCGGCCCTGACGCGCGCCCCCAGTCCCGTGACGTTGAACCCGATGCGTTCGAGAGCCGCCGCGAAGAGCAGGTTCTGTTCGTAGCAGTAGCCTCCCCGCCGCCCGCGCACCATCTTGTCCTGCAGTGCCGCCAGGTCCAGCGGGACCGGACGGCCGAGCATCACCTCGAGGTTCTCGAAGGGGATCGACGCCACATGCGCCCTGTGGAGCGCGCGGAGAGTGTCCAGATCCGGCTTCGTGTCCCCCGTGTGCCCGACTCTCGCCAAGTAGGCGTCGAGATCGAGTTCATCCCCGTTCCATGTCATGGGGCAATGATCTCCCGTGGCCGCCGACAGGCGCCAACCCGTTCAGCACGCCGTCCCGTTGCGCCCCCTGACCAGGGACGCTACGCCGTTGTCAGTCGTGCGTCGTAGCGTGTGTGTGGGACATCCTGGCGGAACCGCAGCGCCGGGTCACGAGGAGGGGGAAGCCCAATGAGCAGTGTCAGCAAGGGAATCAAGAAGGTCGAAGTGGGTCTCAAGTGGGACCCGAGCCCTGCCGGGTCCCCTCCCCACGACCTCGACATCATCGCCGCCACGTACACGTCGGACGCTCCATACGGAGCCCCTGTGTACCTCGTGCACTTCGACAGCCGCTCTCCCGACGGCACGATCACCCTCAACCGTGACAGCAGGACGGGCCAGGGCTTCGGTTACGACGAGGTCATGGTGCTCGAGCTGGACCGTCTCGCGTCCACGTACGCGCGCGTGGTGGTGGGTGTCGCCATCCAACAGCACGACGAGCAGAGGGTGTTCGGCGACATCCCCAACACGGCGGTGAGGATTCGCGAGGGCCACACGGAGCTGGCCCAGAACGACCTGGCCGGTGTCGCCGGGCGCACGGCCTCGACCGTCGCCGAGTTCACCAGGGACGAATCGGGGGCGTGGTCGTTCCGCGAGGTCATCCGGGGCTTCGACGCCGGTCCGACGGAGTTCGCCGCCCTCATGGGAGGCAAGCTCTGACGTCGAGGGCATGACGAAGGGGACCGACGCGTCGTCGATCCCCTTCATGCACTGTCAGCCAGTGTCACGTGCTGTCACGCGGACAGCCCGCCAAATCAGCTGCAGCCGCTGGTGGAGCCGCAGCCCTCGCAGATGTAGCAGGAACCCGCCCGCTGCATCTTCGTACCGCAGGAGAAGCAGAGCGGCGCATCGGCCTGGATGCCCAGCTGCATCTCGACGAGCTCGGCGCTGGTGTGCGCCTGCTGCGGGGCGGGCTTGGCCGCCTCGGCCTCCGCCTTCGGCATGGCGACCGCCTTCAGGGTCTCGGTCTGCCGCGGCGCCGACTGGGCCAGGCCCTCGACGTCGACCTCGGAGTCGTCCAGGGACGGCTCGTACGAACCCGTCTCCAGGTGACGCTGACGCTCCTCGGCCGAGTGGATGCCGAGCGCGGAGCGCGTCTCGAAGGGCAGGAAGTCCAGCGCCAGGCGGCGGAAGATGTAGTCGACGATCGACTGCGCCATCCGCACGTCCGGGTCGTCCGTCATACCGGCCGGCTCGAAGCGCATGTTCGTGAACTTGGAGACGTACGTCTCCAGGGGCACGCCGTACTGCAGACCGACCGAGACGGCGATGGAGAAGGCGTCCATCATGCCCGCGAGGGTCGAGCCCTGCTTGGACATCTTCAGGAAGACCTCGCCCAGACCGTCGTCCGGGTAGGAGTTGGCGGTCATGTAACCCTCGGCGCCACCCACCGTGAAGGAGGTCGTGATGCCGGGACGGCCCTTCGGGAGGCGCTTGCGGACCGGGCGGTACTCGACCACCTTCTCGACCGCGGCACGGATCGTGTCCTCGGCCTTCTCGGTGATCTCGGTCTTCTCCGCCTCCTTCTTCTTGGCGGAGAGCGGCTGGCCGACCTTGCAGTTGTCGCGGTAGATGGCGAGCGCCTTGACGCCCATCTTCCAGGCCTCGAAGTAGACCTCTTCGACGTCCTCGACGGTGGCGGTCTCCGGGAGGTTGACCGTCTTGGAGAGGGCGCCCGAGATCCACGGCTGGATCGCGGCCATCATGCGGACGTGGCCCATCGCGGAGATGGAGCGCTCGCCCATGGCGCAGTCGAAGACCTCGTAGTGCTCGGTCTTCAGCCCCGGGGCGTCGATCACATTGCCGTTCTCGGCGATGTGGGCGACGATCGCCTCGATCTGCTCCTCCTGGTAGCCCAGGCGACGCAGGGCCTGCGGCACGGTGCCGTTGACGATCTGCATCGAGCCGCCGCCGACGAGCTTCTTGAACTTCACCAGGGCGAGGTCGGGCTCCAGGCCCGTGGTGTCGCAGGACATCGCGAGACCGATGGTGCCGGTCGGCGCGATGACGGACGCCTGGGAGTTACGGAAACCGTTCTTCTCGCCGAGGCGGATCACGTCCTGCCAGGCCTCCGTGGCGGCGGCCCAGATCGGCGTGTCCAGGTCGTCGACGCGGATGGCCGAGGCGTTGGCGTCGGAGTGCTGCTTCATGACGCGCTTGTGCGGCGTGGCGTTGCGGGCGTAGCCGTCGTAGGGACCGACGACCGCGGCCAGCTCGGCGGAACGCTTGTACGACGTACCCGTCATCAGCGACGTGATGGCGCCGGCGAGGGCGCGACCGCCGTCGGAGTCGTACGCGTGCCCGGTCGCCATGAGCAGGGCGCCGAGGTTGGCGTAGCCGATGCCCAGCTGGCGGTAGGCGCGGGTGTTCTCGCCGATCTTCTGGGTCGGGAAGTCCGCGAAGCAGATCGAGATGTCCATCGCGGTGATGACCAGCTCGACGACCTTCGAGAAGCGCTCGACGTCGAAGGACTGCGTGCCCTTGCCGTCGTCCTTCAGGAACTTCATCAGGTTCAGCGAGGCGAGGTTGCAGGACGTGTTGTCCAGGTGCATGTACTCGCTGCACGGGTTGGAGCCGTTGATCCGGCCGGACTCCGGGCAGGTGTGCCAGGCGTTGATGGTGTCGTCGTACTGGATGCCGGGGTCGGCGCAGGCCCAGGCGGCCTCGGCCATCTTGCGGAAGAGCGACTTGGCGTCGACCTCCTCGATGACGTCGCCGGTCATCCGGGCGCGCAGGCCGAACTTGGAGCCGGACTCCACGGCCTTCATGAACTCGTCGTTCACGCGGACCGAGTTGTTGGCGTTCTGGTACTGGACGGACGTGATGTCGTCGCCGCCCAGGTCCATGTCGAAGCCCGCGTCGCGCAGGGCGCGGATCTTCTCCTCTTCCTTCACCTTGGTCTCGATGAAGCCCTCGATGTCGGGGTGGTCGACGTCGAGGATGACCATCTTGGCCGCGCGGCGCGTGGCGCCACCGGACTTGATCGTTCCCGCGGAGGCGTCGGCGCCGCGCATGAAGGAGACGGGACCCGAGGCGTTGCCTCCGGAGGACAGCAGTTCCTTGGAGGAACGGATGCGGGAGAGGTTCAGGCCGGCGCCGGAGCCGCCCTTGAAGATCATGCCCTCTTCCTTGTACCAGTCGAGGATCGACTCCATGGAGTCGTCGACGGCCAGGATGAAGCAGGCGGAGACCTGCTGCGGCTGGGGCGTACCGACGTTGAACCAGACCGGCGAGTTGAAGCTGAAGATCTGGTGCAGGAGGGCGTACGCCAGCTCGTGCTCGAAGATCTCGGCGTCTGCGGGCGAGGCGAAGTAGCTGTAGTCCTCGCCGGCCTTGCGGTAGGTCTTCACGATGCGGTCGATCAGCTGCTTGAGGCCGGTCTCGCGCTGCGGGGTACCGACGGCCCCGCGGAAGTATTTGCTGGTGACGATGTTGACCGCGTTCACCGACCAGAAGTCGGGGAACTCGACGCCACGCTGCTCGAAGTTGACCGAGCCGTCGCGCCAGTTGGTCATGACGACGTCACGGCGCTCCCAGACCACCTCGTCGTACGGATGCACGCCGGGGGTCGTGTGGATGCGCTCGATGCGCAGACCCTTGCTGGCCTTGGATCCCTTGGCGCGGGAACCTCGTGCCGGGCCGCTCGTCGTCTCGGTCATGCCGCCTCCCTGTTTCAGGCTAAAACGCCCTGAAGTACCACGTTCTTCCCGTGGCACGGATGTGTTTCTGGCGTTGCGGGGCATCACAGAGGACACCCGCAACAGGTCTGGTTTGCCGCCGGCCGGTCGGTCAGCCGGTCAGTCGGCGGCGGTGGCGGGCACGGGGACTTCTACAGTCCCTCCAGGCCCGCGGTCGTTCACGACGCGCTCTCCGCCCGCGTCGCGCGGCTCGGCGAGCCGCTGTTCCCTCAGCTCCCCGATGGCAGCCTCGAAGTCCTCGAGCGAGTCGAACGCCCGGTACACGGACGCGAAGCGCAGGTAGGCGACGAGGTCGAGTTCCTGCAGCGGACCGAGTATGGCCAGCCCGACGTCGTGGGTGGTCAGCTCGGCGCTCCCGGTGGCGCGCACCGCCTCCTCGACCCGCTGGCCGAGCAGAGCGAGGGCGTCCTCGGTGACCGGCCGTCCCTGGCATGCCTTGCGGACGCCATTGATGACCTTCGTACGACTGAAGGGCTCGGTCACGCCGCTGCGCTTGATCACCATCAGTGAGCACGTCTCCACTGTCGTGAAACGACGGGAGCAGTCAGGGCACTGGCGGCGCCTTCGGATCGACGTGCCGTCGTCGGTGGTGCGGCTGTCGACTACGCGGCTGTCGGGGTGCCTGCAGAAGGGGCAGTGCATGGAACTCCCAACCCTCCTTCATGGCACGACTCATAAGCCTCAACGGGCCCTTGGGGCCCTCGAAGCAGCCCCAAGCATAGGCGATGCCCACGACCCTGAAAGACCAGGGACCACAACTTCTGGGCTGCTGACGCAATCCAACCACTAGATCTGGGGTTTGGTCGCTTTTCCGACACCACGCGTGTCGCGCCGCACCAGATCGTCTCAGACCTACGAAGCGGCTACCCAGCGGCCACTCGCGCCGCTCGGAACGGGGCCCGGTGCCGGGTCGACGGGGCACCGGGTGGCAGTATGAGAGCTCCACCGAAGGGCTCACGACCCCGGCGGTGAAGCGTACCGTAATGAACCGAATTGCCGTTCGGCGCGAGCGTCAGCCATACACCTGGGCCCCTGATCACGTCAGGTAATCTTCGATTTTTCACTCGAACGTGTGTTTGGCGCAACCTTTCGAAAGCAACTACCGTTGGCTAGCTAGGGAGAGAACATCTCGAGAGGGGCCGACCGACGTGACCACCACCGCAGACAGCGCCACCATCACTGCCCAGGACCGCTCCCAGAGCCGACTCGAGCCGGTGCATGCCATGAATGACGCAGCCGCGAACCAGGAGGGGCCCAAGCCCACGCGCTCCCTGCCAGGGCGACCTCCAGGCATCCGCGCCGACAGCTCGGGACTCACCGACCGGCAACGCCGGGTGATCGAGGTCATCCGGGACTCCGTGCAGCGGCGCGGCTACCCACCGTCCATGCGGGAGATCGGTCAGGCGGTGGGGCTCTCCAGCACCTCCTCGGTCGCCCATCAGCTGATGGCCCTGGAGCGCAAGGGCTTCCTCCGCCGCGACCCTCACCGCCCGCGGGCCTACGAGGTGCGCGGCTCGGACCAGCCGAGCAGCCAGCCCACCGACACCACCGGCAAGCCCGCCGCTTCGTACGTCCCGCTCGTCGGCCGCATCGCGGCCGGTGGCCCGATCCTCGCCGAGGAGTCGGTGGAGGACGTCTTCCCTCTCCCCCGGCAGCTCGTGGGCGACGGCGAGCTCTTCGTACTGAAGGTCGTCGGTGACTCGATGATCGAGGCCGCGATCTGTGACGGGGACTGGGTCACGGTCCGCCGCCAGCCCGTCGCGGAGAACGGCGACATCGTGGCCGCCATGCTGGACGGCGAAGCCACGGTCAAGCGTTTCAAGCGCGAGGACGGGCACGTCTGGCTGCTCCCGCACAACTCCGCGTACCAGCCGATCCCCGGCGACGAGGCCACCATCCTCGGCAAGGTCGTGGCGGTGCTGCGGCGGGTATGAGCCTCCGCCCCTGACCGGGCCCCGGAACCAACTGCGCCGGTTCCGGGGCCCTGCTGCGTCCGCCGCCCCAGGGACCCTGGGGCGGCGGACGCAGCGGTCAGACTCCTACGCCTCGGCCCCCTCGGCAGCCTTCGCCGCCGCGTCGATCGCGGCCAGCGAGCGGCGCGCCTGATTACGGTCCGTCGTGTACCAGAAATCGGGCAGCGAAGCCCGCAGATAGCTGCCATAGCGCGCGGTGGCCAGCCGGGGATCCAGGACGGCGACCACGCCACGGTCCCCCGACGCTCGTACGAGACGGCCCGCGCCCTGTGCCATCAGCAGGGCCGCGTGCGTCGCCGCGACCGCCATGAAGCCATTGCCGCCGGCCTCGTCGACCGCCTTCTGGCGGGCGCTCATCAGCGGGTCGTCGGGACGCGGGAACGGGATCTTGTCCATGACCACCAGCTGGCAGCTGGGGCCCGGCACATCCACGCCCTGCCAGAGCGAGAGCGTCCCGAAGAGGCAGGTCCGCGCGTCCGCCGCGAAGCCCTTGATCAGCTCGCCCAGGGTCTCCTCACCCTGGAGGAGGATCGGCATGTCGAGGCGGCCCCGCAGCTCCTCCGCCGCGCTCTGGGCGGCCCGCATGGAGGAGAACAGGCCGAGGGTGCGCCCGCCCGCCGCCTCGATCAGCTCGGCCAGCTCATCGAGCATGTCGCCGCGCGTGCCCTCGCGCCCCGGCCGGGCCAGGTGCTTGGCGACGTACAGGATGCCCTGCTTGCCGTAGTCGAACGGGGAGCCGACGTCGAGGCCCTTCCACTGCGGGGCGTCCTCGGACTCGGTGCCCTCGGGGGCCAGGCCGAGCGAGGCCCCCACTCCGTTGAAGTCGCCGCCGAGCTTGAGCGTGGCAGAGGTGAGGATCACCGAACGGTCGGCGAAGAGCTTCTCCCGCAGAAGACCCGACACGGACATCGGCGCCACGCGCAGGGAGGCCCCGAAACGGTCGTGCCGCTCGTACCAGACGACGTCCCACTCCGAGCCGTTCGTGATGCGCTCCGCCACGTCGTGGATCGACTCCACGGAGGCGAGCGCCTGCTTACGGACGGCGTCCTCGTCCTGGACCGACTTGTCGCGGGTCGAGCCGAGCGCCGTGATCACCGAGCGGGCGGCGTCGCGGAGGGCCATCAGGGCATAGCCGAGGTCTTCGGGGATCTCCTCCAGGCGACCCGGCAGGGCCAGCTCCATCAGCCGCTCGAAGCCCTCCGAAGCGGTCTGGAGCTGGTCGGCCGCCTTTTCGTTGACGAGCTTGGCCGCGCGGCGCACGGCGCGGTTGACCTGCCCGGGAGTCAGCTCCCCCGTGGCGACGCCCGTGACGCGGGAGACCAGCTCATGGGCCTCGTCCACGATCAGGACCTCGTGCTGGGGAAGGACGGGGGCGCCTTCGATGGCGTCGATGGCGAGCAGCGCGTGGTTCGTGACGACGACGTCGGCGAGCTTGGCGCGCTCGCGAGCCGCCTCGGCGAAGCACTCCGCTCCATAGGCGCACTTCGAGGCGCCGAGGCACTCCCTGGAGGAGACGGAGATCTGGGACCAGGCGCGGTCGGAGACACCGGGGGTGAGATCGTCGCGGTCGCCCGTCTCGGTCTCGTCCGCCCAGTCCCGCATCCTCAGGAGGTCCTGGCCCAGCTTGCTGGTGGGCGCGGCCGCCTCGAACTGGTCGAAGAGGCCCTCTTCCTCCTCCTGGGGCACGCCCTCATGGAGGCGGTGCAGGCACAGGTAGTTCGAGCGGCCCTTGAGCATCGCGAACTGGGGGCGGCGGCGCATCAGCGGATGCAGCGCCTCCACCGTGCGCGGCAGGTCCCGCTCCACGAGCTGGCGCTGGAGGGCGAGCGTGGCGGTGGCGACCACCACGCGCTCCCCGTGGGCCAGGGCAGGCACGAGGTAGCCGAGGGATTTGCCCGTGCCGGTGCCGGCCTGGACCAGCAGGTGGGAGCCGTCGTCGATCACCTCGGCGACGGCCTCGGCCATGGAGACCTGGCCAGGGCGTTCCGTGCCGCCGACAGCGGTGACGGCGGCGTGCAGGAGCTCGGGGAGGGAGGGCTTCGTCATAGCGCGACCACCCTACGGTGCCGCACTGACAATCCCGCGATCAAGGCTGGTGGAGGGGGTTGGGCACGGTCCCGTGCACGGCGGCGTGGGGGCGCTGGGGGCGGTCGCGGTATCCGTCGAGGAGGAGTCGGTTCCGGTTGAGGCACAACCGCTCGATACGTGGTGTGAGCAGGTCGAACGTCTCGTACCGCTCCTTCAGCTCAGGGAACCGTGCCTGGTGCCGGAGGATCTCCGCGCGCACGGCGGACCAGAAATCGGCCTCCGGAACGCCCAGTTGTTCCTCGCACAGGGGCGCCAGATAGCGGAAGACGCCCACGAAGAGACCGGAATGGATGAACTGGGTGAGGAAACCGGGCGGCTCCGTGAGCAGTACGTCGCGCACGTCGTCCGGCATGGAGTCGTGCTCGGGCAGTGGCGTGGCGCTGACGTTCACGTCGTCCACGAAGTCCTTCACCGCGAGCCGGACGGGCACGTCCTTGTCGTCGAAGACGACGATGGCGTTCTCCCCGTGGGGGGAGAAGACCGTTCCGTAGCGGTAGAGGAAGTGCAGCAGCGGGGGCAGCAGGGCGGCGAAGAGCCGGCGCAGCCATACGGAGGGTGCCAGTTCCGAACGTTCGACGAGTTCCGCGACGAAGGCCTTGCCGTCCGGGTCGACGTACAGCAGGGAGGCGAGGGTGCGCGCGCGCTCATCAGGGGCGAGGTAATGGGTGATCGGTTCGCGCCAGATGGCGCCGAGCAGTTCCCTGTACTGGTACGGGACTTCGGGGAGACCGTCGTACACGGGGTGCTCGACGGCCACCGATGCCACCTCGCCGAGCAGGATGACCCCGCATTCGTCGCGCAGGAAGGGATCGGCGTCGCGCAGTGCGTGCATCCACGCCGTGACCGCCGGTGCCGCGACCGTGCGCTCCGTCGGGAGACCTCGCCACACCAGGGTGTTGAGGACCGACAGCGGCAGTTTCACGGTGTGCCGGTCGGGGCGGGACACGTTCAGGAACGTACGGATGGACTGCTGGGGAAGACGCAGGTCACCGTCGCTGACGAGCGGAACGATGGCGTCCGCCGCGACGGAGGGCGCGAAGAGCGGGAGCACGATCTCGTCCCACTGCCAGGGGTGTACCGGGAGGTAGAGGTACTCCCGGGGGTCGAGCCCGCGCGCGCGGAGTAAGTCCGCGAAGGCCTCCTGGGCGTCGGCGGTCAGCTCGCGGGCGTAGAGCTGCTGGGCGGTGCTCACTCCGCCGATGCCCCGGTAGACGGCCAGATCGGTGTGGACGGCGATCCATGGGAGCGTCGTGGGGCGGCGGGCCTCGGGCGCCCAGCGGCTGGTGTCACTCGCGGAGAAACCGATGCGCCCTTTGTTGAGGACGAGCCAGGGGTGGCCTGTCTGGTGCCCTTCCAGTTCCGCGTAACCGAGGTCGGCGAGCCGGGCCGCGGTGAGCGCGGTGTGGTCGATCCGGGTGTCGGCGCAGAGCGTGACGGTCAGCTCACGGATCAGATGGCCGAGGGTGGCTCCGTCGAGTCCCAGGGTGTGGCGGGCGAGCGCCAGGAATCGGACTGGGTCGGTGAAGGGTCGGGCCGTCGAGCCGCCCTCCGTCAGGGTCAGGCTGGCCGGGTCCACGTGCCAGCCGCCGTACGAGCCCCGGCGGGCCCGGAAGGTGAGGCACGGGCCGCCTTGGCCGTCGGCGGGGGCGAGGGGCGCCGCCGGTGTGGAGGGCCCGTCGGTCTGCTGCGGTTCGAGGATGAGGCGGTACGTGCCCGTCTCGCCCCCTATGACCGGTACGGGCCGGATGATCTCCTCGTAGGCGAACTCGCCGAGCATCTTGGCGAGCAGCCGGCGTCCGGCCTCGCGCCATCTGTCCTGGGTCAGCTCGGGTGGAGCGTGGAGAGCGGCGGAAGGGCGGGCGATGGGGCCGGCGGAAGGATTCGGCACGGGGACTCCTCGGGGAGGGAACCGGATCGGGTCGAGCGTCGTTCCATGAGTGACGGAGAGTGATCGGGTCAGAGCACAGCGCGCAGGGCCCGGTCACGGACCATGAGCGCCGCCCGCTTGTCGGGCAGGTCCACTTCGGCGGAGAAGCGGAAGCCGGCGCTCAGGAATGCGGAGACGGAGGGGGTGTTGCGCAGGTCGGGTTCTGCGAGGACGCGTGCGCATGCGGGGCGGTGGTCGAGGACGAGGTCGGCGACGGCTCTGAGAAGCGAAGTGCCGAGGCCGCGGCCGCGGTTGACGACGCCGCCGATGAGGAGGTGGATTCCGGTGTCGTGCGGGCGCGAAGGATAGTGCCGGGCCAGGGGGTCGAGGTCTGCCCGGTAGATCTCCCAGTAGCTCATCGGCATGCCCTCCAGCACGCCCAGGCAGGGGACGCTGCGTCCGTCTCCGTCGAGCTGGGGACGCAGGTGGGCCTCTGTGACGGCTTCGGGCCCCGCGAGTTCCCAGAAGGCGGCCACGGCAGGGTCGTTCATCCACCGGCTGATCAGCGGGAGGTCGCGTTCGAGACGGACGGGTACGAGCTGGAAGACACCGGCGTCGGTGGTGGTCGGCCCCCAGTCGGCAACGCCGCCGAGGAGGTCGTCCGCCGCACCACCGCCGAGGAGGTCGTCGGCTGGTACGGCGCCCCTGGCCTGGTCCGGCGCACGCTCTCCTCGGCCGATGTGAGCTGCCCGCCCGGCTCGCTCTTCGCGCTCGGCGAGCAGGGCGACAAGCTCGTCGGGCAGGCGCAGATCGAGGGTGTCTGCGCCGTCGGCACCGGAGGCTGTGGGATCGGTCCCGGCGTCGGTGCTCGCATCGGTGGGAGGCACGGCGTCGCTCCTGTCAGAAGAGGTGGGGCATGTTCCTCAGGAATGAAGGGGGTTGGTGATGGTGACGTAGACGGACTGGGTGTCGACCGGGCCGACGAGCTCGTCGAGGCCGTGCAGCCGGGTCAGCAGGTTGGCCTTGCAGCGCAACACGGGTGAGTCGAGCAGCGTGGCGGGCAGCGAGGTGCGCAGCCGTTCGGGGCCGGACGCGATGTCGCCGAGGAAGCGCCGGAAGGCGGCGAGCAACAGCCGTTCGTCCGCGAGCCGTTCGGCACCGAAGGCGCCGATCAGGCCCAGGACGTTGTTGATGCCGAGGTAGTAGGCGAACCGCTCGTCGGTCACCTCGTCGGATACGAAGGTGTCGCTGTGCCGGCCGATGCCGGGGAGCCGCCGGTCCAGTTCGGCGCGCCGGGACTCCCGGAAGTAGTAGCCCTGGTTGTCGCGGTAGCGGCCGCCCACGGGCCAGCCTTCGGGATCGAGCAGGAGGATCGTGTTCTGCTGGTGCGCCTCCAGGGCGACGCCCGCCTCACTGTCGAGCCACAGCACGGGGCGGACGACGCTCTCCAGGTAGCGCAGGAACCACTCGGTGGCGACGGCTCCCCGGGGGCGGCCCGTTCGCCCGGCCAGCCTGGTGACGATCTCACCGAGCCGGGAGCGCATCGGTCGGCGCTCCTGGCAGCCGGGAAGCGCCGACGGCCTGGGCGAGACGAGGCCGGCGACGCAGGTGGCGTCGTCGCCGGGGGCGAAGGGGTTGTGCCGGATCATGACGTCCAGCCCGGTCACCGGGGCGCCGTCGCGGCCGTCGACGGCCAGCCAGGCGGGGTCGCGGACCACGTCGAAGCAGGGGTGGGCCGCTTGCCACTGCTCGGCGAGGCCGCTGCGCAACAGGCGGTGGACCTCGACGCCTCGGTGGAGCTCCTTGCGGAGGTTCTCACGACGGGAGTTGGTGATGCGCAGGCCGAGCGAGAGCTTGAGCATGGCGGCCGCGTCGGTGCGGTAGAGAGTGCGTACGGAGGAGGTGGGGTGCCAGGGGGTGCCGTGCGGGCCGAGGTCCTGGAGGAGTCCCGCGTCGAGGAGTTCGGCCGCCTCGGGGCGGTGCCGGAGTTCGCGGATCTGCCATGGGTGGACGGGGAGTGCGACGCGGCCCTCCGGCAGCGGCAGTTCGAGTCCTGCCAGGCGGGCGGTGAGCTGGTCGGCCGGGACGGCGCGGCCGCGCTCGGTCCAGGCCGAGTCCGAGGAGAGCACGGAGCGGTCGACGGCCAGCCAGTGCAGTGCGAAGGCGCCGCGCAACTCCGGTGAGTAGAGGCGGGTTTCGCCGTCGGACAGGCCCTCGCGGCTCTTGGGGGTCGGATGCAGGGGGTGCCCGAGGAGCAGGGACTGTTCGGCGGCGAGGAAGAGGTCGGGCTCGTCACCGGGACGGTCGCGCCGGTCGGCGATGAAGGTGGCGGTCCGGCGGACCGAGTCGGCGACCCGGCCGACCAGGTCGGCGCCGTCCACCGAGTCTGCCGGGGGCGCTGCCTCCGCCGGGGCACTCCTCGCCTCGCCCTGCTCCGGCAGCGGCTCCGGCAGCGCTGCCGAGTCGCTGTTCGTCGGCTGCGCATCGCGGCGGCCCGTCTCGCGGCTGAGGAGGGCGGCGACGGTGACCGCGTCGACGGGTGGGGCGCTCGCCGGGCCGTCCTCCAGGTAGGGGAGGCCGAATCGGTGCCAGCCGGTGGCCGACCAGTAGTGCACGGGGACGAGCAGGGCCGTGCCGCTGGCGTCGAGGGGGACGCGCAGGGGGCCGTGGTCCGGTGCCGGGAGGTTGTTCTCCCTGACCCAGCAGCGCAGGAGGTTCTCGAGGGCCGCCGCCTGCGCGGCGATGTGCGGGTCGGGGTGCTCCAGGAGGTCGGCGGACGCGCCGCGCAGGTGCTCGGCCTCGTGGCCGCCACCCTTCTGCCGGGGGACCGTACTGGACTCCGCCACCGGTGAGGATTGCGTGCCGCACGCGCCTGGGGCGTGGGGGCGGGGGCGGCCTTCGGATGCGGGGGTGGCGTTCAAGAGGGGTTCCTTGTGAGGTTGTTCGGGCTCCGTGTGGCGACGGGAGCCGGGGCGTACCCGGCGTCTCACGAGCGCCGGGGCAGCCCGGATCCGTCTTGGCTATCCGTGGTGGGAACGCGCCGCGGTGGCCAGCGCGTCGGCGAGACGGTCGAGGACCGCGGCCGCCTGTTCGTCGGTGATGGTCAGGGGAGGAAGGAGACGTACGACGCTGGAGTGGCGGCCGCCGAGTTCGACGATGAGCCCGCGGCGCAGGCACTCGCGCTGCACGGCAGCGGCCAGTTGGGGGGCCGGAGGGCAAGGGCGGGTGGTGCTCGGCAGAGTACCCATGGCTCCGGCGCCCGGATCGTGCGCGGTGGGCGTCTGAGCGGACACGGCGTGACCGGGCACCGCCTGGCCAGGCCCCGCCTGCCCGGACACCACCCGCCCGGGCCCCGCCTGACCGGACACCGCCCCGCCGGCGTCCTCGCCGCTGGTGCACGGGGAGCCCTCAAAGTCCTCACCCCGGCTGGCTGCGGTGCCTGCGCTGCCCGCGCTGCCTTCGCTGCCTTCGCTGCCTCCAGCAGCACCGACCGGCTCGACCAGTTCGACGCCCAGCATCAGACCCCGGCCGCGCACCTCGCCGACGCAGGGGTGGGCCGCGGCGAGCGAGCGGAGTTGGGCGAGCATGCGGGCGCCGAGGGTGGCGGCACGTTCGGCGAGGCCGTTCGCACGGACGTAGGCGAGGGTCGCGGCGCCCGCGGCCATGGCGAGCTGGTTGCCGCGGAAGGTGCCCGCGTGGGCGCCGGGAGGCCAGACGTCGAGGTCGTCGCGGTAGATCACGACAGCGAGCGGAAGGCTGCCGCCGATCGCCTTGGAGAGCACCATCACGTCCGGGACGACACCGCTGTGCTCGACGGCCCAGAAGGCGCCGGTGCGTCCGACGCCCGTCTGCACCTCGTCCGCGATGAGCGGGATCCCGCGCGCGGCGGTGATCTCACGCATCCGGCGCAGCCAGGCGTCGGGCGCCGGAAGGACTCCGCCCTCGCCCTGGACGGGTTCGAGGATCATGCCTGCCGGGGTCGGTACGCCCGACTTGGTGTCGTCCAGGAGGCTCTCGGTCCAGCGGGCGGAGAGTTCGGCGCTGTCCGAGCCGCCGAGGCCGAACGGGCAGCGGTAGTCCTGCGGAAAGGGGAGGCGTGTGACGCGTACGTCCCGGGCGCCGCCGGATGCTTCGAGCGCCCCGGCCGTCATGCCGTGGTAGGCGCCGGTGAAGGCCAGCATGCCGTCGCGTCCGGTGGCCGCGCGGACCAGTTTCAGCGCGGCCTCCACGGCGTCCGTCCCGGCGGGGCCGCAGAACTGGATCCGCGCGCGCTCGGCGAGGCCGCGCGGCAGTGTGCTGAACAGCTCGGTGGTGAAGTCGTCCTTGACAGGCGTGGCCAGGTCGAGGACGTGCAGGGGCGCCCCCGAGTCGAGGACCTTCCTGATCGCTTCGAGCACCACGGGGTGGTTGTGGCCGAGGGCCAGGGTCCCGGCGCCCGAGAGGCAGTCGAGATAGCGGCGCCCGTCTGCACCTTCGATGGTCATGCCGCGGGCTCGTACGGGCACGATCGGCAGGGCTCGCGCGTAGGTGCGGGCCGCCGATTCGCGCGCCGACTGCCTCCGCAGAATCCCCTCTTGCATGGCGGACGCGGCCTGCTCGGGCGACGCGGGCAGCCCGGGCGAAGCGGCCTGCCCGAGCACCGGGGCCTGGCCGGGTGAAGCAGCCTGCCCTGGCACCGGGGCCTGCGCAGGCTCCCCGGACCGCGTTACGGAACATGCCGCGGACACCGCCGCGGGCGCAGGCTCGGTCACGGCCACGACTGTGGTCCTCCCGCTGGGGACGGGCGCGTCCGGTCCGGTGGAGCTCCCGTACGCCTCCGAGGAGGGCTCCGAGAAGCCTCATGCGGTCGACCGCGCGGGCGAATTGGCAGGGGAGATGAACGCAGGACGCGCCTCCCCCGTACGTACCAACGATCGTGACCCCGGAGGAGCACGGGTTATCGGAAGATCCTTGCCGTGACGGAACCGTTGCCCTTCCGTCGGCCGTCCCCAACGGCACCGGCATAGTGTGGGGGGCCGCTCACCAGCGACAGGTGCGCCGCTCCCCCGATCCTCGGGGGTTCCGCGCCGGTGTGCGACGGGTGTTCCGCGCCCGGATGTCCAGCACTTCCGAACGTTCTCGAAGCCAGGGGGAATCTCACGATGCGACCCATACGTCCGCTCTTCACCGCCCGCAGTGGGAGGAGCGCGCGCACCCGAACCTCCCCCTTGGCGGCCTCGGTGGCGCTCGGCGCGGCGCTCGTACTGACCGCCACGGCCTGCGGCCCCAGTGAGGACAACGCCGGTGGCGACTCCTCGTCGGCGCAGCCCGGTGAGAGCGGGGGCGGCTCCGGCGACGACAAGATCCAGATACCCGGGGACCTCCAGGACCGGCTCAAGGAGCACGGGATCGACCTGGACAAGTGGAAGAACGGCGCCTGGAAGAACTGGGACAAGGACGACTGGCTGCGCGAGGCCGGCGACTACGTCAACCCGATCATCGAGGACCTGTGGGACTCGGACCGGATGCGGGACGCCGACAAGAACCCGGACCGGAGCGTCGACGACAACGACATCTCCGGTGACCAGGGCGTCACCGATCCGACGCCGGAGCCCGTGGAGGCGGCCGCCGTGCAGGCGCCGTACCACGACCGGGCCGCCGAGTCGGGCAAGCTCTTCTTCGACGGCCCCGAGGGCTCGATGGTCTGCTCCGCGACCGTCGTCAAGGACCCGGCCCACCCCGGCAAGTCCAACATGGTGTGGACGGCGGGCCACTGCGTGCACGCGGGCGCCAAGGGCGGCTGGTACCGCAACATGGTCTTCGTCCCCTCGTACAACAACAGCGGCAAGTCCGCCGAGGAGCTGCGGAACGCCCCCAAGGAAGAGGTCGCTCCGTACGGCGTCTGGTGGGGGGACTGGGCGCAGACCTCCGACCAGTGGATCGAGCAGGGCGGTCCGACGGGCGGCAAGGGCGCGCCGTACGACTTCGCCGTCATGCACGTGAAGCCCGAGAAGGGCAGCGAGGGCAAGTCGCTCGAGGAGACCGTCGGTTCGGCGCTCCCGGTGGACTTCAACGCCCCCGCGGTACCCCAGATCAAGACCATGACGGCCACCGGCTACCCGGCGGCGCCGCCCTTCGACGGCCAGAAGCTGTTCCAGTGCGGCGACAAGCCGGGCCGGCTCTCGCTCACCAAGCCCGACCCGACGATGTACCGCATCGGCTGCACCATGACCGGCGGTTCGTCCGGCGGCGGCTGGGTCGCCCAGGGCAAGGACGGCAAGCCCGCCCTGGTGTCGAACACCTCCATCGGTCCGGTGTCGGCGGGCTGGCTGGCCGGTCCGCGCCTGGGCAAGGAGGCCAAGGGCGTCTACGGCGCGGTGAGCAAGAAGTTCGCCGGCCAGTGACCAGCCGCGGCGGGGTCGCCGGAAACCTTCACGACCCCGCCGCCGTTCGTCCCCAACCTCACAGGCATAGTGGGGTGTTGTGTCAACACGGTTTCCGGACTCTTCGGATCCATGCATGACACGTACATGGCAATTCTGCGGGATCGCCCTCACGGCGTCTCGCACACACACGTCCCATCGGGGGTAACAGCACCATGCGTTCCACTCGCGCGCCGTTCGCGCGCAGCCGTGGGCGGCGCGTCGCACTCGCCGCCACCGGGCTCGCCGCGGCTCTGGCGCTCACCGCCACGGCCTGCGGTCCCAGCGACGACAAGGCGTCCGACCAGTCGGACAGCGCCGCCTCCCAGGGAGCCGACGGTTCGAACGCCGGTTCCGAGGGTGCCGACTCCAAGCTGCCCGGCGACCTCGCCGACAGGCTCAAGGAGCACGGCATCGACCCGGACAAGTGGAAGAACGGCGCCTGGAAGAACTGGGACAAGGACGACTGGCTGCGCGAGTCCAAGGACTTCGTCAACCCCGTCATCGCCGGGCTCTGGAAGCCCGAGCGGATGCAGAAGGCCAAGGACCCGAAGAAGACGATCGCCACGAAGGACGCCGCCGCCGACCAGGGCGCGACCGATCCCGAGCCGACGCCGGTCCAGGCCAAGCCCGAGAAGACGCCGTACCACGAGAACGCCGCCCCGGTCGGCAAGATCTTCTTCGACTCCCCCGAGGGTTCGATGGTCTGCTCCGGCACCGTCGTGAAGGACCCGCGCAACCCCGGCAAGTCCAACCTCGTGTGGACCGCGGGCCACTGTGTGCACGCCGGCAAGGAGGGCGGCTGGTACCGCAACATCGCCTTCGTGCCCTCCTACAACGACCTCGGCAAGTCCGAGGCCGAGCTGGGCAACGCGGCCCCGCAGGAGATAGCCCCCTACGGCCAGTACTGGGCGGACTGGGTCTCCACCTCCAACGAGTGGATCAACGAAGGCGGTCCGACGGGCGGCGCGGGCGCGACGCATGACTACGCCGTGATGCACGTGAAGCCGGAGCAGGGCGGCAAGTCCCTGGAGGAGACCGTCGGCAACGCTCTCGATGTCGACTTCTCGACTCCGTCCGCGCCCAGCGTGAGTTCGATGGGCGCCTGGGGCTACCCGGCCGCTCCCCCGTACAACGGCCTGATGATGCACAAGTGCGTGGACAAGCCCGGCCGTCTCTCGCTGTCGCCGTCGCTGCCGACGATGTACCGCATCGGCTGCACCATGACCGGTGGCTCGTCCGGCGGCGGCTGGTTCCGCATGGTGGGCGACAAGACCGAGCTGGTGTCCAACACCTCCATCGGTCCGGCCGAGAACACCTGGCTCGCGGGACCGCAGCTGGGCGAGGGCGCCGAGCGGGTCTACGACATGATGAGCAAGAAGTACGGCTCGCGGTAGCCGCGCGGCACATACCTGACATGGCGAAGGCCCGCCCCCTACGAGAGGGGGCGGGCCTGGCGGGCCTTCGCCATGTCACTTGTCCGACGGCGCTTGTCCGTCGCGGCCGCCGTCAGCGCGCGGCGGGCACGTACGGACTCAGATCCGCGGCAAGCTCCTCGTGCACCCGCGCCTTGAGCAGGGTGCCGTCGCCGGTGTGCTCCTCGGAGAGCACCTCGCCCTCGGCGTGTGCGCGCGAGATGAGCTGGCCGTGCGTGTACGGAACGAGGGCCTCGATCTCGACCTCGGGCCGCGGCAGCTCGGTGTCGATGAGCGCGAGAAGCTCGGCGATGCCGGCGCCGGTGCGCGCGGAGACCGCGATCGCGTGCTTCTCGTTGCGCAGCAGCCGCTGGAGGACCAGCGGGTCCGCGGCGTCCGCCTTGTTGATCACCACGATCTCGCGTACGTCGGTGGCGCCGACGTCCCTGATCACCTCGCGCACGGCGGCCAGCTGCTCCTCCGGCACCGGGTGCGAACCGTCCACCACGTGCAGGATCAGGTCGGAGTCGCCGACCTCCTCCATCGTGGAGCGGAACGCCTCGACGAGGTGGTGCGGCAGGTGCCGTACAAACCCGACCGTGTCGGCCAGGGTGTAGACCCGGCCGCTCGGCGTCTCGGCCCGGCGCACGGTCGGGTCGAGGGTGGCGAACAGCGAGTTCTCCACCAGGACGCCCGCGCCCGTGAGGCGGTTGAGGAGCGAGGACTTGCCCGCGTTCGTATAACCGGCGATCGCGACCGAAGGCACCTTGTTGCGACGGCGCTCCTGCCGCTTGATGTCGCGGCCCGTCTTCATCTCCGCGATCTCCCGGCGCATCTTCGCCATCTTCTCGCGGATCCGTCGCCGGTCCGTCTCGATCTTCGTCTCACCGGGGCCACGGGTGGCCATGCCGCCACCGCCGCCGCCACCCATCTGACGGGAGAGCGACTGACCCCAGCCGCGGAGCCTCGGCAGCATGTACTGCATCTGCGCGAGGGCGACCTGTGCCTTGCCCTCTCGGGACTTGGCGTGCTGGGCGAAGATGTCGAGGATCAGGGCGGTCCTGTCGACCACCTTGACCTTGACGACGTCTTCGAGGTGGATCAGCTGGCCGGGGCTCAGCTCACCGTCGCACACGACGGTGTCGGCTCCGGTCTCGAGCACGATGTCGCGCAGCTCCAGGGCCTTGCCGGAGCCGATGTACGTCGCCGGGTCCGGCTTGTCGCGGCGCTGGATGACGCCGTCGAGCACGAGCGCGCCCGCGGTCTCCGCGAGAGCGGCCAGCTCGGCGAGGGAGTTCTCCGCATCGTCAACCGTCCCGGAGGTCCACACGCCGACGAGCACCACACGCTCCAGACGGAGCTGTCGGTACTCGACCTCGGTGACGTCCTCGAGCTCGGTGGAGAGTCCGGCGACGCGGCGCAGAGCCGCGCGCTCGGAGCGGTCGAGCTGATCGCCGTCCCGCTCTCCGTCGATCTCGTGGCTCCAGGCGACGTCCTCTTCCATCAGGGCATCGGCCCGAAGACCTTCGGGGTAGTTCTGCGCGAAGCTCTGTGCGTCCTGGGAAGGGGAAGAAGAGGAGGTCATTGGTTCCTTACGTCGATACGTCGATGGGAATGCGGACGGAGGCGTGAAGCGTGATGCCTGATCCGTCACAGTCGACAACGCACGGGGCGGCCCGGAGATTCCCGGGCCCGGACCGGTCGCGCCGTCGACCTGACGATGTTTGCACGACACGGCCCGTCTCGTCATCCGCGTTTTCCGACGGCCAGGAAGTTATTTCCCTTCCGGGACTTTCCCTTCCAGGGCTTTCCCTTCCGGAGCCGCCGTGCGCCAGTCCGGGTGGCCCGGCATGGGAGGCGTCTTCGCCCCGTACAGCCAGGCGTCGAAGAACCCGCTCAGGTCACGCCCGGCGTTCCGCGAGGCGAGCCGCACGAAGTCGGCGGTGGTGGCGTTGCCGTCGCGGTAGATCTGGACCCACTGACGCTCTAGGCGGTCGAACGCGCGGTGCCCGATCTCCTGGCGCAGCGCGTAGAGCACCAGGGCGCTTCCGTCGTACACGACCGGCCGGAAGATGCTGATCTTCTTCCCCGGGGCCGGCTCCTTGGGCTTGGCGGGCGGGCCGCCCGCGGCGCGCCAGCTGTCCGACCGGCGGTAGGCCTCGCGCATCCGGTCCTTCAGGGGCCGCTTCGCCTTCTCCTCGGCGAAGAGCGCCTCGTACCAGGTGGCATGGCCTTCGTTGAGCCAGAGGTCCGACCAGGAGCGCGGGCTGACGCTGTCGCCGAACCACTGGTGCGCCAGCTCATGCACCATGATCGAGTCGATGTACCACTCCGGGTACTCGGGGCGGGTGAAGATCTCTCTCTCGAAGAGAGAGAGCGTCTGTGTCTCCAGTTCGAACCCGGTCTGCGCGTCGGCCACAAGGACGCCGTAGGTCTCGAAGGGGTAGCGGCCGACCTTCCGCTCCATCCAGTCGATCTGGCCGGGCGTCTTCTTGAGCCAGCGCTCCAGGATCTCGCGGTCCTTGGTGGGCACCACATCGCGTACGGGAAGGCCGTTGGGGCCCTCGCGGTGCACCACGCTGGAGCGGCCGATCGCCACCTGTGCCAGCTCGGTCGCCATGGGGTGGTGGGTGCGGTAAGCCCACGTGGCGGCCCCGCCGTCGTGGCGGGTCCTGCCGACCGGCAGGCCATTGGCGACGGCGGTGAGCCCCTTGGGGGCCGTCACACGGAACGTGAAGGCCGCCTTGTCCGAAGGATGGTCGTTGCACGGGAAGACCAGGTGGGCGGCGTCCGCCTGATTGGCCATGACGAGCCCGTCACTGGTACGCACCCAGCCGCCCTGGGCGCCCTTGGCGGAGACGGGGTCGCTGGTGTGCCGGACGGTGATCCGCAGCGGCTCGCCGGGGCCGACCGGCGCGGACGGGGTGAGGACCAGGTCCTCACCGGTGCTCTCGAAACGGGCCGCCTCGCCGTTGACCTCGACGGACCGGACCTTGCCGTGGGCGAAGTCGAGGTTCACGCGCTCCAGGGGAGCCGTGACCAAGGCGTCGATCTTGGTGACGGCGTCCAGCGGCTTGCGGTTGTCACCGTGATAGGTGAAGCCGATGTCGTACGACGCCACGTCGTACCCGGGGTTGCCCAGGTGCGGGAAGAGCGGGTCGCCGATGCCGAGCGGGGCGGCGGGCGAGGGTGCGCTCGCCGCGACGAGGGCGGCGGACGCGGTCGCGGCGATCAGCGCCGTGGCGATGCGGGGGGTGCGGAGGGCCTTCGGCCGCGCGGCCGTGGTCCGAGGGGTGAGCAGCATGGACTTACCGCTACCAGCGCACGGCTCCCGGGGTACGACGGCGCGCGTCGGGCCACTCGAACGGGTCACGGAGGGGCCCGCCCGATGGCCGGAGCGCTCAGTGGGCCGCGGCCGCCGGATGCTGGGCGCGGCTCACGTCGTACACGCCCGGTACGGCCCGCATCGCCCGCATCAGCCCCGGAAGGTGCGCCGCGTCCGGGAGTTGGAGCGTGTACGTATGGCGTACGCGCTGCTGGGTGGGCGGTTCCACGGTCGCGGAGATGATGGCGACGCCCTCGAGTGCGATCGCTTCGGTGAGGTCGGCGAGGAGATGCGCACGGCCGAACGATTCGGCGGTCAGGGTCACCCGGAACTCGGCGGTGTCTCCCCAGCGCACGCCGACCTCCGCGCGCCCCACTTCCTTCATGCGCTCCGCCCCGGGGCAGCCGACGCGGTGGACGGTCACGGCTCCCCCGCGGACGGCGAAGGCGGTGATGGCGTCGGGCGGCACCGGCGTACAACAGCCAGCGAGCCGTACGCTCGCGCCCTCGCGGTCGACCACGGCACTCGCGGCGGCGGAACGCGAGGTGGTGTCGGGGGCCTCCGGCCGGGGCGCGGAGACCGGCGTCTGCTCGGGCGACCGCCGTCCGGACTGCGCCGGGGCGGGTGCCGGGGTCGGATGCGTGGTGAGCCAGCGCCGGATCGCGATCCGCGCGCCGGGTGTGCGGGCGTGGTCCAGCCACTCGCTCGAGGGCCCGGAGGTGGCGTCCTGGCCCATGAGGAGCTGCACCGTGTCGCCGTCCCGCAGGACCGTGCTGAGCGTGGCCAGGCGGCCGTTCACGCGCGCGCCGATGCAGGCGTGCGCGTCCTCCCCGTACTGGGCGTAGGCGGCGTCCACGCAGCTGGCGCCTGCGGGCAGGCCGAGCGTGCCGCCGTCGGGGCGGAAGACGGCGATCTCGCGGTCCTGGGCGAGGTCCTCGCGCAGCGTCGACCAGAACGTGTCGGGGTCGGGGGCGGCCTCCTGCCAGTCGAGGAGCCGGGAGAGCCAGCCGGGCCTTGTGGGGTCCACACGCTCGTCATCGGCACCGGTGCCGGTGCCGGTGCCGGTGCCGGTGCCGGTGCCGGTGCCGGTGCCGGCGGAAGGCTCCTCCGAAGCGTCCGAAGGAGGAGCGTAGGGATTGCGCAGTGCGACGACGCCCGCCTCGGCGACCTGGTGCATCTGGTGCGTACGGATGAGGACTTCGGCGACCTCTCCGTCGGGGCGGGCCACGGCGGTGTGCAGCGATTGGTAGAGGTTGAACTTCGGTACGGCGATGAAGTCCTTGAACTCGGAGACGACCGGCGTGAAGCAGGTGTGCAGTTCGCCGAGGACTCCGTAGCAGTCCGCGTCTTCGTTGACGAGGACGAGGAGGCGGCCGTAGTCGGACGCGCGCAGCTCGCCGCGTTTGCGGTGCACCCGGTGGACGGAGACGAAGTGCCGCGGCCTGATGAGGACTTCGGCCGCGATGCCCGCCTCGCGCAGCACCCCGCGCACCTCACCCGCGATGTCGCCGAGCGGGTCGCCCTCGCTCTCGGCGTTGGCGGCGATGAGGGCTTGGACCTCGGCGTACTCCTGCGGGTGGAGGATCGCGAAGACGAGGTCCTCCAGCTCGGTCTTGAGCGCCTGGACGCCGAGGCGCTCGGCGAGCGGGATGAGCACGTCCCGGGTCACCTGGGCGATGCGGGCCTGTTTCTCGGGGCGCATGACACCGAGGGTGCGCATGTTGTGCAGACGGTCGGCGAGCTTGATCGACATGACGCGTACGTCGTTGCCGGTGGCGACGAGCATCTTGCGGAAGGTCTCCGGCTCGGCCGCGGCCCCGTAGTCGACCTTCTCCAGTTTCGTGACGCCGTCGACGAGATAGCAGACGTCGTCGCCGAACTCGGCCCGCACCTGGTCGAGCGTCACGTCCGTGTCCTCGACCGTGTCGTGGAGGAGGGACGCGGTCAGGGTGGTGATCTCCGCGCCGAGCTGGGCGAGGATCAGGGTCACGGCCAGGGGGTGCGTGATGTACGGTTCGCCGCTCTTGCGCGTCTGGCCTCGGTGCGAGGACTCCGCGAGGACGTAGGCCCGGCGAAGGGGCTCCAGGTCCGCGTCGGGGTAGTGGGCCCGGTGGGCCTCCACCACATGGCCGATCGCGTCGGGCAGACGGTCACGGGCGGCGGGGCCGAGCAGTGCCGCCCTGCCGAGCCTGCGCAGGTCGAGACGGGCGCGGCCGCGCCTTCGCTGGACCCCGGGCGTCACGGGGCCTGGCGTGGCTGGGTTCGTGGCCTCCGCACTCATGGGCACCTCCGGCTGCTTCGACCGGCGGTGTACGGACGGTGGCGTACTCCGTCCGGGCCGGTGCTTGATGCTACCGAGCCCATCACGCGGCACTGACCGCCTCTCGCCGAGCGTGAAACGGATCACCCATTCGAGCGACACTTCATGGGATTGCCGTTTCGAGCCATTCGGACACGAACTCACCTTCGGCGACGATCACGGCGGGGCCGGTCATCTCGATCTCGCCGTCGGGCCGCTCGGTGATCACCAGGCGCCCTCCGGGCACATCGACCGTGTACGTCACCGGGGTGCCGGTGACGGCCGGGTCCTCGCCGTCCCTGCGGGCCGCGGCGACCGCCACGGCGCATGTGCCGGTGCCGCACGAGCGGGTCTCGCCCGCGCCGCGCTCGTGCACGCGCATGGCGACGTGGCGCGGGCCGCGGTCGACGACGAATTCGACGTTCACCCCGTGCGGGTAGGCGGAGGAGGGGCTGACGAGCGGGGGTTCGTAGAGCGTGCCCGCTTGGGAGAGGTCGTCCACGAAGGCGACCGCGTGGGGGTTGCCCATGTTCACGTTGCGCGCGGGCCACCGGTGGTCCGCGACCGAGACGGTGACGTCCCCTTCGGGGAGCAGTGCCTTGCCCATCCCCACGGTGATCTCGCCGCCGGCTTCCGCCTTGGCGATGTGCACGGTCTTCACGCCGCCGCGGGTGGCCACCGCCAGGTCGCCCTCGCCGACGAGCCCGGCGTGCTGGAGATACCGGGCGAAGACGCGCACTCCATTGCCGCACATCTCGGCGATCGACCCGTCGCCGTTGCGGTAGTCCATGAACCACTCGGCCCGGTCCGCGAGGTGGCGGGCCTCGGGGTGGGCGGCGGAGCGCACGACGTGCAGGAGGCCGTCGCCGCCGATGCCCGCGCGGCGGTCGCACAGGGCGGCCACGGCGGCCGGGGGCAGCTCGATGGCGTTGTCGACGTCCGGGATGATCACGAAGTCGTTCTCGGTCCCGTGCCCCTTGAGGAAGGCGATCCGCGTGCTCATTCCTCGATCGTACGGGGTGGGTACGACACCCGGTCGGCGCGGTGGCGCCCAGGCGCTCGCGGCAGCCGTCTCAGCGGAGCCGCGCGACCCGCCACACGGCGAGGACCGCCGCGCCGACGAAGAGCAGGGCGTACGCGGTGACGACCCGCCAGTCCGGCCGCTGCCCGGAGCCGCGCTCGGGCAGTCCCGGCCAGGTGTGGCCCACCCGGCGGGCGGCCATCATTCCCCAGCCCGCGGCGCAGCAGCTGAGCAGCAGCCCGAGCATGGCGACCACCGCACCGCCGTCGCCGAACTCGAAGGCCAGCGGGAAGGCGAACATCAGGGAGCCGCCAGCGGCGATGATCACGATGGGTGCGAGCTGCCAGATGCGCAGCCGCCGCTGCGGACGCAGCTCGACCTCGACCTCGGCCTCCGGGGACATCTCGTCCGCTCCGGGGCCGTCGTCGGTCACGCCGCCGAGGGTCTCGTCGGGACCGTCGGGGCTCAGCTGTTCTCCGCCGTCATGCGCGGTGTCACGAGGGCCGGCCTCCATCGCCACGCGCCCTCCCACTCCGGACTCCACCTGTCGATCGATGGTCGATGATGGCACGGCGTCAGGTGCCGCGATGACCGCCGGAGCGTCCCGATGCCATCACGTGATCAGGCTGTGACCGGTCGTTCGACCAACGCCATTGCGCGTGCCGGGAGTTCCCCGCGATCGGCCACGGCCCCACTGAGCCAGTGCACCCGGGGATCGCGCCGGAACCACGAATCCTGACGGCGCGCGAAGCGTTTGGTGGCGCGTACGGTCTCGGCGCGCGCCTGCTCCTCGGTGCACTCCCCCGCGAGGGCGGCGAGCACCTGCTGGTAGCCGAGCGCCCGGGACGCCGTACGCCCTTCGCGCAGCCCCCGCGCCTCCAGCGCGCGTACCTCGTCGACCAGGCCCGCCTCCCACATGCGGTCCACGCGCGTAGCGATGCGTTCGTCGAGTTCGGGGCGGGCCACGTCGACGCCGATCTGGACCGTGTCGTACACGGAGTCGTGTCCCGGGAGGTTGGCGGTGAAGGGCTTGCCGGTGATCTCGATGACCTCCAGGGCGCGCACGATCCGGCGGCCGTTGCTGGGCAGGATCGCCTGGGCGGCCCCGGGGTCGGCGGCGGCGAGGCGGGCGTGCAGCGCTCCGGAGCCGCGCAGCTCCAGCTCCTCCTCCAGGCGGGCGCGCACGGCGGGGTCGGTGCCGGGGAACTCCAGGTGGTCCACGGCGCCCCTGACGTACAGCCCTGAGCCGCCGACGAGGATCGGCCAGCGCCCCTCGGCGAGGAGGCGGTCGATCTCCGCGCGGGCCAGCTTCTGGTACTCGGCGACGCTGGCCGCCTCCGTGACGTCCCAGATGTCGAGCAGATGGTGGGGGACCCCGCCGCGCTCCTCGGACGTCAGCTTGGCGGTGCCGATATCCATCCCTCGGTAGAGCTGCATGGAGTCGGCGTTGACGACTTCGCCGCCAAGGCGCTGCGCGAGGAAAACGCCCAGATCGGACTTTCCTGCGGCGGTCGGACCGACGACGGCGATGACCCGCGGGGCGGGAGCTGCACTACTCACCGCCCCAGTCTCGCAAACCCCGCGCGTACTTCCCGAACGAGCTACGTGACGGCACGGCTCCCAGGTCGTTGCCTGTTGCGAGGTTCCGGCCGCCGGTTTCGAGGACCGATGACCCGGGCGACGCAATGGGACGCACCGGGCGGCGCGGGATTTCGCCCACACGAGTAACGTATGGAGTAGATATGGGCGTTTTTGCAAGGTTTCGCCGGAAGTCCAAGGAGAGCGAAGAGGCGTCGACGCCCGAGGCAGCCGCAGCCACGCTGACGGCCGAGCCGGAGGAGACCGAGGGGTCCCCCGAGGCCTCCGCCGATGCGAAGCCCGCCGCCGAGGCCGAGAAGGACGCCGAGAGCGCCGCCGAGGACAAGCCCGCGGACGCTCCCGAGGCAGCCGAGGCGGGCGCGGAGGCCGTGGACATCCCGAAGCAGCAGTCCGCCGAGGAAGCGGCCGACAACGAGGCCGGTGAGGGCGCCCGCAAGTAGCTCCCGGCGAGGGAAGGTGACCCCATGGGCTTCCTGGACCAACTGAAGGCCAAGCTCGCCCCGGCCAAGGACAAGGTCTCGGACCTCGCGCAGCAGCACGGGGACAAGATCGACCACGGCCTGGACAAGGCCGCGAAGATGGTCGACCGAAAGACCAAGGGCAAGTACAGCGACAAGATCCAGATGGGCACGGGCAAGGCCAAGGACGCCGTCGGCCGCCTCGCCGAGCACGACCGGGGCAAGGGCACGGGCGGCAAGGACACCGGCGGCACCGCCGGTCCGCCGACGCCCCCGTCGCCGCCTGCGTCCCCGTCGCCTCCCGCGCCCCCTCCGGCTCCCTGAATCACATCGGCGGACGGTCGTGAAGCTCCCTGCTTCGCGGCCGTCGCCGCATGCCCGGAGGCGGCGGCGACGGCCGAGCGGGCTCTGGGGCTAGGACCAGGTGGCCACGACGTATCCGACCCCGTACGGCGCGTCCTCGTAGAGCAGCTCGCCGCTCAGCGCGGCGCCCTCCGCCGCCCCCGCCAGCACCTGCCACGGGGCACGGCCCGCCGCCTGCAGTTCGTGCGCGAGCTGCGCGTCCAGGGCCTTCAGCGCCGCCACGTCGGCCGCGCCTAGGGCACGGGCGACCGTCGCGTCGAAGCCGGCCGCCCGTTCGTCGAGGTAGCCCGGTGCCTTCAGCGTGCGGCACGCGCTGGCGTCGCCCATGACCAGCAGCGCCACCCGGTCCGCCCGTGCGCCGATCTCGCCGCCGACTTGAACGCACCGCTCGGCGGCAAGGGGTTCCCCCACGCCGAGGCCTTCCAGCGGGGCGGCCGACCACCGCGTACGCCCGAGCAGCCAGGCGGCGACGGCGAGCGACGGCGGAAGCTCACGCTCGGCCGACCCGCCGGCCTCACCCTCACCGGCGTCGTCGCCCGTGGCAGGTCCGAGCCGTACGTCGAGGTCCACCCCAAAGCCGCGGAACGATCCACGCGCGCCCTGCGGATGCGGTCCGCGGCCGCTCAGCTCGGCGGGGCCCACCACGACGAGCCGGTCGGGCCTGGCGGCGGCGAGGACCCCGATGGCGTCCGTGCACGCCGCGCGCGCGGCGTCCAGTTCGGGCGCCGCTCCCGCGGCGACCTCGGGGACGAGCAGAGGCGGGCAAGGGCAGACGGCTGCGGCGACAAGCATGATCCGCAGCGTAACGCGCCTACTCGGCGACCGGCCGTGGGTCCCGCTGCGGCTCGGTCGCCCTCACGTCGGTTCAGTCGCGGGCGCAGCCGCTCGCCGTCGCCACCGGCAGCGGCGCGGGGGCGCCGATCGTCGGCAGGCCCAGCATGACGCCCGCGGGCTTGGCGGCCGCCTCGGTGTTGCGCTTCTCCCAGGCGTCGCCCGCGCGCGTGGGGCGCACGTTCAGCACGGCGCCCTCCGCGAGGAGGTGGTGCGGGGCGGCGTAGGTGATCTCGACCGTCACGACGTCGCCGGGGCGCACTTCGGTGTCCGGCTTGGTGAAGTGCACGAGACGGTTGTCGGGGGCGCGGCCGGAGAGGCGGTGCGTGGCGCCGTCCTTGCGGCCCTCGCCCTCGGCGACCATCAGCTCCAGGGTGCGGCCGACCTGCTTCTTGTTCTCCTCCCAGGAGATCTCCTCCTGGAGGGCCACCAGGCGCTCGTAGCGCGACTGGACGACCTCCTTGGGGATCTGCCCCTCCATGGTCGCGGCCGGGGTCCCGGGGCGCTTGGAGTACTGGAAGGTGAAGGCGCTGCCGAAGCGGGCCTCGCGGACCACGTGCATCGTCTGCTCGAAGTCCTCCTCGGTCTCCCCGGGGAAGCCGACGATGATGTCGGTGGAGATCGCCGCGTCCGGCATGGCCGCGCGGACCTTCTCGATGATGCCCAGGAAACGATCCTGCCGGTACGAGCGGCGCATCGCCTTGAGGATGGTGTCCGAGCCGGACTGGAGCGGCATGTGGAGCTGCGGCATCACGTTCGGCGTCTCGGCCATGGCGGCGATCACGTCGTCGGTGAAGTCGCGCGGGTGCGGGGAGGTGAAGCGCACGCGCTCCAGGCCCTCGATCTGCCCGCAGGCGCGCAGGAGCTTGCTGAACGCCTCACGGTCGCCGATGTCCGAGCCGTACGCGTTCACGTTCTGCCCGAGGAGGGTGATCTCGGAGACGCCCTCGCCGACGAGCGCCTCGATCTCCGCGAGGATGTCGCCGGTCCTGCGGTCCTTCTCCTTGCCGCGCAGGGCGGGCACGATGCAGAAGGTGCAGGTGTTGTTGCAGCCGACCGAGATGGAGACCCACGCGGCGTACGCGCTCTCGCGGCGCGTGGGCAGCGTCGAGGGGAACGCCTCCAGGGACTCGGCGATCTCGACCTGCGCCTCTTCCTGGACGCGGGCGCGCTCCAGGAGGACCGGCAGCTTGCCGATGTTGTGCGTGCCGAAGACGACGTCGACCCAGGGCGCCCTCTTGACGATGGTCTCGCGGTCCTTCTGGGCGAGACAGCCGCCGACGGCGATCTGCATTCCGGGACGCTTGGTCTTCATCGGCGCCAGGCGGCCGAGATTGCCGTACAGACGGTTGTCGGCGTTCTCGCGCACGGCGCACGTGTTGAAGACGACGACGTCGGCGTCGCCGTCGGCTCCTTCGGGCGCACGTTCGTAGCCGGCGTCCTCCAGCAGCCCGGAAAGCCGCTCGGAGTCATGGACGTTCATCTGGCACCCGTAGGTGCGCACCTCGTAAGTCTTCGCGCTCATCTCGCCCCCCAGGGTACGGGGTCGCCACGCGCGCGTGCCCGCCGATTCCGACCGGGGCGCTCCGGGGGCGGTGCCGGGGGTGGTGCGGTGTGACCTCGCCCCTGGTCATCCACGTGAGTGGGCTGGCAGGATCGCGCGCATGCTCCAGGCACTCCCCCACCTCAGCAGGCGCCGCGCCTTGCAGGGCTCGACCGCGGCGTTCGTGGTGCTCGGGCTGCTGCTGTGGTGGCTGCTTCCCATGGGCGAGAGCTCTCCGAGCGGCCGGATGGCGTTCAGCACGGGTGTGCGGAACGGCGTCTATGAGCGGTACGGCGAGCTTCTGCGGACGGCGATCTCGCAGGACATGCCGGAGGTGGAGGTGGCCCTGCTCAACAGCCAGGGGTCGCAGCAGAACATCGAGCGGGTGGCCACGGGGAAGGCCGACTTCACCATCGCGGCGGCCGACGCCGTCGAGACGTACCGCCTCGAAGGGGCTTCGGGGGCGGATCGCCTGAGGGGCTGCGCGCGCCTCTACGACGACTACGTCCAGCTCGTGGTTCCCCGGGGCTCCGACATCCACTCCGTGGCGGATCTGCGGGACAAGCGCGTCGCGGTGGGGCAGGGCCGCTCGGGGGTGCGGCTGATAGCGGACAGGGTGCTGGACGCCGCGGGTCTCGACCCCGTGAAGGACATCGAGCCGGTGTCCGCGGGCATCGACACCATGCCGGGCCTGTTGAAGGACGGCTCCATCGACGCCTTCTTCTGGTCGGGCGGGCTGCCGACCACCTCCGTGCGCGAGCTCTCGGAGAAGATGGACATCCGCCTCGTCAAGCTCGGCTACCTCGTCGACCGGCTGCACCAGCAGGGCGGCGCCTCGCGCTACTACCGGGCCGCCACGATGCCGGCCGACGCCTATCCCGAGGCGCAGCAGGGCTCCGCGGTGCCCACGCTGGCCGTGGCGAACCTCCTTGTCACCACGGACCAGGCCGACGCGGACCTCACCGCGGGGCTGACCCGTACCGTCATCGACAGCCGCGACCACATCGGCGACGAGGTGCACGCGGCCCAGCTGGTGGACCTGCGTACCGCCCTGTTCACCGACCCGCTCCCGCTGCACGACGGGGCGCGCCGCTACTACCGCTCGGTGAAGCCGTAGCGAAGCCCTCAGATGGTGGTGGACGGCTCGCTGCGGGGGACGCTGACCGTCACCTTCAGGCCGTGGGGTTCGTTCCGCCCGTACGCGATCGTGCCGCCGCCCGCCGCGAGCAGGGCCCGTGAGATGGACAGGCCGAGGCCCGAGCCCTTCACGTTCTGGTGGCGGTTGCTGCGCCAGAAGCGGTCGCCGACGCGGGCGAGTTCGTCGTCGGTGAGGCCGGGGCCTGCGTCGGTGACCACCACGGTCGTGGTGCCGTTGCTGGAGGAGACCGCCACGTGGACCGGCCCTCCTTCGGGGGTGAACTTCAGGGCGTTGTCGATCACCGCGTCCAGCGCGCTGGAGAGGGCGACCGGGTCGGCCCAGCCGGTGGTCGCCGGGCAGTCGCCCGTCAGCCGCACACCCCGTTCGTCGGCGAGCGGCCGCCAGGAGGCGACCCGCTCGGCCGCCAGTTCACCGATGTCGGTCAGGCTCAGGTCGGCCGCGGCGTGCTCGGCGAGCGCCAGGTCGAGCAGGTCGTCCAGGACCTGGGCCAGACGCTTGCCCTCGGTGCGGACCGAGGCGATCTCCTCGTTGCCCTCGGGCAGTTCCAGGGCGAGGAGTTCGATGCGCAGGAGCAGGGCGGAGAGGGGGTTGCGCAGTTGGTGCGAGGCGTCGGCCACGAAAGCGCGCTGCTGTTCGAGCACGTCCTCCACGTTGTCGGCCATCTCGTTGAACGACCGGGCCAGGCGCCTCAGTTCCGGCGGCCCGCCCGCGGCGGCGACGCGTGATTTGAGGCGCCCCGTCGCAATGTCGTGCGTGGTGGCGTCCAGGACCCGCACCGGACGCAGGACCCAGCCGGTGAGCCTCAGCGCGGCGCCGACCGCCAGGAGCATGGCGGCCGATTCACCGGCGGCGATGAGCAGCCAGCCGTGCAGTGTCTTCGAACGCATGCGCCCGGTCGGCGAGTCGGTGACGACCACGGCGATGACGTCACCGTCCTTGATCACCGGGGAGGCGACGGCGAGGCGGCCCCGCTTCCACGGCCACACCTGCTCGGGGTCGTGGCTGCCACGGGAGCGCAGGGCCTCCTGGAAGGCCTCTCGGACGTCTCCCTTGGCGGGCAGGTACCAGCTGGCGGGGGCGTTCGCCATGGGGCCGTCGTCGCGGTAGAAGACGCCCGCCCTGATGCCGTAGACCTCGTAGTAGTCGTCGAGTTCGTTCTGCAGCGTCTCGCGCCGCTCGTCCGTGGCGCCGCCCTGCACCCGGGGGCCCGTCGGGCGCTTGGTGACGAACTGGGCGAGGGAGGCGAAGCGCGCGGTGTCGTCGATGCGGTCGACGACCACTTTCTGCTGCTGCGCGGCCGCGACACTGACGGCCAGCGGGAATCCGAGCGCGAGCAGCACGCCCGCCATCAGGACGATCAGCAGCGGGAGGAGGCGTGAGCGCACCTGTCCTCGCTCTTGCTACGTGGCCGGGGCGACGAGGCGGTAGCCGACGCCTCGTACCGTCTCGATGAGGGCCGGCATGTGCAGCTTGGAGCGCAGGGACGCCACGTGCACTTCCAGCGTGCGTCCCGTCCCCTCCCAACTGGTCCGCCACACCTCGCTGATGATCTGTTCGCGGCGGAACACCACTCCGGGGCGCTGGGCGAGGAGCGCGAGCAGGTCGAACTCCTTGCGGGTCAGTTGGACGACCGAACCGTCCACGCTGACCTGCCGGGTGGGCAGTTCGATGTGGACGGGCCCGAGCCGCAGCTTGCTGTCGCCCGGCACCACCGCGCCGGCGGGGGTGGGGCGCCGGATGACCGCGTGGATGCGGGCGATGAGTTCTCCGGTGTCGTACGGCTTCACCACGTAGTCATCGGCTCCGAGGTTGAGGCCGTGTATCCGGGAACGTACGTCCGAGCGGGCCGTCACCATGATCACCGGTGTCGAGCCGCGCTTGCGGATCTTTCCGCACACCTCGTAGCCGTCCTGGTCGGGCAGGCCCAGGTCGAGGAGCACCACTCCGAAGGGGGCCGTTTCCGCGGGCAGCAGGGCCTGTAGTGCCTCCTCGCCGCTCCGGGCGTGGACGACGTCGAAGCCGTGCCTGGCCAGGATCGCGGAGAGGGCGGCGGCCACGTGATCGTCGTCCTCGACGAGAAGCAGTCTCATACGGGCCCCCTCCAGTTCATCCGTCGTTCCCTCGTGGCAGGTAGTCGCATGGTCGCCCATGCGCACAAGGCATCCACTCCGATGGATAAGGACCACGTCAAGAGGGCACGGGTCACGGACACGTTCCGTTATCCAGCCGGTACGCACACCGGGGACCCTCTTCACACGGTGTGTCCGGTTGCGGCCGGATCGTTATGCTCAATTTCCCCTCAGATGTAATGACGCTGGTCGCACTGGGTTATTACTGTCCTCCCAACCGAGGAGGATGGAGCAACAAGCCGTGACCGAAGTATCGGTGACCAAGGACGCCATACCGCCCGGGGCGGACGACCTGGTCGTGCTGAAGAACGTCAACAAGCACTTCGGCGCTCTGCACGTCCTCCAGGACATCGACCTGACCATCGCCCGCGGCGAGGTCGTCGTGGTGATCGGCCCCTCCGGGTCGGGCAAGTCGACCCTGTGCCGCGCCATCAACCGCCTGGAGACGATCGACTCGGGAGACATCTCGATCGACGGCAGGCCGCTGCCCCAGGAGGGCAAGGAACTGGCCCGTCTCCGCGCCGACGTGGGCATGGTCTTCCAGTCCTTCAACCTTTTCGCGCACAAGACCGTGCTCGAGAACGTGACGCTGGGCCAGATCAAGGTGCGCAAGACCGGCAAGGCGGAGGCCGAGAAGAAGGCCCGCGCCCTGCTGGACCGCGTGGGCGTCGCCTCGCAGGCGGACAAGTACCCCGCGCAGCTCTCCGGCGGCCAGCAGCAACGCGTCGCCATCGCACGTGCGCTGGCGATGGACCCCAAGGTGATGCTCTTCGACGAGCCCACGTCGGCGCTCGACCCGGAGATGATCAACGAGGTCCTCGAGGTGATGCAGCAGCTCGCCCGCGACGGGATGACGATGGTCGTCGTCACCCACGAGATGGGCTTCGCCCGGTCCGCGGCGAACCGCGTCGTCTTCATGGCGGACGGCCGGATCGTCGAGGAGGCCACGCCGGACCAGTTCTTCAGCAACCCGCGCAGCGACCGGGCAAAGGACTTCCTGTCGAAGATCCTTAAACACTGAGGCTTCCACGCCGTCTCAACTCCAGTCGAAACAGAGGATGTTCACCATGAAGTTCCGTAAGTCCGTCGCCGTGGCAGCGGCCGTCGCCGCGCTCTCGCTGACCGCCACCGCCTGTGGCGGCAAGGAGGGCTCCGCCGGTGACAAGCCGGAGGGCCCGGACAGCAAGGACACCAAGGCGCTCAGCTACACGGTCAAGAAGGACGCGTCGGTCGACTCGTCCGTCTTCGAGGCGGCCAAGAAGCGCGGCAAGCTGATCATCGGCGCCAAGGCCGACCAGCCTTACCTGGGCTTCCAGGACCAGTCGACCAAGGAGTACTCCGGGTTCGACATCGAGATCGCCAAGATGATCGCGGCCGACCTCGGCTTCTCGCCCAAGCAGATCGAGTGGAAGACGGTCGACTCCGGCGCCCGGGAGACCGCCGTCTCCAAGGGCGACGTCGACTTCATGATCGGTACGTACACGATCAACGACGAGCGCAAGAAGCAGATCGACTTCGCCGGGCCGTACTACCAGGCCGGTGCCTCCCTGCTGGTCCGCAAGGACGAGAAGGACATCAAGGGCCCGGAGACCGTCCGCGGCAAGAAGGTCTGCTCCATCGTCGGCTCGACGCCGCTGCAGAACATCAAGAAGCCGAAGTACGGCGCCAAGGTGACCGAGCTGTCCAAGTACTCCGAGTGCGTGGCGCAGATGCTCAACAACCAGGTCGACGCCGTCACCACCGACGACGCCATCCTGATGGGCTACGCGGCGCAGAACCCGAAGAAGCTCAAGGTCGTCGGCAAGCCCTTCTCCGAGGAGCCCTACGGAGTCGGCCTCAAGAAGGGCGACAAGGCGCTGCAGAAGGCCGTCGCTGACGCCATCAAGGCGCACCAGGAGAACGGCGACTACAAGAAGGCGTTCGACGCCACCATCGGCAAGTCCGGCTCCGAGTACAAGGACCCGCCGGCCTTCACCGACCCCAAGTAGGACCACGCGCCCCGCTTCGTACGGCCGACACGTCCGTACGGGGCGGGGCGTCTTGTGAGCCCGTCGCCGCCCGACCGCCCTCTCGCGGAGAATTCATGAACGTACTGACCGACAACCTGTCGCTGTTCCGCGAGGGGTTCATCGGCACCGTGGAGCTGACCGTGGTCAGCGGGATCATCGCCTTGGTGCTCGGTGTGATCATCGCCGCCTTCCGGGTCTCACCGGTGCCGCCATTGCGCGTCTTCGGCACCGTGTGGGTGAACGTCCTGCGGAACACCCCGCTGACCCTGCTGTTCCTGGTGGCCTTCTTCATCCTTCCGAAGATCCTGTTCCCGGACATGGACTCCTTCGTGCTCGGCGTCGTGGCGCTGGGCTTCTACACGTCGTCCTTCATAGCCGAGGCCCTGCGCTCGGGCATCAACACCGTGCCGATGGGCCAGGCCGAGGCGGCCCGCGCGATCGGCATGAGCTTCACGCAGGTGATGCGGGTCGTGGTGCTCCCCCAGGCCACCCGCGCGGTGGTCGCCCCGATGGGGTCGATCTTCATCGCGCTGACGAAGAACTCCGCGATCGCGGGCAGCTTCGACAACGTCGACCTGTTCAACGTCGCCAAGACCCTCAGCAACGACGGTTACGACATCGCCATGATCTTCCTCTGGATCACGGTCGCGTACCTGGTCATCACCTACGCCATCAACGGCGCCTTCCGGCTGCTGGAGCACCGTATGGAGGTCGCCCGATGAGCGCCAGTGTCCTCTTCGACGCCCCCGGCCCCAAGGCCAAGGTCCGCAACCGGATCTACTCGGTCGTCGGCACCGCGGCGGTGCTCGGCCTGATCGTCTGGGTCGTTCTGCGGCTCAACGAGAAGGGTGAGTTCGAAGGTGCCCTGTGGGACATCTTCAACTACTCCGGCATCCGCGAGAACATCTTCGAAGCGCTCCTCGCGACCCTGAAGGCCTTCGCGCTCGCCGCTGTCCTCTCGCTGGTCTTCGCGGTCGTGCTCTGTGTCGGCAGGCTCTCCGACCACCGGGTGGTGCGCTGGGCCTCAGTGATCTTCATCGACCTCTTCCGGTCGATCCCGCTGCTGATCACGATCTTCGCCCTGTGGGTCGGCGTCGTCGGCGACATGACGCCGTTCTGGGCGCTGGTCCTCGGCCTGTCGATCTACAACGGCTGCGTCCAGGCCGAGGTCCTGCGCGCGGGCGTCAACGCCGTGCCGAAGGGCCAGCGGGAGGCCGCCTACGCGCTGGGCATGAGCAAGACCCAGGTGACGGCCGGCATCCTGTTCCCGCAGGCCGTGCGCTCCATGCTGCCGACGATCATCAGCCAGCTCGTGGTGACGCTCAAGGACACCTCGCTCGGCTACATCATCCTCTACCCCGAGCTGCTGTACTCGGCGCGGCTGATCGCCAACAACACGCCGGTGAACGGCACGTACCCGTTCGTCCAGACGGTCGTCGTCGTCGGTGCCATCTACATCGCGCTCTGCATGGCGCTCTCCTCGCTCGCCACCTGGATCGAGAAGCGCGGGCGCCGCGCCAAGACCGGCATCGTGGTGGCCGCCGCCGCGGAGCCCGCCGAGACCCCCGGCGTGCTGGACGCGGCCACGCCGCTCGGTCCGACGGTCGCCGCGGAGCCGGCGAAGCCCGCGGGTCCCGGCGGGCCCGAGGATGGTCCGGGGCGCCCGGACTCCGGCCCCAGCGGCTCGGTTGGAAAGTCCGACTGACAAATCGTCGGCATAGGAGTGGGGGGCGGCCGGGGTGCCGCCCCCCACATCTGTCTCCCTGGCCCCGGATCCCCCTGGCGTCACCCCGCTCCGCTCCTACTTCCTGGTGAACGCCACTGCCATCGTCACTTGACGCAAGCACCGGCAATGGGTTGCATACGTTCTGTGATCGTGCACCGGGCTCCAACTGCCAGCTCCTGTAGGTACGTCCAGCGCTTCCGGGCAGCCCGGACCCACGGATCCCGACGCGCCGGAGGGTGTGCGCCGTGGACCCGGTGATCGTCGTCGGCGCGGGCCCCGTCGGCCTCGCGCTCGCCCTCGCGCTCGCCCGCCACTCGGTGCCCACGGTCGTCCTCGACGAAGGGCCGGGCAAGGACGAGCAGCGGTCCGCGCGGACGGTCGTGCTCCGCGAGGACACCGCAGCCTTCGTGGAGCGGCTCGCGGGGCACTCGTTCGGCGACCGGGAATCAGGAGCCCGCTGGACCAGTTGGCGGTCCCTGCGGCGCAAGCAGGTGATGCGGGAGCTCTCCTTCGGGGAGCCCTCCTGCGGGGATGTCCCCTACGACGACGAACTTCTGGCCCCGCTGCACCTTCCGCAGCATGTGCTGACCGGCGCGCTGCGCGAGGTTATCGTCGGCGAGCGGCTCGTCAAGGTCGCGGTGGAGAGCAAGCTCGACTCCCTGGAGCAGGACGCCTCCGGGCTGACCGCCCACACGCGCGGGCCGAAGGACACCTGGTGGCGCGGGAGCTATCTGGTGGGTTGCGACGGGTCCCGTTCGACGGTGCGCAAACTGCTCGACATCCGCTTCCCGGGGCGTACGGCCGTCGAGCGGCACGCCGTGGCGGCGCTGCGCACGGAACTTCCCTGGCCCGGTGAAGCGTTGCTGCACCGGATGCCTCCGTGGCGCGGCGGGGGCGCCGAGGTGACGGGCCGTCCGCTCGCCGGCGGGGTGTGGCGGCTCGACTGGCTGCTTCCGCCGCGTGGCGAGCTGGTGACGCCCGACGCCCTCGTCCTGCGGATCCGGGAGACCCTCGCGGGCTGGTGCGGGGGCGCCACACCACCGTACGAACTGCTCGACACCGGCGTGCACACCGTCCACCACCGCCTCGCCCGCCGGTGGCGGGTGGGCCGCGCCTTCCTCGCCGGGGACGCGGCGCATCTGCTCGGCGCGCTCGGCACCCAGGGGCTCGACGAGGGGCTTCGGGACGCGGACAACCTCGCGTGGAAGCTGGCGCTCGCCTGGCACCACGGGCACCGCGATCCGCTGCTCGACAGCTATCAGGCCGAGCGGCGGGCCGGGGTAGCCGCACGCCTGCGCGCCGCCGACCAGTCGCTGCCGGTGCTGCGCGGCGGCAAGGGCCTGCGCGCGTACGTGCCGGGGAGCGCGCGCGGGCACGACGCGCTGCTCACGGACGGCCATGTGGGGCGTGGCCTGCTCGGCGCGCCGTCGTCCTATGCGCACTCTCCCCTCGCGCCCGCGCCGTCCCAGTCGGAGATCGCGGTGGGCACGGAGCCGGGCGCGCCGGTCGCCGACGTGCGGGTGACCGCCCCCGACGGGGCCTTCGTCCGGCTGCGGGAGCGGCTCGGGCTCGGCCATCTCCTCGTCGTCCTGGTCGCGCCGGGCACCGTGGTGTGGGAGCGGCGGCACTGGATGACGGCCGGGATCATGCCGCGGCTCGCCGCCGCCGTGACCGCCTTGCCGCACCCCGCCGAGCTGCTCGTCGCGGAGAGCTACCCCGGGGCTCCCGCGCACTGCGTCCTGCTCATCCGTCCCGACGGGCACCTGGTCACCGCGCTCGCCGGTGTGCGCCCGGCCGAGCTGTACGCGGCGGCCGAGGCGGCGGTGGGGGGCGGCACGGCGCCGGAGGGCGGACACGGGGGCGACGACGCCGAGCAGGCGGGCCGGGCGGTTCGGACGGGCGGGGAGGAGAGCGCCGCGGGGGCGCGGGCGGGGCGGCCTTCGGAGTGAGGGGGCGAGGGGCCTCTCGGGGCAGGGCCCTGACGCTTCTCGGGCCATACTTCGGCGTCTCTGGCCAGCCTCAGACGTCCTTGGGGGGCGTCTCTGGGCCAGCCTCAGACGTCCCTGGGGGGGCCGTCTCTGGCCAGCCTCAGACGTCCCTCGGGCCCACCCATAACGCCCCTGAGGCCAACCCCGGGCGCTCCCGGGGCCTCCCCGAAGACCCCTCGGGCACGCCACACCCAGCCCGCTCCGGGGCCAGCCCCAGCCGCCCCCAAGCCACGTCCAGTCGCCTCTCCAAGACACGTCAAGCCGCCCCTCGGGTCACGCCCCCGAGACCCCTCCGACCACCCTCTGAACCCCGCGCGACCGCATGCTGAGCCGGAGTTGACCGTCCTCCCCCTCCATGGTCTACTCCGGATCGTGACCGACACCGATGTGCGCCTGTGGCGGAGGGTCCACATGGACCTCGTCCGCTACGCAGGCTGCGTGTGTCACCCGTCCTGCTGACTTCGCATCTTTTCCCCACGCGCTGAGCGCCGCTTTCCGGCCTGCTCGCGCGGCTTCCGCGAACCTCCAGGACGGTACCCGTGTCTGTTTCCGCCCCTTCCTCCACCGCGCCCGCGACCGCGCGCTCCGCGCCTCCCACCGCCGCCGAACTCCTCGACTTCGTGCGCCGCAGCGCCGCCGACCCCGAGCTGATCGCCTCCCTGCCGCTCGACCCCGAGGGCCGTACGTGGGTGCGGCTCGCGGGGCCCGGCGGAAGCGAGGCCTGGCTGATCGGCTGGCCGCCCGGCAGCGGCACCGGCTGGCACGACCACGCGGAGTCGATCGGCGCGTTCCTCACCGCGGCGGGCACCCTCAAGGAGAACTCGCTCGCGGTGCGTCTGCCCACCGACGGCTGGAAGACCCTGGAACTCTCCGAAGACGTCGACCGCGAGCGGGAGTTGACGCGCGGCGAGGGCCGCGCCTTCGGGCGCAACCATGTGCACGAGGTGCTGAACGAGTCGACGACCCGGCACGCCGTCTCCGTACACGCCTACTACCCGCCGCTCCCCCGGATCCGCCGTTACAGCCGCACCGGCGAAGTGCTCCGCCTGGAGTCCGTGGAGCGCCCCGAGGACTGGCAGTGAGCGAACAGCCGATCGGCATCGACGAGTTGCTGGAGTGCGTACGGCTCGGCCTCGACCGGGTCACTCCCCAGGAGGCGTACGACACCTCAGAGGCCGGCGGCCTCCTGGTCGACATCCGGTACGCGGCACTGCGGGAGCGCGACGGTCTCATCCCCGGAGCGCTCGTCGTCGAACGCAACGAACTGGAGTGGCGCCTCGACCCCCAGGGCAGCCACCGCGCCCCGGAGGCCACCGGCCACGATCTGCGCATCGTCGTGATCTGCAACGAGGGGTACGCGTCGAGCCTCGCGGCCGCCTCCTTGCGGCAGTTGGGGCTGCGCCACGCGACCGACCTGGTCGGCGGCTTCCAGGCATGGCGGGCGGCGGGGCTTCCGGTCACGGTCACGGCGTGAAGCGAGGGTGGGCGCCCCTTTTGGTAAGGGGCGCCCACCCTTGCGTACTGCCCCTTACCCGCCTTACTCCCCTACTCCTTCGCCGTCGCCACGGTGACCGGGAGCGGCCTCAGAGCGGCGCGGCCCGGCAGCGCGGTCGCCACCAGGGATAGCACTCCGGCGACGGCGACCACGGAGACGTACACCAGTGGGGTGACCGCCGGGGCCGCGCTGCCCGTCATGCCGACGCTGAACGCGGTCAGGACGGCGAGCGCCACCCCGCTGCCGAGCCCGGCGCCGATGAGCAGGACCGCCAGCGCCTCGGTGCGCAGCATGCGCAGCACCTGGCGGCGCGTGGCGCCCGCGAGCCGGAGCATCGCGAACTCGCGGATGCGCTCGGACACGGACATCGCGAGGGTGTTGACGACGGCGATGGCGGTGAAGGCCAGGACGAGCCCCATGGCGAGGTGGTTCACCTCGGCGTTGGCCTGCTGTCGCTCGGCCTGAAGCCCGTCGAAGACTGCCGGGTCCAGCACCCTCACGCCCGGGAACTTCGCGACGGCCGCCGCGAGTTGTTCTTGCGTACGGTCGCTCTTGGGATCACTTTGGGGGGTGCTCTTGAGCTTGCTCTTGACGAGGACCGTGGCGGCGAGCGGGTTGTCGACGTGGCGGGCGACCAGGCCGTGCGCCATGGTCAGATCGCCGAAGCCGAGCCCGCGGGCGTACACGGCACGGACGGTGAGCCGGGCCTTCGTACCGTCTCCGAGGGTGAACTTGAGCGTGCTGCCCGGCTTCAGCCCGAGCTGGTCGGCGGCCAGTTCGCTGACGGCGACGCTGTCCTCGTCGAAGCCCTTCAGTGATCCCGCGGTGACGTCCGGGTCCCAGGTCCGGGTGAGGCCTTCCGGAGTGACGCCCTGCGCCGGGTACTTGTCGAGCCCCACGCGCACGGTCGTGCGGACGACTTCGGTGGCGGCCTCGACACCTTCGATCGTACGAACGTCCCGCGCGGCCTGCGCCGGGACGCCCGGGCCCTGCGCGGCGAGCACCCAGTTCGCGCGGATGCCGTCGCGGGCCTGGGCGCGGGCCGCGTCGCCGAGGGTGGGCTGGACGAAGAGGACCGTGCAGGTCATGCCGGTGAGGAGGGCGAGAGGGGTGACGACGGCGGCCATCCGGACCGCGTTGCCGCGCAGGTTGGCGTGGGCGAGCTTGCCGGCCGGTCCGGTCAGCCGGAGGGGGCCGCTCAGCAGCGCGGCCGCGGCCCGGACGACGAACGGGCCGAGGAGCGCGATGGCGCAGGCGAAGACCACGACGGCCAGGAACGTCACGGGAGTCGAAGCGGCCTCGGTGCGCAGCACGCTGAGCACGGCGACCAGGACGACGCCGCCCACGAGGAAGACGAGACCGGCGACCACACGGCTCCAGGCGGGCCGGGCCCGTTCGACCCGCGCCTCGGCGAGGGCCTCGGCCGGGCGGATCCGGACGATCCGGCGCCCGGCGATGCGGGCGGCGGCCCAGGCGCCGAGCAGGGTCGCGCCGATGGCGGCGAGGGGCGGGAAGACGCTGACGGTGCGTTCGAGGGTGGCGGAGATGGCCCCCGCTGTCACGAACCGGCCGTGCAGCCAGCCGCCGAGCGGGATCCCGGCGAGCGAGCCGACGACGCCCGCCGCGGCGCCGACGAGCAGTGCCTCGCGTCCGAGCAGCTTGCGGATCTGCTTCGGCGTCGCGGCGACGGCGCGCAGCAGGGCGAGCTCGCGGTGGCGCTGCTGCACGGAGAGCGCGAAGGTGCCGACGACCACGAGGATGGCGACGAGCAGAGAGGTGCCGCCCATCGCGCCGCCCATGCTGACGAGCTTGACGCGGGCACCCGCTGCGTCCAGGAACTCGACGGGGCCACGGCCGTCACCCGAGTTGACCTGCGCTGTCGTGCCGTCGAGTGCGTGCTCGACGGCCTGCTTGAGGTCGGCGACCTCGGTGCCCCGGACCGGTATGACGCCGAAGGCGCTGACCTTTCCGGGGTGCGCGGCGAGCCGCTCGGCCTCTCCGGAGGAGAAGAAGAGCGAGGTCTGGTGGGCGAGGGAGCCGTGCTCGGGAGCGGCGATGCCCGTGACGCGGTAACTGCGCGGGCTCTGCGTGGACTGGACGGTGAGCCGGTCACCGGGCTTCAGCCCGGCGCGGTCGGCGAGATCACGGTCGATGACGAGATCAGCGGCCGCGTGCGGGGCGCTGCCGTCGACGAGGCGGAAAGGGGTCAGGGCGGCGGAACTCCAGGCATGTCCGTACGCGGGTCTGTCCTCGTCCATCGCGGCGCTGGGCGTCAACGGCTGGGCGAGGAACGTCAGTTCGGGCACGATCGCTCTGACGCCCGGTGCCTTCTTGAGCCTGCCCTCGATGTCGTCGGCCGACAGCCAGGCCCGCTCGGCGATCGGTTTCGCCTTGTGCTTGACCTTGGTCTTGCCCTTCTTGTGCTTGACCGTGGTCTGGTGGACGTTCTGGTCGGCGGAGACGATCACGGGCGCGGCGGCGTAACGCTCGGTCTTGATCGTGCCGCGCAGGCCCGTCTCCAGGAGGGTGCCGCACGCCGTGATGAGCGCGGCGGCACACATCAGCGCGAGGAAGGCGCCCAGGAATCCGCCTTTGCGGTCCCGGACCGTCTGCAGGGCGTAGCGCAGCATCATGAGGGCTCGGTCTCTTTTCGGTTGTCGGAGGCGGAGGCGGGCGCGGCGGGCGCGTCCGGCTCGATGGGTGCGGCGGGCGCGATGGGCGCGACGGGCGCGGGGAAGGCCAGGAAGCGGGTCAGTACCGTGCGGGCGTCGGCCGGGGTGTCCGCGGCGGGCCGCTTGTAGCGGTTGAGCAGCGCGATGTACTCCTCGAAGAACTCACGGAGTTCGGGAAGGGTCAGCCGGATCGTGCCGCGCGAGCAGGGGAACGCGTCGGCCCACTCGCCGAGTTCGGCGCCGCCCTCCCGCTGCAACCGCTCGAAGAGGTCGAGGTCGGCGGCGTACGAGAGGTGGTTGAGGTGGTCCATGACGCGCCGCGTCTCAGGGCTCTGCGCACTGCGCGGCGGAAAGCGCCGGTCGCCGGGGACGGCCCGCCACCAGCGCTCGCGTCCGTGCCCGGAGCCGGGCGCCTCCTCGACGAAGCCGTAGCGGGCCAGCTCGCGCAGGTGGTAACTGGTGGCGCCGGTATTGAGGCCGAGGGCCCTGGCCAGCGTCGCCGAGGTGGCCGGGCCGTGCACGGTGAGGTGCTGCAACATCTGCTGCCGTCGCGGCTGCGCGAGCGCCTTGAGCAGCCGGAGGTCGGTCAGCTCTTCGGGAGGCGGGGCGGACGGTGGCCGGGCTGTGGCCGACGCCGACGCCCGCCCCGGAGCCGTGCCGGTGTCCGAGCCCGCGCCTGAGCCCGAGCCGGAGTCCGAGTCCTGGGCCTGCGCCGCATCAGTGGTGCCGGGTTCCTGTGCCATGCGTACACAGTCGCCTGTGCACACATGCCTGTGCACTGCGGTGGTCCGGCGTCTCCGCAGGGGGGTTAACCCCACCCCGCGGAGCGCGAGTTGGGGTACGTGGACCGTTCTGGATGCCGCCCCACCCCCGTGGGAGCGGCCCGCTCAGAACGCCTCGTACCCCAAGTCCTCCGTGTCCTCGCCCTCTTCCGCGAGGGCCTGCCGGACCACGCTGAGCGCCATGCCTTCCCCGTAACCCTTGCGGGCGAGCATGCCCGCGAGGCGGCGCACCCGCTTGTCGCGATCGAGGCCGCGCGTGGAGCGGAGCTTGCGGGCGACGAGCTCGCGCGCGGTCGCCTCCTCCTGCTCCGGGTCGAGCTGCCCCACCGCTTCGTCGATCAGCGTGGACTCCACGCCCTTGGTGCGCAGCTCCCGGGCGAGCGCGCGCCGGGCCAGGCCCCGCCCGTGGTGCCGGGACTCCACCCAGGCGTCCGCGAAGGCGCCGTCATTGATCAGCCCGACCTCTTCGAAGCGGGAGAGGACTTCTTCCGCCACGTCATCGGGGATCTCCCGCTTGCGCAGCGCGTCGGCGAGCTGCTTGCGCGTGCGCGCCGTACCGGTGAGCAGGCGCAGACAGATCGCCCGCGCCCGCTCAGCCGGATCCCCCGTCGGCGGCTCCCCCTTCTCGGCCCTCGACGAGGAAGGGGGGCCGCTGTCCTGGTGGTCGCCGAAACCGCCGCGCCGCCGTCGGCGGCCGCGGCTCCGGCCGGTGCCGTCCTCGCGGGAGGCGTCACCGTCCCGCGAGCCGGTCCCGTCGCCCTCCCAGGAGCTACGGCCGCCCTCCCAGGAGTCGCGTCCGTCCTCCCGGAAGCCACTGCCGTCGTCCTGGTGGGCGCCGCTCTGATCCACACCGCCCCCGTGGCCCCGCCCCGCGGCGCCGGGGCGGCTTTCGGGGGCGGTGTGGTCCGCCCAGTCGGTTCGTCGCGTCACGGACTAGCTCTTGGCCGCCGCGGCCTTGGACTTGGTGGCCTTGGCGGCAGCCGGTGCGGGCACCACCTTGGCGGCGTCCTCGGCCGGAGCGGCCGCGCCCGCCGCGTCCGTGCTCGGCTCGGCGGCCGGAGCCTCGGCCTTCACGCCGACGCCCAGCTTCTCCTTGATCTTCCTCTCGATCTCGTTGGCGAGGTCGGGGTTGTCCTTCAGGAAGTTGCGGGCGTTCTCCTTGCCCTGGCCGAGCTGGTCGCCCTCGTACGTGTACCAGGCGCCGGCCTTGCGGACGAAGCCGTTCTCCACGCCCATGTCGATCAGGCCGCCCTCACGGCTGATGCCCTGGCCGTAGAGGATGTCGAACTCGGCCTGCTTGAAGGGGGGCGCGACCTTGTTCTTGACGACCTTGACGCGCGTGCGGTTGCCGACCGCGTCGGTGCCGTCCTTCAGGGTCTCGATACGGCGGATGTCGAGCCGCACCGAGGCGTAGAACTTCAGCGCCCGGCCACCGGTCGTGGTCTCCGGGGAGCCGAACATCACGCCGATCTTCTCGCGGAGCTGGTTGATGAAGATCGCGGTGGTCTTGGACTGGTTGAGCGCGCTGGTGATCTTCCGGAGCGCCTGGCTCATCAGGCGGGCCTGGAGACCCACGTGCGAGTCGCCCATCTCGCCCTCGATCTCCGCGCGCGGCACCAGGGCGGCGACGGAGTCGATGACGATGAGGTCGAGGGCGCCGGAGCGGACCAGCATGTCGACGATCTCGAGAGCCTGCTCGCCGTTGTCCGGCTGGGACAGGATGAGGTTGTCGATGTCGACGCCGAGCTTCTTCGCGTACTCGGGGTCGAGGGCGTGCTCGGCGTCGATGAAGGCCACCGCGCCGCCTGCCCGCTGGGCGTTGGCCACGGCGTGCAGCGTGAGGGTCGTCTTACCGGAGGACTCCGGTCCGTACACCTCCACCACACGGCCGCGGGGGATGCCGCCGACGCCGAGCGCGACGTCGAGCGCGGTCGACCCGGTGGGGATGACCTCGATGGGCTCGTTCGGACGCTCGCCCATGCGCATCACTGCGCCCTTGCCGAATTGCCGTTCAATCTGTGCGAGCGCGGCGTCGAGCGCCTTCTCGCGGTCGGTTCCTGCCATGGGTTCCACCCGATTTGCTTGAGTCGATCGCTTCACGTCAAAGACGCTAACGCCTGCCACTGACAATCCGCCCCGACGCCCGTCCAGCCTGTGGATAACTCGAGGCCATCCCTCACTGAAATCCTCCGGAGCGCGGCGGGGATCCCCCCTCGCACCCCCGGAAAATCACCGCCGGACACCCCATAAGAATAGATGTTCGATTTCAGTGTCAAGCGCGGCACGCCGCACCCGCCACAGCCGTCGCACCCGCCGTCCACCCCGGCCCGCCACAGCGATCCGTACGCTCGAACGAGGTGATCACTCGATAGTGACTTCCTCCGCTTCCGTGCCCGGGATGTCGTGATGCTGGGACGAACGGCGTGCGACCGGCGCCGTCCGGTGGTGCTGGCGTGGGGTGGCGTGATGCGGGAGACAGCGGGACGACGCGGCGGCCTGGACGAGCAGGCGGTCCTGGTGGCGGCGGGGCTGGCCGATCTGGCGGTGAGCATGGCGGGTACGGCCCTGGGGGCGGTGCGGGGCCTGCTGCGCCGCGCGGACACCGCGGAACTGGCGGCGGAGGCCCAGGATGATCTGATGGCACGCGGGCGATTGGCGCTGGACCGGTACGCGGCCGCGCCTCCGGCACATCTGGAGATCCTCGCCCGGCACGCCCTGGCTCGGCGGGCCGCCGATGAGCACTGACCGGTGGGAGCCGGCCGCGTTCAAGACCCGCGTCGACGAGGTGCTGCGCCCGTTCGTGGCCCAGGAGGCCGAGCGGTTCACGGCGATCGACCCGGCCCTGGGACCGGTGGCCGAACAACTGGAGGCCGCGGTCACGGACGGCAAGCGGCTGCGGGCGGCGTTCTGCTACTGGGGCTGGCGTGCGGCGGGGCAGCCGGACAGCGACGCTCTGATGCGGGCGGCGGCCTCCATGGAGCTGGTGCACGCCGCCGCGGTCGTGCACGACGACCTCATCGACGACAGCGCGTTACGGCACGGCCGGCCCACCGCGCACATCGCGTTGCGCGGTGCGGTGCGCCATCGCCCGTGCGCCGTGGACGCCGCCAGGTCGCTGGCGATGCTGGTGGGGGATCTGCTGATGGGGCTGGCCGGACAGCTGTTCGCCACCAGCGGTCTGCCCGCCGCGTATCTGGCCCGGGCCCGCCCGTTGTGGTCGGCGCTGGCCCGTGAGCTGATCGCGGGCGAGTGCCTGGAGATCCTGGGTACCGGAGCGGAGCCGGACGTCACGGCGTCACTGAAGGTGATCCGGTACAAGACCGCCAAGTACACCGTCGAGCAGCCCCTGCTGATCGGCGGCGCCCTGGCCGGGGCCGGCGGGCGGCTGCGCGAGGGTTACTCCGCCTACGGGCTGCCCCTGGGCGAGGCGTTCCAGCTGAGGGACGATCTGCTGGGCCTCTTCGGAGACCCGGAACGCACCGGCAAGGACAACGCCGACGACGTACGCGGCCACCGGCCCACGGCCCTGCTGGCAGAGACCTGGCGGCTGGCCGGTGACGACGAGCGGGAGCAGCTCCGCGCCCTCCTGGGCCGACACGACCTGGACGACAACGGCCTGCACGCGGTGCGCGAAGTGATGCGCCGCCTGAAGACACCCGACCGCGTCGAGGACATGATCGCCCTGCGCGTCGAGGAAGCCCTCGACACCCTCCATGAGCTGGATATACCCGCGCATGCCGCCACCGCCCTGACCGCGCTGGCGCACTCTGCGGCGGCCCGCCTGTCCTGACCCTCGCGCCCCGGGCGGCACAAGCGTGCACCCTCTTCGGCCGGACCCTCCCCCGCCTGTCGTGCGCCACCCGGCGTGGATGACAAGGAGCTTTGCCATGACCTACACCGAGGCCTCGATGGACGCCCTGCGACGGAGCGGTGACGAACTCGCCGACGCCACCGTCGCCACCCTCTTCGAACGCGGGGAGGTGGGCAAGTTCAACACCCTGATGCGCTACGTCTCCACAGCGGGCGCTCCACTGCCGGACGGATTGCCCGATGTCGCCCGGGAGTACCTCCAGGCCACGAGTGTCCCGCCGGCCTGGGTCGACTGGGGGGAGATGGAGAAGGCTCGGCTGTTCTTCATCGACAACAACGTGCACGTCTCCACCGCGCTGTCCTTCGCCTCCATGCCCGCCTGCTACGTAGTCCCGCACGTGGCGAAGCTCCTGTCGACGACCCATGGGCTGAAGTACCCCTCCAAACGGATGGCCGAGACCGGACAGTTCACCGTCTACCTGATGCAGCCCGACGCCTTCGAGGCCGGCAGCCGCTTCATCCCCGCCGCCCAGAAGGTCCGCCTCCTGCACGCCTCCATCCGCCACCACCTCGAACGCGAGAACCAGTGGGACACCGCCGCGCTCGGCACGCCGATCTGTCAGGAGGACATGATCGGCGGGCAGATGTTCTTCTCCCTGCTCGTGCTGGACAGCCTGCACCGCCTCGGCATCCACATGTCGACGGAAGGCGCGGAGGCCTACTACTACGCCTGGCGCGTGGTCGGCGCCATGCTCGGCATCGACCAGGACGCCGTCCCCAAGACGCTCGACGAGGCCCGCGAGTTCCTCGACCTGTACATGATCCGGCACATGGGGCCTTCCGAAGAGGGAACGCACCTCACCCGGCAACTCATCGACCTCTACGAAGAGGTCGTGCCCGGCACCTTCTTCGACCCGATCATCTCCGCCCTCATCCGCCACCTGGTCGGCGACACGTGCGCCGACTGGCTCCAGGTGCCCCGCACCCCCTGGGACACCGTCGTCAAGGCCGTCCCCCACCTCCTGGGCGTCCTGGAGACCATCGAGGACCGCTCACCCCTCGGCGCCTGGGCCCTGGACCGCCTCGGCCACCTCACCGCCGTCTTCGAGCTGTCGTCCCTCACGCGCGGACGCGTGATGCACTACGCCATCCCCGAGCAGCTCAAGAAGGAGTACGGCATCTCGAACACAGTGCCCCCGACCCATCGATGGACTCCGCCCGCCGCCACCGTTTCCAGCTGATCCCCCTGCTCGAAGTGCGAAGGGCGAGGCACAATCCCCGCTGTGATGATCACCGCGGGAGAACTCAACCGGGCCACCCTCAGCCGCCAGATGCTGCTGGAGCGTGAACCGCTGACCGTCCAGGACGGGATACGACGCGTGGTCGCGCTCCAGGCGCAGCACCCGGCCTCGCCGTACCTCGCCCTCTGGAACCGGCTCACAGGCTTCGCTCCGGCCGACCTCGACGCCGCCTTCGCGGGGCGCTCGGTGGTCAAGGCGACTTTGATGCGGATCACCCTGCACGCCGTACACGCCGACGACTACCAGGACTTCCGCGGGGCGATGCAGCCGACCCTGTACGGCTCCCGGCTCGGTTCCCGCTTCGCCGCCGCGGGCCTGACGCCCGCGGACGCCGAGGAGCTGGTTCCGGAGCTGCTGGCCTACGCCGCCCGCCCAAGAACCTCGGCCGAGATGCAGGCGTGGGCCGAGGAGCGGCTCGGTGCCGAGAAGGCGGACGGGGCGTGGTGGGGCCTGAAGGCGTACGCACCCCTCCAGCACGCCCCGACCGACGCGCCCTGGTCGTTCGGCGTACGGCCGTCCTTCGTGGCGGCAGAGGCCGGTCCGCCGCCCGTGGGGCGGACGGTGGAGCCTGAGGCGCTGCGGGCCCTGATCCTGCGCTATCTGGCGGGGTTCGGCCCCGCCTCCGTGGCGGACGTGGCTCAGTTCTCCATGGTGCGGCGGGCTCCCGTACGCGCGGCGCTGCACGCCCTGGACGGCGCTGTCGAGACTCTCCGGGGGCCGGACGGCAGCACGCTGTACGACCTCCCTGGCGCCCCGCGGCCGGACGCGGACGCCCCGGCCCCGCCCCGGCTCATGGCGATGTGGGACAGCGTGCTGCTGGCCTACGCCGACCGCGGACGGGTGATACCCCCGGCCTACCGTCCCCTGGTGATCCGGAACAACGGCGACGTGCTGCCCACCCTCCTGGTGGACGGCCACGTCGCCGGGGTGTGGCGGCAGGTGGACGGCCGCGTCGAGGCCACGGCCTTCCACCCCCTGTCGCCCGAGACCTGGGACGGACTCGCGGCGGAGGCCCGCTCCCTGGCCGCGCTCCTCGCCGGCCGCGATACGAAGGTCTACAGCCGCCACCACTACTGGTGGGCCAAGCTCCCCCAGGCGGAGGTGCGGTCGCTGCCGCTGTGAGCGCGGTTCCGTCCTGTGCCCTGGGGGCGTCCTGCGCGCTACAGACGCCCGTCGGGCTTCGGCCGTGTCTCGGCCTCCGCGGCCGCGTCGGGGTTGTTCGGCCCTCGCAGAGCGCGCCGCACGCGCGCGAGGAGGGTCGGTCCGACCCGGCGCCGGTGCCCGTGCACCCGGGGGTCGTCCGTGACGTCGTACCTCTTCACGTACGCCCCCAGGAAGGCCTGAAGGGTCGCGATGGCAGGGATGGCGATGAGCGCCCCGACGGCCCCGAGCAGCGCCGTCCCGGCGATGACCGAGCCGAAGGCGACCGCGGGGTGGATGTCGACGCTCTTGGCGGTGAGCTTGGGCTGCAGCACGTAGTTCTCGAACTGCTGGTAGATCACGACGAAGATCAGCACCCAGAGCGCGTACCAGGGATCGACCGTGAAGGCGATCAGCATCGGCAGGGCGCCCGCCAGGTACGTGCCGATGGTGGGGATGAACTGGGAGACCAGGCCCACCCACACCGCGAGCACGGGCGCGTAGGGGACGTCGAGCGTCTGGAGCAGGATGTAGTGGGCGACCCCGGAGATCAGCGCCATCAGGCCGCGCGAGTAGAGGTAGCCACCGGTCTTGTTGACAGCGATCTCCCAGGCGCGCAGCACCTCGGCCTGCTTGGCGGGCGGCAGCACCGAGCACAGCGCGCGCCGCAGCCGCGGCCCGTCGGCCGCGAAGTAGAACGAGAACAGCAGGATCGTCAGGAGCTGGAAGAGGCCGCCGAGGACCTGCGCGGAGACGTCCAGGACGCCACTGGCGCTGTTCTGCACGTACTTCTGCAGCCAGTCGGAATGGACCAGGCTGTCCTGCACCTCGACGCGGGAGAGGTCCGTGTGGAACGTCTGGTTGATCCAGCTGATGACCTTGTCGAGGTAGTCGGGGAAGTCCTCGACCATGTCGACGATCTGGCCCGCCAGCATCGACCCCATCATCGTGACGAAGCCCGCGCTCGCGATCACGACGCCCATGAAGACGAGGAACGTGGCGAAGCCCCTGCGCAGCCCGCGCGCCGCCATCCAGCTCACCGCCGGCTCGACGGCGAGCGCCAGGAAGAACGCGATCAGGACGTTGATCAACAGTCCGGTCAGCTGATGGAAGGCCCAACTGCCCAGCTGGAAGCAGGCGATGAGCGCGAGGGCGAGCACCATGGCACGCGGCAGCCAGCGCGGCATGCGGGCGCCACGTCCTGCCTCGGCCCCGGCGGGGGGCTGCGCGGGCGGCGTCGTGCCGAGTGGAGCGTTGTCCTGGGTGACCTGCGCGGTCTCGTCTGTGGATGCCACGGGCCCAGTCTCACCCACGCCGCCGACAATAAGCCGCCGCCCCCGCATCTTGGGACGGCCTGCTCACAATCTTGGGACGGCCTGTGCGTACGGAACCCCCACGGCCTACCCGTGCGTGCACCACTGCTCACGCGCGCGTGGCGCCCTCCGACGGCGGCGAGCCTTCCGTAGTCAGCGCTTTTCGGCCGGTACGTCCATGGCCGTGCAGACCGCGCGCCAGACGTCCTTGGCCTCCCAGCCCGCGTCCAGTGCCTCGTGGACCGTACGGCCGCCCAGTTCCGCCATCACGTGATCGCGCGCGAAGGAGTCGGCGTACCCCGCTCCGAAGTGAGCCGCCATCCGCTGCCAGAAGACCGTCAACCGCATGCCTTCAGTATCGCGCCCCTGAGAGTGCAGCCCCGCACAGGGGGCTTGTCGAGAACGCTTTCCGCCCTACGGTCGAAGCATGGCCGAAACCGGAGCATCCCCCGACCCAGTGCCCTCCCCCGATGGCGCGTCCTCCCCGGTCGCCCGCGCCGAGCACTTCGTCTGGCTCACCGCGCGCGTACTCGAGCAGCGACGGTTCGCGTACCACTTCCTCGATGAGAGCCGTCGGGCGGCGGACGCGGTGGAGACCGCCCTCGCCGCCTACGACACCCCTGACGGCGGGTACGGCTACGCGCTCGAACCCGATCTGCGCGGCCCCGTGAGCCAGCCGCTGCACACCGGGCACGCGCTGCGGGTCCTGGACGCGATCCGGCGCTGCGGCGGGCAGCGGGTGGAGCGCGTGTGCCGCTATCTGACGTCGGTGTCGACGCCCGAGGGCGCCCTCCCCGCGATCCATCCCAGCCAGCGCGGCTACCCTTCGGCGCCTTTCGTGCCGGTCGTGGACGACCCGCCCGGCGAGCTGCTCGCCACCGGGCCGGTGGTGGGTCTGCTGCACCGCAACGAGGTGTGGCACGCCTGGCTGTTCCGGGCCACCGACTTCTGCTGGGCCGCCGTCGAATCGCTCGAGAAGTCCCATCCGTACGAGATCCAGGCGGCCGTCGCCTTCCTGGACGGCGTACCCGACCGCTCGCGCGCGCGGGCCACGGCCGACCGTCTCGGCCGCCTCGTGCGCGAGCAGCGCCTCGCGGCCCTGGACCCGGACGATCTGGACGCGTATCCGGTGTCGCCGGGGTACGCGCCGGGCGAGCACCATTTCGCGCACGACTTCGCCAAGGCCCCCGATTCGCTCGCGCGCGAGTGGTTCACCGATGCCGAGATGGAACGCTCGCTGGACTTCTTGGCGGCAGAACAGCAGGAGGACGGCGGCTGGCCCGTCCGGTGGCGGCAGTGGGCGCCGGGCACGGCCCTGGAGTCGCGTCCGATCGTGACCATTGAGGCGCTGCGCACGCTACGGGCGTACGGGCGGCCCATCGGCTGACGGCCTTTCCGTCAGCCTGTCAGCGCCCGCAGCCCGGCCGTGACGATCACTGCCGTGCCGATGACGACGAGGAACGGGGCGCGCAGGAGCAGCGCCAGGGCGGCCGCGGCGAGCCCTGCCGCCCTGGCGTCCAGGAGGAGCACCCGGCCTTCGGCGAAGGTCTGCTGGGCGGTGAGAGCCGCCAGCAGGGCCACGGGGACCAGGGCCGCCACCCGCTTGACGAGTGGCCTTTCCAAGGCGCCCGCGGGCACCAGGAGGCCGACGAGTTTGACGACGTAACAGCCGACGACGGTCACGCCGATCGCGATCCAGATGCTCACGGGTCCTCCCTCCGCGGGACGTCAGGTTCCTCTGGGCCCTCTTCGTGCATGTCGCCACCCTCTTCGTGCATGTCACGGCCCTCTTCGTGCATGTCATGGCCCTCTTCGTGCTTGCGCCCCGCCCGGAGTTTTCGGCCCTCTACGGAGAGGACGATCGGCACCGCGAGAGCGGACACCAGAACCGGCGCTCCGGTCGGCAGGAAGGGCAGCAGTCCGAGCCCCAGAACGACCGCGACGGCGGCGACGGAGCGGTCCGCCGCCGTACGCAGCATGGGCGCGAGCAGCGCCAGGAAGACAGCGGGCCCCGCCGCGTCCAGACCCCACACGTCGGTGTCGCCGATCGCCTCCGCCCCCAGCGCGCCCAGCAGCGTGGTGGCGTTCCACAGGACGTAGAGGCTCAGTCCGGTGACCGTGAAGCCGATGCGGGCGGCTCGCCGCGTGGGCTGCGCCAGGGAGACGGCCGCGGTCTCGTCGATGACCCAGTGCGCGGCGAGCGGCCGCACCGCGCGCGGGAGGGCGAGCAGCTGCGACAGACGCAGCCCGTAGAAGGCGTTGCGCACGCCGAGGAAGAAGGCGCCCGCGGCGGCGGTGAAGGGGTTGCCGCCACCCGCGAGCGCCCCGACAAGGGCGAACTGCGAGGCTCCGGTGAAGACCAGCAGGCTGAGCAGACAGCTCTGGAGCACGGTGAGGCCGCTGCCCGCCGAGGTCACTCCGAAGGCGAAGCCGGAGAGTCCGACGGCGACCCCGACGCCCAGGGCGTCGCGGACGACGGTCGCGTCGCGCTTGCTCGGGGCCCGCCCGTCCCGCGCGTGCGCTCCCCCTGCTCCGCCGTCGCCGCCCCTGCTCCCCTCGTTGGTTCCGTCGTCCGTGCCCGTGGGCGTCACCTGTTCTCCACGCCCTGGACCCTACGAGCGCTGCCGCCACCGGTCTTGTACGTTCTTGCGCTCGCGCTGATACGCCCCTGGAGGCACGCCCACGATCCGGGTGAAGTGCCGGCTGAGGTGCGGCTGGTCGGTGAAGCCCACGGCGGTGGCGGCGTCGGCGGGCGTTGTTCCCGCGTCCAGGAGACGCAGCGCCCGGCGCACGCGCGCGTCGGTGAGCCAGGCGTGCGGCGGCATGCCGTACGCGTCCCGGAAGGCGCGCAGCAAGGCGAAGGGGCTCACTGAGAGGTCGGCCGCGAGCCGCGACAAGCTCGGCGGATCCGCGAGGCGCTCTTCGAGGACGGCACGCGCGCGTGCCGCGGTACCGGCACCGGCGGTGCGCACGGCACGTTGCGGCAACCGTCCTCCGTTCAGCCGCAGCAACCGCGTCACCGCCACCCTCAGCAGGGTGTCGGCGGCGAGCGCGTTGCCCTCTTCCGCCGCGCGCAGCACCCGGTGGACGAGGGCGACGGCGTGCGGATCGTCGAGCACCGGGCGGACGAACCCGGGGGCACCCCGCAACGCGGTGGTCTCCGCGGCGATACCGGCGACCACCTCCGGCGCCGGGTAGACGGCACCGTACCGCCAGCCCTCCGGTACACCGGCCCGGCCCGTGTGCGGGGTGTCGGGGTTGACCAGGGCGAGGGTGCCCGGCCCCGCGTGCTGGTCGGCGCCGCCGTGGCGGAAGACGTCGACCCCCTCGGCGATCCCCGCGATCACGAAATGCTCGTGGGTGTGCCGCACGAACGTCTTGTGGATGTAGCGCGCCCGCAGCAGGTCGACGCCGGGCAGCGCCGCGTACCGCCAGTGCCGGGCCTGCTCCGCCGAACCTGCCATGCCTCCATTCTGCGACGTGCGCGCGACACCGTTTCCGCAGGTCGACGCCGATGTCAGTGGCGGGGTGCACGATGGGGTCATGGTCAGCTCCGCGTCCAGTGCCCACGGCGCCCTCGACGAGTTCTCCCCCGCGACCCGCGGCTGGTTCACGGGGGCTTTCTCCGCGCCCACCTCCGCCCAGGCCGGGGCGTGGCGCGCGATCGCCGAGGGTTCCGACGTGCTCGTCGTCGCGCCCACGGGCTCCGGCAAGACCCTGGCCGCGTTCCTGGCCGCCCTCGACCAGCTGGCCTCGTCCCCGCCGCCCGCGGACCCGAGGAAGCGCTGCCGGGTGCTGTACGTGTCCCCGCTGAAGGCCCTCGCGGTCGACGTGGAGCGCAATCTGCGCAGCCCCCTGACCGGCATCCGGCAGGAGGCCGTGCGCCTCGGCATGCCCGAGCCGGAGGTGCGCGTCGGCATCCGTTCGGGCGACACCCCGCCCGCCGAGCGGCGCGCCCTGGCCACCCGTCCGCCGGACATCCTGATCACCACCCCCGAGTCGCTCTTCCTGATGCTCACCTCCGCCACGAGGGACGCGCTCACGGGCATCGAGACGGTGATCCTCGACGAGGTGCACGCCGTGGCGGGCACCAAGCGCGGCGCCCATCTCGCGCTGTCCCTGGAGCGCCTCGACGAGCTGCTGCCGAAGCCCGCGCGCCGCATCGGCCTCTCGGCGACGGTCCGGCCGGTGGACGAGGTCGCGCGCTATCTCTCCCCCAAGCGCAAGGTGGAGATCGTCCAGCCCCCCTCCGACAAGGTGTTCGACCTTTCGGTGGTCGTCCCGGTCGAGGATCTCGGAGAGCTGGGCGGCTCCCCGGTCGCCGACTCCGGAGACGGCACGGGCGCGGCAGCCGAGCGTCCGTCGATCTGGCCGCACGTGGAGGAGCGCATCACCGACCTCGTCCAGGCGCACCGCTCGACGATCGTCTTCGCCAACTCCCGCCGCCTCGCCGAGCGCCTGTGCAACCGCCTCAACGAGATCGCGTACGAACGAGCGACGGGCGAGGCCCTCCCCGAGGACCACTCCCCGGCGGAGCTGATGGCCGAGTCCGGTGCCGCCAAGGGCGCCCCGCCGCTGCTGGCCCGCGCCCACCACGGCTCGGTCTCCAAGGAGCAGCGCGCCCAGGTCGAGGAGGACCTGAAGGCGGGCAGGCTGCCGGCCGTGGTCGCCACCTCCAGCCTGGAGCTGGGCATCGACATGGGCGCGGTCGACCTGGTCGTCCAGGTCGAGTCGCCGCCGTCCGTCGCCTCCGGGCTCCAGCGCGTGGGCCGTGCGGGCCACCAGGTGGGCGCGGTCTCCACCGGAGTCGTCTTCCCCAAGTACCGCGGGGACCTCGTCCAGGCGGCCGTCGTCACAGAGCGGATGCGGACCGGCTCCATCGAGTCACTGCGCGTCCCCGCCAATCCCCTGGACGTGCTGGCGCAGCAGCTGGTGGCGATGGTCGCCCTCGACACCTGGCAGGTCGACGACCTCCTCACGGTGGTGCGCCGGGCCGCCTCCTTCGCCTCGCTCCCGGAGTCCGCGTTCACGGCCGTCCTGGACATGCTCGCCGGGCGCTATCCCTCCGACGCCTTCGCGGAGCTGCGCCCCCGCGTGGTCTGGGACCGCGTCGCGGGCACGGTCACCGGGCGGCCCGGCGCGCAGCGCCTCGCGGTCACCTCCGGGGGCACGATCCCCGACCGCGGCCTCTTCGGGGTCTTCCTCGCGGGCGCGGACCCGAAGAAGGGCGGCGGCCGCGTCGGAGAGCTCGACGAGGAGATGGTGTACGAATCGCGGATCGGCGACGTCTTCACGCTCGGCACGAGTTCCTGGCGCATCGAGGACATCACCCGCGACCGCGTGCTGGTCTCCCCCGCCCCCGGTGTCCCGGGCCGCCTGCCCTTCTGGAAGGGCGACCAGCTGGGCCGCCCGCTGGAGCTGGGCCGCGCGCTCGGCGCCTTCCTCAGGGAGGTCGGCGCGCTCTCGCGGGAGGACGCGCGCGTGCGGCTGCTCGCCGCGGGCCTCGACTCCTGGGCCGCCGACAACGTCCTGTCGTACCTCGCGGAGCAGCGCGAGGCGTGCGGGCACATCCCGGACGACCGCACGATCGTGGTCGAGCGGTTCCGCGACGAGCTGGGCGACTGGCGGGTCGTCGTGCACTCCCCCTTCGGAGCGCAGGTGCACGCCCCGTGGGCCCTCGCCCTCGGCGCCCGCCTGACCGAGCGGTACGGCATGGACGCGCAGGTCATGCACGCGGACGACGGCATCGTGCTGCGCCTGCCGGACGCCGACCTGATGGGCCTGGACCTGCTCGACCAGGCTTCCACCGACCCCACCGATCCCACCGGGCCCGCCGTGGAGTACGACGCGGAGAAGGCCCCCATCGGCGCGGGTGACGTCGCCTTCGACAAGGGCGAGGTCAATCAGATCGTCACCGACCAGGTGGGCGGCTCGGCCCTTTTCGCCTCCCGCTTCCGGGAGTGCGCCGCCCGCGCCCTGCTTCTGCCGCGCCGCAGTCCCGGCAAGCGCACCCCCCTGTGGCAGCAGCGCCAGCGCGCCGCGCAGCTGCTCGAAGTGGCGAGCGAGTTCGGTTCGTTCCCGATCGTCCTGGAGGCCGTGAGGGAATGCCTCCAGGACGTCTTCGACGTACCGGGCCTCACGGAACTGATGGGTGACATCGAGTCCCGCAGCGTCCGTCTCGTCGAGGTCACCACCCCCGAGCCCTCGCCCTTCGCCCGCTCCCTCCTGTTCGGGTACGTGGCCCAGTTCCTGTACGAGGGCGACTCGCCCCTTGCCGAGCGGCGCGCGGCAGCGCTGTCCCTGGACTCCCATCTGCTCGCGGAGCTGCTCGGCCAGGCGGAGCTGCGCGAACTGCTCGACGCGGACGTCCTCACGGAGCTGGAGCAGGAGCTCCAGTGGCGCACGGAGGACCGCCGGATCAAGGACTCCGAAGGCGTCGCCGATCTGCTGCGGCTCCTCGGGCCGCTCACGGGGGACGAGTTGGCCGAGCGCGGCGCCGAGCCCGAGTGGGCCGCGGAGTTGGCCTCCGCCCGCCGGGCCATCCGGGTCCGGATCGCCGGGGCCGATCACTGGGCGGCGATCGAGGACGCGGGCCGTCTGCGCGATGCCCTCGGCACCGCCCTGCCCGTGGGTGTCCCCGAGGCCTTCACCGAGCCGGTCAAGGACCCCCTCGGCGACCTCCTCGCCCGCTTCGCGCGCACCCACGGCCCGTTCACCACCGCCACCGCCGCCGCCCGCTTCGGCCTCGGAGCGGCGGTCACGGAGGGCGCGCTGCAACGCCTCGCGGCGAACGGCCGCGTCGTACAAGGAGAGTTCCATCCCGCGGGAATCGGCCAGGAGTGGTGCGACGCGGCGGTCCTGCGCCGCCTGCGCCGCCGCTCCCTGGCGGCGCTGCGGCACGAGCTGGAGCCGGTTCCGCCGTCGGCGCTCGCCCAGTTCCTGCCCCAGTGGCAGCACTTGAGCGGCCACGGCCTGCGTGGCGTCGACGGCCTGGCGCGCGCCGTCGAGCAGTTGCAGGGGGCGACCGTCCCGGCGTCCGCGCTCGAGAAGCTCGTACTGCCGTCGCGCGTCGCCGGTTACAACCCCGCCATGCTCGACGAACTGACCGCGGCCGGTGAGGTCGTCTGGGCCGGCGCGGGATCCCTGCCCGGAAAGGACGGCTGGGTCTCCCTCTACCTCGCGGACACAGCCCCCCTCCTCCTGCCACCCCCGCACCCCCTGGAGCTGACCGCCCTGCACCAGTCCGTCCTGGACACCCTCTCCGGGGGCTACGGCCTCTTCTTCCGCCAGATCGCCGACCAGGTCCGCGCCACCACCCACCCCGAGGCCTCCGATCCCCAACTGGCCGACGCCATCTGGGACCTGGCGTGGTCGGGGCGGCTCACGAACGACACGCTCGCCCCGATGCGTGCGCTCCTCGGCTCCGGCCGCACCGCGGGCGCCACGGCTCACCGAGCCAAGCGGGGCATCCCGCGCGGGCGCTACGGCACGCTGACCGCCGCCGCCCGGACCGCCTCCCGCACCGGCCCCCCGACGGTCGCGGGCCGCTGGTCACTGCTCCCGCCCCGCGAGCCCGACCCGACACTGCGGGCCCACGCCCTGGCCCGCACCCTGCTGGACCGGCACGGCGTGGTCACCCGTGGCGCGGTGGCCGCCGAAGGTGTGGAGGGCGGCTTCTCGGCGACGTACCGCGTCCTGTCGGTCTTCGAGGACAGCGGGCAGGCCCGGCGGGGTTACGTCGTGGAAGGGCTCGGCGCGGCCCAGTTCGCGATGGACGGCGCCGTGGACCGCCTGCGTGCCACGGCGAACTCCCGGGAGCGCACGGACACTTCCCGCCCCTCCGAAGCCCAGGCCGCCGTCGTCCTCGCCGCCGCCGACCCCGCCAACGCGTACGGCGCCGCGCTGCCCTGGCCCGAGCCGCCGACCGGCGCGAGCCACAAGCCGGGCCGCAAGGCGGGCTCCCTCGTCGTCCTGGTCGACGGCGAACTGACGCTGTACATGGAGCGCGGCGGCAAGACCCTCCTGGCCTGGCCCGCCGCCCCCGAGGAGCCGATCACCGAAGACCCCCGGTTGCACGCGGCCGCCGAGGCCCTGGCCACAGCCGCCCGAGCGGGCTCCCTGGGCACGGTCACGGTGGAGCGCGTCAACGGCTTCGCCGCGCTGACCTCACCCTTCGCCCCTCTCCTGGAAGGAGCGGGCTTCCACGCCACGCCCCGGGGCCTGCGCCTGCGCGCGTAACGGCGTCCACCGCCACCGGAGGGCGGGCCCGCCTGCCCTCCCTATGCCGCTCGCCCCGGTCCCCCCGCCCCGCCACATACTCAACCCCGAACCCCGAACCCCGAACCCCGACCCTCCACTCCCAACCCCGACCCCCCACTCCCAACCCCACCGCCTAACCCCAATCCCCCCACCCCCATGCCACCCTGGACCCATGCCCGAAGGAGATACCGTCCACCAGGCAGCCCGGCGGCTGCACAGCGCGCTCGCCGGGCGGGTCCTCACGCGGTCGGACCTCCGCGTCCCCAAGCTCGCGACGGTCGACCTCACCGGGCGCACCGTCCTGGACGTGACCCCCCGCGGCAAACACCTGCTCACCCGCATCGAGGGCGGGCTGACCCTCCACTCCCACCTCCGCATGGACGGCTCCTGGCGGATCTACGCCCCCGACGAGCCCTGGCGCGGCGGCCCGGGCCACCAGATCCGGGCCATCCTCGGCACCGCCGACCGCACCGCCGTCGGCTACCGCCTGCCCGTCCTCGAACTGCTCCGCACCTCCGACGAGGCCAAAGCCGTCGGCCACCTGGGCCCCGACCTCCTCGGCCCCGACTGGGACCCCGAGCGCGCCCTGGCCAACCTCGTCGCGGCGCCCGAGCGCCCCCTCGGCGAAGCCCTCCTGGACCAGCGCAATCTCGCGGGCATCGGCAACGTCTTCAAGAGCGAGCTCTGCTTTCTCCTGGGCGTCACCCCCTGGCTCCCGGTAGGGGAACTCCCCGGGGAGGCGGCCGCCCGCCTCCCCGCCCTCGCGAAGAAGCTCCTGGAAGCCAACCGCGACCAGCCCTCCCGCACCACCACCGGCCGCCCCCGCCCCGGCCAGCGCCTCTACGTCTACGGCCGCGCGTCCCGCCCCTGCCTGCGCTGCGGCACCTCGGTCCGCGTCGGGGAACAGGGCGACGGATCCCGCAGCCGGCCCACCTACTGGTGCCCCACCTGCCAGCGGGGCCCCACCAGCTGACGCCCCGCACCGCCACTGGCCGCCCCCGCGCAACCAGTTGACGCACCGTCAGGTTCAGTCGTACCGTCCCCGTCATGGCCGTCAAGGCGTACGACCTCACCGGACGCACCGCGTTCGTCACCGGCGCCGCCAGCGGAATCGGCCGCGCGACGGCCCTGCTCCTGGCCGAGGCGGGCGCCACCGTCCACTGCGCCGACCGCGACGCCCAGGGACTCCACGAGACCGCGTCGCTCATCAAGGCGGCCGGCGGCGACGCGCACACCCACCGGCTGGACGTCGCCAACAGAGAACAGGTCGACCAGGCCGTCACGACCGCCGCGGCCACCACACCCACCGCAACCACCCCACCCCACGGCAGGCTCGACATCATGGCGGCGATCGCCGGAATCATGCACAGCAGTCCGGTCCTGGAGACCCGCGACGAAGACCTCGACCGCGTCCTGGACATCAACTTCAAGGGCGTCCTGTACGCCTGCCAGGCGGCGGCCCGCGCCATGATCGCGGCGGGCGGCGGCAGCATCGTCACCATGGCCTCGGGGGCGGTGGACACCGGCGGCCCCGGGCTCCTCTGCTACGGCGCGTCGAAGGCCGCCGTAGTGCAACTCACCAAGACCCTCGCCACGGAGGTCGGACCGCACGGCATCCGGGTCAACGCCGTGGCCCCTGGCTGGATCCGCACCCCCATGACGGACCGCCACGAAATGACGGACGGCCACGTAACAAAGCCCCGCGGCCACACCGAGGAAGTCATGGCCCGCATGTCCCCCCTGGGCCGCGTAGGCGAACCGGACGACATCGCGCACGCCGTACTGCACTTGGCATCCGACGCCTCGCCCTTCACGACGGGTCAGATCCTCCGCCCGAACGGCGGAGTCGCCATGCCTTGGTGATCCACGCCCGCCACGCCCCACCACCCCGCGCCTTCGATGCCCCCGGTGCTCTCGATGCCCTGGACGCCCCCACAGCCCGGGCCTGAGGCACGCAGTGCACGGGAAGCAGGCTCAGCCCCCACCCCCCGGCCGCGACGGCCCCTTCCAGGGCCCCCGCATCGGGCGCGAAGGCGAGCCTCAGCACGCCCCACCACCACAGAGCGCCGATCGCGAAGGCGGGCACCCACCGCATCGCCCGCCGCGCCACGGCTATCCCGCTCACGGCTGTCCCGGCTATCACGGCTGTCACCTCCCGCCGACGCGAGATCGACGCTAAACGCCCAGGTTCACCCCACGGGAGGGCGCACCACCAGCATCGGAAGCGCCGGGCGGCGCCACGGCGCGCACGCGCCGCCCGCGACCACCGAAAGCGCCCTCACCGGAAGCCACCTCACCGGCCGACTCCGGGCCGGTCGCGGCCGACCCCGGGCCGGTCACAGCCAGTCTCAGCCGTTCTCCGCCTGGAACATCCAGTGGTGCTTCTCGAGGTCGGCCGTGATCCCGATGAAGATGTCCTGGCTGACCGGGTCGGCCTCACCGGTCGCGTCGATCCGCTCACGGAAGCGCGTGATCACCGCGCCGAGCGCGTCCACCAGCACCCCGATCGCGTCCGAGTCCTTGATCCAGCCCTCGGAGACCTTGCCGATGCCGGTGCTCTGCGCCACGGTCGCCGCGCGCCCGTCGGGCGAGACACCGAGCGTCGAGGCGCGCTCCGCCACCGTGTCGGAGTGCTGCCTGGCGGTGTCCACGACCTCGTCGAGCTGCAGATGTACGGAGCGGAAGCGCGGGCCGATCACGTTCCAGTGGACCTGCTTGGCCACCAGCGACAGGTCGACCAGGTCCACCAGCGCGCCCTGCAGCGCCTCCGAGACCGTCTTCTGGTCCGCGTCGGACAGCGGGCTCTTGGCGACGTACATCTGTCTCCTCCAACTCATAGACGAACGAGAGAAACCCTCATCAACCATGGCATAAGTACGCCAATATGGCTGATTAAGAGGACTTCTATCCCCATCCGGAGCTTCTACACAGGACGTCCGCCCCTTCTCGAAAAGCAAAAGGTCCCGACCCACTACCCGGTCGGGACCTTCACACGCACACACACTCAGCCGAGCGACGGTGCGGTCACGAGCGACAGCACCGTCACACCGAGCGGCTCGCCACGGCGCTACGCCGCGACGACATCCACCGCCTCGGCCGGAGCCTTGATCGTCACCCGTTCCGGTGGCACACCGGCCACGGAGACGGAATTGAGCATCGGGCGAACCGGCGCACGCACCGGTTCCGTGACCGCTGCAGACTCAGCCAGCTCGGCGAGCGACAGCTCGTCGCTCACTTCACGCATCAGCTCGGACATCCGTACGTCAAGCGCGTCGCAGATCGCGGAAAGCAGCTCGGAGGAAGCCTCCTTCTGCCCCCGCTCCACCTCGGAGAGATAGCCGAGCGAGACTCGGGCGGACGAGGAGACTTCGCGCAGAGTACGGCCCTGGCGCTGGCGCTGCCGACGCAGCACGTCACCCAGCAGGCGACGGAGCAGAATCATCGGTGGCTCCCTCCTCGGACCGCGTAGCCGCATCCTTCACGCCCCACCGTACCGCCTTGCGCGGCGGCCGTGCGGGGAGCGATGTCGTGTTCACTCAGGGCTGCAAACATCAATTCCCCCCGTTCTGTTCCGTATCCTGTGCCCGCCCGTTCCCGGCAGGTTCGCCCGACAGCTGCTTGAGCAGCAACGTCAGCACGCTCCGTACACTCTCCATACGGATTTCCGAGCGGTCTCCGTTCAACCGCAGCGCGGCGACTCTCCCCTCGGCTTTCTCCTCGGCTCCGCCATCGGCGTAACCGCGCATGTGGTCCAGACCGGGTCCCGCGACCGCCACGAAGACGGTCCCGACGGGCTTGCCGTCCTGGGCGTCGGGCCCCGCGACACCGGTGGTCGCGATCCCCCAGTCGGCGCCGAGCGCCTTGCGCACGCCCACCGCCATCTGCCGCGCCACCTCGGCGTCGACCGCCCCGCGCTCCTCCAGCAGGGTGCCGTCGACTCCGAGCACGTCCCGCTTCAGGTCGGTGGCGTACGCCGTCACGGATCCCCGGAAGACCACGGAAGCCCCCGGCGCCGCCGTGATCTCCGCGGCCACCAGGCCCCCCGTCAGCGACTCGGCGACGGCGAGCGTCTCGCCGCGCGCGGCGAGGAGCCGCAACAGCCTGCTCGCCGACACCGCAACGGCCGACAGTCCGGGGGATGTCACTTCGCGGCCTCCCGGGCGGACTCCGACGCCGCCTCACGTTCCTCGGCCCTGCCCTGCCTGCGCAGCACAATGGCCTGCTTCACATAGTCGAGGCCGGTCACCACCGTCAGGACGACGGCGACCGCCATCATCCAGAACCGCAGCGTCGCGAGCGGCCCCGTCAGGGCCAGAACGTACATGCCGACCGCCGTGCCCTGCGCGAGCGTCTTCATCTTGCCGCCGCGACTGGCCGGAATGACGCCATAGCGGATCACCCAGAACCGCAGCAGCGTGATGCCCAGCTCACGCCCGAGAATCACACCGGTCACCCACCAGGGCAAGTCGCCGAGCCAGGAGAGACAGATCAGCGCCGCACCCATGATCGCCTTGTCGGCGATGGGGTCGGCGATCTTCCCGAAGTCCGTGACCAGGTTGTATGTGCGTGCCAGATGCCCGTCGAAGAGGTCGGTGATCATGGCGACGGCGAAGGCCGCCCAGGCGAACGACCGCCAGGCCGGGTCATACCCGCCGTTGCCGAGCAGCAGCATCACGAAGCCCGGCACGAGCAGCAGCCGGATCATGGTGAGCAGGTTGGCGACGTTCCACAGGCTGGCCTGATTGACGGCCGCAGCACCCAGCTTCCCGCCACGCACCGGCTTGGCGCCCGGGGCGCCTTGCGTGCCGGAACCGCCTGACGCGGATGCCGGGACTCCGGTCATCTGCCGGCCTCCTCGAGACACTCAGCCACCAAGTCCACGCCCTCCGTGCCGACGACCTTTGCCACGACCATACGGCCGACTCGCAGGCCGTCCCCACCCGTGGCGCCCTCGGCACCCGTCAGACGGATCTGGCCGTCCGTCTCCGGGGCCTGGTGCGCGGCCCGGCCGAGCGGACCCTCTTCCTCGTCGAGGGACTCCACGAGGACCTCGACGGTCTCCCCGAGCCGCTCCTCCGCACGCTGCGAGGTCAGGTCCTCGGCGAGCCGCGCGATGTGCGCGAGCCGCTCGTCGACGGTGTCCTGCGGCAGCTTCTGGTCGTACGTCGCCGCTTCGGTGCCCTCCTCGTCGGAGTATCCGAAGACGCCGATGGCGTCCAGTCGCGCGCCGGTCAGGAACCGCTCGAGCTCCGCGAGGTCGCCCTCGGTCTCGCCGGGGAAGCCGACGATGAAGTTGGACCGGACACCGGCCTGCGGCGCCTTGGCCCGAATGGTCTCGAGCAGTTCCAGGAAGCGGTCGGTGTCGCCGAAGCGCCGCATCGCGCGCAGCACGCCGGGCGCGGAGTGCTGGAAGGACAGGTCGAAGTAGGGGGCGACCTTCTCCGTCGACGTGAGTACGTCGATGAGTCCGGGCCGCATCTCGGCGGGCTGCAGATAGCTGACCCGCACCCGCTCGATGCCGTCGACGGCGGCCAGCTCGGGAAGGAGCGTCTCCAGGAGCCGGATGTCGCCGAGGTCCTTGCCGTAGGAGGTGTTGTTCTCGGATACGAGCATGACCTCCTTGACGCCCTGCTCGGCGAGCCAGCGGGTCTCACCGAGCACGTCGGAGGGACGGCGCGAGATGAAGGAGCCGCGGAAGGACGGGATGGCGCAGAACGTGCAGCGCCGGTCGCAGCCGGAGGCCAGCTTCACGGAGGCGACGGGGTTGCTGCCCAGGCGGCGGCGGAGCGGGGCACGCGGGCCCGAGGCGGGCGCGACGCCCTCGGGCAGGTCCTCGGGGGCCTCCTGGGGCTCCACGGGCGCGTGCCCGGGCAGGGCGACTCCGGCCCCCGCGCCCTGCCGCTCCGCGGGGCTGATCGGCAGGAGCTTGCGCCGGTCACGCGGGGTGTGCGCCTCGACGCTGCCGCCGCTCAGGATGGTCTGGAGCCGGCTGGAGATGTCGGAGTAGTCGTCGAACCCGAGCACGCCGTCGGCCTCGGGCAGCGCCTCGGCGAGTTCCTTGCCGTACCGCTCGGCCATGCAGCCGACCGCGACGACGGCCTGGGTCTTGCCGTGACCCTTCAGGTCATTGGCTTCGAGCAGGGCGTCGACGGAGTCCTTCTTGGCGGCTTCGACGAAGCCGCAGGTGTTGACGACGGCGACGTCCGCGTCCTCGGCGTCCTCGACGAGCTGCCAGCCATCCGCCTCCAAGCGGCCTGCGAGCTCCTCCGAGTCCACCTCGTTACGGGCGCAGCCAAGAGTGACAAGGGCGACGGTGCGGCGTTCGGGCATGGTCTCAAGACTACTTCGTCCTCGCCTCGGCCCCCGCCGCCAGGGTTACCCGGCGGACGGCCCACGGACCCCGGCGCGTCACCCGGACGTCACCGCGATCCGTGCCGCTTCGCTGGTCAGCGGCGTGAAGAGGCCCGGAAGGGCCCGGACCGGACCGGTCAGCCGACTTCCGGGTCACCCTTCGTGTACGTGAGGCGCTCCACCTGGCCGGGCTCGAATTCGTTCTCGACCGGCTTGCCGTTCACGAACAGGTTGATCGCGCCCGCGTCGCCGAGGACCAGTTCGATCTTCTGCTTGTCCTGGAACGTCTTGGCCTGGCCCTGCTCCAGCACGCCGTCGAAGAGGGTGCGGCCGTTGTGGTCCTTGGCGGAGATCCAGCTGCGGCCGTCCGCGGCGTCGACCTTGACCGTGACCTTGTCGCGCGGCACGCCGGCGATGGCGCTGTCGGACGGGTCGGGCTTGGGGTCGGCGGGCCGGTTGGGCTTCGGCTTCTCCGCGGGCTTGGTGGAGGCGGGCGTGGAGCCCTCGGCGACCGACTTCGACCCGTCGCTCTCGTCGCCGCCGTTGAACGCGGTGAAGCCGACGAAGCCGATCACCGCGACGATCGCGGCGACCATGGCGGCGGTCCAGTTCGGCCGGCGCGGGTCGGAGCGGATGCGCTCGGCCTCGAAGAGGGGCGCCGCCGGCGTGGGCGCGGGCGGGCGGCCGCCGTGGCCCTCGTCGTACCGCGCGAGCAGCGGGGCGGGATCGGTCCCGACGGCGCGCGCCAGGGTCCTGATGTGGCCGCGGGCGTACACATCGCCGCCGCACCGGGAGAAGTCATCCTGCTCGATCGCGTGCACGATGGGGATGCGCACCCGAGTGGACGTGCTGATTTCGTCGACGGTCAGGCCGGCGTCGATGCGGGCCTGCCGCAGGACGTGCCCGATCGAGGGCCGGTCGTCGGCCTGGCGGTCGCCTGCCGGGGCTGCGTCCGCCGGGGCTTCGGCTGTCGGGCCTTCGGCTCCCGGGTCGGCGAGTCGGTCGAGGCGGTCGTCCGAAGGTCGGTCGTCTTCAGGGGAGTTGCCGATGGACACGAGGGCGCCTTTCGAGCGTGTAGCCACCTGCCGGAGGTTCAGTTTACGGGGGCGTGGAAAGGGTGGGGCAACCGGACAGACGGACTTTGTACGCCATCGGAATGGCCGGACAACATGGCCGGACGATCTGAGGGCGGGACATCCATCTGTCCCCTCTTTCAACTTGACGTATGCCGATGGGAAACGGTTGCCTCCCGATTCCTTACGGGTGAGCCTCCCCGCGGATCACGGCGAGCACGCCCTCCAGCTCATCGGGTTTCACGAGAACGTCACGTGCCTTGGACCCCTCGCTCGGGCCCACGATGGAGCGCGACTCCATGAGGTCCATCAGCCGTCCGGCCTTGGCGAAGCCGACGCGCAGCTTGCGCTGGAGCATCGACGTGGACCCGAACTGAGTGGAAACGACCAGCTCAGCGGCTTGACAGAGCAGATCGAGGTCGTCGCCGATGTCCTCGTCGATCTCCTTCTTCTGCTGAGTGCCCACGGTGACGTCCTCGCGGAAGACGGGCGCCATCTGGTCCTTGCAGTGCTGGACGACCGCGTGGATCTCGTCCTCGGTGACGAACGCGCCCTGCATTCGGGTGGGCTTGTTCGCCCCCATCGGCAGGAAGAGGCCATCACCCTTTCCGATGAGCTTCTCCGCACCCGGCTGGTCGAGGATGACCCGGCTGTCGGCGAGCGAGGAGGTCGCGAAGGCGAGCCGCGAGGGGACGTTCGCCTTGATCAGACCGGTCACGACGTCCACGGAGGGTCGCTGCGTGGCGAGCACCAGGTGGATGCCGGCCGCGCGCGCGAGCTGCGTGATGCGCACGATCGAGTCCTCGACGTCGCGCGGCGCGACCATCATCAGGTCGGCCAGCTCGTCGACGATCACCAGCAGATACGGATAGGCCTGCAGCTCCCGCTCGCTGCCCTCGGGCGTCTTGAGCTTGCCCTCGCGGACGGCCTGGTTGAAGTCGTCGATGTGGCGGTAGCCGAACGCCGCCAGGTCGTCGTAGCGCAGATCCATCTCGCGTACGACCCACTGGAGCGCCTCGGCGGCCTTCTTGGGGTTGGTGATGATCGGCGTGATCAGGTGCGGGATGCCCTCGTACGCGGTGAGCTCGACGCGCTTGGGGTCCACGAGGACCATCCGGACGTCCTCGGGCGTCGCTCTTATCATGATCGAAGTGATCAGGCAGTTGATGCACGACGACTTGCCGGACCCGGTGGCTCCGGCCACCAGGATGTGCGGCATCTTCGCCATGTTGGCCATGACGTAGCCGCCCTCGACGTCCTTGCCGAGCGCGACCAGCATCGGATGGTCGTCCTCCGCCGCGTCCGCCAGCCGCAGCACGTCGCCCACGTTGACCATCTCGCGGTCGGTGTTGGGGATCTCGATGCCGACCGCGGACTTGCCGGGGATCGGCGAGATGATCCGTACGTCCGGTGAGGCGACCGCGTACGCGATGTTCTTGGCCAGCGCCGTGATCTTCTCGACCTTCACGGCGGGGCCCAGCTCGATCTCGTACCGCGTGACCGTCGGGCCGCGCGTGAAGCCGGTGACGACCGCGTCGACCTTGAACTCCGTGAACACGTTCGTCAGCGAGGCCACGACCGCGTCATTGGCGGCGCTGCGCGTCTTGCCGGGCCCGCCGCGCTCCAGCAGGTCGAGCGAGGGCAGCGCGTACGTGATGTCCCCGGCGAGCTGGAGCTGCTCGGCGCGCGGCGGCAGCTCGCGGGGCGCCTCGGGCGCGGACTTGGTGAGGTCGGGCACGACGCCCCCCGCGGGCGCCTCGGGCTTCTTCTTGAGCTTGCCGGGCACCGGGGCGTCCGTGGCGCGCGCGGGCGGCACAGGGGCCGTGTGCTCGCGCTCCTCGCGCTCCCCCGAGACGCCCTGCGTCAGGTCGGCGACCAGCGGCGAGGGCGGCATGCCGTGCAGGACGGCTCCGTCCAGGTCCGCGGCGGCGGCGGCCGCCACGTCCACGGCGTCGAGCGGCCGGCCCATGTCCGGCTGTACGGGCGTCCTGCGCGGCCTGCGGCGCCTGGAGAGCGCCGCCTCCTCGGCGTGGTCGGGGGCGTACGCGTCCGGCTCGGCGGTGCGCCGGCGCGCGCCGCGCGCGGGCAGCGCCTCGCGCCACTGATCGTCGTAGCGCTCGTCGTCGGCGAACTCGTCGGCGTACTCCTCCGCGGGGTCCGCCTGGATCAGGCCGAGCCTGGTGCCGAGCAGCCGCAGCCGCTGCGGGATGGCGTTCACGGGCGTCGCCGTGACGACGAGCAGCCCGAAGACGGTGAGCAGCACCAGGAGGGGCACCGCCAGGATCTCGCCCATGGTGAAGATCAGCGGCGTCGCCGCCCCCCAGCCGATCAGCCCGCCGGCGTCCCTTATCGCCTGCATGCCCTCCCCGCGGGCGGGCGAGCCGCACGCGACGTGGACCTGACCGAGGATCCCGATGACCAGGGCGGACAGGCCGATCACAATGCGGCCGTTCGCCTCGGGCTGCTCCGGATGGCGGATGAGGCGTACGGCGATGGCGCCGAGCAGCAGCGGCACGAGCAGATCCAGGCGGCCGAACGCCCCGGTCACCAGGATCTCGACGAGATCGCCGACCGGGCCCCGCAGATTCGACCAGGTGCCCGCCGCGACGATCAGGGCGACGCCGAGCAGCAGCAGCGCGAGGCCGTCCTTGCGGTGCGCGGGGTCGAGGCCTTTCGCGCCGCGCCCTATGCCGCGGAACATGGCGCCGACCGCGTGCGCGAGGCCGAGCCAGACGGCCCGCACCAGGCGGTACACACCTCCGGTGGGGCTGGGAGCCGGCCGGGGCGCGGGCTTCTTCACCACGGCCTTCTTGGCCGGTGGCTTCCTCGCGGGCGCCTTCTTCGCCGCGGTCCTCTTCGCGGGCGGTCTGGCCACGGCCTTCTTCACCGGAGCCTTCGTCGGCGCGGCCGCCTTCTTCGCGGGCGTCTTCTTGGCTGCGGGCTGACGTGAGGCCATGGGTGTGAGGTTACCGTTGTCGACCACTGCGGACACGTGTGCCCACTGCTTCACCCGTTTGTGTCGCCCTTACGGGGCCGGTGAACTGACGAGGGCTCACCGGGGCCGCCGGGCGAGATGCCGCGTCAGTTCTGCGAGGGGACCGAGGGGGCGCCGCTGCCGGTGCCCGGCTCCAGGGCGTCAAGAGCCCGCCGCAGGCCGGTGAGTTTGCGTTCGAGATGGGCGGCGGTGGCCACCGCGGCGGCGTCGGCCGACTCGTCGTCCAGCTGCTTGGAGAGCGCTTCGGCCTGCTCCTCGACGGCCGCGAGCCGCGCGGACAGCTCGGCGAGGAGGCCCGCGGGCTCCTTCGCGCCGCCCTGCTCGGCCTTGCCGCCGCCTTCGAGCTGAAGACGCAGCAGGGCCGCCTGCTCCCGCAGTTGGCAGTTCTTCATGTACAGCTCGACGAAGACAGAGACCTTCGCGCGCAGCACCCACGGGTCGAACGGCTTGGAGATGTAGTCCACCGCGCCCGCCGCGTAACCCCGGAAGGTGTGGTGCGGTCCGTGGTTGATGGCGGTGAGGAAGATGATCGGGATGTCCCGGGTCCGCTCCCGCCGCTTGATGTGCGCGGCGGTTTCGAAACCGTCCATTCCTGGCATCTGGACATCCAGCAGAATGACCGCGAAGTCGTCCGTGAGTAGCGCTTTGAGCGCTTCCTCCCCGGAAGATGCCCGCACCAGTGTCTGATCGAGCGCAGAGAGGATGGCCTCCAGCGCCAGCAGATTCTCCGGCCGGTCATCGACCAGGAGGATCTTGGCCTTCTGCACCATGGCCCGCCCTCCTCGCCCCGGCGGTACACCGGGCGCCGCCCCAGAGGACGACTCCCTTGCGCCGCCCGTCCTTGTGCCGGTCATCGTAGCCGCACCCCGCCCGTCGCCACACCCTGTCACCGCGATGTCACTGTGCACGTAGCAGAAACGCGGTGGGAGACCAGAAGGTTCCCCGAATACCGCCGTTCTACACGACCTCGGCCACACTGTGTCAGCAACTCCGTGTGACGAAGCAGGTTCTCGGTCATTGACCGCGCATCCACTGCTCCATCACCGACAACAGGTGATCCGGATCGACCGGCTTCGTCACGTAGTCGGAAGCTCCGGAGTCGATCGCCTTCTCCCTGTCGCCCTTCATCGCCTTCGCCGTGAGCGCGATGATCGGGAGCCCGGCGAACTGCGGCATCCTGCGGATCGCCGTCGTCGTCGCGTACCCGTCCATCTCCGGCATCATGATGTCCATCAGAACGACCGTCACATCGTCGTGCTGCTCCAGGACTTCGATGCCCTCGCGGCCGTTCTCCGCATAGAGCACCGAAAGGCCGTGCTGCTCCAGGACGCTGGTGAGCGCGAAGACGTTGCGGATGTCGTCGTCGACGATCAGGACCTTCTCCCCCTCGAAGTGGAAGCCGGGCCGCGCGGGCGCCGCCTCCTGCCCCGCGGCGGGCCACTGCTCCTGCGGCCGCTGATCCTGGCTCGCGCCCACCGGCTGCCCCGGCAGCGCGGGCGGCTGCTGCTCCGGCGCCGAGCGGCGGCGGCGCCGGAAGAGCGCCGCGGGGCCCGAGGGGGCCTCCTGCCGCGCCGCGGAGCCGTCGGCCTCCTCCGGGGCCCCGGCCGCCCTCGCGGCGCTCTCCGGAGCGGGCAGCTCCGCCGTGGAGGGCGCGGGGGCGAGCTGCGCGTAACCCTGGGGAGGCAGTTCGCTCGGGTGCAGGGGCAAATAGAGCGTGAAGGTCGAGCCGCGGCCCGGTTCGCTCTGGGCGTAGATCTCGCCGCCGAGCAGCCGCGCGATCTCCCGGCTGATCGACAGGCCGAGGCCCGTGCCGCCGTACTTCCGGCTCGTCGTGCCGTCGGCCTGCTTGAAGGCCTCGAAGATGACCCGCATCTTGCTGGCCGCGATGCCGATGCCGGTGTCCGCCACCGAGAAGGCGATCACGTCGGCGCCCGGGTCCCGCAGCGAGCCGGCCTCCAGGAGCTGCTCGCGGATCGCGTTGGGCACGTCGTTGGTGGCGTGCCGGATCACCAGCTCGACCGCTCCGGAGTCGGTGAACTTCACCGCGTTGGACAGGAGGTTGCGCAGCACCTGGAGCAGTCGCTGCTCGTCCGTGTGCAGCGTCGCGGGCAGCTCCGGGGAGACGCGTACGGAGAAGTCGAGCCCCTTCTCCGCGGTCAGCGGGCGGAACGTGGCCTCTACGTAGTCGACGAGTTGGACGAGGGCGATGCGCGTCGGGGAGACGTCCATCTTGCCCGCCTCGACCTTCGACAGGTCGAGGATGTCGTTGATGAGCTGGAGCAGGTCCGAGCCCGCGCCGTGGATCGTCTCGGCGAACTCCACCTGCTTGGGGGTGAGGTTGGAGTCGGCGTTGTCGGCCAGCAGCTTGGCGAGGATCAGCAGGGAGTTGAGCGGTGTGCGCAGCTCGTGCGACATGTTCGCCAGGAACTCGGACTTGTAGCGCATCGAGACCGCGAGCTGCTCGGCGCGCTCCTCCAGGACCTGCCTGGCCTCTTCGATCTCGGTGTTCTTGACCTCGATGTCGCGGTTCTGCTGGGCCAGCAGCTCGGCCTTCTCCTCCAGCTCCGCGTTGGAGTCCTGGAGCGCCTTCTGCCGGTTCTCCAACTCGGCGGACCGCTCGCGCAGTTGCTCGGTCAGCTCCTGCGACTGCTTGAGCAGCACCTCGGTCTTCGTATTGACGCTGATGGTGTTGACGCTCGTCGCGATCATCTCGGCGATCTGGTTCAGGAAGTCCTTCTGGATCTGCGTGAAGGGCTGGAACGCGGCCAGCTCGATCACGCCGAGCACCGTCCCTTCGAAGAGCACCGGAAGCACGATGACCTGCGCGGGCGGCGCCTCCCCGAGGCCCGAGGCGATCCGCAGGTAGCCGGAGGGCGCGTTCTCCACGAGGATCGTGCGCCGCTCCTTGGCCGCCGTGCCGATCAGCGTCTCGCCGGGCCGGAAGGACGTCGGCATGGACCCCATGGAGTAGCCGTAGCTGCCGAGCATGCGCAGCTCGTACGCGTCCTCGTGCTCGCCCCCGAGATCCTTGGCTTCGTCCGTGGGCATCGCCAGGAAGAACGCGCCGTGCTGCGCCGAGACCACCGGCGTCAGCTCGCTCATGATCAGCGAGGCCACGTCCTCCAGGTCGCGGCGGCCCTGCATCAGGCCGGAGATCCGGGCGAGGTTGCCCTTGAGCCAGTCCTGTTCCTTGTTGGCGAGTGTGGTGTCGCGGAGGTTCGCGATCATCGTGTTGATGTTGTCCTGGAGGACCTGGATCTCGCCCGCCGCGTCGACCTCGATCTTGAGGTTGAGGTCACCGCGGGTCACCGCGGTGGCGACCTTGGCGATCGCGCGCACCTGGCGGGTGAGGTTTCCGGCCATCTCGTTCACGGACTCGGTCAGGTCGCGCCAGGTGCCGTCGACGTCACGCACGCGTGCCTGACCGCCCAGCTGACCCTCGGTGCCCACCTCGCGGGCGACCCGGGTGACCTGCTCGGCGAAGGACGACAGCTGGTCGACCATGGTGTTGATGGTGGTCTTCAGCTCCAGGATCTCGCCCCGGGCGTCGATGTCGATCTTCTTGGTGAGATCACCCTTGGCGATCGCGGTGGTGACCATCGCGATGTTGCGGACCTGTCCGGTCAGGTTGGACGCCATCGAGTTCACGGACTCGGTGAGGTCCTTCCACGTACCGGAGACACCCGGCACGCGCGCCTGGCCGCCCAGGATGCCGTCCGTGCCCACCTCACGGGCCACGCGCGTGACCTCGTCTGCGAACGAACTCAGCGTCGTCACCATGGTGTTGACCGTGTCGGCGAGCTGCGCGACCTCGCCGCGCGCCTCGACCGTGACCTTCTTGGTGAGGTCTCCGTTGGCGACCGCCGCCGAGACCTGGGAGATGTTCCGCACCTGGCTGGTCAGGTTGTTGGCCATCAGGTTGACGTTGTCGCTCAGGTCCTTCCAGATGCCGGTGACGCCCGGCACCCGCGCCTGACCGCCGAGCTGCCCCTCGGTGCCCACCTCGCGGGCCACGCGCGTGACCTGCTCGGCGAACGAGGACAGCTGGTCGACCATGGTGTTGACGGTCGTGACGAGTTCGAGGATCTCGCCCTTGGCGTCGACGGTGATCTTCTTGGAGAGGTCGCCCATCGCGACGGCGGTGGTGACCTCGGCGATGTTGCGCACCTGGAGGGTGAGGTTGTTCGCCATGCCGTTCACGGACTGCGTGAGGTCCTTCCAGGTGCCCGAGACGCCCTGGACCTCGGCCTGCCCGCCCAGGATGCCGTCGGTGCCCACCTCACGGGAGACCCGCGTGACCTGCTCCGCGAAGGCGGAGAGCTGGTCGACCATCGTGTTCAGGGTGTTCTTCAGCTCCAGGATCTCGCCGCGCGCGTCCACGTCGATCTTCTGGGACAGGTCACCGCGGGCCACCGCCGTCGCGACCTGCGCGATGTTGCGCACCTGGGCGGTGAGGTTGCCCGCCATGCCGTTCACGGAGTCCGTCAGGTCCCGCCACACACCGGCCACGCCGGGCACCTGCGCCTGCCCGCCGAGACGCCCCTCGGTGCCCACCTCGCGGGCCACCCGGGTCACCTGGTCGGCGAAGGCGGAGAGCTGGTCGACCATCGTGTTGATGGTGTTCTTCAGCTCCAGGATCTCGCCGCGCGCGTCGACCTCGATCTTCTGGGACAGGTCGCCGCGCGCCACGGCCGTGGTGACCTGCGCGATCTGACGTACCTGCGAAGTCAGGTTGCCCGCCATGAAGTTGACGGAGTCGGTGAGGTCCTTCCAGGTGCCGCTCACACCGTCCACGCGCGCCTGGCCGCCGAGGCGGCCCTCGGTGCCCACGTCCCGCGCCATCCGCGTGACCTGGTCGGCGAAGGACGACAGCTGGTCCACCATCGTGTTCACGGTGTTCTTCAACTGAAGCATCTCGCCGGACACGTCGACGGTGACCTTCTGCGACAGATCGCCGTTGGCCACCGCCGTCGTCACCTGTGCGATGTTGCGCACCTGCCCGGTGAGGTTGCGGAAGGCGGTGTTCACCGAGTCGGTGAGGTCCTTCCACGTGCCGGCCGCGCCCTGCACCTGCGCCTGACCGCCCAGCTCACCCTCGACACCGATCTCCCGCGCCACGCGCGTGACCTCGGAACCGAAGGCCGAGAGCTGGTCCACCATCGTGTTCACGGTGTTCTTCAGCTCGAGCATCTCGCCCGCGACATCGACGGTGACCTTCTGCGACAGATCGCCGTTGGCCACCGCCGTCGTCACCTGCGCGATGTCCCGCACCTGCGTGGTGAGGTTGCGGAAGACCGTGTTGACGGAGTCCGTGAGGTCCTTCCACGTCCCCGCGGCGCCCGGCACATTGGCCTGGCCGCCGAGCTGGCCCTCCGCGCCGACCTCGTTGGCCACGCGCGTGACCTCGTCCGCGAACGTACGCAGCGTCTCGGTCATCTGGTTGATCGTCTCGGCGAGCTGGGCCACCTCGCCGCGCGCGCTCACCGTGACCTTCTGCGACAGGTCGCCGTTGGCCACCGCCGTCGTGACCTGCGCGATCCCGCGCACCTGCGCGGTCAGATTGCCGGCCATGAGGTTCACCGAATCGGTGAGGTCCTTCCACACGCCCGCCACACCGGGCACCTGCGCCTGGCCGCCCAGCTCACCCTCCGTGCCCACCTCGCGGGCGACGCGGGTCACCTCGGAGGAGAACGAGGAGAGCTGGTCCACCATCGTGTTGACGGTGTTCTTCAGCTCCAGCATCTCGCCCGCGACGTGAACCGTGACCTTCCGGGACAAGTCGCCCTTCGCCACCGCCGTCGTCACCAGCGCGATGTCCCGCACCTGCGCGGTCAGCCGGTACGCCATCGTGTTGACCGAGTCCGTGAGGTCCTTCCACGAACCGGACATCCCCCGCACCCTGGCCTGGCCGCCCAGCTTGCCCTCGGTGCCGACCTCGCTGGCCACGCGCGTGACCTCGTCGGTGAAGGTGGAGAGCTGGTCGACGAGGTTGTTGACCGTACGCCCGACCTTCAGGAACTCCCCGCGCAGCGGATGGCCGTTCCCGTCCGCCCCCTGCGCCCGCAGCTCCATGCGCTGCTCCAGATCGCCCTCCGCCACCGCGGAGAGGACCCGGCCGACCTCGGAGACGGGACGTACAAGATCATCGACAAGGGCGTTCGACGCCTCGATCGCGGCGGCCCACGAACCCTCGCTGGCTCCGCTCTCCAGCCGTTCCGTGAGTTTTCCCTCACGACCGACCATGCGCCGCACCCGCGAAAGCTCACCCGTCAGGTGCAGATTCCGGTCAGCGACCTCGTTGAAGACGGCGGCGATCTGCGACATGACGTCGTCACCGGAGACGGTGAGCCGCTTGCGGAAATTGCCGTCCCGCATCGCCACCAGCGCCGCGAGCAGCCGGTTCAGGGCCGCCGCGTCCACGGAGGCAGTCGCCCCATTGCGCGGTTTGCGCTGTTTGTTCAGGGACTGTCCGTCTTTCGCGCGCGTCTCAGTGCCCCGCGTCGCTGCGCCAGACTCCACTGTGTCCCTCCCGCAAGGGTTGACCTACTGCTTGGGCCGCTCAGGCTGTCTCCATGAAGCTTGCCCAGTGTTTCACCATGGCCGAACCAGGCCATAACAGTTCGGCAGCTTCGCACACCGTCCGCACACCCTCCGGGCGGAAACACTGACGACCGGCATCAGCATGGACGGCGAAGGTAAGTAACCTTGCATCCGGCTGTCCAACCACCCCGGTCCTGCCCGGCCAGGGCGGTGGTACACGAACAAGCGGGCATCGGAGGGGCGGCCGCACCATGAGTTCGGGAGAACTGGGCGTCGATACGGTCGACACCGTCGATACTCATACGAGGAGTGCTGTGATCACCGCGCGTGCGGCTGCGACCTTCGAGCCCGTCGGGCGTTCCGTCGCCACGGCCCGCTCCTTCGTGCGCGACACCCTCCAGGGGTGGGGGTTCACGGACATCGTCGACGACGCCGTCGTCCTCACCAGCGAGCTGGTGACCAACGCGGTGGTGCACGCCGGCACGGCCGCCGACGTCCTCTGTCTGCGCAGCGACGACGCCGTACGCATCGAGGTCTCCGACCGCTATCCGGAGCGCGAGATCCCGCTCCAGCAGTCCTCCCTCAACATGGGCAGCCCGGACCGCGAAGGCGGCCGCGGCCTCCAGCTCTGCGCCGCGCTCGCCACCCGCTGGGGCGTCGACTACACCCCCACGAACAAACAGGTGTGGTTCCAACTCGACCTCCCCCACCGCCCGGTGGGCACCCGCACCGCGGGCCCCTCGCTCCCCGCCGAACTCCTGCCCATCGCCGACGGCCGGGTCCGCGTCGCCGTCATCCAGATCGACCGCGTGGGCGCCATCTCCGCCTGGAACGAAGACGCGGAGGACCTTTTCGGGTACGCCGCCGAGCACGTCACCGGCAAGCCCCTTAACGACCTCGCGGCCTGGCCGCACACCCCCGGCACCAGCACCGGCATCGCCGAGGCCCTCCAACTCTCCCGCTGGGAAGGCAGTTACGGCATCCGCGGCGCCCACGGCCGCGTGATCCCCGTCTACGCCTCGCACCTGCGCGTCCGCGACACCGACGGCGAGCCGTCGACGGTCTGCCTCCTCGTACGCGACGACGAGCGCGCCGTGCTCCAGACCCCGCTGCGCGGCGCGACACCCGAGCAGGCCACGCTCAGCGAGCCGAACGCCACGGACCCCTTCGAGGTCTTCATCGGCTCCCCCGCCCCCGACGACCTCGACGGCCTGCTCCAGCGCACCGTCGAACGCGCCCGCGACATGCTCGACGGCGACGCGGCCTTCCTGCTCCTGGCCACCGACGACGAGACGGAGCTGGAGGTCCGCGCCTCCACGGGCCTGCCCTCGGCCCGCCAGCGCTTCGCTCGCGTCCCCGTCGAGGCGGGCCCGGGACGCTACGGCTCGGCCCGCATGCCGGCCGTACACGAGGACCTGACCGTCGTCCCCGGCGCCGTCCCGCTCCTCAACGGCACGGGCATGCGCTCCGTCGTCACCGTGCCCCTCAAGGTCGAGGGCCGCCTCACCGGCTCCCTCGGCGTCGCCGCGGAGGCCCCCGACCGCTACTCGAACGAGGAGGCCCTGCGCCTCCAGTTCGCCGCCGACCGGATCGCCCTCGCCGTGGAGTCGGCGCGCCTCGGCGAGCTGGAGAGGCTCCGCCGCGGCTCCCTCTCGTTCCTCGTCGAGGCCTCCGACCTCCTCGCAGGCACCCTCGACCGCGACCAGACGCTGGCGCTCATGGCCCAGATGACGGTCCCGACGCTCGCCACCTGGTGCGCCGTCTACACCATCGCCGACCAGTCCGCCGAGCCCTACCTCTCGTACGTCCTGCACGAGGACGAGGAGCGCATCGACGGCCTGAAGGCACTCCTCTCCAAGATCCCCCCGCCCGACCCGGTCCCCACCCCGGGCGCCCGCGTCTGGGCCGCCCCCTCGGAGGCCGCGCACGAGGCGGCGCTGCGCACCTCCATGCGCAGCCTCGGCCTCGGCGAATCCCTCACCCTGGGTTCGGGCATCGGGACGACGCTCTCCACGGCCTCGGCGGTGGGCGGCGAGACGGTGGTCCTGCCCCTGGTCGCCCGCAACCGCGTCATCGGCATGCTCACGCTCGGTAAGCCCTCCGACGAGCACTTCCGCCAAGAGATCCTGGAATTGGCCGAAGATCTATCCCGCCGAGCGGCCCTGGCCCTGGACAACGCCCGTCTCTACTCCGAGCGCACCGCCATCAGCCAGTCCCTCCAGCGCAGTCTGCTGCCGCCCGGCCTCCCGCAGATCCCGGGCGTGGAGGTCGAGGTCATCTACCGCGCGGCCGGCGAGGGCAACGAAGTGGGCGGCGACTTCTACGACCTCTTCCCCATCCGCGACGGCGCGTACGGCTTCGCGATCGGCGACGTCTGCGGCACGGGCCCGGAGGCCGCGGCCGTCACGGGCCTGGCCCGGCACGCCCTGCGCCTGCTCGCCCGCGAGGGCTTCGGCGGCCCGGCGGTCCTGGAGCGCCTGAACGCGGCGATCCTCGACGAGGGGTCCCGCAGCCGCTTCCTGACGCTCCTGTACGGCGAGTTGTGGCCCCAGGAGGACGGCTCGGCGGTCCTGAAGATCGTCTGCGCGGGGCACCCGCTGCCGCTGCGCCTGCGCCAGGACGGCACCGTCGAGCCGTACGCGGAACCGCAGCCGCTGCTCGGCGTCATGGACGACCTGGAGCTGTACGAGCAGACGATGACGCTCGACCCGGGCGACGTCCTGCTCTGTGTGACCGACGGCGTCACCGAGCGCCGCGAGGGCACCCGCATGCTCGGCGACGACGGCCTCGCGGACGTCCTGACGACGTGTACGGGCCTGACGGCCGGCGCGGTGGCGGCCCGCATCATGCGCGCGGTGGAGCGCTTCGCGTCGGACGCCCCGTCCGACGACATGGCCATCCTCGCGATGCGCGTCCCCGGCCTGCAGAAGGACTGAGCGCCCCCGGGGCACCCCACCAGGTGCCCCGGACCCCGCGGTTCCCCACCCCGGACATGACGAAGGCCCCCGCCCAACTGGGCGGGGGCCTTCATGAGTTGAGCCCCCAAGCGGAATCGAACCGCTGACCTTCTCCTTACCATGGAGACGCTCTACCGACTGAGCTATAGGGGCCTGTTGTCCTCGCGGTTTCCCGCTTGGCAACGGAATAGATCATACCTGAAATCCGAGCCCTTCCGAACCGCCCGTTCCTCTGGACCGCTCGCCCCGGCGCTGCCACTCTGCGCGCATGCCGACCCGACGTGCCACGCTTCCGCGGTCCGCCTTATGCCTGGCGGGCGCCGCTCTGCTCCTGCCGCTCACAGCCTGCGGATCCGGCGGGGACGAAGGCACCACGGACCCGAAGCCCCCCGAGAAGCACGCAGCCGCGGAGACGCCACGCCCCGGCGATCAGAAAGTCACTCTCTCCTGGAAGGGCGAGAAGCGCGTCTACACCGTCCACGCCCCTCCCGGCTACGCACGCTCCGAGAAGCTGCCCCTTGTCATCGCCCTGCACCCCTATCCGGCCGACGGGGAGACCATGGCCACGATCAGCGGCCTCAATGCCAAGGCGGACAAGGAGAATTTCCTCGTCGCCTACCCCGACGGACTCAACAGCGGCTTCAACGCCCTCATCTGCTGCGGCACCGAGGACGACATCGGTTTCGTGCGTACGCTGACCAAGAGGCTGACCGGCACCTGGAACGCGGATCCGGCCCGCGTCTACGCCACGGGCATCTCCAACGGCGGCGACATGTCGTACAAGCTCGCGGTCGAACTCCCCGGCACCTTCGCGGCGATCGCCCCCGTCAGCGGCGGCTATCTCGGCACCGACGCGCAGAAAGCCTCGTACATGCCGAAGACCCCGGTCTCAGTGATCACCTTCATCGGTGGCCTCGACGAGCATTACGCGGGAATGGACACAGGCATCGCCACCTGGCAGAAACGCCTGTCCTGCAAGCCGAGCACGCCCGACAAGCTCAGGAACAGCATCAGGAAGACCACCGCAAAGTGCCGGGACGGCTCGGACGTGGTCGTGTACCGGCTCCCCAAGATGGGCCACTCGTGGCCGGGCGGCGCGGGCGGCAGCATGTCCGACCCGAAAGCCGGCGTCGACGCGACCGACCTGATGTGGGAGTTCTTCAAGTCCCACACCAAGAAGGCGCCCTAAAAGGCGGGCTGGAGGAGTCCGCCGAGGGCATTGCAGGCGGAGACGACGCGTTGCAGGTCACGCCGTGACATCGACGCGTCGACCGGCAGCGCGAGCGTCTCGTCCGCGGCCCGCTCGGTCTCGGGCAGACACACATCCCGCCGGAACTGCGGCAGACGATGCACCGGCGTCTTCACGGGCACCCAGCAGTTGACTCCCTTGGCCCGTACGGCGCGCGCGAACGCGTCCCGGTCGGGCCGCCCGTTCCCGGGCACGCGCACCACGTACTGTTGGTAGCTGTCCTTCTCACGCAGGTCCGGCGTCACGACTCCACTGAGTCGCCCGCTCAGATACGCGGCATGGGCCCTGCGCCGCTCAAGTCCTTCGTACGGAGCCTCCGACTCGCCCTGCTCCAGGACGAGGAACCCCTGCCGCTGCCCCAGCTCACGCAGCCGCCGTACGTCGGCCTCGTTCCCGAAGCGGTGTACGACGATGACAGCGGCCGTCCGTGGGGTCACCGCGGCGGCGACCGCGTCAGGGTCGAGGCAGTACGTGGCCGGCTCTATGTCGGCGAACACCGGCAGCGCTCCCGCGAGGACCACGGCCTCGGCGACCTCGGCGTTCCCATAGGCGGGCACGACCACCTCGTCACCGGTACCGACACCAGCGGCGCGCAACATTCCAAGAGTCCCCATGCCTTCGGATGTTGGCCCCGCAACGTGAACGGCAAGTGACGCAAAACAAAAAAGAGCTGGTCCCTGAACCGAAGTTCAGGGACCAGCTCTATCAAGATGAGTTCGGCGGCGTCCTACTCTCCCACAGGGTCCCCCCTGCAGTACCATCGGCGCTATGAGGCTTAGCTTCCGGGTTCGGAATGTAACCGGGCGTTTCCCTCACGCTATGACCACCGAAACACTATGAAACTGACAACCGCACCGCCATGTGGCATGACGGGGTTGTTCGTGGTTTCAGAACCAACACAGTGGACGCGAGCAACTGAGGACAAGCCCTCGGCCTATTAGTACCAGTCACCTCCACCCGTTACCGGGCTTCCAGATCTGGCCTATCAACCCAGTCGTCTACTGGGAGCCTTAACCCCTCAAAGGGGGTGGGAATACTCATCTCGAAGCAGGCTTCCCGCTTAGATGCTTTCAGCGGTTATCCTTTCCGAACGTAGCCAACCAGCCATGCCCTTGGCAGGACAACTGGCACACCAGAGGTTCGTCCGTCCCGGTCCTCTCGTACTAGGGACAGCCCTTCTCAATATTCCTACGCGCACAGAGGATAGGGACCGAACTGTCTCACGACGTTCTAAACCCAGCTCGCGTACCGCTTTAATGGGCGAACAGCCCAACCCTTGGGACCGACTCCAGCCCCAGGATGCGACGAGCCGACATCGAGGTGCCAAACCATCCCGTCGATATGGACTCTTGGGGAAGATCAGCCTGTTATCCCCGGGGTACCTTTTATCCGTTGAGCGACGGCGCTTCCACAAGCCACCGCCGGGTCACTAGTCCCGACTTTCGTCCCTGCTCGACCCGTCGGTCTCACAGTCAAGCTCCCTTGTGCACTTACACTCAACACCTGATTACCAACCAGGCTGAGGGAACCTTTGGGCGCCTCCGTTACTCTTTGGGAGGCAACCGCCCCAGTTAAACTACCCATCAGACACTGTCCCTGATCCGGATCACGGACCGAGGTTAGACATCCAGCACGACCAGAGTGGTATTTCAACGGCGACTCCACGAACACTGGCGTGCCCGCTTCAAAGTCTCCCACCTATCCTACACAAGCCGAACCGAACACCAATATCAAACTATAGTAAAGGTCCCGGGGTCTTTCCGTCCTTCTGCGCGAAACGAGCATCTTTACTCGTAGTGCAATTTCACCGGGCCTATGGTTGAGACAGTCGAGAAGTCGTTACGCCATTCGTGCAGGTCGGAACTTACCCGACAAGGAATTTCGCTACCTTAGGATGGTTATAGTTACCACCGCCGTTTACTGGCGCTTAAGTTCTCAGCTTCGCACACCCGAAAGTGCACTAACCGGTCCCCTTAACGTTCCAGCACCGGGCAGGCGTCAGTCCGTATACATCGCCTTACGGCTTCGCACGGACCTGTGTTTTTAGTAAACAGTCGCTTCTCGCTGGTCTCTGCGGCCACCCCCAGCTCACCGTGTAAAACGGATCACCAGTGATGGCCCCCCTTCTCCCGAAGTTACGGGGGCATTTTGCCGAGTTCCTTAACCATAGTTCACCCGAACGCCTCGGTATTCTCTACCTGACCACCTGAGTCGGTTTAGGGTACGGGCCGCCATGAAACTCGCTAGAGGCTTTTCTCGACAGCATAGGATCATCCACTTCACCACAATCGGCTCGGCATCAGGTCTCAGCCTTAATGTGCGACGGATTTACCTATCACACGGCCTACACCCTTACCCCGGGACAACCACCGCCCGGGCTGGACTACCTTCCTGCGTCACCCCATCACTCACCTACTACAAGTCTGGTTCGTCGGCTCCACCACTCCCCTTTGCCCGAAGGCTCCAGGGCGGCTTCACGGACTTAG
>NZ_CP029617.1:4635000-6160000 GCF_003945545.1 Streptomyces sp. WAC 01529 | reverse complement strand
CGTTGGTCGAGTCGGAGAGGAGGAGGTCGATGCCCTCTTCGCTCAGCCGTGCGAACGCGTGCAGGTCGGTCAGGCGGCCGTCCATCGGCAGCTGGTCCATCTTGAAGTCGCCGGTGGCGACGACCAGGCCCGCGGGGGTGCGGATGGCGACGGCCAGGGCGTCCGGGATGGAGTGGTTGACCGCGATGAACTCGCAGTCGAACGGACCCAGGTGCTCGCGGTCGCCCTCGACGACCTCGAGCGTGTACGGACGGATGCGGTGCTCCTGGAGCTTCGCCTCGATGAGCGCGAGGGTCAGCTTGGAGCCGATCAGCGGGATGTCCGGCTTCTCGCGCAGGAGATAGGGGACGCCGCCGATGTGGTCCTCGTGACCGTGCGTGAGGACGATGCCCTCGATGTCGTCGAGGCGGTCCCTGATGGACGTGAAGTCCGGCAGGATCAGGTCGATTCCGGGCTGCTCCTCCTCGGGGAAGAGCACTCCGCAGTCGACGATCAGCAGACGACCGTTGTACTCGAAGACGGTCATGTTGCGGCCGATCTCACCGAGGCCACCCAGCGGGGTGACCCGCAGGCCGCCCTTCGGGAGCTTCGGGGGGGCGCCGAGTTCAGGATGCGGATGACTCAAAAGACTCTCCTCACCACGCGCGCCACGTACCTCCGAGGCACGTGGCGCGTATGACGTTCGTGCGTTAGCAGTTGTTGTGTGGGGTGCGGGCGGCTCGTGTTTCTCGCGCGCCCGCGGGTTGTGCTTATTCAGTTGTGAAGTCTGTGGTTACAGCTGTACCCCGCCGGCGGCGAGGTCGATCTTGAGCTGCGCCGTCTCCTCGGGCGTCAGCTCCACCATCGGCAGGCGGAGCGGGCCCGCGGGGCGGCCCTGGAGGGCGAGCGCCGCCTTGGTGGTGATGACGCCCTGCGTGCGGAACATGCCGGTGAAGACCGGGAGCAGCTTCTGGTGGATCTCCGTGGCCTTCTGGACGTCGCCCGTGAGATGCGCTTCGAGCATCGCGCGCAGCTCGGGGGTGACGACGTGGCCGACGACGGAGACGAAACCACATGCGCCGACCGAAAGGAGCGGAAGGTTCAGCATGTCGTCGCCGGAGTACCAGGCCAGGTCCGAGCGGGCGATGGCCCAGCTGGCGCGGCCGAGGTCGCCCTTGGCGTCCTTGTTGGCGACGATCCGGGGGTGCTCGGCGAGGCGGACGATCGTCTCGGTGTTGATCGGCACGCCGCTGCGGCCCGGGATGTCGTAGAGCATGACCGGCAGCGCGGTGCTGTCGGCGATCGCGGTGAAGTGCCGGAACAGGCCCTCTTGCGGGGGCTTGTTGTAGTACGGCGTGACGGTCAGGAGGCCGTGCGCGCCGGCCTGCTCGGCCGCGCGGGCGAGTTCGATGCTGTGGCGGGTGTCGTTCGTGCCGACGCCCGCGACGATGTGGGCGCGGTCTCCGACGGCGTCCACTACGGCTCGTACGAGATCGTTTTTCTCCGCGTCACCCACGGTCGGGGACTCACCGGTGGTGCCGTTGATGACCAGGCCGTCATTGCCTGCGTCCACCAGGTGGGCGGCGAGCTGCTGCGCGCCGTCGAGGTCAAGTGCGCCATCCGCCGTGAACGGCGTGACCATGGCGGTGAGGACCCTCCCGAAGGGGGTCTGCGGAGTGGAGGTCGGAGCCATGGGTAACACGCTACTCGCTGCTCAGCGCGGGGTCCCCCCTCGGGGGATGTGAGCGGACCTGACAAGTATGGAGCCCGGCACTGCCTGCTCGGGGGTTCAAGCAGTGCCGGGTCCGTTTGATCAGGCTAGATGAACTTCACGAAGTGCCGCAATACGGACACTTCGCTCCGCCCGTCCGTACATCAGTGCCTTACGGCGCCACGCGTCCGTTCTTGTTGAAGGCCGCGTGGGTGAGCGGCATCAATTCCGCCCAGTACTGCTCCATCTTCTCGCCGACCATCTCGATCTCCCGCTGCGGGAAGGACGGGACCTTGGCCAGCTCGTGCTGCGTGCGCAGGCCGAGGAAGTGCATGAGCGAACGGGCGTTGCACGTCGCGTACATCGACGAGAAGAGGCCGACGGGGAGCACGGCGCGGGCGACCTCGCGGGCGACGCCGGCGGCGAGCATCTCCTGATACGCCTCGTACGCCTGGCGGTAGGAGTCCTCCATGACGCGGCCCGTCAGCTCCTGCTGGGCCTGGGTGCCCTCCACGAAGACGTACTTGCCGGGGCGGCCTTCCTGGACCAGCTTGCGGGACTCGTCGGGGACGTAGAAGACGGGCTCCAGCTCCCTGTACCGGCCCGATTCCTCGTTGTACGACCAGCCGACGCGGTGGCGCATGAACTCACGGAAGACGAAGATGGGGGCGCTGATGAAGAACGTCATCGAGTTGTGCTCGAAGGGGCTGCCGTGGCGGTCCCGCATCAGGTAGTTGATCAGGCCCTTGGAGCGCTCCGGGTCCTTCTGCAGCTCGTCCAGCGACTGCTCGCCCGCCGTGGAGACACGGGCGGCCCACAGGACGTCGGAGTCGGTGGCGGCGTGCTTCACCAGCTCGACGGTGACCTCGCTGCGGAAGCTGGGCTTGAGGTCTTCGGTGGGGGTGTCGCTCACTGGCGGGGTCCTTCCATGTGCATCACTCGGGCGGCGCCCACTCTATGGCCAGGCACTGACAATCAGCCGTTCGGTGACCCGCCACGACATTCTTCAACCAATTTGCCGAAACAGGGCACCTTCTGGGCGATTCGAGCGTCTGTCTAGACGAGAGAGGAAGTTCGATACCCGTGAGGAGAAGCGCGCCCCATGTTCCGTCGGCGAGAGCCCGTCCCGTTCGCCTTCATCGCCGAAGCCGACAAGTTCCGCAGCAACGTCACTCCCCCACCGCGTGAGCGCGCATCGGCCAGTCAGATCATGGGCCGCACGCTCATCGGGCTGACCGTCGTGGCCGGTCTCGTGGGATCCCTGCTCTTCGGGATGCCCGCGATGTCGGCCGATCAGTCACCCGCGCACACCCAGCAGTCCGAGGCCTCCGACCGGCGCTGACCTGCACACGGTCCGGGCCCGTGGTCGCTGACCCGTCCGGACCCCCAAGGGTGGTGGCAGGGGACACGGCTCGATAACCTCACCGGGCACAGCCCGTGCGTGGATCGAGTGAGGATCAGCCCGTGCCCCTGCCTTTCCTGACCGCGGACCGCGCTTTCGACGACGCGGCGGATGACGCGGCGCTGCCCTTCGACGACCGCGATCAGTGGCGTCGTCCTTACCGCCCCGGCCCTTGGCGCGTGGGCACCGCCGCGCTGTCGCTGCTGCTCGCCTCGTACATCCTCTTCGCCGCGGTGATCATCGCGCTCGCGGACTCCCTCGCGGGCGCCGCCATCTGCGCGGGGCTCGCCGCGCTCCTCGTCGTCGGCTCCCTGCGGCTGCTGCGCGTGGGCACCTGGGTGAGCGCGCGCGGGGTGCGCAAGGTCGGCTTCCTGAGGACGCGGACCGTGCCGTGGACGCAGATCGCGGCCGTGCGCACCGCGCAGCAGCCCGTGCGGTGGCTGGGGCTGCCCCGCACGGTGCAGGGGCAGGCCCTCATCCTCGTACGCCGTGATCGGGCGGACGACGGGCAGCAGTTGTTGCTGACCGACCGGAACGCCGACTTCCTGGCGCGGCACGAGGCGTTCAACCGGGCGGCGGACTCCATCGAGGTGTGGGCCGACGAGTACCGGACCACGGCCGAGTACGAGCCCACCGCCTGATCATCTGATCGGTTGATCGCACGTCCGCTGCCCGGTCAGGCGTTCACCGGCTTGCCCGCGTGCAGGGCGATCGCCCGTTGCATCGCCTTTCGCGCGCGGGGGGTGTCCCGCGCGTCGTGGTAGGCGACGGCGAGGCGGAACCAGCAGCGCCAGTCGTCCGGTGCGTCCTCGGTCTCCGCCTTGCGGCGGGCGAAGACCTCGTCGGCCGAGTCGCGGTCGATGCGACCGCTGGGGGTGCGCCTCAACTCGTCGACGGGGAGGCCGCCTTCGGCCTCCAGTTCGGTGGCGAGGCGGTTGGCGCGCTGGACGAACTGGGTGTTCTTCCAGAGGAACCAGATGCCGATGAACGGCAGGATCAGCACCGCGACGCCGAAGGTGACGGTGAGCGCGGTGCCGTGCTGTATCAGGAGGACGCCGCGGCTGCCGACCAGGACGAAGTAGACGACCAGGACGGCAGCCGTGACGGCGTAGGTGATCTTCGCTCGCATGGGGGTCGCTTCCCTCGTCAGCCGAGGTCCAGGAAGTGTTCGAGGCCGAAGGTCAGACCCGGAGTGCTCACCACGCGGCGCGCGCCGAGCAGGATGCCCGGCATGAAGCTGCTGTGGTGCAGCGAGTCGTGCCGCACGGTCAGGGTCTCGCCCTCGCCGCCCAGCAGGACCTCCTGGTGGGCGAGGAGGCCGCGCAGGCGCACGGAGTGCACCCGTACGCCGTCGACGTCCGCGCCGCGGGCGCCGTCCAGGGCGGTCGACGTGGCGTCGGGCTGCGGGGCGCTGCCCGCTTCCCTGCGGGCCTCGGCGATGAGCTGGGCGGTGCGCGTGGCGGTGCCGCTGGGGGCGTCGGCCTTGTTCGGGTGGTGCAGCTCGACGACCTCGACGGACTCGAAGTAGGGCGCCGCGAGCTGCGCGAACCTCATCGTCAGGACCGCGCCGATGGAGAAGTTCGGGGCGATGAGCACGCCCGTGCCCGGGGACGCCTCCAGCGACGTGCGCAGCCGCGCGAGGCGTTCGTCGGTCCAGCCCGTGGTGCCGACCACGGCGTGGATGCCGTGGCCCACGCAGTAGTCGAGGTTGGCCATCACGGAGTCGGGGTGGGTCAGTTCGACCGCGACCTGGGCGCCGGACTCCGTGAGGGTCTCCAGCTTGTCGCCCCGGCCGAGCGCCGCGACCAGTTCCATGTCGTCGGCGGCCTCGACGGCCTTCACGGCCTCGGAGCCGATGCGGCCCCTGGCTCCGATGACCGCCACGCGCAGCTTGCTCATGTCCTTCATTCCTTAGGTCGATCCCTCACGGGAGTACGAGACCGCTTCGCGGGACTACGCGACCGCTTCCTCGAGGCGGGCCGCCTGCTTGTCCTTGAGCGGACCGATGGCCGCCAGCGACGGCCGGTGGCCGAGGACGTCCCGGGCCACCTCGCGCACCTCGTCGGGGGTGACCGCCGAGATCTTGGCCAGCATCTCGTCGACCGACATGTGCTCGCCCCAGCACAGCTCGCTCTTGCCGATGCGGTTCATCAGGGCGCCGGTGTCCTCGAGGCCGAGGACGGTGGAGCCCGCGAGCTGGCCGATGGCGCGGCCGATCTCGTCGTCCGACAGACCGTGCTCGGCGACCTGGTCCAGCTCGTCGCGGCAGATCTTCAGCACGTCGTGCACCTGGCTCGGGCGGCAGCCCGCGTACACGCCGAAGAGGCCGGTGTCGGCGAAGCCCGAGGTGTACGAGTACACGCTGTAGGCCAGGCCCCGCTTCTCCCGGACCTCCTGGAAGAGGCGGGAGGACATGCCGCCGCCGAGCGCGGTGTTCAGGACGCCGAGCGCCCAGCGGCGCTCGTCGGTGCGGGCCAGGCCCGGCATGCCGAGGATGACGTGGGCCTGCTCGGTCTTGCGGTTGATCAGCTCGACGCGGCCCGCGGTGCGCAGGGCGCGGGAGCCCTGGCGCGGGGGCATCGGGGTGGCGTCGGCGCGTCCGAGGGCGCCGGCCTTCTCGAAGGCGGCGCGGACCTGGCGTACGACCTTGTTGTGGTCCACGTTGCCCGCGGCGGCGACCACCAGGTGGGTGGGGTCGTAGTGCTTCTTGTAGAAGCGGCGGATGCGGTCGGCGTTGAGGGCGTTGATCGTCTCCTCGGTGCCGAGGACGGGGCGGCCGAGGGGGGTGTCGCCGAGCATCGTGTGCGCGAACAGGTCGTGCACGCAGTCGCCCGGGTCGTCCTCGGTCATCGCGATCTCTTCGAGGATGACTCCGCGCTCGGCGTCGACGTCCTCCTGGAGGATCAGGGAGCCCGTCAGCATGTCGCAGACGACGTCGATGGCGAGCGGCAGGTCCGTGTCGAGCACGCGTGCGTAGTAGCACGTGTACTCCTTCGCCGTGAAGGCGTTCATCTCGCCGCCGACCGCGTCGAGCGCGGAGGAGATGTCCAGGGCGCTGCGCTTCTTGGTGCCCTTGAAGAGGAGGTGCTCCAGGTAGTGCGTGGCGCCGTTCAGCGACGGGGTCTCGTCGCGTGAGCCGACGTTCGCCCAGATGCCGAAGGTCGCCGAACGGACGGAGGGCAGGGTCTCCGTGACGACGCGCAGGCCTCCGGGGAGGGTCGTCCTGCGGACCGTGCCGATGCCGTGCTCGCCCTTGATGAGGGTTTGGGTACGGGCGACGGCCCGCGCCTCCGAGGAGGTGCGGGCCGTCGTCGTGGTGCTACGCGACGTCACTTGTCGGTGTCGTCCTTCTGGTCGGCGGCCTGCTCGTCGCCCTCTTCGCCGTCGATGACGGGGATGAGGGAGAGCTTGCCGCGGGAGTCGATCTCGGCGATCTCGACCTGGACCTTCTGGCCCACGCCGACGACGTCCTCGACGTTCTCCACGCGCTTGCCGCCGGCGAGCTTGCGGATCTGCGAGATGTGCAGCAGACCGTCCTTGCCCGGCATGAGCGAGACGAACGCGCCGAAGGTCGTCGTCTTCACGACGGTGCCCAGGTAGCGCTCGCCGACCTCCGGCATGGTCGGGTTGGCGATGCCGTTGATCGTGGCGCGGGCGGCCTCGGCCTGCGAGCCCTGCGCGGCACCGATGTAGATCGTGCCGTCGTCCTCGATCGTGATGTCGGCGCCGGTGTCCTCCTGGATCTGGTTGATCATCTTGCCCTTGGGGCCGATGACCTCACCGATCTTGTCCACGGGGATCTTGACCGTGATGATCCGCGGGGCGTTCGGGGACATCTCGTCCGGGACGTCGATGGCCTCGTTCATGACGTCCAGGATGTGCAGACGCGCGTCACGGGCCTGCTTCAGCGCGGCGGCCAGGACCGAGGCGGGGATGCCGTCGAGCTTGGTGTCGAGCTGGAGCGCGGTCACGAACTGCTTCGTACCGGCGACCTTGAAGTCCATGTCACCGAAGGCGTCCTCCGCACCGAGGATGTCGGTGAGGGTGACGTAGTGCGTCTCGCCGTCGATCTCCTGGGAGATCAGACCCATGGCGATACCGGCGACGGCGGCCTTCAGCGGCACACCGGCGTTCAGCAGCGACATGGTGGAGGCGCAGACGGAGCCCATGGACGTCGAGCCGTTCGAGCTCAGCGCCTCGGACACCTGACGGATCGCGTAGGGGAACTCCTCGCGCGTCGGCAGCACCGGCACGATCGCGCGCTCGGCGAGCGCGCCGTGGCCGATCTCGCGGCGCTTGGGGGAGCCGACGCGGCCGGTCTCGCCGGTGGAGTACGGCGGGAAGTTGTAGTTGTGCATGTAGCGCTTGCGCGTCACCGGGGACAGCGTGTCGAGCTGCTGCTCCATCCGGAGCATGTTCAGCGTCGTGACACCCAGGATCTGGGTCTCGCCACGCTCGAACAGGGCGGAGCCGTGCACGCGCGGGATGGCCTCGACCTCGGCGGCGAGCGTACGGATGTCGGTCACACCGCGACCGTCGATCCGCTTCTTCTCCTTGATGACGCGCTCACGGACCAGGGTCTTGGTCAGCGAGCGGTACGCGGCGGAGATCTCCTTCTCGCGGCCCTCGAACTTCGGGAGCAGCTTCTCGCCGGCCAGCGCCTTGACGCGGTCCAGCTCGCTCTCGCGCTCCTGCTTGCCGGCGATGGTGAGCGCCTGGGCCAGCTCGGTCTTGACCGCGGCGGTCAGGGCCTCCAGCACGTCGTCCTCGTAGTCGAGGAAGATCGGGAACTCGCCGACGGGCTTGGCGGCCTTGGCGGCGAGGTCCGACTGGGCCTTGCAGAGGGCCTTGATGAAGGGCTTGGCGGCCTCGAGGCCGGCGGCCACGATCTCCTCGGTCGGCGCCTCGGCGCCGCCCTTGACGAGCTCGATGGTCTCCTCGGTGGCCTCGGCCTCGACCATCATGATCGCGACGTCGCCGTCGTCGAGGACGCGACCGGCGACGACCATGTCGAAGACGGCGTCCTCAAGCTCGGTGTGGGTCGGGAAGGCGACCCACTGGCCCTTGATGAGCGCCACGCGCGTGCCGCCGATCGGGCCCGAGAAGGGCAGGCCGGCCAGCTGCGTGGAGCAGGAGGCGGCGTTGATCGCGACCACGTCGTACAGGTGGTCGGGGTTGAGAGCCATGATCGTCTCGACGACCTGGATCTCGTTGCGCAGGCCCTTCTTGAAGGAAGGACGCAGCGGGCGGTCGATCAGGCGGCAGGTGAGGATCGCGTCCTCGGAGGGCCGGCCCTCGCGGCGGAAGAAGGAGCCGGGGATCTTGCCGGCGGCGTACTGCCGCTCCTCGACGTCCACCGTCAGGGGGAAGAAGTCGAGCTGGTCCTTGGGCTTCTTGGACGCGGTGGTGGCCGAGAGGACCATCGTGTCGTCGTCCAGGTAGGCCACGGCGGAGCCGGCGGCCTGACGGGCCAGACGGCCCGTCTCGAAGCGGATGGTGCGGGTGCCGAACGTGCCGTTGTCGATGACGGCCTCGGCGTAGTGGGTCTCGTTCTCCACTGTTCTCCTACGTGTCTACGTTTCGTCTTCTCGCCCCTGGGCCCGTGTAGCCCGGGGACGGCGTCCCATGGGAGTCCTGCGTGGACCGGGACTGTGTGGAGAAGCGCGCCGTGTGTGCGGGCCGGTCTTCGATCGAAGCACCCGGGGAATCTCCCGGGGGCCACTACCGAGGACCGGCGGCGGCGGGGTGCGCCTCTCCCTCGTGGGTGGTGCCGGTACGTACGTCCTACGTGCGTACCTATGCGGTTGTTACTTGTGAGGTCGCTACCTGTGAGGTTGCTACCTATGAGGTTGTTGCTGCTACTCGCGTACCCAGTGAGTCGTGCTGGGTATCACCAGACTACAAAGCGTCGGTGACACCGCGCACGTACAGCAAAGGGAGCGGCCCCCTTCGAGTGCTTCGAGTGGGAACCGCTCCCTTCACGGCGTCTTACTTGGCGCCCGCCGCACCGCGGCGGATGCCCAGGCGGTCAACCAGGGCACGGAAGCGCTGGATGTCCTTCTTGGCCAGGTACTGCAGCAGGCGGCGACGCTGGCCGACCAGGATCAGCAGACCACGACGGGAGTGGTGGTCGTGCTTGTGGGTCTTGAGGTGCTCGGTCAGGTCCGAGATCCGGCGCGAAAGCATGGCGACCTGGACCTCGGGGGAGCCGGTGTCGCCCTCCTTCTGGCCGAACTCGGTGATGATCTGCTTCTTCGTAGCAGTGTCGAGCGACACGCGTACTCCTCGTGAGTCTTCGAGTGCCTCCGAGTGCCCCTGGTCTACATCTCAGGGGAGCTTCCGTGACTCGGGAGGCGGTGATGGGCCGCCGGGCGCGGGTCTGGCCTCTGGGACCAGGGCGCGCGCAGAAAGGCGGTCGTCAAACAGGGTACCAGTCGACTGGAGGGCGCTTGCCTGCGGGCTGCCGGGCAGGCGAGGGGGCCTTCTGCTCGCCTGGCTCTGTCCCCGGCGTACACGTGGGGGACCGCGAGGGTCGGCGGTGCCAGTCAATAGTACGGGGGGCCTCGCGTACGGGGCCTCGGTGATCTTCAGGGAGCGGCCCAGGGGGCGTCACTCCCGCGCGCGGGAGTCCGAGCAGGGGCTGCGGCTGCGGCTGTGGCTTCCGTGTCGACGTCGACCGCTGTCTTGGGGCCGCGAGGGAGTGTCCGGCACCAGCTGCTGTGACGCCCCTCCGATCATTGACGGATGGCCCAACCCCCTTGCCATGCAAGGGGGTTGCATGCCGCTAGTCCTTGACACCCCCGAAGTTCTCACGGACCTCCCCAACCGCTGAACAGCGACGGAGTGCCCCAAGTAGGGTGGATCCACAGCTGTTTCGCACGTTGTGAAGGGACCCCTCCGCCATGACCGACGCACCCGACACCGAGGCGCAGGACAAGGCCCGTAAGGAACGCGAGAAGGAGGAGCTCTACGCCCTCGACATCTCCGGCGTCGAGTGGCACAGCGCCCCTGGCACCGAAGAGCACGAGGAGCGGGTCGAGATCGCATACCTGCCCGAGGGCGCGGTGGCGATGCGGTCGTCGCTGGAGCCGGAGACGGTGCTGCGGTACACGGAGGCGGAGTGGCGGGCTTTTGTGCTGGGGGCACGGGACGGGGAGTTCGACCTGGAGCCTTCCGCGCGCAATGGCGGGGTGCCGACGGAGTAGCGCCTCCGCGGATGGTGCGGGTGGGTACCTCCCGCGCGCGCCTGCCTCTATGTCCTCTGCGTCGACCATGTCCTCGGCGCGTCGACGCTGCTTGTTGCGTACGTGATGACGCGGGCCACGGACACCGAGACCGGATTGTTGGGTGGGGCTCGGCGGATGGGCTGAGGGCGCGGGGAGGGCCAGCCGGGGGACGGTTCAGGGGGGTCCGGGCGGTGGTGAGGGGTTTGTCCGGCGCCTTTTGATGTACGCGGATCGCCGTGCTGTGAAGCGTGACGTCATGGACGGCATTGGTGGGGTGGGCTGCCCTGACGTGCCGGTGGTTTTGGTGATTAGTCTGGGGCAGGGCGTTGCGCCGGAAACCCGCGACGGGTCGCGTGCGTCCTCAACGGGGAGAGCCAGGCGGATCGGACGACAGGAACGGTCGCCCCCCACCACGGCACGAGGGTGCTCGACCACACCAGGAGGCATTGTGAACAGCGATCGGGACGAGATCCGCGGGGGCTGGGACTCACCCGTCGATGATCAGTCCGACGCGGAGTCCGCCGCCGAGACGACGGGCGAGTTCACCATCGACTACGCGCCGCCCGCCTGGTACACGCAGAACGCTTCGGGGAGTGCGGGGGAGACTCCTTCGGCGGTGCCCGTTTCCAGTCCCCCTGCTTCTGGTCCGCCTGTTTCTGGTCCGCCTGTTTCGTCTCCTTCGGGGGTGGCTGACTCGGCTTCGTCGGGGGTGGCTGAGGCTGCTTCCTCGGAGGCGGCTGAGGGTGGTTCGGGGGCTTCGGATTCTTCTGAGGCTCCGGAGGCTCCTGCTCCCAGTTCGCCGGCTCCCGCTCCTGTCACTCCTTCCTTTGCCGCGCCGCCCCTGGCTCCGCCCACCGGGCCGGTTCCGCCCGCTCCTGTCGCGCCGCCGTCGGAGGCGCCCTCGAATGTCGTTCCCAGTGTGGTGCCGAAGCTTCCTGTGGGGAGTGGGTTCGAGCCGGTCGCTCGGGACGATGAGCAGGGCGCGGCCGAGGTGCCGCCCGCCGCGTCTTCCGGTGGCGGGGCCACCGACTGGAGCACCGCCCTTGCCGGGCCTGCCGCTTCTGTTCATGTGACTGGGGTTGTGCCTAAGAGTGAGGTTGAGGCGTCGGTTGACGCTGAGGCCGATGCTGAGGCCGAGGGCAAGGAGGAGGCGGAGGTAGAGGTTGCGGCTGCGGCCGCGGAGGTTGTAGCTGCGGATTCGGCTTCGGTTACGGCTGCCGTCGGTGGCACCGCGCGTGAAGCCGGTGAGGCTCCCTCGGGCGATCTCGGGGGCGGTGATCTCGAGAGTGGCGCCACCATGAGGTTCTCCGCGCGTGCTCTCCAGCGCGAGATCGAGGAGCGTGCTGCCGCCTCCGAGGCAGCGGCCGAGTCCCCGTCCGTGTCTTCCGCCGAGGACGAGGGTTCTGACCTGTCCGGTGAGGAGGGCTCCTCGCCTGACGATGAGGTGGACGGCGCCTCGTCCGGCGCAGGTGTCGTAGGTGAGGAGGACGCGGGCGCCGGTGCGGGTGTCCGTGAGGCCGAGCCTGAGGATGTTGTGCCCTCCGTGGCCGCTGATGACGGTGGCGGTGGTGAGGGCGGTGACGTGCAGGATGCCGTGCCGGCTTCCTGGGCTTCCCCGCAGTCCGCGCCTGCGCCTGCGCCTGCGCCGCAGAGTGGGCTTCCGCCCTTGCCGCCCACCTATCAGCCCGCCGCTCCCGCCTCGGCGCCGCAGTGGCCCGCGCCTACGCAGGCTCCGGCGCCCGTGCAGCAGCCGGTTCAGGCCGCGCCCGAAGCCGCGCCCGCTCCTGCCCCTGCTCCTACTCCTGCTCCCGCTCCGGCTGCCGTCCCCGAGCCCGTTCAGGCGCAGACTCCGCCGCCTGTGGCTGCCGCTCCCCTGCCGCAGCAGCCGCAGCCGCCCCAGCCTCAGGCGCCGGTTGCGCCGCAGGCTCCGCAGCAGCCCGCCCCCGGGGCATGGGTGCCTTCGCCCCACGCTCCCGTCGCCGATGTGCCGGGGCCGGCTCCGCAGGGCGGTTATGGGTTCCCGCAGTCGGTGCCGGGTGCGCCTCTGCCGCCTGCGCAGAACTCCGCTCCGGCCGCGGCGCCGGCGCCGGCGCCTGCTCCCGCGCCCGCCGCTCCGGTGCCGCAGGCCGGTTACGGGTTCCCGCAGCCGCCCGCTCCCCACGGGCAGCAGCCGATTCCGGTTGCGCAGAACCCCGTTCCGGCGCCCGCGCCGCAAGCCGGTTACGGGTTCCCCCAGCCGCCCGCTCAGCAGCCTCAGGGCCAGCAGGTTCAGGCCCAGGCTCAGCCTCAGCCGCCCGTTCAGCATCAGCAGCCGCAGGCCCCGCAGCCCGGGCAGGCCCCCGTCGACCCCCGTACCGGTGCCGCCTGGCCGCAGGCCGTTCAGCACGACCAGCGTGAGCGCACCAACCCGGGTGCTCCGCTCGGCTACACCGCCGCCGTCGAGCTGTCCTCCGACCGCCTGCTGCGCAACACCAAGCCGAAGGCGAAGAGCAGCCGGGCCGGGGGCGGCTCGCGGTTCAAGCTCGGCGGGAAGAAGGAAGAGGCCGAGCGGCAGCGGAAGTTGGAGCTGATCCGCACCCCGGTCCTCTCCTGCTACCGCATCGCCGTCATCAGCCTCAAGGGCGGCGTCGGCAAGACGACCACGACCACCGCGCTGGGCTCGACGCTGGCCACCGAGCGGCAGGACAAGATCCTCGCCATCGACGCCAACCCCGACGCCGGTACGCTCGGGCGGCGTGTGCGGCGCGAGACCGGGGCCACCATCCGTGACCTCGTCCAGGCGATCCCGTACCTCAACTCATACATGGACATCCGGCGCTTCACCTCGCAGGCGTCGTCCGGGCTCGAGATCATCGCCAACGACGTCGATCCGGCCGTGTCGACGACGTTCAACGACGAGGACTACCGGCGCGCCATCGACGTACTCGGCAAGCAGTACCCGATCATCCTGACGGACTCCGGTACGGGGCTGCTGTACAGCGCCATGCGGGGCGTGCTCGATCTCGCCGATCAGCTGATCATCATTTCCACGCCGTCGGTGGACGGTGCGAGCAGTGCGTCCACGACGCTGGACTGGCTGTCCGCGCATGGGTACGCCGATCTTGTCTCGCGGTCCATCACCGTCATCTCCGGAGTGCGTGAGACCGGGAAGATGATCAAGGTCGATGACATCGTTTCGCACTTCGAGACGCGGTGCCGGGGGGTTGTCGTCGTCCCCTTCGACGAGCATCTCGCCGCCGGTGCGGAGGTCGATCTCGACATGATGCGGCCGAAGGTGCGGGAGGCGTACTTCAATCTCTCGGCGATGGTGGCCGAGGACTTCGTGCGGGCTCAGCGGCAGCAGGGGCTGTGGACTTCGGATGGGAATCCGCCGCCGCATGTGGCTCCGCCGTTGCCGGGGCAGCAGGTGGCTTCGGCTGGGGGTGGGCAGGCGTACGGTTCTCAGGCGCCGGCGCCTCAGCAGCAGGTGCCTCCCCAGCAGGTGCCCCCGCAGCAGGCGCCTCAGCAGCAGGCGCCTCAGCAGGCGCAGGCTCCCCAGGCTTATCCGCAGCAGGGGTGGCAGCCGCAGGGGCAGCCTTCGCAGCAGGCGCATCCCCAGGCTCCGCAGGCCGCCCCGGGCCAGGCCCCGGCCCCGGCCCCGGATGGGCAGGTGCCGCAGGCTGTGCAGCCCGGGGCCCCGTTCCAGCCGGGGGCGCCTTTCCAGGCGCCGCAGCCGCAGCAGCCGCCCCAGCAGTAAGTTCCGTCGCTCGACCAGCGGGCCCGCGCCGTTCCTCGGCGTGGGCCCGCTCGCGTACCGCCCTCTTCACCGCGCCCGGCACCCAGGGCTGTGCCCACCCGTTCCGCCGTGCAGAACGCCTGCCCACAGCGGGAACGGCAACGGCCAGCCCCGCCACCCAGCGGCACCGCCCCGACCGCAGCGGAAGCGTCCCGCACCGCCATCCCGGGCACCCGCCCCCCGCCCAAACGCCCCCGCCCCCACCTGCCCACTCCCCCACCATCACCCCCTCACCAGCCAAGCGGCAGAGGTCTTGACCAATGCGGGTGAAATTGCGGTCAACTCGTTATTTCCGCAGGCCACATGGGGTTCACCTGCCGTTGACTCGCCCAGACCGGCGCTGGTAGACACACACATCAACCAGCTGACGTCCCTTGATCAACCAGCGTGCAACCAGCCATCCCTGCGCGAGCGATGACGCGAGGTCACCGACCCATGGACACACAAGATCAGCACGGCAGAGCAGCAGCACCGAACGCCCCGGAACCGCAGACTCCAGCGCCTCACCGCCCCCGCAGCCGACTGAAGCTCCTCGCCGCCGCCGGCGCCGCCGCGTTCACCCTTACGGCCGGTCTCGCCACGCCGCTCGATCCGGCCCCGCGGCAAGCCGAGGCCAAGGATGACGGAGGCAAGAAGGTCCTCACCGTCGCCGTGGCGCAGAGCGTCGACTCGCTCAGTCCCTTCCTCGCCCAGCGGCTGCTCAGCACCAGCATCCACCGGCTGACGTACGAGTACCTGACGAACTACGACGCCAAGAACAACAAGGCGATCGACGGGTTCGCCACCGACTGGAAGGCGTCCGCCGACAAGCTGACGTGGACTTACACCATTCGCGAGGACTCCAAGTGGTCGGACGGGAAGCCCGCCACCGCCGAGGACGCCGCCTGGACGTTCAACAAGGTGATGTCCAAGGAGGGCACCGCCACCGCGAACTCGAACTTCGTCACCAACTTCAGGAAGGTGACCGCGCCCAGCCCCACCAAGCTGGTCATCGAGTTGAAGAAGCCGCAGGCCACGATGGCCGCGCTGGACGTGCCGATCGTTCCCAAGCACGTATGGGAGAAGGTCGACGACATCTCGAAGTTCAACAACGACAAGGACTTCCCGGTCGTCGGCAACGGCCCGTTCATCCTGACGGACTACAAGGTCGACCAGTACGTGCGGCTCAAGGCCAACAAGGACTTCTGGCGCGGTCCGGCCAAGTTCGACGAGCTGGTCTTCAAGACGTACAAGGACCAGGACGCGGCCGTCTCCGCGCTCAGGAAGGGCGAGGTGTCGTTCGTCGCCGGGCAGCCCGCGCTGACCCCGGCGCAGGCCAACTCCCTGGCGAACGAGGAGAACATCAAGGTCAATGAGGGGCCTGGCCGTCGTTTCTTCGCCATCGCCACCAACCCGGGGGCGAAGACGAAGGACGGCGAGAAGTTCGGTGACGGCCATCCGGCGCTGCTCGACAAGAAGGTCCGCCAGGCGCTCTTCCTCTCCGTCGACCGCGAGGCGATCGTCGACAAGGTCTTCCAGGGCAACGCCGTCGAGGGTGCGGGCTACATCCCGCCGCGCTTCTCCGAGTACGCCTGGAAGCCCTCCGCCGACCAGGAGCTGAAGTACGACCCCGAGAAGGCCGCCCGCCTCCTCGACGAGGCCGGTTACAAGAAGAACGGCGACGGCAAGCGCGTCGGCAAGGACGGCAGGCCGCTGGACTTCCGCATCCTGTGCCACGCCACGGACCCCAATGACAAGGCCGTGGGCAAGTACCTCAAGGAGTGGTGGGGGGAGCTGGGCATCGGGCTGAAGGTCAACTGCCTCGATGACGTCTCCGTGCCGTGGTACGCGGGTGAGTACGATCTGGCGTTCGACGGCTGGTCCGTCAACCCGGACCCGGACTTCGTGCTCGGCATCCACACCTGCGCCGCGCTCCCCGTGAAGGCCAAGGAGAGCGCCGCCACCGACAACTTCATCTGCGACAAGAAGTACGACGAGCTGTATGCCGAGCAGCTCGCGGAGTACGACCCGGACAAGCGTGCGGACATCGTCAAGCGGATGCAGTCGTGGCTGTACGACTCGGGGTACATGAACGTCCTCGCGTACCCGAACGCCGTCGAGGCCTACCGCACCGACCAGATCAAGTCCATCACCACCATGCCGACGGCCGCAGGCAACATCTACGGCCAGGACGGATATTGGAGCTGGTGGTCAGCCGTCCCCGCGGAGGGGAAGAGTTCCTCCAAGGATGGCAGCTCGACCGGTGTCATCATCGGTATCGCCGCTGCCGCGGTGGTGCTCGTGGGCGGCGGAGTCCTGTTCGCCCTGCGCCGCCGTTCTACCGCAGAGGACCGCGAGTAACGCATGACCGCTGACAGCAATCCCGCACTGCTCGACACCGAGGGCCCGCCGGGCCCCGGGGCCGACGGCGACCCGGCGAAGGCCGGGCCGGCGTCGGCCCGCGGGCCACGGGCCCGCAACACCCGCGCCTATCTCCTCTACGTGGCGGGCAAGCTCGGCGGCGCGCTCGTGTCGCTGTTCGCCGTGCTCGTCACCAGCTTCTTCCTCTTCCGGCTCATCCCCGGCGACCCCGTCAAGCAGATGACGGGCGGCAAGCGCGTCTCTGCCGAGCAACTGGCCGCGATGCGCAAGGAGTTCGGCCTCGACAAGCCCGTCATGGCCCAGTTCTGGGACTACACCGGCAAGGTGCTGAGCGGCGACTTCGGTACGTCGTACCAGTTCCACGCCCCCGTGATGGAGAAGATCACCGAGGCGCTGCCCGCGACACTGCTCCTCACCGGAACGGCGTACGTCCTCTACACCCTCATCGGCATCTGGCTCGGCACGCGCACGGCCTGGCGTAACGGCAAGCTGGGCGACCGCCTGCACACCGGCCTCGCGCTGACGCTGTACTCCGTGCCGTCGTTCTGGCTCGGGCTGCTGCTGATCATCACCTTCTCGGTGGGGATCGGGCCGATCCCCGGGATGTTCCCCACCGGCGGCCTGGAGTCCGGCGGTGAGACGGGCCTCGCGTACGTCATCGACGTCGCCCACCACATGGTGCTGCCCGTCATCACGCTCGTCGCCGTCGGGTACGCGCAGACCCTGCTGGTCATGCGGTCCTCGCTCCTCGACGAGATGGGCAGCGACTATCTGACGACCGCGCGTGCCAAGGGGCTCCGCGACGATCTCGTACGCCGCCGGCACGCCGTCCCAAACGCGCTGCTGCCGACCGTCACGCTGATGTTCGTCAATCTCGGCACGGTGGTGGCGGGCGCGATCCTCGTCGAGACCGTCTTCTCCTGGCCGGGGCTCGGCGGGCTCTTCTACGCGGCGCTGAGCGTGCCCGATCTGCCGCTGGTGCAGGGGCTGTTCTTCGTCTTCTCGGCCGCGGTGATCCTCATGAACACCCTGGCCGACGTGATCTATCCGCTGCTCGACCCCCGGGTGGGCCGATGACGACCGAATCCGCGCCGAGCGCACCCACCGCGCCGGGAAAGAGCGCGCGCTCCCTCGCCTGGACGCGGCGCAGGCACTCCGCGGCGCGTTTCTGGCGGGACTACCGCACGCACAGGGCCGGGCTCTTCGGGCTCGCGACGCTCGTCCTGATCGCCCTCGCCGCGGTCTTCGCGCCGCTGCTCGTCGGCTCCGACGCGCAGAGCGTGACCGACGCGCCGGGCGCGCCGATGGAGTCGCCGAGTGCCGAGTTCCCGCTGGGGACCGACCAGTTCGGGCGCGATCTGCTTGGCCTGCTGGTGTGGGGCGCGCGGATGTCGCTCACCGTGGGGCTGCTCGCCGCCGTGCTCTCGGTGGCCATCGGCACGCTCGTCGGCATCACGGCGGGGCACTTCAAGGGCTGGTACGCCACGGTGATCATGCGCGTCACCGACTGGTTCCTGGTGATGCCGACGCTGGTGCTCGCCATCGCGCTGGCCGCGGTGATGTCCGGCAGCGTCTGGACGATCATCCTGGCGATCGGCGTGACGACCTGGCCCACGACGGCACGCCTGGTCCGCGCGCAGACCCTCGCGGTGGAGTCGCGCCCGTACATCGAGCGGGCGCGGGCGCTCGGCGGCGGCCACGGCCACGTCATGGCCCGGCACGTGCTGCCCAACGTCATGCCGCTCGTCCTCGCGCAGACCACCCTCGTCATCTCCGGCGCCATCCTCACCGAGGCCACGCTCGCCTTCCTCGGCCTCGGCGACCCGACGAGCGTGTCGTGGGGCGGTCTGCTCCAGGACGCGCGTGAGGCGGGCGCGGTCAGCGCGGGCCACTGGTGGTACCTCGCCCCGCCCGGTCTCGCCATCGCGCTCGTCGCGCTGGCGTTCACGCTGTGCGGCCGTGCCGTGGAATCCGTGCTCAACCCCAGGCTGGGGGCTTCCCGTTGACCGACCTGACCAAAGCCAGCGTGCGGCGTCTTCTCGACGTACGCGATCTCGAAGTGACGTACGCGAACGGCGCCGCCGCCGTGCGCGGGGTGAACCTCCACGTCGACGCGGGCCAGAAGCTCGGCGTCGCCGGTGAGTCGGGCTGCGGCAAGTCCACGCTCGCGCTGGCGCTGCTGCGGCTGCTCCCCGCGGGGACGAAGGTGTCCGGCGAGATCCTGCTCGACGGCGAGGACGTCCTCACGATGAAGTGGGGGCAGGTGCGCGCGGTGCGCTGGGCGGGCGCCTCGATCGTCTTCCAGGGCGCGATGCACTCGCTGAACGCCGTGCACCGCATCGGCGACCAGATCGCCGAGCCGATCCTGCTCCACAAGAAGGCCACGCAGGCGGGCGCCAGGAAGAAGGTCGGTGAACTCCTCGAACAGGTGGGGCTGCCCGCCGCCCGCGCCGAGGCGTATCCGCACGAGCTGTCGGGAGGCCAGCGCCAGCGCGTGATGATCGCCATGGCGCTGGCCTGCGATCCTCGTCTGATCATCGCGGACGAGCCGACCACCGCACTCGATGTGATGATCCAGGCCCAGATCCTGCGCCTGATCGAACAGCTGGTCACCGAGCAGGACCTCGGCCTGGTGATGATCAGCCATGACCTCGCGGTGCTCTCCGACACCTGCGACCGGCTCGCGGTGATGTACGCGGGCCGCGTCGTCGAGGAGGGCCCGGCCACGCAGGTCTACGAGGACGCCAAGCACCCCTACGGGAAGGCCCTGTCGGCGGCGTTCCCGCGGATCGGCGACGCGGCGTCCCGGTTCGCGCCGCGCGGCCTGCCGGGCGACCCGCCCGACCCGTCGGCGCTCCCTACGGGCTGTACGTTCCATCCGCGCTGCGCGGTGGCCCTGGACTCCTGTACGAGCGAGGACCAGGCCCTGCGGGACGCGGGCCCGCACCACCGCGCGGCATGCGTCCACGCGGGCGCGCCGCTCCCGGCGCAGCCCACGTCGGCGCCCGCGACGGCGGAGCGCACACCGTGACCGAGAGTGACGAGGAGCCGCGCATGACCACCCCCGAGCCGGGCGGCGGCTCCCTGCTGTCCGCCAGCGCCCTGCACATCGCCTTCCCCGGCCGCCGGGGCGCGCCGACCGCGCGGGCGGTGGACGGCGTCGACCTCGACATCAAGGGCGGTGAGATCGTCGCGCTGGTCGGCGAGTCGGGCTGCGGCAAGACCACGCTGGCCCGTTCGCTGCTCGGCCTGGTGCCGCCGACCTCCGGCAAGGTGACGTTCGCCGGGCAGCCGCTGAACTACTCCGGGCGTGCCCTCAAGGCGTACCGCAAGCGCGTCCAGCTGGTGCTCCAGGATCCCAGCGGCTCGCTCAACCCCCGGCACACGGTGTACGAGGCGGTGGCCGAGGGGCTGCGCATCCATGGGTACGCGGGTGACGAGCGGGCCGCGGTCGCCGGGGCGCTCTCCCGGGCCGGTCTCCGGCCCCCCGAGCGCTTCTTCCTGCGCTATCCGCACGAGCTGTCGGGCGGTCAGCGCCAGCGTGTCGTCATCGCGGGCGCGCTGGTCCTCGAACCCGAACTCATCGTCGCCGACGAGCCGGTGGCGTCCCTCGACGCGTCCGTGCGCGGCGAGATCCTGGCCCTGTTGCTGCGCCTGCGGGACGAACTGGGGCTCTCCGCACTGGTGGTGACGCACGATCTGGGGCTCGCGTGGAACATCGCGGACCGCGTCGCGGTGATGTACCTGGGCCGGATCGTGGAGACCGGCACGGTGGAGGAGGTGCTGACGGCGCCTCAACACCCCTATACGCAGGCGCTGTTGTCGGTGCTTCCGGAGGCGCCCGGGGAACCGGTGGTGCTCACGGGTGAGCCGCCGGACCCGTCCCGCATCCCGGGGGGCTGCCGGTTCCATGTGCGGTGCCAGGTGCTCGCCTCCGGCGAGGCGGAGGCGGCGGGCGTCGCGAGCAGGTGCCGTACGCAGGACCTGGCCGTGCTTTCGGGCGCCGGGCGCACGCAGGTGGCGTGCCACTGGGCGAGTTCTGGCGGGGGCGCCTTGGGGGGTGGGGCGCCTTAGGGGGTGGTGGGTTCTGTTTCGGTTGCGACTGGCCGTCGGTGGGGGCTGGTCGCGCAGTTCCCCGCGCCCCCTAAGGGGCGCTTGGCCGGGCCCCGTCAGGGGCGCGGGGAACTGCGCGAGCGACGCGCCCGCAGGCACGCAAAGAGGCAACGCCCCCCAACGACGACTAGGCCCCCGCGCCAGAAACAAGGGCGCGGGATTTCTCCACGTCATCCGCGATAGCGACAAGCAGCGCCTCGATGGAGTCGAACTTCGCCTGTCCCCGCACGAAGGCGAGGAAGTCCACCGCGACATGCAGCCCGTACAGATCAAGGCCGACGCGGTCGATCGCGTACGCCTCGACCGTCCGCTCGGTGCCGTCGAACTGCGGGTTCGTCCCGACGGAGATCGCCGCCGGCATCGCCTCGCCCTCGACGTGCAGCCATCCGGCGTAGACGCCGTCGGCGGGGATGGCGGTGTGCGGCAGCGTCTCCACGTTGGCGGTGGGATAGCCAAGCTCGCGCCCGCGCTGGGCGCCGCGCACGACGACGCCCTCGACGCGGTGCGGACGCCCGAGGATCTCCGCGGCGCCCTTCACGTCGCCCTCGGCGACCAGGCGCCGGGTCAGCGTGGAGGAGAAGGGCTGACCGGCGCCGGCCTCGCCCGTGACGTACAGGTCGATGACGTCGACCTCGTAGTCGTACGTGCGTCCCAGCTCGGCGAGGAGGGCGACGTTGCCCGCGGCCTTGTGGCCGAAGCGGAAGTTGGGGCCCTCGACGACCACGCGCGCGTGCAGCTTGTCCACGAGGACCTTGACCACGAAGTCGGCGGGCGACAGCTTCGAGAACTCGGAGGTGAAGGGGAGGATCAGCAGCGCGTCCACACCCAGCTCGGCCATCAGTTCGGCGCGGCGGTGGTGCGGGGCGAGCAGCGGCGGGTGGCTGCCGGGGCGTACGACCTCGCTGGGGTGCGGGTCGAAGGTGACGACGACGGCGGGCACGCCGAGTTCCCGGGCGCGCTCCACGGCACGGCCGATGATCAACTGGTGACCGCGGTGCACGCCGTCGTAGGAACCGATGGTGACGACGCTGCGCCCCCAGTCCTGGGGGATGTCCTCCAAGCCACGCCAGCGCTGCACTTCTTTGCTCCTCGCCGAACCTGTGTACGTCCGTGACGTCTGTACGTTCCCATTGCCGATTACGCAGGTCTAAGACTGCCATGCCGACGTGCCCCGGCTCGCATCGGTGTCTGCTCGGCGGGGGTGGCGGCAGTCACTCCGGGCCGTCCTCGGGCTGAGGCCGGGGTTGTCCCCTAGGCCGGGACCCGTGCACCGCCCGCGATGTTCAGAATCGTCCGGGAGGCGCTCGGGCCGATCAGGGCGGCCCACTCCTCGGGGGCGTCGCGGAGCCAGCGGGCGACGAGGGTGGCGAACGCCTGTTCGCGGCGGGCCTGTTCGACCAGGCAGCGGTCGAAGCGGAGGGCGCCTTCCGGGGTGCGTCCGAGGAGCAGTCCGGTGCGGTGCACGCGCTCGCGGGTGCGGGCCTCACCGCGGACGGCGGCGCCGTGGGCCACGGAGCGCAGGACGCTCTCCAGGACCGTCGGGTCCCGCTCCTGGCTGAGCAGTACGTCGAGCAGCTCGTCCCGCAGGGCCCGCGAGGCGGCGGTGCCGGGGGCGGCGAGGACGGGCGCGAGGGCCGCGCGGACCTGTGCGGGGCGGCTGTGCAGCAGGCCGGACACCAGGGGGAAGAGGACGGGGCGTACGGCGGGGCCCTGTTCGAGTCGCCGGTCGATGTACGCGGCGGCGGCTCCGGCGGTCTCGGGGCGAGTCTCCAGGAGGTCCTGTACGAGGGCGGCGACGCGGCGGGCGAGGGCGGGCGTGGTCACGTCGGCGAGGCCGCGCAGGACGTCGTCGGGGGCCGGGCCCGGGGCGTGCAGGCGGGCGCTGAAGGCGGCGAGTACCGGCTCGGGGTGGGTGGCCAGGGCCTCGGCCGGCGCGCTCACGGGCAGCCGCGGGTCCCCGGCGATGAAGCGGCGCAGGGCGCGGGTCAGATAGCGGGGGCGCGTCTTCGGGTCGCGGATGAGCAGGGCGAGGGCGGCGCCGTGCAGGGTGTCGTCGGCGGGGCGGGCGAGCAGGGCGAGGGCGGCGTCCCGCAGGATCTCCCGGTCGGCCTCCGCCGTGGCGTGCGGGGCGACGAGCGGGCCGTAGGTGGCGGCGGCCACGCGCCGGTCGGGCCGCTCGTCGTGGGCCCAGCGCACGACGGCGCGGCAGAGGGCGGAGGGCTCCTCCTCGGCGAGGGCGGCGAGGAGTTCGTCGGCGCGGGCGTGGGCGCGGTCGACGAGGGTTTCGGTGAGGTCGTCGATGGCGTGGTGCCGGTGGGTGTGGAGCAGCGCCTGCGCGGCGGAGGCGACGGTGGCGTGGGGCGCGGCGTCCAGCGGCCGCTCGTCGGTGAACCAGCGGACGAGGTGCGGCTGTACGCCGGTGGGGTCGGCGGCGAGGAGTCCGGCGACGGCGTCCAGGCACCGGTCCGGAGTGCCAGGGGGCCCGTCCCGTACGACGCGCCGCCGCAACAGGGCGAACCGCTCGGCGTCCCCCAGGCGGAGCCCCAGCCAGAATGCGGCCCCGAACTGGCCGCGCTCGGCGAGCACTTCGAGCACGGGCAGATAGGGCCCCGCGTCGGGCACGCGCAGCAGCACGCCCCTGACCAGGTGCGTCGCCCACCAACAAGCATCGCTCACACCGTCACGGCCTGCCGCCTTGCCGCGTACGGGGACTTCCGGCTCCGTTCCCGGGGGGTGCGGGGCCTCGGGGTGCGGGGTGGCGCTGTGGAGGGGGTGGTGGGGGGTGGCTGGGGTACGGGGGGAGGAGCTTCGGGTCCGGCGGAGAAGGGCAGGGGCGGGGTGGGCCCTGCGGAGGGTGCCGAGCCCATTTCGGGGGAGGTCGCGAGGTTGCCGTTGCCGTGAGCGGGTGCCGGGCGGCTGCCGCCGGAAGTTGCCGGGTGGTCGTCTCGGGCGGGGGTAGCACGGCTGCCGCCGACAGATGCCGCGTGACCGCCTGCTGCCGGGGGTGTGCGGTCGCCGTCGGCAGGTACCGCGTAGTCGTCTCGGGCAGGTACCGAGCGACTGCCGCCCACGGATCCCACACGGCCGCCCCCAGCCGGAGCCGCGCAGTCGCCCCCGACAGATGCCACGTAGTCATCCCGGGCGGTTGCCGAGCGGCTGCCGCCCACAGATTCCACATGGCCGCCCCCGGCCGGGGCCGGGCGGTCGCCGCCGACGGATGCCGCGTGGCCGCCCCCGGCCGGAGCCGCGTGGATACCTCCGGCAGATGCCGCGTAATCGCCTCCGGACGGAGCCGCGCAGTCGCCCCCGACAGATGCCACCCAGTCATCCCGGGCGGCTGCCGAGCGGCTACCGCCCACAGGTCCCGCGTGGCCGCCCCCGGCCGGAGCCGGACGGTCGCCGCCGACAGATGCCGGACAGTTACGTCCGTCAGCTGCCGCGCCCTCCTCCTCTGCGAACGCCTCGGCACGGTTGCCTCTGGTGGAGTCGCCGCCAGTTGACGCGACACAGCTAACGTCGGCACGCGCCCCGCGCCAGCCTTCGGCAGACCCCTCCCCGTCGCCCTCGGCGCATGCCGGGCCTACGCCCTCGTCGAAGGCCGCACCATCACCTCGGGCGCGCACCCCAAAACCGCCCTCGACTGAGCCCTCTCCGCCACCTCCAGCGGGCGCCACGCAGCCCTCACCAGCGAACGCCCCATACGCGTCCCCGCCGAAAACCGCACCCGCATCCTCGGCGCTCGCCGCCCGGCCGCCTCCGGCGCATGCCACAGAGCCCCCGCCACGGGACGCTCCGTAGTGCCCTGCCACGGATTCCGTGCAGCCGTCGACAGGTGCCGCACAGTCGGCTCCGGCAGATGCCGCGTCCCGCCCCTCGGCAAACGCCGCACGGTTGCCTCCAGCGGACACCGCCCCGCCACCTCCGGCGCATGCCGCACACCCACCGCCAGCGGACGCCCCGCAGTGCCCTGCGACGGATTCCGCCCACCCCGCCCGGCCGCCTCCACCGCACGCCACACGGCCGTCCCCGGCGCTCACCGGACAGCTGCCTCCCGCGCACGCCGCACATCCCCCGCCAGCCGGCACCCCACCGTCTCCCCCACCGGATTCCGCACAGCCGCCCCCGGTGATCGCTCCACCGGCACACACCGCATCCCCGCTCCCACCGGATGCCGCGCCCTCGGCCTCCGTGGGTGCCATGTCCTCGGCGTCCCGCCCCTCTGCGGGGATCACCGCCCCCCTCTCGCCGCCCCCCGAGCCCTCAGCCCCTGCCGCAGGCCCCGCGCCGCATCCCCCACCGCTCAAGGACCCCCCGCCCACAAACTCCGTCACCGCGTCCGACAGTTCCCACAGCCGCTGCCCCAGCCCCACCGGGCCCCGCTGCCGTCCCAGCAGCAGCAGCGCCTCGATCACCGGGCCGATGCGGTGGCGGGGCACCGGGAGGGGGCGGACGGGGCGGCGCTGTTCCGGGACCGTGGGGGCGCGGAGCGCGGGGCGGTGTCGGTGGATCAGGGAGGTCAGCGCTCCGTCCACGTCCAGATGCGTGCCCTGGATCCAGTCGGCCACCTCCTCGTGCGCGAAGCGGTAACCCGAACCCGCCGGCACCAGCAGCCCCTCCGTCAGTACCGCCGACGCCCAGCCCGTGCAGCCGTGGACCCCCGGCAGCGCCCCCCACGGGAAGACCGCCTCGAAGGACTCGCGGTCCAGCTCGCCCTGGCCAGGGCCCAGGCAGCGCCGCGCCGCCTCGTGGACCTGACCGGAGACCTTCGCCGCGAGGCGCCGCACCGCGGTGCCGCGCAAGCCGTTCGCCGCCGCGAGCCGTACCGCGACGCGCAGGCACAGCAGGTCCAGATGCGCGGCGAAGATCTCCTCCCGCCCGGGCGTACCCGGCGGCGGCGCGTCCGGGCGGGCGGCCCGGACCTCGGAGAGCAGCCGCAGCGCCAGCGGATGCCGCGCGTCGGCTGCGGCGAGCGCGCCCTCCGGAATGCCGTACCGCGCGCGGGCCCACCCCGCCTGCGGCTCCGGCAGGTCATCGAGGCGTACGCAAGGGGGGTATGCGGTTTCGTGTGGTCCCAGCGCTGTTCCCAGAGCCCCGTGCAGCGCCCCCGCCTCGAAAAACGCCCCCGCCTGCTCCCAGTACTCCGCCCGGCAGGCGACGACGAGCCGCGCGCCCGTCTCCCTCAGCCACGCGGCCGTGCCCTCGCTCCACCGGGCGAGGCCGTGTGCCAGCGCGGGCGGCATCTCCTCGGGGCCGTCGAGCAGGAGGAGCAGCGGTCGCCCCGCGTCCCGCACGAGCCGGGCCACGCGCCCCGCCGAGATGTCCCCGAGCCCCGGACCCGGCTCCGGCTGCTGCCCCGGCTGCTGCCCCCGCGGCATCTCCTCCGAAGCCGCGAGGATCCGCCCCGCCCGGTCGAGGGCCCGCTCCACCGCGTCCGCGACGGAGTCGTCCGTGCCCCGCAGGTCGGCGCCGCGCAGCCACAGCGTGGGCGCCGGCTCGGCACCCCTGGCCCGCCGTGCGGCGAGCGCGGACAGTTCCGTCGTACGCCCCGTGCCGGGGTCGCCGACCAGGCCCAGTACGTACGCCGGACCGTCGACGAAGGCGCTGAACTCCCCCGCCACGTCCGGCCGTTCGACCGGGTCGAGCTGCGCCGCGCCCGGCCCGTCGCACCCCGCCGACGTGGCCGTCAGATGCAGCGCGCCCGCCAGATTGAGATCGTCTCCGTAGGCGGGGACGGTCGCGGCGTTGCGTGCGATGAGTGCGGCGAGTGGCCCGCCCGGGTCGGCGGCGGCCGCCTCCCGCAGCGGAATCGCGAAGCCGGGCGGCCGGTGCGCGAAAGGGACCTCCCCCACGAAGAAGGAGCCCTCCCCCACGAGGCCCGCTCCCGCGACGGAGGAGCCCGCTCCCGCGAAGGAGGCGCCCTCCCCCGCCCGAGCCGGATGCTGAGGCAGCAGCGCCGTGCCCAGGACCGCGAGAACCGCGCCGGACGCGACGTCCACGACAGGCCCGCCCGCGGCCCCGCCCCCGAGCCGCAGCGCGTCCGCGCCCTCCGTGCCGATCGCCAACTCCAGCGCGGTGCCCACCAGATGGAAGCGGTCCGTCGCCGTATACGTCACCGGGGAGGAGCCGAGGACCCGCGCCTCGCGCCAGCCGAGCGCGGCGATCCGCACATACGCGCCGGTCGCCACGGAGTCCCGCACGGCCAGCGGGAGGGGCCGCAGCCCGAGCCCCTCGGTGTGCACGAGCGCGAGATCGGCGTCGGGCAGCGCCACCACGGCATCGGCGGGCACGACGCAGGTCCGCTCGTCCGAGGCGTGCAGCACGATCCGGGCGAGGCCGTCGACGGCCTCGTGGCTGGTGATGACCGTGCCGTGCTCGTCGGCGGCGAACCCCGTGCCCCGAGGCCGCCCCGCGAGATCGCAGACCCGCACCAGGGCCCGGTCGAGCGCCGCGTGACCGCCCCGCTCCTCCGCGCCCGCGGCGTCCCCGGCACCCTTGGCCCGCGGACCCCGTCCCGCCATGCTCGAACCTCCCGGCCGTTCCCCGTTCTCCGACCGTAGGTCGGCGGTGATCAGCCGGACAGGACGAGGCCCGAACGCGCCCCCGTCTGCTCCCTCGGTTCACTCCGAGCGCCTGCCCGAAGGGGTGAATCGGCGCGGCGCGATGGAAACACCTTGGGTGGGGGGACCGTGGAGCGGCGTGCCGAAGTCCGCCGCTCCACGACAAAGCCCCGGCCCCAGAGCCCGGCACAGAAGTACCAGCACAAGAGGCCCCGGCCACGAGATCCCGGCGCCGGAGCCCCCGGCCGGGCCCGCCTCAGGCGAAGACGGCCAGGCTCTTGGCCTTGCCCCGCGACTCCTCCGCGAGGACCAGGAAGCGGCCCTGCGCGTCGAAGACGGCGACGGCGCCCACGCCCGCGTATTCCTCGGGCATGTCGATCCGGACGCCGTTCAGCAGCAGCCGGCCGCGCTTGTCGTCCACGTCCCAGCGCGGGAAGGCCCGCTCGGCGGCCTCGGCCACCGGCATCACGGTCAGCTCCTCCTGGAGCTGGTCGAGCGTCTTGGCCGCGTCCAGTTTGTACGGGCCGACGCGGGTGCGGCGCAGCGCGGTCAGGTGCCCGCCCACGCCGAGGTCCGCGCCGAGGTCGCGGGCGAGCGCCCGGATGTACGTTCCCGAGGAGCAGACGACCGAGACGACCAGGTCGAGGACGGGGGTGCCGTCCTCGGCGACGGCGTCGCGGACGTCGTACACGGTGAAGGCGGAGATCGTCACCGGCCGGGCCGGGATCTCGAACTCCTCGCCCTTGCGGGCGCGCGCGTACGACCGCTTGCCGTCGATCTTGATGGCGCTGACCTTCGACGGCACCTGCATGATGTCGCCGGAGAGCTTGGCGATGCCCTCGTCGATCGCCTCGCGGGTGATCTTCGAGGCGTCGGCGGACGAGGTGATCTCGCCCTCGGCGTCGTCGGTGAGCGTGTCCTGCCCGAGGCGGATGGTGCCCAGGTACTCCTTCTCGGTCAGCGCCAGATGACCGAGGAGCTTGGTGGCGCGCTCGACGCCGAGGACGAGCACGCCCGTCGCCATGGGGTCGAGGGTGCCCGCGTGCCCGACGCGGCGGGTCCTTGCGATCCCCCGCATCTTGGCGACCACGTCGTGCGAAGTGAAGCCGGACGGCTTGTCGACGATGACAAGGCCGTCCGGCGTTGTGGTGCTGCTCATGCGCGGGCGTCGCCGTCCGTCTCGTCGTCGGTGCCGTCCGTATCCTCGTCGGACTCGGGCTTGCGGTACGGGTCGGCCCCGCCCGCGAACTCGGCGCCCGCGGAGACCTCCCGCACCTTCTCGTCCGACATCCGTGCCTTGTCGAGCAGGTCCTCGATGGCCCGCGCGTTGTCCGGCAGGGCGTCCGCGACGAAGGACAGGGACGGGGTGAACTTCACGCCCGCGGCCTGGCCCACCGCCGAGCGCAGCACGCCCTTGGCGCTCTCCAGGCCCGCGGCGGCGGCCGCGCGGTCCTCGTCGTCGCCGTAGACCGTGTAGAAGACGGTCGCCTCCCGCAGGTCACCGGTCACCCGGGTGTCCGTGATGGTCACGTGCGTCCCGAGCCGCGGGTCCTTGATCCCGCGCTGCAGCTTCTGGGCAACCACCTCTCGGATGAGGTCCGCCAGCCTTTTCGCCCGCGCGTTGTCGGCCACTGCTCCGTCTCCCTTTTCCCCGGGCATTCCCTGGGCTTGTCTTGCTGTTGTTCAGTCGTCGTCGCCGTGCAGCCGCCGTCTTACCGACAGCAGCTCCACTTCGGGCCGGGCGGCGACCAGGCGCTCGCACCGGTCCAGTACGTCCGTGAGATGGCCCCAGTCGCCCGACACCGCGGCGAGCCCGATCTCGGCCCTGCGGTGCAGGTCGTGACCGCCCACCTCCGCCACGCTCACCGCGTACTTCCGCTGGAGTTCGGCGACGATCGGGCGGACTACGGAGCGTTTCTCCTTCAGCGAATGTACGTCGCCGAGGAGCAGATCGAAGGACAGAGTCCCCACATACATGTGTGTCCGGATGTCCCGCCGGTACGGGTTCGGTGCCCCGCCAACCACTTGGCAGGGACACAAGAACCGTACACGGAACGGCCGGGGCCGATCGACGGGATTTTCCCCGTCGACCGGCCCCGACACTGACCGTGCGGATCAGACCGCTGTGAGGCGGTCACTGCCGTGAGGCAGTCGATCAGCCGCGCGGCTTCTCGCGCATCTCGTACGTCGCGATGACGTCGTCGATCTTGATGTCGTTGAAGTTGCCGAGGTTGATACCGCCCTCGAAGCCTTCGCGGATCTCGGTGACGTCGTCCTTGAAGCGGCGCAGACCCTCGATGTTGAGGCTCTCCGCGATGACCTTGCCGTCGCGGATGAGGCGCGCCTTGGTGTTGCGCTTGACCTCGCCCGAGCGGATGAGGACACCGGCGATGTTGCCGAGCTTGGACGAGCGGAAGACCTCGCGGATCTCCGCGGTGCCCAGCTCGACCTCCTCGTACTCCGGCTTGAGCATGCCCTTGAGGGCCGCCTCGATCTCCTCGATGGCCTGGTAGATCACCGAGTAGTAGCGGACGTCGACGCCTTCGCGCTCCGCCATCTGCGCGGCACGGCCGGCCGCGCGGACGTTGAAGCCGATGACGATGGCGTCGGAGCCCATCGCCAGGTCGATGTCGGACTCGGTGACCGCACCCACACCGCGGTGCAGGACGCGGATGTCGACCTCGTCGCCGACGTCGAGCTGGAGCAGCGAGGACTCGAGAGCCTCCACCGAACCGGACGCGTCGCCCTTGATGATGATGTTGAGGTCCTGGACCAGGCCCGCCTTGAGCACCTGGTCGAGGTCCTCGAGGGAGACGCGGCGGGTGCGCTTGGCGAACGCGGCGTTGCGCTCACGGGCGGCACGCTTCTCGGCGATCTGACGGGCCGTACGGTCCTCGTCGACCACCAGGAAGTTGTCGCCGGCGCCCGGGACGTTGGTGAGACCGAGCACGAGGACGGGAGTCGACGGGGTCGCCTCCTCCACGTTCTCGCCCTTGTCGTCGAGCATGGCGCGGACTCGGCCGTAGGCGTCACCGGCGACCATCGTGTCGCCGACGCGGAGGGTACCGCGCTGGACGAGGACGGTCGCGACGGCGCCGCGGCCCTTGTCGAGGTGGGCCTCGATGGCGATGCCCTGCGCGTCCTGCTCCGGGTTGGCCCGCAGGTCGAGCGAGGCGTCCGCGGTCAGGACCACGGCCTCGAGCAGCTGCTCGATGTTGAGGCCCTGACGCGCGGAGATGTCGACGAACATCGTGTCGCCGCCGTACTCCTCGGCCACCAGACCGAATTCGGTGAGCTGACCGCGCACCTTGGTCGGGTCGGCACCCTCGACGTCGATCTTGTTGACCGCGACCACGATCGGCACGTCGGCCGCCTTGGCGTGATTCAGCGCCTCGATCGTCTGCGGCATCACACCGTCGTTCGCCGCGACCACGAGGATCGCGATGTCGGTGGACTTCGCACCACGGGCACGCATGGCGGTGAACGCCTCGTGACCGGGGGTGTCGATGAAGGTGATGGCGCGCTCTTCGCCGTTCACCTCGGTCGCGACCTGGTAGGCACCGATGTGCTGGGTGATGCCACCGGCCTCGCCCGCGACGACGTTCGTCTTGCGGATCGCGTCGAGCAGTCGGGTCTTACCGTGGTCGACGTGACCCATGACGGTGACGACCGGCGGACGGGAGACGAGCATCTCCTCGCCGCCCTCGTCCTCGCCGAACTCGATGGAGAACGACTCGAGCAGCTCGCGGTCCTCCTCCTCCGGGCTGACGATCTCCAGGACGAAGTTCATCTCGTCCGCGAGGAGCTTCAGCGTCTCGTCGGAGACGGACTGCGTGGCGGTGACCATCTCGCCGAGGTTCATCATCACGCCGACGAGCGACGCCGGGTTGGCGTTGATCTTCTCGGCGAAGTCGGTGAGCGAGGCACCGCGCGACAGGCGGACGGTCTGTCCGTTGCCGCGAGGCAGCATCACGCCGCCCACGGACGGGGCCTGCATGGCCTCGTACTCCTGGCGCCTCTGCCTCTTCGACTTGCGACCACGACGGGCGGGCCCGCCGGGACGGCCGAACGCACCCTGCGTGCCACCACGGGCACCGGGGCCACCGGGACGTCCACCGAAGCCGGGACGGCCGCCGAAGCCGCCGCCGCCACCGGGACGACCGGCACCGCCACCACCGGGACCACCGGGACGACCGGCGAAACCGCCGCCACCGCCACCGGGACCGGCCGGACGACCTGCGAAGCCGCCGCCACCGGGACGACCGCCACCGGCACCGCCCGGACGACCGCCGCCGCCGGGACCACGGCCACCGCCGGGGCCACCACCGGGACGCGGGCCGGCAGCGGGACGCTGCGGCATCATGCCCGGGTTGGGACGGTTACCGGCGGGACCGCCGCCGGGACGCGGGGCCTGCGGACGGGGCATGCCGCCCGGGGTCGGACGGGCGCCGCCCTGACCCTGCGGACGGGGAGCGCCACCGGGGCCACCCTGACCCTGCGGGCGCGGGGCGCCGCCGGGGCCACCCTGGCCGCCGGGGCCGCCGCCAGGACGCGGGGCGCCGCCCGGACGGGGCGCCTGCGGGCGCGCCATGCCGGTGGAGCCACCAGAGGTGAAGGGGTTGTTGCCCGGACGCGGACCCGCGGGACGGGCACCGCCGGGACGCGGGGCGCCCTGGCCGCCGGGGCGCGGGGCGCGCTCGGGACGGTCGCCACGACCGCCCTGGCCCTGACCCTGGCCGCCCTGCGCGGGGGCCGGACGGCCACCGGGCTTGGGGGCGCCGGGACGGGCGGCAGCCGGACGCGGGGCCTGCTGCGCCGCGGGGGCGGCCGGAGCGGCCGGAGCCGCCGGCGGAGCGGTGAACTCCGGGGTGGTCGGCGCCGGGGAAGCCGGGGCCGGCTTGGGGGCCGGGGGCTTCGGGCCGGGCCGCGGGCCCGGGGCCGCCGGAGAAGCCGCGGGCTTCTCGGCCGCGGGCTTGGGGGCCGGCGGCTTGGGCGCGGCCGGACCCGGACGGGCGGCCTGCGCGGGAGAGGGGGACGCCGAGCCCGAGGGGGCCGGCGGCTTGGGGGCGGCCTGCTTGCGCGGCGCGCCGGGCTTGGCGGCGGACTTGCCGTTGCCACCCTGCTGGAATGCGTCAGTCAGTTTGCGTACCACGGGCGCCTCGATCGTCGAGGACGCCGAACGTACGAATTCACCGAGTTCTTGAAGCTTGGCCATGACGGCCTTGCTCTCTACCCCGAACTCCTTGGCGAGTTCGTATACCCGGACCTTAGCCACTTCGCTCCTTTTAGGTCCGGGTTACGCCGGACCGTCGCTACTTCATGGGCGTACTCATCGCGTGCTCATCGAGTGCTCATCGCAATCTCGACCTACTTCCAACTCGCGGAATACCAAGGCCGCACGGGGTTCCGTGCGACCACGTCTTACGTTGCTGCCTGCTGGACAACTGTCTCGACCACCCGGCGCAACGCCTCCGTGTCGAGCGGCCCCTGGGCGCGGAAGGCCCGTGGGAACGCCCGGCGGCGGACCGCCAGGTCCAGACAGACCAGGGCGGGGTGTACATAGGCACCCCGGCCGGGCAGCGTACCGCTTGGATCGGGGGCGCAGGCGCCCTCTTTCGCCACGATGCGCAGCAGTTCGCTCTTGGCCGCTCGCTCCCGGCACCCCACACACGTGCGCTCAGGGCATGCCCGGGCTGGCGTCCGGCCAGACACGCTCAAGTCTACCTCCCCGCACCGACCTCACCCCTTTGGGGCAAAAATCGAACGGCTACTCGCCACATACTGTCGTGATCCAAGCGGTGCGCGCCCGGATTTATTCCCGCCTACTGGTCGGCGGGCTGCTCGGTGTCGGGCCTGATGTCGATGCGCCAGCCGGTGAGCCGGGCGGCCAGGCGGGCGTTCTGCCCTTCCTTGCCGATGGCGAGCGACAGCTGGTAGTCCGGCACGGTCACCCGGGCCGAGCGGGCGCCGAGGTCGACGATCTCGACCTTGCTGACGCGCGCCGGGGAGAGCGCATGGGCGACCATGTCCGCCGGGTCGTCCGACCAGTCGACGATGTCGATCTTCTCGCCGTTCAGCTCGGCCATGACATTGCGCACACGGCTGCCCATCGGGCCGATGCAGGCGCCCTTGGCGTTGAGCCCCGAGCGCGTGGAGCGCACGGCGATCTTGGTGCGGTGGCCGGCCTCGCGGGCGATGGCGGAGATCTCGACGGAACCGTCGGCGATCTCGGGCACCTCGAGCGCGAAGAGCTTCTTGACCAGGTTCGGGTGCGTGCGCGACAGGGTCACGGACGGGCCGCGGACACCCTTCGCCACCCGGACGACGTAACTGCGAAGGCGCATCCCGTGGGGGTACTCCTCGCCGGGGACCTGCTCCTGCACCGGCAGGATGGCCTCCAGCTTGCCGATGTCGACCAGCACGTTCTTCGGGTCGCGGCCCTGCTGGACCACGCCGGTGACGATGTCGCCCTCGCGCCCGGCGTACTCACCGAGCGTCGCGTCGTCCTGGGCGTCGCGCAGCCGCTGGAGGATGACCTGCTTGGCCGTCGTCGCGGCGATGCGGCCGAAGTCGGACGGCGTGTCGTCGAACTCCTTGGCCTCCTGGCCTTCTTCGAGGTCCGCCGGGTCCTCCGTCGCCCACACCGTCACGTGGCCGCTCTCGCGGTCCAGCTTCACGCGTGCGCGGCGGAAACTGCCTTCCGTGCGGTGGTAGGCGATGAGGAGGGCCGACTCGATCGCCTCGACGAGCAGGTCGAAGGAGATCTCCTTCTCCCGTACCAGACCCCGCAGGGCACTCATGTCGATGTCCACGGCTACGCCTCCTCCTCTTCCTTCATGTCCTTCTCGTCCTTCTTGTCCTTGCGGTTGAACTCGACCTGCACGCGCGCCTTGTCGATCTCGTCGAAGGCGATCCGGCGGGCGGTGGGCTTGCGGCCCTTCACACCGGGCACTTCGAGGTCGAGCCCCTCGTCGTCCACCGTGAGGATGCGGGCGACCAGCTCGTCGCCCCCGGTCAGCTGGAACTTCACCAGGCGGTCCACGGCGCGCAGGTAGTGGCGGTGCTCGGTCAGCGCGCGCTCGGCGCCGGGGGAACCGACCTCGAGGTCGTACTCCCCTTCGCCCATCGCGTCGGTCTCGTCGAGCTTCGCGGAGAGCAGGCGGCTCACTTCCGCGATCTGGTCCAGATCCACGCCGTCGTCGGAGTCGATGACGACTCTCAGCACTCGCTTGCGTCCGACCGAGGCCACTTCGATCTCTTCGAGATCCAGGTCCTGGGAGCTGACGAGCGGTTCCAGTAGTTGCCGCAGCCTCTCGCTCTGGGTGGTGCTCATCCGGGTGACTCCTCGGCCGCGTGTGCTGTTGTGATTTCGTTGCAAGTCTGCGTGTCAGGTCAAAGGGTATCCGGTCCCGAGGGGTGTTGCCGCCCACCGGAGGGGCGATGTGCCGCCCGGTCCCGAGCCGATCACGCGTACGGAGACCGTCCGAAGGTACGGTGATCACCGGGCCTGCGCCCACTCCCTGCCCTTGTCAGCCTGTGTCTGCCTTCTCGCTCGCGCCTTTTGGCCTTCCTTACGAGGACGTCTGCCGTGCCGTCGTATCCCACCGCCCCACGGTCCCGCCCGGGACCGCGCCGCAGGAGCCTGTTCGCCGGGGCCGCGGGCATCGCCTCCGCGGCGCTGCTCACGGGCTGTTCGGACGCCGCCGACTCCGGCGCGGAGCACCCCTCCGCCGTGCGCCGCGTGCGCGCCAGGGCGGCGAAGGACAGCACGGAACTGCTCGGGCGGTACGACGCCGTGCTCGCCGCGCACCCCTCGCTCGCCGGGCGGCTCGGGCCGCTGCGCGCGGAGGTCGAGAAGCACGTGGAGGCGTTCGGCGGCGGCGGAGCCCCGGCGTCCCCGTCCCCGTCCGGGTCGGCCTCCGGCGCCGCCGCGCCGGCTCCGGAGCCGTCCGTGGCCTCGGACCCCGACAAGGCGGTGCGCGACCTCGCCGACGCCGAGCGCGCACTGGCCGACCGGCGGGGCGCGGCCCTGGTCGACGCCCCGGCCGAGCAGGCCAGGCTGCTCGCCTCGGTGGCGGCCGCGGGGGCGGCGCACGCGTATCTGCTGACGGAGGGCGACAAGAAGTGAGCGAGTCCAAGGACGACGAGCTGAAGGCCGTGCAGGCCGCCCTGGGCGCCGAGCACGCCGCCGTGTACGGCTATGGGGTCGTCGGCGGCCGGGTCGGCGAGGGCCGCAGGGACGAGGCGCGGACCGCGTACGACGCACACCGCGCCCGGCGCGACGAACTCCAGCGCGCCGTGCGCGACCTGGGCGGCGAGCCGCAGCCCGCGGACGCCGCCTACGCGCTCCCCTTCCCGGTGCCGGACGCCACCGCTGCCGCGCGGCTCGCCGCCGAGCTGGAGGACCGGGTCGCCGGGGTCTACTCCGATCTCGTACGCGCTTCCTCGGGCAGCCGGCGCGGCAGTGCCGCCGGGGCGCTGCGCGAGGCGGCGGTCCGGGCCGCGCGGTGGCGGGGCGGGAGCGTAGCCTTCCCTGGGCTCGCCGAGCGGTCCGCGCCATCCGGCTCCTCGGCTCCGGCGACGCCCAAGGCGTAACCCTTAAGGAAGGAACGACTCGCGCATGGCTTTCGAACCGCCGCGACGCCTGGTCACCGCACTGGGCGAGACGGCGCAGGACGGCGACGACTGGCTGGCGAAGCTGCCCGGGGCAGTGGAACAGGCCGTCGCACTGCGCGAGTTGACCGTCGAACGGGTCCACGTCCCCGGCGGGCGCAGCGGCCTCGTCCTGATGGTGCGCCGGGCCGACGGCACGCCCGCCGTGCTCAAGCTCGTGCCGCCCCGGTCGCGCCCGGAGAGCGAGCGGGCCGCCCTCGCGCACTGGGGCGGTCTCGGTGCCGCCCGGCTGCTCGACCCCGAGTGCGCGGACGGGGCACTGCTCCTCGAACGGCTGCACCGTGATGTGTCCGTGCGCTCGCTGCCGGAAGCCAAGGCGCTGCTCGAAGCGGCGGGGACGCTGCGGCGGCTGTGGGTGGAGCCGCCCGCCGGGCACCGTTTCGAGACGGTCGCCGAGCGGACGGGACGCCAGGCCGAGGCGATGCGGGCCTCCCGGGACGCGGAGGTGGCGCCACTGGTGGACGCGGCCCTCGCCGCGCGTGAGGAGCTTCTCGCCGCGGCGGCGCCGATGGAGCCGCGGTTGCTGCACGGCACCTTCCGGCAGAGCAAGGTCCTTGCCGGGGACCGGGTGCCGTGGCTGGCCGTGGGGCCCGACCCGGTGGTCGGTGAGACCGCGTTCGACCTGGCGCGGCTCGTCCGTGACCGGGTGGAGGATCTGATCGCCTCGCCGTCCGGGGCGTCGATCACCCGTCGGCGCGTGAAGAAGCTGGCCGAGTCCCTTGAGGTGGATCAGGAGCGGCTTCGGGGGTGGACGCTTTTCCGGGCCGTGGAGTCGGGGGTCCGGGCCCTGCGGGTGGGGCGTCCGCAGGATGCGGAGCTGCTCTTGGAGTTCGCGGGGTGGCTGTGACCGGGTGACCCCGGTGGGCGCGGAGTCCGCGGACCGTGTGTGGCTGGTCGCGCAGTTCCCCGCGCCCCTTCGGGGCGCTTCCCCTACGCGGTGAGGCGGGCGACGGCCTCTTCGACCGTCATCTCCTCGCGCTCGCCCGTGCGGCGGTCCTTCAGCTCCACGATGCCCTCGGCGGAGCGGCGGCCCGCGACCAGGATCTGCGGGACGCCGATCAGCTCGGCGTCGGTGAACTTCACGCCCGGGGAGACCCCGGCCCGGTCGTCGACCAGGACGCGCGCGCCCGCGGCGCCCAGCTTCTCGGCGACGTCCAGGGCCAGCTCCGTCTGGAGCGCCTTGCCCGCGGCGACCACGTGGACGTCGGCGGGTGCGACCTCCTTGGGCCAGCACAGACCCTTGTCGTCGGCGGTCTGCTCGGCGAGCGCGGCCACCGCGCGGGAGACGCCGATGCCGTACGAGCCCATGGTCACGCGGACCGGCTTGCCCTCCTTGCCGAGGACGTCGAGCTGGAAGGTGTCGGCGTACTTGCGGCCGAGCTGGAAGATGTGGCCGATCTCGATGGCGCGGTCCAGCTTGAGGCCGGTGCCGCAGTTGGGGCACGGGTCGCCCTCTTCGACGACCACGACGTCCAGGTAGTCGTCGACCTCGAAGTCGCGGCCGCAGACGACGTTCTTCGCGTGCTTGTCCTGCTTGTTGGCGCCGGTGATCCAGGCGGTGCCGGGCGCGACGCGCGGGTCGGCGATGTAGCGGACCTTGTCCAGGCCCTGCGGGCCCACGTAACCGCGTACGAGGTCGTCGCGGCCCTCGAAGTCCTCGGCGGTGACCAGCTCGACCTCGGCCGGGGCCAGGTGCTCGCCGAGCTTGCCGAGGTCGACCTCGCGGTCGCCGGGGACGCCGACGGCCACGATCTCGCCGTCGACCTTGACCAGGAGGTTCTTCAGGGTCACGGAGGCCGGGACGCCGAGGTGCTCGGCGAGGGTCTCGATGGTCGGGGTGTCGGGGGTGTCCAGCTCCTCGGCGGGGCCGTGCGCCGAGCCGTCGACCGGGGCGAGCTGGAAGGTGACGGCCTCGGTGTTGGCGGCGTAGTCGCACGCCGGGCAGTCCACGAAGGTGTCCTCGCCGGCCGGGGCCGGGGCCAGGAACTCCTCGGACTTGGAGCCGCCCATGGCGCCCGCGACGGCGGACACGATGCGGTAGTCGAGGCCGAGGCGCTCGAAGATGCGCTGGTAGGCGCCGCGGTGCAGGGCGTAGGACTCGGCGAGGCCCTCGTCGGTGGTGTCGAAGGAGTACGAGTCCTTCATCTGGAACTCGCGGCCGCGCAGCACACCGGCGCGGGGGCGGGCCTCGTCGCGGTACTTCGTCTGGATCTGGTAGAGGATCACCGGCAGGTCCTTGTAGGACGAGCACTGGTCCTTGACGACCTGGGTGAAGATCTCCTCGTGGGTGGGGCCGAGGAGGTAGTCGGCGCCCTTGCGGTCCTTGAGGCGGAAGAGCAGGTCGCCGTACTCCTCATAACGGCCGGAGGCCTCGTAGGGCTCCTTGGGCAGGAGCGCCGGGAGCAGCACCTCCTGGCCGCCGATGGCGTCCATCTCCTCGCGGACGACGCGAGCGATGTTCTCGTAGACCTTCTTGCCGAGCGGCAGCCAGGTCCAGATGCCGGCGGCGGTGCGGCGGACGTAACCGGCCCGGACGAGCAGCTTGTGGTTGAGCGTCTCGGCGTCCGCCGGGTCGTCGCGCAGTGTCTTGACCATCAATCGGGACATGCGCTGGACCTGGGCCATGATCAACTCCTGCTACAAGGGGATCCCCTCTGCTCGGCACGGCCGAGAGCGTGGGGAGGGTAATGAACAGGAGGTTAGCCGGGGCGCGGGCGCGGGCGGAAATCGGTTTGGCTCAGACCCGGCGCGGCAGGGGCAGCGGGGCGCCCATCACGGCGTACGGCATGGCGGCGCTGGGGAACAGGACGCGGCGGGCCAGGTCCGTGTAGCCCAGGGAGCGGTACAGGCCGCGGGCCGGGCTCTCGACGTCGATCGCGGAGAGGATCGAGCGGGGCTCGGGGACGCCCTCGGTGATGGTGGTGATCAGGGTGCGGCCGATGCCGCGGTTCTGGTGGCCGGGGTGCACGTGCAGTTCGGTGATGACGAAGGAGTCGTCGAGCCAGTCATCCACGTGCCGGCCGCGGAGGTAGGGCTCGACCACCGTCGACCACCAGTGGTGGCGGTCGTTGGGCATGCCGTAGACGAAGCCGACGAGCCGGCCGTCGGGGGTGGTCGCGCCGAACGAGCGGGCGCCCGGATACGTGAGGTGGCGCAGGACGATCTGGCGCCGGACGGCCACCTCGTCGTCGCTCAGCCCGAAGGCGTGGGCCTGGACGTCCAGCGCTTCGTCCACCCGGGTGGCGAGGTCGAGGGGCCCGATCACGACGTCGTCAGTCATGGGGCGACCCTACTTCGCGCCGCCGCGCTTCTGAACAGGGCGCTCGGGGTGGGCGGGGCGTCAGAAGAGGACGCTCATGAAGGCGCCGACCTCCTGGAAGCCCACGCGTCGGTACGCCGCTCTGGCCGCGGTGTTGAAGTCGTTGACGTACAGGCTGACGACGGGGGCGACGTCCTCGAGGGCGTAGCGCAGGACGGCCGCCATGCCGGGTGCCGCGAGGCCGCGGCCGCGGTACTCGGGCGCCACCCAGACGCCCTGGACCTGGCAGGCGTGGGGGGTGGCGGCGCCGATCTCGGCCTTGAAGACGACCTTGCCGTCCTGGTCGAGGCGGGCGAAGGAGCGGCCCGCGCCGACGAGTTCGGCGACGCGGGCCTGGTAGAGGAGGCCGCCGTCACCGGCCATCGGCGAGACGCCGACCTCCTCGGTGAACATCGCCACGCACGCCGGCATGATCGTGTCCATCTCGTCCTTGCGGACGCGGCGGACGTACGGGTCCGGGGTGATGTCGTCCGGGAGGCGGTCGGTGACCATCAGGGGCTGGCGGGTGCGGACCTCGCGGGCGGGGCCCCAGGACGGTTCCAGGAGCCGCCACAGCTGGGCGGTGGCGGTGGCGGGGCCGACGATGGAGGAGCAGCGGCGTCCTGCCCTGCGGGCGCGGTCGGCGAAGCCGCGGACGGCTCGCGGGGTCGCGCAGATCGGGACGAGGTTGGCGCCCGCGTAGCAGAGGGACTCGAGCATGCCGTGCTCGTACCAGCCCCACATCTCGCCGCCGAGGCGCCAGGGGTCGAGGCCGGCCACCTGGACGCGGGCGGTCACGAAGGCGTTCGTGACGGGCTCGCGGTCGAGCACGGCGAGTGCGGCGTCCAGGTCACTCGGTTCGAGGACCCGGGTGGTGGTCTGAGTCAACACGTGCGGGGGCCTCACCATACGGTTTGCTGATCTCCGCACTGTACCTGGCGGGGGCGCCTTGTGCGGGGGGTGCCTTTTGTCGGCCCGGGTGGCCCGGGGGGCTCTCTTCGGTGGGGACTGGCCGGGTGCCCTCTGCGGGGCCCTCAGCACTGCCGGCCGGTGGGCCGGCTCGCGCCTCGGCGGGGGCTTCCGCCCGGGGCCGCACCGGTGCCGGCCCGCGCTGCGGCGGGGCTTCCGCCCGGGGCCGCATTGACAGCTCGCCCCCTCCGGCGGGGACCTTCGCCGCTCCGCGGCGACTCCCCCACCCACCCACCCGTTCACCCCGCGCCATTCCCTGATCGCCGCTTCGCGGCGGAGGCTCATCGTCCCGGTGGGGGTCTTGCCGCTTCGCGCCAGGCCGCCTGCCCGCCCGGGACCTCATCGACAGCTTGTCCCGGAGGGGGCCTTCGCGCTTCGCGGCAGGCCGCCTGCCCGCGCCCTCAGCCGCTGCCGCCCGGCAGGTTGTCCCTTCGCCCACCCACCCGTTCACCCTGAACCGTTCCCCGCCTACCCACTCACCGGATACCTGGGCCATCAGCCACTGCCACCCGGCGAGCTGTCCCTTCGCCGCTTCGCGGCGAATCCCCCCACCCACCCACCCGTTCACCCTGGACCGTTCCCTGCCTGCCTACTCACCGGATACCCGGGCCATCAGCCCCTGCCACCCGGCGGACCGTCCTTCGCCGCTTCGCGGCGGGTCCCCCCACCCACCCGCCCGTTTGCCCCGAGCCATTCCCCCCTCCGCCGCCTCACGCGGCGTGGGCTTTCGGGGCCGGGCTTGGGGGTTCCTACGGTTTCGCGCGGTGCGGGGTGAACGGGTGGGTGGGTGGGAGGCATCCGCCGCGAAGCGGCGGGCTAGGGGCCGGGCGGCGCTGGGGCACGCGTATGCCCCGGCGCTCTGGGAGCGGCGGGGCATCAGCGTTGGCGGGGAGAGCAGCGGCCGGCGGCGGCGTGGGCACCCCAAGTCGCGGGCAGGCGTCAAAGTGCGCACCCAGCGCTGCGGCCCGGCTTCAGGCGTGGGCACCGCGCGCTGCGGGCGCGGGGCGGCGTGGGTGCCTCCCCCCGCTGTGGGCGGGGCGGCGTGGGCGCCCCGCGCTGAAGCCCGGCGGCGGCCTGAGTGCCCTGCGCTGAAGCCGAGGGTGGCGTGGGCGGCACCGTGCGCTAAGGGCGGGGAGGCGGCGTGCGTACCCCGTGCCGTGGCGGGCGGCGGCGTGTGCCCCGCGCCGTGGCGGGAGGCGGCATGTGCCCCGCGCCGTGGCGGGCGGCGGTGTGGGCTCCGTGCTGTGGCGGGGGGCGGTGCTGGGGCTAGCCCGCTACTGAGATGGTCGGCTCGCCGGAGGGGACGCCGTCCTGTTCCATCTGGGCCGCGATCTTCATCGCCTCCTCGATGAGCGTCTCCACGATCTTCGACTCGGGGACGGTCTTGATGACCTCGCCCTTGACGAAGATCTGGCCCTTGCCGTTGCCGGAGGCCACGCCGAGGTCCGCCTCTCGGGCCTCGCCGGGGCCGTTCACCACGCAGCCCATGACGGCCACGCGGAGCGGGACCTCCATGCCGTCGAGGCCCGCCGTGACCTCCTCGGCCAGCTTGTAGACGTCCACCTGGGCGCGGCCGCAGGAGGGGCAGGAGACGATCTCCAGGCGGCGCTGGCGGAGGTTGAGGGACTCCAGGATCTGGATGCCGACCTTGATCTCCTCCGCCGGGGGGGCCGAGAGCGAGACGCGGATCGTGTCGCCGATGCCCTCGGAGAGCAGCGCGCCGAAGGCGACCGCCGACTTGATCGTGCCCTGGAAGGCGGGACCGGCCTCGGTCACGCCGAGGTGCAGGGGGTAGTCGCACTGGGCGGCCAGCTGGCGGTAGGCGTTGACCATGACCACGGGGTCGTTGTGCTTCACCGAGATCTTGATGTCCCGGAAGTCGTGCTCCTCGAAGAGGGACGCCTCCCACAGGGCCGACTCGACCAGCGCCTCGGGGGTCGCCTTGCCGTACTTCTTCAGGAGGCGCGCGTCCAGCGAGCCTGCGTTGACGCCGATGCGGATCGGCGTGCCCGCGTCCTTGGCGGCGCGCGCGATCTCCTTGACCTTGTCGTCGAACTGCTTGATGTTGCCCGGGTTCACGCGGACCGCCGCGCAGCCCGCGTCGATCGCCGCGAAGACGTACTTCGGCTGGAAGTGGATGTCGGCGATGACCGGGATCTGCGACTTCCGGGCGATCGTGGCCAGCGCGTCGGCGTCGTCCTGCGTGGGGCAGGCGACCCGGACGATCTGGCAGCCGGACGCCGTCAGCTCCGCGATCTGCTGGAGCGTCGCACCGATGTCCGACGTACGCGTCGTCGTCATCGACTGCACGGAGACCGGTGCGTCCCCGCCCACGGCCACCGAACCGACCTGGATCTTCCGGCTGACCCTTCGGTCGGCGAGCTTGGTCGGAACGGACGGGATTCCGAGCGATACGGCAGTCATCTGGCGAGCATCCCCAAGAGTGTGGATCGAGGTCCCGAGATCGGCGGGCTCCAGGCTTCGAGATTACGGCACCCCAGGGGGGCCGGGCACATCACGTCCGTAAGTCCACCCAATGGAGGGCGGCCCGGCACATAGAGTGCCGGGCCGCCGCAAACTTCGTGCAACTAGGAGATTCTCACCGGGTTCACCACGTCCGCGATGAGCACCAGGATCGTGAAGCAGATGAAGATCCCCGCCACCACATAGGCGACCGGCATCAGCTTCGCCACGTCGAAGGGGCCCGGGTCGGGGCGGCGCAGCACCTTGGCCACGTTGCGGCGCAGGGACTCCCACAGGGCGCCCGCGATGTGGCCGCCGTCCAGCGGGAGCAGCGGCAGCATGTTGAAGAGGAACAGCGAGAGGTTGAAGCCCGCGATGAGGAAGAGCATCATCGCGATCTGGTTCTGCGGCGGGATGTCCAGGGTGAACACGTCACCGCCCACGCGGGCCGCGCCGACCACGCCCATCGGCGAGTCCTGCTTGCGCTCGCCGTCGCCGAACGCCGCGTCCCACAGGTCCGGGATCTTGGACGGCAGGGCGATCAGCGACTCGACGCCGCTCTCCATCATGTCGCCCATGCGCTCCACGGAGTCGCCGAAGGACTGCTGGACGATGCCGGTGGCGGGGGTGAAGCCGAGGAAGCCGGCGTAGACGTACTTGCCCTCTACGTAGGCACCTTCGCCGTCGGTCTTGGTGACCTGGTTCTTGATGAGGTTGGCGTGCAGGTCGAGCCGCTTGCCGTCGCGCTCGACCGTGAGGGTGGCCGGGCCGATGGTCTCGCGGATCTTCGTCTGGAGCGTGGACCAGTCGTCGACCGGCTGCCCCTGGAAGGCGACGATCTTGTCGGCGGGCTTGAGGCCCGCCGCCTTGGCGGGGGCGGGCTTGTCGCCCTTCTCGCACTTGGAGCGGTTCTCGCTCTGCTGGATGACGCAGTCCGAGACCTTGCTGACCTGGGTCGTCTGGGAGCTGATGCCGAACGTCATCATCACGCCGAGGAAGATCGCCACGGCGAGGACCAGGTTCATGAAGGGGCCCGCGAACATCACGATCACGCGCTTCCACGGCTTGCGCGTGTAGAAGAGGCGGCTCTCGTCGCCGGGCTTCAGCTCCTCGAAGGCCGCCGAGCGGGCGTCCTCGATCATGCCGCGCCAGGGCGAGGAGGAGCGGGCCTCTATCCGGCCGTCGGCGCCGGGCGGGAACATGCCGATCATGCGGATGTAGCCGCCGAGGGGGATGGCCTTGATGCCGTACTCGGTGTCGCCCTTCTTGCGCGAGAAGAGGGTCGGGCCGAAGCCCACCATGTACTGCGGCACGCGGATGCCGAACATCTTGGCCGTCGACAGGTGGCCCAGCTCGTGCCAGGCGATCGAGAAGAGCAGCCCGATCACGAAGACGACTATCCCGAGGATCATCATCAAGGTCGTCATGCACGAGCCTCCGCGGTCGTCTTGGCTGCCAGTTCGCGGGCCCGAGCGCGCGCCCAGGTCTCCGCTTCGAGGACGTCCGCCACGGTCAGGGAGGTTCCCGATGCCGGTGTGCCGTGTTCCTCCACGACCTTCGTCACCGTCTCCATGATGCCGTTGAAGGGCAGCGCGCCCTTGAGGAACGCGTCCACGCACTCCTCGTTGGCGGCATTGAACACCGCCGGGGCCGTGCCCGCGAGCTGTCCGACGTACCGGGCGAGCCCGACCGACGGGAACGCGTCGTTGTCGAGGGGGAAGAACTCCCAGCTCGACGCCTTGGTCCAGTCGAAGGCGGGCGCCGCGTCGGGCACCCGCTCGGGCCAGCCGATGCCGATGGCGATCGGGCCGCGCATGTCGGGCGGGGTGGCCTGGGCGAGGGTCGAGCCATCGGTGAACTCCACCATCGAGTGCACGTACGACTGGGGGTGCACGACGACCTCGATACGGTCGAAGGGGATGTCGTAGAGGAGGTGCGCCTCGATGACCTCCAGGCCCTTGTTGACCAGCGTCGCGGAGTTGACGGTGATCACCGGGCCCATGGCCCAGGTGGGGTGCGCGAGCGCGTCCTCGGGGGTGACGTGCGCGAGATCGGCCTTCGTACGTCCGCGGAAGGGGCCGCCGGACGCGGTGACGACGAGTCTGCGTACGTCCGCGCGCGTACCGGCCGCGAGCGCCTGGAAGAGGGCCGCGTGCTCGGAGTCGACCGGGATGATCTGGCCGGGCTTGGCGACCGCCTTGACGAGCGGGCCGCCGACGATGAGGGATTCCTTGTTGGCGAGCGCGAGGGTGCGGCCCGCTTCGAGGGCGGCGAGCGTCGGCGCGAGGCCGATGGAGCCGGTGATGCCGTTGAGGACCGTGTGGCAGGGAGATGCGGCCAGCTGGGTGGCGGCGTCCGGTCCGGCCAGGATCTCGGGGAGCGGCTCCCCCGCTTCGTACTGCCCCTGGAGCGCTTCCCGCAGCGCCGGTACGACGTCCTCGCGGGCGACCGCGACGGTCCTGACCCGCAGTCGGCGTGCCTGTTCGGCCAGGAGGCCGACGCGGCCGCCCGCGGCGGAGAGTGCGGTGACGCGGAAGCGGTCGGGGTTGCGCAGGACGAGGTCGATGGCCTGGGTGCCGATCGAGCCCGTGGAGCCGAGGATGACGATGTCCCGCGGGCCGGTCCCGTCCGTCGTGGAGACGGGGTCGAAGACGAGATGCGGGTCGGCGAGGGGGGATGGGCTGTCGCTCATCCCCCCATTGTGGCCGCAAGACCTGTCCGGCCGGACCGCGCGGGGCCCTATGTGGCGAACGTGGCGTCAGCATTCTTGCGGTGACGCCTCGGCGAGGCTCAGCGGATAGGGCGGTGGACGTTGTCGCGCTTGGAGGGGCCGGGGGCCGCTTCCGCGATCCACGGGCCCTCTCCGGAGGGGTCGATGATTCCCGATTCGAGCCAGGCGTAGGTGCCCGAGAGGACTCCCTTGACGACCTTGCGGTCGAGTTCGTCGGTGTTGGTCCACAGGCGGTCGAAGAGTTCCTCCACGCGGATACGGGACTGGCGGCAGAAAATGTCGGCCAGTTGGTAGGCCTCGCGGCCGTAATCCTCCGTGGTGCGCAGGAGTTCCGCGCGTACGCAGGCCGCGCTCATCGCGAACAGTTCGGCCCCGATGTCGACGATCCGGCCGAGGAAGCCCTGCTTGGTCTCCATCTTCCCCTGCCAGCGGGACATGGCGTAGAAGGTGGAGCGGGCCAGTTTGCGGGCGCCGCGTTCGACATAGCGCAGATGGCCGGAGAGGTCGGCGTGGCCGGGCGGGTGGAATTCGGTGTACGAGCGCGGCAGCTGGCCGGGGCCCGTGACCAGTTTCGGCAGCCAGCGCGCGTAGAAGCCGCCCGCCCGCGCGCCCGCCCGCGCCTTGTCGGAGAGGGTCTTGTCGGGGTCGATGAGGTCGCCCGCGACCTTCAGGTGGGCGTCGACGGCCTCGCGGGCGATCAGCAGGTGCATGATCTCCGTGGAGCCCTCGAAGATGCGGTTGATGCGCAGGTCCCGCAGGATCTGCTCGGCCGGGACGGCGCGCTCGCCGCGGGCCGCGAGCGACTCGGCGGTCTCGAAGCCGCGGCCGCCGCGGATCTGGACCAGCTCGTCGGCCATCAGCCAGGCCATCTCGGAGCCGTACAGCTTGGCGAGCGCGGCCTCGATGCGGATGTCGTTGCGGTCCTCGTCGGCCATCTGCGAGGAGAGGTCGAGGACGGCTTCGAGCGCGAAGGTCGTCGCCGCGATGAAGGAGATCTTCGCGCCGACCGCCTCGTGGTGCGCGACGGGCTTGCCCCACTGCTCGCGGGCGCCCGACCACTCGCGGGCGATCTTCAGACACCACTTGCCCGCGCCGACGCACATGGCGGGCAGGGAGAGCCGCCCGGTGTTGAGGGTGGTGAGGGCGATCTTCAGGCCCGCGCCCTCCGGGCCGATGCGGTTGGTGGCCGGGACGCGCACCTGGTGGAAGCGGGTCACGCCGTTCTCCAGGCCGCGCAGGCCCATGAACGCGTTGCGGTTCTCGACGGTGACGCCCTCGGCGCCCGCCTCGACGACGAACGCCGTGATGCCGCCCTTGTGCCCCTCGGACCTCGGCACCCTGGCCATCACCACGAGCAGGTCCGCGACGACGCCGTTGGTGGTCCACAGCTTCACGCCGTCCAGTACGTAGTCGTCGCCGTCGGGCACCGCCAGGGTGGCCAGGCGCGCCGGGTCCGAGCCGACGTCCGGCTCGGTCAGCAGGAACGCCGTGATGTCGGTGCGGGCGCAGCGCGGCAGGAAGGCGTCCTTCTGTTCCTGCGTACCGAAGATCTTCAGGGGCTGCGGTACGCCGATCGACTGGTGCGCGGAGAGCAGCGCGCCGATGGCGGGGCTCGCGGAGCCGACGAGGGCGAGGGCCTTGTTGTAGTAGACCTGGGTGAGGCCGAGCCCGCCGTACTTGGTGTCGATCTTCATGCCGAGGGCGCCGAGTTCCTTGAGGCCCTTGATGACCTCGTCGGGGATCCGTGCCTCGCGCTCGATGCGGGCCGAGTCGATCTTCGTCTCGCAGAAGTCGCGGAGCTTGGCCAGGAACTCCTCGCCGCGCCGGGCGTCCTCTTCGGGCGGCATGGGGTGCGGGTGGATCAGGTCGAGCCGGAAGCGGCCGAGGAAGAGTTCCTTGGCGAAGCTGGGTTTGCGCCAGTCCTGCTCGCGGGCGGCCTCGGCGACCTGCCGGGCCTCGCGTTCGCTCACGGACGGCTTGTCGGGGGTTGGTGCGGTCATGAGGAGCTCACCTCGCCGCGCAGAGGGGCCACCGGACCGATCGCCCGGTCCTGACCCGGTCGGTTACTGACTGAGCCTTCGGTTCCTTCGGTTCCTTCGGTTACTGACTGGTGCTACTGGATCGTTGGTACCCCATTCGTCCCGGGCCCACCAGTCCTCGCGCAGCGGTTGTACGAGAACGGCCGGAGCCCCCGCACAGTGGGCTCCGGCCGTTGTCCTCGGGGGACGGGGCTGCTTACAGGGCGAGGCCCGTCAGCACCATGACGCGCTCGTAGGTGTAGTCCTCCATCGCGAAGCGGACGCCCTCGCGGCCGACGCCGGACTGCTTGACGCCGCCGTACGGCATCTGGTCGGCGCGGTAGGAGGGGGCGTCGCCGATGACCACGCCGCCGACCTCGAGAGCGCGGTGGGCGCGGAAGGCGGTCTGCAGGTCGTGCGTGAAGACGCCCGCCTGGAGGCCGTACTTGGAGTCGTTGACGGCGGCGAACGCCTCCGCCTCGCCGTTCACCTTCTTGAGGGTGAGGACCGGTCCGAAGACCTCCTCGCAGGCGATCGTCACGTCGGCGGGTACGTCGGCGAGGACGGTCGGCGCGTACGTGGCGCCGTCGCGCTTGCCGCCGGTGAGCAGCTGCGCGCCCGCCTTGACGGCCTCGTCGACCCAGGACTCCACGCGCTTGGCGGCGTCCTCGTTGACCAGCGGGCCGACCTCGGTCGCCGGGTCGGAGGGGTCGCCGGTGACCTGCGCCTCGACCGCCTTGACGACGCGCGGGACCAGCCGGTCGTACACGGAGGCGTCGGCGATGACCCGCTGCACGGAGATGCAGGACTGGCCGCCCTGGTAGTTGGAGAAGGTCGCGATGCGCGAGGCGGCCCAGTCCAGGTCCTCGTCCGAGGAGAAGTCGTCGAGGATGACGGCCGCGCCGTTGCCGCCCAGCTCCAGGGTGCAGTGCTTGCGCGGCACCGAGTCCATGATCGCGTAGCCGACCTTGTCGGAGCCGGTGAAGGAGATGACCGGCATGCGCTCGTCCTGGACGAGGGCGGGCATCTTGTCGTTGGCGACCGGCAGGACCGACCAGGAGCCCGCGGGCAGCTCGGTCTCGGCGAGCAGCTCACCGAGGACGAGGCCGGAGAGCGGGGTCGCCGGGGCGGGCTTGAGGATGATCGGGGCGCCGACGGCGATGGCTGGGGCGACCTTGTGCGCGCAGAGGTTCAGCGGGAAGTTGAACGGTGCGATGCCGAGGACGACGCCCTTGGGGAAGCGGCGGGTCAGCGCGAGGCGGCCCTGGCCGCCGGCGTCGGTGTCCAGGCGCTGGGCCTCGCCGCCGTTGAAGCGGCGGGCCTCCTCCGCGGCGAAGCGGAAGACGGAGACCGCGCGGCCGACCTCGCCGCGGGCCCACTTGATCGGCTTGCCGTTCTCCGCGGAGATGAGCTGCGCGATCTCCTCGGTGCGCTCGACGAGCCTGCGGCTGACGTGGTCGAGGGCGGCGGCGCGGACGTGGGCCGGGGTCGCGGCGAACTCGTCGCGCACGGCGTACGCGGCGGCGACGGCCTCCTCGACCTGGGCGTCGGTCGGGACGGCCGCCTTGGCGACGAGCCGTCCGTCCCAGGGGGAGGTGACGTCGAGCGTGGTCTCGCCGGTGGTCTGGCGACCGGCGAGCCAGAAGGCGTGGATGGAAGTCATGTGAGTCCCGGCCCTTCCGCGGAGGTGTGTCTGGGGGTACGTCCCTCACCGTAGGGGGAGCGGGGGGAGGGGGCGTTTGTCCTACGCGGAGTACTGGCCGGGGGCCTCGCGCCTCTTTGTACTGGGCCGGGGCTTTTTGCGCGGGGTGTTGCGTCTCCCGTCTGTCCTGTGCGGGTCGTCGTCGGGTTCTCCCGCCGCTTCGCGGCGGATGCTCGCCCACCCACCCACCCGTTTGCCCCGTGCCATAGGGCGGAGGGTGGGGGTGGGCCCTCGCGCCTGTTTGGCAGGGCGGGGGGCGGGGGGCGGGGGTGCGTCCTCGCGGATGTTTGGCGGGGTGGGGGGCGTCCTCGCCGCTGTTTGGCGGGGTGGGTGGGCGTGGGGCTTGGGGGCCTCAGTCGGATGCCGTCGACGTTGCCTTCAGGGAGAGCCACAGCTCCATGCGGACGTCCGGGTCGTCCAGGGAGCGGCCCAGGATTTCCTCGACCCTCCGCATGCGGTACCGCAGCGTGTGCCGGTGGACGCCGAGGTCGGCCGCCGCCGCGTCCCACTGGCCGTGCCGGGAGAGCCACGCCCGCAGCGAGGCGACGAGGTCGCCGCGGCCCGTCGCGTCGTGTTCGTGCAGCGCCCGCAGGAGCCCGTCCGCGAAGGCCCGCACCGCGTCGTCCGCGAGCAGCGGCAGCACGGAACCGGCGGCCAGCTCCTCGTGCTCCACAAGGGCACGCCCGCGGCGCCGGGCGACGGACAGCGCCTGCTCGGCCTGCTTGTACGCGGTGACCGCGGCGATCGGCCCGGCCGGTGCGGAGAGGCCCATCACCAGCTCGGCCTCCTCGCCGGAGGCCGCCACCTCACGCCCGGCACTCCCCCGCCCTGCCTCCAGAGCCGCCGCGTACTGGGCACAGGCCCGCACCCCCGCCCCGCCGTCCACGGCGAGCAGCACGAGCCGCTCCCCATAGGGGACGACGAGCAGCGCCTCTCCGGAGCGGGCGGCCGCGGCCTCGACGACGTCCACGAGGGCGGCGAGCGGATCCCCGCCGGCCGAGGCGTCGGCGACCGCGGCGAGGACCGCGGCGGAGGCCGGAGCGGCGGCCTCCCCGGCGCCCTCACCACTCCCCTCCGTCCCGGCCGTACCCGTGCCCGTACCCGTATCCGTGCCCCTGCCCGTCCCCGGCGCCGTCCCCGTTCCCGCACCCGCGCGCACCCGCGCCGCCGACGCGGACGCCGCCTCGGCGACCACGAGCCGGAAGGGCGCGTCGAGGAGCCCGCCGTAGAGGTCCCCCGCGACGGTCCGCGCGTGGTCGGGCTCCCCGGCGAGCAGCATCCGCAGCACGGCGGCGCCGATGCGCTGCTCGGCGGCGTGCAGCGACCGGGAGCGCTCGGTGGTCAGCGTCAGGAGCGCGATCGCGGAGTGCACCGCGTACCGCTCGGCGGTGCCGAGGGTGGAGGCCGTCCCGACGGCGAGCGCGGCCCTCGGCCTGCGTCCGGTGCCGAGCGAGTGCAGCTCCACGCGGTCCTCGGCGCCCGCGACGACCAGGCTCGCGGGCGCCGGTCGCTCGCGCAGGCGTTCGACGTCGGGGGTGAGGCGGGCGGCCCGCCGCGTGGCCCAGTCCGGGGCGACGGCGACGGCTGCGCCCGAGGCGTCGTAGAGCGCGGCCCAGCCGTCGACCTGTCCGGCGAGCGCGAGCAGCAGCCCTTCGGGGCCCGCGCTCAGCGCCTGCCGGGTCAGTTCGCGCTGGGCGGCGAAGCCCGCGGTGACCGCGCGGTACTGCTCCTCGGAGATGGCGGCGGAGACGGCCTTGCTGATGGCGAGGAACGGGGTGCGCCGCGGCACCTCGATGAGCGGCAGGTTCGCCTCGGTGGCGGCGTCGAGCAGGGCCTTCGGGATGTCCGGGTAGTGCACGCCGACGGCGAAGCCGAGGCCGACGACTCCGGCGCCGACGAGGCGCTCCACATAGCGCCGCATCGTCTCCGGGTCCTCCGCGTCCAGCTTGAGCGCGGTGATCAGGAGCAGTTCGCCGCCCTCCATATAGGGCACGGGGTCGGCGAGTTCGCTGGCGTGTGCCCAACGCACGGGGGTGTCCAGGCGCTCCTCGCCCGCGCGCACGGTCAGCTTGAGCGCGGAGTGGTGGACGAGCGAGGCGAGGGTGGGCGGCATGGGACCTTCAGGTCTGCGGATCTTTTGGCCGGTCCGTATGAACGACCTGTGTCGATTCTGCCTCACCGTACGGTGGGGACAAGACGGACTGCCGGGTAACCACGCGCCCCCGCCGAGCCGGACAGGCCCCTCTCGGCGCGCCCTCTACCCCCGCAGATCCACCAGCAGGGGCGGCGCGTGCCCGCCCGCCACCGTGGCGAGCGAGAGCACGGCGTGGCCGGGGGGCAGCGCGTGGGCGAGGTCGGAGGCCGACCAGCGTTCGCGCTCGACCTTGCGCACGGTGACCGCGTCCGTGGTGACCGCCTTGCCGGTGACAAGCTTGCGCAGCGAGTGCAGCGCGCGCGTGACCGGCTGGTCGGCGAAGACCGTGTGCTGGGCGACTTCCTTCGTCTCGATCCACTCGGTGCCCCAGGCCTCGGTGAACCGGCGCCCGTCCCAGGTCGTCACCCCGGAGAAGGCCATCCGGCAGCCGACCGCCGCGTACAGCGGCCCCTGGAGCGACTCCGGCACCTCTCCTATCGTGCGCAGGCCGAGGACGACGCCCGCGTTCAGGGACCGCAGCCGCTGGATGGCGCGCACGCTCTCGTCGGTGAGGGTGCGGGAGGCGTCGTCGAGGATCAGGCAGGCGAAGTGCGGCCGCCGGGCCCGGCTGCGTACGACGTACGAGAACTGGGCGAGCAGCAGCCGGGCCAGCAGCCGCGACGCCTCCTCGTGGCCGTGTTCGGGCAGGTCCACCCTGACCCGCAGCGGGTGGTGGACGACGGCCCGCATCGAGAAGGGGTGCCCGTCGCCGCCGGGGTCGAAGAAGTCGGCGAAGGCGGGCCGGTCGAGCAGGGCGAGCCGGTCGGCGAGGGCGGGGCCCGGGTCGTGGGGAGAGGCCGACTGGCGCATACGTGCGTCGAGTTCCCGGCGCATCGCGGCGTGCTCGCCCGCGGCGAGGCCCGCCTGGAGGGCGGCGAGGCCCGCCGGGTCCCCTTCGAGCAGTTCCCGCAGCACGGGCACGGACGGGAAGCGGCCGTGGAGGGCGCGGTAGGGGCCGAGCAGCTGGGCGAGGGTGGTGGCGGCGCGCCGGGTGTCGACCGCGTCGAGATCGCCGACGAGCCCCTCGGCGAGGAAGGCGGCGGCCTCGTCCGCGTCGGCGCAGTCCGCGTACAGGTCGATGTCGTGCACGGACGCCGGGTCGCCCGGCTTGACCACGACGTCGTACGTGTCGTCGGCGCCGAGGTCCGTGCCCGCCGCGCACACCACCACGACCGCGCACCGCCCGGTGAGGGCGCCCAGGGCGAGCGATTCGGCGACGGGGCGCATGAGCCGTCCCGTCTTGCCCGCGCCGGAGGGGCCGACGGCCAGCAGTGAGGTGCCGAGCACGGCGGGGTCGAGTGCCGCGCCCGCGCCGCGTACGGCGTACGGGTTGCGCTCGTCCTGTGCGAAGCGGCCGATCCTGACCTGGCCGACGAGGGGGTCGTGGACGGCGGCGCGGGCCGGCAGGTCACGCTGGCCGGAGGGGTGCAGCCAGGCGGCGGCGCCGTGCCGGGCGACGGTGTCCACGAAGGTGGCGAGGGCGGTGGGGTCGGGGGCGGCCGGGTCGGGGGCGGCCGTGCGCCAGGCGTGGGTGACGCGGGCGCAGTCGACGTCGGTCATGCGCCCGCTGAGCAGTTCGGCGCTGAGCAGGTCCGCGGCCTTGTCCTGGCCCGCGGCGCGCAGCTCGGGCCAGTGGGCGCGCGGCGGGGCGTCGGCCGGGCGGGGCGGGCCGGCGGGCCGGCGCACGGTGGTGCCCCTGGCCTCGCGGAGCGCCTGCCACCAGCCGCCGATGCGGGCGAAGGGCCACAGCACGGCGAGCGTGATCAGGGCGTACAGGACGGTGGGGACCTCGGGCGAGGTGAAGACGTCGAGGCCCGCGATGAGCGCGACCAGGGAGAAGACGGGGTCGACCACGGGCAGCGGCCGCATGTCGAGCCCGAGGGCGCTCGGCCAGACGAAGACGAGGGCGCCGACGGCGGCGACGGAGGCGAGCACGGCACGGGAGGGCTGCGGGCGCCGCACCACGAAGTGCCGGATCGCGTCGGGCCAGGCGCCGAGGCGCCCCACGGTGTACACCAGCGCGGCGAAGACCACCCCCTCGTAGACGATCGGGGCTTCGTCGCCCTCCCAGCGCTTGGCCTGCATGCTCCCGGCCCACCACCAGTCCCCCGGCGTGAACAGCTTCAGCAGCGCCCACTGGTAGGGGATGTTGCCCTGCCGCCACAGCGACCAGAAGAGCAGGCCGAGTACGGCGGAGATCGCCATGCCGACGACGAGGCGCCGGCCCGCGCCCTCGGTGTCGGCCTCGGGTTCCGGGGGCCGGTAGCCGTAGCGCCAGATGCCCGGGGCCGCCTCGGGCCGGGGTGTGGCCAGCCATTCGGCGACGGAGGCGGCGGGGGTGGGCCCGTCGGCGCCGGGCGGCTGCCGGGGCATCGGCGGGGCGGCGGGGACGGCCGGTGGCGCCGGGCGCGGCACCGGTGCGGCCCGCTGCCCGTCGCGTGCCCCGTGCGTGCCCTCGGTGTCCATGGCCCTTGCCCCCTGACCTGCCGGTCCGTCCGTCGATCCGCGCTCAATCTAGTGCCCGGGCGGGGGGACTTCACCGGTTACGCGCCCGGTCCGTCCGGACGGCCGGAAGGCGGCATGTGTCCAAGTCGGACAAGCGTGCCGCGCGACCCCACCCCGATGGAGCATGACCGTCTCTCCGTCACGCACCTAATCTGCGAGAAAACCCCCCGTCGAACCAGGCGAAACCGACAGCCAGCGTCCGGCGTAGCCGTTCAACCCCAGAAACAGGAGCCCCGCATGAGCGACATCCCGCAGGAGCGCCGCGTCGTCACCGCCATCCCCGGTCCGAAGTCGCAGGAGCTGCAGGCCCGCCGTACCGCCGTGGTCGCCGGTGGCGTGGGCTCCGTGCTGCCCGTCTTCACCGCCCGCGCGGACGGCGGCATCATCGAGGACGTCGACGGCAACCGTCTGATCGACTTCGGTTCCGGCATCGCCGTGACCTCCGTGGGCGCCTCCGCCGAGGCCGTGGTGCGCCGGGCCTCCGCCCAGCTGCAGGACTTCACGCACACCTGTTTCATGGTCACGCCGTACGAGGGGTACGTGGCCGTCGCCGAGGCGCTCGCCGAGCTGACGCCGGGCGACCACGAGAAGAAGTCGGCGCTGTTCAACTCCGGCGCCGAGGCCGTCGAGAACGCCGTCAAGATCGCCCGTGCGTACACCAAGCGCCAGGCCGTCGTCGTCTTCGACCACGGCTACCACGGCCGTACGAACCTCACGATGGCGCTGACCGCCAAGAACATGCCGTACAAGCACGGCTTCGGCCCGTTCGCCCCCGAGGTCTACCGCGTCCCGGTCGCCTACGGCTACCGCTGGCCGACCGGTGCCGAGAACGCCGGTCCCGAGGCCGCCAAGCAGGCCATCGACCAGATCACCAAGCAGGTCGGCGCGGAGAACGTCGCCGCGATCATCATCGAGCCGGTGCTCGGCGAGGGCGGCTTCATCGAGCCCGCCAAGGGCTTCCTGCCCGAGATCGTGAAGTTCGCCAACGACAACGGCATCGTCTTCGTCGCGGACGAGATCCAGTCCGGCTTCTGCCGCACCGGCCAGTGGTTCGCCTGCGAGGACGAGGGCATCGTCCCCGACCTGATCACCACGGCCAAGGGCATCGCGGGCGGCCTGCCGCTCGCCGCCGTCACGGGCCGCGCCGAGATCATGGACGCCCCGCACGCGGGCGGCCTCGGCGGCACCTACGGCGGTAACCCGGTGGCCTGCGCCGGTGCGCTCGGCGCCATCGAGACGATGAAGGAGCTGGACCTCAACGCCAAGGCGAAGGCGATCGAGTCGACGATGAAGGCCCGGCTCTCCGCGATGGCCGAGAAGTTCGACATCATCGGCGACATCCGCGGCCGCGGCGCGATGATCGCCATCGAGCTGGTCAAGGACCGTACGACCAAGGAGCCGAACCCGGCGGCCACCGCGGCCCTGGCCAAGGCCTGCCACGCGGAGGGCCTGCTGGTCCTGACCTGCGGCACCTACGGCAACGTCCTGCGCTTCCTGCCGCCGCTCGTCATCGGTGACGACCTGCTCAACGAGGGCCTGGACATCATCGAGGGCGCCTTCGCCGGCGTCTGAGTCCGAGCGTCGGGGCGTGTGAAGAAGGTGTGCGGGCCCCATGACGGGTTGCCGTACCGCCTGTCGGGCCGGACACCTTCTGCCGTACGGTTTTTGCAGATGAGAGAAACACCCCGCCCACAGGGGACTGTGGGCGACACCAGGGCGGAGCCTCCCCAGCCCCGTCCCGGTCGTGCCTTCGCGCACACCCCCGGGGCCCATGGCCCCGGAACTCCTCACCGATCGGATGGCCGCACGCCCCACACCCCCCGGGGCGGGCGGCGCCCCGGTCCTCTCGGCCGCCTCGGAACAACCCCCCCTGTCCCGAGGCGGCCGCCCCTTTTCCTTCTCCTGTGCGCGCTCGCCTTCGCGCTGCTCACCTGGCAGGTCGTCGCCGGAGGGCCGCTGCGCCGGGCCGACGAGCGCGCGGGGCGGGCCGTCGCCGAGGGCGGGTTCCCTGGGCGCGCCGCGGAGTTCCTCGCCGATCTCGGCAATCCCCCCGTCGCCGTGCCGGTCCTCGTCGCCGTCCTCGCGTACGTCACCTGGCGCGGCCGCCGCGCCGGTACGTTCCGCTGGTGGCTGCCCGCGGTGGCCGCCGCCGTCGCCATGGCCGCGGTGCCCGCGCTCGTCGTCCCGCTCAAGGCGGCCGTCGACCGGCCGGGGCCGCCGGGCATGGCGGGCCACGACGGCTTCTATCCCTCCGGGCACACCGCGACGGCCGCAGTCGCCTACGGAGCGGCCGTACTGCTCCTGCTTCCGCTGCTGCGCGGTGCGTACCGCCGCCGTGGGCTGCTCATCGGCTGCGCGGTGTTGAACGTGGCCGTCGGCTTCGGCCTCGTGCGGCGCGGGTATCACTGGCCGCTGGACGTGGTGGCCTCGTGGCTGCTGTGCGGGATGGTGCTGCACGTGATGGTGGCGGTGGTGGGGCGGTATGGCGGGGAGCGGGACGAGGCAGACGGGGCGTAGGTCATTGCTCCCCGCCCTGGGGCTCCCTCGCGAGGCCCGCGGCCGCCTCGTGCATCGCCAGTTCCAGCAGTGCCGGGTCCGTGAGCGTGCCCGAGCCGTCCGGGGGGACGAGCCAGTGGACGCCGCCCGTGGCGCGCCCGGGGTAGGGGACGACGATCCAGGTGCCGCAGCCCGCGCCGCGTACGCCCGTGCCGAGCCAGTGGGCGACCGTGCCCGGCGGCACGAAGAACCCCAGGCGTGAGTCGCCGAAGTCGGCGAGCACCGGCCCCGGGTGGTCGACGCAGCAGGTCAGCACATCGAGCGTGGGATGGCCGAGTTCGCCGGGGAGGATCAGCACGTCCCAGCGCCTGCCGGCGGGCAGGAGCGCGACCCCGTGCGGGTTGCGCTCCCATTCCCAGCGGCAGGCGTCCGGATCCGGCGCCACCGACACGAGCCATTCGACCGCCGACCTCGCCCCCGAGCCAGTCATGGCGGGACCTCCCTTTTCCTGTGTGACGACCGTGCATGTCACAGGTGAGAGGGGCCCGGAGGGCCGGGCATTACGCCGGTTCGGCCACCCACTGGGGGTGCAGCGGCTCACGGAGGGCTGTGGGGCGTACGCCGGATCGGCGGCCGGGGCTCAGCTGTCGAAGCCGAGCCCCAGCTTGTCCATCGTCTTGAGCCAGAGGTTCCGCTTGCCGTCGTTGGCGTCGGACCGGGCGAGCGACCACTTGGTCAGCGCGACGCCCGTCCAGGCGAACGGCTCGGGCGGGAACGGCAGCGGCTTCGTGCGGACCATCTCCAGGCTCGTACGCTCGGTGCGCTCTCCGGAGAGCAGGTCGAGCATGACGTCGGCGCCGAACCTGGTGGCCCCGACGCCGAGGCCGGTGTACCCCGCCGCATACGCGACGCGGCCCTTGTACGCCGTACCGAAGAACGCCGAGAAGCGCGAGCACGTGTCGATCGCGCCGCCCCACGCGTGCGTGAAGCGGACCCCCTCCAGCTGCGGGAAGCAGGTGAAGAAGTGCCCGGCGAGCTTCGCGTACGTCTCGGGGCGGTCGTCGTACTCGGCGCGCACCTTCCCGCCGTACGGGTAGATCGCGTCGTAGCCGCCCCACAGGATGCGGTTGTCGGCGGAGAGCCGGAAGTAGTGGAACTGGTTCGCGCTGTCGCCGAGCCCCTGCCGGTTGCGCCAGCCGATCGCGGCCAGCTGGTCGTCGGTCAGCGGCTCGGTCATCAGCGCGTAGTCGTAGACCGGGACGGTGTACGCGCGGATCCGCTTGACCAGCGAGGGGAAGATGTTCGTGGCGAGCGCGACCTGGCGGGCGAAGACCCGGCCGTAGGGCGTGCGGATCGCCATCCCCGCTCCGGAGGAGGCCAGTTCGAGGGCGGGCGTGTGTTCGTAGATACGTACGCCCTTCTCCAGGCAGGCCCGCTTCAGGCCCCACGCCAGCTTCGCCGGGTGCAGCATGGCGACGCCGTCGCGGTCCCAGAGGCCGCCGAGGAAGGTGGGCGAGTCGACCTGCTCGCGCACGGCGTCCGCGTCGAGCAGGTCGGAGCCGCCCGCCAGGCCGTGGGCGGCCATCTCCTCGTACATCTCGTGGAGTTCGGCGACCTGGTGGGGCTCGGTGGCGACGTCGATCTCACCGGTGCGTTCGAAGTCGCAGTCGATGGAGTAGCGCTTGACGGCCGCCTCGATCTCGTCCAGGTTGCGGGCGCCCAGCTCCTCCAGCTTCTCGATCTCGCCGGGCCAGCGGGAGAGGCCGTTGGCGATGCCGTGGGTGAGGGAGGCGGCGCAGAAGCCGCCGTTGCGGCCGGAGGCGGCCCAGCCCGCCTCGCGGCCCTCGACGAGGACCACCTCGCGGCGCGGGTCGCGCTCCTTGGCGATGAGCGCGGTCCACAGACCGCTGTAGCCGCCGCCGACCACCAGGAGGTCGCACCGGTCGTCGCCGGTGAGGGCGGGCTCGGGGGCGGGCCTGCCGGGGTCGTCCAGCCAGTACGGGACCGGCTGGGCGTCGGAGAGGGACTTGGTCCAACGGGTCATGGCGCTTGGGGCCATGATTTCCACTCCTTCAGAAATCGCGGTGGGGTACGAGGATTGCTTACCGGGACTGCTTGTTGCGGCGCTTGCCGGCCAGCATTCCGGCGAGTACGAGCAGCACGGCGACGAGGAACATCGCCGTACCGATCACATTGATCTGAACGGGCGTGCCCCGCTGTGCGGATCCCCAGACGAACATGGGGAATGTCACGGTGGAGCCCGCGTTGAAATTCGTGATGATGAAGTCGTCGAAGGAGAGCGCGAAGGCGAGCAGCGCGCCCGCCGCGATGCCGGGGGCGGCGATCGGCAGCGTGACCCTGAGGAAGGTCTGCACGGGACCTGCGTAGAGGTCCTGCGCGGCCTGTTCCAGGCGGGGGTCCATCGACATGACGCGCGCCTTGACGGCGGTCACCACGAAGCTGAGGCAGAACATGATGTGGGCGATGAGGACGGTCCAGAAGCCCAGCTGGGCGCCCATGTTGAGGAAGAGCGTGAGCAGCGAGGCGGCCATGACGACCTCGGGCATCGCCATCGGCAGGAAGATCAGCGAGTTGATCGCGCCGCGCGCCCGGAAGCGGTAGCGCACCAGGGCGAAGGCGATCATCGTGCCGAGCACGGTCGCGCCGATCGTCGCCCAGGCGGCGATCTGGAGGCTCAGGGAGAGCGATCCGCACATGTCGGCGACACCGCACGGGTCCCGCCAGGCGTCGGTGGAGAATTCCTGCCAGGAGTAATTGAAGCGCCCCTTCGGCTTGTTGAAGGAGAACACCGTGACGACGACGTTCGGCAGGAGCAGATAGGCGAGCGTGCACAGGCCCGCGATGACGACGAGATTGCGCCGCAGCCAGCGAAGAACGGCCATCAGACGAGATCCTCCGTCCCCGACTTGCGGATGTAGAAGGTCACCATGAGGAGAATGGCGGCCATGAGGATGAAGGAGAGGGCGGCCGCCGTCGGATAGTCCAGGACGCGCAGGAACTGCGTCTGGATGACGTTGCCGACCATGCGGGTGTCGGTCGACCCGAGCAGGTCCGCGTTCACGTAGTCGCCCGCCGCCGGGATGAAGGTCAGCAGCGTTCCGGAGACCACGCCCGGCATGGAGAGCGGGAAGGTCACCTTGCGGAAGGTCGTGGACGGCTTGGCGTAGAGGTCGCCGGCGGCCTCGTGCAGCCGTCCGTCGATGCGCTCCAGCGAGGTGTAGAGCGGCAGGATCATGAACGGCAGGAAGTTGTACGTGAGTCCGCAGATCACCGCCAGCGGTGTGGCGAGGACCCGGTCGCCGTCCGTGACGCCCAGCCAGCTGGTGACGTCCAGGACGTGCAGGGAGTTGAGGGCGCCCACGAGGGGGCCGCCGTCCGCGAGGATCGTCTTCCACGCCAGCGTACGGATGAGGAAGCTGGTGAAGAACGGGGCGATGACCAGCACGAGGATGACGTTGCGCCAGCGGCCCGCGCGGAACGCGATCAGATAGGCGAGCGGATAGCCGAGCAGCAGGCACAGGACGGTGGCGGAACCGGCGTAGAGCACCGAGCGCAGGAACTGCGGCCAGTAGTCGGTTGCCGCGTCCCAGTAGGTGGCGAAGTGCCAGGTGACCTTGAAGCCCTCTTCGAGCGACCCGGTCTGTACGGAGGTCGAGGCCTGGTAGACCAGCGGCAGCGCGAAGAAGACGATCAGCCAGAGGATGCCGGGGAGCAGCAGCCAGTAGGGGACGAGGCGGCCGCGCCTGCGGGGCTTGCGCGGTGCGGGAGCCGGGCCTTCGGGGTCTTTCGCCGGTGGCGCTTCGGCGAGGGGCGTCGTCATGCGGAGGCGTCCTCCTCGACCTTGGAGGCGCCTGCCTCGACGTCCTGGGCGGCGTCGAGCCCGAACGTGTGTGCGGGGTTCCAGTGCAGGACGACTTCGGCGCCCGGGGTGAGGCGGGCGTCGCGCTCGATGTTCTGCGCGTACACCTCGAAGGAGTCGCAGGCGGGGCTGTCGATGACGTACTGCGTGGAGACGCCGATGAAGCTGCTGTCGGCGATGCGTCCGGTGATGCGGTTGCGGCCCTCGGGGATCCGCCCCGCGTCGTCGGCGTGCGTGAGGGAGATCTTCTCGGGCCGTACGCCGGCCAGGACCTTGGCGCCGGTGGCGGTGGGTCCCGTACATCGGGCGGTGGGCAGCGTGAGCTTGCAGTCGCCCGCCTTGAGGATGAGGTCGTCGCCGCTCCTGGCGGCGACCTCGGCCTCGATGAAGTTGGAGGTGCCGAGGAAGTTGGCGACGAAGGTGGTGCGCGGGTTCTCGTAGAGGTCGGCGGGGGCGCCGAGCTGTTCGACGCGGCCGCCGTTCATCACGGCCACGGTGTCGGCCATCGTCATCGCCTCCTCCTGGTCGTGCGTGACGTGCACGAAGGTGATGCCGACCTCGGTCTGGATGCGCTTGAGCTCCAGCTGCATCTGGCGGCGCAGCTTGAGGTCGAGGGCGCCGAGGGGTTCGTCGAGGAGGAGCACCTTGGGGTGGTTGATCAGCGCGCGGGCGACGGCGACGCGCTGCTGCTGGCCGCCGGAGAGCTGGTGGGGCTTCTTGCGGGCCTGCTCGCCCAGTTGTACGAGGTCGAGCATCTCGCCGACCTGCTTCTTCACGGACTTGATGCCGCGGCGGCGCAGGCCGAAGGCGACGTTCTCGAAGATGTCCAGGTGCGGGAAGAGCGCGTAGGACTGGAAGACGGTGTTCACGGGCCGCTTGTACGGCGGCAGGGCCGTGACGTCCTGGTCGCCGAGGTGGACGGTGCCGGAGCTGGGCTCCTCCAGGCCGGCGATCATGCGCAGCGTGGTGGTCTTGCCGCAGCCGGACGCGCCGAGCAGCGCGAAGAAGGAACCCTGCGGCACGGTGAGGTCGAGCGGATGCACGGCGGTGAAGGAGCCGTACGTCTTGCTGATCCCGGTGAGACGGACATCGCCGCCGTGTTCTTGAGCAGTGGTCATGGTGAGGTCCAGATGAAGTCGGGGGGAACGGAAACGCCCCTGAAAGGGGCGCGGGGAACTGCGCGACCAGCCACGACAGGCCCGCAGGTCCAAGCGGCCACAGCCCACGCGGCGTCACACGCCGGTCAACCTCGCGAACTTTTCCTCGTACGCGGTCTCTTCCTTCGGAGTCAGCGACCGGAACGCCCGAGACTTCTCCTTCATCTCCCTGTCGGGGATGATCAGCGGATTCGCCGCGGCCTCCTTATCGATCTTCGCGAGGGAGTCCCGCACTCCGTCCACCGGACACACGTAGTTGATGTACGCCGCGAGGCGCGCCGCCGGCTCCGGCTCGTAGTAGTAGTCGATGAGCCGCTCGGCGTTGCTCTTGTGCCGCGCCTTGTTCGGGACCAGCAGATTGTCCGTGGACGTGATGTAGCCCTGGTCGGGGATGTGGAAGTCGATGTCCGGGTTGTCGGCCTGGAGCTGCACGATGTCGCCGGCCCAGCCGAGGCAGGCGGCGATGTCGCCCTTGGCGAGGTCCGAGGTGTAGTCGTTGCCGGTGAAGCGGCGGATCTGCCGCTTGTCGACGGCCTTCTGGAGACGGGAGATGGCCGCGTCGAAGTCGTCGTCGGTGAAGTCCCCGGGGTCCTTGCCCATGTCGATGAGCGTCATGCCGACGGTGTCGCGCATCTCGGAGAGGAATCCGACGCGCCCCTTCAGCTTGGGGTCGTCCAGCAGCTCCGACACCGAGGTGATCTTCTTCCCGCCGGTCGCCTTCTTGTTGTAGGCGATGACGGTGGAGATGCCGGTCCAGGGGTACGAGTAGGCCCGGCCGGGGTCCCAGTCGGGGTCGCGGAACTGGGTCGACAGGTTGGCGTACGCGTGCGGCAGGTTGGCCGGGTCCAGTTTCTGGACCCACCCGAAGCGGATGAGCCGCGCGGCGAGCCAGTCCGTCACGCAGATGAGGTCGCGGCCGGTGTCCTGGCCGGCGGCGAGCTGCGGCTTGATCTTCCCGAAGAACTCGACGTTGTCGTTGATGTCCTCGGTGTACTTGACCTCGATACCGGTGCGTTTCGTGAACGCCGCCAGGGTGGGCCGCCTGTTCTTGTCCTTGTCGTCGACGTCCATGTACTCGGTCCAGTTGGAGAAGGTGATCCGCTTCTCCTTGACCGAGTGGTCCTCGGACGAGACGTCACCCTGGCCCTTGCCCGCGGCGGGGATCCCGCAGGCGCTCAGCGCCCCGAGCCCGCCGACGGCGAGCGTGCCGCCGGTGGCGGCGCGCAGCAGGGAACGGCGGGTCAGGGAGCCCCTGCCGTTCCGCAGGCTGCGGTGCATGGCGGCCAGTTGGGCCGGGGTGAGGGGGTCCCTCCCTGCTCGAACGGAGTTGAGAGCTTGGGGGAGTTCGGGCTCGTACTGCTCCATGCGCGTGGTTGCCCTTTCGGGAGGAAGGCGGCCGCTGGTCGGGCGGCCTGTGACGACGTGACTACCGGTCCCCGAAGATCGTGCGGTGCCAGTCCTTGCGGACCACCGCGGTGTTGTCGAACATGACGTGCTTGACCTGTGTGTACTCCTCGAATGAGTACGCGGACATGTCCTTTCCGTAGCCCGAGGCCTTGTAGCCGCCGTGCGGCATCTCGCTGAGGATCGGGATGTGGTCGTTGACCCAGACGCACCCCGCCTTGATCTCACGGGTGGCGCGGTTGGCGCGGAACACGTCGCGGCTCCACGCGGAGGCGGCGAGGCCGTACGGCGTGTCGTTGGCGAGGCGGATGCCCTCGTCGTCGGAGTCGAAGGGCAGGACGACGAGGACGGGCCCGAAGATCTCGGACTGCACGATCTCGCTGTCCTGCGCGGCGTCGGCGATGAGGGTGGGCTTGTAGTACGCGCCGGGGTGCTGGAGCGCCTCGCCGCCGGTCACCACGCGCGCGTAGGAGCGGGCCCGGTCGACGAACCCGGCGACGCGGTGGCGGTGCACGTGCGAGATGAGCGGCCCCATGTCGGTGCTCGGGTCGAACGGATCGCCGAGCCGCACGCTCTCCATGAGGTCGGCGACGCCCTCCACGAAGGCGTCGTAGAGCGGACGCTGGACGTACGCGCGCGTGGCGGCCGTGCAGTCCTGCCCGGAGTTGATGAGCGCGCCGGCGACCGCGCCGTGCACGGCGGCCTCCAGATCGGCGTCGTCGAACACCACGAAGGGCGCCTTGCCGCCCAGCTCCAGGTGGAGCCGCTTGACGGTGGCGGTGGCGATCTCGGCGACGCGCTTGCCGACGCCGGTGGAGCCGGTGAAGGAGGTCATGGCCACGTCCGGGTGGCCGACGAGGTGCTCACCGGCGTCCTTGCCCGCGCCCGTGACGATGTTGACGACGCCGTCCGGGATACCGGCCTCGGTGGCGGCCTGGGCGAACAGGAGCGAGGTGAAGGGCGTCAGCTCGGCGGGCTTCAGGACGATGGTGTTGCCGGCCGCGATCGCCGGGAGGACCTTCCAGGCGGCCATCTGGAGCGGGTAGTTCCAGGGCGCGATGGAGCCGACGACGCCGATGGGCTCCCGGCGTACGTACGAGGTGTGGTCCCCCGTGTACTCGCCGGCCGACTGGCCCTGGAGGTGGCGGGCGGCGCCCGCGAAGAAGGCGGTGTTGTCGACGGTGCCGGGGACGTCGAACTCCCGGCTGAGCTTGATCGGCTTGCCGCACTGCACCGACTCGGCCTGCGCGAACTCCTCGGCGCGGTCGGCCAGCACGCCCGCGAAGCGGTGCATGGCGTCCGAGCGCTCGCCCGGGGTGGCGCCCGCCCAGGCGGGGAACGCCCGCGCCGCCGCGGCGACGGCGGCGTCCACGTCGTCTCTTCCGGCCAGCTCGTACGAGTGGACCTCCTCGGCGGTGGCCGGGTCCACGACCGCGTGGGTCCGGCCGGAGGTGCCCTTGGTCAGCCGTCCGGCGATGTACTGCGCGCCGTCCGCGAAGTGGTCCCGCGCCTGGAAGTTGTGCATGACGCTCTCCTCCGCCGCCCTCCCCGTCCCGTGGGGTCGGCGTAGCTCCAGATCGATTTGAGTGCCGATCCTGACAGAGCAGGGATAGTCCAACAAGTGATTCCGTTGTTGCCTTTTGGTTACGCGACGGAATCTGTCGACCAGGTGTCGAGTCGCCCCGGAAAACGGGGGACGGTGTGTCAGTGGTGCGTGTGGGGGGCGCGTGCATGGCGGAGGTCGGCGGGGGGGGTTCCTTGGTGCCGGGGGGCGCTGGGCGGGCTCGGGGCTGGGGCTTCCTTGGTGCGGGGGGCGCTCGGGGGCCTGTCCCGCCGCTGCGCGGCGGATCTCTCCCACCCACCCACCCGTTCGCCCCGCACCGGCCTGCGAAGCAGTGCTCCTACGGCAGGGCGGATCGCAGGGCAACGGGTGGGTGGGTGGGAAAGCATCCGCCGCGAAGCGGCGGGCCAGGGCGTGGCGGGCCGCGCGCGGCAGCGACGGGCGGGTGGGTGGGGAGCACCCGACGGAACAGGGGCCAGCGGGCCGCACGCGGCAGAGACGGGTGGGTGGGGAGCACCCCGCGCGGAGCAGTGGGCCAGGGGCCGGCGGGCCGCACGCGGCTAGGGAGCCGGAGGCCTAGCGCCCCGCTGTCGCCGCCGCCGCGTAGCGCAACGCGTCCTCCGCCGAGAAGTCATCCGGCAGCACGATCAGGACCGCCAGCAGAGCGACCCCCAGCACGATGCCCGCCGCCCCGCAGATGATTCCCGCCAGCGCCTGGCCCCCGTTCGTCGCCTCGCCCCGCCGCGCCTTCCCGCGCCCGACCGCGCCGAAGATCACCGCGAGGACGCCGAGGACGATCGCCAGCGGCCAGAGGCAGAAGCCCGCCGCCGCGATGATCCCGAGCACGAGTCCGGCCACGCCCATGCCGTTCGCGGGCGGCGCCGGCATGGCGGGCCACCCGTACCCGGACGCCTCGATCTGGTACCCCGGGAGGCCGGGGTAGGCCGGATACCCCTGGAAGGCGGCAGGCTGCCCCGGCCCATCCGGCGAGAGCGGAGGCGGCGGCACCGGCTCCCCCGGCGCCCCGAAGGCGGACGGCGCCCCGAAAGGCGGCGGCACCGCAGCACCCGGCACACCAGCACCCGGCACCGGAGCCCACGGCACCCCCCGCGCGCCCCCAGCCTCGGCGGCCCCCGCGTCCTCCGCAGGCGGCGCCCAAGGGTCCCGCTCCTCCGGCGCCCCTGCGCCCCCCGCGCCACCCGGCACGGCACCGTCCTCGGACCCCGCAGGCATCGCGGTCACCTCTTTCATACGTTCCGTCATGCTACGGCCCCCGATTCGCCCGCGCCGACCGCCGCCTACGATGACCACCGACCCACCGATCAGCCGATCAAGCCCGTTCCTGGGGAGGAAACCGTGACCGAGCAGCACACCGCGGCCGCGACCGCGACGGACCCGCACGACCCGCTCGTCCCGCACGCGTTCATCGCCGGACTGCCCAAGGCGGAACTGCACGTGCACCACGTCGGTTCGGCCTCCCCCCGCATCGTCTCCGAACTGGCCGCCCGGCACCCCGACTCCGCGGTGCCGACCGACCCCGAGGCGCTCGCCGACTACTTCACGTTCACGGACTTCGCGCACTTCATCCAGGTCTACCTCTCCGTCGTGGACCTGATCCGCACCCCCGAGGACGTCCGCCTGCTCACCTTCGAGGTGGCCCGCGACATGGCCCGGCAGAACGTGCGCTACGCCGAGCTGACCATCACCCCGTACTCCTCCGTCCGCCGCGGCATCGACGACCGCGCCTTCATGGACGCGATCGAGGACGCCCGCAAGGCCGCCGAGGCGGAGTTCGGCACCGTACTGCGCTGGTGCTTCGACATCCCCGGCGAGGCCGGGCTCGCGGCGGCCGATGAGACGCTCCGGCTCGCCACCGGCGACAAGCTGCGCCCCGAGGGCCTGGTCTCCTTCGGCCTCGGCGGCCCGGAGATCGGCGTCCCGCGCCCCCAGTTCAAGCCCCACTTCGACCGGGCCATCGCGGCCGGCCTGCACTCGGTGCCGCACGCGGGCGAGACGACCGGCCCGGAGACCGTCTGGGACGCCCTGATCCACCTGGGCGCCGAGCGCATCGGCCACGGCACCACCTCCGCGCAGGACCCGAAGCTCCTCGCCCACCTCGCCGAGCACCGCATCCCGCTGGAGGTCTGCCCGACCTCGAACATCGCGACGCGCGCGGTGCGCACCCTCGACGAGCACCCGCTCAAGCAGTTCGTCGAGGCCGGGGTGACCGTGACCGTCAACTCCGACGACCCGCCCATGTTCGGCACCGACCTGAACAACGAGTACGCCGTCGCGGCCCGCCTCCTCGGCCTCGACGAGCGCGGCGTCGCGGCCCTCGCGAAGAACGCCGTGGAGGCGTCCTTCCTCGACCCGGCGGGCAAGGCCCGGATCGCCGCCGAGATCGACACGTACACGGAGACGTGGCTGGCTCCGTGCCCCGGCACCACAATGGGGCCATGCGCACCCTGACAGCCGTGGCCCACCGAGGCGATCCCTACCGCGTCCGCGAGAACACCCTGCCGTCCCTGCGCTCCGCGTTCGAACGGGGCGCGGACGCGGTGGAGATCGACGTCCGCCTGAGCGGCGACGGCGTACCCGTACTGCTGCACGACTCGACGCTCAAACGCCTGTGGGGGTACGACCGTCCGCTCGCCGTCCTCTCCTCCGCCGAGCTGGACGGCCTCACCGAGGGCGGGGTGCCGACCCTCGAAGCGGCCCTCGCCGCCACGGAGGGGCACCGGGTGATGATCGATCTGCCGGGCGCCACGCACGACGCCGTGCGGACGGTCGTCGGGGCCGTCGCGGAGTGCGGGGCCACCGACCGCGTGTACTACTGCGCGGGCGGCCACACCATGCTCGCCGTGCGCGACGCGGATCCGGCCGCGGAGATCGCGCTGACCTGGACGACGCTCGCCCCGCCCCGCCGCGTGCTGCTCGACGCGGTGAAGCCCCGCTGGCTCAACTACCGCTTCCCGCTCGTCGACCGCGAGCTGGTCCGCCAGGTGCACCGCGACGGCTTCCTCGTCTCGGCGTGGACCCCCGACACGCGCCGCTCGATGCGCCGTCTGATCGACGCGGGCGTCGACGCGATCACCACCAACCGCATCGACGTCCTGGCGGGGCTGCACGCCTCCTGACACATCGGGGTACCCGGCCCGGATGAACGAGATTCTGGTGGGGACCTGTTCGTGGACGGACCGCGCGCTGCTGGCCAGTGGCTGGTATCCGCCGGGGTTCAAGGACGCCGAGGGGCGGCTGCGCCACTACGCCGGCCGTTTCCCCGTGGTGGAGGTGGACGCGACCTACTACGCGCTCCCCCGCGAGGAGACGTGTCGGCTGTGGGCCGACCGCACGCCGGACGGGTTCCGCTTCGACGTGAAGGCGTTCTCCCTGCTCACCGGGCACCCGACCCGGCAGGCCTCGCTCCCTCCCGATCTGCGGGGCGAACCGGCGGGGCCCTGGCTGCTCGACACCGTGTGGCAGCGCTTCAGCGGCGCGCTCGAACCGCTGCGCAGGGCGGGCCGGTTGGGGACGCTGCTCTTCCAGTTCCCCCCGTGGTTCGCCCCGGGGCCGCGGGCGGAGAAGGCGCTGAGCGAGTGCGCCGAGCGTGCCGCGGGCTGGCCGATGGCCGTGGAGTTCCGCCACCCCGACTGGTGGCGCGCGGACCGGCGGGCCCGCAGCGAGGCGCTGCTGACGGAGCTGGACATGGCGGCGGTCGCGGTGGACACGGCGCAGGGGCTGCCCGGTTCGATGCCTCCGGTGGCCCCCGTCACCGCGTCGCGGCACGCGGTGGTCCGCTTCCATGGCCGCAGTACGGCGTGGGGCAACGGCTCCAAGGAGGACAAGTTCCGTCACACGTACGCGGAGACGGAACTCGCCGAGTGGCTCCCGCGCATACGCTCCATGGCCGAGCGCGCCGACGAGGTCCACGTCCTGTTCAACAACTGCTGCGCGGACGCCGCGGTCCGCGCGGCGGAGTCGATGAGTCGGCTCATCGACTCGGCGCCCCTAGGGGACGACCCCGGGAACTCCCGGGGCGCGTAGGTCACTTCACCCCGAGGCGGCCCAGGGCCGACACTCTCCCCTGAGACGATCCATCCCTTCGCCATGATCACGAGGATGGGGACACCAGGCATCAGACACCTGGCACCAGACCACAGCCGACCCAGGAGTCCCCGTGAAGCTCCCCGCCCGCGCCGCTCTCGCCACCGCCCTCGTCCTCGGCCTCACCGGCGCCGCGGCCGTCCCCGCCCTCGCGCACGCCCCGGCCACCGGGACGGCCGTCGAAGCCCCCTCGCCCCGCCCCGACGCCAGGGCCCTGCGCGAGGCGATCAAGGGGCTGCCGAACGCCGACGCGACCGCGGCCCTCGTCCGCGTCGGCGGCACAGCCGGCACCTGGCGCGGCAGTTCGGGCGTCCACGACCTGGTCACGCGCCGCGAGGCCGACCCGCACGGCCGGTTCCGCGCCGGGTCCACGACCAAGATCGTGACGGCGGCCGTGGCGCTGCAACTGGCCGCCGAGGGCACACTCGACCTCGATGAGCCGGTGCAGCACTACATGCCGGAGCTGTTCGGGAAGGAGTTCCGGCCCATCCCCGTGCGCAGCCTCCTGAACTACACCAGCGGCCTCAAGCCGGGCGACGGCTTCGACGACGAATACGCCCACCGCTACGACACGTTGGACCCGCGGACCGTCGTCGCCTCCGCCCTCGCCAAGGGTCCCGAACACGCCCCGGGCGCCGAGCAGCACTACCGCAACATCGGCTACACCGTGCTCGGCCTGCTGATCGAGAGGGTCACCGGAGACACGTACGCCCATCAGGCCCGCCAGCGCGTCTTCGAGCCGCTGCGCATGCGCGACACGTACTTCCCCGGCGCCGACCCCCGCATCCGCGGCCCGCACAACCACGGCTACCAGAAGATGCAGCGTCCGGACGGTACGACCAGGCTGGTCGACGTCACCGAGTGGAACCAGTCGGACCGCTTCGCGGCGGGCGACATGATCTCCTCCACGGCCGACCTGGAGACCTTCACACGGGCCCTGTTCGGCGGCAAGCTCCTGCCGCGCGCCCAGCTGAAGGAGATGCTCACCCTGCCCCGCCTCGCCCCGGGCGTCCCCGAGGCGGTCTTCGGCGGGGGCCCGCAGCACATGAGGATCGGCGGCAAGGCGGTCTGGCTCAAGACCGGCGCCCGCTACGGCTACGCGAACCTGATCGCCGCCACAGAGGACGGCTCCCGCACCCTCGTCTACTCCGTCAACGCGACCGACGCGAAGGGCCGGGGCATGAACCCGGTGGCCGAGCGCATCGTGGGAGCCGCGCTGCGTTGAGAGACCATCCGGGGGTCACCGGAGCGAGGAGCGAGGAGAGTCGGCGATGGCGCCCGCATGGGACTGGGAGAGCGGCGAGGGTCTGATCCGTATCGATGACCCCGCCGACTGGGACGCCGCGTACGAACGCGGCGCGGACCATCTCGGCACTGCCGCCATCGGCCTCGCCTTCCGGTGCCCCCTCGAAGCGGCCTCGCCACGCATCATCAAGGCGATGCGGTCGCCGGACATCGCTCAGCGCGGCTTCGCCTACACCGCCGCGGGTGTCGCCGCCCGGCTCAACGGCGCGCTGACCCCGGAGCTGTACGACGCGTTGCGCGCCGAGGGACACAGGGGGCTCGCCGAGTACGCCATCGACGACACCCTCGTCTTCGTGCCGTTCCGGCAGCTGCCGCCGTGGCTGAAGCGGCGGAAAGTGCTGACGTATGTGCGTAACAGGCTGGAGGGCTGGTGGCTGCGCTCCGCGGAGACGGTCCTGGACGCCTGGAAAGCCGTACGGCGCCGCTCCTCCTGACGCGGCGCCGCACAGACTCGTAGGGACGGCTACTTCGCGGACTCCACCGCGTGCCCGCCGAACTGGTTGCGCAGCGCCGCGATCATCTTCATCTGCGGCGAGTCGTCCTGGCGGGACGCGAAGCGGGCGAAGAGCGAGGCGGTGATCGCCGGGAGCGGCACCGCGTTGTCGATGGCCGCCTCGACGGTCCAGCGGCCCTCGCCGGAGTCGGCGGCGAAGCCCCGCAGCTTCTCCAGGTGCTCGTCGTCGTCCAGGGCGTTGACGGCCAGGTCGAGCAGCCAGGAGCGGATGACCGTGCCCTGCTGCCAGGAGCGGAAGACCTCGCGCACGTCGGTCACCGAGTCGACGGCCTCCAGCAGCTCCCAGCCCTCGGCGTAGGCCTGCATCATGGCGTACTCGATGCCGTTGTGGACCATCTTGGAGAAGTGGCCGGCGCCGACCTTGCCCGCGTGGACGTAGCCGAAGTCGCCCTCCGGCTTGAGGGCGTCGAAGACCGGCTTGACGCGGGCGACGTGCTCGTCGTCGCCGCCGACCATGAGGGCGTAGCCGTTCTCCAGGCCCCAGACGCCGCCGGAGACGCCGCAGTCGACGAAGCCGATGCCCTTGGCCTTCAGCTCCTCGGCGTGCTTCTCGTCGTCGGTCCAGCGGGAGTTGCCGCCGTCGACGACGATGTCGCCCTCGGAGAGGAGGTCCTTCAGTTCGTCGACGGTCGACTGGGTGGCGGCGCCCGCGGGGACCATCACCCAGACGACGCGGGGGCCTTCGAGCTTGTCGACGAGTTCGGCGAGCGAGGCGACGTCGGAGACGTCGGGGTTGCGGTCGTAGCCGATGACGGTGTGGCCCGCGCGGCGGATGCGCTCGCGCATGTTGCCGCCCATTTTGCCGAGGCCGATGAGTCCGAGCTGCATGTCAGTTCACTTGCTTTCTGCGAGGCGGCCGCGCAGGGCGCGGTAGGTGGCGACGAGGGACTGCGTGGAGGCGTCGAGGCCGGGGACCTCGGCGCCTTCGGTGAGCGCGGGCTCCACGCGCTTGGCGAGGACCTTGCCCAGCTCGACGCCCCACTGGTCGAAGGAGTCGATGTTCCAGAGGGCGCCCTGGACGAACACCTTCTGCTCGTAGAGGGCGATGAGCTGGCCGAGCACCGACGGGGTCAGCGCGCGGGCGAGGATCGTGGTCGTCGGGTGGTTGCCCTTGAACGTCTTGTGCGGGACCAGTTCCTCCGGCACGCCCTCGGCGCGCACCTCGTCGGGCGTCTTGCCGAAGGCGAGCGCCTGGCCCTGCGCGAAGAGGTTCGCCATCAACAGGTCGTGCTGCGCGGCGAGTTCGGGACCCAGCTCGTCGACGGGCCGCGCGAAGCCGATGAGATCCGCGGGGATCAGCTTCGTGCCCTGGTGGATGAGCTGGTAGTAGGCGTGCTGGCCGTTGGTGCCGGGCGTGCCCCACACCACCGGGCCGGTCTGCCACCGCACGTCCCGGCCCTCGCGGTCCACCGACTTGCCGTTGGACTCCATGTCGAGCTGCTGGAGGTAGGCGGTGAACTTGGAGAGGTAGTGCGAGTACGGCAGGACCGCGTGCGACTGCGCGTCGTGGAAGTTGCCGTACCAGACGCCCAACAGGCCCATCAGCAAAGGCGCGTTGGCCTCGGCCGGTGCCGTGCGGAAGTGCTCGTCGACGATGCGGAAGCCGTCGAGCATCTCGCGGAAGGCGTCCGGGCCGATGGCGATCATCAGGGAGAGGCCGATGGCGGAGTCGAAGGAGTAGCGGCCGCCGACCCAGTCCCAGAACTCGAACATGTTCGCCGTGTCGATGCCGAACTCCGACACCTTCTCGGCGTTGGTCGACAGGGCCACGAAGTGCTCGGCCACGGCCGCCTCGTCACCGAGGGAAGCCAGCAGCCAGGAGCGCGCCGCCTTGGCGTTGGTGATCGTCTCGATCGTCGTGAACGTCTTCGAGGCGATGATGAACAGCGTCTCGGCGGGGTCGAGATCGCGGATGGCCTCGTGGAGGTCGGCGCCGTCGACGTTCGAGACGAAGCGGACGGTGAGGTCGCGCGCGGTGTAGGGGCGCAGCGCCTCGTAAGCCATCGCGGGGCCGAGGTCGGAGCCGCCGATGCCGACGTTGACGATGTTCTTGATGCGCTTGCCGGTGTGGCCGGTCCACTCCCCCGTACGGATCTTCTGGGAGAAGGCGGCCATCTTGTCGAGTACGGCGTGCACCTTCGGCACGACGTTCTCGCCGTCGACCTCGATCACCGCGTCGGCGGGGGCCCGCAGGGCGGTGTGCAGGACGGCGCGGTCCTCGGTGGTGTTGATCTTCTCGCCGCGGAACATGGCGTCGCGCTGCCCGAACACGTCGGTGGCGGCGGCCAGTTCCTGGAGGAGGGCGAGCGTCTCGTCGGTGACGACGTGCTTGCTGTAGTCGATGTGCAGGTCGCCCACCTGGACGGTGTAGCGCTCGGCGCGGCCCGGGTCGGCGGCGAACAGGTCGCGCAGGTGCGTGCCGTTGAACTTGGCGCGGTGGTCCTCCAGGGCGGTCCACTGCGGGCGGCGGGTGAGAAGCGGCGTGCTGTCAGTCATGTCGTACGGACTCCTTCGTGCCGGAGGCGTCCCCGTGCAGCGCGACGGCGTACATCTCGTCGGCGTCGAGGCGGCGCAGCTCTTCGGCGATCAGCTCGGCCGTCGAGCGGACCTTCAGGGCGAGGGTGCGCGCGGGCTGGCCGGGCAGGGACAGGGTGGCGAGGGGGCCCTCGGGGCGGTCGATACGGATCTCGCCGTTCGCCGTGCCGAGGCGGACCGCGGTGATGACGGGCCCGGCGGTCGTGACCCGCTCGACGGTGACGCCGAGGCGGGCGCCGAGCCAGCGCGCGAGCAGTTCGGCGCTGGGGTTGTCGGCCTCGGACTCGACGGCGGCCGATGTGATGCCGGTGCGGGCCTGATCGAGGGCGGCGGCCAGCATGGAGCGCCACGGGGTGAGGCGGGTCCAGGCGAGGTCGGTGTCGCCGGGGGCGTAGGACGTGGCGCGGGCCGCGAGGGCCGCGAGCGGGTCCTCGACGGCGTACGCGTCGGTGATGCGGCGGGCGGCGAGCGCGCCCAGCGGGTCCTTGGCGGGGTTCTCCGGCGCGTCGACCGGCCACCACACGACGACGGGGGCGTCGGGCAGGAGCAGCGGCAGGACGACGGAGTCGGCGTGCTGGCCGACCTCGCCGTACAGCCGCAGGAACACGGTCTCGCCGGTGCCCGCCTCGGAGCCGACCCGTACCTCGGCGTCGAGGCGGTTGCCCTGCCGGTCACGCGGGGAGCGTGCGGTGCGCCGGATGACGACGAGGGTGCGCGAGGGGTGCTCGCGGGAGGCCTCCTCGGCCGCCTTCACCGAGTCGTACGCGTTCTCCTCGTCGGTGACGATGACCATCGTCAGGACCACGCCGACGGCGGGTGTCCCGATGGCCCGGCGTCCTTGCACGAGCGCCTTGTTGATTTTGCTTGCCGTGGTGTCGGTCAGATCGATCTTCATGGCCTGCGCCAGCTCCGTCCGTCTCGTGCGAGCATCTCGTCCGCTTCCCTCGGGCCCCAGCTGCCCGAGGCGTACCGGGCGGGCTTGCCGTGGGTGTCCCAGTGCTCCTCGATGGGGTCGAGGATGCGCCAGGACTCCTCGACCTCCTCCGTGCGGGGGAAGAGGTTGGCGTCGCCCAGCAGTACGTCCAGGATCAGACGTTCGTACGCTTCCGGGCTGGACTCGGTGAAGGACTCGCCGTACGCGAAGTCCATGGACACGTCACGGATCTCCATCGACGTACCCGGGACCTTCGAGCCGAAGCGCACGGTCATGCCCTCGTCGGGCTGGACGCGGATGACGATGGCGTTCTGGCCCAGCTCCTCGGTGGCGGTGGAGTCGAACGGCGAGTGCGGGGCGCGCTGGAAGACGACCGCGATCTCGGTGACGCGACGGCCCAGGCGCTTGCCGGTGCGCAGGTAGAAGGGGACGCCCGCCCAGCGGCGGTTGTCGACCTCCAGTTTGACGGCGGCGTAGGTGTCGGTCTTCGACTCGGGGTCGATGCCCTCTTCCTGGAGGTAGCCCTTGACCCTCTCGCCGCCCTGCCAGCCGTCGGCGTACTGGGCGCGGACCGTGGACGCCGCCGGGTCGTCGGGGAGGCGCACGGCCCTGAGGACCTTCAGCTTCTCCATCACCAGCGACTCGGCGTCGAACGCGGCCGGCTCCTCCATGGCCGTGAGGGCCATCAGCTGGAGCAGGTGGTTCTGGATGACGTCACGGGCGGCGCCGATGCCGTCGTAGTAGCCGGCGCGGCCCCCGATGCCGATGTCCTCGGCCATCGTGATCTGCACGTGGTCGACGTAGCTGCGGTTCCAGATGGGCTCGTACATCTGGTTGGCGAAGCGGAGCGCCAGGATGTTCTGGACGGTCTCCTTGCCGAGGTAGTGGTCGATGCGGAAGACCTGGTCGGGGGCGAACACCTCGTGGACGATGGCGTTCAGGTCCTTGGCCGACGCGAGGTCGTGGCCGAACGGCTTCTCGATGACCGCGCGGCGCCAGGAGCCCTCCGGGGCGTCCGCGAGGCCGTGCTTCTTGAGCTGCTGGACGACCTTGGGGAAGAACTTCGGCGGCACGGAGAGGTAGAAGGCGTAGTTGCCGCTCGTGCCGCGCTTCTCGTCCAGCTCCTCGACGGCCTCCCGCAGCTGCCGGAAGGCGGTGTCGTCGTCGAAGTCACCCGGGATGAACCGCATGCCGTCGGCGAGCTGCTGCCAGACCTCCTCGCGGAAGGGCGTGCGGGCGTGCTCGCGCACCGAGTCGTGGACGACCTGTGCGAAGTCCTGGTCCTCCCACTCGCGGCGGGCGAAGCCGAGGAGTGAGAAGCCCGGCGGGAGCAGTCCCCGGTTCGCGAGGTCGTAGACGGCGGGCATCAGCTTCTTGCGGGACAGGTCGCCCGTGACGCCGAAGATGACGAGCCCGGAGGGGCCCGCGACGCGCGGCAGGCGCCGGTCGCGGGGGTCCCTCAGGGGGTTGTGCCAGTCGGTGACGCTCACTTGGTGCCGGCCTCCTTGCCCGCGAGGCGCGTGGCGACGGTGCCGAGCAGGTCGGTCCAGGCGGCCTCGAACTTGGCGACGGCCTCGTCCTCCAGCTGCTGGACGACCTCGTCGTAGGAGATGCCGAGCTTCTCGACGGCGGCGAGCTCGGCGCGGGAGGTGTCATAGGTGCCGGTGACGGCGTCGCCGTGGATGTCGCCGTGGTCGGCGGTGGCCTTGAGGGTGGCCTCCGGCATGGTGTTGACGGTGCCGGGCGCGGCCAGCTCGTCGACGTAGAGGGTGTCCTTGTACGCCGGGTCCTTGACGCCGGTCGAGGCCCACAGCGGACGCTGCTTGTGGGCGCCCGCCGCCGCCAGCTTGGCGGCGCGGTCGGTGGCGAACGCCTGCTCGTACGCCTCGTAGGCGAGCCGGGCGTTGGCGAGCGCGGCCTTGCCCTTGAGGGACTTGGCCTCGTCCGTGCCGATGCCGTCCAGGCGCTTGTCGATCTCGGAGTCGACGCGCGAGACGAAGAAGGAGGCGACGGAGTGGATGCCGGCGAGGTCGATGCCGCGCTCGTGCGCCTGCTCCAGGCCCGCAAGGTAGGCGTCCATGACGGCCTTGTAGCGGTCGAGGGAGAAGATCAGCGTGACGTTGACGCTGATGCCGAGGCCGATGACCTCGGTGATCGCCGGCAGGCCCGCCTCGGTCGCCGGGATCTTGATCATGACGTTCGGGCGGTCGACGAGCCAGGCGAGCTGCTTGGCCTCGGCGACGGTCGCCGCGGTCTCGTGCGCCAGGCGCGGGTCGACCTCGATCGACACGCGGCCGTCCCGCCCGCCGGTCGTCTCGTACACGGGGCGCAGCACGTCGGCGGCGGCGCGCACGTCGGCGGTGGTCATCATGCGGACGGCCTCGTCGACGGTGACGCCGCGGACGGCCAGGTCGGCGAGCTGGTCCTCGTAGCCCTCGCCGGAGCCGATGGCGGCCTGGAAGATCGAGGGGTTCGTGGTGACGCCCACGACGTGGCTCTTCTCGATCAGCTCGGCGAGGTTGCCGGACTCGATGCGGGTGCGGGACAGGTCGTCGAGCCAGATGGAGACGCCTTCGTCGGAGAGGGCCTTGAGGTGCGGCGAGGAGGGGGCGGGGGCAGCGGGTGCGGCGCTGGTCATGTGCTGTTCCAACTTCTTTCGGGTGGTACGGGGGTCAGGCGCGGGCGGCCGGCAGGGGGCCGCCGGCCGGAGTCAGGCGCGGGCCTCGGCGAGGGATTCCCGCGCCTTGGCGGCGACGTTCTCGGCGGTGAAGCCGAACTCGGCGAACAGGACGTCGGCGTCCGCGGAGGCGCCGAAGTGCTCCAGGGAGACGATGCGTCCGGCGTCCCCGACGTAGCGGTACCAGGTCAGGCCGATACCGGCCTCGACGGCGACGCGGGCCTTGACGGCGGGCGGCAGGACGCTGTCGCGGTACTCCCGCGGCTGCTCCTCGAACCACTCGACGGACGGCATCGACACGACGCGCGTGGCGATCCCGTCGGCCTCAAGGCGCTCCCGCGCCTCGACGGCGAGGTGCACTTCGGAACCGGTGGCGATCAGCACGACATCCGGGGTGCCCTTGGACGCCTCGGCCAAAACGTAACCGCCCTTGGCGGCTTCCTCGTTGGCCTCGTACGTCGGCACGCCCTGCCGGGTCAGCGCCAGGCCGTGCGGGGCGGGCTTCTCCGAGCCGCGGCGCAGGATCTCGCGCCAGGCGATGGCGGTCTCGTTGGCGTCGGCGGGCCGGACCACGTTCAGACCGGGGATCGCGCGCAGGGACGCGAGGTGCTCGACGGGCTGGTGGGTCGGGCCGTCCTCGCCGAGGCCGATGGAGTCATGCGTCCACACGTAGGTGACGGGCAGCTGCATGAGGGCCGACATCCGCACGGCGTTGCGCATGTAGTCGGAGAAGACCAGGAAGGTGCCGCCGTAGATGCGGGTGTTGCCGTGCAGCGCGATGCCGTTCATCTCGGCGGCCATCGAGAACTCGCGGATGCCGAAGTGGATGGTGCGGCCGTACGGGTCGGCCTCCGGGAGCGGGTTGCCCTTCGGCAGGAACGACGACGTCTTGTCGATGGTGGTGTTGTTCGAGCCCGCGAGGTCGGCGGAGCCGCCCCACAGCTCGGGGATGACCGGGCCGAGCGCCTGGAGGACCTTGCCGGACGCGGCGCGCGTGGCGAGCTTCGTACCGGCCTCGAAGGCGGGCAGCGCCTGCTCCCAGCCCTCGGGGAGGCGGCCGGCGACGACACGGTCGAGCAGCTTGGCGCGCTCGGGGTTGGCGGCGCGCCACTCGGCGAGCCGCTTGTCCCAGGCGGCGTGCGCCTCGGCGCCGCGGTCGAGGGCCTTGCGGGTGTGGGCGATGACCTCGTCCTCGACGGCGAACGACTGCTCGGGGTCGAAGCCGAGGACGCGCTTGGTGGCGGCGACCTCGTCGGCGCCGAGCGCGGAGCCGTGCGACCCCGCGGTGTTCCGCGCGTTCGGGGCGGGCCAGGCGATGATCGTGCGCATCACGACGAGCGAGGGCCGTCCGGTCTCGGCCCTGGCGGCGGCGAGGGCCTCGTACAGCGCCTGGACGTCGATGTCGCCGTCGGCCCGCGGAGCCACGCGCTGCACGTGCCAGCCGTACGCCTCGTACCGCTTGGCGACGTCCTCGGAGAACGCGGTGCCGGTGTCGCCCTCGATGGAGATGTGGTTGTCGTCGTAGAGGAAGACGAGGTTGCCGAGCTTCTGGTGTCCGGCCATCGAGGAGGCCTCGGCGGAGACGCCCTCCTCCAGGTCGCCGTCGGAGACGATCGCCCAGATGGTGTGGTCGAAGGGGCTGGTGCCCTCGGGGGCCTCGGGGTCGAAGAGGCCGCGCTCGTAGCGGGCGGCCATGGCCATGCCGACGGCGTTGGCGACGCCCTGGCCGAGCGGCCCGGTCGTCGTCTCCACGCCCGCCGTGTGCCCGTACTCGGGGTGGCCGGGCGTCTTGGAGCCCTGCGTGCGGAACGCCTTCAGGTCGTCGAGGCCCAGCTCGTAGCCGGAGAGGAAGAGCTGGGTGTAGAGGGTGAGGCTGGTGTGGCCGGGCGACAGGACGAAACGGTCGCGGCCGGTCCACTCCGGGTCGGCCGGGTCGTGCCGCATGGCCTTCTGGAAGAGGGTGTAGGCGGCCGGGGCCAGGCTCATGGCCGTACCGGGGTGTCCGTTGCCGACCTTCTGCACGGCGTCGGCCGCCAGGAGGCGTGCGGTGTCGACGGCACGCCGGTCGAGTTCGGTCCACTCCAAGGGGCGCTCCAGGGGGCGCTCGAAGGGGCCGAGGGCGTCCGGTGTCTGCGTGCTCATCTGTATGACTTCCTTCGCATCCGTGGTACTTCCGTGGCGCCGAGAGGCACCGGCGGTCCGGACCCAAAAACCCAGGTCCAGCCACCTACGAACGTAAAGGTCATACTTTTCCGGGGGAAGGTGCGCCCGTGTCAGCGTGCGGTGAAAATGGGACAGGCGCGGCGGGCGGAGCGGCTCGGGCGGAGAAAAACGCAGGGAAGACGCAGGGAAGACGCATGACCGAGCAGACCGGCGCACATCCGAGCGCCCATGCGGGCGGAGCGGGGCCCATCCGTGACACCCGCGAGGGTGCGGCGGAGCACACCCGTGACGCCCCCGAAGGCACCGCGGAGCACATCCGCACCTACCCCTTCGACCCGAGCGCGAGCGTCTCCGGGGTCGGGATACAGGTCGGCCCGATGGGCACGGACGGCCCCTGGGCGGGTGGCGTCGGCCTCTCCCGGCGCGTGCACCGCATCGACTTCCACGTGCTCCTCTTCTTCCGCGCGGGCCCGGTCCGCCACATGGTGGACTTCACGGAGTACGAGGCCGGGGCCGGCGACATCCTGTGGATCCGCCCCGGGCAGGTGCACAGCTTCTCCGCGACCGACAGCTACGTCGGCACGGCGCTCACGATGCAGCCCGGTTTCCTGCCGCGCGCGATCGTGGAGGCGACGGGCCTGTACCGCTACGACCGGCCGCCGCTCCTGCACCCCGGCGAGGCCCAACTCGCCGCGCTGGAAGCCTCGTTGGCCCAGCTCCAGCGCGAGTACCTGGACACGGCGACGCTGCCGCTGAGCCTGCACACGTCGGTGCTGCGGCACTGTCTGACGGCCTTCATGCTGCGGGTGGCGCACGTCTCGGCGCAGGCGGCGGCGGACGAGTGCAGCCCGCTGCCGGACTCGGCGTTCTCCCGGTTCCGCGCCGCGGTCGAGCAGGGCTTCACGACCAACCACAGCGTCAGCGCGTACGCCGACGAACTGGGTTACTCGCGCCGCACCCTCGTCCGCGCGGTGCGCGCGGCCACCGGCCAGACCCCGAAGGACTTCATCGACCGCCGCGTGATCCTGGAGGCGAAGCGCCTCCTCGCCCACACCGACCTCCCGGCGGGCCGCATCGGAGCGGCCGTCGGCTTCGCGGACTCGGCGAACTTCTCGAAGTTCTTCCAGCAGCGCACCGGGATGACCCCGGCGGGCTTCAGAGCGGCCCAGTAGCCCCTACAGCCCCGCCAACGCGTTCCACCGCTTCGCGAACTCCGTCCGCTCCTTCGGCGTGATGTCCCGCGCGATCGCGAGCCGCTCGCGCATCGCGTCGTCCGGGAAGATCAGCGGGTCCTCGGCGAGTGCGGCAAGGTCCTTGTCCTTGGCGGAGGCGAGGACGTCACGGGCGGCCGGGACCGGGCAGACGTAGTTGACCCACGCGGCCAGTTCCGCGGCCACCTCGGGGTCGTAGTAGTAGTCGATGAGCCGCTCGGCGTTGCGCTTGTGGCGGGCCAGGTTGGGGATCATCAGGGACTCCGCCCACAGCTCCGCGCCCTCCTCGGGGACGACGAACTCGATGTCCGGGTCGTCCGCCTGGAGCTGGATGACGTCACCGCTGTAGGCCTGGCAGGCCAGGACGTCGCCGCTGGAGAGGTCCTTGATGTAGTCGTTGCCGGTGAAGCGGCGGATGTGGTGGGAGCCCACCAGCTTCTCGACCTTGTCGCACATCCGGTGGAAGTCGTCCGCCGTCCACTTCGTGACGTCCACGCCGTCGCCCTGGAGCAGCAGCGCGAACGCCTCGTCGAGCCCGGAGAGCAGCGTGACCCGGCCCTTGAGGTCGTCCGCCCACAGATCGGAGACGTGTTTGATCTCGCGGCCGAGCTTGCGCTTGTTGTACGCGATGCCGGTGATGCCCGACTGCCAGGGGACGGTGAACTTGCGGCCCGGGTCGAAGTGCGGCGAACGCAGCAGCGGGTCCAGGTACTTGGTGACGTTGGGCTGGCGCGCGCGGTCCATCTCCTGGACCCAGCCGAGGCGTACGAAGCGGGCGCACATCCAGTCGCTGATGACGATGAGGTCCCGGCCGGTCTCCTGATGGTTCATCAGGGAGGGGCTTATCTTGCCGAAGAACTCGTCGTTGTCGTTGATCTCCTCCGTGTAGCGGACGTCGATCCCGGTCCGCTTCTCGAAGGCGAGCAGCGAGGGCCGCCTCGTCTCGTCCTTGTCGTCCGTGTCGATGTACAGCGGCCAGTTCGCGAAGGCCAGCGTCCCGTCCTTCGCCGAGCGGTCGCCCGCGGAGCGCTCGTCCGGCGCGATGTACGCGGCGGGCACACCGCACCCGGCGAGCGCACCGACGGCCACGCCCCCGCCGAGGCCACGGAGCAGGGACCGGCGGGACACGGAGGAGGCTGAGGACGCCATGGGGTTCGCTCGCACCCCGGCAGCATGCGCCTACGCCCGGCGGCGCGGCAATGGACGCAGCGTCGAGCCCCGCCTCGTGGAACCGACACCTTGTCGATCATCCCCCGCTCAGGCGGCGGGCTCCAGCCACCCCGCGAGGTCCCCCGCCGTGATCCGCTCCAGCGGAGCGGCGTCGACCGGCCCCGGGTAGAGGCGGTACACCGTGCCGGACGCGGCGTCGCCCGCCGCCGCCAACTCGCCGTGCACAAGCGCCAGTAGGGCCCGGCGCCCCGCCAGGTCCGGCTCGGCGCGGAGCGCGTCCGGCTCCCAGCCGTCACGGACGCGCAGGGCGAAGTCGGCGCGCGGCTCGTCCGGGGCGCGGCGGTAGCCCCACAGGACGTGCCCGCGCCCGCGCACGTACACCTCGCCGTCGGTGCGGGCCGCGGCCGTCCAGCACGCCAGGTCCCACAGGGTGGCCCGGCCGCGCGGCAGGAACGTGTCGAGCAGGTCGTTGCCGAGGCGCCGGAGCTGCTCGCGGTAGCGCCACACGTCGTGGCCGACGCCGTGCGTGGCGAGGGTGACATCCGCCCACCAGGCCTGCCGTGTCCGCAGGTCGACGATCATCGGCACGCGCAGCTTCGCGTCGCCCGCGAGGTCGAAGCGCTGGCGCACGGTCCGCGGGTCGTAGACGGCCCGGATCGTGTCCTCGACCGCCATGAACCCCGCGAAGGCGTCGGGGAGTTCGTCGAAGGGCACGTCGTTGTACGACAGGACGGCGGGGACGACGAAGCGCACCCCGCAGTTGGCGAGCCGCGGCAGATCGAGGTCCAGGTACTCGGTGGCGCCGTGCGGGGCGGGCGCGGACGTCAGGTCGCCGGAGTGCCGGGCGGCGCCGCCCGCGTAGGCGAGGTGGGTGTAGTCGCACAGGCCGATGAACCGCCACTGGTCGTCGTAGAGCGCGACGGACAGGTCGAGGTCGACGCGTACGCCCTTGGGCTGGAGCCAGTGCAGGAAGAGCCGCACGTTCTCGCTGTCCGCGGGCATGGGCAGCGAGCTGCCGCGCGGGACCGCGACCAGGGAGGCCGCCGAGGCGCGCTCGGCGAACGGCACGGGCAGGTCGGCGAGGGAGGCGTCCAGGACGGCCAGGTCGTACCGCTCCCCCTCGCGCGCGGCGAGTCGGCGGACCGCCTCGGCCTCGATCAGCTCACCGGCGCGTCCGGCGGCCAAGGGCGGAAGCGGCGGCCGGTGGTCCGGCACGGCGAAGGCCTTGGTGACCCGCCCGCGCGGGAAGAACACGCGGCGGTGCCCGGGGGCGGTCCGGATCCTCAGCTGTCCGTACGCCCCGAGCAGCGGGCCGGGGGCGGTACGCGGCAGGGCGTGTGCGAGCGCCTCGCCGATCGGTTCCGGGAGCGTGGCGGCGCCGGAGCGGGCGAGCAACAGGTCGAGTCGGCGCAGGAGTTCACCGGGGCGCTCGCGGAGCAGGCCGGCCGCGGCCGTGACGTCCCAGCGCCCGAGGGCCGCCTCGACACGGCTCTGCCAGGTGACCGAGCGCAGCCGGTCGCCGACGAGCCGGACGCCGTCGTGCCGGGCGGCCTCGGTGAGCAGCACCTCGCCGAGCGCGCCGTCGCCGAGTCGGGTGCCGCGCAGCACCGCGAAGGCGAGCGCTACGCGCGCGTGCCGGTGGGCGGCCTCGAAGGGGTGCAGGATTTCGCCGACCCGCTTCCACGCGCGCGGGTGGCGGGCCATGTCCTCGGTGAGGCGCCGGAAGTCGAACCCGTCGAGCAGCGCGAGCAGTTCGCGTCGCACGGGTCGGGGAAGGCTCCGCAGGCGCGGCGGTTCGAGCAGGTCGGGGTCGCCGCCGGACCGTACGGCGAGGATCCGCAGGACGTCCGTGGCGGTGTCCGCGTACCGCCCGACGAGCGCTCGTGTCCCGGGGTGGTCCAGGAGCGGGGCGAGGGCGAGCGCCTTGCTCTCGCGCAGCGCGATGGCCTCGGGCAGCCAGCCGGCGGCGTCCGCCGGGTCCGCGTGCGCGAGGAGCAGCACCAGGTCGTCGTGGTCCTGGGGGTTCAGGGGCGTACGACGGGCGAGCAGGGCGGCGAGTTCGGCGGCAGCGTCACCGGGCGCGCCGAGGCGCAGGGCGCGCAGGACCGGGCCTCCGTCGCCGCCGAGACCGGCGCCGGTGTCGAGCCAGGGGTCGAGGGGGCCGTCGGTCTCGTAACGCTTCTCGCAGATCTGGCAGGCGTACCAGACGCAGCAGTCGTCGCAGCAGCCCCAGTCCTGCTCCTTGCGGTGGCAGTCGTCGCACAGCAGGTGCGCGCAGGGCATGAGCGCGCGCACCCGCGACTTGGTACCCGCGCAGTTCATGCAGGGCTGGTGCGGCTGGGCGGTGAGGTGCGCGACGACGAGGGAGGTGAACCGCTCGTGGGCGTGCTGGTACGGGACGTCGGAGAAGCGGGCGAAGAGCGGGGTGTGCCTGCGGTCGGAGCCCATCAGGGCGTCGACGCCGGCGAGCAGCTCGCGTCCGGCCACGGTGAGGTCCGCCACGGTCAGCGAGGCCAGCGCGCGGCGCAGCGGGGCGGTCAACAGGTGCCCGCGGTCGCCGAGTTCGGCTTCGAGGACGACGAGCGCGGCGTCGGTCCCGGCGGACCGCCCGGGCCCGGAGGGCACGTACACGCTCTGCCGACGGCGCAGCAGCAGCCCGGCGAGGTCGTCGGCGGTCGTCATCAGGTCCCACCCCCGTGCGGCAGAAGAGGCGGGGACGGGGAGTGGGTGCGCTACGGCTCTTTTTGCAGAAGAAAAAAGAAGGAAGCACACCACGAAGCCGCCCCCGCGCACTCAAAGGTACGCGGGGGCGGCGAAACGGTCACACGATTAATCACCGGGCGGCAGGAGGCGCCCGAAGGGGCGCGGGGAACTGCGCGACCAGCCCCCACACACCCGCGGAGACTAACCCTCGATGGACGTCATCACATGCTTGATGCGCGTGTAGTCATCGAACCCATAAGCCGAGAGATCCTTGCCGTACCCCGACTTCTTGAACCCACCGTGAGGCATCTCGGCAACGAGAGGAATGTGCGTGTTGATCCAGACGCACCCGAAGTCCAGCACCTTGGACATCCGCATCGCCCGCGCGTGGTCCTTGGTCCACACGGAGGACGCCAGCGCGTAGTCGACGCCGTTGGCGTACTCCACGGCCTGCGCCTCGTCCGTGAAGGACTGCACGGTGATGACGGGCCCGAAGACCTCGTTCTGGATGATCTCGTCGTCCTGCTTGAGGCCCGAGACGACGGTCGGCGCGAAGAAGTAGCCCTTCTCGCCGACCCGCTGGCCACCGGCCTCCACGCGCGCGTGCGCGGGCAGCCGCTCGATGAAGCCGGAGACCTGCTTCAGCTGGTTGGCGTTGTTGAGCGGGCCGTACAGCACGTCCTCGTCGTCCGGCTGGCCGGTCTTCGTGTCGGCGGCGGCCTTGGCGAGCGCCGTCACGAACTCGTCGTGGATGGACTCGTGGACGAGCACGCGCGTGGCGGCCGTACAGTCCTGGCCCGCGTTGAAGAAGCCCGCCACCGAGATGTCCTCGACGGCCTTGGCGATGTCGGTGTCCTCGAACACCACGACGGGCGCCTTGCCGCCCAGCTCCAGGTGGACCCGCTTGAGGTCCTTGGAGGCGGACTCGGCGACCTGCATGCCGGCGCGCACGGAGCCGGTGATGGAGGCCATCGCGGGGGTCGGGTGCTCGACCATGGCGCGGCCGGTGTCGCGGTCGCCGGTGACGACGTTGAAGACGCCGGGCGGCACGATGGAGCCGATGATCTCGGCCATCAGGACGGTCGAGGCGGGCGTGGTGTCGGACGGCTTCAGCACGACCGTGTTACCGGCCGCGAGCGCCGGGGCGAACTTCCATACGCCCATCATCATGGGGTAGTTCCACGGCGCGACCTGCGCGCAGACGCCGATCGGCTCGCGGCGGATGATGGAGGTCAGACCCTCCATGTACTCGCCGGCGGCGCGCCCTTCCAGCATCCGGGCCGCGCCCGCGAAGAAGCGGATCTGGTCGACCATCGGCGGGATCTCCTCGGACCGCGTGAGTCCGATCGGCTTGCCCGTGTTCTCGACCTCGGCGGCGATCAGCTCCTCGGCGCGCTCCTCGAACGCGTCGGCGATCTTCAGCAGTGCCTTCTGCCGCTCGGCGGGCGTCTGGTCGCGCCAGGCGGGGAACGCGTCCGCCGCGGCCTTCATCGCGGCGTCGACGTCGGCCTGGCCCGACAGCGGCGCGGTGGCGTAGGCCTCGCCGGTCGCCGGATTGATCACCTCGGTGGTCCGTCCGTCGGCCGCGTCCCGGAATTCTCCGTTGATGTAGTTGCGCAGACGGCGCAGCTCGGTGCTCACTTCCGGCCCTCCAGTCAGATGTCCAGTGGATGAGACACCCACAGTAGTCGCTATACCGACGCTTTCAACATACCCAGCGGCCCAGAACTGCGGAATCCGTGACGATCGAAGTCCCAGACAACGAAATTCATCGATCTGGCCTTGCGGAAGTGACGAGACGTCGTGCAGAGTGAAGTCGTGGCAAGTCGCAGCGCAGACCCCAGCAGCCCTCGCGGCTCCCGCACCGGCAACCCGGGCGGAAGCGGCAATGGGAACGGCACCCCGCCCGTGGACGCCGTCTCCCTGGCGATCATCGAGCAGCTTCAGGAGGACGGACGCCGTCCGTACGCCGCCATCGGCAAGGCCGTGGGCCTCTCCGAGGCGGCCGTGCGCCAGCGGGTCCAGAAGCTGCTCGACCAGGGCGTGATGCAGATCGTCGCCGTCACGGACCCGCTCACCGTGGGCTTCCGCAGGCAGGCGATGGTCGGCATCACCGTCGAGGGCGACCTGGACCCCGTGGCGGACGCGCTGACGGCCATGCCGGAAGCCGAGTACGTGGTCATGACCGCGGGCTCGTACGACCTCCTGGCGGAGATCGTCTGCGAGGACGACGACCACCTCCTGGAAGTCATCAACAAGCGCATCCGCGCCCTCCCCGGCGTGCGCTCCACCGAGAGCTTCGTCTACCTCAAGCTCAAGAAGCAGACCTATATGTGGGGAACCCGATAGCCGTGAGCAAGGACCTCAGCCAGACCGCGTACGACCACCTGTGGATGCATTTCACCCGCATGTCGGACTACGAGAACGCACCCGTGCCCACCATCGTGCGTGGCGAGGGCACCTACATCTACGACGACAAGGGCAAGAAGTACCTGGACGGTCTGTCCGGCCTCTTCGTCGTCAACGCCGGCCACGGCCGTCACGAGCTGGCCGAGACCGCCTACAAGCAGGCGCAGGAGCTGGCCTTCTTCCCGGTGTGGAGCTACGCCCACCCCAAGGCCGTCGAGCTGGCCGAGCGCCTCGCGAACTACGCGCCGGGCGACCTCAACAAGGTCTTCTTCACCACCGGTGGCGGCGAGGCCGTCGAGACCGCGTGGAAGCTGGCGAAGCAGTACCACAAGCTCACCGGCAACCACACGAAGTACAAGGTCATCTCCCGCGCGGTCGCCTACCACGGCACCCCGCAGGGCGCCCTGTCCATCACCGGCCTGCCGGCCCTCAAGGCCCCCTTCGAGCCGCTCGTCCCGGGCGCGCACAAGGTGCCGAACACGAACATCTACCGCGCCCCGATCCACGGCGACGACCCGGTGGCCTTCGGCCGCTGGGCCGCCGACCAGATCGAGCAGGAGATCCTCTTCGAGGGCCCCGAGACGGTCGCCGCCGTCTTCCTGGAGCCGGTGCAGAACGCCGGTGGCTGCTTCCCGCCCCCGCCCGGCTACTTCCAGCGGGTGCGCGAGATCTGCGACAAGTACGACGTGCTGCTCGTCTCGGACGAGGTCATCTGCTCGTTCGGCCGCCTCGGCACGATGTTCGCCTGTGACAAGTTCGACTACGTCCCGGACATGATCACCTGCGCCAAGGGCATGACCTCGGGCTACTCCCCGATCGGCGCCTGCATCATCTCGGACAGGCTCGCCGAGCCGTTCTACAAGGGCGACAACACCTTCCTGCACGGCTACACCTTCGGCGGCCACCCGGTCTCGGCCGCGGTCGGCATCGCCAACCTCGACATCTTCGAGAAGGAGGGTCTCAACCAGCACGTCCTCGACAACGAGGACGCGTTCTACCAGACCCTGCGCAAGCTGCACGACCTGCCGATCGTCGGCGACGTCCGCGGCAACGGCTTCTTCTACGGCATCGAGCTGGTGAAGGACAAGGCCACCAAGGAGACCTTCAACGACGAGGAGACCGAGCGCGTCCTGTACGGCTTCCTCTCGAAGGCGCTCTACGACAACGGCCTGTACTGCCGCGCCGACGACCGAGGCGACCCGGTCGTCCAGCTCGCCCCGCCGCTGATCTCCACCCAGGAGACCTTCGACGAGATCGAGGGCATCCTGCGGCACGTCCTCACGGAGGCCTGGACGAAGCTCTGACCGGTGATCACCTGAGGTGATCGTCCGATCAGCACCGGCCCTGGGGCGCCCGTTCGAGTGAGAACGGGCGCCCCAGGGCCGCGTCGTTTCCGGGCAGGTCCGCCCGAATCCCTAGCGTGCCCAGTGACCGATCGGCCCCGCCTTCGTTCCCCCGTACGGGGGAGGCAAACTGATCTGAACCGAGGTGTACGCCATGGTGGCCCCGCCGGACAACGACGTGCTGTGGGCACGCGCACTGCATGTCACACACAACGGCTCCCCCGCCCTCACCGGCGTCTCGCTCGGTGTCCGCGAGGGCGAGATCCTCGCCGTCAGCGGCCCGCGCGGCAGCGGCAAGACGACTCTCCTGCGGTGCCTGTCGGGCCAGCTGCTGCCCCAGCAGGGCGAGGTGTGGTTCAACAGCTCCCCCGTCCACACGATGGGCCCGCTCGTCCGGGAGCGCCTGCGCCGCGACCGGTTCGGCTGGATCGACCCCGAGCCGCACCTGGTGCCCGAGCTGACCGCCTGGGAGAACGTCGCCCTGCCGCTGATGCTGCGCGGCGGCTCGCACCGGAGCGCCAAGCCCGCCGCCCAGGAGTGGCTGGAGCGCCTCGACATCGGCGGCTGCGCCCGCAAGCGCCCGCACGCCCTCCTCCAGGCCGAGCGCCAGCGCGTCGCCGTCGCCCGCGCGCTGGTCACCACGCCATCGGTGATCTTCGCCGACGAGCCGACCGCGCCCCTGCACCGCGCCGACCGCGCCCACGTCCTGCGCACCCTGACGACCGCGGCCCGCTCCCACGGCATCACGGTCGTCCTCGCCACGCACGACCCGGAGCTGGCCGCCCTCGCCGACCGCGCGGTCACCCTCCTGGACGGGCGGCGGGTCAAGACGGTGCACCTGCCGGACACGGACGCCCCGCCAGGTCCGGGACCCGCGGCGGGCGCCGCGCGCGCTTCCGAGGCAGGGACCGCCCCCGGCGCGGGACCCGGCGCAGGCCCCGGCCCCTCCGACGCGGAAGGCCGGGCCGCGTGCTCGCTCTCCGTCTAGCCCGCGGGGCGCACCCGCTCGTCCAGCTGCGGCGGCTGCTCGTCGCCGCCGCGGCCGCGGGTACGGGATTCCTGCTGCTGTGCACCCTGGCGTACGCGATGGAGCACCCCGGAGCCGGTTCCGTGCTGCGGCTCGCCTGGTGCGTCGCGCCGATCGCCGCGACCGTGTACTTCGCCGTCGCCGTGGCCCGCACCGACCCCGGCACCCGGCCGCGCGCCGGGCTCTCCGCCGTCGGTCTCGGCCCGGCCCGGCTGAGGGTGCTCGCCGCGATCTCCACGGCCGTGGCCTGCGCCCTCGGCTCCATGGTGGCGCTGCTCGTCTTCCTGCACCTGCGCGGCGACCTGTCCGGCCTGCCCTTCGACGGGGCGGCCGCCGAACTCCTGGCCGCGGAACGGCCGTTGCCGCTCGCCGCCGCGCTGACCCTGCTCACCGTGGTCCCGCTCGCCGCCTCGGCCACGAGCGCCGCGGCGCTGCGGCCGCGCTCCGCCAAGGCGGGCGGCGTCGAGGAGCCCGCCGCACCGGCCCCGGCGCCGAGCGGCCTGCCCTGGGGCGTCGCGCTGCTCGCGGCGGGCCTCGCCGTGGAGACGTACGCGAGCGGCCGGGGCGGCGGGCCCGGCGGCGGCCTCCCGATGCCGGGCGGGGCCGACGGCAACCCCGCGGGCATCCTCGCCGGATGGGCGCTGACCGCGCTCGGCCTCGCGCTCGCGGGCCCCGGCCTCACCTACCTGTGCGGCCGCGTGCTCCAGGCCGCGCGGCCCGGCGCGGTGCGGCTGCTCGCCGGGCGCGTCCTCCAGGAGGAGGCGCGGCGCATCGGGCGGCCGCTCGGCGTGGTGTGCGCGGTCGCGTCGGGCGCGTACGCCTCGGCCGTCCTCTACGCGGGCCCGCGCCCCGGCGTCGGCCCGCTCACCACCCTCGGCGCGCTGCTCGTCGCGGGCTGCGCCGTGCTGACGCTCGCCACGGCGGCCGTCGAGGCCCGCCAGTCCCGCGCGGACACGACGGCGGCGCTGCTGCGGCTCGGGGCGCCCGCGACGATGCTCCGCGGCTCGGCGGCACTGCGGGCGGGCGCGCTCACCACCGTGTTCGCCCCGCTGACCTGGCTCGTCGCCGAGCTGGCCGCGCTGCCACTGGGACGCTGAGAACGCGTAGGAAAAAAATCGCGGCGAGCGATGAGTCCGGGGTCGAACACACGTCTAACCCTGCGTACGGCAGACGCGTACGGCAGACGCGTACGGCAGACGCCTACGGCACCCGCACACTCGCACTGGGAGAGACGCTCATGTACCAGCAGATGATCTTCGTGAACCTCGCCGTGAACGACGTCGACGCGACGAAGAAGTTCTTCACCGGGCTCGGCTACACCCTCAACCCGCAGTTCTCCTCGGACGATTGCGCCTGCGTGGTCATCAGCGACACCATCGTCGCGATGATGCTGGGCAAGCGGCGCTACGCGGACTTCACGGAGAAGGAGATCGCGGACTCCACGAAGACCAGCGAGGCGCTGCTGTGTCTGAGCGCCGAGAGCCGCGAGAAGGTCGACGAGATCGTCGACAAGGCGATCGCCGCCGGTGCCACGCCCGGCAAGGTCCAGGACTACGGCACGATGTACGGCCGCTCCTTCGACGACCTGGACGGCCACACCTGGGAGTTCATGTGGATGGACCCCTCCGAGGTCCAGGGCTGAGGTCCAGGGCCGAGGTCCAGAGCTGAGGTCCGGGGCCGGGCCCGGCGCGGGTGCCCTGTGGCAGCCCGCGCCGGACGCGGCGACAGCGGTCAGCAGTGAAAGTAACCGTGGATGGTCGTGCCCTCGCCCGGGGCGGTGTGGATCCGGACCAGGTCCGCGAGCACGTGCACCATCAGCAGTCCCCGCCCTCCGCGCTGCTCCGGGGGCGGCGGGCGGCGGCCCGCGAGCGGGTCGGCGAGGAGCCCGGCGTCACGCACCTCGCAGACGACGGAGCCGTCCTGGAGCCAGACCCGCAGCTCACCGGAGCCCTGCCCGTGCACCACGCTGTTGGTCGTCAGCTCGGCCACGGCGAGGGCGAAGTCCTGCAACCGGGACTCGTGCATGCCGAGCGCGGCCGCGCGGCGGGTGGCGTAGTGCCGTACGTCGGGCAGCGTCTGCGCCGCGTAGCGCATCTGCGGCACGTCATCGGGTGCTCTCAGAGGCTCGTTGTAACGCGAGATCACCGCTTCGGGGGCGTAGGCAGCGCTGGTGCCCTCCGTACCGGCCTCGATGATCGTGGGGTGCGTGGCGTAGGCGTCGGCGAGGACCGTCTCCTCCAGGCTCACCGCGTCATAGGGGCAGAGGATCGTCACCTCACGGCCCTGGAAGGCCAGGTTGATGAGCGCCTCGTGCTGTACGCAGGCGGGGTACTCCGTCGGGGTGCGCCCGGCCCAGATGGGCTCGCCGATGATCCGCACCCGTCCGGTGGGGTGGGCGTCGGCGAAGGCACGCAGCACCCGCGGGATGATCCGGCCCGGATTGCGTCCTACCTGCGTCATGTCGAGGAGCTTGACCTGAGCGGCCCGTGCCCCCAGCTCGCCGCGGATGAGTTCCAGATTGGCCTCGGGGACCGCCACGGCCACGGCCTCGCCCGCGTCCAGACCCTCGAGGAGGAACGGCACGGTGCCCGCCAAGTACTCCCGCTCGCCTCGGTAGAACAGCGCCGGGTGGACGAAGGGTTCGGTCTCGGTCATGGCACTCATGAAACGGCCACCTCGATTGCAGACAGATCAGGCCAGAACAACTCCAGCTGACGGCTCAGGGCGGGCGGCGGGCTCTCCAGCACGAGCCGCTGCTCGCCGTGCAGACTCTGGGCGGTCACGGCCAGGGCGGTGGCTCCAGCCATGTCGATGAAAGTCAGTGCCGAAAGATCGAAGTGATACGAGCCGTGGTGCCGCTGGGCCACCCGCTCCAAGGCCTGCTCCCACACCGTGTGTGTGGGCAGACACACCTCGCCGGCCACCTCCACGCCGACTCGGTCGGTCAGAGGGCAGATTCTCAGCTGCTCGCTCCCAGGCGCCGCTTCATCCGCCCTCGCATTCCCCTCATGCGGGTCGTTCACATCGTCCTCCCGCTTTCCTCCAGGACATCGTGCCCAGTATGCCCATTATCCCTGGTGCCCCCGGCCGGCCCGAACCAAGGGTCGGTCGGCCGGGGCCCGCCCCTGTCCGGGCGGCTCAGGTGACCCGCACACCGATCAGGCAGGTGTCGTCGTCGGTGTCGGAGGCACTGTGCGTCAGGAGCCTGTCGAGCTGCTGCTCCAGGTTCGCGGCCGGGGGGCCCGCCGAGGTCAGCAGCCGGGCCAGGGAGTCCTGGACCGACTCGTCACGGCGCTCGACGAGTCCGTCGGTGTACATCAGCAGGGTGTCGCCGGGCTCCAGACTCAGTTCCTGCTCCTCGTAGTCGGCGTCGGCGAGGGCGCCCAGCAGGATGCCCCCGGTCGCGGGCAGGGGTGCCGCCTGCTGTCCGCGCAGCAGCACCGGCGGCAGGTGCCCGGCCCGCGCCCAGCGCAGGGTGTGCCGCTCCGGGTCGTACAGACCGCACACGGCCGTGGCGGTGACGTGGGCGGTCAGGTGGTGGGCCACGATGTTCAGCCAGGACAGCAGTTGCCCGGGTCCGGCCCCTGTGACGGCCAGGCCCCGCATGGCGTTGCGCAGGACCACCATGCTGGTGGCGGCCTCGATCCCGTGTCCGGCCACGTCGCCCACGCACAGCATGATCTGCTTCGAGGGCAGGGTCACCGCGTCGTACCAGTCCCCGCCGACCATGGATTCCGACTCAGCGGGCCGGTACCGCACGGCGATCTGCAGGCCCGGACTGCTCAGCGGCGCCTGGGTGGGAGGCATGATCGCGTGCTGCAACTGGAGGGTCAGCCGGTCGCTCTCGGCGGCCTGCTGCTCGGTGTGCGCCAGCTGGTCGCGGGTGGCCGCAAGCGCCACCTCGGTCCAGTGCTGGGAAGAGATGTCCTGGTAGGCGCCTCGTACGGAGAGCAGTCTGCCGTCGGCGTCGAGGACGGGTTCGGCGATCACCCGCATGTGCCGGGTGACGCCGTCGGGCCGTTCGAGGCGGAAGGCGGCCGAGGACGATCTGCGGTGGTGGAGCACGGCGCGCAGGAAGCGGCGGATGGTGGTGGCGTCGTCGACATGGGCGTACGACGTCAGCGCTTCCAGGGGCACGGGATGCGCGTCGTGCGGCCGGCCGTACAGGTCGAACAGCTGATCGTTCCAGGTGACTTCGCCCGTGACGACGTTCTCCTCGAAACCACCGATCCGCCCCAGGCGCTGGGCGTGCTGCAGGAGATGGGCGAGCCGGGCCGCCTCGTCCTCTATGCGCCAGATGAGCAGCACGCAGCTCCCGTGGCGGCTGATGCTGACATCGGCGACCGCGGCGAGGGAGACCTGGCCGACCAGCGCGGTCAGGGTCATCCGGCGGGTACGGAACGGCTCACCGGTCGCGTACACCCGCTCGATCTTCTCGTACAGTTCGCTGTCGCCGACGGCCATCGGATAGGCCTCCAGCAGCAGCGCCCCGTTCACGGCGCTGCGCGGACGGCCCGCGGGGTCGACGAAGCTGCTGTTGACGTGGTGGACACGGAAGTCCGTCAGCTGCCCGTCCGGGCCCACGTACGGCACCAGGACCAGGGCGGGGTCGTACAGGCCCTCCGCCAGCTCCACCAGTTCGGAGAGGTCGGGCCTGGGCACCCATGTCTCCGCCGAGGGCGGGGCCGTCACGTCCGGGCGGCTCTCCAGAGTGTGGGCGCACAGCTCCGCCAGCGCGTCGAGCTGGCGGAGGATCTGCGGGGGCTGCGGCTCCAGCGGATCCGGCCAGCAGATCTCCAGGACGCCGTTGACCCGGCCGCCGGTGCCCACCGGGAGCGCGATGCGCCCGCCGCGGGGGTGACGTCCCCGGCCGATGGACGGCAGCCCCTCCGCGGACATGTCCGTGATGTGCACGTGCTGGCGCTCCATCAGCGCACGGCGGGCCAGGGTGGAGACGCCCGGGGGCACGTAACGCCAGCGGTCGGCCTCGCCCTCGCTGAAGCCCGCGTGCCCCGCGAGGGCCAGCGACGCGTCGGCGCCCGCGCTCCACACGGCGACGGCGACGGCGCCCAGCGGGGCCAGGGCGTGTGCCAGGAGCGAGGAGGCGGCCGCCTGGGTGTCGCCCGCGGCGAGGGCGCCGCTCTCCGCCGTCCGCAGGCGGACACCGATGGAGGGTTCGGCCTGCTCCGGGGGCGGATCGTCGTTGGCCCGGCTCGCGAACTCGCTGGCGAGTTCGGTGAGCTGGTCCTGGGACGACTGGTTGACGATGTCCGCGGCCAGTTCGAGCTGGGTGACGCCCGCCTCCTCGGCCAGCGAGGCCAGTTGCTGCGCGGCCATGGTGGGTCCGCACCGCAGCCGCTCGATCAGCACGCCCTTGGCGAGTTCGATCAGGGCGCGGCCGTCGGCCGCCGCCTGCGCGGCGGCGATCTCGCCGCGCAGCCGCTCCACCGTCGCCGCGAGCCTGCCCACGTCGGTGCTCTCCGCGCGGGGTTCGGGTACGTGGGGGTCCGGCGAGGCGGCGGAGCCCTCAAGGGGTTGGGAGGTGGTCATCGCGCCGACGGCTCCTCACCGAGCCAGCGCCCGATACAGGCGATGAGGTCATTGGCGTCGACGGGCTTGGTGACGTAGTCACTGGCCCCGGAGGCCAAGCTCTTCTCCCGGTCGCCCGGCATGGCCTTCGCCGTCACGGCGATGATGGGCAGCGCCGCGTAGGCCGGGTCCTGCCTGATCTCCGTGGTCGCCGCGTACCCGTCCATCTCGGGCATCATCACGTCCATCAGGACCAGGTCGATCTCCGGGTTCCTGCGCAGGGTCTCGATGCCCTTGCGGCCGTTCTCGGCGTGCAGCACCTGGATGCCGTGCATCTCCAGGATGCCGCTGATGGCGTACAGATTGCGGGCGTCGTCGTCCACGACCAGCACCACACGCCCGGAGAGGCCGCCGCCGACGGCCGCCGGGAGCGGCTCGCCGATCTCCTTCCCCCGCACCAGCGGGACCACGTCCCCGGGCTGCTCGGCGGAGAGGTGCAGCGCGATGCGCTCGCGCAGCTCGTCCAGGCTGGAGATCAGCTCCAGGGGGCGCGCGTGCGAACGGGACTGGAGCCGCTGCTCGTGTGCCGGGTCCAGGCGGCGGCTGTTGTGCGCGAGCACGGGCACCGAGGTCACCGCGGTGTCGCCGTCCATCGCGTCCAGGAACCGCAGCGCCTCATCCTTGGGCATGTCCAGTTCGAGGACGACGCAGTGGCAGGCGCCCGCGGCGAGGCTCTCGGCCGCCTCCACCGCGCCGACCGCGGTGATCACCTCGATGCCCGCTTCCGCCGACTTAGCTGAGAGCTCCTGGCTGCCGGAGAGGTCGGCGACAGCGCTCTCGGCGACCAGGGACAGCAGGCCACGCGCCCGCCCCTCGACCACGAGCAGCCGGCGCTTGCGGCGGGGCTCCGGGGCGGTCTGGGCGTCCTGCCCCGCGTCCACCGCGCGGACGGGCGCCGCCCGGGTGATCGGCGCGGCCTCGGCCGCGGTCTCCCACTCGGCGCGGGTCACGGGCAGGTAGAGGGTGAACGTACTGCCCTGCCCCGGCGTGCTCGCGGCGACGACCACGCCGCCCAGGAGGTGGGCGATCTCCCGGCTGATGGAGAGGCCGAGGCCGGTTCCGCCGTACTTGCGGCTCGTGGTGCCGTCGGCCTGCTGGAACGCGCCGAAGATGGCTTCGAGCTGATGCTCAGCGATGCCGATGCCGGTGTCCTTCACCCGGAAGGCCAGCATCGCCTCGCCACGCCGGACGGAGGTCGGCACCTCGCTGTCCCCGGCCCTTTCGATGCGGAGTTCGACGCTGCCGCGCTCGGTGAACTTGACCGCGTTGGAGAGCAGGTTGCGCAGGACCTGCCGCAGCCGCGAGTCGTCGGTGCGCAGGTCGGACGGCACGTCGGGGGCGGTGCTGATGGTGAAGTCGAGGTTCTTCTGGGTCGTCATGGGCCGGAAGGTCGCCTCGACGTAGTCCAGCAGCTTGTGCAGCGCCACCTGCTCGGGGTTGATGTCCATCTTGCCCGCCTCGACCTTGGAGAGGTCGAGGATGTCATTGATGAGCTGGAGCAGGTCGGAGCCGGCCGAGTGGATGATGCCCGCGTACTCGACCTGCTTCGCGGTCAGGTTGCGGGTCGGGTTCTGCGCGAGCAGCTGAGCGAGGATGAGCAGGCTGTTCAGCGGGGTGCGCAGCTCATGGCTCATGTTGGCCAGGAACTCCGACTTGTACTTGGAGGTGAGGGAGAGCTGCTGCGCCCGCGCCTCCAGTTCCTGGCGGGCCTGCTCGATCTCCAGGTTCTTCGTCTCGATGTCGCGGTTCTGGGCCGCGAGCAGTGCCGCCTTCTCCTCCAGTTCGGCGTTGGAGCGCTGGAGTTCGTCCTGCTGGACCTGCAACTCCGCCGAGCGCTCCTGGAGTTCAGCCGTCAGCCGCTGCGACTCCTCGAGGAGCTCGTCGGTGCGCGCGTTGGCGACGATGGTGTTGACGTTCACCCCCAGCGTCTCCATCAGCTGTTCGAGGAAGTCCCGGTGTACGGGGGTGAACTGCTCGAACGACGCCAGCTCGATGACGCCGAGGACCTGGTCCTCGACGAGGATCGGTACGACCATCAAGCTGCCCGGCGCGGCCTGGCCGAGCCCGGACGAGATGCTGACGTAGTCCGCCGGAAGGTGGTTGACGGCGATGGGCCGCCTGCTGCGCGCCGCCTGCCCCACCAGGGACTCCCCGAGCCGGAAGCGCCGGCGGCCGACGCTGTCGATGGGGCGGCCGTAGGACCCGACCAGAGCCAGCTCGGCGGACCCGGACGCCTCCTCGACGAGGTAGAAGGCTCCGTACTGGGCGCCCACGAGCGGGGCCAGCTCGTCCATCACCAGCTCGGCGACGACGGCGAGGTCCCGGTGTCCCTGCATCAGCCCGGAGATGCGGGCGATGTTGGACTTGAGCCAGTCCTGTTCCTGGTTGGCCATGGTCGTCTCGCGCAGCGACTCGACCATGGCGTTGATGTTGTCCTTGAGTTCGGCGACCTCGCCGGAGGCGTCGACGGTGATGGAACGCGTCAGATCGCCCTCGGCCACCGCGCTCGTCACCTCGGCGATGGCGCGTACCTGCCGGGTGAGGTTGCCTGCCAGTTCGTTCACGTTCTCGGTCAGGCGCTTCCAGGTGCCCGACACTCCCTCGACCTCGGCCTGGCCGCCCAGTCTGCCCTCACTGCCGACCTCGCGCGCCACACGCGTCACCTCGGCGGCGAACGCCGAGAGCTGGTCGACCATCGTGTTGATGGTCGTCTTCAGCTCCAGGATCTCGCCGCGGGCGTCCACGTCGATCTTCTTCGACAGGTCGCCGTTGGCCACCGCGGTGGTGACAAGCGCGATGTTGCGCACCTGGTTGGTCAGGTTGTTCGCCATCGAGTTGACGTTGTCGGTGAGGTCCTTCCAGGTACCCGCGACATTGGGGACGCGGGCCTGACCGCCGAGCTGGCCCTCCGTGCCGACCTCGCGCGCCACGCGCGTCACCTCGTCGGCGAAGGCCGAGAGCGTGTCGACCATGGTGTTGATGCCCCCGGCGAGCGCGGCGACCTCGCCCTTCGCCTCGACGGTGATCTTCTGCGAGAGGTCACCCCGCGCCACCGCCGTGGCGACCTGGGCGATGGAGCGCACCTGGCCCGTCAGGTTCGACGCCATCACGTTGACGTTGTCGGTCAGGTCCTTCCACGTGCCGGAGACCCCGCGGACGGTCGCCTGGCCGCCGAGGTTGCCCTCGGTACCGACCTCGCGCGCCACGCGCGTCACCTCGTCGGCGAAGGCGGAGAGCTGGTCGACCATCGTGTTGATGGTCTCCTTCAGCTCCAGGATCTCCCCGCGGGCGTTGACCTTGATCTTCTGCGACAGGTCGCCCCCGGCCACCGCGGTCGCCACCTGGGCGATCGAGCGCACCTGGGCCGTCAGGTTGCCCGCCATGCTGTTGACCGAGTCGGTCAGGTCCCGCCAGGTGCCCGAGACGCCCTTGACGTCGGCCTGGCCGCCCAGGATGCCCTCGGTGCCCACGTCACGCGCCATGCGGGTGACCTCGTCGGCGAAGGACGAGAGCTGGTCGACCATCGTGTTGATGGTCTCCTTCAATTCCAGGATCTCGCCGCGGGCGTTGACCTGGATCTTCTGCGACAGGTCGCCCTTGGCCACGGCCGTCGTGACCTGGGCGATGTTACGGACCTGGTCGGTGAGGTTGCCTGCCATCAGGTTCACCGAGTCGGTGAGGTCCCGCCAGACGCCGCCGACGCCCGGCACCTGCGCCTGGCCTCCCAGCCGGCCCTCGCTGCCGACCTCGCGGGCGACGCGCGTGACCTCGTCGGCGAAGGCGGAGAGCTGGTCGACCATCGTGTTGACGGTCTCCTTCAGCTCCAGGATCTCCCCGCGGGCGTCCACGTCGATCTTCTGCGACAGGTCGCCCTTGGCCACCGCGGTCGCCACCTGGGCGATGTCCCGGACCTGGGTCGTCAGATTGCCCGCCATGGCGTTCACGGAATCGGTGAGATCCGCCCACGTCCCGGAGACACCGGGCACGATGGCCTGCCCGCCCAGGGTCCCCTCGGTGCCGACCTCCCGGGCCACGCGGGTCACCTCGGAGGTGAAGAGCGACAGCTGGTCGACCATGCCGTTGAAGACGTCGGCGATCTCACCGATCAGCCCGTCGCCCTCGTCCGGCAGCCTCGTCCCGAAGTCCCCGTCCCGTACGGCCGTGAGTCCCGCCAGCAACTGCCGCAGCTCCGGCTCGCCCACCCCGCCGCCCCCACGAGAGGACCGCGATCGTGGCACCGAGCGCCCCTTCTCGACCGCCGCCTCAGCCATGATGACCTCTTTCGCTCGGATACCACGACAAAGGACCGCCCCGACAGACAGCACACGCGCCTGCCGGGGCCGCCAACCGACTTTCCACAATCTTCACCGTCTGCTCACGGCCGTACAAAAATACGCAGTGAGCCGGGCGGCCGCGCCCCCGGGGCCACGATGCCCTGCCGCACCGTGATCCGTGACGTCCAAGGACCCGCGTTCCCGCACGGGGCCGCTTCAGACGGGACTCCTAGTATGGGCGGATGCAGCCCACTGACGAACCCGCCTCCGCCCCGCGTCCGACCGGCGAGGACCGGGAGATCGAATCCCTCGCCGAGTTCGACGAGGTCTGGGGGCGCGGCGCGCTCGCCGGCTGCCGCGTCCAGGCCGTCGACCTGACCGAGCGCACCTCCGCCCTGCTGACCGCCGATGTCGCGGGCGCCGTCTTCCTCGGCTGCCCCATGCGCGAGGACGCGGCGGCGAAGGTGCGGGCCGCGGGCGCGCTGGTCTTCCCGCCGGTCCCGGGCCTGCCGTTCAACCCCTACCGGGGGCTGCTCTACACCCCCGGCGACCTCTTCGCGGGCCTCGCCGGCGGCGGGTACGACGCGACGCCGGACGCCCACGCCTACGACTGGTTCCAGCGGACGAAGGCCGACGGCGACGTCTTCTCCTCGATGCTGCGCGCGATACACGACGACTCGATCTCCGACGCCCTGGACGAACTGCTCGCCGGGGCGGGCGTGGTGGGCGTGATGGGCGGCCACGCGATGGCGCGCGGCACGGAGGCGTACGCGGGCGCCGCGCGCCTCGGCCGTGCGCTGGCCCGCGCCGGGTTCACCGTCGCGACGGGCGGCGGGCCGGGCGCGATGGAGGCGGCGAACCTCGGCGCGTACGCCTCCGTCTTCGCCGACGGCATGCTCGACGAGGCCCTGGAACTCCTCGCCAAGGCCCCCTCGTTCGAGCCGTCCGTCACCGAGTGGGCGCGGGCGGCTTTCGCGGTCCGCGAGCGCTGGCCCTCGGGCGGGGCGTCGGTGGGCATCCCCACCTGGTTCTACGGCCACGAGCCGCCGAATGCCTTCGCGTCCCACCTGGCCAAGTACTTCGCCAACGCCACCCGCGAGGACGGCCTGCTGGCCCGCTCGAACGCGGGCGTCGTCTTCCTGCCGGGGGCCGCGGGCACGGTCCAGGAGGTCTTCGACAACGCCACCCCCAACTACTACGAGTCGCGCGGCGAGCCCACCCCGATGGTCCTGGTCGACCGCGCGCACTGGACGGCCCACCTCCCGGTCTGGCCCCTGCTCCAGTCACTGGCCCGCGGCAGGTCCATGGAGTCGCGGATCGCGCTGGTCGACCGGGTGGAGGAGGCACCGGCCGCGCTGGACGCCCTGCTCTCGGGCGCGGCTCACGTCTCCAGCAGCCCCGCCAGCGCCTCGTAGGACAGCCCCCAGTCCCACTCCCGCCGCACCCACGCCCGGCCCTTCTCCCCCATGGCGTGGGCGAGTTCGCGGTCCCGCAGCAGGCGTACGAGGCGGTCCGCGACGGCCGCCGGGGAGCGGCCGTCGACGACGTAGCCGCTCTCGCCGTCCCGCACGGCGTCCGGTGCGCCCCCGGAGTCGCCCGCCACGACCGGCAGTCCGGCCGCGGCCGCCTCCAGGAAGACGATGCCGAGCCCTTCCACCTCCAGGCCGCCCCTGCGCGTGCGGCACGGCATGGCGAAGGCGTCGGCGGCGGCGTAGAAGAGCGGCATCGCCGGGTGCGCGTGTCCGCCCGCGAAGACGACGCCGTCCAGGACGCCCTCCTCCTCGGCGAGTTGGCGCAGGCGCCCCTCGTAGGGGCCCGCGCCGACCAGCAGGAGCGTGGCATCGGCGACGGCCCTGCGTACCATCGGCCACGCCTCGATCAGGGTGTCCTGGCCCTTGCGCGGCACGAGGCGCGCGGCACACAGGACGACCGGCCTGCCGTCGGCGAGCCCGTACCGCTCCCGCACCGGGCGGCCGTCCAGGCCCGGCCTGAACTCCTCGGCGTCGACGCCGGGCACCAGGCGCGCGAACCGCACCCCGGGGTCCACGGCCCGGCGGACCGGATCCCGGGTGCTCGCCCCGAGATACGTCACACAGTCGGCGCCCGCCCCGATCCGCCGCAGCAGCGTCCGCGCGCCCGGCGTGCGGGCCCACCACACCTCGTGCCCGTGCGTCGTGGCGACGATCCGACGCACCCCCGCCTCCCGCCGCAGCCGCCCGGCGAGCAGCCCGAGCGGGGCGGCGGCGCCGAACCAGACGCGGTCGCAGCCGTGACGCCGGGCGAGGGCGACGGCCCGCTCCCCCGTGCGCCGCGTCGGCAGCAGGGTGCGGGCCCGGTCGCGTACGACGGGGTGGGGGAACGTACGGTCGTACGCCGCGCCGCCCGCTTCCGCCGAGGTGTAGACGACGGCCGAGCCGGGCGGGAAGCGCCGGACGAGGGTGTCCACGAAGGTCTCGATGCCGCCCTGGCGGGGCGGGAAGTCATTGGTGACGACGAGGGTGCGAGGCATGCCCCGACGCTAGGAACCCCCGAGGCGCAAAACATCACCCGAGCCTCCGGCTCCCCGCCCCAACCCCAGGCATGACACGGCCCCCTCACCTCCACCCCCACGCCGACGCGCCCGCCTCGGCGGGCGGCGGGCGGCAGGCGGCAGGACCAAGGCCTCAGCACGCCCACCACCGGCAGGGCAGACCTAGGAGGAATCCGCGCCGCCCGACATCCCCCCAGCCCAGCCCCGGGATCCAACCCCTGGCGTGACACCGGCCCCCGCCCCCACCCCGACGCGTCCGCCCGGCGGGCGGCAGGACCAAGGACCTCAGCACGCCCACCGCCGAGACGGCAGGCCCGCGCAAAATCCGCGCCGCCCGACATCCCCCGAGCCCACGGCCCCCGCCTCAACCCCAGGCATGACATCAGCCCCCCACCTCCACCCCCACGCCGACGCGTCCGCCCCGGCAGGCCCGCCAGAATTGGGGGCATGAGCACGAGCATCCCCGGCAGCCCGGCCGCCCTGCGTCGGCGTCTGCGCGCCCTGACGGCCGCCCCGGCCTATCCCTGGGTCACGGGCGCGGCCCTGACCGCGGGCGCGGCCGTCGAGCTCGTGGAGTTCCCCGGCTCGGTGACGAACGCGAGCGCGATCCTCGTCTCCACGGCCTCCCTGATGTGGCGCCACTCCTTCCCGCCGGTCGCCCTGGTGACCGTGGCCGCCGGGCTGCTGAGCTTCGGCGCCGACACGTCGCTGTCCATCGCGGTGATGATCAGCGGGCTCGTCGGCTGTTACGTCCTCGGCCGCCACCGCGTACTGCACCCGGCGCTGCTCGTGACGGGCGGCGCGCTCGGCGCCCTCGCGGCCAACCTCTGGCACATCCTGAGCTGGGCCCGCGACGACCGCCTGCCCTACGTGCCGCCGCTCGGCAACGCGGGCTCCCTCGGCCTGTTCGCCGAGGGGTTCGGGCTGTGCGCGGTGATCCTCGGCGCGGTCAGCATGGGCGACGCCGTACGCGCCCGCGAGGAGACACGGCGCGAACGCGCCCTCGCCCAGGAGCAGTTGATCGCCATGGAGCGCAGGGAGGCGGCGGAGGCCGAGCGCGCGGCCATCGCCCGCGAGCTGCACGACATCGTCTCGCACTCGGTGTCGATGATCGCGGTGCAGGCGGAGAGCGCGACGTACACGACACCGGACCTGAGCCCGCAGGCCCGCGACGGCTTCCAGCAGATCGCGGGGACGGCGCGGGCCTCCATGGCCGAACTGCGCCGCCTCCTGGGCGTCCTGCGCACCCCGCAGCAGGACGAGGCCGCCGCGACCGCCCCGCAGCCCACCCTCGCCCACCTCGACGAACTCCTCGACCAGCACCGCACGGTGGGCGGCAGCGCGGAGCTGCGGATCAGCGGGGAGCGGGTGCCGCTGGCGGCGGTGTGGGAGCTGTCGGCGTACCGCATCGTGCAGGAGTCGCTGACGAACGCGCGCAAGCACGCGCCCGGCGCCCGCGCGATCGTCGAACTGGGCTACCGCAAGGACCGGTTGACCCTGCGCGTCACCGACGACGGCCCGGGCCCGCCCCCGCCCGGCGGCGGCGGTGGCGCGAGCGGCCACGGCCTGACCGGCATGCGCGAGCGCGCGACCCTGGTCGGCGGCAGCCTCACCGCGGGCGCGGGCCAGGACGGCGGCTTCTGCGTGGAGGCGGAACTCCCTTGGTGACCGCCTCGGCGACAGTGACAGCGGACCCCGACGCCCCGGAAAGGGCAGGAACCAGCGTGATCAGAACTCTCGTGGCCGACGACCAGGCAGTCGTCCGCACCGGCTTCGTGAACCTCCTCAACACCCAGGACGACATCCAGGTGGTCGCCGAGGCCGAGGACGGCGCCCAGGCCGTCCGGCTGGCCGCCGAGCACCGCCCGGACCTGGTCCTCCTGGACATCCGCATGCCGCACATGAACGGCATCGACGCGGCCCGCGAGATCCTCGCCGCGTCCGGCGGCGCGACGAAGGCGCTGATGCTGACGACGTTCGGACTCGACGAGTACGTGTACGACGCGCTGACCGCCGGAGCCTCCGGCTTCCTGCTCAAGGACGCCACGTTCCCCGAACTGCTGCACGCGGTACGGGTCGTGGCGGCCGGCAACGCGCTGCTGTCGCCGGAGATCACCAAGCGGCTCGTCGCGGAGTTCACACGGCAGCGGGCCGCCGCGCCGCCGACGCCGACGGGCGGCGTCGAAGGCCTGACGGCCCGCGAGGCCGAGGTGCTCGTCCTCATCGCGCAGGGCCTGTCGAACGCGGAGATCGCCGACCGCCTCACGATCACCGACCACACCGTGAAGACGCACATCAACCGCCTCTTCACGAAGAGGGGCCTGCGCGACCGCGCCCAGGCGGTGATCCTCGCGTACGAACTGGGGCTCGTCCGCGCCACTTCACCGGCCCAGCGCTGAGCCCGGCCCTCAGAAGCTGTGTCACATCTCTTTGCGCAGGTCACGGGCATGATCTGGGACGCTGATCCTGGCTGCCGTTCGGGCTGGAAGAGCGGACTAATGTCGCGCCCGTCATCAGGCTCTCGACCACTGGTATGGCCCATCAGTCCGGGCGGCTCGCCTGCACGGCCCGGACGATGGAGAGCATCCTGGCGCATCACGCCAGGACCTCCGAGGAAGGGAGACGTCATGCGCCTTTTCAGCACCACCCTGGTGGGAGCCGCCGTAGCCGTCGGCATGCTCGCCATTCCCGCCCACGCAGCCCATGCCACCGCAGCACCCAGTACATCCGCAGCTGCTCCAACCGACCCTTTCCCCCCGACCACGATGGACGGGTTTATCCCTGGTGTTCTGGCAGCCGTGGTGGTACCACCTGGTGCTCAGGTGCAGCTGCCCTACCTTCAGTCCCCCTCGCGCTGAACTGACCGAGGTGCGGTCACACAGCGCCGTATGAAGCTCGGCTCTGAGGTGGCTCAACTTGTCAGGGCAGCATCAGGCACAGGCACTCAAGGACCGAGGACGACGACGTCCTCGGCGTCGAAGGTGATCCCGACCCTCTCCCCGACCTCCGGCGCCCGGCGCAGCGCGCACGCCGCCTCCAGGCGCGGGCCCTCCTCGGGCTGGAGGTGCACGGCGACATGGGTGCCGCGGAACGTGCGCGCCGTCACCGCGCACGGCAGCCCCTCGTCGGCGGCGACGAGCCGCACCCCCGCGGGCCGCACCAGGACCTCGCACCGCCCCGCGGGGGCACCGGCCGGCACGGGGATCTTGCCCCACACCGTGTCCGCCCTGTCGCCGGTGACCGTCGCCCCGACGATGTTGTCGAAGCCCAGGAACCGCGCGACGAACTCGTCCACCGGCCGCTGCCACACCTCGAGCGGCGTGCCGGACTGGGCGATCCGCCCGTCCCGCATGACGACGACCCGGTCGGCGAGCGCGAAGGCCTCGCCCTGGTCGTGGGTGACGGCCAGCACGGTCGTGCCCAACTCGTCGAAGAGTTCGCGGAGTTCGACGACGAGGCGTTCGCGCAGGGAGCGGTCGAGCTGGCCCAGCGGCTCGTCCAGCATGAGGAGCCGGGGCCGGGGCGCCAGAGCCCGCGCGAGCGCGACCCGCTGCTGCTCGCCCCCGGAGAGCGAGGCGACCGCGCGCCGCTGCGCCTTCGGCAGCCCGACCAGTTCGAGCAACTCGGCCACGCGGTCGGCCTGTTCGCCCCGCGACGCGCCGTGCATGCGCAGCCCGAAGGCGACGTTGCCCGCCACATCGCGCTGCGGGAAGAGCTGGTGGTCCTGGAACATCAGGCCGACGCCCCGCTTGTGCGCGGGCACCCCGCGCTGGTCGCGTCCACCCAGCTCGACCCGGCCCGCGTCCAGCGCCTGGAGCCCGGCCACCGCCCGCAGCAGCGTCGACTTGCCGCTGCCGCTCGGCCCGAGCACGCAGACGATCTCGTGCTCGGTGACCTCCAGATCCACGGCGTCGAGCACGGCCCGCGCCCCGAACCGGACCGTCGCCTCACGCAGTCTCAGCAAGGCGGTCATCAGAACTCTCCCGAGGTGCGTTCGGTACGGATGCGTTCCAGGAGCAGCAGCGACACCGCGCACACCACCATGAGGATCGTCGAAAGGGCCATCGCCTGCCCGTAGTTGAGGTCCCCGGCCCGCCCGAGCAGCCGCGCCACGGCGACCGGCAGCGTCGGATTGTCGGGCCGCGCGATGAAGACGGTCGCCCCGAACTCGCCGAGCGAGACGGCGAAGGCGAACCCGGCGGCGATCAGGAGCGCCCGCCGCACCATCGGCAGGTCGACCTCCCGCCACGCCCGCAGCGGCGAGGCCCCGAGCACGGCCGCCGCCTCGCGCAGCCGCCCGTCGACCGCGCGCAGCACGGGCAGCATGGTGCGCACGACGAAGGGCACGCCGACCAGCGCCTGGGCGAGCGGCACGAGGATCCAGGTGGCCCGCAGATCGAGCGGCGGCTCGTCCAGTGTGATGAGGAAGCCGAATCCGACGGTCACCGCGGACACCCCGAGCGGCAGCATGAGCAGCGCGTCGAACCCTCGTACGAGACGACCGGCTCTCCGGGTCAGGGCGGTGGCCGCGAGCCCGCCGACGACGACCGCGATGGCCGTGGCCGCGAGCGCGTACTGGAGGGAGTTCCAGACCGCCTCGATCGGCGGCACGAGGAAGGCGCCGCCCTCCGCCGAGGTCAGCTCCCTGTAGTACGCGAGCCCGTAGCCGTCGGGGCCGTCGAAGGACCGCTGGATCAGCACGCCGAGGGGCAGCAGGATCAGCAGCGCGACCGTGGCCACGACCAGGCCGAGCAGCGACCACTGCCCGGCCCCGCGCGGGCGGCGGGCCACGGCCGAGGCGTCGACCAGCTTCAGGGCGCTCTCGCGCCGCCGCGTCGTCCACGCGTGGATCGCCAGGATCAGGCCGACCGCCGCGAACTGCACGAGCGTCAGGACGGCGGCCGTCGGCAGGTCGAGGAGCTGGGCGGTCTGCCGGTAGATCTCCACCTCCAGCGTGGAGTACGCGGGTCCGCCGAGGATCTGCACGACGCCGAAGGAGGTGAAGGTGAAGAGGAAGACCATGAGCGCGGCGGCCGCGACGGCCGGCCCGAGCGCGGGCAGCGTCACGGTCCGCCAGGCCGTCCAGCGCGAGGCGCCGAGCATCCGCGCGGCCTCCTCCTGCCGCGGGTCGAGCTGCGACCAGAGCCCGCCGACCGTGCGCACGACGACCGCGTAGTTGAAGAACACGTGGGCGAGCAGGATCGCCCACACGGTGGTGTCGAGCCGTACGCCCCACAGCTCGTCGAAGAGCCCGCCCCGCCCGATCAGCGCGAGGAACGCGGTCCCGACGACGACCGTCGGCAGCACGAACGGCACGGTCACGACAGCCCGCAGCACCTGCTTGCCGGGGAAGTCGAAGCGCGCGAAGACATACGCGCCGGGGAGCGCGATCAGCAGCGTGAGCGCCGTCGACGCGAGCGCCTGCCAGGTGGTGAACCACAGGACGTGCCGGATGTCGGACTGCCCGAGCACCTCCGCGATCCGCCCGAACCGCCAGACCCCGTCGACGTGCAGACCGCGCGCGACGATCGCCGTGACCGGATAGGCGAAGAAGACCGCGAAGAACGCGACGGGCAAGGCCATCAGACCGAGCCGCGCCGCGCCGCCGCGGCCGGCCCCCCTGGCGGGCGTGGCGGGCGGGGCCTTCGCCTCGGCTACTTCAGTACGAGCGAGGTCCACGACTTGATCCACGGCTCGCGATTCTCGGCGATCTTCTTCGGGTCCATGGTCTGCGGCTTGTCGACCGTCACGCCGTGCTCGGTGAACAGCTCGGGCAGCTTCGTGCCCTCGCGCACCGGGTTCACGAACATGTTCAGCGGCATGTCCTCCTGGAACTCCTCGCCCGCGAGGAAGTCGAGGAGGGCCTTGCCGCCCTTGGTGTTCCCGGCGTTGCTGAGCAGACCCGCGTACTCGACCTGGCGGAAGCACGTGCCGGTCGCGACGCCGGTCGGCGCCTCCTTCGGCTGGGGCTTGCCGTAGAGCACCTCGACGGGCGGCGAGGAGGCATAGGAGACGACGAGCGGCCGGTCGCCCTTGGCCTTCTTGCCGCCCGCGGACCCGGAGAACTCCTCGTTGTAGGCCTGCTCCCAGCCGTCGACGACCTTGACGCCGTTGGCCCTGAGCTGCTTCCAGTACCTCTCCCAGCCCTTGTCGCCGTACTTCGCGGCGGTGCCGAGCAGGAACCCGAGCCCGGGCGAGGATGTCGCGGCGTTCTCGGTGACCAGCAGGTTCTTGTACCGCGGCGCGAGGAGGTCGTCGAAGGACTTCGGCGGCGCCAGCTTCTTGTCGGCGAAGTACTTCTTGTCGTAGTTCACGCAGATGTCGCCGCTGTCCACGGGCGTCACCCGGTGCTTGTCCCGGTCGACGCGGTACTCGGGCTTGATCTTGTCCGAACCCTTGGCCTCGTACGACTGGAAGAGCCCGTTGTCGAGCGCCCTGGAGAGCAGGGTGTTGTCGACGCCGAAGAAGACGTCGCCCTGGGGGTTGTCCTTGGAGAGGATCGCCTTGTTCACGGCGGCGCCCGCGTCACCGTCCTTGAGGACCTTGACCTTGTACCCGGACCGCTTCTCGAAGTCCTTCAGTACGTCCTTGGAGACGTTGAAGGAGTCATGGCTGACGAGCGTGACGCTCTTGGAGCCGGCCTTCGTGGAATCCCCGCCGGAGCCGCCGCACGCCGAGACGGCGACGAGCCCGATGCCCACCGCGACGGCGGTGAACGTGACCTTCTTGGTGCTCACTGGAATGTCCTCCTGGGTGTCCAGGAAGAGACGCGGCCCCGCCCGCCGGCGAAATGCCTGCGGGCAGGGCGCAACAGCTTGAGTAATGCCCGAACTTCCTACCCAGAATGACCTGGGCGAGGTTCAGAGGGTCTGCGGCCCACCTGTCCAAGGTGCCGCACTCTCAGCGCTGTGGCGCTCCCCTGTCGGAATATGCAGATGTGGGTACGTGCCGTACGCGATCGTATGTACGAGGCGTACGACCGCCAGACTACCTCTCGGCGGCCGCCAGCTGACCGCACGCCCCGTCGATCTCCTGACCTCGGGTGTCCCGGATCGTCACCGGCACCCCATGGGCGGCGATCGCCTCCACGAACGCCTTCTCGTCCTCGGGCCGCGAGGCCGTCCACTTCGAACCCGGCGTCGGGTTCAGCGGAATGAGGTTCACGTGCACCGGCTTGCCCTTGAGCAGCCGGCCAAGACGGTCACCGCGCCAGGCGTGGTCGTTGATGTCGCGGATCAGCGCGTACTCGATGGAGAGCCGGCGCCCGGACTTGGCCGCGTACTCCCAGCCCGCGTCGAGGACCTCCCGCACCTTCCACTTCGTGTTGACCGGTACGAGGGTGTCGCGCAGGTCGTCGTCCGGGGCGTGCAGCGAGATCGCGAGGCGGCACTTGAAGCCCTCGTCGGAGAACCGGTGGATGGCGGGCACGAGCCCCACCGTCGACACCGTGATCCCGCGCTGCGAGAGACCGAGGCCGTCCGGCTCGGGGTCGGTGAGGCGGCGGATGGCGCCGGTCACGCGGTTGTAGTTGGCCAGCGGCTCGCCCATGCCCATGAAGACGATGTTGGACAGACGTGCGGGTCCGCCGGGGATCTCGCCGTCCCTGAGGGCGCGCATGCCGTCGACGATCTGGTGGACGATCTCGCCCGTCGACAGGTTCCGGTCGAGACCCGCCTGGCCCGTGGCGCAGAACGGGCAGTTCATGCCGCAACCCGCCTGGGAGCTGATGCACATGGTCACCCGGTCGGGGTAGCGCATGAGGACCGACTCGACGAGCGTGCCGTCGAAGAGGCGCCACAGCGTCTTGCGCGTGGTGTCGTCGTCACAGCTGATGTGCCGCACCACGGACATCAGGTCCGGCAGCAGCGCTTCCCGGAGCTTGTCGCGCGCACCGGCGGGGATGTCGGTCCACTCGGCCGGGTCGTGGGCGTACCGCGCGAAGTAGTGCTGCGAGAGCTGCTTGGCGCGGAACGGCTTCTCGCCGATGGCGGCGACGGCTTCCTTGCGCTCGGCGGGCGTGAGGTCGGCGAGGTGCCGCGGGGGCTTCTTGGCTCCGCGGGGCGCGACGAAGGTGAGTTCTCCGGGTACAGGCATGGTCCTTCCAGTGTCGCAGACATACGACAAGGGGCCCGCCGCCCTGTGGACAACGAGCCCCTCACCTACATCTGCGCAGGTCAGACCGGTAATCGGTCAGTCGGTCGGTCAGCCGGACCCGACGAAGACCACGAGCAGGAGCCAGACCACCGGTGCCGTCGGCAGCAGGGAGTCGAGCCGGTCCATGATGCCGCCGTGGCCCGGCAGGAGCGTGCCCATGTCCTTGATGCCGAGGTCCCGCTTGATCATCGACTCGCCGAGGTCACCGAGCGTGGCGCTCGCCGCGACCGCGAGGCCGATGAGCAGCCCCTGCCACCACACGCCGCCCTCGATCAGGAACTCCATGCACAGCGCGCCCGCGCCCATCGCGAACGCCACCGCGCCGAGCAGGCCCTCACGGGTCTTGCCGGGGCTGATGCGCGGCGCCAGCTTGTGCGTGCCGAAGCGCCAGCCGATCGCGTACGCGCCGGTGTCGCTGACGACGGTGAGCAGCAGGAACGTGAGCACCCGCCACGCCCCGTCGTCTGCGGTGAGCATCAGCGCCACGAACGTCGCGAGGAAGGGGACGTAGAAGGCCGCGAAGACGCCTGCCGTGACGTCCTTCAGATAGCCCTCGGGAGGCTCGGTCATGCGCCAGACCAGGACCGCGAGCGCGGTGAGCGCCATCGCGACCCACGCGCCCTCGGGCCCCCGGACATACCCGGCGACGACCATCGCCGCGCCGCCCACCGCGAGCGGCACGAGCGGCGCCTTGATGCCCTTGCGCTCCTCAAGGCGGGAGGTGAGCTCCCAGAGGCCGACCACGACGGCGACCGCTATGACGCCGATGAAGACGGCCTTGACGATGAAGAGCGACGCGATGATCACCGCGCCGAGGCCCACACCGACTCCTATGGCCGCACCGAGATCACGGCCCGCGCTCTTCTTCGGCGCTGGCTGCGGCGCTGCCGGGGCGGGCTGGGAGGCGCTGGGCATGGGCTCCTGCGGGGGCGCGGGGGTGTCGGGCACGACGGGCATCGGCTGCGTCACGGACGGCAGCAGCACGTCCTGCGCATCGTACGCGGGACCTGCCGGGGGCGCCCCCTGACCAGACCCCTGGTCGGGCGGCACCCAGTACCCGGCTGTGGGCCGCGCCCCCCAGGAAGAGTCGTTCACGGATCGGATTCCTGATTCCTCGGACTGAGCCTCAGACTTCGAGCAGCTCGGCTTCCTTGTGCTTGAGCAGCTCGTCCACCTGGGTGACGTACTTCGACGTGAGGTCCTCGAGGTCCTTCTCGGCACGACGGCCCTCGTCCTCGCCGATGTCGCCGTCCTTGACCGCCTTGTCGAGGGCCTCCTTGGCCTTGCGGCGGATGGAGCGGATCGAGACCTTGGAGTCCTCGGCCTTGGTCTTGGCGACCTTGATGTACTCCTTGCGGCGGTCCTGCGTCAGCTCGGGGAAGGTCACCCGGATGATGTTTCCGTCGTTGCTCGGGTTGACGCCGAGGTCGGAGTCGCGGATCGCCTGCTCGATGTTGCGCAGCGCGCTCTTGTCGAACGGGGTCACCACGGCCATCCGCGGCTCCGGCACCGAGAACGAGGCCAGCTGGTTGATCGGCGTCAGCGCGCCGTAGTAGTCCGCCACGATCTTGTTGAACATCGCCGGGTGCGCACGGCCGGTGCGGATCGCGGCGAAGTCCTCCTTGGCGACCACGACGGCCTTCTCCATCTTCTCCTCGGCCTCGAGGAGGGTCTCTTCGATCACCACTTGCTCCTGCGTGTCTGAGTAGGCCCGGCTAGCACGGGGCGGCCGGCTGCGTCGCGTGTCTTTCCTGCACGGTGTCCGACCGGCAGGGCTTTGTCCATCCCTCTCAAGTGACGTCTCGCGTCCGTCTCTTGAGACTGACCCGGGTCCCCGGGGTCAGGCCCGGCTTCCCTGGTCACCCACGAGAGTGCCGATCTTCTCACCCTTGACGGCCCGGGCGATATTGCCTTCGGAGAGCAGCTCGAAGACGAGGATGGGCAGCTTGTTGTCCCGGCACAGCGTGATCGCGGTCATGTCGGCGACCTTGAGGTCGCGGGTGATGACCTCGCCGTAGCCGAGGGCGTCGAACTTCACCGCGTCGGGGTTGGTCTTCGGGTCGGAGTCGTAGACGCCGTCCACGCCGTTCTTGCCCATGAGCAGCGCCTCGGCGTCGATCTCCAGGGCGCGCTGCGCGGCGGTGGTGTCGGTGGAGAAGTACGGCATGCCCATACCGGCGCCGAAGATGACCACGCGGCCCTTCTCCAGGTGGCGCACGGCGCGCAGCGGGATGTACGGCTCCGCGACCTGGCCCATGGTGATGGCGGTCTGGACGCGGCTGTCGATGCCCTCCTTCTCCAGGAAGTCCTGGAGCGCGAGGCAGTTCATGACCGTGCCGAGCATGCCCATGTAGTCCGAGCGGGCCCGGTCCATGCCGCGCTGCTGGAGCTCGGCGCCGCGGAAGAAGTTGCCGCCGCCGATGACGATGGCGATCTGGGCGCCGTCGCGGACCACGGCCGCGATCTCGCGCGCGATGGCATGCACCACGTCGGGGTCGACCCCGAGGCCGCCCCCGCCGGCGAACGCCTCGCCGGAGAGCTTCAGCAGGAAGCGTCCGGCGCCTTTGTCGTCGTCACTCTTCGAGTCGGCCTTGGTGGTCATGGTGTTCTCGCTTCTCTTACTTGACGCACATACGAAGAAGGCCACTGCCGGTGGGGTGTCGTTCGCATCCCATGCTCGGCAGTGGCCTCCTCGTCAGATCCTGCGGTCGTACATCGCGTATGGGCTCCCTGTGCGGGGTTCCCCACGCGGGCGACCGCTGTCGACCCTAGCGGGGTCTACCGTCGATCGCGGTACGGACTCAGATGCCGACCTTGATGCGCGAGAAGCGCTTCAGGGAGACACCGGCCTCGGCGAGAACCTTCTCGACCGACTTCTTGTTGTCCAGCGCGTACGGCTGGCCGAGGAGGGTGGCCTCCTTGAAGAAGCCGTTGACGCGACCCTCGACGATCTTCGGGAGGGCGGCCTCGGGCTTGCCCTCGGCGCGGGTGGTCTCCTCGGCGACGCGACGCTCGGACTCGACGACCTCGGCCGGGACGTCCTCGCGGGAGAGGTACTTCGGCGCGAAGGCGGCGATGTGCTGCGCGATGCCCTTGGCGACGTCGGCGTCGGCCTTGTCCAGCTCGACGAGGACACCGATCTGCGGGGGCAGGTCGGGCATCGTGCGGTGCATGTACGCGGCGACGTAGGCGCCGGAGAACTGCGCGAAGCGGTCCAGGACGATCTTCTCGCCCAGGTTGGCGTTGGCCTCGTCGACGTACGCCTGGACGGTCTTGCCGGCCTCGATCTCGGAGGCGAGCAGCGCCTCGATGTCGGCCGGGGACGTCTTGGCGATGTGGGCGGCGAGGTTGTTCGCCACGGCCTGGAACTTCTCGCCCTTGGCGACGAAGTCCGTCTCGCACTTCAGCTCGACGATGACACCGGAGGTGTTGTCGTCGGCGATGAGGGAGACCACGGCGCCGTTCTCGGCGGAGCGGCCCTCGCGCTTGGCGACGCCCTTCTGGCCCTTGATGCGGAGCGCCTCGACGGCCTTGTCGACGTTGCCCTCGGCCTCGTCGAGCGCCTTCTTGCAGTCCATCATGCCGGCGCCCGTGAGCTCACGGAGCTTCTTGACGTCAGCGGCGGTGTAGTTCGCCATGATCGAAATTCTCTCTCGAAGTCTTGAAAGATCTACGGAGGTCTACGGGTGAACGGCGGGGGCCGATCGGGCCCCCGCCGTCAACTACCGAACCTGTGAGGTCAGGCCTGCTCGGCGTCCGCGGCGGCGGGAGCCTCGGCCTGCTCGGCGTCGGCGGCCTTCTCCGTCTCGGCGGACTTCTGAACCTCGGCCTCGGCCTCGGCGGCCTTCGGCTCCTCGGCCTTGGGGGCCTCGGCGTCGTCGGCCTTCTTCTCGCCCTCGAGGAGGTCGCGCTCCCACTCGGCGAGCGGCTCGCCAGCGGCCTTCTCGCCCGGCTTCGAGTCACCGGTGGCCACGCCGGAGCGGGAGATGAGGCCCTCGGCGACGGCGTCGGCGATCACGCGGGTGAGCAGGGTGACGGAGCGGATCGCGTCATCGTTGCCGGGGATCTTGTAGTCGACCTCGTCGGGGTCGCAGTTGGTGTCGAGGATGGCGACGACCGGGATGTTGAGCTTCCGGGCCTCACCGACCGCGATGTGCTCCTTCTTGGTGTCCACGATCCAGACGGCGCTGGGCACCTTGGACATCTCGCGGATACCACCGAGGGTCTTCTCCAGCTTGGCCTTCTCGCGCGAGAGCACGAGAAGCTCCTTCTTGGTGAGACCGGAGGCGGCGACGTCCTCGAAGTCGATCTGCTCGAGCTCCTTGAGGCGCTGCAGACGCTTGTAGACGGTCGAGAAGTTGGTGAGCATGCCGCCCAGCCAGCGCTGGTTGACGTAAGGCATGCCGACGCGGGTGGCCTGCTCCGCGATGGCCTCCTGCGCCTGCTTCTTCGTGCCGACGAACATGACCGTGCCGCCGTGGGCGACGGTCTCCTTGACGAACTCGTAGGCGCGGTCGATGTACGACAGCGACTGGAGCAGGTCGATGATGTAGATGCCGTTGCGCTCCGTGAAGATGAAGCGCTTCATCTTCGGGTTCCAACGACGGGTCTGGTGACCGAAGTGGACGCCGCTTTCCAGCAGCTCCCGCATCGTGACGACGGCCATGGCCGTTCTCCTTGAGATTCTCGGTTGTGCCGCGTGTGCCGGACGGCACTCGCGCCTGACGCCCGCTGTGCGCCTTGCCACTAGAGACCTAGGGACCGAGGGGCGCTGACACCGGCCTGTGAGGGCCTGATGTCGGGGCGTGCGAAGTCGACCCGGTGACCCGGATCGCCACAAGAAGTGTACGGGACCCGCGGGGCGCCGGATGACGCCGCTACCCGTGACCTGGTGACGGAACCGCTCGCCACTTTCCCCCCGACGGGTGACGCGGCTTTCCACAACCGGCCGGTACTCCACAGATTCGGACCATGATCCCTGCGGAACGCCGGGACGCGGGACGGTTCTGCCATGCGCCTGGAACTGCTCCTGACGACACTGACCGCACTGCTGGCGACCGCACTGAACCCACTCCCGAGCCCGACTCCGCCCACACCCCCGAGCCCGCCGCCGGTTATCCCGGTGGCCACGACCTGGCCGCTGGACGCCCCCGCGGGCACCCGCCCCGCTGTCGTACGCGCCTGGGATCCACCCTCGACCGAGTACGGCGCGGGCCACCGGGGCGTGGACCTCGCCGCGCCCCCGGGTACCGCGGTGCGGGCGGTGGCGCCCGGCCGGGTCTCCTTCGCGGGCCGGGTGGCGGGCAGAGGCGTGGTCTCGGTGGAGCTGGACGGCACCGGAGCGCCCCCGCTGCGCACGACGTACGAGCCGGTGCGCGCCACGCTGAAGAAGGGCGCCGAGGTCACCGCGGGCGAGCAGGTCGGCACCTTGGAAACCCCGGCGGGCCACTGCCCCGAGAGCTGCCTCCACTGGGGCCTGCGCAGAGCCGGGACCTATCTGGACCCACTGAGCCTGCTACCACCGCGGCTACTGCACCCCGGCCCGTCCCGCCTGCTCCCACTGACCGGACCACCGGAGCCGTGAGCGGGACCTCAGCCGCGCACCCCGCGCAGAGCCATCGAGACCGCGGCCTCCGTGATGGCGGAGGGGTCCTCCGCGGCCCCCAGTTCGATCCGCCGCACGGCCGCGTCCACGATCCCCTGGAGCAGCATCGCCGCCATCCGGGGCTGCTCGTGCCCCAGGGCCTGGAGCGCCTCGACGATCATCGCGATGAGCCCGCCGTGCGCGGCCCGGATCTTCTCCCGGGCCCCGGCGTCCAGCTCACTGGCGGAGATGGCGACCACGGCACGGTGGCGCCGGTCCCCCACCAGTGCCAGCTGCCGCCGCACATACGCCTCGACCTGCCCCTCGGGCGACTGCGCCCCCTCCATCGCCGCCGAGACCTCCGCGGCCCAGACGGGGAAGTCGACCTCGCACAGCTCCTCGACCACGGCCGCCCGCGACCTGAAGTACTCGTACACGGACGACCGGGCGAGCCCGGTGCGCTCCGCGAGAGCGGGGAAGGTCAGCGCCTCCGTACCTCCCTCGGACAGCAGGGACCTCGCGGCGTCCAGCAGGGCCCCGCGCTGCATCGACCGGTGCTCGGCCACAGAGGCCGCTCGAATCCTTGGCACGGCTCCACTTTACGGACGGCGGGCCCCGCGCGGGAGTCGCTGCCGCGCGCACATATGCCCCGGGCAGGGACGATTCAGCTCGCTCGCCGCGCGGCCTCAGCGGCCAAAACTGGCCAGCTTCGCCCGCAGCTGCAACACCGACTTCGTGTGGATCTGGCTCACCCGGCTCTCGGTCACCCCGAGCACGTTGCCGATCTCGGCGAGCGTGAGCCCTTCGTAGTAATAGAGCGTCACGACGGTCTTCTCACGCTCGGGCAGCGTGTTGATCGCCCGTGCGAGCAGCCTGCGCAGCTCCCGGTCCTCGGCGACCTCCACGGGGTTGTCGGCCGCGTGGTCCTCGAGCGTGTCCATGAGGCTCAGCCGGTCGCCGCCGTCCCCGCCGACGTGCAGCAACTCTTCCAGCGCCACCACGTTCGCCAACGACAACTGGCTGAAAACCGCGTGCAGTTCCTCCAGCGCGATTCCCATCTCGGCGGCGACCTCGCCCTCCGAGGGGGTGCGCCGCAGCTGCGCCTCCAAGGTGGCGTAGGCACGCTCGACGTTGCGCGCCTTCTGCCGCACGGAGCGCGGGATCCAGTCGAGCGCCCGCAGTTCGTCGATCATGGCCCCACGGATACGCGTGATCGCGTAGGTCTCGAACTTGATCGACCGCTCGATGTCGAACTTCTCGATCGCGTCGATGAGGCCGAACACCCCGGACGAGACGAAGTCCGCCTGCTCCACATTGGGCGGCAGCCCCACGCTCACCCGGCCCGCGACGTACTTCACCAGCGGCGAGTAGTGCAGGATCAGCTGCTCCCGCAGCCGCCCGTCACCTGTCGCCTTGTACGACCGCCACAACTCGTCCAGCGACGAGGGGGCGGGAGGCCGCTCCCGCTCGCCGCTACGGGCGGCGGGAGGGACCGCCGCCCGGTCGGACCCTGAGGTGTGCTGGGGCATTCGTCGCCTTGAGCCGTTCTGCCGTGAACTGGTGAGGTCGCGTGGGTCGATGAGGTCGCGCGGGGCGGCGGATTCGCGGCTGCCGCTCGCGCCCGCGCGGTGGGGGGTGTGCGTGAGGTGAATGAGGTCGTCCGTCTGAATTGCCTGTCCGCGTCGGAATCCTTGTGAGCGTAGCGTGACTGAAGTGTCGCAGTGTGCGAAGACTATGGGATCGCGCGTGCGCAGATACGTTCCGCTGAGCACCCCGCGGGGGCGAGTCCGTCGCACTGCGTGACGACGCCGCCGTATCAACTGCGCGATTTCCCAAGGCTGTCGGGCGTCATCCGTCCGGCGCAACACGCTCGGTCACGATTCACCTCCAGTGGCGAAGACGGAGCCAAACGCCTGGCGTGTCAACTGCCAGCCGTCGCCGTGTCGTTCGACGAACCCCAACGGTTGAAGTTCGTACAGGCGCCCTACCGCATCGTCCTCGGTCGTCCCCGCCCCGACCGCGATGTCCCGCGCCGTCGCCCGCCCCCTCGCGGGCAGGGCCGCCAGGACCCGGGCCGCCCCCGGGGCGAGCAGATCGCGCGGCAGGACGGGCCCCCGCCGTTCCGGGGCCAGCTCACCCATGTCACCGACCAGCTCGACGATTTCCGCGGCATCGGTCACCAGGGCGCCGTCACCCCGCAGCAGTTCATGCACGCCCGCGGAGAGAGCGCTGGTCGCGGGACCCGGCACCCCCATCGCGAAGCGCCCCAGCTCCTGGGCGGCGCGAGCGGTGGCGAGCGCCCCGCTGCGGTAGGCGGCCTCCACCACCACCGTCCCCCGGGTCAGCGCGGCGTTCTCTGGGGTTTCCGACCCTGCGGTGTGACGTTGTAACTCCCCTGACTGTTATGGGGGGTGAGGTGGTTCTCGGGGGGTGTGGCTCTGCGGTGAACCGTTGTGATCGACCCGCAGAGTAGGGGTATATAGAGGTGCGTGCGTTTCCTGTCCTGATGCCATCCGGCGCCCGGTACTGGACCGTGGTGGACGATGACTTCGATGTCGTCGATGACGTAGATCGGTTCTTGAGAGAGGTACGGCTGGCCCGTGGCCGTGCCGAGTCCACAACCAAGGCGTACGCCGAGGGCGTGTCTTTGTTCCTTCGCTGGTGCCTGCGTACGGGGCGGGACTGGCGGACGGCGGCCCGCGACATGGGGCTGTTCATTCTCTGGCTGAGGTGGACGCCCGGTAACGGGGGCCAAAGGACGACCGTGGTACCCGGTCCCGGCGCCAAGCCGGTCCGCGAGGACCCGCGGATCAACAAGGTGCTGACTGCGGTGCGGATGTTCTTGGTCCACGCCGTCAACAGCAAGGTGGCGCCGGCCTGGGTGGTGGAGCAGATCTATGAGCTCGGCGACGGCCTCGACCTGCCCGCGGAGGCCCATGGCGAGAACGGGCCGATGCGCGTCCGGCTGAAGGCCAGGCATCGCCTCCAGGAGCCGGAGAGCGATATCGACCGGGCCAGCGACGAGGAGGTCGTCGCGATGTTCCTCGCCTGCCGCTCGGCCCGTGACCGGTTGACCCTGCTGCTGCTCTCCCGCGTCGGCCTCCGCCCGGGACAGACCGCTGGGCTGCGCCGGAGCGACCCGCACATGATGGCGGACTCACGGGCTTTGGGCTGCGACGCGGAAGGTGCCCACGTTCACGTCGTGCGTCGGCAGAACGAGAACAACGCGTGGTCGAAGTCGAAGCAGTCATGGATCATGCCCGTGGACTTTCTCGTGGTGCAGGCGATCGACCAGTACGCGCTGGAGCGTCACGAGGTCTTGGGCGACGGTGGCAGCGACTTCCTGCTGGTCAACCTGTTCCGCCCGCCCTACGGAGCCCCCATCACCACGGAGGCGATCGGCGAACTCTGCGAGTCGCTGTCCCGGCGAGCTGGCCTCGGCCGGAAGGTCACACCGCGGATGTGTCGTCACGCGATGGCCAGCAATGTCGCCGACGCCGGCGGCAAGCTCGACGAGATCCAGGCCCTGCTCGGCCAGAAGCACCCGGCCTCGCCCCGTCCCTACCTCCACCCGAAGCCCTCGCGGCTACGCGAAGCGGTCGAACGCGTTCCCTCACCCCGCCTTCTCCAGGGTGGTGAGGACCAGTGAACCTGGCTCTCACCGCACCGCGGCAGCCGGAGGAAGACGGGGTCACCGCAGAACTCATGGCCGTCGTCCGGCCCGACTTCCTGCAGTTGCTCAGCTGGGACCCGGAGGTCCGCGTCCTGGTCTTCCCTCATTCGCATCCGCAGTTCAGCGCCCCTGAGTGCCTGGTGAACGGCTGCAACAAGATGGTCTATCACGCCTTCCAAAAGGGCTTGTGCGCCGGCTGCATGAAGCGCTGGAAGACCAGCACGCAGTCCTTCGAGGAGTTCGTGACCACGGCCAAACGCATCTGGCGAGCGATCGGCGTCAGCCCTTGCCGTGTCCCGAAGTGTGAGCGGCCGGGGAAGAACACCACTGCACCTCTTTGCGTCACACACCTGCACCAGCAGCGCAAGACCTACGGCCTGCCGCTGGAGGACTACCTCGCTCTCCCGCAGGTGACCCCCCTGCCCACCCTGGGCTCGTGCCTAGTGGCCGCCTGCGACCGGGAGCGTCAATACCGCAACGGCTACTGCCAGGCCCATTCCCAGCGCCGACGGATTGAGCGCGACAGGAGCACAGGGTGGGACGAGGAGCTTTGGCGTCTGACCACCCCCGCCGTTGCCGAATTCGGCCGCGTCAGCCTCCGCGGCCTTCCCGACCGGGTGGTGGCCGAGATCCTCTACGGCCTCCAGGAACGCGTCGCCGAGGGGCTCTTGCACAAGGACAACCTCCTGCGCCCGTTGCCGAACGCCGCTCGCGCACAACAGATCACCACCCTGGCGGACCTCGACCTCCAGGCCCTGAAATCTCACGACTGGCACCTGGCCAAGAGCTTCCTCAAGCACGTGGGCCGCTTCGGGGTCTCTCCTGAAACTGAGCGTCACAAGGACATCTGGGACGCTGCTGCCTTCGGCATGTCCGGCACGTTCTCCTTCGTCAAGATCACCCAGCCCTGGCTACGAGAAGCCACCCAGGCATGGGCCATCGACGACATTCCCAAGCGTCGGGGCAAGGCCCGACGCTCAGTCGTCCAGGATCGGATCAACACCATCGCTCGCCTCTCCGCGAGCCTCCAGCTCAACCGCCCCGACCGCGGCAACGACTTGCGGTTGCTCGGCCGCGATGACGTGCTCGCCTTCCTCACCCGGTTGAGATTCCTCAATGAGCAAAGTGAGATCTCTGGGCGCACCCACGTCTCGGTTGTCAGGACGACGCGACGGATCCTCACCCGGATGCGGACCTTGGGGCTGGCCCAGCCCGGCCAGCCCCTGCATGGCCTGCCCGACGACTTCGCACTGCGGGAAGAGGACATCCCCGACGACCCCGAAGATCGCGAAGCCGGCCGTGACCTGCCGCCGGAGGTTATGCGGCAGCTCTGCGACCATCTCGGCTCTCTGGAGGCCGCCGCTACCGTTGACATCCGAACGGCGGTCGAGCTGCTCATCGATACCGGCCGCCGTCCCGACGAAATCTGCAAACTGCCACTGCAGTGTCTCGACCGGGATCCAGATGGCACCCCCGTGCTCGTCTACGACAACTTCAAGTCGCTCCGCAATGCCCGCCGTCAGCCGATCGCCGGCGTCACCGCCTCGTTGATCATCAAGCAGCAGGAACGGGCCCGCGCCCGCTTCCCCGACGCCCCTGCCGACAAGCTCAAGCTCTTCCCCGGCGCAATGACCAATCCCCATGGCACGAAGTCCATGTCGGCGGATTGGGTCTCCAGCCAGCATCGCGCCTGGGTGAACTCCCTGCCCGACTTCTTCCTCCCCACGGTGGTGGACGAGAGCGGCGAGCGCGTCACCAAGATGCTGCCGTTCGACAAGACGAAGATCTTCCTCTACGCCTACCGGCACACGTTCGCTCAGCGGCATGCTGACGCGAACGTCTACCCAGACGTCCTCCAGGCTTTGATGGATCACCGTCAAGCCACCACTACTCAGCGCTACTACCGGGTCAGTGAGCAGCGCAAACGCGAGGCTGTCGAGCGGGTCTCGGCTCTGCAGTTCGACCGGCACGGCAATCGCATCTGGCGCCAGGCGAAGGAACTCCTCGAATCCGAGTACGCCCGCCGAGCCGTCGGAGAGGTCCCGGCCCCCTACGGCATCTGCGTCGAACCGACGAACGTCGCGGCCGGCGGACACGCCTGCCCGGCCCGTTTCCGATGCGTCGGCTGCGACCACTTCCGCACCGACGCCTCCTATCTCCCCGACCTGGAGGCATACCTCGCCGACCTGTTGCGCAACCGGGAGCGTCTGGCAGCGTTCACGACCGCCGACGACTGGGCACGAGCCGAAGCCATGCCTTCCGACGAAGAGATCACCCGCGTCCGCCGTCTGATCCGCCGGGTCAAAGAAGACCTCGACGAACTCACCGATGAAGACCGCGCGCAGATTCAGGAAGCCACTTCCATCCTGCGTCGCAGTCGCCGGCAGGTCGTCTCCCTGGGAATGCCCCGCGTCGGGCCGCCCCTGCCCGACTTCCGTCCTGACAGGATCGCATGACCGCCTCCATGATCGACGGGCGGCGGGCCGACTCGGCCCGCCGCCGCGAACGCGTCCTCAAAACCCTCGATGCCATGCTGCGAGGCGGCGGCGACATCACCGTCTCCGGCCTGGCCCGCGCGGCCCGAGTCGACCGCACCTTCCTCTATCGGCACCGGGACCTCCTCGAGCGCGTCCACGCCGCCGCCTCGACGCCACCGGAGGAGGGCCGGATCGCCGCGGTCAGCCGAGCCTCCCTCCAAGCCGACTTGACCAACGCACTCGAACGCAACAAGCGTCTGGCCGCGCGGGTCCGCCAGCTGGAAAAGCGTCTCTCCCAGTCTCTCGGTGAGGCCGCATGGCACGAGTCCGGACTGGGGGCACCAGCCGACATCGACCAGCTCCAGCGACGCATCACCATGCTCGAACAGGAACTCACCCAATCCCAGGGGCAGTTGGAAGAACGCACCGAAGAGCTCGATGCCGCCCGGGCCGCCAACCGAGAGCTGACCCGAGCCCTGAACCAGCGCGGATGACAGGGCCTGTCCCCTTCCGCCTCGAACTGGCCCGCGAGTGCGAACGAAAGACCACCGCCAACCGAGAAGTGCAGCTCATTGAGCAGAATCAGGATCTGACATGACGACGGAGCCCACACCTCCCCGGACCATCACTCTCGACGGCCAGCACGCGGCGTCCCTTGCCCGACTGCTGCGGGAACTGGAGCGGTTCTTCGACAACTGTGACGAGGCCACCGCCGATGCCATGGCGGACTTCTTCGACCTCCACCCGGCCGCCGAGGCATACAGCGCGGCGATCTGCCTTCACGCCGACACGTTGGAGTCCGCCCTGGGCACTGCGGACCAGGACGTGGCCGAGCCGTCGGTGACGCACCTTCGTCCACTGCACCGGTCCGGGCCAGCGACCAGCTAAAGCAGGACGCCGTTGAGCCTCTTGCTCAAGCCCCTGCGATGGCCGCCGACACGGCGGCCATCGCAGGGGCTTTCGTTCACCCGAACCGGGGATGGCACCACACCTGTTGCAGTCGCTACTCTTCGACTCACCGGCGCTGAGCTGCACAAAGCCACCTCTAAGTGCCTTGCACCACAGTCACTCCCCCAGAGAAGCGAGGATCACCCTGTTCCGCAGGATGAACCGGCTCGGCGTGGGATGGTCCCCCGGCGGCAACTCCCCGATCACGAGACCCTGTTCCGCGATCCGCCCGATCAACTGGGTGTGCCCGCGGGGGTAGGGCCGGTCCACCCCGCAGGCCAGCACGGCCACGGTGGCCCCACCCGCCCCGAGCGCCCCGCGGTGCGCGGCGCCGTCCACGCCGTACGCGCCGCCGGAGACGACGACCCAGCCGCGCTCCGCGAGCCCCGCGCCGAGGTCGGCGGCCATATGCGCGCCGTACTGCGTGCAGGCCCGGGCTCCGACGACGGCCACCGACCGCACCGCCCATATCCGGAGCGACGGCCGTCCGCGCACCCAGAGCCCGATCGGCCGGGCGTCCCCCAGGTCGTCGAGGGGCAGCGGCCACTCCGCGTCCCCCGGGCAGACGAACCGCGCCCCGACGTCCCGCGCCGCCGCCAGATCCCGCTCCGGCCGCACTCCGGCGGCCCGCGCCCGCAGCCCCTCCCACCGCCGCGCGGTCACCCCCGGCAACCGCTCCTCCTCCCCGCCGATCCTGCGCAGCACCTCGACGGCCCCGGCCTCCCGCAGCCACCTGCCCCCGACCACGTCCCCGGGCTCGATCACCCGCGTCAGGGCGACCCGGGCCAGCCGCTCCTCGTCCGTCGGCGGCCCGGGGCTCACCTCGGCACCCCGAGCGGCATCGGCACCCCGCGCGAGATCCCCGTGCGCAGCTGGAGTGCCAGGGCGACGTCTTGCGCGCAGGGCCGGTCGTGCCCCGCCAGGTCCGCCACGGTCCACGCCACCCGCAGGACGCGGTCGAGCCCACGGGCCGTCAGGAAGCCGCGCTCCAGGTCCAGCTCGGCCGCGTCCAGCGCTCCCGGGGCGGCGGGCCAGCGGGTGCGCAACGCATGCCCGGGGACCTCGCTGTTGGTCCGCCAGCCGGTGCCGGACAGCCTGGCCGCCGCTCTCTCGCGCGCGGCGCGCACCCGGTCGGCGACGGTCCGCGTGGACTCGCCCTTCGTGCCGTACCCGGCCAGTTCGGACCGGGTGACGGCCTCCACCTCCACCTTCAGGTCGACCCGGTCGAGCAGCGGCCCCGAGAGGCGGGCCTGATAGCGCCGGACCACGGAGGCCGGGCACTCACAGCCGTCGCCGAGCAGGGTGTGCCGCCCGCAAGGACAGGGGTTGGCCGCGAGCACCATCAGGAATTTCGCGGGCAGCCGCACCACCCCCGCGCTGCGAGCGATCACCACATGGCCGGACTCGAGCGGCTGCCGCAGGGAGTCCAGGGTCTGGCTGCTGAACTCCGGCGCCTCGTCCAGGAAAAGCACTCCTCGATGAGCCAACGAGACCGCTCCCGGCCGTGCCAGTCCCTTGCCGCCGCCCACGAGCGACTGCATCGTCGCGGAGTGGTGCGGCGCGCAGTACGGCGCGAGGTCCACCAGCGGTTTGCCCGGCGGGAGCATGCCCGCCACCGAGTGGACCGCCGTCACTTCCAGGGACTCCTCGCGGGTCAGCCGCGGCAGGATCGCCGGCAGCCGCTCCGCGAGCATGGTCTTGCCCGCGCCGGGCGGGCCCTGAAGAAAGAGGTGGTGCGCTCCGGCGGCGGCCACCTCCACGGCGGTCCTCGCCGAGGTCTGCCCGACGACATCGGCCAGGTCCAGCGCGTGGGCGTCGTCCATCGCGCCGCCGAGGCCCGTGCCGACCCCGGTGCCCGGGACGCAGAGCCCGGCGAGCATGGGGTCGGGCCGCCCCGGCTCGTCCGGCTCCTCCTGCGGCACCGGCTCGTCGGTGAGCACCGCGATGAGCTGTCGCAGGCTGCGCACCCCGAGGACCGAGACCCCCGGCACCAGGGAGGCCTCCGCGGCCGTGCACTCCGGGACGACCACCTGTTCGTACCCCGCGTCCGCCGCGGCCAGGACCGCCGGCAGCACTCCGCGGACCGGGCGCACCCTCCCGTCGAGCCCCAGTTCACCGATCATGACGATGTCGGCGAGCACTCTGGGATCGATCCGCTCGGCCGCCCCGAGGACCGCGCACGCCACGGCGAGGTCGAAACCGCTGCCGCCTTTGGGGACCGACGCCGGGCTCAGCCCCACCGTGAGCTTCTTCTGGGGCCACTCCCCGCCCGAGTTGACCACGGCGGCCCTGACCCGGTCCCGGCTCTCCGTCAGGCTCTTGTCCGGCAGCCCCACCAGCGTGAACGCGGCGACACCCGGCTCCAGATCGGCCTGCACCTCGACGACCACGCCCTCGACGCCGACGAGCGCCACGGAGCACGTACGCGCGAATCCCATCACGCCACCCCCCGGGCGTGCTCGACCACGGGAGCGCCGCGGCGCGGGATCAGCACGCCCACCAGGTCGATGCGGACGCCGCCGGGCGGTGGGCCACCGCGCTCCTCGATCCAGCGCTCCGCCAGCCGCCGCAGCCGCTCCGCCTTGATCTGGCTTACGGCCGCCATCGGATGCTCGAACAGCGCGGAGCCGACAAGGCCCGCCCTGCGCGTCTTGACCTCGCAGACGACGAGGGCCTCGCCGTCCATCGCCACGATGTCGATCTCGCCGGTCCTGCCCGCGCGCCAATTGCGCTCCAGGACCGTCATCCCCGCGTCGACCAGCCGCCGCGCGGCCAGGTCTTCGCCGTACTTGCCGAGTGCTCCCCGTGCGTTCATGTCGGCACCACCTCCGGCACCCACGGTCACGGATCGACCCGCAGCTATTGGATCTTGGTGCACTACTCGCCGGTTGTGGAAAACTCCGCCACCCCGCCGAGTGAACTCAGCGGCTCAGCGCCCCCAGCCGCCCGGAGTCCGGCGGCTCAGCACCCAGCAACCCGAGCCTGCGACCCGGCCGGTCAGCACCCTCAGCCCCCCGGCAGCTCAAGATCGCTCTTGTTCAGCTCCTCAATGTTCACGTCCTTGAACGTGAGCACCCGCACCTGCTTCACGAACCGCGCGGGCCGGTACATGTCCCACACCCAGGCGTCCGCCATGGACACCTCAAAGAAAACCTCACCCTGGACCGAGTGCACCTGCATCTCGTAATCGTTGGTGAGGTAGAAGCGCCGCTCGGTCTCGATCACGTATTTGAACAGACCGACGACATCGCGGTACTCCCGGTAGAGCTTCAGCTCCATCTCGGTCTCGTACTTCTCGAGGTCCTCGGCGCTCATGGCATGTTCCCCTTCAGCCGTGCGTCCCCCTATTGTGCGTCAGCCCCGCGAGCCCCTACGCGATTTCCGTGTCGAGGATCTCGGGCCGGTCCGGGGGCCCCTCGTCGAGCAGTCTGCGAAACAGCTCGGCGAGCCTGGTCGGGTACACCGTCTCATGAGCCTCGGTCAGTTCCCGGCACGTCCACCAACGTGCTCCGGCGACACTGCGGCGTTCCAGCTCCGTCAGCCCCTCGGCGACGGTCGCCGTCTGTGACGTACGCGCGAGGTAGTACCACTCGTCCTGGTCCCAGCGGCGTCCGGCGAAGGGGAAGGAGCAGACCCGGCGCCACAGCACCGGGCCCAGCTCGACCTCCGTGATGCCGGTCTCCTCGCGCAGCTCGCGCAGGGCGGCCCGCTCCCGCGTCTCGTCGCCCTCCAGGCCGCCGCCCGGCGTGAACCACCAGTCGTCCGCGGGGTCGCCCGGCTCATGGCCGTGCAGCAGCAGGATGCGGTCGTCGGGGTCGAGGAGCACCACACGGGCGACCCTGCGCAGCGGACGCCCCGTCAGCGATGCCTCGGCCTCGCCGGCAGCGGCGCTCGCCTCCTCAGCCGGCACCGACGGCCTCCCTCGTACCGCTCCTGCCACGGCCGCGCCCGAGGAGCCTTGCCACCGGGCCGTACGCGGCGCCGCCGAGGATGAGCACCATGCCCACCAGGATCGCGGTCACCATCAGGCGCAGCGGTCCGGGTTCGGAGATCCCGCCCGGCATGTCCGCGAAGCCCTCCGGGCGCTCCAGCATGCCGGACTCGCCCAACGGCCAGGCCACCGCGTCGACCCGTGCCTTCACCGCGTCGCGCGGCACCGAGCCGTGGTCCCCGTCGTCCAGGTGCACGCTGGAGTCCAGGGAGCCGCTGCGCTCGTCACCCAGCAGGAACAGGCGCCCCTCAGGGACCGTCGTGGTGGGGATGCCGGTGGCCGAGGCGCCCTGGCCCTTCGGGAGATACGGTTCTGCGACTTCCTTGCCGTTGACGGTCAGCTTGCCGTCCTCGCAGCAGGCGATCTTGTCCCCGCCTATGCCGACCACACGCTTGACCATCGGCAGGTCGCCCCAGGCCGACTGTTCGAAGACGACGACGTCACCGCGGCGCACCGCGTCCCCGTCGATGCGCTGGGCGAGCACCCGGTCGCCCGAGCCGATCGTCGGCGTCATGGACCCGGTGGGCACCGTGTACGGCTGGTAGAGCACCGCGCCCCAGACGAACCCGCCGAGGAAGAGCACACAGCCGAGGGCCACGGCAACACCCGACAGCACGCTGCCGAGCCTGCCCTGGCCCTCGTCCGTACGACGTGTCCTGCTCATCCCGGTGCTCCCCCGTCTCGGAGACGACCCCGCCGCCCGTGCCTACGGGCGGCGGAAGATCGGCGATCTGGGACGGCACCCTACCCGGCGGTACTGCCGCCAGAAACCCTCGCGCCGCGCGCGGCCGCGACCGTCAGCCGCCGCCTGCGCCACAGCACGAGCGGTACGGCACCGGCGAGGCCGAGGACGCCGGGGGCCGCGCTGGACAGGGCGTTGATGCCGGGCTGGTCGAAGGTGTCCGGCTTGGGGAGCGTCGCCCAGCGGGTGGGCGGCCAGGCGATCACGATGGCGCGGCCCACCACGTTGTCCACGGGGACGGCGCCGCCGCCGGGCTGGTTCTGGTGGTAGCGGGAGTCCAGCGAGTTCTGCCGGTGGTCGCCCATCACCCAGATCTTGCCCTTGGGGACGGTCTTCTTGAACTGACCGCCCTGGTCGTCGACGGTGCACGGGGTGTTCCCCGGGAATACGTACGGCTCGTTCAGCGCCTTGCCGTTGACCTTCACCGGTCCGGTGCCCTTGCACTCCACGGTGTCGCCGCCGACCGCGATGACGCGCTTGATGAGGTCCTTCTCGTCGGCGGACGGCATCAGGCCGATCCAGCCGAGGACCCGCTGCACCGCGTTCGGGTCGGGTGTGGGCTCGCCGTCCAGCCAGTGGCCCGGGTCCTTGAAGACGACGACCTCGCCGCGCTCGGGCTCGGAGCCGAACCACGGCGTCAGCTTGTCGACGAGGACGCGGTCGCCCTGCTGGAGGGTGTTCTGCATCGAGTCCGAGGGGATCGAGAACGCCTGGACCAGGAAGGACTTGATCACCAGCGCCAGGACCAGCGCGATGCCGATGAGGAGCGGCAGCTCCTTCCAGAAGGAGCGCGGCTTCTTCGGCTGCTTGGCGTCCTGCTCGCTCTTCGCCCCGTCGCCGTCCGCGGGGTCACTCCCGGGGTGCGCACCGCCCGCGGCGGCCTCGACGCCCGGCTCGTCGGATCGTCCCGGTCGCTCCTCGGGCCCCTCGTGTCCGGATCGTGCGCCGACCGCCAAATCCCCCACATCCACTCCTCAGTCCGTGCCGCCGCCTGCCCCAGATGCGATGCAGGCCCACCACTCCCATAACGAGCGGGAGTTCCGCAGGGGTCGGGAGTCGGATCAATCCGTATCGATCGCCGGAAGCCACCCTATGCGACACGCCTGTGGCGGTGTCCGACCCTGTACGCGCGTCGGGCACGGAGGCGTACGTGTCCGGCTCCTCCAGTTTGCTCCAGTGGCCGAAGGGCCAGGCGATGACGAGGGCGCGCCCGACGACCTCGTCCTCGGAGACCGTGCCGGCGAACTTCTCCGTGCGGTGGAAGCGGGAGTCGGCCGAGTCGCTGCGGTGGTCGCCCATCATGAAGAGGCGCCCCTTGGGGACCTTCACCTCGAACTCGAAGGCCGAGGGCTTGTCACCGGGGTGGATGTAGGGCTCGTCGAGCGGCACGCCGTTGACGGTGACCTTGTCGTTCTTGTCGCAGCACTTCACCGTGTCGCCGCCGACGCCGACCACGCGCTTGATCAGGTCCCGCTCGCTGTCGGAGGGCAGCAGACCGATCTGGGTCAGGCCTTCCTTGACCTGCTTGACGACCACCGGGTCGTCCTTCTTCTTGCCCTGCTCCTCTTCGAGCCAGTTGCCGGGGTCCTTGAAGACGACGACGTCGCCGCGCTCCGGCTTCGACCCGAACCAGGGGGTGAGCTTGTCGACCAGGACCCGGTCCCCGATGCGGATCGTCTGCTCCATGGAGCCGGAGGGGATCACGAAGGCCTGCACCAGGAAGGTCTTCAGGACGAGGGCTATGAGCAGTGCCACACCTATGAGGAGGGGTATCTCCTTGATCGCCGAGCGCCGCCTGCGCCGCTTGACCTTCTTCGCCAGCTTGCGCCGGTCGGCCCGGCCCGGCAGCACGGGCCCGCTGGTGGGCCGGGAGCCGGTGGGCAGCCGGGTGTCGGCACGGTGGCCCGCGGCGCGTGTCCGCCCGCGGTTACCCATGCGTGCCGCCCGGCTCGGGCACGCGCGCGTAGCCGTCGGGACGCTCCAGGGAGGTCCAGTGGCCGATCGGCCAGGCGATCCAGTCGGCGCGGCCGATGACCTCCTCCACGGGGATCATGCCGCCGCCGGGCTCCCCCAGGTGGTCGCGGGAGTCACGCGAGTCGCTGCGGTGGTCGCCGAGGAGGAAGAGGCTGCCTTCGGGGACGACGACATCGAAGGGCACCGTCGAGGGTCTGTCCCCCGGGTACAGGTAGGGCTCGTCGACGGGTTCGCCGTTCACCTTGATGCCTCCCCCCTCGCAGCAGACCACCCGGTCTCCGCCGGTGCCCACGACCCGCTTGATGTAGTCGGCGTCTCCGAAGTAGCCGCTGCCGTCAAAGACGACCGCGTCACCCCGCTGCGGCTCGGACCCGAAACGGTACGCCAACTTGTTGACGAGCACCCGGTCACCGACCCGGAACGCGGGCTCCATGGAGCCGCTGGGGATCTGGAAGGGCTGCACCACGAAGGCGCTGACGAGGAGCAGGGCCCCCACGCACAGCAGGAACGTCAGCGTGAGCCCGCCGCCCGGGAGCCGGGCGAGGAGCGACATGAAAACGGAGCGCGACCGCTCCTCCGTCTCCTCGGATGCCTCGGTGACGTGCGGGACGTCCCCGGAATCGGAGGGTGCGGAGGAGCGGTCGCGCTCCGTGTGCTGTGCTTCGGTGTCCATCGGGGCCAGATGCTATCCGGCCCGGCTGTGGACTCGCGCGGAAGCTCAGTTGTCGCGCTTCTCCTTGATCTTCGCGGCCTTGCCGCGCAGGTCACGGAGGTAGTACAGCTTCGCGCGACGCACGTCACCGCGGGTGACCAGCTCGATCTTCTCGACGATCGGCGTGTGCACCGGGAAGGTGCGCTCGACGCCGACGGAGAAGGAGACCTTGCGGACCGTGAAGGTCTCGCGCACGCCGGCACCCTGGCGGCGGATGACTACGCCCTTGAACTGCTGCACACGGGAGCGGTTGCCCTCGATGACGCGGACGTGGACGTTGACGGTGTCACCCGGGCGGAACGCCGGGATGTCGCTGCGCAGCGACGCGCTGTCGACGGAGTCGAGCAGGTTAGCCATGATCGTCTGCTTTCTTCGCTGATGCCACAGGTCATCAGCGGTACGTGGAGAGGAGGTTTCGGTAGCTGATCGCGTCGGGCGGGCGTCTTTCCCCCTGTGGCAGGGGCGCACGCTGGACGTACAGCAGCGGCCTATTCTTCCACGGCCTCGGGGTCCCGCCCAAATCGGCCGTCGGGCCCCGGCCGCCACCCCAGGATCGAGAGCATCTCGCGGTCCTTCTTGTCGAAGGCCTTGGGGTCGCAACGCTCAATGAGGTCGGGCCTGTTGCGGGTGGTACGGCGCAGCGCCTCGTCCCGCCGCCAGCGCGCGATCTTGCCGTGGTGGCCGCTGAGCAGGACGTCCGGGATGCCGTGACCGCGCCACTGGGGAGGCTTGGTGTAGACGGGGCCTTCGAGGAGGTTGGCCATGGCGCCGGGCGCGAAGGAGTCGTCCTGGTGGGACTCGGCGTTGCCGAGGACGCCGGGCAGCAGCCTGGCCACCGCCTCCGTGATGACCAGGACGGCCGCTTCCCCGCCCGCGAGGACGTAGTCGCCGATGGACACCTCGTAGACGGGCACACGGGTCGCGTACTCGTCCATGACGCGCCGGTCGATGCCCTCGTAGCGCGCGGGCGTGAAGACCAGCCAGGGGCGCTCGGAGAGCTCCACGGCGAGTTCCTGGGTGAAGGGGCGGCCGCTGGGCGTGGGGACGACCATGACGGGGCCGTGGGCCCCGGACTCGTACCCCTGCGCGAGCACGTCGTCGAGGGCCGCGCCCCAGGGGTCGGTCTTCATGACCATGCCGGGACCGCCGCCGTAGGGGGTGTCGTCGACCGTGTTGTGGCGGTCGTACGTCCACTCCCTGAGGTCGTGCACCTTCACGTCGAGCTGCCCACGCGCGCGTGCCTTGCCCACGAGGGAGACGTTCAGGGGCTCCAGGTACTCGGGGAAGATCGTGACGACGTCGAGCCGCATTACGCCTGGTCCTCCGAGGTCGGCGCGTCCTTCGAAGAGGCCTGCTCGCCCTGCGAAGAGGCCGCCTCGGCGTCCCGCGCGGAGGCGATCTCGGCGCGGTCGTCGATCAGGCCGGGGGGCGGGTCGATGACGGCCTTCTGCTCCTCCAGGTCGATCTCGGTGACGATCTCCCCGACGAAGGGGATCATCACCTCGCTGCCGTCGGGGCGCTCCACGATGAAGAGGTCCTGCGAGGGCAGGTGCGAGATCTCGGTGATCCGGCCGACCTCCTCGCCGTCCTTGGTGACGACGTCGAGGTCCATGAGCTGGTGGTCGTAGTACTCGTCCTCTTCCTCGGGCAGCTCCTGCGGGTCCACCTCGGCGATCAGGAGCGTGTTGCGCAGCGCCTCGGCGCCCGTGCGGTCGCGCACGCCCTCGAAGCGCAGCAGGAGACGGCCGCTGTGCACCCGGCCGGTCTCGATGGTCAGCGGGCCGATGGAGGCGGGCTCCGTGGCGAGGACGGCGCCGGGGCCGAGCCGCAGCTCCGGCTCGTCGGTGCGGACCTCGACGGTGACCTCACCCTTGATGCCGTGGGCACGGCCGATGCGGGCGACTACCAACTGCACTGCGTTTCTCCTCATCCAACGACTACGGGCCGGGGAGGGCCCTGAAGCCCTCCCCGGCCCGAGCCGGTGCTGCTGTGGTTCTGGGAACCCGGTTCAGCGAACCTGGTCCACGTCGACGAGGTCGACGCGGACACCGCGGCCGCCGATGGCGCCCACGACGGTACGCAGAGCACGCGCGGTGCGGCCGTTACGACCGATCACCTTGCCGAGGTCGTCCGGGTGGACCCGGACCTCGAGGACGCGCCCGCGGCGCAGGTTGCGCGAGGCCACCTGCACGTCGTCGGGGTTGTCGACGATGCCCTTCACGAGGTGCTCGAGAGCCTCCTCGAGCATGCTCAGGCCTCGGTCGACTCGGTGGACGTGGCTTCGGCCTCGTCCGCCTTCTTGTCAGCCTTCTTGGCCTTCTGGGTGATGGCCTCACCCTTGGCGTCGTCGCCCTCGAGGCCCTTGGTGAAGGCATCGAACGCGGCGCGCTTGTCCTTGGGCTCGGCGACCTTCAGCGGCGCCGGGGCCGGCAGGCCCTTGTGCTTCTGCCAGTCGCCGGTGAGCTTGAGGATCGCCATGACCGGCTCGGTCGGCTGGGCGCCGACGGACAGCCAGTACTGGGCACGCTCCGAGTTGACCTCGATGCGCGAGGGGTTCTGCACCGGGTGGTACAGGCCGATCTCCTCGATGGCCCGGCCGTCACGGCGGGTACGGGAGTCGGCGACGACGATGCGGTAGTGAGGCGAACGGATCTTGCCCAGACGCTTCAGCTTGATCTTGACTGCCACGGGAGTGGTGTCTCCTGGTCTTGACGTGGGTGGGCACAACGGGATGCCGCGTGGGGTTGCGGTACTCGAGTGCCCGATGGACGCGTCAGCCGGAGGAGAGAGGGGTCCTATGCGACTGTCGAGTACAGCTAGCCATTGTGCCATACGTCGCCGGGGCACCCGCACCCGGTCGGGGCGCCCCGCTCCTGCTCAGCCCACGCCCGCGCCGACCGCTTCCGGGATGCGGAAGGGCTTGCCGCAGCCGCCGCACATGATGGGCGCCTGGGCGAGCACCGACGGGACCACGCGGACGTTGCGCCCGCAGTCGCAGACCGCCTTCACGCGCACACCGCCTCCGGAGGAGCCGTGCCGGGCGGCCGGGCCCCGGAAGCTGCGCGCGGTGTCCGCGGTCGTCGCCGCGGTGTGCGCCTTCAGGGCACGCTGCAGTCGCTCGATCGTCGGGCGATACCGCCGCTTGGCGTCGGGGTTGAGCGTGACCAGGGAGAAGCCACTGCTCGGATGTGGCTCCTCGGGATGGTCGAGGCCCAGCTCCTCGGCGATCGCCAGGAACCGCCGGTTGTGATAGCGGCCGGCGCGTGAGGTGTCGCGTACGCCGCGCGAGGCGGCGATGCCATGGACTGCCTCGTGAAGCAGTCGCTCGAAGGAGAGCTCGGCGCCGCAGGCGGACGACGACTCTCCGATCAGGGATTCGGGCGCGGCAAGATCGGGCAGCTCGGGGTGGTGCCGCTGAATGTCGGCCCACGCCTGTGCCAGCTCTGCGGCGAGAACAGGTGGTGTCGTGCTCACGTCGTGACAACGAGCCGGGTGCCCCGGGGGTTCCATTCCGGGGCATCCCAAATAATTTGCACGTACCCGTCAGTTGCCATTGATGCGTCCGGACGAGGGCGGGTGCGCTGATCTGCGGAGAAGCCTCACAGCTCCCACCAAGCCGGTACGTAGCGGCGCGTACGCCCCGGCGCGTAGGCCAAGCCCTCACTCCGGGGCTCGCGCCGCCTCCAGCTGGGGCCGGCGCCGTCTCCGGCCGACGTTACCCGGGGTCTCCTCGGCGCCCGGCACCGCCCCGCCCTACGCGACCGGCCACCGGCGGCGCACAAGCATTGGCCCACAACCCCTGGACGCCGCGACGGATGCGGAGTTCTCTGGCATACGGGGGAGAGTGCGAGCGCACTGCACGGGGGCGGACGAACCGTTGATCACCGGCACGGCTATAACTCTCGGCGGATTGGGGCGCTTTCGATGACACCAACACTCGTGCAGTCGCACCTCCCTCGCGCGGGCTCGGCGCCCCGTGTGGACCTCGGTGCACGCGCGCGTGACTGGGCGGAGATCCAGGAACGGATGCTGGTCCCGCTCTATGAAGCGGTGTACGAACGGCTCGACGTGGGCGGTGGCACCCGGCTGCTCGGCCTCGGCTGCGGATCCGGGCTCGCCCTGCTGATGGCGGCGTCCCGGGGCGCCGCGGTCACCGGTGTCGACGCGTCGGCTCCCGAACGGCTGGCCCTCGCGCGGGAGCGGCTTTCTCCGGAGGCCGCCTCGCAGGCACGCGCGCGTACCGACGCGCGGCTCGTCGAAGGCGGCCCCGCGGACGCGGCGGGCCCGGGCGTGCCCGCGTACAACCTCGTCACCGCGTTCCAGCCGATCGGCTGCATGGCGGGCGACTCCGAAGGGCTCACCGGTCTCCTGGAGGCGGCGGCCCCGCTCGCCGGACACGGCGCCGCGGTGGTGCTCGCCGGATGGGGTCCTCCGGAGCGCTGTGCCACCTCCACCGTCATGAAGGTGGCGACCAAGCTCGCCGACCCCCTGCGCGGTGCGGGCAGCTGGCGCCCGGCGTCGCGGGACGATCTGGAGGACGTCGCCCAGCGGGCGGGCCTCAAGCCGGACGGCTCGGGGCGGGTCGCGTGCCCGTTCGGGTACGCGGATGTGGAGAGCGCGGTCCGGGGGCTGCTCTCGACGGGCCTGTTCGACGCGGCGGTCGGCGCGACGGACAAGGCGCAGGTCGACAAGGAGCTGACGGAGGCGCTGCATCCGCATCGGCGCCGGGACGGGACGGTGTGGATGCCGAACGTCTTCCGGTACCTGATCGCGCGTACGCCCTGAGCCGCGGACTGGCCGCTCCTGACCGCGGACTGACGCTCCTGACCGCGGGTTAGCCGCTCTTGGTGGTCCGCACGACTCCGGCGACGCGGTACGCGTCCGCCTCCTCCAGGGTCTCGTTCTCAAGGAGCGCCGCGGCCAGCGCGTCCAGCTGGTCCCGGTGGTCGCGCAGTTGGCGGCAGGCGTTCTCGTAGCACTCGTCGACGATCCGCCGCATCTCGCCGTCGATCGTGTCGAGCGTCTGCGGGGCGGCGGAGAGCCCGTAGGCCTGCTGGGCGTCGCTCGGGAGCGCGGAGAGGCGTCCCACGAGTTCGCTCATGCCCCAGCGGCCGACCATGCCGCGGGCGATGTTGGTGACCTGCTCCAGGTCGTTCTCGGCGCCGGTGGTGATGACTCCGTAGACGACGTGTTCGGCGGCCATGCCTCCTAGGGCGCCGATGATGCGGCCGCGGAGGTACTCCTCCGTGTAGGCGTACTTGTCGGAGTCGGGGGTCGAAAGCGTGACGCCAAGGGCGCGGCCGCGCGGCACGATCGTGATCTTGCGGACCGGGTCGGCGCCGGGTTGCAGCATGCCGAGCAGCGCGTGCCCGCTCTCGTGGTACGCCGTGCGCCGACGCTCCTCCTCCGGCATGACCAGCGGCCGCTCGGCGCCCAGCTGGACCTTCTCCATCGCTTCGGAGAGGTCGGACTGGGTGACCGTCTTCTGCTTGCGCTTGACGGCGAGGAGGGCGGCTTCGTTGGCGAGGTTGGCGAGTTCGGCGCCGGTCATGCCCGGTGTCGTACGGGCGACCTGGGCGAGGTCGACGTCGTCGGCGAGCGGGATGGCCCTCGTATGGATCCTGAGGATGGCCTCGCGCCCGCCGCGGTCGGGGGGCGAGACGTTGACGACGCGGTCGAAGCGGCCCGGGCGGGTGAGGGCGGGGTCGAGGACGTCGGCGCGGTTGGTGGCGGCGAGGACGATGACGCCTTCCGCCCCGGAGAAGCCGTCCATCTCGGTGAGGATCTGGTTCAGCGTCTGCTCACGCTCGTCGTGGCCGCCCATGCCGCTGCCGCCGCCCCGCGCGCGTCCGATGGTGTCGATCTCGTCGATGAAGATGATCGACGGGGCGACCTTGCGGGCCTCGGCGAAGAGTTCCCGTACGCGCGAGGCGCCCACGCCCACGATCATCTCGATGAACCCGGAGGCGGAGGCGGAGAAGAAGGGCACGCCCGCCTCGCCGGCGACGGCCCGCGCGAGCAGGGTCTTGCCGGTGCCCGGCGGCCCCGCGAGGAGCACGCCGCGCGGCATCTTGGCGCCCATCGTGCGGTAGGCGTCGGGGTTCTTGAGGAAGTCGACGACGTCGTTCAGCTCGCCCTCGACCTCGTCGATGCCCGCCACGTCCTCGAACGTGGTCCGCTTCGCGCCGGGCTCGAGCTCGACCGGCTTGGGCGGCGTCTTGCGCCCCAGCATCCCTCCCCCGCCGCCCATCCCCGAGGCCATGCGCCGGGCGATGAAGATCCACAGCGCCACGAGGAGCAGCATCGGGGCGAGCGAGATCAGCAGGTTCGAGAGGAAGCTGCGCTCCTGGACGACGGGCTCGGCGGTGACGGTGACGTCGTGCTTGGTCAGGTCGTCCCAGAGCTTGTCGTCGGCGAAGGCGGGGCGCTGGGTGGTGAACTTGGTGTACTTCCCCTTCTCGTCCCCCGGCTTCTCCCGCTCCTTCTTGAGCTGCCCCTGGATCGCGTCGCCCTTGGAGTAGATCTTCGAGACGTTGCCGGAGTCGACCTGCTTGCTGAACTCGGTGTACGAGATGGTCGGCTCGTCGCCCTCGTTGAAGAAGGAGAGCACGAGGTTGGCGAGGAGATAGACGAGCAGAGCCGTCAGGATCAGCCCGCCCCAGCCGCCCGGCATCTTCTTCTTCGGCGGGGGCGTGGGGGCGGGCGGGGGCGCGCCCTCGGAGCGCCACGGCTGATCGGGCGCCTGGCGCGGTGGCACAGGGTTGCTCATATGCGGACGTTACGTCACGAAACAGACCCCGGCACCCGCGCCGCTTCCCCCGGAAAACGCCCGGGGCGCCCCTGTGGAGAGGGGCGCCCCGGATGTCGTACGTGGCTACGGCTCGCGCGGCGAACGCGATGAGCCCGAATCAGCCCATGAACTTCTTGAACTCGTCCGGCAGCTCGAAGTTCTGCCCGGCCTGTCCGCCCGGAAGGCCGAAGGCGCCGCCCTCCTGGCCGGCCTGCTCGCGGCGCGTGGCCGCCTCCAGCTCCTCCTGCTTGCGCTTCATCGGGTTGCCGGAGCGGCGCTTGCCCTTGGCCTGCTTCTGCTTCTTCTTCTGCTTGCCGGCGCCGCCGCCCATGCCCGGCAGTCCGGGCATACCCGGCATGCCGCCGCCCTGGGCCATGCGGGACATCATCTTGCGCGCCTCGAAGAACCGCTCGACGAGGCCCTTCACCGCGCTGACCTCGACACCGGAGCCCTTGGCGATACGGGCGCGGCGGGAGCCGTTGATGATCGTGGGCTCCTGACGCTCGGCGGGCGTCATGGACTTGATGATGGCGGCGGTGCGGTCGACGTCGCGCTCGTCGATGTTGTTGATCTGGTCCTTGATCTGCCCCATGCCGGGCATCATGCCGAGCAGCTTGCTGATGCTGCCCATCTTCCTGACCTGCTCCATCTGGGCCAGGAAGTCATCGAGCGTGAAGTCCTTGCCCTTGCTGCTCGCCAGCTTGGAGGCCATCTTCTCGGCCTCTTGCTGGGAGAAGGTCTGCTCGGCCTTCTCGATGAGCGTGAGCATGTCGCCCATGCCGAGGATGCGGGACGCCATGCGGTCCGGGTGGAACGCGTCGAAGTCGTCCAGCTTCTCGCCGTTCGAGGCGAACATGATCTGGCGGCCGGTGACCTGCGCGATGGAGAGCGCCGCACCACCGCGGGCGTCACCGTCGAGCTTGGAGAGCACCACGCCGTCGAAGCCGACGCCGTCGCGGAAGGCCTCGGCGGTGTTGACCGCGTCCTGACCGATCATGGCGTCGACGACGAAGAGGACCTCGTCCGGGCTGACGGCGTCGCGGATGTCCGCGGCCTGCTGCATGAGTTCCTGGTCGATGCCGAGGCGGCCGGCGGTGTCGACGATGACGACGTCGTACTGCTTCGTCTTGGCGAACTCGATGGAGTCCTTGGCGACCTGCACCGGGTCGCCCACGCCGTTGCCCGGCTGGGGGGCGTAGACGCCGACGCCGGCGCGCTCGGCGACGACGCTCAGCTGGTTGACGGCGTTGGGACGCTGGAGGTCGCACGCCACCAGGAGCGGCGAGTGGCCCTGCCCCTTCAGCCAGAGGCCGAGCTTTCCGGCGAGGGTCGTCTTACCGGCACCCTGGAGACCGGCGAGCATGATGACGGTCGGCCCGGTCTTGGCGAAGCGCAGGCGTCGGGTCTCGCCGCCGAGGATGCCGATGAGCTCCTCGTTGACGATCTTGATGACCTGCTGGGCGGGGTTCAGCGCCTGGGAGACCTCGGCGCCGGCCGCGCGCTCCTTGATCTGCTTGATGAAGGCGCGTACGACGGACAGGGCGACGTCGGCTTCGAGCAGCGCGATGCGGATCTCGCGCGCCGTGGCGTCGATGTCCGCCTCGGACAGGCGGCCCTTGCCCCGGAGGTTCTTGAATGTCGCTGCGAGGCGGTCGGAGAGAGTATCGAACACGGCGGTCGCGAATCCTCGTAGTTGGGGGCGGGCTGACAGGTCGCCTTCCAGAGTATCTGGCGCGGCCCGGTGCCTGGGGCGCTGGGCGGGTTCTTCCTCACCCCGCCCGGGGCGCTCGGCAGGCCTAGCTCCCCGCCAGAACCCTCAGCCCCTCCTCCACCCCCCGCGCGACCTCCGCGGCCCGCTCCCCCGAGAGCGGCCCTCCATCCGCCCCGGTCACATAGAAGGCGTCGACCGCGTTCGCCCCCAGCGTCGAGACATGCGCACTGCGCACCACCACCCCCGCCGCCTCCAGCGCCCGCCCGATCCGGTGCAGCAGGCCCGGGGCGTCCTGGGAGCGCACCTCGATGACCGTCGCGAGCCGGGAGCCCGCCGAGGCCACCGTCACCCGGGGAGGCGGCGCCACCGTCCCCCGCCGACGGGGATACGCCGCGTCCCGTTCCCGCAGCCGCCCCGCGATGTCCAGCGAGCCGTCCAGCGCCCGCACCAGATCGGCCCGCAACCGCGCGGCCTGCGGCAAGGACCCGTACTCCGCCGCGACCCGCCAGTCGAGCAGCAGCACCGAGCCCGCCACGCCCTCGATCCCGGACGGCAGCGCGACCTCCCGCAGCTCCGCGGTGCGCACCGCGAGCCGGTGCACCGCGAGGACCCCGGCCACGGCGGACAGCACCCCGGCCTGCTCCGGCACGGCGATGAGCAGCTCCACACCGAGCGGCTCGGGCCCACCGGAGGCCTCCTCCTCCGCCCGCGCCCGCAACGCGAGCACCGGCCCGCCCGTGCGGAACGCCTCCACCGCCAACCGCTCCTGCTCAGCCGTGGGCGGCCGGTCCGCCGCCCCCTCGGCGGAGGCGACGCCCGCCTCGTCCCCGGAGAGCACCGCCACCACCCGCTTCACCAGATCGGCGACCAGTGCGCCCCGCCACGCGGACCAGGCCGCGGGGCCGGTGGCGAGCGCGTCCGCCTCGGTCAGCGCGTGCAGCAGTTCCAGCGTGCCCACGGACCCGACGGCCTCGGCGACCCCGCGGACCGTCGCCGGGTCGTCGAGGTCACGCCGCGTCGCCGTCTCGACGAGCAGCAGGTGGTGCCGTACGAGACACGCGACCACGGCCACGTCGCCCGCGTCGAAGCCCACGCGCGCCGCGACGTCGCGGGCGATGATCTCCCCGGCCGCGGAGTGGTCCCCGGGCCAGCCCTTCCCGATGTCGTGCAGCAGCGCGGCGATCAGGAGCAGGTCGGGCCGGCCGACCCGCCGCGTCAGCTCGGCGGCCCGTACCGCCGTCTCCACCAGATGCCGGTCGACGGTCCACGTGTGGACGGCGTTGCGCTGCGGCCGGCACCGCACCCGCTCCCAGTCGGGGAGCAGCCGGGTGATGAGGCCTTCCGCCTCCAGCGCTTCCCACACCTCGACGGTCGGCCGCCCGGCGCCGAGCAGCGTCACCAACTGCTCGCGCGCCTCGGCGGGCCACGGCGTGGGCAGGGGCTTCACGGACGCGGCCAGCCGCCGCACGGCGTGCAGGGAGAGCGGGAGCCCGGCCTGCGCCGCGGCCGCGGCGGCCCGCAGCGGCAGGACGGGGTCGCGCTCGGGCCGGGCGGTGCGGGCGAGCACGACCTCCCCGTCGTGCTCGACGACCCCCTCGGCAAGCGGCGTCCGCTCGGCGACCGCGCTCCGGCCGCCCAGCATGGCCCGCAGCCGTGGCCGCACGGACCGGGCCCGCAGCACGCGCCCGACCTCGCGCCAGGTGACGTCGCTCGCGTAGGAGACGACGCGGGCGGATTCGTACACCTGTCGCAGCAAGATGTCGGCGTCCAGCAGGCCGAGCGCGGCGGCGACCTGGTCCTGTTCCTGGAGGGCGAGCCGGTCGGTGGCCCGCCCGGTGGCGAGGTGCAGCGCGTCGCGCACGTCCAGCAGCCGCCGCCGGGCGTCGGCGAGGCCCTCGCGCGGCGCGTCGGCGAGCCAGGACGCGGCGACGGCCCGCAGCGCGGTGGCGTCCCGCAGACCGCCTCTCGCCTCCTTGAGGTCGGGTTCGAGGAGGTGGCCCAACTCGCCGTGGCGCTCGGCCCGTTCCTCGCACAGCTCGCGCAGCTCGGGCAGCCGCTTCGGGGCCTGGTTGCGCCAGTCGGCGAGGACGGCGGTGCGCAGCCCCGCGGTCAGCCCCAGGTCCCCGGCGACATGCCGCGCGTCGAGCAGCCCGAGGTGCACCTTGAGGTCCTCGCCCGCGGTCTTGCGGGCCTGTGAGGGCGTACGCACGGAGTGGTCGAGGGCGAGCCCGAGGTCCCAGACGGGGTACCAGAGCCGGTCGGCGAGGGCGGCCACCTCGGCGGCGTCGGCGTTCGCGTCGTGCAGCAGGAGCAGGTCGAGGTCGCTGCGCGGCGACAGCTCACCTCGCCCGTACCCGCCCACCGCGACGAGCGCCACGCCCCGCAGCACGCTCTCGGAGCCCGCCTGGAAGAGCCCGGCCAGCCAGTCGTCCGTCAGGCCGGAGAGGGCCGAACGGCGCGGCGGCCCGGACCGCGACTCCTCGTGGAGGAGCCGCAGCCGGGCCGCCGCGTAGCCGCTGGGTCCGGAGTCTTCCGATTCCGATGTCGCTTCCGATGTGGATTCGGTTCGTACGTTCACACTCGTCACCCAGCAGCTCCTGTTCAGTCCCGCTCAGTTCCGCTCAGTCGCGTGTCCGGTCCGGCCGGGTCACAGCGCGTCCGGTCCGCGTTCGCCGGTGCGCACCCGGATCGCCGTCTCGACCGGGACGCTCCAGACCTTGCCGTCGCCGATCTTGCCGGTCCGCGCGGCCTTGACCACGACATCGAGGACCTGGTCGGCGTCGTCGTCCTCGACCAGGACTTCGATACGGATCTTCGGTACGAGGTCCACGGTGTACTCGGCGCCGCGGTAGACCTCGGTGTGCCCGCGCTGGCGGCCGTAGCCGCTGGCCTCGGTGACGGTCAGGCCCTGGACGCCGAAGGCCTGCAGTGCCTCCTTGATCTCGTCGAGCCGGTGCGGCTTGACCACCGCGGTGATGAGCTTCATGCGTCCACCTTCTTGTTCTGCTGAGCCTGAGTGCCGGCCACGACCGGGCCGGGGACCGCCGCCGTACGCGGGACCGTGCCGCCGCCGGCGCCGCTGAAGTCATAGGCGGTCTCCGCGTGTTCGACCTGGTCGATGCCGGCGACCTCGTCATCCTCGCTGACCCGCATCCCGATCGTCTTGTCGATCAGGAGGGCGAGGACGGCGGAGGCGACGAGGGAGTAGGCGAGGACGGCACCGACGCCCGCGAGCTGCTTCCACAGCTGCTCCAGGCCGCCGCCGTAGAAGAGGCCCTTGGCCGTCGACTGCCCGCCGCCCGTGGCGAAGAACCCGACGAGGATCGAGCCGGCGACACCGCCGACCAGGTGGACGCCGACGACGTCGAGGGAGTCGTCGAAGCCGAACCGGAACTTCAGGCCGACCGCCATGGCGCACAGCAGACCGGCGATCGCACCGATGGCGATGGCGCCCAGCGGCGAGCAGGAGCCGCCGGCCGGGGTGATCGCGACGAGCCCGGCGACCGCTCCGGAGGCCGCGCCCAGTGTGGTGAAGGCGCCGTGGCGGATCTTCTCGTAGAGGAGCCAGGCGAGCATGGCCGCGGCGGTGGCGACCTGCGTGTTGACGAACATCAGCGCGCCGACGCCGTCGTCGTTGCCGAGCCACGACCCGGCGTTGAAGCCGAACCAGCCGAACCACAGCAGGGCCGCGCCGAGCATCACGAGCGGCAGCGAGTGGGGCCGCATCGGGTCCTTCTTGAAGCCGACGCGCTTGCCGATGACGAGGATGACGCCGAGCGCCGCGGCACCGGCGTTGATGTGGACGGCCGTGCCGCCCGCGAAGTCGATGACGCCCAGCTCGAAGGCCCAGCCTCCGGCGCCCCACACCCAGTGCGCGACGGGGAAGTACACGACCGTGGCCCACAGCGCGACGAAGAGCGCCCAGGCGGTGAACTTCACGCGGTCCGCGAGGGCGCCGCTGATCAGCGCGGGCGTGATGACGGCGAACATCAGCTGGAAGACGGCGAAGACGTAGACCGGGATGGTGTAGCCGTCCCAGAGCTGGTTGATGCCGAGGCCGCTGAGCCCGACGTAGTCGCTCTCCCAGCCGAAGAGGCTGCCGTGGTCGGTGCCGAACGCGACGGAGAAGCCGTACAGCACCCAGAGGATGGTGACGATCCCCAGGCTGATGAAGCTCATCATCAGCATGTTCAGGGTGCTCTTGACGCGGACCATGCCTCCGTAGAAGAAGGCGAGTCCCGGTGTCATGAGCATCACCAGGGCGGAACAGATGAGCATGAACCCGGTGTTCGCGGCAGACAGCTCGGGGGCGTCTGCGGCGATCGTGATGCCTGGGGGCATCGGCGTCTCCTCGTCGTCGTATGCGGCCCGTGCGGGCGAAGCCTGTGCGGTACCGAGGGGGCCCGTGCTCCTGGGGAGGTCGGGGCTGTGGGCCGGTTATGCGCCAAGAGATTGGCGCAGCGCCGTTTCGGCGGGCGCCCCTCGGTGTTTCGCCGCAGTGACGAAGAGGTCGTGCGTGTTACACGTCCATGAACTGGCGGGTCGGGCGGGGCGGGATTTCCTACCCTGCGCACGGTGTGAGAACCGGCCGCGGCGGCCATCCGGCTGACTGGCGTAGGGGGAGCCGAGTCGGGCTGTTCGGGATGGTCGCGCCGCGGCCGGAGCCGGTCGTGCCGGGTCTCAGACCGCTTCCGCGGTCTCCGGCATCTCGATGGCGAGCCGTTCGGTGAGCTGGACGACTTCGGAGACGTCCCCGAAGTCGCGTACGGCGGTGTCGACGGTCTTGCGGAGCCGGGTGTTGACCCGCTCGGAGCGGACCTTCTTGGCGATGTCGAGGGCCTGCCCGGCGAGGACCGTGCTCTGCTCGGGCTCGCGCTGGAGCAGGTGGACGGTGGCCTTGCCGATGAGGTTCAGGGCGTACGAACGCTGGTGCTCGGCGTCCGTCTCGAACAGCTCGACGGCGCGGTCCATGACGGGCTCGGCGAGCGAGGCGTAGGTGGGGCTGCGGCCCGCCACGTAGGCCAGGTCGCGGTAGGAGTGGGCGTTCTCGCCGTTCAGCTCGGCCTCGGAGAAGAAGCGGATCCAGTCCGGCTCGGGCTCGTCGAACTCCTCGGCGTCGGCGAAGGTGTCCTCGGCCATCCGCACGGCCCGCTTGCACTTGCCGGGCTGGCCCATGCTGGCGTAGGCGCGGGCCTCCATCGCATACAGCATCGACTGGGTGCGGGGGCTCGCGCAGTCACGGCTGCCGTACTGCGCGAGGTGGATCAGTTCGAGCGCGTCGTCCGGGCGGCCGAGGTGGATCATCTGACGGCTCATGCTGGAGAGGATGTACGACCCGAGGGGCTTCTCGCCCGCCTCCTTCGCGGCGTGCAGGGCCAGGACGAAGTACTTCTGGGCGGTGGGTTGCAAACCCACGTCGTAGCTCATCCAGCCCGCAAGCTCGGCCAGCTCGCCCGCGACCTTGAACAGGCGCCGGGAGGTGGCTTCGGGCTGGGGCTCCTGGAGCAGGTCCGTCACCTCGTGCAGCTGGCCGACGACGGCCTTGCGGCGGAGCCCTCCCCCGCACTGGGCGTCCCACTGGCGGAACATCACCGTCGTGGACTCCAGGAGGTCGAGCTCCGGTTTGGACAGGCGGGCCGGGCGGCGCATCGCGGCCGGGTCGGGCTCCTCGCGGGGCGCCGACGGCGAGGGCACCAGCCAGCGCTGCATGGGCTCGATGAGGGCGGGGCCCGCGGAGAGCGCGAGCGAGGTGCCGAGGAAGCCGCGCCGGGCCAGCATCAGGTCGCTGCGGGAGAACTCGCTGATCAGCGCGACGGTCTGCGGCCCGGTCCAGGGCAGGTCGACACCGGAGGACGCGGGCGTGCGGTGGGCGGCGCGCAGGCCCAGGTCCTCGACGGCGACGACACAGCCGAACCGCTCGGAGAACAGCTCGGAGAGGATGCGGGGGATCGGCTCGCGGGGGTTCTCCCCGTCCAGCCAGCGGCGCACCCGCGAGGTGTCGGTGGAGATGTGGTGGGCGCCCAACTGCCGCGCCCTGCGGTTCACTTGGCGCGCCAGCTCGCCCTTGGACCAGCCGCTGCGCACGAACCACGACGTGAGCATCTCATTGGGGCGCTTCTCAGCGTTCGTACCGCTTCCGCCATTGCCGCCCACTGGAACGCCCCCATCCTTCAAGACACCTGCGCGCCGTCCACGCCGTGCGCTTTCTCCATGTCAAGCCCTAACAGAATGCCGCCTGTTGCGGCCGTCCGTCCGGAGAATGTCACCCATCGAACAGGGAACCGACTTGCCTCCGGCATACCCACGGGTGGTCGAAATCCCGGGGCCGTGTACTGAAAGTAATCCTACGATCACCCCTCCGGCGAGGGCGATTCCGGAAACGCCACCATTCGCCACCCCTTCGAATGAACTCCCGCTCCACGGCACGCGATTCACTTGACAGGTGACGGCCGACAAGGGGCGGAACGGAGCACGCCGGGGCGCATATCGCCGGGCGCACCACCCGTGAGACCTCCAAGCGCCGCCTCAAGGACAGAGGGTCACGTTCCGATTCCCTCACGTAACCGCGGCACGCTCGACCCGTTGGAGGGGGCATGGGCTTCACGATCGGCGGCACCCGGGGGACCGACAAGCTCCGGACCGGATCACGGCGGCGCGGCCGCCCGTCGGACTGTACGGCGGTGGCGGAGTACACCGGACTGTGGGGCTGGGACGCGGTGCCCGGCGCCCGCGCGTTGGACGGAGCCTGCTCCTGCGGCGCCGGTGACTGCGCCGCTCCCGGCGCGCACCCACTGGGCTTCGCCCCGGAGATCCCGGCCGGGGCCACGCTCGACGAAGTGGCTCAGGCCTGGGCCGAGTTCCCCGGAGCGGCCGTGCTGCTGCCGGTGGGGCGGGCCTTCGACGTGATCGAGGTGGCGGAGACGGCGGGGCGGCGGGCCCTGGTCCGGCTGGAGCGGATGGGGCTTCCCCTGGGGCCGGTGACGGTCACCCCCGACGGCCGGGCGCAGTTCTTCGTCGCCCCGGGCGCCGCCGCCGAACTCCCTCGGCTGCTCTACCGCATGGGGTGGGACGACGCCGCCCTCGACCTGCACGGCCTGGGCCCGGGCGACCACATCACGGCGCCCCCCTCGGACCGCGGCGGCCTCGGCCCGGTCCGCTGGCTGCGCTCCCCCGCGCTGGACTCGGCGACGGACCCGCCGCAGGCCCGGCTCCTGCTCGGCACGCTGGCGTACGTGGCGCACCGCTCCCCGGCGTAGACGCCGGAAGGGCCCCCTCGCACCTGCGCCATGCGAGGAGGCCCTGCTGTCCTTGCGTGCACCCCGAAGGGGCACGGGGAGCCATGTGCGCCCCGAAGGGGCGCGGGGAACTGCGCGACCAGCCACGACGCACCCGCAGAAAACCCCACGGGCCAACCGCAGCCGACGCACCTGACTCCCGGCGGGCCTACTCGCCGATCAGCGCATCCACGAACGCCTCCGGCTCGAACGGAGCCAGATCGTCCGCGCCCTCACCGAGACCGATGAGCTTGACCGGCACGCCCAGTTCACGCTGGACGGCGACGACGATGCCGCCCTTGGCGGTGCCGTCGAGCTTGGTGAGGACGATGCCCGTGATGTCGACGACCTCGGCGAAGACCCGCGCCTGCACCAGGCCGTTCTGCCCGGTCGTGGCGTCAAGGACGAGCAGCACCTCGTCGAGCGGGGCGTGCTTCTCGACGACGCGCTTGACCTTGCCCAGCTCGTCCATCAGGCCCGTCTTGGTGTGCAGCCGGCCCGCGGTGTCGATGAGCACGACGTCCGCGCCCTCGGCGATGCCTTCCTTGACGGCGTCGTAGGCGATGGACGCCGGGTCGCCGCCCTCGGGGCCGCGGACCGTGCGGGCGCCGACGCGCTCGCCCCAGGTCTGCAGCTGGTCGGCGGCGGCGGCGCGGAAGGTGTCCGCGGCGCCGAGGACGACGGAGCGGCCGTCGGCGACGAGGACGCGCGCGAGCTTGCCGGTGGTGGTGGTCTTGCCGGTGCCGTTGACCCCGACGACCATCACGATGCCGGGCGTCTCCAGCCCCGACTCGGTCTTCACGGTGCGGTCGAAGTCGGTGCCCGCGCCCGTGCCGAGGAGCGCGATCAGCTCCTCGCGCAGCAGGGTGCGCAGCTCGTCCGGCGTGCGGGTGCCGAGCACGCGGACCCGCTCGCGCAGCCGCTCGACCAGCTCCTGGGTGGGGGCGACGCCGACGTCGGCGGTGAGCAGCGTGTCCTCGATCTCCTCCCAGGTGTCCTCGTCGAGGTGCTCGCGGGACAGCAGCGTGAGCAGCCCCTTGCCGAGCGCGTTCTGCGAGCGGGAGAGCCGGGTGCGCAGCCGGACCAGGCGGCCGGCGGTGGGCTCGGGGGTCTCGATCTCCGGCGCGGCCGGTTCCTCGACGACGACCGGGGCCGAGGCCGTCGGCTCGGCGAGCGGGAGTTCCACCTCCTCGATCGTGCGGCGCGGTTCGTCGCGCGGCGTCTCGGCCTCGTCGCCGACCTGCGGTTCGGCGGAAGGGGCGGTGATGGTGGGCGTGCTGGACGGGGCCTGCGGGGGCAGCTGCTTCTTCTTGCGGCTGCCGATCACGAGCCCGCCGAGCGCGCCGATCACGACCACGGCGATGACTACAGCAAGGATGACGATTTCCATAACCCACCCAGTATCCGCCATGGCCCTCGCGGAGGCCCAGATTGTGTCTTCCTCCAAAGAACATATGCCCCTAGAAGGCACTACTCGGATTAAAGTACGATGGATGTCCCCGCATCAACGCGCGTAGAGTCCATCGCGATTACCCCCACCGACGGATCGCGACGTTGCGAGCCGAGCGAGAGGCACGGACCCACCCCCATGAGCAGCACCACCGCCGAACCTGAAGGCGCCCTCGAAACACGCGGCCTCGAGCCCGTCCCGGACGCCGAGCGCACGGGCCGCACCCGTGAGCTGTTCCCCACCTGGGTAGCGGCGAACATCAGCGTTCTGCTGCTCACCATGGGCGCGGGCCTGATCGTCTCCAACGGCCTGAACTTCTGGCAGGTCCTGGTCGTCGCGCTCGTCTCGCCCCTGCTGAGCTACGGCATGGTGGGCCTGATCTCCATCTCCGGCAAGCGCGGCGGTTCGCCGGGCATGACGCTCTCGCGCGCGGTCTTCGGCCAGCGCGGCAACCTCTTCCCGGGCGCGCTGATCTGGGTCGCCCGCTGGGGCTGGGAGACGATCAACGCGGTCACCGGCGCGTACGCGATCATCACGGTCCTGGACATCTGCTTCGGCGTGGAGTCGAGCACCTGGCTGACCGTCGTCACGCTCGTCGCCTTCGTCGCCTGTACGTTCCTGATCAGCGGCCTGGGCCGCAAGATCCTGCACATCTGCAGCACGTGGTCGACGTACGCCTTCGGCGCCTTCAGCGTGCTCGTGCTGATCTACCTCATCGCCGAGGCCGACTGGTCCGCCGTCTTCGACCAGCCCGCGGGCTCCACCGCGATGATGGTCGCGGGCGTCGGCACGATCGCCGCCGGCGGCATCAGCTGGGTCCCCACCGGCCCCGACTTCACCCGCTACCTCCCGCGGAACGCCTCGAACAAGCCGCTGGTCGGCCACGCGGTCGGCGGCGCCGCCATCGTGGTCGTCCCGATGGTCCTGATGGGCGCCGTCATGGCGGTCTCCGCGCCGAAGCTCTCCACCGCGCAGGACCCGGTCTCCTTCCTCGGCTCGCTGCTCCCGACGTGGATCGCGGTGCCGTACCTGATCATGGCCCTGGTCGGCATGCTTCTGATCAACTCGATGTCGATGTACTCCGCGGGCTTCACCGCCATGACGCTCGGCATCAAGGTCCCGCGCGCGTGGGCCGTCAGCGTGAACGCCGTCATCAGCCTGATCTTCGGCTACATCCTGATGAACGTGGCGACGAGCTTCATGGGCTCGTTCATCTCCTTCCTCACCCTGCTCGCGGTCGCCTTCTCCGCCTGGATCGGCGTCTTCGGCATCGACATGCTGCGCCGCAAGACGTACGACGGCGAGGCCCTGATGGACACCAAGCGCACCAGCGCCTACTGGTACAAGGCCGGTTTCGCCTGGCAGGCCATGACCGCCTGGGCCGTCGCCCTGATCGTGGGCCTGCTCTTCACCAAGGTCGACTGGTTCAGCGGCCCGCTCGCCACCTCCTGGATCGGCCGCCACGGCCTGGGCTGGCTGGCCACCATCCTGGTCGCCGCGGCGCTCTACGCGCTCCTGCCGAAGACCCCGCTCGTCGAGAAGGACGCGGCGGTCACGGGCGGCAAGGGCGAGGGCGAGAGCAAGCTGGTCTCCGCCTGACCGGATCGGCGAAAGCCGCCTGATCCACGCCAACTTGCCGACGACGGGACCCAACTTCCGTACGAGGCTACCCATCTGACATCACGTCAACTAACGTCCCCCTTCGCCGCCCACGCACGGTGAAGGGGGACGTTTCCATGCCCACCACAGTCGTACGGTTCAACCTCGTCGATCCCGCGGCGACACCCGCCTCGCTGAGCGAGCGCTACAAGACCGCGCTGGAGATGGCCACGTACGCGGACGACCGCGGCATCACCACCCTCCAGACCGAGGAGCACCACGGCGCCGAGAACAACTGGCTGCCCTCCCCGCTGGCCTTCGCCGGAGCGGTCTTCGGGGCGACGCGGCGCATCGCGGTGACGGTGTCGGCGGTCATCGGCCCGCTGCACGATCCGCTGCGGCTCGCCGAGGACATCGCCGTACTCGACCTGCTGAGCGGCGGCCGTCTGGTCACCGTGGCGGGGATCGGCTACCGGCCCGAGGAGTACGAGCGGGCGGGCGTCGACTTCACGCGCCGCGGCAGGCTCCAGGACGAGCTGCTCGAGACGCTGCTGAAGGCCTGGACCGGCGAGCCCTTCGCCTTCCGCGGCCGCACGGTGCGCGTCACCCCGCGCCCCTTCACCCAGCCGCACCCGATGCTGCTGGTCGGCGGCTCGTCGAAGGCGGCGGCCCGGCGCGCGGCCCGGCTCGGCCTGCCGTTCTTCCCGAGCGCGCACCTGCCGGACCTGGAGGCGTACTACCGCGAGCAGCTCGCCGAGCACGGCACTGAGGGCTGGACGATGATGCCCGCCGCCGAGACGCCGCTGCTGCACATCGCCGACGACCCCGACCGCACCTGGGCCGAGCACGGCGAGCACTTCCTGCACGAGGCCCGCACCTACGCGTCCTGGCAGTCCCGGCAGATCCGCTCGGCGGTGAAGTCGGCGGCCACCACGGTCGAAGAGCTGCGCGCGGAGGGCGTCTACCGCGTCCTGACGCCGGAGGAGTGTGTGACGTACGCGAAGGGCGACACCGGCAGTCTGATCCTGCATCCGCTCGCCGGCGGGATGCCCGTGGACGAGGGCTGGCGCAGCCTGCACCACTTCTGCGAAAACGTACTGCCCCGGCTGAAGGACAAGTGAGCACGAGTCCTTGAGCCGGGGCAGCTTCCTCAAGAGGAGGGGGCAGCGGGGGTTTAGCCCATCTCCTCCAGGGCCTTGCCCTTCGTCTCCTTGACGAACTTCATGACGAAGGGGATCGAGAGGGCGGCGAAGGCGCCGTAGATGATGTACGAGCCGGTCAGCGACCACTCGGACATGCTCGGGAAGGTCTTGGTGATCGCGAAGTTGGCGAGCCACTGGGCGGAGGCGGCCACACCGAGCGCGGCGGCGCGCAGCCGGTTGGGGAAGATCTCGCCGAGCAGCACCCAGACGACCACGCCCCAGGACAGGGCGAAGAAGAGCACGAAGGCGTTGGCGGCGATGATCGCGGTCAGGCCCTGCGCGTTGGGCAGCGAGACGTTGTCACCGGAGCCGGTCTTGTACGAGAACGCCCAGGCCATGGTGAACAGGGCCGCGGCCATGCCCGTCGAACCGATGATCGCCAGCGGCTTGCGGCCGATGCGGTCGACGAAGATCATCGCGATGACCGTGCCGATGATGTTCACGATCGACGTCTCGAACGAGTACAGGAACGAGCTGGAGGGGTCCTTGCCGATGGACTGCCACAGCTGGTTCGAGTAGTAGAAGATCACGTTGATGCCGACGAGCTGCTGGAAGACCGAGAGGCCGATGCCGATCCAGACGATCGGCAGGAAGCCGACCTTGCCGAGCAGGTCCTTGAAGGACGGCTTGTGCTCCCGGTGCAGGCCGTGCTCGATCTCCTCGACGCGCGCGTCCAGGTCGATGGCGTGGCCCTCGACCTCGCCGAGCACCTTCTTGGCCTCGGTGTGGCGGCCGGCGGAGACCAGGAAGCGCGGCGACTCCGGGATGATGAAGGAGAGCAGGCCGTAGAGGACGGCGGGGACGACCATGACGCCGAGCATCCACTGCCAGGCCTCCAGGCCGCCCAGCTTGCCGCGCTGGTCGCCGTCGGCCATGTTCAGGATGCCCCAGTTGACCAGCTGGGAGACGGCGATGCCGATGACGATGGCGGCCTGCTGGAAGGAGGCCAGGCGACCGCGGTAGGCGGGCGGCGCCACCTCGGCGATGTACGCCGGGCCGATCACCGAGGCCATGCCGATGCCGACGCCGCCGATCAGGCGCCACATCGTGAGGTCCCAGGCCGCGAACGGCAGCGCCGAGCCGACGGCGCTGGCCGCGAAGAGCACGGCGGCGATCTGCATGCAGCGGATGCGGCCGATGCGGTCGGCGATGCGACCGGCGACCGCGGCGCCCACGGCACAGCCCAACAGCGCGGTGGCGATGATCCAGCCGAGCGTGTCGGCGTCGACGTCGAAGCGGTGCTGGATGGCGACGGTGGCGCCATTGATCACCGAACTGTCGTAGCCGAAGAGGAAGCCACCCATCGCGGCCGCCGCCGTAATGAAGATGACATGGCCGAGATGGTCCGGGTGGGCCTCTCTGGCTCCGGACTGTGGCGCCTGCGATGTGCTGGTCACGTGTACTCCTCGGGCCACCGGCTGCACTGCCGGGGGTGGGGGCGAGCTCTTCAAGTGGCGCACAACTTCGTGCCGCCCACCACCTGAAGGTAAAAGCAACGTTGCAGAGACTATGCCTTCAAGTTTCGAAGTCAATAGGGGGGCTGCTGTGAATTTTTAGGCACTCTGGGAGTGCTTACGTTCAAGTCTTGAAGCGTTGAAGGGAGCGTCTAGCGAAGGCGCTGGCTGATGACCTTGGAGACGCCGTCGCCCTGCATGGAGACTCCGTAGAGCGCGTCCGCGACCTCCATCGTGCGCTTCTGGTGCGTGATCACGATGAGCTGCGAGGCCTCCTGCAGCTCCTGCATGATGCGGATGAGCCGCTGGAGGTTGGTGTCGTCGAGCGCCGCCTCGACCTCGTCCATCACATAGAACGGACTGGGCCGTGCCTTGAAGATCGAGACGAGCAGCGCGACGGCCGTCAGCGACCGCTCACCGCCCGACAGGAGCGAGAGCCGCTTCACCTTCTTGCCGGGCGGCCGGGCCTCGACGTCCACACCCGTGGCGAGCATGTTGTCGGGATCCGTCAGGATGAGCCGCCCCTCACCGCCGGGGAACAGCCGCGAGAAGACTCCCTCGAACTCACGGGCCGTGTCCCGGTAGGCCTCGGTGAAGACCTGCTCGACGCGTTCGTCGACCTCCTTCACCACCTGAAGCAGGTCGGTCCGCGTCTTCTTCAGGTCCTCCAGCTGCTCGCTGAGGAACTTGTGGCGTTCCTCCAGCGCCGCGAACTCCTCAAGGGCCAGCGGGTTCACTTTTCCGAGCTGCTGGTACGCCCGTTCGGCTGACTTGAGCCGCTTCTCCTGCTCGGCGCGGACGAACGGCACCGGCCTGTTCCGGGGGTGCTCCGGGTCCTCGGGCAGCTCCTCGCCCTCGGCGGCGGGCGAGGGCGGCACGGGCTGGTCCGGGCCGTAGTCGGCCACGAGCCCGGCCGGCTCCACGCCGAGTTCCTCCAGCGCCTTGGCCTCCAGCTGCTCGATCCGCAGCCGCTTCTCGGCGCCCAGTACCTCACCGCGGTGGACCGAATCCGTCAGCTTGTCCAGTTCCGCCTTCAGATCGCGGCCCTGGTTGCGCGCGGCGGCCAGCTCCCGCTCCCGCACCTCCTTGGCGCGCTCGGCCGCGGCGCGCTCGTCGTCGGCGCGTACGAGGGAGACCTCGACGTGGGCGAGCAGCTGCCGCCCACCGGAGGCGACGGCCTCGGCGACGGCCGCCTCGTGGCGCAGCCGCGCCTTGCGCCGCTCGGCACGCGCGCGTGCCTCACGTTCGACGCGCGCGGCCCGGTCCAGGGAGTCGGCCCGCCCCGCGAGCGCCTTCACCCGCTCCTCGTGCGTACGCGCCTGGAGCCGGGCCTCCATCTCGGTCTGGCGGGCGTTGGCCCCGTCGGCGGCGAGGCGGTCCCGCACCGAGGTGTCGGGCTCCTCCTCCCCTCTTTCCCCGGCGGGGGCCGCCTCCTCCGCCACGGCGAGCCGCTCGGCCAGCTCCTCCGCCTCCTCGACCGCCCGGTCAAGCGCCTCCTGCGCCTTGGCCGCGGCGGCCGCTGACCGCTCGGCCTCCCCCGTGGCGCCCCGGGCCTGCCCCGCGAGCCGCCCCAACTGCTGGGCCACGGACGACTTCTCCCGGTCGGCGGCCCTGCGCCGCTCCCCCAACTCCTCGACCAGCGCGGCACATTCCTTGCGCCGCTCCCCCGCACTCGCCTGCTCCCGCGCCAACTCCTCGCAGCGCACGGCGAGTTCGGCGAGCTCGGCCGCGGCCTCGTCGACGGAGGCCTGGACCTCAAGGAGGCTGGGCGCACCGGCCGACCCGCCCTGCGCGAAGTGCGCCCCGAGCAGATCGCCCTCCGCGGTGACGGCGGTCAGCTCCGGATGGGCGTAGACCAGGTCCTCGGCGTCCTCCAGCGTGCCGACGGCGACGATCCCGCGCAGCAGCCGCCGCACGGCGGGCATCAGCTCATCGGGACCCCGCACAAGATCAGCGACGCACGGCGGCCCCTCGGTCCGCTTCGGCTGTACGTCGTCCGGGGCGCCGGAGAGCAGCAGTGCGGCGCGCCCCGCGTCCTGCTTGCGCAGCAGCCGGATGGCGTCGGCGGCCGTGCGCGGGCCGTTCACCGCGATCGCGTCGGCCGCGGCGCCGAGTGCGGCGGCGACCGGGACCTCGTAGCCGGGGGCGACGGTGAGCAGTTCGGCGGCGGGGCCGAGGAGCCCCGCGAGCTGCTCCTTGGCGCCGAGCAGCGCGCCGGTGCCGTCCTTGCGGCGCAGCCCGAGGGCGAGGGTCTCGTGCCGGGCGGCGACCGCGGCCCGCTCACGCTCGGCGGCGGTGGCCTCCTCGCGGGCGGTGGTGAGGGCGGCCTCGGCCTCGGCGAGGTCCCGCTTGGCCGCGTCGTGCCGCTCGCCCAGTTCCGCGTCGTCCGCGTCGAGCCCGTCGACCTCCGCCTTGAGCTGCTCGTACTCCTCCTGTGCGGCGACCGCGCGCTCGGCGGCCTCGTCCCGCGCGAGGGCGAGCCTTTCGATCTCCGCCCTGGCGGAGGCGGCACGCGAACGGGCCGCGTTGACCTGGCCGCCGAGGCGAGCGAGCCCTTCGCGCCGGTCGGCGATGGCCCGCGCCACGTCCTTGAGCCGCCGCTCCTCGACCGCCAGCTGCCGCTCCAGCTCGGCCCGGTGGGCGACCGTGTCCTCCAGCGCGTGCTCGGCGGCTTCCAGGGCGGCTCCCAGCTCCGCCTCCTGCTCCCGGATTCGCGCGGCCTCGCGCTCCATCTCCTCGGGGTCGCGGCCGCGCCGCTCTTCCGGGGGCGCCGCGGTGGCGCTCTTGACCCGGGCGTCGGCCAGCGAGACGGTGCCGCGCACCCGCTCGGCGAGCTGGGAGAGTTCGTACCAGGTCTGCTGGGCTTTCTGGAGGCGCGGGCTGAGGCGCCGCACCTCCTCCTCCAGCTGCGCCTCGCGCTGCTGGGCTGCCTTGAGGGCGGCCTCGGCGCTCTCCTTGCGTTCCTTGAGGGCGGCCTCGTCGGCGATCTCCGCGTTCAGCGCCTCGCGCAGCCGTACGAGGTCGTGGGCGAGCAGACGCAGCCGGGCGTCGCGCAGGTCGGCCTGGATGACGGCGGCTCTGCGGGCCACGGCGGCCTGCCGGCCGAGCGGTTTGAGCTGGCGGCGCAGTTCGTCGGTCAGGTCCTGTACGCGCGCGAGGTTGGCCTGCATCGCGTCGAGCTTGCGCAGCGCCTTCTCTTTGCGCTTGCGGTGCTTGAGGACGCCCGCGGCCTCCTCGATGAAGGCGCGGCGCCCCATCGGGTCGGCGTGCAGCACGCCGTCGAGCTGGCCCTGGCCGACGATGACGTGCATCTCGCGGCCGATGCCGGAGTCGGAGAGCAGTTCCTGGATGTCGAGGAGGCGGCAGGTGTCGCCGTTGATCTGGTACTCGCTGCCGCCGTTGCGGAACATGATCCGCGTGATGGTGACCTCGGCGTACTCGATGGGGAGCGCGCCGTCGGAGTTGTCGATGGTGAGCGAGACCTCGGCGCGGCCGAGCGGGGGGCGCCCGGTGGTGCCGGCGAAGATGACGTCCTCCATCTTGCCGCCGCGCAGGGACTTGGCGCCCTGCTCCCCCATGACCCAGCTGAGCGCGTCCACGACATTGGACTTGCCGGAGCCGTTCGGACCGACGACGCAGGTGATGCCGGGTTCGAACTTCAGCGTCGTGGCCGACGCGAAGGACTTGAATCCGCGCAGGGTCAGGGCCTTGAGATGCACGCCGTCGGACTCTACCTTTCACTGGCCGTTTCACCGATGAAGGTGCAGGGCACATCAGACGGTAAAGGAAGCGGCGTACGCGGGAGCACGGGGGAGTAAGTACGCGAGAGCAAGAAAGAAGGGACGCCGAAGCGTCCCTTGCAGATCTGGAGACAGCGGCTGACAGGACAGCCTGACCACGTGCTTAGAACAAGGTGCCTTTAAGGCAAGGCCCTGGGTACGGCATCAAGGGTGGTCAGGTGAGCGCAGGCTCCGCCTGGGGTACGTCGATGCTCTCCATGAGCGATTCGTGAGAAGCGGCAGCCGCGAGCGCGTCGTTCTCCTGCTGAATCCGAACGAGCTCGGATTCCAGGTCCTGGACGCGCTGCTGGAGCCGTCGCATCTCGGCGAGGAGTCGCGGGTCGCTGCCGCCGACGTAACCGAGAAGCGCCTTTGCCATGATGGATGGTCCTCCACAATGAGTGACCGACCGAAGCGGTGCGGTGTGGGTCGTGAGGGAATCGCACCCGCGGTGCTTGGCACTCTTTGTTCTGCTGGTCTTGCTGGCCGTTCACATGCCAAACAGCTAAGGTGCGCGGGGCTTCCAGAGTCTCACCAAAAAGTTTGACGGTCAACACGATCACACCCCGTATTGGCGGGCGACCCGGGGGCGCGCGGCCCGGGAACGGGCGGCGCTGCTGCTCCTTCGGGGCCCTGGGGGCGTGGAGATCATCCTTATCTGCGGAGCCTGCCACGGCAAGCCGTTCTTGGCAACCACCAGGTCTTTTCTGCCCCGGGCAGTTGCCCGGGACACCGGACGGATCCCGCGCCGTACCCGTCCGGTGACGTCCGCGCGGGTCACGTCAGCGAATGGCGAAGGTCTCGTATATGCCACGCGGTGTGTCCCAGATCTCGGTGACCCCGTCGACGCGCCCGGGTGTGTCGCCCTCGCGGAGCCAGTCGAGCAGTGCCTGACAGCCGGCCCGGGGCCCCTCGGCGACCACTTGCACGCGGCCGTCCTCCAGATTGAGAGCAAAACCACTCAGGCCGCCGATCTCCAGCGCCTTGGCCCGCGTGAACCACCGGAAACCCACAGCCTGCACGCGTCCTCGCACCCAGGCGGTGAGTCGTACGTCTTCATTCATGGTTGCACGCTAACCGGCCAATTGCTCTGGGAGCACTTCGTCCCCATACGTCATCGCGTACAGTCGCGACTCGATGAATTCGCCCATACGGGTGAGTGCACGTTGATCATAAAGATTGATCGCAAGATCGTGAAGATCAGAGATCAAAGATCATGGAGAAGGAAAGGCCAGGAGATGGGACGCCATCGACGTTCCGGCGCCGGGCGGGCCGCCGTGACCCCCGAGAACCATCCGGTCCCGGTCTCGCACCGCCGCAAGGCCCGGCCCTCCGCCCCCGTGCGCACGGGTCTGCTCGGCGTCTCCGCCGCCGTCGCGATGGGTGCCGTCGCGGTCGCCTCCGGCGTACTGCCCGGCAGTGACGGTTACCGCCTCGAAAGTGGCGGCGAGCCCGGCAAGGCCCACTCCGCGAGCGCCCCCGTCGAGGTGGACGCCCAGGGCGGCTCGGACGGTGACGCCGGCCGCGCCGAGCCGTCGCCGAGCCGCGGCGCCGAACGCTCCGAGGCCGCTCCGAAGCCCAGCCCCTCCACGGCCGCCCCGGAGCCGTCGAAGAAGCCGTCCCAGAAGCCCTCCCCCTCGGCACCGAAGCCCGAGACGGACGAGGAGTCCACGCCGCCCCCTTCCCGTACGCCCGAGGAGAAGCCGAAGGCTCCCCCGGCGAGCCCGCAGACGCCGTCCGGCGAGAGCGCGGCCGAGGCGGCGGTGCTCACGCTGGTCAACGAGGAGCGCGCCAAGGTGGGCTGCCGTCCGGTGACCGCCGACAGCAAGCTCGCCGAGCTGGCGGGCCGGTTCAGCGCGGACATGGCCGAGCGCGACTTCTTCGCCCACACCGACCCGGACGGCGCCACTCCGTGGGACCGCGCCGAGAAGGCCGGCATCGCCAACCTGGGCGGCGAGAACATCGCCCGCGGCCAGGCCGACGCCCAGTCGGTGATGGCCGCCTGGATGAGCAGCCCCGGCCACCGCGCCAACATCCTCAACTGCGACTACAAGACCCTGGGCGTGGGCGCGCACTTCGCGCCGGGCGGCCCCTGGTGGACGCAGGACTTCGGCTTCTGACACCCACCCCGCCGACTAGCGCTAACTCCTGGTTAGCGCTGTCGAAGAGTAGGGTGTTCCGCATGGATTCCTCGGACCTGCCGTACGACGTGTTCTCCCGGCAGTGCTCGTCGCGGAGCACGCTGGAGCACGTCACGGGACGCTGGGGAGCGCTCACCCTCGGCGCGCTGCACGACGGCACGTTCCGCTTCAACGAACTGCGCCGCCGCGTCGACGGCGTGAGCGAGAAGATGCTCTCCCAGACCCTGCACGCGCTGGAGCGCGACGGCCTGGTGCGCCGTGACGCCCAGCCGACCAACCCGCCGCGCGTGGACTATGAACTCACCACGCTGGGACGGCAGATCGCCGAGCGGCTGCTGGCCCTGATCCACTTCGTGGAGGGCAGCCAGGACGAGGTGCTGAAGGCCCAGGAGCGTTACGACGCCACGCGCGGCGGCCGCTGACAGCGCGGGCAGAAGTAGCTGGAGCGGTTCATCCACGGGCGGCGGCGGATCGCGGTGCCGCAGCGGCGGCAGGGCCGGTCCGCACGGCCGTAGGCGTCCAACGACCGCTCGAAATAGCCTGATTCGCCGTTCACGTTGACGTAGAGGCTGTCGAAGCTGGTGCCACCGACGGCGAGCGCCTCGTTCATCACCTCCCGTACGTGGCCGAGGAGTTCGGCCGTGCGCGGGCGCGTGAAGGTGGCGGTGGGCCGCTCGTAGTGCAGCCGGGCGCGCCACAGCGCCTCGTCGGCGTAGATGTTCCCGACGCCACTGATCAGCGACTGGTCGAGCAGGGCCCGCTTGATCGTCGTACGGCGGCGGCGCAGCGCGAGATGGAAGGCGTCGTCGTCGAACGCGTCGTCGAGCGGGTCGCGCGCGATGTGCGCGATCACGTCCGGGAGGCCGTCGGCGGTGTTGTCGTGCAGCGAGAGCCCGCCGAAGGTCCGCTGGTCCACGAAGCGCAGCTCGGTGCTCTGCACGTCGTCGAAGCGCACCCGGATCCGCAGGTGCTTCTCGTCCGGGGCGTCGTGCGGCTGCACCAGGAGCTGGCCGCTCATGCCGAGGTGGGCGAGGATCGACTGACCGGAGTCGGCGAGCGGCAGCCACAGATACTTGCCGCGCCGCTGGGCGAGCCCGATCCGGTGCCCCTTCAGCCGGGCCCCGAAGTCCTCACCGCCCGCGAGGTGGCGGCGCACGGCTCGCGGATGCAGCACCCGCACATCGGCGACGACCCGCCCGCTGACCCAGCGCTCCAGGCCACGCCGGACGACTTCGACTTCGGGCAACTCAGGCATGGTCTCCTCCAGCACGATGCCGGCCGCCCCCTGGAGGGGCGACCGGCATCAAAGGATAGGCGGCCGTCAGGCCGAGGGGGTGTCGGCGGTCCCCTCGGACTGCGCGGCAGCGACAGCGGCCTCGGCCGCCTTCAGCCGTTCGTCCGCCGCGGCGCGAATCGCACGCCAGGCGGACTCAGCGGCCTGCTGCTCCGCTTCCTTCTTGCTGCGGCCGGTGCCGGTGCCGTACGAGACGCCTCCGACGCGGGCGGCAGCAGTAAAGGTCTTCTCGTGGTCGGGGCCGCTCTCCGTGACGAGGTACTCGGGCACGCCGAGGCCCTCCGTCGCGGTGAGCTCCTGGAGACTGGTCTTCCAGTCCAGGCCCGCGCCCAGGTTCGAGGACTTTTCGATCAGCGGGTCGAAGAGCCGGTGCACCAGCTCGCCCGCCGCGTCCAGACCCTGGTCCAGATAGACCGCGCCGATCACCGCTTCCAGGGTGTCGGCGAGGATGGATGCCTTGTCCCGGCCACCCGTGCCCTCTTCGCCCCGGCCGAGCCGGATGAAGGAGCCGAGTTCGAGGCCGCGGCTGACCTCCGCCAGCGCACGCGAATTGACCACCGCGGCCCGCAACTTGGCCAGCTGGCCTTCGGGCAGGTCGGGGTGGGTGCGGTACAGCGTGTCCGTGACGACGAGGCCGAGCACGGAGTCCCCGAGGAACTCCAGGCGCTCGTTCGTCGGCAGGCCGCCGTTCTCGTACGCGTACGAACGGTGGGTCAGCGCACGCACCAGAAGGGCGGACTCGAGCTTGTACCCGAGCCGCCCTTCCAGAAGCGTGTGGGACGAGGCCGTTGTCTCCGCCAATTTCTTGGCGTCTTCCGCCTTCTTGGGGCTAGACACGGTGCCTCTCACCAGCCGCTCAGACCTCGAGGACCTGGCGCTTGTTGTAGGTGCCGCAGCTCGGGCACGCGATGTGCTGCTGCTTGGGCTCCTGGCAACGCTCACACGAAACCAGGGTGGGGACCGCAGCCTTCCACTGCGACCGGCGGTGGCGCGTGTTGCTGCGCGACATCTTCCGCTTCGGAACAGCCACGGCTACTTCTCCTGCTTCTCGTCGACGCCCGCATCGCCGGCGCCGCTCATCTCGTCCTTCTCGCCGTCCTGGATGGTCCCGGCGAGTCCCTGCAGTGCCGCCCAACGAATGTCGACGGCGTCATGGTGGTGGTCCGGGTCGTCCGCGAGCCGTGCCCCGCACTGGGAGCACAGGCCCGGACAGTCGTCCTGGCACACCGGCTGCATCGGCAGTGCGAGCACCACCGCATCACGCAGCACAGGCTCGAGGTCGAACAAGCCGTCCTCGAGAAAGAGCCTGTCCTCGTCTTCCTCGGCGTCGTCGGCCGGCTCCGCACTGCTGCGGCCCCGGTCGTCGGCGTCAGGGTACGAGAACATCTCCTGGAAGTCCGCGTCGAGCTCCAGCTCGAGCGGCTCCAGACACCTTACGCACTCCCCCTCGGCCGATGCACGGGCGGTGCCTGTGACAAGCACCCCGTCCATGACCGACTCGAGGCGGATCTCCAGCTGGACCGGGGCGCCCTGCGGCACTCCGACGACCCCATCGATACCGAGGGCGCTCGGCGGACCGGGCGCCTCGATCTCACGGGTCAGCCGCTGCAGCGCACCGGGACGCCGACCCAGCTCGTGTGTGTCGAACACAAGAGGGTTGCGGTGGTCGAGGCGAGCACTCAGGGCTTTTCCTGCTTTCGAATCCTGGAAGTTCATGAGGAGGGCCGCCTCACCGACGCAGCGAATGTGCCGCTCGGGCGGGCAGCCGAAGTCACGGACGTATGCGCGACCGAAGAGCCAGGATACTTGACCTTTCGCTCTCGGCCCAATCCGGCTCCGGCCCGCTCCCGGGGCGGCCCTAGCGTCCCTGCTCGTACTGGCGCAGCTGCTCGGCACTGATCATGGTCGTGTCGAAGAGGCTGGCCTCCTCCAGCGCCGCGGGGGCCTCGTACGGGGGCTGCTGGGGCTGTTCGTAGCCCTGCTGGGGGTAGCCGTACTGGTGCTGCTGGTCCTGGTGCTGGTACCCGTAGGGGTCCTGCTGGCCGTACGGCTGCTGGTAGGCGTACTGATCGTGCTCGTACTGGTCCTGCTGCGGGTACCCGTACGGGTCGGGCTGGTGCGGGGGCTGCTGCTGGGGCTGCGGTGGCTGCGGTGGCGCGTACGTGGGCTGCTGGGGCACCGGGGCGGGCGCCGGGCCGGCGAGGTCCGCGAGGAACTCCGCGTCGGTGGTGTGGCCCTGGGTGGTGGCGCCTTCGCCGAGGGTGCCCAGCTCGTCGGCCGGGGCGCGGCCGTGCAGGGTCTGGCGGCCGCGGCCGACCGCCTCCAGGGTCTTGGCGAGGACCGCCTCGAAGGCGCCCAGCTTGGCGTCCACGTACGCGTCGGCGTTGCGGCGCAGGGTCTCGGGGTCGTGGCTGCGCTCGGGGGCGTCCTCGTCCTCGTAGCCGTTCTCGTCGAGGCCCGGGCCGGTGCCGAGGAGCTTCTCGCGGCCGCGGCCGACCGAGCCGAGGGTCTTGGTGAGGACGACCTCGAAGTTGGCGAGCTTGCTGTCCACGTAGTCGTCGGCCTCGACGCGGACCTCCTCGGCGGCCTGGCGGGCCTCGGCGAGGATGCGCTCGGCCTCGCCCTGGGAGCGCCGGGCGACCTCCGTGTCGGAGATCAGGGAGCCGCGCTCGGCGTGCGCGGACTCGATGATCCGCTCGGCCTCCTGGCGGGCCTGCTCGACGAGCTGCTCGCGGCCGCCGATCAGCTCCTGGGCCTGGGCGAGGGAGCCGGGCAGGGCCTGGCGCACCTCTTCGAGCATCGAGAGCAGATCGGCGCGGTTGACCACGCACGAGGCCGACATGGGCATGGACCGGGCGCTGCCGACCGCCCGGACGATCTCGTCGATCTTCTTCTGCACGTCCACCGTGTGCTCGCCACTCTCTACAGCTGGTTGGGAGACGGACGGGACGACTGTAAGGCCGACGGGCGCCCGCCCGACACCGGATGACGGGCTGTCAGCGGATCGGCTGAAAGGTCACTTCTCGCCCAGGCGTTCGACCAGGGCCTCGTGGACCACCGGCGGCAGCAGGTGGGCGACGTCGCCGCCCCAGGCGGCGACCTCCTTGACCAGCGAGGAGGAGAGGAAGCTGTAGGTGGGGTTGGTGGGCACGAACAGCGTCTCGACGCCCGAGAGGCCGTTGTTCATCTGGGCCATCTGGAGTTCGTAGTCGAAGTCGCTGACCGCGCGCAGGCCCTTGACGATGGCCGGGATGTCGCGCTGCTTGCAGAAGTCGACGAGGAGGCCGTGGAAGGACTCGACCTCGACATTGCCGAAGTCGGCCGTGACCTGGCGGATCAGGTCGATCCGCTCCTCGATCTCGAACAGGCCCTTCTTCGACTGATTGATCATCACCGCGACGTGCACCACGTCGTACAGCTTGGAGGCGCGGGCGATGATGTCGAGGTGTCCATTGGTGATGGGGTCGAAAGACCCCGGACATACGGCGCGGCGCAACGTGAGTCCCTCGCTCTCCGGTCCGGTCATGGCGCGATCACTGAGTCGTCGCACGTAGAGGCGGCGCGACCGTACCAAAACGTCCCTTCGCCGTAGCGACGGGACCTGAGGGGCTCGAAACCCTCCGGCCAGCCGAATTCTCCGCCTCTTGTACTGCGTTCAACGGTGACGAGCGCGTCCGGTGTGAGCCAGCCTTCCGAGCGGAGTGTGAGCAGTATCTCCCGAAGATCGTCATCGGTGACGGCGTAGGGCGGATCGAGGAAGACCAGGTCATACGGGGTGGAGGGTGCCCCCTGCTGGACGATCTGGGCGGCTTTGCCCGCTCTCACCTCGGCGCCGGGCAGGCCGATCGCCTTCACGTTCTCCCTGATGGTGCGGGCCGCCCTGGCGTCGGCCTCGACGAGCAGGGTGTGCGCCGCGCCCCGGGAGAGCGCTTCCAGGCCCACGGCTCCGGAGCCCGCGTAGAGATCGAGCACGCGCGCCCCGTCGAGCGTGCCCTGGAGGGCCTGCCAGGTGGAGAAGAGGCCCTCGCGCGCGCGGTCGGACGTGGGGCGGGTGCCGTTCCCTGGCGGGACGGCGAGGCGCCGTCCGCCGGCCGCACCGGCGATCACGCGGGTCATCTGAGTCCTTCTGGCTGGGCGGTGGTCCCTCCACGATATGGCGTGCGCGGGCGTCACCCCTTGTCGAGGTACTGCTCGCGCTCGGCGTCGAGCAGGGCGTCCAGGGCGGTGCGCAGCTCCGGCAGGTGCTCCAGGCCGGGGTCCTTGGCGACGACCGTGACCGCTTCCTCGCGGGCGGCGGCGATGATCTCCTCGTCGTCGATGACCGCGAGCATGCGCAGGGAGGAGCGCACGCCGGACTGGGCCTGCCCGAGCACATCGCCCTCGCGGCGCTGCTCCAGGTCGATGCGGGACAGCTCGAAGCCGTCCAGGGTGGAGGCGACGGCGCCGAGGCGGGCGCGGGCGGGGCTCGCCTCGGGCATGTCGGTGACCAGCAGGCACAGGCCGGGGGCCGAACCCCGGCCGACGCGGCCGCGCAGCTGGTGCAGCTGGGAGACGCCGAAGCGGTCGGCGTCCATGATCACCATGGCGGTGGCGTTCGGGACGTTCACCCCGACCTCGATGACCGTCGTCGCGACCAGGACCTGCGTCTGGCCGGCGGTGAAGCGGCGCATGACGGCGTCCTTGTCATCGGGCTGCATGCGGCCGTGCAGGACCTCCACCTCCAGCCCCTGGAGAGGGCCGCGCGCGAGCTGCTCGGCGACCTCGATCACGGCGAGCGGGGGCCGCTTCTCGGCGGTGGCCTCTTCCTCCGCCTTCTTCTTGGCCTTCTTGGGGTCCTCCTCCTCGTCACCGATCCGCGGGCAGACCACGTACGCCTGGTGCCCCTTCTCCACCTCTTCGCGCACGCGCTCCCACGCGCGGGCGAGGAAGTGGGGCTTGTCCTGGGCGGGGACGACATGGCTGGCGATCGGAGAGCGCCCGGCGGGGAGCTGGTCGAGGACGGAGGTCTCCAGGTCGCCGAAGACCGTCATCGCGACCGTGCGGGGAATCGGCGTGGCCGTCATGACCAGCAGGTGCGGGGGCTGCTTGCCCTTGCCGCGCAGGGCGTCGCGCTGCTCCACGCCGAAGCGGTGCTGCTCGTCCACGACGACCAGGCCGAGGTCGTGGAACTGCACCTTGTCCTCGATCAGCGCGTGCGTGCCGATGACGATGCCGGCCTCGCCGGTGACGAGGTCGAGCAGGGCCTGGCGGCGGGCGGCGGTGCCCATGGATCCGGTGAGCAGCGTGACCTTGGTGGCCTGCTCGGCACCGCCCAGCATCCCGCCCTCGGCCAGCTCGCCCATCATCTCGACGATGGAGCGGTGGTGCTGCTGGGCGAGGACTTCGGTGGGCGCGAGCATCGCGGCCTGCCCGCCCGCGTCCACGACGGCGAGCATGGCGCGCAGGGCCACCATCGTCTTTCCGCTGCCGACCTCCCCCTGGAGGAGGCGGTGCATCGGGTGTTCGGTGGCGAGGTCGTCGAAGATCTCCTTGGAGACCTTTTCCTGGCCTTCGGTGAGGGTGAAGGGCAGCTTGGCGTCGAAGGCGTCGAGGAGGCCGCCCGACTTGGGCCTGCGGGCCACGGCGGGCAGTTGCGCGTCCGCGTACCGCCGCCTGGCCAGGGCTACTTGGAGGACGAACGCCTCGTCCCACTTCAGCCGGTCGCGGGCGGCGGCGATGTCCGCCTTGGAGTGCGGCCGGTGGATCTTCAGGAGCGCTTCGGGGAGCGGGACGAGGGCGCGGCCCTCCCTGAGGGCGGGCGGCAGCGGGTCGAGGGCTTCCTGGGCGCTGGGCAGGACCGTCTCGACGGACTTGGCGATCTTCCAGGACTCCAGCTGCTTGCAGGCGGGGTAGATCGGGATGAGCGCGCCCGCCCAGCTGTCCACCGCGTCCGGGTCGCCGCCGCGCAGCAGTTCGTACGCGGGGTGGGCGAGCTGGAGGCGGTGGTTGAAGACGGAGACCTTGCCCGCGAACATCGCGCGGGTGCCGGGCAGCAGCTCCGTGTGCGGCTTGTGGACGCCTCGGCCGAAGAAGACCAGGCGCAGCTCGCCGCTGCCGTCGGTGATGGTGACCTCGAGGCGCTGGCCCTGGCCCCGGGGGGCCTTGGGCGATCTGAACGTGTGCAGGCGCGCGGTCGCGACCTGGGCGACCACCGTGACGTGCTCGTCCAGGGGGAGGTCGGCGAGGCGGGTCAGCTCGCCCCGCTCGGCATACCGCCGGGGGTAGTGGTGCAGGAGGTCGCCGACCGTGTGCAGGTCGAGGTGCTCGGCCATCACCTTCGCGGTGGCGGGGCCGACCACTTTCTTCAGGGGTTCTTCGAGCGCGGGCACGAGATCCATTGCACACCACGCCACTGACAATCGGCCGCAGCTCCCCCGCACCCGCCGCCCGGCAGGGCGGTTACTCCACGCCGATCAGCATCAGCGCGGACTGGCGGCCGCCGCGGTAGACGACCGTGTCGACGGCCAGGTACGTCTCGCGCACATGCTTCTCCAGCCGCCCCGCGACGGTGTCCGGCACCGATTCGCCGAGGACGAGCGTGACCATCTCGCCGCCCGCCGACAGCATGCGGTCCAGGACCGAGGTGGCGGTGGGGGCGACCTCCGTACCGATCACCGCGACATCGCCGTCGATCAGGCCGAGGACGTCACCGGCCTGGCAGATGCCCGCCATGGTCCACGACTGCCGCTCGGCGACGGCCAGTTCGCCGTAGCGGGTGGCGCCGGCCGCCGAGGTCATGGCGACCACGTCCTCGTCGAAGCGGCGGTCCGGCGCGTGCACGGCGAGGGCGGCGATGCCCTGGACCGCGGAGCGGGTCGGGATCAGGGCGACGCGCACGCCTTCCGTCCTGGCCTGTTCCGCCGCGGCGGCCGCGGTGTGGCGCAGCTCGGCGTCGTTGGGCAGCAGCACCACTTCGCGGGCGTGCGCCCGCCGGATGGCGTCGACCAGCTCGCCGCTCGCGGGCGGCTCCCCCACGCGCGTGGGCACGGTGGTCGCGCCCGCCTCGGCGTAGAGCCCGGCGAGGCCTTCTCCCGGTACGACGGCGACGATGGCCCGCTGCGCGCGTTCCCGGGGCGGCTGCGCGGTGGTGTGCGCGTCGCCCGCTCCGAAGTGGGTGATGCGGATGCGGTGGGGCCTGCCCGCCTCGACGCCCGCCTCGACGGCGGCTCCCGCGTCGTCGACGTGGACGTGGACGTTCCAGAGCCCGTCGCCGCCGACCACGACGAGCGAGTCGCCGAGCCGGTCGAGCCGGGCCCGCAGCCGCGCGACCGCGCTGTCGTCGGCCTCCAGGAGGTAGATCACCTCGAACGCGGGCCCGCCGCTCTCCGCCGGGATGTCCTCGCACTCGGCGTCGTCCACACGCGCGTGGCTGTGGTCGGCGGGCTTGCGCGACACCGTCTCGCCCGACAGGGCCCCCACGAGCGCCCCGAGCACCGCGACGAGGCCGCGGCCGCCCGCGTCCACCACTCCCGCGCGCCCGAGGACGGCCAGCTGCCCCGGAGTCGCGTCCAGGGCCGCGCAGGCCCCGTCGTACGCGGCCCTGGCCACTGTCCCGCAGTCGGCGCCCCCGGCTTCCCCGGCCGCCTTCGCCGCCGCTGTGGCCACCGTCAGGACCGTGCCCTCGACGGGGTGCGCGACCGCCTCGTACGCGGACTCCGCCGCCCGTCGCAGCGCCCGCTCCAGGGTCCGCCCGTCGGCGTGATCCGCCTCACCGGCGCTCTCGCGCTCGGGGCCGCCGGGGATGTCGGGGCCACCGAGGACCTGCGCCATTCCCCGCAGCAGCTGCGAGAGGATCGTGCCCGAGTTCCCGCGGGCCCCGATGAGCGCCCCGTGGGCCATCGCGTGCACGGTCTCGGCCAGCGAGGGAAGCGCCGGTTCGTGGCCCGTGAAGGCCGCGTCGACCGCCTGGGACGCCGACTCCACCGTCAGATAGAGGTTCGTGCCCGTGTCCCCGTCGGCGACCGGGTAGACGTTGATGGAGTCGATCTCCTCGCGGGCCCTGCCGAGGGCGTCCAGAGCCAGTCGGCACCAGGCGCGCACCGCGACCGCGTCGAGGTTCTGCGGCACCTGTTTCGCCTCCTTGACCATCCGGAATGGACGCAGCGTAGACCGAGGGTGAACACGGGGCCCGGGGCGGGGGCGGGGCGAGCCGTGGTAGTTTCGTTCTACCGAAGCAGTCGTTGTATGCTGCTCCGGTTGCCCGATACTCATCGGGACATTCCTCCTGGCAACGCCACTTTCGATCATTGCACTGATCTCGGCATGCCGGGATTAACCGTAAGTGCATCTGAAGTCTTTGGAGTGACCCGTGGCTGCCAACTGCGACGTCTGCGGCAAGGGGCCGGGCTTCGGCAACGCCATCTCGCACTCGCACCGCCGTACGCCCCGTCGCTGGAACCCGAACATCCAGCGTGTGCGTGCCGTGGTGAGCGGGACGCCGAAGCGCCTCAACGCCTGCACCTCGTGCATCAAGGCCGGCAAGGTCTCGCGCTGACGCCAGCGCGGCCACCTAGCTGGTTGCTGAAGAAGCCGGCTCCCTTCGGGGAGCCGGCTTTTTCGTGTGCCTACGCGCGTGGAGCTGCTCAGTACGACAGGCGCCCTCGCGCGTGAGCGCCTGTCAGAATGTGCCGGATGCGCTTCGGCATCCTCGGCCCTCTCGACATCCGCTCCCCCGACGGCGTCCCCCTGGACCCCGGCGGACCGCGCCCGCGCGCGCTCCTCACCCTGCTGCTCCTGGAGGCCGGCCACGCAGTCTCCGTGGAGCGGCTGACCGACGGGCTCTACGGGGACGAGCCGCCGGCGGGCGCCGCGAACGCCCTCCAGTCGCAGGTCTCCCGGCTGCGCAAGCGCCTGGGCCTTGAGATCGAGGCCGTCCCCACGGGATACCGCCTCGCCGTCTCACCCGAGGACATCGACCTCCACCGCTTCGAGCGGCTGGCCCGTGAAGGGCGTCGGGCACTCGGCTCCGGGGATCACCCCCGTGCCGCCGCCCTGCTGCGGGAAGCGCTCGGCCTGTGGCGGGGCCAGGCCCTCGCCGACCTCCCGTACGCCCCTGGCCTCGTCGCCCGCCTCGACGAGCTGCGGCTGGCCGCCGTGCAGGACCGCGTCGAGGCGGATCTCGCGCTGGGCGGCGGCCCCGGCCTCGTACCGGAGCTGCGTGAGTTGATCACCGCGCACCCGCTGAGCGAGCGGCTGCGCGCCCAGCTGATGCAGGCACTGCACGCGGCGGGGCGGCCCGCGGAAGCGCTCACCGCCTACGAGGACGCCCGCCGCGCCCTCGCCGACGCGCTGGGTGCCGTCCCCTCCGCCGAGCTGTCCGCGCTCCACTTGGAGCTGCTCCAGGGCCAGGAACCGGCCCGGCAGCGGGGGGTGCCCGCGCAGCTGACGCGGTTCATCGGGCGGGGCGACGAGCTCGCGCGGATCGGCGCCCTACTGGCCGAGGCGCGGCTCGTCACGCTGACCGGGCCGGGTGGCGCGGGCAAGACGCGGCTGGCGGTCGAGGCCGCCCGTGCGCTGCCCGACGTCTGCTACGTGGAGCTGGCGCCGCTCACCGACGGGGCACAGGTGATGTACGCGATCCTCACAGCGCTCGGCGTGCGGGACGGCTTCCGCGCAGCGGCCGGTGACACCACCGACCGGCTGCTGTCCGCGCTGCACGGGCGTGAGCCGCTGCTCGTCCTGGACAACTGCGAGCACCTGATCGACGAAGCGGCCCGGGTCGCCGGGCTGCTGCTCGCGGCCTGCCCCGGGGTGCGTGTCCTTGCCACGAGCCGGGAGGGGCTCGGGATCACCGGCGAGGTTCTGTGGCCGGTGCCGCCGCTGGCTGCCGGGCCCGCGGCGCGGCTCTTCGCCGACCGGGCTGCCGCCGTGAGGCCCGATCTGGAGGGGCTCGGCGCCGGGGGTGGTGAACGGCTCGTCTCCGAGATCTGCGCGGCCCTCGACGGGCTTCCGCTCGCCATCGAGCTGGCGGCCGCCCGGCTGCGCACCCTCACCCTGGACGACTTGGCCGCCCGCCTCGGCGACCGCTTCCGGCTGCTCTCACGCGGTGACCGCACCAAGGCGCCCCGGCACCGCACCCTGCACGCGGTCGTCGAGTGGAGCTGGGAGCTGCTCGACGACGAGGAGCGGAAGCTTGCCCGCCGTCTGACGGTGTTCTCCGGGGGCGCCACACCGGAGGCCGTGGAGGCCGTCTGTGGGATCCCGTACCCGGAGGATCTGCTCGCCTCCCTCGGGGAGAAGTCGTTCCTGGAGGTGACCGGCAGGCGGTTCGGCATGCTGCGGACCATTCACGCGTTCTGTGCCCGGCACCTGGCCGAGGCGGGCGAGGAGGACCGGCTGCGGGCCGCGCACGCCGCGTACTTCCTGGACCTCGCCGAGCAGGCCGAACCGCGGCTGCGCGGGGGCGAACAGCTGCCCTGGCTGGCGAGGCTCGCCGCCGAGCACGGCGACCTGGACGCCGCGCTGCGCCATCTGACCCGTACCGACCCGCACCGCGGGCTCCGGTTGATGGCGGCGCTCTCCTGGTTCTGGCGGCTGCGCGGCCTCTACGGAGAGCGCACGGCTCTGGCCCGCGAACTGCTCGACGCGGTGGGCACCGAGCCTCCGAAGGGGCTCGGTGAGGAGTACGTCCTGTGTGTGATCAACACGATCGCGGGTGATGGCGCCGACCCCGCGGAACCGGCCCGCCTCGCGCGAGCGGGCGGCCTGCTCGCGGCGCTTGAGGGGCCGTTGCGGCTGCCGCACCTGGTGGTGCTCTGGTCGGTGGCGGGCGGGCCCGCGCGCGCCATGGAGGACCGGGTGCGGTCCCAGGTCGGCGACCACCCCTGGGGTATGGCCCTCCTCGACCTCGGCCAGGGCTTCCAGGAGCTGTTCGCGGGCCGCGTCGACGCGGCCGAGGCGGCGTTCTCCCGCGCTCTCGCGGGCTTCCGGGCGACCGGTGACCGCTGGGGCATGGCCAACTGCCTCGACCCGCTGGGGATGTTCGCCGGCTGGCGAGGCGAGCACGAGCGTGCCCTCGCCCTCCTGGACGAAGGCCTCACGCACGTACGTGAGTTGGCGGCCCCCGAGGAGACCGCCGATCTGCTGCACCAGCGGGCCACGGTCCTGCTGCGCTCCGGAGAGCTCGAAGCGGCCACCGCCCACTACGCGCGCTCCGCCTCCCTCGCCCGCACCACGGGCGTGCCCGACAAGGTGGCGGCCGCGCGGCGCGGCCTCGGGGACGCGGCACGGCTCGGCGGTGACACGGCACGCGCGCGTGAGCACTACGAAGCGGCCCTGGAGGCGTGTGCCGCCAACTGGTTCAGCCTGGGGCAGAGTGTGCGGATCCTGGTGGGCCTTGGCCGCACCGCGCTGGCCGAGTCCCGTCCCGCGGAGGCCGCCGACCGGTTCGAGCAGGCCCGCGCCCTCGCCTCGGACACCGGCGAACTGGCCGAGGTCGCAGAGGCGTTGGCCGCCGTCTCATCCTGCCCCGAGGACACCGCCCGCCTCCTGGGCGCCGCGCAGGGCCTGCGCGGCATCCTGATCGCCGGGGACCCCGATGTCGTACCCGTCGAGCGGTCCGCGCGCGAGCGGCTGTCTCCGGAGGCGTACGAGAAGGCTTTCGGCCAGGGCCGAAAGCTGCGGTCAGCGGCAGTGAGGGAGGCGGTAAGCGAACGGTAGGCGGACGGTCAGCGGCGCCTTCGAAGCTTCCTGGCATGACGACAGCGACGCGCACGAACCACACACCCGCCCACAGCCTCGCGCACCTGAACATCCTGATCTCCGGCGCCGGCGTCGCGGGCCCCGCGCTCGCCCTGTGGCTCTCCCGCTACGGGGCTCGCGTCACCGTCCTGGAGAAGGCGCCCGCCCTGCGCGAGGGCGGCTTCGCCGTCGACTTCCGGGGCGAAGTGCACCGCACCGTCCTCCAGCGGATGGGCATCTGGGACGAGGTTCACCGCCGCCAGACGCACATGGGCCGCCAGACCATCGTCGGGGCGGACGACAAGGAGCGGGTGGATCTGCCCGCGTTTCTGATGAGCGGCGATGTGGAGATCTCCCGCGGCGACCTCTCCGCGATCCTGTACGAGCGCACCAGGGAGCGGGTCGAGTACGTCTTCGGGGACTCCCTCACCTCGCTGACCGAGGACTCCGAAGGCGTCGAGGTGACCTTCGGCCATGGCGCTCCCCGCCGCTTCGACCTCGTCGTCGGTGCCGACGGGCTGCACTCGAACACCCGCCGCCTTGCCTTCGGCGACGAGGCGCGGTACCTGCGGTTCCTCGGCTACTACGTGGCGGGCTTCGAGATCCCCAACCACCTGGGGCTGAACCGCACCGCCCGCATGTACAGCGAGCCCGGCCGAACCCTCATGATCAGCAACTACGACGGCGACCCGGACCGTGCGGGCGCGGCCCTGATCTTCAGGTCCGAACTGCTCGACCACGACCGCCACGACACCGCGGAGCAGAAGAAGATCCTCGCCGCGACGTTCGCGGGCATGGGCTGGACGCACGCCGCACGGGCCCTGGAAGGCCTGCAGGGCGCCGAGCACTTGTACTTCGACGCCATCGCGCAGATCCACGTCGACCGGCTCTCCAAGGGCCGCGTGGTGCTCCTGGGGGACGCCGGATACGGCGCCACGATGGGCGGCATCGGCACGGGCACGGCGCTGGTCGGCGCGTACGTCCTGGCTGGAGAGCTGGCGGCCGCGGGCGGCGATCACCGGGTCGGTTTCGCCGCGTACGAGGCGGAGATCGGCGCCTACGCCAAGGGCTGCCAGAAGATCTCGGGCAACGCCGGTCCGTTCCTCGCCCCGCCCTCGGAGCGGAAGATCCGCAGCCGCGACCGCGCGTACCGCGTGCTCGGCTCCCGCCTGCTCGCGGGCTTCTTCAAGAGGCTGACGGAGAAGGCTGCGAGCGATCTGGCGCTCAAGGAGTACGTCCTGCGGCCCAGCGCGGCCTACGCCTCCCTGAACCGCCAGCCGTGATCGACCGGGCCGATCCCGGCGCCGAGGGCGAACCCGGCGGCGATCGCCTCGGTGACGTACTCCTTGGCGGCCGCCACGGCCTCCGGCACGCTCCGGCCCTTCGCCAGCTGCGCCGCGATCGCGCTGGCGAGGGTGCAGCCGGTGCCGTGCGTGTGGCGGTTGTCGTGGCGCGGGGCGCGCAGCACGTGCTCCTCGGAGCCGTCGGTGAGCAGGTCCACGGCGTCGCCGCGCAGGTGGCCGCCCTTGATGAGCACCCACTGCGGGCCGTACGCGAGGACGGCGGCGGCCGCGCGGCGCATGTCGTCCTCGGACGTGACCTCGACGCCGGTGAGCTGGGCGACCTCGTCGAGGTTGGGGGTCGCGACCGTGGCCACCGGCAGCAGCTTCGTGCGTACGGAGTCCAGGGCGGAGGCCGCGAGCAGCGAGTCGCCGTGCTTGGAGACGCCGACCGGGTCGACGACCGCGGGCGCGTCGGTGCCCGCCAGCAAGTCGGCGACGGTCTCGACCAGTTCGGCCGAGGCGAGCATGCCGGTCTTCACGGCCTGTACGCCGATGTCGTCGACGACGCTGCGGTACTGCGCCCGTACGGCCTCGGCGGGAAGCTCCCAGAAGCCCTGCACGCCCAGGGAGTTCTGGGCGGTGACGGCCGTGACGACGCTCATGCCGTGCGTGCCGAGCGCGAGCATCGTCTTCAGGTCGGCCTGGATGCCCGCGCCGCCGCCGGAATCGGATCCGGCGACGGTGAGCACGCGCGGGGGCGCGGTCACTCGGCGTCCCCGTTGTCCCCGAAGTGGTCCCAGCCCTTGCTGGTCCAGGGCGCGCCGTCCACGGTCACCTGGGGCAGCGCGGAGGGGTTGAGGACCTCGCCGATGACCTTCCAGCGGGCGGGCAGCTTCACGTCGGGCGGGAACGTCGCCACGATCGCGTGGTCCTCGCCGCCGTTGAGCACCCACTGGAGCGGGTCGACGCCGACGGCCTGGCCGATGTCGTTCATCTGCGTGGGCACGTCGACGTCTCCGGAGCGGATGTCGATGCGCACCTTGCTCGACTCGGCGATGTGCCCGAGGTCGGCGATGAGCCCGTCGCTGACGTCCGTCATGGAGGTCGCGCCGAGCCCGGCGGCCGCGGGGCCCGCGTGGTAGGGCGGCTCGGGCCTGCGGTGGGCCTCCACGAAGGCGCGCGGCGAGCGGAAGCCGCGGGAGAGCACCGCGTGCCCGGCGGCGGACCAGCCGAGCCAGCCGGTGACGGCGACCACGTCGCCGGGCTGGGCGCCCGCGCGCGTGACCGGCTCGTGGTTGCGCAGATCGCCGAGGGCGGTGATCGCGACGGTGATGGTGTCACCGCGGACGACATCGCCGCCCACCACGGCCGCGCCCGCGACCTGGCACTCGTCCCTGAGGCCGTCCATCAGCTCGGTGGGCCAGCTCGCGGGCAGCTCCGCGGGCACGACGAGGCCGAGCAGGAGCGCGGTCGGCACGGCGCCCATCGCGGCGATGTCGGCGAGGTTCTGCGCGGCGGCCTTGCGGCCCACGTCGTAGGCGGTGGACCAGTCGCGGCGGAAGTGCCGCCCCTCCAGGAGGATGTCGGTGCTCGCCACGACCCTGCGGTCCGGAGCGGACACGACCGCGGCGTCGTCGCCAGGGCCGAGCCGTACGGCCGGAGTGGAGGTGAGCCGGGAAGTGAGCTCTCTGATGAGCCCGAACTCCCCCAACTCGCCCACGGTTCCCTTCACCGAGTCTCACCATGCCCTTTCACGCTGCCCGGCCCCCGGTCGCGAGCCGTCACTGTCGTCGGTACGGTCGACATGACCGTCAACTTCTGTTCTCCGTCCACCACGATGTGTGCGCCACAGCCCGCCCGGGTCTCCCCGTGACGAGCGGCGACGCGGTACCGTGGCGTCCCTTCCCCCCACATGATCCTCGTGGCCGCCCTGGAGGTTCCGTGGTACAGGCGTACATCCTGATCCAGACCGAGGTCGGCAAGGCGTCGACCGTCGCCGAGCTGATCGGCAAGATCCCGGGAGTGATCCAGGCCGAGGACGTGACCGGTCCCTACGATGTCATCGTGCGCGCGCAGGCGGACACGGTGGACGCGCTCGGCCGCATGGTGGTCGCCAAGGTCCAGCAAGTGGACGGCATCACCCGAACCCTGACCTGCCCGGTCGTGCACTTGTAGCCCCCGTCTACCCTGGCCCGGTGAACATCCCCCGTCGCCGGCGCCGCCGTCTCGCAGGAACGTCCGCTCTCGCTCTGTTGATCACGACAGCGGCCTGCTCAGCTACGGACGACGAGGCCTCGGTGGTGGTTCCGTCCCCGGACGCGAAGGCCGCGGGGCTCTGTCGGGATCTGCACGCACGGCTCCCGAAGAAGATCGACGGGCTGGAGCGCACCGACCCCGGGCCGAAGTCCGAGCTGACCGCCGGGTGGGGAGACCCGGCGATCATACTGCGCTGCGGCGTGGAGCGGCCCCCCGAGATGATCGATCCCGCCTACGCCCCGAAGAACGGCGTGAAGGTGAACGGCGTGGCCTGGCTGCTGCAGAAGCGCGACGACGGTTCGTACACGTTCACCACCGGGGCGCGGCTCGCCTACGTCGAGGTGACGCTGCCCGAGGAGCGGACGGGGGACGGCCTCGGTCCGCTCACGGACTTCGCCGCCCCCATCAAGGAGACGATCCCGAAGGGGGTCGCCTGACCCCCGTGGGGGCGGGCCGGTCCCGTGGGGGGGCGAGCCGGTTTCGTGAGGCGGGCCGGTCCCGGGTGGGAGCGTGTCAGCGCAACCCTGTGGAGCGGTTCAGCGCCGCCTGGATGAGGCGGTCCACCAGCTCTTCGTAACCGACACCGCTCTTCTCCCACATCTGCGGGTACATGGAGATGGGCGTGAAGCCCGGCATCGTGTTGATCTCGTTGATCACGAACCGGCCGTCCTCGGTGAGGAAGAAGTCCGCCCGCACCAGTCCCTCGCAGGACGCCGCCTCGAACGCCTCGACCGCGAGCCGCTGGATCTCCGCGGTCTGCTCGGGCGTCAGCGGCGCCGGCACGATGCCGGGCGTCGAGTCGATGTATTTCGCGTCGAAGTCGTAGTAGTCGTGCGCCTGCACCGGCGGGATCTCGGCGGGGACGCTCGCGCGCGGGCCGTCCTCGAACTCCAGGACGCCGCACTCGATCTCCCGGCCGCGCAGCAGCGCCTCGACGAGGATCTTCGGGTCGTGGCGCTGTGCCTCGGCGATCGCCTCGTCGAGGCCTTCGAAGGAGTCGACCTTCGTGATGCCGATCGAGGAGCCCGCGCGCGCGGGCTTGATGAACAGCGGCCAGCCGTGCTCGCCCGCGAAGTCCGCGATGCGCTGCCGGGCGCCGGCCTCGTCCTGGCTCCACTCGCGCGGGCGGATCACCAGGTAGGGGCCGACGTTCAGACCGAAGGACGTGAAGATCCGCTTCATGTAGTCCTTGTCCTGGCCGACGGCCGAGGAGAGGACACCGGAGCCGACGTAGGGCACTCCGGAGAGTTCGAGCAGGCCCTGGAGGGTGCCGTCCTCTCCGTAGGGACCGTGCAGCATCGGGAAGACGACGTCGACCTCGCCGAGCGCCTTGGGCACCGAGCCGGGCTCGCTGTAGACGACCTCGCGGTTGCCGGGGTCGAGCGGCAGCACCACGCCGCCCTCCACGGAGTCGGCGATTTCGGCGACGTTCGGCATCTTCCGGTCGGTGATGGCCATCCGCTCGGGCTCGTCCGCCGTCAGGGCCCAACGGCCGTCGGTGGTGATGCCGATGGGCAGGACGTCGTACTTGGTGCGGTCGAGGGCGCGGAGGATGGCGCCGGCCGTCACCACGGAGATGCCGTGCTCCGAGCTGCGGCCGCCGAAGACGACGGCCACGCGCGGCTTGCGGAGCGGCTGCGCAGAGCTCGGCACGGGGCGCGGCTCAGGGCTCTGGGGGAGGTTCTCGCTGCTCATATCGCGTTGAGCGTACCCGCTGCCCGAAAAACAGTCAGCGACGCTCGGGCTTGGCGCTGCGCGACATCAGCTCCTTGAGGGCCACGACCGGGGGTGTGCCGTCGTGGACGATGCCGACGACGGTCTCGGTGATCGGCATGTCGACGCCGTGCCTGCGGGCCAGATCCAGCACGGACTCACAGGACTTGACGCCCTCGGCGGTCTGTTTGGTGACCGCGATGGTCTCCTCCAGGGTCATGCCCTTGCCGAGGTTGGTGCCGAAGGTGTGGTTGCGCGAGAGCGGCGAGGAGCAGGTGGCCACCAGGTCGCCGAGGCCCGCGAGCCCGGAGAACGTCAGCGGGTCGGCGCCCATGGCGAGCCCGAGCCGGGTGGTCTCCGCGAGGCCGCGCGTGATGAGCGAGCCCTTGGCGTTGTCGCCCAGGCCCATGCCGTCCGCGATGCCGACGGCGAGCCCGATGACGTTCTTGACGGCGCCGCCCAGCTCGCAGCCGACGACGTCGGTGTTGGTGTACGGGCGGAAGTACGGCGTGTGGCAGGCCTTCTGGAGGCGCTGGGCGACCGCTTCGTCCTCGCAGGCGACGACGGAGGCGGCGGGCTGCCGCGCGGCGATCTCACGGGCGAGGTTGGGCCCGGTGACGACGGCGACGCGGTGGGCCGGCACCTTCGTGACGTCCACGATGACCTCGCTCATGCGCATCGCGGAGCCCAGCTCGACGCCCTTCATCAGGGAGACGAGGACGGTCTCGGGGGCCAGCAGCGGCGCCCACTCGGCGAGGTTGGCGCGCAGGGTCTGCGAGGGCACGGCGAGGACGGTGAAGTCGGCACCGGCGGCGGCCTCGGCGGGGTCGGTGGTCGCCCGGAGGTTCTCGGGGAGTTCGACGCCGGGGAGGTAGTCCGGGTTGGTCCGCGTGGAGTTGACCGCGTCGGCGAGTTCGGCGCGCCGGCCCCACAGGGTGACGTCGCACCCCGCGTCGGCGAGCACCATGCCGAAGGCCGTACCCCAGGAGCCCGTTCCGAAGACGGCGGCCTTCAGCGGGCCTGCCGGGTTCACGGGGTTCGTCACTTGCTGTCCTCCGAGGTGCTCTCTGTGGTGCTCTGCTTCGTGCTCCGCGACGCCCTGCGGGCCGCGGCCTTGCGGCGCTGCTCCAGGCGGGCCGTGCGCGGGTCATACGGCCGGTCGGGGGCCTTCTCGCCCCGGATCTCCTCGAGGAGTTCGGTGATGGCGGCCATGATGGCCTCGGTCGCCTCGCGGAGCACCTCGGGCGTCGGCTCCTTGTCGTAGAAGCGCGACAGGTCGACGGGGGCCCCGGCCTTCACCTGGAGGGTCTTGCGGGGGAAGAGGGAGGGCTTCTTGCTGTACGGCGGCAGCGCGAGGTTGGCGCCCCACTGGGCCACCGGGATCACCGGGCACTTGGTCTCCAGAGCGACCCGCGCGGCACCGGACTTGGCCGTCATCGGCCACATGTCGGGGTCCCTGGTGAGCGTGCCCTCGGGGTAGAACGCGACGCACTCGCCGCGCTCGATGGCGGCGACCGCCGCGCGGAAGGCGTCGAGCGCGTTCGTCGTCTCGCGGTAGACCGGGATCTGCCCCGTGCCCTTCATGACCTGGCCGACAAAGCCGCGCCTGAAAAGGCCGTCCTTTGCCAGGAAACGCGGCACCCGACCGGTGTTGTACTGGAAGTGTGCGTACGACAACGGGTCGATATGCGAGTTGTGATTCACCGCCGTGATGAATCCTTCGTGGGCCGGAATGTGTTCCATTCCACGCCAGTCCCGCTTGAACAGAACCACCAGCGGCGGTTTTGCGATGACCGCCGCTAGGCGGTACCAGAAGCCGATTCTGCGGCGGGACACGCAAACACCTTCCTCCATGAACCTGGTCGGCCGCACAAGTGTCGCCCCAGGCTGCCGGTCTGTCGAGAACACCGTACGCCCGCCCAGGTATCAAGGCCCCCCAGCAGGTCACAATGGGCGCGACGACAAGGACGGAGCGCCCGTGCAGTGGACCCTGGTCATACCCCTGAAGCCGCTGGCGCGCGCCAAGAGCAGGCTCGCCGCCGCCGCGGGCGACGGCCTGCGTCCGGGCCTCGCCCTGGCGTTCGCGCAGGACACCGTGGCCGCGGCGGTGGCCTGCCCGGCGGTACGGGATGTGGCAGTCGTCACGGACGACGCCCTGGCGGGTCGTGAGCTGGCCGCACTGGGCGCCCGTATCGTTCCCGACGAGCCGGGACAAGGCCTGAACGCCGCCCTGCGCCATGGCGCGGCGGTCGTGCGCGCCGGGCGGCCCGCCGCGTCCGTCGCCGCCCTGAACGCCGATCTGCCCGCCCTGCGCCCCCTGGAATTGGCCCGTGTCCTTGATCGCGCCGCCCATTTCCCCCGCGCATTCCTGCCGGATGCCGCCGGAATCGGCACGACACTGCTGACCGCGGCGGCCGGAACGGAATTGCGGCCGGCATTCGGCACGGCGTCCCGCGCCCACCACACGGCGTCCGGAGCCGTGGAACTCTCGCTCGACGGCATCGATTCCGTACGCCAGGACGTGGACACCGGAGAAGACCTGCGGACCGCCCTCGCACTCGGCGTGGGACCGCGCACCGCGAAGGCCGCCGCCCGGCTTCTCATCGCCGACTGAGTACGCTGCCCCCATGCAGGCGACCGCGTACACGTACGACTCCGAGACCCGCAGCGGCAGCGTGCTGCTCGACGACGGCACCCCGGTGCCCTTCGAGGCGCCCGCGTTCGACGCGGGCGGGCTGCGGCTGCTGCGGCCGGGCCAGCGGGTGCGGATCGAGGTCGACGGCGAGGGCGAGGCCCGCCGCATCACCCTGGTGACGCTCCAGACGTTCTGAGGCACCGGCGGCCCCGAGCCCTCCGGGACACGACAGCCCTTAGGAGCGCACGACGCGGGCCGGGCTCCCCCGTGGGAGTCCGGCCCGGCGCGTGAGTGCCCTGTGCCCCTACTTCTTGCGGGCGGTGGCCTTCTTGGCGGTCGTCTTGCGCGTGGTGGCCTTCTTGGCCGGCGCGGTCTTCTTCGCCGTGGCCTTCTTGGCGGGCGCCGTCTTCTTGGCCGTGGCCTTCTTCGCCGCCGGCGTGGCCTTCTTGGCCGTGGTCTTCTTGGCGGTCGCCTTCTTCGCCGTCGCCGTCGAGGTGGCCTTCTTGGCGGTGGTCTTCTTCGCCGTGGCCTTCTTCGCCGTCGCCGTGGTCTTCTTCGCGGCGGTCTTCTTGGCGGTGGCGGTGGTCTTCTTGGCGGCCGCCTTCTTGGTGGTGGCCTTCTTGGCCGCCGCCTTCTTGACCGTCGCCGAAGCACCGCCGGTCAGGCTGCCCTTGGGCGCCTTCTTGACCGCGACGTCGTTCTTCGGGAGCTTCTTCGAGCCGCTCACCAGGTCCTTGAAGCCCTGACCGGCGCGGAAGCGCGGAACCGAGGTCTTCTTGACCCGCACGCGCTCCCCGGTCTGCGGGTTGCGGGCGTAGCGGGCCGGGCGGTCGACCTTCTCGAACGAGCCGAAGCCGGTGACCGAAACGCGGTCACCGCTGACCACGGCACGGACGATGGCGTCGAGTACCGCGTCGACCGCGTCGGCGGCCTGCTGGCGGCCGCCCACCTTGTCGGCAATCGCTTCTACGAGCTGCGCCTTGTTCACGTCTTCCCCTTCGGAGACATTGCCGGGAGCGAAATACTCCGGCTTTTTCGCACGTTAGGCAGATATATACCGCAAATCAAACACGAAACGGGCTAATCACCCTTGTGCCGCAACGAACTGGACCATCTCGGAGTTCCTCGAAGGCCCGTTGAGGCTTGAGGCTCAGGTGTCTTCGGGGAATCGGCCCTCGTCAGCTTCGTCGAGGGAGGCCATCAAACGCTCCAGACGCCTTGCCGCATCGGCGAGATCGTGTTTGGCCGCGGCCGTAATGACCAGCAGCTTCCGGGTCAGCGCCATCCGTACGCCCTCCGGGACTTGCAGTGCGCGCACTCGTGAGTGCGCTTCCTTCAGTTGGGCCGCGACGAGGCCGTAGAGCTCGAGTTGGCTGTCGCGTCCCATGCACCGATTGTGCCATCTGGGGCGAGTTGTCGCCTCCGCAGGGGGTAACTACCGCCATCCGGCGCCCTCATGAGGGTACCCGGTCGCGCCGAGTACAAGGGGATTTCCGGCCTCTTCTTCCGTCCGAATCAAGGGAGTTGAGACCACCCGTTCAGGTCATCGGGCCCATTCCGGGAGCAGACACAGATGTACCCCCAACCGTCCACGATTGGGGGTACATCAGGGCGTCGCGGGGTGTTGCGGGGAGTCAGACCCGCACGGTCCGCGGCTTGTACGAGGGGCGCTTGGCCTCGTACGCGGCGATGTCCGGCTCGTTCCGCAGCGTGATGCTGATGTCGTCCAGGCCGTTCAGGAGCCGCCAGCGGGCGTTCTCGTCGAGTTCGAAGTCGGCGGTGATGCCCTGCGCGCGGACCTGGCGGTCCCGGAGGTCCACGGTGATCTCGGCCTGCGGGTCGCTCTCGGTCAGCTCCCACAGCGCGTCCACGACCTTCTGGTCGAGTACGACGGTGAGCAGGCCGTTCTTCAGCGAGTTGCCGCGGAAGATGTCGGCGAAGCGGGAGGAGACGACCGTTTTGAAGCCGAAGTTCTGCAGCGCCCAGACGGCGTGCTCGCGCGAGGAGCCGGTGCCGAAGTCGGGTCCGGCGACCAGGACGGTGGCGCCCTGGCGCTCGGGCCTGTTGAGCACGAACTGGGGGTCCTTGCGCCAGGCCTCGAAGAGCCCGTCCTCGAAGCCGTCCCTGGTGACCTTCTTCAGCCAGTGGGCGGGGATGATCTGGTCGGTGTCGACGTTGCTGCGGCGCAGCGGGACGGCCCGGCCGGTGTGCGTGGTGAATGCTTCCATGGTTCTCAGACTCCGGCGGTCACGGGGGCGTCGGACAGGTCGGCGGGTGAGGCCAGATGGCCGGTGACGGCGGTCGCGGCGGCGACCTGCGGGGAGACCAGGTGGGTGCGGCCGCCCTTGCCCTGCCTGCCCTCGAAGTTGCGGTTGGAGGTGGACGCGGAGCGCTCGCCGGGAGCCAGTTGGTCGGGGTTCATGCCCAGGCACATCGAGCAGCCCGCGTGCCGCCATTCGGCGCCGGCGGCGGTGAAGACCTTGTCCAGGCCCTCCGCGACGGCCTGCAGGGAGACCCGGACCGAGCCGGGGACGACCAGCATCCGTACGCCGTCGGCGACTTTGCGGCCCTCGACGATGGAGGCGGCCGCGCGCAGGTCCTCGATGCGGCCGTTGGTGCACGAACCTACGAAGACCGTGTCGACCTTGATGTCCCGCAGCGGCTGCCCGGCGGTCAACCCCATGTACTCCAGGGCCTTTTCGGCGGCGTGGCGCTCCGAAGCGTCTTCGTACGAAGCCGGGTCGGGGACGTGTGCCGAAAGCGGCGCGCCCTGGCCCGGGTTGGTGCCCCAGGTGACGAACGGGGCCAGCGTGGTGGCGTCGATGTAGACCTCGGCGTCGAAGACCGCGTCCTCGTCCGTCTTGAGTGTCTTCCAGTACTCCACCGCGGCGTCCCAGTCCTCGCCCCGCGGGGCGTGGGCGCGGCCCTCGATGTAGTCGAAGGTGGTCTTGTCCGGGGCGATCATGCCCGCGCGGGCGCCCGCCTCGATGGACATGTTGCAGATGGTCATGCGGGCCTCCATCGAGAGTTTCTCGATGGCCGGGCCGCGGTACTCCAGGACGTAGCCCTGGCCGCCGCCGGTGCCGATCTTCGCGATGATGGCGAGGATCAGGTCCTTGGCCGTGACGTCGTCGGGCAGTTCGCCGTCGACGGTGATGGCCATGGTCTTGGGGCGGGCCATCGGCAGCGTCTGGGTGGCCAGCACGTGCTCGACCTGCGAGGTGCCGATGCCGAACGCCAGCGCGCCGAAGGCGCCGTGCGTGGAGGTGTGGGAGTCGCCGCAGACCACGGTGGTGCCCGGCTGCGTCAGTCCCAGCTGCGGTCCCACCACGTGGACGACGCCCTGCTCGACGTCGCCCAGCGGGTGCAGGCGCACACCGAAGTCGGCGCAGTTCTTGCGCAGCGTCTCCAGCTGGGCCCGCGAGACCGGGTCGGCGATGGGCTTGTCGATGTCGAGGGTCGGGGTGTTGTGATCCTCGGTGGCGATGGTGAGGTCGAGCCGCCGCACCTGGCGGCCGGCCTGGCGGAGGCCGTCGAAGGCCTGGGGGCTGGTCACCTCGTGCAGCAGGTGCAGATCGATGAAGAGGAGGTCGGGCTCGCCCTCGGCGCGCCGGACGACGTGGTCGTCCCAGACCTTCTCCGCGAGTGTCCTACCCATCGCTTTCCCTCCGACCGGCCGTTTCGCCGGCCCAACTAGAGAATCTGTTCGCCGACGCGCGTACCCCTCGTGCCGCGCGTGGACCGCGAAATCCGTTGGTCTGCGGTTCGCTCGTACAGAGTGGCGTGTTCCACGGAAAATTGAACTTGCGTTTCACAGAGTGAGACGCGAGTATCGACGCATGGACAACTCTAGCGGCGTCGGCGTTCTCGACAAGGCGGCTCTTGTCTTGAGCGCCCTGGAGTCCGGTCCGGCCACCCTCGCGGGGTTGGTCGCGGCCACCGGGCTCGCACGACCCACGGCCCACCGACTGGCCGTGGCACTGGAACACCACCGGATGGTGGCGCGGGACATGCAGGGCCGCTTCATCCTCGGCCCGCGCCTCGCCGAGCTGGCCGCCGCGGCGGGCGAGGACCGCCTGCTCGCCACGGCGGGCCCGGTCCTCACGCATCTGCGCGACGTGACGGGCGAGAGCGCGCAGCTCTACCGCCGCCAGGGCGACATGCGCATCTGCGTGGCCGCGGCGGAGCGCCTGTCCGGCCTGCGGGACACGGTCCCGGTCGGTTCGACGCTCACCATGAAGGCGGGCTCATCGGCCCAGATCCTGATGGCCTGGGAGGAGCCGGAGCGCCTGCACCGCGGCCTCCAGGGCGCCCGTTTCACCGCGACGGCCCTTTCGGGCGTACGCCGCAGGGGCTGGGCCCAGTCGATCGGCGAGCGCGAGCCGGGCGTCGCGTCCGTCTCCGCGCCCGTGCGAGGCCCCTCGAACCGCGTGGTCGCCGCCGTCTCGGTCTCCGGACCGATCGAGCGCCTGACCCGCCACCCGGGCCGCATGCACGCGCAGGCGGTCATCGACGCTGCCGGACGCCTCTCCGAGGCCCTGCGCCGCTCCAGCTGACGCCACGCACGTACGGAGGGGCCGCCTCAACGCCGCGGCGGCCCCTCCGTGCGCGCACTCCCCCGCCAGATCCTCAGGCCGCCTTGAGGCGATCGGCCGCCCGGTCCCCGCGACGGCCCACCGGCACGACTCCGGTGGCCTCCCCCAGGCCGAACGGCGGCATGTTGACGTAGACCGCCTCATGGGCGCCGGCCGGCACGACGTACGTCTCGTGCCAGAAGCCGACCTTCCCCTTGCCTTCCCGGATGCGCCGGTTGAAGGCCGCCCACGCGGGCCGGTGCTCCTTGTCCTGCGCCGCCGAGTAGGCGAGCAGCTTCTCCTGGGACTCCCAGTACTGGACGACGTAGACCAGGCGCGCCCCGCCGAGCAGCAGCCGGAATCCCAGCATCCCGCTCTCCGGATCCTTGGACAGCTCCTTGAGCATGCGAGGCATGGCCCGCATGAGGGGCAGCCAGCTGCGCGGGGCGAGGAAGTTGTTGATGCGCATCCCGATGTGGAACACGACCACCTCGCCCGCCCCCTCGGCGGTCATACGCCCTTCGATCGGCTTCTCGCTCATGACGATTCCCCCTTCGTGGAGCCCAGAACGGAACATTGGATAGTTCCGCTATCCATGATTGGATAGTGCCACTCTCCAAGGAGAGGCGCAAGAGTGCACGCGAAAAAGGGAGTGCGAACGGATGAGACTGGCGGAGCTGAGCCGGCGCAGCGGGGTCCCCACGGCCACGATCAAGTACTACTTGCGCGAGGGTCTTCTGCCGCCGGGCCGTCGCGTGACGGCCACCCAGGCCGAGTACGACGACGCGCATCTGAAGCGGCTGCGGCTCGTGCGGGCCCTGATCCAGGTGGGCCGGGTGCCGATCGCCTCGGCGCGCGAGGTCCTGACCGCCCTGGAGGACGAGTCCCTGGACCACAACTCCCGTCTGGGTACGGCGGTATGGGCCCTGCCGCACGGCCCGGAGCCCACCGGCGACGAGTCGGCCGACGAGACCGGGGCGGCGGCGCGCCGCACGGTGGACGCGCTACTGGCGCGCCTCGGCTGGGAGTTCGCCGAGGGGTACGGGGACGAGTCGCCGTCCTATCGGATGCTGGTGACGGCGGTCGGCACCCTGGCGCGGCTCGGATATCCCTGCGCCGTCGAGGACTTGGCGCCCTACGCCCGCGCCGGGCGGCAACTGGCCGTCACCGACCTGGACTTGATCGAGCGGTACGACTCGCCCGAGGAGCAGCTGGAGGCGGCGGTGGCGCTCACGGTGCTGTACGAGCCGGTGCTGCTCGCTCTGCGCCGGATGGCACAGAGCGAGGAGTCCAACCGCCGCTACGGGCAAGGGAGTCCGGAGGCATGAGGCACAGTCCAGGAGCATGACGAAGGGGCCTTCCCACCGGGAAGGCCCCTTGCCGTTTCTGTACCCCCGACCGGATTCGAACCGGCGCTACCGCCTTGAGAGGGCGGCGTGCTAGGCCGCTACACAACGGGGGCTAGCAAATGTGCTGCTGTACTGCGCTGGGCTACCAGGACTCGAACCTAGAACAAAGGAACCAGAAACCTTCGTGTTGCCAATTACACCATAGCCCACTGGTGGTCTAGACCAGACCACAGTACCCCCGACCGGATTCGAACCGGCGCTACCGCCTTGAGAGGGCGGCGTGCTAGGCCGCTACACAACGGGGGCCCTAGCGATCCTGCATCAGGGGACAGTGGGTGCGACCCGCTCTGTTCCCGTGGGAAGGATCTGTACCCCCGACCGGATTCGAACCGGCGCTACTGCCTTGAGAGGGCAGCGTGCTAGGCCGCTACACAACGGGGGCTTCGTGGATATGATCCACATTTTGCAGATGAGCTCTGCGAGCTGGCCTACCAGGACTCGAACCTAGACTAACGGAACCAGAAACCGTCGTGCTGCCAATTACACCATAGGCCATCAAACCGCAACCCCCTACGGGGATTTTGTTCTGATGTGCGCTTCCCGGCCGGACCTTTCGGCCCTCTCGGGCGGCGCAGAAAGAACATTACCCGAAGGTGGACGGCGCTCCAAAACGGGTATCCGCCCGCAGCAGCGCGGGCAGCTCGCCGAGGTGCGTGATGCGGTGTACTCCCGAGGGGCCTTCCCCCGCGGTGCCGTTGCGGTCGAGCCAGATCCCGAGGAGTCCCGCGTCCCGGGCGCCCCTGGCGTCGATCTCCGGCTGGTCCCCGACGTAGGCGACCTCGGCGGGCGCGAGCCCCAGCTCCGTACAGGCCGCGTGGAAGGCCTCCGCGGCGGGCTTGGAGAATCCGAGGTCGGCGGCGCACAGGACGGCCTCGAAGCGGTCGCGCACGCCGAGGCGGCGCAGCTTGCGCTCCTGGACGAACAGGGCCGAGTTCGACAGGACCGCGTGGCGGTAGCCGCCGGCGAGGGCGTCCAGGGCGGGGAGCGTGTCCGGGAAGAGGGACCAGGCCGATTCGTAGTGACCGACGTAACGGTCGAACCACGCGTCGGCGTCGGCGTCGCTCAGGCCGGGGGCGTCCAGGAAGTCGCGTACGCGGTCGCGGCGCTGCGCCTCGAAGGTGATGCCTCCCACGCCGAAGCGGGCCCAGTGCCGCTCGGTGAGCAGCCGCCAGCGCTCCAGGGCGCGCTCGGCGGACTCGTACCGCTCCAGGAGGCCCTCGGCGGTCAGGTGCGCGTGCATGCCGGTCGTGTCGGCGGTCGCGTAGTCGAAGATCGTGTCGTCGATGTCCCAGACCACGGCTCTGATGGGCACGGCATTGAGGGCCATGGCACCGACGGTATGCGAAGGGCCCGGGAGCCGTCTCGGCTTCCGGGCCCTTCGATGGCGTATCCGCGTATCCGCCATGTATTCGCCGATCAGGCGGTCAGCTTCGCCAGGGCCGCGTCGATGCGGGCCAGGGCCTTGTCCTTGCCCAGGATCTCCAGGGACTCGAAGAGGGGCAGGCCGATCGTGCGGCCGGTGACGGCGACGCGGACCGGGGCCTGCGCCTTGCCGAGCTTGAGACCGTGCTCCTCGCCGGCGGCCAGGACGGCCTCCTTGAGGGACTCCGGAGAGGTCCAGTCCGCCGCCTCCAGCTTGGCGCGGGCCGTGCGCAGGAGGGCGTCGGAGCCCTCCTTCATCGCCTTCGTCCAGGAGGGCTCGTCGAAGACCGGCTCCGGGAGGAACAGGAAGTCGACGTTGTCGGTGATCTCGGAGAGGACCTTCAGGCGGGTCTGCGCGTGCGGCGCGATGGCCTGCCAGGCGGCCTCGTCGAAGTCCTCGGGGGCCCAGTTGGCGTGCGGGGCCTTCAGCCAGGGCTCGCAGGCCTCGGCGAAGGTCTTCACGTCGAGCATGCGGATGTGGTCGGCGTTGATCGCCTCGGCCTTCTTGAGGTCGAAGCGGGCGGGGTTCGGGTTGACGTCCGCCACGTCGAACCTCGCCACCATGTCGGACATCGAGAAGACGTCCTGGTCCGCGGAGAACGACCAGCCCAGGAGGGAGAGGTAGTTCAGCAGGCCCTCGGGGAGGAAGCCGCGCTCGCGGTAGATGTTGAGGGACGCCTGCGGGTCGCGCTTGGAGAGCTTCTTGTTGCCCTCGCCCATGACGTACGGCAGGTGGCCGAACTCGGGGATGCGCTCGGCGACGCCCAGCTCGATCAGCGCCTTGTAGAGGGCGATCTGGCGGGGCGTGGAGGAGAGCAGGTCCTCGCCGCGCAGGACGTGGGTGATCTCCATCAGGGCGTCGTCGACCGGGTTGACCAGCGTGTACAGCGGGGCGCCGTTGGCGCGCACGATGCCGTAGTCGGTGACGTTCTCCGGCTGGACGGTGATCTCGCCGCGGACCAGGTCGGTGAAGGTGGTGGCCTCGTCCGGCATCTTGAAGCGGACGATGTGGCTGCGGCCCTCGGCCTCGTACGCCCGCTTCTGCTCGTCGGTGAGGTCGCGGCACAGGCCGTCGTAGCCGGACGGCTTGCCGGCGGCGCGGGCGGCCTCGCGGCGGGCGTCCAGCTCCTCGGTGGTGCAGTAGCAGGGGTAGGCGTAGCCGCCGTCGAGGAGCTTGGCCGCCACGTCCTTGTAGATGTCCATGCGCTGCGACTGGCGGTACGGCGCGTGCGGGCCGCCGACCTCGGGGCCCTCGTCCCAGTCGAAGCCCAGCCAGCGCATCGAGTCGAGCAGCTGCTGGTACGACTCCTCGGAGTCACGCGCCGCGTCGGTGTCCTCGATGCGGAAGACCATGGTGCCGCCGTTGTGCCGGGCGTAGGCCCAGTTGAACAGGGCGGTGCGGACCAGACCCACGTGGGGGTTGCCGGTCGGCGAGGGACAGAAACGTACGCGGACGTTCGCGTTAGCCACGCTTGATCACCTTGTTGGTGAGAGTGCCGATGCCTTCGATGGTGACGGCGACCTCGTCGCCGACGTTGAGGGGCCCGACGCCTGCCGGGGTGCCCGTGAGGATGACGTCGCCGGGGAGCAGCGTCATGGCCTCGGAGATGTTGACGATCAGATCCTCGATGGAGTGGGTCATCTCGCTGGTGCGGCCGAGCTGGCGCTGCTGGCCGTTGACCGTGCACTGGATGGTGAGGTCGTTCGCGGCCGCCAGGTCGATCTCCGTCTCCACCCAGGGGCCGAGCGGGCAGGAGCTGTCGAAGCCCTTGGCGCGGGCCCACTGCTTCTCGCGGCGCTGCACGTCGCGTGCGGTGACGTCGTTCGCGCAGGTGTAGCCGAAGATCACGTCCTTGACCCGCTCGCGCGGGACCTCACGGCACATGCGGCCGATGACCACGGCCAGCTCGGCCTCGTGGTGCAGCTCCTCGGAGAAGGAGGGGTACGTGATGGGGTCGCCGCTGCCGACCAGGGAGGTGGACGGCTTGAGGAAGGCGAAGGGGACGTCCGGCGTCTCGTTGCCCAGCTCCGCCGCGTGCTCCTTGTAGTTGCGGCCGAAGGCCACGATCTTGTTCGGGAGCACCGGCGGGAGCAGGCGGACCTTGCTCAGCGGGACCTTGGTGCCGGACAGTTCGAAGTCGGCGTACGGGATGCCCTTGATGATGTCGAGGACGAGTTCGCCCTCTCTGCCGGGGGCGCTCTCCCCCTCGACCGCGCCGTAGCCGACATTGCCGTCGATGGAGAACCTGGCGATGCGCACGCTCTAGCCTCTTGAGGTGGGTGGGGTCTGACACCCCAGGCTAACGTGATGGCCTGCGGCCGGCGGTCGCTCTCTTCACCGGGCCCCGAGTTTCACCTCGGTAGATCGCCGCTTCGCGGCTCGTCCTCAAACGCCGGACGGGCTGGAATCTCGTACGGACGGCCACTGGACCCCGCGGGCGGGCGAAAGCCCTCAAGCGCCGGACGGGACGAATGTCTCCGGCGCGGTCATCAGGATCGTGCGCTTCGGGTTGGCGGTCTGGGTCGGCAGGTCGACGGCGTGCTCCGGCTGGTCGGCCGCGCGCTGGACGTCGGCGGCGTCCTCGAGATGCGCGAGGGTGGTGCGGCGCGGGTTGGCTATGTTGCGGAACATCGTCGGCTTCACAGTCTTCATCTGCTGTTCGGACCCTGTCGGTTGAGGCGTCGTCTGACGGACGCGGCTTGTCGGATTCGCCATCCCTGTAAAGCGTCAGGCTAAACATCCAATTCCCGGCCAAAGTCCGGAAGAGGCCATGATCTTCATGTGAGTTTGCTCACGAAGGAGCGGGCAAAAAGGTCAAATCAGGCCCCGCTTCCGCCACTTGGAAACGGACATTGCGCCACTGAAGGCACCATTCCGCTCCTGATCATGAAGACTGGGACACCCCCTCCCCGTAGCCACTTTGAGGGGATGCGTCCGCTTTCCCCCGGATCACCTTCTACGTCTCGTGACCCCTCACTCACGCCGTGTCACCTCTGTCCCGGCGCGACACACGGGCCTTGTTGGAGATCCTGCACTGTGCTGGAATTCCCGGGACCGCCGCGGGATCGAACCGGCGCGCAGGGCGCAACGCAGCGCCGAGTGGCGGCCGGAAGGGGAAGCAGCGCCGGTCACTCAACGACCACCCATGGGGCGCTTGACGCCCCACGACGCCGACACCGTCCCGCCGTTCAGCGGCAGGACGCCTGGTCCAGAGGTTGCGACGCTAGTGCAGGGACGTTTCAAGAGGGATGGCAAGGGGTCTCCCCAGGCCGGTCGCGGCCGAGGGGATGCCGCGGCGGAGCCGGAGCGCGGCGGCGACCGCGGCTCCTCGCCCCAGCACGCCCAGAACCCGGGACCCGGTGCGCCCGGCGACAAGGCCGGTGCCGCGCGCCAGGGTGCGCCGGGCAGCGGGCCCGCTGCCGCCCCGGCCAAGGGCAAGGGTGCGTCCGGTGCCGCCTCGCCCAGCAACACGGGCTCACGAATAGCCCTGCGCAACTGGCGCATCTCGACCCGCCTGGTCTCCCTGCTCGCGCTCCCCGTGATCACCGCGACCTCACTCGGCGCGCTCCGCATCAACTCGTCCATGGACGAGATCCAGCAGCTCGACAACATGAAGCTGCTGACCGACATGACCAAGCAGGCCACCGCGCTCGCCGTGGCGCTCCAGGAGGAGCGCGACAAGTCGGCCGGTCCCCTGTCGCACGGCGCGACGGCCTCGGACTACACGGTCAAGGGCGCCCGCGCCAAGACCGACCGGGTCTACCGCAACTTCCTCCAGGGCACCCAGGACCTGAACGACACGGACGGCGAGAAGGGTCTTCTCGGCGTCCGGCACAGCGCGGTCCAGATCACCCAGCAGCTCCAGGGCATCAACAAGGTCCGCAAGGACGCCTATAAGGACGGCGCGTCCACCTCGCAGACCGTCGAGGCCTACAGCCAGCTCGTCGAGCAGCTGCTCGCGCTCTCGCAGGACATGGCGCAGGCGACCAGCAACCCGGACATGATCCAGCGCACCCGCGCCCTGGCCGCCTTCTCCTCGGCCAAGGAGTACGCGTCGGTGCAGCGGGCGATCATCGCCGCCGCCCTGCCCGCCAACGACAGCGAGTACGGCAAGCTCAGCGAGACCGACCGCACCTTCGGTCTCAGCGCCAACGACAAGGAGCGCTCGCAGCTCCAGACGTTCAGCAAGATCTACGCCGGCAACGCGGAGGAGCTGACCAAGCCCATCGACGGCGGCAACGCCTCGATCAAGGCCGCCAACGAGTACGCCAAGCGCGTCCTCGAGCAGGAGGGCGGCATCAAGCTCCAGGACAAGCGGTCCTACAGGGACTGGGTCGACGCCGACACCACCAAGATCGACGCGATGTCCAAGATCGAGCTGACGCTGCTCGGCGAGATGGAGCAGAAGGCGCGCGAGCTGCGCAACGAGTCGGAGCAGTCGGCCATCCTCAACGGTGCGCTGATCCTGCTCGTGCTCGGCGTCTCGCTCGTCGGCGCGTTCGTCGTGGCCCGCTCCATGATCCGCTCGCTGCGCCGGCTCCAGGACACCGCGACCAAGGTCGCCCAGGACCGCCTGCCCGAGCTGGTCAAGCAGCTCTCCGAGTCGGACCCGCAGGACGTCGACACCTCCGTCGAGTCCGTCGGTGTGCACTCCCGGGACGAGATCGGCCAGGTGGCCGCGGCCTTCGACGACGTGCACCGCGAGGCCGTCCGCCTCGCCGCCGAGCAGGCCCTTCTGCGAGGCAACGTCAACGCGATGTTCACCAACCTCTCGCGCCGTTCCCAGGGCCTCATCCAGCGCCAGCTCTCGCTCATCTCCGAGCTGGAGTCCCGCGAGGCCGACCCGGACCAGCTCTCCTCGCTCTTCAAGCTCGACCACCTCGCGACCCGCATGCGCCGTAACGGCGAGAACCTCCTCGTCCTCGCCGGTGAGGAGCCCGGCCGTCGCTGGACGCGGCCCGTGCCGCTCGTCGACGTGCTGCGTGCCGCCGCGTCCGAGGTGGAGCAGTACGAGCGCATCGAACTGTCCGCCGTGCCCGCCACCGAGGTCGCGGGCCGCGTGGTCAACGACCTCGTGCACCTCCTCGCCGAGCTGCTCGAGAACGCGACGTCGTTCTCCTCGCCGCAGACGAAGGTGAAGGTCACCGGTCACGCGCTGCCCGACGGCCGCGTACTGATCGAGATCCACGACACCGGCATCGGCCTCTCCCCCGAGGACCTCGCCGCGATCAACGAGCGGCTCGCCTCGCCGCCCACCGTGGACGTCTCCGTCTCCCGCCGCATGGGTCTGTTCGTGGTCGGCCGCCTCTCGCAGCGCCACGGCATCCGCATCCAGCTGCGCCCCTCCGACTCCGGTGGTACGACCGCGCTGGTCATGCTGCCCGTCGATGTCGCCCAGGGCGGCAAGAAGGTTCCCGGCAAGCCCGGTGGCCCCGGCCCGACCGGTGGTCCCGCCGCGGCGGCCGCCGCTGCCGGTGCCGCGGCCGCGCGCCGCGGGGTCGGCGCGGGGAACAACGGTCCCGCGCTCGGCAGTGGTTCCGGTCCGGCCGGTGGCCCCGGCCGTGGCGGTCCGGCGCTCGGTGGCGGGCCCGGCGCGGGTGCGCCCGGTGCCGGTGGTCCGGGTGGCGCGGGACGGCTCGGTGCCAGTGCGCCGCGCCAGCAGGTCGCCGGTTCGGGTCCGCGCGCCGCGCTGCCCTCCCGGGACACCGGCCAGCAGCGTCCGCCGGCCGGTCCTCAGGGCCAGCACGGGCAGCAGGGCCAGCCCGGACAGCAGGGCCAGCAGCCGCAGGCGCCGCAGGGCGGCCGTGGCGGCGGTGCCAAGCAGCCTCCGGTCCCCCAGCAGCGTACGAACGCCATGCAGCCGCCGGCCGACTCCGGTGACCAGGGGCGCAGGCCTCAGCTGCCGCCCCGGGGCGGGCCGCGTGCCGAGCTGCCCGGGGGCAACCCGCAGCCGCGCGTGCCCAGTTGGAGCGACGAGAACGCGCAGCCGCAGGTCTCGCGCGAGCCCTTCGACACCCCGCGCGGTCACGAGGAGCACGAGGCCACCGGCCAGTTCCCGCAGGCCACCGCCCCCGACGAGCGACAGGGTCCCGGCTCCACCGCCGAGTTCCCCCGCCCGGACTTCAACGCGCCGCCGCCCGGCACGCCCGCCCCGCAGGACCAGGGCACCGGCAAGTTCGTCCGCTCGGACGTCTTCGGCGGCCAGGGAGAGGCCCAGCAGGGCCGCCAGCAGGGTCAGGCCCCGCAGCAGAACCAGCACCAGAACCAGCAGCAGGCGCCGCAGCGCAACCAGCCGCGGAACCAGCAGAACCAGCAGCAGGACCAGGGCAGCGGCCCCGCGCAGCAGGCCGGCCGGGAGCTGACCGACTACACGGTGCCGCGTCCGCCGGCCCCGCGCCGCGGCCAGGGCGAGCCCCACCAGGGCCTCCCCCAGCAGCCGCAGGCCGACCAGCTGCCCGGCTCCGCGCAGCCCGATGACCTGCTGCCCGCCGCCGGTCCCGGTGACGGTCGCACCCCGCTGTACGACACGCTGGAGACCAACTGGTTCCAGCAGCAGCAGAACCAGCGGGCGCAGGCCGAGCAGCAGAGCCGTCAGCAGGACCAGCAGAGCCACCAGAACCAGCAGCAGGCCCAGCACGGCCACCAGACCGGTGGCCACCCCGCCGAGCCCGCCCAGCGGCAGGCACCGCAAGCGCCGCAGGCCCCCGGCCCGCAGCGCCCGCTGCCGTCGCGCGGCCCGCGCCACGCCCCGCCCGCCGGACCCGCACCCGCGGCCGGCAACGGGAACGGCAACGGCCAGAACGGCGCGGGCCCCGGTGCCCCCGCCGGCTGGCGCTCCTCGCCCAACGACGAGCTGGGCCGCCAGGCCGAGCGCGTCCGGCAGCCCACCGCGGGCGGGGTCACCACATCCGGACTGCCGCGCCGCGTCCCGCGGGCCAACCTGGTCGCGGGCACGGCACAGCAGCAGCAGGACAGCACAGGTCCGCAGGTCTCGCGTGCGCCCGAAGAGGTACGCGGCCGGCTGACGAATCTCCGTCGGGGCATTCAGCAGGGTCGCCAGGCCGGTACCGGCCAGACCGGCAGTTTCCCTCGCCCCACTCACCAGCAGGAGCGTTAGTTGAGTCCGATGAGCCAGGCGGCACAGAATCTGAACTGGTTGATCACCAACTTCGTGGACAACACCCCAGGGGTGTCCCACACGGTCGTGGTCTCCGCCGACGGCCTCCTTCTGGCCATGTCCGAGGGGTTCCCGCGGGACCGGGCCGACCAGCTCGCCGCGGTCGCCTCCGGCCTCACCTCCCTCACCGCCGGGGCGTCCCGGATCTTCGAGGGCGGCACCGTCACCCAGACCGTGGTGGAGATGGAGCGGGGGTTCCTCTTCATCATGTCGGTCTCCGACGGCTCGTCCCTCGCCGTGCTCGCGCACCCCGAGTGCGACATCGGCCTCGTCGGGTACGAGATGGCGCTGCTCGTCGACCGCGCGGGAGCGGTCCTCACCCCGGACCTGCGCGCCGAGTTGCAGGGCAGCCTGCTCCACTAGCCCCGAAGCCGGCTCGAAAGCTTCCGCCCCTTCGGCCGCCCCACCGACCGAACGTACTGACCAACCGTCCGGCCGCCATACGCCCCCACCGGCTCTGTCAGACGGCACACGCAGATGACCTGCTGTCCCGCCCGGAGGATCCATGACCCCGCCCACCGCCTCTCACAACCCGTACGGTGACCCCTCGTACGGAATGGAGGGCGACCAGCCGCTGGTGCGTCCATACGCGATGACCGGCGGCCGGACCCGGCCCCGCTACCAGCTCGCCATCGAGGCGCTGGTGAGCACCACGGCCGATCCGGCCCAGCTGATGGGACTGCTCCCCGAGCACCAGCGGATCTGCCACCTGTGCCGCGAGGTCAAGTCGGTGGCCGAGGTCTCGGCGCTCCTGTCGATGCCGCTCGGTGTGGCCCGGATCCTCGTGGCGGACCTGGCCGAGGCCGGGCTCGTCGCCATCCATCAGCCCGGCGGCGACGAGTCCGCCGGCGGTCAGCCTGACGTGACACTGCTCGAAAGGGTGCTCAGTGGACTTCGCAAGCTCTAACGGCTCGGGCGGCTCAGGCTCCGGCTCGGGCCGTTCCACCACCTCCGCCAAGATCGTGGTGGCGGGCGGCTTCGGCGTGGGCAAGACCACGTTCGTCGGGGCCGTCTCGGAGATCAACCCGCTGCGCACCGAGGCCGTCATGACGTCCGCGTCCGCGGGCATCGACGACCTGACCCACACCGGGGACAAGACGACGACCACCGTCGCGATGGACTTCGGCCGCATCACCCTGGACCAGGACCTGATCCTGTACCTCTTCGGTACGCCCGGTCAGGACCGCTTCTGGTTCATGTGGGACGACCTGGTCCGTGGCGCGATCGGAGCGGTCGTGCTCGTGGACACGCGGCGGCTCGCCGACTGCTTCCCGGCCGTCGACTACTTCGAGAACAGCGGGCTGCCGTTCGTCATCGCCCTCAACGGCTTCGACGGCCACCAGCCCTACACCCCGGACGAGGTGCGCGAGGCGCTCCAGATCGGTCCGGGTACGCCGATCATCACCACCGACGCGCGACACCGTGCAGACGCAAAGAGTGGCTTGATCACGTTGGTCGAGCACGCACTTATGGCACGTCTCAAGTAGGCAGGTGTATACGGCAGTTGTCGTAGACCGCACGGAGCGGCCTGTGTCCTTTGACACGGGCGCGCGCCGTGTTCATAACGTTTCGACAGAGAATTACCAGGTGACCGCCACGCGTCGCGGTCGCCTGGTGCCGCTGTGCTCACAAGAGCCCCGCCTTTTGGCGGGGCTCGCTCTTTATGACCGATTTATCTGAGGCTTACACCACTCGGAACTTCCGCTTCCCACTGTTTGGAAGAGCAGTGCCTGACGTGCTGGAATGCGCTGAACTGCCCAGTAGCACGGGCCTTGGAGACGACAGCGGCACGAGAGTGAGTGCCGCCGCCGAGAGGTTGTTGGTCGAGTGAGGCGAAGCAAGACGAGCCCCGCGGCACCCCCCACCGGGGACGCGCGGGGCAACTTCACCCCGCCGCCGCGCACAGCGGCGTCCCCCGTTGACGTGAGCTCCGGCCCCGGCAACGAGCCCCCGGCTCCCTCCGGCGGACGGATGTCCCCCCGCAACTGGCGCGTACCGACCAAGCTCAACGCGATCCTGCTCATACCCGTGCTCGTCGGCCTGGTCATGGGCGGCTTCCAGGTGAAGGGCTCCATCGACACCTGGAGCGAGGCCCGGGACGCCGAGAGCACGGCCCGCCTGGTGCGGGCCTCCCTCGACTACGGCAACCGCCTCGTCGAGGAGCGTGACATCTCCGCCGCCCCGCTGCTGAACGGCAAGCGGACCGACCCGGCCGTCGTCAAGGCCCGCAAGGCCACCGACGAGGCCGCGGCCGCGTTCAAGGCGGCCGCCGAGGACATGCCGGACAAGGAAGGGCTCACCCGTCGTCTCGCGGCCTTCCGCAAGGTCGAGCCGAAGCTGATCCCGCTGCGTCAGGCCGCGTACACCACCAAGCTCCCCGGCGTGAAGACCGAAGAGGGCTACGTCGCCATCCAGCACCCCCTGATGGAGTTCGCCAACGAACTCGGTCTGGGCACCGGCAACATCACCAGCTACGGCCGCACCGTCTACGCGATCTCGCTCTCCAAGGCCGCGCTCTCGCTGCAGCGGTCCATCGGCACGCACCTGCTGGTCAAGCCGGGCCCCGGCACCGGCTCGTTCACCCTCCAGCGCACCTCCTTCTCCTCGTACGCCTACCTGGAGCGCGTCGCCATCGAGGAGTACACCGGCGGCGGCACTCCCCAGGACGTCGCCAAGCTGGAGGAGGCGAAGAAGAAGCTGGCGGCCGAGGCCGAGAAGCAGGCCAACCCGCCGCCCACCCAGGACCAGATGGTCGCGGCCATCGCCACCATGGAGAGCACGCAGCCCAGCGCGCGGGTCGAGCTCGCCGGCAAGGGCATCACCCGGCAGGCCTGGTGGGACACCACCTCCGCCAAGTTCGACGCCTACCGCACGATCGAGTCCGACCTCGCCGACAAGGCTGTGGACGAGGCCTCCCAGATCGCCTCCGACGCCCAGCGCAACGCGTACATCACCGGCGCCATCGTGGTCGTCGCGCTGCTCGCCGCCTTCATCCTGGCCGGGATGATGGCCCGCCAGATGTCCAAGGCCATGCGTCAGCTGCGTACCGCCGCCTTCGGCATCGCCGAGCAGCGGCTGCCGATGCTGGTCGACCAGCTGTCGCGCACCGACCCGGGCCGGGTCGACACCCGCGTGCAGCCCATCCCGATCACCACCACGGACGAGATCGGCGAGGTCGCCCGCGCCTTCGACCAGGTGCACCGCGAGGCCGTGCGGCTCGCCGCCGAGCAGGCGCTGCTGCGGGGCAACATCAACGCGATCTTCACCAACCTCTCGCGCCGCAACCAGTCGCTGATCGAGGGCCAGCTGACCCTCATCACCGACCTGGAGAACAACGAGGCCGACCCGGACCAGCTGGAGTCCCTCTTCCGCCTGGACCACCTGGCGACCCGTATGCGCCGCAACGGCGAGAACCTCCTGGTCCTCTCCGGCGAGGAGCCCGGCCGCCGCTGGGACCAGCCGGTCCCGCTGGTCGACGTGCTCCGCGCCGCCTCCTCCGAGGTGGAGCAGTACGAGCGCATCGAGCTGTCGGGCGTCCCGGAGGCCGAGATCCACGGCCTCGCCGTGACCGACCTCGTGCACCTGCTCGCCGAGCTGCTCGAGAACGCCACCACGTTCTCCTCCCCGCAGACCAAGGTCCGCGTCACCGCGACCCGGCTGCCCGACGGCCGCGTCATGGTCGAGATCCACGACAAGGGCATCGGCCTCACCGCCGAGGACTTCGCGGACATCAACCACAAGCTGGCCAACCCGCCGACCGTGGACGCCGCGATCTCCCAGCGCATGGGCCTGTTCGTGGTCGGGCGGCTGGCCGACCGGCACGGCATCCGCGTCCAGCTGCGCCCCTCGGGCGAGCAGGCGGGCACGACCTCGCTGGTCATGCTGCCGGACGGGATCACGCACGGTGGTGGTGGCGAACAGCACGGGCAGGACCCCGAGTTCACCGTCTCCTCGATCATCCCGGAGCAGCAGGTCCTGGAGGCCGAGCCGCTGCGCACCGCCGCGGAGCTGGGCTTCGACGACAGCCGCTACCACGGTGACGGCGCCGAGGCGGGCCTCGACCCCGTCGGCCGCTCGCTGATGCGTGAGGAGCGCAGGGCCGCCCTTGAGGCACAGGCCCAGCAGCCGGGCGCCGGCCGCCCGCTCTTCCGCGACGAGGTCGACCCGCAGCAGGGTGGACAGGGCGCGCGGCAGGACTCGTACGAGCAGCACGCGCCCGCCTACGACGAGCAGCAGGGCGGCTACGACCAGGCGCAGTCCGGGTACGACCAGGGCCGCCCCGCGTACGAGAACGAGCAGTACGCCGGTGAGCAGCCCGCGCACGGCCAGTACGCGCACGACCAGTACGCCGGTGAGCAGTACCCCGCCGACCAGTACGGCAACGGGCAGTACGCCGAGGGCGGTTACGGCGACGAGCAGCAGCAGGCCCCCGCGTACGACGAGCAGTACTACCCGGCGCAGGACGGTTACCAGGACCCCCAGATCTCCTATCCGGAGCGGTCCCGTCAGGACGACTGGCCCAGCGGGGACGGCTACCAGCCCGAGTACGGCCAGGAAGCGGAATCCGCTCAGGCCCCCGCGGGCGACGCCGAGCGCGTAGGCTTCGACCGGCCCGGACCGACGCCGTCCGTCGTGCACGACACGACCAAGGCGGGTCTCCCCCGCCGGGGCTCCTCGGCCCCGAACGGGAACGCGCCCGCCGGGAACGGTCCCGCCGGGGGTGCTCCCGCTGGAGGTGCTCCCGCCGGGGGTGCTCTCGCGGCCAACGCGGGCCAGGGCGGCCCGGGCGGGCCCGACTGGCGCTCGTCCAACGACGAGCGCTGGCAGCGGGCCGAGCGCCTCAAGGAGCCGAAGGCGGGCGGGGTCACCTCGTCCGGGCTCCCGCGGCGCGTGCCCAAGGCCAACCTGGTCGAAGGCACGGCGGAACAGACCCCACAGGGCGGCCCCCAGGTCTCCCGCGATCCCGAGGAAGTGCGGGGCAGGCTGAGCAACCTGCGCCGCGGCGTCCAGCGGGGCCGCAGCAACAGCAGTGACACGAATGGCCAGGGCTTCAGCCCTGATAGCACCTACAACCAGGAGCGTTAGTGTGAGCCCGATGAGCCAGGCGGCGCAGAACCTGAACTGGTTGATCACCAACTTCGTGGACAACACCCCCGGGGTGTCCCACACGGTGGTGGTCTCCGCCGACGGACTCCTTCTGGCGATGTCCGAAGGCTTCCCCCGCGACCGTGCCGACCAGCTCGCGGCCGTCGCCTCGGGTCTGACCTCCCTCACCGCCGGGGCCTCCCGGATCTTCGAGGGCGGCTCCGTGACCCAGACCGTTGTGGAGATGGAGCGAGGATTTCTCTTCATCATGTCCATCTCCGACGGCTCCTCGCTCGCCGTCCTCGCCCACCCGGATGCGGACATCGGTCTCATTGGGTACGAGATGGCACTTCTTGTCGACCGCGCGGGCACCGTCCTCACGCCGGACCTGCGCGCGGAGCTCCAGGGGAGCCTTCTCAACTAACAGACAGACGGTGCGTTTTCGCGGCCCGTGCCCGTAAGGTTTCGGGACGCGGCTCCACAGTGATGGTGCCCGGCACAGTTGGAGGAGGAAGCAACGTGGCAACACCCCCAGACGGTTCGTCTTCGGCGAACTGGTCCCCTGGTCACGGCCAGGGTGGTCAGCACGACGGCGGGCCGAACCGGTACAACTTCCCCTCCGCGCCGAGCCATCGCCGCCAGCCGTACGCGCAGCCCCAGCAGCCGGGTCCGCGCCCCTACGACCAGGGCACGCCGGCGCACGCGCCCCGTATCCAGCCGGTCCAGTCCCAGCGGCGCGCCCCCACACCGGCGCCCGCCGGGTCGGCGCACAACCCCCTGGTGCGCCCGTACGCCATGACGGGCGGCCGCACCAGGCCGCGCTACCAGCTCGCCATCGAGGCGCTGGTGCACACCACCGCACAACCGCACCAGTTGCAGGGCCAGTTGCCCGAGCATCAGCGGATCTGCAACCTGTGCCGCGAGATCAAGTCAGTCGCTGAGATCTCGGCACTGCTCTCCATCCCCCTCGGCGTCGCCCGAATCCTCGTAGCCGACCTGGCGGAGGCCGGACTTGTCGCCATCCACCAGCCCGGCGGCGACGAGTCCGCCGGCGGCCAGCCAGACGTGACACTGCTCGAAAGGGTGCTCAGTGGACTTCGCAAGCTCTAGCGGAGGAGCAACAGCCCGCTCCACCACCAGCGCGAAAATCGTGGTGGCGGGCGGCTTCGGCGTGGGCAAGACCACGTTCGTCGGGGCGGTCTCTGAGATCAACCCGCTGCGCACCGAGGCCGTCATGACGTCCGCGTCCGCGGGCATCGACGACCTCACCCACACCGGGGACAAGACCACCACGACGGTGGCCATGGACTTCGGCCGCATCACCCTGGACCAGGACCTGATCCTGTACCTCTTCGGTACGCCCGGTCAGGACCGCTTCTGGTTCATGTGGGACGACCTGGTCCGTGGCGCGATCGGAGCGGTCGTCCTGGTCGACACGAGGCGGCTCGCCGACTGCTTCCCCGCCGTCGACTACTTCGAGAACTCCGGGCTCCCCTTCGTCATCGCCCTCAACGGCTTCGACGGCCACCAGCCCTACACCCCCGACGAGGTCCGTGAGGCGCTCCAGATCGGCCCGGACACCCCGATCATCACCACCGACGCACGACACCGCGCGGACGCGAAGAGCGCGCTGATCACGCTGGTCGAGCACGCGCTGATGGCGCGGCTGCGGTAGCGGTCCGTCCCACTTTTTCCCGTACGCGGATGAGGGCCCGCACGCTTCGGCGTGCGGGCCCCTGTCAGTTCCCGCGGGCCCCGCGGTAGTGCTCGAACTGCGTCACGCCCTGGTAGGCGTAGTTCTCGGGGTGCAGTTCGTGCAGGGCGACGCCGCCCCGGGCGAGCGGGCCGAGCAGGTCCGTCAGGAACGCGGCGGCCCCGGTCACGAACGCGGCCTTCTCCGCCGCGCTGTTGGTGCCCGCCGTGATGCTGACCTCCAGGTGCGCGTCGCGGTCGCCCTCGCTCAGGGGCTTCCCGGCGACGTGGTAGCGGCCGGCGGGGACGAGGTCGAGATGGACGATGGTCCGTGCGGCGGATTTGCCGAGCGCGGAGACCGCCAGGCCGGTCAGGCCCTCGGCGAGGGCACGGCCGACGTCGGCGGGCAGGTCGGGGTCGGTGACGGTGGCCCTGATGTGGGGCATGGCTCTCCTCGCGTCGTTCTTCCGTGTCCGCCCGGTCGGCGGCACGGGGCAACCCTGGCCCGGCCTGGCACCATTGATCCAACGCATAGCCGTCATAGACCTATGAGGCCGCCTCATGACCGTGAACTTCCCGCAGCTCAGGGCCTTTCTCGCCGTCGTCGACGCGGGCGGGTTCAGCGCGGCCGCCGCGGAGCTCGGCATGAGCCAGTCGGCGGTGTCGCACGCCGTGGCCTCCCTCGAACGCGAGCTGGCGGCCCCGCTGCTGGTCCGCTCGGGTCCGGTGCGGACGACGGCGCTCGGGGAGCGTGTGCTGCCGTACGCCCGTGGCGCGCTGTCGGCGGTCAGGGCGGTGGAGGAGATCGCCGCCGACGCCGGGACGCCGGTCGGAACCGTGCGGCTCGCGTCGACGCCCACGGTCTGCCAGGGGCTGCTCCCCGGCCTGCTGCGGCACTGGCGGGAGAGCCTGCCGCGCGTCACGGTGCGGCTCTTCGAGGGCGACAGCTCCGAGGTCGCCCAGTGGCTGGAGAACGGCACGGCCGACGCCGCCGTTCTCGTCGATCCGCCGCCCGGCCCCGGTGTCCAGCTCGCCCTGGACGGGTACCGCGCCCTGCTTCCGCGCGACCATCCCCTGGCGGGCGAACCTGCCGTCGACATCCGTGATCTGGAGGACGACGAGTTCCTGATCTCGCCGAACGGCTGCGAGGACCGGGTCCGCGCACTCCACCGTCTGGCCGGACTGCGCTTCAGCCCCACGCACCGCGTCCGGGACCTGGCGACCCTGATCAGCATGGTGCAGGCCGGGATCGGCGTGACCGTCCTGTCCGAGGTCTCGCGCTCCCTGGTCCCGCCCGACCTGGTGCTGCTGCCGGTGGAGCCGCGGGCCTCGCGGCGCCTGGTGCTGAGCGGGCCGCTGGGCCGCGCCTGGCATCCGGCGGTCCGTCCGCTGGCGAAGGCGGCGGTGACTCACCTGTCCCGTACGACCGATCCCACGCCGACGTCCTGACCCGGCCCCCTGCCGAACCCGCCTGCGGACGGCGCCCGTTGCCCGTTTGCCGCCGAAACGGGCTCCGTTTGTCGGCGCGTTCGCACCCAGGGAACGGCGCGGGCCCCGCCCTCCCGGAGGAGAACGGGGCCCGTAGCGAAATACGGAGGGACTCAGCCCTGCCAGCTGTGCGGGGCGCGGAAGCCCGGGGTGCGCTCCAGGCGGCGCCAGCCGGCCTTCGCGCGGCCGCGGCGGGCCGGGGCGGCGGCGGGCTGCGCGGCGGCGCGGGCCAGCAGGATCGCGGTGATGGCCGCGACTTCCTCGGGCTCGGCGTGGCCCTTTTCCACTCGGATGTCGGGGGGAGTCATCTGCAGCGTTCTCCTTGTGGGCTACTGCGGAGGGTTGCCGTGCTTGCGCGAGGGCAGGTCGGCGTGCTTGTTGGCGAGCATGGCGAGGGAGTTGATGAGGACCTCGCGGGTCTCGGCGGGGTCGATGACGTCGTCGACCAGGCCGCGTTCGGCGGCGTAGTAGGGGTGCATCAGCTCGGCCTTGTACTCCTTGACCATGCGGGTGCGCATGGCTTCGGGGTCTTCGGCGGCCGCGATCTGGCGGCGGAAGATGACGTTGGCGGCGCCTTCGGCGCCCATGACGGCGATCTCGTTGGTGGGCCAGGCGTAGGTGAGGTCGGCGCCGATGGACTGGGAGTCCATGACGATGTAGGCGCCGCCGTAGGCCTTGCGCAGGATCAGGGAGATACGGGGCACGGTGGCGTTGCAGTAGGCGTACAGGAGCTTGGCGCCGTGGCGGATGATGCCGCCGTGCTCCTGGTCGACGCCCGGCAGGAAGCCCGGCACATCGAGCAGCGTCACGATCGGGATGTTGAAGGCGTCGCACATCTGCACGAAGCGGGCGGCCTTCTCGGAGGCCTCGATGTCAAGGACCCCGGCCAGCGCCTGCGGCTGGTTCGCCACGATCCCGACGACCTTGCCGTCAAGACGGGCCAGAGCACAGATGATGTTCCGCGCCCACCGCTCATGGACTTCGAGGAAATCGCCGTCGTCGACGAGTTCCTCGATCACCTTGGCCATGTCGTACGGGCGGTTGCCGTCGGCCGGAACCAGGTCGAGCAGGACGTCCGAGCGCCGGTCGGCCGGGTCGTCGGACTCGTGCGCCGGGGGGTTCTCACGGTTGTTGGAGGGGAGCATCGCGATGAGGTACCGGACCTCGGCGAGGCAGGTCTCCTCGTCGTCGTACGCGAAGTGGCAGACGCCGGAGGTCTCGGCGTGCACGTCCGCGCCGCCCAGACCGTTCTGCGTGATCTCCTCACCGGTCACCGCGCGGACCACGTCCGGCCCGGTGATGAACATCTGCGACGTCTCGCGGACCATGAACACGAAGTCGGTCAAGGCCGGGGAGTACGCCGCGCCACCCGCGCACGGGCCGAGCATCACGCTGATCTGCGGGATGACGCCCGAGGCCTTGGTGTTGCGCTGGAAGATGCCACCGTAGCCCGCGAGAGCGGAGACGCCCTCCTGGATGCGGGCGCCCGCGCCGTCGTTCAGGGAGACCAGCGGGGCACCCGCGGCGATGGCCATGTCCATGATCTTGTGGATCTTCGTGGCGTGCGCCTCGCCCAGCGCGCCGCCGAAGATGCGGAAGTCGTGCGCGTAGACGAAGACCGTACGGCCCTCGACCGTGCCCCAGCCGGTGATGACACCGTCGGTGTAGGGCTTCTTGGTCTCCAGGCCGAAGCCCGTGGCGCGGTGCCTGCGCAGCTGCTCGACCTCTTTGAACGAGCCCGGGTCGAGGAGGAGCTCGATCCGCTCGCGTGCGGTCAGCTTGCCCTTGGCGTGCTGCGCCTCGGTCGCCTTCTCGCTGGGCCCGCGCAGCGCCTGCGCACGGATCTCGTGCAGTTCGGCCACGCGCCCACGCGCGTCGGTGGGCTCGCCCCCGGAGGAGGCGGTCTCGTCCAAAACGGTCATGTAGCGACCTTACGGAGGGCCCCCAGGGAAACGGACCGTCGACTCTGTACAGTCTCCGGGCCGTTTTCCTGGCAGCCCCGGACAGAAGAGAGCGCGGTTGCTGAAGAAGTGACTGTTCGGGCAGGCGCCGTCTGTAGGGTCTCCACAAAGAATGCCCCGCGCGCGGCCTCGTAGGGGTCGCGTAGGGGTCACGTAGGTGGTCCGCGCCGGGTGAGAGACGCCTCACAGGATGACACGCGGGCCGCACCCGGCGGCCCGCGTGAACCGTAGCGCGGTCGGCCTCGCGTTGGCGGAGGCCGACAAACGTACGACGGTGTTCCGGATGGCGTCTCAGCGGGTGGTGGCCCGGTTGAACTGGGACCGCGCCCACAGGAACGCGCCGATGGTGATCGCCACGCCCCAGCCGACCGCCAGCGGTCCGAACTTGCCGATCTCGTCGCCGAGGAGCAGCCCGCGCAGGGTCTCGATGAAGGCGGTGTAGGGCTGCCACTCGGCGAAGTGGCGCAGCCAGTCCGGCATCGAGTCGAGCGGTACGAACGCACTGCTGAGGAAGGGCAGCAGGAAGGAGAAGGGGATGGCGGCGCTGCTGGCCGCCTCCGGGGCCTTGACCAGCTGGCCGAGCGCGACCGCGAGCCAGGTGAGGGCGGAGCACATCAAGGCGATGAGCCCGGCCGCCGCGACCCACTCGATGGGTTCGGCGCCGGAGCGGAAGCCCACGAGGAAGGCGACCCCGATGACGAGGACGACGCTGAGCAGCGTCTGGATGACGGCGCCGACGGCACGTCCCGTCAGGATCGAGGAGGCGCTGATCGGCATCGTACGGAAGCGGGCCACGATGCCCTCGGTCAGGTCGACGCAGACGCCGACCGTGGTGGGCAGGACGCCCGCGCCGACGGCCATCAGCAGGATGCCGGGGACGAGGTAGTCGATGTACTCCGCGCCCGTGGCACCCATGCCGGCCGACATCGTGCCGCCGAAGACGTAGTTGAAGAGCAGCAGCATGGTGATGGGCATGATCACCAGGCTGATCGTCATGGCCGGGTAGCGGCGGGCGTGCCGGAGGTTGCGGCGCAGCATGGTCAGGGAGTTGCGCAGCGCGGAGGGCTGTGCGGGCCTGGAGGGGCGGACGGTGGCCGGGGCCGCGGCGGACGTGGCGGGGGCGGAGACGCTCATCGGGTCGTCACTTTCTCGTTGTCGGGACGGCCGGTCACGGCGAAGAAGACGTCGTCCAGGTCGGGGGTGTCGATCGTGAGGCCTTCGACCTCGGTCTCCGTGGCCTCGACCCAGTCGAGCAGGGCCTTCACGGACTGCACGCTGCCGTCGCTGGGGACCTGGAGGGTGAGGGCGTCGTCGTCGCGGGTGCCGACGCCGAGGGTGTGGGCGGCGCGGTCCAGGCCGGCGACGTCGGCGAAGCGCAGGACGACGTGGCCGCCGGGGACGAGGCGCTTCAGCTCCTCGGGGGTGCCCTCGGCGACGAGCTTGCCGCCGCTCAGCACCGCGATGCGGTCGGCGAGCTGGTCGGCCTCTTCCAGGTACTGCGTCGTCAGGAAGACGGTGACGCCGTCGCCGACGAGTTCGCGGACGATCTCCCACATGCCGTGGCGGCTGCGCGGGTCGAGGCCGGTGGTGGGCTCGTCGAGGAAGATGATGCTCGGGTCGCCGACCAGGGTCATCGCGATGTCGAGGCGGCGGCGCATACCGCCGGAGTACGTCGAAGCGGGCCTCTTCGCCGCCTCCACGAGGTCGAACCGCTCGACGAGGCCGGCGGCCAGGTGGCGGGCCTCGCGGCTGCGGTAGCCGTAGAGGTCGGCCACGAGGAGCAGGTTCTCCTCGCCGGTCAGGAGGTTGTCGACGGCGGAGAACTGCCCGGTGACGCCGATCACCGAGCGGACGGCCGCGGGGTCGCGGGCCAGGTCGTGTCCCGCGACGCGTACGTCGCCGCCGTCCGGGGCGATCAGCGTGGAGAGGATCTGCACGGCGGTCGTCTTGCCGGCCCCGTTCGGCCCGAGCAGGGAGAAGATCGAGCCCTTCGGGATGTGCAGGTCGATCCCGTCGAGGACGGCCTTCCCGCCGAATGACTTCCGCAGGGCGGTGGCGGTGATCGCCGCGGGGGTGCCCGTGGGGGGCGCGGGCGGCTGGAGAAGCCTGGTCATGGGGGTTCCCTTTCATGGAGAGGGGAGGGGCCGGGCGGCCGAGGGGCGAGCGGTGGATGGAGACCGCAATCGCACATCAGTTCGAAATTGAGGTTGCGGACGCCCCTTGGGGCGTGGGCAACCGGGTGGGAGCTGGGCTCAGCGGTGTGCGAGGCGCCGAGCGCCGGCCCCCGGGAGCAGGACTTCAGGCGCGGCGGATCGTGATGTCACCCATCGCCGTGCGGGCGCGCACCTTGAGCGTGTCCGCCGACTCGGCCGGCGCCTCGGACTCCGCCAGCGGCTGCCGCACCGACCCCGCCTTCGTACGTACGTCGAGGAAGGTCGCCGTGGACTGCCGGATGCCGACCTCGATCGAGCCCACAGCCGTCTCCAGGACGGCGGTGCCGCGCGCCAACTCGCCGACCCGCAGGGAGCCGTTGGCGCTCTTGAGCGTGACGTCCGCCTCCGCGCGCTCGACCGTGACGGAGCCGTTCGCCCCCCTCGCCGTCAGGTCGCCCCCGACCACCCCGATGTCCGTGGCGCCGTTGGAGTTCTTGACCGTCACCGCGCCCTTGACCTCGCCGAGCCTGATGCCGCCGGACCCGGTGGTGACCTGGGCCGAGCCGCTCGCGCGGCCCAGGGAGACCTCTCCGTACCCCGTGTTCAGCTGGACGGCGGCCGCCTGCTCGATCTGGAGATCGCCGACGGACGTCTTGATGTCGCAGTCCCCGAGCCTGCCCTCCGTGACCACGTGCGACATCGCGGTGTCGACGCGCACCTCGGAACCGGCGGGCAGCGTGACGTGGACGTCGATCGACGAGCCCTTGCTGAACGGGGACCGGTTCTTGGGGCCCTTGACCAGCAGTGCGCCGTTCGCGAACTCGACGCGGGTGCGCTCGGCGCCCTTGACGTCCTCGTCCCGGCTCTCGCTGCTGGGGCGTACGTCGACGACCGTCTCGGCGACGTCCCCCGCGATGACGCGGAGGGTCCCGCTCTCGAAGCCGACGGTGGCGATGATGGGCTTGGGAGTGTCGAAAGTAGGCATGGCTGTCCCGTCCTGGTGGCTAGACGAGCCCTTGGGCTCGGTGTTGTCGGTACCTGAAGTCGTGTGGACCCGAAGTCGTGCCGGCATCGAAGGCCCCGCCGGAGCCTGACGTCACGTGGTGGGGGCGCGGCCCTCGCGAGGGCCGGTCAGCGCACCCAGCCCGTATAGCCGCCGCCGAAGCCCGGGGCGGTCTCCCGGCGGCCGGCGCTCCCGCCGGGTCTGCCGCCGCCCGGCTGGTCCAGCGCGGCGGAGACCGCCCGCACGAGCCAGGCGTTGACCGAGAGGCCCTCGCCGCTCGCGGCCTCTTCGACGCGGGCCTTGAGGTGGGCCGGGAGACGGAGGTTGACACGGGCCGTGCCCCCCTCGTCCGCGCCGTCCGGCACGGGGGGCGCGGCGGGCGGGGCCATGAGCGCGGCGTACTCCGCCTGGGCGTCGAACGTGTCCCCCGCGGGCGGCGGCGTGACCACGAACTCGGGGTCGAGACCGCGCAGCCGCAGGTCGACCGAGCCCGGCGCGAGTTCGCTGGTGATCTCTTCCGCGGCGGCGGACAGGGCGTTCAGCAGCGTGAGCCGGGCGGCGGACTCCAGCGGGGCGGTGAGGCGCTCGGCCAGGGCGCGGGCCTCGTCGCCACCGGCTTCGGCGGCGACCGCGAGCTCCTGCCGGAGGTGGTCGACGTATTGCGTGAGGTTCATGACGCCATAGTGGCACCATCGTGGCGCCATTGCAAGCCTTAGGCGCGCCACGAGTGGGCCAGCCAGTAACCGCAAGGGCGATTTCCGCAGGTCAGGATGGACGGCGCCCCCATCGGCGGCAATCTGACACCCCAGTGGCATCACGTAACGCCACTTCAGCACCACTCCGCCAGATGTTGAATGTTGAACTGAATCGCGCTACATTCAATCTCGTTGAACCTTCAACAGAAGCTCCCCATCGGAGCCACCCCCCAAGGAGCACGTCATGGGTCTCTTCGGCCGCAAGAACGACACCACCGCCACCCCCACCGCCACGGCCCCCGTGGTCGACCCTCAGCTCGCCGCGCTGACCGGTGACTACACGATCGACCCGGCACACTCGACGATCGGCTTCGTCGCCCGGCACGCCATGGTCACGAACGTCAAGGGCTCCTTCCTCGACGTCGCGGGCACGTTGCACCTGGACGGCGCCGATCCGTCCCGTTCGACGGCCTCCATCGACGTGAAGATGGAGAGCATCGACACCGGCAACGCCGACCGTGACGGGCACCTGAAGAGCGCGGACTTCTTCAAGACGGAGGAGTTCCCCGAGATGACCTTCCGCTCCACCAAGGTGGAGTTCCTCGGCGGCGACGACTACCGCGTCACCGGTGACCTGACGATCCTCGGCACGACGAAGCCGCTCTCCATCGACCTGGAGTTCAACGGCTCCGCCAAGGACCCGTTCGGCAACGAGCGCGTCGGCTTCGAGGGCAAGGCCGAGATCCTGCGCTCGGCGTGGGGCCTCACCTGGAACGCCGCGCTGGAGACCGGCGGCGTCCTCGTCTCCGACAAGATCAAGCTGAACTTCGACATCTCGGCGATCAAGACGGCCTCCTGAGCCCGGGAGATGATCACCCCCTGCCGCCGGCCGCGTCCGCGCGCTACGGTTTCGCCGTGCCGGAGTTCCTACAGCAACTGCCCGCCCTCATCGGCGTGATCGTCGGCGCGCTCGGGTCGTACCTGGCGATCGTGCGCGGGGACCGGATCCGTTTCCGGCGTGAGCAGGCGGCCCGGTGGGAGGAGCGGCGGCTCGCGATCTACACCGAGTACGCCCGCGTCCTGAAGCAGGCCGTCACCCTGACCTACCGCGTCGCCGCCCACCTCGGCAACGATCCCCATCCGCACCCCCTCTCCCCCGAGGCGGCCGCGCCCCACTTCACGGAGGCCGCCGACGCCCGCGACCCGGCCGGCGAGGCGCTGCTCATGCTCGGGGCGCCGGACGTGGTGGACAAGGCGCGGGTGTGGGTGCTCACCGTCATCGAGATGGAACGGTTCCTGCGCGACGACACACGTGATCCGGGGGCCTGGGCCGGGATGCTGGAGCGCCAGCGGATCGCACGGCAGGGGTACTACGCGGCCGTACGAAGGGACTTGGCGCTGCCACCCGGCCATTCGGGCCGCTGGGCCGTCACCACGCCCTCCCCGCACGGGGACTGACGGCCCCTCACACGCGCACCGCGCCCCCGGTGTGCGCCAGGATCGCCTCCGCGAGGGGGCCGAGAACGGCCGGGGGCAGCGCGTGCCCCATGCCCGGCACCTCCACCAGCCGGGATCCCCCGATGACCTGGGCGAGATGCTGCGGGTGCGGGGGCGGGAAGACCGGCTCGGCCGGGGCCGAGACGACGAGGGTCGGGACCTCGTTCCGGGCCAGCTCGGCGGTGCGGAGCATCCCGGAATCGTCGGCACGGCCGTGCGCGGTCGGCGCCGCGTAACCGCCCGCGTGCTCGATGATGCGCCGCTCCAGCTCCCTGAAGTACGCGGCGTCGAAGGGGATCCGATCGCCGCCGAGCACCCGCCAGTGCGCCACCCGCCGGTCCAGCTCGGCCTCCAGACCGTGGTCCTCCACCGGTTGCGCCCACAGCGCGAGCACCTCCGGCGCGATGCCCGGCAGCTCGCTCACGCCATCGGGCCCCAGGTACGGCGTCTCGCTCAGCGCGCACGTCCCCATCAGGGTCGCGCTCAGCACCCGCTCGGGGTGGTCCGCGAGGACCAGCTGGGTGAGCATGCCGCCGAGTGAGAGACCCACCAGGTGCGCCCCCTCGATCCCGAGGCCGTCCAGGACCGCGATGATGTCCCGCGCCAAGTCCGTGACGGGGTAGGGGTGTTCGTCGAAGCTGTGGCTGGAGCGCCCCGTGTCGCGATGGTCGTAGCGGATGACGTGATGCCGCTCCGCGAGCGCGTCCACCAGCTCCTCGGGCCAGCCGAGCCCGGAGGCCTGCGCCCCCATGACGAGCAGCAGCGCCGGGGCGTCGGCCGCCCCCCGCCGCTCCGTCCACAGCCGCACCCCGGCCGCGACCTCCACGTACTGCTCACGCACCATGAGCCACCTCCAGCGAGTCGAACGCACGAGATAGAGATACGAGACGAACCGTACCGTCTCGCAGTCTTCTCGCGCAAGCGCGGCCGATGTCCCGCCACGGCCCCGCCCTAGAACCCACCACCCCCGCCGAAGTCCCCGCCGCCCCCGAAGTCCCCGCCACCGCCGAAGTCCCCGCCGCCTCCGCCGCCGAAGTCGCCGGGGTCGAAGTCCGCCCCCGAGTAGTCCCCGCCCCCATAGCCGCCCCCGACGTCCCCGTACCCCTCCCCGAAGTCCGCCCCGTACGCCGGGCTCGCCATCATTCCGCCGAGCATCGTGCCGATCAGCAGGCCCGGCAGGATGCCCCCGCCGAAGTACCCGCCCGCCCACGGCCCGTACGCGGGCCCCGCCTCCCAGTAGGGCCGCCGCTCCCCGTACTCCGTGGCCACGGTCCTGGCCATCGGGTCCTGGCCGTCGGCCAGCCGGGCCGCGTCCGCCGCGCACACCGGGACCGCGCGCTCGGGGCCGCCCGCGGGCGCCCACATGACGTCCTCGACCGAGGGCCCGTGCCGCGGGTCGAAGAAGCAGGGGGCCCGCCGCTCCGGCAGCGGCCGCCCCTCGCGCCGCGCGGCGAGCAGCGCCAGTGAGAAGCGCCCGTCCTCCAGGGCCTGGGTCACGCCCCGCACGTCCTCGGGCCGTGTCGCGGCCGCCATGGCCGACTTGGCCTTCTCGTAGGCGTCGAGCGCGCGCTCGTAGTCGGCGCGCATCGCGTCGTCGGCGCCCGGCTCCGCGGGGTGGAAGTCGAGCCGGTCCAGCTCCTCGCCGAACGCGGTGATGTCCTCGTCGACGACGACGGAGAGCTTGCGCAGCGCGTCGCGCTGCGCCTCCTCGTGGCGCCGCTTCTTGCGGCGGATCACGGCGTACGCGCCCACGCCGCCCGCCACGATCACCACGCCGACGCCGGCGAGCGTGCCGACCGAGACGCCGTCACCGGTGGGCCCGCCGCTCCACGAGCGCGGGGCCTTCCCGGCGGCCTGCGCCAGGGCCTCGTCGACGAAGTCGTCGAGCTGGGTGGCGGCGTCCTCGCCGCGCACGAGGGAGACGAGGTTGTTCACGGCGTTGCCGGGCAGCACCGAGCGGTCGGCCTTCGCGTCGAAGTCGTCGCCGAGGCGGACCGCGTACACACCCGTCACGCCCGTCTCGGTCCGCAGTTTCTGGAAGAGGTCCTGCCGCGGGAAGTCCTGCGGCAGGACGGCCACGAACACCGGCTTGTCCGCGTCCTCGATCTTCCGGGCGAGCGCGTCGGCCTGGGAGTCGGAGAGCTGGTCCGACGCCGCGGGATCGACGTACACCGGATCCTTCTCCCAGGCTGCGGCCACCTCGGAGGTGTCGGCCGCCAGGGCCCCGGGCGCCGCCGTGAAGGACGTGGCACCCAGGGCGAGCAGCAGACCGGAAAGCCCTACCGTGAACCGCTTCGCCCGATTCCTCATACTTCGAACGTAACCCAAGGGCCCGGGAAGGGTTACTCGACGGGCTCGACCCCGGCCCGCAGCAGCCCGTAGGTGTACGCGTCCTGCAGCGCGCCCCACGACGCGGCGATGACGTTCTCGGCGACGCCGACGGTCGACCACTCCCCGACGCCGTCGGACGTGGAGATCAGGACGCGCGTGGTGGAGGACGTGCCGTGCTTGCCCTCCAGGATGCGGACCTTGTAGTCGACAAGCTCCAACTTGGCGAGCTGCGGGTAGATGCGTTCGAGGCCGACGCGCAGCGCCCGGTCGAGCGCGTTGACCGGGCCGTTCCCCTCCGCCGTGGCGACGATGCGCTCGCCCTTGGCCCACAGCTTCACGGTCGCCTCGTTGGCGTGCGTGCCGTCGGGGCGGTCCTCGACGATGGCCCGCCACGACTCGACGCGGAAGTACCTGCGCGCCCTGCCCTCGGCCTCCTCGCGGAGCAGCAGCTCGAAGGAGGCGTCGGCGGCCTCGTACGTATAGCCCTGGAGTTCGCGCTCCTTGACCCGCTCCACGACCCTGCCGACCAGGGCGCGGTCGTCGCCGAGGTCGACGCCGAGTTCCTTGCCCTTCAGCTCGATGGAGGCGCGGCCGGCCATGTCGGAGACGAGCATGCGGATGCGGTTGCCGACGAGGTCCGGGTCGATGTGCTGGTACAGGTCCGGGTCGACCTTGATCGCGGAGGCGTGCAGTCCCGCCTTGTGCGCGAAGGCGGAGACGCCCACGTACGGCTGATGGGTGGCGGGCGTGAGGTTGACGACCTCGGCGATGGCGTGCGAGACGCGGGTCATCTCGCGCAGCGCGCCCTCGGGCAGGACCCGCTTGCCGTACTTGAGTTCCAGGGCGCCGACGACCGGGAAGAGGTTGGCGTTGCCGACCCGCTCGCCGTAGCCGTTGGCCGTGCACTGCACGTGCGTGGCGCCCGCGTCGACGGCGGCCAGGGTGTTGGCGACCGCGCAGCCGGTGTCGTCCTGGGCGTGGATGCCGAGCCGGGCGCCGGTGTCGGCGGCGACGGTGGCCACGACGGCCTGGACCTGCGCGGGCAGCATGCCGCCGTTGGTGTCGCACAGGACGACGACATCGGCGCCCGCCTCCGCGGCGGCCCGTACGACGGACTTCGCGTACTCCGGGTTGGCGCGGTAGCCGTCGAAGAAGTGCTCGCAGTCGACGAAGACGCGACGCCCCTGCGAGCGGAGGTAGGAGACGGTGTCCCGCACCATCTCCAGGTTCTCCTCCAAGGTGGTGCGCAGGGCCAGCTCGACGTGCCGGTCGTGGGCCTTGGCGACGAGCGTGATGACGGGGGCGCCGGACTCCAGGAGGGCGTTGACCTGCGGGTCGTCGGCCGCCTTGGCGCCCGCGCGGCGGGTGGCGCCGAACGCGACGAGCTGGGCGTGCCGGAAGGTGATCTCCTGCTTGGCCCGCGCGAAGAACTCGGTGTCGCGCGGGTTGGCGCCGGGCCAGCCGCCCTCGATGAAGCCCACGCCGAAGTCGTCCAGGTGCCGGGCGATGGTCAGCTTGTCCGCGACGGTGAGGTTGATGCCCTCGCGCTGCGCGCCGTCGCGCAGCGTCGTGTCGAAGACATGGAAGGAATCGTCGGGCGTGCTGGTTTCCGTCATGCTGATCTGGCTCCTGTGTCGGATCTCGGTCTACCGGAAGGACCGGCTCCACCGCCCACGATGATCCCGTGCGCTCCGCGTCCGGCTGCAGTTGGGCCGGGAAACGAAAAAACCCCTCGCGGGTGCGAGAGGTCTGCGCGCGGGTCGAGGACGACGGTGTCCGCCCGTACTTGGTGGTACGAGACGGTCACTGCGGACCGGCGCGCCTGCTGCCAATAATCATGGCGAACGAGAGCACGGAAGCAGCCTGCCACAGCCCGCCCGCACCGCGCGGCCCCGTCTCACGATGCGGGCGATGACTGTGGTGGTGCTGCTGCTGCCGGGGCCCGCTGTCAGTCGACCGTGCGCAGGAAGACGTCCGAGACGCCGTTGGTGTCCCCCGTCACCAGATCGGGCGAGGCGGAGTCGAAGGCCACGACAGTGCCGTCCTCGTTCACCGAGGGGTTGCCGGCCGCGAGGTCGTTGGGGCCGCCCTGGAGGTCGACGCTGATCAGCCGTGTCTTTCCGGTGGCGAGTTCGCGCAGGTGGACGGCGGGTGCCCGGCCCTTGCCCGTGGTCCGGGAGGCGACGTACGCGAGGTGGGTGCCGTTGACGGCGAGCGAGGGCTGCGTCGTGGCGTCCTTCTTGCGCGGGCCCTGGACCAGGGTCGTCGTGCCGGTGTCGAGGTCGCGCACGAAGACGTTCGCGGCGCGGTTCCTGTCGCCCGGTACGAGGTTGGAGGCGCGTGACTCGAAGGCGACGTGGCGGCCGTCCCCGCTCAGCGAGGGCGCCGACGAGACGCCGTCGGCCGCGCCGCCGTCCCGGGCCACGGAGATCTTCTCGCGGGCGCCGGTGTCCAGGTCGCGGACGTAGACCTCGCCGCCCTGCTCATAGGCGACGTACCGCCCGTTGTAGCTGATCGACGGGTGCCGGGCCGCCTGCGGGGACGCCTCGCTGACCAGGTCGTTGTTGCCGCCGTTGAACTTGTAGCGGTAGACGCGGGGCTGCGGGTCCGGCTCGGCGGCGGTGGCGGGCAGCGTGGCCGTGAAGGCGATCCACTGGCAGCTGGGGTCCACCCTGGGCTCCGACATCGACGCGTAGGGAACGCCGTGGTAGCTGTGGAGGCCGGTGATCTTGCCGACCGAGCGGTTGCGGATGTAGGCGAGCGGGCGGTGGTCGGGCCGGGGCGGGGTGGCGAGCTTCGTGGACTCGGAGATGAAACCGAACATGCGCCCGCTGAGGCAGGGTCCGGAGTCGTACGACGGTCCGTCGCCGTGGTAGCTCACCTCCGCGTTGTCGCCGAGGCGGTTGTGGAGGAACACGTCCGCGATGTCGTCCGTGTCGACGTCGTCCGCTCTCCCCTCGGAGGTGAACCCGGTGACGCGGCCCTCGCCCATCGCCGGGTCGTAGGACGGCCGGTCCAGCTGCGTGCCGTCGTTCGTCGTGCTGATCCGCTCGGTGGCGGGCGGCTGCGGCTCGGGCTCCGCCTGGGCCGGGAGCGCTCCCAGGGTGCCCAACAGGGCGGCCAGACACAGGCCGGTGACTACTCTGTCGCGTTGCTTCATGGTGGGGTCCCCCCGTGGTGGTTCGGCGTGTTCAGCGCGTGTGGTGCGGGATGGGCTCGGGACGGCGGACGTTCACCGTCTGTGCCGTACGAAGACGTCGGCGACGCCGTTCGTGTCGCCGGGCACGAGGTCGGTGGCCTGCGAACCGAACGCCACTGTCCGGCCGTCGCGGGCCAGCGCGCCTCGCCCCGTCCTGGCGTCGGCGGGGCCGGCCTCGGTGCTCTCCCCCGTCCTCAGGTCCAGCACGCGCGGCCCTTGCGGCTCGGTGATCAGCGCGTAACGTCCGTTGTCCGTCGCCGAGTTGGCGGGGGCGTCCGCGACGCGCTCGGTCGTGCCGGTCCGCAGGTCGTGGACGTACAGACCGCCTCGCGCGTTGAGGAGGACGCGGTGGCCGTTCACGGTGATCCGCACCAGTTCGGCGGCGCCGAGGCCGGTGGCGACGCGGGTCGTGGTGCCGGTGGTCCGGTCCTTGACGAGGATGTGCGACGTGTCGCCGGCGCCGATCTGATACGCGACACGCCCGCCGTCGCCGCTGACCGAGGCCGCCGCCTTGCGGCCCTCCTCGGGCGGCGAGATCAGTTCGTCGGTGCCGGTCGCGGTGGAGCGTACGTACAGGAGGCGGGAGTCCTGGTCGCCGTGGCGGTTGCCGAGCGTGTACGCGACGTGGGTGCCGTCCGGGCTGATCGACGCGACGGCTCCCAACTCGTTGGATCCGGGCGGGTCCTGGGGCCAGAGCCGCTGGGAGGTGCCGGTCGCCCGGTCGTAGAGATAGGGCGCCGCGAACCGCTTCGTCGCCGTGTACGCGATGCGGCCGCCGTCCGCGCTGAGCAGGGGCGCGTCATACGTGGCGCCGTCGCCGGTGCCGACCTCGGTGACCTCGCCCGTGGTGAGGTCCTTCACGCGCAGGCAGTCGAAGAAGGGGGCGCAGCCGAAGGCGGCGGCCGTTGTGGTGAACCCGACGTACCGCCCGTCGGCGCTGAGCGCGGCGTTCCGCGAGGGCCCGTCGGCCTGACCGCCGTCGCCGGTGGTGCTGACGCGTTCGGTGCGGGGGGTGTGCGGCTTCGCTTGAGCGGTGGATCCGGTGGGAGGGGCCACGGCGGGCGCTGCGGGCGCTGCGGGCGCTGCCGTGAGCGTCATGGCGATGAGCGCGGCCAGCAGGATGGGCGCGGCCAGCGGGGGGCGCGCGGGGCGCATCAGCGGGCCGTCCACTGGAAGACGTCGTTCACGCCGTTGGTGTCGCCGGGCACGACGTCCGCGTCGGGCGAGGAGTAGACGACGGTGCGTGCCTTCGCGCCGATGGCGCCGGGGCCCGCGACGCCGTGTCCGACGACGGTCTCGCGGCCGTTGTTCAGCTTGCGCAGCCGCAGCGTCGACCCGGCGTCCTTGTAGAGGACGTGGCGCCCGTCGGGGCTGACCGCCTCGGCCTCGGCGCCCGCGATCTCCCACGTCCTGCCGGTGCGCAGGTCGCGGAGTCGGGCGCCGTCGGCGGAGTTCATCGCGACGGTGCGGCCGTCGCCGCTGAGTTGCACGAGTGCGGTGGCCGTGCCGTCGTCGACGCGCGTGAGTGTGTCCTTCGCGCGGTCGCGGACCCAGATCTCCCCGGAGCCCGCGTCACGGAAGGCGACGTACCGGCCGTCGGCGCTGAGGGAAGGCGCGGTCATGTCGTGGGTGGAGCCCTGCGGCGCGCCGCTGACGGTCTCGCGGGTGTCCGTGACGCGGTCGTAGACCTCGATGCGGTGGGGGTCGGCGGGGTGCTGGGGGCGCAGTTCGTAGGCGAGGTAGCGGCCGTCGGCGCTGAGGGCGGGGCGATGGGAGGAGTCCTTGGAGGCGCCGCCGACCTGTTTGCGCTCCCCGGTGCGCAGATCGGTGAGGAAGACCTTGACGGTGTGCGTGCCCCAGTCGGTGTACGCGGCGTAGCGTCCGTCGCCGCTGATGACCGGGGCGCTGAGGCTGCTCTTGATGCGGGTGACCTGTCCGGTCCCGGTGTCGCGTACGTGGGCGCTGCTCTGCGGGCGCGGGGCGGTGTCCGGCGTGAGGTTGGTGGCGCTGCTGCTGAAGGCGATGTGGCTGCCGCTCGCGGTGATGGAGGCGGCGCCGGAGCCGCCGTTGGCCTCGCTCCCGTCGGCGGCCACGCTGACGCGCTCCACGCGGGGTGCGGGTGGGGCGGCGGGCGCGGCCTGCGCGGCGGTCATCGGTAACCCGGTGATCCCCACCGCCCCCGCGACCCCCGCCGCCAGCACGCCTAATCGCACACGTCTGCCCATGGACATGGCTTCCCCCACACACGTCGCACCCCGCCCCCACTACCGAAGGCCCACAGGAATACAAGCCCATCACCGGGCCACGGGCAATCCGCAGGAACGCGTACAACCTAGACAGGCCGCCGGTCGTCCCTACGCGTCCGAGGCCAGCGCCCCGTCCAGGAACTCCCGTACATGAGCGAGGACTTGCTCCCGCCCCGTGCCGCGCAGCCCGATCGCCACATGGATGGAGAACCCGTCGAGCAGCGCCCGCAGCCGCGCGGCGAACCGGTCGGGGTCGATCGCGCCGAACTCACCGCGCGAGACGCCCTCGGCGAGCAGCGCCACCAGGTCGCGGTGCCAGGCGCCCTCGATCGCGGCCTGCCGGTCGCGGCCCTCCTCGTCGGCGTTCAGGGAGCGGTTCCAGACCTCCAGCCAGAGCGTCCAGTGGGGGTCGCCGACGCCGTCGGGGACGTACAGCTCGACGTAGGCGTCCAGGCGCGCGCGGGCCGTCCCGGGACGGGCGAGGAGACGGCCGCGCTCGATGCCGAGGCGGCCCTCGCTCCACTCCAGGGTGCGCAGGAGCAGTTCGTCCTTGGTGCGGAAGTAGTAGAGGAGGTGCCCGGAGCTCATGCCGACCTCACGGCCGAGCGCGGCCATGGTCAGCTTCTCCAGGCCGCGCGCGGCGATCATCTCCATGGCGGTGGTCAGTACGTCCTCACGCGGCGGGGCGTTCTTCCGCGCACGGACTTGACCGGCCATGTTCCCACTCCCTGATCACGCCTTCAGCTGCCGCCCGGGCCGCTGGGGCGCATACCCACCCGGGCCCTGCCCGCTCCCCCTGACCTGCGAGGACACCATCCTCCCATAAGGGGTGCACGGAGTGGGCAGACCCGGCTCCCCGACCCCCGACTGCTCGGCATGTAGAGGAATGCTCCCTCAAGAGCCGGTCTCGCTCTTCAGAAGGGACGCTGTCCATCAACGATCGCCAGGGTCCAGCGAGCACCGCCGTCCGCCTGGACGGCCAACTTCTGCTTTGACGGGTCGATATAGACCCTTCCGACGGTGACCGGGCTCTTGCAATCTATGGAGCTCGGATTATCTTTCGGACGCTCACGCTTGACAATCTGCACGGTGCTGACGCCAGAGCACTTTACGTGCACTGTGTACACCTTTTTTGCCGGTGTGAAGTCAGGCAGGTCTTCACTCCCTGCGCCGTTGCGGACCGGGACGAGGTACTTGGGGTGCGCGGGAAGTCGCAAGCTCTTCTCCACCTTGTCGCCACCACTCGGCACAGAAGACGTGTCCCCCGTACGGCTCGGACGCGGCGGGCTGCTGGTGGGACGCGAGCCCTCATCACTGTTCGTGCAAGCAGCGACGAGCGCCAAAGAAAGCAGGGCAAGAGAGGCGGCCACTTTACGGCCCATGGAGGTCTCCTGGAGGGGTGCGCCCGTCCGGCGGCAACTGCACCGAACGGGCGTGGATGGAATTTAGTGAACGGTCCATCCTTCGCGGTACGGGGCCCAGAAGGTCACGTACTGCTTGTGGCCGACGGAACAGTTGGTGTAGCGCGTCCCGCTGTAGCCGTAAACCTTTTCCTTCTTGATGCCGTACTCACCCTTGATCGTCGAGTGCGGCTTCACCTTTCCTCCGATTTCAACACCCAGCTCAGAGGTCCAGCTTTTTGTGGCTGAAGTCTGCACATCGGCCTTTACCTTGCCCAGCCACAGAACCTTGAGCTCGGAACTCAAAGTGAGGGAGGCGCCGAGAGTCGTCGTACCAGACCGCTTGGACGTGAACTTGTAGTCCATGGAACGCCCGGTGTCATTCTGCGCATACGTCGAGTACTTGACGGACATGGTGTTCTTGAGATTCTTCGTGATGTGCACGAAGCGGCCGGTCGGGCAGTCCTGGCTCGTCGGACCGATGGGGTCGCCCAGATCGGGCCCGTCGGTCTCGCCCGGAATCGCCATGTCCTCGTCCAGCGCACCGTCGGCGTCCACTCCTGGCGCCACCTCCGCACGCGAGGCAGGCGCGTCTGTCACCGTCCCGGGCTCCACAGCCGCACCATCGGCAACCACGGGAGCGGCTATCCGGCTGTCGTCCGCGTACGCCGTCGCAGAACCCCCCATGATCACCAGGCCAGCGGTGACCGCGATGACTCTTGTCGCGCGGTTCCTCATAATGTCCCCCCTACAGAAAGAAGCGGCCCACTATCGAGGGCCGCGGTCGTCATGATCACAACATACGTGCAGGTAGAAGCGCTAGACCCGTGAGGGAATCGTGAGGTTCCCTCACGGCGCCACCGAACCGGAGAGATCCCCATGTGGTCCACCCTGATCGCCGTACTGGGCACGCTCGCCGGTGCCGGCCTGGCCAGCCTCACCGCGCACTGGACGGATCGCCGCGCACGCGCCGCCGAACACCGTCAGCGGGTTCTGGACGCGACCGCGCAGCTGCTCGCCGCCGCCCTCGCGTACCGAGAGCGGTTCTGGCTCCAGATCGCCGACCTGCGGGATGGCGAGCCGCAGAGCAGAGAGGCGCGGGCCGACCTGTACCGGGCCCGCTCGGCGGTCACGCAGGCCTTCGACCGGCTCGCGCTCACCACGACCGACCCCGAGCTGACCACCATCGCGGTCGAGACCGCATGGTCGGCCATCGACCTGGGCGACATCACCCTCGGCGACGTTCGCGACGGACGGTTCAGTGACGAGGTCGAGGACGCTCTCGACGCGGGGCGGGAGCGGAGCCGGGACGCTCACACCGCGCTCCGCGACGCCGTCCGCACCCAGTAGGCCCCCCGGAAACAACAGGCCTGCCGAGTGCGGGCCTGTGCCCGGTCAGGTCAGTGACCTGTGCTCCTCGGCTGCTGCTGGGTGATGCAGTGGATATCGCAAGGGGCAAGTTAGATATCCCGCTGACCTGCATCGATAGCCATTCCTCCATCTACGATGGGAGAAAATGGGAGTTAGCCCCGAGCACCGGCCCCGCCCGCACCTCGACGCGCTGTTGCATCCGCCTCGAACCGCGCCTGCAACACGCTCACGATCTGGCGCTCCATCTTGGGCGTCACCTTCCGGTACACCCCACGCACGCCCTGCACCACGTGCCCGAGCCTCTCCTCGATCGCAATGTCCGGCACCCCGTCCTCTTCAAGGTGCGGGCCGTGAGCGTGCCTCACCAGGTGGATCCGCCTCTTCTGGAACGCGTCAACCGCCGGCAGTTCTGGCCGCTCGTAGCCGCCCGTACGCTCCTCGGACCCATCACGAACTGGCCTCCAGTAGTACGTGTTGAAGTCAGTCGTCAGCAGAGGGCCGCCGTCCATCGCCGGAAGCGCCCACTCTGAGTCGTGAGACGCCAGCAACTTCTCATGCAGGGACGCGAGAAAGGGCGGGATTACCAAGCTTCTAACACTGCCGTACTTCGGCGGCGCCAGCGCGGGAACGCCCTTGTCCTCTGGTCGCATTCATTATCAGCGTCGTCATGACTGCGAAGAATGGCTGGCGTGGACATTCTGGATACCGGGCTACCCTTCGAAGGCAGGCAAGTGCCACGTGAGAGGAATCCGGCAAGAAGCCCTCCAAAGATGGCAACACCTTCCATCCTCGGCGTCGGCGAGCGATGCACATCCCGGGACCGCACACCAAGGACCAATCCAGTCGTTACCGCAAGGTGACGAACGGGGCCGGTGAGCAGGAAGGTAATGGCTGCCGAAATGCACCCTACGAGCAGGTACTCACGCACGGGAGGTTTCCGGCACTCATGCTGCTGGAGGGGGTACTTGGCCCCCTCCAGCACGGGTTGTTCAGGTCATGCCTTACCGATGACGGAGCCGCAGTGCTTCTTCGGGCCGCTGGCGCCGTTCCGGAGGCACACGTCCACTACGACGTGAGCACCTTCCGGAATCTGCGCCTTCTCGCGGTGTTCCGGCCTGCCGTCACACGAGATCGGGTCGCTGCTGCCGTCGGCGTCCGTCAGAGTGAAGCCGTTGTTCCAGTCGCCGTTGGCCTGCCAATATACGTGGGCCCAAACGCGCATCCCATCTTCCTGGTTGTCGCACACCTCTGCCCACTCCGGGCTGGCGTTGCCATGGAAGATCGCCTTGCCGCCCGGTGACCCGCCGTCCGAGGTGTAGGCCACGACCGTGGTCCCTGCGGCATTCGCAGGGGCTACGGATATCACAGACGCTGCACCCGCCGCCGCGATAGCAGTGGCCCACCGACGCGTGCGTATGCTGAAGATGGACATGCATCCTCCAGATGTCGTGTTCGCTCACGGGGACTCCCGGCCATTGCTTGCAGGCCTCCCGGGCGGGAATTCCCTTCCTTTACGCGCACGCCGTCACTGCGCGACAAAATGACATGAGGGCACACTCCACCCCTCAACTCCCCCTCATCGCACAAGTGGTCGAATCGTGCGGCGGATGTGAGTGTAACTGCATGCCACACCTTCCCTACAAGCGGTTGCCGCTTATCAGCCCCTACCCGTTGATTGGGCCGAAAACAGGCGCCGCTGCACGCTCTACTCGCACACCACCGTCACTGCGGTTCCAAGGACGGGCAGGCAGACGCATCCGGACCTGCTGTCCCGAACACGCCCGGAGGTGTCCGGATGCACTGATCCTGTCCGCAGTCACAGTTCGCGCACCCGGCGCGGAACGGCCGATCACGGACGTCGCTGTAGACGACGGGCCGGCCGCCGCTAACGCAGCACCGGGCTCCGTCACCGCGAACCAAGGCCTCGACGAAGGCTGCCTCGGCGCGCAAGGCACCGTCGGAGTCCGTGGTCAGCGGCGGTGTCGGCCGGTGGGCGGACCGTACGGACTCATCCAGGCCCGGCCGCCACGGGGTGCCCGTGCTGGGCAGGGAGGCGTGCGCTGGGCTACTCCAGTACGCCGAGGGCCGCGTCCGGTCGACAGTGCGGACACGGGTCGACGCCATCAGCGAGCGCGCGGCACGCCTCGTCCTATGTGATGGGGCGCAAGCGTTTCCTGGCGCTCCAGCACACCCCGACGTGGAGGTAGACCGGGCTGCGTCCGCTGATTCCCTGTTCAAGCAGCCAGTCCGGGGTCGGCGGGCGACGGCGCGCGCCCTCGGCCTGCTCGGCATGGCGCCGCTCTGCGTCCGCAATCCAGCGGCGAGTGCGCTCCAGGTCGCCGAGCTGGACGCGTTCCAGGAAGCGCAGCAGGTCGAGGTGGGTCAGCGGGACGTGATCGTTCACACGTTCGAGTCTACGTCTCTGAGCTGCGGCGATCACGCCGGGCTCTGCCCCCTCGCGAGCCAGCGCCAGCCGTACGAGGTCGACCCCGCAGGCGCGCAGGCGGCGCCACGCGAGTGCATTTCTCTCGCCGCGCAACTTCCTCATGCCAGCCGGGGAATCTGTGATCCATGGGCGAAGATCAAGAGGATGGTCGGGGTGGTCAGGTCAGAAAGCATGTCGGCTGGTGGATCGCCGCTCTCGCGGGACTGGCAGGCATTGCCGGGCTCATTTTCGCGATCGTCGGCAAAGACGAGTTCACCATCAAGGAGTGGGCGAAGGAGGCCAATGCGGCATGCGACGCCATGCACGGTGACATCGTTCGCGAAAACAGAGACGCAAACACGTCCCTCGACACGCTGGCCGACGGCGGATACCAGTCCAGCGACTACCAGGCGGCAGCGACGGCCTGGGACGCCCTGTCCAGTAGCGAACGGAAGCTCACCAGCGAGATGGGCAAGATTGAAACACCGAACTCGCGCGAGAAAGACATCCACCGGCTTCTCGAAGGCATGAACGACATTAGCGATGAGGATCACTCGCTGGCTGAGGAGTTACGAAACGAGGTCATCACAGGGGACAGTCAATTCGTCAAGGACGCCCACGCCCGGCGCGCTGAACTGGTAGCCCAGGTCAACAATGACTTGGAGACGCTTAACGTCAGGCACTGCCTCGCAAACGAGTAGGCCACGCGCGTGCGGCCCTTCGGTCCACTCGCTCGTCGGCACCTCCTCGTCCGAGCGCGACACGACTACGGCCGCCACTCCTCGCGAGAGTGCCGCTGCTTGCGTCGCACAATGTTGTGCACCTGCGACTTCCCCAGTCCGTACTCCTCAGCCAGTGCGGCCTGAGTCACGCCGCCCCGGTCCCAGCAAGCCCGGATCTCCTCGACCACCCCCCACGTCAGTCGCGCATTGAAGTTGCTCTCAGCCGAACGCCGCACATACGAGGACATGAATTGGCTTGCGAATTCCGCGCGGCAACATCACGGACGGGTAGCCCTTACCCATGAGAGCGGGCGAGAGGACGCGCCCCCGAGGCCTTGCCGTGGGCCGTCAGACCGGACATAGATGCGATCGAGCGGTCGCACGCGCCCCTCACTCGACGCCTCGTAAACGCCCTCACGCCCGGGGATGGGGCGCCACTCTTCCCGACGGGCAGCCTCTGTCATGTTCGACTCCTTCGCAGTCGGCCACGCCCCGGGACGGTTGCCGCGTCGCCGGGGCTTCTCATCATCGCGGTCCACCAGCCCATTCGGGACGGAATCCGGGCCGAGCCGCGTAGGGCAGCGCGAGCAGGCGCACCACGGGCCGGAGCCGCGCCTCAGCGTTGATCAGTTCACTCTCCCGCTGACGCAGCTTGCCGAACTCGTCGGGATCCGAGTTGATGACCTGCCGCATGCGCGCGCGGAGTGCCTCTCGGTCCTCCACCGTGGCCGTGTAGAGGGCGAGCGCCTGGCGCTTGGCGTCGATCTCGCGCAGCACCCGCGCCGGATCATGCTCGGCTACGTGAAGGCAGTCTTCACGGGCCCGGTGGGAGTCGGTATACGCGACTGGCCAGTGCTTGCCCTCGTCGCCCACCACGCCGTCATCACGCACACGCCACGGCCCGGGCGTGGCCGCTCGCGCGATCCCCTCGTCGTCGTCAAGCTGCTCGCCGAGCCACTGCACGAGATCATCCACCGCTACGCCTCCGGGTCTGCCTTCTTCAGGTCCGTGCGCTGGCCCTGCTTCGACTTCCTGTTTGCGAAGTACGGGCGCGCCTTCCGGTAATCGACCACGCTCGACGGGCCAACCGGCACGACGGGGGGAAAGTCCGCATCCTCCCGCGCGAGCTGCGAGATCCGCTGGTGCGTAATCCGCTCCACGACGCCATCGCTGATGAGCCGTCTGGCCAACTCACGGAACGACACCATGTCTGGCCCTCCTTCTTCGTCAGCCATGGGGCACCATCCTCCAAACTTCCTTGCCACATGACAAGGAAGTTTCTAGCGTCGTACTCGGTAACGGGAAAACCCCTCGATCCATGTGGCGTTGGAGCGCCGAATCGAGGGGGGACCCTCTCTGACTGCGACGAAAGATCAGGCCTGCCATGGAGCGTACCGATCAGCTCACCCCACAGCCCAGCCCCTCTGCTGAGCCCCCCACCTTCGAGAACCTCGCCACCACCGCCATCTGCCCAATCTGCTGCGTGGCAGCGAACTCTGCCCTCGCCATCGGCCTGTGGCTCGTACGCACGCAGGCCCCCAAGCTACCCAAGGGCAAGTGGAAGAAGGGCGTGTTCATCGGGGTCATGCTCTGCATCTCCACCGGCACGGCTGCGATCGTCGCGCAGGTCGTGGTCGGCGGCGCCAACGACCTCGGGGCGCAGATCTTCGAGGTCGCGAAGACCGCTGACGGCAACACACTGGCATGAGCGCCCCGACCACCACCCAGCGGCTGCGCGCCGCCGGACGCGTCTGCCTCGGCTCCCAGCGCCTGGCCGTGCACCTCGCCCGCCGCCTCGCGACCCGCGCGAAGGCACTGTACGAGCGGATCCGGGACTGGCTCGCCTCCTCGAGCGGGCCGAGCTGGTGGCTCAAGGCCGGACTGCTCATGCTGGCGTTCCTCCTCCTCCGCTAGATCGCCACGGGCATCGCGGGCAGCATGTCCCGGCGCATCGAAAGCTCTTCAAGAACACACACACCGCGCGACACCCACCCACCCCTGCTTGCACCCCGCCCCGCCCCCGCTCATGGCACATTGATCGCCAAGTCCGGCGCGCCCGGACACAGAAGCCCCGCCCACGAGCGGGGCTCACCCATATCCCCACCCGCCCCATCGGCAGGCATGATGGCCCCTCCAGAACCACATCCCAGGGGGGATCATGAACCGCACCACCACCGCCGGGTTACTTCTCGCTGGCGCCCTCGCCGTCACCGCCTGCTCGTCGAGCAACGACAAGGCCGACGACCCGAAGGCCAAGCCAAGCGCCACGATCCCTGAGCTGCCCCAGAAGCAGAAGGACGAGGCCGCGCGATCGGCCGGCATCCCACCGGAGCCCGACGCTGTCGAGCGAGCCAAGCTCATCCGTGCCTTGCAGGCCGCCGCACCGGACGTCGTGCGCTACGCGGACAAAGCAGTGGATGCCGCGCGCAACCAGTGCGGCTCGATCAACGGCAAAGCCAAGCGCCTCAATTGGGGAGCGGCGCAGCGCTTCACGTACAAGGACGTGACAACGACGGAAGAGCAGGGCTCCAAGATCAACAAGGCGTTGCGTGCGACAGGCTTCTGCAAGGTCTGATCCGCCCCACGACAAGCCCGGGCGCGACCACCCTGCGGCCGGGCTTACGCATGTCCGCACCGGAGGCCCGAAATAGAGGATTCACGATCAAGAGAGTGATACGCGCCAGCGTCACCGCACTCCTCCTCGCCAGCGTCACCGCGGGCGGAAGCGCAGTTGCGGCTGCCGCCGAGGAGGCCGGGGCGGCAGTCGTAGCCACAGCTGACCCCGGCTGGGGTGCCGCGCCACAGGGTGGCGATGAAGGCCACCTGCCGAGGGCGCCCGGACAAGCGGGTGACCCCGGCTGGGGATGAGCCCCAGCTGACAAGACGCCGCCCGCCCGCCAGCACCCCAAAAGGCGGGCGGGCGGTCTAAGTCTCCGGCGAATGCACAGCCCGTGACGGCGACAGGTCCATGGGGTGCTCATTGAACAGAACGGCCAGGGTGGGACCACGAGTCCACCTCCCCGGGTGGCAGCCCCGCCTTGGCCTCTGGGGTGGGGCTCCGACGGACAGCGCTTCGGAGCCTCACTCCCATGGGAGAGAAATGGGAGTTGATCACTCCCAACTAGAGCCGTCTCAGGCTGACCAAGGCCAAGTAAGACTAGATAGCCTTGAGAGACTTCCCAGGTCAGGTCACTGACCTGTGCTCCTCGGCTGCTGCTGGGTGATGCAGTGGATGCCGCCGCCCCCGGCGAATATCGTGCGGGCGTCGACGAGCGTCACCGTGCGGCCGGGGAACAGGCCGCGGAAGATGCCCGCCGCCAGCTCGTCGTTCGGGTCGCCGAAGGCGCACAGGACGACGCCGCCGTTGCAGAGGTAGTGGTTGATGTAGGAGTAGTCGACCCAGCCCTCCTCGTCCTTGAGGACGGTCGGCGCGGGCACCTCGACGATCCGCAGGGTACGGCCGCGGGCGTCCGTCTGGCCCTCGAGGGTCGCGATGATCTCCTTGCTGACCTCGAAGTCGGGGTGGGCGGGGTCGCGTTGGGAGTGGACGAGGACGACGCCGGGCGCGGCGAAGGCGGCGACGATGTCGACGTGGCCGAGGGTGCCGTAGCCGTGGCCGGGGTAGTCGGCGGTGAGGCCGCGCGGCAGCCAGATCGCCTTGGTGGTGCCGAGCTGGGCGTGGATCTCCGCCTCGACCTCGGCCTTGGTCAGGCCGGGGTTGCGCTCGGGGCCGAGCTGGACGGTCTCGGTGAGCAGGACGGTGCCCTCGCCGTCGACGTGGATGCCGCCGCCCTCGTTCACGAGCTTCGAGGTGTACGTACGGGCTCCGGCGAGGTCGGCGACGTACGCCCCGATCTTGGAGTCGTGGTCCCAGCGGGCCCACTCCTGGGCGCCCCAGCCGTTGAACGTCCAGTCCACGGCGGCCAGTCGGCCCTTGCCGTCGGTGAGGAAGGTCGGGCCTATGTCCCGCATCCAGGCGTCGTCCAGGTCGCGTTCCACCACCTCGATGTCCGGCCCGAGGAGTTCACTCGCGTACGCGGCCTGGGCGGGGCCGCAGACCACGGTGACGGGCTCGAAGCGGCGTACGGCACGGGCGACGTTCGCCCAGGCGAGGCGGGACTCGTCCAGGCCCTCGGGGTCGTCGAAGGTGGGGTTGGGGCACGGCCACGCCATCCAGGTGCGCTCGTGCGGGGCCCACTCGGCGGGCATGCGGAAGCCGTCGGCGGCAGCAGACATGGCGTACACCTTCATCAGGGAGAGTTGGGGTTCAGAGGAAATAGAGGCGGTTCAGCGGGACCGAGTCGGCCGGCTCCGAGCGGACCGGGTCGCCGTCGAGGGTGACGAGGCCGGTCTTCTGGTTCACGTCGATGGAGCCGGTGCGGGAGTTCAGGCGCAGGTCGGCGGGGCCGATGCCGCGGGTGCCGCGCACCGCGACCCGGCGGCGGCGGGTCGGCATCAGGTCGTTGCCCTGGTCGACGGCGGCCTGCGCGACGAACGCCACGGAGATGTCGGCGGGCACGGCGCCGTGCGCGCCGAACAGCGGTCCGAGGACTAGCGGTTCGCAGGTGTCGGTGGCCGCGTTGGGGTCACCGGTGACGCCGTACGCGGGGAAGCCGGACTTCAGCACCATCTGCGGCTTGGCGCCGAAGTACTGGGGGCGCCACAGCACGATGTCGGCCAGCTTGCCGACCTCCAGGGAGCCCACCTCGTGGGCGAGGCCGTGCGCGAGGGCGGGGTTGATGGTCAGCTTGGCGATGTAGCGCAGGACGCGCGCGTTGTCGTCGTGCGGGCCGTCGCCCTCCATGGGGCCCAGCTCCGCCTTCATCTTCCCGGCCATCGCGAAGGTGCGGCGCACGGTCTCACCGGCGCGGCCCATGCCCTGCGCGTCGGACGAGGTGATGCCGATGGCGCCCAGGTCGTGCAGCACGTCCTCGGCGCCCATCGTCCCCGCGCGGATGCGGTCGCGGGCCATGGCCGCGTCGCCCGGCAGGTCGGTCTTCAGGTCGTGGACGGAGACGATCATGCCGTAGTGCTCGGCGACGGCGTCCCGGCCGAAGGGCAGGGTGGGGTTGGTGGAGGAGCCGATCACGTTCGGCACGCCCGCCATCTTCAGGACGTTCGGTACGTGACCGCCGCCGCAGCCCTCGATGTGGAAGGCGTGGATCGTCCGCCCTTCGAGCACCCTCAGGGTGTCCTCGACGGAGAGGCATTCGTTCAACCCGTCGCTGTGCAGGGCGACTTGGACGTCGTACTCCTCGGCGACGCGCAGCGCGGTGTCCAGGGCGCGGGTGTGCGCGCCCATGTCCTCGTGCACCTTGAAGCCGGACGCGCCGCCCTCGGCGAGCGCCTCGATCAGCGGGGCGTCGTGCGAGGACGAGCCGCGGCCGAGGAAGCCGATGTTGACGGGCCAGGCGTCGAAGGCGTTGAACGCGTGGCGCAGCGCCCAGGGCGAGTTGACGCCGACGCCCCACACAGGCCCGAACTCCTGGCCGATGATCGTCGTCACCCCGGAGGCGAGGGAGGCCTCCATGATGCGCGGCGAGAGCAGGTGGACGTGGGTGTCCACGGAACCGGCGGTGGCGATCAGGCCCTCCCCCGACACGATGGACGTGCCGGTGCCGACGACCACGTCGACGCCGTCGAGGGTGTCGGGGTTGCCCGCGCGCCCGATGGCGTGGATGCGGCCCTCGCGGATGCCGATGGACACCTTGCGGATGCCCTGCACGGCGTCGATCACGACGACGTTGCTGATGACGACGTCACAGGTCTCGCGGACGGCGGCGGCCTTCAGGTGCAGGCCGTCGCGGGCGGTCTTGCCGAACCCGGCGAGGAATTCGTCGCCGTACTTCTGGGCGTCGGACTCGACGCGGATCGTCAGCCCGGAGTCGCCGAGGCGGACGTGGTCGCCGGCGCGCGGGCCATGCGTGGAGGCGTACTCGTACGGGGTGAGGCGGCGGGGTTCGGCGGGGTGCCCTCCGGGGCGGCTCATCGCTCGGCCTCCTGGTCGTTCTGGTAGCTCGTCCGGTAGCTCCGGTCGGTCGTTTCCGGCACGCCGAGGTAGCCGCAGGCGGCGGCCCGGCGCAGTGCCTCTTCGCGCGCGCCCGGCCCGTCCAGCGGGCCGTCCACCAGGCCCGCGAAGCCGATGGCGATCCGCTCGCCGCCGATGGGCACCAGCCCGACCTCGCCGCTCTCGCCGGGCCCGAAGCGCACGGAGGACCCGGCGGGCACGGCCAGGCGCAGGCCGTAGGCGGCGGCGCGGTCGAAGTCGAGCCGGGGGTTGGCCTCGAAGAAGTGGAAGTGCGAGGTCACCGAGATGGGCACGGAGGCGGTGTTGCGCACGGTCAGCGTCACCACGGGCGCGGGGTCCTCGTGCGCGGGGCCGGGCAGCAGCGCGCCCGGGGCCTCGCTGCCGAGACCGGCGCCGATGGGGTCGGAGACCACGGCGAGGCGGGAGCCGTCGTCGAAGACGGCCTCCACGTGCACCTCGGTCACCACGTCGGCGACGCCGGGCAGGACATCGTCCGGGCCGAGGGCGGCGCGGGCCCGCTCGACGGCCTCGGCGAGTCGGACGCCGTCGCGGGCCGCCTCGCAGACCGTGTCGGCGATCAGCGCGGTCGCCTCGGGGACATTGAGCCTGAGGCCGCGTGCCTTGCGGGCCCTCGCCAGCTCAGCGGCCCCGAAGAGCAGCAGCCGGTCGCGTTCGGTGGGCGTCAGTCGCACGCGCCGTACCTCCCTGTTTCCACGTCCTGCGCCAGAGTTTAGAGCAACACTCTAACGACGAAATCCGCATGCTGGAAGCATTGACGGAAGCAGGTTCCACGGGTCACATTGAGCGCTGCTCTAAGTGAGGCAACCATCGGGACCAAGCGAGCGTCAGGGGCACCCATGCCGATAGAACAGCGCGGAGTCGACACCATCCCGGACGGGGAACGCACCAGCGGCCCCCGCGATCTCGTGTCGATCCTCATCGGCTCCAACCTCTGCCTGGGGGTGATCGTCTTCGGCTGGCTGCCGGTGTCGTTCGGCCTCGGCTGGTGGGAGTCGGTCAGCGCGGTGGTGGCGGGCACGGTGCTCGGCACCGCGCTCACCGCGCCGCTCGCCCTGGTGTCCCTGCGCACCGGGACGAACCTCTCCACCTCGTCCGGGGCCCAGTTCGGCGTGCGCGGCCGGCTCGTCGGCTCGGTCGTCGGCCTGCTGCTCTCGCTCGGCTACACCGCGCTGACCATCTGGATCGGCGGCGACGTCATGGTGGGCACGCTGCACCGCCTGCTCGGACTGCCGGTCGGCGGCCTCTCCTACGGCCTCGTCTACGCCCTGCTCGCCGCGGCCACCGTGGTCGGCGCGGTCTTCGGCTACCGGGTGCTGCTCCGCCTCTCCCGGGTGCTCGCCTTCGGGATGACGGCACTGCTGATCCTCGGCGTCATCGCGTACGCCCCCGACTTCACGACCTCGGCGCTGCCGGGGGCGGGCGGCTATCTGCTCGGCTCGTTCTGGCCCACCTGGCTGCTCGCCCTGGTGGCCGCGGGCCTGTCGGGCCCCATCGCCTTCATCACCCTGCTCGGCGACTACACCCGCTATGTCTCCCCGGCCCGGCACAGCTCCCGCGCGGTGCTCGGCGCGGCCTGGGTGGGTCTGCTCGCGGGACTGCTGATCCCGCAGCTCTTCGGTACGTTCACGGCGTACGCGGCGCGCGCCGCCCTGGACTACGCGGGCGGCCTCGTCGACGCCTCCCCCACCTGGTACCTGGTGCCGCTGCTGCTCGCCGCGTCGGCGGGGTCCGTCGGCAACGCGGGTCTGATGCTGTACTCGATGGGCCTCGACCTGGACGCGATCCTGCCCCGCGCCTCGCGCGCCCGCGCCACGTACACGGTCGCCGTCGTCGCCACGGCCTGCGTCTTCGTCGGCCACTTCGCGTGGGAGGCGCAGGACGCGATGACGTCGTTCGTACTGCTCCTGACGGCGATCGGCACGCCGTGGGCGGTCATCACCCTGATCGGCTTCGCGCGCTGTCGCGGGGAATACGACGCGGAGGCCCTCCAGGTCTTCAACCGCCGCGCCAAGGGGGGCGTCTACTGGTTCCGCTCCGGCTGGAACATCCAGGCGACCGTCGCGTGGGCGCTTGGCGCGGTGGTCGGTCTGCTCTCGGTCGCGCTCCCTTCGTACGAGGGTCCACTGCTGGCGCTGACCGGCGGCGTCGACTGCAGCTTCCTGCTCTCGGGGGTGGTGGGTGGGGTGACGTACGCGGCACTGACCCGGCGTGCGGTGGTTGCGGCGGCGCTTCCGCTGGGGGAGGAGGAGACGGTGGCGGGCTGAGCGATCGGCCCCGGGGCGGCGGATTTTCGGGTGCGGGTTGTCTGTGGCTGGGCGCGCAGTCCCCCGCGCCCCCGGCCGAACCTCACGCGTCGCACGCTTGGGCTGGGACGTCCGTCAGGCGATGTCCAGGATCGCCTTGCCCTGGAGGCGGCGGGTGAGGAGGGTTTCGATCGCCTCCGGGGCCTTGTCCCAGGCGCCGCGCCAGGACGTGCCGGGGTCGAGCGTGCCCGCCGCCACCTGCCCCGCGAGCCAGGTCAGGTCCCGCGAGAGGTCCGGGCAGCCGAGCAGCTGGAAGTTGACGATCGAGCGGTCGTGGCGGCCCTGCTCCCCATAGAGGGCCCTGAGCGGGAAGTGCTCGGACTCCCCGCCGGCCTGCCCGACGGAGACGAGGGTGCCGCCCGCGCCCAACTGCTGGTACGCGGCGACCAGTTGCCCACCGCCGATCACGTCCACCACGCCGTCCACCGGGGCTCCGGCCGCCTCGGGCGCGGCGATCACCTCGTGCGCGCCGAGGGCCCGGAGCGCGTCCCCCTTCCCCTCGGGGTCACCGGTCACCGCGATGACGTGCGCACCGCCGCGCCGGGCGAGCTGCACCGCGTACCGCCCGACACCGCCGGTCGCGCCCGTGACCAGCACGCGCCTGCCGAGGATCGGACCGATCCGGTCCAGGGCGCGCAGGGCGCTGGCGCCCGCGACCGGCACGGTGCTGATGGCCCCCAGGTCCGCGCCCTCGGGCACGACGCCGGTCCACGCCGTGTCGGCGACGCGGTACTCGGCCCAGCCGCCGTCACCGGCGAGCGTCACCACGGGGGTGCCGACCGCGGGGCCCGAGCCGTCGGCGGCGGCCCGCTCGACGACACCGGCCGCGTCCCAGCCGAGCACCGCGCCCTCGGGCGCGCCCTCGATGCCCCACCTCACCTCACCGTGGTTCAGGGAGGTCGCCCGTACGCGGATCAGCGCCTGGTGCGGGGCGGGCTCGGGGACGGGAGCCTCGCCGAGGCGCAGGCCTCCGGGGGCGGATCGGTCAACGAGCAGTGCGCGCATGGGAGTTGCCTTTCGACGTACGCCAAAGAAGGCCGAGGGCACCGCGATCGGGCCCGGCCGCCGCAATAGTGCCACTGAGTGGCAGAAGCCTTCAAGGGGCATTCGCCTCCGCATGGCCGCCGAGGGCTACACTTCCGGCATGGACGCGATGGACCTCGACCGGCTGCCCCTGCGGGAGCGCAAGAAGCTGCGGACGCGGCAGGCGCTCGTCGACACCGCGCTCGAACTGTTCACCGAGCGTGGTTTCGAGGGCGTGACGCTCGACGCGCTGTGCGATGCGGTGGAGGTCAGCAAGCGGACGTTCTTCCGTACGTTCACCAGCAAGGAAGACGTGGCGATGGCGCCCACCCAGGATCTGTGGGAGGCGTTCCTGGAGGAGCTGGAGGTCTGCGAACCGGCCCCGGGGCAGACCCTGTTCGACGTGTTGCGGGACGCGCTGCTGGCCGCGCTCGGCCGCATGCCCGCGGAAGGGTGGGCGCACCGGGTGGTGCTCAGCCGGCGGCTCGCGGGGCGGACGCCGTCCATGGACGCGCACGGGCTCGCGTTCTGTGACCGCACGAGCCGGGCGGCGCTGGCCGTGGTGCGGCGCCGGTTCGCCCTGCCGGGCGGGGACGAGCTGCGGGCGCGGCTCGCGATCGATGTGCTGGTCGCGGCGTTTCACCGGGCGGTGGAGGCGTGGGTGGAGGGGCCCGCCCCTACGCGGGGTCGTCTGGCGGCGGGGCTTGGGCTCGCCTGCGGCGCGGTGCCGGAATCGCTGACCCTCGCGGTGCGCTAGGGGTTGTTGGCGTTCACCTTCGCCTGCGGACCGGTGGGGGCTGATCGCGCAGTTCCCCGCGCCCCTGACCGAACCTCACGCGCCGCCCACCGAAATAGCAGCCCTAGCGGGACAGCCCCCAGGCGCCCCCAGCGGCGGAGCCGCTTTGGGGGCGCGGGGAACTGCGCGACCAGCCACGACCGACCCGCGCGGCACGAGGAACCCGCACAGACCCCGCCCCGCCCCGCCCACAAGAACCGTGAAGCCCTCAGCCGAGCCGGTGCATCCAGCCGTGGACGTCCTCCGAGGTCCCCCGCTGGATGTCCAGCAACGCGTCCCGCAGCTTCATCGTGACCTCACCCGGCTCGCCACCGCTCTGCTGCCACTCCCCCGCCGCGCACTTGACCGTGCCGACCGGCGTGATGACCGCCGCCGTGCCGCAGGCGAAGACCTCCGTCAGCGTGCCGTTCTCGGAGTCCGTCTTCCACTGGTCGATGGAGACGCGCGCCTCCTCCGACTCGTAACCGAGGTCCCTGGCGACCGAGAGGAGCGAGTCGCGGGTGATGCCCGCGAGCAGGGAGCCGGTGAGCGTCGGGGTGACGATCTTGTTGCCGTACACGAAGTACAGGTTCATGCCGCCCAGCTCCTCGACCCACTTGTGCTCGACCGCGTCGAGGTAGGCGACCTGGTCGCAGCCCTTCGCCGCCGCCTCGGCCTGCGCGAGCAGCGACGCGGCGTAGTTGCCGCCGGTCTTGGCGTCGCCCATGCCACCGGGGACGGCGCGCACCCGGTCCTCGGAGAGCCAGATCGAGACGGGCTTCACACCGCCGGGGAAGTAGGCGCCCGCCGGCGAGGCGATGACGACGAAGAGGTACTCGTTGGCGGGCTTCACGCCCAGGCCGACCTCGGTGGCGATCATGAAGGGACGCAGGTAGAGGGACTCCTCGCCGCCGTGCGCCGGAACCCACGCCTTGTCCTGCGTCACCAGCACGTCGCACGCCTCGATGAACGTCTCGACGGGCAGCTCGGGCATGGCGAGGCGCCGCGCGGAGGCCTGGAAGCGGCGGGCGTTGGCGTCGGGGCGGAACGAGGCCACCGAGCCGTCGGGCTGGCGGTAGGCCTTGAGGCCCTCGAAGATCTCCTGGGCGTAGTGCAGGACGTTCGTCGCCGGGTCGAGGGCCAGCGGCCCGTACGGCACGAGCTGGCCGTCGTGCCAGCCGCGGCCCTCCGTCCACTTGATCGTCACCATGTGGTCGGTGAAGTGGCGGCCGAACCCGGGGTTGGCCATGATCGCCTCGCGCTCCGCGGCGGCCAGCGGGGACGAGGAGGGCTTGAGCTCGATGGTCGGCGTCGTCGTCATGACTGCTTTGTCCTTCACGGTGTGATGGTGACGGACCGCGCTCACGCCCGTACCGGCCGGTACGAGGACGTCCGAGCTTCCCTGTCTTCACGGCCCCACGTTCGATTATCGCTCGCGGGGTCCCGGGGAAGAAACGGCAGGAGTGCGGCCCGGGGGTCGATGGTGACACCCGGGGGCCGCATACGAGAAGCCGCCGGGTGTCTCGCGAGACCCGGCGGCTTCTGTCGATCTTCGAGCTGCCGGGTCAGCCCGCTACTCGTACGGCGAGCGCGTCGCCGATCTGCTCCGTGGTGCGGACGCTCTCCCCGCGCTCGGCGAGGTCGGCGGAGACGGCGGTCTCGATGCGGGCGGCCTCGGGCTCGTAACCGAGGTGGCGCAGCAGCAGGGCGACCGACAGGACGGTGGCCGACGGGTCGGCCTTGCCCTGGCCCGCGATGTCCGGCGCCGAGCCGTGCACGGGCTCGAACATGGACGGGAACTCGCCGCTCGGGTTGATGTTGCCCGAGGCCGCGACGCCGATGCCGCCGGAGACGGCCGCGGCGAGGTCGGTGATGATGTCGCCGAAGAGGTTGTCGGTGACGATCACGTCGAAGCGGCCGGGGTCGGTGACGAGGTAGATCGTCGCGGCGTCGACGTGGATGTAGTCGGTGGTGACCTCGGGGAACTCCTTGGCCACCTTGTTGAAGACGTTCGTCCAGAGGTGACCGGCGTAGGCGAGGACGTTGTTCTTGTGGACCAGCGTCAGCTTCTTGCGCGGGCGGGCCTGCGCGCGGGCGAAGGCGTCACGGACCACGCGCTCCACGCCGAAGGCGGTGTTGACGGAGACCTCGGTGGCGACCTCGTGCGGGGTGCCGGTGCGGATCGAGCCGCCGTTGCCCGTGTAGGGGCCCTCGGTCCCTTCGCGTACGACGATGAAGTCGATCTCGGGCTGGCCCTTGAGGGGGGTCGCGACGCCCGGGAGCAGCTTCGAGGGCCGCAGGTTCACGTGGTGGTCGAAGAGGAAGCGGAGCTTCAGCAGGAAGCCGCGCTCCAGCACGCCGGAGGGGACCGACGGGTCGCCGATGGCGCCGAGGAGGATCGCGTCGTGCCGCTTGAGGGCTTCGACGTCGGCGTCGGTGAGCGTCTCACCGGTCGCGTGGTACCGCTTGGCGCCGAAGTCGTACTCCGTGGTCTCCAGCTTCACGTCCGGCGGGAGGGCGGCGCCCAGGACCTTGAGTCCCTGGGCCACGACCTCCTGGCCGATGCCGTCACCGGGGATCACTGCGAGATTGAGGATGCGAGAGCTAGCCGACATGCGGGCAGCCTAACCCTTCGTCCCAGGGGATGACACGCGATGTCCGACATGCGGACAGCCGCCTGGTGGACGGTTCCTGTTCATCCGGGCGTATGGCGGGAGTTGGGCATCGCTGGGAAATTTCCTGCCATGGACACTCCGAATCTCGGCATCCCGGAGCGGCTCGCGGCGCGGATGAGCATGCCCGAGCAGCACGAGTTCCTGCGCGGGAGGCTCTCCCGTCGCAAGGTGCTCGCCAGTTCGTTCACGGCGGCCGGGACGGTCGGCGGCATCGGTCTGCTCACGGGGAGTTCGGGCGGCGCGCATGGCGGCGCGTACGGCGGGGGCGCGCCCGCGCAGGTCGCCTCGTCCGCGCCGGTGAAGGTCGACGGCAGGCTGGTCGCCCCCTTCGGCCGGCACCTCGCCTTCGGCGCCGACCCGAAGACGCAGATGCGGATCTCCTGGCAGGTGCCGTTCGCCGTCAAGTCCCCTTATGTACGCGTGGGCCTGAAGCCCTGGGAGCTGAGCCAGAAGATCGGGGCGGAGGTCCGCGACCTGCACACCCCCTCGCTGTCGAAGAAGCTCCCGGCGGTCGAGCAGTACTACCTGCACGCGGCGCTGGACGGCCTCAAGCCCGGCACCACGTACTACTACGGCGTCGGCCACGACGGCTTCGATCCGGCGTCGCCCGAGCGGATGGCGACGATCGGCTCGTTCAGGACGGCCCCCGCGCGGCCGGAGAGGTTCGTCTTCACGGCCTTCGGCGACCAGGGCGTCAGCTACCACGCGCTCGCCAACGACCAGCTGATCCTGGGCCAGAACCCCGCCTTCCATCTGCACGCGGGCGACATCTGCTACGCGGACACCACCGGGCACGGCAAGGAGACGGACACCTACGACGCGCGCGTGTGGGACACCTTCCTCGCGCAGACGGAGTCGGTCGCGAAGTCGGTGCCATGGATGGTGACGACCGGCAACCACGACATGGAGGCGTGGTACTCGCCGAACGGCTACGGCGGGCAGTCCGCGCGCTGGTCGCTCCCGGAGAACGGCTTCGACCCGCGCGAGGCACCGGGCGTGTACTCCTTCACCTACGGCAACGTCGGCGTCGTCGCCCTGGACGCCAACGACGTCTCGTACGAGATACCCGCCAACAAGGGCTGCACGGACGGGAAGCAGACCGCCTGGCTCGACAGGCGCCTCGGCGAGCTGCGGGCGGACGAGGGGATCGACTTCATCGTCGTCTTCTTCCACCACTGCGCGTACTCGACGTCGACGCACGGCTCCGACGGCGGGGTGCGCGACGCGTGGCTGCCGCTGTTCACCGAGCACCAGGTGGACCTGGTCGTCAACGGCCACAACCACGTCTACGAACGCACCGACGCCATCAAGGGCGGCGAGGTCGGCAGGCCCGTACCGGTCGGCGCGTCGACCGATCCGACGCGCGACGGCATCGTGTACGTCACCGCGGGCGGGGCGGGCAAGGACCTCTACGGCTTCGGTCCCGGCGTCAAGGACAGTTACGAGGGGCACGTCCACGATCACGACCACGTCGTGACCTTCCACTGGACGAAGTCGCGGCGGCCCGACCCCGACACGGTCGAGTGGTCACGGGTGCGCTACACCGGCTTCTCGTTCCTGGCGGTGGAGGTGACGGCCGGCGCGCACCCGAGGCTGTCGGTCTCCGCGCTCGCCGAGAGCGGCGAGCGCATCGACCACTTCGAGGTCGTACGCGGGCACGCGGCCCGCTGAACCGGGGCTCAGTGGCCCGTTTCCCCGCCGTTGTCCCTGCGGTCCAGGGCGCGCTGGAGCGCCGCGGCGGCGTTCTTGCGCTCGGAGCGCTCGGATTCCTTGCGGGAGGTGTGGCGGACGCGGCGGGCAGTCTTCTCGGCCATGAGAGATCCACTCCTTGAGGGAAGGGTGATTCGAGAGGCCAGAATCGGCGGGGAGCCACGGAGCGGCAGGGTTCGCCTGCGCAAGGCTCCGGCTCACGACCGCCATTCGCTTGATCGAGCGAGACGTTCGGCTCCTACAAAGCTAAGGGAGGACGGCGCATCTGTCTCCACAGTTACTCGGACTTCCTACTATCTGAGACGGCCGTCACGCGCGTACCGCTCTCAACTCGCGGATCAGGGCCCGGACGGGGAGGGAAGAGGCCAGCTCAGGGGTGGTGACATAGCCGACGGAGCGGGTCGGGCGGTCCGCGCCCAGGTCGGCGATCTCGACGGAGTCGGGCGCTCCGGTCAGCGAGAGGGCGGGCATGATCGCCATGCCGTGGCCGTTGCCGACCATCGCGAGCACGGCCCCGTCGTCCTCGGCCAGGACGGTCGCCCTGGGGATCCAGTCCTGCCGGCCCCACCACTGCCTCGTGTACGAGCCGCAGTTCTCGTGCCAGTCGATCAGCGGCAGCGAGCGCGGGTCGGGGTGGCCCGCGGGGTGCACGAGGGCGTACGGCTCCTCGACGAGTACGTCACCGATGAGCCCCGCGGGGACGGGCGAGGTGCCGCCGAGCGTCGCGATGCCCACGTCCGCGCGGCCCTCGGCGACCTCGCCCGCGGTGCCCGCGCCCAGTTCGCGCACCACCCTGACCTCCGGCTGGATGCCGGGGTGGCGGGCGGTGAGGCGCTCCAGGGCGGCCGGGAGCAGGTGCAGGACCGCGCTGCGGAACGCCGCGATGCGCAGCGGGCCCGTGACCTCGCCGCGCTCGGCGGCGCGGGCCTCGGTGACGAGGGCGTCGAGGAGCCGCAGCACGCGCCGGGCGTGGGCGGCGGCGGCGACGCCCGCGGGGGTGGGCGTGGCGCCCTTGCGGCCCCGCTCGAAGAGGACCGCGCCCACCTTGCGTTCCGTGCCGCGGATCGAGTGGGAGACCGCGGACTGGGTGAGGCCGAGCGCCCGCGCCGCGGCGGTGAAGCCCCGCTCCTGGTCGACGGCGACGAGGACACGGAGTTCGTGGGGGGCGAGGTCGGCGGCGCGTGCGGTGTCCATCAGAGTCCCCACCTGCTTTCGGCGGCGCGTGCGGCGTCCATCAGAGTCCCCACCTGATTCCGGCGGCGCTTACGGCGTCCATCAGGACTCCCACCTGCTTCTATGAGGGTCCTTCATGGACCCGGGCGTTCCATGAGCGCAACCCTCTGCCCGGGTCCGGCATTCCTGCCTACGGTCACGGACATGACCGAGACCGCACTGACCGTGCACCAGACCGCCCGCCCCCACGGCTTCCCCACCGCCGCCCACTTCACGTTCGTGGAGTCCGCGCTCCCCGAGCCCGCGCCGGGCACCGCCCTCGTGGAGAACCTCTACTGGTCCGTCGACCCCTACCACCGCGAGATGATGGACGGTGACTTCGCGCTGCACGCCCCCTTGGAGGGCCGCACGCTCGGCCGCGTCGTCGACTCCCGCGACCCCGCGCTCCCCGAGGGCGAGATCGTCTTCCACCGCCAGGGCTGGCGCACGCACGCCGTGGTCACCGCCGACGAGGCCCGCCGCGTCCCCCGCTTCGACGGTGTGCCGCTCTCCGCGCACCTGGGCATCCTCGGCGGCACCGGCCTGACCGCGTACGTGGGCCTCACCCGGATCGCCGAACTCCGCGAGGGGCAGGACCTGTTCGTCTCCGCGGCGGCGGGCGGCGTCGGCACGGCGACGGGCCGACTGGCCCGGCTCATGGGCGCGGGACGGCTCGTCGGCAGCGCGGGCACGGCGGCGAAGGCGGCGTACCTGACGGAACACGTCGGCTACGACGACGCCTTCGACTATCACGCGGGCCCCGCGGCAGACCTCCTGGCGAAGGCGGCTCCCGACGGGATCGACGTCTATGTGGACAACGTCGGCGGCGAGCAACTGGAGGCGGCGATCTCCTCGCTGCGCGAGTTCGGACGGATCGTACGGATCGGCACCATCACCCAGTACAACGCCACCGGCGCGCCCTACGCGCTGCACAACCTCCCCGACATCGTCGAGAAGAGCCTGCGCATGGAGGGCTTCCTCGTGAGCAACCACCGTGCCGTGCAGGAGGAGTTGTACGAGTTCGTGGTGCCGCACCTGCGGAGCGGGCGGGTCGGGCTCGACGAGACGGTGGTGACGGGCTTCGACCGGATCGTGGACGCGTTCCTGGGGATGCTGCGGGGCGAGAACGTGGGGAAGATGATCGTGCGGTCGGCCCCGGAAGAAGGCTAGAACACGTCCCCTTCGCGCCAGTCGATGAGGAGTTCGTACGCGGGGTCGAGGCGGGCGGCGCCCCGCAGCAGCGGCGGGTCCTCCTCCGGCATGAGGACCGCGCCGGTCGGGCCGAGCGTGCCGACCGCGCCCTGCCACCGCGTCCAGCCGCGTCCGAGGTAGAGCCGCTCCCCCTCGGCCGACGCGGAGAGCGCGCCCAGGTCGTACGCCCCGTCGACGACCCGCTCCAGGGCGCCCATCACCCGGCCGCCGAGCCCTTGCCGCCGCCGGTCCGTGCGGACGGCGACCGCCTCGACGTATCCGACGCGCAGCGAGCGGCCGTGGTGCAGGATCCGGCGCTGGACCACGGACCCGTGGGCGACCAGCGCGCCCCCGGCGTCGTGGACCAGGGCGTGGACGCCGCCGAGGCCGTGGTCCCAGTCCTGGTCGCTGAAGTCGCCGTCGAAGGCCTCGTCGAGCAGGGCGCGGGCGGCACGCAGCTCGGCCGCCGTCAGCTCGCTGGTGTGGGCCGTACGCAGAACGCTTTCCGTCACCTCGCCAGCGTACTCAGGCCCGAAGTGGCTCCCGATTGGTCTGCACCATAGCGCCGGAGGCACCCCTCGCAGCAGAATCGGACCCATGTCTGAGACCGAGCAGCAGCGAGAGTGGACCCCCATCCATGGCGAGCCCTACCGCTCCGTCCCCTACCGCCCCGCGCGCATGCCCGAGGCCGAATCCCTGGCGCACGCCGCCGAGTTGCGGGCGCGGATGCGGGAGCGGCGCACGGTACGGCAGTTCGCGCCGGACCCGGTGCCCGCGCAGGTCGTGCGGGACGCCATCGCGTGCGCGGCGACCGCGCCGTCCGGCGCGCACCAGCAGCCATGGACGTTCGTCCTGGTCCAGGACCCGGAGGTCCGCCGCCGCATCCGCGAGGCCGCCGAGCACGAGGAGCGCGTCTCGTACGACGGCCGGCTCGGCGAGGAGTGGCTCGCGGCGCTGCGCCCCCTCGGCACGGACGAGGTGAAGCCGCACCTGACGGACGCGCCCGCGCTGATCGTCGTCTTCCAGCAGCGGTACTGGCTGGGCGAGGACGGCACCAAGCACAAGCACTACTACGTCGACGAGTCGGTCGGCATCGCGGTGGGCATGCTCCTCTCCGCCCTGCACCTGTCGGGCCTTGCCGCGCTGATCCACACGCCGAGCCCGATGCGGTTCCTCTCCCAGGTGCTCGGCCGCCCGGAGAACGAGAAGGCGTTCGCGGTGATCCCGGTCGGGTATCCGGCGCCGGACTGCCAGGTCCCCGATCTCGTGCGCAAGTCGCTCGACCAGGTACTCGTGGAGGTCTGAGCGGAAGCGGCAGCGGCCAACTGCCGCTCGGGGGCGGGCCGTCGGGGATACCGGCGTGGCCCGGCGCCTCGCCACCCGGGTACGGTCGTGATCATGAACGTAACTCCCTCCCGCAGATCCCTCCTCGGCGCGGCGGCCGCGGCCCCCGTGTTCCTCTCGGTGCCCGGCACCGCGCACGCGACGCCCTCGGCGGATGCCCGGCGCCGGTTGCGCGAGCTGGAGAAGGGCTATCCGGGCCGCATCGGTCTGCACGCCCTGAACACCGGCACCGGCGCCACCCTCGGCTACCGCGCCGACGAGCGGTTCGCGATCGCCTCGACGTTCAAGGTGCTCGCCGCCGCCGCGATCCTGCGCAGGGCGCGCGAGGAGGAACCGGGGCTGCTCGACGTACTGGTCCGGTACGGGCGCGACGATCTGGTCACCTACTCGCCCCGGTGCGAGATGCACCTTCCGACCGGCATGACGGTCCGGGAGCTGTGCGACGCGACGGTCACCTACAGCGACAACGCGGCGGGCAACCTCCTGCTGCGCCGGCTCGGCGGCCCCTCGGGCATCACCGAGTTCGCCCGCTCCCTCGGCGACTCCCGCACCCGCCTCGACCGCTGGGAGACCGACCTCAACACCAACATCCCGGGCGACCCGCGCGACACGACGACCCCGGCGGCCATGACCGCGAACCTGCGCAAGCTCGTCCTCGGCGACGCCCTCGCCGCGCCCGACCGCGACCAGCTCGTGCGGTGGCTCGTGGAGAACACCACCGGCGACGCCCGGATCCGCGCCGGGCTCCCGGAGGGCTGGCGGGTCGGCGACAAGACCGGCTCCCCCGCGTACGGCGGGGTCAACGACGTCGCCGTGGCCTGGCCCCCGAGGGGCGGCGCCCCGCTGGTCATCTCCGTCTACACGACCCGCCTGGACCCGGACACCCCCGGCGAGGACCGCATCGCCGCCGACATGACCCGGATCGCCGTCGACGCCCTGACCTGACGGGACCGGGAAAGACACACCGCCTCCGACCGGGGTGGGGCCCAGGTCGGAGGCGGGGTTCAGGGGCGGGCCGGGGCGGCCCGTGGCGGGCGTCAGCCCATGTGCGGGTAGCCGTACTCGGTCGGCGGGACCAGCGTCTCCTTGATGGCGCGCGTCAGCGTCCACCGCTGGAGGTTCTGCGGGGCGCCCGCCTTGTCGTTGGTGCCGGACGCGCGGCCGCCGCCGAAGGGCTGCTGGCCGACGACGGCGCCGGTCGACTTGTCGTTGATGTAGAAGTTGCCCGCGGCGTAGCGCAGCTTCTCCATCGTGTACGCGGCCGCCGCGCGGTCGTTCGCGATGACCGAACCGGTGAGCGCGTAGTCCGAGACCGACTCCATCTGGGTCAGCATCTCGTCGTACTTGTCGTCCTCGTAGACGTGGATGGCAAGGAACGGGCCGAAGTACTCGGTCGTGAAGACCTCGTTGGCCGGGTCCGAGCACTCGACGACGGTCGGGCGCACGAAGTAGCCGACCGAGTCGTCATAGGTGCCGCCCGCGACGATCGTGCAGGAGTCGTCCGCCTTGGCGCGGTCGATGGCCGCCTTGTTCTTGGCGAAGGCGCGCTCGTCGATGACGGCGCCGATGAAGTTCGACAGGTCGGTGACGTCACCCATCTTGATGCCGTCGACCTCGGCCGCGAACTCCTCCTTGAAACCGGAGTTCCAGATGGAGGCCGGGATGTAGGCGCGCGAGGTCGCCGAGCACTTCTGGCCCTGGAACTCGAAGGAGCCACGGGTCAGCGCGGTCTTCAGGATCGCGCGGTCGGCGCTCGGGTGGGCGACGACGAAGTCCTTGCCGCCGGTCTCGCCGACCAGACGCGGGTAGGTGCGGTACTTCGCGATGTTCTCGCCGACCGTCTTCCACAGGTGCTGGAAGGTCGGGGTCGAGCCGGTGAAGTGGATGCCGGCCAGGTCGCGGTGGTGCAGGGCGACCTCGGAGACCGCGATGCCGTCACCGGTGACGAGGTTGATGACGCCCTTGGGCAGGCCCGCCTCCTCCAGGAGCTGCATGAGCAGCACGGCGGCGTGCGTCTGCGTCGGGGACGGCTTCCACACGACCACGTTGCCCATCAGGGCCGGGGCGGTGGGGAGGTTGCCCGCGATGGCGGTGAAGTTGAACGGCGTGATCGCGTAGACGAAGCCCTCCAGCGGGCGGTGGTCCAGGCGGTTCCAGACACCGGTGGCGTTCGCCGGGGGCTGCTCGGCGAGCAGGTCGCGGGCGTACTTCACGTTGAAGCGCCAGAAGTCGACCAGCTCACAGGGGGTGTCGATCTCCGCCTGCTGGGCGGTCTTCGACTGGCCGAGCATCGTGGAGGCGGCCAGCGTCTCGCGCCACGTCGTGGAGAGCAGCTCGGCGGCGCGCAGGATGATCGCGGCGCGGTCGTCGAAGGACATCGCGCGCCACGCGGGGGCGGCGGCCAGGGCGGCGTCGATCGCGTCCTGGGCGTCCTGCTGGGTCGCGTGGCGGCCGGTGCCGATGACGGCCTTGTGGTTGTGCGGCTGCACGACCTGGAAGGGCTCGCCGCCACCGAGGCGCTTGACGCCACCGATGGTCATCGGCAGCTCGATGGGGTTCTCGGCCAGCTCCTTGAGCTTGGTCTCGAGGCGGGCCCGCTCCGGGGAACCGGGTGCGTAGCCGTGCACCGGCTCGTTGACGGGGGCGGGGACCTGGGTCACGGCGTCCATGAGTTCCGTATCTCCTTAAGAGGGTCGAGGGGGTGGGAGCTCAGCCCTTGGTTCAGTCCTTGGTGAGGATGGAGCGGGCGAAGAAGAGGAGGTTCGCCGGCTTCTCCGCGAGACGGCGCATGAAGTAGCCGTACCAGTCGGTTCCGTAGGCGGTGTAGACACGCATCCGGTGGCCTTCGGCGGCCAGCCGCAGGTGCTCGTCGCTGCGGATGCCGTAGAGCATCTGGAATTCGTACTCATCCAGTTTGCGCCCCGCGCGCCGCGCCAGCTCCTGCGCGATGGCGATCAGGCGCGGGTCGTGGGACCCGATCATCGGGTACCCCTCGCCCTCCATCAGGATGCGCAGGATACGGACGTACGCCTTGTCGATCTCGGCCTTGTCCTGGTACGCGACCTCGGCGGGCTCCTTGTAGGCCCCCTTCACGATACGCACGCGGCTGCCGTTCGCGGCGAGGCGGCGGGCGTCGGCCTCGGTGCGGAACAGGTAGGCCTGGATGACGCAGCCGGTCTGCGGGAAGTCCTCGCGCAGCGCGTCGTGGATGGCGAACATCGAGTCGAGGGTGGTGTGGTCCTCGGCGTCCAGGGTGACCGTGGTGCCGATGGCGGCGGCGGCCTCGACGACGGGGCGCACGTTGGCGAGGGCCAGCTCGTGGCCGCCCTCCAGCGCTTGGCCGAACATCGACAGCTTCACGGACATCTCGGCCCGGGTGCCGAGGCCCAGGTCCTTCAGGCGGCCGATCAGCTCCAGGTAGGCGTCGCGGGCCGCGTGGGACTGCTCGACGGTGGTGATGTCCTCGCCCACCACGTCGAGGGTGACCTCAAGGCCCTTGTCGGCGGCGTCGACGATGATCGGGACGACCTGGTCGACGCTCTCACCGGCGATGAACCGGGCGACTACCTGCTTGGTGCCGGGGGCCGCCGAGACGAACCGGCGCATCTGGTCGCTGCGCGACGCGGCGAGGATCACGGGACCCAGCACGGGGCACCTCCACAGGTGTACGAATCGAAGGCCTTACCGACATGTCCCCACGTGGGGACGAATGCAGCGGTACGGCACGGAGAACCACCGTGAAATCTAAGGATCCCTCCGATCGTGGGCCATCGACACCTGTCACGCATCCGTGCCCTGGATCTCAGACAGATGTCTGAAGAAGACGGCGCCCTGCGCGAGAATGGACGGGTGAAAGGCGACTACCAAGAACTGGTCGACGAGATCTCGGCGCTGCTCGGCGCCCCCGCGACCCTGGAGAACCGCGATTTCGAGCTGATCGCCTTCGGCGCGCACGACGGCGGTGGCGACGGCGAGAGCGGCTTCGACGCGACCGTCCTGGACCCCGTCCGCACCCGTTCGATCCTGACGCGCCGCTCCACGGCCGAGGTCCGCGCCTGGTTCGAGGGCTTCGGCATCACCCGTGCCAGAGGCCCGGTCCGGATCCCGCCCACCCCGGAGGCGGGCGTCCACCGGGGCCGCATCTGCCTGCCCGTACGCCACCGCGGCTTCGCCCTGGGATACGTATGGCTGCTCGACGACGATCCGGGTCCCACCGAGCGGCAGCTGGACGCCGCCATGGAGGTGGCGGCCAGGATCGGCGCGCTCCTCGCCGACGAGGCGCAGGCGGGCGCCGATCTGACGCGGGAGTTCCGCGCGGTTTTGACCGCCGAGCGGGGCTGGCAGCGGGACATGGCGGTGGCGGCCCTGCGCACGGCACTCGGCGCCCGTGGCGAGGGGCTGCACGCGGTGGTGTGCGTGGCGCCATGGCCGTCCGCCGACCCGGACGACGCCCCCGCGGCCCGTACGGTGCAGGGGGCTGCGGCGGTCTGCACGGTGCCATGGGGCACGACGGGCCAGTCCCTCGCGGCGCTGGTCCGCCTCCGGTCGGCCGACGCGCTCGCCCCCGCGCGCACGGCGGCCTCGCGGCTCCTGGAGACCGCGCGGGGAGCGGCGCCCGCGGCCTCCGCCGGAGCCTCCGCCGGAGCCGCCGCCGGGATCGCCGGGGCCCGGCACGGTCTGGAGGATCTGGGCGCCGCCTGGTGGGAGGCGTCGGCGGCCGCCCGCGCCGCGCTCGCCGAGCGGCGGTTCGGCCCGGTGGCACAGTGGTCGGACGTGGGCCCCTACCGCCTCCTGACGGCCCTGCCCCCGGAGGCGGCGCACGACCCGGTGGCCGCCCAGCTCCTGAGCCCCGCCCACCGCGAACTGGCCCGCACCGCCGAGGTGTTCCTCGACTGCGCGGGCCAAGCGGGCCGCACGGCGGCGGAGTTGGGCATCCACCGCCAGACGCTCTACTACCGCCTGTCGCGGGTGGAGCAGCTCACCGGCCTCGACTTGGACGAGGGCGAGGACCGGCTGCTGCTGCACATGGTCCTGAAGTCGTCACGACTGTAAGCACCAGTCGTCACGCCTGTAACACCCCGCAACAGAACCCCGCTGTCGTGATCATGGCGGGATACGTTCTCTCCCGACCGCAGACACCTCACTCCACAGGGGAGAACGCACACCGATGAGATTCAAGCTGCTGGGCCCGGCCGTCACCTCCGCCGCCCTTGTCGCCACCGCCTTCACGGGCGGTGTCGCCGTGGCCGAGTCCCCCTCCGCCCCGAAGACGGCGGCCGCCGCGGCGCACGACTGCGGGAACGGCTTCAGCAACGTCCCCGCGAAGGAGAGCGTGAAGATCCGCTCGACGCCGAGGGTGAACGGCACCGCGCTCGGCCTCTGGCCCAAGGGCAAGCGGGGCGACCTCTGCGACATGGCCAAGAAGTGGTCGGGCGACTCCTACCGGCTCTGCGGCAAGAGCAGCAACAAGTGGTACTACGGCGTATACGGCAACACCCGGGGCTTCGTGCCCGTCACCTGCATCAACTTCTCCTGACCCGGCGGCGCACCCGGAGCCGCACCCGCGCCGGCCCCGGGTGCGCCCGCAGAACGCCTCAGGCGCCCCCGCCCCGCGCCCGCTCCATCACCCGCCGCAGCCCCTCCGTGAGCTGTTCGGCGGTGGTGGCCGAGTCCGGGTCGAAGAGCCACTGGACCATCAGGCCGTTGAGCAGCGTGACGTAGAAACGGCCCTCGCTCTCCACGACGTCCTCGGGCAGCTCGCTCTCCGCGATGCCGGTGAACTGCGCGGCGAGCCCACTGCGCCCCTCACCCTGCGCTTTGACCAGCAACTCCCTTACCTCCGCCAGGCGTTCACCCTGAGTGATGACCTCCAAGGTGAGCAGCCAGATCCCGCGGGACTCGGGGAAGGCCTTCAAAAGGCCCGCCCACGCCTCCTGGAACCGCTCCAGCGAACCGCCCTCGGCGGTGCCGTCGGCGGGCACCCCCACATCCCCCGCGTTCTCGATGAGCGCGATGTACGCCTGTGCCAACAGCGCGTCCTTCGAGCCGTAGTGATAGCCGATCGACCCGAGGTTCGCCCCCGACTCCTTCACGATGTCGCGGGCCGTGGTGCGCACGAACCCCTTCTCCAGCAGGCAGCGCTTGGCCCCTTCGAGCAGATCCTCACGGTGTCCCATGCGGGGCACCCTACTCCGCGATCCATACACGCGTCCCAGACCCCCGTCTTACACAATCGATCTATACAGCCGTACTAGACAAGCGTATAAGACGTACGTACCGTTGCCGCCATGCCAACGAACCCGCGTGCCACCCGCAAGGAATGGACCGCCCTCGCCGTCCTGATGCTCCCGCTGCTCCTGGTCTCCATGGACGTCTCCGTCCTCTACTTCGCCATTCCCGAGGTCAGCGCGGATCTGCGGCCGAGCGGCGCGCAGCAGCTGTGGATCTTCGACATCTACGCGTTCGTGCTCGCCGGGCTGCTGATCACGATGGGTTCTCTCGGCGACCGCATCGGCCGCCGCAGGCTGCTCATGTTCGGTGCCCTCGCCTTCGGCGCGGCCTCGCTCACCGCCGCGTACGCGAACAGCGCCGAGCTGCTGATAGCGGCCCGTGCGGTCCTCGGCATCGGCGGCGCGACCCTGATGCCGTCCACCCTGGCCCTCGTACGCAACATGTTCCGCGACGCCGGACAGCGCGCGAAGGCCATCGGCATGTGGCAGGCCGTCATGGTCGGCGGCATCGCGCTCGGCTCGGTGATGAGCGGGGTCCTCGTCGAGCACTTCTGGTGGGGCTCGGTCTTCCTCGTCAACCTGCCCGCGATGGTGCTGCTGCTCGTCCTCGCGCCCGTCCTGATCCCGGAGTTCAAGGACCCGGAGCCCGGCCGCTTCGACCTGGTGAGCGTGCCGCTGTCGATGGCCGCCGTACTGCCGCTGGTCTGGGGCCTCAAGGAGATCCCGACGGAGGGCGTCAAAGTCCCCTACGTCGCCTCGGTCGGCGTCGGCCTCGCCTTCGCCGCCCTCTTCGTCCACCGTCAGCGCACCACCGCCGCGCCGATGATCTCGCCGGAGCTCTTCCGGGGGCGCGGCCGTGTCTTCGGCGCCGCCGTCTCGCTGCACCTCGTCTCATCGCTCGCGATGATGGGTTCGGCGTACTTCACCACCCAGTACTTGCAATCGGTGCTCGGCAAGAGCGCCCTGGAGGCCGCGCTGTGGTCGCTGCTGCCCTCGCTCCTCATCGGCGTCACCGCCCCCGTCGCCACGGCACTCGTGCAGCGCGGCATGGACCGCGCCCACGTCGTCGCCGCCGGTTTCACCCTCTCCGCCTGCGGCTACGCCCTTCTCTTCCTGACCGGCACCTACTCCCTGTGGCTCGTCCTCGCCGGCGCGGGCGTACTGGCCTGCGGCGCGGTCGTCGTCGGCTCACAGCTCACCGATCTGGCGCTCGGCGCCGCCCCGGCCGAGAAGGCGGGCACCGCGTCCTCGCTCCTGGAGACGGGACAGGAGTTCGGCGGCGCGATGGGCATGGCGCTGCTCGGCTCCATCGGCAACACGGTCTACCGCGACCAGATCCCCGACTGGGCCCCCGCCCAGGCCCGCGAGACGCTGGGCGGCGCGGTGGCGGCCGCGCACCATCTGCCCGCCCGCACGGCGGACGCACTCCTGACCGAGGCCCGCGAGGCCTTCACCGGCGGCATGCATGTCGCCGCGCTGACGGGGGCGGCGATCCTCGTGGCGGCGGCCACGCTGGCGGCGAGCGCGCTGCGCGGGGCGAACACGGGGCAAAACGAAACGCCGGGCGAACTGGAGAAGCACCCAGCCCACCCGGCGTCAGAGAACAGACTCACCGAAGCCAAATCCAGCCCGTCCGGCGTGTGACGACGAACTCGGCGAAGGCAGATCCAGCCCGTCCGGCGTTTGAGGACGAACTCGGCGGAGCCGGTGATGACGGCGCCAACCGCTCGGGGAGCCCGCCCTAGTCGCCGAGATTCACCGCACGCGCGGACTCCGCGCCGATCTCCTCGGCAAGCTCGGTGAGCACCGACTGCGGCACGGTGTCGTCGACGGTGAGAACCGCAAGCGCCTCTCCGCCGACGTCCGCACGCGCGACCTGCATGCCGGCGATGTTGATGCCGGCCTCGCCGAGGACGCGGCCGACGGTGCCGACGACACCCGGGCGGTCGGCGTACCGCAGGACGACCATGTGGTCGGCGAGGGCCAGGTCCACGTCGTACTCACCGATGGCGACGATCTTCTGGAGGTGCTTGGGCCCGGCCAGCGTGCCGGAGACCGCGATCTCCTCGCCGTCGGAGAGCGTGCCGCGCACGGTGACCACGTTGCGGTGGTCGGGCGACTCGGAGCTGGTGGTCAGACGCACCTCGACGCCGCGCTCCTGGGCGAAGAGCGGCGCGTTCACGTAGCTCACGGTCTCGTCGACGACGTCCTCGAACACGCCCTTGAGCGCGGAGAGTTCGAGCACCTTCACGTCGTGCTGGGTGATCTCGCCGTACACCTCGACGTCGAGGCGGGCCGCGACCTCCTGGGCGAGCGCGGTGAAGATGCGGCCGAGCTTCTCGGCGAGCGGCAGACCGGGGCGCACGTCCTCGGCGATGACGCCGCCCTGGACGTTCACCGCGTCCGGCACCAGCTCACCGGCGAGCGCGAGGCGCACCGACTTGGCGACGGAGACGCCCGCCTTCTCCTGCGCCTCGTCCGTGGAGGCGCCGAGGTGCGGGGTGCAGACGACCTGGTCGAACTGGAAGAGCGGGGAGTCCGTGCAGGGCTCCTTCGCGTACACGTCCAGACCGGCGCCCGCGACGCGGCCCTCCTTGAGGGCGGAGTGCAGCGCCTCCTCGTCGACGATCCCGCCGCGCGCGGCGTTGACGATGCGGACGGTCGGCTTGACCTTGTGCAGCGCCTCGTCGCCGATGAGACCGAGCGTCTCGGGGGTCTTCGGCAGGTGGACGGTGATGAAGTCGGAGACCTCGAGCAGCTCGTCGAGCGACAGCACCTTCACGCCCATCTGGGCGGCGCGCGCGGGCTGCACATACGGGTCGTAGGCGACGACCTTCATGCCGAAGGCGCTCATGCGCTGCGCGACGAGGGCGCCGATGCGGCCGAGGCCCACGACACCGAGGGTCTTCTCGGCAAGCTCGACGCCCGTGTACTTGGAGCGCTTCCACTCGCCGTTCTTCAGGGCGGCGTTGGCCTGGGGGATGTTGCGCGCGGTCGCCAGGAGCAGGCCGCAGGCCAGCTCGGCGGCCGTGACGATGTTCGACGTCGGGGCGTTGACGACCATCACGCCGGCCTTGGTGGCGGCGGACACGTCCACGTTGTCCAGGCCGACGCCCGCGCGGGCGACGACCTTCAGCTTCCTGGCGGCGGCGATGGCCTCGGCGTCGACCTTGGTCGCGGAGCGGACCAGGATCGCGTCGACGTCGGCGATCGCGGGCAGCAGCTCGGCGCGGTCCGCGCCGTTGCACTGCCGGATCTCGAAGTCCGGGCCCAGGGCGTCGACGGTGGCGGGCGACAGCTCTTCAGCGATGAGTACGACGGGTTTGCCGGTGGCAGCAGTGCTCACGTGAGTCCTCACAAGTCCATTGCGGACGGCCGTCCCGACGGCCGCAGGCGGTGGAGGGTGCTTGCCGCGTGGAAGACGCACGACGCTGTGGGCCCGACGCGAATGTTGAACAGAAGCATAGTGGCGCCGCAGCCCTCGGCACGCGCCTCTACGGAAGGATCACCCGTCCGTGGCTGGACGGGTTGGACAACGACGGAAGCCAGGAATCAGCCCTCCGGCGTTTGAGGAGCGGGTCCGGGGCGGAGCCCCGAGGCGGTGCCCCGGACCCGGCGCGGACTAGGCCTCCTCGTTGACCCAGGACATGAGCTTGCGCAGCTCCTTGCCCGTGGTCTCCAGCAGGTGGTTCTCGTCCTGCGACTTGTACTCGTTGTACTTCTTCAGACCGCCGTGGTACTCATCCATCCACTGCTGGGCGAACGTGCCGTCCTGGATCTCCGTCAGGACCTTCTTCATCTCGGCCTTGGTGGCGTCCGTGATGATCCGCGGGCCGGTGATGTAGTCGCCCCACTCGGCGGTCTCGGAGACCGACCAGCGCATCTTCTCCAGGCCGCCCTCGTACATGAGGTCCACGATCAGCTTCAGCTCGTGGAGGCACTCGAAGTACGCGATCTCCGGCTGGTAGCCCGCCTCGGTCAGCGTCTCGAAGCCCGCCTTGACCAGCGCGGCGGTACCGCCGCAGAGCACGGCCTGCTCGCCGAAGAGGTCGGTCTCGGTCTCCTCGGTGAAGGTCGTCTTGATGACGCCCGCGCGCGTGCCGCCGATGCCCTTGGCGTACGAGAGGGCCAGCGGGAAGCCGTTGCCGGTCGCGTCCTGCTCGACGGCCGCGATACACGGAACGCCGCGGCCCTCCTCGTACTGACGACGGACGAGGTGGCCCGGGCCCTTGGGCGCGACCATGCAGACGTCGACGCCCTCGGGGGCCTTGATGAAGCCGAAGCGGATGTTCAGGCCGTGGCCGAAGAACAGGGCGTCGCCGTCCTTGAGGTTGTCCTTGATGGACTCCTCGTAGACCTGGGCCTGGATCGGGTCCGGCACCAGGATCATGATGACGTCGGCCTCGGCCGCCGCCTCGGCGGGGGTGACGACCCGCAGGCCCTGCTCCTCGGCCTTGGCCTTGGACTTGGAGCCCTCGTGCAGACCGACGCGGACGTCGACACCCGAGTCGCGCAGCGACAGCGCGTGGGCGTGGCCCTGGCTGCCGTAGCCGATGACCGCGACCTTGCGGCCCTGGATGATGGACAGGTCGGCGTCGTCGTCGTAGAACAGCTCGGCCACTGGGAATCTCCTATGTGTGCGGGTGTTGCGTCCCACCGTACGGCGGGCTCAGTGAGGGAAGTTCATGGGTCTCGGTATCCGAGAGGGGTACCGGGAGCCCGGGGTCAGGCGCTGCGGTCGAGCGCCCGCAGGCTGCGGTCCGTGATGGAGCGGGAGCCGCGGCCGATGGCGATGGTGCCGGACTGGACAAGCTCCTTGATGCCGTAGGGCTCCAGCATCTTGAGCATGGCCTCCAGCTTGTCGCTGCTGCCGGTCGCCTCGATGGTGACGGCCTCCGGGGAGACGTCCACGGTCTTGGCGCGGAAGAGCTGGACGATCTCGACGATCTGGGAGCGGGTCTCGTTGTCGGCGCGGACCTTCGCCAGGACCAGTTCGCGCGCCACTGCGGCGCCCGGCTCCAGTTCGACGATCTTCAGGACGTTGACGAGCTTGTTGAGCTGCTTGGTGACCTGTTCGAGCGGCAGCTCCTCAACGTTCACCACGATGGTGATGCGCGAGATGTCGGCGTGCTCGGTGACACCCACGGCGAGCGAGTCGATGTTGAAGCCGCGGCGGGAGAACAGGGCGGTGATCCGGGCGAGGACGCCGGGCTTGTTCTCGACCAGGACGGAGAGCGTGTGCTTGGTGGACATGGCTCGTGGTCTCTCTTTCGCTCTCGGTCTCAGTCGTCTTCGTTGTCGCCGAAGTCGGGGCGGACCCCGCGGGCGGCCATGACCTCGTCGTTCGAGGTGCCGGCGGCGACCATCGGCCAGACCTGGGCGTCCTCGTGGACGATGAAGTCGACGACGACCGGGCGGTCGTTGATGGCGTTGGCCTCGGCGATGACCTTGTCCAGGTCCTCGGGGCGCTCACAGCGCAGCGCCACACAGCCCATGGCCTCGGAGAGCTTCACGAAGTCCGGGACGCGGGTGCCCTTGTTGGGACCGATGTCCTCGGGGCCGCTGTGCAGGACGGTGTTGGAGTAACGCTGGTTGTAGAAGAGCGTCTGCCACTGGCGGACCATCCCGAGGGCGCCGTTGTTGATGATGGCGACCTTGATCGGGATGTTGTTCAGGGCGCAGGTGGTCAGCTCCTGATTGGTCATCTGGAAGCAGCCGTCGCCGTCGATCGCCCAGACCGTGCGGCCGGGCTGGCCGGCCTTGGCGCCCATCGCGGCCGGGACCGCGTAGCCCATCGTCCCGGCGCCGCCGGAGTTGAGCCAGGTCGCCGGCTTGTCGTACTGGATGAAGTGCGCGGCCCACATCTGGTGCTGGCCGACGCCCGCCGCGAAGATCGTGTCCTCCGGGGCCAGCTGGCCGACGCGCTCGATGACCTGCTGCGGGGAGAGCGAGCCGTCCTCCGGCTGGGTGTAGCCGAGGGGGTAGGTCTCGCGCCAGCGGTTGAGGTCGTTCCACCAGGCGGAGTAGTCGCCGGTGTGGCCCTCGGTGTGCTCGGCCTGGACGGCCTGGACGAGGTCGGCGATGACCTCGCGGGCGTCGCCGACGATCGGCACGTCGGCGGCGCGGTTCTTGCCGATCTCGGCCGGGTCGATGTCGGCGTGGACGATCTTCGCGAAGGGGGCGAAGCTGTCCAGCTTGCCGGTGACGCGGTCGTCGAAGCGGGCACCGAGGGCGACGATCAGGTCGGCCTTCTGCAGCGCGGTGACGGCGGTGACCGCACCGTGCATGCCCGGCATTCCCACGTGCAGCGGGTGGCTGTCGGGGAAGGCGCCGAGCGCCATCAGGGTGGTGGTGACGGGCGCTCCGGTCAGCTCGGCGAGGACCTTCAGCTCGGCGGTGGCCCGGGCCTTGAGGACGCCGCCGCCGACGTACAGGACCGGGCGCCTGGCCGCGGTGATGAGCTTGGCGGCCTCGCGGATCTGCTTGGCGTGCGGCTTGGTCACCGGCCGGTAGCCGGGCAGGTCCTGCTGCGGCGGCCAGGAGAACGTCGTCTGCGCCTGGAGCGCGTCCTTCGCGATGTCCACGAGGACCGGGCCCGGGCGGCCCGTCGAGGCGATGTGGAAGGCCTCGGCGATGGTGCGCGGGATGTCCTCGGCCTTGGTGACCAGGAAGTTGTGCTTGGTGATGGGCATCGTGATGCCGACGATGTCCGCCTCCTGGAAGGCGTCCGTGCCGATCGCCTTGGAGGCCACCTGCCCCGTGATCGCGACCATCGGGACGGAGTCCATGTGGGCGTCGGCGATCGGCGTGACGAGGTTGGTGGCGCCGGGGCCGCTCGTCGCCATGCAGACGCCGACCTTGCCGGTGGCCTGGGCGTACCCGGTGGCGGCGTGGCCCGCGCCCTGCTCGTGGCGGACCAGGACGTGGCGGACCCGGGTGGAGTCCATCATCGGGTCGTACGCGGGAAGGATGGCGCCGCCGGGGATGCCGAACACCGTGTCGGCCCCGACTTCCTCGAGAGAACGAATGAGGGACTGCGCGCCCGTGACGTGCTCGACGGGGGCGGACTGCTGTCCTGAGGATCGGGGCCGCGGCTGCGGATGGTGGGCCCCGGTGGCCTGCTCGGTCATCGGCATTCTCTTCTCGAAGCTGAGGGTTTTCGCGGGGGTTTCGCAGGGTTTTGGCGGGTGCCAGTGCAACAAAAAACCCCTCGTGCCGTGAGGCAAGCGAGGGGAGCGCGCCGGGTGCGGTCGCTGGGGATCCGGTCTTCGGACCGGTAGGTCCCAGCTTCAGCCGACGCGCTTTCCAAGTACGAGAATTCGGGTGCGCATGGCATTGACCCTCCCCCCGGCACGCAGTGCCTGTCAAGTAGGTGGGATGGGGGTCTCATTATGTGAACGGGCGTAGGACGAGGGGCTGCCCAGATACGTCCCGGGAGGCGCACTGGCGTACGCCCCCGGGGGCCCGCTCGCGTAGGCCCCGGGGGCACCCGCCGTGTACGCCGCCGAGGACCCCGTCGCGTACGTCGCCGCGGACCCTGTCGCGTACGTCCCCGAAGGCCCGCCCGCGAGGACCGGCTCGGCCGGGCCGCGCGGTACGGGGTACTCGCCGAGCGCGAGCGCCCTGCGCAGCCGGTACTCGTCGAGCGGCCCGGAGAACGCGACGCCCTGCCCGTGCGTGCAGCCCATGGCGCGCAGGGCGAGCACCTGTTCGGGCAGGTCGACGCCGTCGGCCACGGAGACGAGACCGAGGTCGTTCGCGATGCGCAGCAGCCCCGCGGTGATCTTGTTCAGCCGCGCGGACTCGACGACGCCCTCGACCAGGCCGCGGTCCAGCTTCAGTACGTCGACCGGGAGCCGGCGCAGCGCCGTGATCGCCGCGTAGCCGCTGCCGAAGCCGTCGAGGGCGATCCGTACGCCGAGTCTGCGCAGGGCCGTGAGACGGCGCTCCAGCTCGTCCAGGGAGACCCGGGGGTCGCTGTCGGCCAGCTCGATGATGAGCCCTCCGGAGGGCAGCCCGTGCCGGGTCAGGAGCGCCTCGATGGAGCCGAGGGGCATGGAGCGGTCCAGGAGGCGCCGGGCGCTCATGCGGACGGTCACCGGCACCGCGTGGCCGTTGCGGCCGCGCTCGGCGGCCTGCTCGACGGCCGCTTCGAGCATCCAGCGGCCCAGCTCGGCCGCGCGGTCGCCCTCCTTGCCGTTCCCGCCGTCCCTGCCGCCCCCGGCCTCGGAGACCCGCAGGAACTCGGCGGGCGTGAAGAGGATGCCCTGCGCCGAGCGCCAGCGGGCCTGCGCGGCGACCGCCGTGATCCGGCCGTCGTCGAGGGAGACGACGGGCTGGTGGAGCAGCGCGAACTCACCGTCGTGCAGGGCCGAGCGCAGCCGGGTGGCCAGCTCCGCCTTGCGGACGACGTCGGCCTGCATCTGGGGGGCGTACAGCTCGACGCGGCCCTTGCCCGCGGCCTTGGCGCGGTACATCGCGAGGTCGGCGTTGCGCAGCAGCTCGCCCGCTCCGATGCCCGGTTCGGCGAAGGCCACGCCGATGGAGGCCGCGACGCGCACGTCGTTGCCGTCGATGGCGTAGGGCTGGGAGAGGGTGATTCTCAGCCGGTCGGCGAGTTCGTAGATGTGCTGTTCCCTGGCGGCCTGGTCCCTTGTGCCGTCGCCGACGATGAGAGCCGCGAACTCATCGCCGCCGAGCCGGGAGGCGGTGTCGCCCGAACGCACCGCCTCCTGAAGTCTGCGCGCCGCCTGGATGAGCAGTTCGTCACCGGCCTGGTGGCCGATGGTGTCGTTGACGGCCTTGAAGCCGTCGAGGTCGATGAAGAGCACGGCCGTGCCGCGGTCGGTCACTCTGCGGCCGGTCAGCGCCTGGCTGACGCGCCGGGTGAACAGGGCGCGGTTGGGCAGGTCGGTGAGCGGGTCATGCTCGGCGTTGTGCTGCAACTGCGCCTGGAGGCGGACCCGTTCGGTGACGTCCCTGCTGTTGAAGATGAGGCCGCCGTGGTGGCGGTTGACGGTGGATTCCACGTTCAGCCAGTCGCCGTTGCCGGACCGGAAGCGGCATTCGATGCGGGTGGTGGTCTCTTCGACGGGGCTGGCGGCGAGGAACCTGCGGACCTCGTGGACGACCCGGCCGAGGTCCTCCGGGTGTATGAGCGAGGCTAGTTCGGAGCCGACCAGCTCCTCGGCATCGCGGCCGTAGACCCCGGCGGCGGCCGGGCTCACGTAGCGCAGGATGCCGTTCGGCGCGGCGATCATGATGACGTCGCTCGAACCCTGGACCAGGGAGCGGAAGTGGTTCTCCTTCTGGGCCAGCTCCTGGGTGAGGGTGATGTTGTCCAGGAGCATGATGCCCTGGCGCGCGACGAGGGCGAGTACGACGGTGCCCGCCGTGAAGAGCACGACGCGGTCGACGCTGCGGCCGCTGAGGACGTTGTAGAGGATCCCCAGGGTGCAGACGGCGGCGGCGAGATACGGCGTCAGGGCCGCCAGAGATCCGGCGATCGGCCGGGTGGTCGCGGATCGCGCCTCCACCGGGTCGCTGTCGGCCGCCACGCGCGCGTGGTCCTGGTCCCCTCCCTCGCCCGCGTGCCACGGCGCGGCCCAGGGGGCGTACGCCAGGAGCAGCGAGCCCGCGAACCACCCGGCGTCGAGGAGCTGGCCGGAGCTGTAGGTGTTGTGCAGCAGCGGCGAGGTGAACAGCGCGTCGCACATCACGGTCAGGGCCAGCGCGCCGATCGCGGTGTTCACCGCGGTGCGGTTGGCGGACGACCTTCTGAAGTGTAGCGCGAGGACCATGCTGACCAGCGCGATGTCGAGGAGCGGATAGGCGAGCGAGTACGCGGCGTGGGCGACGGAGCGCCCCTGGAACTGCGCGTTGTGCGTGAGGGCGAGGCTCCAGGAGAGCGTGAGGAGCGAGCCCCCGATCAGCCAGGAGTCGAGGGCGAGGCAGCCCCAGCCCGCCTTGGTCACCGGCCGCTTGGCGAGCACGAGCAGGCCGATGATGGCGGGCGGCGCGAAGCACAGGAAGAACAGGTCGGCGAGGCCGGGGCTCGGCACCTTCTGGTCGAGCACGACTTCGTACCACCCCCACACGCCGTTGCCGAGGGCCGCCATGGCGGAGGAGAACGCGAAGAGCAGCCACGCGGGTCGAAAGCGACTGCGGCGCGTGCGGGAGTAGCAGAAGCAGGAGACCGCGGCGGCCGCGGCGGCGATGCTGAGACCGAAGTCGCCCATGATCAGGGCGAGTCGGTCAGAACCCCAGCCGAGCGCGGAGCCCAGGGCGTACGCACCGCAGATGAGCAGCAGTGCGAGCTGGGAGGTGAGGCCGCGGCCACCCGGCAGGGGGCGGCGGGCCGACGGCGTCCTCGGGGGCGGCGGCGCCGCGGGCAGGCCCGCTTCGAGGACGGTGGTGGCCGGCGGGGCGCTCACCGGAGGTCCCTGGTCCGCGCCGCCCCCGTGTCCGTGCGGTACGGGCACCGACCGGGCCCGTACCGTCGCTTCGGGGGGCGGTGACGCCCGCTCGTGGGGCTCCCGCCGTGCCCGTCCCCATGTCCGTGGATCGGTGTGCGCGGGAGTCGGCGGCGACTGTCCCGCCGCGTCGGATCGTCCGCCCATAGGCCATACATCGCCCGTCGCCCCCCTCGCAGTCTGATCTCTCGTCCCCGGCGCCGCATGGTCCACGGCGCGTCCCCTGTCGGGACGATACACCAGGGTCGTCACTCAGGGACATAGCCTCTCTACGCTCCGTGACGATCAAGGGTGAAGTGGACACGGGGCGCACGCATTCGAGTGCGGAGCGTGCGCAAAACGGCTCCGGGCGATCAACTGCCGGTGATCCGGACGACGTTGTCGAGGGGCTTTCCGGCGGCGTATCTGGTCAGTTGCGCGGCGAGCAGACGGCGGGCGCGGGGCAGGTACGCGGACGAGGAGCCGCCCACGTGCGGGCTGATGAGCACTCCTGGAGCGTGCCACAAGGGATGACCCGCGGGCAGCGGTTCCGGGTCGGTCACGTCGAGTGCGGCGGTGATGCGCCCGGACGTCAGTTCGGCGACGAGGGCGTCGGTGTCGACCACGGGGCCGCGGCCGACGTTCACGAGCAGCGCGCCGTCCTTCATGCGGGCCAGGAACCCGGCGCCCACCAGGCCGCGGGTGTCCTCGGTGAGGGGCGTCGAGACCACGACGACGTCGGCGTCGGGCAGCAGGGCCGGCAGTTCGGCGAGCGGGTGCACGGGGCCGCGCTCCGTGGCACGGGCAGAGCGCGCGACGCGCGCCACCCGCGCACATTCGAAGGGGGCGAGCCTGTCCTCGATGGCCGAACCGACCGAGCCGTAACCCACGATGAGCACGGACTTGTCGGCGAGCGCCGGATAGAACCCCGAGCGCCACTCCTGACGCCGCTGCCCCTCGACGAAGCCCGGAATGCCCCGCAGCGACGCCAGGATCAGCCCGAGGGCCAGCTCGGCGGTGCTCGCCTCGTGCACTCCGCGCGCGTTGCACAACCGCACACCCGGCGCGAGGAACCCGAGCCCCGAGTCCATGTGGTCGATGCCCGCCGTCAGCGTCTGCACGACGCGCAGTGACGTCATCGCGGGCAGGGGGCGCACGGAGACCTCGGCGCTCTTCAGATAGGGCACCACGTAGAAGACGCAGTCGGCCGGGTCCGCGGGGAAGTCCGGACCACCGTCCCAGTAGCGGTAGTTGAGGCCCGCCCCAGACGCCTCGGGCAAGCCGTCGATCTCGTCCGCTTCGAACGGAAGCCATACATCTGTCGTCATGCTCTGGAGGCTAATACGACCAGCTCACATGGGGCCGCGGGGAGGCCGCGCCCGGGGCCCGGGAAGGCAGCGGTTAGTTTGGGTGATCTCCGGACGAGGAGTGGGAGGGTACGGCCAGGTGGAGCGCAGGACGATCGGCGCGGGGGCGCTCGAAGTGGGTGCCGTCGGACTCGGCTGCATGCCGATGACCTGGGCGTACACCGGGTCGCGGCAGCGCGGCGACGCGTCGCTGCGCACCGTGCACGCCGCGTTGGACGCCACGGGTGCCGCCGGCCCGGGGGTGACGCTGCTGGACACCGCGGACATGTACGGGCCGTTCACCAATGAGCTGCTGGTCGGCCGGGTGCTCAAGGAGCGGCGCGGGGAGGCGTTCGTGTCGACGAAGTGCGGGCTGCTCGTGGGTGAGCAGCACATCGTCGCCAACGGCCGCCCCGGCTATGTGAAGCGGGCCTGCGACGCCTCGCTGCGGCGCCTCCAGACCGAGACGATAGACCTGTACCAGCTGCATCGCGCCGACCCCGAGGTGCCCATCGAGGAGACGTGGGGCGCGATGGCCGAGCTGGTCGCCGCCGGGAAGGTGCGGGCTCTTGGGCTCTGCGCGGTAGGCGCCCGGGCTCGACGGCGTGCGGCGCCGGGGCGGCCCGGGGCGAATCCAGGGCCTGGGACCGGGTCCGGGCTGCATGATGTGACGCTGCGGCAGCTGGAGCGGGTGCAGCAGGTCTTTCCGGTGAGCGCGGTGGAGGCCGAGCTGTCGGTGTGGTCGCCGGAGGCGCTGGAGGCGCTGCTGCCGTGGTGCGTGGCGCGCGGGGTGGGCTTCCTCGCGGCGATGCCGCTGGGGAATGGTTTCCTCACCGGGACGCTGACGCCCGGCCAGGGCTTCGAACCGGACGATCTGCGGGCCCGGCACCCCCGCTTCACCGCCGAGATGATGGCGGCCAACCAGCCGCTCGTGGTGGGGCTGCGCCGGGTGGCGGAACGGCACGGGGCGACGCCCGCGCAGATCGCGCTGGCGTGGGTGCTCGCCCAGGGACGGCATGTGGTACCGATACCGGGGGCCAAGCGGGAGCGCTGGGCGGTGGAGAACGCCGGGGCGGCGGCGGTGCGGCTGACCGGGGTGGACCTGGCGGAGATCGACGCGCTGCCGGCGGCGTTGGGGTCGTGGGACTGAGCGCGCGGGGCGCGGGCGGTGTATGAACAGGACAAGCGCTGTATGAACAGGAGAAGCGCTGCGTCGAAGGGATCCTGATCGTGCAACGACCTGTAGTCACGGCCGTGTTGACCGCCGTCGTCCTGGCCCTCGCGGCCGGATGTTCGTCCGGCGGCTCGGACGAGCCGGACAACCGCGAGAGCCCCTCGAAGAGGGAGAGCGCGAGCGAGTCCCCCACCGGGAAGCCGGGCGCCGAGCCCCCGCCGCAGAAGGGCTCGGCGAAGGTCACCCGCACCCTCACCACCGGCCTCAAGTCCCCCTGGGGCCTCGCCGCGCTGCCCGGCGGGGACCTCCTGGTCTCCTCGCGCGACGAGGGCACGATCACCCGTGTCGACGGCACGACGGGCAAGAAGACGGAGCTGGGCGAGGTGCCCGGCGTCTCCCCCGGCGGCGAGGGAGGCCTGATGGGCCTCGCGCTCTCCCCCTCGTACGCCTCGGACCACATGGTGTACGCGTACTTCACGACGGAGTCCGACAACCGCGTCGCCCGCATGCTGTACGACGAGAAGAAGCCCTCCGGGGAGCAGCTCGGCGCGCCCGACACGGTCTTCAAGGGCATCCCCAAAGGCATGATCCACAACGGTGGCCGGATCGCCTTCGGCCCCGACAAGATGCTGTACGCGGGCGCGGGCGAGACGGGCGAGACGGGCCTCTCGCAGGACAAGAAGTCTCTGGGCGGCAAGATCCTGCGGCTGACCCCGGACGGGGAGCCCGCCCCCGACAACCCCTTCGAGGGCTCGCCCGTGTATTCGCTGGGCCACCGCAATGTGCAGGGCCTCGCCTGGGACGAGCAGAAGAGGCTGTGGGCCTCGGAGTTCGGCCAGGACACCTGGGACGAGCTGAACGAGATCAAGGCCGGGGAGAACTACGGCTGGCCGAAGGCCGAGGGCAAGGCGGGCGAGGAGGGCTTCCGCGACCCGGTCGCCCAGTGGCGCACCGCCGAGGCGTCACCGAGCGGCGTCGCCTACGCCGAGGGCTCGGTCTGGATGGCGGGGCTGCGCGGCGAGCGGCTGTGGCGCGTCCCGGTCCGGGGCGTGGCGGGCGATCCGAAGCCGCAGGCCTTCCTGAAGGGCGACCACGGCCGGCTGCGCACGGTGCTCGCGGCGGGCGGCGACAAGCTGTGGCTGGTCACGAACGAGACGGACTCGCGGGGGACTCCCGAGAAGGGGGACGACAAGATCCTGGAGGTGGAGGTCAAGTAGGTCAGCCGTCGGCGTCGCGGGAACGCGGCGCCTCATCCGAACCAGAACCCTCGTCGGAACCAGAGGCCTCGTCGGAACCAGAACCCTCGTCGCCGCGGGGCGACGGGACCGGGGGGCGCACGGCTGGGCGCACGACCACCTTGCCCGACGTCAGGTCTATCGGCCCCCGCCCGGGGTCACCGTCGGCGAGGTCGACGCGGGTCATCTCCAGACGCTTTTGCTCGTCGTCGGTGTGCTTGCGCCCCGGTGCGAACAGAGCCTCTATCGCGTTGAACACTGCGCCTCCCTGGGGCCGAGTTCCTGCCGTCAAGCGTAAGTGAGGCCCCACGAAACGGGCCGGGAGCGAAGAGGCGCAGGTCAGCCGCGGCTCGCGGGCGGGAAGAGCCGCAGCCGGTGGGCCAGGGCGGCGGCCTCGCCCCGGCCGGTGACGGAGAGCTTGGCGAGGATGTTGGAGACGTGGACGCTCGCCGTCTTCGGGGAGATGAACAGCTCCTCGGCGATCTGGCGGTTGCTGCGGCCCACCGCCACCAGGCGCAGGACGTCCCGCTCCCGGCTGGTCAGACCGAGCGCCTCGGCGGGGTCGGCCGGGGCGGCGGGGGCGGGTGTGCCCTCGGCGGGGTGCAGGGTGAGGCGGGCCCGCTGGGCGAGCCCGGTGATCGACTCGGTGAGGGGCCGCGCACCCAGCCGCTCGGCCTCCTCGGCCGCTTGGCGCAGCAGGTGGGCGGCGCGGTCGCGGTCGGTGCCGTCCGGGGCGAGGAGCGCCTCGGCGAGGCGCAGGCGGGCGAGGGCGAGTTCGTAGGGCCGGTCCAGGGGTTCGACGGCGGTGACCACGGCGGTCCAGTCGGCGGGGCCGTCGCGGCCCTCGGCGCGCAGCAGTTCGGCGCGGGTCCACGCGTCGTAGGCGCGCCAGAGCGGGATCGGCGTGGCGAGGGACTTGGTCACCGCGCGGATGCGTGCGAGGGCGGCGGGGCGGCCTTCCTCGGCGGCGGGCAGGCCGCGGGCGTCGGCCTCCATCGCGGCGGCGGCGAGCAGCAGCGGCCAGCCGTGCCGGTAGGTGCCGAAGGGGAGCCCGGAGGCGAGGTGGCGTTCGACCTCGGCGCGGCCGTCCAGGACGCGGCCCTCTGCCGCGGCGATGCCGACGGCGATGCGGGCCAGCGGCAGGGTGTACTGCGGCTGCGGGTCGTGGGTGCCGTAGTGGTGGTGGGCGGCCTGGAGGTGGCGGGTCGCGGCGTCGTGGTCGCCGCGGCAGAGGGCCATGCGCGCCATGCACTGCTCGGCGGAGCCCCGCGGCTTTGAACTCTGTACGCAGCGCTGGGTCTGGACGGCGGCCTCGGTGGCCTCCTCCCAGCGGCCGAGGGAGAGGAAGGACTCGCAGGCGTTGGCCCAGACCCAGCCCTCGGTGTCCATCAGGCCGTATTTCCGGCAGAACTCGATGCCCTCCATCGCGACCTTCACGGCCTCGGCGGAACGGCCGACCCCTTCGAGGGCGGAGGGGAGGTTGATGTGGGCGCGGCTGAGGTCGGCGACCAGGCCCTGTTCGACGACGCGGTCCCTGACCTCGTACATCTCGGCGAGGCCGGTCTCCGGGTCGCCCGCTTCTATGAGGAGGTTGCCGCGGGTGAGGCGGGCGTTCAGCTCGATGGTGTCGGCCTTGACCATGCGGGCGTACTCGACCGCGCGTTCGGCTGCGGCCATGGTGTCGGGGCCCGGGTCGTGCAGCATCCCCCAGGAGGCGCGGTGGACGAGTACGTCCGCGTGCACTTCGGAGGGCGGCAGGCCGCGCATCAGCTCCTGGGCCTTGGCGATCTCGGCCCAGCCGTCGCCGCGGCCGAGGGTGGAGACGAGGCGGGAGCGCTGGACCCAGAACCAGGCGGAGCGCAGGGGGGCGTCCTCGCCCTCCAGGAGGCGCAGGGCGCGCTTGGTGCTCTTCAGGGCGCGGTCGCGTTCGCCGCAGAGCCGTCCGGCGACGGTGGCCTCGGCCATCAGGTCCAGATAGCTCAGCGGGGCGGTGGTGGGGTCGCAGCTGTCGCAGTCGGGGTAGCCCTCGACGTAGTCGGCGGGGCGCAGTTCCGCGCGGACGCCGTCGGGGGCGTCGTCCCACAGCTCCATCGCCCGTTCCAGGAGGCGCAGTTGCTCGGCGTAGGCGTGCCGGTGGCGGGCCTCGACGGAGGCTCTGAGGACGGCGGGCAGGGCCTTGGCCGCGTCGTGCGCGTAGTACCAGTAGGTGGCGAGGCGGGCGGCGCGCTGGTCGGCGGCGACGAGGCCGGGGTCGGCCTCCAGGGCCTCGGCGAAGCGGCGGTTGATGCGGGAGCGTTCGCCGGGCAGCAGGTCGTCGCTGATGGCCTCGCGGACCAGGGAGTGCCGGAAGCGGTAGCCGTCGCCCTCGGGCGAGGCGAGCAGGATGTTGGCGCCGACGGCGGCCCGCAACGCCTCGATCAGGTCGTCCTCGCCGAGCCCGGCGACCTCGGCGAGGAGTTCGTACTCGACGGTGGAGCCGCCCTCCGCGACGATCCGTGCCACGCGCTGGGTGTCCTCGGGCAGTTCCTCGACGCGTACGAGGAGCAGGTCGCGCAGCGAGTCGGTGAGGCCCGCGCAGCTGCCGCCGTGGGTGGCGACGGCGAGTTCCTCGACGAAGAAGGCGTTGCCGTCGGATCGGTCGAATACCTCGTCCACCAGGGACTGTTCGGGCTCGGCGGCGAATATCCCGGCCATCTGGCGGGCGACTTCGTCCCTGCTGAAGCGGCCGAGTTCCAGGCGCCGCACCGTGCGCAGCCGGTCGAGTTCGGCGAGCAGGGGGCGCAGCGGGTGGCGGCGGTGGATGTCGTCGGCGCGGTAGGTGGCGAGGAGGACGAGGCGGCCGCCGCGCAGGGTGCGGAAGAGGTAGGCGAGGAGGTGGCGGGTGGAGGCGTCGGCCCAGTGCAGGTCCTCCAGGGCGACGACGACCGTGCGTTCGCGGGAGAGGCGTTCCAGGAGGCGGGCGGTCAGCTCGAAGAGCCGTGCCATGTCCTGTTCGTCGGATCTGCCGCCGGGGCCGGTGGGGCGCGGGGCCGCGCCGGCCAGTTCGGGCAGGAGCCGGGCGAGTTCCTCCTCCTGCCCCGCCGCTGCGGCGGCCAGTTCGTCGGGCAGTTGGCGGCGCAGGGCGCGCAGGGCGGTGGAGAAGGGGGCGAACGGCAGGCCGTCGGCGCCGATCTCCACGCAGCCGCCGAGCGCGACGACGGCGCCCCGCTTCTCGGCGGCTTCGGTGAACTCCTCGATGAGGCGGGTCTTGCCGACGCCTGCCTCACCGCCGAGCAACAACGCCTGCGGCTCGCCCGTGCCCGGGGCCCCGGCTCCTGAGAGCGGGGTGCCCGTGGCACGGTCGAGCGCTTCGTTCAGTATGGCCAGTTCGTCGGCGCGGCCGACGAACACGGGACTGACGGACCTGGTCTGCACGCCCGCGAGCATCGCACAGTGTGGGGAGGTCGGGGCGGTCAATTTCGGTGCGGTGGTCCAGGCCAGGGGCCTTTTCGGCCGCCGCGGGGCCCCCGGCGTCCGACCGCGCGGGTGCGGTGCGGACGCCGGGGCGGGCCCGTTCACCTCAGGCGGCCCGTGTGAAGCGGGACTTCCACAGGGGCGCGCTCACCCGCCCTTCCGTTTTGTCGCGGCCGGAGCGGCGGGCGGCGGCGCGGTTGCCGCGGGCCTCGCGGATCAGGCGGCGGCGGTCGGCCTCCCGGACGAGGTCGGCGGCGCGCATCTGGTGCATCTCGTACTCGAACATCTTCTGCCCCTCGGGTTCTCTGAGCCTGTGTTCTCTCAGTGGCGGGTGGTGCCATCGCTCTCTGCGATGACTCCACTCTCGTCTCCCAGGGGGGTCCCCCACATCGGTCGAGTTGCGGATCTCCGGGGGGCCGGGGGCCTTAGGTACGACGAGGGGCGGGCCGGGGGCCTTAGCCCCTGACCCGCCCCTGCCTTACCCCTGCCCTGTCTACGTACGCGATGCCTCAGGAAGGTGCCGACGGGAGGGAGAGCAGCAGGTCCGAGTACTTGGCGACGGCGAGGATCAGCCCGATCACGCCGAGCACGACACCCGCCCACGCCACGGACTTGATCCAGGGCGCCTGCTCCTGGCCGGGGGCGCCGAAGGCGGGCCTGACCAGGACCACGAAACCGGCGATCAGGGCGGCGAGCGCGAAGACGCCCGCGATCAGCGCGGTCGCCTTCCACGAGTCGCCGTACAGGGCCTCGATCGTCTTGGCGGCGCCTGCCGTCTGCGAGGTCTCCATCTGCCCGTAGAGGTTCTCGCGGGCCGCGGCGACCGTGCCGAGCCAGCCGCCGGAGAGGCCGATGACGCCGAGCGCGACGGAGACGACGGCGCCCGCGCCCTGGCCGACCCCGGCGGACGTGACGGGCCCTGCCGCTGAGGCGTCGGCCGCCTCGATGTCGTCGTCCTCCTCGTCGGTCAGCTCCGCGTCGGCCGCGGCGTCGGTGCCGTCCCCGGTGCCCTCCGCGTCCTTCGTGACGTCGACCTTGGACGCCTTCGCCGGCGCCGGCTCCTCGGTCCCGGTCACTTCTTCGGCCCCGGTCACTTCCTCGGTCCCGGCGGCATCCTTGGCCCCGGCCGCGTCCTTCGTCTCAGTACCCATGCGCCGCACCGTACGGACGGAGTCTGAGAGCTGTCTTAACGAGCCGTCTCAGCCCACGCGTCCGCGGGCGAGGCCGCGTCCCTCGCCGCCCGCCACTCCGGAGCGAGGACGGACCAGACCTCCATGTCGTGCCGCACCCCCTGCCAGGGGAAGCTCTCCCGCAGCACGCCGTCCTTGGTGAAGCCGAGCCGCTGGGCGGTGACCTTGCTGCGGTCGTTGCGGGACGAGACCAGCCACTCCACGCGGTGCATGCCGCGCTGTTCGACCGCCCAGTCGATGAGGGTCCGCGAGGCCTTGTTCACGAGCCCGCGCCCGGTGGCCGACGGTTCGAGCCAGACGCCGATCTCGCAGCAGTCGGTGCTCGTGTCGAAGATCCGGAAGAGGACGCCGCCGACGAGTGTGCCGTCGAGCCAGATGCCGTAGAGGCGCCCGGTGTCGGAGGCCGCCTTCTCCGCGTACGTGCGCAGGAAGCTCCGCGCCGTCTCCAGGTCCTTCACGGCCACGGTCAAGGGCACCCACGGCCCGGCGTACTCACGCGCCCGGTCGACGTGCTCGATGAACTCCGCCGCCTGCCACGGTTCGATCGGCCGCAGCTCAGCGCCCTCGGCCAGCGATATCGCGAACATCCCGCTCCTTCAGCCCACTAGCGTCCGCGTCTGTGTCCCGACGCCCGGGGATCTTCGCACGCCCGTCGCGCACATTCGAGCGACATTCGGGGGGCTCGATGCTGATGCGGGGCAGCACGCGGTCGAGGCCTTTCGGCAGCCACCAGTTGGCGCCGCCGAGCAGGTGCATGAGGGCGGGCACGAGCAGGGTCCGCAGGACGAAGGCGTCGAGCGCGACGGCCGCCGCGAGGGCGATGCCGAACATCGCGATGACGCGGTCGCCGCTGAGGACGAAGGCGAGGAAGACCGAAATCATGATCACGGCCGCGGAGTTGATCACGCGGCTGGTCTCGGCGAGGCCGACCCGCACGGCCCGCCGGTTGTCGCCGGTCTCCAGCCACTCCTCGTACATCCGGCTGACCAGGAAGACCTGGTAGTCCATGGAGAGCCCGAAGAGGACGGAGACCATGATCACGGGCAGGAAGGGCTCGATGGGCCCGGCCGCACCGAGCCCGAGCAGCTCGCTCCCCCAGCCCCACTGGAAGATCGCGACGACGATCCCGAACGCGGAGGCGACGGCGGCGACGTTCATCACGGCGGCCTTGAGCGGGATGCCGACGGAGCGGAAGGCGAGCAGGAGCAGGACGCAGCCAAGCCCGATGACGACGCCCACGAAGAGCGGCAGCTTCCCGATGATGATCTCCGCGAAGTCGTCGTAGCTCGCGGTGACGCCGCCGACCGCCACGTCCAGGGAGCTGTCCGCCTCGGCCGCGGGCAGCACGTCCTCGCGCAGCCGGTCGACGAGGTCGCTGGTCGCCTCGGACTGCGGGGAGGAGTCGGGCACGACGGTGAGGAAGGCGGTGCGGCCGTTCTCGTCGTACGTCACCGGGCTGACGGACGCGACGCCCTCGGTCGACTTCAGTGCCGTGCCCAGGTCGTCGAGGGCGTTGCGGTCGCCCGCGCCATAGACCTCGCTGACCAGTGTCAGGGGGCCGTTGACGCCGGGGCCGAAGCCGTCGGCGAGCAGGTCATAGGCCTGCCGGGTGGTGGCGGTCGCGGGGTTGTTGCCCTGGTCGGAGGTGCCCAGGTGGAGGGCGAGGGCGGGCAGCGCGAGCACGGCCATGACGAGCACCGCGATGCCGCCGAGGAGCTTGGGGTGGCGCTCCACGAAGGCGGCCCAGCGGGCGGCGAACCCGGTCGGCAGCTCCGGTTCGGGCCCGTGTGCGGCGAGGCGGCGGCGTTCGCGGCGGCTCAGGGCGCGCGGCCCGATCCAGGAGAGCAGCGCGGGCAGCAGGGTCACGGAGGCGGCGACGGTGAGGACGACGGTCAGCGAGGCGGCGATCGCCACGCCGTTGAGGAAGCCGAGGCGCAGGATGAGCATCCCGAGCAGGGCGATGCAGACGGTGGCGCCCGCGAAGACGACGGCGCGCCCGGTGGTGGCCACCGCCCGCTCGGCGGCCTCGGCGACGGGCAGGCCGCGTTTGAGGCCCTTGCGGTGCCGGGTCACGATGAACAGGGCGTAGTCGATGCCGACGCCGAGGCCGATCAGGGTGCCGAGCATCGGCGCGAAGTCCGCGACGGTCATCAGGTGGCCGAGCAGCACTATGCCCGCGTACGCGATGCCGACGGAGACCAGCGCGGTGGCGATGGGCAGGGCGGCCGCGGCGAGCGAGCCGAAGGCCACGAAGAGGACGACGGCGGCGACGGCGACCCCGACGATCTCGGCGACCTTGGCGCTCTTGGACTCCGTGAGCGCGATGGCGGTGCCCCCCAGCTCGACCTGGAGCCCCTCCGATTCGGCGGCCTTGGCGGTGTCGACGACGGCCCGGGCGTCGGCCTCGGCGATCTCGTCGGCCTGCTCGCGGAAGGTGACGGTGGCGTAGGCGGTGCGGCCGTCCTGGCTGATCCGGCCCGCGCCCTCGCGGTCGTAGGGGCTGGTCACGGAGGCCACGGCGGGCAGCTCGGCGATCTTGTCCAGGGTGTCGGACATGGTCCGCTCGATGTCGGCCGCGCGGACGGAGGCGGCGGGGCCGGTGGCATCGGGGCCGGTGTGCCAGACGATGGTGTCGCTGTCGCCGCCGAGGCCGTGGAAGCCCTTGTCCAGGAGCTGGGTCGCGCGGCCGGATTCGGTGCCGGGGACCTCGTAGTCGTTCGAGTACGAGGATCCGGCGAGGGTGGCCGCGGTCGTGGCGCCGCCGAGTACGAGGAGCCAGAGCAGAACGGTGAGTAGACGGTGCCTGACGCACCAGCGTGCGAGTGCTCCCACGTACTGGCTCCCTGGGTGATTCGTGGATCTTTATCGGGAACAGCAGTGAATCAACTGAACAGCCCGCAAAGAACGCATGAGCGGCGACATGCGCCATAAACACCTTGACAGCCCCTGGAGATCCTTGGTCCCTTTCGTGGCCTTACTCACAAGGGCCCGAGGTGTGCGCGGAGGTACCTGGGGGAACCTCCGCGCACCGGCACGCGCCGGGCGTCAGCCCGACACGCTCGCCCGTCCGTTCTCGATGTGGCCCATGAGGCGGCGGCGGAACGCGGTGTCCCGGTCGGCGGTGACCTCGATGTCGTACCAGCCGTGCTCGTCCTCGGTCCGCCAGGCGACGGTGCGGCTGCTGCCCGCCCTGACGCGGACGGTACGGGTCCGGCGCCGGATGTCCTCTTCGTCCACGTATCCGAGCGGCTTGACGGTGAAGACCAGCTCGGCCCGGCCGCGGTTGGCCAGGGTGAGGTGCAGCTCGCGGCGGGTGATCGCGGAGGCGAGCCGCGCACCGCCGTCCTTGCCGCCCTTCTCTCCCTTGCCGCCCTCAGCGCCCTTTCCGCCCTCGAACTCGCGTCGGAAGCCGTTCGGCCCGGTGACCGTGAACGCGTACGTGTCGCCCGGCACCGGCACGGTCCACGCGCCCTTGCGCACGACGTCCTGGTGCTGGGGGGCCGGGAACTCGCCCGCGTAGGGGTAGAGCGCGAAGTGCGCGCTGGAGCTGCCGCCGTTGCGCAGCCGCACCGTGAGCGTGCCGTCCTCGCCGGGCCGCACGTCCGCGTCGGGCTGATACGGCAGCGGCCTGGCGCGCCGGACACCCGGCTCCTGGACCGGCATGGCCTGCTTCAGGGGCGGCTGCGGGGCCCAGCGCCCGCTGAACGGCGGAATGGCGCCCGGCTGTTCGATGTCCGGGCGGCGGTGCGCGCGCCGGAAGTCGAACGCGCCGGTGAGGTCGCCGGTGACCTTGCGCCGCCAGGCGCTGATGTTGGGCTCCTTGACGCCGGTCCACTTCTCCAGGAAGCGCACGACGGAGGTGTGGTCGAAGACCTCGGAGCAGACGTAGCCGCCGACGGTCCACGGCGAGACGACGAGCATGGGCACGCGCACGCCGAGCCCGGTCGGCCTGCCTTCCCAGCGCTCCTCCCGCTCCTCGGCGGAGTCGCCGCCGGGCACGGGCGGCGGGACGTGGTCGAAGAAGCCGTCGTTCTCGTCGTAGTTGATGAAGACGGCGGTACGGCGCCACACCTCGGGGTGGGAGGCGAGCGCGTCGAGGATCTTGTAGACGATGGTCGCGCTGTGGATGGGCGAGGAGACGCTGGGGTGCTCGGAGTCGAGCGCGGAAGGCACCAGATAGGTGACTTTCGCCAGCTTGCCGCCCGCCACGTCCTTGGCGAACTCCTCGGCGAGCCTGCCGGTCGGCACGCGCCGCAGGCCGCGCTCGAACAGGGACCGCTCGTGCTTGTCCAGCGTGGCGACGCCCTCTTCCAGGGCGGCGAGCAGCTTGGCGCGCTCGGCCTCGTCCTTGGCGTCGCGCACCTTGGCGTAGAAGGCCTCCATGAAGGTGAGGCCGGTCTTGGCCAGGGCCTTGCGGGCGATGGCCTTGAAGGTGGTGAAGAACTCGATCTGGTTGTCGGTGAAGTTCTCCCACTCCGTGTACGTCCGCCAGCTCACGCCCGCCTTCTCCAGGCGCTCGGCGTACGTGCCCCAGCCGTAGCCGGGGTGGGTGCCCTCGGCGTACGCGTCGTTGCCGACGGCCCGCTTGCCGTTCGCCTCGTACCCCGTCTTGCCGCTCCACAGGTGGTTGCGGTTGGGGCTGGTGGAGGTGTGGACGGAGGAGTGGTAGGCGTCGCAGACGGTGAAGGTGTCGGCGAGTTCGTAGTGCAGCGGGATGTCCTCGCGCGTGTAGTACGCCATCGTGGCCGCCGTCTTGGCGGTGATCCAGCCGTCCATCCAGCCGTCGTGCCAGGCCTTGGCGCCGCCGCTCCAGGAGTGGTCGAGGTCGCCGATGTACTGGAGGTCCTTCTTCTGCGCCTTGGCCGCCTCGCGGACGGGGAAGGGCAGGATGGTGCGCAGGACGCCGGGCTGCTCGAAGACCGACTTGCCGCTCGGCAGCCGGATGGCGTTGCGGTCGCCGAAGCCGCGCACTCCGCGCAGGGAGCCGAAGTAGTGGTCGAACGAGCGGTTCTCCTGCATCAGGATGACGACGTGCTCGATCGAGTCGAGACCGCCGCCTCGCGGCGGCTCGTGCGCGAGCGCCTCCCGCAGCGAGGGCGGCAGGAAGGAACCGGCGGCGGCCGCGCCGAGCGCGCCGCCGCCGATCGCCATCAGGCGTCTGCGCGATATCTCCGGAGTCACGTACGACCTCCCAGTAGTCCTGGCCGAATGCCAATGGTCCTCTGGTGATCCATTGACCTGTTCGGCGGGGACGCTAGTGACGTCCGGTTTCCTTGTGAAGGCCGAGGGACGAAGTCGGGGTGAACGTCCAAAAGGTCCCGTCCGCGCGGGCGTTGACGGGCCGCTTCGGCGCCGCCTTCGCGGGGGCGTTGTCAGTGGTGGGTGCCATCCTCGGAGGCATGGAGATCACCGCGCGCATCGCCGCTTTCACGGACCTGGTGGGGCCGCCGCCGGGCGCCGCGCCCGCCGTCGACTGGGCCGCGGTGGAAGCCTGGCTCGAAGTCCCGCTCCCGGCCGACTACAAGGCGCTGGTGTCGGCGTACGGCCCGGTCGAGGTGGGTCACGGCGCCGCGGCCGTCCGCCTGCACACGCCGTGCGTCAGCGCGGACGGGCGGTATGAGTACGGGGCCTGGGTGGTCGAGACGCACCGTCACTCCGCGATCCGGCCAAGCATGTTCACCCGGGAGCGGCGCCGCTTCCTGCCCGAGGAGGGCGGCCTCCTCGCCCTCGCCACGACGGCGGGCGGCGACCACCTGTTCTGGGACACCTCGGTCTCGAAGGACCCGGACGCGTGGCCGGTGGTGCTCCTGACCACGTCCATCGCCGTCGGCGAGGCCGAGCCGTGGGTGTCGTACGAAGCCCCGCTGCTGGACGTGCTGTCGGTGGCCGTCCGCGACAGCGCGGATGCCCGAGACGGCGCAGCTGCCCGCGACAGTGCGGCTGTCCGAGGCTGCGCGGCCGTCCGCACCTGGGCGCCGCTGGCCGGTGCCGCCCCCTGGGCCCCGCCGCCCCGGGGGACGTATGTGGACGCGCGCCAGCACTCCGCGCTCACCGAGGGCGAGGGACTGGAGGCGGTCACCGCGCTCATACCCCCGCCCCTGACACCCCATCTGGGCACGGGCACCTGGGAGCAGGTCTTCGCCCGGCTCGGCACCCGGCTGCCCACGGACTTCATCGCCCTCACCGAGCGGTACGGCGCGGGGAACTGGAGCTGGTGGCTGGACATGCCCGCCCCCCTGGACCTGGACGGCCGCTTCGGGCTCGCGGCCGACGCCGAGGAGATGCTGGAGGGCTACCGCACCCTGCGCGAGGCGCACCCCGAGTACTACCCCATGCCCGCCTGGCCCGAGCCCGGCGGCTTCCTGCCGTTCGCCTCGACCATCGACGGGGACATGATCGGCTGGTGCGCCGAGGGCGAGCCCGACAAGTGGCGCGTCGCCGTCAATCCGCGCCACTGCGACCAAGGCCCGCCGCTGCCGGGGAACTTCACCGAGACCCTGCTGAACTGGCTGCGCGGCGACGACCCGGCCACCGCCGGCTTCCCCGGGCTGCGCGCGGACCAGGACCCGTTGGAGTACATGTTCTTCGAACCGTTCGGCCCGCGCGGGGCCGGCTGACCGTGATCCCGCCGGGCCTTCGGGTACGGGTGAGGGGGCGGCGCCCCTGCCGGGTGCGCCGCCCCCTCACGCGGACGATGGCGGGGCTCAGCCCTCGCTGACGCCCAGCTTCTCCAGGATCAGCTCCTTGACGCGGGCCGCGTCAGCCTGGCCGCGGGTGGCCTTCATGACCGCGCCGACCAGGGCGCCGACCGCGGCGACCTTGCCGCCGCGGATCTTGTCGGCGATGGCGGCGTTGCCGGCGATGGCCTCGTCGACGGCGGCGGTGAGCGCGCCCTCGTCCGAGACGACCTTCAGGCCGCGCTTCTCGACGACCTCGTCCGGCGTGCCCTCGCCCTTCAGCACGCCCTCGATGACCTGGCGGGCCAGCTTGTCGTTCAGGTCACCCTTGGCGACCAGCTCGGCGACCCGGGCGACGTGCTCCGGGGTGATCGGCAGCGCGCCCAGCTCCACGCCCTGCTCGTTGGCGTGCCGGGCCAGCTCGCCCATCCACCACTTGCGGGCCGACGCGGCGTCCGCGCCCGCGTTGACGGTGGCGACGATCGGGCCGATGGCGTCGGCGTTGAGGATCGACTGCATGTCGTGCTCGGAGATGCCCCACTCCTCGCGGAGGCGGTTGCGGCGCACCCGCGGCAGCTCCGGGAGTCCGGCGCGCAGCTCCTCGACCCACTCGCGGGAGGGGGCGACGGGGACGAGGTCGGGCTCCGGGAAGTACCGGTAGTCCTCGGCGTTGTCCTTGATGCGGCCGGAGGTCGTGGAGCCGTCCTCCTCGTGGAAGTGACGGGTCTCCTGGATGATCGTGCCGCCGGAGTTCAGGACCGCCGCGTGGCGCTGGATCTCGAAGCGCGCCGCGCGCTCCACCGAGCGCAGCGAGTTGACGTTCTTCGTCTCGCTGCGCGTGCCGAACTCCTTCTGGCCCTTGGGGCGCAGGGAGAGGTTCACGTCGCAGCGCATCTGGCCCTTGTCCATACGGGCCTCGGAGACGTCCAGCGCCTTGATCAGCTCGCGCAGCTCGGCGACGTACGCCTTGGCGACCTCCGGGGCGCGCTCGCCCGCGCCCTCGATCGGCTTGGTGACGATCTCGATGAGCGGGATGCCGGCGCGGTTGTAGTCCAGGAGCGAGTGCGAGGCGCCGTGGATACGGCCCGTCGCGCCGCCCACGTGGGTCGACTTGCCGGTGTCCTCCTCCATGTGGGCGCGCTCGATCTCCACGCGGAAGACCTCGCCGTCCTCCAGCTGGACGTCCAGATAGCCGTTGAAGGCGATCGGCTCGTCGTACTGCGAGGTCTGGAAGTTCTTCGGCATGTCCGGATAGAAGTAGTTCTTCCGGGCGAAGCGGCACCACTCGGCGATCTCGCAGTGCAGCGCGAGGCCGATCTTGATGGCGGACTCGACGCCGATCTCGTTCACGACCGGCAGCGCGCCGGGCAGGCCGAGGCAGGTCGGGCAGGTCTGGCTGTTCGCGCCCTGCTTGAGGGTGGTCGAGCAGCCGCAGAACATCTTGGTCTTGGTGCCCAGCTCGACATGGACCTCAAGGCCCATGACGGGGTCGTACGTCGCGAGGGCATCCTCGTACGACACCAGGTCGGTAGTGACAGTCACGGTGAAACTTTCCCTCTCAGCCCAGCAGGACGTCGTCGTCGCCGAGGCGCTTGAGCTCCCGCAGGAGCAGCGCGACGCCGGTGGCGATGGCGGCAGCGGAGACGACGGCGTCCACGAGGCGGAGCGTGTCGTGTTCGCTGCGGGCCAGCTTGGCCTGCTTGAGCACGGAGACCGCGCCGAACGCGGTGGTGCCGATCGACAGATACGTACCGGTCTTGGACTTCTTGAAGCCCTTGGCCTTGTTCAGAGTGCTCACAGCGACGGTGCCTCCTCCAGCAGCGGGTGCCCCCACTTTTCCACGAAGGCGGCCTCGACGGCGGCTCCCACCTTGTAAAGGCGGTCGTCCTTCATGGCGGGGGCGATGATCTGCAGTCCGACGGGCAGGCCGTCCTCCGGCGCGAGGCCGCAGGGCAGCGACATGGCGGAGTTGCCCGCCAGGTTGGTCGGGATGGTGCACAGGTCGGCCAGGTACATGGCCATCGGGTCGTCGGCGCGCTCGCCGATCGGGAAGGCGGTGGTCGGGGTCGTCGGGGAGACGATCACGTCGACCTGCTCGAAGGCCGCCTCGAACTCACGGGTGATGAGCGTGCGGACCTTCTGGGCGCTGCCGTAGTACGCGTCGTAGTAGCCGGAGCTGAGCGCGTACGTACCCAGGATGATGCGGCGCTTGACCTCGTCGCCGAAGCCGGCCTCGCGGGTGAGGGCGGTGACGTCCTCGGCGGACTTCGTGCCGTCGTCGCCGACGCGCAGGCCGTAGCGCATGGCGTCGAACCGGGCGAGGTTCGAGGAGCACTCGGAGGGCGCGATCAGGTAGTACGCGGAGAGCGCCAGGTCGAAGGTCGGGCAGTCCAGCTCGACGATCTCGGCGCCCAGCGACTTCAGCAGCTCGACGGACTCGTCGAAGCGCTGGACGACACCGGCCTGGTAGCCCTCGCCGCGGAACTGCTTGACGACACCTACGCGCATGCCCTGGACGGAGCCGTTGCGCGCGGCCTCGACGACCGGCGGGACCGGGGCGTCGATGGACGTCGAGTCCAGCTCGTCGTGGCCGGCGATGGCCTCGTGCAGCAGCGCGGCGTCGAGGACGGTGCGGGCGCAGGGGCCGCCCTGGTCCAGGGAGCTGGAGAAGGCGACCATACCGTAGCGGGAGACGCCGCCGTAGGTGGGCTTGACGCCTACCGTGCCGGTGACGGCCGCGGGCTGGCGGATGGAGCCGCCGGTGTCCGTGCCGAGGGTCAGGGGGGCCTCATAGGCGGCGAGGGCGGCGGCCGAGCCGCCTCCGGAGCCGCCGGGGATGCGGGTGAGGTCCCAGGGGTTGCCGGTGGGGCCGTAGGCGCTGTTCTCGGTGGAGGACCCCATGGCGAACTCGTCCATGTTGGTCTTGCCGAGGATGACGACGTCGGCGGCCTTCAGCTTCTTGGTGACCGTCGCGTCGTACGGCGGGATCCAGCCCTCGAGGATCTTGGAGCCGACCGTGGTCGGGATGCCCTCGGTGGTGAAGATGTCCTTGAGCGCGACGGGGACGCCGGCCAGCGGGCCGAGCTTCTCGCCCTTGGCGCGCTTCTCGTCGACGGCGCGGGCCTGCGCGAGGGCGCCCTCGCGGTCGACGTACAGGAAGGCGTTCACCTTCTCGTCGACGGCGCCGATGCGGGCCAGGTGGGCCTCGGTGACCTCGACGGCCGTCAGCTCGCCGGAGGCGATCTTCGAGGCGATCTCGGCGGCGGTGAGCTTGATGATGTCCGTCATGTTCTTAGTCCTCCCCCAGGATCTGCGGCACCTTGAAACGCTGCTGCTCCTGGGCCGGGGCGCCCGAAAGCGCCTGCTCGGGGGTGAGCGACGGACGGACCTCGTCCGCGCGCATGACGTTCGTCAGCGGCAGCGGGTGCGAGGTCGGCGGTACGTCTTGGTCGGCGACCTCCGAGACGCGGGCGACCGCGCCGATGATGTCGTCGAGCTGTCCGGCGAAGTGGTCGAGCTCCTCGGCCTTCAGCTCCAGACGTGCAAGGCGGGCGAGGTGGGCGACCTCCTCGCGCGTGATGCCAGGCATGCGGCGATCCTCAGGGGTGAGTTTGCGGGTTGTGGTCCCAATCCTATGGGGCGGGGTGGCGTGGCCGTTAAACGGTTTCCCCGGGCGGCCCTGTGGGAAGCTTCTCGCCGCTCCGCTACGGGCCTCTCCCACCCACCCGCCCGTTTGCCCCGCACCGCCTCATACCCCAGGAGCAGCCCCGCACGGGAGAACGGCAGACGCCTACTTCACCACGTGCCCCGAGGACTCCCCCACGTCGGAGCCTTCAGCGAGGGCCGCCGCCGCCTCCGCCGCGACGTCCGCCGGGCGGCGCCAGCCGCGCGAGCCCCGCGCCCGCAGCCACGCGGTGGTCTCCTCGGGCGGCATCGCCGCGGCGACCAGCCACCCCTGCACCGCGTCGCACCCGAGGTCCCGCAGCCGCTCCCACGTCTCGTCGTCCTCGACGCCCTCGGCGACGACGAGCAGCCCCAGGGAGTGCGCGAGGTCCACCGTGCAGCGGACGATCTCCGCGTCCTCGTTGTCGATGGCGAGCCGCGCCACGAAGGAGCGGTCGATCTTCAGCTCGCTCACCGGGAGCCGCCGCAGATGGACCAGCGAGGAGTACCCCGTGCCGAAGTCGTCGAGCGACATCTTGACCCCGTGCCCGGTGAGCCCGGCCAGCGTGTCCGCCGCCCGCTGCGGATCCTCAAGGAGCACGTGCTCGGTTATCTCCAGTTGCAGCGCCCCCGCCGGGACCCCGTGCCGGGCGAGCCGCGCCGCGACCGCGCCCGCGAAACCGGGCGTGTGCACATCGCGCGGCGAGACGTTCACGGCGACCGGGACCTTCAGGCCCTGTGCCTGCCACTTGGCCACCTGGCCGAGGGCGGACTCAAGGACGTACTCCGTCAGGTGCGGCATCAGCCCGGAGGACTCGGCGATGGCGATGAACTCGTCCGGCGGCACCTTGCCGCGCTCGGGGTGCACCCACCGCACCAGCGCTTCGAGCCCCGCGACCTTGCCGTCGAAGCGGACCTTGGGCTGGTAGTGCAGTTCGACGTCGCCCGCGTCCAGCGCCCGCCGCAGATCCCCCAACAGGCCGAGCCTGTCCGGGGTGTTGGAGTCCCGCTTGGACTCGTACACCTCGACGCCGGTGCGGTCCCGCTTCGCCTGGTACATCGCCACGTCCGCCCGGCGCAGCAGCCCCTCCGCGTCGAGCGCGTGGTCGGGGAAGACGGCGAGGCCCGCGCTCGCCTCCAGGACGAGGGTGAGGCCGTCGAGGTCGAGGGGCGAGCCGAGCGCGGCGACCAGCTGGCGGGCCACGCGCGTGGCGGACGTCGTGGAGTCGGCGATGGGCAGCAGCACGGCGAACTCGTCGCCGCCGAGCCGGGCCGCCTCCGCGCCGCGCGGCAGGGCGAGCCGCAGCCGGTCCGCTATCTGCAACAGCAGCCGGTCACCGGCGAGGTGCCCGAGGGTGTCGTTGACCGACCGGAAACGGTCCATGTCGATCAGCATCAGGGCGGACCGCGCCCCGATCCGCTCGGCGTCGTCGAGAGCCGTCCAGGTCCGCTCCAGGAGCCACTGCCGGTTGGGCAGCCCGGTGAGCGGGTCCCGCAGCTGCTCCTCGGCCCGGGCGCGGGCGATCCACAGGGTGGAGTCGAGCGCGACGAGCGGGATCGCGAAGAGGGGCAGCAGGATCGGCAGGGAGATCGCCACCACGCAGATCAGCGGGGCGATGCCGAGCAGTGCGATGCCGAGGAGTCCCTGCCTCACCAGGGCCGTTCGGGTGACGGTCGGCAGGGCGCCGGTGCGCGGGGCGTGGACGTACCAGAGCAGTACGCGCGTGACGACGAGGTAGGCGACGGCGACCAGGGCCACTTCGGGGGCGGTGTACAGGTCCCAGGTCTCGGGGAGCCAGGGCGAGGCGGCCGTCGGTGAGGTGCCGAACGCGGCCAGGGTGAGGGCGCCCGCGCCGATGCCGAGGATGTCGACCGCGCCGTGCAGCACTCCCTGGCGCCAGCGGTGCCTGCGCGCGGCGCCGACCAGGACGACGACGGTGAGGCTGACCATGCCGGCGGGCACCCAGCCGTAGAGCAGGAGTACGGCGACGGTGAGCGCTCCGCCGGAGCCCGTGCCGCCCCACCAGCGGTCCCGGCCGAGGGCGACGAGGTGGGCGACGATGAGGCCGGTGAGGACGGCGAGCGACCAGCCCGCCGCGCCGGAGGGGAAGAGCGTGTGCGGGCCGGTGAGGGCCTGGAAGAAGCCGGTGCCGAGCAGGATCGCGGCGGCCGTGACGACCATGACGGGGAGCATCGGCCACGGGTCGCGGGGCTCGGGTGCGGTGGGGCCGCCCGCCATGGCCACGGCGCTCTCCGTGCCGCGGCCGGGGGTGGGGGCGGTCCAGGCCCGCTCGCGGGGTTCGATGGCGGTGCTCAGCGCTCCGGCCGCCGTCCCGCCGACGGTGGCCGGGCCGGTGGTCTGCTCGCCCCGGCGGCCGCGCAGCCAGGTGCCCGGCACGCACCACCGGCGCACGGGCAGCGGTGAGTCCGGGGCGGCGCTCTCGGTCGGTTCCATTCCCGTCCCTCTCACAGCCGGCGGTGCCCACGCCACACGGACGCGGCCCAATAGGCGGCCGGGTCCGCACATTCGTCCCCACGCTCTCGACGAGCGACGGGATGCACTGCTCCCGAACTCGTGCCGAGCAGGGGATGCCCCCTTCCACGCTCTTGTTGAGCAGGAGATACCCCGTTCGCAGCGGGGCACGGCAGGCGCACACCTCAACAGTAGGCCGCAGAAGGCTTCCACGGGCAGCGGTCGACTACGGTTGCCCGAATGCGACCCGGCCACCCGTATGCATCTGGTATGCGCTGAACGGGTGGCCTTCAACCGCTACTCCTCGGTCGGAAGCGCGACTTCCTTGGCCGCGTCCGGTCCCTGTTCCAGCAGCACAACGAAGCCTTCCTCGTTGAGAACCGGAACCTTCACTTGCATCGCCTTGTCGTACTTCGAACCGGGGTTGTCCCCGACGACCACGAAAGACGTCTTCTTCGAAACGGAACCGGTCACCTTCGCACCCCGGCTCTGGAGCGCCTCTTTCGCGCCATCCCGGGTGTAGTGCTCGAGCGTTCCGGTCACCACGACCGTGAGGCCTTCCAGGGGGCGGGGGCCCTCGTCCTCGCCGCTCGCCTCCTCCTCCATGCGCACCCCGGCCGCCCGCCACTTGCGCAGGATCTCGCGGTGCCACTCCTCGGTGAACCACTGTTTGAGGGAGGCGGCGATGATCGGGCCCACGCCCGCCACGTCCGACAGCTCCTTCTCGGTGGCCTGTTCGATGCGGTCGATGGAGCGGAACTCGCGGGCCAGCGCCTCGGCCGCCACCGGGCCGACGTGCCGGATCGAGAGTCCCGTGAGGATGCGGGCGAGCGGTCGCTCCTTGGCCGCCGCGATGTTCTCCAGCATGGCGAGGGTGTTCTTCTTCGCCTCGCCCTGCTGATTGGCGAAGAAGGTGACGACCTTCTCCTCGCCGGTCTTGGGGTCGCGCTTGGGCAGGCCGGAATCCTGGTCCAGGACGTAGGACTTGATGGGCAGCAGCTCCTCGACCTTGAGGTCGAAGATGTCGCCCTCGTCGAGGATCGGCGGCTGCGCGGGCTCCAGGGGTCTGGTGAGCGCGGCCGCGGCGACGTATCCGAAGTTCTCGATGTCGAGGGACTTGCGGCCTGCGAGGTAGAAGAGGCGCTCGCGCAACTGGGCCGGGCACGACTGGGCGTTGGGGCAGCGGAGGTCGATGTCGGCCTCCTTCATGGGCCGCAGCGGTGTGCCGCACTCGGGGCACTCGGCGGGCATCTCGAACTCCCGCTCGGTACCGTCCCGCAGGTCCACGACGGGGCCGAGGATCTCCGGGATGACGTCGCCCGCCTTGCGCAACACGACCGTGTCGCCGATGAAGACGCCCTTCTTCTTCACCACCTCCTGGTTGTGCAGGGTGGCGAACTCCACCTCGGATCCGGCGACCGTGACGGGCTCCACCTGGGCGTACGGCGTGACGCGGCCGGTGCGGCCGACGCCGACACGAATGTTGACCAGCTTGGTGTTGACCTCCTCGGGCGCGTACTTCCAGGCGATCGCCCAGCGCGGGGCGCGCGAGGTGGAGCCGAGGCGGCCCTGCAGCGGGATCTCGTCGAGCTTGACGACGACGCCGTCGATCTCGTGCTCCACGGAGTGGCGGTTCTCTCCGAAGTAGGAGATGAAGTCCCGCACGCCTTCGATGTCTTCGACGACCTTGTTGTGCCGGGCGGTGGGCAGGCCCCACTCGTGCAGCAGGTCATAGGCGTGGCTGAGGCAGTCGATGTCGAAGCCCTCGCGGGCGCCGATGCCGTGCACGACCATGTGCAGCGGGCGGGTCGCGGTGACGCGCGGGTCCTTCTGGCGCAGCGAACCCGCCGCCGCGTTACGGGGGTTGGCGAAGGGCTTGTCGCCCGCCTCGACCAGGCGGGCGTTCAGCTCCTCGAACTTCTCCATCGGGAAGAAGACCTCGCCGCGGATCTCGACGAGGGCGGGGACGCGGTCGCCCTTGAGGCGCTGGGGGATGTCGGCGATCGTGCGGACGTTCGGTGTGATGTCCTCGCCGGTGCGGCCGTCGCCGCGGGTGGCGGCGCGGGTCAGCTTGCCGTCCTCGTACGTGAGGTTGACCGCGAGGCCGTCGACCTTCAGCTCGCACAGGAAGTGGTACCCCGGGGAGCCGACGTCCTTGGCGACGCGGTCGGCCCAGGAGGCCAGCTCCGCGTCGTCGAAGGCGTTGCCGAGGGAGAGCATGCGCTCGCGGTGCTCGACGGCGGTGAACTCCGTCTCGTACGAACCCGAGACCTTCTGGGTGGGCGAGTCCGGGGTGCGCAGCTCCGGATACTCCTCCTCCAGGGCTTCGAGAGAGCGCAGGAGCTTGTCGAACTCGGCGTCGCTGACGACCGGCTGGTCCTTCACGTAATACCGGAAGCGGTGCTCCTCGATCTGTTCGGCCAGCTGGGCATGGTGATCCCGTGCCTCGGCGGGCACAGAGCCTTGCTGTTCGACAGCCACCGTAAAGTCCTCCCGTTACGTCATACCCAATTACTCAGGGTTGTCTGCGAGCGATCTCGCCGCCTTGACGCAGTGGGCGAGCACCGCGCGCGCGTACCCGGGTGAAGCCCCCGCGAGACCGCACGACGGAGTGACCACGACCGACTCCGCGAGCGATCCCGGATTCAGCCCCAGCCTGCGCCACAGCGTCCTGACACCCATGACGCTACCGGCAGGGTCCGACAATCCGCCGTCCACGCCCGGCACGACACCGGCGAAGAGCTTCGTGCCGCCCTCGACCGTCTCGCCGATGACCTCGTCGTCACGCTCGGTGAGAAGTGAGAAGTCGAACGAGATGGCGTGGGCCCCGGCGCGGCGCAGGAGCGCGAAGGGGACGTCGGGCGCGCAGGAGTGGACGACCGTGGGTCCGCCGTCCTGGACGGCCAGGACGTCCCGCAGGGTGTCCTCCACGGCCTGCCGGTCCACGGCCCGGTGGGTGCGGTACTGGCTGGCGGTCTTGACCTGTCCGCGCAGCACGGCGATGAGCGAGGGCTCGTCGAGCTGGAGCACCACCTGGGCGCCGGGCACCCTGCGGCGGACGTCCGCCAGGTGCGCGCGCAGGCCCTCGGCGAGCGAGCCCGCGAGGTCACGGCAGGCGCCCGGGTCGGAGAGCGCCACCTCGCCGTTCCGCAGCTCCAGGGCGGCGGCGAGCGTCCAGGGGCCGACGGCCTGGACCTTGAGCGGGCCCTCGTACCCCTGGGTGAACTCCTCCAGGGCGTCGAGGTCCTCGCCGAGCCAGGCCCTGGCCCGCCGGGTGTCGCGTCCGGGCCGGTCGCCGACGCGCCAGCCGCTGGGCTCCACGCGCGCGTACAGGTCGACGAGCATGCCGGCGGTGCGGCCGATCATGTCGGCGCCGGGTCCGCGGGCGGGCAGCTCGGCGAGGTGGGGGATGCCCTCCTCGGGGCCGTCGAAGCTGCCGGTGACGGTCTTCGCGGCCTCGCGGGCGTCGCCGCCGGGCAGGGACCCGACGCCGGTCGCCGGGCCCCACACGGGCGCGCTCACCGGCCCGGCCGCACGGTGAGGTCGTTTACCTCGGCGTCGCGCGGCAGGTCCAGTGCCATGAGGATCGTGGTGGCGACCGACTCGGGGTCGATCCAGCGGGAGGCGTCGTACTCCTTGCCCTCCTGCTGGTGGACCTTGACCTGCATGGCGCTCGCCGTGCGGCCGGGGTAGACCGAGGTGACCCGGACGCCGTTGCCGTGCTCCTCCTGGCGCAGGGCGTCGGCGAGGGCCTTCAGGCCGTGCTTGGAGGCGGCGTACGCGGACCAGTCGGCGTGGGCGCTCAGGCCCGCGCCCGAGTTGACGAAGACCACGTGGCCTTGGGCGGCCCGGAGTTGGGGCAGGAAGTGGCGGGTCAGCTCGGCGGGGGCGATGAGGTTGACGTTGAGCTGGTGGTGCCAGGCCTTGGGGGTCAGCTCGCCGACCGGGCCGAGGTCGACGACGCCCGCGATGTGCAGGAGGGAGTCCACGCGCGAGGGCAGCGACTGGTGGCCGAAGGCCCAGGACAGCTTGTCGGGGTCGGAGAGGTCCCCGACGAGCGTGCTCGCGCCGGGGAACGCGGCGGCCAGCTCCTTGGCGCGGCCCGCGTCCCGCGCGTGCAGGACGAGTTCGTCGCCGCGTGCGTGCAGACGGCGCGCGACGGCCGCGCCGATGCCGGAGCCGGACCCGGTGATCACATGTGTTGCCATACCCGCCATGCTCGCATCACTGGGTGCCGATCGATTCCTCCAGGTAGGCCAGTGCGCCGACGGGCTCCTCGGCGAAGAAGACCAGGTCGGTGAGGGGCAGGGGCAGGAAGCCCTCGTCCTCCATGCGCCGGAACTGCTCCTTGAGGCCGTCGTAGAAACCCGCGGAGTTCAGCAGGACCACCGGCTTGGTGTGCTTGCCGTGCTTCTTCAGCTCCAGGATCTCGGTGGCCTCGTCGAGCGTGCCGGTGCCGCCGACCATGATCACGATCGCGTCGGCCTTCTCCAAGAGGAGCGCCTTGCGCTCGGCGAGGTCGCGGGCGATCACCATCTCGTGCGGCTCGGCGACCACCCTCGCCTTGGCCGCGAGGAAGTCCACGGAGACCCCGAGGAGCCGTCCGCCCGCCTCGTGCACGCCGTCCGCCACGACCTTCATCAGGCCGCTCTCGGAACCGCCCCACACCAGGGTGTGCCCGCCCTTGCCGAGCAGTTCGGCGAAGTCCCGGGCCGGGCGTGTGTAGCGGTCGTCGAGGTCGGCGGCGGAGAGGAAGACGCAGATGTTCATGCGCTCACGGTACGGTCCGACTCTGACAGCGCCTTTCGAGGAGGGTACGTCGTGACCAAGGGACACCGGATCACCGTCGAGCAGGGCACGGACCACGTGCGCGTGGTGCACGAGGGGCAGGTCGTGGCGGAGAGCCGCCGCCCGCTGCTGCTGCGCGAGACGGGCTACCCCGTGCGCTACTACCTGCCTCCGGAGGACGTGCGTACGGATCTGCTGACGCCGTCCGCGACGATCACGCACTGCCCGTTCAAGGGCACGGCCGCCTACTGGTCGCTGCCGGGCGCGCAGGACGCGGTGTGGGCGTACCGGGAGCCAAAGCCGGAGGTGGCCGCCGTCAAGGACCACTTCTGCTTCTATGACGCGGAGGTCACCGGGCGGGAGTAGCCGCCGGTGGCGGCGGTGAACGTCTTGCGGTAGGCGGCCGGTGAGACGCCGAGCACCGCGCGCATGTGCTGGCGCAGGGAGTTGCCGGTGCCGAACCCGGCCCGGTGGGCGACGACGTCCACGGGCAGGTCGCTGGATTCCAGGAGCTGGCGGGCCAGTTCGATGCGCTGGGCGGTCAGCCAGCGCCCCGGCGGCATGCCCACCTCCTCCTGGAAGCGGCGCGTGAAGGTCCGCAGGCTCATGCGCGCGTGGGCGGCCAACTCGCCGAGCGACAAAGGCTCCTGGAGCCTTTCGAGGGCCCACGCGCGCGTGGCGGCCGTGGTGGCGAGCGTGGGCTCGGGGACGGGCCGCTCGATGTACTGCGCCTGCCCGCCCTCGCGCCAGGGCGGGACCACGCAGAAGCGGGCGACGCGGTGGGCGACGGCGCTGCCGTGGTCGCGGCGGAGCAGGTGCAGGCAGAGGTCGACGCCCGCGCCGACGCCGGCCGCCGTCAGGATGTCGCCGTCGTCCACGAAGAGGACGTCCTCGTCGACCGCGACCCGGGGGAAGGTGCGCCGGAAGTGGTCGGCCTCCTTCCAGTGCGTGGTCGCGGGGCGGCCGTCGAGCAGGCCCGCGGCGGCGAGGACGTAGGAGGCGGTGCAGAACGACACCCAGCGCGTGCCCGGCCGCACCCGGGCCAGGGCCGCGGCGAGCGGCTCCGGCAGGAGGCCTTCCTCCGTGCCGCCGCAGAGGCGCTCGGTGGGCGGGATCACCACCGTGTCCGCTTCGGCGAGCGCCTCGGGCCCGTGTTCGACCGCCACCTGGAACCCGGCGTCGGTGCGCACCGGCCGGCCGTCGACCGTGCAGACGACCACGTCGTACAGCGGCCGCCCCTCGGCGTCCTCGGCGGCCCCGAAGATCCGGGGCGGGATGCCCATCTCGAAGGCGTACGCGCCGTCCAGGGCGAGGACCGCCACGCGGTGCCGCCTGCCGTGAGAACTCATGGCCGAATCCTGTCACATCATGGCCAAACTGCCAGCACTGTGCGCGCGTGAGCCGACGCACCCTGGGTCGTGGCCGTTCCGAGAGCCGGTCGGCCGGGCGTTTTCCCGAAAGAGTTTCCCGAAAGAAGATGATCATGAAGATGCGTGCCGTGAGCCCCCGCGCCTGGGGCGCCCCGGAGAACCTGGTCCCCGTGGAGGTGGACCGCCCCGAGCCGGGCCTCACCGAGATCCTGGTCCGGGTGCACGCCGCGGGCGTCAACCCGGTCGACTGGAAGACCCGCGCGGAGGGCGCCTTCGGCACCTGGGGCGACACGCCGATCCTCGGCTACGACGTCTCCGGCGTCGTCGAGGAGGTGGGCCCGGGAGTGACCCTGTACTCCCCCGGTGACGAGGTCTTCGGCATGCCCCGCTTCCCCGAGCAGGCGGGCGGATACGCCGAGTACGTCGTGGCGCCCGCCCGGCGCTTCGCGCCCAAGCCCGCAGGCATCGACCACGTGCAGGCCGCCGCGCTGCCCCTCGCGGCGCTCACCGCCTGGCAGGGGCTGGTCGAGACGGCCGGGCTGCGCGCCGGGCAGCGGGTGCTGATCCACGCGGCGGCGGGCGGCGTGGGGCACCTGGCCGTGCAGATCGCCAAGGCGCGGGGGGCGTACGTCATCGGGACGGCCCGCGAGGAGAAGCACGCCTTCCTGCGCGGCCTCGGCGCGGACGAAGTCGTCGACTACGCGCGCGTGGACTTCACCGAGGCGATCAGTGACGTGGACATCGTCCTGGACGGGGTGGGCGGCGAGTACGGCACACGGTCCCTGGAGGTGCTGCGCCCCGGCGGCCACCTGGTCACGCTGCCCGACCCGGGCGGCCTGCCGGACGCAGGCCTCGCGCGGGAGCGCGGGGTGCACGCGGGCTGGACGATCGTGGAGCCGGACCGCCTGGGTCTCCTGGAGATCGCCCGCCTCGTGGACGAGGGCAAGCTGCGCGCCGAGATCGACACGGTGCTGCCCCTGGAGGACGCCGCGAAGGCGCACGCGTACGGCGAGCGGGGCCGCACGCGGGGCAAGATCGTGCTCCGGGTCGCAGGCTAGGGAGGGACGGGCCCTAGACGCCCGCCGTCACCCGTTCCGTCGTCGCGATCGTCGCCGAGCCCACCACGCGCGTGCCGTCGTACAGCACGATCGCCTGGCCGGGGGCCACGCCCCGGACGGGCTCGGTGAAAGCGACCCGCAGTTCCGAGCCGTCGACCAGCTCGGCGGTGACCTCGGTCTCGCCGCCGTGGGCCCGCAGCTGCGCCGTGTACGTGCCGGGGCCGGAGGGGGCCGCGCCGCACCAGCGGGGCTTGATCGCGGTCAGGCCGGTCACGTCCAGGGCGGCGGCCGGGCCGACGGTCACGGTGTTGTTCACCGGGGAGATGTCCAGGACGTACCGCGGCTTGCCGTCGGGGGCCGGGGTGCCGATCCGCAGGCCCTTGCGCTGGCCGATGGTGTAGCCGTACGCCCCCTCGTGCGTGCCGAGGACCGTGCCGGACTCGTCGACGATGTCGCCCTCCGCCTTGCCGAGGCGGGCGGCGAGGAAGCCCTGGGTGTCGCCGTCGGCGATGAAGCAGATGTCGTGGCTGTCCGGCTTCTTGGCGACGGCGAGCCCGCGGCGCTCGGCCTCCGCGCGGATCTCCTCCTTGGTGGTGACCGTGTCACCCAGGGGGAACATCGCGTGGGCGAGCTGCTTGTCGTCCAAGACCCCGAGGACGTAGCTCTGGTCCTTGGCCATGTCGGAGGCGCGGTGCAGCTCGCGGGTGCCGTCCTCGCGGACGATCACCTTGGCGTAGTGGCCGGTGACGACCGCGTCGAAGCCGAGGGCGAGGGCCTTGTCGAGCAGCGCGGCGAACTTGATCTTCTCGTTGCAGCGCAGGCACGGGTTGGGGGTGCGCCCCGCCTCGTACTCGGCGACGAAGTCCTCGACCACGTCCTCACGGAAGCGCTCGGCGAGGTCCCACACGTAGAACGGGATGCCGATGACGTCCGCGGCGCGGCGGGCGTCGCGCGAGTCCTCGATGGTGCAGCAGCCGCGAGCGCCCGTGCGGAACGACTGCGGGTTCGCCGAGAGCGCGAGGTGCACTCCCGTCACGTCGTGCCCCGCCTCGGCGGCCCGGGCGGCGGCGACGGCGGAGTCCACGCCGCCGGACATGGCGGCGAGGACGCGGAGGGGGCGCTGGGGAGGCTGCGGGGTCTCGGTCAAAGTCATAGCTCTAACAGAGTACGGGCCCGCGGGAACCGGACGCCCGTGAGTAAGCGTTGACGATCATATGGGGGAACCAGAGGGGCAGAAGCCGGGGAGCCGCGGAGTCAGCCGGCGCGCCCTGCTGATCGGCGGCGGCGCGGCCGCCTTCGGCACGGCCGTGTTCGCCAGGGACGACCTGGGGCGGCTGTGGTGGCGGATGCCCGGCGTGGTCAAGAAGCGCAAGGAGGGCGAGGTCGACGCCAGGGGCGCCCAGTGGACCGCCGCCTCGGACTACAACTGGCGCCGCGCCGACCGCCCCGATGACTACGACATCGACCGCGTCATCATCCACGTCGTCCAGGGCGGGTACGCGACGGCGCTGCGCGTCTTCAAGGACCCGGCCCACGGCGCCGCCACGCACTACGTGGTGCGCAAGGACGGGCACGTGGCGCAGATGATCCGCGAGCTGGACGTGGCGTTCCACGCGGGCGACAGAGGCTTCAACGAACGCAGCGTGGGCATCGAGCACGAGGGCTTCGTCGACGCCAAGTCGTCCTTCACGGACGCGATGTACGCCTCGTCGGCGCGGCTCACCGCCGGGATATGCGAGCGGTACGACATCCCGGTCGACCGCGAGCACATCATCGGGCACGTGGAGGTGCCGGGCACGGACCACACGGACCCCGGCCCGCACTGGGACTGGGACCGGTACATGCGCCTGGTGCGGGCCGCCGCGCGGGAGGAGCCCGGGAAGGCCGCGAAGAAGGCCTAGGGCCTGACCGGCGGATCGTGCCGCGGGACGGGCCCTAGCTCAGGCCCGCCGTCCGGGCCCGCTCCACCGCCGGGCCGATCGCCGCCGCGACGGCCTCGACGTCCGCCTTGGTCGAGGTGTGGCCGAGGGAGAAGCGGAGCGTGCCGCGCGCGAGGTCCGGGTCGGCGCCCGTGGCGAGCAGGACGTGGCTGGGCTGGGCGATGCCCGCCGTGCACGCCGAGCCCGTGGAGCACTCGATGCCCTGCGCGTCGAGCAGCAGCAGGAGGGAGTCGCCCTCGCAGCCGGGGAAGGTGAAGTGCGCGTTGGCGGGCAGCCGGCCCGCCGGGGACGGGTCGCCGCCGAGGATCGCCTCGGGGACCGCGGCGCGGACCGCGCCCACCAGGTCGTCGCGGAGCGCGCCGATCTCGGCGGCGAACCGCTCGCGGTGCTCGGCGGCGTACTCCCCCGCGACGGCGAAGGCGGCGACGGCGGGCACGTCCAGCGTGCCGGAGCGCACATGCCGCTCCTGGCCGCCGCCGTGCTGCACGGGCACCGGGCTGTACTCCCGGCCGAGCAGGAGCGCGCCGATGCCGTACGGACCGCCGATCTTGTGTCCGGACACGGTCATCGCGGCGAGCCCGGACGCGCCGAAGTCGACGGGGATCTGGCCGTAGGCCTGCACGGCGTCGGAGTGCAGCGGGACGCCGAACTCCCCCGCCACGTCGGCCAGTTCGCGGACCGGCTGGATGGTGCCGATCTCGTTGTTGGCCCACATGACGGTGGCCAGGGCGACGTCGTCGGGGCCGCGTTCGATCGCCTCGCGCAGCGCGTCGGGGTGGACGCGGCCGTAGGCGTCGACGGGAAGGTACTCGACGGTGGCGCCCTCGTGCTCCCCGAGCCAGTGCACGGCGTCCAGGACGGCGTGGTGCTCGACGGGGCTCGCGAGGATGCGGGTGCGGGAGGGGTCCGCGTCGCGGCGGGCCCAGTACAGGCCCTTCACCGCGAGGTTGTCCGCCTCGGTGCCGCCGGAGGTGAACACCACCTCGCTGGGGCGTGCGCCGAGTGACTCGGCGAGCGTCTCGCGGGCCTCCTCGACGGTGCGGCGCGCCCGCCTGCCCGCCGCGTGCAGCGAGGAGGCGTTGCCGGTGACGGCGATCTGCGCGGTCATCGCCGCGATCGCCTCCGGGAGCATCGGAGTGGTCGCTGCGTGGTCGAGGTAGGCCATGGTGCGCACGATTCTACGAGCCGTGCGGCGCCGGATGACCCAGCGGTATCAGCCTGCGAGACCCCAGGACGCGGTGTTGTCCACCGAGACGAGCACGGCGAGCACGACCAGATCGGCGACGCCGAGGCCAAGACCGAGCAGAGCGCGGCCCTTTCGGGCGGTGCCGCGCCACAGGGCGAGGCTCGCGAGGACGATCGCGACGGGGCCGAGAAAGATGTTCAGGACGAGCAGACCGAGCAGACCGCAGACGAAGGAGGCGACGGCCATGCCGTTGGTGTCCCGGCGGCCGGTGGGGCGCTCAGGGGCACGGTCGGTGGTGCGTTCGGTGGCGCGTTCGGCTTCAGCGGTGAGTGTCATGGTCCGACTCCTTGCGGTCCTTGCGTTGCGGCCCTTGCGGGCCTCGCGGTCCTTGCGGAGGGAGATGCGGAGGGTGTCGTACGCGTCGGGGGCGGGCCGCTCAGCGCGGGTGCGCGCGGCGCTCGCGGATCGCGAAGACGGCGAGCCATACGCCGATGACGGCGGCGGCGACCAGGGTGACCGGCAGCGGGAGGTGGGCCACGGAACCCATGGCGACACCCAGCAGCAGAAGGGCGGCGACGAGGAAGAGCATGAGATCCCTCTCCAATCGGCGAGCGAGCCCGGGGGGACAGGTCGGTGAACGCTTGTGGTAACAACTGTTCACTGACTTAGAGGGTACTCCGCTCCGCGCTTTCCAAACTCGGAGAACAGTTGTTAACTGCATGGCATGAGTCACACCCTCGGCGTCCGGCAGGCCCAGAAGCGGAGAACCCGGCAGGCGCTCCTCGACGCGGCGCTCCAGCTGCTCGCGGAGCAGAGTCTCAGCAGCCTGGGCCTGCGCGAGGTCACCCGCGCGGTCGGCGTCGCCCCCACCGCCTTCTACCGGCACTTCCGCGACATGGCGGACCTGGGCGTGGCCCTCGTCGAGGAGGCGCTCGGCAGTCTGCACACGGCACTCACCGCCCTGCTCTCCGCGACCGGCGAGCGCGCGGGCGAGGACGACGGGGAGGAGCGCATCGCCGCCACCGTCGAACTGATCGCCGCCTATGTCCGCACCCACCCCGCCCACGTCCGCTTCATCGCCCGCGAGCAGCACGGCGGCGTGCAGGCGGTGCGCGCCGCGATAGGCGGCCAGCTCGCCCTCTTCGCCCAGGAGGTGAAGGAGCAGTTCGCCCGGGAGCCGGAGGCGGCGGGCTGGGCCGAGGACGATCTGCTGATGCTCGCCGGGATGTACGTGGACCACATGGTGATGACCGCGTCGGCGCTCCTGGAGGCGGAGGGCGACCCCGAGGCCGCGGAGCGCGTGGCGTCCACGGCGCGCCGCCAGCTGCGGCTCGTCGGCCTCGGCCGCCGCCACTGGCTGGACGAGCACTGAGCGCCGCCGGGCGCCCGTCCCGCGTCTGAGGCCCCGGCACCTGAGGCCCGGCATCCGGGGCATCGACTCTCCCGTAAGGGGCAACTACCCTCTACGACCATGACGACCGCCCGTGACACCTGGCCGCTCGACCACACCTTCCCCAGCTCGTCCGGCACGATCCGCTGGGCCGCGCTCGGGCCCGCCGAAGCCCCGCCCGTCGTACTGGTCCACGGCACGCCCTTCTCCTCGTACGTCTGGCGGGAGACCGCCCGCGCCCTGTCACGCGAACACCGCGTGTACGTCTGGGACTTGGCCGGATATGGCGCATCCGAGATGCGGGACGGGCAGGACGTCTCGCTCGCCGCGCAGGGTCGTGTGCTCGCCGAGCTGCTCGGCCACTGGGGCCTTGAGCGGCCCGCCGTCCTCGCCCACGACTTCGGCGGCTGCGTGGCCCTGCGCGCCCACCTGCTGCACGGCGCCCGCTACGACCGCCTCGCCCTCGTCGACCCGGTGGCCCTCGCCCCCTGGGGCTCCCCCACCTACCGCCTCCTCGGCGCACACCCCGAGGTCTTCGGGCAGCTGCCGCCCCACCTCCACGAAGCACTCGTACGCGAATACGTCGGCTCGGCGAGCCACCGCGGCCTGCACCCCGCGGTGCTCGACCGGCTGGTGGCGCCCTGGTGCACGGACGACGGCAAGCCCGCCTTCTACCGCCAGATCGAGCAGAACGACCAGCGCTACACCGACGAGATCCAGGGCAGGTACGGGGAGTTGGACCTGCCCGTGCTGATCTGCTGGGGCACCGAGGACACCTGGATCCCGGTGGAGCGCGGCCATGAACTGGCCCGGGCGATCCCCGGTGCCGAGCTGCGCCTGATCGAGGGCGCGGGCCATCTCGTGCAGGAGGACGCGCCCGCCGAACTCACCGCCGAACTGGCCCATTTCCTGCGCGGGCACTTCCCCCGTACATCGCGGTGACGGCCGCCGCGGCCGCAGCGAGTTCGTCACGCACCTCGGGCGGCGAGAGCACTTCGACGTGGTCGGCGAAGGGCAGCAACGTCTTCGCCTCGCCCACGACTTGATACGCCAGCCGGACGGTGACCCACTCCCCCGTGCCGCCCTCGCTGTCGCTGTCGCTCTCCGGCAGCCGGGTGATCGCCGTGCCGTTGAGGCGCAGGAACAGGTCGAAGCGGGAGCGCCGCACCCGGGCCGTCACCTCGATGCCGCCCGGTCGGTTCTCCACCTCGCGCTTCAACACCGCCCATACGTCGGCGAGTTCGACGCCCGCGCGCCGCTGGACCGGGGCGTCGGTGAGGGTCGCCGAGCGGACCCGGTCGGCGCGGAAGAGGCGCGGGGCGCCGCGCAGGTCGGCGACGAGGTACCAGACGCCGGCCTTGGACACCAGGCCGTACGGGTCGACGGTGTACGTCCGCGGCTCCGCGGCGCCGCTGTGCCGGTAGCGCAGCCGCAGGCGCCGGTCGGCGAAGACCGCGTCCTGGAGCACCTCCAGGTCCACGCTCGCCCGGGGCCCCGCCATCCAGCGCGAGGCGTCGACGAGGATGCGGCGGCTCGCCAACTCGGCGGCGGGGCGGTGCGGTTCGGGCAGCGCGGCCATGACCTTGCGCAGCGCGGAGCCGAGCGCCTCGTCCAGGCCGAGGGCGGCGTGCGCGCCTTGCGCGGCGAGGACGAACAGGGCCCGCGACTCGTCGGCGGTCAGCCCCGTCACGTCCGTGCGGAACCCCGCGAGCAGTTCGATGCCGCCGTGCCGCCCCCGCTCGGCGTAGACCGGGACACCGGAGGCGGACAGGGCCTCGATGTCCCGGTAGATCGTCCGCACCGAGACTTCCAGCCGCTCGGCGAGTTCGTGCGCGGGCACCCGGCCGCGGGTCTGGAGCAGCAGCAGGATCGAGAGCAGCCGGTCAGCTTTCACGCCGTCCAGGATCTCCTACGGCGGTCACCCGAGGCGGGCGGGATCCGGGAGGCAGGACCTAGGAGAGCCGCGCCCGTGCCAGCTGGCGTGACTGGGCGACGAGGCGGTCCTCGCTGTCCCAGACCTCGGCGTCCTCCTCGAGGAAACCGCCCGCGAGGTTGCGGGTGGTGATCGCGACGCGGAGCGGGCCGGGGGCGGGGCGGTGGCGGACGTGCACCGTCAGCTCCACGGTGGGCACCCAGCCGGTCAGGCCCATCTCGAACGCGGTCGGCGGCAGCGCGTCCACCGCGAGCAGCAGCGAGAGCGGGTCGGCGTCACGGCCGTCCGCGAGCCCGAACCAGGCACGCATCTCGCCCTTGCCCGACGGCTGCCCGAGCGCCCAGCCGAGCGTGGCGGGGTCGAGCTTGAGGAAGAGGCGGTCGGCGATGGCGGAACTGCCGGGCACCGGGCGGTGGTCGGGAGCGTCCTGGGCGCCGAAGCACTGGTCGAGCGGCGGGATCGCGGGCGGCTGCGCGGTCGTACGGACGTCGTCGGGGAGCGCGTCGAGGTCCCCGTACGAGGCGAGCACGCGGATCCGCTCGATCTCGCGGCCCTCCTCGTCGTACTGGAAGAGGGAGGCCTGTCCGGTGGAGAGGGAACGGCCGCCGCGCACCACGTCCGTGCGGATCACGGCGGGCCCCGGGCTCGACGCGGTGAGGTAGTGCGCGGAGACGGTGAACGGGTCGGCGTGCGGCAGGGCGTCGGCGAGGGCGCGGCCGATGACGGCCAGGAGGTAGCCGCCGTTGACCGCGCTGATGATCGTCCAGCCGGCCGAGAGTTCGGTGTCGTAGACGCCGGGCTCGCGCCGGGTGACCGCGGTGTCGCGGTCGAACTCGCTGTCGCCGATGCTCGCGGGCACCGCTACCGGAAGGGATGCTGCCGTTGCCATGGCAGCAACGTACAACATGTAATTACTGAGCGGTAGCTTTTCCGGTGGAGGGGTTCCGCGCACCGGCGGGCCCCGCTACGGCGTCTCCTGGACCTCGGCCTCCACCGCCGTCGAGCGGCGGTTCCAGGCGCGCGGTGCCCGCCAGTGGTAGTGCAGCGCGAGGAGCCGCAGGACGAACGTCGTCACGACGGCGAGCGCGCTGGTGAACGCCGTCAGCTGGTCGTAGCGGATGCACAGGGCGACCATCGTGGCGCCCACGATGGCGGGCACGGCGTACAGATCGCGGTCCCAGCGGACCAGCGAGGGCACTTCGTTGGCGACGATGTCGCGCAGCACACCGCCGCCGACCGCGGTCATCAGGCCGAGGGCGGCGGAGGCGGTGAGGCCGAGGCCGTAGTCGTACGCCTTGGTCGTCCCCGCCACGCAGAAGAGCCCGAGGCCCGCCGCGTCGAAGACGTTCACCGCGAGCTGGGTGCGCTCGACCTCGGGGTGGAGGAAGAAGACCAGCGCGGCGGCGAAGAGCGGGGTGATGAAGTAGCCGAGGTCGGTGAAGGCGGCGGGCGGTACCGCCCCGATGACCAGGTCGCGGAAGAGTCCTCCGCCCAGCGCGGTGACCTCGGCGAGGACGGCGATCCCGAAGACGTCGAAGTTCTTGCGCACGGCGAGCAGCGCGCCGGAGATCGCGAAGACGAAGATCCCCACGATGTCGAGCGCGTGCTGGACGGAGGGCGTGAACAGATCCTGGAGCACGCGCCATTGTTACCCGCGGGCGGGGCGGGCTCTTCCCCGCCCTCGCCTCCGATTGAGGGTTTGCGGGCGTTGAGCAGGGGTTTGTGCTGCTTCCCTCGCCAAAGTCTCACAGGGAATTTCAGTGACACAGTTGAAGCGGTCACAGCGGCCGAAGCATTGGAGAGGCCGCATCCTGCGGTACTGGGGCGGGAACCTCCGCCACTACGCGCTGACGCCCGGTGACGGGGAGAGCGTCCACGACTCCGCGTACCGGGAGGTGGGGAGGTGGCGTGTCGTCGCCGGGTCCGGCGGGGGCGCCTGAGGCGGACACGCCGACGGGAGGGCGCGGTGTTCTCGCGCCCTCCCGTCGACGGTCACGCCTACTTCTCGGGCGGGTCCTGCTTGTCGGAGGACTCCCCCGCCGCCACGGCGGGCCCGGCCGGCTTCTCCGCCGCCACCGCGGGCGCAGCCGACTCCTCCGCCTTGGGGATCACCGTCACCACGTCGATCGCCTCCTTGGCGGCCGACAGCAGCTTGGTGTCCTCGGGCGCCTGGTCTTCGGCGTTCTCCGGGTGGTGGCACGCCACCTGGTGACCCGTGGCGAGCGGGATCAGCGGCGGCTCCTTCGTCGCGCAGACCTCCGTCGCCTTCCAGCACCGCGTGTGGAAGCGGCAGCCGCTCGGCGGGTCGATCGGCGAGGGGACGTCGCCGCGCAGCAGGATCCGCTCGCTCTTGGTGCCGCGCCGCTTGGGGTCGGGCACCGGCACGGCGGAGAGCAGCGCCTTGGTGTACGGGTGCATCGGCGTGGAGTAGAGGTCCTTGCGGTCCGCCAGTTCCACGATCTTGCCGAGGTACATCACCGCGATGCGGTCCGAGACGTGCCGGATGACCGACAGGTCGTGCGCGATGATCACGTACGTGAGGCCCAGCTCGTCCTGGAGGTCGTCCAGGAGGTTGACCACCTGGGCCTGGATGGAGACGTCGAGGGCCGAGACCGGCTCGTCCGCCACCACCAGCTTGGGCCGCAGGGCCAGGGCGCGCGCGATGCCGATGCGCTGGCGCTGGCCGCCGGAGAACTCGTGCGGATAGCGGTTGTAGTGCTCGGGGCTGAGCCCGACGCGCTCCAGCATCTCCTGCACGGTCTTCTTCACGCCGCCCTCGGGCTTGACGCCCTGGAGCTTGAAGGGCGCGCCGACGATCGTGCCGATGGTGTGCCGGGGGTTCAGCGACGAGTACGGGTCCTGGAAGATCATCTGGACGTCGCGGCGGAGCGGCCGCATCCGCGCGGTGTTCAGATGCGTGATGTCCGTGCCCTCGAACTCGACGCGGCCGCTGGAGGGTTCGAGCAGCCGGGTGATCAGCCGGCCCATCGTCGACTTGCCGCAGCCGGACTCGCCGACCACGCCGAGCGTCTCGCCGGGGCGCACGTCGAAGGTCAGCCCGTCGACCGCCTGCACCGCCGCGACCTGGCGCTGGAGCAGCCCCTTCTTGATGGGGAAGTGCTTCACCAGGCCGTCGACCTTGAGCAGCGGCTCGGGTGCACTCTTCGTCTGGGCCGGGCTCGTCATCTTCCGGCCCTCCGCCGTGTCTTTCGGATCCGTGGCTTCGTCGTTCACAGCTTCGGCGCAATCTCTTCGGTCCAGATCCGGGTGCGCTCGTCCTGCGCCATGTGGCAGGCGGAGTAGTGCCCGGCAGCCACCTCGCGCAGTTCGGGGCGCTCGGTGCGGGTGATCTGATCCTTGGGGATGTCCGCGTAGGGGCAGCGCGGGTTGAAGGCGCAGCCGCTCGGCAGGTTGATCAGGCTGGGCGGGGAGCCCTTGACCGGGATGAGCCGTTCGGTCTCCTCGCGGTCGATGCGGGGCATCGAGCCGAGCAGGCCCCAGGTGTAGGGGTGCTGGGGCTCGTAGAAGACCTTCTCGGCGGTGCCGCGCTCGACGCACCGGCCGCCGTACATGACCAGGAGTTCGTCGGCCATCTCGGCGACCACGCCCAGGTCGTGCGTGATCATGATGACGGCGGAGCCGAACTCCTTCTGCAGGTCCCTGATCAGATCGAGGATCTGCGCCTGGACGGTGACGTCAAGGGCGGTGGTCGGCTCGTCCGCGATGAGCAGTTCGGGGTTGTTGACCAGCGCCATGGCGATCATCGCGCGCTGGCGCATGCCGCCGGAGAACTCGTGCGGGTAGGAGTCGACGCGCTTGTCCGGCTGGGGGATCCCGACCCGGTCGAGCATCTCGATCGCGCGCTTGCGGGCGGTCTTCTTGTCGACGTCGTTGTGGACCCGGTAGGCCTCGGTGATCTGCTTGCCGATGGAGTAGTACGGGTGCAGCGCGGAGAGCGGATCCTGGAAGATCATCGCCATCTCGCGGCCGCGCAGCTTGCGCACCTCGTTGGGGTCGGCGCTCAGCAGCTCCTGGCCGTTGAGCCAGATCTCGCCGGAGATCTGCGCCCTGCGGCGGCCGTACTGACCGGCGGTGTGCAGGCCGAGGATGCCGAGCGAGGTGACCGACTTGCCGGATCCCGACTCGCCCACGATGCCGAGGGTCTTGCCCTTCTCCAGCTGGAAGCTGAGCCCGTCGACGGACTTGACCAGGCCGTCGTCGGTCGGGAAGTGCACCTTGAGGTCGCGCACCTCGAGGAAGGCGGAGGGAGCGGGAGAGGCGGCGACGGGCTCGCCCACCGCGGCCCCGCTCTTGGACAGTTCGGTCATCCCAGCCTCACTCGCGGGTCGATGACGGCGTACAGAAGGTCGACGACGAGGTTGGCGACGGCGATCGCGAGCGCCGCACAGAGGGTGACGCCGAGAATGACGGGCAGGTCCTTGCTGCTGATGGCCTTGACCGCTTCGAGGCCGAGCCCCGGGAGGTTGAACGTGGACTCGGTGAGCACCGCGCCGCCCATCAGGACGCCGAGGTCGAGTCCGAAGACGGTGAGGATCGGCGTCATCGCGGAGCGCAGGGCGTGCTTGCGGATGACGACGCCCTCGCCGAGCCCCTTGGCGCGCGCGGTGCGGATGTAGTCCTCGCCGAGGACCTCCAGCATCGTGGCGCGCGTGAGGCGGGCGTACATGGCGGCGTTGAGGAACGCGAGCACGATCCACGGCAGGATCAGCGTCTGGAACCAGACGTCGATCGAGTCCTCGGTGCTGAGGCTGTCGGCGATCTTCACCCAGCCGAGCTGGTGGACGAAGATGCCCATCGCGATCATGCCGGTGAAGAAGACGGGCAGCGAGACACCGGCGAGCGCGGTGGTCATGGCGGCGCGGTCCCAGATGCTGCCCCGGCGCAGCGCGGAGATGACACCGGTGATGACGCCACCGGCGAGCCACAGCACGCAGGCCCCGGCGGCGAGCGCGCCGGTGACGGGCAGGGCCTCCTTGAGGGTCTCCCAGACCGGCGCCTCGGTACGGAACGAGTAGCCGAAGCAGGGGGCCGGGCAGTGCGTGACGTCACTGCCGTTGACGTAGTCACGGCCCAGCGGGATGCCCTTGATGAAGTCCCAGAACTGGACGAGCAGCGGGTCGTCGAGACCCAGCTTGATGCGGATGCCCTCGAGCTGCTCGGCACCCGATGCCTTGCCGGCGAAGAGGACGGCGATGTCCTGTCCCGCCCACTTGGGCAGCATGAAGAAGATGGTGAAGGTCGCGAGCAGTACGACCAGCACCATGATGATGACGGCGATCAGGCGCCGGATGAGATAAGCAAGCACTGTGCGCGGCCCGGCGGTGGCCGGCACCCCCTTGTGAGGGGTCCCGGCCACCGCCCGGGGCCATCACCTGCCCTTCGGACTGGCGGGATTCGGCGGCGGGAGGACGGTCAACTACGGGTCGGGCGGGGTCGGTTACTTGACGACACCGAGCGAGACGTAGTCGTACCGGCCGTTGTAGGCGTCGTTCATGTAGGCGTTGGTCAGCCGCGGTCCGCGCCAGGTGATGTTCTTCTCGTAGAGGAAGGGCATCCAGTCGGCGTTGTCGAGGATCCGCTTGTCGAGCTGCTTGTAGATCTCACCGGCCTTGACCGGGTCGGTCTCGGCGATCGCCTTGTCGAAGAGCGCGTCGACCTTCTTGTCCTTGATCTGCGACTCGTTGTAGTTGCCGTTCTGGATCAGGAAGCGGCTGTCGAACAGCGGCTGCGCGTAACCCTGACCGGAGGGGAAGTCCGGGCCCCAGCCGCTCATCTGCATGCTGTAGCCGCGCTTCTTCACCACGGAGGGCGAGCCGGTGATGGCGGCGGAGTCGGCGCCGTCCAGGGACTCGACGCTGACGTCGATGCCGACCTTCAGCAGCTGCTCCTGGAGCGCCTCGGCGGCGTCGACCTCACCCGGGTTGTTGTTGCGGGCGGTCAGCTTGGCCTTGAAGCCGTCCGGCTTGCCGCACTTCTTCAGCTCTTCCTTGGCCTTGGCGGCGTCCGGCTTGCCCTTGCGCTTCAGCACGCCGTACGGGTCGTAGTCGCTGTGGCCGGGGATCGAGACCGGGAAGGTGCTGTTGGCGATGTCACCGGCCGCGACCTTGCCGCCGCGGGTGCGCTGGAGGCCCGCGAAGTCCGTGCCGTAGAAGACCGCCTTGCGGCAGTGCACGTTGTCGAAGGGCTTCGCCGTGTGGATCAGGGCGACGTAGCGCACGAAGGCCGTGTGCATGTTGTCGACGCTGTCACGGTGCTTGGAGACGGCGGTGACGCGGCCGGACTGGGTCATGCCCGTGCCGTTGAGGTCGACGTCGTAGTCGCCCGCCATCAGCCTCTTGTCGTTCTCCTCCAGGTTGGCGGAGATCGTCACGTCGATCTTGTCGGGCAGCGCCGCGCGGATCGGGTCCGAGGACTTCTTCCACTTGTCGTTGCGGACGAGCACGATCTTCTTGCCGGACTTGTACGTCTGGAACTTGTACGGGCCCGAGGAGAACGGCCGCGCGGTGTACTTCGCCTTGGTGTCCTTGGCCTGCTTCACCGGCGAACCGGTCGGCATGGCGAGGAACTGCTCGAAGTCACCGTTGCGCTTGGGCAGTTTGAAGATGATGGTCTTGTCGTCGGGCGTCTCGATCGCCTTCAGACCGCCCTTGTCCTTGTACGGGCCCTTGTACTTGGAGTCCGGGTCGAGCGCCTGCCGGATGTAGCCCGGGCCACCGGTGATGGTGTCCGTCGCCCAGGAGCGCTCGATGCCGTACTTGATGTCCTTGGAGGTCAGCGCGGAGCCGTCCTCCCAGGTCAGGCCATCACGCAGCTGGTACGTGTAGGTCTTGCCGTCGTCCGAGATCTTCGCGGTGGACTTGGCGAGGTCGGGGACCAGCTTCGTGCCCGCCTTGCCCGGCTTGGTGTCGTAGGACACCAGCTGCCGGGTGTAGAAGCGCATGAAGTCCCAGGACATGCCGTAGTACGCGCGCTGGGGGTCGGCGGAGTCGAGGTCCTGCTTGCCGACCATCTTCAGCGTGCCCCCCTTCTTCTTCGAGGGGTTGGCGACCTTGTTCAGCGCCGCGTTGTAGCCGGCACCCTTCGAGTCACCGTCACCACCGTCACCGCCGCCGCACGCCGTGGTGGTCACCAGTGCCGCGACGACGAGGGCCGCACCGCTGGTGAGCCGTCGTTTCGAGGAAACTGTGGGCATTTTCTCGTAACCTCCGAGATTCGCGGTCCCTGGCCTTGAGCTGCCGGAGAACCATGGGTGGAGCCACCTGACATGCGGCAGGGGCAAGCCGGTTGGGGACTTCTAGCGCGTCCCCTTCGGGTCGAGCGCGTCACGCAGCCCGTCGCCGAAGAGGTTGAAGGCCAGCACGGTGATGAAGATCGTCACGCCCGGGAAGACCATGAACATCGGGTCGTGCTCGTACGTCTCGAGCGCGTCGCGCAGCATGCCTCCCCACGAGGCCGTCGGCGGCTTCACACCGGCGCCGAGGAAGCTCAGGGCCGCCTCCGTGAGGATGTTGGTCGGGATCATCAGCGTCGCGTAGACGGTGATGGGGGCGACCAGGTTGGGCAGCAGCTCGCGGAAGAGGATGTGGCGCCGGCCGCCGCCGAGGCTGCGGGCCGCCTCGACGTACTCGCGCTCACGCAGCGAGAGCGTCTGGCCGCGGACGATCCGGCCGACGTAGGGCCAGCCGAAGAAGCCGATCACCAGGACGAGGATGCCGACGCGTACGCCGCTGCCGGTGAGGCCGAGCAGGTCGTCCGGCAGGACCGAGACCAGGGAGATGATGAAGAGCAGCTGCGGGAACGAGAGCAGTACGTCCATCACGCGGCTGATCAGCGCGTCGACCCAGCCGCCGAAGTAGCCCGCGATGATGCCGAAGAGCGTGCCGAGGGCGACGGCGACCATGGCGGCCAGGAACGCCACGAGCAGCGAGATGCGTGCTCCGTAGACGATCCGGCTGAAGATGTCGCGGCCCTTGTTGGGCTCGACGCCGAAGAGGAAGTCGCTGCTGACACCACCGAGCGCGCCCTTGGGGAGGTTGGTCAGCTCGTCCAGCTCCTCCTGGTGGAAGTCGTTGGGCGGGTGGCCCAGCAGACTCACGATCAGGGGCGCGAAGACGGCGACCAGAACGAGGAAGAGCACGACGAAGGCGCCGCCGAGGGCGACCTTGTCCTGCTTCAGCCGGTTCCAGGCGATCTGCTTGAGGGACCGGCCCTCGACCTTCTTCACCCCTGCATCAGCTGCGGGGGCGACGTCCTCGGTCGGGTCCGCGTCCGCAGGTGTGTCATGCAATGGTGCCGTCATCGTGGCAGGGACCCCTCTCAACCGGTGGTGACCGGCCCGCACTTGCCGCTGTAGCGACGTGATCAGTCCGTCGTACACAGGGGGCGAAGGCCCCTGGAGCGGGAGTCTTCATCCACGTCGCGATCTGTTACCAGACTTGACGGGGAATGGATGCGCAACCGTGATGCTGATCGAGGTGTTCCGTTATGCGGACACGCGTGAACGAGGGTCGAACACGGGGCAGTTGGGGTGCAAGGCTTCACGGGGGCCCATTGGGCCCCACCCGCATCAGAACGGACATCGTGTCCGTTCGCGCTGCTCAGTACCGTCCGGTGCCGCCGCAAGCCGCTCAGTACTGCGCGGGGTAGCCGTAGCCGCCCGCCGGGGCGGGGGCCGCCTGGGCGTCGCGGTCGTAGAACGGGCGGGCGTTGGCCCGCAGCCACATGGCGACCGGGTCGTAGTCGTCGGACATCGCGACGGTCGAGACGGGCAGCCCCTCCGGGACGGCCGCGATGGACTGCTGCATCATCACCCGCACCGCGTCGACCGACGGCGGCGAGGTGTCGTACACATCGAGGCCGATGGCCAGGTAGGGCGCCCCGAGGACGGGCTGCACCCAGGCGCGGCGCAGGGAGCGCACCACGGGCGTGCGGTGCGCGTTCTGCGTCAACAGGGCGTAGAACTGGGGGATCTCGATGCTCGGCTCGGTGAGCCTGAGGGGTCCGGCGGGCAGCAGGTCGAGACCGGTGGCGATGCGGCGCAGATCGAGCCAGGGGATGCCGACGCCGCCGCCGGGGGCGTGCGGGTTGAGCCAGAGGCCGTAGTGGTCGGGGTAGAGGGTGCGGGCGACGTCGACGCCGCGCACCACTTCATAGCTGCGGTTCCAGCCACTGGCGGACAGCTCCTGGGCGGAGGTCACGCAGGGGGCGTAGCCGAGGCCCTCGACCTCCATGTTCCCGTACTGGGCGTCGGGGGAGCCGGCCTGGCCGTGCCAGAGCAGCATCCACACCTGGTCGGCGGCGAGCGCGCGCAGCAGTGCCTCGTACGCGTCGTAACGCCCCGGCGTCACCTGGCGCAGCGTCTGCTCCACCTGTCCGGCCGCGGCCGTGCCCGACGCACTCACCCGTAACCGCTCCTTCGCTTCGCACCCGGGTCCCCGGGAACCCCGTCGCCCGGCACGGATGTGCCCCGCCCGGTTCATGGAACCAGCTTAAGCGGCGATCCTGGCACGGACTTGACGTACGACACCTCAGGTCGCGCGGGGATCCGTACCGGTCTCAGACCGGGCGCTGGTAGAAGGGCCGCACCTTCGCGCGCAGCCAGTCGCCGACCGGGTCCTGCGCCACGTCGAGCAGGACGAGGTTCACCGGCCACACCACCGGCACTTGTCCGAGGGCGCGGCCGAGGGCCTCCATGGGCAGGTCGCGGGCGGCGCCTTCCCAGGCGGCCAGCTCGACGCCGACGAAGAGGGTCGGGTCGTCGGTCTCGATGGCGGCCAGGCAGCGCCGCGCGGTGAGCACGACACCGGTCGCCTCGAACTCCCTGCCCGCCGCGGCGAGGAAGTCCACGGGGTCCTCCTGCCAGTCCGGCTCGAACAGGCGCACGCGGCCGCCGGTGGAGGGGCCGTCCAGCGGGGTCCGCCCGGCCCGGCACAGCTCGGCGACGGCGGGCGGCGGCAGGGGGACGCCGACGGTGCCGTCCGGGTTCAGGGCGATGCCGAGCTGCGGGGGCAGGCCGCGCGCGAACTCCACCGCGGGCGCCGCCGTGCGGCCCATCAGGTCGGCCGCCTCGCCGAGGGCCTGGCGCAACTGCTGCTCGGAGGTGAAGACGGGGACGTACGCCTGTCCGTCGATCTCCAGGGTGGGCAGGTCGAGGGTGCCGCTGTCGGGGCCCCCGCCGTTCGGCAGCGGGATCCATATCCGGCTGCGGCCGAGGACCTCCACGATCCGGGCGCCCGCCGACGCGGGGGCGCCGAGGGAGGCCGCGAGGACCTCCTCCAGTTCGTTGCCCGGCCATCCGCCGTACGGATGGGCGTGTGCCTGCGCCGGAAAGTCCATCTGTCCCAACCCCTGATCGCTCCCGCTCTGTCTGCCGCTGCACCCTAACGTCGGCCGTCCTCGGCAGTCGAAGGCGCTCCCCCGCTCCCCCGGGCGCCGGAAGGCGCTACCCCCGGCGGTCGAAGGCGATGCCCCGCAGCACCTGCGCCGCCGCGCGGTCCAGGAGCACCGCCGAGCCGCAGCCGCGCGGCAGGTGGCCGCGCTCGGCGGCACTCACCAGCCGCCCGACCGTTCTGCGGTGGCGCGCGAACGCGTACCGCGAGACGCCGCGGCCGCGCTCGCGCTGGCCCGCGAGGGCGGTGTCGGCGGGGACGTCGAGCAGGAGCAGGTGCAGCGTCCTGCCGCGCCGGGCGGCCTCGCGGGCGAGCCAGCGGCGCACCCAGGGCTGGGTGCCGCAGTCGTGCACGACGACACCGGCGCCGGAGCGCAGGACGCGGCGCAGGCCCGCGTAGTGCGCGAGGCGCACCAGGGGGCGGTAGAGCGCGTACGGCAGCAGCCGCGGCATGCGGTTGGCCCAGCGGTCGCGGGTGTCCTGGGAGTCGATGCGGGGGCCCGTGACGGCCTGCCGCATCAGCGTCGACTTCCCGCCACCGGGCAGCCCGGAGACGACGACGAGGTCGCCCTCGTGGAAGTGGAGGCGGTGGGGGCTGCGCCCGGCGCGGTGCCGCAGGTCCCGGACGACGGCCACGGGGAGCCGGCCGCAGTCCTCCCGGAGCGGGGCGGCGGCCTGCCCGGGCAGCGCCACCCCCGTGGTCGTGGCGTAGACACTCGTCCTGCTGCGCACCGTGATCGGCCTCCCCATAGCGGTCACGTACTGCTTTCCCCGGCAAGTGTAAAGAGAAGGTAATGCGGCACAAGGGGATTACTCGACCATGAGTCCCCCTCGTCCACCTCGCGTGCAATGATGTGCGCGCCAACTCCATACCGGCCGTTTGAATCCGCGCGGGAGAGTTCCCGGACCAGCACGTATGGCTCCGGGGCGCCGAAGGAGCAAGTCCCTCCCTTGAATCTCTCAGGCCCCGTACCGCGCGGGCGAGGCACATCTGAAAAGCGAGCCGGCACCCGTCGGCTCCACCCAAGGTGCAAGCCGTGACTCTCGCAGGTCGAGCCGGTCACGGCGAACCTCTCAGGTTCCGATGACAGATGGGGAGGATCGACCTCGCCCGTCACGCCCTGGGAGTTCCCTTCATGAGCACTGCCCCCCGTCTGACCGCCCTCGATGCCGTGCATCGAGCGCTCGGCGCGACCATGACCGACTTCGCGGGCTGGGACATGCCGCTGCGGTACGGCAGCGAGCGCGACGAGCACAACGCCGTGCGCACCAAGGCCGGTCTCTTCGACCTCTCCCACATGGGCGAGATCACCGTCACCGGCCCGGCGGCCGCGGACTTCCTGAACTTCGCGCTGGTCGGCAACATCGGCTCCATCGGGGTCGGCCGCGCCCGCTACACGATGATCGTCGCCGAGGACGGCGGCATCCTGGACGACCTGATCGTCTACCGCCTCGGCGAGGCCGAGGCCCCCGAGTACATGGTCGTCGCCAACGCCTCCAACGCGCAGGTCGTGCTCGACGCGCTGACCGCCCGCGCGATGGGGTCTCCCCTGCTCGAGCGAAGCCGAGAGCTTGGGGAAGGCTTCGACGTCGAGGTCCGCGACGACCGCGACGCGTACGCGCTGCTCGCCGTCCAGGGCCCCGAGTCCCCCGGCATCCTGAAGTCCCTGACCGACGCCGATCTGGACAACCTGAAGTACTACGCGGGCCTGCCCGGCACCGTCGCGGGCGTCCCCGCGCTGATCGCCCGCACGGGCTACACCGGTGAGGACGGCTTCGAGCTGTTCGTCGCCCCCGGTGACGCGGAGAAGCTGTGGGGCGCGCTGATGGAGGCGGGCACGCCCGTCGGCATGGTCCCGGCGGGCCTCTCCTGCCGTGACACGCTGCGCCTGGAGGCGGGCATGCCGCTGTACGGGCACGAGCTGACCGCCGGCCTTACGCCGTTCGACGCGGGGCTCGGGCGGGTCGTGAAGTTCGAGAAGACGTCGCGGTCGGAGGATTTCGTGGGCCGTGCCGCGCTCGCGGCCGCCGCCGAGCGCGCCGAGTCCGCCCCGCCACGCAAGCTCGTCGGCCTGATCGCCTCCGGCCGCCGCGTCCCGCGCGCGGGCTTCTCCGTGGTCGCGGACGGCGAGGTCATCGGCGAGGTCACCTCCGGCGCCCCCTCCCCGACGCTGGGCAAGCCGATCGCGATGGCGTACGTCGACGCGGAGCACGCCGCCCCGGGCACGCCCGGCGTGGGTGTGGACATCCGTGGTACCCACGAGCCGTACGAGGTCGTGGCGCTCCCGTTCTACAAGCGCCAGAAGTGAGGCCCCCGGTGTCAGGGGGACTCCCCGGGCACCGGACGTGACCCCCCGCACATCTTCCCCGTTCCGCAGCACCCACCCGCGTACAGGAGAATTCAGGTCATGAGCAACCCCCAGCAGCTGCGTTACAGCAAGGAGCACGAGTGGCTGTCGGACGCCGAGGGCGGCGTCTCGACGGTCGGCATCACGGAGCACGCGGCCAACGCGCTCGGTGACGTCGTCTTCGTGCAGCTTCCGGAGGTCGGCGAGACGGTGACCGCGGGCGAGACCTGCGGTGAGCTGGAGTCGACCAAGTCGGTCAGCGACCTGTACTCGCCGGTGTCCGGCGAGGTCGTCGAGGCCAACCAGGACGTCGTGGAAGACCCGTCGCTGGTGAACTCCGCGCCGTTCGAGGGCGGTTGGCTCTTCAAGGTCCGGATCACGGAGGAGCCGGGCGACCTGCTCTCCGCGGACGAGTACACCGAGTTCTCCGGCAGCTAAGGATCTCCCCGATGTCGCTTCTGAACACCCCTCTCCACGAGCTGGACCCGGACGTCGCCGCCGCCGTCGACGCCGAGCTCCACCGCCAGCAGTCGACCCTGGAAATGATCGCCTCGGAGAACTTCGCTCCGGTGGCCGTCATGGAGGCCCAGGGCACCGTCCTCACCAACAAGTACGCCGAGGGCTACCCCGGCCGCCGCTACTACGGCGGCTGTGAGCACGTGGACGTGACCGAGCAGATCGCGATCGACCGGGTCAAGGACCTGTTCGGCGCCGAGTACGCCAACGTCCAGCCGCACTCCGGCGCCTCCGCCAACCAGGCCGCCCTCTTCGCCATCGCCAAGCCCGGCGACACGATCCTCGGCCTGGACCTGGCGCACGGCGGCCACCTCACCCACGGCATGCGCCTGAACTTCTCCGGCAAGCAGTTCAACGTGGTCCCGTACCACGTGGACGAGGCTGGTCTGGTCGACATGGCCGAGGTCGAGCGCCTGGCCAAGGAGAACAGCCCGAAGGTGATCATCGCGGGCTGGTCGGCCTACCCGCGCCAGCTGGACTTCGCCGAGTTCCGCCGGATCGCCGACGAGGTCGGCGCGCACCTGTGGGTCGACATGGCGCACTTCGCCGGGCTCGTCGCCGCCGGTCTGCACCCGAACCCGGTGCCGTACGCGGACGTGGTGACCTCCACCACGCACAAGACGCTGGGCGGCCCGCGCGGCGGCATCATCCTGGCCCGCAACAAGGACTTCGCGAAGAAGCTGAACTCCGCGGTCTTCCCCGGTTTCCAGGGCGGCCCCCTCGAGCACGTGATCGCCGCCAAGGCGGTCTCGTTCAAGGTCGCGGCTTCGGAGGAGTTCAAGGAGCGCCAGCAGCGCACCCTGGACGGCGCCCGCATCCTGGCCGAGCGCCTGGTTCAGGACGACGCCAAGGCCGTCGGCGTCGACGTCCTGTCGGGCGGCACCGACGTGCACCTGGTCCTGGTGGACCTGCGCAACAGCGAGCTGGACGGGCAGCAGGCCGAGGACCGCCTCCACGAGGTCGGCATCACGGTCAACCGCAACGCGATCCCGAACGACCCGCGCCCCCCGATGGTCACCTCGGGCCTGCGGATCGGCACCCCGGCGCTCGCCACGCGCGGCTTCCAGGAGGACGACTTCCGCGAGGTCGCCGACATCATCGCCGAGGCCCTCAAGCCCGGCTTCGACGCGGACGCCCTCAAGGCACGGGTCACGGCCCTGGCGGACAAGCACCCGCTGTACCCCAACCTGTAGCATTTTCGTACGCTTTCCCTCGTACGAAACTTCGGGGCACCGCGCACACTGGAAGTGAACACAGTGAGTGCGGTGCCCCGGCTCATGCCCGGCTCACGCCCTGCTTTCTGCACCATCCCGGCAGACGACGGCGTCTACCAACCACCATTGGAGTTTTCCGTGGCCATCTCGGTCTTCGACCTGTTCTCGATCGGCATCGGCCCGTCCAGCTCCCACACGGTCGGCCCGATGCGCGCCGCTCGCATGTTCGCGAGCCGCCTCAAGAACGAGGGCCTCATGGCCCACACCACCGCGATACGCGCCGAGCTGTTCGGCTCGCTCGGCGCGACCGGCCACGGCCACGGCACCCCGAAGGCCGTCCTGCTCGGCCTGGAGGGCGAGTCACCGCGCACGGTGGACGTGGAGAGCGCCGACGCCCGTGTCGAGGAGATCAGGAGCAGCGGCCGCCTGAGCCTGCTCGGTGCGCACGAGATCGCCTTCGACTTCGACGAGGACCTGGTCCTGCACCGCCGCAAGGCCCTGCCCTACCACGCCAACGGCATGACGATCTTCGCGTACGACCGTGAGGGCGCCCTCGTCCTGGAGAAGACGTACTACTCCGTGGGCGGCGGCTTCGTCGTCGACGAGACCGTGCTGGACCAGGAGGGAGCGGCGGGCGAGAACCCGATCGTGCCGGACGACACGGTGTTGAAGTACCCCTTCCGCACCGGCGACGAGCTGCTCCGGCTCGCCAAGGAGACCGGCCTCTCCATCTCCGCGATGATGCTGGAGAACGAGAAGGCCTGGCGCACGGAGGAGGAGATCCGCGAGGGCCTCCTCGACATCTGGCGCGTCATGCAGGCGTGCGTCTCCCGCGGCATGTCCCGCGAGGGCATCCTGCCGGGCGGCCTCAAGGTCCGCCGCCGCGCCGCCAACTCGGCCCGCCAGCTGCGCGCCGAGGGCGACCCGCAGGCCCGCGCGATGGAGTGGATCACGCTCTACGCCATGGCCGTGAACGAGGAGAACGCCGCGGGCGGCCGCGTGGTGACCGCCCCGACGAACGGCGCCGCGGGCATCATCCCGGCCGTCCTGCACTACTACATGAACTTCATCCCGGGGGCCGACGAGGAGGGCGTGGTCCGCTTCCTGCTGGCCGCGGGCGCGATCGGCATGCTCTTCAAGGAGAACGCCTCCATCTCCGGCGCCGAGGTCGGCTGCCAGGGCGAGGTCGGCTCGGCCTGCTCGATGGCGGCAGGCGCGCTCGCCGAGGTCCTCGGCGGCTCCCCCGAGAAGGTGGAGAATGCCGCCGAGATCGGCATGGAGCACAACCTCGGCCTGACCTGCGACCCGGTCGGCGGTCTCGTCCAGATCCCGTGCATCGAGCGCAACGGCATGGCGGCCGTGAAGGCCGTGACCGCGGCGAAGATGGCGATGCGGGGCGACGGCTCCCACAAGGTCTCCCTCGACAAGGTGATCAAGACCATGAAGGAGACGGGCGCGGACATGAGCGTCAAGTACAAGGAGACCGCGCGGGGCGGGCTCGCGGTGAACATCATCGAGTGCTGAGGCCGGGGCTGGGGCTGGGGCGCGACCGGCTCGCGCTCGCGCCCCGCCCTCAGCACGTGGCGTCGTCGGGGCGGATCCGCTTGAGGTCGATGAGGTAGTCGTCCACCGCGTCCGTGACGCAGGCGTCGCCGCGGCCGTACGCGGTGTGGCCCACGCCCTCGTAGGTCAGCAGCATGCCGCCGGGGAACTGGGCGGCAAGGCTCTCGGCCTCCTCGTACGGCGTCGCCGGGTCGCCGGTGGTGCCCACGACCAGGACCGGCGGGACGCCCTCGGCGCGGACGCGGTGCGGTCGCTCGGCCCCGGCGGGCCAGTCCTTGCAGACCAGTTCGTCGACGACGCTCGACGTGCCGTAGAGGCCCGCGGTCTTTCCGGCGGCGGCGAGAGCGTCCCAGTAGGGGCGGGCGCCGCGCGGGTGCGGGATGTCGAGGCAGCTGACGGCGAGGAGGGCCTCGTCCTCGTTGTCGGTGCTGTCGGCGCCGCGCGCGCCCGGGCGGGCCGTGGCCTGCGAGGACTCGTCGCCCTCCGCCAGCCCGGCGAGGCCCGTGGCGTCGCCGTCGGCGGCCTCGGTCAGCGCCTCGGAGAGGGGTTCCCAGTCGTCCTCCGGGGTGTACATCGCGGCGGTCACGACATCGAGCAGGGTCCGGGCGTCGACCTCGTACGCCGTCTCGTCGGTGACCGGCAGCGGCTCGCGCCCCGCCTCCTCGTACAACTCCTCGATCAGACCCGATATCTCCTCCGGAGTCGCACCGGGGCAGCCCTCCCCCACGATCTCCGCGCATGCCTCGGCGTACTCCTCGACGGCCCTGCGGAAGCCCTTGCCCTGGCTGATGGCCCGCTCCGACCAGTCCAGGGACGGGTCGACGGCACCGTCGAGTACCAGCGCCCGGACGCGGCGCGGGAACTGTTCGGCGTACGAGGTGCCGAGGCTGGTGCCGTACGACCAGCCGAGGTAGGTCAGCTTCCGGTCGTCGAGGGCCGCCCGCAGGACGTCCATGTCGCGGGCCGCGTCCTCGGTGCCGACCTGGCGCAGGAGGGCGCCGCTGCCCTTCACGCAGCCCGCGGCCTCGGCGTGCGCCGCGGCGAGGGCCCGGTCGCGCTCGTCACGGGTCTTCGGGGTGACGGGGTCCGGGGCGTCGCCCTGCCCGCCCCCGTCGTCCGGCTCCGCGCACTTCACGGCGGGGCGGCTGCCGCCGACGCCCCGCGGGTCGAAGGAGACGATGTCGAAGCGGGCGCGCACCTCGGCGGAGAACACCTCGCCGCTGTCCGAGGCGAGATCGCTCACGCCGGAGACGCCCGGGCCGCCGGGGTTGTAGACGAGCGAGCCGATGCGCTCGGCCGGTTCGGCCGTGGCCGCCTTCGCCACCGGCAGCACGAAGGTCTCGCCGTTCTCGGGGTGGGCGTAGTCGCGGGGCACGGTGAGACGAGCGCAGCGCAGGTCGCCGCACGGGCGCCACGTCAGCTTCTGCGAGTAGAAGCGCTTCAGCTCGGGCCGCGCCGCGGGGTCGGCGCGGACACCGGCCGCCTTGTCCTCGTCACTTTCCGTCCCATGCCCCGCGGTACAGCCGACCAGCGTGAGGGCGGCGAGAGCGGCGAGGGCCGGGGCCAGGGGGTGGCGGCGGAAGGGGTTCGCGCGGGTCAACGGGGGCTCCCGGACCCCGCGAAGAACAGGGCCTCCGAGCCCACCGGGCGGTACCCCGCCGCCTGGAACGCCCGCACGCTGCGCGCGTTGCCCGGTGACTGCTGTGCCCACACCACGGCCCCTTCCGGTATGAGATGCCGGGCCGCGCTCGCCAGGGCGCGGCCGAGTCCCCGGTGACGTACGCCCTCCTCGACCTCGATCGACGTCTCCCAGCGGCCCGCGACGCCCCGGCCGAGCACCAGCACGCCGCCGCCCGCCGCCGACCACACCCGCACGTCGTCGCGGCGCTTGCGGGCGCGGGCGACGCGCGGGTGGTCGGGGTCGTGGAGTTCGCGCAGTTCCAGGCGGGGGTCGGGGGCGCCGGGGCGGGCGGTGGCGGCGGTGAGCAGGTCGACCGTGTCCGTCGTACGGCCCGTGCGGTCCAGGAAGGCGCTGTGGAAGCGGGCGCTCATGGTGGCCGCCAGCGGATCGCAGTCGAGCGAGGCGAGTGTGGACCGCACCCACCGGGGATCCTCGTCGGTGAAGACGACGGAGTGCGCCGTGAAGGCGATCACGCCCGCGTCGCGGTGGGCGGCCTGCGGCACGACCGTGGTGGCACCGTCCGGCGGCGGGAACACACCGCGCGCGGCGGCGTCGAGGAGCGCCCCGAGGGAGGCTGAGGCACTGGCCATGGGCGTACTCCTTGTGATCCGCGCCGGGGACGGCCGCTACCCTAACCCCCGTCAGTAGTGCACCAAGAAGGGGTGGATCCGGTGGCGGACATCGAGGAAGCGCGCAGGACGTTCGACCAGTTCGACGCGGACGGCGACGGCTTCATCACGGCGGCCGAGTGGAAGAGCGCCATGGCCAAGATGGGCGACTTCTACATGACCGAGACGGTGGCCGAGGCCGTCATCGGCGCGAAGGACAGCGACGCGGACAAGTGCCTGTCGTTCGACGAGTTCTGGGCGAGCCTGAAGAAGTAGGCGGAGCGGGAGGGGCCCGGCGCACATGGTGCGCCGGGCCCCTCCGTCGTATGCGTCAGCGGCGGTGCGCAAGGACGCTCCACCGGCCGACGGCTCCAGAGGGTGCGCAGAAGAGGCGGGCCGACGCCCGCTGGGGGCCACCCTCTCCCAGGGCGAGCAGGGGCCCTGACCGCCCCCTCAGCCCCCGCTCCCCTCGCCGGGCCCGTCCGCCCCGCTCCCCTCCCACTCGTCCCCCGCCCCGTACAGCCGCGCCGAAGCGTCCACATGGGCGAGTCGGCGGATCGCGTTGAACACCACTTCGCCGAGCACCGTGCCGACCACCACGCTCTCGACCAGGTCCTCGACCGCGACCCGTCGGCTCACGTAGCCGAGGTCGGCGCGGGCGACGATCTCGGCGGCGTCGGCGTAGCCGTCGAGCAGTTCCGTACTCGCCCCGTGCCCCACCCGGCCCATGGCGGCAAGCGCGCGTGACAGGTCCTCCGCGGCGGGGTTCGACTCATGCGTGCGCCAGCCGCGCCGGGCGATCAGCTGTTCGACGGTGGCCCGCGCCGTGGCCGTCTCGGCGTCGTCGTCGGCGACGCCCTGCCCGCCCAGCCGGTCCGCCGCCGCGCCGAGGACCTTGTGCAGCGGGCGGCCCGGATCGTCGATGGCGCCCAGCACCTCCGCGATCGCGGCCACCTTCAGGCCGCCCACCTCCAGGAGCACGCGGATCAGCCGCAGCCTGCGCTCGTGCACCTCGTCGTAGTGCGCCTGATTGGGGCTGGACAGTTCGCCCGGCGGCAGCAGCCCCTCACGGACGTAGTACTTGATCGTCGGCACCGGCACGCCGGTCCTGCGGCTCAACTCGCCTATACGCACGACCTGTTCCCGCTCCTCTTCATCGATCCCCCGGCCGGATCCCCTTGCCAACCCCTCTCCCCATCATAGATAGTGGCGCTATCAGATAGCAGATAGCGCCACTATCTATTCCCAGCCCATCCGAATCGAGGGGATACCCATGTCTTCATGGCGTTCGTGGCACCGCCCCCTGGTGCTGTTCTCCGCGTCGATGGCCGTCGTGGCCGTCGTCTCCGCGGTGGGGCTCGTGGTCGATGACCGGGTCCTCGTGGGCGCGCCGATCTGGGCGAAGCCGCTGAAGTTCTCGCTCTCGTTCATCGCCTACGGACTCTCGCTCGCCTGGATGCTGTCGCTGCTCGACCGCGGCCGGCGTACGGGATGGTGGGCGGGGACCGTCGTCGCGGCGACCAGCGCCGTCGAGATGCTGATCATCACCGGGCAGGTGGTGCGCGGGAAGCGCAGCCACTTCAACCACCAGACCCCGTTCGACGAGACCCTGTTCAACGCGATGGCCGTCACCGTCGTCATCCTCTGGTTCGCCACCGTCGCCATCGCGGTCCTCCTCCTGCGCGTCCGGATCACCGACCGCGCCTCCGCCTGGGCGATGCGCTGCGGCATCACGATCGCGCTCGCCGGAGCCGCCGTCGGCTTCCTGATGACCCAGCCCGCGGCCGGACAGCGGCGCGGCGAGTCCCCTGTGGTCGGCGCGCACAGTGTCGGCGTCCCGGACGGCGGGCCGTCGATGCCGCTGACCGGTTGGTCGACGACCGGTGGTGACCTGCGCATACCGCACTTCGTCGGCATGCACGCGCTCCAGCTGCTCCCGCTGCTGCTCATGGCGCTGCTGGCTCTCGCGCCGCGTGTGGCCCGCCTCGCCGACGAGCGCGTACGCCTGCGACTCGTCCTGGTGGGCTCGGGCACGTACGCGGCGCTCTTCGCCCTGGTCACCTGGCAGGCACTGCGCGGGCAGCCGCTGATCCACCCGGACGGCGCGACCCTGACGGCGGCCGCCCTGATCGCGGGCGGTGCGGCCGCGGGAACCTACGCGGCCCTGCGGACCCCGACCGGCCCGACCACCCACTCCAGCAAGGAACTCGAGGTCGCGGCATGACCGGCACCCTCTTCGACCTCGCCTTCTACCTGGCCGCCCCCGTCTGGCTCCTCATGATTTTCGCGCCGAACTGGGCCCCGACCGCACGCCTGGCCGCCTCACCCCTGACCGTCCTGCCGGTCCTCGCCGTCTACCTCGCGATGGCGATACCGGTCCTGCCCGAGATGTGGGCCGCGGTCAGCAGCCCCGACATCGACGGCTTCCGCGAACTGACGGCGCGCGCCAACGGCGCAGGCGCGATCTGGGCACAGGTCATCGCCTGGGACCTGCTGCTCGGCCAGTGGATATACCTCCAGGCGCGCCGGCTCGGCGTGCACCCGCTGGTGACGGGACCCCTGCTCGTCCTCACCATCCTGCTGTCGCCGTTCGCCCTGCTGCTCTTCCTCGCCCTGCGCACGACACTCATCCAGCGGCGCGCGACTTCCGGTGCCTGAGGCCCCCGCCGGAATACCCGGGCGGTTCCGGAGGTTACCTCCGTTACGACAGTTCGGATCAGCGAAAGGGCAGTCATGAAGATCGGCATCATCGGCGCGGGCAACATCGGCGGCAACCTCACCCGCCGCCTCACCGCACTCGGCCACGACGTCGCCGTGGCGAACTCCCGCGGCCCGCACACCCTGACCGCCCTCGCCGAGGAGACCGGCGCGACGCCCGTCCCCGTCGAGGAAGCCGCGCGCGGCGCGCAGGTCGTCGTCGTGACGATCCCGCTCAAGGCCGTGCCCGACCTGCCCAAGGGCTTCCTCGACGGGGCGGCGGAGAACGTCGCCGTCATCGACACCGGCAACTACTACCCCCAGCAGCGCGACGGCAGGATCGCCGAGATCGAGGAGGGCCTGCCCGAGAGCCGCTGGACGGAGCGGCAGATCGGCCACCCCGTCATCAAGGCGTTCAACGGCACGTACTCCGACGACATCCTCGACAAGCCGCGCCCCAAGGGCGCCCCGGACCGCGTCGCCCTGCCGGTGTCCGGCGACGACGAGGCCGCCAAGAAGGTCGTACGCGACCTCATCGACGACCTCGGCTTCGACTCCGTCGACAACGGCGGCCAGGACGAGTCGTGGCGCCAGCAGCCCGGAACTCCCGTGTACGGCAACCGCGGTGGTGTCGAGGAGATCCGCAAGGCCCTCGAAGCGGCCACCCCGGAGCGCACGGCCGACTGGCGCGCGTGACCTCTCCCTAGGGGGAGGCCCACTCCCGCATCGCGTCCTCGCTCTCGAAGCGGGCGACGTTCTTGTCCAGCGGGGACGACGTGTACTGGTGGATCTTCCACTGCGCCTGGATGCGCGGCTTGCCCGCCGTGACGTAGTCGGCGATCCACAGTCCGTCGCCCGCGTAGGACGTGTCGTCCCGGTTCAGCCAGAAATCGCGGTTGCAGTAGAGAATCACCCGGTGTCCGGGGCGGAGCCGCTTCACCTCGCGGATGAAGCGGTCCTTCTCCGCGTTGGTGGCGGCCGTGTGGTCCCCCGTCCACTCCCAGTCCACCGCCAGCAGGTCCCCCTGCTCCTCGGGGGCCTTGCCGACGAAGTACTCGGCCTGGGCCGTGATGTTCCCCGGCCACAGGAAGTGGTAGAAGCCGACGACGCAGCCGCCGTCGCGGGCCTGCTTGGTCTGGGCGGCCAGTTTCGGGTTGACGTACGAGCGGCCCTCCGTCGCTTTTATGATCACGAAGGAGACGCCGTCGGTGGAGAACGTGGACTGATGGGAGCTGACGTCGATGCCACGCAGCATGGCGGCCTCCGAGGGCACTGATACGGGGGAGGGGTTTGCGAACTGCCCTTTTTGTGCCCGGTGTCAGCATGCATCAACCGTCAACCGTCAATCTGTCAACGGAAGATGCCCGTGTGCCCGAGTGAATAGCGGCCGGGCTGCGGGTAGACGGCGAGTCCGTGCGGGCCGCTGCCGACCGGGATGCGGGCCAGCTGGACCCCGGTGCGGGTGTCGATGGCGTACACCTCGGAGTCGTAACGGCCCGAGAGCCAGAGCGTGTTGCCGTCCGCCGAGACGCCGCCCATGTCGGGGCTGCCGCCCTGCGGGAGCTTCCACTTCTTGGTGAGCCTGTTCTTCGGGAAGTCGAAGACGGAGACGCTGCCCTCGCCGCGGTTGGAGATGTACATCTCCTTGGAGTCGCGGCTGACGTACAGGCCGTGGCAGCCCTTGCCGGTGCGCAGGAGCTTCGGCGTCGTGAACTTCTCGCCGTCGAGGACCCACATGCCGTGCGCCATCATGTCGGCGATGTAGAACGTCTTGCCGTCCGGGGACATCTTCACGTCCTGCGGCATGGCGCCCTTGAAGGGGATCTTCTGCTGGCCGACGACCTTCATCTTCTCGGTGTCGACCTTGAGGAGTTCGCCGGAGAACTCGCAGGAGACGATGAAGTAGCGCCCGTCCATGGAGAAGTCGGCGTGGTTGACGCCCGCGCAGGTGACGGGGACGGTCTTGACGCGGTTCATGGTCCTCGGGTCGCGGAAGACGAGTTCGCGGTCCATGGAGGCCATGACGACGGCGTGTCTGCCGTTCGGCGTGAAGTAGAGGTTGTACGGGTCCGAGACGTCGACGGTGCGGCCCGTCTCGCCGGTCACCGGGTCGATGGCGGTGAGGCTGTCGCCGAGGTCGTTGTTGACCCAGAGCGTCTTCATGTCCCAGGAGGGGACGACGTGCTGCGGCTGGTCGCCGACCTTGATGGTCTCGATGACCTTGAACGTCTTGGGGTCGATGACGGAGACGGTGTCGGACTCGGTGTTGGGGACGTAGACGCGCGGCAGGAACTTCTTGGCGACGGGCGCGAGGGCGTTCGGCCGGTCGGCGGCGTAGGCGTCCTTGGGGTCGAGGACCGGCGGCATACCGGGCAGGCCGGGGGCGATTCCGGGCTTCGCGGGCTTGCGCACGCCCTCGGTGCCGAGGGCTTCGTCGGAGCGCTTGTCACTGCCGCAGCCGGCGAGAGCGGCGAGCACGGCCGCGGCGGCGAGGGCGGCGGCGGTGCGCTTGGTCAGGCTGAGTCCCCTGGGGGACGTCGGACGGGTGTGGGGCATCAGGTCAGCAACTCCGTGGTCGTCACCGCGCGCAGGCCGCGGCGTTCCAGTTCTTGCAGGACGGCGGGGAGCGCGGCGACCGTGTCCGCGTACCCGAAGTGCAGGCTCACCACGGACCCCGCGCGGACCTCGGTGGCGATCGTGCGGGTGACGGCCGGGGCGCCCGGCGAGGTGAAGTCGAGGGAGTCGACGTCGTACGAGAGGACGTGCGGGTAGCCCGCGCGGTGGGCGAGGCGCGCGACGAGCGGGGTCGCCGTCCTGGCGCGCGAGGGGCGGAACCATGTGCCGATGGAGCCGGTGAGGCGCCGCAGGCGGTCCGCGCAGCCGGTGATCTCGGCGTAGGCGTCGGCCTCGGACATGTCGTTGATGTCGAGGTGGCGCAGGGTGTGGTTGCCGAGGTCGTGGCCGCCGTCGAGGACGCGGCGGGCGAGTGCGGGGTGTTCGTCGAGCCAGCCGCCGACGGCGAGCACGGTGACCTTGGCGCCCGCCTTCTCCGCCTCGGTGAGCAGCGCCTTCGCGGTGGCGGGGTCGCCGTGGCCGTGGAAGGTGAGGGCGACCTGGGGCCGGTCGCGGGGGCCGTGCGTGATCTGTTCGGGGAGACCGGGGAAGCGGCGGGGCGCGGGGCCTGGCCGGGCCGCGGATCCTGGCGAGGGCGCTCTGGAGGTGGGAGGGCCGTTGCGCGCGGGGTCAGAGGGGCGTGTGGGGTCGGTGGCGGCGCGTGCGGATCCCGTGGCGCTCGGGGAGCCCGTACTGCCGCACCCCGCGAGAAGCCCGCAGCCGAGCGCGGCTCCGATGCCCGTGGCGGTCACCGCCGCCCCGGCCCGCAGCACCCCCCGCCGCCCACCGCCGGGGGCGCCCGCGTCCCTCGCATGCTCAGTCACGCGACCATTTAAGGGGCGTATCGCATGATTTTGGGTTATTGACCCGTTTTACGAACCCACCCGGGCGACAGCGCCACACTCAGATGACCTTGCTTATCGCCCGCCACGGCCGCGCTTTAACCAGCCTTTACCAGGCAAGTGGCCCATCTCACCAAGGATTCACCCTTGAGCTGTCCGGATTTGCCCGCAAATAGCCAGGTGAGACTTTTGGATCTTCAGCCCCCGTCTGCCATAGTCGGGGACACGACCCCCATTGACCCGGGCTCAGGTCGTCTCGGCGGTCGTGGATACACCCCAAACTTCCGCGCCGCCTCCCGGAAGCCCCCAGCCCGCTCGCGGCCGCAGGGGGCTTTCGCGCGTCAGCGGTCCGCCACCCGCATCTCGAACCACGTCGTCTTGCCGCGCGGCAGCAGATCCACGCCCCAGCGGTCGGAGAGCTTGTCGACGAGGAAGAGGCCACGTCCGCTCAGGTCCATCTCATGGATGGGCATCAGACAGGGCAGCCCCCGCGACGGATCACGGACCTCCACGCGGATCCAGCCCCGCCGCTTCTCCATGCGCAGACCGAAGACGCGGGCACCGGTGTGCCGTACGGCGTTCCCGACGAGTTCGGAGACGAGCAGGACGACGTCCTCGGTGAGCTTCGGGGAGAGGTGCCAGTGGCGCAGGACGACGACCTGGGCGAGGCGGCGCGCGATGGCGGCCGACTCCGGGCGCGAGGGCAGCGGCACCTCCGCGTCCGTCGGATTGCCGAACAACTCCAGTGCCTTGAGCGCGTGTTCGTCCTCTACCGCCGGCGACCAGCGCGCCGCGGTCGCACTCCCGTGCCGCCGCGGCCGTTCATAACCCTCCAGCCCCGCCATGCCCCCCATCATGGCCGCCCAGCGGGCCCTGCGGGGCCGTTCCGGAGGAATAAGCCCCCCGGAACCAACCATTCCGGGGGGCACGGTAGGCATATGCCGCTGGCAGAAATGAACCGGAGAAGCGGCCCTCACCTGCGATGACTTCCCGCTTACGGGTGATCACCCACGGCCTCGGGCCGGACAGGTTTAAGGTTGTCTTAAGCCACCGATAAACCGCTCCTTCGGGGGAACCGTCAGGCTGACCGCAAGTCAACTCGGCGGGTGGGCAAGGGAGTTCATACGAACTTCGCCTTGCCCGGGCCCTCCTCGACGAAGCTCCGCATGCCCCGCTGCCGGTCCTCCGTGGCGAACAGCCCCGCGAACCACGTGCGTTCGATGGCCAGGCCCGTGTCGATGTCCGTCTCCAGGCCCGCGTCGATGGACTCCTTGGCGGCGCGCAGCGCGATGGCCGGGCCCTGCGCGAGCCGCGCGGCCCAGGCGTGCGCCTGCTCGTACACCTCGGCGGCGGGTACGACCCGGTCCACCAGGCCGATGGCGAGCGCCTCCTCGGCCTTCACCTGGCGGCCGGTGAAGATGAGGTCCTTGGCCTTGGACGGGCCGACGAGGCGGGCCAGGCGCTGGGTGCCGCCCGCGCCGGGGATGAGGCCGAGCAGGATCTCCGGCTGGCCGAGCTTGACGTTGTCGGCGGCGATGCGGAAGTCCGCGCAGAGCGCGAGTTCGCAGCCGCCGCCGAGCGCGTAACCGTTGACGGCGGCGACGACCGGCTTGGGGATGCGGGCCACCGCGGTGAAGGACTCCTGGAGGGCCCCGGACCGCGCGATCATGGCCGCGTGGTCCATGGCCTGCATCTCCTTGATGTCCGCGCCCGCCGCGAACACCTTCTCGCCGCCGTGGATCACCACGGCGCGCACGTCGTCGCGGCGCGTGGCCTCGGCGGCGAGTTCCTTGAGGCGGTCCTGGGTGGCGATGTCCAGGGCGTTCATGGGGGGACGGTCGAGTCGGATCGTGCCGACGCCTTCGGCGACTTCGAGGTGTGCAGTCATGGGACGCACGTTAGCGGGGGTTAACGCGGAGGGACCCGGTGCACTTGGTCACATGTGCCGGGCCCCTCACTCACTCCGTACGCGGTGGCGTTACGCCTTCCACTTCTCCCACGACATGTTCCAGCCGTTGTAGCCGTTGTCGGGCTGGATGTTCTTGTCCGCGGAGTTCTTCACCACGACGACGTCGCCGATCAGCGAGTTGTTGAAGAACCAGCCGGCGGGCGTCTTCTTGCTGTAGCCGCCGCGCACGTCGCTCAGGCCGATGCAGCCGTGGCTGGCGTTGGAGTTGCCGAAGACGCCGCCCGCCCAGTAGTTGCCGTGGATGAACGTGCCGGAGGTCGACAGGCGCATCGCGTGCGGGACGTCCTTGATGTCGTACTCGCCGCCGAAGCCGACGGTCTCGCCGTTCATCCGGGTGACCTGGAGCTTCTCGCTGATGACCATCTGGCCGTTGTACGTGGTCGTGCCGGGCGCGCCCGCGGTGATCGGGATCTTCTTGATCTGCTTGCCGTCGCGGACGACCTTCATCTGGTGCGTCTTGGCGTCGACGGTGGAGACCTGGCTGCGGCCGATGGTGAAGTCCAGGGTCTTGGACTGCTTGCCGTAGACGCCCGGGCGGCCCTCGACGCCGTCGAGGTTGAGCTTGACGGTGACCTTCGTGCCGGGCTTCCAGTACTTCTCCGGGCGGAAGTCGATGCGGTCGTTGCCGAACCAGTGGCCCTCGACCGGCACGGACGGCTCGGTCTTGATCTCGATGGCCTTCTCGACGGCCTTCGGGTCGGTGATGCCGCGCGTGAACCGCACCGAGAACGGCATTCCGACGCCGACCTTCGAGCCGTCCTCCGGTGTGAACTGGCCGATGAAGGTGTTCTGCGGGGTGAGGGTGGTGAAGGAGGTGTCCTTGGCCGACGCGCGGCCCTCGGAGTCCTTCGCCACCGCGTGGACCTTGTACGTCGTGGCCGCCGCGAGGTGGTGCGCGGGCGTCCAGGCCGCGCCACCCGAGGTGATCTTGCCGGGGACCGGGTTGCCCTTGCTGTCCTCGACCTTGACCTGGGAGAGCTTGCCCTTGTCGGCGGCTATCTTCAGGGCCCCGCTGGTGGCCACCGATTTCGCGCCGTCCTTGGGGGCTATCGTCACGACCGCCGCCGATGGCGCGTTCTTGTCCGCCTTGTCCTTGCCCCCGTCGCCCGCGTCCGAGCCTCCGCCGCCGCAGGCCGCCACCGCGAGCATCGCCGCTCCCGACAGCACCGCCGTCAGCCCCCTGGCGCCCCTTCGCCGCACGCGCGTACGCGCGCCAACCGACGCCCCCGATATCGGTCGCCCGTTCAAGATGTGTCTCCCCTCGCACGGCCTGGATCCAGGCCCGCACCCCAGTGCACCTGCGCGTTTCAGACACGCGCAAGCGATAGATAACCACACGGCTCCGGGCGATGACTCCCCGCCAATGTCACCGTTCCGTTCCAACTGACCGAGGGGTGCGGGTGGATCATGATCAGCCGTTCTTCAGCCACTCCTTCCACTCCATGTTCCAGCCGCCGAGGCCGTTGTCGGGAGCGACCTTCTTGTCATCGCTGTTGATCACTTCGACGACGTCACCGATGAGGGTCCGGTCGAAGAACCAGCCCCCGGGTGTCTTGGAACTGCCGCCCTTCACGTCGCGCAGGCCCACGCAGCCGTGGCTGACATTGGTGTTGCCGGGGGCGTCCGGGGCCCAGTAGTTGCCGTGCAGGAAGGTGCCGGAGGTCGTCAGGCGGATGGCGTGCGGCACGTCGGGGATGTCGTACTCGCCGCCGAAGCCGACGGTGCGGCTGTTCATGCGGGTCACCTCCAGCATCTCCGTTACCACCATCTTCCCGTTGTACGTGGGGGTCTTGGGGGCGCCCGCGGTGATCGGCACGGTGGAGATCAGCTCGCCGTCGCGGCGCACCTCCATGGTGTGCTCGGCGGCGTCGACCAGGGAGACCTGGCTGCGGCCGACGGTGAACGCGAAGGTCTTGTCCTGGAGGCCGTAGACCCCAGGGGCGGCCTCGACGTCGCGCAGGCGCAGGCCGACGGTGACCCTCGTGCCGGGCTTCCAGTACTTCTCGGGGCGGAAGTCCACGCGGTTCTTGCCGTACCAGTGCGGGCGGATTTCGACGGCCGGGCGGGCGGTGACCTCGATGGCGCGCTGGACGGCGGCGCGGTTCTCGACCTCCTGGTTGAACTCCAGGGAGACGATCATTCCGGTGCCGACCGTGGAGCGGTTCTCGGGCGCCACGTAGGCGACGAAGCGCTTGTCGGGGACCTCCGTGCGGAACGTGGTGTGCCGGGCGGTGCGGCGGCCGTGGCCGTCCAGGGCGACGGCGTCGACCTTGTAGGTGGCGGCGACGGCGAGCGGGCCCTTGTCCAGGGGGCGCCAGGTCATGCCGTCCTCGCCGATGCGGCCCGGCACATCGAACTGCTGCGCGTCCTGCGTCCGGACGACCTCGACCGACTCCAGACGGCCGCCGGGGACCTTCACCTCCAGCCGTTCGTCGGGCTTGACCCCTTTGCTCTGGTCGTCGGGTGTCACCCGGATCGCGTCCGCGGGCGAGCGCGGTTTCCCGAGGACTCCGTCCAGGCCCTCGCCGGAACAGCCCGCCGCCCCGGCCAGCAGGCCGACCCATGTCACTACCGCGGCCAGCGCGGCCCCTGCGCGCCGTGCGCGCCTCGCAACCTGTCTCACGTGGGACCCAACGACCGTCCCGGCTCGGGGAAACGTGAGTGCGACGCGTGCGCTGGGCAGAACAGTGGGGAGGACGACGTAGGGGGAGCCGCGGCCGGGACGCCGCACGCCCTTCTTCGCGCGTCGGCCGACAGAGCCGCGGGAGGCTGACAGGTGTCGAGCGCATCCGAGCAAGGGGCAGTGCGGGAGGCACGGGCGAAGGGGCGCGCCGCGCCCGAGCGGCCCGCCCCCGCGGTGAACGGGAGCAGGCGGCCCGCGGGGCGCGCGGTGCCGACGCGGCCGGTGTGGCCGGGGGCGCCGACGCCGCTCGGGGCGCGCTTCCGGGTGGGGCCCGACGGGGTGGCGGGGACCAACTTCGCGCTGTGGGCGGGCGGGGCGGAGTCGGTGGAGCTGTGCCTCTTCGACTCGGAGGGCGGTGAGACGCGCTGTCCGCTGACCGAGCTGACGCACGAGATCTGGCACGGTTTCGTGCCGGGCGTGCGGCCGGGCCAGCGGTACGGGTACCGGGTCCACGGCCGCTGGGATCCGTGGACGGGCGCCCGCTGGAACCCGGCGAAGCTGCTCCTGGATCCGTACGCGCGTGCGGTCGACGGTGATTTCACGCTGCCCGCGGAGGTGTACGGGCATGTGCGCGACTGGCCCCAGCAGCATGTGGCGGACACCGTGCGCGACGACCGGGACTCGGCGCCGTACGTCCCCAAGGGCGTGGTCGTGCACGACGACGCGCCGGACGACGAGTGGGCCGACGACCGGCGGCCCAAGACGCCGTGGGCGGACTCGGTCATCTACGAGCTGCATGTGCGGGGCTTCACCAAGCTGCATCCGGGGATCCCGCAGGAGCTGCGGGGCACGTACGCGGGGCTGGCGCATCCGGCGGCGCTTGAGCATCTCGTACGCCTCGGGGTGACGGCGGTCGAGCTGCTTCCGGTGCATCAGTTCGCGCACGAGGACCATCTGCTCCGGCGTGGCCTGCGCAACTACTGGGGGTACAACTCGATCGGCTACTTCGCGCCGCACGCGGCGTACGCGGCGTCGGGGACGACGGGGCAGCAGGTCGGCGAGTTCAAGCGGATGGTGCGCGCGCTGCACGAGGCGGGGATCGAGGTGATCCTCGACGTCGTCTACAACCACACGGCGGAGGCCGGTGAGCTGGGCCCGATGCTGTCGCTGAAGGGCATCGACAACCGCGGCTACTACCGGCTCCAGCCGAACGACGCACGGCGGTACGCGGACTACACGGGCTGCGGGAACACGCTCCAGGTCGTCCAGCCGCACGTGCTGCGCCTCATCACGGACTCGCTGCGGTACTGGGTGACGGAGATGGGCGTGGACGGCTTCCGCTTCGATCTGGCGGCGGCGCTCGCGCGCTCCTTCCACGATGTCGACATGCTCTCGCCGTTCCTCGCGGTGATCGCGCAGGACCCGGTCCTGCGCCGCGTGAAGCTGATCGCCGAGCCGTGGGACGTGGGTTCGGGCGGCTACCAGGTGGGGGCGTTCCCGCCGCTGTGGACGGAGTGGAACGACCGCTACCGAGGGGCGGTACGGGATTTCTGGCGGGGCGCGCTGCCGGACGTACGGGATCTGGGGTACCGGCTCTCGGGGTCGAGCGACCTGTACGCGTGGGGCGGGCGCAGGCCGTACGCGTCGGTGAACTTCGTGACCGCGCACGACGGCTTCACGCTGCGGGACCTGGTGTCGTACGAGAGGAAGCACAACGAGGCCAACGGCGAGGGGAACCGGGACGGCTCGGACGACAACCGCTCCTGGAACTGCGGGGCCGAGGGCGAGAGCGACGACGCGGACATCGCGGCGCTGCGCCGCCGCCAGCTGCGCAACCTCATGACGACGCTGCTGCTCTCGACCGGTGTGCCGATGTTCGTCGCGGGTGACGAGATGGGGCGTACGCAGGGCGGCTCGAACAACGCCTACTGCCAGGACAACGAGATCAGCTGGGTCGACTGGGGGCTGCGGGAGGAGCCGGGGTGGCGGGAGCTGTTCGCGCTCACCGCCCGGCTGATCGAGCTGAGGCACCGGCATCCGGTGCTGCGGCGGCGGGCGTTCTTCTCGGGGCGGGCGCACTCGGCGGACGGGCTGCGGGATCTGGCGTGGTTCACGGCGCGCGGCACGGAGATGACGGAGGCCGACTGGTACGCGCCCGCCGCGACGCTCGGCATGTATCTGTCCGGGCGGGACATACCGGGGCGTGACGCCCGGGGGGCGCCGGTGGTCGACGACAGTTTCCTCGCGGTCCTGCACGCGGGCGAGCGTGCGTCGCGGTTCGTGCTGCCGGGGCCGCCGTGGGCCTCGTCGTACGAGGTCGTGGTGGACACGGCGCTGGAGGAGCAGGGGGCGGCGCCGGGCACCGTGCATCGGGCCGGGGGTGCGGTGGTGGTGGGGGCGCGGTCGGTGGTGCTGTTGCGGGTCAGCGGCTGAATTCGCCGTTCCGGGGGGTTGGTCCAGACCGGAGTATTGCCGCGCCCGCGGGGCGGGTCCAAGCTCGGGCCATGGACCTGGAGTTGCGGCACCTGAAGACGATCCGTGCGATCGCCGACGCGGGCAGCCTCACCAAGGCGGCCACCGCGCTCGGGCTCGCCCAGCCCGCCCTGAGCGCGCAGTTGAAGCGGATCGAGCGCGCGCTCGGCGGGGAGCTTTTCGAGCGGGGGCGGCACGGGGTGCGGGCCACCGCGCTCGGCGAGTTCGTGCTGGCGCGGGCCCGGGTCGTGCTGCCCGCGGTGAGCGGGCTGCGCGAGGAGGCGCAGCGGTTCGCGCGGGCCTGGGAGGGCGGCGCGGGGTTCCGGCTCGGCGGGACGCACGGGCCGCTGCTCGGCGCGCTGGTGGACCGGCTCGCCGCCGCGCATCCGGGGGCGCCGGTGTCGACCCACACCTCCTGGTCGGAGCGGGAGATCGCGGCCCGTACGGCGGCCGGGCGGCTGGACTTCGCGCTGGTGGGGACGTGCGGGGCGAGCGCGCCGCCGCAGAGCGAGCTGCTGGTGTGGCGGGAGGTGGGCCGCGACCCCGTCTTCGTCATGCTGCCGACGGGCCATCCGCTGGCCGGCCGCCAGGAGATCGAGCTGGCGCTGCTCGCCGGTGAGGCGTGGACGGATGTGCCGGGGGACGGGTGTTTCGGGGACTGCTTCACGGCGGCGTGCGCGCGTGCGGGGTTCACGCCCTCGGGGGTGTACGAGACGGATGTCGCGTCCTGCGTTCATCTGGTGCAGGTGGGGCGGGCGGTGGGCCTGTGCCGGGCCACTTTCCCGCCGACGCCGGGCGTGGTGACGCGGCCCCTCGCAGGGACGCCGCTGTACTGGCGCCATGTGCTCGGCTGGCATCCGGCGGCTCCGGCCCACGACAGCGCGGCGGCGGTCTTCGCCCAGGCGCGGGCGGCGCACGCCGAGGCGGCGGCCCGCAGCGAGAGCTACACGGCGTGGCTGGCGGCGCCGTCCCCTGCGCCTGGGTCCTGAGCCGCCGCTGCGCGGCGGATGCTTTCCCACCCACCCACCCGTTGCCCCGGGCAGGTGTCTTCCCGTAGGGGCGGCCCCGGGGAGGGGCCTTCCCGTAGGGGCGCGGTGAGGGGCGGTTCCATAACACCGGGTACCGGGGGTGACTGACAGCTGCCCGCGGCCAGTTGAGGGTTCTACGTTGTGGGCGATCGATCCCCGCTCACCCCTCGCCCCCCGAGGAGACCCCCGCATGCTCCCCCTTCCCCACAGACGCGCCGCCGCGACCCGCGCCGCGCTCATCGCGGCCGGCGCGCTGGTGCTCGCCGCGCTGCCCGGCAGTGCCTTCGCGCAGGCCGATCCCGCCGCCTCCCCGGTCCGCTCCCCCGCCGAGAGCGCCGCCGTCGGCAAGACCTCTCCCGGAGTCTTGAAGGCGATGCAGCGCGACCTCGGCCTCACGTCGGCGCAGGCCAAGGCTCGTTTGGTCAACGAGGCCGAGGCCGGCGCCGACGCGGGAGCGCTGCGCAACGCGCTCGGCCGTGACTTCGCCGGTGCCTGGGTGCACGGCGCCACCTCCCAGAAGCTCACCGTGGCCACCACCGACGCCGCCGACGTCCCGCTCATCGAGGCACGCGGCGCACAGGCGCGGGTCGTGCCGCATTCGATATCCGAACTCGACGCCGCCAAGGGCAGGCTGGACCGCGCCGCGAAGAAGCAGGCGACGCGGGACGCGCCCGTCTGGTACGTCGACGTACGCTCCAACGCGGTCGTCGTGCACGCGGTGAAGGCCGCCGCCGCGAAGTCCCTCGTCTCCGCGGCGGGCGTCGACTCCGCCCTCGTACGCGTGGAGAGGACCCAGGAGAGGCCCCGCCCGCTGTACGACCTCGTGGGCGGTGAGGCGTACTACATGGGAGGCGGCCGCTGCTCCATCGGCTTCTCCGTCACCAAGGGCGCGCAGCAGGGCTTCGCCACGGCGGGGCACTGCGGGCGCGCGGGCACGGCGACCACCGGCTACAACCGGGTGGCCCAGGGCACGTTCCAGGCGTCCATCTTCCCCGGCAGGGACATGGCCTGGGTCGCCACGAACACGCAGTGGACCGCCACCCCGTACGTGAAGGGCCCGGGCGGCCAGCGGGTCGGCGTCGGGGGCTCCACACAGTCCCCGGTGGGTGCGTCGATCTGCCGGTCTGGCTCCACGACGGGGTGGCACTGCGGCACCATCTCGCAGCACAACACCAGCGTCACCTACCCCGAGGGCACCATCAGCGGCGTGACCAGGACGACGGTCTGCGCGGAGCCCGGCGACTCGGGCGGCTCCTACATCTCCGGGAGCCAGGCGCAGGGCGTCACGTCGGGCGGTTCGGGCAACTGCCGCAGCGGCGGTACGACGTTCCACCAGCCGATCAATCCGCTGCTCCAGCAGTTCGGTCTGACGCTCAGGACCACGGGCGGCGGTGACCCCGGGCCCGGCGACCCCGAGCCGGGCGGCACCTGGGCCGCGGGCAAGGTGTACGCCGCGGGTGACTCGGTCACGTACGGCGGCTCGACCTACCGGTGCCTCCAGCCGCATCAGGCGCAGACCGGCTGGGAGCCGCCCGGTACGCCCGCGCTGTGGGAAGCCGTCTAGAACGCCGGCCGGCCCTGACGGTTCCGCGGCTGCCGCGCGGTTCTGCGCGCCCCTGGTGACGAGCGCGAGCACCTCCCTCTCACGGGTGCTCAGCGGTCCGTCGCCGGGGGCGCGTACGCGTGAGGCCTACGACCAGCGGAGTACCGCGTGCGGGCCAAAACTCGGTGGGCGCTGTCAGTGGTCATCCGTAGGCTCGCTCCTGATGCCGAAATCAGCTGCGCCCGCCGAGGCACCCATAGACGGCCCCATCGGGGGACGGTCCACCGTCCGCACCCTGCTGCGGCTGTGGCCGTATGTGCGCCCGGTCCGAACTCGCCTGATCACCGCGGCCTTTGTCGCGATCGTCGCCTCCTGTACGGGGCTGGTCTTCCCCCTCGTACTGAAGTGGATGGTGGACGGCCCGGTGGCCGACGGGGACGGGGCCGGAGTCTGGCTCGGGGCGCTCCTGCTGCTGGCGCTCGGCCTGGTGGAGGCGCTGCTCTTCGGCTTGCGGCGGTGGCTCGTCGCCCGGCCGCTCGCGGGCGTGGAGGCGGCGATGCGGGCGGATCTCTTCCGCCACCTCCAGCGGCTCCCGGTGGCCTTCCACGACCGGTGGGCGTCGGGGCAGTTGCTCTCGCGCGGCACGACGGATCTGATGCTGCTGCGGATGTTCCTCGCCTTTCCGCTGACGTTCCTGCTGGTCAACGGGGCGACGATCGTGGTGGGCGTGATCATCCTGCTCGGCCAGGACTTCACGCTCGGTCTTGTGCTGCTGGCGCCCGTGGCGCCGATGGTGATCGTGTGCGCGTACTACGAGGGGCGGTACACCGCCGTGGCGCGGCGGGCGCAGGACCAGGTCGGCGATCTGACGACGGTCGTCGAGGAGAGCGTGCTCGGCATCCGCATCATCAAGGGTTTCGGCCGCCACCGCAGCCAGGCGCGGGCCTTTCGCGAGCTGTCGCACACCCTGCGGGGCACGGAGCTGGCCAAGGCGCGGATCCTCGCGGCGATCTACGCGGTCATCATGGCGCTCCCGGAGGCGGCGATCGGGGCGGCGCTCGTGCTCGGCACGGTGCGGGTCGCGGACGGCGACCTGTCCACGGGGACGCTGGTCGCCTTCCTGTCGACGGCGCTGGCGCTACGGTGGCCGGTGGAGTCGATCGGGTTCCTGCTCGCGATGAGCCAGGAGTCGGCGACGGCCACGGAGCGGTACTTCGAGGTGATGGACGCGGAGCCGGAGGCCCCGTCCCCCGCCCCTTCCGCGGCCCTCGCTCCCGTCGCGACCCTCGCTCCTGCCCCTTCCGCGTCCCCTGCCCACTCCGCCCCCGAAAGCGGCGGACTGCGCTTCCACGACGTGGAGTTCAGATATCCCGACGCGCCGCCGGACGCGCCCCCGGTGCTCAGCCGCGTCGACCTGCACATCCGGCCCGGCGAGACCATGGCCCTGGTCGGCGCGACCGGCAGCGGCAAGACGACGCTCACCGCGCTGGTGCCCCGGCTGCACGAGGTGAGCGGCGGCCGCATCACGCTGGACGGCGAGGACATCGCGGCGATGGACCGCGAGCGGCTGCGCACCCTGGTGGCCGTCGCCTTCGAGGAGCCGACGCTGTTCTCCGCGACGGTCGGCGAGAACGTCCTGATGGGCGCCGAAGGGAGCGCCGGGGACGCCGAGTTGGCGCGCGCCCTGGACGTGGCGCAGGCCGACTTCGTGTACGCCCTGCCGCAGGGCACGGGCACCCAGGTCGGCGAGCAGGGTCTGAGCCTCTCCGGCGGCCAGCGCCAGCGCCTCGCCCTGGCCCGCGCGGTGGTGGGCCGCCCCCGCTTCCTGGTCCTGGACGACCCGCTCTCCGCGCTGGACGTCCACACGGAGGCGCTGGTGGAGGCGGCGCTGCGGCGGGTCCTCGCGGACACGACCGCGCTGATCGTCGCCCACCGCCCCTCCACGGTGCAGCTCGCCGACCGTGTCGCCCTGCTCTCCGGCGGCCGGGTCGCCGCCGTCGGCACGCACCAGGAACTGTTGCGGGAGAACGCGGAGTACGCCTGGCTGATGTCGGGCGCCGAGGCCGGGGGCCCCGCCGGCCTACCCGCCGCCGCTCCCCCGAGCCCCGCCGACCCAGCCGATCACGCCGGCCGCGCTGCCGAGGAGGCTGCCCGATGACCACCTCGTCGACATCCGCATCGACATCCGCGTCCACCTCCACATCGACATCCGCGTCGCGGAACACGCCCCCGGAGCCCGATCCCAACCAGCCGAAGCCCGCCGAAGACGCCACCCCGCCCGCCGCCCCGGACGGAAAGCCGGCCGCCACCGCCGACGACCCCTTCGACAAGGACGACCTCCCCACACCGCCCGGCGCCACCCGCGCCCTCCTGCGCTCCCTGCTCTCCCCGCTGCGCGGCCGCGTCGCCCTCGCCGCCGTACTGCTCCTCGTGCAGCAGGCCGTCGTGCAGGCCGGGCCGCTGCTCGTCGCGTACGCCATCGACAGCGGCGTACCCGCCGTACGCGCCGACGACTACGGCCCGCTGATCGCGGTCGCCGTCGGCTATCTGCTCTGCGCGGGCGCGTCCGGCGCGCTCCAGTACGCCTTCATCGTCGCCTCCGCCCGCGTCAACCAGGACGTGCTGCTCGATCTGCGCGGCCGCATCTTCCGGCACGCGCAGGCGCTCAGCGTCGACTTCCACGAGCGGTACACCTCGGGCCGGCTGATCTCCCGCTCCACCACCGATGTGGAGTCGCTGCGCGAACTGCTCAGCGAGGGCCTCCAGGAACTGATCACCGTCCTGCTCTCCTTCGTCTACATCTCGGCCATGCTGCTCTGGCTCGATCTGGGTCTCGGCGCGCTCGCGGTGGCGTCCTTCGTGCCGCTCTACCTCCTCGTACGGCTCTACCAGCGCCGCGCCGGGCTGATGTTCCGCAACCGCTCGACCGCGATCGCCGCCGTCATCGTGAAGTTCGCGGAGACGATGAACGGCATCCGGCCGGTGCGGGCCTTCCGCAGGGAACGGGCCAACGACGCGGAGTTCGCCGCGCTCAACCGCCGGCACGAGCGGAGCAACGGCGGCGCGATGCTGGAGATGGCCCGTTACGTGGTCGGCTCGCGGCTCATCGCCAACGTGGCCGTCGCCGCCATCGTCCTGTGGGGCGCGCACCGGGTCGCCGACGGCGGACTCGCGCTCGGCGTCCTCGCCGCGGCCGTGCTGTATCTGCGGCGCCTCTACGACCCGATCGACCGGCTCGGCATGTTCCTCAACTCCTACCAGTCGGCGGCCGCCTCCCTGGAGAAGGTGGCGGGGCTGCTCGCCCAGACCCCGGCCGTGCCCGAACCGGAGGCGTCCGCCGCGCGTCCGCTGCCGGCCTTGGAGAGCGACCACCCGGGGCGGGAGGTGCGGTTCGACGGGGTGCGCTTCGCCTACCGCACGGGCGGTGAGGTGCTGCCCCGCTTCGACCTGACGCTGCCCGCGGGGCAGACCGTCGCCGTGGTCGGCTCGACCGGCGCGGGCAAGTCCACGCTGGCGAAGCTGCTCGCCCGCTTCTACGACCCGACCGAGGGCCGCGTCCTCCTGGACGGCGTCGACCTGCGGGAACTGTCCGGCGCGGAGCTGCGGCGCGGGGTCGTGATGGTGACGCAGGAGGCGTTCCTGTTCTCCGGCACCGTCGCGGAGAACATCGCGATCGGCCGCCCCGACGCCACCCGCGAGGAGATCGAGCACGCCGCGAAGGCCATCGGCGCCCATGACTTCATCGCGTCACTGCCGGACGGCTACGACACGGACGTACGTAAACGCGGTGGCCGGATCTCGGCGGGCCAGCGTCAGTTGGTGGCCTTCGCCCGCGCCCTGCTCGCCGACCCGGCGGTACTGATCCTCGACGAGGCGACCAGCTCCCTGGACATCCCCGGCGAGCGGGCCGTGCAGCGCGCCATGCACACGGTCCTGCGCGGCCGCACGGCCGTGGTGATCGCCCACCGCCTCTCCACGGTGGAGATCGCGGACCGGGTCCTTGTCATGGAGCACGGACGCGTCGTGGAGGACGGCGCGCCCGCTCAACTCATCGCGGGAACCGGCTCGTTCGCGGAGCTGCACCGCGCCTGGCGGGAGAGCGTGGTGAGCTGACGGCAGGGCCGGCCCGGGAGGACGCCCCTGCCACCGGAACCGGCCTCCGGGACCGGCCCCCGCCCTCTGAAGGCGGCTGATTCCGGCCGCTCGCCGGAAACCGCTTACCCCTTGCGGGCGCAGGCTCCTCTCCACTCCGGATAGCGAACTCCCGCCACCGGCCAACGGACTGATTCCAGCCAACTCTTGACGCGGTCCTGACAGAGACCGTGCTCCGGTGTCACTCTTCCCCTCGACCGCCGCACGACTTTCAACAACGCGACGGTTTCTCTTCACGCAATACCCGTTGTGCACCGCCCAGTTCTGCGTACCGCCCCGCTCTGCCCGGACGGCGATCCAGCCGTCCGGTAGCTCTGGCCGCGCACCCCCGCGGCCGCGCAGAAGGAGTCCGTGTTGAGAAACACCTCCCACAGACCCAGCTCCCACAGCCGTTCGGCCCGCACCCGCGCGACCGCCGTCGGCGCCCTCTCCGCCGTCGCCGCCCTGCTGGCCGTCGCCGTCCAGGCGGGCCCCGCCTCGGCCGAGGACCCGTGGAAGACCGCCGCCAAGGCCCCCGCCCAGAAGCTCGGCAAGGTCGACCCGGGCGCGCTCGCCGTCAAGCTCTCGCCCGCCCAGCGCGCCGAGCTGATACGTGACGCCAACGCCACCAAGGCGGAGACCGCCAAGGACCTGGGCCTCGGCGCCAAGGAGAAGCTCGTCGTCCGCGACGTCACCAAGGACCGCGACGGCACGGTCCACACCCGCTACGAGCGCACCTACGACGGCCTGCCCGTCCTCGGCGGCGACATGGTGGTCGACACCGCGAAGTCGGGGAAGACCGAGGGCGTCACCAAGGCCACGAAGGCGCGGCTCAAGGGCATCGACATGAGCGCCGGGATCAAGGCGTCGGCCGCGGAGAAGCAGGCGCTGAGCGCCGCGAAGGCCGAGGGGTCGAAGAAGACCGACGCGGACCGGGCGCCGCGCAAGGTCGTGTGGCTGGCCAAGGGCAAGCCGGTCCTCGCCTACGAGACCGTGGTCGGCGGCCTCCAGCACGACGGCACGCCGAACGAGCTGCACGTCGTCACGGACGCCGCCACCGGCAAGAAGCTCTTCCAGTGGCAGGGCATCGAGAACGGCACGGGCAATACGCAGTACAGCGGCCAAGTGCCGCTGGGCACCGCGCAGTCGGGGTCGAACTACACCCTCACCGACACCGCCCGCGGCAACCACAAGACGTACAACCTCAACCGCGGCACCTCCGGCACCGGCACCCTCTTCTCGGGCGCCGACGACGTGTGGGGCAACGGCCTGCCCTCCAACCTGGAGACGGCCGGCGCCGACGCCCACTACGGTGCCGCACTGACCTGGGACTACTACAAGAACGTGCACGGCCGCAGCGGCATCCGCGGTGACGGCGTCGGCGCGTACTCCCGGGTCCACTACGGCAACAACTACGTCAACGCCTTCTGGTCGGACGGCTGCTTCTGCATGACGTACGGCGACGGCGCGAACAACGCCAAGCCGCTGACCTCCATCGACGTGGCGGCCCACGAGATGACGCACGGCGTCACGGCCGCGACCGGCAACATGACGTACAGCGGCGAGTCCGGCGGCCTGAACGAGGCGACCTCCGACATCTTCGCGGCGGCCGTCGAGTTCAACGCCAACAACCCGCAGGACGTGGGCGACTACAACGTCGGCGAGAAGATCGACATCCGCGGCGACGGCACCCCGCTGCGCTACATGGACAAGCCCTCCAAGGACGGCTCGTCCAAGGACTCGTGGTACTCGGGCATCGGCAACATCGACGTGCACTACTCGTCGGGCGTGGCCAACCACTTCTACTACCTGCTGAGCGAGGGCAGCGGCAAGAAGGAGATCAACGGCGTCCAGTACGACTCGCCGACCTCCGACGGCCTGCCGGTGACCGGCATCGGCCGGGACAAGGCGTCGCTGATCTGGTTCAAGGCGCTCACCACGAAGTTCACCACCACGACCAACTACGCGGCGGCCCGCACCGGCACGCTCGCGGTCGCCGGTGAGCTGTACGGCACGACCAGCGCCGAGTACAAGGCCGTGGCGCACGCCTGGGCCGCGGTGAACGTCGGCGCCCGACCCGGCGGCGAGGAGCCCGGCGGCACCAGCTTCGAGAACACCACGGACGTGTCCATCCCGGACAACGGCGCCGCGGTGACCTCCTCGGTCAACGTCACCGGCCGCACCGGCAACGCGCCGAGCGCCCTGAAGGTCGGCGTCGACATCGTCCACACCTGGCGCGGTGACCTCCAGGTCGACCTGGTGGCGCCCGACGGCACGGTCTATCCGCTGAAGCCCACGAGCAGCTCGGACTCCGCGGACAACGTCAAGGAGACCTACACGGTCAACGCCTCCTCCGAGGTGGCCAACGGCACCTGGAAGCTGAAGGTCCAGGACAAGGCCGCGCAGGACACCGGTTACATCAACAGCTGGAAGGTCACCTTCCCGTAGACCGGCCGTCCCGCGTTCGAACGGCGCCGCCCCGGGTGTTCAACTCCCCGGGGCGGCGCGCTTTTGCTGCCCGCGGCCGTTCCCCCGCCGTTCGCATTGCGTATGTTGACCATCGCTCAGCGGACCATTTCCGGCCAACATCTGGCCAAAGCCCTGACATGTACCTGGCCCGAATGACACTCTTCCCCCGCAAGACCCCCACAGAAGGAGCCCGTGTGACCTCCCAGATGTCTCGTATATCCCGTATATCCCGCAGACGTTCGACGCTCACGATCGCCACCGCCGTGGCCGCCGGCGCGATGCTCACCGCCGGACTGACCACCGGCGCCTCCGCCCAGGGCACGGACGAGTCGCCGGCCCCGTCGGCCGCGCCCGCCGCGCTCTCGGCGTCGGACCGCGCGGGCCTCCTCCAGGACGCGAACGCCGACAAGGCCGCGACCGCCGACGAGATCGGCCTCGGCGCCAAGGAGAAGCTCGTCGTCCGCGATGTCGTCAAGGACCGCGACGGCACCACCCACACCCGCTACGAGCGCACCTACGAGGGCCTGCCCGTCCTCGGCGGCGACCTCGTCGTGCACACCGCGAAGAGCGGCGAGCTGAAGGGCGTCACCAAGGCGACCGAGGCGTCCGTGAAGGTCTCCTCCACCGACGCCCGGCTGCCCAAGGCCTCCGTCGCGAAGTCCGCCGAGTCGACCGCCGCGAAGGCGAAGACCGCGCAGGCCGACGCGCAGGCCCCGCGCAAGGTGATCTGGGCCGCCTCCGGCAAGCCCGTCCTCGCGTACGAGACGGTCGTCACCGGTGTGCAGAATGACGGCACGCCCAGCAGGCTGCACGTCATCACGGACGCCGCGACCGGCAAGAAGCTGTACCAGTACCAGGCCATCGAGAACGGCACCGGCAACAGCCAGTACAGCGGCAAGGTCACCGTCGGCTCGAAGAAGACCGCGAGCGGCTACGAGCTGAACGACAAGGCCCGCGGCGGCCACCGCACGTACGACATGAAGCACGCGGAGAGCGGCTCGGGCAAGCTCTTCAAGGACGCCAACGACGTCTGGGGCAACGGCAAGCCCTCCAGCGCGCAGACCGCCGCCGTCGACGCCGCCTACGGCGCCCAGCTCACCTGGGACTACTACAAGGCGGTGCACGGCCGCAAGGGCATCAACGGCGACGGCAAGGGCGCGAGGTCGCGGGTCCACTTCGGCAACGGCTACGTCAACGCCTTCTGGGACGACAGCTGCTTCTGCATGACGTACGGCGACGGCGAGGGCAACAAGAAGCCCCTCACCTCGATCGACGTGGCGGCGCACGAGATGACGCACGGCGTCACGTCGGCGACCGGCAACATGGAGTACAGCGGCGAGTCCGGCGGCCTCAACGAGGCCACCTCCGACATCTTCGCCGCCGCCGTGGAGTTCAAGGCCAAGAACCCCAAGGACGTCGGCGACTACCTCGTCGGCGAGAAGATCGACATCAACGGCGACGGCACCCCGCTGCGGTACATGGACAAGCCCTCCAAGGACGGCGGCTCCCTGGACTACTGGAGCGCGAACGCCGGGAACGTCGATGTCCACTACTCGTCGGGCATCGCCAACCACTTCTTCTACCTGCTCTCCGAGGGCAGCGGCAAGAAGCGGATCAACGGCGTCAACTACAACTCGCCGACCTTCGACGGCACCAAGGTCGTGGGCATCGGCCGCGCCAAGGCCGAGAAGATCTGGTACAAGGCGCTGACGACGTACTTCACGTCGACCACCAACTACAAGGCGGCCCGCAAGGGCACGCTCAGCGCCGCGAAGGACCTGTACGGCGCCACCTCCGCCGAGTACAAGGGCGTGGCCGCGGCCTGGAAGGCCGTGAACGTCAAGTAACCGACGGTGTGAAAAGGGGGCGGCATCCGAACGGAGGGCGCCGCCCCTTCCGCGTTCACCTCATCAGCACCCCGGCCGCCTCACCGGTCGCCTCCGAGGGCACCGCGACCAGACCCAGCTCGGCCCCGCCGGCCAGCAGCCGGTGCGCGGGAAGGATCCGCACCGTGTACCCGAAGGACCCCGTCCGGTCCAGCGCGAGCGGCCCCTCGTACACGTAACGCCCCTCCAGGTCGGGGCCGCTCGCCGGCTTCAGCGGCACCGGCGTGGCCCCGGTGAGGTGGTCCTCCGGGTCGACGCGCCCCGCGAGCGCCTGGACCTCGACGTCCTCCGGGGCCAGCTCCCCCAGGTGCACCCGCACCCGCACGGCCAGCGTGGAGCCCAGTTCCGCGGTGGCACCGGTCGCCGAGGCCTCGACGTGGTCGACGGCCACCCGGTGCCAGGCCGCACGGACGCGGCCCTTCCAGGCGGCCAGTTCGACGGCGGCCGTGGCGTCAAGCGCACGGTGGGCGCGCGCGGCGGGGGCGTACAGCTCCTCGACGTACTCACGGACCATGCGGCCCGCGAGGACCTTCGGGCCGAGCCTGGTCAGCGTCTTGCGGACCATCTCGATCCACCGGTCGGGCAGCCCGCCGGGGCCCCGCTCGTAGAAGCGGGGGGCGATGCGGCGCTCCAGGAGGTCGTAGAGGGCGGCCGCCTCCAGGTCGTCGCGGCGGTCGTCGTCGGTGGCGGCGCCGTCCGCCGTGGGGATGGCCCAGCCGAAGTCGGGCTCGAACCACTCGTCCCACCAGCCGTCGAGCACGGACAGGTTGAGGCAGCCGTTGAGGGCCGCCTTCATGCCGGAGGTCCCGCACGCCTCCAGGGGCCGGAGCGGGTTGTTCAGCCACACGTCGCAGCCCGGGTAGAGCTTCTGCGCCATCGCCATGCCGTAGTCCGGCAGGAAGACGATGCGGTGGCGCACGCGCGGGTCGTCGGTGAAGCGGACCAGTTCCTGGATGAGCCGCTTGCCGCCGTCGTCGGCCGGGTGCGCCTTGCCCGCGACGACGATCTGGAGGGGCCGCTCGGGGTGGGTGAGCAGCTCCATGAGCCGGTCCCGGTCGCGCAGCATGAGCGTCAGCCTCTTGTACGAGGGGACGCGGCGGGCGAAGCCGATGGTCAGGACGTCCGGGTCGAGGACCTCGTCGATCCAGCCCAGCTCGGCGGTGGCGGCGCCGCGTTGCCGCCAGGAGGCGTGCAGGCGCCGCCTGACCTCGTGGACCAGCTGCTCGCGCAGGGTGCGGCGCAGCTCCCAGATGTCGGTGTCGTGGATGTCGGCGACGGCGTCCCAGCGGTCGGAGCCGCCCACGGAGAGGGCGTCCTCGGTACGGCGCTCGCCGATCTGGCGGGCGCCGAGCGCGAGGACCTCGGGGGCGACCCAGGTCGGCGCGTGCACGCCGTTGGTGATGGAGGTGATCGGGACCTCCTCGGGGTCGAAGCCCGGCCAGAGCCCCGCGAACATCCCGCGGCTCACCGAGCCGTGCAGGGTGCTCACGCCGTTGGCGCGGCTGCCCAGGCGCAGGCCCATCACCGCCATGTTGAAGAGGTTGGGCTCGCCGCCGGGGTAGGTCTCCATGCCCAGGCGCAGGATGTCGCCGACGTCGATGCGGGGCAGTTCGGCGTCGGGCCCGAAGTGGTGGGCGACCAGCTCGCGGTCGAAGCGGTCGATGCCGGCGGGGACGGGCGTATGGGTGGTGAAGACGGTGCCGGCGCGGACGGCTTCGAGCGCGGCGTCGAAGCCGAGCTCCGCGAGGGCCAGTTCGTGGATGCGTTCGAGTCCCAGGAAGCCCGCGTGCCCCTCGTTGGTGTGGAAGACCTCGGGTTCGGGGTGGCCGGTCAGCCGGCAGTACGCGCGTACGGCGCGCACCCCGCCGATGCCGAGCAGCATCTCCTGGAGGAGGCGGTGCTCGCCGCCGCCGCCGTAGAGGCGGTCGGTGACGTCGCGCTCGCCGGGGGCGTTCTCCTCGACGTCGGAGTCGAGCAGGAGCAGCGGGACGCGGCCGACCTGCGCCTGCCAGACGTGGGCGAGCAGCGAGCGCCCGCCGGGCAGGGCGAGCGCGATCCGGGCGGGGGTGCCGTCGGGCTCGCGGAGCAGGGAGACGGGGAGTTCGTTCGGGTCGAGGACCGGATAGTGCTCCTGCTGCCAGGCGTCGTGCGACAGCGACTGGCGGAAGTAGCCGTGCCGGTAGAGCAGCCCGACGCCGATGAGCGGCACGCCGAGGTCGCTGGCGGCCTTGAGGTGGTCCCCGGCGAGGATGCCGAGGCCGCCGGAGTACTGGGGCAGGGCGGCGGTGATGCCGAACTCCGGGGAGAAGTACGCGACAGCGCGCGGGAGTTGGTTGTCGGCCCCGCTCTGCTCCTGGTACCAGCGGTCTCCGGTGACGTACTCCCGCAGCTCGGCCGCGGTCTCGGCGAGCCGCCGCAGGAAATCCTCGTCGCGGGCGAGTGCGGCGAGCCGCGCGGACGGTACGCCGCCGAGCAGCCGCACCGGGTCGCAGCCGGACGCCTCCCACAGCGCGGGGTCGACCGATCGGAAGAGTTCGCGGGTGCGCGGGTGCCAGGACCAGCGCAGATTGCGGGCCAGCTCGGCGAGGTGACCGAGGGGTTCGGGAAGGACGGGACGTACGGTGAAACGACGGATTGCCTTCACGGTCTCCACCTTCGCGGGAATTCGCGGGGACGCACAGTGATACCCGGTGCGTCCCGGTGATGCACCGGGACGCACGGGATGCGGTACATATCGGCCTACGCGACACGAAGGTAGCGGCGGCCCGCCTCCTGTCACCACGGCGCACGGGGCGCACGGCCGTCCGACGGGCGGGCCCGTGCCGGGTCCGGCTCAGCCGAACCAGCTCTCCCGTTCCGCCCGCAACGGGTCGTCCACCAGGCGTGGCACGGCCTCCCAGAGCCGGGTGGCGCGGCGGGCCCGGGTGTAGCGCGGCCATGCGCCGCCCGGGTCGAGATCGCGGACGAAGGCGACGAGGGAGGCGTGCATCGCGTCGGCGAGGCGCTGGGGCGGGGACTCGCCCGCGGCGGCCGGAACGCCCTCGGCGGCGAGCAGGTCGAACGCGAAGGGCAGGTCCAGGCAGTGGAAGGCGAGCCCCTTGCCGCTGCCGGGTGCGGGCGAGGGCCAGCGGAACTCGTAGAGCCAGGTGGGGTGGCCGCGTGCGGCGCGGGCCTCGGCCACCGCGAGGTTCGGCCTGCGGAAGACGAGGTCGGTCAGCTCCTGGCCGCCGAAGGAGTTGAACTCCTGGCGCGTGAAGCCGAGCAGCAGCGGCAGCTCCGCGCCCAGGTCGCCCTCCGTCAGCTCGGTGAGCACGGGGCGCGGGAGAAGCTCGCCGTCGGCGAAGGGGGCGAGGACGCGGCGAGGGAGTTCCGGGCGGTCGGGGCGGGGCTCGCTCAGGGTGTCCTGGAGGGAGAGGATCCGCTCGTCGGTGAGGTCGCGCAGCGCCGCGGCGGTGGCGGGCACGCCCGTGCGTCGCGTGAACAGCTCGGCCACGGCGCGGCCCACCCACCGCTCCTGCGGCTCCATCAGCGAGGCGGACAGGGCGATCGCCCCGCGGAAGAGGCCGCGCGCGGCGGGGGTCGCCAGCAGCGTCTGGACGGCGCCGCCGCCCGCCGACTGCCCGGCGACGGTGACCTTCGCGGGGTCCCCGCCGAACGCGGCGATGTTCTCCCGCACCCAGCGCAGGGCGGCGATCCAGTCGCGTACGCCGCGGTTGTCCGGGGCGTCGTCCAGGTGCAGGAAGCCTTCGATGCCGAGCCGGTAGCCGAGCGAGACGAGGACGACGCCGTCGCGGCTGAAGGAGGCCCCGTCGTACCAGGGGCTCGCGGCGGACCCGGCGACGTAGGAGCCGCCGTGGATCCAGACCAGGACGGGGAGCGCCGCCGCGGTGCCCGGGGCGGGGGTGAAGACGTTGAGGTTGAGGATGCCGTGGCCGGGGACCGAGGGTTCGGGGATGGTGGCGCCCTCGCCGATCCCGCGGCGCTGCGCGGTCGGCCCGTACGCGACCGCGTCCAGCGGGCTCTCCCAGGGCTGTGGCGCGACGGGTGACGCGAAGCGGAGGTCGCCGACGGGTGGCGCGGCGTAGGGGATGCCGAGGAAGCGGGCGCCGTGCGTGTGGGGTTCGCCGCGGACGGGGCCGTGGGTGGTGGCGACGATCGGGTGGCCTGGCATGGGGTGTACGGCACAACAGATTCGGCCGCTTCCGCAAGGGGCCCGGCGCCGAGGACCGGCGGAAACCCGCCACACCCGGCGAAGGCCTCTCCAACTGGCGTACGCGCCACGCCGGTTCGCCGGACACGGCGGGGGCGGCCGCACGGGGCCCCCAGGGCGGCTCAGGCCGACGCTCGGCGACGACCACCCGTAGGGCATATGCACCCGGCCCATAACGAACAGTGCGTTTTCGGACCGGTCCCGCCCGTCACGCCGAGGCCGGTCTTGCACGTGCCGTTACGCACTAGTAGTTAACAAAGCGCCGGATTGCCCACCCGGGGGGTGTGGGAAGGCTCCTGCGGTACGCACTCCGGCCCGACGCGGTCGGCACGCACCGCGGAACGTCTCCCCACCCCCGTATCCGTGCACGCGGACAGGAGCGGTCAGACATGCCTCTTGGCTCGACCCCGCAACCGACCATCCCCGTTCTGGACGTCCGCCCGGCCGTCCACTGCGGCCGAAAACCGGCGAAGGCCGTGCCGGGCGAAACGTTCCAGGTGACCGCCACGGTCTTCCGCGAAGGCCATGAGGCGGTCGCCGCCAATGTCGTCCTGCGCGACCCCGAGGGGCGCCCCGGCCCCTGGACCCCGATGCGGGAGCTGGCGCCCGGCACCGACCGGTGGGGCGCGGACGTCACACCCGACGCCGAGGGGCGCTGGACGTACGCCGTGGAGGCGTGGGGCGATCCGGTCTCGACCTGGCGGCACCACGCGGGGATCAAGATACCGGCGGGCCTCGACACGGACCTGGTCCTGGAGGAGGGCGCCCGCCTCCACGAACGCGCCGCCGCCGGGGTCCCCCCGGCCGAGCGGGCCGCCGTGCTCGGCGCGGCCGAGGCGCTGCGCGACACGGGCCGCGCACCTGCCGCCCGCCTCGCGGCGGCCCTCACGCCCGAGGTGGAGGCGGCGCTGGCCCGCCATCCGCTGCGTGAACTCATCACGTCCTCACCGGAGTTCCCGCTCGTCGTGGAGCGGCGGCGGGCCCTGTTCGGCTCCTGGTACGAGTTCTTCCCGCGCTCGGAGGGCGCTGTCGTGCGGCAGGACGCCCCGCCGGTGTCGGGGACGTTCCGCACGGCGGCCGAGCGGCTGCCCGCGATCGCGGACATGGGCTTCGACGTGGTGTACCTGCCCCCGATCCACCCCATCGGCACCACGTTCCGCAAGGGCCCCAACAACTCCCTCTCCCCCGGCCCGTACGACGTGGGCGTGCCCTGGGCGATCGGCTCGCCGGAGGGCGGCCATGACGCGGTCCATCCGGACCTCGGGACCCTCGACGACTTCGACGCCTTCGTCGGGCGGGCGGGGGAGTTGGGGCTCGAAGTGGCGCTGGACTTCGCGTTGCAGTGCTCGCCGGACCATCCGTGGGTGGACAAGCATCCGGAGTGGTTCCGGCACCGGGCCGACGGTTCCATCGCGTACGCGGAGAACCCGCCGAAGAAGTACCAGGACATCTATCCGCTCGCCTTCGACCGGGACATGCCGGGGCTCATCGAGGAGACGGTGCGGCTGCTGCGGTTCTGGATGGGGCACGGGGTGCGGATCTTCCGCGTCGACAATCCGCACACCAAGCCGGTCGTGTTCTGGGAGGAGGTGATCGCCCGGATCAACGGCACCGACCCGGACGTCATCTTCCTCGCCGAGGCCTTCACCCGCCCCGCGATGCTGCACACCCTCGCGGCCATCGGTTTCCAGCAGTCGTACACGTACTTCACCTGGCGCAACGACAAGGCCGAACTCACCGACTACCTCACCGAGTTGTCCCGCGAGAGCGCGCACTTCCTGCGCCCGAACTTCTTCGTGAACACCCCCGACATCCTGCACGCCTACCTCCAGGACGGCGGCCGCCCCGCCTTCGAGACGCGGGCCGTGCTCGCCGCGACACTCTCGCCGACCTGGGGCGTCTACAGCGGGTTCGAGCTGTGCGAGAACACCCCCGTGCGGCCCGGCAGCGAGGAGTACCTGGACTCGGAGAAGTACCAACTGCGCCCGCGTGACTGGGAATCGGCGGCGCGCACGGGCGCCACCATCGCCCCGCTCATCACCGAGCTGAACCGCGTGCGGCGGGCCAACCCCGCCCTCCAGCAGCTGCGGGACCTGCACTTCCACCCCACCGACAAGGAAGCGGTGATCGCCTACTCCAAGACCGCCACGGACGCGCACGGTTCGAACACGGTTCTGGTGGTGGCCAACCTCGACCCCCACCACACCCAGGAGGCCACGGTGTCGTTGAACATGCCGCAACTCGGCCTGGAATGGCACGAGACCGTGCCGGTGCGCGACGAGCTCACCGGCGAGACCTATCACTGGGGCAGGGCCAATTATGTGCGCCTCGAGCCGGGCCGCGCGCCCGCGCACATTCTCCGGGTCCTGCGACCGTCCTCACCGTTGATCGGAGGGTCACCCACATCATGATCGTCAATGAGCCCGTCCAGGACACCTTCGAGGACACGCCCACCAAGGACCGGCATCCCGACTGGTTCAAACGTGCCGTGTTCTACGAAGTACTCGTGCGCTCCTTCCAGGACAGCAACGGCGACGGCGTCGGCGACCTGAAAGGCATCACCGCCAAGCTCGACTACCTCCAATGGCTCGGCGTGGACTGCCTGTGGCTGCCCCCCTTCTTCAAATCACCCCTGCGCGACGGCGGCTACGACGTCTCCGACTACACCGCGGTCCTGCCCGAATTCGGCGACCTCGCCGACTTCGTGGAATTCGTCGACTCCGCCCACCAGCGCGGCATGCGGGTCATCATCGACTTCGTCATGAACCACACCAGCGACCAGCACCCGTGGTTCCAGGCCTCCCGCACCGACCCCGACGGCCCCTACGGCGACTACTACGTCTGGGCGGACGACGACAAGGCCTACGCCGACGCCCGCATCATCTTCGTCGACACCGAAGCCTCCAACTGGACCTTCGACCCCGTCCGCAAGCAGTACTACTGGCACCGCTTCTTCTCCCACCAGCCCGACCTCAACTTCGAGAACCCGGCAGTCCAGGAAGAGATCATCTCCGCCCTCAAATTCTGGCTCGACCTGGGCATCGACGGCTTCCGCCTGGACGCCGTCCCCTACCTCTACGCCGAAGAGGGCACCAACTGCGAGAACCTCCCCCAGACCCACCACCTCCTCAAACGCGTCCGCGCCGAAATCGACGCCCACTACCCCGACACCGTCCTGCTCGCCGAGGCCAACCAATGGCCCGAGGACGTCGTCGACTACTTCGGCTCCTTCGAAAACGGCGGCGACGAATGCCACATGGCATTCCACTTCCCCGTCATGCCCCGCATCTTCATGGCCGTCCGCCGCGAATCCCGCTACCCCGTCTCCGAAATCCTCGCCAAGACCCCCGCCATCCCCAAGAACTGCCAATGGGGCATCTTCCTGCGCAACCACGACGAACTCACCCTGGAGATGGTCACCGACGAAGAACGCGACTACATGTACGCCGAATACGCCAAAGACCCCCGCATGCGCGCCAACATCGGCATCCGCCGCCGCCTCGCCCCCCTCCTGGACAACGACCGCAACCAGATCGAACTGTTCACCGCACTCCTGCTCTCCCTGCCAGGATCGCCGATCCTCTACTACGGCGACGAGATCGGCATGGGCGACAACATCTGGCTCGGCGACCGCGACGCGGTACGCACCCCCATGCAGTGGACACCCGACCGCAACGCAGGCTTCTCCTCCTGCGACCCGGGCCGCCTCTCCCTGCCCACGATCATGGACCCCGTCTACGGCTACCAGGTCACCAACGTAGAAGCCTCCATGTCCTCCCCCTCCTCCCTCCTGCACTGGACCCGCAGGATGATCGAGATCCGCAAACAGAACCCCGCCTTCGGCCTCGGCACCTACACCGAACTCCCCTCCTCCAACCCCGCCGTCCTCGCCTTCCTCCGCGAAGCGCCCCCGACGGACGAAGAGGGCGACGACCTCGTGCTGTGCGTGCACAACTTCTCGCGTTTCGCGCAGCCCACCGAACTGGATCTACAAGCCTTCAACGGACGGCACCCGGTGGAGCTGATCGGCGGGGTGCGCTTCCCGGCCATCGGCGAACTGCCCTACCTCCTCACGCTGGCGGGCCATGGCTTCTACTGGTTCCGGCTGCGCGAGGAACCGTCGTAGGGGCCCGACTCTCGCGGCGCGACGCCTTCGCGGGGCGGTTTCCGCCGTCCCGCCCTGGGCACTCCTACGCACAACCGGCACTCCCGCACACAGCCTTGTCCGCCTCGCGGAAAGGAACGCGACGCCATGTCGGAAGCCGCCACCCGTCCCACCGCGCACACCACGGCGCTGCTCGCCTCGCTCGACCCGCTGCTGCGCGAGTGGCTGCCACGGCAGCGATGGTTCGCCGGAAAGGGCCGCCCCATCAGCGCCTTCGAGCCGGTGGCGGCGACCGAACTCCTGCCCCGCAGCTCACCGGCGGGCCTGCTGCATCTGCTCGTACGCGTCCGCCAGCCGATCATCCCCGCCCAGGACGCGCCCGTGGGCGGCGCCTCGGCCGAACGGCCCGGCGACTGCTACCAGTTGCTCATCGGCGTACGCCGCACCCTGCCCCCGCAGCTGGCGTCCGCCCTCATCGGACACGTCACCGAGGGCCCCCTCGCCGGGCAGACGGTGTACGAGGCGCTGCACGATCCGCGGCTGTCCGCGCTGCTCCTGGAGCGGCTGCGGATGCCGGGCCGGCACGGCGTGCTCCGCTTCGAACGCGACACGGGCGCGACCATCCCCTCGGGACTCACCCCGCGCCCGCTCGCCGCCGAGCAGTCCAACTCCTCGGTCGTCTACGGAGATACGTTCATCCTCAAGCTGTTCCGCCGCGTCGTGCCCGGCGTCAACCCCGACCTGGAGCTTCCGCTGCACCTCGCCCGGCAGGGCTGCACGCGGGTGCCCCCGCCCGCCGCGTGGTTCCTCGCGGACCTCGATTCCGGCGCGGCCACCGCGGACGAGGCGTGCGGCCTCGGCGTGCTCCAGCCGTATCTGGCCGCCGCCGAGGACGGCTGGGAGCTGGCCCTGCGCAGGCTCGACAAGGGCGAGGACTTCACCGGCGAGGCGCGGGCGCTCGGCCGCGCCACCGCCGAGGTACACGCGGCGCTCGCCGCCGCGCTGCCGACCGTCACACTGGGCCGGGCCCAGGTGGAGGGCATCGCCGACGCCATGGCACAGCGCCTGGCCGCGGCGGCGCAGGCGGTGCCCGCGCTGCGGCCGTACGCGCCCGGGCTGCTCACCGCCTTCGAGGCGCTGGCCGACCTCGGCGGCGAGGGCCAGTCGTGGACCGCCCAGCGCGTCCACGGCGATCTGCACCTGGGGCAGTGCCTGCGCTCCCCCGGCGGCCACTGGTCGATCATCGACTTCGAGGGTGAGCCCGCGCGCCCGCTCGCCGAGCGCCGCATGCCGCAGCCGCCGGTCCGCGATGTCGCGGGCATGCTGCGCTCCTTCGACTACGCGGCGTGCTCCGGCGAACCGTGGGCCTCGGAGTGGGCCGCGGACTGCCGGGCCGCGTACTGCGTGGGGTACGCGCAGGTCGCGGGCCGCGACCCGCGCACGGACCCCGTGCTGCTGCGCGCCCTCGAGACGGACAAGGCGGTCTACGAGGTCCTCTACGAGGCCCGCCACCGCCCCGACTGGCTCCCCGTCCCCCTGGCCGCGGCCCGCCGCCTCGCCGGGAACGGCTCCGCCGACGCCGCCCCCTGACCACCCCCTTCCGGAGGAGGCCTCTCCTGTGACCCCCCGCCCCCGCAAACCGTCCGCCGAACCCCCCGCCCCCGCTCCTCCCGCACCCCGCGCCCCGGAACCGGATCCCGCCGAGCGGAAGGCACCGGCGCAGCGGACAGCCAAAGCGGCCAAGGCGGCCAAAGCGGCGAAATCCGCGAAATCCCCGAGGACCCCGCAGGCTCCGCGGAAGGCACGTGCCCCGCGGAAGGCGGCCGCGACGACTCCCCCCGAGCCACGCCCCGTCGCCGTCGCCGCCTCCCCCGTCCCCGAGGAGGACCGCGTCCGCCTCCTGGCGGGCACCCACCACGACCCGCACGGCGTGCTCGGGGCCCATCCCGTCACCGGCGGCACGGCGTTCCGGGCGCTGCGGCCCTACGCCAAGGCGGTGGCCGTCGTCGCCGAGGACCTGCGCGCCGAACTGCGCGACGACGGCGACGGGTTCTTCTCGGTGGTGCTGCCGCTTGAGGCCGCGCCCGAGGACTACCGGCTCCACGTCACGTACGAGGACGCGGAGCTGGAGATCCACGACGCGTACCGCTTCCTCCCCTCGCTCGGCGACTTCGATCTGCATCTGATAGGCGAGGGACGGCACGAGCGGCTGTGGGACGCGCTGGGCGCCCGGCCGATGACCCACCAGGGCGCGACCGGCACCCGCTTCACGGTGTGGGCGCCGAACGCCCGGGGCGTCAGGGTCGTCGGCGGCTTCAACTTCTGGGACGGCACCGGCTTCCCGATGCGCTCGCTCGGCGGCACCGGTGTCTGGGAGCTGTTCGCGCCCTCGGTCGGCGAGGGAGAGCTGTACAAGTTCGAGATCACCCGGGCCGACGGTTCGAAGACGCTGCGCGCCGACCCGCTGGCCCGCCGCACGGAGACCCCGCCCGCGAACTCCTCCGTCGTACACGAATCGCACCACGAGTGGCACGACGGGGAGTGGCTGGCCCGGCGCGCCGACCGCCCCGCGCACGAGGCGCCGTTCTCGGTGTACGAGGTGCATCTGGCTTCCTGGCGGCCGGGCCTGACGTACCGCCAGCTCGCCGAGCAGCTCCCCGCCTACGTCGCCGACCTGGGCTTCACGCACGTGGAGCTGATGCCGGTGGCCGAGCACCCCTTCGGCGGCTCCTGGGGCTACCAGGTCACCGGCTTCTACGCGCCGACCGCCCGCCTCGGCACCCCCGACGACTTCAAGTACCTCGTGGACGCACTGCACCGGGCCGGGATCGGCGTCCTGATGGACTGGGTGCCCGCGCACTTCCCGCGCGACGACTGGGCGCTCGCCGAGTTCGACGGGCGGCCCCTGTACGAGCACGAGGACCCGGCCCGCGCGGCGCACCCCGACTGGGGCACCCTGGAGTTCGACTACGGCCGCAAGGAGGTGCGCAACTTCCTCGTCGCCAACGCCACTTACTGGTGCGAGGAGTTCCACATCGACGGGCTACGCGTCGACGCGGTCGCCTCGATGCTCTACCTCGACTACTCCCGCGAGCACGGCCAGTGGACGCCGAACGCGCACGGCGGCCGCGAGAACCTCGACGCCGTCGCCTTCCTCCAGGAGATGAACGCCACGGTCTACCGGCGCTGCCCCGGCGTCGTCACCATCGCCGAGGAGTCCACGGCCTGGGACGGCGTGACCCGGGCCACCCACCACCAGGGCCCGGGTGGCTTCGGCGGGCTCGGCTTCGGCCTGAAGTGGAACATGGGCTGGATGCACGACTCCCTCGACTACGTCTCCAAGGAGCCCGTGCACCGCAAGCACCACCACCACGAGATGACGTTCTCGATGGTGTACGCGTACAGCGAGAACTACGTCCTGCCCATCTCCCACGACGAAGTCGTCCACGGCAAACGGTCGTTGGTCTCCAAGATGCCCGGCGACTGGTGGCAGCAGCGCGCCACCCACCGCGCCTATCTGGGCTTCATGTGGGCCCACCCGGGCAAGCAACTCCTCTTCATGGGGCAGGAGTTCGCGCAGGGCGCCGAGTGGGCCGAGGGCCACGGCCCCGACTGGTGGCTACTCGACCCGGCGTACGGCGCGGAGGCCGACCACCGGGGCGTACGGGACCTCGTCCGCGACCTGAACACCGTGTACCGGCGCGAGGGCGCCCTGTGGGAGCGCGACACGGACCCCGGCGGCTTCGCCTGGGTGGAGGGCGACGCCGCCGAGGACAACGTCTTCGCCTTCCTGCGCCACCCGGGCGAGGGCGGGGACGGGACGCCGCTGCTCGCCGTCTCCCACTTCTCGCCGGTCGTGCGGCACGCCTACCGGCTGGGCGTGCCGGACGAGTTCACCGCCTGGCAGGAGGTCCTGAACACGGACGAGGCCCGCTACGGCGGCAGCGACGTCACCAACCCCGACCCGCTCAAACCGGAGCCGGTGGCGTCCCACGGCCGTCCCGCGTCCCTGCGTCTGACCCTGCCGCCGCTGGCTACGGTGTGGCTGCGACCCGTGTGAGCGCGCCGGGCAGCTCCCCGGCGTACAGGATGCCGAGCCGCTGCGTGGCCCGGGTCAGGGCCACGTACAGGTCGCTCGTGCCGTAGCGTGCCGGCTCGACGACCAGGACCGTGTCGAACTCCAGGCCTTTGGCCTGCCGCGGGTCGATCAGCACGACCGGCCGCGTCAGGTCCGGGGCCTGCCCCGCCGCCACGCCGGGGAGTCGGGCGGCGAGCCCCTCGTGGAGGTCGCGCGGGGCGATCACGGCGAGGCGGCCCTCGTCCCGCGCCTCGGCCGCCACCGCGTCGGCCACGGCCGCGGCGAGGTCGTCGGCGCGGCGCGCCCAGGGACGTACGCCCGTGGACCGCACCGAGCTTGGCGGCCGGAAGTCGGGGTTCCCTGCGGCGCGCGGTACCTCGGCCGCCACGTCCATGATCTCCACGGGCGTGCGGTAGTTGACGCCGAGCCGGGTGTACTCCCAGCGGTCCTCGACGTACGGCCGCAGGATGTTCTCCCACGAGCCGCAGCCGCCGGCCTCCGCGGTCTGCGCGGGGTCGCCGACGAGCGTCATGGAGCGGGTCGGGCAGCGCCGCATGAGCAGCCGCCAGGCCATCGCGGACAGCTCCTGCGCCTCGTCGACGATGATGTGCCCGAACGCCCAGGTGCGGTCGGCCGCCGCGCGCTCGGCGGCGCTGCGGTGGTCGGCCTCCTCCTGCCGCTCGGCCATCCGCTCGGCGTCGATGATGTTGTGGGCGAGCAGGACCTCGGCGTCGTCCTCGTCCTTGTCCTCGAACTCGTGCGTCCGCGAGGCCCGCGACACGTCGAGGACGCCCTGCGCGTACGCGATCTGCTTGGCGCGCTCGGCCTCGGCCGCCGCCCGCTCGGCGCTGTCGTCGTGGCCGAGCAGTTCGGCCGCCTCGTCGAGCAGCGGGATGTCGGCGGCCGTCCAGGGCGCGCCGCGCGGCCTGCGGATCGCCTCGGCGTCCTGTTCGCCGAGACCGGTCGGCTCTTCCAGGAAGTCGGCGACGAAGCCCTGCGGGGTCAGCGTCGGCCACAACTCCTCGATGGCCGCGTGGACTTCGGGGCTCGCCGCGATGGCCTTGCCGAGCTGGGCGATGTCGTCGGGGCCCAGGAAGTTGGGGCCGCCGTAGGGGTCGTGGCCGATGCGTTCGGCGAGCTGCCCGGTGAGCGCGTCGATGATCCGGAACGCGAAGTAGGGGCGGCCCAGGTTGTGCGGCACGTCCGCTTCGCGGGCCGCGTCCCGTGCCTCGTAGGCGATCGTCCAGTCCAGGATCAGATCGCCGTCGTCGTGCGGGATGACGAGCGGCTCGCCCGGCTCGGGGATGCGCTGGCGGTCGCGGACCGCCCTGGCGAGCACGTCGGCCATCTCGGCGCGGCCCTTCACCTCGGCCGCCTCCGGGCTCTCGGTGCCGGTCGCGCGCACGCCGGGGAACAGCTCGCCGACGGTGGAGAGCAGGACGCCGGTCTCGCCGAGCGCGGGCAGGACCTCGCCGATGTAACCGAGGAACGCCGGGTTCGGGCCGACGATCAGCACGGCCCGCTTGGCGAGCAGTTCCCGGTGCGCGTAGAGCAGGAAGGCCGCGCGGTGCAGGGCCACGACCGTCTTGCCGGTGCCGGGGCCGCCCTCGACGACGAGGACGCCCCGGTGCGGGGCGCGGATGATGCGGTCCTGCTCGGCCTGGATGGTCCGCACGATGTCGTGCATGCGTCCGGTGCGCGCCGAGTCGAGCGCGGCGAGCAGCACCTCGTCGGCGTCGGCGGCCTCGTGCCCGGTGCGGGTCGTGTCGCCGAGGTCGAGGATCTCGTCGTGCAGGGCGGTGACCTCGCGGCCCTTGGTGGTGATGTGCCGGCGCCGCCGCAGACCCATCGGCGTATGGCCCGTCGCGAGATAGAAGGGGCGCGCGACATCGGCACGCCAGTCGATCACCAGCGGGGTGCGCCGGTCATCGGAGGCGCGGATTCCGATGCGTCCGATGTGGTGATCGCGGCCGTCGCGGAATTCGAGCCTGCCGAAGCAGAGGCCGTTCTCCCCCGCGTCGAAGGCGGCGAGCAGCCCGGACTGCTCCGCCACCATCACATCGCGCTCCAGGCGTGCCTGGAGACCGTTGCCCACCTGCGACAACGACGTCTGCACGGCGGCTTCGGCCTCCTCGCGCAGCGCGTCCAGACGCGCGTACAGCCCGGAGACGAATTGCTGCTCTTCCCGCAATTCCTCGGTTGACAATTCAGCCCCTTGCCAGTTACAGTGCTCGTATAAAGCTTTTCGTGAAGTTGCTGTGCTTTCACCAGCGAAGCCTCGCGAAAGAATCCAATATACGCAGAGAAATACCCCGGACGTCAATTCGTCCGGGGTATTTCTCTTGGCCCGCACGGGCGCGTACGTCCGGGCGTCAGAGCACGTCGGCCAGGTCCGCCAGGAGCTTGCGCTTGGCCCGGGCGCCCACCATCTGCTTCACCGGCTCACCGCCCCTGAACACGATCATGGTCGGCGCGGAGAGCACCTTGTACGCGATCGCGGTCGCCGGGCTGCGGTCCACGTCCAGCTGCACGATCTTCAGCCGGTCCGCCTCCTCGCGGGCCAGCTCGCTCAGGACCGGCGCCAGCTGCCGGCACGGCCCGCACCAGTCCGCCGTGAACTCCACGAGCACCGGACGGTCCGGCTCCCGCAGCACCTCCCCCTCGAAATCCGCGTCCGTCACCTCGGCCACACCTGCTGCCCTCACTTCGCCACACTCCTCATCCCGTCATCCCGTCATCCCGTCATCCCGTCAGTTCGCAGCGCGGCTCCGGGCCGCCCGGAAGCGCCGCCTCGGCGCGCGTCAACTGCGCCCCGACCTGCGCGCGCACCGCGTTCAACTCGCTGATCAGCGCGTCGAGTTCGGTGAGCTTGCGGCGGTACACGGCGAGCGAGGCGGGGCACGAGTCGCCCTCCGGATGACCGGAGCGCAGACACTCCACGAAGGGCCGCGTCTCCTCCAGATCGAACCCGAAGTCCTGGAGGGTCCTGATCTGCTCCAGGAGCCGTACGTCGTCCTCGTCGTACGTGCGGTAGCCGTTGCCGGTGCGCCGCGCGGGCAGCAGCCCGCGGGACTCGTAGTAACGCAGCGTCCGCGTGGTCGTCCCCGCGCGCGCCGCCAGCTCGCCGATTCGCATGCCCCGACGGTAATCCTTGACGTGGGCGTCAAGGCCAGGGACTTCTTGCCGGCGCGGGATCAGGCCGGACTGCGGATGCCCTCGATCGTCGAGGTCCAGGTGTCGGCGCCGTGCCCGAGATCGACCGCCCTGCGGGCCGCCGCGAGGACGCCGCGCAGCGCGCCGGCGTCCAGGCCGCGGTGCTCGGCCGCGTGGACGATGTGCTCGATGCCCTCGGCCTCCATGGCGAGGTTGTCCATGACGCCGGGGTAGGTGCCCGCGTCGATGTCGGCGGCGGTGTGCTCGACGGCGCTCTCCACGAGCGCCACGTTGGCCTTCAGGAAGGGGACGAGGGCGGCGGCCTTCACGCCGTCCCGGGCGGCGAGGGCGAACCCGTGCACCAGGCCGTGCATCGCGGTCCAGAAGAAGTCCAGTACGGAGAGGTCGAAGACGGCGGCGAGACCGTGGTCCTCACCGACGTAGGCGCTCTGCCCGCCGAGCGCCTTGAGCGTCGCCTCGTACTTCTCGTAGGCGGACCGCGAACCGCTGTGGAAGATCAGCGCGTCCGGCGTCCCGATCATCGGCACCGGTACCATGACGGCCCCGTCCAGATAGTCGACGCCCAGCTCGGCGGCGCGCGCGGCGGCCTCGCGGGCGCGCTCGGGGGTGTCGGAGGTGAGGTTCACCAGGACCCGCCCGGCGAGGTCGGCGGCGGTCACCTGGTCGAGGATCGTCCGCGCGGCGTCGTAGTCGAGCACGCATACGACGACGACCTCACCGGCACGGACCGCGTCGGCCGGGGTGGCGGCGCGGGAGGCCCCGCGGGCGACCAGCTCATCGCCCTTGCCGGGCGAGCGGTTCCAGACGGTGGTGGGGTGCCCGGCGCCCAGAAAGGCGCCGGCGAGGGCCTGCCCCATGGAGCCGAGGCCGAGGACGGTGACGGTGGGGAGGGAGGCGGGAAGGGGGTAGCGAGGCTCGGGTTCAGTCATGATCCCCATGCTCAGCGGGGGCCCAACTCCCCACAAGTACCGACTAATTAGTCAGGTACGCACCGGGAGGTAAGTGCGGGGGTCAGCCGAAGTCCAGGTCTCCGTAAGGCCGCTTGAACTCATGGAAGCCCTCCACCCCGGCCATCAGCACCACCCCGTCCCACAGCCGCCCGGCCGCCTCGCCCCTGGGGGCCGGGGAGACGACGGGGCCGAACAGTGCCCCCGCCCCCTCCACGGCGAGTACCGGAGTGCCGACGTCCTCGCCCACCAGCGCCATGGCCTGCCCGTGCGAGGCCCGCACCGCGGCGTCGTACTCCGTGGTCATCGCCACGGCCTCCAGCTCCGCGGGGAGCCCGGCCCCGGCGAGCGCGGCCGTCATGCCCGACCAGTCCCGCTGCTCGTGGAGGCGCGCCCCGAGCACGTCGAAGTACCGTCCGAGAGCCGCGTTCCCGTGCCGCTCGCCCACCGCCGCGCACACCCGCCCGGGCGCCCTCATGTACTCCCCGTACAGCCCCTCGGGGTCCTCCGGGTCGACGTCCAGGCCCTCGTTCAGGACCGCCAGGCTCATCACCCGCCACCGCACGGTGATGCCCCGCACCCGCTCCACCTCGCGCAGCCAGCGCGAGGTGATCCACGTGTACGGGCAGACCGGGTCGAACCAGAAGTCGACGCTCGCTCCGGTGGGGGTCGGCTCGTCTGTGACGTTCATTCATTCACCGTACTGCGGACGCCAGTTGGGGTCCCGGATACACAGGGGAACGGTCGGCCGTCTTCGGGAAGTTGACGCACCGCGGCCATTGACGCGCCGCCCGGCCACAACTACAAAACCAGCAGTACCACTCTGAGAGCGCTCTCCCCGTCACACTCCCATCCCCCACGGAGGTGCCCGATGCGCACGACCCCCGCAACCGCCACCCGGCACGCCACCCCACTGCTGGCCACCCTCGCCGCCGTCGGCCTGCTCGGGGCGCTGATGATGCCCGGCACGGCGCGTGGCGACGTGCCGGCGCGCGGCCCGGGCTGGACGCTGAAGTGGAGCGACGACTTCAACGGGCCCGCGGGCGCCGCGCCCTCCGCCGACAAGTGGCAGGTGGACCTCGGCCACAACTACCCGGGCGGTCCCCCCAACTGGGGCACGGGCGAGATCCAGGAGTACACGAACTCCTCCGACAACCTGAGCACCGACGGAGCGGGCAACCTGCGGATCACCCCGCGCCGGAACTCCTCCGGCAAGTGGACATCCGCGCGGATCGAATCGAGGCGCACCGACTTCAAGGCTCCCCCGGGCGGCACGCTGGCCATCGAGGCCCGCATCCAGATGCCGAACGTCACCGGCGACAAGGCGCTCGGCTACTGGCCCGCGTTCTGGGCGCTCGGCTCGCCCTACCGCGGCAACTACCAGAACTGGCCCTCCATCGGCGAGTTCGACGTCATGGAGAACGTGAACGGCATCAACGCGGTCTGGGGCGTGCTGCACTGCGGTGTGAACCCGGGCGGCGACTGCGACGAGACCCAGGGGCTCGGCGCGAGCCGCCCCTGCCCGGGGGCGAGCTGCCAGTCCGCGTTCCACACGTACCGCTTCGAGTGGGACAGGTCGGTGACGCCGAACCAGTTGCGCTGGTACGTCGACGGCCAGCAGTTCCACACCCTCCGCCAGGACCGGTTCTCGGCGAAGACGTGGGCCGACATGACCTCCCACGAGGGGTACTTCATCCTGCTGAACGTGGCGATGGGCGGCGGCTTCCCGAACGGCGTCGCGGGCCGCGCGACACCGACGCCCGCGACGGAACCGGGACACCCGATGCGGGTCGACCGCGTGGCGGTGTGGACGCGGCCGTAGCGGGAGTCGCGGCGCCGCGTCCTAGTGGCCGTCACCGGTGGAGGCGGGGGCAGCGGCGGAGGTGGAGGCCTGCAGGGCCGCGCGGAGCCAGTTGTCCGCGGCGCCGGGTGTCGGCTCGGGTGGGGCGGGGGGCGGGGTCATGACCTCGGCGGCGAGCTGCCAGTAGTGGTCGATGCGGGGTTCGGCGGCGAGGATGCGGGCGAGGCCCCGGCGGAAGTCGGCCGTGTCGCGGGCGTTGAGGGCGGCGGCGTGGACCGCGGCGAAGCAGTCGAGGGCCTCGCCCCGGTGCGGTGCACGGCCCGCCCGCAGCTGGGCCGAGGCGAGCGCGAACGCCTCGGGGAGGGCTTCGTAGAGCACGGCGGGACGGTAGCCCTTGCCGGGCAGGTGCGCCTCGGGCTGGCCGGGGCGCGCGGCCGTGCCCGGGGCCGAGTCGAAGCAGGGCCCGGAGACGAACGCGTGCAGCCGCGCGAAGGCGAGCACCTGCGCCGGGGCGGGGTCATCGGGCAGCCGCGGGACCGCCTGTTCGACGACGGCGGAGACCACTCGGGCGGGCAGCCGCGCGGGCAGCCAGAGCCGCCAGAACCGGGCGAGCGCGGCCGTGGTCGGAGGAATGCTCAGGCCGCCGATCAGGCGCAGCCGCTCGGCGCGCTCCTCGGCGGAGCAGTCGCGCAGCAGGCGCAGGGCGGCCTCGCGCCAGCGCAGGGCGGTCAGCCGTGTGCCGAGTTCGCGCAGCTGGACCTCGATGACATCCTCCAGCGCGTCCTCCTCGTCGAGCACGCGGCCGACCTCGGGAACGGGCAGGTCGAGACCGCGCAGGGAGCGGATGAGGCGGAGCCGGTCGAGCGCCTCGGGGCCGTAGCGGCGGTGGCCGCCGCCGCTGCGGGCGGCTTCGGGCAGCAGGCCGCGGTCGGAGTAGAAGCGGACGGTCTTGACGGTGACACCGGCCCGCTCGGCGAGCTGCCCGATGCTCCATACGCCGACGGGGGCGGGCCCGGTCCCACCGGTGCCGTCTGCTGTCACGGCTTGAACCTCCCTCAGGGGGAGTTCCTAGCGTACGGGCGAGCGTGGGGCGGGGGACCGCGTACCAGACCGCGTAAAACACCGTGTACTAGGAGGAATCATGACGACGTTCGTGCTGGTGTCGGGTGGTCATACGGGCGGCTGGATCTGGCGGGACGTGGCGGCGCGGCTGCGCTCGGCGGGGGCCGAGGTGCACGCGGTGACGCTCACCGGGCTCGGGGACCGCAGGCATCTGGCGGGCCCGGGGACGGATCTGGAGACCCACATCGAGGACGTGGCCCAGGCAATCGACCATGTCGACGCGCCCGAGGTGGTCCTTGTCGGCTACTGCTACGGGATCTATCCGTCGGCGGGCGCCGCCGACCGGCGCCTGGACCGCGTCTCGCGGCTCGTGCATCTGGACTCACCGATGCCGCAGGACGGTTGCTCCATGCTCGACCAGGTCCGTGAGCAGATGCCGCCGGGGGCGGCCCGCGAGCGGATGCTCGGCATGCGGGAGCGGGCCGAGGACGGCTGGCTCGTCCCCGCGCCGAGCCCGGCGGAGTGGCAGGCGCACGGGAACCTCGCGGGAGTACCCGCCGAGGCGCTGGCCAGGCTGGCGCGCCTGGCCTCGCCGATGCCGGTCGGCCCGTGCGAGCAGAAGCTGCGCGTCTCGGACGCGGTCGCGGGCCTCGCGACGACCGGGGTCTTCTGCACCACGGGCGGGACGATGGACATCGCCGCGCTCGAAGGCCTCGTGGCGGCGGGCCTGCCGCTCGTCCAGCACCTCGCCGACCCGCGCGCGACCTTCTTCGAACTGGCCACCGGGCACTGGCCGATGCTCTCCACGCCGGACGCGCTGGCCGGCGTACTGCTGCGGGCGGCGGCGGGCGAGGGCCACCGACTCGCCCCCGCGTCCGCCGCCTGAGACCTTAGGCCCGAGGGCCCGCGGCCTAGCTCTCGTCCCCCGCGGTCTTGTCGTACGTGAGGAAGACCGAACCGCTGTCGAGGAGCACGGTGTCCGTCCGCTCGTACATCATGGGCTCGAAGGCGGTCTTGGACGCGAACAGCGGCGTGCCCGAACCGATCGTCATCGGGGCCAGCTTGACGACCAGGCGGTCGATCTCGCCGCGCAGGACCCCGGCAAGCTCGCCGCCGCCGCACAGCCAGATGTCCTTGCCGTCCTCGCGCTTCAGCTCGCGCACCTTGGCGACGGGGTCGGTGGCGACCAGCTCGACGTGCGGGTCGGGGCTCTCGGTGAGGGTGCGGGTGAAGACCAGGTGTCTCAAGTGCGGGTAGCAGTCGGGGATCCCGGCGTCCACACCGATCATGTAGGTCTTGCGGCCTTCGAGGATCGTGTCGAAGTGGCTGCCCTCGCCGGTCAGACCGAGGGCCTGCCTGGCGGGGGCGGGCAGGGTCTCGGGGTATGTCTGGGCGAGGTGCTGGACGTAGTCCTGAGCGACCGGCCAGAAGCCGTCGGGGCCCGTGGGGTCGGAGCCGTCGGGGCCGGCGATGAATCCGTCGAGGCTGACGGCGATGAAGTAGACGAGCTTTCGCAAGGTGTCTCCTGGGATGCGGCGGTGGCGTTTCATGGCACTCTGAGTGAAGTGGTTAGACCGTAGTACTTCACTTGGAGTGGTGTCAACGGTTTGCGGGACCCTATTTCGGGGGCCCGAAGTCCGAAGTACGGGGCCCGGCGTCCGAAGCGGGGTCCGGCTATCCGTCTATGAGCGCCAGTTGCTCCAGTGACTTGCGCACGCGCGCGGTGAGATCGGCCTGGCCCGCCTCGTGGTGCGCGACCGCGAAGGAACGCGCCAGCGGCTTGTCCGACCAGCTGAACGTGGAGCGGGCCGCGCGGCGGACGTGGACCAGGACGCCGACGACGTTCTGGAGGAAGACGACCTCCAGCTCCCCGAAGCGGTCCGCGCCCCGCGCGGGGGAGCCGAGGTAGAAGATCTGGTGCAGACCCCTGCGCGCCTCGACGTCGGGGATGTACTCGTCGACGAGCCGCGAGCCTTCGACGAGGTAGCCCTCCTCGCCGAACCCGTCCAGGACCGCCTCGAACACCGGCGGGGCCGCGATGTGCAGGAAGTCCACGTCCCTGACGGGCGATTCCGACTCCCACTCCAGGCGCGTGGTCAGCGACATGTCGACGCCGAGGGCCTGGCCCCGGAATTCGGTGACCGGGCACTCCCAGGGCAGGGTTCCCTTGAAAGGCACCCGCTCCTCAGTGCCGGGCGCCACGGTGAAGTCGTATCGGCCGGTGGAGAGGCTGGTCAGCTCGTCGTCCCCCATCGAGCCGTCGTAGTCATGGGCCTTGGCGACCACGTCGAGGTTGAGGTAGTCGATCTTGAGGCCCTGGCCGCCGCCCTTGAGGATGACCTCGCCCTCGATGGCCTGGCCGGGCATCGGGTTGAGCGTGGTGATCTGGGTGTCGATCTCCGGCGGTTCCTGGTCGCCGCCTCTGCCGCCCATCCCGAACAGCCTGCGAAAACTCATGGTGCGTTCCCTCCCCTGTACTTGCGGCGCAGCATAACCCCTGGCCACAGCCACGGAGATGGCTCCCGAACGCACAGCGGGGCAGGAGGTCCGATCGCGGAGAAGCCCCGGCGGCGTGCCGGTGGGCACGCCCTGACGCGGGCTTTCCTGCGGTCGAACCCCCTGCCCCGGCAGGGGTGTTGCCTACTTCTCGCGACCGGCCCCGGTGGTGGCGGCCTCCGAGGTCTGCGCGTCGGCATCCGAGGTCCGCGCGTCCGCATCCTTGGCCTGCTCGTCGGCCTCCTGGGCCTGCGCGTCCTGGCCCTTGCGCGGCAGCAGCACCGCCACAAGCACCGTTCCCACGCCGAGGATCACCGCGCCGACCAGGCTCGTGTGCGCCACCGCGTCCGAGAACGCGGAGGTGACCGCGTCCGCCATCTTGCCCGCGCCCTGCGTCAGTTGCTCGGCCTGCGCCTTCAGCTGCGCGGCCTCCTGCTGGGAGCCCGCGTGGGCCGCCTTCTCCGCCGCCGCGTGCGCCTTGTCGCCGATGCCCTGGGCGACCGCGAAGCCCGCGCCGACCGAGTCCTGGGCGGTGTCCAGCGTGCCGTCGGGCAGCTTGGTGCCGGAGGCCGAGGCCGCGTCCTCCAGCTTCGAGGAGTACGAACTGGCGAGCACAGAACCGAGGATGGCGATGCCGAGCGATCCGCCCAGCTCCAGCGACGTGTCGTTGACCGCGCCGCCGACACCCAGCTCCGACTCGGGGAACGCACCCATGATCGCGTCGGTGCAGGGCGAGAGCGCGAGGCCGATGGCCAGGCCGAGGACGATCAGCGGGGCGACGAAGTCCCCGTACGAGGACGAGGCGTCGACCTGCGTGAGCAGCGCCAGCGCCACTGTGCCCGCGACCATGCCCGCCGTCACGGTGATCTTCATGCCGATGCGCGGCGTGAGGAAGCCGGTGAGCGCCGAGCCGACGAAGACCGCGCCCGCGAGCGGCAGCATGCGCACGCCCGTCTCCAGCGGGTTGTAGCCGAGGACGAACTGGAGGTGCTGGGTCAGGTAGTAGAACGCGCCGAAGACCGCGAGGAAGAAGAGCGCCACCGCGAGGTTCGAGCCGGCGAAGCGCCGGTCGAGGAAGCGGCGGACGTTCAGGATCGGGTGCGGGTGGCGCAGCTCCCAGGCGACGAAGGCCACCAGGCCCACGCCCGCGACGACCGCCGCGGAGATCGCCTTGGCGTCCCAGCCGAAGTGCGGCCCCTGGATGATCATGTAGACCAGCGCGCCGGTCCAGACGACGGAGAGCAGCCCGCCGACGTAGTCGATCCGGTCGTGGTGCCCGGCCTTGGACGGCGGGACGAGCACGAAGGCGCCGACGATCGCGAGCGCGGCGACCGGCACGTTGATCAGGAAGGTCGAGGACCAGCCGTGGTCCTCCAGGAGCGCGCCCGCGACCAGCGGACCCGCGGCGATCGCGAGGCCCGCGGTGGCGGTCCACAGCACGATGGCCTTGGCCCGCTCGCCCTTCGGGAACGTCGCCGCGAGCAGCGAGAGCGTGGCCGGCATGATCATGGCCGCGCCGAGGCCCATGACGGCACGGGCCGCGATGACCCCGCTCGAACTGTCGACCAGCGACCCCGCGACCGCGCCGCCGCCGAAGACGACGAGGCCGAGCACGAGCGCGCCGCGCCGGCTGTACTTGTCGCCGATCGCGCCGAGCAGCAGCATCAGCGCCGCGTACGGGACGGTGTAGCCGTCGATGACCCACTGGAGGTCGGAGCTGGAGAGGCCGAGGTCCTTGGTCATGTCGGGGGCGGCGACGGTCAGCGCCGTGTTCGCCATGACGATGATCAGCAGGCTCAGGCAGAGCACCCCCAGCGCCCACCAGCGGCGCGCGTACGGCCCCTTCATCTCCTCGACCGGTTGCTTCATGACTAGAGCCACCGAAGTCTCACCCTTCCCTGCCGCTGTGCGTTCTTGCTTTCCGGTGACCTTGCACAGCACTGTGCAATTACACACTGCTGTGCAATTTACGCCACTGCACACAGCTGTGCAAAACGGTCGCCTGGCGAGCCCCGGGAAGCCGTCCGCGAAGTCGCGGGGCAGCCCCCGGCCAGCCGTGCAAAATGGAGCGCATGAGCCGAGCCGACGCCAACCGCCGCCGCATCCTGGAGGTCGCCCTCGCCGAACTCCTTCGCGATCCGGACGCGTCCATGGACCAGATCGCCCGCGCCGCGGGGGTCGTGCGCAGGACGGTGTACGGCCATTTCCCCAGCCGTGAGGCGCTGATCGGCGCGCTCATCGACGGCGCGGTCGAAGCGGTCGCCGCCGCCCACGCCTCCGGGCGGGCGCAGTCGGACGACCCCGCCGAGTCGCTCGCCCATTCGATGGTCGCCGTCTGGGAGATCGCCGACGGCTACCGCCTCCTGGTCGGCCTCGCGCAGCGCAGCGTGGCGATGGAGGGCATCAGGCAGCGGCTCGCCCCGGTCCGCAAGGAGTGCGTGGACATGCTCCGCCTCGGCCTCGCGGACGGCTCCTTCGCCTCCCCGCTGCCGCCCGCCGCCCTCGCGTACGTCCATGAGCAGCAGCTCTTCGGCCTGATGGAGGCCGTGAACGACGGCCTCCTCGACCCGCGCGACGCGGGCCGCGCCGCCGCGTCGACGGCCCTGCTCTCGGCGGGCGTTCCGGTGGAGCGGGCGCGCGGCATCATCGCGGACCTGCCCCAGGCGCCGGGCGCGCGAACGGGCGGGCCGAGCGCGCGGGCGGACGCGTGAGCGCGGGGCGCCGCCCGTGACGTACGCGCTCAAGAGCGGTTACGTCACGGGCGGCGCCCCGCGGTTCATCCCTGGACGGCGGCTACACCTTCGCCGGCTCCTTGCCGCCCTCGCTCCGCCGCTCCGGCACGGAGGTCGCGGCCTCCGCCGCCTCGGGCCCGTCCCCCTCACGGTCGCCGTGCCCGTCATCGACCAACGTACGCTCGTCGAAGGGCAGTTGACCGGCGAGGACCGCGGCGACCCGCTCCTTGTCGACCTCCTTGGTCCAGGTGCCGATCAGCAGCGTGGCCACCGCGTTGCCCGCGAAGTTGGTGAGGGCGCGGGCCTCGCTCATGAAGCGGTCGACGCCGATGATCAGGCCGACGCCGTCGACGAGCGCGGGCTTGTGCGACTGGAGGCCGCTCGCGAGGACCGCGATGCCCGAACCGGAGACGCCCGCCGCGCCCTTGGACGCGATCATCATGAAGAGCAGCAGCGAGATCTGTTCGCCGACGCCGAGCGGCTGGTCCATGGCGTCGGCGATGAAGAGCGAGGCCATGGTCAGGTAGATCATGGTGCCGTCGAGGTTGAAGGAGTAGCCGGTCGGCACGGTGATGCCGACGACCGGGCGGCTGACCCCCAGGTGCTCCATCTTCGCGATGAGCCGCGGCAGCGCGGACTCCGACGAGGAGGTAGAGAGGATCAGCAGGAACTCGCGGCCCAGATACTTGAGCAGCTTGAAGAGGTTCACCCCGGCCACCATGCGCACCAGCGTGCCGAGTACGAGCACGATGAACAGGGCGCAGGTGACGTAGAACCCGATCATGATCGTGGCGAGCGCCTTGAGCGCGTCGGCACCGGTCTCGCCGATGACGGCGGCCATCGCGCCGAACGCGCCGACGGGCGCGGCCCACATGATCATGCCGAGCACCCGGAAGACGAGCTTCTGGATGTGCTCGACACCGCGCAGCACCGGCTCGCCCGAGCGGCCCATGGCCTGGAGCGCGAAGCCCACGAGCAGGGCGACGAGCAGCGTCTGGAGCACCTCGCCCGCGGTGAAGGCGGAGACCAGCGTCTTGGGGATGATGCCGAGTGCGAAGTCGACGAGGCCCTTGTCGGCCTCGTCCGCCGCCTCGTGGCCCGCGCCCTTGTCGGAGTCGGCGAGGTCGATGCCCGAGCCCGGGTGGAGGATGTTGCCGACGAGCAGGCCGATGGCGAGCGCGACGACCGACATCGCGACGAAGTAGGCGAGCGCGAGCCCGCCCACCTTGCCGACCTTGGCGGCCTTGCGCACCGAGCCGACGCCGAGCACGATCGTGCAGAAGATGATCGGCGAGATCATCATCTTGATCAGGTTCACGAAACCGGTGCCGACCGGCTTGAGCTCCTTGGCGAACTCCGGCCAGATGAAGCCGACGGCGATGCCGAGCAGCACGGCGCCGATGACGGCGATGTAGAGGTAATGCGTGCGGTCCCGCTTGGCGGCGGGTGCCGTGTGCGGGTCGACCGTGCTGGTCACGGGGGCCCTCCTTGACTCCTTGAACGACGACTTCGGCGTGGTGGTGCCGGCGGCACCCGGTGGTGCCTGGCGGCGGCGCCCGCAGTGCGTGCGGCTCACGTCCTGGGCGATCCCGGCGACTATCTCCCGGACTGTGAGGCCGGTCACCCTTGCGTTCATTTAGTTCGCGCCCGCGCGACCACGGGTGCGCCACCCACAGCCGCCGGTCCCCCCGCTGGTCCACGCCGTCCGGCCGCTTGTGCGAGGAGGCAGACTGGCACCATGCCTCCCACTCGCCCATCCCGTCGGCGCCGCCTGCCGCGCAGCCTGGCGGGCCAGCTCTTCGCGATGCAGATCGTGCTGGTCACGGTCGTGGTCGCCGGGTACGCGCTCTTCACGTATCTGAGCGACAAGCACCAGGCGGAGGAGAGCGCGCGCCGCCAGACGACCGCGGCGGCGCGGGCGGTCGCGGACTCCCCTTCGGTACGAGAGGCCATACGCGGCGGTGACGACCCGTCGAAGGAGCTGCAGCCGTACGCGACCCAGGTGCAGCGGCACACCGGCGTCGCCTTCGTGACGATCATGGACCCGCGCGGCATCCGCTGGACGCACCCCGACGAGCGGCGCATCGGCGAACGCTTCCTCGGCCATCGGCGGGAGGCGCTGCACGGCAGGACGTTCACCGAGACGTACACGGGCACGCTCGGTCCGTCCGTGCGCGTGGTCACCCCGATCCGGGCCGGCGAGAGGGGCGAGGGCCGGATCATCGGCCTGGTCAGCGCGGGCATCACCATCGAGGAGATCACCGCCAAGGCGCGCGGCCAGCTCCTCGCGCTGCTCGGCGTCGCCGCGGGAGCCCTCGTACTCGGCGGTATCGGTACGTACGTCATCAACGCCCGCCTGCGCCGCAGCACCCACGGCATGAACGCCGCCGAGCTGAGCCGGATGCACGACTACCACGAGGCGGCCCTGCACGCGGTGCGCGAGGGGCTGCTGATGCTCGACGGGCAGCGGCGGATCGCGCTGATCAACGACGCGGGCCGGGAGCTGCTCGGTGTCGCCGGTGACATCGTGGGGCGCAACGTCGCCGAGCTGGGGCTGCCCGCGCCGCTCACCGGCGCGCTCCTCGCGTCCGAGCCGCGCGTCGACGAGCTGCATCTGACCGTCGACAGGGTGGTGGTCGTCAACACCTCCCCCGTGACGGGCGGCGAGCGCAGGGGCACGGTCGTCACCCTGCGCGATCATACGGAACTCCAGGCGCTGACCGGCGAGTTGGACTCCGAGCGCGGCTTCACGCAGGCGCTGCGCTCGCAGGCCCACGAGGCCGCGAACCGCCTCCACACGGTGGTCTCCCTCATCGAACTCGGCCGCGCCGACGAGGCCGTCGACTTCGCCACCGCCGAACTGGAGCTGGCGCAGGCGCTGACCGACCAGGTGGTGGCCGCCGTCAGCGAACCGGTGCTCGCGGCCCTGCTCCTCGGCAAGGCGGCGCAGGCCAACGAGCACGGCGTGGAGCTGGTCGTCTCGGACGACAGCAGCATCGACGACGGCGTGCTTCCGGCGTCCCTGTCCTCCCGTGACCTGGTGACGGTCCTCGGCAACCTCATCGACAACGCGGTCGACGCGGCACAGGGCTCACCGGCGGCGCGGGTCACGGTGACGGCCCGGGCGGACGAGAAGAGCCTGCTCCTGCGCGTCTCGGACACGGGCCCCGGCGTCGACCCCGCCCTGCGGGAGGCGGTCTTCGAACGCGGCTGGTCCACCAAGGCGGCGACGGGCCGAGGCCTCGGCCTCGCGCTGGTCGACCAGACGGTGACGCGGAACGGCGGCGTGCTGACGCTGCGGGAGTCGGAGAAGGGCGGCGCCCACTTCGAGGTGACCTTCACGGTTCCGGTTGCCGCTGTGGGCAGGCGTTCCGCAGGGCGAGTGGGGCCTCCCCTGCTCGAGCGAAGCCGAGAGCTTGGGGAAGGGTGGGCACAGCCCCCGGCGCGGGGTACCGACGAAGCGGGCGCCACCCAAAGCACCCAGAGCCCGCCAAAGGGGGGCGGCGCCAGATGATCCGCGTACTCGTAGTCGAAGACGACCCCGTCGCGGCGGACGCCCACGTCCTCTACGTGAACCGCGTCCCCGGCTTCGAAGCCATCGCGAAGCCCGCCCACTCCGCCGCCGAGGCCCGCCGCGTCCTCGACCGCACCCCCGTGGACCTGATCCTCCTCGACCTGCACCTCCCCGACGGCCACGGCCTCCAGCTGGCCCGCTCCCTGCGTGCCGCCGGACACCCCACGGACGTGATCGCGGTGACGTCCGCCCGCGACCTGGCGGTCGTCCGCGAGGGCGTCTCGCTCGGCGTCGTCCAGTACGTACTGAAGCCGTTCACCTTCGCCACCCTCCGCGACCGCCTCACCCGCTACGCGCAGTTCCGCACGGCCGCCGCCGAGGGCGAGGCCACCGGCCAGGACGAGGTGGACCGCGCGCTCGCCACGCTGCGCGCGCCCGGCCCCGCCGCGCTCCCCAAGGGGCTCAGCGGCCCCACCCTCGAACGGGTCATCCACACCCTGCGCGCCGCCCCCGAGGGCCTGACCGCCACCGCCGCCGCCCAGTCGGCGGGCCTCTCCCGGATCACCGCGCGCCGCTATCTGGAACACCTGGTCGACACGGCACGCGCGGCCCGCAGCCCCCAGTACGGCCAGGTCGGCCGCCCGGAGCTGGTCTACCGCTGGCTCACGGCGGCCGAGTGACCTCCCGCTCCGGGCACCCCGGTCACGTACATCCGATAACAACGTTGTCACGTTGATGACAAGCGTCAACGCCCTCCCACCGCAGGGGCATTGACCTTGCTCCGAGCACGCGCTTACGTTCACCGGGCAGCCCCGCGTCGCAACCCCGCGCTGTAGGAGGTCGTGCCCGTGCGTCCCACCACCACCCCGCCGCTCCTCGTGGCATCCGCCCTGTTGGCCGCCGGCACCCTCACCGCGTGCGGCGGCGGTTCCGGCGACGACCCCGACACCGTGAGGATCTCGTTCAAGCAGTCCACGGACAACGAGGTCAGGGTCATGGACACCTACCTGGCGGAGATCAAGAAGCAGTTCGAGAAGGCGAACCCCGGCAAGAAGGTCAAGCTGGTGCCGATCAAGGCGCCGGACTCGGAGTACTACACCAAGCTCCAGCAGATGCTCCGCTCCCCCAAGACCGCGCCCGATCTCGTCTACGAGGACACGTTCCTCATCAACTCGGACATCACCAGCGGGTATCTGAAGCCGCTCGACCCGTACCTGAAGAAGTGGAAGGACTGGGACCAGTTCATCGACTCGGCCAAGGCGGCGGCGAAGGCGGCCGACGGCAAGACGTACGGCGTGCCGGACGGCACGGACACGCGCGGCCTGTGGTTCAGCAAGGCGATCTTCAAGAAGGCGGGCCTGCCGGCCGACTGGCAGCCGAAGAACTGGGACGAGGTCCTCGACGCGGCCCGCACGATCAAGAAGAAGGTGCCGGGAGTCACGCCCCTGAACGTCTATACGGGAAAGCCGGCCGGCGAGGCGGCGACCATGCAGGGCTTCCAGATGCTGGCGTACGGCACGGGCAAGGATCCGCTGTACGACACCGGGGCGAAGAAGTGGGTCACCGGCAGCAAGGGCTTCAAGGACTCCCTGAAGTTCGTCGAGACGGTCTACGAGGAGAAGCTCGGCCCCGATGTCTCCGACGCCCTGGACCCCAACTTCGCCACGCGCGTGCGGGGTGAGCTGCTGCCCGAGGGCAAGCTGGGCATCGCGCTCGACGGCTCGTGGCTGCCGCAGGACTGGGGCGAGGGAGCGGGACACGAGTGGCCGGAGTGGTCGCGGAAGCTGGGCCTGGCCGCCATGCCGACCCAGCACGGCCAGGCGCCCGGCAAGGTGAGCATGTCCGGCGGCTGGACCTGGGCGATCCCGGCCAAGGCGGGCAACCCCGACCTGGCCTTCAAGTTCATCGAGACCATGCAGACGAAGGCCAACGCCAAGAAGTGGTACGTCGCCAACTCGGGCATCGCGGTCCGCGAGGACGTCGCGGCCGACCCGTCGTACGTGAAGGCGCAGCCCGGCATCAAGTTCTTCACGGAGCTGGTCGCCTCGACGCACTACCGGCCCGCGTACCCCGCGTATCCGAAGGTCTCCACCGCGATCCAGGAGGCGATGGAGTCGGTGACGACGGGCGACAGCTCGGTGGAGGAGGCGGCGAAGGGGTACGACGAGGAGGTCGAGTCGGCGACGGACGGCGAGGTCATCGACAAGTAGCGCGGGGGGCGGGCGGTTCCGGGCTGGTGCCGTTCCGGGCCGGTGCCGTATTACCGGGACCGGGGGCCGCCGTTCCGGGCCGGTGCCGTATTACCCGGCACCGGTACCGGTACCGGGGGCCGCCGTACCACCCGATGCCAGAGGCCGTGTCACCCGGTATCAGAGAGTGAGTGCCCGCACATGACTACCGCACCCGCCGCCGGGTCCCCGGCCGAACCCCCGCCCGAGCCCCCCGCCGGGCCCGGCGCCGCCAAGACCGCGCCGGGTCCGGGCACCCCGCCACCGAACCCCCGCGCCCGCGTACGCCGGGGTCTGCTCAGGGCCCTGCCCGTCTCCCCCGCCGTCGTCCTCCTCGCGCTGTTCCTCGCCGGGCCGATCGGCTACTGCGCGTACATCGCCTTCACCGACCTCCAGCTGACCGGCCAGGCCGAGTCCAGCTTCATCGGCCTCGACAACTTCCGTGAGGCGTTCGGCGACGAGCGGTTCCTCAACGCGGTCTGGCTCACCCTGGTCTTCACGTTCCTCTCCTCCCTCATCGGCCAGAACACGCTGGGGCTCGCCCTCGCCTCCCTCATGCAGCGCGCGTCGAAGCCGGTCCGCACCCTCACGGGCGCGATCGTCATCACCGCGTGGGTGCTGCCGGAGGTCGTCGCGGGCTTCCTGCTCTACGCCTTCTTCCGCCGCGAGGGCACCCTCAACGCCGTCCTCGACCTCCTCCATCTCCCCTCCCAGAACTGGCTGTTCACGCTCCCGATCCTCGCGGTGTCGTTCGCCAACGTCTGGCGGGGGACGGCCTTCTCGATGCTCGTCTACTCCGCCGCCCTCAACGAGATCCCCAAGGAGATCACCGAGGCCGCGGAGGTCGACGGCGCGGGCGGCTGGCGCCGGATGTGGCACATCACGCTGCCGATGATCCGCCGCTCGATCGGCACGAACCTCATGCTCAACACCCTCCAGACGCTCTCCGTCTTCGGCCTCATCTGGGTGATGACGCGCGGCGGCCCGGGAAACCGCAGCCAGACCCTGCCGCTGTTCATGTACGAGCAGGCCTTCCAGAAGAGCATGATCGGCTACGGCACGGCGGTGGCCCTGCTCCTGCTCCTGGTCGGCTCGCTCTTCTCCCTCGTCTATATGCGCATGCTGCGTACGGAGGTCTGAGTGGCCGTCAACAACCCTCCTCGCGCCCGTTCACTGCCTGCCCGTCGTACGAAGCACCGGCTCGCGGCCGACGCGGGCCTGCTGGCCGTGGCGGCGGCGTTCGTCCTCCCGCTGGCCTGGGTGGTCCTGTCCTCCTTCGACCCGGAGGCGGACTTGCGGGTACGCGTCCCCGACGGCCTCACCCTGGACAACTACGACAAGGTCCTGACCCCCGAGATCACCTTCACGCCGCTCCTCAACAGCCTCCTCCTGTGCGGCGGCGGCACGCTGCTCACGGTGGTCTGCGCGGCGCTCGCCGCGTACCCGCTCTCCCGTTACCGCTCCCGCCTGAACCGCCCCTTCATGCTGACGATCCTCTTCGCGACGAGCCTGCCGATCACGGCGATCATGGTCCCGGTGTACGCGCTCTTCGTACAGGTGGACCTGATCGACACGATGCACGGCACGATCTTCTTCTTCGCCGCGTCCCAACTCCCCTTCGCCATCTGGCTGATGAAGAACTTCATGGACGGCGTCCCGAAGGAACTGGAGGAGGCGGCGTGGACGGACGGCGCCTCGTCCTTCCAGTCCCTGATCCGGATCGTCCTGCCCCTGATGGGCCCCGGGGTGGCGGTGGTGACGGTCTTCTCGTTCGTCATGATGTGGGGCAACTTCTTCGTCCCCTTCATGCTCCTGCTCACGCCGGAACAGATGCCTGCGTCGGTGAGCATCAACGACTTCTTCGGCAACAAGGGGACGGTGGTCTACGGCCAGCTGGCCGCGTTCTCGATCCTGTACTCGACGCCGGTGATCCTCCTGTACGTCCTCGTCTCACGCCGCCTCGGCGGGGGCTTCGCGCTGGGCGGGGCGGTGAAGGGCTGAGGGGGCTGGCCGGTGGCCTTGGCCTGAACCACCCCTGGCGGCGGGCACAGAACTGTGACACGCCGCCGCGGCGATACGTCCCAGGCGCCCCATTCCTACCGACACATCTCCCTGGTATCGGCCCCGGCTTCGCACTAGCGTGCTGAGCCCGCGCCCTCTCCCCCACCTGCCAGGAGCCGACAGTGAACCGCCCCCTCCGCCTCGCGACGGCCGCGCTCACCGCGTCCGCGGCCCTGCTTCTGACGTCCTGCGGCAGTGACGAGAAGCCTGCCGGGAGCGACGACAAGATCGCCGGCGCCGGGCAGGGCGAGGAGAAGAAGTCGCCCCCGCCGAGCGAGCCCGCCCAGGGCGCGGACCGCCCTGAGATCAAGCTGCCGTCCGACGTCACGTTCACCTTCAGCTGGGCGAAGACGGGCGACAAGACCAAGGACGCCGTCCTGGCCGACCGGGAACAGGCGATCAAGGCCATCGACATGGCCATCGCCGAGAAGGCCCCGACCCACAAGGCCTTGCGCTTCTACTACGAGGGCGACGCGGCGGCCAACGCGCAGAAGTACATCCAGGCCTACGTGAAGGCCGACGCGCGCACCACTGGTGCCTACCGCTACTACGACGCGACCGTCACGGGAGACGGCGGCACCGCGGCCCTCACCTACTGCGAGGACCAGAGCAAGGCGTACGACAAGTACCTCAAGAAGGACAAGGTCGACAAGGGCCCCGCCACCAAGAACAGCTACGTGCTCTACGCCGCCAAGCTGTCCAGGAACGACGCGGGCGTCTGGGTCACCACGGAACTGAACGCGACACGGGGGAGCGACAAATGCCAGCCATGAAGCAGAGGTCCGCGGCTCTGACAGCGCTGGCGGTGCTGGCCGGTGTGGCCCTGTCCGCCACGCCGGCCAACGCCGAAAAGGGAATCGGCGGTGGCACCGCGGCGCCCCCGCCCGAGGTGTCGGGCGGCCAGAAGGACGGGTCGCTGACGGCGACCGCCGGCGGCATAAGCTACGACACCTCCAAGAACGGCACCGGCCCCAAGGCCGGCCCCATCGCCCCGGCGGGCGACTACAGCCCGCCCCCCTGCTGGTACGGCCCCGCCTACACCCCCGCCCAGTTCAAGAAGGAGCGCGAGGCGGTCTGGGCGGTGGACTCCACGGGCCACTCGTGGGACCTGGAACAGCGCAAGCGTTACGTCGAGGGCGAGCCGTACAAGAACTTCAACCTCGACAAGGCCGGCAAGGGCTACTGGTGGACGGGGTTCCCCAACGAGACGTACCCGCCCGGCTGGGACAAGTGCGACAAGGAGACGTTCTGGGTCGACGAGAACGAGCCGCCGCCGCCCGGCCTGCCCGTCATCGACGCGGAGACCCTCGCGAAGCTGGCGTACGCGCGGATCCGCGTCCCCGGTACGAAGGTGTCCCTGGCGCCGGAGGCGGAGACGAAGGTCAACCTCCCCACCTGGGCCTGGCTGGACGGCGCGGAGTTCAAGCCGGTGTCGGTCACGGCCAGGGTCGACGTACTGGACATCGAGGCGACGACGACCGCCGAACCGATCTCCCTGAGGATCGACCCCGGCACGCCGGACGCCGAGACGTACCCCGGATCCGGCGTCTGCGAGATCGTCGACGGCAAGATCGGTGAGCCGTACGCCAAGGGCAAGTCGGAACAGGACCCGCCCTGCGGCGTGAAGTACCTGCGCTCATCGGGCGACGGCTCGTACCCGCTGAAGGCGACGGTCACGTGGAAGATCCGCTGGACCGGCACGGGCGTGGACGGGGAACGGCAGCTCCCCGACGGCGAGTTCGGCGCGGAGCAGGACGTGGTGGTCCAGGAGATCCAGGCCATCAACCGCTAGGGGCGAAGCACCAACGCGCCGGACCATCGGACCCCTCTCGCACGCGAACGCACATTCGGTAGCTTCGCCTGTGCATACGATTGCGGCAGGTCTGGCAGTGACGGGGGTTGCGGTATGGCGGGGAATCGGCCGCGGGATTGGCATGTCCTGGACCTGGACAAGGACCCGACGCCGGGCGACCCGGACCGGGTGCGCAAGCTCGCCAAGGACCTGCACGACTTCTCCGACGATGTCGGCAAGGTGCTGCGGGACATCAAGGGGATGGCGGGCGAGGACGCGATCCTCAAGTGGGCGGGCAAGACCGCCGAGGGCTTCACGGAGAAGTTCGAGAAGGCCCCGGAGAAGCTGAAGAAGCTCAAGAAGTCCTACGGCATGGCCGGCGACGCGCTGGCCGCGTACTGGCCGGAGCTGGAGCGCGCCCAGTCCCTGGCCGACAAGGCCCTGGCCAAGGGCCGCGAGGCCCAGGCCGACCTGTCCTCCGCCAAGTCCCGCCTCACCTCGGCCGACTCCTGGGTGGAGAAGGCGGGCAAGGAGGCCGACAAGTACAAGGACGACAAGGGCTCGGGCAAGGATGTGCCGAAGCCGGATGAGTCGAAGGTCCGCGCCGCTACCCGTAACGCGGCCTCGGCCGAGAAGGCGCAGAAGTCGGCGCAGGGCGATGTGGATGCCGCCAAGAGCGCGCTTGACGCGGCGAAGAAGATGGCCGAGGACGCCCGCAAGATGCGTCAGGAGGCCGCCGGGACCGCGAAACGGAAGATCGACGAGGCCTCCGACGCGGGCATACGCAACCGCAAGTGGTGGGAGGAGATAGGCGACTGGGTCTCCGACAACTGGGACACCATCGTCGCGGTCTGCAAGGTCGTCGTCGCCGTCGTCGGCATCATCGCGATGATCGTCGGCGGCCCCATCCTCGCCGCCATCGTCATCATCGCCGGGGCGATCGTGCTGGCCGACACCCTCAACAAATACCGAAAAGGCCAGGCGGGCCTGATGGATGTCGCGTTCGCCGCGCTGGACTGCGTACCCGGCATGAAGGGCCTGACCACCGCCGCCAAACTCGGCAAGGGGCTGAAAGGCCTCAAGGGCGGACTGAAGGGCTTCAAGTCCGCCCGCACCGCGCTGAAGGACGGGGCGAAGGGCGCGTACAACCGGGTCAAGAGCAAGATCAAGGGCTGCGGCGACCCGGTGGACGTGGCCACCGGGCAGATGTTCCTCGACGCGACCGACGTCACGCTGCCCGGCACCCTGCCGCTGGTCTTCACCCGCCGGGTCGCCTCGGGCTACCGCAGCGGCGGCTGGTTCGGCCCCACCTGGACCTCCACCATCGACCAGCGCCTCGAAGTCGACGAGGACGGCGTCGTCTTCGTCACCGAGGACGGCATGCTCCTCGCCTACCCCCACCCCCAGGGACCGGACGCACCCGTACTGCCCGACTCCGGCCCTCGCCGACCGCTGCACCGCCTGGACGACGGCGGCTACCGCATCACCGACCCCCTCACCGGCCTCACCCGCCACTTCACCCCGCCTGACCCCGCCGACGGCGTGGCCCTCCTGACACGCATATCCGACCGCAACCACAACACCATCGACTTCGACCACGACGCCGAGGGCACCCCGCAAGCCATCCGGCACAGCGGTGGCTACCACCTGCAGTTGACCGTCGAGGCCGACCGCGTCACCGTCCTGCGCCTCGCGGGCGCTGCCGAGGACGGCTCGGACGTCGTGCTCAGGCGGTACGGGTACACCGATGGCAACCTCACCAGCGTCACGGGCTCCTCGGGCCTTCCCCTGCGCTTCACGTATGACGAGCGACTGCGCATCACCTCATGGCAAGACACCAACCAGCGGCACTACTTCTACGACTACGACGAAGCGGATCGCTGTGTCAGCCAGCACGCCGACAACGGCTTCGTCGCGGGGGCATTCGCCTACGACATCCCGGATCCGGAGTGGCCGAACTGTCGGATCACCGCACACACCACCGCCGAAGGCGCCACCACCCGTTTCGCGATCGATGAGCACTGCCAGGTCGTCGCCGAGACGAATCCCTTGGGGCACACCGCCGTCACCGGGTACGACGAGCACCACCACATCGCGTCCTGGACCGACGCCCTGGGGAACACCACCCGCTATGTGAACAACGCCCTTGGGCAACTCCTTGAGGTGACTAGACCGGACGGCGCGGTCAGCCGCTACACGTACAACGACCTGAACCTGCCCACCGCCCTCCGGTTGCCGGACGGAAGTGCCTGGCGGCGGACCTACGACGGAAGCGGCAATTGCACGTCCGTCACCGATCCGTCCGGACGCGTCACCTCCAGCACGTTCAACGCGTCGGGTCACCTCCTCTCGGTGACCGACGCGCGGGGGCTCACCGCCACGGTGCGCTGTGACGCGGCAGGCGTCCCCGTCGAAGCCTCCGATTCATCGGAGGCCACCACCACATGGGAACTCAACGGTTTCGGGCTCCCCATCTCGGTCACGGACACGAACCGGGGCACCGTTCGGTTCGAGTGGACGACCGAGGGGCAACTGACCCGGCGTACGGGTGCTGACGGTACGACCGACACATGGACGTACGACGGAGAAGGCAACCGCACGAGTCACACGGACCCGTTGGGGCGCACCACGCGCTTCGAGTACACACACTTCGACCTGCTCGCCGCCCGCACCTCGCCCGACGGGGCACGGTATGAGTTCGTCCACGATCCCTCACTGCGGCTCACTCAGGTCAGCAGTCCTCTGGGCCTGCAGTGGACCTACCGCTACGACGCCGCGGGACAACCGGAGTCCGAGACCGACTTCGACGGCCGCACGGTCACTTACGAGCACGATGCCGCCGGTCGTCTGGCAGCACGTACGAACGGTGCCGGGGAGACCGTCACGTTCGAGCGGAACGCACTGGGCCAGACCATTCGAAAGGACGCCGCGGGAGCCGTCACCACCTTCACGTACGATCTGCGCGGTCACCTCACCCACGCGATCGGTCCGGAGTCCGAACTGATCCTCGGGCGCGACCACTTCGGCCACGTCCTGGCGGAGACCGTCGACGGTCGCACCACGCTGCGCACGTACGACGCCGAGGGGCGCACCCTCAGCCGGACCACTCCGTCCGGTGCGCTGAGCACGTGGACCTACGACGCCTCGGGCCGCCCCACACGGCTCGACACCTGCGGCAGGGTCATCGATTTCACGCACGACGAAACAGGCCGCGAGGTTTCCCGGCACATCGGCGAGCAGGTCACCCTCTCCCACGCCTTCGACGAGATGGGACGTCTCAGCGCTCAGTCAGTCGTCACCTCCGAGGGCCGAATGGTGCAGCACCGTTCTTACGTCTACGGGGCGGACAACGGACTGACCAGGGTCGCCGATCAGTCCTCGGGGGTCCGGACGTTCGATCTGGACGCGGCGAGCCGGGTCACCGCCGTTCACAGCGAGCAGTGGACTGAACGATATGTCTACGACGAGACGGGCAGGCTGACCGAGGCCGATTGGCCGGACCGGCACCCCGGCCAGGAAGCGACCGGAGAGCGTTCTTACGCCGGCACCCGCGTCAGGCGGGCAGGCGGCATCCGTTACGAATACGACGCCCAGGGCCGTGTCGTTCTGCGGCAGAAGGTCCGGCTGTCCCGTAAGCCGGCCACCTGGCATTACACCTGGGATGCCGAGGACCGCCTCACGTCCGTCGTCACTCCGGACGGCACCCGGTGGCGTTACACCTACGACCCGCTGGGCCGCCGGACCGCCAAGCAACGGCTCACCCCGGACGGAGAGGCCGTCGTCGAGGAAACCGTCTTCTCGTGGGACGGCACCACGCTCTGCGAGCAGACCACCGTCTCGCGAGACATGCCGCACCCCGTCACCCTGACCTGGGACCACCAGGGTCTGCACCCCATCTCCCAGACGGAGCGCATCACCGCGGTCGTGGACGCTCCTCAGGAGGAGATCGACAGCCGCTTCTTCGCCATCGTCACCGACCTCGTCGGCGCCCCCACCGAACTCGTCGACGAGCGGGGCGAGACGGCCTGGCGGGCCCGCACCACCCTGTGGGGCATCACCGCTTGGGCCGCCGACAGCACCGCCTACACTCCGCTCCGCTTTCCCGGGCAGTACTTCGACCCTGAGACCGGTCTCCACTACAACCACTTCCGGCACTACGACCCCGAAAGTGCTCGCTACCTTTCCCCCGACCTTCTGGGCCTCGGACCGGCACCCGATCCCTTCGCCTATGTCAGCAACCCTCTTCTCTGGGCCGACCCTCTGGGGCTCGCCCCCTGTGACGTAGCCCTGGGGTATCGATTCGGCGACACCAAGAAATTCGCGGAGCAGAGAAATTTCACTCATTACATGGATCTCAGTCCCGACGAGTGGCGAGGTCCCGTCTTCGCCGCGATCGAGGACGGGTCAGTGAGACTCCATGTGAACACCAAGGGGTTCCCCGCCGACGGCTTCGTAGGCATGGCAAAGAGAGGGCTCGGACATGATGGCCCCAATTTCCATGCGACGGAAGAAGAGATGGGACTGATCGCCAGAACGGTCAAGCACGGGAGACGTACTTGGGATTCCGTCACCTTCTACGACAAGGACGGCAAGGTCATCGAGGGCATGACGGAGCCGGACTGGGAGAGCATGGGGAGAATCCGGCCGTTCATTACATGACAGGGGATAACGACAGCCGATCTAGAATGGTGACATGAGAGAAGAACTCTACCCGGACCTGGCCGAACTCGGCGGCCTGCAGCAGGCCTTGGCACACGCGGCCGGTCGGCGGGGCGAGGACCTCGGCTTGATCGAAGGGGCGACCTCACCCTCCTTGGAGGACCCCAACAGCGCCAAGCTGCTGTCGGGGAGAGGGACCATCATGATCTACCTCGGGGCCGAGGAGCGACGCTTTTTCATCAGCACGGCGAACGTCCGGCACTCATGGATGGAAGGCGTCACCGACGACTTCGGCGACGTCGTGGACGTGGTGCTCGCCTGGCAAAGCGGTGCGACGCTGCAAGACCTGCATTCCCGTCACCCCTTCATGGAGTACAACGAACTCGCACAGGCGAATGAGGACGGGGATCCTGTCGCGACACAATGGGACGTCCTTCTGCGTGACGACGCGTTCGCCGACTACCTGCCGTTGACCCGCGAAATCCATGCCCAAGAGCGACTGCGCTCCCTGTTCCCCTTCTACAGCATGGGAATGCTCCGCCTCTCCCGGGACCACACGAGTCGGCAGGCGGGCGAGATCAGGGTCTCGCCTCTGCGCGGCGGCGGCTACCGCGTCGAGTCCACCACCTCCGGCGAGCAGATCCACGTGGCGGCGATGGACCAAATCGTCGACGCCGCGCTCTCGCTCCTGTAGCCCCGCCGGATCAAAGAGGCCCGGAAGGACGCCCGCTCCGAGGCGGGGCCGGGCCCGTACCTTCCCACCAATCCGCAACCTCGTAGAAACACACCGTAGTCACCACGCCCCCACCCCCATACCGTGTGCCCGTGCAATCGAGCCACCCGAGCCAACCCACACCCCCCTTCAACTTCCCCGCCGCCCGGCGCCTGCGTGAGGCGCTGGGGATGGCACATGGACATGTCGCGTACGGGATGCGGGCCAGTTTCGGGCTCACGTACATCACCGCCGACACCGTCGCCGCCTGGGAGCGCGGCCTCACCGCGCCCACCTCCGCCGAGCTGACCGCGCTGGCGGCGACGCTGTGGTGTTCGCCCGGGGAGCTGATGGGCGCCGCCCGGACCCTGCGGGAGCACCGGATCGCCCGGGGGCTCGCCCCCGAGGACATCGCCCGGCAGGCCGGTGTGGAGATCCAGGCGTATTTGCGGATGGAGGAGACCAACAGCTGGCGCGGCAACGAGCGGCAGTCCGCCGCCCTCTCCCGCGCCCTCGGCCTCTCCCTGCCCGACTTCGCGACCGTCACCGGGCGCTCCGAGCCGCTCGCCGAGCTGCTGCGCAGCGCCGTCACGACCCGCTGGCAGGGGTACGTGCGGCCCGTCGCCAAGCTGCTGGCCGTGGAGCGGCGGCACATCGAGGACGTACTGCGCCAGATGCACGACGACTACCAGTCACGGATGGCGCGCACGCTCAGCTGGGGCGGCGGCGCCGGCTCGGACGCGTCCGGCGAGGCCGGGCGGGACTATCTGGAGCGGATCCTCGACCATTTCTGGCCCCTCGTCCGCGGTGGGGGCCAAGCCTCCTAGGGGCAAACTTCCTGGGGCCAGGCCCCTCAGGAGCTAGAAGCCCCCCAGGGGCTAGAACACCGACTCCGCCTCGTCCATCCGGTCCTTCGGCACCGTCTTCAGCTCCGTGACCGCCTCCGCCAGCGGCACCATCCGGATGTCCGTGCCCCGCAGCGCCGTCATCTTCCCGTACTCCCCGCGGTGCACCGCCTCCACCGCGTGCCAGCCGAAGCGGGTCGCGAGGACGCGGTCGTACGCGGTGGGGGTGCCGCCGCGCTGGACGTGGCCGAGGATGACCGGCTTGGCCTCCTTGCCGAGGCGCGCCTCCAGCTCGTACGCCAGTGCGGTACCGATGCCCTGGAAGCGCTCGTGGCCGAACTGGTCGATCGCGCCCTTGCCGTAGTTCATCGTGCCGTCCAGCGGGTGCGCGCCCTCGGCCACGCAGATCACCGCGAACTTCTTGCCGCGCGCGAACCGCTCCTCGACCAGCGCGACCAGATCGGCCGGGTCGAACGGACGCTCGGGCAGGCAGATGCCGTGGGCGCCGCCGGCCATGCCGGACTCCAGGGCGATCCAGCCCGCGTGGCGGCCCATGACCTCGACGACCATCACGCGCTGGTGGGACTCCGCGGTCGTCTTCAGGCGGTCCATGGCCTCCGTGGCCACGCCCACCGCCGTGTCGAAGCCGAAGGTGCGGTCCGTGGAGGAGATGTCGTTGTCGATCGTCTTCGGGACGCCGACGACCGGCACGCCCGCGTCGGCCAGCATGCCCGCCGCGGTCAGGGTGCCCTCGCCGCCGATCGGGATGAGCGCGTCGAAGCCGCTCTTCTCGATCAGCTCCTTGGCGTTGTGGCAGGCCGCGCGGAAGCGGTCGCGCTCCAGGCGCGAGGAGCCGAGGATGGTGCCGCCGCGGGCCAGGATGCCGCTGACCGCGTTCAGGTCGAGGGGGCGGTAGCGCCCGTCGAGCAGGCCCGCGTAGCCGTCCTCGAAGCCGATGACCTCGTCGCCGTAATGCGTCACGGCACGGTGCACGACCGACCGGATCACTGCGTTGAGGCCGGGGCAGTCGCCGCCCGCGGTGAGAATTCCGATACGCATCGCGCTGTGTCTCCTGCTCGCTGTTGGTACTTGTGAGCCGGTCCGATTGTTCCACGGCCGGAAGGGGGTCGCCGCTCACGCATGTCCGACGGATGGCTGTGCGAGAGGCGGGAAGGGACCTTGGTACCAGGCCCGCCGGGCCTTACGTCCGGCGGGCGACCTAGCCAGCCGCAGAGGTATTGTCAAGAGGGCACAGCCGCGATATCGGGTCATTTGTCCGGCCCGGCAGAGCCGGTCGGCGGTACGGCCGGCAGGCGCCGGGCAGCGAAGAAGCGGCACGGCCGGCAGGCACCAGGCAGCGAAGAAGGGGAGAGCACGCGTGACGCGCAGCGTGTACGTGACCGGGATCGATCGCGGCGACGGCCGCCAGGTCGTCGAGCTGGGAGTCATGGAGCTACTGACCCGCCAGGTGGACCGGGTCGGCGTCTTCAGGCCGCTCGTCCACGACGGGCCCGACCGCCTCTTCGACCTGCTGCGGGCCCGCTACCGCCTCTCGCAGGACGCCGCGTCGGTGTACGGCATGGACTACCACGAGGCGTCCGCGCTCCAGGCCGAGCAGGGCACCGACGAGCTGGTCTCGCGGATCGTCGACCGCTTCCACCGGGTCGCCGGGGAGTACGAGGTGGTCCTCGTCCTCGGCACGGACTTCGCGGACACCCAGCTCCCCGACGAGCTGGCGCTCAACGCCCGGCTCGCCAACGAGTTCGGTGCCTCCGTGATCCCCGTGGTCGGCGGCAGGAAGCAGACCGCCGAGTCGGTGCGCGCCGAGACCCGCAACGCCTACCGGGCGTACGACTCCCTCGGCTGTGACGTCCTCGCCATGATCACCAACCGGGTGGCCCCGGCCGACCGCGACGAGATCCACGAGCGGCTGAGGGCGAGCCTGCCCGTGCCCTGCTACGTCCTGCCGGACGAGGCCGCGCTCTCCGCGCCGACCGTCGCCCAGATCACCCACGCCCTCGGCGGCCGGGTCCTGCTCGGCGACGACTCGGGGCTCGCCCGCGACGCCCTGGACTTCGTCTTCGGCGGCGCCATGCTGCCGAACTTCCTCAACGCCCTGACCCCGGGCTGCCTGGTCGTCACCCCCGGCGACCGCGCCGACCTCGTGGTGGGCTCGCTCGCCGCGCACAGCGCGGGCACGCCGCCCATCGCGGGCGTCCTGCTGACCCTGAACGAACAGCCGGGCCCGGAGATCCTCACCCTCGCCGACCGCCTCGCGCCCGGCACCCCGGTCGTCGCCGTCTCCGGCGGCTCCTTCCCCACGGCGGCCGAACTCTTCGCCCTGGAGGGGAAGCTGAACGCGGCCACGCCCCGCAAGGCGGAGACCGCCCTCGGCCTCTTCGAGCGGTACGTCGACACCGCGGGCCTGCTCGGCCGCGTCTCGGCGCCGAGCAGCGACCGCGTCACGCCGATGATGTTCGAGCACAAGCTCTTGGAGCGGGCCCGCGCCGACCGCCGCCGCGTCGTGCTGCCCGAGGGCACCGAGGAGCGCGTGCTGCGCGCCGCCGACGTCCTGCTGCGCCGGGGCGTGTGCGACCTGACGCTGCTCGGGCCCGTGGAGCAGATCCGCAAGAAGGCCGCCGACCTCGGCGTGGACCTCGCCGACACCGAACTGATCGACCCGCAGACCTCCGAGCTGCGGGATCGTTTCGCCGGGAAGTACGCGGAGCTGCGCGCCCACAAGGGCGTCACCGTCGAGCTGGCGTACGACGTGGTGGCGGACGTGAACTACTTCGGCACGCTGATGGTCCAGGAGGGCCTGGCCGACGGCATGGTGTCGGGTTCCGTGCACTCCACGGCCGCGACGATCCGGCCCGCCTTCGAGATCATCAAGACCAAGCCGGACGCCTCGATCGTCTCGTCCGTCTTCTTCATGTGCCTCGCCGACAAGGTCCTGGTCTACGGCGACTGCGCGGTGAACCCGGACCCGAACGCCGAGCAGCTCGCGGACATCGCCGTGCAGGCCGCGGCGACCGCCGCGCAGTTCGGTGTCGACCCGCGGATCGCGATGCTCTCGTACTCCACCGGCACGTCCGGTTCGGGCGCCGACGTCGACAAGGTGCGCGAGGCCACGGAGAAGGTGCGGGCGAGCCGGCCGGACCTGAGGATCGAGGGCCCGATCCAGTACGACGCCGCCGTGGAGCCCTCCGTCGCGGCCACCAAGCTGCCCGACTCGGAGGTCGCGGGCCAGGCCAGCGTGCTGATCTTCCCGGACCTCAACACCGGCAACAACACCTACAAGGCCGTGCAGCGCTCGGCCGGCGCGATCGCCGTCGGCCCGGTCCTCCAGGGCCTGCGCAAGCCGGTCAACGACCTGTCCCGGGGCGCGCTCGTCCAGGACATCGTCAACACCGTCGCCATCACGGCGATCCAGTCCCAGACGCCCGGCGAGTAACCCCCGCCGCCCGCCCAGCAACTCCCCCCACAGAAAGCGCCGCATTCAAGTGACCGCCACTCGCGTACTCGTCCTCAACTCCGGCTCCTCGTCGGTGAAGTACCAGCTGCTCGACATGCGCGACAGCTCACGCCTGGCCGTCGGCCTGGTCGAGCGGATCGGCGAGGAGACGTCGCGGCTGAAGCACACCCCGCTCACCGGCGGCGGCGCCGAGTCCCGTGAGCGCGAGGAGCCGATAGCGGACCACGAGGCGGCGCTGCGGGCCGTCGCCGACGAGCTGGCCGCCGACGGGCTCGGCCTCGACTCCCCCGAGCTGGCCGCGATCGGCCACCGTGTGGTGCACGGCGGCCTGAAGTTCACCGAGCCGACGGTGATCGACGACGCGGTCCTCAAGGAGATCGAGCGCCTCGTCCCGGTGGCCCCGCTGCACAACCCTGCCAACATCACCGGCATCCGCACCGCCCAGGCGCTCCGCCCCGACCTCCCCCAGGTCGCCGTCTTCGACACCGCGTTCCACACGACGATGCCGGAGTCCGCGGCGCGTTACGCGATCGACGTGGCGACGGCCGACGAGCACCGCGTGCGGCGCTACGGCTTCCACGGCACCTCGCACGCGTACGTCTCGCGCAAGACCGCGCGGCTGCTCGGCAAGGCACCCGAGGACGTGAACGTCATCGTGCTGCACCTGGGCAACGGAGCGTCGGCGAGCGCGGTGCGGGGCGGTCGCTGCGTCGACACGTCGATGGGGCTCACGCCGCTGGAGGGGCTCGTGATGGGTACCCGGTCCGGCGACATGGATCCGGCGGTGATCTTCCATCTCGCCCGGGTCGGCAAAATGTCCATCGACGAGATCGACATTCTGCTCAACAAGAAGAGCGGTCTGATCGGCCTCTGCGGCGACAACGACATGCGGGAGATCAGGCGCCGTATCGACGCCGGTGACGAAGAGGCGGCACTCGCTTTCGAGATCTACATCCACCGTCTGAAGAAGTACATCGGCGCCTATTACGCGGCACTCGGCCGGGTGGACGCCGTCGTGTTCACGGCCGGTGTCGGCGAGAACGCCGCTCCGGTGCGGGAGGCCGCGGTGGCGGGCCTGGAGGAGCTGGGGCTCGCGGTGGACGGCGCACTCAATTCCGTACGTTCCGACGAAGCCCGGCTCATTTCGCCGGAGTACGCGCGCGTGGCCGTCGCCGTGGTGCCCACCGACGAAGAACTGGAGATCGCCGATCAGACGTATGCATTGGTCGGTGACCGCAACGCCTGAGCGGCCTTCCGCCCATTTGTAGATTCCACCAGACGGAATATTCCGAAGCGAAACAAACCGATAGGATCGCCCCATGCGCCGTTCCAAAATCGTCTGCACGCTGGGCCCCGCCGTCGACTCCGAAGAGCAGCTCGTCTCGCTGATCGAGGCCGGCATGAACGTGGCCCGCTTCAACTTCAGCCACGGCACGCAAGCCGAGCACCAGGGCCGGTACGACCGTGTCCGCGCGGCCGCCGCGAAGACCGGCCGCGCCGTGGGTGTCCTCGCCGACCTCCAGGGCCCGAAGATCCGTCTGGAGACCTTCGCCGAGGGCCCCGTCGAGCTGGTGCGCGGTGACGAGTTCACCATCACCACCGAGGACGTGCCCGGCGACAAGTCGATCTGCGGCACCACCTACAAGGGTCTGCCGGGGGACGTCTCCAAGGGCGACCAGGTCCTCATCAACGACGGCAACGTCGAGCTGCGCGTCGTCGAGGTGGACGGCCCGCGCGTGAAGACGATCGTCGTCGAGGGCGGTGTCATCTCCGACCACAAGGGCATCAACCTGCCCGGCGCGGCCGTGAACGTGCCCGCGCTCTCCGAGAAGGACATCGAGGACCTCCGCTTCGCCCTGAAGATGGGCTGCGACATGGTCGCCCTCTCCTTCGTGCGCGACGCGGGCGACATCAAGGACGTCCACAAGGTGATGGACGAGGAGGGCCGCCGGGTCCCCGTCATCGCCAAGGTGGAGAAGCCGCAGGCCGTCGCCAACATGGAGGGCGTCGTCGCGGCGTTCGACGCCGTGATGGTGGCCCGTGGCGACCTCGCCGTCGAGTACCCGCTCGAGAAGGTCCCGATGGTGCAGAAGCGCCTCGTGGAGATGTGCCGCCGCAACGCCAAGCCGGTGATCGTCGCGACCCAGATGATGGAGTCGATGATCACCAACTCGCGCCCCACGCGCGCCGAGGCCTCCGACGTCGCCAACGCGATCCTGGACGGCGCGGACGCGGTCATGCTGTCCGCGGAGTCGAGCGTCGGCGCCTACCCGATCGAGACCGTCAAGACGATGTCGAAGATCGTCACGGCGGCCGAGGAGGAGCTGCTCTCCAAGGGCCTGCAGCCGCTCGTGCCCGGCAAGAAGCCGCGTACGCAAGGCGGTTCGGTGGCCCGTGCCGCGTGCGAGATCGCGGACTTCCTGGGCGGCGAGGCGCTGGTCGCCTTCACCAAGTCCGGTGACACGGCCCGCCGGCTCTCGCGCTACCGCGCGGCCCAGCCGATCCTGGCCTTCACCACCGACGAGTCGACCCGCAACCAGCTCACGCTGAGCTGGGGCGTGGACACCTACGTCGTGCCGCACGTCGACAACACCGACGCGATGGTCGAGCTTGTCGACGCCGAGCTGCGCAACCTCAACCGCTTCAACGACGGCGACACCGTCGTCATCACCGCGGGCTCGCCCCCCGGCGTCCCCGGCACCACCAACATGGTGCGGGTGCACCACCTGGGCGGTGGCGGCGACCGCGACTGACGGTCCGTCTCCTCCGTACGTACGCGCTGAGGGCGCCCCCTGTCGCAGGGGGCGCCCTCGGCGTTCGTGCGGGTCAGTCGGTGATCGACTGGTGCAGTCCGGGGATTGTGAGGTTGCCGCCGAACTGGCCCGCCTGCTGCACCTTCACGTCCGTGAAGTAGATCAGCGGGATGTTCAGCGGCGGCGGGTGCTCGGGGTCGAAGGTGATCGGGATGAGCCCGAACAGCTTGCCCGAGATCCGCTCGGTGTACATCGTCGTCTCGCCGCCCCGGATGGTCGACCGGGAGCCCTTGGCGGCCTCGACGTGGTACTTCTTGCCGCCCGGACCCTCGACGATCTGGTGCAGGTCGTCGATGTCCGTCTTCTGCACGACGTACTTCAGGGCCTGCTTGGTCCTGCCGTTCGGCATGGTGAGGTTCACGACGCCCTGATAGTCGGCGCCCGTGAGCTTCAGCGCGCTGGCTTCGAGGTGCCACGGCCGGTACGGGATCGGCGCGGGCGACTGCTCGCTCTCGCCGTCGACCTTCTTCTCCACGACGCACGGGAACGGCTTCTTGCCGTTCTCGTCCGGCGCGGCGGGGTCCTCGGCCTCGGCCTCGTCGCCGTTCTCGGCCTCGGTGGCCTTCTCCGCGCCGTCCTTGGCCTTGCCGACCCCGTCCTCGACCTTCTCGACCGTGTCCTTGACCGGGTCCGGCGCCGGGTCCTCGGCCGCGTCCTCAGGGGACTTGCTGTCCTTGGAGGCGGACGGCTCGGGGCTCTCGGGCTCCTTCTCGGGCTCCTTCTCGGACCCGGCGGGCTTGTCGGGCTCGTCCGGCGTGAAGGCGTCCTTGAGGGCGTCGCCGAGGCCCAGCGGGTCCCAGGGGTTCTTGGACTTGGTCGGTTCCGGCTCAGGCTCCGGCTCCGGCTCGGGGTCAGGGTCGAGGCCGGGGTCGGGCTTCGGGGCGTCCTTCTCCCCCGCGGGCTCCCCCGCGGACGGCGTGGGATCCGGCCCGGGCTTGGCGCTGCCCTTGCTCTCGGGGCGGGGCGACGCGGGCGCGGACGGCTCACCGGAGCCCTTCGCGTCCTTCGCGTCCTTGGCGTCCTTCTCGTCCGCCTCCGCGTCCTTGTCCGGCGCCGTGACACACGGCCCGTCCTGGAAGGGGTTCTCGGGCGCACCGGGCCTCGCCTGCGCGAGCGTCGGGGTCAGCCCCATGCCCATCAGGACCGCGGTCGGCATGGCCGCGAGGGCGATGGCCTTGCCCGCGGGCACCTGGAGCCGGGTCAGCAGCGGCTTTCTGGGCGCCGCGTGGCGCGGCCCGGTTCTCGCACGGGGCGCCTTCGCGGAGCCCTCGTGGTGCACCTCGTCAGCCGGCACGGTGCCTCCCGTTCGTCCCGTTCGTCGGGCTCGTTCCTGACAGATCGTCCCGCTCGCCGCTCACCCCACCCGGGGCCACCGTGGTCGCGGATCCACCGGCGGACCGTGCGGGCGCCCAGGAGACGCCGAGGGCGCCGCCGAGCAGGGCGAGCAGGTAACCGATGACGAAGCCGCCGAAGTTGGAGACCACCAGGGAGACCAGGGCGAGCAGGATCGCCGCCACGCCCGCGAAGACCCGGGAGAGCGGCTGGAACCACAGGGTCAGGCCGAGCACGATCAGCAGCACGCCGATGATCAGCGATCCGGCGCCGGCGGTGGTCGCCATCCGGATCGTCATCGTGCCGAGCGTGAGGTTCGCGTACGGGAAGTACATGATCGGAATGCCACCGAGCAACGTCAGCAGACCACCCCAGAACGGGCGCTGACCGCGCCACACCCGGAACGATCGGCGCATCCGGCCGAGCTTGTCGCCCAGTCCCACTTGCGCTTCGGCGCTCATGTCGTACAGCTCCTCGGGAATGGCGTTGGTTCTGTGTGTCGTGCGGATTCGGGCACGGGGACGGCTCCGTCATGTGCCGTCGCGCCCCCGCGCCCGGCCGTTCATGGCGACGAGTGCGTACCGAGTCGCGTACGACGTGAACGCGTACCGAATCGCGTACGGCCTACCGGGGCGTCAACCGCCCTAGTAGCACTCGTGCTTGCCCTTCTTGACCGACATCGCGAGGCCAGAGAGCTTGAAGGTGCCGGCGGAGGTCGCCCACGCGCGCTGGCGGACCTTGGTGAACTTCACCGACTCCGCCTGCTGCGCGAACGAGCCCGGGGCGTACTTGTCGTTCTTCGCCGGACCCGGTCCCTTGGTGGTGTCATCGACCGAGACACCGATGTCGATCTTGTTGAAGGTCGCGTTGGCCTTCAGGTCGTCGGCGTCGATGTACAGCTTCTTGGCGATGACCTTGGGACCACCGGCCCGGCCGGCCCTGAGGGTCATCGACACATCGCCGAAGGCCGGTACCGGCACGACCACGGACTGACAGAGATTGGTGATCTTCGCCGAGTCGAGGCCGACGACGGCGACCGGGTGCTTGCCCGACTTTCCGACGTCCACGGCCCCGTACTGGACAAATCCCGTGCCCTTGAGTTCGTCGGCAGTCACCTTGAACTGCTGACCTGACACACTGAACGATGCCGCGAGCGCGCCCTGGGACAGGCCCACGCCTATCGCGGCGGTCGCCGCGACGCTCGGCACCATGACCACGGCGAACCGCTTCCATCTGGTTCCGCCACGAGCCACGGACTCCATGACTTTCCTCCTTCTCGGACGTACATCTCCGGCCCTGACTGCTCCCGCTCGGGCGGCTCAGCCGGGCAGGGATGGGAGAAGTGCTACGTCCTCGGGAAGGAGAGCGCCCGTTGTCGGAGGCGCGAACCGCACCACACATCACCGGCGATCACCCCCGAGCGACAACCACTGGTCGCGCCTGACGCATCACGCACGACCGCACGGACAGGCCCTGCCGGGGACGGCAGAGACCCCCCTGTCCAGACCGGCGACGGCGTCGCCGGTCCGCTCGGTGGGGAACCAAGGAACCCGCTCCCCCGACTGGCTGTCGGATCGCGGGTCATCGGACCGAGCGTCGCCGATCGTGGTGCATTCTCGGCGCCCGCACAAGGGGGTTCATTACTGACTAGTAACGGCCGGATAACCGAACCGCGACCGCCCGATATCGGTCAGCCACGGACGGTGCCTCAACGGCCGGGATCAGAACGGGACATGAAGGGGTGAAATCACCCAGACACCTGCCCGTAACTTACTCCAAGTAACAGTGGCCGCGTTTGCCAATTTTTGGCAAACGCGGCCACTGTCGTGTCATGGGAGCAGGGTTTTCACTTGGGCATCACAAGCCCCGGCGTCGAGGAACTGGTCGGCCGGGAGGGGCGGTCGGCGGACCGGCCGGAAGCCGGCGCACGGGTCAGAAAAGCACCCGGGCGAGCGACGTGCGCGCCGCCATCACGCGCGGGTCGTCCGCGCCCACCACCTCGAAGAGTTCGAGCAGCCGCACCCGCGCGGCGTCGCGGTCGTCGCCCGCCGTGCGCCGCACGGTGTCGATGAGCCGCCCGAAGGCGTCCTCGACATGCCCGCCCACCAGGTCCAGGTCGGCCGCCGCGATCTGGGCCGCGACATCCGCCGGCTTCTCGGCGGCGTCCTTGCGGACCTGCTGCGGGTCGAGGCCCTGCACGCGCTGGAGCAGTTCGGCCTGGGCGAGGCCGAGCTTGGCCTCGGTGTTGGCGGGGTCGTCGCTGAGTACGTTCTTGTACGCCTGGACGGCACCGCCGAGATCGCCCGCGTCCAGCGCCTGGACGGCCGCTTCGAGCAGGGCGTCGTAAGGACCGGCGGGCACCTCGGGCGCCGCGGCGGCCCGCTGCCCCTCGGCTCCGGCGTCGACCGCGAGGCCGGTCAGACCGAAGCGCTCCTCGCCGACCTGGATCAGCTGGTCCAGGGTCTGGCGGATCTGCGCCTCGGGGGCCGCACCCTGGAAGAGGGGCAGGGCCTGCCCGGCCACCACCGCGAAGACCGCCGGGATCCCCTGGACCCCGAACTGCTGCATCAGCATCTGGTTCGCGTCGACGTCGATCTTGGCAAGGAGGAAACGGCCGTTGTACTCCTGCGCGAGCCGCTCCAGAAGGGGGCCAAGCTGCTTGCACGGCTCGCACCACTCGGCCCAGAAGTCGATGACGACCGGTACCTCGGTGGAGCGCTGGAGGACCTCGTGCTCGAAGCCCGCCTCGTCGACGTCGATGACCAGGCTCGACGGGGAGATGGCGGCGCCCGCCGCGCCCCCGCCCTGCCGGGCCGCTTCGGCGCGCGCCTGCTCCGCCTTCGCCTTGGCCTCCTGGGCCGCCTTCACGGCGGCGAGGTCGACGACTCCGCTCATGGACATGTTCCGTGGCTGCATGAGTACATCCTCCCCCAAGCCGTGCGGGAACCGCGCCCGTCCGTGACCCCCCGCCGGATTGCGGGGCCACAGGGGGGCACGGTCCAAGGTCCCGAGGAGGACCGTCGGTTGGCGCGGGGTCCCCACCCCGTGCCGGTCGTGCTGCGTGGTTGTCGCTCTTGGTTGTCGCTCTGGTGCCGCTCTCGTCGCGACGCCCGCGGCTCTGACCACGGGCTTTCGCTACGGGCCGTAGCGTAACTGCCGGGTACGGGGCTTGGGTAGCCGTCGTCGGTGATCTCCCTCACTGAGGTGTGCGCGGGGGTCTCCGGCCCCTCCGTACCGAGCGGTATGGTCGCGCCCATGCAGAGCCGCACGCCCCCCACCCCGCCAGCTCCCCGCACCGGCGGACGCCCGCGCAGCGCGACCGCCGACGCCGCGATCCTGGAGGCGACCCGGCAGGGCCTCGTCGAACTGGGCTGGTCCAAGCTGACGCTCGGCGCCGTCGCCACGCGGGCGGGGGTCGCCAAGACCACCCTCTACCGGCGCTGGGCGGGCAAGAGCGAGCTGGTCGTGGACGCGGTGGCGGAACTCTTCGACGAGCTGGAACTCCCGGACCGGGGCAGTCTGGCCGCCGACATCGAGAACGTGGTCCTGCAGTTCGCGGTGCTGCTCGGGCGGCCGGAGACGAAGACGGCGCTCATGGCGGTGGTCGCCGAGTCGACGACGGACGAGCCGCTGCGGGCCCGCATCCGGGAGTCCATCGTCGACCGCCAGAAACGGCTGGTCCTCGCGGGGCGGGAGCGGGCGCAGCGGCGGGGCGAGCTTCCGGTCGAGCCGGACGCGGTCGGTGCCGCCCGTACGGCGGACCTCATCTTCGACGTGATCGCCGGGGCGGTGGTCCACCGCGCGCTGGTCAGCGCGGAACCGGTCGACGAGGAGTGGGCCCGGCGCTTCACCCTGCTGCTCCTGGGCGGCCTGGCAGCGGCAGCCGCACAGACGTGAGCCCCCGGCGCAGGGGGCGCCCCGCAAGGGGCGCGGGGAACTGCGCGCCCAGCCCCCACAACCCCGCACCCGAAACTCAGACCTGATACCGCTCAGGCGCAAACAGGCCCAAATTCTCGGCGACCCAAGCAGAGGTGTGCCGCAACCCCTCCCCGAGGGAGACCTGAGGCTCCCACCCCGCCCACTCCCGAGCCCGGGAGTTGTCCGAGAGGAGCCGCTCGACCTCGCTCCCGGCGGGGCGCAGCCGCGCGGGGTCGACGACCACGGACGCCTCCCGCCCCGACGCCACGATCAGCGCCTTCGCGAGGTCACCGATGGAGATCTCCCGGCCCACCCCCAGATTGACCGCGTGCCCGAGCGCCCGGTCGCACACCGCGAGCGCCATGAAGCCCCGTGCCGTGTCGGTCACGTACGTGAAGTCCCGCGTGGGCGTCAGCGAGCCCAGCTTGATCTCCCGCGCCCCCGAGTGGAGTTGGGCGAGGATCGCGGGGATCACGGCACGGGCCGACTGGCGCGGGCCGTACGTGTTGAAGGGGCGCACCACCGTCACCGGCAGCTCGAAGGCGTGCCAGTGCGACAGCGCCATCATGTCGGCGCCGATCTTCGACGCGGAGTACGGCGACTGCGGCTGGAGCGGGTGGGACTCCGCGATCGGCGCGGTCAGCGCGGTCCCGTAGACCTCACTCGTGGACGTATGGACGAGCCGCCGCACGGAGTGCCGCCGGCACGCCTCCGCGACGTTCTCGGTGCCGACGACGTTCGTCTGGACGTAGGCGCCCGGGGAGTCGTACGAGTACGGGATGCCGATCAGCGCGGCCAGATGGAAGACCGTGTCGCACCCGGCGACCGCGTCCATCACCCGCCCCGCGTCCCGCACGTCGCCCGCGATCATCTCGACCCGCGGATCGCCGAGGAGGTGCGCGAGGTGCCCCTTCTCCGCGTACGGCTTGTAGTGCGCGAAGGCGCGGACCTTCGCGCCCTCCGCGAGCAGCAGGTCGACGAGGGTCGAGCCGATGAAACCCTCGGCCCCGGTGACCAGGACCGTGCGGTCGCGCCAGGAGAAGGAAGAGGGGGACGTGTTCACGCGTACTCCAGGTGAGGTGTGAGGTGGGCGAGGCGGAGGACCCGCTCGGCCAGCAGGTCGGCGGCGCGGGCATGCGGCCCGGGATCGGCCGCGCCACTCATCGCGGCGAGCCGCGCCGGGTCGGCGAGCAGCGGCCCGACCAGCGCCGCGAGCCGGTCGGCGGTGGTCTCGGCGTCGGGCAGCAGCAGTCCCGCGCCCGCGTCGGTCAGGACCCGGGCGTTGTGGGTCTGGTGGTCGCCGGGCGCGTGCGGGTAGGGCACGAGGACGGCGGGGACGCCGGTGGCGGCCAGTTCGGCGACGGTCGCGGAGCCCGCACGGCAGACGACGAGGTCGGCGGCGGCGTAGGAGAGGTCCATGCGGTCGAGGTAGGGGACGGCGCGGGCGATCGCGTCGCCGCCCGTCGAGGCGAGCCGCGCCCGTGTCTCCGCGAGAGCCGCCGGGCCCGTCTTGATCAGGAGGTGTACGTCACCACGTCCTCGCCCCCGCCACCGCTCCGCGAGACCGACCGCGGCCTCGGTGAGCCGCGCCGCCCCGAGGCTGCCGCCGTTGAAGAGGACGAGCCGGGCCCCGGCCGGTACGCCGAGCGCGCGCCGCGCCTCGTCGCGCAGCGCGGCCCGGTCGAGCGCGGCCAGCGGCGCGGCGATCGGCATGCCGGTGGTGTAGGCGCGCTCGCCGCCCGGCAGGTGGGCCCGGCTGCGGTCGAAGGCGACCGCGATGTTCGGGGTGAGCCGGGCCGCGAACCGGTTGGCGCGCCCCGGCACGGCGTTGGACTCGTGGATGAGGCTCGGCAGGCCCGCCAGGCGGGCGCCGACGATGACGGGGGCGCTGGGGTAGCCGCCCATCCCTACGGCGACCCGCGCGCCCTGCGCGCGCAGGATGGCCCGGCACTGGGCGCCGGACCTCATCAGCGCGGCGGGCAGCAGATAGCGGCGGGCGCCGAGCGAGGGGTCGAAGGGGATCATGTCGACGGTGTGCAGGCGGTACCCGGCGTCCGGTATCAGCCGCTTCTCCAGGCCCCGCTCGGTGCCGACGAAGGAGATCACCGCGCCCGGCACGGCCCGGCGCAGCGCGTCGGCGAGGGCGAGACCGGGGTAAATGTGCCCGCCGGTGCCGCCCGCGCCGATCACGACGGAGAGGCGGGGGTCCGCCGGGGCCGGGGCGCGGCCGGAGTGAGAGGTTCGCATGGCAGTGGAGCATCACGCGAGGGTCTAAGAGGGTTTTAAGAGCCGCGTTTGGCACCTTTGGTCCATGAGCTTCACTAGCTTCACGAGCCCGGCCGGCAGAGGCGGGCCGCCGGGCGCGGCCGACCCGGTGCCGCACAAGATCCTCGTCGTCGACGACGACCCCGAGGTCCGCGCCGCCGTCGAGGACGCCCTGACGGTCGAGGGCCATCTGGTGCGCGGCGCGGCCGACGGCCACCGGGCGCTCACCGCGGTGGCCCGCTGGGAGCCGGATCTGGTCGTCCTCGACGTGCTGATGCCGGTCATGGACGGCCTCGCGGTCTGCCGCCAGTTGCGCGCCGCCGGCGACCGCACCCCCGTACTGGTGCTGACCGCCCTGGACTCGGTGAGCGAGCGCGTGGACGGCCTGGACGCGGGCGCCGACGACTACCTCGTCAAGCCGTTCGCCCTGGACGAACTGGTGGCGCGCGTGCGGGCGCTGCTGCGGCGCGTGACACCGGAGCGGCCCGCGGGCGACGGCGACGACCTCTCGTACGGCGATCTGGTCCTGGATCCCGCCACCCGCACCGGCCGCCGGGGCGAGCGGCGCGTGGAGTTCAGCCGCACGGAGGCCGTCCTGCTCGAACTCCTGCTGCGCAACGCCGGACAGGTCCTGCCGCGCGAGCTGATCCAGCGGGCGGTGTGGGGCCGCGACTTCGGGCCGGACTCCAACTCCCTTGCCGTGTACGTCGGTTACCTGCGCCGCAAGCTGGAGTCGGGCGGCGAGCCGCGCCTCGTCCACACCGTGCACGGCGTCGGCTACCGGCTGGGCTCCCCGTGAGCGCCCGGCGCGGGCTCGGCACGCGCTGGCGGCGGCGCAGGCCGCTGCGCACCCGCCTCGCGGTGATGGCCGCGGCGGCCGTGGCGCTGGTGGCGCTCGGGGTGTGCGCCGCCGCGTTCTTCGTGATCCGCTACAAGCTGTACCAGCAACTGGACCAGAACCTCGCCCAGTCGGCGACGCTCATCGCCCAGCAGCACCGCGACGAGGGGCCCGGCGTGGTCACGGGCGAGTGTCGGTTCCTCGGCGCGCCCGCCTGCTCGCAGATCGTCCCCGCGGACTCCGCCGAGGACCCGGCGCGCCCGTATCTGCTGCCGGTGGCAGGCGCGACGCGTGCGGTCGCCTCGGGCCAACAGGCCCCGTACTACACGAGCTTCACCCTCCCCGGCGGCAAACCGGGCCGCATGTACACCACCACCTTCGGCGACGGCGATGCCGTACAAGTCGCCCTGCGCGCCGACATCGCCGAGCGTGGCGTGCGCCAGGCCGCGGCGCTGCTCCTCGCGGTGGGCGGCGCGGGCGTGCTGCTCTCCGCGGTCGGCGGCTACTGGGTCTCGCGCACCGGCCTCGCCCCGATCACCCGGCTCACGGCGACGGCCGAGCGGATCGCGGCCACCCGGGACGCCCGGCACCGCATCGAGCTGCCACCGGACCCGCCGGGCCGCGAAGGCCGCGCACGCGGAAGGGGCCGCCACGGCCGCCAAGATGAGGTCACGCGCCTGGCCGCCACGTTCAACACGATGCTCGCCGAGCTGGAGGAGTCCGTCGCGGCCCGCCGCCGCCTGGTCGCCGACGCCTCCCACGAACTGCGCACCCCGCTGACGGCGCTGCGCACCAACGCCGAACTCCTCGCCAAGGCCGACCGCCTGACGCAGGCTCAGCGCGAACGGGCGTCCGGCGCCCTCGGCCGACAGCTGCGCGAGGTCACCGGTCTGGTCAACGACCTGATCGAGCTTGCCAGGGAGGAGGAGCCGCAGCCGCTCCTGGAGGAGGTGCGGCTCGCCGACCTCGCCGCCCACGCGGTGGACGCCGCCCGCGGCCACTGGCCCGCGGTGCCCTTCACCCTCCAGATCGCACCGGACGCGGCGGACCTCAGCATCCCCGGCGTACCCGCGCGCCTGTCACGCCTGCTCACCAACCTCCTCGACAACGCGGCCAAGTTCAGCCCGCCGGGCGCCCCCGTCGAGCTGGCCCTCTCCACCACGGAGCTGACCGTGCGCGACCACGGGCCGGGCATCGCCGACGAGGACCTGCCGCACGTCTTCGACCGCTTCTACCGCGCCGAGAAGGCCCGCGCCCTGCCGGGCTCGGGCCTCGGCCTCGCGATGGCCCGCCAGATCGCCCACGCGCACGGGGCGGAACTGACGGCGGAACGGGCACGGGGTGGCGGTGCGCTTTTCCGTCTCACGCTGCCCGCACGCTAGAGGGCGGATCGTGTGGTTTCCCCGGCCCGGTGGGGGCTGGTCGCGCAGTTCCCCGCGCCCCTTCGGGGCACGATCCGCGCCCCGTAAGGGGCGCGGGGAACTGCGCGAGCGGCCACGGCGAACCCGCGGATCCGCACCCCCCGACAGCCCCCCTTACTAAAACCCCGGCGGCTCCACGTAAACCCCCCACTCATCGCGAAGCACCCCGCAGATCTCCCCGAGGGTCGCCTCGGCGCGGACCGCCTCCAGCATGGGGGCGATCATGTTGGACCCGTCCCGCGCGGCAGCCAGCATCGCGTCCAACGCGCCCCGCACCCGCGCGTCGTCACGCCGTCCCTTGCGCGCCGCCAGCTCGCGGACCTGCTCCCGCTCCACCTCGTGGCTGACCCGCAGGATCTCCAGATCCCCGGTGACGGAACCCTCGTGGCAGTTGACGCCCACGACCCGCTTGTCGCCCTTCTCCAGGGACCGCTGGTACTGGAAGGCGGACTCGGCGATCTCGCCGGTGAACCAGCCGTCCTCGATCCCCCGCAGGATGCCCGAGGTGATCGGGCCGATGGGGTGCTGCCCGTCGGGGCGGGCCCGGCGCCCCCGCTCCTTGATCTGCTCGAAGATCTTCTCGGCCTCGGCCTCGATGCGGTCGGTGAGCTGCTCGATGTACCAGGAGCCGCCCAGCGGGTCCGCCACGTTGGCGACGCCGGTCTCCTCCATGAGGACCTGCTGCGTGCGCAGCGCGATCTCGGCGGCCTGCTCGCTGGGGAGCGCGAGGGTCTCGTCGAGGGCGTTGGTGTGCAGCGAGTTCGTACCGCCGAGCACCGCGGCGAGGGCCTCGACGGCCGTACGTACGACGTTGTTGTACGGCTGCTGGGCGGTGAGGGAGACCCCCGCGGTCTGCGTGTGGAAGCGCAGCCACTGCGCCTTCTCGGTCCGCGCGCCGTACTCCTCGCGCAGCCAGCGGGCCCAGATGCGGCGGGCCGCGCGGAACTTGGCGATCTCCTCGAAGAAGTCGACGTGCGCGTCGAAGAAGAAGGAGAGCCCGGGCGCGAAGACGTCGACGTCGAGGCCGCGGCTGAGCCCCAGCTCCACGTACCCGAAGCCGTCCGCGAGGGTGTACGCCAGCTCCTGCGCGGCCGTCGCCCCGGCCTCGCGGATGTGGTAGCCGGAGACGGAGAGCGGCTTGTACGCGGGGATGTCGCGCGCGCAGTGCTCCATCAGGTCGCCGATGAGGCGCAGATGCGGCTCGGGCTGGAAGAGCCACTCCTTCTGCGCGATGTACTCCTTGAAGATGTCGGTCTGGAGCGTGCCGTTGAGGACGTTCGGGTCGACGCCCTGGCGCTCGGCCGCGACCAGGTACATGCAGAAGACGGGCACGGCGGGCCCGCTGATCGTCATGGAGGTCGTCACGTCGCCGAGCGGGATGTCCTTGAAGAGGACCTCCATGTCGGCGGCGGAGTCGATGGCGACGCCGCAGTGCCCGACCTCGCCGAGCGAGCGGGGGTCGTCGGAGTCGCGGCCCATGAGGGTCGGCATGTCGAAGGCGACGGAGAGGCCGCCGCCGCCGTTGGCCAGGATCATCTTGTAGCGCTCGTTCGTCTGCTCGGCGTTGCCGAAGCCCGCGAACTGGCGGATCGTCCAGGTCCTGCCGCGGTAGCCGGTGGCGTAGAGCCCGCGCGTGAAGGGGTACTCCCCCGGCCAGCCGATCCGCTCGAATCCCTCGTACGTGTCACCGGGGCGCGGCCCGTAGACCGGCTCGACCGGGTCGCCGGAGAGCGTGGTGAAGTCCGCGTCGCGCTTGCGGGCCTTGTCGTAACGGGCCTGCCAGCGTCGGCGGCCTTCCTCGATCGCGTCAGCGTCCATACCCTCGAATTTACTAGGACGTCCTAGTAAAAGTCGATGGTTCACCGCCACGGGTTGCCCGTGGCGGCGGGGTTACGCCTTGGCGGTGACCGGCGAACCGTCGGTGATCAGCGGCTCGACCTCGCGGGCGACCTTGCGCTCGACGAAGAAGGCGGCGGTCGGGATCGTGCCGGAGACGAGCACCCACAGGAGCTTGCCGAACGGCCACTTCGCCTTGGAGCCCAGGTCGAAGGCGAAGATCAGGTAGATGATGTACAGCACGCCGTGCACCTGCGACACGACGAGCGTCAGACCCTCGCCCTTGTCGAACCCGTACTTGAACACCATGCAGGCGCAGAGCACGAGCAACATGACGGCGGTGACGTAGGCCATCACCCGGTAGCGGGTCAGCACGCTTCGCTTCATGACTACGAGCGTAACGGCCCGTCTCGCGCGATCTTCGCCGCCCCCGCCCGAGCGGAACGCGGGCCTCTACTTCTCCTCGAAGTCCTGCGCGGCGATCCGCAGGGGCCGCAGCATCGCGAAGATCTCCCCGCACTCCTCCGCGTCGTAGACCCCGAGCCCGAAGTCCATCGCCATCAGCTCGCGCGTGGCCGCCTCGACGACCTCGCGGCCCTTCTCGGTGATGGAGGCGAGGGTGCCCCGGCCGTCGTTGGGGTTCGGGCGCTTGTCGACGAGGCCGGACCTCACGAGCCGGTCGACCGTGTTGGTCACGGACGTGGGATGCACCATCAACCGCTCGCCGATCTTGGACATCGGCAACTCGCCGGCCTGCGAGAAGGTGAGCAGCACCAGTGCCTCGTAGCGTGCGAAGGTCAGTCCGTACGGCTTGACGACCGCGTCGACCTCGGCGAGCAGGATCTGGTGCGCGCGCATGATCGAGGTGATCGCGCCCATCGCCGGGACCGATCCCCAGCGCTGCTTCCAGAGCTCGTCGGCGCGGGCGATGGGATCGAAGGGAAGGCTGAGCGGCTTCGGCACGCCAAAGACCTTACCCGTCGGTCATATGGTGGTCAGCCCCGTCTCGCAATTCGGGCGTACGTTCCCCGAACACCCCCGGTCGGCCCGCCGCGCCCAGCGCCCCGGTGTTGCACAGGAGGATGATTCGCCCCATATGCAACGATTACCGGGCTGACTGACCGTCACCGTCGCCCAAGGGGTCTGGATGCACCGGCTGCTCCGCACGTTCACGGCACTCATGGCCGTCACCGCCATCGGGCTCACGGCGGGCTGCTCGTCGGGGTCCGGGTCCGAGTCCGGCCCCGCGAGGCCCGACGGCGCGGAGGTCGCCTCCGGTGCCTCCAGCGCCGCCGCGAAGGCCCCGCCGAACACGTTCTGGGTCGATCCCGACAGCCCCGCAGCCCGCCAGGTCAAGGAGTGGGAGCAGCAGGGCCGCGCCCAGGACGCCGAGGCGCTCAGGCGGATCTCCGAGCAGCCGCTCGCCGTGTGGCCGGCCGGGGACGACCCGGCGCCCGACATCAGGGCGGCGACCGAGGGCGCGAAGAAGGAGGACCGCACGGCGGTGCTCGTGGCGTACAACATCCCGCACCGCGACTGCGGCCAGCACTCCGCGGGCGGCGCGAACAGCTCGGACTACTACCGGAACTGGGTGGACACCTTCGCCGGCACGATCGGCGACGCCCCCGCCGTGGTCATCCTGGAGCCCGACGCGATCCCGCACATCGTGGACGGCTGCACCCCGGCCGAGTACCACGCCGAGCGCTACCGGCTGCTCTCCGACGCGATCGAGCGGTTCAAGCGGCAGCCGAAGGTGAAGGTGTACCTCGACGCGGGCAACCCCGGCTGGATCACCGACGCGCAAAAGCTCTCGGAGCCGCTGCTGAAGGCGGGCGTCGCGCAGGCCGACGGCTTCTCGCTGAACGTCTCGAACTTCCAGAGCGACCAGGTCACCAAGGCGTACGGCCGCACGCTGTCGGCGTCGGTCGGCGGCAAGCACTTCGTGATGGACACCAGCCGCAACGGCAAGGGCCCGCTGGCGGGCGACCGGCAGGACGCCTGGTGCAACCCGCCGGGCCGCGGTCTCGGCACTCCGCCCACCGACCGCACGGGCGACCCGCTGCTCGACGCCGTCCTGTGGATCAAGCGGCCTGGGGACTCGGACGGCCCGTGCCGCGGCGGCCCGGCGGCGGGTCAGTGGTGGCCCGACTACGCCCTCGGCCTCGCGCGCAACGCGAAGGCGGCGTGAGGCCCGGGTCCGCCCGGGTCACTCCTGGCCCACGTGGATCCACTTGGCCTGCGAGGACGTGCCGTCCTTGTCGGTGACGAAGAGCATGTACCAGCCGGGCGGGACGAGCGCCGTGTCCTGCTGGGGGACGTCGACCGTCACCGCTCCCTTGCCCTTGGTGAGACCCAGCGCGATCGAACGCTGCTCGACGTCGGTGGTGTGCGTCACCGCGCTGGGCCGCATCAGACGGGCCGAGACGATGTTCTCGGGACGGTCGGTCAGGAATGTCGCGCGGCCGTCCGCGGCCAGCTGCACCGGCCCCTGACCGAGCACCGGGCGGTTCTTGCCGCCCTTGTGCAGCGCCGGGGGCGTGAAGATCTCCATGCGCTGCTCGAAGTGGCCGAGCTTGGTGTTCTGCTCGTTGTCGAAGAGGGGGTCCGAGCCGAAGGTGACGACCCGGCCGTCGGGCAGGAGCAGCGCCTCGGAGTGGTAGTTGCGGCCCACCCTGGGCGCCGCGGCCGTGCGGAAGGCGTTCTGCTTGGGGTCGTAGAACTGCGCCTTGAGGATGTTGCTGGCGCCCCGGCCCCGGTAGTCGGAGGAGCCGTTGGAGGTGAACACCGAGTCGTCCGGCATGATCACGCTGTTGAGGTAGCGGGTGCCCTGCGGGAGCTGGGGCCCGGTCTTGAAGGACGGGTTGTCCTCCTTGAGGTCGATCACCGCCGTGCGGCGGGTCGCCTGGTCCGATTCGCCCACTCCCCCGCCGCCGAGGATCATCACCTTCTGGTCCTGCGCGGGCGGCAGCAGCACGGACGCCGACGTCTCGGTCTTGTCGAGGTCGGTCAGCCCCGGCACCTTCTCGAACTTGTTCGTCGCCAGGTCCCACAGGCCCGGCTCGCGGCCCTTGTCGGCGGGGCCGTAGCCCGCGTTGGACGCCGGGTAGAAGAGCTTGCCGCCCTTGGTGAGGAAGAGGGCGGGGTAGGTCGGGAAGTACCGCTTGGGGCCGTCCGTCCACTTCTTCGTCTTCGGGTCGTAGATCTCGTTGTCGCCGGGGTCGATGACGCCGACGTCGTCGAGTCCGGAGACCGCGAGCACCTTGCCGTCCGCCAAACCGACGAGCGTGGGGTACCAGCGGGCCTTCTTCATCGGGTCGACGGGGACGTACCTCTCGGCCTTCGGGTCGAATTCGTACGCGGCCTTGATCCCCTGGAAGTCCTGCTTCTCCATGTCGATCTTCTCGGCGATGCCGTACGTGTTGTCGGCCTCCTCGCCGGTCAGGCCCTCGATCTCGTACTGCGCCGACTTGTCGTTGACCGACTGCGGGCCCGCCTCGATCGCCTCGACGAAGACCCGCGCCTCGCTCGCCTTGACCTTCGTCTTCCAGGGCTGCATCGCGCCGGACTTGGAGTACGTGATCTCGTAGTCCCGCTTGGCCTTCGGCACCTCGACGTCGAACTTGCTGACGTACTCGATGCCGGACGGCGAGCGGAACTTGGTGCCCTTCTTGAGGACGATGGCCTTGTCGGGGTTCTCGTTCTTGACCCGCATGCCGCCGCCGGCCCGCTCCACCTCGCCGTCGAGCAGCTCGTAGCGCGCGGTGCCGCCCGCCACCAGGAGCCGTCCGTCGGGGAGCTGGGCGTGCCCGGCGCAGAAGAAGTCCTCGGGGGTGTCGATCTTCTTGAAGGTGTTGTTCACCGGGTCCCACAGGACCGTGTCGAAGGACCCCGCGTCGAACTTCTTCTGTTCGTTGCCCGAGCCCGCGACGATCAGCACCTTGCCGGTGTGCAGGAGCGCGGCGTGGATGGCGTTGGTGCGGAACTCCTTGGGGATGTCGACCTGCTTCCAGGAGCCGTACTTCGCCTTGTAGCCGGGCCGGGAGATCTTGTACTCGTAGTACTGCTCCTCGGCGAAGGAGAGCGCGGCGGGCGCGTTCAATCCGACGAGCAGGGCGCCCGCGCCGACTCCGATGAGTGTCTTCCTCGTACGCCTAGAGGGCCGGTAGGCCATGGGTCAGTTCCCTCCTGTCGTCGTGCCGGTGGCGAAGGCGGGTTCCGGCTCGCCCTCCGCCTCCGGGGCGCTCTGCCCGGCCTCGCGCCGCTCGTGTGCCGTCCGGCGGGCCTCCCTGCGCTCCTTGGCGAGGGTGAAGGTCCACACCGCGACCGGCGCCAGGGAGATGGCCATCGCGAGGACCGCCCAGGTGCGCATCGCCACGTGGGTGTGGCCGAGGACGAAGGAGGCGGTCAGCGAGGCGGCGAGCAGTGCCGCCCAGAAGAGGTGGATACGGAAGGTCAGCAGCCGGTCCGGGCTGGCGTCGCCGCCCTTCGGCGTGACCACGAAGCGGCTCGGGCGGCGCACGACGGCCGCGCCGAGGGACTTGGCGTAGATGGGGGCGGAGAGCGCCGACATCGCCATGCCCGCGAGGCCTCCGGAGCCCTCGGGCTCGTGCGGGGAGACGTTGTGGCGGCGGTTCCAGAGGTAGAGGCCGATCTGGAGGGCGGCCGCGTCGCTGTAGAGCATCAGCCAGACGGAGGCCGCCACCTGTGTGCCGGACGCGCCGAACCAGAGGAACAGGACGCAGCTGAGGATGCCGAGCAGCCAGTTGACCGCCGTCATCGGGTAGTACACGAGCATCATCGTGTACGAGAAGAGGCGCCCGGGCGGCATGGTGAAGGGCGCCTTCCAGTACTGCTTGAAGAGCGTCTCGTAGGTGCCGCGCGACCAGCGCATCTGCTGGGTGAAGAAGTCGGTCCAGGAGGCGGGGCCCTCGCCGACGGCCAGGACGTCGGGCGTGTAGACCGAACGCCAGTGGTTGCGGGTGGCGGGGTTGCGGCGGCGGTGCAGTTCGAAGCCGGTCGCCATGTCCTCGGTGATCGAGTCGTACAGGCCGCCTATCTGGGTGAGCGCCTTGATGCGTACGACGTTGTTGGTGCCGACGAACATGGGTGCGCGGTAGCGGTTGCCCGCGCGCTGGATGAGCGCGTGGAAGAGGAACTGCTGGGACTCGGCGGCCTTGGTGACGGGGGTGGTGTAGTTCCCGTAGACCTGCGGTCCGACGACGAACGCGATGTCCGGGTCGCGGAAGTAGCCCATCATCCGCTCCAGGAAGTTGGGGAGCGGTACGTGGTCCGTGTCGACGGAGGCGAAGAAGTCGTACTCCGTGTGGTGCATCGCGAGCCAGGCGTTGTAGTTGCCGTGCTTGGTGCGGGCCTTGTGCGGGCCCTTCGGGCGGTTCCACTCCGGTACGCCGAGACGCGTGAAGTGGCGCACGCCCAGCTCTTCGCAGAGGGCTTTCGCCTCGGGGTCGTCCCCCTCGTCGAGGAGCCACACGTCCAGGGGCCCGCTGTGCTGTATCCGGACCGCCCCTTCGAGGGTCGCCCGGACCATGGAGAGGGGCTCCTTGCCGGGGACGTACGTGGTGAGGAAGGCGACGCGGGTGCCCTTCTCGGGGAAGACCGGGACCGGGTCCCTCGCGACCATCGTGGCGTGGGCGATCGATATGACGTTGACCAGCATGAACAGCTCGATCAGGCCGATCGCGACGAGCATCGTGGCATCGAGCCCGACGAGCCAGCGTTCGCCGCCCTCGCGTTCGGTCCAGTGCGTGGGCCATACGAGGTAGACGAGCAGCAGCCCGGTGAGTATCGGCGCCAGCGTCATGAGCAGCACGGCGCGTATTCGGTGCGGCTCGGAGGAGAGCAGCTTGCGGTACTGGACCCGGTAGCCGCCTGCACCGCCGTCCTCGCCGCCGCCGTGTGGCTCGGTGAGCGGTCCGGCGAGCGTGCTGTGGGTGTCGTAGTCGTAGCCCTCCGGCTGCCGCACAGCGCCCTCCAGTGTTCTGGTGAATCGAACGAGCCGATACCCCCACAAAAGGGGAGTTTCGCCAGCGTGTCGAACGGGGTGCGTCCGTGCGAGGGGTTTTGGGGCGGGGGGTTGCGGCGGGCGCTGGGGTGTGGACGGTCCTGGCGCGCCTGCCCGGGGCGCACGGGGCGAGCGCCCGCCCGCCCCGCTGGGTGAGGCCGACGCGGGGCACCACCCCCCGCCCCCACTTCACGCGCCCACGCGGGGCGAACTACCCACCCACCGCCCCTACGTGCACCTGGCCAGCACGGCATGAACACCCCCGGCCCCCACCTCACCCGGCCGGCACGGCGTGAACACCCACCCGCCCCCACCTCACTGGGCCGATGCGAGGCGAACACCCACCCACCCGCCCTACGTCACCGGACCGATGCGGGGTGAACACCCCCACCCGCCCTACGTCACCGGACCGATGCGGGGTGAACACCCCCACCCGCCCTACGTCACCGGACCGATGCGGGGTGAACACCTCCACCCCCCCTAGGTCACCGGACCGATGCGAGGCGGACACCCACCCACCCGCCCCTAGGTCACCGGACCGGTGTGGGGTGAACGCCCCCACCCGCCCCTAGATGACCTGGCGGGTGCGGGGTGAACACCCGCCCACCCGCCCCTACCGCACTGCCCGGTGCGGGGTGAACGGGTGGGTGGGTGGGGAAGCATCCGCCGCGCAGCGGCGGTCTTGTGGCCCCTACAGAGCCGAAGGCACCCGAGAGACCATGGAGGGCCCCACTCAGCCCCGAGAAGACCGGCGGAGCCGATGCCGCACCGCCCGCTGCGCAAGCGGCCCAAGATCCTCGACCGCACTCACCAGGAGGGACAACTGCTCCAGCGAGGCAAGCGCCCGCTCCGTACCCGCACGATCAACCCCCTCGTACAGCTCCAGGCCCACGAAGGACGCCGCAACCGCCCGCGCAAGCCCCACCGCATCCGTGAACTCCCCCAGAGGCGACCCCGCCAGAACCCGCACCAGGACCTTCTCGATCTCCTCGACCCAGAGGGCGAGCCCCGCCGCGGTCGCCACCGCGAGCCGAGGCTGCGTCTGCGCCCCCGCGAGCAACTGCCCAAGGACCGCGACGTGCCCGGCGTCCCGCTCCTTCTCGTGCATCTCCCGCCCGAAGGCGAGCAGTTCGGAGAGGGAGCCGATCCCGGCGAGGCGTTCGCGGTAGAGGGCCACCCGCTGCTCGGTCCCGTACCGGCACGCCGCCGCGAGCAGCTCGTCGACGGAGCCGAAGTGGTAGAAGACCAGCGCCTGATTGACCCCCGCGGCAGCGGCGATCGTACGCGCCGACGTCTTGGCGATGCCCTGCTCCGTGAGCGTCCGCAACGCCCCTTCGAGAAGCTTCTCCCGCGTCTCCTGCCCCTTGCCGGGATCCTTGGCGGCACCCTTGGCGGGACCCCGCGCGGGGTCCTTCCCGGCACTCACGCCCGCGCCTCCTCACGAACGGGCCGCAGCCCGGCCCGCACCCCGCACGCGCGGACGTCCGTATACGTCGCCGCGAAGGACCCCTCGTACCCGAAGAGCGGCCCGAAGCGCCGGTTGACGACCCGGACCTGGATACGAAAGCGCCCGGCGGCGTCGTCGTAGGACTCCCGCACCTCGGCGTCACCGCCGATCAGCGAGGGAACGCGGCAGTCCACCGGCCCCTCCCGGAACCGGTGCTCTCCGGAGCGGATCACGAGCGAGCCGTCGGGCTCGGCGCGGAAGTGCAGGTCGCTGGCGAGGTGCTGATGCGTGCCGAGGTAGTCGAGCACGCGGTCGCCCTTGGGGCTCAGGACCATCTGGGCGTCGAAGCGGCGGGGCCCGCCGGGCAGGTCGAAGGTGCGCACGAAGGTCACCGTCTCACGGCCGTACGTGTCGACGTACGGCACGTTCTCGATGACGAAGGGCACGTCACGGCCCTGACGCGGGACGAGGATGTTGCGGGTGCCGCCGACCGCGAGGAACGGCTTCACGAACCCCCGGCCGTGCCAGATCCGGTCCATGACGCCCCGCCCTGTGCAGGCCTCGCCGCTCGCCAGGCCGACGGAGAAGCGGCGCCGCAGCTCTGGGTGGAGCCGGTGGAAGTCGGCGCCCATCACGGTTTCGAAGATCGAGGTCATGGGCGCGGCTCCGGGACGGTGGCGAGGGTGGACAGGATGCGCGGGGCACGCGCGCGTACCGGCGGGGTGCGCAGGCAGCGGCGGGCGGCCGGGGTGGTCGGCAGCGGCGGCAGGATCAGCGCGAGCGCGGCGGCCGCGAGGGCCGTCATGGGGGCGAGGAGAACGGCCGCCGCGACGAAGAGGACGCGCAGGAGGACCTCGGCGACGGCGTTGAGGAGGGCGCGCTCCGGGGTGATGCCGCGCTCCAGCCAGAGGCGGAGGCGGTCGAAGGACCAGGCCGTGGCCCAGCCCATCAGCGGACGGAAGACCGCGCGGTCGGCGAGCGCGCCGAGGCGGCCCCAGCGCGGCCGGTAGTCGTATCCGGTGAGGAAGCGGATGCCGTCGCCGTCCGGGGTGGGTACGTAGCGCCAGTAGCCGCTGCCCTCCTCGATGAGGGAGAGCGGGTGCGGCGAGGCGAACCGCAGGGCGGAGGTCCGCGTGCCGTCGGGGCGCCGCCTCTCCCCCGCGCTGACCCCGGTGCCGGCGACCGTCAGGAAGGGCAGCACGCGCGTGGCGTACCGGAAGTGCCGCGGCTCGCCCTCCCGGCACGGCAGGTAGGCGATCTCGGTGAAGCGCAGGTCCCAGCGCTGGTGCAGGGCGGGCTCCTGGGTGCGTTCCCAGAGCGCGTCGAGATCGGCACGTATGCGTGCCTCGATATACAGCCCCACGGTAAACCCCCACGTCAGCGCGTTCTTGAGCGACTGCTCAACAGGAAGGTACAACCGTTTGAGCAGTCGCTCAAGTTCGCGGGTACAGAAAAGCCCCCACCAGGAGGCGGGGGCTTTTCGGCTAGTGGGTGCGCGGCACTACGCGGAGAGGTGGCGCTCCACCGTCTCGACCTTGGAGGTGAGTCCGTCGGTCACGCCGGGGCGGATGTCCGCCTTCATGACGACGGAGACGCGGGGCGCCCGCGCCTCCACGGCGGCGACGGCGCGCTTGACGACGTCCATCACCTCGTCCCACTCGCCCTCGACGGAGGTGAACATCGCGTCGGTCTTGTTCGGCAGGCCCGACTCGCGCACGACGCGGACGGCGTCGGCCACGTACTCGCCGACGTCCTCACCCACACCGAGCGGGGTCACGGAGAAGGCGACGATCATGCGTTGACGATCCCTTCCTTGCGGGCGCGCGACGCGATCACCGCGGACTCGGCCTCCCGCTTCAGCTTGCGCTCGGCGAAGAAGCCACCGGTCGGCAGGACGGAGAGGACGAAGTACAGGGCGGCGGTCTTGAGCTCCCACTTCGTGCGGTTCCAGGCGTCCAGCCAGAAGAGCACGTACAGGACGAAGAGCACACCGTGGATCATGCCCATCGCCGGCACGGCGTTGAACTCCGTGGTCCGCTTGAGCACCGAGCAGACGAGCAGCAGCAGGAAGGAGACGGCCTCGGGGGCCGAGACCAGGCGGAGGCGGCGGAGTGCGGAAGCGGTCTTGATGTCCACGGGTCACCTTCGGTGAGTGGGGGCGGCGGGCGGGAGCTGCACGCTCGGCGGCGCGATCTTGTGAACGGGCGCACAAGCGACCCTCATTGTGACATCGGGGTGTTCTCGGGGTTCGCTCAGGGCCCTTCACCCTGTTCTGGGTGGGTACGGGGCGGCTACCGTCGATTCGTGGCTACGTTCCGGCTCCAGGGGAGCAGAGTGCTCGCCGTCGACATGACGGGCGACGCGGTGAAGGCGAAGAACGGCTCGATGGTCGCCTATGACGGCCAGATGGCCTTCAAAAAGATGTCCGGTGGCGGCGAGGGCATACGCGGCATGGTGACCCGCCGCGTCACCGGCGAGCAGATGACGGTGATGGAGGTGAAGGGGCACGGCACCTGCTGGTTCGCCGACCGCGCCACGGAGATCAATCTCGTGGAGCTGCGCGGCGACAAGCTGTATGTGGAGGCGGGCAATCTGCTGTGCACCGACGCCGGCCTGCGCACCGGCACGAGCTTCACGGGACTGCGCGGCGCGACCCAGGGGAACGGCCTGTTCACGACGACCGTGGAGGGCACGGGCCAGGCGGCGATCGTCTCCGACGGCCCCGCCGTGGTGCTGCGCGTCTCCCGGCAGTATCCGCTGACGGTCGACCCGGGGGCGTATATCGCGCACCAGGGCGATGTCCGCCAGAGCTTCCAGTCCGGCGTCACCTTCCGCACGTTCCTGGGCGAGGGCGGCGGCGAGGCCTTCCAGGTCCGCTTCGAGGGCGACGGCCTGGTCTACGTACAGCCCAGTGAGCGCACCACGATCGCGGGGGACGTCTGACATGCCCTTCCGGGAGATCAATTCGAAGATGGTCGAGGCGACGGTGGCACCGGGCGCCAAGATCTTCAGTCAGCGCGGCGCCATGCTCGCCTATCAGGGAGACGTCTCCTTCACTCCCAACCTCCAGGGCGGTCAGGGCGGTCTGGCGTCCATGATCGGCCGCCGGGTCGCAGGCGAGGCGACGCCCCTGATGACCGTGGAGGGCAGCGGGACGGTCCTGTTCGGGCACGGCGGCCACCACATCCAGGTGATAGGCCTCACCGGAGACACGCTGTACGTGGAGGCGGACCGCCTGCTCGCCTTCGACGGCACGCTCCGGCAGGGCACGATGTTCATGGGCTCCCAGGGCGGCGTCATGGGCATGGTGCGCGGCCAGGTCACCGGCCAGGGCCTGTTCACCACGACCCTGAAGGGCCACGGCGCGGTCGCCGTCATGGCGCACGGCGGCGTCATCGAGGTCCCGATCACCCCCCAGCGCCCGGTCCATGTCGACCCCCAGGCCTATGTGGCGCACCACGGCGACGTGCGCAACAAACTCTCCACCGCGCTCGGCTGGCGCGACATGGTGGGCCGCGGCTCCGGCGAGGCGTTCCAGCTGGAGCTGTCGGGCAGCGGCGTGGTGTTCGTACAGGCCTCGGAGGAGAAGCTGTGAATCCCCACGTATCGACCCCGGCGGGCGCGCCCGCGGTCTTCGACCCCCTGACACTGCCGAGCGACGACAACGTTAACGCGTACACCTTCTGCGTGGAGCTGAAGGGAAGCCAGTGGTTTCTGCAAAAGGGGAAGATGATCGCCTACTACGGGCGGATCGACTTCAACGGCATCGGGCACGGCCGTCTCGACCGTCTGGTCCGGACCAGTTTTCATTCGCCGCTGCACGCAAGTGACTGGGTGGTGGCGGACGGCCAGGGCAAGATGCTCCTCGCCGACCGGGCATTCGACGTTAATTCGTACGACCTTGATGAGGGCAACCTGACCATTCGCTCGGGCAACCTCCTCGCTTTTCAGCCAACTCTCGCGTTGAAGCAATCGATCGTTCCGGGCTTCCTGACACTCATCGGAACCGGAAAGTTCGTGGCCGCGTCGAACGGTCCGGTGGTGTTCATGGAACCGCCGATCCGCGTCGATCCACAGGCGCTCGTGGGGTGGGCGGACTGCCCTTCACCGTGCCATCACTATGACCACGGTTACCTCACCGGTGTGATCGGAGGCCTGCGGGCACTGACCGGCGTCGGCGGCACCTCCGGGGAGGAGCACCAGTTCGAGTTCGTGGGGGCCGGCACGGTACTGCTCCAGTCGACCGAGGCGCTCCTGCCCGAGCAGGCGACGGGAGGGGTGCCGGACCAGGCGGGAGTGCCGAGTGGGAGGAGCGCTCCCACTCCACCGGGTCCGCAATCCGGCGCACCGCGTCTTCCCGGACAACTGGGGGACCTCCAGCGTCGCTTCGGGCTGTGAGCGGTAGTCTGCGGAGTGTGACGGCGAACGCCTGTGCCCCTCCTTGCGACCGGGGGATGCGAGGCGCGTCACATCCCACCATTCGTTCACCTTTCAACTTCTTAGGTAGAATCGATTCCATGGAGACCGAGACGGCCCCGCAGTGGCTGACCGACGAGGAACAGTGCGCCTGGCGCACCCACGTGGAGGTCAACAGGATGCTGACGTATCAGCTCGAAAAGGACCTTCAGCCGTTCAACCTGACCATGAACGACTACGACATTCTCGTGCATCTCTCCGAATCGGACGAGCTGCGGATGCGCATGAGCGATCTCGCCGCCGCCACCCTGCAGTCCAAGAGCCGCCTGTCCCACCAGATCACCCGCATGGAGAACGCGGGCCTGGTGCGCCGTGAGAACTGCGAGTCCGACCGGCGCGGCCTCTACACCGTCCTCACCGAGGAGGGCATGGAGACCATGCAGAAGGTGGCCCCGCACCACGTCGCCTCCGTGCGGCGGCACTTCGTCGACCTCGTCTCCCCCGAGGCGCTCGGCGAGCTGCACAAGGCCCTGACCCCCATCGCCGAGCACTTGCGCTCCCAGCGCGGCAAGCCCTGACCCCTCCGCGGCGACCGGCCACGCCCTCCCTCAACGCGCCGACGGCCGAGGGCGGGGCAGCCGGAGCTGGAAGAGCGCACCCCCGCACGGCGCCTCCCCGACCCCGAGCGTGCCGCCGTGCCGCGCCGCCACGTCCCGCGCGATCGCGAGGCCCAGACCGGCCCCGCCCTCGTCCCGGGTCCGCGCGTCATCCAGACGTACGAACCGCTCGAAGATCCGCTCCCGTTCGCCCGGGGGCACCCCGCTTCCGTCATCGGTCACCTCAAGGACCGCCCACGCGCCATCGGCCCGGGTGGTGACCGTGACGCGGGAGCGGGCGTGGCGCTGCGCGTTGTTCAGAAGGTTGCCGAGCACCCGCGCCAACTGGCCGCGTGAGCCCGCGACTTCGACGCTCTCCAGGTCCGTGTGGACGTCGACACGGTCCCGGGTGCGCTGCGAGAGCTCCTCCCGGACGAAGGCCGCCAGATCGACGCGCGCCTCGCCGGGTTTCTCGCCCGCGTCGAGGCGGGCGAGCAGGAGCAGATCGGCGGCGAGTTCCTGGAGCCGCACGGTGTCCTCGACGGCGCCGTCGACGTCCAGCAACTCCGGGTGCGCGGCGCCGACTTCGAGCTGTGTGCGCAGCGAGGCGATGGGGCTGCGCAGCTCGTGCGAGGCGTCCGCCACGAAGCGCCGCTGGCGCTCCACGGAGGTCTGCAAAGCGGTCAGCGTCTCGTTCGTCGTGCGGGCGAGGCGGGCGATCTCGTCGTGCGTGTCCGGCTCGGGCACGCGGCGCGCGAGGTCCTCCGAAGCGGTGATCGCGGACATCTCGGCGGTGATCGCGGCCACGGGGCGCAGCGCGCGGCGCGTCACCAGCCAGGTGACGCCCGCGACGACGCCGAGCAGCAGGGGGAAGCCGATGAGCATGGACGTCAACGCCGTCGAGACCGCGCTCCGTTCGTCGGAGAGCGAGCCGCCGGCGTAGACGGTGAGGTCGCCCTTGTCCTCCGTGCTCACCTCGACGGCGGCGAAGCGGTAGTCGGCGCTCTCGCCGTCGACGGTGGCGGAGCCGTCGGTGTAGTCGGCCTCGTCGTCGATCTCGCCGGGCTCGGCGGAGTCGGCGGGGTCGGCGGAGTCGGGGCGGCCCGCTCGGTCGGAAGCCTGCGACTTTTCCGCGCTGTCCGATTCCCCGTCCCCGTCGCCGTCCCCGTCACTGTCGCCGTCCCCGTCGCCGTCGCCCGCCCCGGCACCGGACGGCTTCGCGGCGGCGGAGCCGGGCTTGACCGCGTCGACGCCGGTGCCGCTGATGCGCTCCAGGTCCTCGCTTGCGGCCACCAACTTGCGGTTCTCGTCGACCACTTGGACGGGGGCGTCCTCGCCGTCGGGCAGGTCGAGATCGCCGTACGCCCGGCCCGTTGCCAGCTGGGAGGCGACCTCGCGGGCGGCGGAGTCGGCGCGGCCGTCCGCCTGGCCGGTGAGGTTGGCGCGCAGCGAGAGCAGCACGGCGGCGCCCGCCGCGATCAGCGCGAGGGCCACGACCAGGCTCGCGCCGAGCGTGGCCCGGGCGCGCACGGAACCGAACAGCCGCCTCACCTCGGGGCCTCGAGACGGTAACCGGCGCCGCGCACCGTCTTGATGAGCGCCGCACCCAGCTTGCGGCGCAGCGTGCTCACGTACACCTCGACGATGTTCGGGTCCCCCTCATACGCGAAGTCCCAGACGTGTTCGAGGATGTCGCCCTTGGAGACGACCTCCCCGGCCCGCAGCACGAGCTGTTCGAGGACCGCGAACTCCTTGGCGGTGAGGGTGATCTCGTCCTCGCCGCGGAAGACGCGCCGCGCGGCCGTGTCGACCTTGAGGTCGCCCAGGGTGTGGAGGGGCGACGGGCCGCCGTTGCCCCGGCGGCGCAGCAGCGCCTTCACACGGGCCACGAGCACGACGTACGAGAACGGCTTCGTGAGGTAGTCGTCGGCGCCCGTGTCCAGCCCCTCCGCCTCGTCGTACTCGCCGTCCTTGGCGGTGAGCATCAGGATCGGCACGTCGTGGCCCGCGGCGCGCAGCGTGGAGCAGACGCGGTAGCCGTTCATGCCCGGCAGCATGATGTCGAGGATGACCAGGTCGTACGTGCCTTCGCTCGCCCGGTGCAGTCCGTCGACGCCGTCGTGGACGACGTCGACGGCGTAGCCCTCGGCGGTCAGGCCCTTGGCGAGCGACAGGGCAAGCCGCTTCTCGTCCTCCACGATCAACAAACGCATGCGTTCAGGGTGGCAGAGCGAAGCTGAAGAGTTCTTCAGGCGGCTTCAGCTTCCGTTCAGGATCGTTCGGCCAGATTGGTCCTCATCGAAAGCGAACGGCAGCGGCCCCGGCCGCCGCCACACTCGCCCACCGTCTCGGGAGGAACTCCATGAAGCGCAACATCGTCATCGCCACCGTCGCCGCCGCGGCCCTGATCACGGGAGGCACCGCCACCGCCCTCGCGACCACCGGCGACGACGAGACGGCCGCCAAGCAGTCGAGCGTCCAGGTCAAGGACGACGACCGCAAGGACGACGACCGCGACGACCGTGACGACCGCAAGGGTGATGACCGCGACGACCGCGACGACGCCGCGGAGAACACCGCCGAGGCCAAGGCCGCCAAGGTGACGGCCGCGGACGCGATCAAGGCGGCCCTCGCGAAGACCCCCGGCACCGCGGTCTCCGCCGAGCTGGACGAGGAGGACGGCGGCCTGGTCTGGGGCGTCGACATCCTGAAGGGCAGCACCTGGCACGAGGTCGAGGTCGACCCCGGCACGGGCAAGGTGCTCGGCACCTGGGTCGACAAGAACGATGAGGGGGAGGCCGGTGACGACGCCGCCGACACCGCCCGGGTGAACTCCGCGCTCAAGGGCGCGTCCACCAGCGCCGAGGACGCCGCGCGCGCCGGTGCCGCCAAGGGCAAGGTGACCTCCGTCGACCTGGACGACGACGGCAAGGCGGGTGCCTGGGGCGTCGAGACCACGGGCGCCAAGGGCGCCGAGTCCGAGTGGAACGTCGACCTGAAGACCGGCAAGGTCACCGCGGACCGCCACGACGACCGTGACCACGACGGTCAGGACGACCACGACGACCGTGACGACCAGGACGACCAGGACAACGACGGCTCGGACGACTGACACCCGGCCCCCGGCCACCGCTCCCCCGCCCCGCGTTCCCTCCCCCCGTTCTCCCCCCAGTTCTCCCCCCGAGGGCGGCGTCTCCGGATGCCGCCCTCTCGGCGCTGTCAGGCGAACTCCGGCGTCATGGCGGCGGCCACCCTCAGGTGCGGCGCGGCCTGCTTCTCCCTGCCCAGGCGCTGGAGGGTGCGGCCGAGCATCAGTCGCGCGTAGGAGTCGTCCGGCGCGTCGACGATCAGTTGCTCCAGCACATCGTGGGCGCGCGTCAGCTGGGCGGAGTGGAAGTAGCCGCGGGCCGCGAGCCGACGGACGTTCACGTCCTCGCCGTGCTCGTCGAGCAGGGGCCTCAGCAGGGTGAGCGCGCCGAGCGGGTCGTGCTGGTCCAGCAGGGACTCGGCCCAGCGCAGCCGCCGGACCTCGGCGGGCACCTCCCGGCCCGGACCTCCATCGGCGAGGCAGCCCGCGAGGAAGTCCGCGATCACCTCGGGCGCCTGGGCACCGGCCAGCGCCCGGTCGCCGACCACGATCGTCGGCGAGGTCGCGATGCCCCGCGCTTTGCCGATCAAAAGGTTCTCCCGCACCCCCCGATCACCAGCACCAGCACCAGCACCAGCACCAGCGTCCAACAGCCCCGCCCCCTCGACGAATCCCGCCCGAAGGGCAACGGCCCCGAGGCATCGACGGTCGCTGATGTCGTCGCCGTCGATGAAGTACGCCCTCATCACCTGCTCGGCCACCTCGTTCTGCAACGCGCCGCCGCCGTGCTCCAGGGCCAGGTGGAGGAGCCGGTGGGCGTCATGGCTGCCGGCCCGCCAGGCCGCTCCCCACGGCGGCCCCAGCCCCTCCTCGGCCGCGATCCGGGAGATGCGGACCCGGTTCTCCGCCGGTGTCAGGCCGGGCGCGCACTGCCGCAGGGCCGCGTCGACCAGCGGGTCGCGCCAGGCCTCCTCCAGGGGGATCGCCCGGTCCGGCGTGGCCGGGTCGATCCTGAAGGGGCGCCAGACCACCTCGGCCCCGGCGTCGGCGAGCCCCGGAGTCGCCAGCGCCTTCTCCAGGCGGCGCTTGCCGATGAACGCCCATGCGCAGACCACGTCTGCCCAGATCTCGATTCGCATGACCGGAAAGCTAACCGACACCTGTCGGTTAGTAAAGCGACAAGTGTCGGCTAGTGTGGCGGCATGAACCTGGACGACCCTCGCGCCCAGCGCAGTCGGGCCCGGCTGCGTACAGCGATCTTGGAGCTGGTCGCGGCCAAGGACCCCGCCTCGATCACCATGTCGGAGGTCGCCAAGCACGCCGGGGTGAACCGGGCCACGCTCTATCAGCACTTCCCCGATGTGAACGCGCTGGTCACCGACGCCCTGGAGGAGACGGTGGCGCATGTGGCGCGCGCGGCGGCGCTGTGCCCTCGCGAGGCGCCCCGGGACGACGCGCCACAGCCGTTGTACGAGCTGTTCCAGCACATCGCCGAGAGCGCGGCCCTGTATCGACGGATGCTGGGCACGCAGGGAAGCGCGCTCTTCGCCGCGCGCATGCGGGAACGGCTGACCGCCGAACTCGTCGCCTCGTTCCAGGAGCAGCGGCGCCCCGCCGGGTTCGACGACGTGCCGGCCGAGGTGCACGCCGCGTATCTGGCGGGCGCGCTGATCGGCGTGATCGCCACCTGGGTCGACGACGACGCTCCCGCTCCGGCCGAGGAGACCGCCCTGGCGTTCTGGCGGCTCTTCCGGAACTGAAAAGCGCACCCGCCCGCCTGCGCGACGCGCGCACAGGTCACCCAGCGATCACAGATCACCCAGTGGTCACAGGTCACCCAGTGGTCACAGGCCCCCAGGAGTCACAGGTCCCCAGCGGTGACGCCCGCGACCAACTCGTCGGCGGCCGCGTACGGGTCAAGCTCCCCGGCCACGATCCGCTCCGCCAGCGCGGAGAGCCGCCGGTCCCCGTGGAGGGAGCCGACCCGCTCCCGCAGCGCGGTGACCGCGATGGTCTCGACCTCACGGGAGGCACGGGAGACCCGCCGCTCGGCGAGGACCCCCCGCTCCTCCATCCACGCCCGGTGCTTCTCCAGGGCCTCGACGACCTCGTCGATGCCCTCGCCCCGCGCCGCGACCGTCTTCACGATGGGCGGCCGCCAGTCCCCGGGACCACGGGACTCGCCGAGGCCGAGCATGTGGTTCAGCTCCCGCGCGGTGGCGTCCGCGCCGTCGCGGTCCGCCTTGTTGACCACGTACACATCACCGATCTCCAGGATTCCGGCCTTGGCCGCCTGGATCCCGTCGCCCATGCCCGGCGCGAGCAGGACCACCGAGGTGTCCGCCTGCGAGGCGATGTCGACCTCGGACTGCCCCACGCCGACGGTCTCCACCAGTACGACGTCGCAGCCCGCCGCGTCCAGGACGCGGATCGCCTGCGGGGCGGCCCACGCGAGCCCGCCGAGGTGGCCGCGGGTCGCCATGGAGCGGATGTAGACGCCGGGGTCGGACGCGTGGTCCGACATCCGCACCCGGTCGCCGAGGAGCGCGCCCCCGGAGAAGGGCGATGAGGGGTCCACGGCGAGTACGCCGACCCGCTTCCCGGCCCGCCGATAGGCGCTGACCAGCGCGGACGTCGACGTGGACTTGCCGACGCCCGGCGATCCGGTGATCCCCACCACATACGCGTGCCCCGCCAGGGGAGCGAGCGCCGCCATCACTTCGCGCAGCTGCGGCGACGCCCCCTCGACCAGTGAGATCAGCCGGGCCACGGCCCGCGGCCTGCCTTCGCGGGCCTGCGCCACCAGGGAGGGGACGTCCTGCATGAAACAGCTCCGTTCACTACGTACGGCACACCACGGGCAAGCGGAACCCGGGGCTCAGCCCTTCGCCACCTTGAGGATCAGCGCGTCGCCCTGGCCACCGCCACCGCACAGCGCCGCCGCGCCCACACCGCCGCCGCGCCGCTTCAGCTCCAGGGCGAGGTGCAGCACGACACGCGCGCCGGACATCCCGATCGGGTGACCCAGCGCGATGGCGCCGCCGTTGACGTTCACCTTTTCCGAGGACACCCCGAGGTCCTTCATTGACTGCACCGCGACGGCGGCGAAGGCCTCGTTGATCTCGATGAGGTCCAGGTCCGAGACGTCCAGGCCGTCCTTCTTCAGGGCGTGCCGGATGGCGTTGGACGGCTGCGACTGGAGGGAGTTGTCGGGGCCCGCCACATTGCCGTGCGCGCCGATCTCCGCGATCCACTGCAGGCCCAGCTCCTCGGCCTTGGCCTTGGACATGACGACGACCGCCGCGGCGCCATCGGAGATCTGCGAGGACGTGCCCGCGGTGATCGTGCCGTCCTTGGCGAAGGCGGGGCGCAGCTTGCCGAGGGACTCGGCGGTGGTCTCGGCGCGGATGCCCTCGTCCTTGGCGAAGAGGACCGGGTCGCCCTTGCGCTGCGGGATCTCGATCGGCGTGATCTCGGCCTCGAACAGGCCGTTCTTCTGCGCGGCGGCGGCCCGCTGGTGCGAGAGCGCGGCGATCTCGTCCTGCTCGGCGCGGCCGATGCCGAGGCGGCTGTTGTGCTTCTCGGTCGACTCTCCCATCGCGACGCCCTCGAAGGAGTCGGTCAGGCCGTCGTACGCCATCGAGTCGAGCATCTCGATCGCGCCGTACTTGTGGCCCTCGCGCGACTTGGGGAGCAGGTGCGGGGCGTTGGTCATCGACTCCTGGCCGCCCGCGACGACGATGTCGAACTCGCCCGCGCGGATCAGCTGGTCGGCGAGCGCGATCGCGTCGAGGCCCGAGAGGCAGACCTTGTTGACGGTGAGCGCGGGGACGTTCATGGGGATGCCCGCCTTGACGGCGGCCTGGCGCGCCGGGATCTGCCCTGCCCCGGCCTGGAGCACCTGGCCCATGATCACGTACTGGACCTGGTCGCCTCCGATGCCGGCCCGGTCGAGCGCGGCCTTGATCGCGAAGCCGCCCAGGTCCGCACCCGAGAAGGACTTCAGGGAGCCGAGCAGGCGACCCATGGGCGTGCGGGCGCCCGCGACGATCACTGAGGTGGTACCGGACGTTCGAGACATGTGCCACGGCCCCTTGGGAGGAGAAGTTAACGAGGGTTTATCTGAATGTACTGAGCGGTACCTCGCACGTCATCGGGCGACGAGTGTGATCGCGCGCACGTTGCGTAATCACCGCGGGAAGCGCTGCACTTGGAGCATGCTGACGCGAATCGACCACATCGGGATCGCCTGTTTCGACCTCGACAAGACCGTCGAGTTCTACCGGGAGACGTACGGATTCACGGTCTTCCACACCGAAGTCAACGAGGAGCAGGGCGTGCGCGAGGCCATGCTCAAGATCAACGAGACCAGTGACGGGGGCGCCTCCTACCTCCAGCTCCTCGAACCCACCCGCGAGGACTCCGCGGTCGGCAAATGGCTGGCCAAGAACGGTGAGGGCGTGCACCACATCGCCTTCGGCACCGCGGACGTGGACGGCGACGCCGCGGCCATCAAGGACAAGGGCGTACGCGTTCTGTACGAGGAGCCGCGGATCGGTTCCATGGGGTCCCGCATCACGTTCCTGCACCCCAAGGACTGCCACGGGGTCCTCACCGAACTCGTCACTTCGGCGCCCTCCGAGACACCGGAGCACTGACCTCCGTATATCTGGGCCGGTAGGGTTAGTGACTGGCCGTCCGAAGTCGGGGCGGCAGGCTGCCCGAAACCTGGGCGGCCGCGTGCCGGGGTCCGGGTTTCGGGGGACGAGGGTCGGGGCAGCGACTGATGCTCCGCCGTTGATCTGACACCATTCCCCCGGGGGCCACGTTCGGCGGATGGACGGGGCTCGTTGGAGAGACTTGCGACCAGGGGACGGATGGGACCGCGCAGTGCGGGGCTACGAACGCCAAGAGAACTCGCGGGCTGAGACCGACAGTCTTTCGCGGTTCGAGGCCGAGATGGACCGGCTGAAGACCGAGCGGGAGAAAGCCGTCCAGCACGCCGAGGACCTCGGCTACCAGGTAGAGGTGTTGCGCGCCAAGCTGCACGAGGCGCGCCGCAACCTCGCGAACCGCCCTGCCTACGACAGCGCGGACATCGGCTACCAGGCCGAGCAGCTGCTGCGCAACGCGCAGATCCAGGCCGAGCAGCTGCGCGCGGACGCCGAGCGCGAGCTGCGCGACGCCCGTGCGCAGACGCAGCGCATCCTCCAGGAGCACGCCGAGCAGCAGGCCAGGCTCCAGGCCGAGCTGCACGCCGAGGCCGTCGCGCGCCGCCAGCAGCTCGACCAGGAGCTTGCCGAGCGCCGGCAGACCGTCGAGTCCCACGTCAACGAGAACGTGGCCTGGGCCGAGCAGCTGCGGGCCCGCACCGAGCAGCAGGCCCGCCGCCTCCTGGACGAGTCGCGCGCCGAGGCCGAGCAGTCCCTGGCCGCCGCCCGCGCCGAGGCCGAGCGCGTCGCCGAGCAGGCCCGCCGGCGCCTGGCGAGCGACGCCGAGGCCGCCCGCGCCGAGGCCGAGGCCATCTTGCGCCGCGCCCGCTCGGACGCCGAGCGCCTCCTGAACGCCGCCTCCACGCAGGCCCAGGAGGCCACCGACCACGCCGAGCAGCTGCGCTCCACCACGGCGACCGAGTCCGAGCAGGCCCGCCGCCAGGCCGCCGAGGCGAGCCGCGCGGCCGAGCAGCGCATCGCCGAGGCCGACGCGGCGCTGCGCGAGGCGCGCGCCGAGGCCGAGAAGGTGCTCGCCGAGGCCAAGGAGAGCGCGGGCAAGCAGCTCGCGGCCGCCGAGGCCGCGGGCGAGCAGCGCACGCGCACCGCCAAGGAGCAGGTCGCCCGGCTCGTCGGCGAGGCCACCAAGGAGGCCGAGTCCGCCAAGTCCGAGGCCGAGCAGCTGATCGCCGACGCTCGCGCGCAGGCCGAGAAGCTGATCGCGGACGCCGCCGAGAAGGCGCGCACGATCACCGCCGAGGAGACCGCGAGCCAGCTCGCGAAGGCCGCGCGGACGGCCGAGGAGGTCCTGGACAAGGCCTCGAAGAACGCCAAGGAGACCACGAAGGCCGCCACCGACGAGGCCGAGCGGATCCGCTCCGAGGCCGAGGCGGAGGCGGACCGGCTGCGCGCCCAGGCGCACGACATCGCCGAGGAGCTGAAGGGCGCGGCGAAGGACGACACCAAGGAGTACCGCGCCAAGACCGTCGAGCTCCAGGAGGAGGCGCGCAGGCTGCGCGGCGAGGCCGAGCAGCTGCGGGCCGATGCCGTCTCCGAGGGCGAGCGCATCCGGGGCGAGGCGCGGCGCGAGGCCGTCAAGGAGATCGAGGAGGCGGCCAAGTCCGCCGAGGAGCTGCTCGCCAAGGCCAAGGCCGACGCCGAGGAGCTGCGCACGGCCGCGACCGCCGAGAGCGAGCGGCTGCGCTCCGACGCGCTGGAGCGCGCCACCACGCTGCGTACGCAGGCCGAGGAGACCCTGGAGCGCACCCGCGCGGAGGCCGAGCGGCACCGCGAGGAGGCCGCCGAGGAGGCCGAGGGCACCAAGGCCGAGGCCGAGGAGGCCGCGCGGGCGCTGCGCGAGGAGACCGAGCGGGCCATAGCGGCACGGCAGGCCGAGGCCGCCGAGGAGCTGACGCGGCTGCACACCGAGGCCGAGGAGCGCCTGGCCGCCGCCGAGCAGGCGCTGACCGAGGCCCGTTCGGAAGCCGCGCGCATGCGCAAGGAGGCCACGGACGAGACCGACCGGCTGCGCGCGGAGTCCGCCGAGCGGATCCGCACCCTCCAGGCGCAGGCCGAGACGGAGGCCGAGCGGCTGCGCGACGAGGCGGCCGCCGACGCCTCGCAGGCCCGCGCGGAGGGCGAGGCCCTCGCCGTGCGGCTGCGTTCGGAGGCCGCGGCCGAGGCCGAGCGGCTCAAGACCGAGGCGCAGGAGTCCGCCGACCGGGTGCGCGCGGAGGCCGCCGCCGCGGCCGAGCGGGTCGGCCAGGAGGCCGCCGAGGAGCTGGCCGCCGCCCAGGAGGAGGCGGCCCGCCGCCGCCGCGAGGCCGAGGAGACCCTGGGTTCCGCGCGCGCGGAGGCCGACCAGGAGCGCGAGCGGGCCCGCGAGCAGAGCGAGGAACTGCTCGCATCGGCCCGCAAGCGCGTCGAAGAGGCGCAGGCCGAGGCGGTCCGCCTCGTCGAGGAGGCCGACCGCCGCGCGACCGAGATGGTCTCGGCCGCCGAACAGACCGCCCAGTCCGTACGGGACTCCGTCGCCGGCCTGCACGAGGCGGCGCAGGAAGAGGTCGCGGGCCTGCGCTCGGCCGCCGAGCACGCCGCCGAGCGCACGAGGACGGAGGCGCAGGAGGAGGCCGACCGGCTGCGCGCCGACGCCCACGCCGAGCGGGAGCGCGCCGCGGAGGACGCGAGCCGCACGCGCCGCGAGGCGACGGAGGCCTCCGAGGCCGCCAAGGCCCTCGCGGAGCGCACGGTCTCGGACGCCATCGCGGAGGCCGAGCGGATGCGTTCGGACGCGTCCGAGCACGCCCAGCGGGTGCGCACGGAGGCATCCGACACCATCGCGCAGGCCGAGCAGGACGCCGCCCGCACCCGGGCCGACGCCCGCGAGGACGCCAACCGCATCCGCAGCGACGCGGCGGGTCAGGCCGACACCCTGATCGGCGAGGCCCGCAGCGAGGCCGAGCGGCTGCAGAACGAGACGATCGCGGAGGCCGAGCGCCTCAAGTCCGAGTCCACGGCGGAGGCGGAGCGCCTGCGTGTCGAGTCGACCACGGAGGCGGAGCGGGTCAAGACCGAGAGCAGGGCGGAGGCCGAGCGGCTGCGCGTCGAGTCGACCACGGAGGCCGAGCGGCTCAGGGCCGAGGCGGCCGCGGAGGCCGAACGGGTCCGCGCGGAGTCCGTGGCCAAGGCCGAGAAGCTCATCTCGGACGCCTCCGGTGACGCGGAGCGGCTGCGCGCCGAGGCCGCCGAGGCGGTCAACTCCGCCCAGCAGCACGCCGAGCGGATCCGCTCCGAGGCCGAGCGGCTCAAGGCGGACGCGGCGCGGGAGGCCGAGCGGCTCACGTCCCAGGCGCGCGAGGAGGCCGAGCGCACCCTGGACGAGGCCCGCCAGGCCGCCAACAAGCGCCGTCAGGAAGCCGCCGAGCAGGTCGACACGCTCATCACCAAGGCCGCGGCCGAGGCCGAGAAGCTGACGTCGGACGCCCAGCAGAAGGCGCTGAAGGCGACCACGGACGCCGAGGCGCAGGCCGACACGATGGTCGGCGCGGCCCGCAAGGAGGCCGAGCGCCTCGTCGCCGAGGCGACGGTCGAGGGCAACACCCTGGTGGAGAAGGCCCGTACGGACGCGGACGAGCTGCTGATCGGCGCCCGGCGCGACGCGACCGCCATAAGGGAGCGCTCCGAGGAGCAGCGCGACCGGCTGACCGCCGAGATCGAGGAGCTGCACGCCCGTGCGCGCCGTGAGTCGGCCGAGGCGATGAAGTCCGCGGGCGAGCGCTGCGACGCACTGGTGAAGGCCGCCGAGGAGCAGTTGGCCGAGGCGCAGGCGAAGGCGAAGGAGCTGGTCTCGGACGCCAACTCCGAGGCGGGCAAGGTCCGTATCGCCGCCGTGAAGAAGGCCGAGGCGCTGCTGAAGGAGGCCGAGACCAAGAAGGCCACGCTGGTCGCCGAGGCCGAGCGGATCAAGGCCGACGCGGAGGCCGAGGCGACGCGCACGGTCGAGGAGGGCAAGCGCGAGCTGGAGGTCCTGGTGCGGCGCCGCGAGGACATCAACGTGGAGATCTCCCGTGTCCAGGACGTGCTGGAGGCGTTGGAGTCTTTCGAGGCCCCGACGGGCGGTGCGAAGTCGTCGTCGAACAGCGGTTCAGGATCGGGTGGCGTCAAGGCGGGGGCTTCGGCCGGATCTACCCGTTCGGGTGGCAAGACGTCAGAGGGCTAGCCAAAGAGGGGTTACCGTGCTGTAGAGGACCTTCGGCCCTGTCCCTGGCAAGCACTCTGACGTCTTGCCACTCAAAAGGGGTGTCATTCTCCAGATCAAACGGGCATCTGCTCGATGACACGCCGCCTTGACCCCTAGGATTCCCTCTATCACCTCACCGGTCTCATTCGACAGGAACCCCATGAGCGACACTTCCCCCTACGGCTTCGAGCTTGTGCGGCGTGGGTACGACCGCGCTCAGGTGGACGAACGTATCTCCAAGCTCGTCTCCGACCGTGACAGCGCTCTCGCCCGTATCACTGCTCTGGAAAAGCGCATCGAGGAGCTGCACCTCGAAACGCAGAACGCCCAGGCCCAGGTCGCCGACGCCGAGCCGTCGTACGCCGGTCTCGGTGCCCGCGTCGAGAAGATCCTCCGCCTCGCCGAGGAGGAGGCGAAGGACCTGCGCGAGGAGGCCCGTCGCGCGGCCGAGCAGCACCGCGAGCTGGCCGAGTCCGCCGCCCAGCAGGTGCGCAACGACGCCGAGTCGTTCGCCTCCGAGCGCAAGGCGAAGGCCGAGGACGAGGGCGTCCGGATCGTCGAGAAGGCCAAGGGCGAGGCGAACGCGCTGCGTGCCGAGGCCCAGAAGGACGCGCAGTCCAAGCGTGAGGAGGCGGACGCCCTCTTCGAGGAGACGCGCGCCAAGGCCGCGCAGGCCGCCGCCGACTTCGAGACGAACCTCGCCAAGCGGCGTGAGCAGTCCGAGCGTGATCTGGCTTCCCGTCAGGCCAAGGCGGAGAAGCGCCTCGCGGAGATCGAGCACCGTGCGGAGCAGCTGCGTCTCGAGGCGGAGAAGCTGCGCACGGACGCGGAGCGTCGCGCCCGTCAGACCGTCGAGACCGCGCAGCGTCAGGCCGAGGACATCGTCGCGGACGCGAACGCCAAGGCCGACCGGATCCGCTCGGAATCCGAGCGGGAGCTCGCCGCGCTCACCAACCGCCGTGACTCCATCAACGCGCAGCTCACCAATGTGCGCGAGATGCTGGCGACGCTCACGGGTGCGGCCGTCGCCGCCGCCGGGACGCCCGCCGACGACGAGCCGGTCTCCCGAGGCGTGCCGGCTCAGCAGACGCGCTGAGCCCGCGCTCCCCGAGCCCCCTGCCGCTCCAGTGGCAGGGGGCTTTGAGCCGTTTTAGCGTTGCCGCATGATCGAGCTCTCGGGGCTGACCAAGCGGTACGGCGAGAAGGTGGCCGTCAACAACCTGACCTTCACCGTCCACCCCGGCATCGTCACCGGCTTCCTCGGCCCGAACGGCGCGGGGAAGTCCACCACCATGCGCATGATGCTCGGGCTCGACAACCCGTCAGCGGGTGACGTCCGCATCGACGGCAAGCACTACTCCCAGCTGAAGGACCCCCTCAAGTACATCGGCGCGCTCCTCGACGCCAAGGCCATGCACGGCGGGCGCAGCGCCTTCAACCACCTGCTCTGCCTCGCCCAGAGCAACGGCATCCCGCGCGGGCGCGTCCGGGAGGTCCTGGACACCGTGGGGCTGACCGCCGTCGCCAAGAAGAAGGCCAAGGGGTTCTCGCTCGGCATGGGCCAGCGCCTGGGCATCGCGGGCGCGCTGCTCGGTGACCCCGAGATCCTGATGTTCGACGAACCGGTCAACGGCCTCGACCCCGAGGGCATCCACTGGATCAGGAATCTGATGAAGTCCCTTGCCTCACAAGGGCGTACGGTCTTCGTCTCCTCCCATCTGATGAGCGAGATGGCGCTCACCGCCGACCACCTCGTCGTCATCGGCCAGGGCCGTCTCCTCGCGGACACCTCGATGTCCGACTTCATCCGGCAGAACTCACGTTCGTACGTACGACTGCGCTCCCCGGAGCGCGAACGGCTCCTCGACGTGCTGCACCAGGAGGGCGTCACCGCACTCGCGGCGGGCGACGGCACGCTCGAAGTGGACGGCACGGCCGCGGCACAGCTCGGTGAACTCGCCGCGAGGCACGGGCTCGTACTCCATGAACTGAGTCCTCAGCAGGCCTCCCTGGAAGAGGCGTTCATGCGGCTCACCGCGGAGTCGGTCGAGTACCACGCGCACTCGGACCACGCGCACTCGGGCCACGCGGGGGTGAGCCCGCCGGAGCGGGCGCCCGGGTGGGGCGAGGGCTGGCAGCAGCGACGGAAGGGGGCCTGAGCGATGGCAGCCACGCAGGTACTGAAGTCGGAGTGGACGAAGATCCGGTCGGTCTCCTCGACCGTGTGGACGCTCGGTCTCGCCGTGGTCGTCACGGTCGCGCTCGGCACGCTGATCAGCATCCTGTCCAGGAACGACCACGACAATCTGGACGCCCGGGACAGGCTGGCCTTCGACGCGACCTTCATCAGCTTCGCGGGGATGTCGCTCGGCCAGCTCGCGATGATCGTCTTCGGGGTGCTCGTCGTCTCCAACGAGTACAGCACCGGGATGATCCGCACCTCGCTGGCGGCGGTCCCGCAGCGAGGCGTCTTCCTCTTCAGCAAGGTGCTCGTGGCCACCCTGCTCGCCTTCGCCGTGGGCCTCGCCACCAGCTTCCTCGCGTTCTTCGTGGGGCAGGCGATGCTCGGGCCCTACCGGGCGCAGATCGGTGACCCCGGTGTACTGCGGGCGGTCATCGGCGGCGGGCTCTACATGACGCTCATCGCGATGTTCTCGATGGGCGTGGCGGCGATGCTGCGCAGCCCGATGCTGTCGCTGGGCATCCTGATGCCGTTCTTCTTCCTGATCTCCAGCATCCTCGGCAACGTCTCGGCCACGAAGAAGATCGGCCGCTTCCTGCCCGACCAGGCCGGAAGCAAGATCATGCAGGTCAAGACTCCCTTCGCCGACGACACCCCGTACGGGCCGTGGGGTGGCCTGGGGATCATGGTGGCGTGGGTGCTGGTGGCCCTGCTGGGCGGCTACGCACTCCTGAAGAGACGCGACGCGTAGGCGCCCTTGGGGGCGCCGGGGGCGGGCCCGGGGTGCGCCACGTGCCGGGAGGCGGCGGGCTTCCCTGTAGACCTGGGGGCTCGCCTGTGGCGCGGAGCCGGGCCAGGCAGGGGCGCTCACCGGCCGGGTGACGGCTGGTTCCCTAGGGGCGAGGCCCCGGCCCAGGGACCTCACTCACCTGCCGGCTGGTGCTGGCTTCCCTGTCCCGCCGCTTCGCGGCGGATATTTCCCCACCCACCCACCCGTTCACCCCGCACCGAATCCGTCACGACCTGGGGGCCTCGGCGCCGGGCGAACGGGCGGGTGGGAGGCATCCGGCGCGAAGCGGCGGGACAGGGCCAGACGAACACAGCCGCAGGACGGCGATCGCCTCGACCGGGACGGGGCCGACGCGGTGCCGGGCGAACGGGTGGGTGGGTGGGAGACATCCGTCGCGAAGCGACGGGACAGAGCCAGGCGCACACAGCCGCAGGACGGCGATCGCCCCGACCGGGGCAGGGCAGTGGGGGGCGCGGGGCTCTCCGGGCTCAGCGCGCTGGAGAGTGTCCCCGGCCCCGCCGGAGCCTTTAATCGCTCTTGGCCGGAACCGTCAGCTCCCCGTTATCCTCCTAACCCTTACGGGGGCGTGTGCCCCGACGTCCTGAACCATTCGATGGGTGCGGAGAATGATCGAGGCAGTCGGCCTGACGAAGCGCTATGGCGCCAAGACAGCCGTGTACAACCTTTCCTTCCAGGTGCGGCCCGGTACCGTCACCGGCTTCCTCGGGCCCAACGGCTCCGGCAAGTCGACGACGATGCGCATGATCCTCGGGCTCGACACACCCACCACGGGGCAGGTGACGATCGGCGGTTACCCGTACCGCAAGCTCCCCAACGCCCCCCGCCAGGTCGGCGCGCTGCTCGACGCCAAGGCCGTGCACGGCGGCCGGCACGCCCGCAACCACCTGCTCTGCCTCGCGCAGCTCTCCGGCATCCCGGCCCGCCGGGTCGACGAGGTGCTCGGCGTCGTCGGTCTCCAGGACGTGGCGAAGAAGCGCTCCAAGGGTTTCTCGCTCGGCATGGGCCAGCGCCTCGGCATCGCGGCGGCGCTCCTCGGCGACCCCCAGGTGCTCCTCTTCGACGAGCCGGTCAACGGCCTCGACCCCGAGGGCATCCTCTGGGTCCGCAATCTCATGAAGTCGCTCGCGGCCGAGGGGCGCACGGTCTTCGTCTCCTCCCACCTGATGAGCGAGATGGCGCTCACCGCCGAGCACCTGATCGTGATCGGCCGCGGCCAGCTGCTCGCCGACATGAGCGTCAAGGACTTCATCTCGCACAACTCCGCCGACTTCGCGCGGGTGCGTACGCCGGAGACCGAACCCCAGCAGCGCGAGAAGCTGACGGCCGCGCTGACCGAGGCGGGCGGCCAGGTCCTGCCCGAGGTGGACGGCGCGCTGCGCGTGACCGGTCTGCCGCTGCCCCGCATCAGCGACCTGGCGCACAGCGCCGACGTCCGCCTGTGGGAGCTGTCCCCGCACCAGGCCTCGCTGGAGGAGGCGTACATGCGGATGACGCAGGGCGCCGTCGACTACCGCTCCACGGTCGACCAGCGCGCGGGCTTCCAGCAGGAGATGCCCCCCGGCATGCCCCCACAGGGCCAGGCGCAGCCGCCGGTGCCCGGCCAGGGCCAGCCCTGCTGGTACGCCCCGCCGCCGCCCCAGCAGGGCGGTCAGCCCTTCGCGATGCCCCAGCCGCAGGGCGGGCCCGGTGCGGCCAACCCGTACGCCGCTGCGCCCCCGCAGCAGCCGGCGGCCCCAGCCGCTCCCCCCGCCGACATGACCAAGCGCGCCACCGACAACGAGGATGCACGATGACCACGCCTCCGACTCCGCAGCAGCAGCCGCAGGCGCAGCAGCCCCAGCAGATGTACGCCCCGGCCGGCGCCCCGGCCCCGCAGGGCGCCCCGATGGCTCCCCCGCCCGCCGCCCCGGCGCCGCCGTCCGCCTGGCAGCAGGCGATGGCCAACGCCTACACCTCGCCGATCCCGGTCAAGAAGACCCACCTCGGCAACGCCCTCGCCTCCGAGTGGACGAAGATCAAGTCGGTCCGCTCGACGATGTGGACCCTGGGCATCTTCCTCGCCCTGGTCATCGGCATCGGCCTGCTCGCCGCCGCGAACACCGAGCCCGGTGACTACGCGGACGTGCCGTTCACGATCCCCGCCTTCTTCGGCCTGATACTGGGCCAGATCTGCCTGATCACGCTCGGCGTCCTCGTGACCTCGTCGGAGTACGGCACGGGCATGATCCGTACGACGTTCACGGCCTCCCCGCAGCGCTACCGCGTGCTGGCCGCGAAGGTCGTGGTCTTCTTCGTCACGGCCTTCGTCGTCTCCGCGGGCTCCATCCTCCTGGTGGGCCTCGTGACCTCCTCGATGAACGGCGGCGCCGAGGCCGGCGACCTCCCCTGGGCGGGCACGGTCCTCAAGGGCGGTCTGTACGTCTCGCTGCTCGGTGTGCTCGCGCTGGCCGTGGGCTCCATGCTGCGGCACTCCGCGGGCGCCATCACCGCGATGCTCGGCCTGGTCCTGGTGCCGGCGATCCTGCCCGCGTTCCTGTCGATCTGGGAGAGCACGCAGACGCTCGGCGAGAAGATGTCGGACTACAACGCCATCAACTCGCTCGCGAAGATCTTCGGCGCGGAGGGCATGGACAGCCCGGGCGGCACGTCCCAGCTGGTCGCGCTCATCGTCCTGACGGTGCTCGCGCTCGGCGGCGCCTTCGCGCTCCTGGAGAAGCGCGACGTATAGCAGGTGGGCTAATACCTCGGCGCGTTACGGGACCGCTGCACCCGCGTGGTGCGGCGGTCCTTCGCGTTCCAGCACGCCTTGTGCCAGTGCCTGCGCTCGTCCACCCCCGAGTGCTCCGGCCAGGCCACCACGTGCGGGAGCGCCGAGGGGATCTCCTGGTCGCAGCCGGGGCAGCGGTAGCGCTTGCCCGCCGAGCCCGCGCCCGCGACATGGCGTACGCTCCACTGCTCGCCCCGCCAGCTCTCGGCGTTCTGGAATCCGCCGTAGCGGCCCGACGGTTCCGCGTCCGCGGACGGCCTCGGCTCTCCGGCGCCCTTGGGGCGGTTGCGACGCGGGGACACAGAACACCTCACGGGCTGTACGACGGTCAGGGGGGTGACCAGCCTACGCGCCGTGCCGAGGGGTACCCGCCCCGCACGGATTCCCGCAGGTCCCCCGCATTGCGCGGAAAATCCAACAATCTTCATGCCAGGCCGTGCCTTTGGCACGTGTCACGCGTTGTTGCCCGTGGGGGGAGTGCCTGCGTCGGCGCCAAGGAGGCAGGAGTTCGATGCGTGTAGGTAGTTTTGTTCTGGCCGCCCAGTTCCCCGGACAGGGGCAGGGGGAAGCGCTGCACCGCGCGGTGCGCTCCGCCGAGGTGGCCGAGGAGGCGGGCCTGGACTCGGTCTGGCTCGGTGAGCACCACTTCGTGCCGTACGGCACATGTCCCTCGGCGGTGACCCTCGCGGCACTGCTCCTCGGACGGACCCGGCGGATCCGGGTCGGTACGGCCGTGAGCGTGCTGCCGACCGTCCACCCGGTCGCGCTCGGCGAGCAGGCGGCCCTGCTCCACATCACCTCCGGAGGCCGGTTCTCGCTCGGCGTCGGCCGGGGCGGCCCCTGGGTGGACCTGGAGGTCTTCGGAGCGGGCCTGGAGGCGTACGAGAAGGGCTTCCCCGACTCCCTCGACCTGCTGCTCAGGTGGTTGAGCGAGCCCCGGGTGGAAAGTGCGGGCGAGCGGTTCAACTTCCGTGAGGTCGCCGTCGTACCGCGCCCGCAGGAGGCTCTGTGCGGCCCGCGGGAAGCCCTCGCGGGCCGGGGCGACAGCGGCCCCGAGGTGGTCCTCGCCTGCACCTCCCCGTCGAGCGTGCGGCTCGCCGCGCACCGGGGCCTGCCGATGCTGCTCGGCATGCATGTGGGCGACGACGAGAAGGCCGAAATGGTGGCCTTGTGGGACCGCCACGCACGTGCCGCCGGGCATACGCCGGAGGAAATCGCCACGGCGTCGCACGTCTCGGCCGGAGTGGTGCAGATCGCGGACCGGCGCGCGGAGGCGGCCGAGACGTTACAGAAGGCGATGCCGGGCTGGCTCAGGCAGGGCCTGGAGGCCCATGTGACGGTCGACGGGCGCAGCCGCGCCATGCGCGACCCGGTGGCCTACACCGAACTGCTCTGCGGGCTGCACCCCGTCGGCACCCCGCAGGTGTGCGCCGACCGCCTCGCCGCCACCTCGGAGCGCACCGGCATCACGCGCTTCGCACTGCTCGTCGAGGGCTCGGGCGATCTCGCGGCCACGGAGGAGAACGTGCGCAGGCTCGGGGCGGAAGTCCTGCCCCAGCTGCGCTGAGCGCCGGTGCTCACCACTTGGGGCTGAGACGGGAGCTGCCGCTCCGGACTGACACACCTCCCGCGTACGGAGCGGCAGCGGGGCTCAGCAGTCCCGTAGTTCAGGGGACTGGTTGAGCAGCTGGCCCCGGATCGAGGTGAAGCGGCTCAACCGGTCGTCCACCGAAGGATCCAGCGGGAAGACCGCCACACGGTGGCAGTTCTGGAACGCCAGACGCACTCCGAAGTGCCGTTGCAGGGCGCCGCGAATCGCGTCACTCGCGAGCGCGCGCAGCAGCTGTCCACGTGCCTGCTCGTCCGGCGGCGGCGTCTGGTTGTCGGCGAACTCTCCGCCGTCGACCTTCAGCTGGGCCACCAAGGAGCTGATCATCTCCCATGCGTAAGGCAGGGAGGTCCGGACGCAGTCGACGAATGCTGCTTCGTCCACCTCGCCTCGCTCGGCCTGTTCCAACAGTGCCGGTGAGACGTCGAGCGACATGGGTACTCCTCTCGGACCCCCGCGAAGCGAGGGCTTACGGACAGGGAAGGAGTCCGCATACGCAGCGTGCACGGATGACGACCTCCTGCTTCTACGGTAGGCAACGGGCGGTGACCGCACCAGGAGATTGGGCGCATAACCGGCCAGGATCGAACGTGTCCATCGCCGGACAAGTCGTGCGACGCCCGGAGCGCCGAGGGGCCCCGGGTGGGCGAATCGCGTGCACCGCCCCCGGTCGAGTAGCGTTGCGCCCCATGCGTCTCGTCATTGCCCGATGCTCCGTGGACTACGCGGGCCGGCTCACCGCCCATCTCCCGTCGGCGCCCCGCCTGATCCTCGTGAAGGCGGACGGCAGCGTCTCGATCCACGCGGACGACAGGGCCTACAAGCCCCTCAACTGGATGTCCCCGCCCTGCACGTTGAAGGAGGGATCAGGGGACGACGCCGGTGTGTGGACCGTCGTGAACAAGGCGGGCGAGAAGCTCATCATCACGATGGAGGAGGTCCTGCACGACTCCTCGCACGAACTGGGCGTCGACCCCGGCCTCATCAAGGACGGCGTGGAAGCACACCTTCAGGAGCTGCTCGCCGACCGTATCGAGACACTCGGTGAGGGATATTCGCTCATCCGCCGCGAGTACATGACGGCGATCGGCCCGGTCGACATCCTCTGTCGGGACGCCGACGGGCAGACGGTCGCCGTGGAGATCAAGCGGCGCGGCGAGATCGACGGTGTCGAGCAACTGACCCGCTATCTGGAGCTGTTGAACCGCGACCCGCACCTGGCGCCCGTCAGGGGCATCTTCGCCGCCCAGGAGATCAAGCCGCAGGCCCGCGTCCTCGCCACGGACCGCGGCATCGGCTGCACCGTCCTCGACTACAACGCGCTGCGCGGCATCGAGGACGACAAGCTGCGGCTGTTCTGAGAGACATCACACGCGGGTGAGGGGCCGGGTCCGGGTGGACCCGGCCCCTTGTGGCGTGAGGACTGTGCTGTTACGACGCGCTCGCCGAGTCCGAGGTGCCGGGCGACGTGTCGGGCGAGGTGTCGGGCGACGTGGGCGGGTCGTCGCTCGGCGGCGGGTCGTCGGTCGTCGGCGGGTCCGTCGGCTCGTCCGTGGTGGGCGGGTCCGTCGGTTTGTCGGTCGGCTTGTCGGTGGGCTTGTCCGTGGGTTTGTCGGTCGGCTTGTCCGTCGGTTTGCCGGTCGGCTTGTCCGTGGGCTTGTCGGTGGGCTTGCCCGAGGGGGTGCCGGTGGGCTCGCCCGACGGCTTCCCGCTCTCGCCCGGCCCGCCCGAGGGTCCGCCGCTCGCGGGCGGCTTCGGGTCGTCCGCGGTGCCGACGACACCGTCATCGCCGGGGCCGCCGGGGCGGCTCGTGGCGCCCTCTCCCGGCTCGTCGGCGCTCAGGCCGCCGCCGTCGCGGTCCTCGCGCGCCGACTGCTCCGTCTTGACCCGGTCGCCCTCGGGGCGGTCGTCGTCGGACGTGGCGCCGAGCGTGACGACCGTGCCGAGGACGGCGGCGAGCAGGGCTCCGGCGCCCGCGGCGACGAGGTTGCGCCGGGTGCCGCTGATGAGGGAGCGGCGGCTCGGCGCGGAGCGCGCGCCCACGGCGGGCGTGACCCGGCTGGTGACCAGGGTGTCCGGCTCGGCGGGCGGCGGTACGGGGAGCGTGAGGGCGGCCGGGACGCCTCCGGGCGGCGACGCCGATTCCTCGTGACGGGCGTCGGGGACCTCCTCGCCCGCCGCCGTGCGCCCACCCGGGACCGCGGCGCCCGAGCGGTCGGCGACCAGGGCGAGGGCCCTGCGCCCGGAGATCGTGCCGCGCTTGTCGGCGAGGGCGCCGCGCAGCCCTATGGAGGCCTCCAGCTCGGCGCGGGCCCGGTCGAGCTGTCCGCCGCAGAGTGCGAGGATCCCCAACTCATGGTGGAAGTACGCCTCTTCGGCGACCTCTCCCGCGTTGCGTGCCGCCTCCTGGCCCGAGCGCAGGGCGCGTTCCCAGGCGCCCCAGTGCAGCCCGCCGGCGAAGGCGGGCGCGGCCGTGCGGGCGAGCAGCACCGCGGCGCCGCTCTCCGGGGCGACCAGGGCGGCGAGGGCGGCCTGTACGGCGTCCGCCTCCGCGGCGACCCGCTCCGGGGTGACCGAGGGGTGCCCGGCCCACCAGGCGTAGTGCCGGGCGGCGGTCCTGGCGTGCTCGGCGGCGTCGTCGGCGTATCCGGCGCTCTCCAGTTGCGTGCGCACTCCCGCGGCGAGGCGGTAGCGGGCGCCGACGGGGGTGACCAGGGCGCAGCCGACCAGTTCGGCGAGGGCCGCGTCGGCGTGGGTCTCGCCCACCAGGGCGGGCAGATGGGCCTGGTGCGGCAGCTCGCCGCCGAGCGCGACGGCGAACTTCAGGGTGGCGCGGGCGGACGGGCTGAGCCGGGCGGCGAGCAGGGTCGCGGGCGCGGCTCCGTCGGCGAGGGAGGGCAGCGGGATCTCGGGGGCCGCGTCGGCGTCGGTGTCGAAGGGCGCGTCGACGGGGGTGTCGGCGAAGTAGCCGTACTCCTCGAAGGCGTGCGGGTCGGCGAGGAGCTGGTCGCGCTGGCGGAGCAGGGCGCCCGCCTGGACGAAGCGCAGCGGCAGGCCCTCGGACTCGAACCAGAGGTCGCCCGCCCAGTTGGCCTCCTCGTCGTCCAGGACGCGGCCCACGACGCGCTCAAGGAGCTCCAGGCCGCCGCCGCGGCCGAGGCCGCCGAGGGAGACCTCTTCGAGGTGGGCGTCGGCGGACGGGGCGGCGACGTCGGGCGTCGTGGCGAGGAGGAAGGCGCACTCGGGTGTGGCGTCGAGCAGTTCGTCGAGGCCCGCTCCGCCGAACTCCAGGTCGTCGAGGACGACGACGGCGCCGATGTCGTGGACGAGTTCGAGCAGCAGGGCGCGCTCGGGGCGGTAGTGGGGCGCGTCGTAGACGGCGGCGCAGAGGTCGTGGAGCAGTTCGCCGGGCGTCTTGCGGTAGCCGCAGAGCCGGATGACGCCGTCGGGCGCGAGCTCCGCGCAGTCGTCGGCGACGGCGTTGAGAAGCGCTGTGCGGCCCGATCCGGCGGGTCCGGTGAGCCGTACCGAGCGGCCGCGCGCGAGGAGCCGTACGAGCCGTTCACGCTCCTCCTGGCGCTCCAGGAGCGGCAGCCTGGGCAGCGCGGGGCCCGGCGGCACGGGCGGCATCGCGGCGCGGCGCAGCTCGGCGCGGTCGGCGGCGGTGCGCTTGGCGGGCCGTTCGGGGCGCTCGCCGGGCGGGCAGGGCTCTATCTCGCTGCCGTCGACGGGATTGACGGTGAGCAGGAAGTCGCCCGAGACGAGCTGGACGGTGCGGGCGAGGGCGGGCGCGGGCTGCCCGAAGTCGGGCGTCAGCGGATCACGCGGGCGCTGCGGCCGCGCCGAGCCTTCGTGATCGTCGCCACCGTGGTCGTGGCCGTACTCTTCGGGTCCCCGGTTCATCGGGTCCATGGTCCCAGCCCCCCAGATGCGTCGTGTGCACAGCCCCCTCCGGCCTGCGTGCACACTGCGCTGTCGCTTCTGGTCCGGTGCCCCCGTGCGGGTGCGTCTGGTCGGTGGGCGACCGAACCCTAGACCTTCGCCCAGTATCTACGGGAGGGCGGGGTGCCGTCCCGCCCGAGACGTCACAGTCTCGTGAGGATTGTGCGTGAGGTGCCGTTCAGGCTCTGGGGAGCGATTCGACACCGATGCCGCCCTCGATGGCGAGGATGCGGTGCAGTCTCGTCGCGACGAGGAGGCGCTGCATCTGTGGCGGCACATGGCGCAGGACGAGCCGGCGTCCGCACCGCCCGGCGCGGCGGTGCGCGCCCATGATGACGCCGAGTCCCGTGGCGTCCCACGAGTCGAGTTCGGAAAGGTCGAGCACCAGGTCGCCGGCTCCGTCGTCGACGGCCGAGTGCAGGACCGTTCGGGCGTCCGCCGCGCTACGTACGTCGAGGCGCCCCCCGACGACCAGCTGGGCCTGGTCGCCCCTGATGTGCATATGCGCTCCCCAAGAGTGCTGTGTCTGCTGCGACTGCGTCTGCTGTGACGTCTGATCCGTAAGGCGTCTGCGTATGTCACTGCAACTGACTGCCGCGTGGGCGAGGAAGTTGCCGTCTGTAAGCGAACCGATACCGAATTCACTCCGAGGGGTGACCCAGGAGGTGACGAATCGTCGGACGAGGCGTCAGACGGCGTACGTCAGTACCCGCTCAGTGCTTGTAGAAGCCCTGCCCGCTCTTGCGGCCGATGTCACCGGCGTCAACCATCCGGCGCATCAGCTCCGGCGGCGCGAACTTCTCGTCCTGGGACTCGGTGTAGATGTTGCTGGTGGCGTGGAGCAGGATGTCGACGCCGGTGAGGTCGGCGGTCGCGAGCGGGCCCATGGCGTGGCCGAAGCCGAGCTTGCAGGCGATGTCGATGTCCTCGGCGGTGGCGACGCCCGACTCGTAGAGCTTGGCGGCCTCGACGACGAGCGCGGAGATCAGACGAGTCGTCACGAAGCCGGCGACGTCGCGGTTGACGACGATGCAGGTCTTGCCGACGGACTCGGCGAACTCCCTGGTGCGGGCGAGCGTGTCGTCACTGGTCTTGTAGCCGCGCACCAGTTCGCACAGCTGCATCATCGGGACCGGCGAGAAGAAGTGGGCGCCCACGACCCGCTCCGGACGCTGCGTCACGGCCGCGATCTTGGTGATCGGGATGGCGGAGGTGTTGGAGGCGAGCACGGCGTCGTCGCGCACGAGCTTGTCGAGCGTGCGGAAGATCTCGTGCTTGACCTCCAGCTTCTCGAAGACGGCCTCGACGACGATGTCGGCGTCGGCGACGGCGTCCATGTCGGTGGTCGTGGCGATGCGCCCGAGCGCGGCCTCGGCGTCCTCGGCCGCGAGCTTGCCCTTGCTCACGAACTTGTCGTACGACGCCTTGATGCCGTCGGTGCCACGGGTCAGGGCCTCGTCGGTGACGTCGCGCAGGACGACGTCCCAGCCCGCCTGGGCGGAGACCTGAGCGATACCGGACCCCATGAGTCCGGCTCCGATGACGGCGAGCTTCCGTGCCACTGTTCCGACTCCCCTACCGCTTATCACGCTTGGCTTACACGCTGTTTACGTATGCCTCTGCAGCGGACATTAGCGGCCGTGAGGGCGCCTGTGGCGGCGAAGAGATGCGCGTCACGTCTCAACTGACGGACATCACACTGATACGCGTCACCCGGTGGCGCATACGCCTCACCCGGTGGCGCGCACCGCGTAGTTGAGGACCCGTTCGCCGAGGAGGGACTCCATCTCGTCGAGCAGGCCGAGGGCCTCGCGGGAGACCTCGGCGACCTCCCGGGACTTGGCCATCTCGTCGCCGATCCAGCTCATGAGCGTGCTGTGGAGCCAGGAGAGCTGCCCCGCGACGAGCGCGGGCAGCGGGTCGCCGCCGGCGGCGCCCGTCTCCTCGGCGAGGGTCCTGGTGAGGGTGTCCAGGGCCTCCTGCTGGATCGCCCAGAGCCGGGAGCGCAGCGGCGGCGCGTCGGTGATGACCTTCATGAAGTCGGCCCAGCCGGGGAAGAGCCCGACGGCCGGTGAGGCGCTCTCGACGTCCGTGCGCAGCTCGCGCAGGACGGCGTCGGCCGCGGACTCGCCCTCGCGGCGGCCGCGTACGTGGCGGGAGAGCCGGTCGACGGCGTCCGCGCCCCGGTCGAGGAAGAGGTCCTCCTTGGCCGGGAAGTAGTTGTAGACCGTGTTGACGGAGACGTCCGCCGCGTCGGCGATGTCCGCGATGGTCACCGTGACGAAGCCGCGCTCCAGGAAGAGCCCCGTCGCGATGTCGGAGATCCGCTGCTTGGTCTGGCGCTTCTTGCGCTCCCTGAGCCCCTCGGTCATGACCTCATCGTAGGCCTCACTGGTCACCATGAAATTTTGCACCCCCTGAAAACTTGGTGCGATTGCAAAATTTCATGGACTCTGTTTTTGTGGTCGTCATGGCAATCATCAGCACCGCCGGGCTCACCCGGACCTTCCGGAGCAGCACCGGGCCCGTTCATGCCGTGCGCGGCATCGACCTGACCGTCCGGCCGGGCGAGATCCTCGGCTTCCTCGGGCCGAACGGCGCGGGCAAGACCACCACGCTGCGCATGCTGACCACGCTGCTCCCGCCCACCGGGGGCGCCGCCACCGTCGCGGGCTGCGACCTGGCCAAGGACCCGGCGGGCGTCCGGCGCAAGATCGGCTATGTCGCCCAGTCCGGCGGCGTCGACCTGAGCATCTCCGTACGCGAGGAGCTGATCACCCAGGGCCGCCTCTACCGCCTGACGAAGGGCGAGGCCATCGCCCGCGCCGACGAGCTGGCGCGCGACCTCGGCCTGACGGAGCTGATGGAGCGCCCCTGCGCCGCGCTCTCCGGCGGCCAGCGGCGGCGCCTGGACATCGCCCTCGGGCTCACGCACCGGCCCGAGGTGCTCTTCCTGGACGAGCCGACCACGGGGCTCGACCCGGGCAGCCGCGCCGACCTGTGGAAGCTGGTGCGCAAGCTGCGCGACGAGTACGGCACCACGGTCTTCCTCACCACGCACTACCTGGACGAGGCCGACGCGCTCTCCGACCGCCTGGTCGTCGTCGACAAGGGCGTGGTGGTCGCCGAGGGCACGCCGAGCGCGCTCAAGCTCCGGTACGGCGGCTCGATCGACGCCTCACTCCAGGACACCTTCCTCGCCATCACCGGGCGCGCCCCCGCGCCCAACGACACGGCCCCCGTCGCCGTCTGACACCCCAGGACCCCACCGATGCCCGCACTGCTCTCCGACACCGCGCTCATCTTCGGGCGGTACGCCCGGCAGACCCTGCGCTCCAAGTTCCAGATCCTCTTCGGCGTCCTGACGCCCCTGCTCTACCTGCTGTTCTTCGGGCCGCTCCTCACCGACCTGCCGCTCGGCTCCAAGGGCGACTCCTGGCAGGTGCTCGTGCCGGGCCTGCTGCTCCAACTCGGCCTGTTCGGGGCGACGTTCAGCGGCTTCGCGCTCATCATCGAGAAGCAGTTCGGGGTGGTGGAGCGGCTGCGGGTGACCCCCGTCAGCCGCCTCGCGCTGCTGCTCGGCCGGGTCCTGCGCGACGCCGCGCTCTTCGTCTTCCAGGCGGTGCTGCTGGTGCTCGCCGCGCTGGTGATGGGGCTCAGGGCGCCGCTCGGCGGCATCCTCATCGGCTTCGCGTTCGTGGCGGTGCTGACCGCCGGGCTCGCCTCACTGTCGTACGCGCTCGCCATGAAGGTCTCCAAGGCGCACGAGTTCGGGCCCGCGGTGAACGCCGTCAGCATGCCCTCGATGCTGCTCTCCGGCCTAATGCTGCCGATGGCGCTCGCGCCCACCTGGCTGGACGTCCTGTCGCACTTCATGCCGTTCCGCTACCTCGTCGACGCGGTGCGGGCCGGATACGTGGGCGACTACGCGAGCACGACCATGCTGTACGGCGTCCTGATGGCGCTCGCCTTCGTGCTGCTCTCCGTCACGGTGGGCACGCGCGTCTTCCAGCGGGCCGGGGCGTAGGCCTCACAGGAACCGGGCGCAGGCCTCACAGGAACCGGCGGATGGGCCGGACGCTCAGCTCACTGGCGCGCTGGAGGAGGGAACGTCTCTTCCACCGGCCCTCCCGGATCAGCTCGCTGGCCCGCACGTCCTCGTCGAAGTGCCCGTCCAGCGTCGCGGTGAACTCCTGGTCCAGGACGGCGAGCATGACCTCCTCGTCGTGATCGAGGGAGCGGCGGTTGAAGTTGGTCGAGCCGATCAGAGCGGCGACGCCGTCGACGGTGATGACCTTGGCGTGCATCATCGTCGGCTGGTACTCATAGATCCGCACGCCGCAGCGGATGAGTTCCTCGTAGTAGTGCTGCCCGGCCAGCCGGCAGACCCGCTTGTCGGTGTGCGGCCCGGGCAGCACGATCTCCACCTCGACCCCGCGCCGCGCGGTGGCGCAGAGCAGCTCGATGAAGTACGCGTCCGGGGAGAAGTAGGCCGTGGCCAGCCGGAAGCGTTCCTCGGCGGACTCCAGCATGACGCGGATCAGGGTCTGCATGTCCTGCCAGCCGAAGCTGGCCGAGCCGCGCACCACCTGCACGATGGCGTCGCCCTGGGACCGGTGTCTGATGAACCGGTCCTGGTCGTCGAAGAGTTCTCCGTGGCACTCGGCCCAGTTCTGCGCGAACGCCGCGGCGATCCCGTCCACCGCGGGGCCGTGGACCTCGACGTGGGTGTCGCGCCACTCGTCGGGGTTACGGGCGTCGCCGCACCACTCCTCGGCGATGCCCACCCCGCCGGTGAAGGCGGTCTCCTCGTCGACGACGAGGACCTTGCGGTGACAGCGGTGGTTCTGCTTGAGGGGCGACAGGTGCAGCGGCTTGCGGAACCACGTCACCTGCACCCCGGCCTGCTCCATCACCCGCAACTGCTCGCCCTCGATCAGCCGGCTGCCGAAACCGTCGAGGAGCAGCCGCACCCGCAGCCCGGCGCGCGCCCGCTCCGCGAGGGCGTCGGCGAACCGGCGGGCGATGTCGCCCTTCCAGTAGACGAAGGTCATCATGTCGACCGTGTGCTCGGCGGAGTGGATCGCGGCCAGCATGGCGGCGAAGATCTCGTCGCCGTTGCGCAGGACGGTCAGCGCGTTGCCCTCGGTCGCCGCGATGCCGATCAGCCGCTCCAGGCGCCGCCGTATCCGCGCGACGCGATCCGGCACGGCCGGGCGAGCGGGCGCTCTGGTGGCCTCCGAGGCCGGCTCGGCGGACTCCTGCGTACGGGTCATGGCATTCCCTGGCCGGAACACGACGAGGAAGCGTCGGGCCGCGGCGCCCGGTCCGGCACGGGCTGAGCGGCGAGCCGACTGTACCCCCGCCGCACGGGCGGGCCGCGGTCGGCGCATGGGCCGTGGCCGGCGGGGCACACGGCAGACATACCCCACCGCAAGGAGCCCGTCATGATGGTTGTCGGTATCGTCGCCGTCTGCGTCGTCCTGGCCGTCCTCGCCTTCCTCGTCCCCCGCCTCTCCCGGCACCCCGAACGCGGCACCCAGCGCACCCTGGGAGCCGGTTCGCGCGCCGGCGGCAAGGCCCCCGGCATCCTCGGCCGGATCTTCAGCAAGCCCTTCCGCAGCAGCTCCAAGGCGGTGGGCCACAGCGGTTCCGCAGGCCGCCGGGCCCGGGGCCGCATGCCCTTCTGACTACGCTGGCCCGCATGGTCAATCTGACGCGCATCTACACCAGGACCGGCGACCAGGGCACCACAGCCCTCGGCGACATGAGCCGCACCGCCAAGACCGACCCGCGGATCGGGGCGTACGCCGACGCCAACGAGGCCAACGCGGCCATCGGCACGGCGATCGCGCTCGGCCGGCTCGACGAGGAGGTCGTGAAGGTCCTCGTACGGGTCCAGAACGACCTCTTCGACGTGGGCGCCGACCTGTCCACGCCGGTCGTCGAGGACCCGGAGTATCCGCCGCTGCGCGTCGAGCAGAGTTACATCGACAAGCTGGAGGCCGACTGCGACCGCTTCCTGGAAGAGCTGGAGAAGCTGCGCAGCTTCATCCTGCCGGGCGGCACGCCGGGCGCCGCGCTGCTGCACCAGGCGTGCACGGTGGTGCGGCGGGCCGAGCGGTCCACGTGGGCGGCGTTCGAGACCCACGGCGAGACCATGAACCCACTGACCGCCACCTACCTCAACCGCCTCTCCGACCTCCTGTTCATCCTGGCCCGTACGGCCAACAAGGAGCTGGGGGACGTGCTGTGGGTGCCGGGCGGCGAGCGCTAGGGCCCGTCAGGTCCTCGTGAGGGGCCGGTCCCCGTCCCGCTCCCCCGGCGCCGGGGCCGGGTCCCGCCTCGGGAACACCGCGTAGCTCAGCGCGACCAGGCCGTGGATGCCCGCCGTCCGCCAGGCCGTGTGCATCCACGCCTCCAGCGACGAGGTGCGGGCCGGGTCGTCCACGTACCACATGGCGAGCAGCAGCAGCCCGGTCGCGACCACCGCCGCGACGGCGGTACCGAGCCAGATCTTGGCCTCGTGCAGGGCGCGGGCCTTGCCGTAGCGCGGCGGGCGCGGCAGCGGCATGCCGTGGAAGCGGTGCGCCGCGTGGCCGTCGAGCCACTTCACCGTGCGGTGGCCGTGCCCGACGGTGTAGCCGATGTAGACCGCGGCGAGGCCGTGCTTCCAGCTCGGGTCGGCGCCGTTCCTCAGGTCGACGGCGGTCACGACGAGCAGCAGGACCTCCAGCAGCGGCTCGCACAGCAGGAGCGCGAGGCCGGGGCGCGGCATCCGCAGCAGATAGCGGGCGGCGAGGCCCGCGGCCAGCAGCACCCAGAATCCGACCTCGCAGATGATGATCAGCGTGACGATCACGGCTCGCTCCTCTCGGTCACCTCTCAAGGCTCCCGCCGGGCCGGGCCCCGATCATCGTCGCCAGTGACGAAGTGGCACTGCATCCTTCGATGTACCGGGCGCTTCCTCCCCGGGGATCACGCGTGGCGCCGCCCCGCCGTGTTGGATGGAGGGCATGGCCGTGTCCCTCCCCCGCCCCCAGCGCGTCGACGTACGCATCGCCGTGGGCAGCCTGCTGTGCGGGCTCGCGCTGTGGGCGCTCGGGCTGCACTCACAGATCGGCAGACCGCTCGGCATCGACTGGGCGCTGGTCCCCATGGCCACCCTCGTCGGCATGGAGCTGCTGCGCAGCAGCAGACCGCAGCTCGCCCTGGCCGTCGGCACCCTCGCCGTGGTGGCGGACCAGTTCACCGCGGGCAACCTCGCGTCGATCCTGATGTTCACGGACGTGGTGTACGCGGCCGTGGTCTACGGCACCCCGGCCGCCGCCCGGCGCATCCCGGTCACCACGGGCCTGGTGACGGTGGCGGCCACCGTCGGGTTTTTCGCGTGGTTCCGGGAGCCGGAGGCGGTCCTGATCGGCGCCGTCACCGCCGCGATCTCCTTCGCGCCCGCCACCACCGGCGTCCTGGTGCGCAACCACCGCGAGGCGACCGCCGCGGCGAAGCTGCGGGCCGAGCAGACCGCGCTGCTCGCCGAGATGGACCGCGTCCAGGCCGTCACCGCCGAGCGCGCCAGGATGGCCCGCGAGCTGCACGACATGGTCGCCAACCACCTCTCCGCGATCGCCATCCACTCCACGGCCGCCCTCTCCCTGGACGACCCCAAGACCAGCCAGGACGCCCTCGCCGTCATCCGGGAGAACAGCGTCGAGGGGCTGGCCGAGATGCGCCGCCTCATCGGCATCCTGCGCGACGACAGCGGCGACCTGGAACCGGCCGCGGCCCCCACCCTCGACGGCCTCGGCGCCCTCCTCGCGGGCGCCCGGAGGGACGGCCTGGACATCACGCTCGACGACGTCCGCGACCCGCAGGGCCCGAAGCTGCCCGCGCCGGTCGAGCTGGCGGCGTACCGCATCGTCCAGGAGTCCCTGACCAACGCCCTCAAGCACGCATCCCCGGGCCGCGTCACCGTCTCGCTCGTCCAGGCGCCGCGCGCCCTGACCGTCCGCGTGACCAGCCCCTACGACGACCCGACGGGCCCCCGCGCGCCCGGCTCGGGGGCCGGGCTCGTCGGCATGCGCGAACGCACCGAACTGCTCGGCGGCACCTTCGAGTCGGGCCCCGAGACCAGCCCCATGACCGAGGGCGGCGGCAAGGTCTGGATCGTCTCCGTGACCCTGCCGGTCGACCCCGCGGACGAAGGAGCCAAGGAATGATCCGGGTACTAGTCGCCGAGGACCAGTCAGCCGTACGGGCGGGACTCGTCCTGATCCTGCGCAGCGCGGCCGACATCGAGGTGGTCGGTGAGGCGGCGGACGGCGAGCAGGCCGTGGCGCTCGCCCGCGAACTCCGTCCCGATCTGGTCCTGATGGACATCCAGATGCCGCGCCTCGACGGGGTGTCGGCAACGCGCCAGGTCGTCTCCGAGCAGCTCGCGGACGTCCTCGTCCTGACCACCTTCGATCTCGACGAGTACGTCTTCGGGGCGCTGCGGGCGGGCGCCTCGGGGTTCCTCCTGAAGAACACCGAGGCGAAGGACCTCCTGGAAGGGGTCCGTACGGTCGCGCGCGGCGAGGGCCTGATCGCCCCGGCCGTCACCCGCCGTCTGATCGCCGAGTTCGCGGCCCCGCCGAAGGCCGTACGCAGGGAGAACGGGCCGGACCCGGCCGTCCTGCAGAGCCTGACGCGGCGCGAGCGCGAGGTCTTGTCCTGCATCGGCGAGGGCCTGTCGAACGCGGAGATCGCGGCCCGGCTCTCCATGGCGGAGGCGACGGTGAAGACGCACGTGAGCCGGATGCTCGCCAAGCTGGAGCTGCGCAGCCGGGTCCAAGCGGCCGTCCTGGCGCAGGAGTTGGGTGTCTGAAAGTCACCCGTCGGCGCCCGGCCCGTGCGGCGCCGGAGCGATCCGGTCAGTGGTTCAACCTCTTGACCGTTGGTCCAGACCTTTCTATTCTCACCGCACTGCGGTGAGCACTCCCCACGTCTTTGCGTGCTCACGGGCGGCGCAGGGTCCCACCCCCGAACCCCCGGATCTCACCCGAGGAGCACCTCGTGCGCTTCACACAGAGCACCACGGGCAGCACAGGCCCAAGACTCAGACTCAGGCACCGAGCAGTGGCCGGACTGACCACGCTGCTGCTGCCGATCGCCACCCTGGTCGCCCTCGGTGCTCCCGCCGAGGCGGCCCCCGACGCCGCCCCCGAGGCCACCGCCACCTACGCCAAGACCCAGGACTGGGGCAACGGCTTCGAGGGCAAGTGGACCATCAAGAACACCGGCACCACCACGCTCAGCTCCTGGAACGTCCAGTGGGACTTCCCCGCCGACACCAAGGTGACCTCGGCCTGGGACGCCACCGTCACCAACTCCGGCACCCGCTGGACCGGCAAGAACCTCTCCTGGAACGGGACGCTCGCCCCCGGCGCCTCGGTCTCCTTCGGCTTCAACGGCACGGGCCCCGGCGCCCCCTCCAAGTGCACCCTCAACGGCGGCAGCTGTGACGGCGGCAGCGTCCCCGGCGACAACCCGCCGAGCGCCCCCGGCACCCCGACCGCGTCCGGCGTCACCGACACCTCGGTGAAGCTCGACTGGAAGGCCGCCACCGACGACAAGGGCGTCAAGAACTACGACGTCCTGCGCGACGGCGCCAAGGTCGGCACGGTGACGGGCACCTCGTACAGCGACAGCGGGCTGACCGCGGGCACGGACTACTCGTACACCGTCCAGGCCCGCGACACCGCCGACCAGACCGGTCCCGCCAGCGGCGCCGTCAAGGTCCGCACCACGGGCGGCGGCGACCCGGGCCCCGGCCCCGGCGACAAGGTCAAGCTCGGCTACTTCACCGAGTGGGGCGTCTACCAGCGCAACTACCACGCGAAGAACATCGCGACCTCCGGCTCGGCCGCCAAGATCACCCACATCAACTACAGCTTCGGCAACGTCCAGAACGGCAAGTGCACCATGGGCGACGCCTACGCGGCGACCGACAAGGCGTACACGGCCGACCAGTCCGTGGACGGCGTGGCCGACACCTGGGACCAGCCCCTGCGCGGCAACTTCAACCAGCTGCGCAAGCTCAAGGCCAAGTACCCGCACATCAAGATCCTCTGGTCCTTCGGCGGCTGGACCTGGTCCGGCGGCTTCACCGACGCCATGAAGAACCCGGCGGCCTTCGCCAAGTCCTGCCACGACCTGGTCGAGGACCCGCGCTGGGCCGACGTCTTCGACGGCGTCGACCTGGACTGGGAGTACCCGAACGCCTGCGGCCTGACCTGCGACACCTCGGGCCCGGCCGTCTTCAAGACGATGATGCAGGCGTTCCGCAACGAGTTCGGCGCCAAGAACCTCGTCACCGCCGCCATCACCGCGGACGGCTCCAACGGCGGCAAGATCGACGCCGCGGACTACGGGGGCGCGGCGCAGTACGCCGACTGGTACAACGTGATGACGTACGACTTCTTCGGCGCGTGGGCGGCGAAGGGCCCGACCGCGCCGCACTCGCCGCTCACCTCCTACGCCGGTATCCCGCAGGAGGGCTTCAACTCGGCCGCCGCGATCGCCAAGCTGAAGGCCAAGGGAGTGCCCTCCGCCAAGCTGCTGCTCGGCATCGGCTTCTACGGGCGCGGGTGGACCGGTGTCACCCAGAAGGAGCCGGGAGGCTCCGCGACGGGCGCGGCGCCGGGCACGTATGAGGCGGGCATCGAGGACTACAAGGTGCTGAAGAACTCCTGCCCCTCTAATGGGACCGTCGCCGGTACGGCGTATGCGCACTGCGGTACGAACTGGTGGTCGTACGACACCCCGTCGACTGTTCGTTCCAAGATGACCTGGGCCAAGGAGCAGGGGCTCGGCGGTGCGTTCTTCTGGGAGTTCAGTGGGGATACGGCCAACGGTGAGTTGGTGACTGCCATCAATGACGGACTGAAGTAGTCCGTACCCCCCCGGAACGAAGCCGGGGAGACAGGATCGCCCCCTGTCTCCCCGGCTTCTTTGTGTTCTGCGGGTTGTTTGTGGCTGGTCGCGCCGTTCCCCGCGCCCCTTTCAGGGGCTTCACTCACGCCACATTGACACGTTGGCCGGGAGGCGCCGCCTCCAGCCAGGCCAGGAAGCCCGTCAGCGCGTCCTCGCTCATCGCCAGCTCCAGGCGGACGCCACGGTGCAGGCAGCCCAGGACGATGGCGTCGGAGAGCAGGGCCAGCTCCTCCTCGCCGTCCGGGGCGCGGCGGTCGACGACCTCGATCGCCGAGCGCTCCAGGACGCGGCGCGGGCGGGGAGCGTAGGAGAAGACGCGGTACCACTCGACGCGGTCACCGTTGTAGCGGGCGACGCCGTACCCCCAGCCCTTGCCGGAGGTGTCGCCCTTCTCGGGCGCGTCCCAGCGCAGGGAGCAGTCGAACGTTCCGCCGGAACGCTGGATCAGCCGGCGGCGCAGTCCGAAGACGAAGAGCCCCACCAGAACCAGCGCGATCAAAGCAAGTCCGCACACGAGCAGAGTGAGGATCATCGGCACCGACCTCCTCGCCTCTACTGTCGGTCGACCGACCGACAACGGACCAATACATTGCACCCGCATTGCCTCAGCCGCGACCCGGTCCGGAGTCTTCCCGGACCTGGCCGCGGCTGAGTCACGTTACGCCGCGCGCTGGGGTCAGCGCGCCGCCACCGCACGCAGTCGGACGTCGGCGCGCCGCTCGGCGGAGGCGTCGGCCTCCGACTTCGCGCGCTCCAGCGCCCGCTCCGCACGCTGGACGTCGATCTCGTCGGACAGCTCCGCGATCTCGGCCAGCAGCGACAGCTTGTCGTCCGCGAAGGAGATGAATCCCCCGTGGACAGCGGCGACGACCGTGCCGCCATCGCTCGTACGAATGGTCACCGGGCCCGACTCCAGCACACCGAGCAGCGGCTGGTGACCGGGCATGACGCCGATGTCGCCGGACGTGGTGCGCGCGACGACCAGGGTGGCCTCGCCGGACCAGACACTGCGGTCCGCGGCGACCAGCTCGACATGCAGCTCAGCAGCCAAGGGTGGCTCCTCGGGTCACCACCCGGCGGCTTCGCCGGGTGTTGGGTCAAATTCTAGTGGGCGTACGGAGAAGGGCGGGACACTGCCCCCGCGGGTGTGACCCGCCCCTCTCCGGAGTTGAGCTGCGCGGCTCAGGAGACGCCGAGCTCCTTGGCGTTCTTCTTGAGGTCCTCGAGACCACCGCACATGAAGAAGGCCTGCTCGGGGAAGTGGTCGTACTCGCCGTCGCAGATCGCGTTGAAGGCCGCGATCGACTCGTCGAGGGACACGTCCGAGCCGTCCACGCCGGTGAACTGCTTGGCGGCGTGCGTGTTCTGCGACAGGAAGCGCTCCACGCGACGGGCGCGGGCGACGACGAGCTTGTCTTCCTCGCTCAGCTCGTCGATGCCGAGGATCGCGATGATGTCCTGGAGGTCCTTGTACTTCTGCAGGATCCCCTTCACGCGCATCGCGGCCTCGTAGTGGTCCTGCGCGATATAGCGCGGGTCCAGGATGCGGGACGTGGAGTCCAGCGGGTCCACGGCCGGGTAGATGCCCTTCTCGGAGATCGGACGGGAGAGAACCGTCGTCGCGTCGAGGTGGGCGAAGGTGGTGGCCGGGGCCGGGTCGGTCAGGTCGTCCGCGGGGACGTAGATCGCCTGCATCGAGGTGATCGAGTGACCACGGGTCGAGGTGATGCGCTCCTGGAGGAGACCCATCTCGTCGGCCAGGTTCGGCTGGTAACCCACCGCGGAGGGCATGCGGCCGAGCAGGGTCGAGACCTCGGAACCGGCCTGCGTGAAGCGGAAGATGTTGTCGATGAAGAACAGCACGTCCTGCTTCTGCACATCGCGGAAGTACTCCGCCATGGTCAGACCGGCCAGGGCGACGCGCAGACGCGTGCCCGGCGGCTCGTCCATCTGGCCGAAGACCAGCGCGGTCTTGTCGAGAACGCCGGCCTCCTCCATCTCGACCATGAGGTCGTTGCCCTCACGGGTGCGCTCGCCGACACCGGCGAAGACGGAGACACCGTCGTGCAGCTTGGCCACACGGACGATCATTTCCTGGATCAGAACGGTCTTGCCGACACCGGCACCACCGAACAGACCGATCTTTCCACCCTTGACGTACGGGGTGAGGAGGTCGACGACCTTCAGGCCGGTCTCGAACATCTCGGTCTTGGACTCGAGCTGGTCGAAGGCCGGGGCCTTGCGGTGGATCGTCCAGCGCTCGGCGTCCGCGACGGTCGACGGGTCGTCGTTGAGGACCTCGCCGAGCGTGTTGAACACACGGCCCTTGGTGACGTCACCGACCGGCACCGAGATGCCCTTGCCGGTGTTGGTCACCGGGGCCTGGCGGACCAGGCCGTCGGTGGGCTGCATCGAGATGGAGCGGACCACGCCGTCACCCAGGTGCTGGGCGACCTCGAGGGTCAGCGTCTTGCGGCCGCCCGCGGTCTCCGGGTCGTCGACCTGGACGTGGAGGGCGTTGTAGATCTCCGGCATCGCGTCGACGGGGAACTCCACGTCGACGACCGGGCCGATCACCCGGGCGACGCGGCCCGTGGCAACGGCCGTCTCAACAGTGGTCGTCATTACTTGTCACTCCCCGCGGTCGCGTCGGCCAGCGCTGCTGTGCCGCCGACGATCTCGCTGATTTCCTGGGTGATTTCGGCCTGGCGGGCCGCGTTGGCAAGCCGGGAGAGGCTGTTGATCAGATCCCCGGCGTTGTCGGTCGCCGACTTCATCGCGCGGCGCGTGGCGGCGTGCTTGGAGGCAGCCGACTGGAGCAGCGCGTTGTAGATACGGCTCTCGACGTACCGCGGCAGCAGGGCGTCGAGGACGTCCTCCGCCGACGGCTCGAAGTCGTACAGCGGAAGGATCTCGCCCTTGGCGGGCTTCTCCTCGGCCACCTCTTCGAGGCTGAGCGGAAGCAGGCGGCCGTCGATGGCCGTCTGCGTCATCATCGAGACGAACTCGGTGTAGACGATGTGGAGCTCGTCCACGCCGCCCTCCGCCGTCTCCTTCTCGATCGCCTCGATCAGCGGCGCCGCGACCTTCTTGGCATCCGCGTACGTGGGCTCATCGGTGAAGCCCGACCACGACTCCACGACCTTGCGCTCGCGGAAGTTGTAGTGGGACAGACCGCGGCGGCCGACGATGTACGTGTCGACCTCCTTGCCCTCGGCCTCCAGGCGCGCGGTCAGCTGCTCCGCGGCCTTGATGGCGTTCGAGTTGAAGGCGCCGGCCAGACCGCGGTCGCTCGTGAGGAGCAGAACCGCGGTACGGGTCGGCGTCTCGGCCTCGGTCGTCAGCGGGTGCTTCGTGTTCGACCCAGTGCCGACCGCCGTGACCGCGCGGGTGAGCTCGGTCGCGTACGGCGTGGAGGCCGCCACCTTGCGCTGCGCCTTGACGACGCGCGAGGCGGCGATCATCTCCATCGCCTTGGTGATCTTCTTGGTCGCGGTGACGGATCGGATGCGACGCTTGTAGACCCGGAGCTGAGCTCCCATGAGTCAGGTCCCTTCCTTACGTCACTTGGCGGCGGCCGGAGCGTCCTCGCCGAGAAGCTTCCCGTCCGAGGTCTCGAACTGCTTCTTGAATTCCACGATGGCGTCGCCGACGGCCTGGAGGGTGTCGTCCGACATCTTGCCGCCCTCCTTGATGGAGGTCATGAGGCCCTGCTCCTTGCGGTGCAGGTACTCGAGGAGCTCCTTCTCGAAGCGGCGGATGTCGCCCACCGGGACGTCGTCCATGCGACCAGTGGTACCGGCCCACACGGAGACGACCTGGTCCTCGGTCGCCATCGGCTCGTACTGCGGCTGCTTGAGCAGTTCGACCATGCGCTGGCCGCGCTCGAGCTGCGCCTTCGACGCGGCGTCCAGGTCGGAACCGAAGGCGGCGAACGCCTCCAGCTCACGGAACTGGGCGAGGTCCACGCGCAGCCGGCCGGAGACCTGCTTCATCGCCTTGTGCTGCGCGGAACCACCGACTCGGGAGACGGAGATACCGACGTTCAGCGCGGGGCGCTGACCGGCGTTGAAGAGGTCCGACTCCAGGAAGCACTGGCCGTCGGTGATGGAGATGACGTTGGTCGGGATGAACGCCGACACGTCGTTCGCCTTGGTCTCGACGATCGGCAGACCCGTCATCGAGCCCTTGCCCAGCTCGTCGGAGAGCTTCGCGCAGCGCTCCAGCAGACGCGAGTGCAGGTAGAAGACGTCACCGGGGTAGGCCTCGCGCCCCGGCGGGCGGCGCAGCAGCAGGGACACGGCGCGGTAGGCGTCGGCCTGCTTCGAGAGGTCGTCGAAGACGATGAGGACGTGCTTGCCCTCGTACATCCAGTGCTGGCCGATGGCCGAGCCGGTGTACGGCGCCAGGTACTTGAAGCCGGCCGGGTCGGACGCCGGGGCGGCGACGATGGTCGTGTACTCCAGCGCGCCGGCCTCTTCCAGGGCACCGCGCACGGAGGCGATGGTGGAGCCCTTCTGACCGATGGCGACGTAGATGCAGCGCACCTGCTTGTTCACGTCGCCCGTGCGCCAGTTGTCACGCTGGTTGATGATCGTGTCGACGGCCAGGGCGGTCTTGCCGGTCTGGCGGTCACCGATGATCAGCTGACGCTGACCACGGCCGATCGGGGTCATCGCGTCGACGGCCTTGTAGCCGGTCTCCATCGGCTCGTGCACCGACTTACGGGCCATGACGCCCGGTGCCTGCAGCTCGAGGGCGCGACGTCCGCTGGTCTCGATCTCGCCGAGGCCGTCGATCGGGTTGCCGAGCGGGTCGACGACGCGGCCGAGGTAACCCTCGCCCACGGCGACGGAGAGCACCTCACCGGTGCGCTGCACCGGCTGGCCCTCCTCGATACCGCTGAACTCGCCGAGGACGACGGCGCCGATCTCGCGCTCTTCCAGGTTCAGCGCGAGACCGAGGGTGCCGTCCTCGAACTTCAGCAGCTCGTTCGCCATCGCCGAGGGGAGGCCCTCGACCTTGGCAATACCGTCGCCGGCGACGGTGACCGTACCGACCTCCTCGCGCGAGGCCGCGTCCGGCTTGTACGCCTGGACAAAGTTCTCCAGCGCGTCCCGGATCTCCTCCGGCCGGATCGTGAGCTCCGCCATCTGGGTTCCCTGCTCTCCTTGTTGGGCCCGAAGTTTTCTTGGGGGGTCTGGGGTCAGCCCCCAGGAATCCTCTGCACGGCCCAACTAGGGCCGTATTTCGTGCGTGTTGAGTTACTGGCCGGCCACGCGGCGGCCGGCTTCCTCGATGCGGTCCGCGATGCTGCCGTTGATGACCTCGTCGCCCACCTGGACGGTGATCCCGCCGAGGACCTCGGGGTCCACGTCGAGGTTGAGGTGCATCTGGCGTCCGTACACCTTGACCAGGGCGGCGCCGAGACGCTGCTTCTGCTGGTCCGAGAGCGGAACAGCCGAAGTGACGATGGCCACCATGCGGTCGCGTCGTTCCGCGGCCAGCTTGGAGAGGGACTCGATTCCCTCTTCCAGGCTACGTCCGCGCGGCGCGGTCACAAGGCGCTCGATGAGCCGCTCCGTCACGTCCTCGGCGCGACCGCCGAGCAGGCTGCGCAGCAGCTCGCTCTTGGCCGTGCCCGTGGCGGCGCGGTCGGTGAGCGCCGCCCGCAGCTGGGTGCTCGACGCGACGATCCGGCCGAACCGGAAGAGCTCGTCCTCGACGTTGTCCAGCGCACCGGCCTGCTGCGCGCCGGTCAGGTCGGCGAGGTTGGCGAGCTCCTCCAGGGAGTCCACCAGGTCACGCGACTGCGACCAGCGCGAGCGCACCATGCCGGCCACCAGGTCGGCGGTCTCGCCGCCCACCTGGGTGCCGAGCAGGCGCCCGGCCAGCTCGGCCTTGGCCTCACCGGACTGCGCCGGGTCGGTCAGGACCCGACGCAGCGAGACCTCGCGGGCGAACAGCGCGGTGACCGCGGCCAGCTCGTCCGCGAGCCGCTTGGCGTCGACCGACGTGTTGTCGGTCAGCGCGTCCAGACGCTCGCGCGCGGCGGCCCGTGCCTCGCGGCTGGCTCCGTGCGCTGTCATCGAGCCGCCTCGGCCTTCTCCTCGAGCTCGTCGAGGAAGCGGTCGATGGTGCGGCTCTGCCGGGCGTGGTCCTCGAGGGACTCACCGACGAGCTTGCCGGCCAGGGCGGTGGCCAGGTGGCCCACGTCCTGACGCAGCGACTGCGCGGCGGCCTTGCGGTCGGCCTCGATCTGGGCGTGGCCTGCGGCGACGATCTCCTCGCGCTGACGCTGGCCCTCGGCCCGCATCTCGGCGATGAGCTGAGCACCCTGCTCCTGCGCCTCCTGGCGCAGTCGCGCGGCCTCGTGCCGGGCCTCGGCGAGCTGAGCCTTGTACTGCTCGAGCACGCTCTGAGCCTCGGTCTGCGCGGCCTCGGCCTTTTCGATGCCGCCCTCGATCGCCTCGCGGCGCTCTTCCAGAACCTTGTTGATGTTCGGGAGGAACTTCTTGGCGAAGAAGCCGAAGACGATGACGAACGCGATGAGGCCGATGACGAGCTCAGGGATCTCCGGAATCAGAGGGTTTTGAGGCTCCTCCGACGCCAGCTGTACCAGAGAGATCACATCAGTGCCTTCCGTTGAAGTTTCTCGTCAACGAGACCGGATCAGGAAGGAACCGGGTAAACGAAGCCCATGACCAGACCGATGAGCGCCAGGGCCTCACAGAGCACGAAGCCGAGGATCTGGTTCTGGCGGATGAGGCCGGCGGCCTCGGGCTGACGGGCGAGGGCCTGCGTACCGTTACCGAAGATGACGCCGACGCCGATGCCGGGGCCGATCGCGGCGAGGCCGTAGCCGATCGCACCGAAGTTGCCCTGGATGTTGACCGCGGCGAGGGTCTCGAGAGCGGACATGCCGTAACTTCCTTCTTTTTACGGGCCGGTGGGGGTTGGCCACCGGATGTATCGGGGGGAGGAGAGGCGTACTCAGTGGTGCTCGGCGAGCGCGCCCTGGATGTAGCTGGAGGCCAGCAGGATGAAGACGTACGCCTGCAGCGCCTGGATGAACAGCTCGAAGATCGTCATCACGATGACCATGACGAACGAGACGCCCGCGTAGGCGATGCCGATGCCGTTCAGCAGGTACCAGCTCGCGATGGTGAAGATCACCAGCAGGACGTGGCCCGCGAACATGTTGGCGAAGAGCCGCACCGCGTGGGTGAAGGGCCGGATGATCATGTTCGAGAGGAACTCGAAGAACATGACCATCGGGAAGACCGGGCCGAGCGAACGGTCGTAGCCGGTGATGTTCTTCCAGCCACCGATGAAGCCGTGCCTCTTGAAGGTCACGCTCACCCAGAGGATGTAGACGATCGCCGCGAGGCCCGCCGGAAGGGCGATGACCGAGGTCACCGGGAACTGGGCGAGCGGAACGATCGACCAGATGTTCATGATCCAGATGAAGAAGAACAACGAGACCATCAGAGGGACGTACTTCTCGCCCTCCTTCTTGCCGAGCGTCTCGTAGACGACCCCACGGCGCACGAAGTCGTATCCGATCTCGCCGATCATCTGGAGCTTGCCAGGGATCAGCTTGGGCTTGTTGAAAGCCGCCCAGAAGAAACCGATGACGACGACCGAACTCACCAGAGCCAGCAGCATCGGCTTGTTGAACTCAAAGCCGCCAACGGTGAAAATCGGCTCGAAGAGGAAGGAGTGCAGGCCGGGGGTCGGGAAACCGCACCCTTCAAAAATATGGCAATCGGTCTCGAAGGCGAGCGTCTGGGCGTTACTCACCGCGAGCTCCTTCAGCGTGGCGCATGGGTACGGCAACCTCGATGTGTCGGCGCGGCATACGACCGCGGAGCGGCACTGGACTGGACTTGCGGATTTGGGGGCGGCGGCTGGGCTCCGAGCCGTAAGGCTTCACAGGCACGGCCGCCTCCCGCGCCAGCTCTGCCGCAGTTGTGGCGAGACCATAGCAAATGAGCGGAGGCCTTCTTACGCTGCCCCTACAGCTCACGATTGCGGCCGGGCGGATTCCGGCTCCACGTAGAGGACCTTGGCCTTCATATGGGAGCGCACCTGCGCGCCCATCCACACCAAAGTGGCGGCGAGCAGCGTGAACGCGAAGCACTTGTGATTGAAGGCCGACGTACCGCGCAGCGCGGTGAGGGCGACCATCAGCACCAGGATCTGGACGGTGTAGACCAGCAGACCCATCATCTGGAACAGATGGGGGAAAGAACGCGCACCTCGCTGCAGGGCCACAAGACCACCGCCCATGAACAACAGGACGACCAGTGCGCCGAAGGTGGCACCGAGCGCACCCTTGCCGCCGGCTACGGCGGCGCTGACCGCGATCCCCGCCGCACCCGCGGCAGCGGTGGGCAGGGCACAGTGCAGGAGTGTGCGGGCGTCGTTGGACTGCATGGCGGCAGCTCCTCCGGCGGAATTTGGGGACGTGGCATTGCGATCGTCGAGCGAAGGTCGAGCGAAGGCCTTGGCCCGGACACGTAGAGGCGCACCTCACCAGGGCGGCCGGTCTCGTCGGGGCCGCCCCAATATATCTCGGGTTCTCGTGAACCGTATCACAAACTATTTGATGCAGTCTTTACCTGAAAGTGTGCTGACCATCACACGATCGGGCCTCCGACCGTGTTTCGCGATGGACCCCGACGCGTCCGGGTGGTAACCGCATCTAGTCGCGCTCCTGCGACCGTACACGGGGCCTCTCGGAGACCGCGGTACTGCCGTGCAGCTTCAGGGCGCCCAGCTCGCGCCCCGGCCCCGGGCTCGGGGCGACGGGCGCGGTGAGGGCGGTCGGTGCCTCCTCGGCGGCGCTCTGCGCACGCCTGCGGCGGTACCGCGGGGGCACGAACGCCTCGGCCCACCGCGGGGTGCGCGGCGTGAAGCGCGGCAGCAGGAGCAGGACGAGACCGAGCGCGCTCAGCGCGACGATGACGAACAGGATCCACACGCTCGTGGAGTGCACCGAGTACGCCACGGTGCCGAAGGCGATGAGCGCCGACCAGAAGTACATGATCAGCACCGCGCGGCTGTGCGAGTGACCGATCTCCAGGAGCCGGTGGTGCAGGTGCCCGCGGTCGGCGGCAAACGGCGACTTGCCGTTCCAGGTGCGGCGCACGATCGCGAGGACCAGGTCGGCGAAGGGGATCGCGATGATCGTCAGCGGCATCAGGAGCGGGATGAAGACGGGCAGCATCGCGTGCGTGGCGTCGCGGGTGCCGCCGAAGTTCAGCTTCATCGCCGCCGGGTCGACCTGTCCGGTCACCGAGATCGCGCCCGCCGCGAGGATCAGCCCGATGAGCATCGAGCCCGAGTCGCCCATGAAGATGCGGGCGGGGTGCATGTTGTGCGGCAGGAAGCCCAGGCACATGCCCATGAGGATGGCGGCGAAGAGCGTGGCGGGGGCGGCGGCCTCGATGCCGTAGCCGTACCAGATGCGGTAGGCGTACATGAAGGACGCGGCGGAGGCGATGCAGACCATGCCCGCGGCGAGGCCGTCGAGACCGTCCACGAAGTTGACGGCGTTGATGGTGATGACGACGAGCGCGACCGTCAGCAGGGTGCCCTGCCCGGAGGTCAGCGAGACGGTGCCGACGCCCGGGACGGGGATCCACAGGATCGTCAGGCCCTGCATCACCATGACGCCCGCGGCGATCATCTGGCCGCCGAGCTTGATCAGGGCGTCGATCTCGAACTTGTCGTCCAGGACGCCGATCAGCCAGATCAGCGCCGCCCCGGAGAGCAGCGCGCGCGGCTCGTTGGAGTTCTCGAAGACCGCGTTCAGGTTCGGCAGGTGGTCGGCGACGAGCAGGCCCGCGCACAGGCCGAAGAACATCGCGATCCCGCCGAGCCGGGGCGTGGGCTCCCGGTGCACGTCACGAGCGCGGATCTCCGGCATGGCGCCGGCCACGATCGCGAACTTCCGCACCGGCCCGGTCAGCAGATAGGTCACCGCGGCCGTGATGCAGAGCGTCAGCAGGTATTCACGCACGGGCTTCCCCACAGGTATCGCTGGCCATCTCAGCCCCACACCCTAGCTTTGCGCGCATACGGTTGGAGACTTACGGGTAGCGACGATGGTTGCACGAGTACGCCGATGACCCTGACGCGGCTACCCCGTCCTATCCCGGATACGGCGGAAATCTGCCCGCCAGTTCACGGACCTCTTCTCGTACGTTGCCCTTCTCCGCGGCGTCGCCGACCGCTTCGGCCATGAGCCCCGCGATCCGTGCCATCTCGGGGGCGCTCATGCCCTGGGTCGTGACGGCCGCGCTGCCCAGGCGCAGCCCGCGGGCCTCGCCGTGCGGCAGGGCGCAGGTGTCCAGGACGATACCGGCCGCCGCCAGCCTGCCGCGCGCGGTCCGCGCGTCCACTCCCAGCGGGGCCGGATCGGCCAGCACCAGATGGGTGTCCGTGCCGCCGGTGGTGATCGCGAACCCCTCCGTGGCCAGGCCCTGCGCCAGCGTGCGGGCGTTGGCGACCACCTGATGGGCGTAGGCCGTGAAGGCCGGGGCCGCCGCCTCGCCGAACGCGACGGCCTTGGCGGCGATCGTGTGCATCTGGGCGCCTCCCTGCGTGAACGGGAAGACCGCCCGGTCGATCCGTTCCGCCAGGTCCGCCCCGCACAGCAGGAGGCCGCCCCTGGGGCCGCGCAGGACCTTGTGGGTGGTGGCGCAGACGACGTCGGCGTGCGGCACGGGGTTCGGTGCCGCTCCCCCGGCGACCAGGCCCATGGGGTGGGCCGCGTCGGCGATGAGATACGCGCCCACGTCGTCGGCGATCTCGCGGAAGGCCGCGTAGTCGATGTGCCGCGGATAGGAGATCGAACCGCAGACGATCGCCTTGGGGCGGTGGGAGCGGGCGAGGGTGTGCACCTGGTCGTAGTCGAGCAGGCCGCTCTCGGCGTCGACGCCGTAGCCGACGAAGTCGAACCAGCGTCCGGAGAAGTTCGCGGGCGAGCCGTGCGTGAGGTGGCCGCCGTACGGCAGGCCCATCGCGAGGACGGTGTCGCCGGGCCGCAGCAGCGCGGCGTACGCGGCGAGGACGGCGGAGGACCCGGAGTGCGCCTGCACGTTGGCGTGTTCGGCGCCGAAGAGGGACTTGGCGCGGTCGACGGCGATCCGCTCGGCGATGTCGACCAGCTCGCAGCCGCCGTGGTGGCGGGCGCCGGGGTAGCCCTCGGCGTACTTGTTGGCGAGCGGGGAGCCGAGGGCGGTCAGCACGGCGGGCGAGGTGAAGTTCTCGGCGGCGACCAGCTGGAGCCCTTCGGCCTGCCGGGCGGCCTCGGCGATGAGGACGTCGGCCAGCTCGGGGTCCTGTCGGCGCAGGGCGTCGAGATCGGTGTACGACGCCTCGTGGGCGGTGGGTGCGGTGCTGACCGTGCTGAGCGGCATCGTGGGCTCCGGGGCCGGGCGGGGGTGACCTCAGATCCAATGTAGGCCGCTGCCCCGGGGCGGGCACGCCGATCCGGCTACATGTGTGCGGGCACCCCGGTCAGCGCCGTCACGACGGGGTCGAGGGCCTGGTTGATCTCGTCGCCGACGGACCGGAAGAAGGGCAGCGGGGCGCCGTAGGGGTCGTACACCTCGTCGGCCTCCACGTTGGGCGCGAGGAGCCAGCCGCGCAGGGCCGCGGCGGCCCGCACCAGGGCGCGGGCGCGCTCCACCACGCCGTTGCCGTCGGGCTCGGGCAGGGTCGTCGGGTCTATGGCCCGCACCAGCCGGGTGAACTCCTTGAGCGTGAAGGTGCGCAGGCCCGCCGAGTGGCCCATGGAGATGACCTGCGCCCGGTGGTCGCGGGTGGCGGTCAGGACGAGGTCGGCGCGGATGACGTGGTCGTCGAGGAGCTCGCGCCCCATGAAGCCGCTGGCGTCCGCGCCGAAGTCCGCGAGGACCGTCTCGGCGTTGGTCTCCATGGGGGCGCCCTCGTGGCCCCAGGTGCCCGCGCTCTCCACGATCAGGCCGCCGGTGAGCGGGTCGCCGAGGCGGTCGGCGAGGGCATGCCGGGTCAGCCGCTCGGTGATCGGCGAGCGGCACACGTTGCCGGTGCTGACGTGGAGGATGCGGAAGGTGCCCGCGGAGCCCGGGAAGCCCGTTATGCCACGCCCCGTCTCAGGGGCTGTCAATTCGCCACCTCGAGGTCGGGTACCACCTTGCGCAGCTCGTCCGCGTCGAGGGCGCCCGCGCGGAGCAGTACCGGCACCTTGCCCGTGACGTCGACGATGGAGGAGGGGACGATGCCGGGGGTCGGGCCGCCGTCCAGGTAGACGGAGACGGAGTCGCCCAGCATGTCCTGCGCGGCGTCGCAGTCCTCGGGGGCGGGGTGCCCGGTGAGGTTGGCGGAGGAGACGGCCATCGGGCCGACCTCGGTGAGCAGTTCGATCGCGACGGGGTGCAGCGGCATGCGGATGGCGACCGTGCCGCGGGTGTCGCCGAGGTCCCACTGGAGGGAGGGCTGCTGCTTGGCGACGAGGGTCAGGGCGCCGGGCCAGAAGGCGTCGACCAGCTCCCAGGCCATCTCGGAGAAGTCGGTGACCAGGCCGTGCAGGGTGTTCGGGGAGCCGATGAGGACGGGGGTCGGCATGTTGCGGCCGCGGCCCTTGGCGTCGAGCAGGTCGGCGCACGCCTCCGGGCTGAAGGCGTCGGCACCGATGCCGTAGACGGTGTCGGTGGGCAGCACGACCAGCTCGCCGCGGCGTACGGCGGACGCGGCCTCGCGCAGACCGGTCGAGCGGTCGGTCGCGTCGTTGGTGTCGTATCGCCGTGCCATTAGCGGGCCTCCTCGTACACGTACTGCTGCCTTGAAGTGGTCTTGATTGTCACGGCATCGCCCTGCGGGCGGTCGCGAAGCGCGGCCTGTTGTTGAGGTCGGGGTGGTCGGCCGCGTCGGCCCAGCCCCGCTCCTCGGTGAAGATCCAGGGGACCTGGCCGCCCTGGGTGTCGGCGTGCTCGATGACGACGACGCCGCCCGGGCGCAGGAGCCGGTGGGCGGTCCGCTCGATGCCGCGGATCAGTTCGAGGCCGTCCTCGCCGGAGAACAGGGCCAGCTCGGGGTCGTAGTCACGGGCCTCGGGAGCGACGTACTCCCACTCGGTGAGCGGGATGTACGGCGGGTTGGAGACGACGAGGTCGACCTGGCCGTCCAGCTCGGGGAAGGCGTCGCGGGCGTCGCCCTGGACGAGCTTGACCCTGGACCCCTCGACGTTCTTCCGCGTCCACTTCAGGGCGTCCTCGGACAGCTCCACGGCGTGCACGCGCGAGCGCGGGACCTCCTGGGCCAGGGCGAGCGCGATGGCGCCCGAGCCCGTGCACAGGTCGACGATGAGCGGCTCGACGACGTCCATCGCGCGGACGGCGTCTATGGCCCAGCCGACCACCGACTCGGTCTCGGGGCGGGGCACGAAGACGCCGGGTCCGACCTGCAGCTCCAGGTAGCGGAAGTAGGCGCGTCCGGTGATGTGCTGGAGCGGCTCGCGGGCCTCACGGCGCGCGATGGTCTCCCAGTAGCGGGCGTCGAAGTCGGAGTCCTTGACGGAGTGCAGCTCGCCCCGCTTCACGCCGTGCACGAAGGCGGCGAGCTCCTCCGCGTCGTTGCGCGGCGAGGGCACGCCGGCGTCGGCCAGCCGCTGGGTGGCCTGGGCCACTTCCGCGAGCAGCAGGTTCACGCTGGTCCTCCGGGGGCGTCGTACGAGGGATGGGGACGTCAGGCCGCGGCGAGCTTGGCCGCGGAGTCCGCGTCGACGCAGGCCTGGATGACCGCGTCGAGTTCGCCGTCGAGCACCTGGTCCAAGTTGTACGCCTTGAAGCCGACGCGGTGGTCCGAGATCCGGTTTTCCGGGTAGTTGTACGTCCGGATCTTCTCGGAGCGGTCGACCGTGCGGACCTGGCTGCGGCGGGCGTCCGCGGCCTTGCTCTCCGCTTCCTCCTGGGCCGCCGCGAGCAGCCTGGAGCGCAGGATGCGCATGGCCTGCTCCTTGTTCTGGAGCTGGCTCTTCTCGTTCTGGCAGGAGGCGACGACGCCGGTGGGCAGGTGCGTGATGCGCACCGCGGAGTCGGTGGTGTTGACGGACTGGCCGCCGGGCCCGGAGGAGCGGTAGACGTCGATGCGCAGGTCGTTCGCGTGGATCTCGACGTCGATCTCCTCGGCCTCGGGCGTCACGAGGACACCGGCGGCGGAGGTGTGGATGCGGCCCTGCGACTCGGTGGAGGGCACGCGCTGCACGCGGTGCACGCCGCCCTCGTACTTCAGCCGGGCCCAGACGCCCTGGCCGGGCTCGGTGGCGCCCTGGCCGCCCTTGGTCTTCACGGCGACCTGGACGTCCTTGTAGCCGCCGAGCTCGGACTCGGTGGAGTCGATGATCTCGGTCTTCCAGCCGACGCGCTCGGCGTACCGCAGATACATGCGCAGCAGGTCTCCGGCGAAGAGCGCGGACTCGTCGCCGCCCGCGCCCGCCTTGATCTCCAGGATGACGTCCTTGTCGTCGGACGGGTCCCGGGGCACGAGCAGCAGCCGCAGCTTCTCGGTGATCTCCTCGCGGCGGCGCTCCAGGTCCTTGACCTCGGCGGCGAACTCGGGGTCGTCGGCGCCCAGTTCGCGGGCGGTCTCGATGTCGTCCCCGGTCTGCTTCCAGGAGCGGTACGTCGCGACGATCGGGGTCAGCTCGGCGTAGCGCTTGTTGAGCTTGCGCGCGTTGGCCTGGTCGGCGTGGACCGACGGGTCGGCGAGCTTCTTCTCGAGATCGGCGTGTTCGCCGATCAGTTCCTCGACCGCCTCGAACATCGGGGGCTCCTGGTTTTCTACGCGAGGGTTCTACGCGCGGTGTTCTACGCGAATTGGCTGCGGGACGGCAAAAGCGCCGGTCCCGGCCACCCCCTCCCGAGGGCGGCCGGTGACCGGCGCAGTGGCTCGCTACTTCTTGGCAGCCGCGGCCTTGCCGAAGCGGGCCTCGAAGCGGGCCACACGGCCACCGGTGTCGAGGATCTTCTGCTTGCCCGTGTAGAACGGGTGGCACTCGGAGCAGACCTCGGCGCGGACGTTGCCGCTGGAGATCGTGGACCGGGTGGTGAACGACGCGCCACAGGTGCAGCTGACCTGGGTCTCGACGTACTCGGGGTGAATGTCGCGCTTCAAGGTGTCTCCTAGTTTCGGGAGGGCACCGGGTCGTACGCGCGGATTGCGAGTACGTGAACCGGGGCCGACGTACCAGTCTGCCAGGACCGGCCGTATCTCCCAAAACGGGGGGAGGCCGGGATCTATTCCTGGGGGGTCGGCGGAGGGCTCAGTCGCTGCTCACGACGGAGCCGACGGCGCCCTTGTCGCCCGCGGACTTGTCGGTGGCGGACTTGGGGATGGGCTTGTCAGCCCTGAGCGCGTCCCAGACCTCCTGGTCGGCCTCTTCGAGGGGCAGGACGCGGTTGGGGTCGGCGGGGTCGTACTGGATGGGCATCGTGACCATCTTCATGTCGCCCGCGCCGATGCCCTTGAGGCCGCCCGCGAAGCTCGCGAGGCTCTTGACGTCGTTCAGGTCGGAGTCGGTGGTGATGGCGCTCGTCGCGTCGTTCGCCAGGTTGTAGAGCTTGTCCCAGCTGCTGAAGAGCCCGACGTCCTTGACCTGGTCGAGCAGGGCCTTGATGAAGGCCTGCTGGAGCTGGATGCGGCCGAGATCGCTGCCGTCGCCGACGCCGTGGCGGGTGCGGACCAGACCGAGGGCCTGCTCGCCGTCGAGGGTGTGGGTGCCCGCGTCGAGGTCGAGGTGGCTGTCCTTGTCGCGGATGGCCTTCTTGGTGGTGATGTCGACGCCGCCGAGGGTGTCGATGAGCTTCTTGAAGCCCGTGAAGTCCACCTCGACGTAGTGGTCCATCCTGATGCCGGACATCTTCTCGACGGTCTTGACGGCGCAGGCGGGGCCGCCGACCTCGTACGCCGTGTTGAACATCTGCCGCTGCCCGCCGGGATCGGTCCTGCCGTCCTCCGTGGCGCACTCGGGCCGGGATATCAGGGTGTCGCGGGGTATGGAGACGACGCTGGCCTTCTTGTGGCCCTTGTAGACGTGCACGATCATCGCCGTGTCGGAGCGGGCCGCGCCCTCGTCCTTGCCGTACTTGGCGTTCTTGCCGGAGCGGGAGTCGGAGCCGAGGACGAGGATGTCCTGGGAGCCGTTGTCGATGTCCCGGGGGCGGTCGGTGCCGAGCGCGGCGTTGATGTCGACGCCCTTGATGTTGCCGTTGAGCTTGTAGTACACGACGCCGAGGGCCGTGCCGCCGAGGACCGCCACCGAGGCCGCGGTCCACGCGGAGACGACGAGCACCTTCTTGCGCCTGTCGCGCGGCTTGCGGCGGCGGCCGCGGCTGCCGCGCTTTCGCACGGCGGCGGCCTTGCTCTCGTCGGTCATGCGTCCCTCGGTTCTCGGTCGGTACCCCCTGATTCCAGGGTTATGTGGGGCTTTCCGTCACTTGTCAGACGGGAAATCCGAAAGAAGGGTTGCACGACGCCCTGTGCACGCCCCGGGGTCCGATCGCTGCGCAGCGTGCGCACGGCGCGCCCTTTTGCGGCCTTCACCAGCGATTTCGTACCGGACCGCACTGCCGTCGGGAAGCGTGAGAATCTCTTAGACGTGTGGCCAAGGTCTCGATGAAACGGAAGGGGCCGGCCCCGTCGGATGACGGGACCGGCCCCTTTCGGTCACCTTGTTCCAGGCGCCCGCGCCGGGTCAGTCGTTGCCGTTGCCCGGCGTCGGCGTGGTCTTCTGGATCTGGAGCAGGAACTCGGCGTTCGACTTCGTCTGCTTCATCTTGTCCAGGAGCAGCTCGATCGCCTGCTGCTGGTCGAGCGCGTGCAGCACACGGCGCAGCTTCCAGGTGATGGCCAGCTCGTCGCTGCCGAGCAGGATCTCTTCCTTGCGGGTGCCGGACGCGTCCACGTCCACCGCCGGGAAGATGCGCTTGTCGGCGAGCTTGCGGTCGAGCTTCAGCTCGGCGTTGCCGGTGCCCTTGAACTCCTCGAAGATGACCTCGTCCATGCGGGACCCGGTGTCGACGAGCGCGGTCGCGAGGATGGTCAGCGAGCCGCCGTCCTCGATGTTGCGCGCGGCGCCGAAGAAGCGCTTCGGCGGGTAGAGCGCGGTCGAGTCGACACCACCGGACAGGATGCGCCCGGAGGCCGGGGCCGCGAGGTTGTACGCACGGCCCAGACGCGTGATCGAGTCGAGCAGTACGACGACGTCGTGACCGAGCTCCACGAGGCGCTTGGCGCGCTCGATGGCCAGCTCGGCAACCGTGGTGTGGTCCTCGGCCGGGCGGTCGAAGGTCGAGGAGATGACCTCGCCCTTGACCGACCGCTGCATGTCGGTGACCTCTTCCGGACGCTCGTCGACCAGGACGACCATCAGGTGGCACTCGGGGTTGTTCACCGTGATCGCGTTGGCGATCGCCTGCATGATCATGGTCTTGCCGGTCTTCGGCGGGGCCACGATCAGACCGCGCTGTCCCTTACCGATGGGCGCGACGAGGTCGATGATGCGGGTGGTGAGCACGCCCGGGTCGGTCTCCAGACGGAGCCGGTCCTGCGGGTAAAGGGGCGTCAGCTTGCTGAACTCCGGCCGCCCGCGCCCGGATTCGGCCGCCATGCCGTTCGCCGAGTCGAGGCGCACGAGCGCGTTGAACTTCTCGCGGCGCTCGCCGTCCTTGGGCTGACGGACCGCGCCGGTGACGTGGTCGCCCTTGCGCAGACCGTTCTTGCGGACCTGGGCCAGCGAGACGTACACGTCGTTCGGGCCGGGGAGGTAGCCCGACGTACGGATGAACGCGTAGTTGTCGAGGATGTCCAGGATGCCCGCGACGGGGATCAGGACGTCGTCGTCGGAGACCTGCGGCTCGTTGCCGAAGCCCTGCTCGTCGCGGCCACGACGGCCACGGCGGTCGCGGTAACGGCCCCGGCGGCCGCGGCGGCCACCCTCGAAATCGTCGTCGTCCTGCGGACCGTTGTCACGCTGGCGGTCCTGGCGGTCCTGACGGCCGCCGCCACCCTGCTGCTGACGGTCCTGCCGGTCCTGACGGTCCTGGCGGTCTGGGCGGCCGCCACCCTGCTGGTCGTCGCCCTTGTTGCCGCGGCGGTCACGGTCGCGGTCACGGCCGCGGCCCTGGCGGTCACGGCGTTCGCGGCGGCCGTCGGCGTTGTCGCCGCCGGAGCCGTCGCCGCCCTTGTCGCCCTTGGCCTCGGACGCGTCGCCCTTGGCCTCGGCCCTGGACTCGCCCTTCGCCTCGGCGGTGACGGTCTCCGGGCTGCCCGCGTCGGCGGTGGCCCGGCGCCGGCGGCGCTCACCGGCGGGCTGGTCGTCGCTGGCGGGCTGACCGGGGATGTCGATCTGCTGCTGGGCGGGGGCCTTCTCGGCCTTGGCGCTCTCGGCGCTCTCCGCCTTGACGGCCTTGCTCGGCTTGCCGGCGCTCTCCGCGGTGTCCTCGCCCGTACGGGCCTTCGAGGTGGCCCGGCGCTTGGGCTTGGTCTCGGTGGCGTCTGCGGCAGGCGCGGTGCTCTTCGCCGGGGCTCCGCCCCCTGCCTGCGCCTCCTTGATGACATCGATCAGCTGGCTCTTGCGCATGCGCCCGGTTCCCTTGATCCCAAGGCCCGAGGCGACCTGCTGCAGTTCCGCCAGCACCATGCCCTCGAGGCCGGTGCCGCGGCGCCGCCGGGACCCGGCCGAAGCACCGGTGGCAGGCGCCGCGGAGGCGTCCGTGGCGGGCGTGTCGGCAGTCACGCCCATCAGATCGGTGGTGTCGCTCACGAAGGGTCCTTCCCTGGAGCGGACGTCGGCCTGTCTGGCTCGGCGACCGGTTGTGCTGTCCGGCGGTCCTATGCGGATGGACCGTGCCGGGGCGGTGGTCCGCCAACGAGGCGGAAGAATTCATTGGTGATGGCGATTCCCGGTGCGGTGCCACTGATGTGCGGTGTCACTCGGCTCGGTCACGCCGGTTCCGGAGCGTGCTCAGGACCGCTCAGTGCGGGGCACGAAGCAGTTTGGGAGGCTCCCGGAAGAATGGTTGTCCCGGACGGGGACACAAAGCACCTCGCCATGGTGAGGTCGGGTGCAGACTTGAGATTAACACTACCGGATCCAACAAACATTCCCCCTCTCGGGATCGGGACACCCCGAAATCCCTGTGTTCACCGCGTCAGGACGCAAGCGGCAGCACGCTCGCTCCCTTGGCATCGAGTGCCAGGCGATTTGCCGCCCAGCCCTCTCCCGCCAGTCGTGCGACCTTGTCGGCCGCACTGTCTTCGGCCAGCGCGAGGACCGTGGGCCCCGCGCCGGAGATCACCGCGGGCACGCCGTCGGCGCGCAGCCGCTCCACCAGGGCGGCGCTCTCCGGCATGGCCGGGGCGCGGTACTCCTGGTGCAGCCGGTCCTCGGTGGCGGGCAGCAGCAGCTCGGGGCGCCTGGTCAGGGCCTCGACGAGCAGCGCCGCCCGGCCCGCGTTGGCGGCCGCGTCGACGTGCGGGACGGTGCGCGGAAGCAGGCCGCGCGCCGTCTCGGTGAGGATGGGCTTCCCGGGGACGAAAACCACCGGAACGATGGAATCGGCGGGCTCCATCCTGATCGCCCGCCCCGCTCCCCCGTCCATCCAGGAGAGCGTGAAACCGCCGAGCAGACAGGCCGCCACGTTGTCGGGGTGGCCCTCGATCTCGGTGGCGAGTTCGAGCAGCGCCGCGTCGTCGAGCCTGGCCTCGCCGCCTATCGTCACGGCGCGGGCGGCGACGATGCCCGCGCAGATGGCGGCGGACGACGAGCCGAGCCCGCGGCCGTGCGGGATGCGGTTGGCGCAGACGATCTCCAGGCCGCGCGGCTGCCCGCCGAGCAGGTCGAAGGCGGTGCGCAGGGCGCGTACGAGCAGATGCGACTCGTCGCGGGCGAGCGTCTCACTGCCCTCCCCGGCGATGTCGATGTTCAGGCCGGAGTCGGCCACCCGGACGACCACGTCGTCGTACAGACCCAGCGACAGGCCCAGGGCGTCGAAGCCCGGACCGAGATTGGCGCTGGTGGCGGGGACGCGCACCCGGACGGCGGCGGCGCGGAACGCTGGACCGGCCATCGCTCGATGACTCTCCTTGAGCTGCGTGTTTTCGAGGCTGCGTATTTTTCGGTACGTGCCACATGTACGGGACACCCGAAGGCCGCGGACAACGGCGGCACCGCGGCATATGCGGCGGGGCGGGTTCGGTACAGCCTATCGAAGGAAGGTTCTGTGGCGACATAGGGCGCACAGGAGGCGCACGATGCGTGTCGTAAGCCCCCTGTGCCACCCCCTGTACGGAGTCGCGGGTTTTGCCCGCTGTTAGGCCAGACCGAGGCGTTCTGCCGCGACGGCCGCGTCGACCGGGACCGTGACCGGCTGCGGGGCGCCCGCGACGGCCCAGTCCGGGTCCTTGAGGCCGTTGCCCGTGACCGTGCAGACGATCCGCTGGCCCGGGTCGACCTTGCCCTGCTCGGCGGCCTTCAGCAGACCGGCGACCGAGGCGGCCGACGCGGGCTCCACGAAGACGCCCTCCTGGGACGCCAACAGCTTGTAGGCGCGCAGGATCTCACGGTCCGTCACCTCGTCGATGAGGCCGCCCGACTCGTCGCGCGCGGCGAGGGCGTACTGCCACGAGGCGGGGTTGCCGATGCGAATCGCGGTGGCGATCGTCGAGGGGTCCTTGACGACCTCGCCGCGCACGATGGGCGCCGAACCGGAGGCCTGGAAGCCCCACATCCGGGGCGTACGCGTCGACATGGAGTCGGCGGCGTACTCCTTGTAGCCCTTCCAGTAGGCCGTGATGTTGCCGGCGTTACCGACGGGAAGGACGTGGATGTCGGGGGCGTCGCCGAGGGCGTCCACGATCTCGAACGAGGCGGTCTTCTGGCCCTCGATGCGGAACGGGTTGACGGAGTTGACCAGCGCCACCGGGTAGTTCTCGGAGAGGGCGCGCGCCAGGTTCAGGCAGTCGTCGAAGTTGCCGTCGACCTGGAGGATCTTCGAGCCGTAGACGAGCGCCTGGCCCATCTTGCCGAGCGCGATCTTGCCCTGCGGCACGAGGACCGCGCAGACCATGCCCGCGCGGACGGCGTAGGCGGCGGCGGACGCCGACGTGTTGCCGGTGGAGGCGCAGATGACGGCCTTGGCGCCCTCCTCCTTGGCCTTGGTGATCGCCATGGTCATGCCGCGGTCCTTGAAGGACCCCGTCGGGTTCGCGCCCTCGACCTTGAGGTGGACCTCGCAGCCCGTGCGCTCCGAGAGCACCTGCGCGGGTACGAGCGGCGTGCCGCCCTCGCGAAGCGTCACGACCGGCGTGGTGGCCGAGACCGGAAGGCGCTCCCGGTACTCCTCGATGATTCCGCGCCACTGGTGGGTCATTGCTGCCTACTCCCCTTCAACCCGCATGATGCTGGCGACACCGCGCACGGTGTCGAGTCTGCGCAGCGCGTCGACGGTGCCGGTGAGGGCGGCGTCGGGCGCGCGATGGGTGACGACGACGAGGGAGGCCTCGCCGTCCTTGCCCGTCTGACGGACCGTATCGATCGATACGCCGTGCTCGGCGAAGACCGTCGCGACCTGGGCGAGGACGCCCGGCTTGTCGGCCACGTCGAGGCTGATGTGGTAGCGCGTGACGACCTCGCCCATGGAGCCCACGGGCAGCTGCGTGTACGCGGAGTCGCCGGGTCCGGTGGACTCGGCGAGCTTGTTGCGGCAGACGGCGACGAGGTCGCCGAGGACGGCGGACGCGGTGGGCGCGCCACCGGCGCCGGGGCCGTAGAACATGAGCTGCCCCGCGGCCTCCGCCTCGACGAACACGGCGTTGTACGCCTCGCGGACCGATGCCAGCGGATGGCTGAGCGGGATCATCGCGGGATGCACGCGCGCGGTGACGGACCCGCCGTCGGCGGCCCGCTCGCAGATGGCGAGGAGCTTGATGGTGCAGCCCATGCGCTTCGCGGACGCGAAGTCGGCGGCGGTCACCTCGGTCATGCCCTCGCGGTACACGTCGTCGAGGCGGACGCGCGTGTGGAAGGCGATGCCGGCGAGGATCGCGGCCTTGGCGGCGGCGTCGAAGCCCTCGACGTCGGCGGTCGGGTCCGCTTCCGCGTAGCCGAGGGCGGTGGCCTCGTCGAGCGCTTCCTGATACCCGGCGCCGGTGGTGTCCATGGCGTCGAGGATGAAGTTGGTGGTGCCGTTCACGATGCCGAGTACGCGGTTGACCTTGTCGCCCGCCAGGGACTCGCGCAGCGGCCGGATCAGCGGGATGGCGCCGGCGACGGCGGCCTCGTAGTAGAGGTCCCGGCCGTGCTCGACGGCGGCCTCGTGCAGCGCGGCGCCGTCCTGCGCGATGAGCGCCTTGTTCGCGGAGACGACCGAGGCGCCGTGGGCGAGGGCGGTGGTGATCAGCCCGCGCGCGGGCTCGATGCCGCCGATGACCTCGACGACGACGTCGATGTCGCCGCGCTTGACCAGTGCCGTCGCGTCGGTGGTGACGAGGGACGGGTCGATGCCCTCGCGCACCTTGGAGGGGCGGCGGACGGCGACCCCGGCGAGCTCCACCGGGGCGCCGATCCTGGCTGTGAGGTCGTCGGCGTGCGTCGTCATGATGCGCGCCACCTCTGAGCCGACAACCCCACAGCCCAGCAGCGCCACCTTCAGCGGACGCGTACGCATCATCCGACCTCACTTCTCATACATCTACGATGGGACCAGTCTCACCCACCGGACCGGAGTTTCTGTCCATTGTCCGGATCTTGAGACATCTATTTCATCATCCGACGTCGAGACGCAGGAGATCTTCCTCCGTCTCGCGCCGCACGATCACCCGCGCCGCACCGCTGTCGACGGCGACCACGGGCGGGCGCAGCGCGTGGTTGTAGTTGCTCGCCATCGAGCGGCAGTACGCACCGGTCGCGGGGACGGCGACCAGATCGCCGGGCGCCAGGTCGGCGGGCAGGAACGCGTCGCGTACGACGATGTCACCACTCTCACAGTGCTTGCCGACCACGCGCACCAGCATGGGCTCGGCGTCGGAGGAGCGGGAGACGAGGGCGACGGAGTATTCGGCGTCGTAGAGCGCGGTGCGGATGTTGTCGGACATGCCGCCGTCGACGGAGACGTACGTACGCAGCCCTTCGAGGGGCTTGATGGTGCCGACCTCGTAGAGCGTGAAGGCGGTGGGGCCGACGATGGCGCGCCCGGGCTCGACGGAGATGCGGGGGGTGCGCAGCCCGGCGGCGGCGCACTCGCGCGTGACGATCTCGCTCAGCGCCTTGGCGATCTCGTGCGGCTCGCACGGGTCGTCGTCCGAGGTGTACGCGATGCCGAGGCCGCCGCCGAGGTCGATCTCCGGCAGCTCCACGCCGTGCTCGTCGCGCACCTCGGCGAGCAGCTGCACCACGCGCCGGGCGGAGACCTCGAAGCCGGCCATGTCGAAGATCTGCGACCCGATGTGCGAGTGGATGCCGATCAGCTCGATCCCGTCGAGCTTGAGGGCGCGCCGGACGGCCTCCGCGGCCTCTCCCCCGGCCAGCGCGATGCCGAACTTCTGGTCCTCGTGGGCGGTGGCGATGAACTCGTGGGTGTGTGCCTCGACGCCCACGGTCACGCGGATCTGCACGCGCTGGCGCTTGCCGAGCCGCTCGGCGATGTGCGAGACGCGCACGATCTCCTGGAAGGAGTCGAGCACGACGCGTCCGACGCCGACCTCGATCGCGCGGTGGATCTCGTCCTCGGTCTTGTTGTTGCCGTGGAAGGCGATGCGCTCGGCGGGCATGCCGGCGGCGAGGGCGGTGGCGAGTTCGCCGCCGCTGCACACGTCGAGGTTGAGCCCTTCCTCGTGCAGCCACCGCACGACGGCCCGGGACAGGAACGCCTTGCCTGCGTAGAAGACGTCGGCGCCGGTGCCGAAGGCGTCGCGCCAGGCGCGGCAGCGGGCGCGGAAGTCGGCCTCGTCGACGAAGTACGCGGGGGTGCCGAACTCCTCGGCCAGGCGCGTCACTTCGATGCCGCCCATGCTGACGACGCCCTCGGGGCCGCGGGTGACGGTGCGGGACCAGACCTTGGCGTCCAGGGCGTTGAGGTCGGTGGGCGGTGCGGTGTAGTGCCCCTCGGTCAGGACGTCGGCGTGGCGGGGGCCTGCGGGGTGTGCGGAACGGCTCATGGCTCGGTCGTCTCGTCTCTCACGGTGTCACGTATGACGGTGTCACAGATAGGTGGGTGCGCTGATGCCGAGCAGGGACAGGCCACCGGCGAGCACCGTCCCGGCGGCTTCGGCGAGGGCGAGCCGGGCACGGTGGGCGGCCGAGGGTTTCTCGTCGCCGACGGGCAGGACGGCGTGCTCGTACCCGAGCAGGGCGTCGGCGGTGCCGACGAGGTGCCGGGCGAGCCGGTCGGGGGCGCGGTGGCGGGCGGCGGCGGCGAGGACCGGGGGGTGGGCGGCGAGGTGGTCGAGCAGTGGCTGGGGGGCGGGGCTCTGGAGGTCGCCCGGGGCGGAGTCGAAGCCCAGCTGGGCGGCGTTGCGGGTGAGGGCGCGGGCTCGGGCGTGGGCGTACCGGACCCGGAAGAGGGGGTTGGTCTCGCGCTGCGCGAGGTGCTGGTCGCCGCCCTGCTCGGGGGCGATGCGGGGATGGTCGTGCGCGGCGGGGTGGAGCAGGGCCCAGCGGGCGGCGTCGCGGCCCAGGCGCAGGGGGTCGGCCGGGGCGGGGACGGGGCGCAGGGTGGGGAGCGGGTGCGGGGGGCGGCCGTGGGCGTCGACGCGTACGCCGAGGACGTCGGCCCACTCCTGCTCGGGCGCCGCGTCGGAGGTGACGCGGACGAGGACGCCCTGGGAGCGCAGGACGCGGCGGGCGCTGTCGGCGACGACGAGGGCGCGGACTTCGTGGGGGGCGTGGATCTGGGCCAGCTCGCCGGTGTCGGGATGGACGTGCCCGTAGCACTCCCCGAGCCGGAGGATGTCGCGTACGAGGGCTTCGGCGGGCGAGCCGGCGAGGGTGATGTTGAGGAAGCCGGGCCCGGTGATGTCGACACCGGCGATCCCGGGCTCGGCGGCGAGCCGCGGGAACAGCACCTCGGCGACCTCACGGGGGGAGCGTCCGGCGCCGCGGGCCACCTGGAGGGCGACGTTCGTGGCGTAGTCCCCGCGCCCCCCGGGCCGGGGCCGCTCCACCCGCACCTTCTCCGGCACGTCGACGCTCAGCTCGCCCGCGTCCACGGCATGACGCATGGCGCGCAGCACGGTGCGGGAGAGCTCGACAGGGGTCACGGGACCAGCGTATGGGAGGAGGGGGGTGGGTCCGCGACTTGGTTTCGGGATGGTCTTGGGATGTGGACGGGGGCTGGCCGGGGGCCTGGGGCGGGGAGTGCCGGGGGCGGGGCCTGGCGGGCAGCTGGGGGCTGGGATGAGGGTCGCTGGGAGCGGGGGCCTGGCGGGGCCGGGGGTGGTCGGGGGTCTGGGGTGGGCGAGCTGGGCTTGGGGCCCGCCGGGACCGCCTCTCTCCCCCTCCCCTTCCCTCCCCGCCCGCTGGGTCTGCCTTCCGACCTGGGTCAGCCGCCGGGGTGGGCGGCGGGCTCGGCGTCGCCGGCGAGGCCGATGGCGCTGCCACCGTCACCGACGGGGCGACCGCTGCCCACGGAGCTACGCCGCCCCTCCTGCCCTTCCCGTCCCTCTCCCGCCCGACGGGCCATCAGTTGCTGCACAAGGCCCACAAGTTCGCTCGGCTCGAACGGCTTGGCGAGGAAGGCGTCGACGCCGACCTCCAGACCGCTCTCGACCTCGTACTGCGTACAGGCACTGACGACGACGATGGGCAGCTCACGGGTGCGCGCGTCCGCGCGGAGCCGGGCGGCGGTGCGCAGACCGTCGAGCCGGGGCATCACGACATCGAGGGTGATGACATCGGGCCGCACCTGATGGACGACGTCCAGGCATTCGGCACCATCGGCCGCGGTCACGACCTCGAAGCCCTCCAGCTCGAGGTTGACCCTGATCAGTTGCCGAATGACCTTGTTGTCGTCCACAACAAGCACGCGGCCGGGCACGCCTGACACAACTCGAGAGTAGGTCCGCGCCCACCGCCGCGTCCCGGTTTTCCCCACTTCCGCCCCGCCCGAGCCACCCGGCCCGCGCGCGGCGACGGCCGACGCCCCGCAGGCCCCCACCACGACGCCCCCGGAAGCACGGAAATACCTGTTCATGGGGAGCCCCTGAGAGCTGGTAGGGTTCTACCCGTCGCCACGCAACCGCGACGACACGCCCCCGTAGCTCAGGGGATAGAGCAACGGCCTCCGGAGCCGTGTGCGCAGGTTCGAATCCTGCCGGGGGCACCTTGGATCAGGTGCCCAAAGACCCCGTCATCAGCGGAAACGCTGAGGCCGGGGTCTTCGTGTATCTACAGGTGCCTGTGGCAGTGCGCGGTCCTGTGACGGTCAGGTGCCTGACGCCGTGCGTTCCGCCATCTTCTTGAATTCGCCCAAGTCGTAGTTGGCCAGGGTCGAGTCCAGGTTGGTGAGGGCGCCCAGGTGTTCCACGAAGCCCTGGGGGTCGTATTCGATCTGGAGCGTTACTCGGCTTTCCGTGTCGCTGATGTGGTGGAACGTGACCACGCCCGCGTGGTGCACTCCCTCTGTGGTGCGCCAGGCGATGCGTTCCTGCGGGATCACTTCGGTGAGTTCGGCCACGAAGCTCTTGTCCGCGCCGGGCAGGGAGACCTGCCAGGCGAAGGTCTTGGCGTCGATGCGCTGGACGTGCTTGACGTGGCTGAGGAAGGAGGGCCAGCGTTCGACGTTCTCCCACAGGGCCCAGCTCACGGCGACCGGCGCCTTGATGTCTACGGCTTCGAGCAGCGAGGAGGCCATGTCCTCATCTCCTTTGTGTGTCCGTTGCGTGTTCGTCGTCGGTCCTCCCACCGGTACCCGGAGTTGCGGGATCTATCGGGATGGGTTCGGGGCGGGGTTCGGGGTGGGGTTCGGAGTGGTCGCTCTTCTTGGGGTTCGTCCGGCATGCTGGCCTGCGGCAGGGGGCCGGTCGGCGGTTCTCTGCGGTACAGGAGAGGAGGGCGCGCCGTGGGCGACTGGATACGTTGCTGCCACCCCGCACCCGATGCCGGAATCCGTCTGCTCTGCTTCCCGCACGCGGGGGGTTCGGTCAGCGCCTATCACGCGTTCTCGGCCGCCGTATCGGGGGTCGTGGAGCCGCTGATCGTGCAGTACCCGGGGCGTCAGGACCGGTACGGCGAGCCGTTCGCCGCGGGGGCGGACGAGATCGTCGAGGCTGTTCTGGACGAGCTGTCGCCGGGTCCGGAGGGCGAGCCCCTCGCACTGTTCGGGCACAGCATGGGCGCGATCATGGCGTTCGAGACCGCGCGGCGGCTGGAGGCCGAGGGGCGGCCACCCGTCGCCCTCTTCCTCTCCGGCCGGCGGGCTGCCTCGCTGCCCCGGCGGTCCGCTGCGGCCCGGCCGGTGCGCGAGATGTCGGACGCCGAACTCATCGAGGAGATGCGGAAGTTGGCCGGCACCGCCGACGAACTCCTCGCCTCCCCCGAACTCCTCTCGCTCTTCCTGCCGCCGATGCGCGCCGACTACCAGATCGTCGACGAGTACGTCTACCGCCCCGGCCCGCCGCTGAGTTGCCCCGTCACCGTGCTCACCGGTGACGCCGATCCCCGCGTCAGCGTGGAGGAGGCGCGGGCGTGGAAGGGCGAGGCGGCGGGCGCCTTCTCCTGTCACGTCCTCGCCGGGGGGCACTTCTACCTCGACGGCCACCTGCCGTACGTCGCCGACGTCATCGCCTCCTCGCTGCCCGGCCGGGAGGCGATGACGGCCCCGTAGCCCGTCGTCACCCCTCGGCCTCGAACTCCGCCAGGAGCGCGTCCAGCGAGTCCTCCGCCGCGTCCGGCTCCTTCGACTCGACGATGCGTACCGCCAGTTCCTGGAGGGTCAGCTCCTCCAGGAACAAGGTGATCGGTACGTCGATGCCGAAGTCGTCCCGCAGCCTGCCCACCAGGTGCACCGCCGTCAGCGAGTCACCGCCCGCCTCGAAATAGGTGGTCGTCGTGGCTGGTGTGAGGGAAGTGTTCTCAGGCAGGCCCAGGGCCTCGGCCAGGAGGGCGGAGATCGCGGGGGTCAGGTCTGGGGTCGTGCCCGCCCCGGTTGTGCCGGGGGCGGCCACCACCTCCGCTGCGGGCTCCGGCCCGGTCGTCGTCGCCGGCAGCGTCAGCGCGCCGAAGCTCTCCCCCTCGAACGGGTACGTCGGCAGGCTCACCCTGCGCGCCCCCCGGCTCGCCTCCGGCCACGGGACCGTGTCGCCCTTCAGCCACAGTTCGCCGAGTTCGCGCAGTCCTTCCGTGTCGGGGCCCTCCCCCTCGTCGGTCCAGGGGCGGCCCTGTGCGAGCGCGGTCAGCCGTTCGGCGGCCTCCGCGGGGTGCGACGCGAGGACGTACGCGCGTACGTCCATGGGGGTGCGGGACGTGCGCAGGGTGTGCGCGGTGTCCGCGAGGGACGGGGCGTCGGGGGCGCGCAGGGCGCTCGCCAGTCTCGCCGCGAGCGTGGTGAGGGCGGTCTCCGTGCGGGCCGAGAGGGGGAGGATCTCGGGGATCGGGAGCCGGTCGGCGGGGGGCTGCGGCTGGGGGCGGTGCGGGGACTGTTCCAGGACGACGTGGACGTTCGTACCGCCGATTCCCAGCGAACTCACTCCCGCGCGGCGCGGGCCCTGTGCGGGGCGCGGCCAGGGGGCCGCCCGGTCCACGACACGGAACGGGGTCGCGTCCAGGCGTAGTTCGGGGTGGGGGCGGGAGAGGCCGACGGTGGGCGCCAGTGTGGCGTGCTCCAGCATCAGCACCGCCTTGATGAGCGAGGCGACGCCCGCGGCCGCGTCCAGGTGGCCGATGTTCGACTTCACGGAGCCTATGCCGATGCGGGGGCGGTCGATGGGGGGCGGGGCGTCCGCAGCCGGGCGAGCCGGGGCGTCCGCAGCCGGGCTCAGGGCTGCCGTGGCGGGGCTCGGGGCTTCCGCCCCGGGGCTCTCGGCTTCCGCCGCGGGAGCGAACGCCTCGGTGGCTGCGGCCAGTTCGATGCGGTCGCCCAGTTCCGTCGCCGTACCGTGCGTCTCCACGTACTGGGCCGCCGACGGCGTGAGACCCGCCGCCGACCAGGCCTCGACGATCGCCGCCGTCTGCTGTTCGACGCCGGGGGCGGTGAAGCCGACCTTCGTGGCGCCGTCGTTGGTCAGGGCGCTGCCGCGCACGACCGCGCGGATCGGGTCGCCGTCGGCGAGCGCGTCGGACAGGCGGCGCAGTACGACGACGCCCACGCCGCTGCCGGGCACGGTGCCGCCCGCCCGCTCGTCGAAGGGGCGGCAGCGGCCGTCGGGCGAGAAGATGCCGCCCTCGTAGTGGACGTACCCCTGCCTGCGTACGGTGTCGACGCTGACGCCGCCCGCGAGCGCGGTGTCGCACTCGCCGAGGAGCAGCGCCTGCGCGGCGAGGTGCACGGCTGTCAGCGAGGTCGAGCAGGCCGTCTGCACGGTCAGGCTCGGGCCTTCGAGGCCGAGGCGGTAGGAGATCCAGGGGGCGAGGAACTCCCGGTCGGTGAGGATGCGGATCTGCATCGCGCCGAGGGACGCGGCGAGGCGGCGGTCGGTGTGGGCGGCCAGCATGTGCTCGGTGGGGCTGCCGCCGACGTAGACGCCGGTGCGGTCCCGCGCGGCGAGCGGGTCGCGGCCCGCGTCCTCCAGGGCGGCCCAGGCGGTCTCCAGGAGCAGCCGGTGCTGCGGGTCGAGGGCGGCGGCCTCGGTGCGGTTGAAGCCGAAGAGTTCGGCGTCGAAGCGGTCGGCGTCGGCGAGGTACCCCTTGGCGGGTACGTGTTCGGGGCGGCGCAGCTCGGCCGGGTCGGCGCCGTCGGCCAGCAGCTCGGCCTCGGTGAAGTCGGTGAGGGAGCAGACGCCGTCGCGGAGGTTGGCCCAGTACGTGTCCAGGTCGGGGGCGCCGGGGAACCGCCCGCTCATGCCGACGATCGCGATCGCGGAGTCGGCGTCGGGCTCGGGCTCGTACTCGGGCTCGGGCTCGCGCTCGGAGGCGACGTCGGCATCGGCATCGGCATCGGCGTGGACGTCGATGTCGGCGGCCCGGAGGGGTGCTGGCTCGGTCATCGTGGCGTGCCCTTTCTGGAGCGGAGCCGTTGTGCGGCGGCGGTCTGGCGTGCGCGGCGGTCACTGCCCCGGCGCTGGGCCGCGGTGGCGGTCGCGGGGGCTTCTGTCGCCGGGGCCGTGGCGGGGTCCTCCGCGGGGGCGGCCTCGGCGTCCTCCGAGGAGCGGTCGAGGTATGCCGCGAGCGCGGCGACGGTGGGGTGGCGGAACAGGTCGACCAGGGTGAGGTCCGCCGCCCCGTGGCCTTCACCGCCCCCGCCCGCGGCCGGTTCGCGCAGGGCGTCGAGGACCCTCAGCAGCCGTACCGAATTGCCTCCCGAGTCGAAGAAGTTGTCGTGGACGCCGACCCGGTCCAGGGTCAGGACGTCCGCCCACACCCGCGCCACGCGCCGTTCGGTGGCGGTGCGCGCGGCGACGTACGTACGACTCGCCTCGGGCCGCCGCGTGGTCGGTTCGGGCAGGCGGGGCCGGTCGATCTTGCCGGAGCGGTTGAGCGGCAGCGCGTCGAGGTGGACGTACAGCTCGGGGAGCATGTAGCCGGGGAGGCGTTCGGCGAGGTGGGCGCGGAGGTCGTCGTCGGTGGGGGTGGCGCCCTCGCGGTGTACGACGTACGCGATGAGGCGCTGGTCGGTGCCGCTGCCGCGGACGGCGGCCGCCGCGACCGCGATGTCCGGGTGGCCGGCCAGCAGCGCCTCGATCTCGCCGAGTTCGATGCGGATGCCGCGGAGCTTGACCTGGGAGTCGGAGCGGCCGAGGTAGTGCAGGCGCCCGCGGGCGTCGACGCGGGCGAGGTCGCCGGTGCGGTACATCCGGGAGCCGGGCGGGCCGTAGGGGTCGGCGACGAAGCGTTCGGCGGTCAGGGCGGGGCGGCCGATGTAGCCGCGGGCCAGTGAGGCGCCCGCGATGTAGACCTCGCCGGTCACGCCGGTGGGCACCGTGCGCAGGCGGCCGTCCAGGACGTACACGCGGGAGCCCGGGACGGGGCGGCCGATCACCACGGGTTGGCCGGGTTCGAGGTCGGCGGTGGTGGCGTAGACAGTGGCCTCGCTCGGCCCGTACGCGTTGACGATGCGGCGGCCGGGCGCGCTGAGCCGCTCGACCAGTTCGGCGGGGCAGGCCTCGCCGCCGACGGCGAGCGTACGCAGGTGGGGCAGCCGTCCCTCGCCGCCGGGGATGTCGGGCAGCAGCATCACGGCGGACGGCGGCAGGAAGACGTACGTGATGCGGGAGTCCCGCAGACGGGCGTGGAGGGCGTCGCCGAGCCGTTCGTCGTCGCGGGCGATGTGCAGCTCGGCGCCGGCGACCCAGGGGAAGAAGAGGTCGGAGACGGCCACGTCGAAGCCGAACGACACGAATTGCAGGACGCGGTCGTCGGCGGTGACGGGGAACGCGGGGCGCACGGCCCGGGTCAGGTTGAGCAGCGCGCCGTGCTCCACGGCGACGCCCTTCGGGACGCCGGTGGAGCCGGAGGTGAAGAGGACATAGGCGAGGTCTTGGGGGGTGGGGGCGGGGGCCTGTGCCTTTGGTGGGGTGGGGGCCGCGTCAGCTGGGGTGTCTGCGCGCAGGCAGGGGACGTCGAGTGGCTCGGCCTTGGCCGCGGTCTCCGCCGCCGTCAGCAGCAGCCCCGCACCGGAGGCCTCGACCATGTGTGCGAGGCGGGCGTGCGGGTGGGCCTGGTCGAGGGGTACGTACGCGCCGCCCGCGCGCAGTACCGCGAGGGCCGCGATGCCCATCTCCGGCGAGCGGGGCAGCAGCAGGCCGACCCGGAAACCGGGGCGTACTCCCGCGGCGCGCAGCCGTGCCGCCAACGCGTCGGCCCTGTCGAGGAGTTCGCGGTAGGTGAGTCGGGTATCGCCGCAGACGAGGGCGGTGGCGTCGGGCCGGGCGGCCGCGACGTCCGCGATCAGATCGGGCACCAGGCGGTCGGTGGGCGCCGCCTCGGCCGTGCGGTCGGCGGCGGCGACGGCGCGGCGGCGCTCCTCGGGCGGGACCGCGTCGAGGGTGGAGAGGGGGACATCGGGGTGGGTGAGGGCGGCGTCCAGGAGCGTCTGGAAGTTCCGCACCCAGGCGCGGATGGTTTCGGCCTCGAAGAGGGCGGTGCGGTAGATGAAGTGGGCGGCGAGGTGGGGGGTACGGGTGGTGCCGGGTGCCTCACCGGCACCACCCGTACCCCCCGTGTCCCCGGTGTCCCCCGTGCCCCCGTCCGTCCAGCGCTCGACGTGCAGGTGGAAGTCGAACTTGGCGGTTTCCAGGGAGAGTTCGACGCGGTGGACGCGGGCTCCGATGAGCGCGAGGGTGAGTTCCGTGTCGTCGTCGTAGGAGAAGACCAGCTGGACCACCGGGTCGTGGCTCGTGTCGCGGGTCGGGGCGAGGGTGTCCACGACCGTCTCGAACGGGGCGTCCTGGTAGGGCTGGCCCGCCAGCAGTTCCGCGCGGATCCGGGCGATCAGTTCGCCGTACGAGGGGTCGCCGGAGAGGTCGACTCTAAGCGCCAGGGTGTTGGTCAGCATGCCGACCATCTCCTGGAGTTCGGGCCGGTCGCGGCCGGACACCGGGAAGCCGATGACGAGGTCGTCGCGGCCCGTGAGGCGGCCGAGGAACGCGGCGTACGCGGCGAACAGCGCCATGAACGGTGTCGCGCCGCGGGCCCGTGCGGTCCGGGCCAGGCGGTCGTGGACCTCGGCGTCCAGGAGGAACCGTTCGCTGCCGCCCGCCGCCGAGCGCACCGCGGGGCGGGGCCGGTCGAGGGGCGGTGCGACGACCTCGGGGGCGCCGCGGAGGCGGTCGGCCCAGTGGGCGGCGGCTTCGGCGTAGGCGCCTTCCGCCTGGCGGTCGTGCTGCCAGGCGGCGAAGTCGGGGTATTGGAGGGGGAGTTCGGGGAGGGGGCCGGGCCCTTCGGGGTGCGGGTGGGGTCCGGTGGCTTCGGTTTCGGCCTCGTACGCCGTGGACAGGTCACGCAGGATGACGCCGAGGGACCAGCCGTCGCAGATCAGGTGGTGGGCGACGAGCAGCACGCGGTGGGTGCCGTCGTCGACGGCGTACACCGTGCAGCGCAGGAGGGGGCCTGTGGCCGGGTCGAAGGGGCGGGCCGCGTTCGCCCGCATCCGCTCGTCCGCCTCGTCCGCGCGTACGTCCTTTTCGACCGCGAGGTGGGCGCGGCCGGTGGCGGCGACGATCTGCGTCTGCGTGCCGTCCGCGGCGGCGGTGCGGAAGACGGTGCGCAGGGCTTCGTGCCGGGCCACGACGGCGTCCAGGGCGCGGGCGAGCGCGCCGAGGTCGAAGGGGCCGTGGACGGCGAAGGCGGCGGGCACGTTGTACTGGGCGGTGCCTGGGTTCATGCGGTCCAGGACCAGGAGGCGGCTCTGGGGGGCGGAGACGGGGAAATCGTACTCGGCGCTCGGGGTGCTCAGGGGTGCCTGCTCCGTCTCCGTCGGGTTCGCTGGGATCCCCAGGGGCGCCTGCTCCGTCGGGTTCGCTGGGGTCCCCAGGGGTGCCTGGTTCGCCGGGTGGGGTGCGTCCACTGGGTTCACTCTCCCTGGGAGGGGGCGGCCTGGGGGCCGGCAAGGACGTTTTCGAGCGCCGCGGCGATCCGCGCGGCCGGTTCCGCGTCGAGGACGTCCGCGTGGGCGCAGGCCAGTTCGTGCACGTCGACCGCGGTGGCGGCGCGACGCCAGGCCGCGGCCTTCTTCTCCGTGGGGATGGCCTCGGGGTCGCGCGTGGCGGCGAAGAGGGTGACGGTGCCGTCGTAGGGGGACGGGACCCAGCTCCTGCCGAGGGTGATGTGATGGGCGATGGCGTCGGTGAGGGCCGCGAGACGGTGTGCGCCGATGCCGTGCAGTACGGCGCCCTCTTCGCGGAGGATGCGCCGGGCCTCCGTCTCCACGACGGCCGCGTCGAGGGGGGTACGAGCCGTCTCCGGCGGCTTCGGCATGGCGTCCACCACGGCGAGCAGGGCGACCTCCTCGCCGGCCGCGCGCAGCCGCACCGCCATCTCGTGGGCGACGGGGCCGCCGAAGGACCTGCCGAGCAGGAGGTAGGGGCCGTGGGGTCGGACGGCACGGATGAGGTCGAGGTAGGCGTCGGCCAACGCGCCCATGGTCGGCGGTAGTTGGTGGCCGGGACCCGACAGTGCGGGCGTCTGTAGCGCGTACAGCGGGCGGTCCGGGGCGAGGTGGGGCAGCAGGGCGGCGTAGGCCCAGCTGACACCGAGACCGGGGTGCACGCAGAACAGCGGGGTGCGGTCGCCGTCGGCCCGGAGGGTGAGGAGCGGGGCCAGGCTGTCGACGGAGGTGCCGGTGCCGTCGGTGTCGACGCCGGTGCCAGTGCCTGTGCCGGTGGCGGTGGGGTCGGGGCCGTCGAGGCGGGCCAGGAGGCGGGCGGGCGTCGGCGCGGCGAAGAGGGTGGCTACGGGGATCGGTACACCCCAGGCGGCCTCGATTCGCCCCGCGAGGCGGAGCGCGCTCAGCGAGTGGCCGCCGGACGCGAAGAAGTCCGTGTCGGGCCCGGCCTCCGCGCCGCCGAGCGCCTCACCGAAGAGGGCGCACAGCTCCTTCTCCCGCGCGGTACGCGGCACCCGCGAGGCGACCGGCCCGGTCGGCACCGGGGGTTCGGGCAGCGCGGCGCGGTCGGTCTTGCCGTGCGGGGTGAGGGGGACGGCGTCGATGAGGGCCCAGGCGGTGGGGAGAAGGTGCGGGGGCAGCAGCCGGGCAGCGGCCGCGCGGATCCGGGGCAGGGGGTCGGGGGCGTTCTCCGGTGCGGGGGTGTGGGGCGGGGAGGCAGGGGTGCTCTCCGGCTCGGGGACGTGGTGCGGGGAAGTGGGGGTGCTCCCCGATGCGGGGGCGTGGGACGGGGAGGCGGGGATGCTCCCCGACGCGGGGACGTGGTGCGGGGAAGTGGGGGTGCTCCCCGATGCGGGGGCGTGGGACGGGGAGGCGGGGATGCCCTCCGACGCGGGAACCTGGCGCGGGAAAGCGGGGATGCCCTCCGGCTCGGGAACGTGGTGCGGGGAAGCGGGGGTGCTCTCCGACACGGGAACCTGGCGCGGGGAAGCGGGGATGCCCTCCGGCTCGGGAACGTGGTGCGGGGAAGCGGGGGTGCTCTCCGACACGGGAACCTGGCGCGGGGAAGCGGGGATACTCCCCGACGCGGGGACGTGGCGCGGGGAAGCGGGGACGCGGTGCGCTCCCGGCGCCTGGACAGAGGGGCTGGGCCCGTCGACCTCCGCCACCAGCCACGCCACCAGACGCTTCCCCCCTCCCGGCGCCGGTCTCGCCCCGACTATCGCTCGGGTTACACCGGGGCAGGACGTCAGGGCCGCCTCCACCTCCGCCGGTTCCACGCGGAAGCCGCGGATCTTGAGTTGGTCGTCGGCTCGGCCCGCGAAAGCGAGGAGGCCGTCGGGGGTTCTGCGGGCCAGGTCCCCGGTGCGGTACATGCGGGTGCCGGGCGGGCCGTACGGGTCGGGGACGAAGCGTTCCGCCGTGGCCGCGGGGCGACCCAAGTAGGCCTGCGCCAGGCCCAATCCGGCGATGTAGACCTCCCCCACGCAGCCGTCCGGCGCGGGGCGCAGGCGGTCGTCCAGTACGTATACGCGCCTACCGTCCAGGGGGCGGCCGATCGGCACCGGGCCTCCCGGAACACTCCCCGTAACGCTCCCCAAAACACCCTCCGGGACGCGGTGAGCCGTCGCGAACACCGTCGTCTCCGTGGGGCCGTAGCCGTTCACCACGGCCGTACCGGGGCAGTACCGCCTGACCCGCCGCACCGCTGCGGGGTCCACGACATCGCCGCCCGTCCACACCTCGCGCAGCCCTCGCAGCGATGCGGGCGCCAACTCCGCGACCGTACGGAAGAGTTCCGCCGTGAGCCACAGCGCGGTGACGCGCCGCTCGGGCAGCACGCGCGCCAGCAGGGCGGGGGTGACGGGCTCGTCGGGGCAGATCACCACCGTGCCGCCGTTGAGGAGCGGGACCCAGACCTCGTAGGTGGCCGCGTCGAAGGTGTGCGGGCTGTGCAGGAGCACGCGGTGGTGCGCGGACGGGGCCGATGTGTCGTCGTTTCCGTTCCCGGCGCGGAAACGCGCGTCGGCCGCCAGTTCCGCGATCGCCCGCTGGGGGATCACCACCGCCTTCGGCTCACCGCTCGACCCCGATGTGTACATCACGCACGCCGCGGACTCGGGGTGCGGGGAGGCGGCTGCCTCCTGCCGCTCCACGGGCCCCTGACCCCGCTCCCCGGGCCCCGCCTGCTCCAAGGAGGCCTGCGCTTCCCCGCGTACGGGCATCCGACGCACGTACGCGGGCAACTCCACCGACACCTCCTCCCCTCCCTCTGCCCCTTCTCCTTCGCTTTCCGTCAGGACCAGCCCCGCCGACGCCCCGGCCAGCAGTCGCGCCAGCCTCTCCGCCGGCTGGGCCGGGTCGAGCGGCAGCCAGCACGCGCCCGCCTTGAGCACCGCAAGCTGCGCCACCACCAGGGACGGCGAACGGCTCAGGAGCAGGGCCACCGTGGCACCCGCCGTCACGCCCGCAGCGGTGAGCCGGTGGGCCAGAACGTCGGATTCCGCCGCCAGCCGGGCGTACGTGAGGACGTCGTCGCCGCTCTCCACGGCGGGCGCGTCCGGCGTACGGGCCGCCTGCGCGGCGAACCGCCCCGTCACCGTGGCGGGACCGGCCGCCGGAACCGCCTCGGCGCCCGTGGAGCGTGTGAGCAGCCGCCGGTGCTCCTCCTTGGGGAGTACGTCGATCCGGTCCACCGGCGTCGCGGGGTCGCCCGCCAGCTGTTCGAAGGCCCGCACCATGCGCGCCGCGACCCGCGCCGCCGAGACACCGCGTCGGCAGCCCACCGCGAGGAGCATCCGCTCCCCGGCGACGACGGCCAGCGTCACGGGGTAGTGCGTGGCATCCCGTACGTCCGTCACACGCACGGCCTCCGGGCCGTCGCCCTGCCGCTGCCCCGCCCCGCGCGGGAAGTTCTCGAACGCGAGGACCGAGTCGAACAGTTCCCCCGCGCCGGTCCCCACGTCCGCGAGGCGCACGTGGTGGTAGGGGACGAGGCGCCACTGCTCGTCCTGGATCCGGGCGAGCAGTTCGCCGATGGTCTCCCCGTCGCGCAGTCTGACCCGGACCGGCAGGGTGTTGATGAAGAGGCCCACCATCTCCCCCGCCCCGGGCAGATCGTGCGGGCGGCCGGAGACCACGCCGCCGAAGACCAGGTCGCGCCCGCCGGTCATCCGGGCGAGCACCAGGGACCAGGCGGCCTGCGTGAGGGTGTTGAGGGTGACGCCCGCCTCGGCGGCGCGGCGGGTGAGGGCGGCGGTCAGCTCCGCGGTGAGGTGCAGACGGACCGTGTCGGGCTCACCTCCGTCGCCACCTCCCTCGCCACCTCCGTCGCCATCTCCCTCGCCACCACCGGCCTCGCCGACGCCCTCGCCGATGCCCTCGACCGCGTCCTCCGCGTGAACGAGCGGGGCCTGCCGTTCCAGGCCCGCCAGCGCCTCGCGCCACGCCTGCTCCGCGAGGCCTCGGTCCTGGCGGCTGAGCCACTGCGCGTACTGCCGGTAGGGGACGGCGGGCGGCAGGGGCCTGCCGGTGGTCAGCGCCGCGAGGTCGCGCTCCAGGATCGGGATCGACCAGCCGTCGAGCAGGATGTGGTGGAAGGAGAGGACGAGTTCGGCGCCGGTGTCGTGCCGGATGAACAGGGCGCGGACCGCGGGCGGACGCGCCAGGTCGAAGCGGCGGGTGCGGTCCTCTGCCAGCAACTCCTCGGTGGCGGCCGCCACTTCGGGCGCCGCGCGACCGGCCAGGTCGGCCTCGGCCCACGGAACGGCGACCGCGTGCGGGATCACCTGCACGGGGCGGTCGAGCCCTTCGTGCCGGAAGCAGGCGCGGAGGTTGGGGTGCCGCTCCATGAGGGCGCCGAGCGCGGCCCGTACGCCGTCCGCGTCCGCGGCGATCGCGGGCCCGAGGTGGAAACGGGCCTGCACGAGGTACGGGTCGGGCCCCCCCGCGTCCCGCACGGCGTGGAAGAGCAGGCCTTCCTGCACGGGGGTCAGCGGCAGCACATCCGCGATACGGCCGCTCATCGACCGCCCTCCGCTTCCGTCGCGGGGTCGCCGATGTCCGCCAAGCCGCCTTCCAGCATCGCCAGTTGGTCCATGGAGAGGCCCACCAGGGGGAAGTCGGACGGGGTCGCGCCCACCGGACCGCCTTCCGCCGTCTCCCGCGCCAGTACGGCGATGCCCTCACGCCAGAGCCGGGCGAGTTCCCGGACCTCCACCTCCGCGAGGACCCCTTCGGCGTACGAGAAAGTCGCTTCCAGACGCAGGCCGTCCGCGCCCTCCTTGGCGTAGGCGTCGATCTCGACCGCGTGGCCGAGCGGAACGGCGTCGGGGGCGGCGTCGAGCAGTTCGCCGCCCGCCGCGTCCTCGGCGGTGAAGCGGCCGAGGTAGTTGAACCGCACGTCGGGGACGGCGAGTTCGGCGAGGAGCGGGGACGTATCCGGGTTGAGGTGGCGCAGGAGGCCCCAGCCGATGCCGCCGTTCGGGACGGACCTCAGCTGTTCCTTCACCGCCTTGAGCGCCTCGACCGCCGCGCCTTCTCCCTCTTGCCGGTCGCTCCCCGCTTCGAGCAGCACCGGGTACTGCGTCGTGAACCAGCCCACCGTGCGGGACACGTCCACCGGCACCGACAGCGTCTCCCTGCCGTGCCCTTCGAGGTGTACGAGCAGACCGGTGCCCGAGCCCCGGTGGCGTACGGCTGCCGAGGTGAGCGCGGTGAGCAGTACGGCGTCGGGGCCGCAGTTGAACGCGGCGGGCAGTGTGGTGAGCGCGGCCTCGGTGAGGTCGGCGGACAGCTCGACGGTGAGGGTCGCGCGGCGCTTCCCGGAGCCGCGCCCCGCGGCGAGCCGGGCTTCGGCGCCGGACGCCACACTCCGCTGCCACCAGTCGAGTTCGGCGGCGACCAGCCCTGGGCTCACCGCTTCCTCGGCGAGCAGCCCGGCCCACCGGGTGAAGGAGGTGCCCGGGGCCGATGGGGCTGCCGGGGCCGCGCCCACGTCCCCCGAGAGCGCGGCGGCCAGCTCCGGGCCGATGATCCGCCACGAGACGCCGTCGACCGCCAGATGGTGCAAGGTCAGGAGCAGCACGCCCCGCCGCCCCGGCCCGGCGTCGAGCCACACGGCCCGCAGCATCTCGCCGTCCTCCGGGGCGAGGCGGATCCCGGCCGCCAGGTCGGCGGCCTTGGCGCGCGCCGCGGCCTCATCGGGGACCTCGACGCGTTCGAGCGCGGCGGCCCCCGGCAGGGCCTGCTCGGAGACCTCGATCTCCGAGGTCTCCGCCAGCAGCCGCATCCGCAGTGCCGCGTGCCGCTCGGTGAGCGTGCGCACCGCTCCCTCGATCCGCTCGCGGTCCGTGCCCGGTGGCACGGGAAACGCCATGGACTGCGTGAACGCCCAGGTGTCGCCGCCCTGTTCGAGCCACCAGCGCATCACGGGAGTCAGCGGGAAGCGGCCGACGCCGCTGTCCGTGCCGCCCGGAGCGCCCGGGGCCGAGCCGGCCGACGCCTGCGTGTGGATCGCCAGTTGAGCGGGCGTACGCAGGGTGAAGACGTCACGCGGGGCGAGGACGAATCCGGCCGCCGAGGCCTGTCCGGCGAGCTGGATGGCCATGATGCTGTCGCCGCCGAGCCGGAAGAAGTCGTCGTCGGCGCCGATCTCCTCGGTGCCGAGGATCCGCGCGAAGAGGTCGCACAGCTCCTTCTCGCGGGCGGAGGCGGGCGCGCGTGTCGAGATGGCGGCCCGGGGCGCGGGCAGGGCGGCCCGGTCGAGCTTTCCGCTGCGGGTCAGGGGCAGTTCGGGCAGCGTCACGATGTCCGACGGCACCATGTGGGCGGGCAGCAGGGTGGCGGCGTACGCGAGGAGTTCGTTCGGGTCGAGGGAGTGGTCCAGAGAGGGGTGGTCCAGGGAGGGGTGGTGGGGGGCGGGCACCACATAGCCGATCAGCTGCGGTCGGCCGTCGGTGTCCTCGCGTACGACCGCGACCGCCCGGTCGACCGCCGGGTGCCCGGCGAGTGCCGCGGCGACCTCGCCCGGCTCGACGCGCAGGCCGCGCAGCTTGACCTGCTCGTCCGTGCGGCCCAGGTAGTGCAGGGTGCCGTCGTCGTCGCGGTACGCCAGGTCGCCGGTGCGGTACATGCGGGATCCGGGGGTGCCGTAGGGGTCGGCGACGAAGCGTTCGGCGGTAGCGGCGGGCCGGTTCAGATAGCCGCGCGCCAAGCCCGCCGAGGACAGGTACAGCTCGCCCGCGACGCCGGTGGGCACGGGGCGCAGCCGGGCGTCGAGGACGTAGGCGGCGGTGCCCGCGACCGGCGTACCGATGGGCGGGGTGGTGCCGTCGCCGCTCAGCGGGGCGGACAGGGTGGCGGCGACGGTGGCCTCGGTCGGCCCGTACGCGTTGTGGAAGCGGCGTCCGACGACGGCCCAGCGGGCCACGAGCGCGGGCGGGCACGCCTCGGCGCCGACGGCGAGCGCGCGCAGCGCCGGGTAGGGGCCCTCGGGCACGGTCGCGAGGACGGACGGCGGCACCATCGCGCAGGTGATCCGCCGCTCGGTGAGGACCCTGCCGAGGCCGTCCCCGGCGAGGGGGCCCGGCGGCGGTACGACCAGGGTGCCGCCGGGACCGAAGGCCATGCACATCTCGGCGACGGAGATGTCGAACGCCGGTGAACCGAGCTGGAGGACCCGGGCGCCGGCGTCCAGCGCGAAACGGCCGACGAGGCTGCGGGTGAGGGCGGCGACCCCGGCGTGTGTGACGACGACGCCCTTGGGGGTGCCGGTGGAGCCGGAGGTGTGGATGACGTAGGCGGCGTGCGCGGGGGCGGGGGCCGGGAGCGTGGCTGCCAGGGGCTCTCCCGCATACGCGCCCTCGCTGCTGCTGTCGTTGTTGCCGTCGGCGTCGCCGTCGTCCAGGACGATCCTCGGCACGTCCATGGGCGGCAGCACACCCGCCGCGGCGGTACGCGCGTCGGTGACCAGGAGTACGGGCGCCGCGTCGTCGAGGGTGCGGCGGACCCGGTCCGCCGGATAGTCCGGGTCGACCGGGAGATAGGCCGCCCCGGCCCGCTGCACCGCGAGCGCCACCACCGGGAGGTCCGCGCCGCGCCCGAGGGCGAGCGCGACGGTCCGGTCCGGGCCCGCGCCGTGACGGGCGAACAGCGCCGCCAACCGGTCGACCCGCTCGGCGAGTTCGGCGTACGTGAGCCGCAGACCGTCCGCTTCGAGGGCGGGCGCGTCGGGCGTGCGGGCGGCGTGCCGGGCCACCGTCTCCGGCAGGGACTCGGGCTCCGGCGCGGCCGGGCCGCGCGACAGGGCGAGCAGGCGGTCGCGCTCGGCCTCGGGGAGCACGTCCAGATCCCGCAGGGGCGCGGCCGGGTCGGCGGTGACCCGCGTCAGGAGGGTGAGGTAGCTGTCGGCCCAGCGGGTGACGGCCTCGGGCGAGAACAGGTCCGTACGGATCTCGAAGCTGCCGTCCATGCCGTCGCCGTTGTCCCGCACGACCCCCACGAGGTCGTGTTCGCCTCCGGTGTGGATGCGCTCGGGCTCGGCGAACTCCCGTACGGCCGACACGCTCGGCTGCTCGGTCAGGTGCATGAACACCCACTGGAACAGCGGGGAGCGGCCCGCGCTGCGCTCGGGGGCGACGGCGGAGACGATGCGGCCGACCGGCAGGTCGGCGCCCGCCATCAGCGCGGGGAAGTCCGCGCCGAAGCGGGCGAGCACGTCGGCGAAGGAGTCCTCCTCGGTGATGCGCCAGCGAGTCGGCACGGCGTTCATCACATACCCGATGACCTGCTCGAGGCCCTTGGCCGAGCGGTTGGCGACCGGCGTGCCGAGCACCAGGTCGTCGGCGCCGGACACGCGGTGCGCGAGGACCGCGAAGGCCGTCATGAGGACGACGTAGACGGAGGCGCCGCGTTCGCGGGCCAGCGCGCGCACGGCCCGCGTGGTGGGCGCGTCCACGCGGAAGCGGATCTGGACGATGCCGTCCTCGTCGTCGGAGTCTCCCGTGCCCGCGCCCGGGTTTCCATGGCCCGGCACGGACAGCGGACCCGGCACGGACAGCGGACCCGGCGGGTCCGCCAGATAGCGGCGCCAGAAGTCCAGGCGCGCGTCGAAGACCCCGGCCGCCTCCAACTCGCCCTGCCAGGAGGCGAAGTCTGCGTACTGGATGGCGGGCCGGGTCAGCTTCGGCTCGACGCCCTCGCGCACCGCGCGGTACGCCTCGGCGAACTCCGTCTGCAGGACGTCGAAGGACCACCAGTCGGTGATGATGTGGTGCAGGCTGAGCATCAGCGTCGTACGTGTCTCGTCCACGCGTACGAAGCGGCCGCGGATGAGGCGGTCCGCGGTGAGGTCGAACGGGCGGCGACGGAAGGCGCGGAAGGCCTGCTCGATGGTGGTGTCCGTGCCTCGCAGGTCCTCGTGCTCCAGTACGAAGGGGCCCTCGTCCGGGAAGTCGACGCGCGGCTCGTCCGCCGTGCCGGAGATCCGGGTGCGCAGGATGTCGTGGTGGGCCTGGACCAGGGTGAGCGCGGCCGCCAGGTGGGCCGGGTCCACGGGCTCGTCGAAGTGGTAGGCGCAGCAGAGGTTGAGGGCCGGGGTGCCGGGATACAGCGACTCGTACACCCACAGGTCCCGCTGGGCGGGGCTGAGCGGCACGGCTCCCCCGGCGTCGCGGGGCGGCACGACCGCGGGGACCTCCCGGGCGCGGCCCGCGTCGACGAGGCGGCGCATCAGCCGGATCCGCTGCTCACCGCTGAGCGCGCTGAACCGGTCGGCCATCGAAGGCTGCTTCGCGGCCGTAGACGGCTGGTTCGGGGCCGGGAAAGCCTGCTTCGGAGCCGTGGAAGGCTGGTTCGGGGTCACAGTGCGGCCTCTCTCAGCTCGGCGAGGCGGTGCAGCCCCGCGAGTACCTCGTCGCGTCCGATGCCGAAGTCGATGAAGCAGGCCACCTCGTCGCAGCCCAGGTCGCGCAGGTCGGCGAGCATCTTGGCGCAGGTGCCGGGCGAGCCGAGGAGGCTGCCCCAGGTCAGATAGCGCCGGAAGGCGAACTCGGCGAGCATGGCGGTCTGTTCGCCGGTCAGCTCCGCGCTCTCCCGCGCGTCCGCCGCGCGGTTGGCGGCGGTCTGGCGCAGATACGAGGCGAGGTACGCCTTGAGCGGCGCGGCGGCCAGGCGCCGGACCTCGGCGTCGTCCGCGCCGACGTAGGTGTGCGCCATCAGCGTGACGCGGCCGTGCGCGTCGGTGCCGGCCTGGTCGGGGGCGGCGGCGCAGGCCGCGCGGTAGCGGGCGATCTTCTCGGCGAGTTCGTCCCTGCTCTGCCCGACGGTCGCGCCGAGCACCCCGGCGCGCAGCCGTCCGGCGGCCTCCCAGGTCGCGGGGTTGCCGGAGGTGGTGATCCACAGCGGCAACTCGCCCTGCACGGGCCTGGGTTGCGGGACGACGGAGACGGGCTGCCCGGTGCCGTCGGGGTAGGTGCCCGCCTCGCCCGCCCAGAGCCTGCGCAGCTCAGGAATGGCCTGGAGGGTCCGCTCCCTGCGGTCCTCGTAGTGGTCGGGAGCGAGGGTGAAGTCGGTGGAGTGCCAGCCGGTGGCGACGGAGAGCCCCACCCGGCCGTGCGAGAGGTTGTCGACGACCGCCCAGTCCTCGGCGACCTTCAGCGGGTGGTGCAGGGGCAGGACGACGCTGCCCGCGCGGATCCCGATGCGCTCGGTGGCGACGGCGAGCGCCGCGCTGAGCACGGGCGGGCTCGGGAAGACCTGGCCCACCTGCTGGAAGTGGCGCTCGGGGGTCCAGATGGCGTGGAAACCGAGGCGGTCGGCGGTACGGGCGACGGTGAGGATGTCGTCGTACGTCCGGGAGTGCGGGGCCGCCTGGGCGTGCGGCGCACCTTCGGCTCCCTCGGCCGCACCGCTGCCGGTACCGCGGCCCGCACCGCTGTCCGCGCCGAAGAACATCACGCTGAGGTCCACGGCCTCTCCTCCTGTTCCTTGCTGAGGTGGCTCTGCTGATCCTGCTGGCGGGGCACGCGCGGCCGCCGGGTGATGGGAGCCGCCGGAGCGGGGCCGGGGGCCACGGGGGCCCGCGCCAGTTCGGCGGCGAGGGCGGCGACGGTGGGGGCGGCGAAGAGCTGTGCGGCGGTCACCGTCCGGGTGCCGGTGGTGAGGCGGGCCGCGACCCGTACCGCGCGCAGCGAGTTGCCGCCGAGGGTGAAGAAGTCGTCGTCCCGGCCGAGCTCCGGCACGCCGAGGACGTCGCTCCAGACGGCGGCGATGTCCCGCTCCAGCGGGGAGACGGGGCCCGCCGCGGCGGTCACGGCCGGGGCCGTGAGCCTGTCGCCGTCGTCGGCCGGGCGCGGGGGCCCGGTGGGGACGAGCGCGGAGAGCCGCGTGTCCGGTGCGGCGGCCGCCGTCTCCAGGGCCTGCGGGAGCGCGTCCGCGAGCCATGCCACGAAGGGCTCCTCCAGGGAGTCGGCGCGGTACTCGAAGGTCAGGGTCAGGCCTTCCGGGGTGCCCCCGGGGCCGGTCGTCTCGGTGACGTCGACGAGCAGTTCGAAGCGGGCCTCGCCGGTGCGGACCACCTCGACGCCCGCGTCGGCACCGGGCAGGTCCACCTCGGCGCGCGCGTTGTTCTGGAGGGCGAGGACGACGTCGGTGAACGGCTGTCTTCCTCGTGTCCTGGGTGGTTTCAGCTCGCCCACCACCTGCTCGAACGGCACGTCCTGGTGGGCGAAGGCGGCCAGGTCGGCCTCCCGGACGCGGGCGAGGAGCTGCCGCGCGGTCGGGTCGCCGGACACGTCGGTGCGCAGCACGAGCATGTTCACGAAGAACCCGACGGCGTCCTCGACGCTGCCGTCCCCCGCGCGCCCCGCCACGGGCGCGCCGATCGCGAGGTCATCGCCCGCTCCGGCCCGCGCGAGGACCGCGGCGAGCGCGGTGTGCAGAGCCATGAAGAGGGTGGCGCCCTGGGCGCGGGCGGCGTCGACGAGACGGGCGTGGGCGGCCGCGTCGAGGCGCCGCACGACGGTTCCGGCGGCGGGCCCTGGCACGGCGGGCCGGTCCGGGCGCCGGGGAAGCAGGGGTCCGTCGGGGTGCACACCCGCGAGTGCCCGCTTCCAGTGGGCGAGTTGGCGGGCGGCGAGGGAGTCGGGGTCCTCGGGCGTCCCGAGCCGGTCGGCCTGGCGGCGGGCGTGCTCGGCGTAGGTGACGGGGAGGGGCGGCAGCGTACCGGCGCGCTCTCCCTCCACTCTGGCGGCGTACGCGCGTGACAGGTCCCGGAAGAGTGGCGCGAGGGACCAGCCGTCACCGGCGATGTGGTGGACCAGGACGAGCAGCGTGTGCGCGCCGGGGTGCTCCCGGGCGCTGAACAGTGCGCCTCTCACAGGGAGTTCGCCGCGCAGGTCGAAAGGCTGGCGGGCCGCGGCCTGGACGGCGGAGGCCAATCCCGCTGCGGAAACCGTGAGATGGCGGAACGGCGGCCTGGCTTCGGCGCCGCTCAGCACGCGTCGCACCGGTGCCCCGTCGACCTCGTCGAAGACGGTCCGGAGCACTTCGTGCCGGATGACGACATCCCCGAGGGCGTCCGCCAGCGCGTCCGCGTCCACGTCGCCGCGCAGCCGCACCACCATGGGCAGGTTGTACGCGGCTCCGGCGCCGAGCCGGTCGAGGAACCAGAGCCGGTGCTGGGCGGGAGAGACGGGCAGGGACGCGGAGCCGAGGGGCGCCGCGAAGGGCGGATCGGGGGGCTTGACGGCCCCCGGCTTCTCGGCACCGTCCACATACGGCGCGAGCCGCGCCGGGGTCGGCGCCTCGAAGAGCGTCCGCAGTTCCAGTTCGGCGCCGAGCGCCGCATGCACGCGACCGAGCACCCGCGCGGCCAGCAGGGAGTGGCCGCCCAGCCCGAAGAAGTCGTCGTCGGGGCCGACCGAGGCGGTGCCGAGGACGTCACCGAAGAGGGCGCACAGCGCGCGGACGGTCTCGCTCCGCGGGTCGGCGCCGCCGGTGTCGCGGGACGCCGGGCCCTCCCCTGGGACCTCTGGTAGGGCCGCGCGGTCCAGTTTGCCGGTGGGGGTCAGCGGCAGCTCGGGAACCAGGATGTACGCCACCGGCACCATGAAGTCGGCGAGTTCGCGCTCCGCGTGTGCGCGCAGCTCCGGTTCCGTCGGCGCCTGTGCGCCTCCCGCGCCAGGGACGACGTACGCGACCAGCTGCCGTTCCCCGTCCGCCGCGGCGCGCGTCGTCACCACCGCGGCGCGGTCCACCCCGGGGTGGCGGGCCAGCGCGGACTCGACCTCGCCGGGCTCCACGCGGAAGCCGCGGATCTTCACCTGGCTGTCGGCCCGGCCCAGGTACCCGAAGGTGCCGTCGGGCCCGCGCCGCGCCAAGTCGCCGGTGCGGTACATCCGTTCGCCCGCGGCCCCCAGGCCGGGCGGCATGGCGACGAACCGCTCCGCCGTCGGCGACGGGTCGCAGTAGCCGCGCGCGACCCCCGCCCCCGCCGCGTACAGCTCACCGGTGACGCCGTCCGGGACCGGCCGCAGCCGCTCGTCGAGTACGTACAGCCGCTTGCCGGTCAGCGGGCGCCCGATCGGCACCGGACGGCCCTCGCGCACGTCCTCCGGGGTGATGCGGTGGACGGTGAGGAAGACCATGCACTCGACGGGGCCGTAGCCGTTGCTGAGCCGCAGCCCCGGCCGGCTCTCCAGGGCGCGGGCCACGTGCGGGGGCGACAACGCCTCGCCGCCGACGATCAGTTCGCGCAGTCCGTCGATCGCGCGCGGGTACTCGTCAACGATCACGTTGAACAGCGACGCGGACAGATACATGGACGTCACCCCGTGCGCGGCGACGAGCCGCGCGATCACGACCGGGTCCGGCCGCCGCCCCGGGTGGAGCACGCACGTCCCGCCGCCGAGCAGCGGCCCCCACAGCTCCATCGCGAACGCGTCCCACGACACGGGAGCGCACTGCAACCAGACCGCGCCCGGCCCGAAGGAGGCGAAGTCCTGGCCGGTCAGCGTGGCGGTGACCGCGCGGTGCGGGGCGACGATGCCCTTCGGGCGCCCGGTCGACCCGGAGGTGAACATCACGCACGCCACGTCGTCGGGTGCCACCGGCACGGACCCGCGCGCCAACGGCCGTGCGTGCCGGGCGTCCTCGACGTGCAGGAGAGGCACGTCCATGGGGACCGAAGGCACTACCGGCGCCCCACCCGGAGCCGTCGCCCCGCCCGGAGCCACCGCACCGCCTCGCGCCGCCGCGACCCCGCTCCTGGCCGCGAGCACCGCCGCGATCCGCGCGTCCCGCGCCATGCCGCGCAGCCGCCCCGCGGGAAAGCCGGGGTCGAGCATCACATAGCCCGCGCCCGCCTTCAGCGTGCCGAGGACCGCGACGGCCAGCTCCGCGGAGCGCTCCAGGTGGACCCCGACGGTGTCGCCGCGCCCCACTCCGCGCGCCGCGAGGAGGCCCGCCAACCGGTCGGCGCGGGCGTCCAGTTCGGCGTAGGTCAGCCGTTCGTCCTCGTACACGAGGGCTGTCGCGTCGGGCGTCCGCGCCGCCTGCTCCTCGAAGAGCTCATGCACGCACCGCGCCATCCTTCTCACCGCCCTTGTCGTCGCTCCCGGCGCCGCCGCCGTCGCCCGCGCCCTGGTCCCGCGCGCTCTCGGGCTCGTCGTCGATGTCGGGCAGCAGTACGTCGATGTCCCTGATGGAGCGGCTCGCCAGCCCCCACAGGGCGACCGCGAGGCCAGCGGCACCGGCGAGGAAGAGCATCCCCGCCATGCCGCTGCCGGGGGCGTCGCCGAACAGGGGGCCGAGGAGGGCGAAGACGCCGTCCCCGTCGGCGGCCTGCGGCTCGAAGAGGTTGTCGGCGAGCGGACCCGAGACCGCCGTGGCCAGCGGCACGGAGATCTGCGAGAGGAACATGACCGCGCCGAAGACCCGGCCCTGCCACTCGTGGGGCACCTTGGTCTGCACGATCGCCTGCATGGAGGCGTTGACGAGCGTCATGAGCAGCGCGCCGACCAGGATGGCCGCGCACCAGCCGACGACCCCGCCGACCAGTGACATCCCGATCTGCGCCGACAGGCACATGCCGACGATGCCGAGCATCATGCCCCGACCGCGGTTCCGCGGCCCGCCCCAGGCCGCCATCAGCAGGCCGCCGACGACTCCGCCGACGCCGATCGCGCTGTTCACGGCGGCGAGCGCGCCGTTGCCGTCCTTGATCAGGACCATGGGCTGGATGACGGCGAAGCCGAAGACCATGACGAGGTTGACCGTGCAGAAGTTCACGGTCATATCGCGCAGGCTCGCCTGCCGGAAGAGGTAGCGCAGGCCCTCCACGGCCTCCGCGGTGATCCTGCTGCGGGGCGCGCCCGCGCCCTCGGGGACCTTGTCGCCCCGCATCCGTACGATCCGTACGCCGATGAGCGCGAAGGCGTAGCTCACCAGGTCGATGACGAGGACGGCACCGATCCCGGAGACGGCGACCATGATCCCGCCGAGTGCGGGGCCGCAGATCCCGGCGGCGCTCCTGGCTCCCGCCAACAGGCCGTTGGCGCGGCCCAGTTGGTCCTTGCGCACGAGGAGCGGTACGGCGGCGGTGAGCGCGGGCAGCTGGAAGGCGGCGCTGACGCCGAGCAGGACGGTGGCGGGGTAGACCTGCCACGGTTCGAGGCCGCCGCCGAAGAAGTGCACGAGGGCGAGCAGGCCGACGGTGAGGAATCCGCCCGCGTCGGCTATCTGAAGGGCGGAGCGTTTGCGGATGCGGTCGATTATCGCGCCCGCGAACGGGCTGAACAGTGCCTGCGGAAGCAAGGCGCAGAGGGAGAGCGCGGTGACGGCGGTCGCCTGCTCGCCGGTGGACCAGACCTCGATAATGAAAGCGAATCTGAGAACCGCGCTTCCGACCAGTGAGACGGCCTGTCCCGACCAGACGAGCATCAAGGGTCCCGCACCGCTGAAGCGGCCCGGCCCCGGTTTTCCCGCACCCCGCGGCGGCGCTTTTCCGTCCGCTCTCGCGCTGTCGGTCACGTCAGGAGCCGTATATGAGGCTCGCCGGACGCATATCCGTCCAGTTCTCCTCGACGTAGGCCAGGGAATCGGCCCGTGAACTCGCCTCTTGCGCGACCGTCCAGCCGGAGGGGATGTCGAGTGCGGCGGGCCAGAGGGTGTGCTGATTCTCGTCGTTCACGAGTACCAGATATTCCGCGCCGTCATCTTCGAACGGATTACTGGCCATATATCTTAAACCCCCCGGAAATCCTAAAGAATCCCATTGTGTCCGCAGGAATCATTGCGCGGAGGGTCCAATTCCATCAAGCCATTGTGACATGGATCACAGGTCACAAAAGGGCGAGAGGGTGTGATTTGGCCGTATTCAGTTGAAGGCTTTATGGGGCGCGCCGGCGAAGGCGTCGTTCACGGCCGTCGCCGATCGGTGGCCGAGCTTTGCAATTTGCCCATACGCGTCAACCGCGCGGGCGCACTCTGGGTAGGGGTCCGCTGAAGTTCACGCCGAAGCCCGGCGCTTCGCCGTCGTCTTCTTCGCCGACGCGGTCTTCTTCTGCGTCGTCTTCTTGGCCGCCGTCTTGCTCGCGGCCGTCTTGCCCGCCGCGGATTTACCGGCCGTCGATTTGCGGGCCGCCGCCGTGGACTTCCCCTCCGCCTTCCCCTCCGTCTTCCCTTCCGCCCTCGCCGCCGTCTTGGCGGCCGTCTTCGACGTCGTCTTCCTGGCGGGAGCTTCCTTCTTCTTCGTGGTCGACGTCGACTTCTTGCCGCCGACCTGCTTGGGGGTCGCGGGGGACGACTTGCGCGCGGGCGCCGACGCCGACTTGGCGCGGCGGGACCGGAGTTGGGTGACCTCCGCCTCCGCGCCGCCCTCGTCGCCCTGGTCGCCCTGGTCGGACTCGTCGGACTCGCCCCGGGCCGTGCGGGCCGCGCGGACGCTGTTCTCCAGGGCGGCCATCAGGTCGATGACCTTGCCGCCGCCCGCCTCGGCCGCGGGGGCCTGCTCCGCGGGAGTGCCGCCCTCGACCTTCGCGGCGATGAGTTCCTCGACCGCCGAGCGGTAGTCGTCGTGGAGCGTGGACATGTCGACGTCGCCGAGGGTGTCCATCAGGGCGTCCGCCAGGTCGAGTTCGGCGTCGCGGACCGTGACGTGGGAGTCGGGGGCCACGCCCTCGGGCTCGCGGATCTCGTCCGGCCACAGCAGGCCGTGCATGGCGATCACGTCGTCGACCACGCGCAGCATGCCGAGGCGTTCGCGGCCCCGGAGCGCGTACTTCGCGATGGCCACCTTCTGGCTCCGCTTGAGCGCCTCGCGCAGCAGGGTGTACGGCTTGGCGGCGGGGACGCCGTTCGCCGAGAGGTAGTACGCCGCGTCGATCTGGAGCGGGTCGATGCGCTCCGCCGGGACGAACGCGACGATCTCGATCGTCTTGGCGGTCGGGATGGGCAGCGCGGCCAGGTCCTGGTCGGTGATCGGGATGATCGAGCCGTCCGCGTCCTCGTAGCCCTTGCCGATCTCGGCCGAGGTCACCTCGCGCTCCTCCAGCTCGCACACCTTGCGGTAGCGGATGCGGCCGCCGTCCTCCGTGTGGATCTGGCGGAAGGAGATCGAGTGGTTCTCGGTGGCGTTCACGAGCTTGATCGGGATGCTGACCAGGCCGAAGGAGATCGCACCGTTCCATATGGATCGCACGTCCGGGACCTCTCGCTGGTGGTGGTTACCGGTGTTATTGCCTCTTCATGCCGTTTGATTGCGCTTCATGGCACTTCGGGCGATTTATGGGACTCTCATCGTATGACGCCGATCACAGAGGTGGAGGGGCGACGGGTCCCGCTCAGCAACCTGGAGAAGGTCATCTATCCCGCGAGCGGCTTCACCAAGGGAGAGGTGCTGCACTACTACGCCGCCACGGCCGGCGCCCTGCTCGCCCATCTCGTGGATCGGCCGCTGTCCTTCCTGCGCTATCCCGACGGCCCGGACGGCCAGCGCTTCTTCACCAAGAACGTGCTGCCGGGCACCCCCGAATGGGTGCGGACCGCCGAGGTGCCCCGCTCCGAGGGGCCCACGCGGCAGATCCTCGTACAGGACCTGGCGTCGCTGATGTGGGCGGCCAATCTGGTGACCGAGTTCCATACGCCGCAGTGGCGGGCCGACGCGCCGGGGCAGGCGGACCGGATGGTGCTCGACCTGGACCCCGGTCCGCCCGCCACCGTCGTGGAGTGCTGCCGGGCCGCGCTGTGGCTGCGCGAGCGGCTGACGGCGGACGGTTTCCACGTGTACGCGAAGACGTCGGGGAGCAAGGGGCTCCATCTGCTCGTCCCGCTGGAGCCGACGCCCTCCGAACGGGTCAGCGCGTACGCGAAGACGCTGGCCGTCGAGGCCGAGCAGGCGCTGCCCGAGCTGGTCGTGCACCGCATGACGCGCAGCCTGCGGCCGGGGAAGGTCTTCGTCGACTTCAGCCAGAACGCGGCGGCGAAGACCACGGCGGCACCCTACACCCTGCGGGCCCGCGCCGAACCGACCGTCTCCACGCCGGTGACCTGGGCGGAGGTCGAGGCCTGCGAGGAGCCGGGCCAGCTGGTCTTCACGGCCCCCGCGATCGCGCCCCGCCTGCGGGAACACGGTGACCTCCTGGGCCCCCTGATCAACCTGAACCGCGCCAGGCCCCTGCCGCCCCGGGCCGGCCGATGACCCCGCCGGCCCCCACTCCCCGAGCCCCGCGATGAATCTGTCGTTGCCCGTTCGGGTCGCCCTCGCGGAGGGTGTGACCGCGCTGCCCGAAGGGGGCGGCTGGGCCTTCGAGCCCAAGTTCGACGGGCACCGGCTGGTCGTGCTCCGGGACGAGCGGGGCCGGGTGGTCCTCCAGGCCCGCTCCGGGCGGACCGTCACCACCGCCTTTCCCGACCTCGCCGAGGCCGCGGCCCGGCTGCCCGAGGGCACCGCCCTCGACGGCGAGGTCGTCGTCTGGTCCGGCGGGCGCATCGACTTCGCCGCCGTGCAGCAGCGCGCCGCCGCCACCCGCGCCCGTGCCGCCGTCCTCGCGCGCACCCTGCCCGCCTCCTACGCGGCGTTCGACCTGCTCGCGGAGGCCGGCGAGGACTGCCGCCGACTGCCGTACGAGGAGCGGCGCGCCCGTCTCGTACGGCTGCTGGCGCCCTGGGGCCCGCCGCTCCAGGCCGTGCCGTCGACTACCGACCGCGACACCGCCCTGACCTGGTACGACACCCTGACCGCCACCGGCATCGAAGGCCTGGTGATCAAACGGCTCGACGGCGCGTACCGGGGCGGCACGCGCGCGTGGCTGAAACTGCGGCACAGCGACACCCGGGACGCGGTGGTGGTCGGCTGCACCGGCAGCCCCGCCCGGCCCCAGGCGCTGGTCCTCACCCTGCCGGGGGACGGCACACCGGTGGTGTCGTCACCGCTCTCCCCCGCCGTGCGGTCCGCCGCGGCGCGGGCGCTGCCCGATCCGGTGGGCGAGGGCGTGGCGACCGCCATCGGCATCGGCGACGTCACGTACGCGGCGCTGCCCGCGGAGCCGGTGGTGCTGGTCGAGGTACGGCAGAACACGACGCGGCACGCGACGGCGGTCGTGGTCCGTTTCCGGTGAGGGTTTCCCGCCACGCCGGACCCGCGGCTCTCCGGACCGGCGGCCGTCCGGACCGGGGGACGGGACGACGTTACGCGGGGATGCCGAGCGGCGGGCCCTCCAGCACGCGGGGCTCGTACTCGACCATCTGGATGCGGCCGTCGAAGGTGCGGTGCTCGGTCATCTCGAGGGCGACGTCCGGATAGCCGTCGTAGATGCGTTCGTCGCCCGTGGCCCCGGTGATCACCGGGAACATCACGACCCGGAAGCGGTCGACGAGTCCGGCCCGCAGCAGGGACCGGCACAGGCTGAGGCTGCCGATCGTGCTGAGGAGCCCCGTGCCACTCGACTTCATGGCGCGGACCGCCTCGACGGCGTCGTCGCGGACGAGCGTGGAGTTGGCCCACGTCAGCGGCGCCTCGAGTGAGGAGGAGAACACCACCTTGGACGCTCGCGTCAGCTCGTCGACGGACGCTTCCTCTTCGGGCCGGAACTCGTCCTGGCCGGCTGGGACCTCGCCTGCGGCGAAGCCCGACATCAGGCGGTAGGTGTTCGCTCCCATCAGATAGGTGGCCTCGGGCTGCTCGCCGAGCCACGCGAGGTACTCCGGGCCCTCGAGACCCCAGAACCCGGGCCATCCCTCCCCCGACGCGCAGCCGTCGAGAGAGGTGATGAAGTCGACGAGGAGCTTCGACATGGCGGTGTCCTTTCGTGGGTGTCATGAGCTTGGACCGGGCAGGAGCCGCAAACTCATCGGTCGCTCCGGGGTGACCGGCATCACACCTAATCAAGTTTGACTAGAGCGCCTCGGCGGCATACCTTCTCTGTCGTAGTCAAAGTTGATTAGCCCGCATCTGCAACGAGGAGACCGCGTGACCTTCCTTCCCGAGACCGGATACGTCCCGACCGACGAGGACCGCGCGAGCCTGGACGCCTGGTTCGCCGAGTACGACGCGCACAGCGCGAAGCGCGATGTGGAGCGCATGGCCGACCTGGCCGTCTTCCCGCTCAATCTCGTCAGCGACGACTCCGCGGGCGACGGGCGGTCGGCGCAGTGGAGCCGGGAGCAGTTCGTGCAGACGATGACCCATGTGATGGGGGACGGCAGCGAGGACATCAGCTTCGAGTCCACGCGCACGCCCGTCTTCCTCTCCCCCGCCATGGCGGTCGTCTTCACCGACTCGGTGATGACGGCGAACGGCGAGACGCAGCAGCTGCGGTACGCCGACATCCTGATCAGGCGCGGCGGCTCCTGGGCCTTCCAGACCATGGTCCAGGGCGGCTGGGGGGACAACCTCTGACCGGGCGATCCGGGACACCCCGGCGGCCAGGGTGATTCGAGTGACCCTGGCGGCGGTTCAGACCCGCCGCCAGGTGTGACGGTCCCTGGCCAGGGCGTGCAGGGCCTCCACATCGGCCGGTTTCAGTACGCCCCCGAGGCGGCCCAGCGTCGGCAGGTCCGCCTCGCGCAGCACCCGCACGTCGCGCGGCGGCGCCGCGACGGCCGGGTCCGGAGCCCCCGCCCCGGCCAGCGCGAGGACGGGGCGGACCTCGGCCGTCAGAGCGAACGAGGCGCGGCCCGCGTCGGCGCGGAGCGTCCGCAGCAGCGGCACGGGTGCGCCCCGGCCGACCGTCACCATCGGGTCGGCGATGCGGACCCGCTGCTTGCGCACGGCGAGGGTGCCCACACAGAACAGGCCCCCGGGGCCGATCAGCAGATGGTGGATGCGGGCCCCGCCGGGCAGCGGCAGGGAGTGCAGTACGCGCCAGCCCGCGCCTTCGAGGCCGTCCAGCGCGTCGCCGACCGCCTGTTCCGCGGCGAGGGCGCGGTGCCGCGGGTCGGCGCGCAGCCTGCGCGCGGGCGCCCGGTCGCGCTCCAGGGCGATGTGCAGGGCCTCGCCGGGGCGGTTCGGCGCGAGGTCGTCGTCGGGGTGCAGGGCGAGGCGGGCCAGCTCGCCGCGGGTGGGCACCGGCGGCGGGCCCACCGTGACCTCACCGGTGAGGAAGGGCGCGAGGGCGCGCAGGACGTCCGCCTCGCGGTCCTCGCTGAGCAGGTTCACCCGGGACGAGTCACGGTCGTACCACGCGACGCTCCCGCCACCCGGGAGACAGACGTACAACCGCTCCTGCCCGTGCCGCCAGGCCGGTACGACGCGCAGGCCGCTCATGCCGCATCACCCCCCGACCATGGGACCAGCCCGCACGCCGCCGGGGCAAGAACCCGGCCGCCGCGCGAGCAGGCCAGGGCGACGAGTTCGCGCCGCCCCCGCCCGGAACGCGTCCGACGCCCCGCGCCCCTCGCCTTCCGTAACAGCACCGCCCGCACAGCTATGGCGTGCTGTTACATAGCTGCCGAATCGCCGCAATAGCGGACATCTAACTTCGTAGGTGTCCACTCGACCGCACCGGAGCCGTCCACCCCAGCGCCCGGAGCGACCGGCAGCCGTCCGACCGTAGGGAACGTCCCGTGAGCACCCACCGCCGCCAGACCGTCCTCCGTACCGCCGCCGTCTCGGCCCTCGTCGGCGGCGCGCTGCTCGCGCCGGCCGCCGGGGCCCTCGCGGCCGCGCCCGCGCCCGCGCCGAAGCCCACCGCCGCCCAGATCTACGACGTCACCCTCGGCGACGGCGCGAAGGCCGACGTGCGCAGCCGCGACGGCTCGTACGTGGCGACGATCTCGGTCAAGGGCGAGCAGATCGCCACGCTCTCCGCCACGCACCCCACGGTCACCGAGGGCGGCGTGCGCTACGAGCTGTACCCGTCCAACGGGCACATCGGCATCACGCACCTGAAGGGTGAGGACACCAAGGGCAAGGACAAGAAGGGCGGCGACAGGACCGCGGGCGCCCCCAAGGGCGGCGTCAGGGCGGGCGCCGAGGGCGTGCCGAGCACGGGCGACCCGGCGTTCCTCGTGGCGGGCGGCGGGATGGCGGCGGCCGGCGCCGCGGGCCTCGGCTTCGCGATGCTGCGCCGCGGCCGCACGGACTCCTGAAGCCCCTCGCCCCCCTGCCCCCACTCCCTAGGAGCCCCCGTGAGCGCCCCCGCCGGTTTCGAGCCCCACCCTGAGCCCCAGACCCAGACCCAGACCCAGACGCACCCCGAGTCCGGGCCCGCCTCCCGCCCCCGCGGCGAGCCGGACCGGCGGCCACCCCGCACCGGCCGTGTCGCGGCCGTCGCGGCCCTGACCGCCGCCCTCGGCATCGGCCTGATCGCCTGCGGCCAGGGCGGCAAGGGCGATACGGCCCCGGACGTCAAGGTGAACAACGCCGCGACCGCGCAGGCGAAGCAGGCCAACGCCCCGCTGAAGAAGTCCCGGCCCACCGGCCTGCGGATCCCGGCGGCGGGCGTCGACGCGACCTCGATGCTCGACCTCGGCGTGGACGCCGACCAGGAGCTGGAGGTGCCGCCGGTGGACAAGGCGGAGGAGCCGGGCTGGTGGACCGGCGGGGTCACCCCGGGCGAGAAGGGCGCCGCCGTGATCGTCGCGCACTACGACACCGCGAACGGCCCCGCGCTGATGAGGAACGTCGCGAAGGTCGGCGTCGGCGACACCGTCGAGGTGCCGCGCGCGGACGGCAGCACGGCGACGTTCAAGGTGCGGGAGATCCAGCAGGTGGACAAGAAGGACTTCCCCACCAATAAGGTGTACGGGGCGACCGGTCGACCGGAGCTGCGCCTGCTGACCTGCGGTGGGCCGATCGTCGGCGGCCACCGGTCTGACAACATCATCCTCTACGCCGACCTGGTGTCCTGACAGCCGACCTGGTGTCCTGACAGCGCGCCGGGCGCCACGACGAGCCGCGCCCCGCGGCAGGCAGGAGTGCAGTGAACCGCAGCCGGCTCGCGCTCACCGCGGCCTTCGCGGCCCTCGCCGCCGCGCTGGCGGGCGGCTGCGGTGACCCCGGCGGGCTGCGCGGCGCCGGTGCGACGCCCACCGCCCAGGGCCCCACGCACCTCTGGCCCGACCTGCCGCCCCCGTCCGCGCCCGCCGAGGACTACGGCGCCATAGAGAGCGTGCGGGTCACGGGCGTCAAGGTGCCCGGCGGCGATCTGCGCAAGGTGGACCCGGCCGACGTCGTCCGCGCGGACTTCGAACAGAACCCGGGGACGTACGACCCCTCGGACGCCTCGTACAAGGAGACCGTCGAGCGGCTCGACGACTGCGCCGACGACGACTCCGGCGCGCGGAAGCGGTGCCCGGTCCTCAAGGCGTACTACCGCGATCTGACCGGCGACCGCAAGGACGACCTGATCGTCGGCGTCTCGACGCCCGACGACAACCTCGACATCCGCGTCTACGCCGAGGAGGAGCGGCGGCTGACGCAGATCATGGAGATGAGCGACGCCGTGCTCGGCGTCGAGCTGGCCGGGCGCGACCTGATCATCCGCGCGGTCTCCAGCCTGCCGGGGTACGAGTACCACACGGTCTGGTCGTGGGACTCGCACCAGAAGACGATGCTGCCCAAGCGCGACGAGATCGTCCGCTCCGGGAACGCGCCCCGCCTCAAGACGCCCCGGCCCGCCCCTTCCGCGAGCGACGGCCGATGAGCCACCGACAGCCGCGCGGGCCGCGGCTTCCCGCCTGGACGGCGACGCTCACCTGGAAGGCCGCCGTCTTCATCACCGTCATGTGCTGCGCGCTCGCCGCGCTGCTCGGCGCGCTCGTGCACGTCTCGGTGACCAACCAGACCGTCGGCCAGGCCCGCGAGCGGGCCCTCGACCGGCTCACGGAGGTCACCGAGCGCTACGAGGCGGGCGACCGGCTCGGACCCGGCGCGGGCGTGGACCCGCCCGGCCTGCCCGGCGGGCTGCGCAGGCTCGCGCTGAGCGGGGAGCGCGGCACGATGGTCGCCGCCCACGAGTCCCGGCCGACGATGTGGGCGGCGGGCCCCGCCGACGGGCACCGCGCCATCGCCGTCCAGGTCGACTACGCCCAGGGCGCCCGCACCATCGACGGGCTCGACCGGGCGATCCTCGGCTCCTCCGTCCTCGCGATCGGCGCGACCTTGCTGGTCGGCGCCTTCGCGGTGACACGGGTGACCCGGCGGCTGCATCAGACGGCGCAGGTCGCCCGGAAGATCAGCGCGGGCGACCTCGACGCGCGCGTCAACGACCCGCGCACGAAGGGCCCCACCCGGCACCAGGACGAGGTGGCCGCGGTCGCCGGGGCGCTGGACACCATGGCCTCCTCGCTCCAGGGCAAGCTGCTGAGCGAGCAGCGGTTCACCGCCGACGTGGCGCACGAGCTGCGCACGCCGCTGACCGGGCTGCACGCGGCGGCCGAGCTGCTCGAACCGGGGCGGCCCACCGAGCTGGTGCGGGACCGGGTGGCCGCGCTGCGCACGCTCACCGAGGACCTGCTGGAGATCTCCCGGCTCGACGCGAAGAGCGAGCGGGTGGATCTGGACGCCCACCACCTCGCTCCACTGGCGGAGCGTGTGGTGCGGGGTTCCGGTGAGGGGACGGAGCTGGTCGTCGTACGCGACGTCTGTGTGGAGACCGACCGGCGGCGCCTGGAGCGGGTGCTCGGCAACCTCGTCGCCAACGCGCTCAAGCACGGGCGCGCGCCGGTGCTCGTGACCGTCGACGGGCCCGTGGTCACCGTGCGGGACCACGGCGACGGCTACCCCGACTACCTGGTGGAGCACGGCCCGCAGCGCTTCCGCACCGAGGGCACCACCAAGGGGCACGGGCTCGGGCTGACGATCGCGCTCGGCCAGGCGGCGGTCCTCGGGGCCCGGCTGACCTTCACCAACGCCTCCGACGGCGGGGCGGTGGCGACGCTGCGGCTGCCCTTCGAGGAGTGCGGGGACGCGGACGAGCCGCAGGGGCCCGAAAGCGGTACGTGAGCTTGTGCGCGCCCATCGTGTCGCTTTAAGTGTGAATTGCGGCCTTTGAGCATCCGTCATGAGCCGCCCGACCCGACTCCCCCGAGGAGGCCCCATGCCCTCGAAGAGGACCACCGCCGCCCGGCTCGGCATACTCGCCGCCGGCAGCGCGCTCGCCGCGCTCACCGCCACCGGCCCCGCCGCCGCCCTGGACGCCGCCGACAAGCACCCGCCCGTCTACAAGGGCCGGGTGACCGCCAAGTCCGGGCTGCTGCTCCGGGAGACCCCGACCCGGGGCGGCCGCGTGGTCCGCCATGTCCCCCACGGCAAGGTCGTCACCATCTTCTGCAAGACGAAGGGCGGCCACGTGGGCCGCACCAACCACTGGTACCTGCTCACCGACGGCACCTGGGCCTGGGGTTCCGCGCACTACATCGCCAACATCGGCAAGGCACCGCGCTGGTGCTGACGCCCCGCCGCGAGGCTCGGCCGACATAGACGACATAAGCGGACTTGAGGGCGGGTTGCTTGCTACGTTCCCGGCATGACCGGAACAAGAGCGGGCTCCGCACCCCCCGCGGTCCCCGCCGTCCGTGTCCCCCGGCGCCGCGGCACCGAGCTGGCCCTGCTGATCGTCGCCGTACTGCTGTCCGTGTACGGCTACTGCGATGTCGGCCTCGCCAAGAACGGCACCGTCCCGCCCGGCGCCGCGGGCTACGGCGCCGGGCTCGGCGTGCTCGCCCTCCTCGCGCACCTCGCCGTCCGCCTCCGCGCCCCCTGCGCCGATCCGCTGCTGCTGCCGATCGCGGTCCTCCTCAACGGCCTCGGCCTCGTCCTCATCTACCGCCTCGACCTGGAGACCCCGAACGACGAGGCCGCGCCCGCGCAGCTGATCTGGTCGACCGTCGGCGTCGGGCTCTTCACCGCCGCCGTGCTCTTCCTGCGCGACCACCGCGTGCTCCAGCGCTACGCCTACCTCTCCGTCGTCACCGCGCTGATCCTGATGATCGTGCCGATCTTCTTCCCGGCGGTGAACGGCGCCCGGATCTGGATCAGGATCGGCGGGTTCTCCATCCAGCCGGGCGAGTTCGCCAAGATCCTGCTCGCGGTCTTCTTCGCCAGCTACCTCGCGGCCAACCGCCACGCGCTCGCCTACACCGGCCGCACCCTGTGGCGGCTGCGGCGCCTCCAGCTGCCCACCGGGCGCGTCCTCGGGCCCATCGTCGCGATCTGGCTGCTGAGCGTCGGCGTCCTGGTCCTGGAGCGCGACCTCGGGACCTCGCTGCTCTTCTTCGGCCTCTTCGTGATCCTTCTGTACGTCGCCACGGGCCGCCTGGGCTGGATCGCGGTCGGCCTGCTGCTCGCCGCGCTCGGCGCGTTCGCGGTCGGCTCGCTCGAACCGCACGTGCACAGCCGCGTCCAGGACTGGCTGCACCCCTTCGCCTCCATCGACGCGGGCGACGGCCCCAACCAACTCGCCCAGTCCCTCTTCGCGTTCGCCGCGGGCGGGATGCTCGGCACCGGGCTCGGGCTCGGCCACTCCATCCTCATCGGCTTCGCCGCCAAGTCCGACTTCATCCTGGCGACCGCGGGCGAGGAGCTGGGCCTCGCCGGGCTCTGCGCGATCTTCCTGCTCTACGCCCTTCTCGTCGAGCGGGGCTACCGCGCGGGGCTCGCCCTGCGCGACCCCTTCGGGCGCCTCCTCGCGGTCGGGCTCGCCTCGATCGTCGCGCTCCAGGTCTTCGTCATCGCCGGGGGCGTCATGGGTCTCATCCCGCTCACCGGCATGGCGATGCCGTTCCTCGCGCAGGGCGGTTCGTCGGTCGTCACCAACTGGATCATCGTGGCGCTGCTGATCCGGGTCAGCGACTCGGCCCGCAGCCAGCCCCTCGGGGAGGTCGCCCGGTGACCCGGTACATCCGGCACGCCGCCGCCTTCTGCGCGCTGCTGCTGCTCGCCCTGCTCGTCAACGCCACCCGCGTCCAGGTCGTCGACTCCGACTCCCTCGACCACAACCCCGCCAACCGCCGCCAGGCCATCGCCCGCTTCGGGCAGCCGCGCGGTGACATCCTGGTCGACGGGCGCCCGGTCACCGGCTCCAAGGACACCGGGGAGCAGCTGCGCTATGAACGTACGTACAAGAACGGGCCGTTGTACGCGCCCGTGACCGGCTTCGCCTCGCAGGTGTACGGCACCTCGTTCCTGGAGGACGCCGAGGACGACATCCTCTCCGGCACCGACCCGATGCTCGCCCCGCTCCCCCTGTGGAACGACGTCACGCGCGCGCAGAACCCCGGCGGCAAGGTCGAGACGACGATCAGGGCGGCGGTGCAGCAGGCCGCCTACGCCGGGCTCGGCGGCAAGCGGGGCGCGGTGGTGGCGATCGAACCGGCGACCGGGAAGATCCTGGCGCTGGTCAGCGCGCCCTCCTACGACCCGGAACGGCTCTCGGGGACCAGCCGGACGGTGGCGGACGCCTGGACCGAGCTGAACGGCTGGCCCAGCAAGCCGATGCTGAACCGCGCGATCCGCCAGACCTATCCGCCCGGCTCGACGTTCAAGGTGGTCACGGCCGCGGCCGCGCTGGAGGCGGGCGTCGTGACCGACCTGGACGCGCCGACCAAGTCCCCCAGCCCGTACACCCTTCCGGGCACGAGCACCCAGCTGACCAACGAGGTGGACGGCTGCGTCAACGCCTCCCTGCGCACCGCCTTCCGGTGGTCCTGCAACACGGTCTTCGCCAAGCTCGGGGTCGACACGGGCCTGGGGGCGATGGTGGGCACCGCGCGGGACTTCGGCTTCAACGACCGCGGCCTGCGCATCCCGTCGTCCGTCGCGGCCAGCAACTTCGACACCACCCTGGACAAGGCGCAGCTCGCGCTCTCCTCCATCGGCCAGTTCGACACCCGGGCGACGCCCCTTCAGATGGCGATGGTCTCGGCGGCCGTCGCCAACGGCGGTTCCGTCAAGTCGCCCTACCTGGTGGACAGGACGACCACGGCCGACGGTGATGTGCTCGACTCCACGGGCACCAGGACCCTGCGCCAGGTGATGAGCCCGGGGACGGCGGCGCGACTGCGCGAGATGATGACGGAGGTCGTCGAGAAGGGCACGGGCACTAACGCCGCCATTCCGGGGGCGACGGTGGGCGGCAAGACGGGCACGGCGCAGCACGGCGTCGACAACGCCGGTACGCCGTACGCCTGGTTCGTCTCCTGGGCCCAGGGCGCCGACGACCCGGAGCCCGCGGTGGCGGTGGCGGTGGTCGTCGAGGACGCGTCGGCGGACCGCGGCGACATCAGCGGCGGCGGCAGCGCGGCGCCGATCGCGAGGGCGGTGATGGAGGCGGCGCTCAGCGGCGGCGCAGCGCGGTGAGGTCGACGTCGAGGGGGACCCGTCGAGTGACCGGCGCACGCCGCGTTGACCTCACTCCGGTGCGCCGCCGGCCGCGATCGCGTCGTGGACCTCGTCGAGCCGTTCCCTCTCCTCCGCGGCGAAGCGCTCCGCGTCCAGTTTCTCGGCGACCTCCTCGTCCTGGGCCATGAGCTGGTCGAGGCTGGCGTCGCCCATCTCGAAGACGCCCATGTCCACGTAGGCCTGCTGGAGGCGCTTGCCCCACAGGCCGATGTCCTTGACGCACGGGACGATGCGGCTGAAGAGCAGCCGGCGGAAGAGGGCGAGGAACTCGGACTGCTCGCTGTACTCCTCGGCCTGCGCCTTGGGGATGCCGAAGTCCTCCAGGACCTCGACCCCGCGCAGCCTGTCGCGCATCAAGTAGCAGCCCTCGATGACGAATTCCTCGCGCTCGCGCAGCTCCGCGTCGGTGAGCTGCTTGTAGTGGTCGCGCAGCGCCATCCGCCCGAACGCCACGTGCCGGGCCTCGTCCTGCATGACGTACGCGAGGATCTGCTTGGGCAGAGGCTTGTCGGTGGTGTCGCGGATCATGCCGAACGCGGCGAGCGCGAGGCCCTCGATGAGGACCTGCATGCCGAGGTAGGGCATGTCCCAGCGGGAGTCGCGCAGGGTGTCGCCGAGGAGCGACTGGAGGCTGTCGTTGATCGGGTAGAGCATCCCGATCTTCTCGTGCAGGAAGCGGCCGTAGATCTCGGCGTGCCGCGCCTCGTCCATGGTCTGGGTCGCGGAGTAGAACTTCGCGTCGAGGTCGGGGGCCGACTCGACGATGCGGGCCGCGCACACCATCGCGCCCTGCTCGCCGTGGAGGAACTGGCTGAACTGCCAGGAGGCATAGCTCCTGCGCAGCTCCCCCTTGTCCTTCTCGGTCAGCTTGGCCCAGTGGGGCGTGCCGTACAGCGACAGGGACTCGTCGGGGGTGCCGAGGGGGTCGAGCGGGTCGACCTCCAGGTCCCAGTCGATGCGCTTGGCGCCGTCCCACTGCTTGTCCTTGCCCTTCTGGTAGAGGGCGAGGAGACGGTCGCGCCCTTCGTCGTACTCCCAGCTGAAGCGGGCCGAACCGGCCGACGGGACCTGCCAGTTGGGCTCACCAGGGGACCTGGTGTAAAGCTCGTGCGTCGACATACGGGCAGGCTCACACGCTCCTAGACGCAGGGTCAACAAGTCGTGCGCGGGGGATTGACGGTCTTACTGACAGGCAGTCTCATAAGAGGTGACCGCTGGTAACCCGCGACAAGTCAGGAACAGTCATGACGACCGTGACGGAAGACGTTTCCCTCCAGGGTCTGCGGGACGCGCTCGGCCTGCTCAAGGACCGGGAACAGGTGGCCGTCCGGCTCCTGGAGTCCTCCGCCAAGCACTCCTTCGCCCCCGACAGGGAACTCGACTGGGACGCCCCCGTCGAGGAGGGCAAGTGGTTCTGGCCGCCGGAGCTGGTCTCGCTCTACGACACCCCGCTGTGGAAGCGGATGTCCGAGGAGCAGCGGATGGACCTCGCCCGGCACGAGGCCGCCTCGCTCGCCTCGCTCGGCATCTGGTTCGAGATCATCCTCATGCAGCTGCTCGTGCGGCACATCTACGACAAGTCGGTGACCAGCGCGCATGTGCGGTACGCGCTGACCGAGATAGCCGACGAGTGCCGGCACTCGATGATGTTCGCGCGCATGATCGAGAAGGGTGGCGCGCCGACGTACCCCGTCACGCGCCTCAACCACAACCTCGCGCGCGTGCTGAAGACGGTCTCCACCACGCCGGGTTCCTTCGCCTGCACGCTGCTCGGCGAGGAGATCCTCGACTGGATGCAGCGGCTGACGTTCCCGGACGAGCGCGTCCAGACGATCGTGCGCGGCGTGACGCGGATCCACGTGGTGGAGGAGGCGCGGCATGTGCGGTACGCCCGCGAGGAGCTGCGGCGCCAGATGGTGACGGCGCCGCGCTGGGAGCGGGAACTGACCCGCCTCAGCTGCGGGGAGGCCGCGCGGGTCTTCTCCATAGCGTTCGTGAACCCCGCCGTCTATACGAACGTGGGCCTCGACCGGCGCGAGGCGGTGGCGCAGGTGAGGGCGAGCGGGCACCGCCGGGAGGTCATGCAGACGGGGGCGAAGCGGTTGACGGACTTCTTGGATGACATTGGGGTCATGAGGGGGGTGGGGCGGCGGCTCTGGAGGTCTTCGGGGTTGCTGGCGTAACGCTTGGCTGCGGGCTGTGTGTGGTTGCTCGCGCAGTTCCTCGCGCCCCTGGAAGGCGCGGGGCGAGTTACGCTGCGAGGCATGACCTCGCCTGCCAGCACGCGTGCGTACCGCCGCCTGAGCGTCGAGGCGCGGCGGCGGCAACTGCTCGACTCCGCGCTCTCCCTCTTCGCACACCGCGCGCCCGAGGAGGTCAACCTGGACGACGTCGCCGAGGCCGCCGGTGTCTCGCGGCCGCTCGTGTACCGCTACTTCCCCGGCGGCAAGCAGCAGTTGTACGAGGCCGCGCTGCGGTCCGCCGCCGACGAACTGGAGCAGTGCTTCGCCGAGCCCCCGGACGGCCCGCTCACCCAGCGGCTCTCCCGCGCGCTCGACCGGTACCTGGCCTTCGTGGACGAGCACGACACGGGATTCAGCGCACTGCTCCAGGGCGGCAGCGTGGTGGAGACCTCCCGGACCACCGCGATAGTCGACGGCGTACGCAGAGCGGCCGCCGACCACATCCTCACCCACCTCGGCGTACCGGACCCGGGCCCGCGCCTGCGGATGACGGTACGGATGTGGATCACCGCGGTGGAGGCCGCATCGCTGATCTGGCTCGACGAGGAGAAGCAGCCGCCGCTCGACGACCTGCGGGACATGCTGGTGGAGCAGTTCATGGCGGTGCTCGTGGCGACGGCGGGCCGCGACCCGCAGACGGCGGAGGTCGTGCGGTGGGCGCTGGGCCTGGAAACGCGGGAGGGCCCCGTCGGCTCCCTCACGCGGCGCGTTCTTCCCGTGCTGGCCGACGCGGCTCACCTGCTGTGACGCGCCTGGTGTGACACTGGTGGCGTGAAGAGCGAAGAGACCCCCTTCGTGGGTGGCCCCCTGGACGGCCGCGTCCTCCCCATCCTGCTCGGCCCGACCGGCCACCCCCCGAAGACCTACCGCGTCCCGGTACCGGACGACGCGGGCGGCCCCCCGACGATCCTGGTCTACCGCCGCGTACCAGCACCCACAGGCAAACGCCACACGCTCACCCCGAGGTGGCAGTACGAGTACGCCCCCGAGGGCGACAAGGACGGCGGCCTGAAGTGGCCCTGGTCAAAGCCGAACAAGCCCTGAGCAGCCACGCCGCCACCCGCAGAAGCGCCCCGTAAGGGGCGCGGGGAACTGCGCGAGCAACCACGAAGCACCCGCAGCGACACAACGCAACCCCCCACGCCGCCACCCCCTGGACGAGTGACCCGGTTCGGCCGCCCGCCGAGCCCCGGGAGGCGCCCCCCAGCCCGAAGCCACATGCTCGCGGCGAGCGCGAAGGAAGTCCCTCCGCGCGCCCCGGAGGTGATGACGTGTCAAAAAGGCTGCCCCCCTGGACCTGCACAGCCGCAGCCCTAGGCACCCTGTGCGCAATCACACCCACCGCGCCCCCCGCCCAAGCGGCCCCGGAGCCAGAAACCCGCCCCGTAGCGGAGCTGCTGACGGACCTTCAGCGCCTGTACCGCACCACCGAAGAGGCAACGGAGACGTACAACGCCACCGAGGAGAAGCTGAAGGAGCAGCGCGCGAGGTCCAAGGACCTCGCCGAAAAGCTGGCGAAGGCCCGCGCCTCCGCGAGGGACAGCCGCGGCGACGCCGGCCGCCTGGCCCGCCAGCAGTACCAGAACGCCACCGCCCTCTCCCCCTACGTACGCCTCCTCCTGGCCCGCGACCCCCAGCGCGCCCTCGACCAGGGCCACGTCATCCAGCGGGTGGCCGCGGGCCGCGCCGCCACCGTGGAGCGCCTGGCCGAGGGCGAGCAGCGGGCGGACGCGCTGGCGAGGGCGGCGAAGAAGGCGCTGGCCACGCAGACCGCCCTCGCCGCCCGGCAGAAGCGGCAGCGCGACAAGGTCGGCGACCGGCTCAAGGAGGTCCAGGAGATGCTCTCCGCGCTCACCCCGGACCAGCTGGACGCCCTGCGGGAGGCGGAGGACGCGGGGACGGCGAAGGCCCAGCGCGCGTTCATGGCGTCCGGCGCGCTCAGCGGCAGCCGGGCCACGCGGGCACCCTCGCACCAGGGCGACAAGGCCCTGGAGTTCGCGGTACGGCAGATCGGGCTGCCCTATGAGTGGGGCGCCGAGGGCCCGGACGCGTACGACTGTTCGGGCCTGACCTCACGGGCCTGGGCGCACGCGGGCCGCGAGATCCCCCGCACCAGCCAGGAGCAGTGGGCCGAGCTGAGGCGCGTCCCGCTCTCGAAGCTGCGCCCAGGCGATCTCGTCGTCTACTTCCCCAGGGCCACGCACGTGGCCCTGTACCTGGGCGACGGGAAGGTCATCCAGGCGCCGCGCCCCGGAGGCAGGGTGAAGGTGTCACCGATCGCGGCCAACCCCGTGCTCGGCGCGATCCGGCCCGACCCCGGGGGCCGCCCCATGCGGGGATACGTCCCGCCGAAGCTGCCCGAGGGGGCGACCTCGGGCAGCGACCTGGGGTACAGCGGCGATCAGGCGCCGGACGCGACCGACTCCAGGTAGGCGGCGGCCTTGTCCGGGTCGTAGAAGAAGTTCTCGAAGTCGGCCGGGTCGTTGAACCCGTTGGCGAACCGGTCGGCGACCGGCTGGAGCTGGCCCGCCGCGCCGAGGATGTTCAGGACGTGCTCCGGCGGCGCGCCCAGCATCGCGTTCGTCCACTTGGTGACCGACTGCGCGGTGTCCCAGTAGCGGTCGAAGGCCGACTGCATCCACGCCTCGTCGAACGGCTTGTCGCCGTGCTCGACGATGGAGGAGATGTACGAGGCGGCGCACTTGGACGCCGAGTTGGAGCCCTGCCCGGTGATCGGGTCGTTGGCGACGACGACGTCCGCGACGCCGAGGACCGCGCCGCCGCCGGGCAGCCGCCCGATCGGCTTGCGCACGGTCGGGGCGTACCGCCCGGCGAGCGTGCCGCCCGCGTCGGTCAGCTCGACCTTCGTGGCGCGCGCGTACTCCCAGGGCAGGAACTTCTCCAGGAGTTCGAGGGTGAGCGCCAGGTGCTCGCTCGGGTCCTTGACGCCCTGGAAGACGTCGAGGGGGCCGCCGGGCACGCCCTCCCAGAAGAGGATGTCGGCGCGGCCGGAGGTGGTGAGGGTCGGCATGACGAACAGCTCGCCGACGCCGGGTACGAGGTTGCAGCGCACCGCGTCGAACTCGGGGTGCTCCGGGCGCGGGCCGAGCCCGTGGACGTACGCGACCGACAGGGCCCGCTGCGGCTCGGTGAACGGTGAGCGGGCGGCGTCGCGCTCGAACATCGACACCAGCTCGCCCTTGCCGGCCGAGACGAGCACCAGGTCGTAGGCGCGCGAGAAGTAGTCGAGGTCGGAGACCGCGGCGCCGTGGATGACCAGCTGGCCGCCGCGCTGGGCGAACGTCTCCATCCAGCCCGCCATCTTCACGCGCTGGTCGACGGATTGGGCGTACCCGTCGAGCTTGCCGACCCAGTCGATCACGCGGGAGCCGTCGGGCCCGGCGACCGAGACGCCGAGGCCCTCGATCCTCGGGGCCTGCGACTCCCAGAAGTTCGCCTGGATGTCGCGCTCGTGCTGGAGCGCGGTGTCGAACATGCACTGGGTGGACATGACCCGCCCGGACCGGATCTCGTCCGCCGTGCGGTTGGACATCAGGGTGACCTCGTACCCCTGTGCCTGGAGCCCGAGGGCGATCTGGAGCCCGGACTGCCCGGCTCCCACGACAAGTATCTTCCGCATGAGGGTCCTTCTCTTGACTCAGGGGTGACGTCTACTCGGGGGTGACGTCGAGCGCGTGGCCGACCAGGGCGAGCAGCGACTCGATCACCGAGATCCGCCGGCGTGCGTCCATGATCAGCACGGGTATGCGGGCGGGCACCGTCAGCGCCTCGCGCACATCGGCCGGCTCGAACTTCTCGCTGCCGTCGAAGTGGTTGACGGCCACGATGTACGGCAGGCCGCAGCTCTCGAAGTAGTCGAGCGCCGGGAAGCAGTCGGACAGGCGGCGGGTGTCGGCCAGTACGACGGCGCCGATCGCGCCGCGCACCAGGTCGTCCCACATGAACCAGAAGCGCTGCTGGCCGGGCGTACCGAAGAGGTAGAGCACCAGGTCGTCGTCGAGCGTGATGCGGCCGAAGTCCATGGCGACCGTGGTGGTCGCCTTCTCGGGCGTCCCGCTCAGGTCGTCGGTGCCGGCGCTCGCCTGTGTCATCAGCGCCTCCGTCTGGAGGGGCGTGATCTCGGAGACGGCGGTCACCAGCGTCGTCTTGCCGACGCCGAAGCCGCCCGCCACCACGATCTTCGTGGCGATCGGGGCACGTGACCTGTCCGTCTGCCAGGCCTGCAACTGACCCTCGTTCTCGAGGAGTTCAGAGACGGCGGAGTCCACTCAGCACCCTTTCCAGCAGTGCGCGGTCGGGCTGTCCCGGGCCGTGGCCCGTACCGTACACGCGGATCTTTCCCTGGTCGGCGAGGTCGCTGAGCAGTACGCGGACCACGCCGAGCGGCATCTTGAGGAGCGCCGCGATCTCCGCGACCGTGCGCATGCGACGGCAGATCTCGACGATCGCCCGCATCTCGGGCATCACCCTGGCAAGCGTGCCCTTGGGCAGTTCGCGGCGCTCCTCGGCGGCCTCCAGCTCGGGGTGGCTCGCCACGAAGGTCTCCACGAGCAGGACGTGGCCGAACCTGGTCCGGCCGCCGGTCAGCGAGTACGGGCGCACGCGGGCGGGTTTCCGGTCGCCGCCGCGCTGCGGCAGCCTCGGTGTGCTGGTCCTGCGGCTGCCGCTCATCGGGCGTCCTCCATCGACTTGCGCAGCTCGCTGCGGAGTTCGGGGGTGAGGACGTGCCCGGCGCGGCCGACGAAGAGCGCCATGTGGTACGCGACGACGGTCATGTCGCAGTCCGGCGTGGCGTGCACGCCGAGCAGCGAACCGTCGCTGATCGACATGACGAAGAGGCTGCCCTCCGCCATCGCGACCACGGTCTGTTTGACTCCGCCGCCGTCCATCAGCTTGGCGGCGCCGATGGTCAGGGAACCGAGTCCGGAGACGATGGTGGCGAGGTCGGCGCTGGAGCCCCTGGGGCCCGTGGGGTTCGGGGCCGGGCGTTCCACGTTCCGCTCGGGGTCGGAGGAGAGCAGCAGCAGTCCGTCGGAGGAGACCACCGCGACGGAGAGGATGCCGGGCACCTCCTCCACGAGGTTCGTCAGCAGCCAGTGCAGATTGCGGGCTTCACTGCTCAGGCCGTATGTGGCGGGTCCGGCGGAAGAACTGGGCGTGCGCATGGGCGCAGTCAACTGCTTGCCTCCTCGACTGAGTCCCCCATTACGTCTGCGTCATTTACGTTCTTTGCGTTACTTTCCGACGGCTTGGCCGGATCTGATCCGGCGGCCGGTTCCGTTCCGGCCGCCAGTTCGGCTTCCACGTCCCGTCGGCCGCTCTGCGCGCCCTGGTGGAAACCGCCGAGGCGGCGGCGGAGCGCTTCGGCGTCCACGGAACCGCTGCGCTGCTCGGGCGCGGCGGGCGTGGGCGCGGTGATCTTCGGGGTGCGCTTGGGGAGCCCCTTGTCGGTGACGCGCTCCCACTTGGGGGGCGCGGGGGGCTCCTCCCGCGGAGCCGGTGCCGCCAGCTCCATGGTGGTCTCCGCCGAAGGCGCGGGCTCCGGCTCCGGCGTGGGCTCGGGCTCGCTCCTGGGCTCGGGCTCGCTCCTGGGCTCGGGCTCGTCCGCAGGCTTCGGCAGGGCCGTCTCCAGCGTCCGCTCGGCCGCCGCGATCAGCGGATCCTGATCGCCTTCGGCGGTACCGGCCAACCGCCCCGGGATGACGTTCGAGTTGGCCTCGGCCTCCGACCCCGGCAGGTGGACCAGGGGCTCGCCGCCGCCCCGCGCCGGGGCGGGGACCACCGGCGTCGAGGGCGCCTGAGCCAGGATCGGCTTGGGCAGCACCACGACCGCCGCGACGCCGCCCTGCTTCTGCTCCCGCAGCCGCACCCGCGCCCCGTGCCGCGCCGCGAGCCGCGCCACGACGTAGAGGCCGAGGCCGAGGCCGTCCCCGCTCTCCTGGTCGTACGCGTCGTCGGGGTCGAAGTCCGTGAGGCGGGCGTTCAGCTCGCGCATGCGGTCCTGGCTGACGCCGATGCCCTCGTCCTGGACGGAGAGCATGACCTCGCCGCTCTCCAGGAGCCATCCGGAGACCTCGACGGAGGCGTCGGGCGGGGAGAACGAGGTCGCGTTCTCCAGGAGTTCGGCGGTGAGGTGGCTGATGTCGTCCGCGGCGAAGCCCGCGATGTGGGCGTGCGGCGGCAGCGTGGCGATGCGTACGCGCTCGTACCGCTCGATCTCCGAGACGGCGGCGCGTACGACGTCGACGAGCGGGACCGGGCCGGGGTGCTGGTGGCCGTGCTCGGCCCCGGCGAGGACCAGCAGGTTCTCGCTGTGGCGGCGCATGACCGTGGCGAGGTGGTCGAGCTTGAAGAGGGTGGCGAGGCGGTCGGGGTCCTGCTCGCGGTCCTCCAGGTTCTCGATCACGGCGAGCTGGCGCTCGACGAGGCCGAGGGTGCGCAGGGCCAGATTGACGAAGGTGCCGTGGATGGACTGGCGTACGCGCTCCAAGTGCACGGACGCCTCGGCGAGTTCGGCGCGCAGGGCCTCGCGCTCGTCGGCCATGGACCGGCGCTTGCCGATGAGGTGCTTGCGGTCCTTCTCCAGCGTGGCCAGGCGCTCGGTGAGGGCGGCGGCGTGGCCGTGCAGGGCGTTGACGGAGCGGACGACCTGGGCGAACTCGTCGTCGCGGCCCGTGAAGCGGATCGGCTCCTGGGGCGCGGGCTCGGTCGCGAGGCGGGCGGAACCGAGCCGCAGGACGGCGAGCGGGCGGGTCAGCGAGCGGGCCATCGCCATGGAGACGCCGACCGCGACGAGCAGCAGGACGCCGACGAGCGCGGCGCGGATCTCCAGCGCCGTGACGTCGTCGTCGCGCAGCTGGGCGAGCTGCTTGGTGCGGTCGGCGCCGAGCGCGGACTCGGCGCCGCGCATCGTCTCGATGCGGGCGGAGAGCGCGGCGTCGAGCTTCTCGCGGTCGGTGCGCCGCTCCTCGGCGGAGAGCGTGGGCTGGTCGGTGAGCCGGGAGAGGTACTTCTCCGCGGCGGTGACCTCGGGGCCGGTGACGGTCGAGTCGTACGTGGTACGGGCGGAGTCCCCCGCGGCGTCCCGGAAGTCGGCGAGCGCGGCCAGCTCGCGGATGTGGGCCTGCTGGGCGGCGGTGCTGAGGCCGTCGCGGCGCTTGCCCGCGGCCGGGGTCTCGTCCGAGCCGGTCGCCGGGAGGCCGGTGACCGGGTCGATCGCGGGGGCGGTGGAGCCGGGGACGGCGAGTGCGGCGAGGAGGAGGCCGCGGGCGGCGGCGGCCTGCTCGACGGCGTGGTCGAGGTCGGAGAGGGCGAAGGCGCCCTTGTTGGCCTCGGGCGGCAGCTGCTCGGCCAGGTCGCGGGTGAGGCCGTGGAGTTCGGTGATGACCTTCGTGTACGCCTCGTGCGCTTCGAGGGCGGTGCTCTTGCCGGTGAGCGCGGCGCGGCGGACGGCGGCGATGTCGGCCAGCTCGCCGCGGAGCCCGGCGGGGGCGTCGGCACCGCGCAGCTCGTCGATCTGCCGGTCGACGCGGGCGCTGCGGCTCTCGGAGAGGCCCTTGCCCTGGGGGCGGCCGGAGGCGATGAAGGAGGTGACCTCGTCACGCTCGTCGGCCAGCGAGTGCCCGAGGGAGACGGCCTGCTGGGTGTGTTCGGCGAGGGTCACCAGGCGCTGGGTGTCGTTGAGCCGCCCGGACGCGGCGACGATGGCGGGCGCCCCGGCACCGGCGATCGCGGCGGCGACGACGGCGACGGCGACGATCAGCCGATTGCGCACACGGGCGGTGGGCTTCTTGTTTACACCGGCGGCGCCACCCTTGGCGGGCTGCGCACCGGTGCCGGTGTCCCCGGCGGGGGGTGTGGGGGCGGTGTGCTCGGCGGAGGGCGTGGGGGTGGCCTGCGACCCGACGGGGGGCATCTCAGCCGCCCCCGCCTGCCCCGCAGGGGTACCGGACGCCGACTGACCGGAGGCCGGAGACTGCCCCGCAGGGGTGCCGGACGCCGACTGACCGTTGCCCGGAGACTGCCCCGCAGGGGTCGCCGTCGTGTCAGGCCCTTCCGGCCGCCCCGCGGCGAACGGATCCGGCGTGGTGGAGGCGTCCGTACCCACGGACGGGGCCGCGTCCCCGACAGCCGCCGCCGCAGGCTCGGCACGGTCGGTCGGGGTGGTCGCGCCCGGCGTGGCCCCTTCCGGGGCCGTCTGCTTGCCTTTGCGCCCAGGCCGCATCATCTGCACCGGTGCTCGCATTCCTGTTTTTCGTCTGCCCTAGGGCCCGGGTGACGATCCGTCAACACGAGCGCGCCCCCGGTTACGGCACCTGACCCTTCCAGCGCCGGTGAGTGGCGGTCGCGCATCGCCTGCCTGGCCACCCGAAGGAGTGAACATCGGTGGGGAGTTGGCGGGCAAGTCCCGAGGTTATCGGCGACCGGCATATGCGGGGCGCCGGTTGGACGTCGCCGACCGGCTTTGGCAGGATGCGCCGCCACACCCCGGCGGAGTTGATCATTCCGGTCCAATTCCGGCGCACGGCCCGCTGGTCCGGGCCAACCCACCGCCCGGGGCCCGCTTCCGGTGACCCCCACGGAGGCCTCGTGCAGACTGGCCGGATGCGCATCGAACTCGCCACTGAGCCCGGAGACCCCGCACGCCCCAACGAGGACTACGCCTCGGTCGCGCTTCCCGCGTCCGGACAGGGCGGATCGCTCGTCCTCCTGGACGGCGTGACACCGCCGGAGGGTTCGGTGGGCTGTCTGCATTCCGTCCCTTGGTTCACCGCACGTCTCGGCGGCGCCCTGGGTGAACTGTCCGTTTCGCGACGGGATATGACGCTCCCTGAGATCTTGGCGGCCGCCATTGCGCGTACCGCCGACGCACATAGTTCAACCTGTGACCTTTCTCACCCACGCACCCCTCAGGCAACGGTGGTACTCGTGCGCTGGGACGCCGAACGCGTCGAGCACCTGGTCCTCTCCGACTCGGCGCTCCTCATAGCGCGCGTCGGCGGCGAGGTGAGCGCCATCCTCGACCGGCGCCTCGCCGCACTGCCGCCCGCCGTACAGGCCCTGCGCGAGCAGGTGCGCGCCCTGCCGCGCGGCTCGGCGGAGCGGGAGGTGGCGGGCAGGGCGTACGGAGCGGCGGTCGAGGCACTGCGCAACGCGGAGGACGGCTTCTACACGGCCGCCGCGGACCCCTCGGCCGCCCTGCGCGCGGTCACCGGCGAGATACCGCGCGCGGACGTGACGGCGGTGACGGCGCTCACCGACGGGGCGACGCGCTGGGTCGAGACCTTCCGCGAGGGCGACTGGCGGGAGTGCTTCGCGCTGCTGCGCAAGGAGGGCCCGCAGCACCTGCTCGACCGCGTACGGGAGCTGGAACTCGCCGACCCCGACCGCCTCGCCTTCCCCCGCGGCAAGCGGCACGACGACGCGGCGGTGGTGTACGTGGAGCTGTGAGCCCCGAGCCCGAGCCCAGGAGGCCAGGAGGCCGAGGCGCTGCCGTCAGCCGCCGCTCAGGAATCCGCGCTCGAATTGAGCTGCCCGAGCAGCCGGGCCAGCTCCGCGACCTCCGTGCGCTCCCAGCCCTGGAGCCGGCGCACGTACTGGGCGCGGCGGGCGGCACGCACCGTGCGGAAGCGGGTACGGCCCTCGGGCGTGAGCCGGATGAGCCAGGCGCGCCCGTCGGCGGGGTCGGGCTCGCGGGAGACAAGGCCCAGCTCCTCCATGGCCCGCAGCTGGCGGCTCATCGTGGCCTTGCCGACGCCGATGTAGGCGGCGAGGTCGGTGGCGCGCTGTGGTCCCGAGTCGTCGAGGCAGACGAGCAGGCCGTACGCGGCGGGCTCCAGGTCGGGGTGGACCTGGCGCGCCATCTCGCCGGACGAGGCCCGCGCGCGGCGCATCAGGAGCGACAACTCCCGCTCCAGGGAGAGGAACTCACGGTCCACCCCCGGCTCGGCGTCACCGCGCGCCCCGACCGTCACACCCTCTTCTGCAGCACCCATGTCCCGCTTTCCCGATTCTGAAAGTTATCGCCGCGAGGCTCTCGCGCCGCAGGCATGGCGCCGGCGGCCTGACCAGTATTTCGCAAGGTCGCCGCGGTGCCGTTCCGATGGCACCGCCACAGGAGTGGACCAACGGCACCACTCTGCCCCTCTTCCCTCACGTCGGTCTACGTGCGTAGCTTTTCAAGTGACATGTTCACACCATGAACCTGTCGACAGGTCCCCCCCGAGCACCACTGAGGCCTTCGGAGGCACGCATGCCCGTGCACAGACCCGGACCGGCCCGCCGCTCGCGCTTGTCGCCGGCGGGTGTCCTCCTCGCAGTCCTGTCCGCTCTCTCCCTCCTCCTGACGCTCCCCACGGCGGCCCAGGCGGACGAGATCCCCCCGCGCGGCTCCGCCCGGCTCGGCCAGGGCGTGATCGAGCACGACGGCCAGGGCGGCCTGCCCACCGGTGGCGGCGCCGTCCAGACCGAGGGCGTCGACGTCAGCAGCCACCAGGGCAACGTCGCCTGGTCGACCCTGTGGAACAGCGGGGTGAAGTGGGCCTACGTGAAGGCCACCGAGGGCACGTACTACAAGAACCCCTACTTCGCCCAGCAGTACAACGGTTCGTACAACGTGGGCATGATCCGCGGCGCCTACCACTTCGCGACGCCCGACACGGCGAGCGGCGCCGCCCAGGCCAACTACTTCGTGGACAACGGCGGCGGCTGGTCGCGCGACGGCAAGACGCTGCCGGGCGCGCTGGACATCGAATGGAACCCCTACGGGGCGTCCTGCTACGGCAAGTCGCAGTCCGGCATGGTCAGCTGGATCCGCGACTTCCTGAACACCTACAAGGCCCGCACCGGCCGCGACGCCGTCATCTACACCGCCACCAGCTGGTGGAAGCAGTGCACCGGCAACTACAGCGGCTTCGGCGCGAGCAACCCGCTGTGGATCGCCCGCTACGACACCAGCCCGGGCGAACTCCCGGCCGGCTGGGGCTTCCACACCATGTGGCAGTACACCTCGTCCGGGCCGACCGTCGGGGACCACAACAAGTTCAACGGCGCCCTGGACCGGGTGCAGGCGCTCGCCAACGGCTGAGCACACGTGAAGGAAGGGTGGCCGGCCCGATGCCGGGCCGGCCACCCTTCACCCTGGCGTCCTACGCGGCGGCCGGGACCCTCACCTCCGCTTCGGTGAGGGCCAGTTCGAGCACCTGGCGCACATCGGTGACCGCGTGCACGTCCAGCTTCTCCAGGACCTCGGCGGGGACGTCGTCGAGGTCGGGCTCGTTCCGCTTCGGGATGATCACCGTGGTGATCCCGGCGCGGTGGGCGGCGAGCAGCTTCTGCTTGACGCCGCCGATCGGCAGGACACGCCCGGTCAGCGAGACCTCGCCCGTCATCGCCACGTCCGTCCGCACGAGCCGGCCGCTGAGCAGCGAGGCGAGGGCGGTCGTCATCGTGACGCCCGCGCTCGGACCGTCCTTGGGCACCGCGCCCGCCGGGAAGTGGATGTGCACGCCCCGGTCCTTGAGGTCGGCGACCGGCAGCTCCAGCTCGGCCCCGTGCGAGCGCAGGAACGACAGGGCGATCTGCGCCGACTCCTTCATCACGTCACCGAGCTGACCGGTGAGGGTGAGGCCCGACGCACCGGTCTCCGGGTCCGCGAGGGAGGCCTCCACGAAGAGAACGTCGCCGCCCGCCCCGGTGACCGCGAGTCCGGTGGCCACGCCCGGCACCGCGGTGCGCCGCTCGGCCGGGTCCTGGGCGGACTCGGGCACGTGGTGCGGCCGCCCGATCAGGCCGCGCAGGTCCTCGTCGGTGACGGTGAACGGCAGCTCCCGCTCACCCAGTTCGTGCTGGGCCGCGACCTTGCGCAGCAGCCGCGCCACGGACCGCTCCAGGTTGCGCACGCCCGCCTCGCGCGTGTACTCGCCCGCCAGCTTGCGCAGGGCGCTCTCGTCGAGGGTGACCTCGTCCTTCTCCAGGCCCGCCCGGTCCAGCTGGCGCGGGAGCAGGTGGTCGCGGGCGATGACGACCTTCTCGTCCTCGGTGTAGCCGTCGAGCCGGACCAGCTCCATGCGGTCGAGCAGGGCCTCCGGGATGGCTTCGAGGACGTTCGCCGTCGCCAGGAAGACGACGTCGCTCAGGTCCAGCTCCACCTCCAGGTAGTGGTCCCGGAAGGTGTGGTTCTGCGCCGGGTCGAGGACTTCGAGGAGGGCGGCGGCCGGGTCGCCCCGGAAGTCCGAGCCCACCTTGTCGATCTCGTCCAGGAGCACGACCGGGTTCATCGACCCGGCCTCCTTGATGGCCCGCACGATCCGCCCGGGCAGCGCCCCCACGTACGTACGACGGTGGCCGCGGATCTCCGCCTCGTCGCGTACGCCACCGAGCGCGACCCGCACGAACTTGCGGCCCATGGCGTGCGCGACGGACTCGCCGAGCGAGGTCTTGCCGACGCCGGGCGGGCCGACGAGGGCGAGCACGGCGCCGCCGCGGCGCCCGCCGACGACACCGAGACCGCGGTCGGAGCGGCGCTTGCGGACCGCGAGGTACTCGGTGATGCGCTCCTTCACGTCCTGGAGCCCGGCGTGCTCGGCGTCCAGGATCTCCTGGGCGCCCTTGATGTCGTACTGGTCCTCGGTGCGTTCGTTCCACGGCAGTTCGAGGACGGTGTCGAGCCAGGTCCTGATCCAGGAGCCCTCGGGCGACTGGTCGCTGGCGCGCTCCAGCTTGTCGACCTCCTTGAGGGCGGCCTCGCGGACCTTCTCGGGCAGGTCGGCGGCCTCGACGCGGGCCCGGTAGTCGTCGGACTCCTCGGCCGCGTCCTTGCTGTCGCCGTTCAGCTCGCGCAGCTCCTTGCGTACGGCGTCCAGCTGGCGCCGCAGCAGGAACTCGCGCTGCTGCTTGTCCACGCCCTCCTGGACGTCCTTGGCGATGGTCTCGGCGACGTCCTGCTCGGCGAGGTGTTCGCGCAGCTGGGCGGTGGCGAGCCTGAGGCGGGCGACCGGGTCCTCGGTCTCCAGGAGTTCGATCTTCTGCTGGGTGGTGAGGAAGGGTGAGTAGCCGGAGTTGTCGGCGAGCGCGGAGACATCGTCGATCTGCGTGACGCGGTCGACGACCTGCCAGGCGCCGCGCTTCTTGAGCCAGCTGGTGGCCAGCGCCTTGTACTCCTTGACCAGCTCGGTGACGGCGCCGGGCAGCGGCTCGGGGACGGAGTCGTCGAGCTTCTGGCCCTCGACCCACAGGGCGGCGCCGGGACCGGTCGTACCGGCGCCGATGCGCACGCGGCTGCGGCCGCGGATGAGGGCGCCGGGGTCGCCGTCGGAGAGCCGCCCGACCTGCTCGACGGTGCCGAGGACGCCGGTGGCGGCGTACGTCCCGTCGATGCGCGGAACAAGCAGCACCTTCGGCTTGCTGTCGCCCTCGGAGCGGGCCGCGGCCTGCGCGGCCTCCACCGCGGCGCGCACCTCCGCGTCGGAGAGGTCGAACGGAACCACCATGCCGGGCAGGACCACCTCGTCGTCGAGCGGCAGCACAGGCAGAGTGAGCGAGGTGGACGAGGTGGACTCAGTAGCCATGATCTCCCTTTCGGCATTCAAGTTGAGCTGTACCGACTCAATGCTTATGAGCGCCGCAGTGTTCCCCAAAGCCTGTTCGCTCTGAGCGATCACCGGACGCCCTCTGTACGGATGGGCCTTCCGTGGAGACCGTGGGAGTCCCCCCTCGCACACGGAGGAGAGAGCCACCGTGGACACACCGGACAACGGCGCGGGCCCCGCCGAAGACGTCGCCGGCCGGCTCATGGAGCTGGCCCTCGGGCACCTCTTGTCGGCGGCGCTGCGCACCGCGGCCCACTGCCGCGTCGCCGACCACCTGGCGGCGGGCCCGCGCACCGCCGAGGAGCTGGCGGAGCTGACCGGCACGCACGCCCGGCATCTGCGCCGCGTCCTGCGCTATCTCGCCACGCGGGGCGTCTTCCGCGAGGACGAGGCGGGCGCCTTCCACCTCACGCCGGCCGGGGACGCGCTACGCACGGACGCCCCGTACTCCCAGCACGCCGCGGTGCTGATGCTGACCGACCCGGTGTTCCAGCGGACCTCAGCGGGCCTGGAGGAGACGGTGCGCGAGGAGGGACCCTCCTTCGAACGGGCCTTCGGGAAGCCGTTCTTCGCGTATCTGGCCGGGGACCCGGCGCTCCGGGAACTGTTCGACGCCGGCATGACCTCGCTCTCGGGGCCGGTCGACGCGGTGGTGGCCGGGACCTATCCCTTCCCCGAGCGGGGCACGGTGGTGGACGTCGGCGGCGGGCGCGGCGGCCTCCTGCGGGCGGTGCTGCGCGGGCGGCCCGGCCTGAGCGGGGTCCTCTTAGACCAGACCCCGGCGGTCAGCACGCACGTCCTGAGCGGGGACGAGACGGTACGGGGCCGCTGGAGCGCCGAGTCGGGGGACTTCTTCACCAAGGTCCCCAAGGGCGGCGACCTGTACATCCTCAAGCACGTCCTGCACGACTGGCCGGACGAGGCCTGCATGCGGATCCTGCGCAACTGCCGGACGGCGATGGCGCCGGACGCCCGCCTCGTGATCGTCGAATCCGTGCTGCCCCCGGGGAACGACCCGCACCCCGGCAAGACGATGGACGTGGCGATGGCCGCGATCGTGGACGGTCAGGAGCGTACGGAGGCGGAGTTCGCCGCGCTGCTCTCGCGGGCGGGGTTCGAGCTGACGCGGATCCTGCCGACGACGGCCTTCCCGTCGGTGGTGGAGGCGGTGCCGGTGTAGGGCCTGCCCGGGCGGCCGCCCAGGGACCGGCGGCCGCGGCGCAGCAGGGGCCAGGTGGAGACGCCGATGACGAGCGCCAGCAGGTGGCCCCAGTTCGTCATCGGGTCGGTGAACGCGATCAGGTCGTCGATCAGCATCCAGCCGAACCCCGCGAGCACGGCCCACCGCGGCCACGGCGAGAGCAGCCCCGCGAGCGCGCCGACGCTGGCGGCGACGCCGAAGCTGATGCCGTAGTCGAGGCGGTGCAGCGAGCTGCCGGGCAGATGGCCCGCGAGGACGGAGAGGCCGACCGGGACCTCGGTGGCGAGGGTGGCGACGACGTGCCCGAGCAGGAAGACCCCGGCCGTGCGCAGCCCGCCGATGCGGCGCTCAAGCGCGGTGAGGACCAGCAGGAACCCGATGGCGTACGGCGAGGTGATGCCGCCCGCGATCCACAGGGCGCTGGCGAGCAGGACGAGGACGGGGTTGTGGGTGAGGTGGGCGACGTCGGTGCTGGAGCCGCGGAGCAGCGCGGAGACGAGGTCGGGGTCGGCGTACTGGCTGAGGAGCGAGGTGGCGACGAGGACGACGGCGTACCCGAAGGTGAAGGGCGTACTCGTGGGCCCGGGCAGCATCCGCAGGCCCGCCCGGCCCCATCTCCCGGAGACGGCGCGGACGCCGCGTCTCTCGCCCCTGTCCGAAGCGGCGCCGGCCTCCTGCCCGCCCGGCCCCCCGACGCCCGCGCGTCCGCCGGGCGCGCCCGCGCTCGCGCCGGGCCCGCCGGGCTCCTCCGCCCGAGCGCGGCGGCCCGGCTGGCGAGGGAGCGCGTTCAGGGGCGGCCGCTCGGGGAGAGGCCCCGGCACGGCGGCCGGGGTCTTGACGCTCTGGTTCACGGGTGAGGCGCTCCTTCCGTCCCGGCCTACCCTTTGCCCTCTTTTCCGGCGCTGTCTATGACCCGCGCCACGTGCGGCGCGATTCACAGCAACCCAGGAGGCCGTTTCCGCGTTGCCCCCATACCCCCACCCCCCACAAATACGCTGGGCCCATGCAGACCCACACCACCGCCCCCGTCGTCCTCGACCGGCGCGAGGGCCCGTACGGCGAGGTCGTACTGCGGCGCCACGGTGCGCTGCTGCAGATCATCGCCAACGGCTGTTTCCTGATGGACACCTCCGACGGCCGCTCCGAGCGGCTGCTCGTCGACGCGGCGCGGGACGCCCTCGACGACCGCCCGGAGCCCGCCGTGCTGATCGGCGGCCTCGGCGTCGGGTTCTCCCTCGCGCACGCCGCCGCCGACCCCCGCTGGGGACACATCACCGTGGTCGAGCGCGAGGGCGCCATCATCGACTGGCACCGCGCGGGACCGCTCGCCGAGCTGTCCGCGGCGGCGCTCTCGGACTCACGTACGCAAATTCTTCACACGGACCTCGTCAGGTACCTCAAGGGAGCGGCGGAAGGCCTCCCCGGCACCCCGGAAACGTACGACGCGCTCTGTCTGGACATCGACAACGGCCCCGACTGGACGGTGACGGAGGGCAACAACTCCCTTTACTCGCCTGCCGGTCTGGCCGCCTGCAAAGCCCGGCTCACCCCCGGCGGAGTGCTCGCCGTGTGGTCCGCGAAGCCCTCGTCCGCTTTCGACGACGCTCTACGGAATGCCGGATTCCAGAGGGTACGAACCGAAGAGATCCCCGTTGCCCGAGGCGTCCCTGACGTGGTGCACCTCGGCGTCCGGGCTGCGTAGCCGAGGTGGCTTCGCGCCCCGTACCCTGCTGACCGAACACAAGCGATCAGTGTCAGGGGCGGGCGATGGAGCAGACACACACCTCCCACAGCGGCGCCACGGCGGCGACACCCGGCGCCCAGCGCCGGGTCCTGGTGGTCGAGGACGACCCGACGATCGTCGACGCCATCGCCGCCCGGCTGCGTGCCGAGGGTTTTGTTGTGCAAACGGCCGGGGACGGACCCTCGGCGGTCGACACCGCACAGGCGTGGCAGCCCGACCTGCTGATTCTCGACATCATGCTGCCGGGCTTCGACGGCCTGGAGGTGTGCCGCCGGGTCCAGGCCCAGCGCCCCGTCCCGGTCCTCATGCTCACCGCGCGTGACGACGAGACGGACATGCTGGTCGGCCTCGGCGTCGGCGCCGACGACTACATGACCAAGCCCTTCTCGATGCGGGAGCTGGCGGCCCGCGTGCACGTCCTGCTGCGCAGGGTCGAACGGGCCGCGCTCGCCGCGACCACCCCCCGCAGCGGCATCTTGCGCCTGGGCGAACTGGAGATCGACCACGCCCAGCGGCGTGTGCGGGTGCGCAGTGAGGACGTCCACCTGACACCCACCGAGTTCGACCTGCTGGTCTGCCTGGCCAACACCCCGCGCGCGGTCCTCTCCCGCGAGCAGCTGCTCGCGGAGGTGTGGGACTGGGCCGACGCCTCCGGCACCCGGACCGTCGACAGCCACATCAAGGCGCTGCGCCGGAAGATCGGCGCCGAGCGGATCCGGACCGTGCACGGCGTGGGCTACGCCCTCGAAACCCCGACCCCCTGAGGCCGGTCCTGCCATGAGCGGGCCCTTCGGACCTCGCGGACCTTTCCAGGGCTTGCGGCCCTTCTCCATCAAGACCAAGCTCGGCGCCCTGGTGGTCGTCTCCGTGTTCATCACCACGGGACTGCTCCTGGTGGCGATGAAGACCGAGACCGAGCTGCGCTTCATCACCGTCTTCTCGGTGATAGCCACCCTGCTCATCACGCAGTTCGTGGCGCACAGCCTCACCGCCCCGCTGGACGAGATGAACGCGGTGGCCCGCGCCGTCAGCCATGGCGACTACACGCGCCGGGTGCGCGGCGCCGACCGGCGCGACGAACTGGGCGACGTGGCCTCCACGATCAACGCGATGGCGGACGACCTGGAGGCCCAGGACACCCAGCGCAAGGAGCTGGTCGCCAACGTCAGCCACGAGCTGCGCACCCCCATCGCCGCCCTGCGCGCGGTCCTGGAGAACGTCGTCGACGGCGTCTCGGCCGCCGACCCCGAGACCATGCGCACCGCCCTGAAGCAGACCGAGCGCCTGGGGCGTCTGGTGGAGACCCTGCTCGACCTCTCCCGCCTCGACAACGGCGTCGTCCCGCTGAAGGCCCGCCGCTTCGAGGTCTGGCCGTATCTGTCGGGCGTACTGAAGGAGGCCAACATGGTGGCCTCCGCGCGCGCGGGCATCGCCTCCGGCTCCGGCAGCCACACGCGTACGGACGTCCATCTGCACCTGGACGTCTCGCCCCCGGAGCTGACGGCCCACGCGGACGCCGAGCGGCTGCACCAGGTCGTGGCCAACCTCATCGACAACGCGGTCAAGCACAGCCCGCCGCACGGCCGCGTGACGGTACGGGCCAGGCGCGGCCCCTACCCCGAGTCCCTGGACCTGGAGGTGCTCGACGAGGGCCCCGGCATCCCCGAGTCCGAGTGGCACCGCGTCTTCGAGCGCTTCAACCGCGGCAGCCACGCGGGCACCCCCGCCAAGAACTCGGCCAACGACGGCGGCACCGGCCTCGGCCTCGCCATCGCGCGCTGGGCGGTCGATCTGCACGGCGGCCACATCGGAGTGGCCGAATCCCCTCGCGGCTGCCGGATCCAGGTCACCCTTCCGGGCCTGCTCGAAGAGTGAAGTTGACGTAGGGTTCGAAGCCGAAGCGATTCGCCGACCGCTCTTGTGGGCACCCGGGGACCGCCGCCGCGCGTAGACGTCCCGCTGACGTACCCGCGCGGCCATCTGGCGTTGCGGAACCTCGCTTGTTTCCCGCCATTTACAGCGCCGAAACCCTCGCTCCGATGTGACTTACGCGACGGATGACGGGCCCGGCCTGCACCTCACGCCGATGGAGGCGTAGCCTTTATTTCCGCTGTCCATCACCTTGTGAAGCGGAAGAGGGCGGTTACCGCCGTGTCGTCACAGTCCCCCAGTAGCTCGAGCACTTCGACCGACCAAGACGCGCAGGGCAAGGACCCTGCCGCCGCCTTCGGTCCCAATGAGTGGCTCGTAGACGAGATCTATCAGCAGTACCTCCAGGACCCGAATTCGGTCGACCGAGCCTGGTGGGACTTCTTCGCCGACTACAAGCCAGGGGCGGGCGCTTCCGTAGCCGCCGCCCCGGCTGAGCCGGCGGGTGACGCGGCCGCGGGGGCCGCGGCCACCACTGCTCCCGCCGCCCCGGCCGCGCCCGCCGCACCGGCTCCCGCCGCCGAGCCCGCGGCCCCGGCCGCCGAGAAGCCCGCCGCCCCCGCGGCGAAGCCCGCGGCCGCCGCCCCGGCCCCTGCCGCCAAGCCCGCCGCCGCGAAGCCCGCCCCCAAGGCGGAGCCCGCGAAGGAGGCCCCGGCCGGCCCCGAGTACACGACGCTGCGCGGCCCGGCCGCCGCGGTCGCGAAGAACATGAACGCCTCGATCGAGGTACCGACGGCCACGTCGGTGCGCGCGGTCCCGGTGAAGCTGCTCTTCGACAACCGCATCGTCATCAACAACCACCTCAAGCGCGCCCGCGGCGGGAAGATCTCCTTCACGCACCTGATCGGGTACGCGATGGTGCAGGCCATCAAGGCCATGCCGTCGATGAACTACTCCTTCGTGGAGAAGGACGGCAAGCCGACCCTGGTCAAGCCGGAGCACATCAACTTCGGCCTCGCCATCGACCTGGTGAAGCCCAACGGCGACCGCCAGCTCGTGGTCGCGGGCATCAAGAAGGCCGAGACCATGAACTTCTTCGAGTTCTGGCAGGCCTACGAGGACATCGTCCGCCGCGCCCGCGACGGCAAGCTCGGCATGGACGACTTCACCGGCGTCACGGTCTCCCTGACCAACCCCGGCGGCCTCGGCACCGTCCACTCGGTCCCGCGTCTGATGCCCGGTCAGTCGGTCATCATGGGCGTCGGCTCGATGGACTACCCCGCGGAGTTCCAGGGCACCTCCCAGGACACCCTGAACAAGCTCGGCATCTCGAAGGTCATGACGCTCACGTCGACCTACGACCACCGGGTCATCCAGGGCGCCGCCTCCGGCGAGTTCCTGCGGATCGTCGCCAACCTCCTCCTCGGCGAGAACGACTTCTACGACGAGATCTTCGAGGCGCTGCGGATCCCCTACGAGCCGGTCCGCTGGCTCAAGGACATCGACGCCTCGCACGACGACGACGTCACCAAGGCCGCCCGCGTCTTCGAGCTGATCCACTCCTACCGCGTCCGCGGCCACGTCATGGCCGACACGGACCCGCTGGAGTACAAGCAGCGCAAGCACCCCGACCTGGACATCACCGAGCACGGCCTCACCCTGTGGGACCTGGAGCGGGAGTTCGCGGTCGGCGGCTTCGCCGGCAAGTCGATGATGAAGCTGCGCGACGTCCTCGGCGTGCTGCGCGACTCGTACTGCCGCACCACCGGCGTCGAGTTCATGCACATCCAGGACCCCAAGCAGCGCAAGTGGCTCCAGGACCGCATCGAGCGCCAGCACGCCACGAAGCCGGAGCGCGAGGAGCAGCTGCGCATCCTGCGCCGCCTGAACGCCGCCGAGGCGTTCGAGACGTTCCTCCAGACCAAGTACGTCGGCCAGAAGCGCTTCTCCCTGGAGGGCGGCGAGTCCGTCATCCCGCTGCTCGACGCGGTCATCGACTCCGCCGCCGAGTCGCGCCTGGACGAGGTCGTCATCGGCATGGCCCACCGCGGCCGCCTGAACGTCCTGGCGAACATCGTCGGCAAGTCGTACGCCCAGATCTTCCGCGAGTTCGAGGGCAACCTCGACCCGAAGTCGATGCACGGCTCCGGCGACGTGAAGTACCACCTGGGCGCCGAGGGCACCTTCACGGGCCTGGACGGCGAGCAGATCAAGGTCTCCCTGGCCGCCAACCCCTCCCACCTGGAGGCGGTCGACCCGGTCCTGGAAGGCATCGTCCGCGCCAAGCAGGACATCATCAACAAGGGCGGCACGGACTTCACGGTCCTGCCCGTCGCCCTGCACGGTGACGCGGCCTTCGCGGGCCAGGGCGTGGTCGCCGAGACCCTGAACATGTCGCAGCTGCGCGGCTACCGCACGGGCGGCACGGTCCACGTCGTCATCAACAACCAGGTCGGCTTCACCGCCGCCCCGGAGTCGTCCCGCTCGTCGATGTACTCGACGGACGTGGCGCGCATGATCGAGGCGCCGATCTTCCACGTGAACGGCGACGACCCGGAGGCCGTGGTCCGCGTGGCCCGGCTGGCCTTCGAGTTCCGCCAGGCGTTCAACAAGGACGTCGTGATCGACCTCATCTGCTACCGCCGCCGCGGTCACAACGAGTCGGACAACCCGGCCTTCACCCAGCCGCTGATGTACGACCTGATCGACAAGAAGCGCTCGGTGCGCAAGCTCTACACCGAGTCCCTCATCGGTCGCGGCGACATCACCCTGGAAGAGGCCGAGCAGGCGCTCCAGGACTACCAGGGCCAGCTGGAGAAGGTCTTCACCGAGGTCCGCGAGGCCACCTCGCAGGGCGCGCCGGTGGAGGTCCCCGGCCCCGAGGCCGAGTTCCCCGTGGCGGTGAACACCGCGATCTCCCAGGAGGTCGTCAAGCGCATCGCCGAGTCCCAGGTCAACATCCCCGACCGCGTCACCGTGCACCCGCGGCTGCTCCCGCAGCTGCAGCGCCGCGCGGCCATGGTCGAGGACGGCACGATCGACTGGGGCATGGGCGAGACCCTCGCCATCGGCTCGCTGCTCATGGAGGGCACCCCGGTGCGCCTCGCGGGCCAGGACTCGCGCCGCGGCACGTTCGGCCAGCGTCACGCGGTCCTCATCGACCGCGAGACGGGCGACGACTACACCCCGCTGCTCTACCTCTCCGAGGAGCAGGCCCGCTTCAACGCCTACGACTCGCTGCTCTCCGAGTACGCGGCGATGGGCTTCGAGTACGGCTACTCCCTGGCGCGTCCCGAGTCCCTGGTGATGTGGGAGGCCCAGTTCGGTGACTTCGTCAACGGCGCGCAGACCGTCGTCGACGAGTTCATCTCCTCGGCCGAGCAGAAGTGGGGCCAGACCTCCGGCGTCACGCTGCTCCTGCCGCACGGCTACGAGGGCCAGGGCCCGGACCACTCGTCCGCCCGCCCGGAGCGCTTCCTCCAGCTGTGCGCGCAGAACAACATGACGGTCGCGATGCCGACCCTCCCGTCGAACTACTTCCACCTCCTGCGGTGGCAGGTGCACAACCCGCACCACAAGCCGCTGGTGGTCTTCACCCCGAAGTGGATGCTGCGCCTGAAGGCCGCCGCGTCCAAGACGGAGGAGTTCACCTCGGGCGGCTTCCGCCCCGTCATCGGCGACACACGCATCTCCTCCGGAGAGGGTGACCCGAACGCGATCCGCAAGGTCGTCTTCTGCGCGGGCAAGCTCTACTACGAGCTGGAGGCCGAGCGGGAGAAGCGCGGCATCACGGACACGGCGATCATCCGCATCGAGCGTCTGTACCCGCTGCCGGGCGCGGAGCTGCAGGAGGAGATCTCCAAGTTCCCGAACGCCGAGAAGTACCTGTGGGCGCAGGAGGAGCCGGCGAACCAGGGCGCGTGGCCCTTCATCGCCCTCAACCTCATCGACCACCTGGACCTGGCGGTCGGCGCCGACATCCCGCACGGCGAGCGGCTGCGGCGCATCTCGCGCCCGCACGGCTCGTCCCCCGCGGTCGGCTCGAAGAAGCGCCACGAGCAGGAGCAGCAGCAGCTCCTGAGCGAGGTCTTCGAGGCCTAGGCCTCAGCGGTCCTCCGTAGGTGGGCCCGGCCCCGAGCGCTTGCCGCCCGGGGCCGGGCCCACCGGCGTGTGCGGGGTCCCGGCCGCCTACCATGAGGGGGAAGAGGCCGTCCGCATCAGGAGCATGAGTTGTACTTCACCGACCGTGGCATCGAGGAGCTGGAGAAGCGGCGCGGCGAGGAGGAGGTCACCTTCGAGTGGCTCGCCGAGCAGCTCCGCGCCTTCGTGGACCTCAACCCCGACTTCGAGGTCCCGGTCGAGCGCCTGGCGACGTGGCTGGCGCGGCTGGACGACGAGGACGACGACGAGTAACGCATAGCCGTAGTCAGTAGTACGGCGGTCCTCACAGTCACCCGCTGACGAGCGCGGGTGCCAGCTCCCGCCACTGCGGCAGGGGCAGCGCCGCCGGGTCCTCGGTCAGCACCTGTACGCAGACGTGGTCGGCGCCCGCTTCGAGATGGGCCCGCACGCGCGCGTGGAGCACGTCGACGTCTCCGTAGGCGACGATCGCGTCGACGAGTCGGCGGCTGGGCCGGCCGTCGACGAGGTCTTCGTCCCCGAATCCCATGCGCCGTACGTTCGCCGCCTGGTGGGGAGCGCTGGTGACGTAGCCCGCCACGTGCCGCGCGGCCACCTCTCGCGCCCGGTCGACGTCCGTGTCGAGGACGACGGCCTGCTCGACGCCGAGGAACGCGTCCGGCCCCATGGTCCTTCGCGCGAGCGCCGTGTGCGCGACGGGCACGAAGTACGGGTGGGCGCCCCAGGTGCGCTCGGCGGCCAGCGCCAGCATCTTGGGGCCGAGCGCCGCGAGGACACGGCGCGGGGCGGGGTCGGCGGCGGGGCCGTGCGCGGGGGCCGCGTCCATGGAGTCCAGGTAGCGGCGCATCGTCGCGAGGGCCTTCCCGCGCGCGGGGACGGGATAGCCGTCGACCTCCACGACGGTGTCGTCGACCCGGTGGCCGCCCAGACCGAGCAGATAGCGTCCGGGGAAGGCCTCGCCGAGCGTGCGCTCGGCCGCCGCCATGGCCAGTGGGTCCCGGAAGGCGATGTTGGCGATGCCCGAGGCGACGGCGAGGCGCCGGGTCGCGGAGAGCAGCAGCCAGGCCTGCCCCACGGTGTCCCGCCCGAAGGCCTCTCCGTACCAGAGGGCGCCGTACCCCAGCTCCTCGATCTCCGCGGCGGCCTCCCGGACCCGTCCCGCGGGGTGCCCCTCGAAGGCGAACGTCCACACCCCGGCCCGTCCGAGCCCGTCCCGCCGCATAGCGCCACTCATGCGCCCACCCTTGCCTTCCCGTGCTGTTCCGGCCTGCGTACCGGCCTGCGTCCCAGCCTGCCTGTGCGGCTTCCGGCCGACGCCCGCCCCGCTTTCCGGAGAGGTTCTCCGTCTCGTGGGCGCCAGAATACGGAGACCCTCTCCGGTTGGCTAGCCTCCGGCCGTCCGGTAGGCGACGATGACCCGATGAGGGAACCCCAGGAACGGCGCGGCCAGGCGGGGCACGACCGCCGCACCCCCGCGGACCGAGACCTCGCCGACCGGCGGCCGCGCGCGGACGCGCGGCGCAATCGCGAGCGGATCGTCGCCGCGGCACGCGAGGCGTTCGCCGAGTCGGGCCCGGAGGCCTCCCTCAACGAGATCGCCCGCCGCGCGGGGGTCGGCCCGGGCACGCTCTACCGCCACTTCCCCGCGCGCCCCGCACTTCTGACGGCGGTGCTCCAGGACCGGATCGACAGCCTGTGCGCACGCGCGGAGGAGCTGCTCGCCGCCGACTCCCCGGATGAGGCGCTGACCGAGTGGCTGCGCGCGCTGCTCGCCCACGCGCGCGTCAACCAGGGCCTGGGCAGCGCCCTGCTGCTTGAGCGGCCGGACGCACTGGGCTTTGACTGCCACCAGCGGATCCAGGACACGGCACACGGGCTCCTGGCGCGGGCCCAGCGCCTGGGCACGGCCCGCCCCGACCTGACCGCTCCCGACCTGGTCCAACTGGTGGTGGGCATCGCGCTGTCGACGTCCCACGCCACGGCGGACCCGGCCCAGCCGGACCGTCTGCTGGCCCTCGCCCTCGACGCCGTACGCCGCCGCTGAGCCGCTGGTTCAGGCGGTCATCCGCGCCGCCGCGCTCGGCGAGGGGCTCGCGCCCGGCGAGGGTCTTCAGTGCCGCGCGCGCATCCGGTCGTACGCGAGTCCCAGCGCCCCCTGCACCAGCAGCACCGCGGCCGCCACGGCCCAGCCCCCGCTGCGCCGCCGCACCGCCCAGGCCGCGAGGGGCACTCCGGCCGCCACCTGCGCCGCGGCCAGCGCCCGTGCCCGGGGGCCGCGCACCCAGGGGCCGAGCGGCCCGCTCTCGACCACCTCGAACTCCGCCCGTACCGCGTCGCGCCATCCGGCCCACTCGACCTTGCGCAGGTCGCGCTGGACCCACGCCGTCTCGCGCAGCCGGTCAGCCGGTTCACCGGGGGCCAGACCGGGCGGGAGGGCGAGTCCGGTGCGGGTGAGGACGGCGAGGAGGCCGAGCATCCTGGCGCGCGCGTCGGCCTGCGTGTCGGGCCGGGTCAGCGCCTCCAGGGACTGCATGTCCAGGACGGGGTCGAGGCCGAGCCGCGCGGCGAACGTCCGCATGGCCTCGTCCTCGCCGACGGGCGTGCCGTTCGCCAGCCATTCGTAGCCGACGGTGCGCCGGAAGCCGGCGGCGAGGGTGTAGCCGCAGCGGTCGGTGTCCCACCACAGGGCGAGCACGGGCCTGCCGGAGCCGACCGCGAGCGCGGTGGCCCAGCCGGTGAGCACCCGGTCGACCGGCTCCTCGCCGTGCAGCCAGGGCTTACCCTCGGGCACCAGCACGCTCCAGCCGCTGCCGGCCGGTGCGAGCAGCATTCCCTCGCGGAGCAGGTGGGCAACGGGCTCGGCGACGTCGGGTTCGGCGCGGCAGAGCAGCAGCGCGCCGACGCCCAGGGCGCGCTCGGAGGCTTCTGGCGACATGGCCCCACGCTAGGACAGAGGTTCACCCTCGGCATGTCTTGACTTCGCGGAGCCGCGATATATCGTGAATAGGGAGAGACGCGATATGACGTGTCGTGTCCGGGCGTGGCCGCCTGGGCCCGCATCGAGGAGGTCACCGCATGTCAGAGTGGTCCGTCGCCGAGCCCCGAAGGCTCGCGTTCGACGCCCCGGTGGCGACCCTCCGCGTCCGCGTGGTCAACGGAACGGTGAACGTGGTGGGCACCGAGGAAGGTTCCGCCCGCCTGGAGGTCTCCGAGATCGACGGGACGCCCCTGACCGTCACCCACGAGGACGGCACCCTCTCCGTCGCCTACGACGACCTGCCCTGGAAGAATTTCCTCACGTGGCTCGACCCCGGGAGCTGGCGCCGTGACGCGGTCGTCTCGCTGGCGGTGCCCGTGGGCACGCGCGTGGAGGTCGGTGTGGTCGGCGCGGCCGCCACGGTCTCCGGGATCGAGGGGCCCGTGGAGGTGAAGGGCGTCACCGGCGACACGACCCTGGTGGGCCTCTCCGGCCCCCTCCGCGCCGAGACGGTCTCCGGGAGCGTGGTGGCCCAGGGCATCACGGGAGACCTGCGGTTCACCTCTGCCTCCGGCGACCTGACCGTGGTCGAGGCGGTGGGTTCCGCCGTCCGTGCGGATTCGGTGACCGGCTCGATGGTCGTGGACCTCGACCCGGCGGGCAGTCCGACGGACATCGCCCTGACGACCGTCTCGGGCGAGATCGCGGTCCGCCTCCCGCACCCGGCTGACGCCGAGGTGGAGGTGGACACCACGACCGGATCGGTGTCGAACGCCTTCGAGGGTCTGCGGACCAGCGACCAGTGGGGCGCCCAGCGGCTCACGGGCCGGCTCGGCTCGGGCGGCGGAAGGCTCAGGGCGACCACGGTGTCCGGACCCATCGCGCTGCTGCGCAGGCCGCCGACGGAGGAGGATCCGTACGACGATGTCCCTCTGGATGTCGCCCAGGCGGACGCCACCGCACCGGACGACGACCTGAGCGCCACCCCGCCCCATGGCCCGTCCGGTGGCCCGACCGACGGCCCGAGCAACGGCCCGACCCACAAGAAGGTGCTCTGAGATGCCCCCCGTGTTCGCCCACGGCCGCCTGCGCCTGTACCTCCTCAAGCTGCTCGACGAGGCCCCGCGCCACGGCTATGAAGTGATCCGCCTCCTCGAAGAGCGCTTCCAGGGGCTGTACGCGCCCTCGGCGGGCACGGTCTATCCGCGCCTCGCCAAGCTGGAGGCCGAGGGCCTGGTCACGCACACCACCGAGGGCGGCCGGAAGGTCTACGCCCTCACGGATGCGGGCCGCGCCGAGCTGGCAGGCCGCGGCGGCGAGCTGGCCGACCTGGAGCTGGAGATCCGCGACTCCGTCGCCGAACTGGCCGCGGAGATCCGCGACGGCGTCCAGGGCGCGGCGGGCGATCTGCGCCGCGAGATGCGGGCGGCCGCCGACGAGGCGCGTGCCTCGGGCGGTGGCGCGGGCACCGGCGAGGCCTCCTCCGCCCCGTCCGACCCCTTCGGGGGCGTCTGGGGCGACAAGGACGGCTGGCGCAAGGCGAAGGAGGAGTTCAACCGCGCCAAGCAGGAGTGGAAGGAGCAGGCGCGCCGCGCGAAGGACGAGAGCCGCCGGGCCCGCGAGGAGGCCCAGCGGGCCCGCCGCCAGGCCAAGGAGGCCCAGGAGAGGGCGCGGACCCTGGCTGAGGAGGAGGCCCAGCGCATCGCCCAGCGCGTCCAGGAGCAGGTCCGTGACCACTTCACGCGAGGCGACTGGCCGGCGGGCGTACGAGAGAACCTGACGGAACTGGCCAAGGGGTTGGGCGAGTTCGGCATGGACTTGGGCAAGCACTTCCCCTACGCGTCCGGCCCCGCGTCCGGCACGGACTGCGGGACCGAGCGGGGGGCCGATTCCGGCGCCGGTACCGGGGCCGATTCCGGCGCCGGCACCAAAGCCGGCCCCGAGGCCGGCCCCTCCGGCGCCGCTTCCCAAGCCGCTTCCCAAGCCGCTCCCGGAACCACTCCCGGCCCCTGCCCCGAGGCTGGGCCCGCATCCGAGGCGGGCCCCAGCCCTGACCCACGTACTCGATCCGCCTCAGCGACTGCCCCCCAGACCGCCCCCGGGACCGGGGGACCCACATTCAGTGCCGCTCCCGAGGACCTGATCGTGGAGTACCTCCCCGACTGGGCCCGCGAGGAGTCGAGCGGCGACCCGGCCCGCGACCTCGACCGCCTGCTCGACCGCTTCCGCGACGACATCCGCGACGCGGCCCGCGACCACGGCGTGACGGAGGAGCAACTCCGCGAGGCCCGCGGCCACTTGTCGGCGGCGGCGGCCCACATCGGAGCGACCCTGCACCCACGGAAACGCTGACGCCGGGACGAGCCACCCCTCGGCCCCCACCCGCACCGACCCCCTGACAACGGGCCGGGAGGCCGGGGGCCAGGGGGCCAGGGGGCCAGGGGGCCAGGAGCCAGCGGTCGGCCCGCGCGTCAGCCCGCCGCCGCCGCAGGCCCGCCCCACAGGACCCGGTCCACCGCCGCATGCGTCACCCCGTGGTCCGCGAGGACCTCGGAGACGATGCCGGGGCGGACCGTGAGGGCGAGCAAGAGATGCTCGTCGCCGATGCGGCGGTCGCGGCGGGCGGTGGCGATGCGCAGGGACTTCACCAGGGTGTCCTTGGCCTCGCGGGAGAAGGGCACCCGGCCGAACCACCCCCGCCCGGCCTTGCCGGACCCTGACCTGCCGGCCCCGGACCCGGACTTGCCGCCGCCATCCGTCAGCGCGCCCTCGCCATGGGCCTCTTCGACGCGGGAGACGATCTCGGCGACGTCGATGCCGAGCCCGGCCAGCGCGGCCGCGTCGGCCTGCGAGAGGCCGCCACGGCGCCGCGCCCCGCTCAGCGCCTCCTCGATCGAGTCCCGGTGGCGCGCCGCACCGAGGGAGGCGAGAGCGAACGACCCCCGGCTCGCCTCGCGGTCGAGCAGCGCGAGCAGCAGATGCCCGTCGTCGACCGCGTCGGCACTCCCCCGTTCCGCGTGCCCGACCGCGCCCACCACCACGGCGCGGGCATCCTTGGTGAACCGCTCGAACATCACTGCCTCCCGTACTTCTTGTGCACGGCCTGCCTGCTCACCCCGAGTTCCGCGGCGATCTCCTGCCACGACCAGCCCTGCCGGCGCGCGCTGCGCACCTGCACGGCCTCCAACCGCTCCACCAGCTTCCGCAGCGCGGAGACGGCACGCAGCCCGACCCGGGGGTCCTGATCGCCCGCCCGCTCGGCGAGATCCGTAGCTTCGGTCATACATGTCAACCTACGTTGACAAGAGGCAGTCGTCAACCAAAGTTGACGCAAGGGTCCGGCTCAGACCTCCAGCACGATCTTCCCGAACTGCTCCCCGGCTTCCAGCCGCTCGAAGCCCTCCCGCGCCCGGTCGAGCGGCAGCACCTCGTCGATGACGGGGCGCACGCCCGTGGCGGCACAGAAGGAGAGCAGGTCCTCCAGCTCGTCCTTGGTGCCCATCGTCGAGCCGACGACCTTCAGCTCCAGGAAGAAGATCCGGGTGAGTTCGGCGTGCGCGGGACGGTCACCGCTCGTCGCCCCGGAGATCACCAACGTACCTCCGGGCTTCAGCGACTTGACCGAGTGCGACCAGGTCGCCGCGCCCACGGTCTCGATGACGGCGTCGACCCGCTGCGGCAGCCGCGCCCCGGACTCGACCGCCTCCACGGCCCCCAGCTCCAGTGCCCGCTTCCGCTTGGCCTCGTCGCGGCTGGTGGCGAAGACCCGCAGGCCCGCCGCCTTGCCGAGCATGATGGCGGCCGTGGCGACACCGCCGCCCGCGCCCTGCACGAGGACGGAATCCCCCGGGCGCACACCGGCGTTGGTGAAGAGCATGCGGTAGGCGGTCAGCCACGCGGTCGGCAGGCAGGCCGCCTCGGCGAAGGACAGCTCCTTCGGCTTGGGCAGCACGTTCCAGGTGGGCACGGCCACGCGCTCGGCGAAGGCCCCCTGGTACTTCTCGGTCAGGATGGACCGGCCCTCGCGGGGGCCGACGCCGTGCCCCGACTGTCCGATGACGGAGTGGAGGACGACCTCGTTCCCGTCCTCGTCGATCCCGGCGGCGTCACAGCCGAGGATCATCGGCAGCTTGTCCTCGGCGAGACCGACCCCACGCAGCGACCACAGGTCGTGGTGGTTCAGGGAGGCGGCCTTGACATTCACGGTCGACCAGCCGGGGCGCGCGTCGGGGGCCGGACGCTCCCCCAACTCAAGGCCGCTGAGCGGCTGGTCACGGTCGATACGGGCGGCGTAAGCAGCGAACATGACGCCGACCATAGGCAGTACGGGCGGCCTGGCGGAACCACGTACGGCTGTGACACGCGCCGCGCCCCCCGCCGCGGAAGCTCGCGGTGGGGGGCGCGGTCACACACGTGCGGTCACACACACGGTCACATGCGCGCGGGCGCTCAGCGGCGCGCGACGCCCTCTGCCCGTGCCGCGGCGGCGACCGCGGCCGTGACGGCCGGGGCGACCCGCTCGTCGAACGGCGACGGGATCACGTAGTCGGCGGAGAGCTCGTCCCCGACGACCCCCGCGAGGGCGTCGGCGGCGGCGATCTTCATGCCCTCGGTGATCCGCGAGGCACGCACCTGGAGCGCTCCCGCGAAGATCCCCGGGAAGGCCAGCACGTTGTTGATCTGGTTCGGGTAGTCCGAACGCCCGGTCGCCACGACGGCCGCGTACTTGTGCGCGACGTCGGGGTGGACCTCCGGGTTCGGGTTGGCCATGGCGAACACGAAGGAGTTGGGCGCCATGGAGGCGACGGCCGGCTCCGGGACGGTGCCGCCCGAGACGCCGATGAAGACATCGGCACCCGCGAGGGCGGACTCCAGCGATCCGCTCAGCCCCGCCTTGTTGGTCAGCTCGGCCAGCTCGCGCTTGACCGGCGTCAGGTCGTCCCGGTCCCGGCTCACGATGCCCTTGCGGTCCGCGACCGCCACATCCCCGAGCCCCGCCTCGAGCAGGAACTTGGCGATGGCGACACCGGCGGCGCCGGCACCCGAGATGACGGCGCGCAGCTCGCCGAGGGTACGCCCGGTCAGCTTCGCCGCGTTCCGCAGCGCCGCCAGCGTCACCACGGCCGTGCCGTGCTGGTCGTCGTGGAAGACCGGGATGTCGAGCCGCTCCTGGAGCTTGCGCTCGATCTCGAAGCACCGCGGCGCCGAGATGTCCTCCAGATTCACACCACCGAAGGACGGGGCGAGCCGCACCACGGTCTCGACGATCTCGTCGGCGTCGGTCGTCGCGAGCGCGATCGGCACCGCGTCCACGCCGCCGAACTGCTTGAAGAGAATGGCCTTGCCCTCCATGACGGGGAGCGAGGCCTCTGCGCCGATGTCCCCGAGACCGAGCACGGCGGTCCCGTCGGTCACCACGGCGACGACGTTCGACTTCCACGTGTAGTCGTGGACGAGCTCCGGCCGCTCGGCGATCGCGCTGCACACTTTCGCGACGCCGGGCGTGTACGCGAGGGACAGGTCGTCCTTGTCGCGGATCGGCACGGTGGCCTGCACGGCCATCTTGCCGCCACGGTGCAGCGCGAAGGCCGGATCGAAGGGCTCGCCCGCACCAGCAGGGCCCTCATGATCCGTACTGCTGTCGCTGCGAGGATTGACGATCTCCGCTGCCACTTGTCTGACCCCTTAAGTCTTAATCATTCGTTGAGGGTGTCCACTCCCGGTTGAGAAGTGGGCGGGCACCGTGTCCGTTCCCCGTCTGTCGACGGAGGAGAGGTACGGACACGCGGGCGCGCCGCACACGCGCCCTGAGCCCCGGATGAGGGGTGTAGCCAACCTTTGTACCCGAAGCCGGTGGGCCCGGGCGAGTGACATTGGTTGCAGGGGGCGCCGATCGGTCCACATGGCGAGATTGCCGGAGTATGGGCAGGTTAACGGTGGTTTGCGTGTCTTCCCATACACCCTTGCTGTACCGGGCTGTGCGCATTCACAGAGGGCCCGTTATCCGATTTTGACATCTCCGGCACCCAGAATCGGACGGTCCGAATGGCAAGATGCCGTCATCACACGAGGTCGCGACACCCGAAGGTGTGTGCACGACCCATCGGCAACTCCCTCATCCGCCGGAGGACCCACCATGACCGCAAGCCCCATTTGTCGTAAGACCGCAGCCAAGTCCGCGAAGTCCCGGATTGCCGCGGTCGGCGCGATCGCGGTCGCCGGTGCGCTGCTGCTGTCCGGCTGTGGCGACCAGACCAACGACAAGGAGAGCAACGCGGTCGTCGACGCGCCGCTCGCCGACAAGCTGCCCAAGGACATCCGCGACAAGGGCGTCATCAAGGTCGGGTCCGACATCGCCTACCCGCCGGTCGAGTTCAAGGACAAGTCCGGCAAGACCGTCGGTATCGACCCCGACCTGGGCGAGGCGCTCGGCAAGCAGCTCGGCGTGAGGTTCGAGTTCGAGAACGGCACCTTCGACACCCTCCTCGGCGGTCTGCGCTCCAAGCGCTACCAGATCGCCATGTCGGCCATGACGGACACCAAGAACCGTCAGGAGGGCATCGACGAGGAGACCGGCAAGAAGATCGGTGACGGCGTCGACTTCGTCGACTACTTCACCGCCGGTGTCTCGATCTACACCAAGAAGGGCGACGACCAGGGCATCAAGACCTGGTCCGACCTCTGCGGCAAGAAGATCGTCGTGCAGCGCGGAACCGTCTCGCACGACCTGGCCAAGGCCGAGTCGAAGAAGTGCAAGGGCGGCAAGAAGATCGCGATCGAGCAGTACGACAACGACCAGCAGGCCCAGACCCGGCTGCGCTCCGGCGGCGCCGACGCCGGCTCCTCCGACTTCCCCGTGGCCGCGTACGCGGTGAAGACCTCCGGCGGCGGCAAGGACTTCCAGCTCGTCGGCGAGCAGGTCGAGGCGGCTCCGTACGGCATCGCGGTCTCCAAGAAGAACCCCAAGCTGCGTGACGCGATCAAGGCCGCGCTCGACGCGATCATCCAGAACGGCGACTACGAAGAGATCGTCAAGAAGTGGGGCGTCGAGGCCGGCGCGGTCAAGGAAGCCAAGATCAACGGCGGCAAGTAACCACCCGCTCTCCCTCAGTCGCTGAAAGGCCACGCACGTGACCACCGACATCTCCAAGAAGGGCCCCGAGGACGACGTCCCGAAGGCGCGGCAGGCGGAGGCCATCAAGGCCATCCCCGTGCGGCACTTCGGCCGGTACGTCGCGGCGGTCCTGGCGATCGGCGTCCTCGCCTCGATCGTCTACGCCTTCTCGCAGGGTGACATCAAGTGGGGCGCGATCCCCGACAACTTCTTCGACGAGCGCATCCTCAAGGGTGTCCGCGAGACGCTGCTCCTCACCTTCCTCTCGATGCTCATCGGCGTCGTGGGCGGCGTGATCCTGTCCGTGATGCGCCTGTCGAAGAACCCGGTGACCTCCTCGATCGCCTGGTTCTACATCTGGTTCTTCCGCGGTACGCCGGTCCTGGTCCAGCTCTTCGTCTGGTTCAACCTCGGCTTCGTCTTCGACTACATCAACCTCGGTCCGGTCTACAAGGACGAGTGGTCGGACTTCATGACGCCGTTCCTGACGGCGCTGCTCGGTCTCGGCCTGAACGAGGCCGCGTACATGGCGGAGATCTGCCGCGCCGGTCTGCTCTCGGTCGACGAGGGCCAGACCGAGGCCTCGCACGCGCTCGGCATGAGCCACAACAAGACGCTGCGCCGCGTGGTGCTGCCGCAGGCGATGCGCGTGGTCGTGCCGCCGACGGGCAACGAGTTCATCAACATGCTCAAGACGACCTCGCTCGTCGCCGCCGTGCAGTACTACGAACTCCTCAAGTACGCCCAGGACATCGGCACCTCGTCGGGCGCGACCGTGGAGACGCTGCTGCTCGCCGCCTGCTGGTACCTGATCATGACGTCGATCCTCAGCGTCGGCCAGTACTACCTGGAGCGGTACTACGCCCGCGGCTCGTCCCGCTCCCTGCCGGACACCCCCTTCCAGAAGATCAAGGCCAACATGCTGTCGCTGAGCAACCGCGGCGCGGGAGGTGTGCGCTGATGACCGCCATGGTGAAGGCCGAGGGCGTCCACAAGTCGTTCGGTCACGTAGAGGTCCTCAAGGGCATCGACCTCGAGGTCGCGAGCGGCGAGGTGTTCTGCCTGATCGGCCCGTCCGGTTCCGGCAAGTCGACGTTCCTGCGCTGCATCAACCACCTGGAGAAGATCAACGCCGGTCGGCTGTACGTCGACGGGGAGCTGGTCGGCTACCGGCAGAAGGGAGACAAGCTGTACGAGCTGAAGGACAGCGAGGTCGCCCTCAAGCGCCGGGACATCGGCATGGTCTTCCAGCGCTTCAACCTCTTCCCGCACATGACGGCGCTGGAGAACGTCATGGAGGCGCCGGTCCAGGTCAAGGGCATCGCCAAGAGCCAGGCGCGCGAGCGCGCCGGCCAGCTGCTCGAACGGGTGGGCCTCGCCGACAAGGCGAAGAACTACCCCTCGCAGCTCTCCGGTGGCCAGCAGCAGCGCGTGGCGATCGCGCGGGCGCTGGCGATGGACCCGAAGCTGATGCTGTTCGACGAGCCGACGTCGGCGCTCGACCCCGAGCTGGTCGGCGACGTCCTCGACGTGATGCGCGACCTCGCGGAGTCCGGCATGACGATGATCGTCGTGACACACGAGATGGGCTTCGCACGGGAGGTCGGCGACAACCTCGTCTTCATGGACGGCGGCGTGGTGGTCGAATCGGGCCACCCCCGAGACGTCCTGACCAACCCCCAACAGGAACGCACGCAGTCGTTCCTGTCGAAGGTGCTCTAGCGCTCCGCTGGTCTCAGTGATCGCCGAAGGGGCCGGTACGGAATCCGTACCGGCCCCTTCGGCGCGCCCCTTAAGGGGCGCGGGGAACTGCGCGACCAGCCCCCACCGAACCCGCGGGGAGATCCCGCTACTTAAGACCCATGACCACCGCGTCGGACGGCGAGGCCCACACGACCCGCGCCTCCCCGAAGCCCGCCTCCCGCAGAGCCCGCGCATGCCACTCGGCGGACGGCATGTCCCCGTCCGCGTGCTCCCCGTAGATCTCGAACCGCTTCGCGGTGGGCGCGGCCAGGACCGGATCCTGCGCGGCCAGCTGCCACCACTCCTTCCAGTCCAGCACGCCCTCGCTCTTGGCCCGGTCCATCCGGCGGTGCCGGTACGCGCTCTCGGCCGCGTTCAGCCGAGGAGTGGCCGGATCGGGCATGTGGTCCGCGTTCATGAAGACGCCGCCGTCCCGGACGAGCCCGCCGAGCTGGCCGTAGAGGGTCGCGAGCGGTTCACTGTGCAGCCAGTGCAGGGCGGTCGCGGTGAGCACGGCGTCGTACGAGTCGTGCGGCAGCGCGGCGGCCCAGTCGGGGTCCAGCAGGTCGGCGGTGACGAAGGTGACGCGGTCGTCGCCGGCGAAGGTGCCCTCGGCGATGGTGAGCAGCGCGGGGTCGAGATCGACGCCGACACTGGTGGCGTCCGGGAACCTCTGGAGCAGCCGGTCCGTAATACTTCCCGTACCGCACGCCAGATCGAGCACGCGGGGCGCGGGGCCGACCACGGCCTCGACCATGTCGAGCATGATCCGGAACCGCTCCTCGCGGTCCGGCAGGTACCACTGCTGCTGGCGGTCCCAGCTGGCCTGCCAGGCACGCCAGTCGGTGCCGAGCCCGGACCCGGTCTCGGCGCCGGTCCCCGTTTCCGTCATCAGAACCCCTCCACTCCGTAATACCCTGGTACGGCAATCGGCTATTACCTGCCGACGAGACGACCATAGCCCGCCCTCGTAAGGACTACAAGTGGAACTGGCCTATTACTCGGACTACGCCGTACGTCTGGTCAACAGCGAGGAGCCGGGCCGCAACAAGGACGCGCTGACCTCGGTCGAAGCCATCCGGGAGCTGTTCGGGCCGAGCACGCAGATGGCCCGCCGCGCGACGGACTCCGACGTCACCCGCTTCCGGTCCGTACGGGGCAGGCTCCGTGCCGTCTTCGAGGCGGCGGACGGCGGCGACGAGACACTCGCGGTCGACCTGCTGAACTCCCTGCTCCTGGAGTTCCCCGTCAGCCCGCAGATCTCGGGCCACGACCACCGCGACGGCGACGGCCGCCCGCTGTGGCACATGCACCTGGCGGACCACCCCTCGAACGCCACCGCCGGGTACGCGGCGATCGCCGCGATGGGCCTCGCCTTCCACCTCACCGAGCACGGCGTGGACCGCCTGGGCCTGTGCGAGGCGGCGCCGTGCCGCAACGCCTACCTCGACACATCGACGAACCGCTCCCGGCGCTACTGCTCGGACCGCTGCGCGACCCGCGCCAACGTGGCCGCCTACCGCGCCCGCAAGCGCCTGGAGACCGAGCGCTCGGCGAGCACGGGACGCACGGCGGAGACCGCCCAGCGCGCCAGCGCCACCGGCGAGCGCCGCCCGGACGCGGGTGGCCGGTAACGCAGCCGGACCCGGCCCAGGACCAGCTCCTCGGGGACAACGCCGTAGTCCGTGCTGTCGCCGCCCGCGAACGCGTTGTCGCCCCGCACCCACCAGCCGCCCTCGCGGCGCTCCTTGGCGCGCTTGACGACCAGCAGATCCTGCTGGAACGGATGGCGCAGGACCACCACGTCACCCGGGCGGACGCGCGCGCCCCACCGCACGAGCAGCCGGTCCCCGTGGTACAGCGTGGGCACCATCGAAGGGCCCGTCACCTCCGCGGCGCCCCACGGCAGGACGGCCCTTCCCCGCTCGCTCTCCTGCGACAGCTCCGGCATCACCGGCACCTCCCCGGTCCTATCCTCCACCGGTCCCGGTCCGACCCTGGACTTTTGTCCTAAGCCCATGGGGGCACTCGCGAAAACCGGTCTCTCACGGAGTAATGTCCCACCTGAGAAGACGATCACGAGGAAGGACAGCCACATGCTTTCCCGCCTGTTCGCCCCCAAGGTGAAGGTCAGCGCCCACTGCGACCTCCCCTGCGGCGTGTACGACCCGGCCCAGGCCCGCATCGAGGCGGAGTCCGTCAAGGCCGTGCAGGAGAAGATGGCCGCCAACGACGACGCGCAGTTCCAGACGCGCGCCATCGCCATCAAGGAGCAGCGCGCGGAGCTCGCCAAGCACCACGTGTCGGTGCTCTGGAGCGACTACTTCAAGCCCCCGCACTTCGAGAAGTACCCGGAGCTGCACCAGCTGGTCAACGACACCCTCAAGGCCCTCTCGGCCGCCAAGGGCTCCGCTGACCCGGCCACGGGCCAGAAGGCGCTGGACTACATCGCCCAGATCGACAAGATCTTCTGGGAGACCAAGAAGGCCTGATCTGCGCGAGCACCCCGTGGGGGCCCGTCCGGCACACCGGACGGGCCCCTTCGGCGTCTCCCCGCGCCGCGTCCCCGCGCTTAATCGTTTGCCGGGCCCGCCGGCCGCCTGCTGCACTGGAAGGAGCCGGCGAGAGCCCGGCGGAGTCGACCAAGGAGAAGGAAATGCGGCGTTCGTTCATGTCCCGCCCCGAAGGAAGTCACCTCTCTTCAAAGGACATGACGGTACGTGCATTCTGCTGCTCCGCACACACTGAATCTGGGCATCCTGGCCCACATCGACGCCGGTAAGACGAGCCTGACCGAGCGGCTGCTGCACGCCGCCGGTGTCATCGACGAGGTCGGCCGCGTCGACGACGGGAACACCCTGACCGACTCCCTCGCGCTGGAGCGCCGGCGCGGCATCACGATCAAGTCCGCGGTCGTCTCCTTCGTCATCGAGGCCCCCGAGAGCGCCGGGGCGAGTGGCGACGGCGTCACGGTCAACCTCATCGACACCCCCGGCCACCCGGACTTCATCGCCGAGGTGGAGCGCGTCCTGAGCGTGCTCGACGGCGCCGTGCTGGTGGTCTCCGCCGTGGAGGGCGTCCAGGCGCAGACCCGCGTCCTGCTGCGCACCCTGCGCAGGCTGCGCGTCCCCACGCTCATCTTCGTGAACAAGGCCGACCGCGCGGGCGCCCGCTACGACGGCGTCCTGAAGCACATCGCGGAACGCCTCACCCCGGACATCATCCCGATGGGCACGGTCACGCGCCTCGGCACCCGCGAGGCCCGCTTCACCCCCTTCACCGCCGGTTCCGGATCCCCCGCGCGGCCGGGCGACGGCGACGACTTCACCGCCCGCCTCACCGAACTGCTCGCCGGGCACGACGACGCACTCCTCACCGCGTACGTCGACGACGCGGCGTCCCTCTCGTACGCCCGTCTCCGCGGTGAGCTGGCCCGGCAGACCGGCCGCGCCCTGGTGCACCCCGTCTACTTCGGCTCAGCGGTGACGGGCGTCGGCGTCCGCGAACTGATGGACGGCATCCGCGAATTGCTGCCCTCGGCCGTCGGGGACGCCGAAGGCCCGCTCTCCGGAAGCGTGTTCAAGGTCGAGCGCGGGGCCGCCGGGGAGAAGATCGCGTACGTACGCGTGTTCTCGGGCACGGTCCGCACACGCGACCGCGTCGACATCCTCGGCGGCGCGGCGGACAGCGGGGCCCACGGCCGCCGCGAGGGGAAGGTCACCGCCGTCAGCGTCTTCGACCAGGGCACCGACGAACGCCGCGCGGAGGTCCGCGCCGGACGGATCGGCAAGCTGTGGGGGCTCGGCGACGTACGTATCGGCGACGTGATCGGCGCACCGCCCAAGGGGAGCGAGCCGGGCGCGCACTTCTTCGCGCCGCCCACCCTGGAGACGGTCGTCACGCCGGTACGCCCCGCCGACCGGGGAGCCCTCCACCTCGCGCTCACCCAACTCGCCGAGCAGGACCCGTTGATCGACCTGCGGCAGGACGCCGTACGGCGCGAGGTGTCGGTCTCGCTCTACGGGGAGGTACAGAAGGAGGTCATCCAGGCCACGCTCGCCGAGGACTTCGGGCTTGACGTCCGCTTCCGGGAGACGACGACGATCTGCGTGGAGCGGCTCGTCGGCACGGGTGAGGCGTTCGAGGTCGGCGAGCAGGAACCCAACCCGTTCCTCGCCACGGTCGGGCTGCGCGTCGAGCCCGCGCCGGTGGGCTCCGGGGTGGAGTTCCGGCTGGGCGTCGAGCTGGGTTCGATGCCGTACGCGTTCTTCCGCGCGGTCGAGGAGACCGTCCGGGAGACCCTGCACCAGGGCCTGTACGGGTGGCGCGTCCCCGACTGCGCCGTCACGATGACGCGCGCCGGGTACTGGCCGCGCCAGAGCCACGCCCACGGCACCTTCGACAAGAGCATGTCGAGCACGGCGGGCGACTTCCGGAATCTGACGCCGCTGGTCCTGATGGACGCGCTGCGCGAGGCGGGCACGGCGGTGCACGAACCGATGCACCGCTTCCGGCTCGACGTGCCCGCCGACACAGTCGGGGCGGTGCTGCCCGCCCTCGCCCGGCTGCGGGCCGTACCGCACACACCGACGACGAGCGGAGTCTCGTACCGCCTGGAAGGGGACATCCCGGCGCAACAGGTCCACGCGCTGGAGCAGATGCTGCCCGGACTCACGCGCGGCGAGGGCGAGCTGGAGTCCGCCTTCGACCACTACGAGCCGGTGCGGGGCGCTCCCCCGAAGCGCGAGCGGACGGACCACGATCCGCTCAACCGCAAGGACTATCTGCTGCGGGTGGTGCGCAGGACGCCCGCGTGAGGGCCGGGCCTCTCCACCGAGGTCAGATGAGCGGGGCCAACACCACGTGCAGGTCGGCCGGTTCGCGGTACAGCAGGCCGGTCATGCCGAGCGCCTCGGCCGCGTCCACGTTCTCCTGGCGGTCGTCGACGAAGAGGCAGCGGCCGGGGGCGGTACCGGCCCGCTCCGCCGCCGTCTCGTAGATGCGGCGGTCCGGCTTGGTGACACCGAGGTCGGCGCTGCTGATCACGTCGTCGAAGAGCCCGGCGGGCCCGGTGAGCCCGAGCAGGGCCAGATCGTCGGCCAGCCACGGCGTCGCGTTCGTCACCAGCAGGACCGGCAGCCCGGCCGCGCGGACCCGCCGGAGCAGTCCGACCACCGCGTCGTCGGCCCGGAACTTGGTCTCCGCCAGGGTGGTCCCGAGCGCGTGCCCGCACTCCCACGGCACCCGCTCGGCGAGCCCGCGGGCGATCGAGTCGATCCACTGCTCCTTGGTGATCTCGCCGCGCATCAGCGGCAGATCGGTCTCGGGCGCGAAGGCGATCTCGGCGGTGCTGCCCCGCGGCAGCCCGGCCGAGGCCTCCAGCTGCTCCAGCTCCGCCATGTCGTAGAAGCGGATCACGCCGTCGAGGTCACTCAGTACGGCGTCGAACGCCCGGCCGGAGAGGGTCATCGCATGTGTCTATCACGCGACCGCGGCACTGCCTGCCGGGGGCCTGCCGGGGCCTCCCCGGGACCTGCCGGGGCCTGCCGGGACCTGCCGGCCGGGGGGCTATTCGCCGAGGGCCTTGCTGACGGCGGCCCGCAGCCGGTCCTGGTCCTCGCGTACGGCCTCGTACCGGGACTTGTCGCGGCGCAGGTCGGCGCGCTGCTTCTCGTTGCTGACGGCCCACCAGACCCCGGCGGTGTTCAGCTGCCGGTTGCACTCGACGTCGGCGACGGCCGTCTCCAACTCCCGCCGCGTACGTGCCGTGTTGCCGTCCTCGCGCCCCACGTGCCACGCCTTGTCACGGAAGGCGTCGGCCGGACTCTCGTACTCCTTGAACCCCTTGCCCTCGACACAGCGCGACCAGTCCCGGAAGGCCCTGCGCACCCGCTGGTCCCTCGCGACGGCCTTGTCCAGCTCCTCGACGCGTCCGGGAACGTAACCCCACAGGCGCTCCTCGTCCGATACGTCCGCCATGAGCCGCCGCGAGCCCTCCGCCGAGCAGCCTCCCTCGGGGACCTTGCGGCCGCGCACCACCATGGGGTCGCCGCCCTCCGCGCCGAGGCCGTGCAGCACCTCGTCCTCCCGCTCTGTGGGCGCCCGCCCCTTCGGCAGGGCCCGCGCGGCCGCGTCGGGGTCGAAGCCGTACCCCCAGCGGCGCGCCTGGCCGAGGTCGAGCATCCCGTAGGGGGCAACCCACGTCACGGTGCTGTTGACCGACTCGCTCAACTGCACGCCCAGCCCGGGGTCGCGGGGGAAGTCATCGAACCCGTACGACCGCATGCATCTCTGCACGACAAGCGACTGGGCCCGCTGCATGCGCTCGCTGTCACGGGCGCTCAACTCAAACTTGTCCAGCGGCAGTTCGGGGAAGTCCGCCTCGCTCTTCACGCGGGGCACACCCGGCTCCCGCGCATAGACCGGAACAGAGTCGTCCGAAAGAAAGTCCGGGCCGGCCCCGGACCCCACCCACACCAGCCCCGCGAACACCAGCCCCGCCAGGGCGAGTCCACCCCACCGCGCCTTCACCGCACCCCTCCCCAACACCCTGGGCGAGCCACCGACCGACCCATGGGGCGGGCACGCGTAATCTCATTCAGCCTTGTCGGCCTTGTCGGCCTTGTTGTGCTCGTCGTCCTTGTCAGCCTCGTCGTCCTCCACGCCGACCGGGCGCGGGGCCGCCGGGCCCACTTCCGCTTCCGCTTCGGGGGCGCCGCGACCCGCTGGGTCCGGTAACGCCACCGTCCTCCTGCCGTGCCGCGACCGGAAGCGCCTGCCGCTGGTCCGGCCTGCGGCCCGCGCGGCTTCGGCCTCGTCGTCGACGCGGACTTCGCAATGTGCGTTACGACATGGCCCGGGGCGCCAGACCGGCACGAACACCCCGAGCACCTTGCGCCGCCGGATGACCGTGCCGACCGGCTCTCCGCAGGCGCCGCAGACCGGCTCGTCCTGCGGGCCGGCGCCGGGCCGGGGCCCTTCGCTGCCCATGCGGACAGTTTATTCCCGGTGGGCGCGATGGGGCAGCCCGAAGACGCCGCCACCCTGCCCGTAACCCGTCCCCGGACCGGCCCCACGCCCACCTCAGGCCACCGCCCGGGGCTCCCGCCACATCGGCCACATCCGCGGGCCGTCCGGCAGATCGAGCGGCGTCCCCGTGAAGGCGAACCCCAGCCGCTCGTACAGGTCGCGGCTCCGCGCGTTGCTCGCCTCCAGATAGGCGTGCAGGCCCTCGCGGTCGCAGCGTTCGAGAACGGTGGTGACCAGTGCCGTGCCCAGCCCCTCCCCCTGCCGGTCCGGCCGCACGGCGATCATGTGCAGGTACTGGTGCGCCCGGTCAGTCGGGTGGGCCTCGTCCGCCAATCGGCCGATCAGCTCGACCCGCACGTTCTCCGGGTCGATCGCCTCGCGCAGCAGCGCGGGCCCATCCGCCTCAACATCCCCGGTGTCTCCGCTCCCGGGCGCCGACGCGGATACGGACCACCACAGGGCCGCGGCCGCACCGTCCTCGGTGATGTCGATGTAGCCCTCGTCGAGCGCGAGGTCGAAGAAGGCGGCCATCAACGCCGCGTGCCTGCGCCGACGGTGCTCCTCATCGGGGAAGACCCAGCTGCTCACCGGGTCCCACATGAACGCCTCGTCGAGCAACCGGACCACGGCGTCCCGGTCCCCCTCCCCGGCCCTACGGATCGCCACGCCCACAGCCCGCCCCGCCCCTCACCACTCGCCCGCCTCCGACGGCACGGCGCCCCGCGCGCTCAACTCCACGCGACCGCCCGCCGGTTGCAGCCTAAGTGATCGGCTCCGCGCGCGCGGAAGGCCCCCGCGGTCCGCCGGAATCCCGACGCCCGCGGGGCCTCACCTCCCCTCACCCCTCTTCCCTCACCTCGCCCCCTCGCCCCCCTCACCTCCAGGCCCCCCGGCCTCCCGTCCTCACCCCCCGACCGTCATACGCCCGTACGCCCGTACGCCGCTGCGCCCCTCAGTGCGTGCGCCGCGTCACGAACTCGGCGAGCGCCAGCAGTCCGCCCGCCGCCTCCGGATCCGGGACGGCCCTGGCGAGCTGGCCCACCGCCCGTGACATCCGGTCGGCCGCGTGCACCTGCGCCCAGTCGCGGCCGCCCGCCCGCTCCACCAGATGCGCCGCACGCTCCAGCTCGGCCTCGCTCTCGGCGGGCGGCCCGCCGTACAGCCCGGCCAGCTCGGTGGCGGCCGGCGTGCCCGAGGCGAGCGCGGCGACCACCGGCAGGGACTTCTTGCGGGCCACCAGGTCGGCACCGGCGGGTTTGCCCGTGTGACCGGGGTCGCCCCAGATGCCGATGACGTCGTCGATGAGCTGGAAGGCGAGCCCGGCCTCCCTGCCGAACCCGTCGAGCGCGTCGACCTCCTCCGGTCCCCCGCCCGCGTACAACGCACCGAGCGCGCACGCGCAGCCGAGCAGCGCACCGGTCTTGGCCTCGGCCATCGCCAGGCACTCGTCGAGCGTCACCTCGTCCGGGCCGCGCCGCTCCATGGCGCAGTCCGCGTGCTGCCCCGCGCAGAGCTCCACGACACAGCGGGCCAGCCGGGCGGCCGCCGCCGGGGCCCCTGGGTGGGGGTCCTCGGCGAGCAGCCGCTGCCCCAGCGCCTGCAGAGCGTCGCCGACCAGGATCGCGTCGGCGTCACCGAACACGGTCCAGGCGGTGGGCCGGTGCCGGCGCGTGGTGTCGCGGTCGATGACGTCGTCATGCAGCAGCGTGAAGTTGTGGATCAGCTCCACGGCCGCCGCGGCCCGCACGGCCACGGCGGGCTCCCCGCCGAGCGCCCGCACCGCGGCGAGCACGAGGGCGGGCCTGATGGCCTTCCCCGCGTTCCCCGCGGCCGGTGAACCGTCGGCGTGTTCCCACCCGAAGTGGTAGCGCGCGACCCTGCGCAGGGAGCTGGGCAGCGAGTCGATCGCCCGGCGCAGCTCGGGGTCGACGCACGCGCGCGCCGCCGCCAGGACCTCCGCGGCCTCCTGCCCGTCACCGGGACCCCGCGGCCATGCCGCCCTCTCCGCCATACCTGCCATGCCTGCCATGTCCGTCGTCGTGTCCGTCATGGACTCACCCCGAAAAGGAGGGGGACGGTGGCGCTTCCTGGGCCTGTGGGCGCGTACGGAGGGGGTGTACCCCGCGCCGCGGCCACGGACACGGTCCGGGGCTCATGTCCAGCGGCCGATCTCGACGTTCTCCAGGACACCGAGCGCGTCCGGGACCAGCACGGCCGCGGAGTAGTAGGTCGAGACCAGGTACGAGATGATCGCCTGCTCGCTGATGCCCATGAACCGCACCGACAGGCTCGGTTCGATCTCGTCCGGGATGCCGCTCTGCCGCAGGCCGACGACGCCCTGCTCCTCCTCGCCCGTACGCATACAGATGATGGACGTCGTGCGGGCCTCGGTCACCGGGATCTTGTTGCACGGGAAGATCGGCACACCGCGCCAGGTGGGGATCCTGTTGCCCGCGATGTCGATGGTCTCGGGGACGAGTCCGCGCTTGTTGAGCTCGCGGCCGAACGCGGAGATCGCGCGCGGGTGGGCGAGGAAGAGCTTCGACCCGCGCCTGCGGCTGAGCAGTTCGTCCATGTCGTCGGGGCTGGGCACACCCCCGTGGGGCTGGATCCGCTGGTCGTACTCGCAGTTGTTCAGGAGTCCGAACTCGCGGTTGTTGATCAGCTCGTGCTCCTGGCGCTCCTTGAGCGCCTCGACGGTGAGCCGCAGCTGCTGCTCCGTCTGGTTCATCGGCTGGTTGTAGAGGTCGGCCACGCGCGTGTGGACGCGCAGGACGGTCTGGGCGACGCTCAACTCGTACTCGCGCGGGGCAGATTCATAGTCCACGAAAGTGCCCGGCAGAACCGCCTCGCCGACGTGTCCGGCCGAGAGGTCGATGGACGCCTCGCCGTACTTGTTGGTGCGCTGGGGCGGGATGGAGCGCAGCCGGTGGAGGTGGCCGCGCAGTGATTCGCTGCGCTCGGCGACCTGTTCGAGGTCCTGCCTCGGGAGCGTCAGGACCGTACAGGCGGTCACCGCGCGTGTCGTGTACTCCCAGATGGCCTCGGGGTCGAGGAGCGCCGACTCCCCGAAGTAGGAGCCGTCGGCGAGCGTCCCGAGCACCGCGTCGCCGCCGTAGGGGCCGGTGCCGACCTTCTCCACCCGGCCGTGCGCGAGCAGGAAGACCTCGTCCGCCTGGCTGCCGAAGGAGGTCAGGACCTCGCCCGGGGCGAACTCCCGCTGCTGGCACCGCCGGGCCAGCTCGGCCAGCACCTCCTGATCGTCGAAGTCCCGCAGCACCGGCAGCTCGCCCAGCTCCGCGGGGATGACCTCGACCTGGTCCCCCGTCTTCACAAAGGTCACGCGGCCGTCACCGACCGAGTAGCTCAGCCTCCGGTTCACCCGGTACGTACCGCCCTGCACCTGCACCCAGGGCAGCATCCGCAGCAGCCAGCGCGAGCTGATCTCCTGCATCTGCGGTGCCGACTTGGTGGTGGTGGCCAGATTCCGAGCGGCTGATGTGCCGAGGCTCTGCTGCGGCTTCTCCGACTCCGCGCGGATCTCTTCGCCTACCGACATTGCGTGTGCCCTCCCGAGTACCTGCGGTGATCTGCAACCGCCAGCTTTCCAGCACGGAACGTGGCCGCGCCATTACACAAACGAGCGGGAATGGATCACGCGTATGTGGGGCAGGGGGGCCGTTTCCACCCGTCCGGCGCAACCGGCTCGCCCGCTTGAGCGCCGGGAACTGCGAGATCACCGCGGCCGTTGAAGACTTTGCGGGGCGGCACCGCCCGTACCCCTTGGCTTCAACCGGCAGGAGACAGCACATGGCAGGCTTCCTGGATCGCGCCAAAGAGCAGGCGCAGCGGGGCCTCACGCAGGGCAAGCAGAAGCTCGACGAGGTCCAGGAGAAGCGCGCGGGCGACGCCCTCCTGAAGAAGCTCGGCGCCGCGTATTACGCGGAGCGCCGCGGCACCGGCTCCCCGCAGGCCACCCAGCAGGCCCTGGAGTCCCTGGAGTCCCACATCGCGACGCACGGCGACGCCTTCTTGCACGGCACCTGACCGGATCGGCTCGCACGGTGCCCGAACATCACTCGGATGAATTCCGAACGACTGGTCCGGGCACCGGAATTCCGGTACAAGCAGGGCGTATGAGGCGGTTCGCGACCGGCGGCCGTCGCGCCCCGCAAAGGAGGCGGTCATGGCCCCACCCATGTCCGCGGGTCGCTTCTTGGAGGCTCTGCGAGACGAAGGCGTGACCGTCGTCGAAGTAGGCGACTGGGAGCACCACAACCGCAACCACAAGGGGCCCTGGGGCCCCGTGCACGGCGTGATGATCCATCACACCGCCACCTCGGGCAGCGAGCGCACGGTGGAGATCTGCCGCGACGGTCACCCGTCACTGCCCGGCCCGCTCTGTCACGGCGTCATCACCAAGGACGGCTGCGTCCACCTCGTCGGCTACGGCCGCGCCAACCACGCCGGTCTGGGCGACGACGACGTGCTGCGGGCGGTCATCGGCGAGAAGGGCCTGCCGCCGGACAACGAGTCGAACACCGACGGCAACCGCCACTTCTACGGCTTCGAGTGCGAGAACCTCGGCGACGGCGAGGACCCCTGGCCCGAGGTCCAGCTGGACGCCATCGAGCGGGTCTCGGCCGCGATCTGCCGCGTCCACGGCTGGACGGAGCGCTCGGTGATCGGTCACCTGGAGTGGCAGCCGGGCAAGGTCGACCCGCGCGGCTTCACCATGGGCTGGCTGCGGGAGCGCGTCGAGGAACGCCTCAAGTAGCGTCGAGGTCCGCCGCAGGTAACGTCGAGCCTCGAGCAACAACCCGGAGAGGCATGTGATCCGGGATGAGTCCGGGCGCGAGGCTCCTCCACCGAACCGGCCCCTGCCGCACGGCGTGCCGCGGGGGACAATGGCGGGGTGCACTCCACCCCGCCCGCCGGACTGCGACCCCGGCTCCCGTCGCCGTTGCAGCGCGTAGAGGACGACCGTTTCGACCGACACGGCGTGCGGCTGCTGCTCAAGCGGGACGACCTGATCCACCCGGACCTGCCGGGCAACAAGTACCGCAAGCTCGTCCTGAACCTGCGGGCCGCGGCCGACGCGGGCCACGACACCTTGCTGACCTTCGGCGGCGCCTACTCCAACCATCTGCGCGCCACGGCCGCCGCGGGCCGCCTCCTCGGCTTCGCCACCGTCGGTGTCGTGCGCGGCGACGAACTGGCCGGGCGCCCCCTCAACCCCTCTCTGGCCCGCTGCGCGGCCGACGGCATGCGACTGCACTTCGTCGACAGATCGACGTACCGCGCGAAGAGCGAGCCCGGAACGCTGGCGGCGATCCTTGGCGCGGCCGGCGCGGAGAGCGCGTACGTGATCCCGGAGGGCGGCAGCAACGCCCTGGCCGTACAGGGCTGTACGGCTCTCGGCGAGGAGCTGCGCGAGCACACCGATGTGGCGGCCGTGGCCTGCGGCACCGGCGGCACGCTCGCGGGCCTCGCCGCGGGGCTCGGCCCGAACCGGCGGGCCCTTGGCATACCGGTCCTCAAGGGCGGCTTCCTGGGCCCGGAGATACGGGCCCTGCAACGCGAGACGTTCGGCGGGCCGACCGCCAACTGGAGCCTGGACGACCGTTTCCACTGCGGCGGTTACGCCCGTACGCCACCCGAACTCATCGCCTTCGCCGAGGACTTCGAGCGCCGCCACGGCCCGGAAACGGCCCTCTCCGTAGAGCACCTCTACGTCGCCAAGCTGCTCTACGCCCTGACCGCCCTCTCCGAAGAGGGCGCCTTCCCGCCCGGCACCCGCCTCACCGCGGTGATCACCGGCAGCGGCGGGACGCCGGCTCAGTCCTCGACCTCCCGGTAGGCGGCCGCCTCCTCCAGGTCCAGCTTGCGCAGCAGCGTCCGCATCATCTCGTCGTCGATGCGCCGTTCGTCCCGCATCCTCACGAACACCTCGCGCTCGGCGGCGATCGCCTCGCGTGCCAGCCGCCGGTAGGTGTCGTCCGCCGACTCCCCCGTCACCGGGTTGGGTTGGCCGAGCCGTTCCCACACGGAGTTGCGGCGCCGCTCCAGGACGGTGCGCAGACGGTCCTGGAGGGGCCGTGGGAGGCGGTTGCGCTCGTCCCGCATGAGTTCCTCCACGCGGGCCTCCGCGGCCTGCGAGGCGGCGTTCTGCGCCTGCGCCTCGGCGAGCGTCTGCGCCTGCGCGTCCCGGCCGGGCAGTTTCAGGACACGGATCAGCCACGGCAGCGAGAGACCCTGCACGACGAGCGTGCCGATGACCGTGGTGAAGGTCAGAAACAGGACAAGATTGCGCGCGGGGAAGGGCTCCCCGTCCTCCATGACGAGCGGGATCGAGAAGGCGATGGCCAGCGAGACCACGCCCCGCATCCCCGCCCAGCTGACGATCAGGGGCCTGCGCCAGTCCATGTCCTTCTCGCGCTCCCTGATCCGCGCCGACACGGCACGCGGCAGATAGGTGGCCGGGTAGGACCACGCGAACCGCGCCACGACGACGAAGACGAAGACCCCCGCCGCGTACCAGACGGCCTGTCCGACGCTGTACTCGCCGAGCCCCTTGAGCACGATGGGCAGTTGCAGCCCGATGAGCGCGAAGACCGCCGACTCCAGGATGAACGCGACGACCTTCCACACCGCGGCCTCCTGGAGCCGCGTCTCGAAGTCGACCTGCCAGGAGCGGTGTCCCAGGTAGAGGGCGACGACGACCACGGCGAGCACTCCGGAGGCGTGCACCTGTTCCGCGGCGGCGTAGGCGACGAAGGGGATGAGCAGCGAAAGGGTGTTCTGCAGCATCGCCTCCTTGAGGTGGGTGCGCAGCCAGTGGATCGGCACCATCAGGAGCAGCCCGACGCCGACCCCGCCGACGGCGGCCACCAGGAACTCCTGGACGCCGCCCGTCCAGCTCGCGCCCTCCCCGACCGCCGCCGCGAGGGCCACCTTGAAGGCGGTGATCGCGGTCGCGTCGTTCACCAGGGACTCGCCCTGGAGGATGGTGGTGATCCGCGAGGGGAGCCCGACCCTGCGCGCGATGGCGGTGGCCGCGACCGCGTCCGGCGGGGCGATCACGGCACCGAGCACCAGCGCGGCGGTCAGCGGCAGATCGGGGATCAGCAGATAGGCGAGCCAGCCGACGGCGAGCGTCGCGAACAGGACGTAGCCGACCGAGAGCAGCGCGACGGGCCTGATGTTGGCGCGCAGGTCCAGGTAGGAGCTCTCCAGGGCGGCCGTGTGCAGCAGGGGAGGCAGGATCAGCGGCAGCACGATGTGCGGGTCGAGGTGGTAGTCGGGCACCCCGGGGACGTACGAGGCGATGAGCCCCACCCCGACCAGGAGCAGCGGGGCGGGCACGGGTGTCCTGCGCGCGGCCCCCGCCACCATGGCGCTCGCCGCGATCAGTGCCACCAGGGGCAGTACGTCCATCGGCAGACCCCTCCGCCTTCCGCGTTCCCGTCGTAACCTGGCAATCATGAACGAGTGCCCGCACGTGGCAGCGCTGCCGCACCCCGAGGTGGCCCCGCTGAGCGACACGTGCCTCGAGTGCCTGGCGGCCGGCAGTCACCCCGTCCAGCTGCGGCTGTGTCTGGAGTGCGGTCATGTGGGCTGCTGCGACTCCTCGCCGTTCCAGCACGCGACGGCGCACTTCAAGGAGACCTCACACGCAGTGATGAGGACCTTCGAGCCGGGCGAGAGCTGGCGCTGGTGCTTTGTGGACGGTTCGATCGTCTGACGCCTGGGTACGTCAACCCGACGCCCGTTCTTTCCAATTGGGTCCGCCCGACCCCTAGCCACTGTGTGTACTCATATGCTTACTATGAGTGACAGCAACGGGGCGGGGTCCCCGGGACACGGAGCTGGGGAGCGCGATAGCGTCACCGCAGAACTACGTGGTGCGTTACCCGTGTGACGCAGTCCGGACCGCCGCTGGACGGCGGTTCTGGAGCCCCGAAAGTGCTTGTACCACCTTGGAGGTGAGGGTGTCCCAGATCGCAGGCGAGCCCGGGAATCAGGACTTCGTGGAGGTCCGCCTTCCGGCTGCGGGTGCCTACCTGTCGGTGCTGCGGACGGCGACGGCCGGCCTCGCGGCGCGTTTGGACTTCACTCTCGACGAGATCGAGGACCTCCGCATCGCGGTCGACGAGGCCTGCGCGATCCTCCTCCAGCAGGCCGTGCCGGGCTCCGTGCTCAGCTGCGTCTTCCGGCTCGTCGACGACTCGTTGGAGGTGACGGTCTCGGCGCCCACGACCGACGGCCGGGCCCCGGAGCGGGACACCTTCGCCTGGACTGTGCTGTCGGCCCTCGCGGGCCAGGTGGACTCCACCGTCGCCGAGGACAACACCGTCTCGATCAGCCTCTACAAGAAGCGCGGCGCGGGACCCGGGCCGGCGTGAGGGACGGGGACGGGCCGGTGCGTGACGAAGAGCGCGGCACACAGAGTCTGCCCGCCGACGGCAGGGAGGGGGTGCGACCCATGGCCACCGGGATCCCCGAGCAGCAGGCCAAACCTCACCCGGAGGACCCGGGGCAGCCGGGTCCGCTGACGGTGGCCGATGTGTCGGAGCAGGCAGAGCCGACCGCCAAGGACGAGCTCAAGCGGCTCTCCGGCCGGGGCGGCGGGCGACGGGCGGGAAACATGAGCGAGCACGAGCACAGCCGACACGATCCACAGGACCGCAGCGGCGCACGCGCGATGTTCATCGAGCTGCGGGGCCTCGACGACGGCAGTCCGGAGTACGCGGAGCTGCGCAACCAGCTGGTCCGCATGCACCTGCCGCTCGTCGAGCACCTGGCCCGCCGCTTCCGCAACCGCGGCGAGCCCCTGGACGACCTCACCCAGGTCGCCACGATCGGCCTGATCAAGTCCGTGGACCGCTTCGACCCGGAGCGCGGCGTGGAGTTCTCCACGTACGCGACACCGACGGTCGTGGGAGAGATCAAGCGGCACTTCCGCGACAAGGGGTGGGCGGTCCGCGTCCCCCGGCGTCTCCAGGAGCTGCGGCTGGCGCTGACGACGGCCACGGCCGAGCTGTCCCAGCTGCACGGCCGCTCCCCCACGGTGCACGAGCTTGCCGAGAAGCTGGGCATCTCCGAAGAGGAGGTCCTGGAGGGCCTGGAGTCCGCCAACGCCTACTCCACCCTCTCGCTGGACGTCCCCGACACGGACGACGAGTCCCCGGCCGTCGCGGACACCCTGGGCGCCGAGGACGAGGCCCTGGAGGGTGTCGAGTACCGCGAATCCCTCAAGCCACTCCTGGAGGACCTTCCTCCGCGCGAGAAGCGCATCCTGCTCCTGCGCTTCTTCGGCAACATGACCCAGTCGCAGATCGCACAGGAGGTCGGCATCTCCCAGATGCACGTCTCGCGCCTGCTCGCCCGCACGCTCGCGCAGCTGCGCGAGAAGCTCCTGGTGGAGGAGTAACGACTACTGTGGGTAACGGCTACGGTGAGTAGCGGTTACCTCTGGTCCGGTACGTTGCCGGGGCCCCGGATGCCAAGGGCCTCGGTCGTCGCCGGATTGATCAGTAGTACCAGCGCCGCCACCGCCACGATCGCCAGGACGATGCCGGCCGGGATCGCCGCGCTGTCGGCCTGCAGCAGCTGCCAGGCGACCGGCAGCGCCATGATCTGGGTGATGATGGCGGGCCCGCGGCTCCACCGGCGCAGCTTCAGCAGCCCGCGCGCGGCCAGCAGTGGCAGCAGCGCGAGGACGATCAGTGTGATGCCGCCGGTCTCCGCCTGCTGCGGATTGTCGGGCTTGCCCGCGAGGCCCATCACGAGCATGTACACACCTCCGGCGAGCAGGGCGAGGCCCTCCAGCGCGGCAAGGGCCGCGGCCGCGGTCAGCCGAGCGGGACGCGGGCCAGATACGGCCGGTTCCGGGGCTTGGGGGGTGGATTTCCGCTCAGTGCTCACCCCAGCAGGGTAGCCGCGGGCGGATGCGCGCCGCCCCTTGCCCCGGGCCGCCGGACACCCCGGCCGCGGCCCGCCCCGGGACCTCGGTCTAGGCCAGGTAAAGGCCGCTAGGTAGTCTGCTGCGCATGCGTGCACTTCTCGTGGTCAACCCGGCGGCAACCACCACCAGTGCGCGTACGCGTGATGTCCTGGTCCACGCGCTGGCGAGCGAGATGAAGCTCGACGCGGTCACCACGGAGTACCGCGGGCACGCCAGAGACCTGGGCCGGCAGGCCGCGGAGAGCAAGGACATCGAGCTGGTCGTCGCCCTCGGCGGCGACGGCACGGTCAACGAGGTCGTCAACGGCCTGCTGCACCACGGCCCCGACCCGGACCGCCTCCCGCGCCTCGCCGTCGTCCCCGGCGGCTCCACCAACGTCTTCGCCCGCGCCCTGGGGCTGCCGAACGACGCCGTGGAGGCCACCGGCGCCCTTCTCGACGCCCTGCGCGAGGGCAGCGAGCGCACGGTGGGCCTCGGCCTCGCGGGCGGCACACCGGGCACGGAGGACGAGGCGGTGCCCTCGCGCTGGTTCACGTTCTGTGCCGGTCTCGGCTTCGACGGGGGCGTGGTCGGCAGAGTCGAGCAGCAGCGGGAGCTGGGCAGGCGCTCGACGCACGCCCTCTATGTGCGCCAAGTGCTCCGCCAGTTCCTCGACGAGCCCCACCGGCGGCGCGGCATGATCACCGTGGAGCGGCCCGGCGAGGACCCGGTGACGGACCTGGTGATGTCCATAGTCTGCAACACCTCGCCCTACTCCTACCTGGGCAATCGCCCCCTGTACGCGTCACCGCGCGCCTCCTTCGACACGGGTCTGGACGTCCTCGGCCTGAAGAAGCTCTCGACGGCCGCGGTGGCCCGGTACGGCACTCAGCTGCTCACTTCGACACCGGAGCGCGGACCGCACGGTAAGCACGCGGTCACGCTGCACGACCTCACCGACTTCACCTTGCATTCGAAGGTCCCCCTCCCCCTCCAGATGGACGGCGACCACCTCGGACTGCGCACGAGCGTGACGTTCACAGGCGTTCGCCGTGCACTGCGTGTGATTGTGTGAGTGGAAGGGCCTAAAGTCCTTTCACTCGAACGTTTAGGCCAGGGTCCACCCCATGGAAGTACGGCTGTGACCCAGCCGACACTGAGGAATCAAAAAAAACTTTCCTGAAGGGGTTGTATCCGCCGCCGAGGTTTGCGAATCTCTACATGGCGATCGGGACGGCCCGCAACATCGGCCCCACAGAGAGCCAGAACCCCTCCTCCACCAAAGGTCCACACCAGGCGACTGGGCGTCGGCCCTTCCCGTGCGGGGGGATTCGTGAAAGCGTTCACATTCACAAGCAAGCTGAATGTAATACCAAGGAGAGGTAGCAGCCATGGACTGGCGTCACAACGCCGTTTGCCGCGAGGAAGACCCCGAGCTCTTCTTCCCCATCGGCAACACCGGTCCTGCGCTGCTGCAGATCGAGGAAGCCAAGGCCGTCTGCCGCCGCTGCCCCGTCATGGAGCAGTGCCTGCAGTGGGCGCTCGAGTCCGGCCAGGACTCCGGCGTCTGGGGTGGCCTCAGCGAGGACGAGCGCCGTGCAATGAAGCGCCGCGCCGCTCGCAACCGTGCACGCCAGGCCAGCGCCTGACGCCCACGCCCCCCACGAGCCTGAGCTTGGCGGCGCGTACAGCGAGTACGCATCTCCCGCCCCCGAGCCGCAGCCGCGCAGTACCCCCGATGCGCAACGCAACGTGAGCAGTGAGCCCCGGACCACAGAGGTCCGGGGCTCACTGCTGTGCGCTGTGCTCTGTGCTACCGCGCTCTTGAGGCCCGCGACGCTTCCCTTCCGGCCCGCGCCGCTACTTGTCGCCGCTGACCGGGACGTCGAGGATCACCCGCGTGCCGCCGTCCTGGGCGCGGACCATGTCGAAGGTGCCGCCCAGCTCCCCCTCCACCAGGGTGCGCACGATCTGCAGGCCCAGATTGCCGGAGCGGTGCGGGTCGAAGCCGTCGGGCAGGCCGACGCCGTCGTCCTGGACGGTGATCAGCAGCCGTGCGTCCTTGGTCGTGCCGCCGCGCACCGCGGAGACCTCGACCGAACCGGTGTCCCCTTCGCGGAAGCCGTGCTCCAGGGCGTTCTGCAAAATCTCGGTAAGGACCATCGAGAGCGGGGTCGCCACCTCCGCGTCGAGGATGCCGAACCGTCCGGTGCGCCGGCCCACGACCTTGCCGGGCGAGATCTCGGCGACCATCGCGAGGACCCGGTCGGCGATCTCGTCGAACTCCACGCGCTCATCGAGGTTCTGAGAAAGCGTCTCGTGGACGATGGCGATGGAACCCACGCGCCGGACCGCTTCCTCCAGCGCCTCGCGCCCCTTGGCGGAGTCGATGCGGCGGGCCTGGAGGCGCAGCAGCGCGGCGACCGTCTGGAGGTTGTTCTTCACCCGGTGGTGGATCTCCCGGATGGTCGCGTCCTTGGTGATCAACTCGCGCTCGCGGCGGCGGAGTTCCGTGACATCGCGCAGGAGTACGAGGGAACCGATGCGGGGTCCCTTGGGCTTGAGCGGGATCGCGCGCAGCTGGATCACGCCGTCGCCGCCCTCGATCTCGAACTCGCGCGGTGCCCAGCCGCTGGCGACCTTGGCCAGCGCCTCGTCCACCGGACCGCGGGACGGGGCGAGTTCGGCCGTGGCCCTGCCCAGGTGGTGGCCGACCAGGTCGGACGCGAGGCCCAGCCGGTGGTACGCGGAGAGCGCGTTCGGCGACGCGTACTGGACGATGCCGTCGGCGTCGAGCCTGAGCAGACCGTCTCCCACGCGCGGGGACGCGTCCATGTCGACCTGCTGCCCCGGGAAGGGGAACGACCCGGCGGCGATCATCTGTGCGAGGTCGGACGCCGACTGGAGGTAGGTCAGTTCGAGCCGCGAAGGGGTGCGCACGGTCAGCAGGTTGGTGTTCCGCGCGATCACTCCCAGGACGCGTCCTTCCCTGCGTACGGGAATGGACTCGACGCGCACCGGGACCTCCTCGCGCCACTCCGGGTCGCCCTCGCGCACGATGCGGCCCTCGTCCAGAGCGGCGTCCAGGAGGGGGCGGCGACCGCGTGGGACGAGGTGGCCGACCATGTCGTCCTGGTAGGAGGTGGGGCCGGTGTTCGGCCGCATCTGCGCCACGGAGACATAGCGGGTGCCGTCGCGCGTGGGAACCCAGAGCACGAGGTCGGCGAAGGAGAGGTCGGAGAGCAGCTGCCACTCCGAGACCAGCAGATGCAGCCACTCGAGGTCGGAGTCACCGAGAGCGGTGTGCTGGCGGACGAGATCGTTCATGGAGGGCACGTGGGCGAGCGTACCTGGCGCTTACCGCGGGTCCGCCCGGGAGATTTCCTCGACCGGGGCGACTCCCGACGAGCCGCGGCGCCAGGGCGGGACCCTCAACCCGCCCACGGCACCGCAGCCCTTCAGGTGCATCGGCCGCCAGAATGTGCGGTACTGGCCGGCCGATCGGGAGGATCCGACGCGGTCAGGGCAGAGAGCGCCGGGTCCTCGGTCCGCTCTCCTGTGCGGGAAGAGCGGAGGCTTTACCCACGCATTGTGGACTAGACCATTCTCTCATGTCTATGCGTGGGGCAGATCTTTGTCGCGGCGGCGCGGATCGTGGTTTTCCCCCGGCCGTCAGTCCCCATTCTCCGCTACGGAACCCTCCGGCCACGCCGACATGGCGAGATCGGCCACCGCTTCCAGATCCTCCCTGGTGGCGCCGTCCCTGGCCTGCTGGGACATGCCCTGGAAGACCGCCGCCGTGAACCGGGCGAGGGCCGCGGGGTCGGTGTCCGCCGGCAGCTCGCCCGTCGCGACCGCGGCGGCGATACGGGACTCGATGTCCGCCACGTTGGCGTTGCGCCGCTCCCGCAGGGACTCCTCCACCTCCGGCGTCGTGCAGTTGGTGGCCGCGGTGATGACCAGGCAGCCACGGGGGTGGTCCGGGTCGGTGAACTCGGCGGCGGCTTCACGCAGCAGGCGCGCCACACCGCGGCGCGCGGTCGGCTCCTCGTCGAAGGCGCGTCCGCCGAAGGCGCCGTGCGTGACCCCGTACCGCACGACGACCTCGTCGAAGAGGGTCCGCTTGTCGCCGAAGGCGGCGTAGAGGCTCGGCGCCCCGATGCCCATGACGCGCGTCAGATCCGAGACGGAGGTCCCTTCGTACCCGTGTTCCCAGAAGGTGCGGAGCGCCTGCTCCAGGGCCGTCTCGCGGTCGAAGGAGCGGGGGCGTCCACGCTGTTTCGTCGCCATGGGGGGAATTGTATAGCGGCCGCTAGCAAAACGAATCGAGGTGGGGTACGGTTCTTTCTGTAGCGACCACTAGAGAAAGAGGGGGCGTCCGGCATGGGTGCATCCACGGGCAGGCTTGCGGGGAAGACGGCGCTGGTCACGGGCGGGAGCCGGGGCATCGGGCGGGGTATCGCCGAGCGGCTCGGGCGGGACGGGGCACGGGTCGCCGTGCACTACGGCAGCAATGAGGTCGCCGCGAAGGAGACGGTGGCCGCGATCGAGGAGGCGGGCGGCTCCGCCTTCGCGATCGGTGCGGAGCTGGGCGTGCCCGGTGACGCCGAGGCGCTCTGGGCGGAGTTCGACCGGCACGCGCAGGGCCTGGACATCCTGGTGAACAACGCGGGCATCGGGCTGTACAGCCGCGTGGGAGAAGTGGAGGAGGCGGAGTACGACCGGGTGTTCGCCGTCAACGCCAAGGCGCCGTTCTTCATCGTGCAGCAGGGGCTCGACCGCCTGCGGGACGGCGGCCGGATCATCAACATCTCCTCCGGTGTCACCCGCATCGCCTTCCCGATCACCATCGCGTACTCGATGACGAAGGGCGCAGTGAACGTCCTGACCCACACCCTGGCCCAGGAGCTGGGCCCGCGCGGGATCACGGTCAACGCGGTGGCGCCGGGAATCATCGAGACAGAAATGATGGACGGCGCACCCGGGGACCAGCGGGCGGAGATGGCCGGGTATTCGACCTTCAACCGCATAGGACAGCCCGCCGACGTGGCGGACATCGTCGCCTTCGTCGCCTCGGACGACGCGCGGTGGATCACGGGCCAGTACATCGACGCGACGGGAGGGTCGGTGCTGGGGATCTGAGGGCAGGCGCGGTGCCGGAGGCGCGGGCCACTCGCGGAGAGGGGCGGGGCGAGCGCGGACCGCCGCTCAGGGGGCGGCGGCGGGGCGGAGAGGGGAGCATGGAGCGGGGGGAAGACTGGTGTTCTGATGGCGGGGCTCTGCTAGATTGGTCTATACCACCAGTCCTCTTGAGTCCCCTCTCCAGATCGGCAGGCCCAGCGTGGAAGTTGTCATCGTCCCGGACGCCAAGGCAGGCGGCGAGCTCATCGCGGAGGCCATGGCCGCCCTGGTGCGCCGTAAGCCTGACGCCCTGCTCGGTGTCGCCACCGGATCCACTCCCCTGCCCACCTATGAGGCGCTGGCCGCCAAGGTCGCCGCTGGTGCCGTGGACGCCTCGCGGGCGCGGATCTGCCAGCTCGACGAGTATGTGGGGCTGCCGGTCGGGCACCCCGAGTCGTACCGCTCCGTGGTGCTGCGCGAGGTCGTCGAGCCGCTCGGGCTGGGCGAGGCCTCCTTCATGGGCCCCGACGGCAGCGCCGAGGACGTGCAGGCGGCGTGCGAGGCGTACGACAAGGCGCTCGGCGAGGCCGGCGGGGTCGACCTCCAGCTCCTTGGGATCGGGACCGACGGGCACATCGGGTTCAACGAGCCCTGCTCCTCGCTCGCCTCGCGTACGCGCATCAAGACGCTGACCGAGCAGACGCGGGTGGACAACGCGCGCTTCTTCGACGGGGACATCGAGCAGGTCCCCCACCACGTCATCACCCAGGGCATCGGGACGATCCTGGAGGCGCGGCACCTGGTGCTGCTGGCCACGGGTGAGGGCAAGGCGGACGCGGTGGCGGCGACGGTGGAGGGGCCGGTCGCCTCGGTCGTTCCGGCGTCGGCGCTTCAGCTGCATCCGCATGCCACGGTCGTCGTCGACGAGGCCGCCGCCTCCAAGCTGAAGCTCGCGGACTACTTCCGGCAGACCTACGCCGCCAAGCCGGGGTGGCAGGGCCTGTAAGAGCATTCCGCTCATGACGAGGGGGCGCACCCGGCCGGGTGCGCCCCCTCGTCATATCGCCGACCGCATATCGCCGACCGCCGGCCATCAGCCGGAGGCCCATCAGCAGGCGGCGCCGTCAGTCCTCGGCCGCCAGCCGTCAGCCGTCGGTCTCAGTCGTCAGCCGTCGGCCGTCAGCCGCCGGTGATGACCTCCGCCGCCGCCTCGCCGCAGACTCGCGCCGCGCCCCGCGTCGCGATGTGGAGGGCGCCGGTCGGGGTGGACTGGGGGACGCCCATCTCCACCACCACGGTGTCGGGGCGGGATGCCACGAGGGTGCGTACCGCCGAGGACATCCACGCGTGGCGGTGCTCGTCGCGGACCACCGCGATGATGCGGCGCTGACCCGCCGCCGCCAGGGCCTCCGCGCCCGCCGCGGCGCCGGAGAAGCTGCCCGACGCCGTGCCGGGGAGGCGGCGTTCCAGCTCGGCGGTGACGCCCCATGGGGTCTCGTCGCCGACCGCGATGTTCGGGAGCGGGGTGAAGGTGGCGACGTAGGGAGGCTCGGTGACCGGGGCCGCGTAGGTCTCGCCGCGGGTGACCGTCAGCGCGCGGCGGGCCGCGATCAGGCCGATTCCGGTGTCGGGCGCGCCCCCCGAACGCTCGGCCGCGCCCGACACGGAAGCCCAGCCCGCCAGGGTCCGCACGCGGTCCGCGGCGTCGGCCAGACGTTCCTCGGGCAGTTCGCCCGAGCGCACCGCCGCGACGAAGGCGTCCCGCAGTCGCAGGACGGTGCCCTCGTCCGAGGGGCCGCCGCCCACACAGATCGCGTCGGCGCCCGCGGCGACGGCGAGGACGCAGCCGCGCTCGAAGCCGTAGCGGCCCGCGATGGCCTCCATGTCCATGCCGTCGGTGACGATCAGGCCGTCGTAGCCGAGTTCCCCGCGCAGGAGGTCGGTGAGGATGCGGCGGGAGACCGTCCCGGGGTTCTCCGGGTCCAGGGCGGGGGCGAGGATGTGGGCGCTCATCACGGCCCGCGTGCCGGCGGCGAGGGCGGCGCGGAACGGCGCGAGGTCGCGGGAGTTCAGCACGTCCCGGTCGACGTCGATGACCGGCACGGAGTGGTGCGAGTCGATCGCCGTGTCGCCGTGCCCCGGGAAGTGCTTGGCGGAGGTGGCGACGCCGGACGACTGCATGCCCTCGATGTACGCGGCGGTGTGCCGGGCGACGAGGAGGGGGTCCGCGCCGAAGGAACGTACTCCGATGACGGGGTTGTCGGGGTTGGCGTTGACGTCGGCGGACGGCGCCCAGTTGAAGTTGATGCCGCAGGCGGCCAGGCGGCGGCCGAGGTCGGCGGCCACGTCACGGGTGAGCGCGGTGTCGTCGACGGCGCCGAGTGCGTGGTTGCCCGGGTAGGAGGAGCCGGTGCGCACCTCCAGGCGGGTGACGTCGCCGCTCTCCTCGTCGATGGCGACCAGCAGGTCGTCGCGTTCGGCCCGCAGCTGCGCGGTGAGGGCGGCGACCTGCTCGGCGGTCTCGACGTTGCGGCCGAACAGGCCGACGGAGGCGAGGCCTTCGCCGATCCTGCGGCGCAGCCACTCCGGTGCGGTGGTGCCGTCGAAGCCGGGCTGGAGGACGGCCAGGGCGTTGCGGGTGAGCGTGTCCCCGGCGGGCGTGGCAAGTGTCGTCATCAGGCGTTATCCCTTCACTGCGCCATCGGCCAGGCCGCTGACGGCCCTGCGCTGCAGGAAGACGAAGAGGATCAGGATGGGGAGGGCGAAGAGCGAGGCCGCGGCCATCGTGGCGCCCCAGTCGTCGCCGAAGGCGGTCTGGAAGCTGGAGAGCCACACCGGCAGGGTCTTGGCGTCCGCTTCCTTGTTGAGCACGAGGACCAGCGGGAACTCGTTCCAGGCGGTGATGAAGCCGAAGAGCGAGGTCGACATCAGGCCCGGCGCGAGCAGCGGCAGGATCACCCGGCGGAAGGCCTGCATGCGCGTACAGCCGTCGACCATGGCGGACTCCTCCAGCTCCTTGGGCACGGCGGCGACGAAGCCGCGCAGCGTCAGGAGGGTGAAGGGCAGGATCATCACCATGTAGAAGAGGGTGAGCGGGATCAGGCTGTTCAGCATGTCCGCGTCGCGCACGATCATGTAGATCGCGATGACCATGACTTCCCAAGGCGCCATCTGGGCGAGCATGAAGCCGATGATGAAGCCGCGCCGTCCCTTGAAGCGCATCCGCGCGAGGGCGAACGCCGCGGTGACGCCGATGATGAGCGAGAAGACGACCGCGCCGGCCGTGACGGTGATCGAGTTGCCGACCATCGTCCAGAAGTGGTCGGCGTCCATCGCCGTCTTGAAGTGTTCGAGCGTGGCGTCGGTCGGGAACCAGACCGGGTCCTCGCTGAGGATGTCGCCGGCCGGCTTGAACGCCGTCGCGAACATCCAGTAGACGGGGAAGACGAAGATCAGGAAGAGAACGACGGCGGTCAGATTGGGCCAGATCCGGCCCAGCGGCGAGCGCTTCACAGCTCGTCCTCCTCTTGCTTGAGCACGATCCGCAGGTAGTACGAGGTGATGGCCAGCAGGATGACGATGGTGAGCAGCGCGATCGCCGCGCCCATGCCGAAGTGCTGGTTGCCCATGCCCTCGATGTAGGCGTAGACGGGCAGGATCTCGGTGAGCCGGTCAGGGCCGCCCTCGTTGAGCGTGAAGACCTGCACGAACGCCTTGAAGACCCAGATGATCTCCAGGAACGTCGTGGCGTAGAGGAAGGGCCGCAGGTACGGCATGGTGACCGAGGTGAACTGCTTCCAGGCCCCGGCGCCGTCCAGCGAGGCGGCCTCGTACAGCTCCTTGGGGATGGTCGTGGTGGCCGCGTAGAGGTTGATCGCCACGAAGGGGATCGACTGCCAGACGATCAGGAGCAGCACCACGAAGAAGGTCGAGTACTGCGTGGCCAGCCAGTCGTGGTCGGCCATCGACTCGAAGCCGATCTTGGCGAGTACCCAGTTGACGACGCCGAAGCGCTGCGCGAAGAGCCATTGGTAGACGGTGGTCGAGGCGACGACGGGCATCGCCCAGGCCAGCACGAGGCCGACCATGAGCAGCGTGCGCATCTTGCGGCCGAGGCGGGCCAGGAGCAGGCCGACCAGCGTGCCGAGGATCATGATGAGTACGACGTTGGCCGCGGTGAAGACGACCGAGCGGCCGGTGACCCGCCAGAAGTCCTCGCCGGTGAGGACCTCCTTGTAGTTGTCGAATCCGTTCCACTCCGTGAGGTGCAGGATGAACTGCCTCATGTTGAGGTTCTGGAACGACAGCATCCCGTTGGTCACCAGCGGCCAGCCGAGCAGCAGCAGGGTGGCGACGATCGCGGGGGCCAGGAGCAGATAGGGCGTCAGGCCGGCGAGACGTCCTGGGCCCCTGCGCGGGCCACGTGGTCGTGGTCCGCCGTCCGGAGTCTGCACCTCCGTCGGGCCGGAGGGCGGCCGTTCGGTCTTCTGCACGGTCATGCTCGCCATCTCTTTCGTGGGCATCGCGGTACGCAGAGGCGTGGGCTGCGCGGAACGCAGAGGTGAGCCGGGGGCGGCGAGGGCATCTCACCCGCCGCCCCCGGCAAGGGAGGTGCCGTCTACTGCTTCTGCGACAGGCGCTTGTTCAGCTCGCCCTCGACCTGCTCGGCGGCGGCCGCGGGCGACTTACCGTTGAGCACCGCGGTCATGTAGTTCTTGATCGGGTTCGGCGGGTTCTCGACCGCGCCCCACTCCGGGATCAGCGGGGTGATGCCGCCGCCGGGGGTGGCGGGGGACATGGCCTTGGCGGCCGGGTTGCCCGCGAGCGAAGACTTCAGGGACTCCTTGTTCGGGATGACGCCGCCTTCCTTGGCGAACTGACCCTCGAACTTGTCCGACAGCGCGATCTTCAGGAACTCCTTGGCCAGCTCCTGCTTCTTGCTGGTCGCGGCGATGGCGAGGTTGGAGCCGCCGAGGAAGACGCCCTCGGGCTTGTCCGCCGTGGCGCCCGGGATCGTGAAGTAGCCGATGTCCTTCGCGATCTTCTTGTCGGCCTTGATGGCCAGGTCGGCCTCCCACGGCATGCCGATGAACGTGGCGGTCTTGCCCTTGCCGAAGACCTCGCCCTGCTGCGGCGTGGCCTCGTCCTTGTTCTTGGGGGCCTTGGAGAGCTTCTGGAACTCCTGGTACGTCTTCATGGCCTTGGCGACCTTGGGGTCACCGAGGTTGGAGACGTACTTGTCGCCGTCCTTCTTGACCAGCTCGGCGCCCTCGCCGATGGTCAGGCCGACGAAGTGGTACCAGAACTGGCCCGGCATGTAGATCGGCTCGGCGTCGGTCTTCTCGCCGATCTGCTTGAGGTCCTTGAGGAACTCGGCGCGGGTCTTGGGGGTGTCCTTGATGCCGGCCTCGGCCCAGATCTTCTTGTTGTAGATCACCACGCGGTTGAGGACGAACCACGGGGCGGCGTACTGCTTGCCGTCGACGACGGAGGCCTTGTTCATGGAGTCGGTCCAGTCGGCGCCGATCGACTCCTTGAGGTCACCCAGCTCGGCGAGGCCGCCCGTCTTGGCGTACGCGGCGGTCTGGGTGTTGCCGATCTCGAAGACGTCCGGCGGGTTCTCCTCGGAGAGGGCCGTGGTCAGCTTCTGCTGGATGCCGTTCCACTGCTGGACCTCGAACTTCAGCTTCGCGCCGGTCTTCTTCTCGAAGGCCGCCGTGACATCCTTCTGCCACTTGTCCGGCGTCGAACCGTCCATCGCCCAGAGCGTCAGCGTCTCGCCCTTGAAGCCGTCGGCCCCGCCGGACTTCTTGTCCCCGTCGTCACTGCCGCAGGCCGCGACCGAGACCAACATGCCCGCGACACCGATGGCCGCTATGAGCTTGCGCTTCACGTCACCCTCCTCAAGGGATGCCAGTCAACCCCCCACCCGCAGCGACCGAATGGACCGAGATCTGCCCGTGGGACTGGAACCTGGTCTTTAATGGTGTAGACCAGTACGGGGAGCTTGGCCTAGACCTTTAGGGGTGTCAAGGGTGTATAAGAAGGGCTGTCACGTCCGTTATCGGACCGACACCTGAGCGGGCAAAGCCTGCTCGGCCCGTACCGTGCCACGATGTGAGCCGCGACAGACGGAGGAGCCGGTGACGGCAGCAGCACAGGAGCCGGGAAGGCAGGCCATGGGCACCGAAGCGGGCAGTACCGGGACCGATGCGGGCGCAGCCGCGGAGGCCCCGACCGTCGGCCGGACGGCGCGCGTGCCCAAGTACTACCGCCTGAAGCGGCACTTGCTCGACATGACGGAGACGCTGCCGCCCGGCACCCCCGTCCCCCCGGAGCGCACGCTCGCCGCCGAGTTCGACACCTCGCGCACGACGGTCCGCCAGGCCCTCCAGGAGCTGGTCGTCGAGGGCCGCCTGGAGCGCATCCAGGGCAAGGGCACCTTCGTCGCCAAGCCGAAGGTCTCCCAGGCACTGCAACTCACCTCGTACACCGAGGACATGAGGGCCCAGGGCCTGGAGCCGACCTCCCAGCTCCTGGACGTCGGCTACATCACCGCCGACGACACCCTCGCCGGTCTGCTCGACATCGGCGCGGGCAGCCGCGTCCTGCGCATCGAGCGGCTGCGGCTGGCCAACGGCGAGGCGATGGCCATCGAGACCACGCACCTGTCCGCCAAGCGCTTCCCCGCCCTGCGCCGCTCCCTGGTCAAGTACACCTCGCTCTACACCGCGCTCGCCGAGGTGTACGACGTCCATCTCGCCGAGGCCGAGGAGACCATCGAGACCTCGCTGGCCACCCCGCGCGAGGCGGGCCTGCTCGGCACCGACGTCGGCCTGCCGATGCTGCTGCTCTCCCGGCACTCGCTGGACGCCGCGGGCCGGCCGGTGGAGTGGGTCCGCTCGGTCTACCGCGGCGACCGCTACAAATTCGTGGCCCGCCTCAAGCGCCCCACGGACTGACCCGCGCACCGGGGGTCTGGCGCGGATCACTTCCCTGTTCTACGTTCCTCCCGTCATCGCGTGACGCACGTCATCGCACGATGAACGGGAGGACGACCCGGTGCGCAGAGCAGATCCCCGATCCATCGCCGTCTGGACCGTCGTGGCGCTGGTCGGCGCCACTGGCTGGACCGTCCTGGCGCTCGCGCGCGACGAGGAGGTGTCGGCCGCCTGGATGGTGGCGGCGGCCCTCGGCTCGTACGCCATCGCGTACCGCTTCTACTCCAAGTTCATCGCCTACCGGGTCCTGAGGGTCGACGCGCGCCGGGCCACGCCCGCCGAACGGCTCGACAACGGCATCGACTACCACCCGACCGACCGCCGCGTCCTGCTCGGCCACCACTTCGCGGCGATCGCGGGCGCGGGGCCGCTGGTGGGGCCCGTGCTCGCCGCCCAGATGGGGTATTTGCCGGGGACGATCTGGATCGTCGTCGGCGTGATCTTCGCGGGTGCCGTGCAGGACATGGTCGTCCTGTTCTTCTCGACGCGGCGCGACGGCAAGTCGCTCGGGCAGATGGCGCGGGACGAGATCGGGCCGTTCGGCGGGGCCGCCGCGCTGCTCGCCGCATTCGCCATCATGATCATCCTGCTCGGGGTGCTCGCCCTGGTGATCGTCAACGCGCTCGCCGAGTCGCCGTGGGGCACCTTCTCCATCGCGATGACCATCCCGATCGCGCTGCTGATGGGCTTCTACCTGCGCGTCCTGCGTCCGGGCCGGGTCAGCGAGGTCTCCCTCATCGGTATCGCGCTGCTGCTGATCGCACTGGTCGCCGGGCGCTGGGTCGCCGAGTCCTCGCTCGCGGACACCTTCACGCTCGCGCCCTCGACGCTGGTGGTCTGGCTGGTCGCGTACGGCTTCGTCGCCTCGATCCTGCCGGTGTGGATGCTGCTCGCGCCGCGCGACTACCTCTCCACCTTCATGAAGATCGGCACCATCCTGCTGCTCGCGCTCGGCGTCCTCGTCACCCTGCCGACGCTGAAGATGGACCCGGTGACCGACTTCGCCTCGCGCGGCGACGGGCCGGTCTTCGCGGGCTCGCTCTTCCCCTTCGTCTTCATCACCATCGCGTGCGGGGCGCTCTCCGGCTTCCACGCGCTGATCTCCTCGGGCACGACGCCGAAGATGATCCAGAAGGAGACGCAGGTCCGGATGATCGGATACGGCTCCATGCTGATGGAGTCGGCCGTGGCGATCATGGCGCTCGTCGCGGCGTCGATCATCGACCCGGGTCTGTACTTCGCGATGAACGCACCGGCGGGTGTCGTCGGCGACACCGTGCAGGAGGCGTCGAAGGCGGTCGCGGGCTTCGGCTACTCCATCTCCCCCGCCGAGCTGGCGCAGGCCGCGAAGAACGTGGAGGAGTCCTCGCTGCTCTCGCGCACGGGCGGCGCGCCCACGCTCGCGGTCGGTGTCTCCGAGATCTTCTCGAAGGTCACCGGCGGCTCGATGCGGGCCTTCTGGTACCACTTCGCGATCATGTTCGAGGCGCTCTTCATCCTCACCGCGCTCGACGCGGGCACGCGCGTGGGCCGCTTCATGCTCCAGGACATGCTCGGCAACGTCTACAAGCCCTTCAGGAACGTGAGCTGGAAGCCGGGGCTCATCCTGACCAGCGCGGCCGTCACCGGCCTCTGGGGCTACTTCCTGTGGGTGGGCGTGCACGAGCCGCTCGGCGGGATCAACCAGCTCTTCCCGATCTTCGGCATCGCCAACCAGCTCCTCGCCGCCGTCGCCCTCACCGTCTGCACCACGCTGCTCGTGAAGTCCGGCCGCCTCAAGTGGGCCTGGATCACGGCGGTCCCGCTCGCCTGGGACGCGACGGTGACGCTCACCGCGAGCTGGCAGAAGGTCTTCTCCGGCGACCGGCGGGTCGGCTTCTTCACCCAGCGCTCGATCTACCAGGACGCCATCGACGACGGCAAGGTCCTGCCGCCCGCCAAGTCCATGGACGACATGCACACCATCGTCACCAACTCCACGGTCGACGGCGTCCTTTCGGCCGTGCTCGCCCTGCTCATCGTCATCGTGATCGTCGACGCGGCCCGGGTCTGCTACCGGCACATCAGCGACCCCGAGGCGTCCCGGCTGAGCGAAGCGCCCTTCGTGGAGTCGCGGTTGACGGCACCGGCCGGCCTCTTCCCGACGCCGGAGGAGAAACGGGAGGCCCTGGAGAAGGCGGACAGCCTGGAGAAGGCGGAGCCGACGCGATGACCTGGCTGCTGCGGGGCGTGCGCTGGATGCGGTGGTACGTCCGCGAACTGACCGACGAGTCGGCGTACGAGCGGTACGTGGCGCACGTGCGCAAGGACCATCCGGCGGCGACCGTTCTCAGCCGCCGCGCGTTCGAGCGTATGCGGACGGACCGCCAGGAGTCGGATCCCCGCCAGGGGTTCCGCTGCTGCTGAGCAGGGAGTTCGACCCCTCCGACATACGTCCGTTATACGGACAGGGGTTCCGTACACCGAGACCGTGGCTTAGATTTCCCGCACGTCAAGCACGGGATCAGTGAGGGAACGGAGCCGCGACATGTCAGATGCGCCTGAAGTGAACAGACCGGTGGTCACGCCGGTCCGCGTGGTCATCGCGGCCTGCCTTGTCGCACCCTTCGTGGCGATGCTCTGGGTGGGTTCGTACGCGAAGATCGAACCGACCTTCATCGGCATCCCGTTCTTCTACTGGTACCAGATGCTCTGGGTGCTCATCTCGACCCTGCTCACGATGATCGCGTACAAGCTGTGGCAGCGTGACCAGCGCGCCCGCAAGGAAGGTGCGCGGTCATGAACGGCGGAGTCAACGGCGTCGCGCTCGCCGTCTTCATCTTCTTCTTCATAGCGGTCACCGTCATGGGCTTCCTCGCCGCCCGCTGGCGCAAGGCCGAGACCGAGAGCCTGGACGAATGGGGCCTCGGCGGCCGGTCGTTCGGCACCTGGGTCACATGGTTCCTGCTCGGCGGCGACCTCTACACCGCGTATACGTTCGTGGCCGTCCCCGCGGCGATCTACGCGGCGGGCGCGGCCGGGTTCTTCGCGGTGCCGTACACGATCCTCGTCTATCCGCTGATCTTCACCTTCCTGCCGCGCCTGTGGTCGGTCTCGCACAAGCACGGCTATGTGACGACCTCCGACTTCGTGCGCGGGCGCTTCGGCTCCAAGGGGCTCTCGCTGGCCGTCGCGGTCACCGGCATCCTCGCGACGATGCCCTACATCGCCCTCCAACTCGTCGGCATCCAGGCGGTCCTCGACGTCATGGGCGTGGGCGGCGGCCCGGACACCAACTGGTTCATCAAGGATCTGCCGCTCCTGATCGCCTTCGCGGTGCTCGCCGCGTACACCTACTCGTCGGGGCTGCGCGCACCCGCGCTGATCGCGTTCGTGAAGGACGGGCTGATCTACCTCGTCATCGTCGTCGCGATCATCTACATCCCGATCAAGCTCGGCGGCTTCGACGACATCTTCGCCAAGGCGGGTGACGCCTTCGCGCAGACCAACCCGGCGACCGACAAGCCGCGCGGCGCGCTCGCGCCCGCCGAGGCCGGGCAGTGGACGTACGCCACGCTCGCGCTCGGCTCTGCCCTCGCGCTCTTCATGTACCCGCACTCGATCACGGCGACGCTCTCCTCCAAGAGCCGTGACGTGATCCGCCGCAACACCACGATCCTGCCGCTGTACTCGCTGATGCTGGGCCTGCTCGCGCTGCTCGGCTTCATGGCGATCGCGGCCGGGATCAAGGTGGAGAACGGCCAGTTGGCGATCCCGCAGCTGTTCGAGGACATGTTCCCCGACTGGTTCACGGGCGTGGCGTTCGCGGCCATCGGCATCGGCGCGCTGGTCCCGGCGGCCATCATGTCGATCGCGGCCGCGAACCTCTTCACCCGCAACATCTACAAGGACTTCATCAAGCCCGACGCGACACCCGCCCAGGAGACCAAGGTCTCCAAGCTGGTCTCGCTGCTGGTGAAGGTCGGCGCGCTCGCCTTCGTCCTCACCATGGACAAGACCGTCGCGATCAACTTCCAGCTCCTGGGCGGCATCTGGATCCTGCAGACGATGCCCGCGCTGGTCGGCGGCCTGTTCACGCGCTGGTTCCACCGCTGGGCGCTGCTCGCGGGCTGGGCGGTCGGCATGGTCTACGGCACGCTGGCCGCGTACGGCGTCGCCTCGCCGACGCAGAAGCACTTCGGCGGCTCGTCCGACACGATCCCGGGCATCGGCGAGATCGGCTACATCGGCCTCACCGCGTTCGTCCTGAACGTGATCGTCACCGTGGTCCTCACCTTCGTCCTGAAGGCGCTGAAGGCCCCGGAGGGCATCGACGAGACCTCCCCCGGGGACTACACCGCGGACGCGGGCGACCCCGGCGTCATGGAGGAGCTGCCCAAGGCGACCGCGGGCGCCGGGCACTGACCCACTCACCGTCACGCGGAGGGCCGCCGGAAAACCGGCGGCCCTCCGTCGTGAACTTCGGCGGCCCTCCGTCGTGGAAAATCGGCGGCCCTCCGCCATGCCCGTGTTGCACACTGCGCCGCATGGACATCACGATCAGAGAAGCACACCCCGAGGAGTACGAGGCGCTCGGCGCCCTCACCGCGCAGGCCTATCTCGCCGACGGACACCTGGACTTCGGGGAGGACGACCCCTACCTCGCCGTGCTGCGGGACGTGCCGGGACGCGCGGCGCACGCCGAGATCCTCGTCGCCGAGGCGGCGGGCAAGGTGCTCGGCAGCGTCACCTACGTCCCGTCCGGCGGACCGATGGCCGACATCGCGGGCGCGAACGACGCGGAGATACGGATGCTCGCCACCTCCCCCGAGGCACGCGGCCGGGGCGCCGGCGAAGCGCTCGTACGGGAGTGCGTGCGACGCGCCAAGGAAGCGGGCCGCACCTCGCTCGTGCTGTCCACGCAGACGTCCATGCACGCCGCCCACCGGCTCTACGAACGCCTCGGCTTCGTACGGACGCCTGAGCGCGACTGGCGCCCGATCGAGACGGTGCCGCTGCTGACGTACGCGCTGAAGCTCTAGCCACCACTCCGCGAGCCGACACAAGATGTGGGCCCGCTTCAGAGGCCCGGCACAAGATGTATGCTCGTGCTCGCTGTCGCCGCAGGGGAATCCGGTGCAAGTCCGGAACTGTCCCGCAACGGTGCATGTGTACGCCTTTGGCGTACGCGGAGTCCGAAGACCTGCCGACAGTGCGCCCGAGCCGTCCGGCCCGGGTGCCGACCGTCCGGGCCTCGTGGAGTGGGCCGGTGGACGCGGTACGCCGCCCTGCCCGGGTGCGCCCGTGTGCGCCCCTTCCCTCCCCCTGGCCCAGAGCCGAGCGAGGGAGTGCCCCACGTGACCATCGCGCCCGCCGAACCCGCGTCAGCGCCGTCGACGCCCACCGCCCAGGGTGCCGAAGGAACCGACGGGCCAGGGGCCGCGCTGCTGCGCACCCTGACCGACCTCACCGCCGACCTCCCCGACGCCGACCCCGGCCGGGTCGCCGCCGCCGCGCTGCGCGGCCGCTCGGCGCGCGCCGACGAGTCGGAGCTGCGGGAGCTGGCCACCGAGGCGGCGGCGGGGCTCATCTCCGAGGACCCGGCGTACTCCAAGCTGGCGGCCAGGCTCCTGTCGATCGGCATCCGCGAGGAGGCGGCGACGCAGGGCGTGCACTCCTTCACCGACTCCGTCGCGGTCGGCCACCGCGAGGGCCTGATCGCCGACCGCACGGCGTCCTTCGTGACTGAGCACGCGGCCCGGCTGGACGCGCTGGTGGAGGCCGCGCTCGCCGACGGCGCCGACTTCCGCTTCGAGTACTTCGGACTGCGCACCCTGCACAGCCGCTATCTGCTGCGCCACCCGATCACCCGTCAGGTCATCGAGACCCCGCAGCACTTCATGCTGCGCGTGGCGAGCGGCCTCGCGGAGGACGGCAGCGAGCGCGCGCTCGACGAGGTCGCCTCGCTGTACCGCCTGATGAGCCGCCTGGACTACCTGCCGTCCTCGCCGACGCTCTTCAACTCCGGCACCCGGCACCCCCAGATGTCCTCCTGTTACCTCCTGGACTCCCCGCTGGACGAGCTGGACTCGATCTACGACCGCTACCACCAGGTCGCGCGGCTCTCCAAGCACGCGGGCGGCATCGGCCTCTCCTACTCCCGCATCCGTTCCCGGGGTTCGCTGATCCGGGGCACGAACGGGCACTCCAACGGCATCGTGCCGTTCCTGAAGACACTGGACGCCTCGGTCGCCGCCGTGAACCAGGGCGGCCGGCGCAAGGGCGCGGCCGCCGTCTACCTGGAGACCTGGCACTCCGACATCGAGGAGTTCCTGGAGCTGCGCGACAACACCGGTGAGGACGCGCGCCGCACGCACAACCTCAACCTCGCGCACTGGATCCCGGACGAGTTCATGCGCCGGGTCGCCGCCGACCAGGACTGGTCGCTGTTCTCCCCGGCCGACGTGCCCGAGCTGGTGGACCTGTGGGGCGAGGAGTTCGACGCCGCCTACCGCGCCGCGGAGGCCGCCGGGCTGGCGAAGAAGACCATCCCGGCCCGCGACCTGTACGGCCGCATGATGCGCACCCTCGCGCAGACCGGCAACGGCTGGATGACGTTCAAGGACGCCGCCAACCGCACCGCCAACCAGACCGCCGAGCCCGGCCACACCGTGCACTCCTCCAACCTCTGCACGGAGATCCTGGAGGTGACGGACGACGGCGAGACGGCCGTGTGCAACCTCGGCTCGGTGAACCTCGGCGCGTTCGTGGACACGGCGACCCGGGACATCGACTGGGAGCGGCTGGACGAGACGGTCCGCACCGCCGTGACCTTCCTCGACCGCGTCGTCGACATCAACTTCTACCCGACCGAGCAGGCCGGGCGCTCCAACGCCAAGTGGCGCCCGGTGGGCCTCGGCGCGATGGGCCTCCAGGACGTCTTCTTCCAACTGAAGCTGCCCTTCGACTCCCCCGAGGCGCGCGCGCTCTCCACCCGCATCGCCGAGCGGATCATGCTCGCCGCGTACGAGGCCTCCGCCGACCTCGCCGAGCGCAACGGCCCGCTGCCCGCCTGGGAGAAGACCCGCACCGCGCGCGGCGTGCTCCACCCCGACCACTACGGCGTCGAGCTGACCTGGCCGCAGCGGTGGGCGGCCCTGCGGGAACGTATCGCCGCGACCGGCATGCGCAACTCGCTGCTGCTCGCCATCGCGCCGACCGCCACCATCGCGTCCATCGCGGGTGTCTACGAGTGCATCGAGCCGCAGGTCTCCAACCTCTTCAAGCGCGAGACGCTCAGCGGTGAGTTCCTCCAGGTCAACGCCTATCTGGTGGAGGAGCTGAAGCGGCTCGGCGTCTGGGACGCGCAGACCCGCGAGGCGCTGCGCGAGGCCAACGGCTCGGTGCAGGGCTTCAGCTGGATCCCCGAGGAGGTCCGCGCGCTCTACCGCACGGCGTGGGAGATCCCGCAGCGCGGCCTGATCGACATGGCCGCCGCGCGCACGCCCTTCCTCGACCAGGCGCAGTCGCTCAACCTCTTCCTGGAGACGCCGACCATCGGCAAGCTCTCCTCGATGTACGCCTACGCCTGGCAGCAGGGCCTGAAGACCACGTACTACCTGCGCTCGCGCCCCGCCACCCGCATCGCCCGCGCGGCCGGCGGCTCCGGCGCGGCCGCCACCGCACCCGCCCCCGTCCCCGCGCAGGTCACGGCCGAAGAGGCCGTCGCCTGCTCCCTGGAAAACCCCGAGTCCTGCGAGGCCTGCCAGTAATGTCCAGCACCACCAACTCCGAGAAGAACCTCCTCGACCCGGGCTTCGAGCTGACCCTGCGCCCCATGCGCTACCCGGACTTCTACGAGCGCTACCGGGACGCGATCAAGAACACCTGGACGGTGGAGGAGGTCGACCTCCACTCGGACGTCACCGACCTGGCGAAGATGACGCCCGAGGAGCAGCACCTGATCGGCCGGCTCGTCGCGTTCTTCGCGACCGGCGACTCGATCGTCTCCAACAACCTGGTGCTGACGCTCTACAAGCACATCAACTCCCCCGAGGCGCGGCTGTACTTGAGCCGCCAGCTCTTCGAGGAGGCCGTGCACGTCCAGTTCTATCTGACGCTGCTCGACACCTATCTGCCCGACCCCGAGGACCGGGCGGCCGCGTTCGACGCGGTGGAGGAGATCCCCTCGATCCGCGAGAAGGCGCAGTTCTGCTTCAAGTGGATGGACTCGGTCGAGAAGCTGGACCGCCTGGAGACCCAGGCCGACCGCCGCCGCTTCCTGCTCAACCTCATCTGCTTCGCCGCGTGCATCGAGGGCCTCTTCTTCTACGGGGCGTTCGCCTACGTGTACTGGTTCCGCAGCCGTGGCCTGCTGCACGGCCTCGCGACCGGCACGAACTGGGTGTTCCGCGACGAGACGATGCACATGAGCTTCGCCTTCGACGTGGTGGACACGGTCCGCAAGGAGGAGCCCGAGCTGTTCGACGACGCGCTCCAGACGCAGGTCACGGACATGCTGAAGGAGGCCGTCGAGGCCGAGCTGCAGTTCGCCCGCGATCTGTGCGGCGACGGTCTGCCGGGCATGAACACCGACTCGATGCGCGCCTACCTGGAGTGCGTCGCCGACCAGCGCCTCCAACGCCTGGGCTTCGCGCCGGTCTACGGCTCGGAGAACCCGTTCTCCTTCATGGAGTTGCAGGGCGTGCAGGAGCTGACCAACTTCTTCGAGCGGCGGCCCTCGGCCTACCAGGTCGCCGTCGAGGGGTCGGTCTCCTTCGACGACGAGTTCTAGGAGCGTGTGTGTCCGCCCCGTCACGGGGGGCGGGGCGGACACACCCGGGGCACGGCGGCTCCCTCAGCGCGGTTCGGCCCGCAGGACGAGGCGCTTGGGGTGCAGGGTGATCCCGACGCGGGTGCCGGCGTCGGTCTCCGCGACCGGCGCCAGGCGCCACTTCGGTACCACTGTCCCCAGGATCAGGGCCAGTTCGGCCAGGCTGAAGTGGTCCCCGGGGCACTTTCGGTTGCCGACGCTGAACGGCATCATCGCGAACTCCGGTACGTCGGCGGCGCGTTCCGGTTTCCAGCGGTCCGGGTCGAACTCCAGGTGCCGCTCGAAGGAACGCGGGTCGCGCTGCATCGCGTACACGCTGTAGACGATGTCCGCACCGGCCGGAATGCGATAGCCGCCCAGTTCGGTTCCGGCCACGGACCGACGCGTGAATATCCAGGCGGCGGGCCGTATGCGCATGGCCTCCGTGATGACATTGCGGAGGTGCGGCAGGGCGCCCAGATCGGCGAATGTGATCGCGCGATCCCCGACCACGGAATTTACCTCTTCAACCAACCGCCTTTCCTGCTCCGGGTGTTCGGTGAGCAGCTGGAAGGTCCATGCCAGCGTCGACGCGACATTCTCCGCTCCGGCGACGACGAGGGAAACCACGTGGTCGTGGATCTCCTGGTCGGCTATGGGTGCCCCGGATTCGTCCGTGGCCCGCAGCAATTCCGCGAGCAGGTCGTCCGGTCCGCCGGGCCCCGCCGCGCGGCGCTCCGCGATGATCTCGTCGACGAGCGCGTGCAGGTCGGCGAGCGCGCTCTCGAAGCGCCGGTTGGCGGGGGTCGGCACGCGGTAGAGCGGTCCGACCGAGAGCACCATCCTGCGGTAGAGGCCCTGGAAGACGGTGTGCAGCGAGTCGGCGATGCGGTCGGCCTTCTCGCCGATCGACTCCACCTCCAGGAGCGAGCGCGAGACGATGCGCACGGCCGTGCGGAACATCTCCGCGCTCACGTCGACCGTCGCCCCCGGGCTCCAGCGGGCCGCCGTGGCCCGCGCCTCCTCCTCCATCACCTTGGCGTAATCGGCGATCCGCTCGGGCCGGAACGCGGGCTGCATCATCCGCCGCTGGCGCCGGTGCAGCTTGCCGTTGCTGGTCGCCACGCCCTTGCCGAGGAGCACTTCGAGGGTCTCCCAGAGCGGCCCGCCGACGATGAACTCGGGGCGCTTCAGGAGGGCGCCGACCAGCTCCGGGTCGCAGACCGCGTACGCCGTCCTGGGCCCCAGCCTGATCCGTACGAGATCTCCGTGGTCGCGCAGCGCGGAGAGGAAGCCGAGCGGGTCGCGCACCAGGTTCCAGGCGTGGCCGAGCAGGGGGGCGCCGCCCTTGACGAGCGGCGGGGTGCGCAGCGGGCCGGGTCCTGACGCGGCCGGTACGGGTATCGCGGATTCGATGCTCATTCCTCACCCACCAGTTCGTTTTCCGCCAGGGCATCTTCTGTCACATACGGGGGAATGGACCGGTCGTCCCAGCTGTCCACCCGATAGCGTCCGGATTCGTGATGGAACCAGTACACGGAAGAGAACCAGTTCCGCATATTGAAGACGCAGGATTCCACCGTGTCCGCGAGTTTCTTTCCTTCTGCGGTTCCGTCGGACAGTCGATCGACGAGCAGCCGCACTTCGTTTTCGGCTTCGAGGAAATCCGCGACGCATTGGGTGACCCGCCGGTGGACGTCCCGTACGGCCTGTTCGAGCGTCATCCCCTCGTGCTTGATGAGGCTGATCCCGAGATTGTGCAGTTCGTCTCCCGCGAGTTCTTTGGGGAGTGAGCACAGGTCGTTGTACCAGGCCGAGAAGTCCTGGGTCGCGAGGGCCGCCTTTCGGTACGCGGGCTGTTTCCTGACGGCGCGCGGCAGTTCGTGGCGCGCGGTGGGTTCGAGCAGGTCGATCCAGGCCCAGTGCGCGAAGGTGAGGCGGCGCAGCTCCACGTACGCCTCGACCGTGGGGACCGTGCCGCTGCGCCGGTTTCTGAACTCCTGGTCGTACGCCTCGATCACGGGGTGGAAGTGGCGGGCGAATCTGGCGTTCCAGCTGGGGCCGAGGAAGGCGTACAGGCGGCGGACGCAGTCCGCGAACCCGGCGACCAGGGGGTCGCGGTGGTGGAGGTACTGCCGGGGTTCGTCGAGGGCGCCGTGCAGGCCGCGGCAGAGCCACCGCCACTGTGCCGCCCTGCCGTGCACCGAGTCCCTGTCGTGCCGGTCGTCCCAGGCGAAGAACCAGCTGCTGAGATCGGCTATCGCGGTGAGCAACTCATCCGGCGCGCCAATGTAGTAGCCCGCCACCAGGTCGGTGTAGCAGAGGCTGTCCGCGTACCGCTCGACCTTGTCCGGCGGCATGAGTCGCATTTCGCGCAGCCAGGACCTGGACTTCTCCTGAAGCTTTGGCCAATACGGGTGCAGACGGCGAGGAAAATCTGCCTCGATCACTGGAACGGTCAGAGCCGGTGGGACAGATACCACCTGAGTGTGTGGCTGTGTCTGTGAAGTGCTTCCGGAATATGCAGGCACGGACAAACCCCTTTCAGCCGCCTGGGCGGCACACGCCCCTCCCCCGTGCCGGGCGCGCGCCGTTGCGTATCCCCGCGTCGCTTTCCATTCAGCACCACAACTGACCGTTCAGGGAACAGATTTGCGCCATTCACTACCCCCCAGTGCCGAGAACATCCCCGTACGTGACTGATTATGGATCTTCAACAGCCGGTTTTGCTCGCACTGGTGAGCGGCTCACGCCAACGGCCCCTGGTCGGGGTCAAGTTCCCGATCAGGGGCCGCTGGTGTCACACGGTTCCCGCGCCGCTCAGGCGGCGCGTGCGTCAGTCGTTGGGCACCACGGGGTAGCGCGGCGTGCCCTCCGCCATCTGGCGCAGCGCGTCCTTGCGCTCCCGCTTGGAGAGGCGGTCGATGTACAGATAGCCGTACAGGTGGTCCGTCTCGTGCTGGAGGCAGCGCGCGAAGTAGCCACCGCCGCGCACCTTGATGGGGTTGCCCTTCTCGTCCTGCCCGGTCACCTCGGCGTAGTCCGGGCGGGCCAGGTCGACATAGGCGGTCGGGACGGAGAGGCAGCCCTCGCCCGAGTCGTCGAGGCGGCGCCGGTCGGCGGGCAGCTCGCGCAGGACCGGGTTGCAGACGACGCCGACGTGGCGCACGCCCTGGTCGTCCATGCAGTCGTAGACGAAGACCTTCAGGTCGACGCCGATCTGGTTGGCGGCGAGGCCGACGCCCTGCGCGGTGCGCTGGCTGGCGAACATGTCGTCGACCAGCTTGGCCAGCTCGTCGTCGAAGGCGGTGACGTCCTTGCACTCCTTGTGCAGGACCGGGTTGCCGACGACCGTGATCGGGCGGGACGTGCCGCGCTCGCGATAGGCCGTCTCGCGCTCCTCGCAGTCCTCCGTGTCGATGACGAAGCCCTCGTCGTCGACGGGGAGCACCCCGCCGGAGGCCTGCTGCTCAGTGTCCTGCGCCATGTCCGCCGTAAGCCTTCCGTGAAACCCTCAAGAGTTTGTGCCGGTACAGCCTACGGCGAAGTACGGCCCGCTCTCCTCGGGTCAGCAGACCTCTTCCAGATCCCGCCAGTCCCGCGAGTCCGGGCTGTCCGCCACCCAGCTGTCGAGGAGCCCGCGCACCAGGGCGGCCGGCGCCGCGATGCCGCACTCCCGCTCCGGCACCCAGATCGCGCCGGGGCTGCGGTGGCCGAGCGGGCCCGGATGGCCCGGCTCGCTGTGGTCGTGCGGGTCAAGGTGCTCGCCGTCGCCCTCGTCGCTCGGCATCCGCGACTCGGAGCACATGCGGCACAGCAGCCGCACGGAGGACGACCAGTCCTCGGCGGCGAAGCCCGCGTCGGCCGCGAGCTGCTCCAGCGCGTCCCGGTCGTCCTCGGTGGCGGCCTCCAGGAGGACCACCCAGGTCGGCACGGGTGAGGGCGCCCACAGCTCGATCTCGTCGAAGACGGGATACGAGTGTCCGGCCGCCGTCGTCCGCTCACCGTGCGGGACGCCGTCGTGCAGCACGACCTCGCCCCAGCGGCGCCCGGAGGAGGGCAGCGGGATGGACAGCACCTCGATGCGCGCGGGATCCAGCCTGCGGCCCCACACCACCTCGGCCTCGCCCTCCGGGGAGAGCCGCACGGCCGCACTGCCCAGCTCCATGCCCGAGGGCTCGCCGGACGCGGCCACCCCGCCGGGCACCCGCAGGCCGTACGCCTGCCAGGCGCGGCGGGCCAGCGGCCAGTCCTGGAGCGCGGTCGCCGCGATGCCCACGTTCCACCAGTCCGGGGCGCCCGCCGAGCGGTCCAGGAGCGCGACGGCACGCAGCCCCGCGGCCCGCGCCTGCTCCCAGTCGTGCCGGAACTTGTGCAGCAGAGCGAGGTTGAACCAGGACTCGGACAGCCACGGCTCCAGATCCGCCGCACGCGTGAGCAGCGCCCCCGCGTCCTCGTACCGGCCGTCGCCGATCAGCGTGAACGCGCGGTCGGTCGCCTGCCGCCATGAGGCGGAGGGCCGGTGCCGTCCCTTGCCGAAGATCCTCACGATTCCCGCCTGATTCCCGCCTGTCACGATTTGTCGGAAGTCCCATCTGATGAGGACGCGGCGTCGGGTCGATGCCCCCGCGCACCCTCTTCTTCGCATCCAACCACGTACGGTCGGACAGCCGCTCATTACCCATGGGTTACCCAGCCGGGGGCGAGCTAAGGCCACCCCGCGACACCACCCTCGCCAGGGACTCCACGACTTCGGGCTGATAGTCGTGGCCGGTGGCGAGACGCAGCCGCTCCAAGGCGTTGAGCGGCCCCCCGAGGGCCCCCGAGGGTCCTTCTCCCCGCGCCATCTCGTCGTACGCGTTCGCGGTGCGCACAATACGTGCCGTGAGCGGCTGATCGCGGTACGGGTCGGCCTGGCGCTCCACGACGACGGCGACCGCGGAGTCCACCCCGGTCTGCCGTACGACCGCGCCGCCGAGCAGGGCTATTCGGCGCTGCTGCGCCTCCGGCAGGGCGGCGGTGGCGCCCTCGGGGACGGGGTCGACGAGGGACAGCTGGCCGATGTCGTGCATCAGCGCCGCGTACTCGAGGACGGTGAGGTCGGGGCCGGTGAGCCCGAGGTCCCGCCCGACGGCCCGGCTGAGCCCGGCGACGCGGTGGGCGTGGCCCTGCGGGGTGTATCCGGCGATCTCGGTGGCCCTGGCCAGCGAGGCGATGGTCTGCCGGTAGGTGGCCCGCACGGCCGCGTACCGCCGGAAGGCCAGCTGGGTGAGGAGCAGCGGGAGGCTGAACACGGGCAGCGCCCAGAGTCCCGCGACGGCGACCGCGAGCGCCATCACGGCCCCGGTCGCGCAGACCGCGGAGCCGATGCCGAGCATGGCCCGCAGTTCGTCGCGGAGCAGGGGGCCGAACGGCCAGCGGGTGCGGGCATGGGCCATCGCGGCGGCGAGGACGGCGTCGCAGAGCGCGGTGAGGACGAGCAGGGCGACGATGACCAGCGCGTACCAGGGGCCGTGGCCTGCCCAGTCCTTCAACTTGCCGGAGTTGTAGAGGGGTTGGAAGCAGACGGCGGCGAACGCGACGGTCAGTACGCGCCGCGCCATCTGGTCGGGTGTGGGCCCCTGGCCGAGCGCCACGTGCGGTACGGCTCCCACGAGGGCGGCCGCGACGACCACGGCGATCACCTGGGGCACGCCGTGGTGCGTGGCCGTACCGGCGTTCTGCCCAAGGAGCGCGTACGCCAGGGCCCCCGCGGCCCCCAGCGGCGCGGGCTCCCGCTGCCTCCCACTGCCCCACCGGGCCAGCTCCCCGAGCCCGATCATCACCCCGAAGGCCAGCGCGACGGGCCTCTCGGCGATCCCGTACCAAAGGGTCCACCCGAGAGAAACGACAGCGATCACTGCCGCGAGGCCGTAGGCGACTGTTGTGGGCAGGCGTCCCGACGTCCCTGCTGTGGGCAGGCGTCCCGCAGGGCGGGACGGGTGGGCACAGCCTTCAGTGCCGGGTGCCGGAACGGTGGCCCTCACCGCGGCACCGCCCCCCGCACCGCAGGTGCAGGCACACCCCGAGCAGGCAAGCCACCTTCGGGCCCATCCGAGGTAACCCCGGGATGCCACCCGTCCCGGCCAAGCGCACGCGCCAACGCCGAGACCATCACCGGATCGAACTGCGCCCCCGCACACCGAGCCAGCTCCTGGAGAGCGGCGGAGACCGGCCGCGCCCGCCGGTAGGACCGCGTGGACGTCATCGCGTCGAACGCGTCGGCCACGGCCACCACCCGCGCGCACTCCGGGATCTGCGTCCCCGCGAGCCCGTAGGGGTATCCGCTGCCGTCCAGCCGCTCGTGGTGGTGCAGGATCGCCGCCCGCGCCTCGCCGAGGAAGCCGATGCCGCGCACCATCTCGTGCCCGTACTCGGGGTGCAGCTCGATGACGCGCCGCTCCTGCGGGGTGAGGGGGCCGTCCTTGCGCAACAGCCGGGTGGGGACGCCGAGTTTGCCGACGTCGTGCAGGATCCCGGCGAACCGCAGGACCTCGACGCGCTCGTCGTCCATGCCCAGCTCGCGCGCGATCATCACCGAGGCCCGGCCGACCCGCTCGCTGTGCCCGCGGGTGTACTTGTCCTTGAGGTCGACGGCCTGGACGAGCGCCCGGATGGTGGCCTGGTGGGCGGCGCGCTCGCGGTGGCACTGCGCGAAGGCCCAGCAGGAGACGCCCATCGGGAGCAGCACGAGCAGCGCGGCCGGGGGCCCGTACGGACTGGTCCACAGGACCGCCATCATCAGCCCGGCGAGGCCGTGCACCGCGACGGGCGCGAGGGAGCGCGCGAAGAGCCCCCGCCACGCGGAGCGCACGGGGACTCTCTCGGCCGTCGCGAGCACCCCGCCGTCCAGGGCGGTGAGGACGACGGAGAAGGCGAGCACGGCGGCCCCGGCGGGCCCCAGGACCTGCGGGAAGTCGGGCGCGGCACCGGCGGCGGGCCCGCCGAGCGCCCCGTAGACCCGGGCCGCCGCCCAGGAGGCAAGGGCCAGCTGCGCGGCGCGCCACAGACGGCGTACCCGGCGGGGCCCGCGGTCGACGCGGGCGAGGAGCGCGCCCGGCACGGCGACGAGGGCGGCGGCCGCGGGCGGCAGCAGGAAGACCCCGGCGAGCAGCACGGGGAAGAAGGTTCCTGCGGTGAGGCCGCGGGGGAGGGTGAGCCGCTCGCACCCGGCGTAGAGCGCGGCGAGGAGCGTGACGGCCGGCCAGGGGGTGTGCCCGCTCAGCGCGGGCGCGGCGCAGACGGCCCCGGCCAGGGCGACGCTCAGGATGTACACGCGAGCCCACGCCGGCACCGACCGCATGGAGTTCTCCTCCCCGTTCCAGGTCGCAAGACCCAGGTCCGGAGAGTAGAACGCCTGCCCCACGGGCATCACTGGACAGCGGGGAATTAGCACATTCGAGTGACGCTAAGGCACTTTGGCGCCGCTTTCACGCCACTCGCGCCGCGCACGCCGCTTTCACGCCGCTCACGCCTCTGAGGGGGTCACTCCCGGCGCGGCGTCATGCGACACGTCCTGGTCGGGCACGGCCTGTCCGGAGCGGATGAGGTCGATGCGCCCCATGACCTTGGCCCGCAGGTCGATCGGTACGTCGTCCTGGCCGCAGCAGCGCTTCACCAGCTTCTTGACGGCCTGTTCGAGGCCGTACTTCTCCAGGCACGGCGAGCACTCCTCGAAGTGCGTCTCGAACTTGGTGCAGTCACTGTCCGGCATCTCGTGGTCCAGGAACTCATAGAGGTGGTCCAGGACTTCACTGCAGTCAGTCTCGTGCGGCTCTCCGCAGCTCATGAGCCCGAGCCTTTCGTTCCGTTCGACTCCCCGGCACCCGCCGGGACGAGCCCGCGCTCACGGGCGTAGTCCTCCAGCATGCCGCGCAGTTGGCGTCGGCCCCGGTGCAGCCGGGACATCACCGTACCGATGGGTGTCCCCATAATGTCCGCGATCTCCTTGTACGCAAAGCCCTCGACATCGGCCAGATAGACGGCGATGCGGAATTCCTCGGGGATCGCCTGGAGCGCCTGCTTCACGTCGGAGTCGGGCAGGTGGTCGAGCGCCTGCGACTCGGCCGAGCGCAGACCGGTGGACATGTGCGACTCGGCGCGCGCGAGCTGCCAGTCCTCGATCTCCTCGGCGGCGCTGCGCTGGGGCTCACGCTGCTTCTTGCGGTAGGAGTTGATGAACGTGTTCGTGAGGATGCGGTACAGCCACGCCTTGAGGTTGGTGCCCTCGCGGAACTGGTGGAACGACGCGTACGCCTTCGCGTAGGTCTCCTGCACCAGGTCCTCCGCGTCCGCGGGATTGCGCGTCATGCGCAGCGCCGCGGAGTACATCTGGTCGAGGAACGTCAGCGCGTCCCGCTCGAAACGGGCCGTGCGCTCCGCGGCCGTCTCAGAACCCTCTTCGGGGCGCTCCGCCTGGCCGTGCTCGGTCCCTGCGTCGGTCCCAGTGACCGGACCCACCTCCTCCAACGACGTGGCGAGGCCGAAAGCAGCCCCACTCGAATCGGAGGATAGACGACGATCCGCTCCACGCGCCGCCCGAATAGTTGCGTTTTTGGGTGCGCTCAAGACCGTCCACTCCAGGTCAGAGGCGCTGGAGCGGTTCGGGCAGATGGTCGAACCCATGCGGCGGACTCCCTCTCGTACGAACACGTCTGCGACGGTGTTCACCGTCTGTTCGCGACAACAGAGGTCACGCGTCCAACATTCCCGCCCAGCGCGTGACGGCGTCCGTGATGACCGCCACGGCCTCGTCCTGGGTCACGTCCGCCTTCTTCGGCACCGCGAAACCATGGTCGCCGTAGGGCACTTCCACCAGTTCGTACGTCCCCTCGGGGAACTCGGCGGGCCTGCCGAAGGGGTCGTTGCCGCCCTGTACGACCAGGGTCGGCACCCCGGCGCCGAGCAGTTCGTCGGCGCGGGACTTCTCGGGCCTGCCCGGGGGGTGCAGGGGGAAGGAGAGCGCGAGGACCGCGGCGGCGCCGAGATCGGTGGCGGTGCGGCAGGCCACGCGCGCGCCCGCGCTGCGGCCGCCGGAGATCACCGGGAGCCCCTTCTTCTCCAGCGCGGGCCAGATGCCCCGCCAGCCCACGTCCAGCGTCTTCGGCGCGGGCGCCAGCTTCTTGCCCGCGACCCGCCAGGGCTGCTCGACGAGGGCGACGCTCACGCCGTGCGCGGGCAGCGCGGCGGCGAGGGCCTTCAGGTCGCGGGCCTCGATGCCGCCACCGGCGCCGTGGCTGACGGCGAGCAGGAGGCGGGGCTTCCGCGCCGGGTGCCAGGTGATCCGTGCCTCACCGGCGTCGGTCTCGACGAGCTGAGTGGCCGCGCTCTGGGGCGGGTGCGTTTCGTGCGTCACGTCAGAAGAGTGTGCCCTCTTCGGGGCCTTCCAGCTCCTTGAGCAGCTCGGGGCCGTTGTTGCGTACGTTGCTGACCGCCGTCGACACGGGGTAGGCCCGCATCAGTCCGGCCGGGGGCGGCTCCAGGAGCGGGCGCAGCTCCTCGACGTCCGTGCGGGACGGGTCGAGCCAGGCGTCCCAGCGGTCGGGGGTGAGCATGAGCGGCATCCGCGGGTGGATGTCGGCGAGCGAGCGCGGGCCCTCCTCGGGGGCGACGGCCAGCGGCGTGGTCTCGGCCTCCGTGGTGATCACCGTGCAGGTCACCCACCAGGCGAGGGGGTGCTCGTCGGGCAGGGTCTTGTCCCGCCAGAACTCATAGAGGCCGGCCATGGCGAAAACGGAACCGTCGGCGGGGGTCACGAAGTACGGCTGCTTGCGGGGCCGCTTCTTCTTGCCCTCGACCTCCAGCTGCCGCTCCTCGGGCGCGGTCACCCACTCGTAATAACCGTCGGCGGGCAGCACGCAGCGGCGGGCGGCGAAGGCGCGACGGTAGGAGGGCTTCTCGTGCACGGTCTCGGCACGGGCGTTGATCATCCGCGCGCCGCCCTCGGGCGTCTTGGACCAGGAAGGGACCAGGCCCCACTTGAGCGTACGCAGCTGGCGAACCGGAGCCGGGTCCGCGGCGTCTTTCAGGGGACGGTCGAGAACCGCGTAGACCTCTTTGGTGGGGGCCACGTTGAAATCGGGGGCCAGCTGCTCCCCCTCCTCGGGCTGCCACTTCTCGATCTCGAAGATGCCCGCGAGGTCCTCGGGCCCACGACTCGATGCATACCGTCCGCACATACGTGCCAGACTGCCACGACCCGATCCCCCAGAGGAGCCAGTTCCGACAATGGAAAGCACCGCCAACGCCAGCCTGGCCGCCCTCTGGGACCGCGTCTTCGGCACGCAGTCCGCGCCCGAGCAGTGGCTGGTGATCGGCGCCGGTCTGGTGGCCCTCGCCGTCGTCGTGCCGCCCCGCGTATGGCGCCTGGCCCGCAACGCCATCACCATCGCGCACGAGGGCGGCCACGGTCTGGTCGCCCTGCTCACCGGGCGCCGCCTCGACGGCATCCGGCTGCACTCCGACACCTCGGGCCTGACCGTCTCGCGCGGCAAACCCACCGGCATCGGCATGATCCTGACCGCGGCGGCGGGCTACACCGCTCCCCCGCTGCTCGGCCTCGGCGGCGCCGCGCTGCTCTCCTCCGGGCGCATCACCGCGCTGCTGTGGATCGCCACCGCGCTGCTCGTCGTGATGCTGGTGATGATCCGCAACGCGTACGGGGCCCTGACGGTGATCCTGACCGGCGGCACCTTCCTGCTCGTCTCCTGGCTGGCGAACACCGACGTCCAGGCGGCGTTCGCGTACGCGGTGGTGTGGTTCCTGCTCCTGGGCGGCGTCCGTCCCGCCTTCGAGCTCCAGGCCAAGCGCAGGCACGGGGGCGCGGGCGACTCGGACGCCGACCAGCTCTCGCGGCTGACGCACGTGCCCGCCGGGCTGTGGCTCTTCCTCTTCCACGCCGTCTCGCTCTGCTCCCTGATGGGCGGGGCACGCTGGCTCCTCGACGTCTGAGCGGGCGGGGCACGCTGGCCGCTCGCCGTCTGAGCGGGCTCTCCGGCAGCCACTAAAGTGAGGGCATGACCGCAACCCCGGCGCACACCGCCCTCTGGCCCGCCCCGCACGCAAGCGGAGCCGTCACCGCGACGGTCCACGTACCCGGTTCGAAATCGGTCACCAACCGCGCGCTCGTCCTTGCCGCGCTCGCCGCCGAGCCCGGCTGGCTGCGCCGCCCGCTGCGCTCCCGCGACACCCTGCTGATGGCGGGCGCCCTGCGTGCGATGGGCGTCGGCATCGAGGAGACGGTGTCCTCCAGCTCCGCCGTCACGGGCGGCCTCGTCTCCGGTGAGGCCTGGCGTGTGATCCCCTCGGGCCTGCACGGCCCGGCCACGGTCGACGTCGGCAACGCGGGCACGGTCATGCGCTTCCTGCCCCCGGTCGCCGCCCTCGCCGACGGCCCGATCCGCTTCGACGGCGATCCCCGTTCGTACGAGCGGCCCCTGACCGGTGTGATCGACGCCCTGCGGGTGCTCGGCGCCCGTATCGACGACGACGGCCGCGGCGCGCTGCCGCTGACCGTGCACGGCGGCGGCGCCCTGGACGGTGGCCCGGTCGAGATCGACGCCTCGTCCTCCTCCCAGTTCGTGAGCGCCCTGCTGCTGTCGGGCGCGCGCTTCAACCAGGGCGTGGAGGTCCGGCACGTGGGCGGCCCGCTGCCCTCCATGCCGCACATCCGGATGACGGTCGACATGCTCCGCTCGGCCGGTGCGCAGGTGGACACCCCGGAGGCGGGCGGCGAGCCGAACGTCTGGCGGGTCACCCCCGGCGCCCTCCTCGGCCGCGACCTGACCGTCGAGCCCGACCTCTCCAACGCCCAGCCGTTCCTCGCCGCCGCCCTGGTCACCGGCGGCACGGTCACCATCCCCGACTGGCCCGCGCACACCACGCAGCCCGGCGACGCGCTGCGCGAGATCTTCACGGAGATGGGCGGCTCCTGCGAGCTGACCGAGCAGGGCCTGGTCTTCACCGGCTCCGGCTCGATCCACGGCCTCGACGTCGACCTCAGCGAGGTCGGCGAGCTGACCCCCGGCATCGCGGCGGTCGCCGCCCTCGCCGACTCCCCCTCCACGCTGCGCGGCGTCGCCCATCTGCGGCTGCACGAGACGGACCGCCTCGCCGCGCTCACCAAGGAGATCAACGGACTCGGCGGTGACGTCACCGAGACCGCCGACGGGCTGCACATCCGTCCGCGCCGGCTGCACGGCGGCGTCTTCCACACCTACGACGACCACCGCATGGCGACCGCGGGCGCGGTCATCGGCCTCGCGGTGGACGGCGTACAGATCGAGAACGTGGCGACGACGGCGAAGACGCTCCCGGACTTCCCCGAGCTCTGGACCGGAATGCTCGGGAACTGACGGGCGGGGACGAGAACCATGCGCCGCTACGGCAAGAACCCCGACGAGGACGACATCCGCGTCCGCCCCAACCGCAAGGGCAACCGCCCCCGCACCCACATCAGGCCCAAGCACGAGGACGCGGCCGAGGGCATGGTCCTCACCGTCGACCGGGGCCGCCTGACCGTGCTGGTCGACGACCGGATCGTGATGGCCATGAAGGCCCGCGAACTGGGCCGCAAGGCCGCCGTGGTGGGTGACAGGGTCGCCGTCGTCGGGGACCTGACCGGGAAGAAGGACACCCTCGCGCGGATCGTGCGGATCGCGGAGCGCACCTCCGTCCTGCGGCGCACCGCCGACGACGACGACCCGTACGAGCGCGTGGTCGTCGCCAACGCCGACCAGCTCGCCATCGTCACCGCCCTCGCCGACCCCGAGCCGCGCCCGCGGCTGATCGACCGGTGCGTCGTGGCGGCGTATGACGGCGGACTCGAACCGATCCTCGTGCTGACCAAGTCGGACCTGGCATCGGCCGACAAGCTCCTGGAGACCTACTCCACCCTCGACATCCCCTATGTGGTCACCAGCCGCGAGGAGTTCACCGACGGCGCGGAGCTGGCACGCGTGCACGAACTGCTCGACGGCAAGATCACGGCGTTCGTGGGCCACTCCGGCGTGGGCAAGACGACGCTGGTGAACGCGCTGGTGCCCGAGGAGCGGCGGCGCACGACGGGCCATGTCAACGCGGTCACGGGCCGCGGCAGGCACACCACGACCTCCGCGCTCGCGCTGCCGCTCGCGGAGGTGGGCGGCTGGGTGATCGACACCCCCGGCGTGCGGTCCTTCGGGCTCAACCACGTCGACCCGTCCCGCGTCATCCTCGCCTTCCCCGACCTGGAGCCCGGCACGGAGGGCTGTCCGCGCGGCTGCAGCCACGACGAGAAGGACTGCGCGCTGGACGCCTGGGTCGCCGACGGGCACGCGGACCCGCAGCGCCTGTACTCCCTGCGCCGGCTGCTGGCCACGCGCGAGCGGCGCGAGGACGACTGACCTGGCGGACTGACCCGGGGACCGACCCGGTGGACTGACCTGGCCGTTGTTTGCGCCTGGGTGGCACCAGGTAGGAATCGTGGACGAGTGCGGGAGGCAGGGACACATGGCGTGGCTGCTGGTCATCGTGGCGGGCATTCTTGAGACCGGCTTCGCGGTCTGTCTGAAGCTGTCGCACGGCTTCACCCGGCTCTGGCCGACGATCGCGTTCGCCTGTTTCGCGCTCGGCAGCTTCGGCCTGCTCACGCTGGCGCTGAAGAAGCTGGACGTGGGCCCCGCGTACGCGGTCTGGACCGGCATCGGCGCCGCGGGCACCGCGATCTACGGCATGGTCTTCCTCGGCGACCTGGTCTCCACGCTCAAGATCGTCTCGATCTCCTTCGTGATCATCGGCGTGGTCGGACTCCAGCTGTCCGGCTCGGCGCACTGACCACCTCGGCCTCCCGGCTACTTACTCGGCCTCCCGCCTACTTCGCCGCCACCCAGCGCCCGATGGCCCCGCGGACCAGCTCCGCGGGGTCGTCGTCGTTGCGGGCGGGCGCGACGACGTACGACAGGGCGAGGCGCACCGCGCTCTCGCAGGCGAGGGCCAGTTCGGGGTCCCGGGGCCGGCCCCGGCCGCCGAGCGCGGCCACCGCCCGGTCCCGTACCAGCGCGAGCAGCTCGGCGGACGAGGGCACCCCGGCGTCCGCACGCCGCTGCGCGGGCACCGACGACGTGGAGCCCGCCGACCGGCTCGGCGCGGGCAGCCGCTCGCTCCAGCAGCCGGTGAGCGCGGCCCGCACCAGCGCGTTGCCGCGCGCGGCGCCCACCGTCCAGGCGGCCACCGCGGCGAGGCGGTCGGCCGCGTCGCGCTCCTGCGCGAGCGCGCGTTCGACGCCGTGCAGATAGCCGTCGGTCTCGCGGCGGAGCAGGGCGCGGGCGAGGCCGTCCTTGCTGCCGAACTCGTTGTAGAGGGTCTGCCGGGAGACTCCGGCGACGGCCGCGACATCGACCATGCGCACGCCGGGCCACGGTCTGCGGGCCAGCGCCGTATAGGCCGCGTCCAGTAAGGATTCCCGTGCTGCGGGCATCGTCGCCTCCCCGGGCCGAACCGGCTCCGGCTGCCAGAGTTGACGCGCTCGGGGGCACTGTCAATAGCTCCGGCGCGAGCGGGGGCGGCGGCCGCTCGCAAGCCGGGGGCCAGTGGCCGCGATACGGCGCTGTGGCTCGCGCCGACCGAGATCGATACTGTTCACCCATGCCCGACTACCACGATGATCTGCGTCTCGCCCATGTCCTCGCGGACGCCGCCGACGCCCAGACCATGAGCCGGTTCAAGGCTCTCGACCTCAAGGTCGAGACCAAGCCGGACATGACGCCGGTGAGCGAGGCCGACAAGGCGGCCGAGGAGCTGATCCGCTCCCAGCTGCAGCGCGCGCGGCCGCGTGACGCGATCCTCGGCGAGGAGTACGGCGTCGAGGGCACCGGCCCGCGCCGCTGGGTGATCGACCCGATCGACGGGACCAAGAACTACGTACGCGGTGTCCCTGTCTGGGCCACGCTCATCTCCCTGATGGAGGCGGGCGAGGGCGGCTACCAGCCGGTGGTCGGCGTCGTCTCGGCGCCCGCGCTCGGCCGCCGCTGGTGGGCGGCGAAGGGCGGCGGCGCCTACACGGGCCGCAGCCTGACCTCGGCGACCCGGCTGCACGTCTCGGAGGTCTCCCAACTCTCGGACGCCTCCTTCGCCTACGCCTCGCTCTCCGGCTGGGAGGAGCAGGGGCGTCTGGACGGGTTCCTTGACCTCACCCGCGCGGTGTGGCGCACGCGCGGCTACGGCGACTTCTGGCCGTACATGATGGTGGCGGAGGGCGCGGTCGACATCTGCGCGGAGCCCGAGCTGTCCCTCTGGGACATGGCGGCGCCCGCGATCGTGGTGACGGAGGCGGGCGGCAACTTCACCGGCCTCGACGGCGAGCCCGGCCCGCACAGCGGCAACGCGGCGGCGTCGAACGGCCTGCTCCACGACGAGCTGCTGGGTTATCTGAACCAGCGCTACTGACCCAGCACTCCTTCCCTAGCGCCACTTCCCCGACCGATCGCCCGAACCAGCACTCCTCGGCGAACTGACCGCGTACGCCCTCTTGTTGACCCCCGGCTTCGCTGCGACTCTGAGAGTCCCCCCACTTGTGAACTTGTGAATCCTTTCTCCAGCGGGGAGCGGAGGCAATCCTTCGCCCACCGGGAGACCTCGGGTTCACCAAGGAGGTGGCTCACGCCCATGCACGTCCGCGACGCCATGAGCACGGTGGTACTGACCATCGGCCCCACCCACACCCTGCGCCAGGCGGCCAGGCTGATGTCCGCGCGCCACGTCGGCGCCGCCGTCGTCCTCGACCCCGACACCTGCGGGCTCGGGATCCTGACCGAGCGTGACGTCCTCAACTCCGTGGCCCTCGGCCAGAGTCCGGACACCGAGATCGCCGGTACGCACACCACGACCGACGTCGTCTTCGCCTCACCGGCGTGGACCCTGGAGGAGGCGGCGGACGCCATGGCGCACGGCGGCTTCCGGCACCTGATCGTGATGGACGGGAACGAGCCCACGGGCATCGTCTCGGTCCGCGACATCATCCGCTGCTGGGCGCCCGTCCGGCGCGCGGCGGCCCAGCAGTTGGCGGCCCAGCAGTTGGCGGTCTGAGAGGCGGCGGCCCGGCAGGCAGCCGCCGGAGAAGACAGCGGCGGGCCGGACCCCCGAGGGGATCCGGCCCGCCGTCATGCGACGACAAGGGGACTGGTCAGCCGCGCAGGGCCTGGACCGCGGCCTCCAGCCGCTTGCCGAAGTCGTCGTCCGCCTGGCGGAAGTTGTGGATCGCCCGCTCGGCGATCTCGTCGCGCGAGACCTTGGCGATGAAGCCCGAGAGGTTGTCGATCAGACGGTCCTTCTCGTCCTCGGTCATCAGACGGTAGAGGTTGCCTGCCTGCACGAAGTCGTTGTCCTCGGCGTGCCGGGGCGTCTCGTGGTTGCCGGTGGCGCCCGTGACGGGGACGGGCTGCCACAGCGGGCGGTCCGTCTGGAAGGGGCCGCCGAAGCTGTTCGGCTCGTAGTTCTTCACGCCCTTGTGGCGACCGTCGTACAGCGCGCCGTCACGGGAGTGGGTGCGCGCCTCGGTGGCGTGCGGGCGGTTCACCGGCAGGTGGTCGGCGTTGATGCCGACGCGGTAGCGGTGGGCGTCGCCGTACGCGAAGAGGCGGCCCTGGAGCATCTTGTCCGGCGAGGGGCCGATGCCCGGCACGAAGTGGGCGGGGCTGAAGATGGCCTGCTCGACCTCGGCGAAGACGTTCTCCGGGTTGCGGTTCAGCTCCAGCTTGCCGATCTCGATCGGCGGGTAGTCCGCGTGCGGCCACACCTTGGTGAGGTCGAACGGGTTGAAGCGGTAGTGCGCCGCCTCCGCCGCGGGCATGATCTGCACCTGCACGGACCAGCTCGGGAAGTCACCGCGCTCGATGGCCTCGCGCAGGTCGCGCTGGTGGGAGTCGGGGTCCTCACCGGCGAGCTTGTTGGCCTCGGCCTGGGTGAGGTTCTTGATGCCCTGCTCGGTCTTGAAGTGGTACTTGACCCAGAAGACCTCGCCCGCCTCGTTGTTCCACTGGAACGTGTGCGAGCCGAAGCCGTCCATGTGGCGGTACGAGGCGGGGATGCCGCGGTCGCCGAAGAGCCAGGTCACCTGGTGGGTGCTCTCCGGGCTGAGCCCCCAGAAGTCCCAGACGTTGTCCGCCTCCTGCGAGCCCGTGTAGGGGTCCCGCTTCTGGGTGTGGATGAAGTCGGGGAACTTGATGGCGTCCCTGATGAAGAAGACCGGGGTGTTGTTGCCGACGAGGTCGTAGTTGCCCTCTTCGGTGTAGAACTTCAGCGCCCAGCCGCGCGGGTCGCGCACCGCGTCGGCCGCGCCGAGGTTGCCCGCCACGGTGGAGAAGCGCAGGAACGTCTCCGTCTCCTTGCCGACCTCGGAGAGGAACTTCGCCCGCGTCCAGCGCGAGACGTCACGGGTGAGCGTGAAGGTGCCGTAGGCGCCCGCGCCCCGGGCGTGCACCACGCGCTCCGGGATCCGCTCGCGGTTGAAGTGGGCGAGCTTCTCCAGCAGCAGCTGGTCCTGGATCAGCATCGGCCCGCCGACGCCCGCGGTCTCGCTCTGCTGGTTGTCGGCGACCGGCGCGCCGGCCTCCGTGGTGAGCGGTCCCTGCGTCGTGCTGAGCGGTCCCTGCGTCACGTGCGCCTCCTGCGTAATCGACCCTGCGGGTCCTGTCCCTATCCCTTGGCCAATGCCTATCCTCTGACCAACGTCGTAATTGATCCTACGATAGACTTTGTCTAAGTCAAGTGAACATCCAAAGTCACACCCGTTCGGGACTGGCTCCCCCTCCTGTTAGGCTGGCTCTCATGAGTGACCTGTTGGAACGACTGCGCGGACGCGGCTGGCGCATGACAGCGCAGCGACGCGTCGTGGCCGAGGTCCTCGACGGGGACCACGTCCACCTCACGGCGGACGAGGTGCACGCCCGCGCCGCCGACAAGCTGCCCGAGATCTCCCGGGCGACGGTCTACAACACGCTCGGCGAGCTGGTGACCCTCGGCGAGGTCCTCGAAGTCACGACGGACCGCCGCGCGAAGCGGTACGACCCGAACGCCCACCGGCCCCACCACCACCTGGTCTGCGCCCGCTGCGGCGCGATCCGCGACGTCCACCCCACGGGCAACCCCCTGACGAGCCTCCCCGACTCGGAGCGCTTCGGCTTCACGGTCGAGGGCGTCGAGGTCACGTACCGGGGGGTCTGCCCGGACTGCGCGACTGCGTAGATTTTCGTACGCACGTTCTTCGAAGGGCCCGGCACCGAGAGGTGCCGGGCCCTTCGTCTCGTGGCGCTTCGTTTCGTGACGCTTCGTTTCGTGACCCGCGCACGCGCGTGGCGCATGGCCGCCGGAAACACCGAAGGCCCGGAACCAATAGGTTCCGGGCCTTCGGCCTTCAGTAGCGGGGACAGGATTTGAACCTGCGACCTCTGGGTTATGAGCCCAGCGAGCTACCGAGCTGCTCCACCCCGCGTCGGTAAACTCAACAGTACGTCAGGGCTACGACCAGCGCAAATCCGTTCCGCGGCAGGCGTTCCCGCTACGCGGAAAGCTCCTGCCGCAGCGCCTCGCGGAGCCGTCCGGCCCGCTCGGAGACCTCCGCGGGGCCCAGCTCGACCGCCCGCGTCGCCCACCGCTGCCCCTGTGCGAGCTGGCCGCGCCGGGCATAGAGGAGGGCGAGCCGCAGCGCCGCCCGGCCGTGCCCCGCGTCGGCGGCGCGCGTCCACCAGAGCGCGGCCTCGGGCTCGCTTCCCTCGCGGGCGAGCAGCAGCCCCAGGTTGAACGCGCCGTTGCGGCTGCCCGCCTCGGCGGCCGTCCGGTACCACCGGGCGGCCTCGACGACGTCTCCCCGCGCCGCGGCCAGCATGCCGACCCGGACCTGGGCGCGCCGGTGGCCCTGCTCGGCGGCGCGCTCGTACCACTCCTCGCACTCGGTCTTCTCCGCCGCGGGCTCGCCGAGCGCGGGCGTGCCCGCCGAGGTGCGGCGCGCGTCGAGCAGCGTGCCGAGCCGGTACGCCGCCTCCGCGCTGCCGCCTCCGGCCGCGCACCGCAGATGCCGCTCGGCCTCCCGGTCGTCGCCCTCGCGCAGCCGCGCGGTGCCGACCTGGAGGGCCGCGTCGGTGTGCCCGGCGGCGGCCGCGCGCTCGTACCAGCGCAGGGCGGACGCCTCCTCGCCCCGGCTCGCGTACAGGATCCCGAGGTTGAACGCCGCGTCGACGCTGCCCGCCTCCGCGGCCTTGGAGAACCACGGCTCGGCACCGGCCGCGTCGCCGCCCTGGAGCAGCAGCACGGCGAGCGCGTTGGCGGCCTCGCGGTGTCCGGCGTACGCGGCGCGGCGGTACCACTGGTCGGCCTGCGCGGTCCTGCCCTGCTCGGCGCAGAGCAGCCCGAGGTTGTACGCGCCGTTCACGTCGCCCGCGTCCATGGCCGCGCGGTACCAGCGCTCGGCGGTCTGGGTCTCGCCCCGCTCGGCGTGCAGCGCGCCGAGCGCGTTCGCCGCGTTGCCGTCGCCGTCCTGGGCGGCCTTGAGCCACCACACGGCGGCGCTCTCCTCGTCGCCCGCGTCGCGCAGCAGGAAGCCGAGCGCGCAGGCCGCCCTGGACTCGCCGTCCTTGGCGGAGTTGAGGTACCAGCGGCCCGCCTCCTTCAGCTCGCCGCGGTGCTCCAGGATCGCGCCGAGGTGCAGCGCGGCCCTGCGGTGCCCGCGCGCGGCGGCCTGGCGGTACCACTGCTCGGCCTCACCGGCCGGGGTGTGTACGCCCTCGCACCCGGCGCGGTCGGCGCGCACGGGGCTCTCACCGCGCTCGATGGGCTCACCGCGCTCCTCGGCGGCCCGCCGGTCGAGCGCGCGGGCCAGGCGGTACGCGGCCTCGCGGTGTCCTCGCTCGGCGGCGACCCGCATCCAGCGCTCGGCGCCGACGTCCCCGCGGTGCTCCAGGAGGTCCGCGAGCGCGTACGCCCCCAGGGTGTGGCCCTGCTCGGCGGACTGCCGCAGCCAGTACTCGGCGGCGGGCTCGTCGCCGCGCTCGCGGTGGTGGCGGCCGAGCGCGTGCGCCGCCGCGGCGGAACCGGCGACGGCGGCCACCCGCCACCAGCCGGCCGCCTCGTCCGCGTAGCCGCGCTGGTGGAGGAGGACTCCGAGGTTGTTGGCGGCGGCGCGGTCGCCCTCGGCGGTCGCCGCGCGCAGCAGGGACTCGGCCCCGTCGAGGTCACCGCGGCGCAGCAGCAGGCTTCCCAGGACGCTCATCGCGTCGACGTCGCCGGCCTCGGCGGCCAGTCGATAACGCATCTCGTCGGCGGCCGTCCCGGGGTCCTCCCGGTCGGCCGCCTGCACAAACCGCCCTGTATCCAACAGAGTTGCCTTGTCCCCCATAACGTCCATCGTCGCACCACCCGCAACCTGGGTACACCTGGTGTACCGCAGCCAGTGAAGTCACTTCGGCGTTTTGTCGACATGCCCACAGAGAGATAAGTGAAACACATATCCCCCAACTCTCCCCCTACAGCGCGCCGTTCGCACGACGTCGCGCACGAGTTGGCATAGGCCTCCCGCACACGACGAAGGCCCGGATCCATAAGGATCCGGGCCTTCACCTTGCAGTAGCGGGGACAGGATTTGAACCTGCGACCTCTGGGTTATGAGCCCAGCGAGCTACCGAGCTGCTCCACCCCGCGCCGTTGTGTTCAAACCGTACCACGGCGCGAGGGGGCTCTCTGACCAGCCGCTATTCAGCGCTCTTGTCAGCGTCCTTCTCGGTGTCCTTGTCGGCGTTCTTGTCGGCGTCCTCGCGGGCGTTCTTGTCGGCGCCCTTGTCAGCGCCCTTGTCGGCGTTCTTGTCCGAGCCCGCGGTGTCCTTCTCCGCCGCCTTGGACGATGCCTCCTCGGCCCGCTCCAGTGCCTCCTGGAGCCGCGCCTGCGCCTCGCCGTACTTCTTCCAGTCGCCTTCCTTCATGGCCTTCTCGCCGTCCTCGAACGCCTTCTGGGCGTCGTCGAGCGCGGCCTGGACCGTCGGGTCGTTCGTCTTGGGCGGCTTGGTCGGCTCGTCCCCGTCCTGATCCTCGCTCGGCGGCTTGGTGCCTCCGCCGGCGCCGAAGACCTGGTCGAGTCCGTCGCTCAGGGAGTCGGCGAAGACGGTCTCCGTGCCGTACGACACGGCCACCTTCTTCAAGAGGGGGTACGCCGACTTGCGGCCCTGCACATAGACGGGCTCGACGTAGAGGAAGCCGTCGTCCAGCGGCACGGTCAGCAGATTGCCGTAGAGGACGTCGGAGTCGGCGCCCTTCATGTCGCGGACGAACGTACCGACCTCCTTCATGGAGTTCAGCTTGTTCTGCACCTGTTCAGGGCCGTCGACGTCGCCCGTCACTCTCAGCAGCTTCATCTGGCCGTAGTTCTTGCTTCTGGCGTCGGCGTCGACCGTCATGAAGGCCCGTAGGTTGGGCCGCTCACTCGGGGTGAACGTCGTCGTCAGCGCGAACTGCTGCTGGCTCTGGCCCGGCGCCTTCAGGGACAGGTAGTACGGCGGTACCGCGCTGTCGTCCTTCTTCGTCGGGTCGTTCGGCACCTGCCAGGCATCACTCGCGTTGTAGAACTGGCCCGGGTCCGTGACGTGGTACAGCGTCAGCAGCTCACGCTGCACCTTGAACATGTCCTGCGGGTAGCGCAGGTGGTCGTTGAGCGCCGAGGGGATCTCGCTCTTGTCCTTGACGGTGCCCGGGAACGCCTTCTTCCAGGTCTTCAGGACCGGGTCCTTCTCGTCCCAGGTGTAGAGCTTGACGTCGCCGGTGTACGCGTCGACGGTCGCCTTCACCGAGTTCCGGATGTAGTTGACCTGGTTCTGCTGGGCGATCACCGTGCGCTGGCTGTCCGCCTCCGACAAGGAGTCCGCCGTGGTGTCACCGAGCGTGGTCCGCGACGCGTACGGATAGCCGTTGGTGGTCGTGTAGGCGTCGACCACCCACTGGATGCGGCCGTCGACCACCGTCGGGTAGACGTCACCGTCGATCGTCAGCCAGGGGGCAACCGCCTCGACGCGCTCCTTGGGGGTGCGGTTGTAGAGGATCCGCGAGCCCTCGCCGATCGCCCCGGAGTACAGGATCTGCGGCTCCCCGAAGGACACCGCGTACGCGGCGCGGTTGATCGGGTTGGAGAGGTTGACCCCGCTGTCGCCCTTGTAGCTGTAGGTCTTCTGGCCGCCGCCGTCCTCTTCGTAGTCGAGCTCCTTCTGGGGCCCGCCCACGATCGAGTACTGGCTGGTCTTCTCGCCGTAGTAGATCCGCTGCTCGTACTCCTGCATCTCACCGGTGGTGGGCAGGCCGGACTCGGTGAACGCCGGGGCGCCCTTGGAGCCTTCCTTGGTCTCCGTGCCCTTCGCGGCGACGACTCCGTAGCCGTGCGTGTAGGCGAAGTGGTCGTTGATCCAGTTCCGCTTGTCGAGCTTGTTCACGTTCAGCTCGCGCAGGCCGACGATGGTGTCCTGGCCGTTGTAGCGGTCCACGTCCAGCGTCCGCGGGAACTGGTAGTAGCTGCGCTCCTGCTCCAGCTGCTGGAAGGTGGGCGAGACGATGTTCGGGTCGTTCAGCCGGTAGTTGGCCGCCGTGTTCGCGTCCTCGCGCTTCTTCCGGCGGTCCTCGTCGACCTTGCCCGCGCCCTTGAAGTCCTCGGGCTTCACCCCGCTGATGCCATAGGCGTCGCGGGTGGCCTTGATGTTCTTCTCGATGTACGGCGCTTCCTTGGCCTGCTCGTTCGGCTGGACCTGGAACTTCTGGACGATCGCGGGGTAGAGCCCGCCGATGAGGATCGCCGAGAGCACCATCAGACCGAAGCCGATCACCGGCAGCTGCCAGGTGCGCCGCCACAGCGTCGCGAAGAAGAGCACGGCGCAGATGACGGCGATGCAGAACAGGATCGTCTTCGCCGGCAGGTAGGCGTTGGCGTCGACGTACCTCAGGCCCGTCCAGTTGCCCGTCGCCTTGAAGTCACTGGACTTCACCGCGAGGCCGTACCGGTCGAGCCAGTAGGCGATGGCCTTGAGCGAGACGAAGACGCCGAGCAGCACCGACAGGTGGCCGGTCGCCGCGGCGGTCGCGCGCGCCCCCGGGCTGGTGATGCGCAGCCCGCCGTACAGGTAGTGCGTCAGGGCGGCGGCGACCAGGGAGAGCACCGTGGCCGCGAAGCCGAAGCCCAGCAGGAAGCGGTACCAGGGCAGGTCGAACGCGAAGAACGCCACGTCCATGTGGAACTGCGGGTCCTTCTGGCCGAAGGGCACGCCGTTCACCCACAGCAGCCACGTGCGCCACTGCCCCGCCGCGGACGCGCCCGCGATCAGGCCCACCAGGGCGGTGATCCCGATGAGCAGCCACTTCTTGTACGGGGCGATGCCCATGCGGTACCGGTCGAGGCTCTGCTGCTCCATCGACATGGCGCTCAGCGGCGGGCGCAGCCGGTGCGCCAGCCAGATGTTCACACCCACCGCGGCCGCCATGAGGAGGCCGAAGAAGAAGAACAAGCCGATCTTGGTCCACAGGGTCGTCGTGAAGACCGATGAGTAATTGACCGAGCGGTACCACAACCAGTCCGTCCAGAACCCGGAGAACATGACGAAGGCCATGGCCAGCACGGCCAGCACGCCCAGTGTCATGAGCAGGGTCCGGACGCGACGGGAGGGTCGGCCCACTCTGATCCGTGGCCCCGTCGGGCCTCCGCCGCGGTCCGGCATCTGGAAAGCCAAGGTGCGCACCTCGAAGTTCGCTGTTGATTCGCTGTTGGTCCGTCAGGCCCCCGAGATCGCGGACCCACACCTATGCAACTTACCTACGCTTTACTCGGTTCCCGTTTCTCGGGACTAACGAGGCAGGATTGTGACCATGTCCAACACTCCCATGGCAGCGAGCCCCCTCACTCGGGCCGTGCTCGAAATCGACGAGTACGTATCCGGCCTCGGCTGGGACCGGCCCGCCCGCCTCTTCGCGCTGGTCGACACGGCCCGGCTGCGCACCCAAGAACCCGGCCTCGCCTCCCAGCTCGGCCTCGACGACGGCGTGGAACACGCCGGCCTGACCCCCATCGAGCAGGAGGAGATTCCCGCCGACAAGCCGCTGGACGAGTTCCTCGGCACCATCGCCTGGCCGGACGCGGTGACGGGCTGCGCCCTCACGGTGGAGCGCCAGATGCTGCCGCCGTCCGCCGAGACGTCCGTCCCCGAGGGCCTGAGCGAGGCCCAGCTCGCCCAGTGGGTGGCGAAGCACCCGGACCGCCAGGAGGTCCGGATGACGGTGGCGGTGCTGCGTGACGGCGCGCGCGAGTCGGCGCTGCGGCTGCGCGAGAAGGACTCGCCGACCGAGGTCCTCACGGGCTCCGACCTGGTGCCGGGCCTGGCGGACGCGCTCGCGGCGACGTTCGCGTAGCTCCCCCCGCTGCCCGCACAAGAGTTCTACGGCTCGTACGCGGGTGGGGCGCAGGTGGCCGCCCCGCCCCCGTACGGCCTACCGGCCCTCTCCGGAGTGAGCCGTTACTTCGCGGTGCAGCTCGGCAGGGAGTCGGTGTCGCCCTCGCGGATCTTCTTCAGGGACTTCACGGCGTCGTCGATGGTGTCCACCTTGACCAGGGTGAGGCCGTCGGGGACGTCGCTCGCGGCCGCCGCGCAGTTGGCCTTCGGCGTCAGGAAGTACTCGGCGCCCTTCTCGCGCGCGCCGACCGTCTTCATCTCGATGCCGCCGATCGGGCCGACCTTGCCCTTGTCGTCGATGGTGCCGGTGCCGGCCACGAACTCGCCGCCGGTGAGATCGTCCGGGGTCAGTTTGTCGACGATGCCGAGCGCGAACATCAGCCCCGCGCTGGGGCCGCCCACGTCGGCCAGCTTGATGTCGATCGTGAACGGGAAGGTGTGGTCGGTGCCCGCCTGGATGCCGACGATCGCACGGTCGGCGTCGTCGTCCGCCTTCTTCGTGGTGATCGTGATCTCCTCGGTCCTGGTCGGCTCCTTGCCCGACTTCTCGGCGGCGGCCGCCTCCTTGACCGGGACGACCGTGAAGGTGACGCGCTCGCCGGGCTTGTGCTCGGTGACGAGCTTGGCGACGTCCGTCATCTCCTTGACCGGCGTGCCGTCGACCTTCTTGATGACGTCGCCCGCGTGCAGCTTGCCCTCGGCCGGGTCGCCCTTGATGACGGTGGAGACGATGACCTGGGACTCCACGGGGAGTTTCAGCTCCCGCAGCGCCGCGACCTTGGCGCTCTCCTGGGACTGGCTGAACTCCTCGGCGTTCTCCTGGGTGGACTGCTGCTCGGTCTTGCCGTCCGGGTAGAGCGTGTCGTGCGGCACCACGATGTTGTCGTGGGCCAGCCAGCCGTAGACGGCCTCCGCGAGGTTCATGTTGTAGTCGGCGCTGGTGACCCTGACCGTCGTCATGTTGAGGTTGCCGGTCGTGGGGTACGTCTTGTGCCCGGAGATCTGCAGTACCGGCTCGCCGTCGTGGTCGCCGAGGGTGTTCACCGTGGGGCCCGGGGACATCTCCGAGTAGGGCACTTTGATGAGCACTCCGGCGCAGAGCAGCGCGATCAGCATCAGGGTGGAGGCGAGCATCGTCGCAGTGCGGCGTGGCATGGAACGACAGTACGGGACGGGCCTGTGGGCGCACCTGTGGGGCCGGTCCGTACGGGGGCGCCGCCACGGTGGCTCCGGGGCCGCGTCAGGTGCCGGAGCGGGGCTGCCTCACGTGCCGGAGTAGGGCCGCCTCAGGTGCCTGAGCGGGACTTCTCCATCGCCTCGCGGAAGGCCGCGTAGCCGTTCAGTTCCGTGTGATCACCGGTGCGGCCCGATTTGCGGTTGCGGGCGGCCCAGCTGCCCCACAGACCCGCACCGACGGCCGCCAGAAATGGAATCAGCAACCAGGCAAGTGATGCCATGTCGACCTCCCGACCCCATGAGCGACCGCAACTGACTGATCAGCAGATTAACCATCCGCAATGTCAACGCTCACGCCAGGGGTCGGGTTACGCAACCGGAGCCGCATGGGTCAATCGAGCCCCAAGAGCCGCCCCTGGCTCAACAGGCGCCCACCCATTCCTCCTTGCCGTCGGAGAACCGCTGGTGCTTCCAGATCGGCACCTCGTGCTTGAGGTCGTCGATGAGCTTGCGGCAGGCGTCGAAGGCCTCGGCGCGGTGCGGGCAGGAGACGGCCACCACCACCGCCAGGTCGCCGACCGCGAGGTCTCCGACGCGGTGCACGGCGGCCAGGGCGCGCACCGGGAACGCGGCGACGACCTTCTCGGCCACCCGGCGCATCTCGGCCTCGGCGGTGGGGTGCGTCGAATAGCCCAGCTCGTCGACGTCGGCGCCGCCGTCGTGGTTGCGCACGGTCCCCACGAAGAGCGCCGTGCCGCCCGCCGCGTCGTCGCCGACGGCCCGGAAGACCTCGTCCAGGGAGAGCGGGGTGTCGCGGATCGCGAGGAGGCGGATCGGGTCCTGAGCGGCCTGCTCGCCGGGGTGGTCCATCGTGGTGCGTGCCATGCGGCCATGGTGCCGCACGGCACGGACATCACGGAATAGACCTTTCGCCCGGCACGCGCGCGTGGCGCGTTGGAGTTCCCTACAGGGGCCGGCCGGTCCCGGCGAGTCGCCCCCACCGGCTCAGTCGGCCGCCGTCTGGCCCGCCCGGCGAGTCGCCCCCCACCGGCTCAGTCGGCCGCCGTCCGCCGTCCGGAACCTCAGATCCGCCGCCGCGCCTTGCGCGCCCTGCGCACCACGGCCGCCGCGCCGAGCAGGGCGACCGTCGCGCCCGCGGCACCCGCCGCCGTCGCGTCCTTGCGGCCGAGCCGCCGTCCGGCCACGGTCCGCCGCCCGGAGACCTCCTCGAGCAGCTCCGCGAGGACCTCCTCGTTGGTCCACCGCGGCCGCCACCCGGCGTCGTGCAGCCTGCTCACGCTGACCACCCAGGGGTACATCGTGTACGCGAGGTCGCCGGCCGGGGACGGGGTGAGGCCGATGCGGTGCAGCCGGGCCGCCGCGCCGAGCGCGACCGCCGAGGGCAGCTCCATGCGGCGGATCCCGCTGAGCTCCTCGACCTCCTCCTGCTCGAGCCAGCCGTCGCAGCCGACGGCCAGCTCCCCGTCGACCTTCTCCAGGACGGCGTACTCCAGGGCGCTGCACAGGTCCTCGATGTGGCAGAACTGCCAGGCGGGCCGGGAGCCCGCCACGACCAGCAGGCGGGGCGACTCGAAGTAGCGGGTGAGGGCCGTGTCCGTGCCGCCCACGAGGGTCGCGGGCCGTACGACGGTGACGTTGAGGCCGGGGTGGGCGCGGGGCGCCCTGCGGGCGAGCCGTTCGACCTCCAGGAGGTCGCCGACGCCGGTGGCCTCGGCGGTCGCGCGCAATTCGGCGTCTTCGGAGAGGGGCAGTTCGTTCTCGGGCAGCGCTCCGTAGACCATCGCCGAGGTGCAGAGCACGACGCGGTGGACACCCGCGGCCGCGGCAGCGGTCAGCACGGTCTGGGTGCCGCGCACGTTGTAGGCGGTGCGGGCGGCGCCGTCGGTCTCCAAATCGAGATCGAGCGCCAGGTGCACCACGACGTCCGCGCCGCGCAGCTTCTCGGCGATCGCCGGGTCCCGTACGTCCAGGATGTGCCACTGCACCTGGGCGCACTCGCCCCGGCGCTCGTCGATGGCGATGACCTGCTTGATCTCCTCCGAGGCGGCAAGGCGCTCGGTCAGCAGCGCGCCCACTCCGGAGGCGGCGCCGGTAACGGCGACTACGGGCCCGCGGCCGGGCACCGGGGTTGACGGGTTTCGCGCTGCGCGAACCTGTGGATCTGGGGAACTCACCGGGCGTCTCCAGCGGTTGTCTTCAGTACGTACGCGAATGACGCGTACGGACCAGGTGGCATCCATCCTGCCGCAGGCCGCGAGTCGGCGGAGCACCGAGGCCCGAACCCGTCACGGTGTCTACGCTGGGTGGTGTTGTAGGGCAGCCGCCGCCGGACGATACCGGCGGCCTGACGAGCCGAGGAATCCCGTGAGTGACACCCCATTCGGATTCGGCCTTCCGCCGGAGGAGCCGGAAGACGGCGACGAGGGCAAGAAGAAGGGATCCCCTGGAGAGGGACAGAGCGGGGGACAGGGCGGGCAGGGCGCCGGTGGCCCCGCGAACCCGTTCGGTTTCGGGGGGTTCCCCGGGGCGGGCGGCCCCGCAGGCGGGGACAACCCGTTCGCCGCGATGTTCGGTTCCATGAACCCGAACGACCTGGGGGCCGCCTTCCAGCAGCTGGGCCAGATGCTCTCGTACGAGGGCGGCCCGGTGAACTGGGACATGGCCAAGGACATCGCCCGCCAGACCGTCTCCCAGGGCACGGCGGACGGCACCAAGGACGCCAGCGTCGGCCCCGCCGAGCGCTCGGCGGTCGAGGAGGCCGTGCGCCTCGCCGACCTGTGGCTGGACGACGCGACGTCGCTGCCGTCCGGGTCCGGCACGGCCGTGGCGTGGAGCCGCGCCGAGTGGGTCGAGGCGACCCTGCCGGTGTGGAAGGAGCTGGTCGACCCGGTCGCCGAGCGCGTGGGCCTCGCCATGGGCGATGTGCTCCCCGAGGAGATGCAGGCCATGGCGGGCCCGCTGATCGGCATGATGCGCTCCATGGGCGGCGCCATGTTCGGCCAGCAGATCGGCCAGGCCGTCGGCGTGCTGGCCGGTGAGGTCGTCGGCTCCACGGACATCGGTCTGCCGCTCGGCCCCTCCGGGAAGGCCGCGCTGCTCCCGGTGAACATCGAGCACTTCGGCAAGGACCTGGGCGTCGACAAGGACGAGGTGCGGCTGTACCTGGCGCTGCGCGAGGCCGCCCACCAGCGCCTCTTCGCCCACGTGCCGTGGCTGCGCTCGCACCTGTTCGGCGCCGTCGAGGGGTACGCGCGCGGGATCAAGGTCGACACGGCCAAGCTGGAGGATGTCGTCGGCCAGCTCGACCCGCAGAACCCCGAGCAGCTCCAGGAAGCACTTCAGCAGGGCATGTTCCAGCCGGAGGACACCCCGGCCCAGAAGGCCGCTCTGGCCCGCCTGGAGACGGCTCTCGCGCTCGTCGAGGGCTGGGTGGACGCCGTGGTGCACGCCGCGGCCAAGCCCCGCCTGTCGTCCGCCGACGCCCTCCGGGAGACGCTGCGCCGCCGCCGTGCGACCGGCGGCCCCGCGGAGCAGACGTTCGCGACGCTGATCGGCCTGGAGCTGCGCCCGCGCAGGCTGCGGGACGCCTCGCGCCTGTGGGCCTCGCTCACGGACGCGCGCGGTGTCGACGGCCGCGACGGCCTGTGGGAGCACCCGGACATGCTGCCGACGGCCTCGGACCTCGACGACCCGGACGGCTTCGTCCACCGCGAGCAGATGGACTTCTCCGAGCTGGACAAGATGCTCGGCGAGGCGGCGGGTGGCGGCTCCTCGGCGAAGCCGGACCTCAAGAAGGACGACAAGGGCGACGACGAGTCCCCGGAGGACGGCGGTAAGTGAGCCTCCATGACGACGCGGTCCTCGTACTGAAGGAGTACGAGGGCCAGGACGACCAGGCCGAGCTGCGCCAGGCCTATCTGGACCACCTGTCGGCGCACGGCGAGGCCGGCATGTGGAAGGCGTGCACCGCGGGCCACGTGACGGCGAGCGCCCTGGTCGTCGACCCGTCCCGCGGGCGGGTACTGCTGACCCTGCACCGGAAGCTGCGGATGTGGCTCCAGATGGGCGGCCACTGCGAGCCGGGCGACACGTCGCTGGCCGCGGCCGCGCTGCGCGAGGCCACCGAGGAGTCCGGCGTGCCGGGCCTGACGCTGCTTCCGGGTGGCCCCGTGCGCCTGGACCGCCACCCGATCCCCGGCCCGTGCACGCGGCACCTCGACGTGCAGTACGCGGCACTCGCCCCGTCCGACGCGGTCGAGGCGATCAGTGACGAGTCCCTGGACCTGCGCTGGTTCGCCTACGACGAGGTGGCGGACGTGGCCGACGAGTCGGTCGTACGCCTGGTGGAGGCGACGAGGGCACGCCTGTAGAGCGCCTTGTGGGGACGCGCCCCGAAGGGGCGCGGGGAACTGCGCGACCAGCCACCGCCGGCCCGCGGTTCCCCGCGCTCCTGTACCCCCGCGGGGCTCAGCTCCAGACGTTCCCCTGGTTCTGCCCCCGGGCACCTTGCTGGCCCACCCCGAACTGCGCCTGGGCGCCCCGCCCGACCACCGCGTTCTGCGGCGGCAGCATCTCGCTGGGCTGGACGAGCGCGTACCCCTGCCCCATGAAGCTCAGCTCCCAGCCCTCGCCGGTGTTGCCGCGGCGCCGCCAGACGCCCGAGGAGTGGGTCTGGGCCTGCATCTGCACGCGCAGGCCGTTGGACCAGGCGACGATGGCGTCCGCGTCCGCGTTGACGTACCGGTCGGGCGTGACCTGGAGCATCAGCGGCTGGCCGGACGTCATCAGGGCGACCTTGCCGCGCCCGGAGATGTTGAGCTGGTACTTGCCGGAGCCGGAGATGCCGTACTGGCTGTCCACGGCGATGACCTGGTGGGTCAGCGAGGAGTCCATCGCGAGGACATAGCTGCTGTCCACGGTCAGACCGTCCTGGTCGACGTCCACCACGTGGATGTACTGGGCGAGGTTGGCGAGGTAGACGGTGCCCTGCCCATGGCAGCGCATCAGGTCCAGACCCTCACCGGTGTGCGCGCGGGCACGCTGGTTGCCCTGGCTCTGGTACTCGGCGTCGAACTCGATCAGCCCCTGGTAGGCGACCATGGCGCCCTTGCGGGCCAGGACGTCGTCGTGCCCCTCCAGGGCGACCCGCAGCAGCTGCGGGTTCTGGACAGAGTAGCGCTCCTGGGTCTGCTGCTCGGCGTGCGCGAAAAGTGGGCTCTGCATGGTGTGTTGCTCCCCCTCAGCCCCGTGCTCGGAGACGGTCGGTGCTGTCCTCACTGGGCTGTACGACGACGATGCCCTCTCCGGAGAAGCCCATCTGGTAGGCCTCTCCGCTGCCGCGCCCGATGAGGGAGCCGGCCTTGAAGCTGCGCTTGCCCTTCACCTTCAGGTTCGGCGACCAGGCGATCAGGGCGTCCGGGTCGACGTACGTCTCGTCCTCGCCGCGACCGCAGTCGACGACGATCGGGGTGCCGCGTGAGGTCAGCGCGACCCAGCCCTGACCGGAGATCTTGATGTTCCACAGGCCCTGTCCGGCGAACTTGGCGAGGCCCTTGACCCGCTCGACGCCCCACTGGAGGGACGCGTCGAAGGCGAGGAGGTTGGTGCCGTTCACCGAGAGGGAGTCGCCCGCCAGGTTGATGACGACGACGTCCGCTCCGTAGTCGGCGAGGTAGAGCAGGCCGTCTCCGGAGCACTTCATCAAGGGCGCGCCCTCGCCGGTCATCCACTCGCGTGCGACCTGGCGCACGGCGGGCGGATTCGGCTCGTACTGCACGAACCCTTCGTAGGCGACCATCGAGCCCACGCGCGCGAGGAGGTCGTTGCCGGTCTGCATGGCCACCTTGACCATGTGGTGGCCGTGGTTCTCCATGCGGGCGGCGACGGGTGCGGGGGCGTAGCCCGCGAGCTGCTGATTCATGACGGGCTCCCTCAGACCTCGTACGGCTGGACGACGATGAAATTGCCGGGCGCGCCACGGAACTGGAGGTTCACGCTCTCTCCCGTGGAGCCCGCGTAGGCGTTGCTGCGCATCCGTACCTGGCTGGAAACGATCGCCTGGGCGGCGGCCGACCAGGCGACGACGGCGTGGCAGTCGGCGAACGTCGTCGGCGTGACGGGCAGGACGACGGGCACGCCGTGGGTCTTCACGATGACCGTGCCGGTGCCCTGGAACTGCATGACGAACAGCGCGCCGCCGGGGATCCCGTGGCCCTCGATCCTGCGCACCTCGTGCTGGAGGGTCTCGTCGAAGGCGAGGACGTTCTCCGCGGAGACGCAGATCGCGTCGCCCTGGAGTTCGATGGGGTGCAGGTGGGTGCCCTCTTCGGCGAGGAAGACCTGGCCGCGGCCGGAGCAGCGCATCAGCTGCATCTCCTGGCCGGTGGCGTTGCCGACGACGCGGCCGGCGAAGCCCGCGCCCTTGTAGCCGAATTCGACCTTGCCCTGGTAGAGCACCATGCTGCCCTGGCGGGCGAGGATCGGCTGGTCGGCGACGCCGAGGTCGACGCGGATCAGCTTCTCGTTCTGCTGCGTCCAGCGCTGGCCGGTAGGCGCTTCGCGGTACTTCTGGAGAGCGGCGGCGACACCGGCGCCCTGGGGAGCGGCGCCTTGCGGGGCTCCGTGCGGCGCCTGGGGCTGACCGGGGAACTGCCCACTGGGGGGCTGCTGACCGTAGCCGGGAGGCATCGGGGCCTGCGGCGGCTGTCCGTAGCCCGGCGGCGGGGGCGCGCTCTGGCCGGGGGCATGCTGCTGGCCCGGCACCTGCCCGTACTGCGGCGGCTGCGGCTGCTGGCCGTACGGCGGCTGGTTCACGGGCGCGACGATGGTCTGCGCGGCGTAGACGGCCGGGTCGGCGGGTGCGGGCGGCGGGGTGGCGCCCGGGGGCGGCGGGAAGTTCTGCGCGGGGGCCGGGGAGGGGGGCGCGAAGTTCTGCGCGGGGGCGGGTACGGGCGCGGGTGCGGGTGCGGGCGCGGCGGCGGGGGCGCCGAACGCGGGCGGGGCCGAGGCCTGCGCGGGCGGCGCGAAGGAGGGCACGGCGGCCTGTGGCTGTGCGGGGGCGGGCTCCTCCTCGGCGACCTCGCCGCCGAAGTTCTTCAGGAGGGCGTCGAGCCCGCCGTCGAAGCCCTGGCCGATCGCGGCGAACCGCCACACGTCCTTCAGGTAGAAGTCGCCCAGCATGACGGCGCGCTCCGTGGAGAACTCCGCGCCGCTGAAGGCGTAGCGGGCCACTTCCTCGCCGCCCGCGACGACGCGGATGTACCCGGAGGCGACCTGCGACATCTGCCCGGCACCGTCGATCGTCGCGGTGAACGACAGCCGCTGGATCTGCTGCGGGATGCGGTCGAGCGTGACACGGAAGGACTCGGTGTCGCCCGCCTGCGCGCCGAGGAGCTGGATCGACTCCTCCGGCGACTTCGGCTGGTTGAAGAAGATGAAGTAACGGTCGTCCGACAGTCGCTCGCTCGCGTCGAGGCCGAAGCAGCTGATGTCGAAGGTCAGCCCGGGAGCCGAGATCTGCACGCCTACGTACAGATCGGTGCCCGCGGTGAGGTCACTGATCTTGGCCTTGTGGCCGCGTTGGAATTCCCTGGCCATACGTAACGACCGTCCCCCATCCCGAATGTGAATGCGTCGCGCCAGGCTAACCGCAAAGTCCGACAGTGAACGAAGCCGGTACAGACCCGCTACACAACCGTGGGATCCGGCGGACGTTCACTCCTCGCGGGCGGCCGGCAGATGGGGCAGCCGACCGGCCGCCACCACCCCTTCGAGGTACCCCCTGGCCCGCTCGGTGCGCGGATAGGCCTCCAGAAGGCGCCAGAAACGCGGCCCGTGACCGGGGACGAGAAGGTGGGCCAGCTCATGGACGAGGACGTAGTCCACGACGTACTCGGGCATGCCCTGCAACCGGTGCGAGAGGCGGATGCTGCCCTCCGAAGGGGTGCAGGAACCCCAGCGGGTGTTCTGGTTCGTGACCCAGCGAACGGAGGCGGGCCTGGCTCGGCCGTCGAAGTACTGCTCGGACAGCTGCTCGGCGCGTTCGGACAGCTCCGCGTCGCCGAGAAGCCGCTTGCTCTCCTGCGCGGCGAGCTTGTCGAGCATCACGTTGACCCAGCGCTGCTCCTCCGCCTCGGACATCCGGGCGGGGATGAGGACGACGGTGCGATCGCCCTCGCGGTAGGCCGAGACCGTTCTGCGGCGGCGGGCACTGCGTCTGACCTCGACCGCGCTGGCCCCCGCGCCGGATGGCGGCGGACTGGCCGTGCTGCGCTGTGGAGTTCCGGCGCGACGCGCTGAGGTCTCCCCAGCGACGCGAGGGGACGGGTCGGCGGGCACGCCCCGACGTTACCCGCTGGGCATGGGGGAAGTCCCGCCTCCGGGACGGTTCGGCGCCGATCCACTCGCCGGACGTTTGACTAGTACGACCGGCAGCGCGACCCGTGCGACCGACGACGCGCCCATGGAGCCCATGGGGGCCGACCGCACGACCCATTAATACGACAATCACCCCCCGCCTGTGGATAACGCGCCGCACCCATCCGTCGAGCCGGGGCATCCTGACATTCGATCGACGCGGCGGACGGAACCGCGCCGACCGGACGACGGGGGACGACCATGCATCCGACACTGAAGCCCGCGCTGCGGCGCGGCTGGCGGGACCTGAGCACCGTGCAATTCGGGGTGGCCCCGGCGCACGCCCTGGTCCTCGGCCCGATGGACACCGCGACCAGCAGCTTCCTGACCCTCCTTGACGGCACTCGCGGACTGCCGCTCCTGCGTGAGGAAGCCAAGCGGATGGGCCTGCCCGACGGGCACGTGGACGCGTTGATGGGAGAGCTGTCGCGGGCCGGCCTGCTCGACGACTCGACGGGTGGCGGCCCCGCGGCCGACGCCCTGCGCAAGCGGAGCGGCCCCATGGACCGGTTGCGGGCCGACCTGGCCTCGCTGTCGCTCCTCGCGTCCGAGCCGGGCGAGGCGATCGAGAAGCTGGCGGCGCGCCGGGCCATGCGGGTCCGCGTCCAGGGGGCGGGTCGAGTCGGCGCGGTCGTGGCATCGGTCCTCGCGGGCGCGGGCGTGGGCCGCGTCGAGGTGCTGGACGGCGGGCATGTGGAGCCGTGGGACGTCGCGCCGGGCGGACTGCCCGCCGAGGCGATCGGGCAGCGCAGGGACACGACCGCGCGACGGGTCGTACGCCAGGCGGCACCCGACCGGCCACCCCGCCCGAACCACCCCACACCACCCGAGCCACCCGCACTCCCAGCCGACCCTCCCCGGCCACCCTCGGCACAGGAGGGGGAAGCAGGCCTCTCCCTCGTGATCATCGCCCCACGGGACGGCCTGGATGCGTACGCCCCCGATCCGGCCGCCGCCGAGGCCCTCCTCACCGCGGGCACACCACACCTCTACGCCGGGGTGATCGAAGGCACAGGCGTGGTGGGCCCCTTGGTCCTGCCCGGATCGACCGCCTGCGCGGGCTGCTTCTTCCGGCAGCGCGCCGACCGCGACCCCACGTGGGCCCGCATGCTGGCCCAGTGGCGCTCGGGGCGTGCGCGGCACGTGCCCTCGTGTGATCTGGCCCTTTCGACCTCGGTGGCCGGACTGGTCGCGGGCCATGCGCTGGCCTTCCTCGACGGTGCTTCCTCGGCCTGTGCCGGGGCTCGCTGGGAGGCGTCCGTCCCCGGATTCGACTGGCACGCGCGCCCGGTTTGGGCGCATCCCGCATGTCCTTGCGGGGCGGGCAGGCCCGTTAAGGGGGCTCGCCTCACCACGGACATGGGGCAGCACGCAACAATGGCCGGGTAACCCGCCTGAGAGGCGTGGCTGTCTGGGACTTGGAGGGGCGCATGTCTGATCTTCCCCGGAAGGCGGTCACCCGAACCGCCAAATTGGCCGCGCTGCCACTCGGCTTCGCGGGACGCGCGACCTGGGGGCTCGGCAAGCGGATCGGGGGCAAGTCGGCGGAGATCGTCGGGCGCGAGCTGCAACAGCGCACGGCGGAGCAACTGTTCAAGGTCCTTGGCGAACTCAAGGGCGGCGCCATGAAGTTCGGGCAGGCCATGTCCGTCTTCGAGTCGGCGCTGCCGGAGGAGGTCGCCGGGCCCTATCGCGCGGCGCTGACGAAGCTCCAGGAGGCGGCGCCACCGATGCCGACGAGCACGGTGCACTCCGTGCTCGCGGAGCGGCTCGGCGAGGACTGGCGCGAGCGGTTTTTGGAGTTCGACGACAAGCCGGCGGCCGCCGCGTCGATCGGCCAGGTGCACCGGGCGATCTGGGAGGACGGCCGCGCGGTCGCGGTCAAGGTGCAGTACCCGGGAGCGGGCGAGGCACTGCTCTCCGACCTGAACCAACTCAGCCGGTTCGCCCGCCTTCTGGGGCCGCTGATTCCCGGAATGGACATCAAGCCGCTCATCACCGAGCTGCGCGACCGGGTCTCGGAAGAGCTGGACTACGGCTTGGAGGCGCAGGCGCAGCAGGCGCACGCGCAGGAGTTCGCCGACGACCCCGACGTGGTGGTGCCCGAAGTGGTGCATCAGGGCGAGCAGGTCCTGGTCACCGAGTGGATCGACGGGATACCCCTGTCGGAGGTGATCGCGGACGGCACGCAGGAGCAGCGCGACCGGGCGGGCCAGCTGCTGGCCCGTTTCCTCTTCTCAGGCCCGGCACGCACGGGACTGCTGCACGCCGACCCCCACCCGGGCAACTTCCGTCTGCTGCCCGACGACAAGGACGGCTGGCGGCTCGGCGTCCTGGACTTCGGCACGGTGGACCGGCTGCCGGGCGGCCTGCCCCCGACCATCGGCGAATCCCTGCGGATGACGCTGGACGGCGAGGCCGACGCGGTCTACGACATGTTGCGCGAGGAGGGCTTCGTCAAGGAGAGCGTCGAGCTGGAACCGGACGCGGTGCTCGACTATCTCCTGCCGATCATCGAGCCGATGCTGGTGGACGAGTTCACGTTCACCCGCGGCTGGATGCGCGGCCAGGCAGCGCGCGTGGCCGACCCCCGCTCCCCCGCCTACCAACTGGGCAAGCGGCTGAACCTCCCACCGGCGTATCTGCTGATACACCGCGTGACGCTGAGCACGATCGGAGTGCTCTGCCAACTGAACGCGACGGTCCGCATGCGGACCGAACTGGAGGAGTGGCTGCCCGGCTTCGTCATGGAGCCGGAAGAGACCCCAGAAACCGACGCGGCAGCGGAGGCCTGAGCTGGGGGGTGGGGTGCGGTAGAGGGGGGCGGGGCCCTGTGTCCTGGCTGGGTGCTGCAACCGCAGCGCCCTCTCCAGTGACGGCTCGACTTGGGGCGAAGCCGACGATCATCTCCAGCTCGACGATCGTCTCGTCCTCGCCCGGGTGGAGGTCGGCGATCCGTCACGCCGTTAACCCGGGCAGATACGGTTTCGTTCTGCCTGCCAGTGCACCGAGCTTCCACAGCCACATCACAGGAAGCTCATCTGGCTCGGGTGGCCCGGGAGCGGGGGCCGAGGGAGAGAGACGGGCGGGGCCCCTGGACGGGTTACCACCAGTCGGAGTCGAGGCGGCCCTCGATGGCTCTGATGTTCTCTCGCGCGCAGGACTCGCAGTAGTAGTGGCGGGTGCCGTTCTCCACGGAGCAGGTCCAGGTCGGTGGTGTGCCCTCGGCGACCGTGCCGCAGCGGGAGCACACGCGGTTCTCCGCGCCCGTGGGCTGAGGATTCTGCTGGTCCACCCGGCGACCCTATCGCCGCGCCGGAAGGATCGCTGAGCACAACGCACCACGGGGGGCCGGTCCGTTCGGACCGGCCCCCCGCTGGCGTTGGGTCACTGGCTCTTACTGCATGAGCGCTATGGCAAGCGCGCGCCGGGCACGCAGCGAGGCGCGCTCCGCGCGGCGCTGCATGCGGCGGGCCGCCATGAGGCGCTCGGCCGGGCGTTGCGCCTCGGCTTCACGCAGGCGTTCGTGCATATGCGCACGAGCCATGGCTTCTGGGATGAGTTGCATCTCTCGGGTCCTGTTCTGGCGCGAGGCGTGCGCGCCGGTGGTGGTGAAGTCTCGGGTCGCGGAGCCTGCGGGCTCGCGGGTGGCTGCCTTCATCGGGGCCTGTTTCTTGGGGTCGTGCGTCAGGGGGCGATCGATTGTTCCGGCGGTGCTCATGCGACGACCGGGTTCTTGCGCGGGCGGCCACGGGGCCGCTTGCGGGCGACCACCACGCCCTGGACGAACAGTTCGCCGCCCCAGACGCCCCACGGCTCACGCCGCTCCTTGGCGCCGGCGAGGCAGGCCTCCATCAGCGGGCAGGTGCGGCAGAGGGACTTGGCGTACTCGACGTCGGCCGGGGACTCGGCGAAGAAGACCTCGGGGTCGTAGGCACGGCAGGGGACGGGTACGCCGAGGTTCTCGATGGCGTCGTCGAGCGCGGTGAGCGCGGTCAGGGGGGTCAAGGTCGGGTCCTCCGTGGGAGTGGGCGGGGAGATCACCTGTGAAGGCGGTACGGACGGGGCGTGCGTTTCGAGTTGCACGGTGGTGTTTTCCTCGTCTGGTCGTGCCGGCCTGGGTCGGCCGGTTGGCGGCTGGTACCGGGTCTTGCTCTTGGCCCCTTCGCTCTGTCTCCCTGTTTTGGGGAAAACAGAAGGGCCGCGGATCCCGGGTGGGGTTCCGCGGCCCTGAAGGCGCCTGTCTGATCGAGGATCAGACTGGATCACTCCAGGGTTCGAGCCCACGGAAGGCCCACATCGTGTGGTGCTGCGTCGTCTGCTTCCGGAATCCGGCACCGGCCGCCGCAAAGGCATAGGCCTGGGCCTGCGCCTCCGCTACTGCTGCTTCCGGTGCCTCGGTCGGTCGCTCATTGCCCTCATTGGCCTCACGAATGGCGAGACCGGCGAGAGGCAGGGCGGAGGGCAGCGGACGCATGGCGGGGATGCCGCCGGACAGACCGGTGCCCTGGTTCGAGAAGCCGAGCAGGCAGGAAGCGACGACCGAGCGATCGGTCATTTTGGCGGTGCTGATGAAGCTCTCGTTGATGCTGATCACTGGAATTCGCCTCCTCTCGGCGTCTAGGGGATCGACCGGAACCGATCCTGCGGACTGACAAGTACAGCACGGGACCAGGGCTTCGGAGAAGCCGCCGTTCCCGTGCTAAGAACCTATGGGTCTTCCTTGCGCATGCGCAAACTATTTTTTCGACGAGTTTGAATCATTCTCCGTCGGCGCCCCTTACAAGCTCCTGACCTGCACAGATGGCAAGGACCTCGGCGCCGAAGCGGTGGAACTTGCGGACGCCGACGCCTGGGATCCGTGCCAGTTCGCCCTCGTCGTCGGGCACGGCCTCCGCGATGGCGATCAAGGTCTTGTCGGTGAAGACGCAGTAGGCGGGCTGTCCCAGCTCTTTCGCCTGGGTGGAGCGCCACTCCCGCAACCGTTCATAGAGTCCTTCGTCCATGTCGGACGGGCAGTCCTCGCACCGCATGAGTTTCATCTCGCCCGCGTCGGTGAGGGTCCGGCCGCAGACCCGGCAGCGGGCCGGGGCGCGGCTCGTGCGGCGGCGGCTGCCGACCGCGGTGACCGTGCCTCCCGTGGCGCTGCCGCGTTCGATGCCGCCGGGGCCGCCGCCCGCGGCGCGGCCCGCCGTGCCTGCTCCGGAGCCGGGGCGCAGCCCGTCGAGGAAGCGGCTGGGGCGGCGGTTGGGCCGTCCGCCCGGTGAGCGGGACAGGGCCCAGGAGAGCGAGAGGTGGACACGGGCGCGGGTCACCCCTACATAGAGGAGACGGCGCTCTTCCTCGATCTGTTCGTCGGTCTTGGCGTAGGTGATCGGCATCATGCCCTCGGCGAGGCCGACGAGGAACACCGCGTCCCATTCCAGTCCCTTGGCCGCGTGGAGGGAGGCCAGGGTGACGCCTTCGACGGTGGGGGCGTGCTGGGCGTTGGCCCGCTCGTCGAGTTCGGCCACGAGGTCGGCCAGGGTGGCCTGTGGTGTGGCGCGGGCGAAGTCTTCGGCGAGGCGCACCAGCGCGGCGAGGGATTCCCAGCGGTCGCGGGCCGCGCCGGAGCCGGCGGGGGGCTGGGTCGTCCAGCCTTTGGTGGAGAGCACGGCGCGGACCTGGGAGGGCAGGTCGACGACGTCGTCAAGGAGGGCGTCGTTGCCTCCGAAGCGGGCCGCCCCGCGCAGGGCGGCGCCCGCTTCGCGGACTTCGGTGCGCTCGAAGAACCGCTCGGCGCCGCGCAGCTGGTAGGGGATACCGGCGTCGGCGAGGGCTTGTTCGTAGATCTCGGACTGGGAGTTCGTGCGGAAGAGGACCGCGATTTCGCTGGCGGGGATGCCGTCGGCGAGGAGGGCGCGGATGCGGCGGGCGGCGCCTTCGGCTTCGGCGGGCTCGTCCGCGTACTCGGTGTAGAGGGGGTCGGTGCCGGGCTCGCGCTGGGAGATCAGTTCCAGCCGGTGGTCGGCGGCGCGGCCGCGGGCCTGGGAGAGCAGGCCGTTGGCGAGGTGGACGACCTGGGGGGTGGAGCGGTAGTCGCGGACGAGTTTGACGACGGTGGCCCCGGGGTGGCGGGTGCGGAAGTTCAGCAGGTGGTCGGGGGTCGCGCCGGTGAAGGAGTAGATGGTCTGGCTGGCGTCGCCGACGACGCAGAGGCTGTCGCGATCACCGAGCCAGAGTTCCAGGAGGCGTTGCTGGAGGGGGCTCACGTCCTGGTACTCGTCGACCACGAAGTGTTGGTACTGGGCGCGGACCTGTTCGGCGATGTCGTGCCGGTCCTGGAGGATGCCGACGGCGAGGAGCAGGACGTCTTCGAAGTCGATGACGGCGCGGTCGCGCTTGAGGTCTTCGTATGCCGCGTAGAGCTGGGCGATCTCGGCGGGGTCGCGGGGGACGTCGCGGCCGGATTTGGCCGCGGCCGCGGCGTAGTCCGCGGGGACGGTCTGGGTGACCTTGGACCATTCGATTTCGCTGGTGAGGTCGCGCAGTTCGTTGCGGTCGAGGCGGATGCGGCAGGCGGCGGCCGCGTCCGCGACGAGTTTGATCTTGCGGTCGACGATTCTCGGGAGGGATCCGCCGACTGCTTTCGGCCAGAAGAACTGGAGCTGGCGCAGGGCCGCGGAGTGGAAGGTGCGGGCCTGGACGCCGGAGGCGCCGAGCTGGCGGAGGCGGCCGCGCATCTCGCCCGCGGCGCGGTTGGTGAAGGTGACGGCCAGCACGCTGGCGGGCTGGAGGATTCCCGCGCGCACCCCGTAGGCGATCCGGTGGGTGATCGCTCGGGTCTTGCCGGTGCCGGCGCCCGCGAGGACGCACACCGGCCCGTGCAGGGCGGTGGCCACCTCGCGCTGCTCGGGGTCGAGCCCGGCGAGCACCGCATCGGCAGAGTCCGGGACCTGCGGGAAGAGGGTGGAGTGCGTTGCTGATGTCACCCTGCCATGCTGCCAGGTCGCCGGGGGCGGGTGAGCCGGTTGTCCACAGGCGTGGGGCTGCGGTCGTACTAATGCGGGAATGGTCGCCGGGTCACGTACGTTCGTTTCAGTGCGAGACGCACCCGAGCTACGAAGGAGCACGACACACATGCCGGGCACTGTGACGATGTACAGCACCACGTGGTGCGGCTACTGCCGCCGCCTCAAGGGTCAGATGGACCGTGAGGGCATCGCGTACGAGGAGATCAACATCGAGCAGGACCCGGACTCGGCGGCCTTCGTCGAGAAGGCGAACGGCGGAAACCAGACGGTTCCCACCGTTCTCTTCCCGGACGGTTCGACGCTCACGAACCCCTCGCTGGCGCAGGTCAAGCAGAAGCTGGGCGTGTGAGCGAGCGCACCTGAACCTCGGCGAGCGGATCTGCTCCTCCGTGAGCGGTTCTGCTCCTCCGAGAGCGTGTCTGCTCTTCCATGAGCGCGGTTGATCCCCCGGCGCCGGGGGATCAGCCGAGGCTTCCCGGCTTCGGCAGGGGCTTGCCGTACCAGAGTTCGATCAAGCGGGCCGCGATCGAGATGCCGTAGGGAGGCAGGACCTCCCCGGACTCGAACGCGGCCCGCAGGTCTTCCCGGGAGAACCAGCGGGCCTCGTGGATCTCCTCACCGTCGACGTTGATCTCCGAGGAGGTCGCGTCGGCCATGAAGCCCAGCATGAGGCTGGAGGGGAACGGCCAGGGCTGGCTCGCGACGTACTCGACGTCGCCGACCGTGACGCCCGCCTCCTCGAAGACCTCGCGCCGCACGGACTGCTCGATGGACTCCCCCGGCTCGACGAAGCCCGCGAGGGTCGAGAAGCGCCCCTCGGGCCAGTGCACCTGGCGGCCGAGGAGGATGCGGTCCTCGCTGTCCCTGACCGCCATGATCACGGCCGGGTCGGTGCGCGGGTAGTGCTCGGCGCCGCATGCCTGGCAGCGGCGGATGTGGCCCGCGGCGGCGATGACCGTGCGCTCGCCGCAGCGCGAGCAGAAGCGGTGCAGGCGCTGCCAGTTCTCCAGGGCGACGGCGTGCACCATCAGACCGGTGTCCCGGGGTGAGAGCAGCAGTCCCGCCTCGCGCAGTCCGGCGGGGCGCGCCGACTGGTCCATGCGGCCCGGCAGGGTGTCCTTCTGGAGCGCGAAGTAGCTGACGCCGTCGTCGTCCGTGCCGAGGAAGTAGCGGTGTTCCTCGGTGAGGGGCGCGTCGAAGGCCGGGGTCATGACCAGTTCGGTGCGGCCCTCGGGGGTCTCGTCGATGAGCACTTGGCCGCCGGACACCACGAAGACCCGGGTCGTGGGGTGGCTCCAGGCGGCGGCGAGCCACGCCTCGTCCATGCGGTGGTGGGCCGCGCGGTCGATACCGCTCGGCGCGGTCAGCGAGATGGGTCGGTCTGCGGTGCTGTCGGTCCAGGTGGTCACAGGTGCTTCCAACTCCCCCGATGGAATGGGTGGCTCAGCAGGGCGTGCGGCAGGACGTGCGCGGCGGGGCGGGGACGGTCAGTGGTCATCGCGCCAGTTCTCCGCGAGGTCGCCCCACAGGTATGCGGTCGCCTCCACGCCCTTGAGGAGCAGGTCGATCTCGACCTTCTCGTTCGGCGCGTGCCAGCCGTCGGACGGGATGGAGATGCCGAGGAAGAGCACGGGGGCGGCGAGTACGTCCTGGAGGTCGGCGGCCGGTCCCGAGCCGCCCTCGCGCGTGAAGCGGATCGGCTGCTCGAAGGCTCGGCCCATGGCGCGGGCCACGGACTGCAGGGCGGGGTGGTCCAGCGGCGTCAGGCACGGGCGGGTGCCGGGGCTGAAGGTGACGGTGTGGCGGATGCCGGCGGGGACGGTGTCGGCGGCCCAGGCGCGCACGGCCTGCTCGACGTGGTCCAGGTCCTGGCCCGCGACCAGTCGGAAGGAGAGCTTCACCAGGGCGGACGACGGGATGATCGTCTTGCTGCCCGCTCCTCGATAGCCGCCGCCGATGCCGTTGACCTCGGCGGTGGGGCGGGCCCAGACACGCTCCAGGGTGGAGTACCCGGCTTCTCCTTGGGTGGCGTGCGACTTGGCGGTCCGCAGCCAGCTCGCCTCGTCGAAGGGCAGCTCGGCGAGGAGTGCGCGCTCGGTGTCGGTGAGTTCCGTGATGCCGTCGTAGAAGCCGGGGATCGCCACGCGCGCGTGCTCGTCGTGGAGGGCGGCGACCAGGCGGGCGACCTCCGTGGCGGGGTTCGGGACCGCGCCGCCGAAGGAGCCGGAGTGGATGTCCTGGTCGGGACCGTGCAGCACGATCTCGCACTCGGCGAGGCCCCGCATTCCGGTGCAGATGGTCGGGGTGTCCTGCGACCACATGCCGGTGTCGGAGACGATCACCGCGTCGGCGGCGATGCGGTCCTTGTGGGCCTCGATCAGCTCACGGAAGTGCGGGGAGCCGGACTCCTCCTCGCCCTCGACGAGCAGCTTCAGGTTCACGGCCGGGGCGGTGCGGCCGGTGGCGGCGAGGTGGGCCCGGACGCCGAGGGTGTGGAAGAACACCTGGCCCTTGTCGTCGGCGGCCCCGCGCGCGTAGAGGCGGTTTCCGTCGATGACGGGCTCGAAGGGGTCGGTGTGCCAGCCGTCCTCGCGGGCCGCCGGCTGGACGTCGTGGTGGCCGTAGACGAGGACGGTGGGGGCGTGCGGGTCGTCCGAGGGCCACTCGGCGAAGACGGCGGGCGCTCCCGGGGTCTGCCAGACCTCGGCGGTCGGGAAGCCGGTCTCCTTGAGTCGGCCGGCGAGCCATTCGGCGCTGCGTCGCACGTCCTCGTCGTGGTCGGGCTGGGCCGACACGGACGGGATGCGCAGCCACTCCGCGAGGTCCTCGAGGAAGGCGGCGCGGTGGTTCTCGATGTACGTGCGGACGGCGCTGTCCGGTGTCTCGCTCATGGTCACGAGCCTATCCGCCATCCGGGGCGGGCTCGTGCGGCGGTTCTTCGAGCAGGAGGCGTTCGAGGTCGGCGCGGCCCGGGAGGTTCCTTGGGCGGGCGGTCTCGCCGCTGCGCACGTAAAGGAACGCGGCCTTCACGGACTCCGGGGGGACGCCTTGCTGCTCGGCCCAGGCGAGGCGGTAGACGGCGAGCTGGAGGGGGTCGGCGCTGTGGGTGCGGCTGGTCTTCCAGTCGACGATCTCGTACGTGGTGTCCTCGCCGTCGCCTTCCTTGTAGACGGCGTCGATGCGACCGCGGATCACGCGGTTGGCGATGACGAACTGGAAGGGCACTTCGACGCGGTGGGGTGTGCGGCGGGCGTACTCGGTGCGTTCGAAGGCTTCCTTGAGGGCTTCGAGGTCGCGCTCGTCGGCGATCTCGGCCTCGCCGGGACCCGCCCCGGGGAGGTCTTCGGGGGCGAGCATCGGCAGGGGGAGCTCTTCGAAGCGGGACTCGACCCAGGCGTGGAAGCGGGTGCCGCGGCGGGCGGCGGGCTGGGGCGGACGGGGCATGGGCCGGGCGAGGTCCTTGGCGAAGCCGTCGGGGTCGGCGGCCAGGCGCATCAGCTCGGAGGCGGTCAGCGAGGGCGGTACGGGAACGTCCCTGACGGCCTCGCGGGCGCGCAGGAGCTCTCCGGTGAGGGCGTCCAGGTCGCGGTCCCAGGAGGCGAGGGTGCGGGCCTCCTCGGGGGTGAGACGGGTGCCCGGGGCGTGGTCGTGGTCCTGGTCGGCGGGGTGCGGGCGCGCCTCGGACGGCTGCGCGGGCAGAGGCACGCGCGCGTGGGCGGTCCGGTCTGCGGGGCCGCTTGCCTGCGCCGGTGCTTCGGGGGCGTCCGTGGGGTGCGGGATCGTCGGGCGCCGCGTGGGCAGGGAGTCCCAGTCCGCCGGGTCGGCGTCAGCGAAATCGTCGCCCCCGTAGGCGTTCTCGAAATCGGCGTCTCCGTAGGGAACGTCTTCGTCCTCCGGAGGGGGTGGCCATTCCGGGTCGTCTGCCGGGGGCACGTCGTCGTACGCCGAAGGGTGGGTCTCCTCGTGCGAGTGGGCGGGCTCCGACGCGCCCTCTCCCGTGAGGCGCTCCAGGTGGTCGAGGACGGTCCGCGCGGCGGCGCGGCGGCGCGCGAGGGAGTCGTCGTCCAGCGGGAGCGGCCACGCCTGGTCCGCGGTGTCCTCGCGCAGGGCGGGGTTCTCTTCGTCCTCGGCGGGTTCGTCGGCCCAGGCCTCGATCTCGCCGTGGCCCGCCGCGCAGTGGTCGTACAGGGCCGACAGGAAGTCCGAGGGGCCGCGCGGCTTCTTCTGGGAGGGGCCCCACCAGTGTCCGGAGCCGAGGAGCAGGGAGCGGGGGCGGGTGAAGGTGACGTAGCCGAGGCGGAGTTCCTCGGTGCGCTGGTGCTCCTTCATGGCTTCGTGGAAGGCCTTCATGCCCTTGGCGTCCCACGTCTCGATGTCGGGCAGGGTGGCCGCGTCGCCGCGCAGTTCGTGCGGGACGACCTTGGCCTGGGCGGTCCACTTCTCGCGGCCCTGCGCGCTCGGGAAGACGCCGTTGACCAGGCCGGGGACGGCGACGACGTCCCACTCCAGGCCCTTGGACTTGTGGGCGGTGAGCACTTTGACGGTGTTCTCGCCGCCCGGCAGGGCGTTGTCGAGGCCCTTCTCGTACTGCGCGGCGGTGCGCAGGAAGCCGAGGAAGGCAAGGAGCGTCGCGCCGCTGTCGTTCGCGGCGAAGGACGCGGCGACGTCCAGGAAGTTGGACAGGGTCTCGCGGCGGCGGGCCGCCAGGGCGCCCGGTGAGGCGGACAGCTCCACTTCCAGGCCGGTGACGGCGAGGACGCGGTGCAGGACGTCCATCAGCGGGTCGGACAGCGACCGGCGCAGCTCGCGCAGCTCGGCGGCGAGCCGGGCGAAGCGCACCCGGGCGTCCGCCGAGAAGGGCAGCCCGTCGTCCCTTCGGGAGGCGTCGTCCGAGTGGAGTGGCGACTCCAGGAACGTGTCGAGGGCGTCCGCGAGCGATATCACCTCGGCGGGGTCGACTCCTTCGACGGCCTCGGCGAGGCGCCGGTCCGGGTCGTCGGGGGCGGTGTGTCCGGGGCGTACGAGGAGACGGGCGCGGCGGCCGAGGAGGGCGAGGTCGCGGGCGCCGATCCGCCAGCGCGGTCCTGTGAGCAGGCGCACAAGGGAGGCGTTGGCCCCTGGGTCCTGGAGGACCTCGCAGACGGCGACGAGGTCGGCGACCTCGGGGAGGTGCAGGAGGCCGGAGAGCCCGACGACCTCCACGGGGATGTCGCGGGCGACGAGCGCGCCCTGGATCTCGGCGAAGTCCGTCGCCGTGCGGCACAGGACGGCGATCTCGCCGGGGGCCTTGCCGGTGCGGACGAGGTGGGCGAGGGAGTCGGCGAGCCAGTCGATCTCCTCGGCGTGCGTGCGCAGCAGGGCGCAGCGCACCACGCCGTCGTGCTCGGCACCGGGCGCGGGCCGCAGTGCCTCCACGCCCGCGTGCATGGCGCGCAGGGGCTGCGCGAGGCCGTTGGCGAGGTTCAGGAGGCGGCCGCCGCTGCGGCGGTTCTCGCTGAGGGCGTGGCGGGTGGCGGGGCGCCCGTCGGCGTACGCGAAGTGTTCGGGGAAGTCGTCGAGGTTGGCCACGGAGGCGCCGCGCCAGCCGTAGATCGCCTGGCAGGGGTCGCCGACCGCGGTCACCGGGTGGCCCGTGCCGCCTCCGAAGAGGCCGGACAGGAGGATGCGCTGGGCGACCGACGTGTCCTGGTACTCGTCGAGGAGGACGACGCGGAACTCGTCCCGGAGGATCTCGCCGACCTCCGGGCGGGTGCGGGCGAGCGTCGCGGAGAGGGCGATCTGGTCGCCGAAGTCGAGGAGGTCACGGGAGCGCTTGGCCGCGCGGTACCTGCCGACGAGTTCGGCGAGCTCCAGGCGGGCCGCCGCCGTGTCGGGGACCTTGCGCAGGTCGGCGTTGGAGAGCTTGGCGTCTTCCAGGGCGCGCAGCAGTTCGGTGTCGTACGCGCGAAGCCGCTCGGGCCGTACGAGGTGTTCGGCCAGCTCGCTGTCGAGGGCGAGGAGGTCGCTGACGAGGTCGGGGAAGGAGCGGGTCAGCGCGGGGTAGGGCCCGGGGGCCTCGCGCAGCACGCGCGCGGCGAGCTGGAAGCGGGTGGCGTCGGCGAGGAGGCGGGAGGTCGGCTCCAGGCCGATGCGCAGGCCGTGGTCGGTCAGGAGGCGGCCGGCGAAGGCGTGGTAGGTGGAGATGACCGGCTCGCCAGGCGGATTGTCCGGGTCGACGGCTTCGGGGTCGGTGACGCCTGCCTTGATCAGCGCCTGGCGCACGCGCTCCGCCAGCTCGCCCGCCGCCTTGTTCGTGAAGGTCAGGCCGAGGACCTGCTCGGGGGCGACCTGGCCGGTGCCGACCAGCCAGACCACGCGCGCCGCCATCACCGTCGTCTTGCCGGAGCCGGCTCCGGCCACGATCACCTGCGGGGCGGGCGGCGCGGTGATGCACGCCGTCTGCTCCGGGGTGAAGGGGATCCCGAGGAGCTGCTTGAGCTGCTCGGGGTCGGTGATACGAGGTGGCACGTGAGAGAGGCTAGCGGTGGCCACTGACAATCGGGGCGGGCCCGGGTGCGGGCGGCCACCGCTCGCTCATGGGGTGCGTGGGGTCAGGAACCGGAGGAGAGCTTGTCCGGGTCCACGACGTCCTTGGCGGGCGGGGCCTTGACGTCGACGGCCTTGCCGTAGTCGCTGAAGGTCACGGTGCCGGGGCCGTCGGCGCCCTTGTTCACGACCTTGAGGAAGTACGGCTTCCCCTCCATCGCGACGTAGAAGGTGGTGGTCTCGCCGTCCTTCTTGCGGGTCAGAACGGCCGCCTTCTTGCCGTCGACCTCGGCGTCGTCCTTCCGCTTCAGCTTCTTGAGGTTCTTGTTGCTGAACATGTCATCGGGGTTGCAGACAGCCTTGCCTCCCCCGGCGGGCGTCTTCACCCAGCGGCCCTTGAGGAGTTCGGCCGTGGAGCTGCCGCCCTTGGACTCCCAGAACTTGTCGTCGCCCTTGGAGTACGTGAACTTGCCGACGGAGAGGAATTCGGCCCTCCCCATCTTGGCCGAGCCCATGGTGCCCTTGCAGTCGCCGGACTCGGCGACCGCGAACTCGATGTCGCTCACCTCGCCCTCCTGCTTCATCTGGCCCTTCATCCGGTAGGACCCGGCGTCCTTGGACGCCTTGGAGGCCTTGGAGGCGATCTTGTCGGCGCTCATGCCCTCAAAGGGGTCCTTGTCGCCGCCGTCGCTGCTGCAGCCCGTCACGCCGATGACGGCGGCGGCACAGACGACGGCCACTGCCAGGAGCTTTCGGTTGGCTGCCATATACGTGTACTCCTCAGGAAGGTGCGCCTCGCTCGGCGCACAGCAAGTTCTTACGGTGACTTTAATTCGGCCGTGCAGTCGCACTGTCCTCCGGGGCTACTCGACGACGTGGCGTCCCTCCGGGCGCGCGCTGCACGAGGCGCGGAAGGCGCAGTGCGTGCAGTGCTGGCCCGTGGTGGGCGTGAAGCGTTCGTCGAGGACCTTGCCCGCGGCTGTCGCGAGGAGGTCGCCGATCCACTCTCCGGAGAGCGGCTCCTGGGCCTGCACCTTGGGGAGGGTGTCGCCGCCGTTCTTCTTGGCGGCGCCCTGGCGCAGCTGGACCAGTTCGGCGCCGCCCGGTTCGGGTCGTACGCCTCCGAAGGCGTCGTCGGCGGCGCCTGCGCGGATCGCCAGTTGGTAGACGGCGAGCTGTGGGTGGCGGGCGACGTCGGCGGTGCTCGGGGCGTGTTTGCCCGTCTTGAAGTCCACTACGTAGGCGCGGCCTTCCGCGTCCTGTTCGACGCGGTCCATCGAACCGCGTACGCGTACTTCGTAGGGGCCCGCTTCGAGGGTCACGTCGAAGCCGTGCTCGCTGGCGACGGGGGTGCGGCTGCCGCGTGCTCCGTTGGAGTCGACGTGCCACTGAAGGAAGCGTTCGAGCGCCACGCGCGCGTGCTCCTTCTCCTGTGCCGACTTCCATGGGGCGTCGAAGGCGAGCGCGTCCCACACCGAGTCGAGGCGCTCCATGAGCACGGCGAGGTCGGCGGGGGTGCGTCCGGAGGCGACCTCGTCGGCCAGGACGTGCACCACGTTGCCGAAGCCCTGGGCGGCGGTCGCGGGCGCGTCCGCCTTCACCTCGCGGCCCAGGAACCACTGCAGGGAGCAGGTGTTGGCGAGCTGGTCGAGGGCGCTTCCGGAGAGCACGAGCGGCTTGTCGCGGTCCCTGAGGGGGACTTCGCTCGCCGTCGGCTCGTACATCCCCCACCAGCGGTACGGGTGCGCGGAGGGCACCAGGGGGCGCCCGTCGCCGTCGCTGAGCGCGGCGAGGCGGGCCAGGCGCCGGGCGGCCGCCTCGCGCAGGGTTTCCGAGACGCGGGGGTCGACGGTGGTGGCGCGCAGTTCGGCGACGAGCGCGGCGACGGACAGGGGGCGGCGGGGGCGGCCCGTCACGTCCTTGGGCTCGACGCCGAGTTCGCCGAGGAAGCGGGAGGGCTGGTCGCCGTCGTCGGCGGGGGCCTTCACCGCGGTCACGACGAGGCGTTCGCGCGCGCGTGTGGCGGCCACGTAGAAGAGGCGTCGCTCTTCGGAGAGGAGCGCTCCGGGGGTGAGCGGTTCGGCGAGGCCGTCGCGGCCGATGCGGTCGGCCTCCAGGAGGGAGCCGCGGCGGCGCAGGTCCGGCCAGAGCCCTTCCTGGACGCCCGCGACCACGACGAGGCGCCACTCCAGGCCCTTGGAGCGGTGGGCCGTCATCAGGCGTACGGCGTCGGGGCGTGCCGCGCGGCGCGTGAGCGTGTCCGCGGCGATGTCCTGTGCCTCGGTCTCCTCCAGGAAGTTGAGGGCGCCACGGCCGCCCGTGCGCTCCTCCGCGCGGGCCGCCGCGGCGAACAGGGCGCATACCGCGTCGAGGTCACGGTCGGCGTTGCGTCCCGCCGCGCCGCCGCGCCGCGCGGTGCGTTCCAGGCGGCCGGGCCACGGTGTGCCGTCCCACAGGTCCCACAGCGCCTCCTCGGCCGTGCCGCCGCCCGCGAGGCGCTCGCGGGCCTTGCGGAGCAGGGCGCCCAGCCGCTGGGCGCCTCGGGCGTACGCCGGGTCGTGCGCGACGAGTCGCTCCGGCTCGGCGAGGGCGCGGGCCAGCAGTTCGTCGGAGGGCGGCGGCAGGTGGTTGCCCGCCGCGCGCTCCTCCTCGCGCAGGGCGCGGCCGAGGCGGCGCAGGTCGGCGGCGTCCATCCCGGCCAGGGGCGAGGTCAGGAGGGTCAGCGCGGTCTCGGTGTCGAGCCAGGAGGGGGCGGTGGCGGGGGGCGCGTCCGTGGCGGCTTCGGTGTCGGTTTCCGCTTCGGCGTCCGTGGCGGCGTCGGTGCCGGTTTCCGCTTCGGCGTCCGTAGCTGCTTCGGTGCCGGTTTCCGCGGGCTCCGTGGCTGCCTCGGCGTCGGTTCCTGCTTCGGCGTCCGTGGCTGGGGCTGCCTCAGCGTCCGGTCCTGCCTCGGCGTCCGTGACTGGGGCCGCCTCCGCGTCCATGGCTGCTTCAGGGGCCGCGTCCGCCGTGTCGGGCGACGTCTCCGCGATCACCGCCGTCGCCACCACCCGCAACGCCGTCAGCAGGGGCGTCACCGCGGGCTCATGGCGCAGGGCGATGTCGTCGCCGTCCACCTCCAGGGGGACGCCCGCCGCGCCGAGGCTGCGGCGGACCGCGGGGATGGAGCGGGCACCCGCGCGGACCAGGACCGCCATGTCGCCCCAGGGGACGCCGTCCTCCAGGTGTGCGCGGCGCAGGATGTCCGCGATGTTGTCGAGTTCCGTGCCGGCGGTCGGGTACGTGTACACCTCGACGCCGCCGCCGTCCCTGACCGGCGTCAGCTCCCGGTGGGCCCGCACCTTCTCCGCGGGCAGCCTGGTCAGCGGCATGCGGCGGGTGAGCAGGCGGGTGGCCGCGAGCAGCCGCGCGCCCGACCGGCGGGACGTCGTCAGGACCTCGACCGGCGCGGGGGTGCCGTCCGCGCGCGGGAAGTCGTGGGGGAACTCCAGGATGCCGTTCACGTCGGCGCCCCGGAAGGTGTAGATCGATTGGTCGGGGTCTCCGAAGGCGAGGAGTGTCCGGCCGCCCCCGGAGAGCGCGTGCAGCAGCCTTACCTGCGCGGGGTCGGTGTCCTGGTACTCGTCCACGAAGACGGCGTCATATTGCGCGCCCAGCGCCCGCGCGACCTCGGGGCGGCGCGCGAGCAGGACCGCGCGGTGCACCAGTTCCGCGTAGTCGAGCACTCCTTGGAGGTCGAGTACGTCCAGGTACTCGGCGAGGAACGCCGCGGCCGCCCCCCAGTCGGGGCGTCCGCTGCGGCGGGCGAAGGCGTCGAGGGCGGCGGGGCCGAGGCCCAGCTCGCGGCTGCGGGCGAGGACCGCGCGCACCTCGTCGGCGAAGCCCCGGGTGGTGAGGCAGGCGCGCAGTTCGTCCGGCCAGCGGACGTGGCCGCGGCCTTCCTGCGCGAGGTCGATCTGGCCCGCCAGCAGTTCACGTACCGCCACGTCCTGTTCGGGACCCGAGAGGAGCCGCAGCGGTTCGACGAACAGGTCGGTGTCCTGGTGGGCCCGCACGAGGGCGTAGCAGAAGGAGTGGAACGTCGTGGCCTGCGGGGCGCGCGCGGCCCCTATGCGCAGCGCCATGCGGTCGCGCAGCTCGACCGCGGCCTTGCGGCTGAAGGTGAGGACCAGCAGCCGGGCGGGGTCCGCGCCGCGGGCGACGCGTGCGGCGACGGCCTCCACGAGGGTGGTGGTCTTTCCGGTGCCGGGGCCCGCGAGGACGAGCAGCGGTCCGTTCTTGTGATCAACCACACGGCGCTGACCCGCGTCCAAGCGAGGGGGCTCCAACGGAGCCGGTGGCGTACGCACCAGACGGTAGGCACCCGGGGTCCCCTGTCGCACCTGGTGGTGCGGCAGGTGCCGGAGGTGCCGAGCGGAAGAGGGGGAACTCACGTGGGTCGCCGGTCCTGGTGGGTGTGCTGGTCGAAGAGTGGCCGCGCGGGGGCCGCGTGGTGACGGGGGCGCGCGCTGTCGACGCTACGCCAGTGGGTGCGGAGGACGCGTGGCTTCCCCCGTACGGGCCACCGGTCCCCCGCCGCGTCCGCGGATGGCGGAAGCTGTCAGGTGTGAGCCTCCGGAGCCTGCGGGCGAGCGGCACCCGCGGCGTCGCCCTGCGCGCCGCCGCCCCCAGAGCGGCCGGCGTCCTCCAGGTCGTCCTCGGCCCCCGGCCCGCTCCTCGCGCGCACAGGCCGGGCCGACAGGACCTCCATCGCCCCCACCATGTCGCGCACATCACGTCCCTCACTCAGGGGACGCCCTTCGCTCACCTCGGAGCCGTCCCACCGTGCCCGCCGCATGTCGAGCTTCGGCACATGCCCCTGGGCGGCGCGCGAAGCCTGCCGCAAGGGGGTGCCCTCCTCGCGGTAGTGCTCCAGGGCGCGCAGTTCGTGGCCCGGCAGCAGGGCGCCGTCCGAACGCACGACACGCCACCACGGGACACCCCCTCCGTAGAGGCCCATCACCCGCCCCACCTGGCGCGGGCCTCCCTCCTCAAGCCACTCGGCGACGTCTCCGTAAGTCATCACGCGTCCCGGAGGGATCAGCTCCGCGACCTCGAGGACCCGTTCCGCGTACTCCGGAAGGGTCTGCTCCGCATCGTCGGGCGGCATCTGTCGCTCTCGTCTCTGCTCGCTCATCCGGACCATCCTGCCGCACCCGGCCGACCGTGTGACCGGCCTGCCGCGGAGCGTCCCGCCGTGCGGCCGGCAGGGCGCGAAGTGTCGTTTCGTGACCACTTCGCGTCCTTGTGTTGCCCCCTGATGCCTCCCTGTAGCGGCCCGGCATGCCACCATCGTGCGGGCGGTGACTGGTGATACGAGATCAAGAAGAGACCACGGAGCAGCAGGGCGTGCATCCCGAGAAGAAGGCGGGCACCTCTGCGTCCGAGTCACGCCCGGACACCGGTGAGCCCGCCCTGAAGACCGACGACGACAGCTTCGACCCCGACGACCGCGCCGACGGCGGAGCCCATGCCGACCGCGTGGAGCGCGACGAACCGCTCCTCTCCGCGCGCGTGCACCGCCCTTCCGACCTCATGCGGCTGCTCGTCGGCATCCTCGCGATCGTGGTGCTCCTCGCGATCGCCGCGTTCGCGCACGGCACGACATCCGGGCTCGAACAGGACATCGACAAGGGCACGGAGCAGGCGCCCGACCTGCTGATCAAGGTGGCGGGTCTCGTCGCCAGCATCGGGGTGCTGCTCGTCCCCGTCGCGTTCGCGATCGAACGGCTGATCAAACGGGACGGTCTGCGCATCGCCGACGGCGTCCTCGCGGCCGTCCTCGCGCACGGGGTGACGCTCGCCACCGACCTCTGGGTCGCCAAGGCCGCCCCGGACTCCATCCAGGACGCGCTCACCAAGCCGTCCCCCGCGGACCTCCACGCGTTCACGGATCCGGTGCACGGCTACCTCGCGCCCGTCATCGCCTACATGACGGCCGTCGGCATGTCCCGCCGACCGCGCTGGCGCCTGGTGCTCTTCGTGGTGCTGCTGCTCGACGCGTTCACGATGCTGGTCACCGGCTACACGACGCCGTTCTCGATCCTCCTGACGGTGCTCATCGGCTGGACCGTGGCGTACGGAACGCTCTACGCGGTCGGTTCGCCGAACGTACGGCCCACCGGGCAGACGCTCCTCGCGGGCCTGCGGCACGTCGGTTTCCGTCCCGTGAGCGCCGCCCGTGAGGAGGCCCCGGACAGCGAGCACGTCGACCGGGGCCGCCGCTACTTCGTCACCCTGGAGGACGGCCCGCCCCTGGACGTCACGGTCATCGACCGGGAGCAGCAGGCGCAGGGCTTCTTCTACCGCGTCTGGCGCAGGCTCACGCTGCGCGGCATCACCCAGCGGCGCAGTCTGCAGTCACTGCGCCAGGCCCTGGAGCAGGAGGCCCTGCTCGCGTACGCGGCGATCGCGGCCGGTGCCAACGCGCCGAAGCTGATCGCCACCTCCGAGCTCGGCCCCGACGCGGTGATGCTCGTCTACGAGCACACCGGTGGCCGCTCCCTGGACTCCCTGCCGGACGAGGAAGTCACCGACGAGCTGCTGTGCGACACCTGGCGGCAGGTGCGAGCCCTTCAGTCCCGGCGGATCGCGCACCGCAGGCTCGCCGGCGACGCGGTCCTGGTGGATCGTTCCGGCACGGTGATCCTCACCGATCTGCGCGGCGGCGAGATCGCCGCGGGTGACCTGGTGCTGCGGATGGACATCGCCCAGCTCCTGACCACGCTCGGTCTGCGCGTGGGCGCCGAGCGCGCGGTCGCGTCCGCCGTGGAGATCCTCGGCCCGGACGCGGTGGCCGACTGTCTGCCGATGCTCCAGCCGATCGCCCTGACCCGCTCCACCCGCGGCACGCTGCGCAAGCTGGCGCGCGAACGGTCCCAGCGCGAGCGTGAGGCGGTCCTGGACGCCTCACGCCGGTCCAGGCAGGCCGCGCGCGCGGACGCGTCCGACGAGGCGCAAGAGAGCGCGCGTACGGACAAGCAGGCGCAGAAGCAGGAGAAACAGGCCGAGAAGCAGGAGCGGCAGGCCGAGAAGCAGGCCATAGACGAGGCTCTGGAGCAGGCCCGCGAGGAGGATCTGCTCACTCAGATCCGCCATCAGGTGCTGCTCATCCGCCCGACGGCACCGGCCGAGCCGGCGCAGCTGGAGCGGATCAGGCCCCGCACGCTGATCAGTTTCATCGCCGGTGCCATCGGCGCGTACTTCCTGCTGTCGCAGCTCACCCACGTCGAGTTCGGCAAGCTCTTCCAGGAGGCCGAGTGGGGCTGGGTGGCCGCCGCCGTCGGGTTCTCCGCGCTGAGCTACTTCGCCGCGGCGATGAGCCTGCTGGGCTTCGTGCCGGAGCGGGTGCCGTTCCTGCGGACGGTGGCGGCGCAGGTCGCCGGGTCGTTCGTGAAGATCGTGGCGCCCGCCGCGGTGGGCGGTGTCGCGCTCAACACGCGGTTCCTGCAACGCTCCGGGGTGCGCTCGGGGCTCGCGGTGGCGAGTGTCGGTGCCTCCCAGCTCTTCGGCCTCGGCTCGCACATCCTGCTGCTGCTCGTCTTCGGCTATCTGACGGGTACGGAGAAGACGCCTTCGTTCACGCCGTCCCGCACGGTCATCGCCGGTCTGCTGTCGGTCGCGGTGCTCGTCCTGGTGGTGACGGCCATCCCGTTCCTGCGGAAATTCGTCGTCACGCGCGTGCGGTCGCTTTTCGCGGGGGTCGTGCCGCGCATGCTGGACGTGCTCCAGCGGCCGCAGAAGCTGCTCACCGGCATCGGCGGGATGCTGCTGCTGACCCTCATGTTCGTGCTCTGTCTCGACGCGTCGGTGCGGGCCTTCGGCAATGAGGAGATGACCTCGCTGAGCCTCGCGAGCGTCGCGGTGGTCTTCCTCGCGGGCAACGCCCTGGGGTCGGCGGCGCCGACGCCCGGCGGTGTGGGGGCGGTGGAGGCGACGCTGACCGTCGGTCTGATCGCGGTCGGCGTCCCCAAGGACGTGGCGGCGCCCGCGGTGCTGCTCTACCGGCTGCTGACCCTGTGGCTTCCGGTGCTTCCGGGGTGGCTGTTCTTCAACCACCTCACAAGGAAGGGTCTGCTTTAGCGCACGCGCCGCGCGGAACGTCCGTAGCGGCCGTCGGCGTCAGAAGAGCAGGATCAGTACCGCCAGGAGCAACGCGGCCCCCACCACTTCCGTGGCGCCCACCACCGCCACCCTCACGCCTCTGCCCGGCAGCAGTGCCGCGCGGGCGAGGTAGGCGGCGAAGAGGGCCGCGAGCCAGGGGCTGAGCGCGTACGCCGCCGGGACGGCGAGTGCGTGGTAGGTCACCGACGCCCTGTAGTACGTCCGTGAGCCCCGCTCGCGGATCATCGTCTTCACGTACGGCACCGTTCCCGCGAAGAACAGCAGGCAGGCGAGCGCGGGGCGCCAGCCGTCGGCGAGGGCGCCGCCGCCCATGCGCACCGTGACGAGGAGCATGCCGCAGGCCGGTACCACCGCCGCCAAGCCGTTGAGCAGGGCCCGCTCCCTGTTGCGCCAGGCGTAGTACGTGTTGACGGCCACGAAGGGCGCGGCGCAGAGGGCCGCGAGGAGCAGCCAGGGGTACGGGAACAGCAGCGGCACCCCGCAGGCCGCGCAGAGCGCCGCTGAGGCCAGCGCGGGGCGCACATGGCGGCGTGGGGCCCTCGGGTTGCGGGACAGGCGGCGCAGGCGGAGCCACTGCTGGGCGTGGAAGGCCGCGACGTACCCCGCCAACCACGCGGCGAACAGCGGCAGATGGGCCCAGCGAGGCCCTGCGTCCGGCCCGCCCAGGAAGACGCCCGCGGCGAAGGGCACGGCGAGCATCGCCCACGCCCCGTGCTGGTTCGGCAGCCATGCGCGGAGTGATCCCCGCCTTTTCTCGCCCATGCGCCCAGCTTCCCAGTAAGCGGCCGGGACAATTGCGGCAGGAGGTCATGCCCTGAGGGGACCTAAGTCCCCGGGGCCCCAACCCCCGCCGGGCTTAGTGTCGTTGCAGGCAGCACACGCTGTGCGCCTTTTCTTCGGGACGGCCGGGAGATGTGACGTGCAGAAGAGAAAAGACGTCGCCGAGACGCTCGTCAAGGCCGGGAGTTTCTTCACCCGCACCGCGGAGGTCTCGGGTGATCTGCACCGGGTGCAGCACACCGGTGGCCGGGAGGGCGAGTCCTTCTATCGCGACAGGTGGAGCCACGACAAGGTCGTGTATTCGACGCACGGCGTGAATTGCACGGGCTCGTGCCGCTGGAAGGTGTATGTCAAGGACGGCATCATCACATGGGAGACGCAGGCCACGGACTATCCGTCCGTCGGGCCCGACCGTCCCGAATACGAGCCTCGCGGCTGCCCGCGTGGAGCGTCCTTCTCCTGGTACACGTATTCGCCCACGCGCGTCCGTCATCCCCATGTGCGCGGCGCCCTGCTGGAGATGTACCGGGAGGCGAAGGCCCGCCTGCGGGACCCGGTGGCCGCGTGGGCCGACATCCAGGCCGACCCGGAGCGCCGCAGGCGGTATCAGCGGGCCCGCGGCAAGGGCGGCCTGGTGCGGGCGAGCTGGGAGGAGGCCGTCGAGATCGTGGCGGCCGCGCACGTCCACACGATCAAGGAGTACGGTCCCGACCGCGTCGCGGGCTTCTCCCCCATTCCCGCGATGTCGATGGCGTCGCATGCGGCGGGCGCCCGTTTTCATTCCCTCATCGGCGCCCCGATGCTGTCGTTCTACGACTGGTACGCGGATCTCCCGGTGGCCTCGCCGCAGGTTTTCGGCGACCAGACCGACGTACCGGAATCGGGTGACTGGTGGGACGCCGCGTATTTGATGATGTGGGGTTCGAATGTTCCGGTGACGCGGACGCCGGACGCGCACTGGATGGCGGAGGCCCGTTACCGCGGGCAGAAAGTCGTGACCGTTTCACCGGATTTCGCGGACAACACGAAGTTCGCCGACGAGTGGATGCATCCGCACCCCGGAACGGACGGCGCGCTCGCCCTCGCGATGGGGCATGTCATTCTCCGTGAATTCTTCGTCGAGCGGCGGACCCCGTTCTTCGAGGATTACGTACGCCGCTATACGGATCTGCCCTTTCTCGTCACTCTCGACGAAACCGAGAAAGGCCTTGTCCCGCACAAGTTCCTCACGGCGGCCGACCTGGGGGAAGAGACGGAGAACGCCCGGTGGAAGACCGTCCTCATCGATGACACGACCGGTGAGCCGACCGTCCCCAACGGCACGCTCGGCCACCGGTGGGCCACTACGGAGACACCCGACTGGAACCTCGACCTCGGCGACACCGTGCCCCGGCTCACGCTCCTGGGCGAGTCGCCCGAAAGCCTGGAAACCACCGCCGAGATCGTCCTGCCCCGCTTCGAGGACGACGACAACGGTGTCGTACGCCGTGGAGTCCCGGTCCGCCGCGTCGGCGGCCGCCTCGTCACCACCGTCTTCGACCTGATGCTCGCCCAGTACGGCGTCCCGCGCGCGGGGCTGCCCGGCGAGTGGCCCGCCTCCTACGAGGACGCCTCCCAGCCCGGCACTCCGGCCTGGCAGGAGACCCTCACCTCCGTGCCCGCCGCACAGGCCACGCGCGTGGCGCGCGAGTTCGCCGGGACCGCCGAGGCCTCCAAGGGCCGCTGCATGATCCTCATGGGGGCGGGCACCAACCACTGGTTCCACTCGGAGACGATCTACCGCGCCTTCCTGGCCCTGCTCACGCTCACCGGCTGCCAGGGCCGCAACGGCGGCGGATGGGGCCACTACGTAGGGCAGGAGAAGTGCCGCCCGGTCACCGGCTGGGCGACGCTCGCGAGCGCGTCCGACTGGGGGCGCCCGCCCCGGCACATGATCGGCGCGGGCTGGTTCTACCTCCACACCGACCAGTGGCGTTACGACACGCTGCCCGCCGAGGCCCTCGCGTCCCCCCTCGGAGACGGGCGCTTCGAGGGGATGACGGGCGCCGACTGCCTGGCCGCCTCGGCGCGCATGGGGTGGATGCCGTCGTACCCGACCTTCGACCGCAACCCCTTGGAGCTGGGCGCGGCCGAGGATCCCGTCGCCAGCGCCGTGCGGGGGCTCAAGGACGGCACGCTGGGCTTCGCGGGCGAGGATCCCGACGCGCCCGGCAACTGGCCGCGCGTGCTCAACGTGTGGCGGGCCAACCTGCTCGGCTCGTCGTCCAAGGGCAACGAGTACTTCCTCAAGCATCTGCTCGGCACGCACTCCAACCTCCCCGACGACGGGCCGCGTTGCGCGCCGCGCGATGTGAGGTGGCATCCGCGGGACGTCGAGGGCAAGCTCGATCTGCTGCTTAACCTCGACTTCCGGATGACGTCCACGACGCTGCTCTCCGATGTCGTGCTGCCGGCCGCCACCTGGTACGAGAAGCACGATCTGTCCTCCACCGACATGCATCCCTTCCTGCACGCCTTCACACCGGCCGTGGACCCGCCCTGGCAGGCCAGGAGCGACTACGACGCGTTCCTCGCCATCGCCCGGCGGTTCAGCGAACTCGCGGGCGCACACCTCGGCGTACGCCGTGATCTCGTCGCCACGGCCCTCCAGCACGACACTCCCGGCGGTGAGATGGCCCAGCCCGGCGGCGTCGCGCTCGACTGGTCGAAGGGCGAGTGCGAGCCCGTGCCGGGGCGCACCATGTACAACCTCACCGTCGTGGAGCGCGACTACGGAGCGGTCGGGGAGAAGTTCGCCGCGCTCGGCCCGCTGGTCGACCGGCTCGGGGTCACCACGAAGGCGGTCACCTATGACGTCGGCGAGGAGATCGCGTACCTGAAGGAGAAGAACGGCACGGTCCGCGGCGGCATCGCCGACGGCAGGCCGCGCCTGGACACCGCCCAGCGGGCCTGCGAGGCGATCCTGTCGCTCTCCGGGACCTCCAACGGGCGGCTGGCCACCCAGGGCTTCGAGACGCTGGAGAAGCGGGTCGGCACGGAGCTGGCGCAGCTGGCCGCGGAGGCCGAGGGCAAGCGGATCACCTTCGCGGACACCCAGGCAAGGCCGGTGCCTGTCATCACAAGCCCCGAGTGGTCCGGCAGCGAGTCCGGAGGGCGCCGCTATACCGCGTTCACCATCAACACCGAACACCTGAAGCCGTGGCACACCCTCACCGGGCGCCAGCACTTCTTCCTCGACCACGACTGGATCCACGAGGTCGGCGAGGCACTGCCCGTCTACAAGCCGCCGCTGAACATGCACCGCCTCTACGGAGAGCCCCAGTTGGGTTCCCGACCCGAGGGCAAGGAGGTGGCGGTGCGCTTCTTGACCCCGCACAACAAGTGGGCGATCCACTCCCAGTACCAGGACAACCTCTACATGATGACGCTGGGCCGCGGCGGGCAGACCGTGTGGATGTCCCCGCAGGACGCCGAGGCCATCGGTGTGCGCGACAACGAGTGGATCGAGGCCGTCAACCGCAACGGCGTCGTCACGGCCCGCGCGATCGTCTCCCACAAGATGCCCCCGGGGACGGTCTACATGAACCACGCCCAGGAGCGGACCGTCGGCGTCCCGAGGACCGAGAAGACCGGCCGCCGCGGCGGGATCCACAACTCCCTCACCCGGATCATGCTCAAGCCCACGCATCTGGTGGGCGGTTACGCCCAGTTGACGTGGGCCTTCAACTACCTGGGGCCGACCGGCAACCAGCGCGACGAGGTGACGGTCATCCGGCGCCGCGGCCAGGAGGTTCAGTACTGATGCGCGTCATGGCACAGGTAGCGATGGTCATGAACCTCGACAAGTGCATCGGCTGCCACACCTGTTCGGTCACCTGCAAGCAGGCGTGGACCAACCGCAAGGGCACCGAGTACGTCTGGTTCAACAACGTCGAGACGCTCCCCGGGCAGGGCTATCCGCGCCGCTGGGAGGACCAGGAGCGGTGGCGGGGCGGCTGGGAGCGGACGAGGTCCGGGCGGCTGCGGCTGAGGGCCGGAGGGCGCCTCAGGCGGCTCGGCCGGCTCTTCGCCAACCCCGAACTCCCGGAGCTGTCGGACTACTACCAGCCCTGGACGTACGAGTACAAGAACCTCACCGACGCCCCGGCGGGCGACGACATGCCGGTCGCCAGGCCCGTCTCGCAGACCACCGGTGAGCCCATCGGCACCATCGAGTGGGGCCCCAACTGGGACGACAACCTCGGCGGCGCCCCGGAGCACGCCACCAAGGACCCCCTGGTGGAGAAGGTCCGCGACGAGGTCGGCGAGAAGATCCGCTTCGAGTTCGAGCAGAGCTTCATGTTCTATCTGCCGCGGATCTGCGAGCACTGCCTCAACCCGGCGTGCGTCTCCTCGTGCCCCTCCGGAGCGATGTACAAGCGCGTGGAGGACGGCATCGTCCTGGTCGACCAGGACCAGTGCCGCGGCTGGCGGATGTGCGTCACCGGGTGCCCCTACAAGAAGGTCTACTTCAACCACGCCACCGGCAAGGCCGAGAAGTGCACGTTCTGCTTCCCGCGCGTGGAGGCCGGTATGCCGACGATCTGCTCGGAGACGTGCGTGGGGCGCATGCGCTACCTGGGCGTGATGCTCTACGACGCCGACAAGGTCACCGAAGCCGCCTTGGTGGCGGATGAACAGGACCTCTATCCCGCGCAGTTGGAGTGCTTCCTCGATCCGCACGACCCGGCGGTCGCCGCCGCCGCCCGCGCGTCCGGCATCACCGAGGAGTGGCTGGACGCGGCCCGCCGCTCCCCCGTGTACGACCTGATCCGCACCTACCAGATCGCCCTGCCGCTGCATCCGGAGTACCGCACCCTGCCGATGGTCTGGTACGTGCCGCCGCTGTCCCCGGTGGTCGAGGCGGTCGCCGCGGCCGGACGGGACGGCGAGGACGCGGGCAACCTCTTCGGGGCCATCGACGCGCTGCGCATCCCGGTGGAGTACCTCGCCGAACTGCTCACCGCGGGCGACACCTACGCCGTCGACGCGGTGCTGCGCCGCATGGCCGCCATGCGCGCCCACATGCGGCGCGTCAACCTCGGCCAGGAGCGCGACGGGTCCATCGCCGCCGCCGTCGGCCTGACCGGCCAGGAGATGGAGGACATGTTCCGCCTCCTCGCGATCGCCAAGTACGAGGACCGATACGTGATCCCGACCGCCGCCCGTGCCGACGCGGACGCCCTCGCCGACACGCATCCCCTGGAAGAGGGCTGCCCAGTGACCCAAGACGCCTACCAGGTGACCCAGGGCGGCTGCCCGGTCTCCTCGCCCGAGGGCCCCGGAGAGCCCGTGCTGCTCAACCTCGCCCCCACTCGGAGAAGCGCGTGAACACCGACGCCGTCATCCGGCTCGTCGCCGGCCGGCTGCTCCAGTACCCCGACGAGCGGCTGTACGCGGATCTGGAGCTGCTCCACGAGGCGGTGGACCAGCCCGCCCTGCGGGAATTCATCGCCCACGCGCGCGTGCGGCGGCCCCTGGACCTCGCCGCGCACTACACGGAAGTCTTCGACACCCGTAACCGGCGCTGCCTGTACCTGACTTGGTGGTCGGACGGCGACACCCGCAACCGCGGGCTCTCCCTGGTGCGCCTCAAGAAGGTCTACCGCGAGCACGGCCTGGAGTTCGCCTCCGAGGAGCTGCCCGACTTCCTGCCGGCCCTCCTGGAGTTCGCCGCACGCGAGGAGAGGGCGGGCACCGCCCTGCTGGAGGAGCACCGCGCCGGACTCGAACTGCTGCGCCTGGCCGTCACCGACTTCGGCACGCCCTACGCGCGCGTGCTCGAAGCGGCCTGCGCCACGCTCCCCGGGCCCTCGCCCACCACAAGGGCCGAGGCGAAGGCGCTCGCCCGCAACGGCCCGCCCCAAGAGAGCGTCGGCCTCGAACCCTTCGGGCCCGGCCTCGAACCCTTCGGCACCGGCGTCGAACTCCCGTGGCCCACCGTCCCGGAAAGGACCCCGGCGTAATGGACCTCCTCCTGTGGGGCGTCATGCCCTACGTCGCCGTCACCCTGCTGATCGCGGGCCTCGTCTGGCGGGCCCGCTACGACCGGTTCGGTCTGACCACGCACTCCTCGCAGCTGCACGAGTCACGGCTGCTGCGCGTCGGCTCACCGCTCTTCCACTTCGGGATGGCCTTCGTCGTGCTCGGCCACGTGGTCGGGCTGCTCGTCCCCGACAGCTGGACCGACGCGGTGGGCGTCAGCGACCACGCGTACCACCTGCTGGCCGTCTCCACGGGTGCCGTCGCGGGCCTCGCGGCGGCCGTGGGCGTCGGCATCCTCGTGTACCGGCGCCTGAGAGTGCCCGCCGTCCGCAAGGTCACCCTCCGCAGTGACCACGTGATGTACGCGGTCCTGCTCGGCGCGATGCTGCTCGGCCTGGTCGCGACCGCGCTCAACTCCTCCGGAGTGGTCGACTACAACTACCGCGAGGGCGTCTCGGTCTGGTTCCGCGGCCTGTTCGCCCTCCAGCCCGACTACCACCTGATGGGCGCGGCACCGCTCGCCTTCAAACTGCACGTCGTCCTCGGCTTCGCCCTCTTCGCGCTGATCCCCTTCTCCCGGCTCGCGCACATCGTCAGCGCCCCCTTCAAATACCTCTTCAGGCCCTACGTCGTCTACCGGCGCCGGGACCCGCGGCAGCTCGCGAACCGGGAGCCGAAGCGGGGCTGGGAGCGGGCGTCGTGAGCGGCGTCCTGCGGCGCCCCCGGCACGACATCGCCGAGCGGCCCTTCCTCGTCATCTGGGAGGCCACGCGCGCGTGCCCGCTGGCCTGCCTCCACTGCCGGGCCGAGGCGCGGCCCGCCCGGGACCCGCGCGAGCTGGACGGCGCGGACGCCTGCCGCCTCATGGACCAGATCGCGGCCTTCGGGAAGCCGGCCCCGCTCTTCGTGATCACGGGCGGCGATCCGTTCCAGCGGGCCGACCTCGCCGACCTGATCGCGTACGGGACGGCGCTCGGGCTCCGTGTCGCCGTCTCCCCCTCGGGGACGCCCACGCTGGACCGGACGAACCTGACAGCCGTACGCGACGCGGGCGCCGTCGCCCTCTCGCTGAGCGTCGACGGGTCGACGGCCGCGCGCCACGACGCGTTCCGGGGCGTGGACGGCGTCTTCGAGTGGACCCTCGACGGCTGGCGAACGGCCCGCGGACTGGGCCTGAGGGTACAGATCAACACCACCGTCACCCGGCACAGCCTGGAGGACCTGGCGGACATCGCGGCACTGGTGCGGCGCGAGGGCGCGATGCTGTGGAGCGGCTTCCTGCTCGTGCCGACCGGCCGAGGCGGACAGCTCTCCGCGCTCGGCGCCGACGAGGTCGAGGACGTACTGCACTTCCTGTACGACACCGGTGCGACGCTGGCCACCAAGACCACGGAGGGCCACCATTCCCGCCGTGTGGCGCTCCAGCGGGCCCTCCTGGAACGGCACGGCGAGGAGCCGGAGCTGGGCCCCCTGTACGCGCGTCTGACGGCACGCGCGCGTGCCCTGGGCCTGCACGACGGGCAGCGGCGCGCGGCCCGCAGGCCACCCATGGACGTGGGCTCCGGGCGCGGCTTCGTCTTCGTGTCGCACACCGGCGAGGTCCACCCCAGCGGCTTCCTGCCCCTGTCGGCGGGCAACGTGAGACACCATCCGCTCGCCGACATCTACCGGGGCACCGCGCTGTTCACGACGTTGCGTGACCCGTCGCTGCTGGAGGGCGCGTGCGGGCGCTGCGAGTTCAACGCCGTGTGCGGGGGCTCCCGTTCGCGCGCGTACGGGGCCACGGGGCGGCTTCTCGCCGCCGATCCCTGGTGCGCGTACGAGCCCGGCAGTTTCCCGTACCAGGACGAGCTGCGCGAGCTGCTCGCGGACGCGGGAGCGCGCCACGCGGCCCGCGCGGAAGGGAGCGCGGCATGACGCGTTCAGTGATCGTTGTCGGCGGTGGCATCAGCGGGCTGACCGCCGCCTGGCGGCTGCGCGGCGACGCGGAGGTGACCGTCCTGGAGTGCGCGCCCCGCATCGGCGGCAAGCTGCGCACCGGCACCCTCGCGGGCGTCCCGGTAGACGAGGGCGCCGAGTCGCTCATGGCGCTGCGCCCCGAGGCCGTGCGGCTCGCCCAGGACGTGGGGCTCGGCGACGACCTGTGCGACCCGGCGCCCGCACCCACCACGCTGTGGTCGGGCGGCGCGCTGCGCGCCCTCCCGGCGGGTCACGTCATGGGCATCCCCGCCGACCCCGCCGCACTGGAGGGCACCGGGCTGCTGTCCGACGAGGGGGTGGCCCGGCTGCGCCACGAGGAGACGCTGCCCGCCGAGGCGCGGACCGAGGACGTGTCGGTCGCCGAGTACCTCGGCGGGCGGCTCGGTCAGGAGGCGGTGGACAGGCTCGTGGAGCCCCTGCTCGGCGGCGTCTACGCGGGCCGCCCCGACCGCCTCTCGCTGCGGGCCGCGCTGCCGCGCGTGGCGGCGGTCGCCGAGCGGGGGGAACCGCTGCTTCAGGCGCTGCGCCGGATGCGTACCTCTGGGGCGCCCGGAGCGGGTGGCTCCCCGGACGGGGCATCCGGCAAAGGCGCAGCCCCCTATGCGGAGCCTCGCGAAAGTGCCGCCCCACGCGCGGGCGCCGTGAAAACCGTCGCCGTCCAGGGACTGCGCGGCGGTACCGGACGCCTGCCGCTCGCCGTCGCCGAGGCGAGCGGCGCCCGGATCCTGACCGCCACGCGCGTGCGGGAGCTCCAGCGCACCTCCGCCGGCCGGTGGCGCGTGCTCGCCGTCACCGGGGACGGGCCGCTGCTCCTGGAGGCGGACGCGGTGGTCCTCGCCGTGCCCGCCTACGAGGCCGCCGAGCTGCTGCGCCCGCACGCGCCGCTCGCCGACGCCGACCTCGGGGCGATCCAGCACGCGAGCACCGCCGTGGTGACCCTGGCGTTCCCGCGTACGCAGGCACTGTCGCGGGCGCGCGCCCTCCCCGAGGGCAACGGCTTCCTTGTGCCCGCCGTGGACGGCCGCTCCCTGAAGGCGGCCACCTTCCTCAGCAACAAGTGGCGGTGGCAGTCCGAGGCGGCCCCCGACCTCTTCCTGCTGCGCACCTCGATCGGGCGGGTGGCCGAGGAGCACCGGCTCGCCGTCCCCGACCGCCACCTGGTCCACACCTCCGTGACCGAGCTGCACCAGGCCGCGGGCCCCATCGGCGAGCCCGTCGCGGCGCGCGTCACCCGGTGGGAGCGCGGCCTGCCGCAGTACGGCGTCGGCCACACCGACCGCGTCGCCCGCGTCCACGAGGCCGTCGGCAAGCTGCCCGGCCTCGAACTGTGCGGGGCCGCGTACGAGGGTGTGGGCGTCGCCGCCTGTGTGGCGACCGGCGAGGCAGCGGCCCGCCGCCTCACGGAGGGCTGACCCCCGCCGGGCCACCCCCAGGCCTCACCCCCCCCGACCTCACCCCCAGGCCTCACCCACACGGCCCGCGCCCCGAGCGCCCCGTCAGGACCCCCCGCAGGATGGGCACATGCCCTCACAGTCCCAGCCACGCGCCCGCGCCACGGCCGCCGCCGCCCTGCTCCTGTCCGCCACGCTCGCGGCGTGCGGCGGCGACGGCGACTCCAAGGACGAGGATCTGTCGGCCCAGAAGCTGAACTGGAAGGACTGCCCCGCTCCCGCCGACTCCGAGGGCGGGGGCGAGGCCCCCTCGCCGCTGCCCGGCGGCGCCGAGTGGCAGTGCGCCACCATGAAGGCCCCTCTCGACTGGACGGAGCCGAAGGGGGACACGATCGGCATCGCGCTGATCAAGGCCGCCGCGAGCGGCGACAAGGGCCACCGCATCGGCTCCCTCGTCTTCAACTTCGGCGGCCCCGGCGGATCGGGCGTCACCACGCTGCCCGCCTTCGGTTCGGACTACGCCAAGCTGCGCACCCGCTACGACCTGGTGAGCTTCGACCCACGCGGAGTCGGCCGCAGCGCGGGAATCGAATGCGAGGACGACGAACAGCTCGACGAGTACTTCCAGCAGGACTCCACCCCCGACGACGACGCCGAGAAGAAGAAGCTGGTCGAGAACGTCAAGGCCTTCAACAGCGCCTGCGACAAGAACTCCGGCAAGACGCTTCCCCACGTGCGCACCACCGACGCGGCCCGCGACATGGATCTGATGCGCCAGGTCCTAGGCGACGACAAGCTGCACTACTTCGGCATCTCGTACGGCACCGAACTCGGCGGCGTCTACGCCCACTTGTTCCCAAAGAAGGTGGGCCGTGCCGTCTTCGACGCGGTCGTCGACCCCACCCAGAGCGCCGAGGAGGGCTCGCTCGGCCAGGCCAAGGGGTTCCAGCTCGCGCTCGACAACTTCGCGAAGGACTGCACCTCCAAGGTGGAGGACTGCCCGCTCGGCGACACGGAGAAGGACGTCAAGGAGCGGATCGCGACGTTCCTCGACGACCTCGACAGCAAGCCGATCCCGGGCCTCCCGCCCCGCGATCTGACCCAGACCGCGGCCACCAACGGCATCCTGCAAGCCCTGTACTCCAAGGACTTCTGGCCGTACCTCACACAAGGTCTCGAAGAGGCGTACGAGGGCGACGGCAGGATCCTGATGTCGCTCTCGGACTCGATGAACGGACGCGACGAGGACGGCGAGTACAGCAACATCCAGGCCGCCAACATCGCCATCAACTGCGCCGACGACAAGGCGCGCTACTCCACGCGGTACATCGAGGAGAAGCTGCCCGCCTTCCGCAAGGCGTCGCCGCTGTTCGGCGACTACCTGGCGTGGGGCATGGCCGGCTGCACCGACTGGGCCGTCGAGGGCCAGGCCGACCACCCGGACGTCGGCGCCGCGGGCGCGCCGCCCATCGTCGTCATCGGCAACACCGGCGACCCGGCCACACCGTACGAGGGCGCCCGCGCGATGGCGCGGGCCCTCGGCAAGGGCGTCGGCGTCGAGGTGACGTACAAGGGCGAGGGCCATGGGGCGTACGACAGCAAGAACGCGTGCGTGCGCGACGCGGTGGACGGCTATCTCCTCGACGGCGAGGTCCCGAAGACCGGAACCGTCTGCTCCTGACCTCTCGAATGGCCCACCCCGGTCACTGTCAGTGGTCCCGCCTACTATGGCTTGACTGTCTTCCAAGGGGGGAAGCGCCTTCATGCAGCGTTATCTACGGTCCGCGGCGGTGGCCGCCGCAGGAATTCTGGTGGCGGGGCTCGCCGTCGGCTGCGACGGCTCTTCCGATGACCACAAGGGCCAGGGGAAGCGGGACGAGAAGGGCGCCGGCAAGGGCCTCGCCGCCCAGAAGCTCGACTGGGACCGCTGCAAGGCGCCCGAAGGCGGCACCGCGCCGGGCTCCGGCTGGCAGTGCGCCACGCTCAAGGTCCCCTTGGACTACGCGAAGCCGGACGGCGAGACGATCGGCATCGCCCTGATCCGCGGCAAGTCCACCGGCAAGGGCGACCGCATCGGCTCCCTCGTCTTCAACTTCGGCGGCCCCGGCGGATCGGGCGTCTCCGGGCTGCCGTCCTTCGCCGACATGTACGACTCGCTGCGCGAGCGGTACGACCTGGTGAGCTTCGACCCGCGCGGGGTCGGCGCCAGCGAGGGTCTGCGCTGCCGCGACGACAAGGCCACCCAGGCCGCCGAGGAGAAGGTCGACCTCACGCCGGACACCCCGGCCGAGGAGAAGGCGTACTTCCAGGACGCGGCGGAGTTCGGGGCGGGCTGCGCGCGCGGCGCGAAGAAGCTCATCGGCCATGTGTCGACCGTCGAGGCCGCCCGCGACATGGACCTCATGCGCCAGGTCCTCGGCGACGACAAGCTGCACTACATGGGCATCTCGTACGGCACCGAGCTGGGTGGTACGTACGCGCACCTGTTCCCCAAGCGCGTCGGCCGCCTCGCCATGGACGCGGTCGTCGACCCCAGCGCGGACGCGGTCGGCCACGCGGAGAACCAGGCGCGGGGCTTTCAGCGCGCCCTCGAGAACTACTTCAAGTCCCGCGGCCAGGACCCCGAGGCGGGCGCCGCGAAGATAGCGAAGCTCTTCGACCGGCTGGACGCCGAGCCGATGCGCACGTCGGGCGACCGGAAGCTGACCGAGTCCCTGGCGAGCACCGGCATCCTGGTCACGCTCTACAGCAAGCAGACCTGGCCCATGCTCACCCGCGGCCTCCAGGACGCCGAGAAGGGCGACGGCTCGACCCTGCTCCAGCTCGCCGACGCGTACAACGAACGCGACCCCTCCGGCCGCTACAGCACGCAGAGCCACGCGCAGCGGGCGATCTCCTGTCTGGACGCCAAGGCGCGGTCCACTCCGGAGGAGGCCAAGAAGCGGCTGGACCGGTTCCGTGAGATCTCGCCGGTCTTCGGGAAGTTCATGGCCTGGGACACCGCGGGCTGGTGCCACGAGTGGCCGGTGGCCGGACTGCACGACTCCCCCGAGGTGAGCGCCCCGGGCGCGGCCCCGATCCTGGTCATCGGCAACACCGGCGACCCGGCGACCCCCTACGAGGGCGCCCGCAAGATGGCGGACGAGCTGGGCAAGGGCGTGGGCGTCCACATGACCTGGAAGGGCGAGGGCCATGGCGCGTACGGCAACGGCAGCGACTGCGTGGACGACACGGTCGACGACTACCTGCTGAACGGCAAGGCCCCGAAGGACGGCAAGGTCTGCGAGTCCTGATCGGCACATGACGAAGGCCCCGCACCGGATGGCGCGGGGCCTTTCGCCTGACAGACCTGACAGACCTGACAGACCTAGTAGACCGGCTTCTCGGGCTCGATCTGGTGGACCCAGCCGATCACGCCGCCGCCCACGTGCACCGCGTCCGAGAAGCCCGCCGACTTCAGGACGGCGAGGACTTCCGCACTGCGGACACCCGTCTTGCAGTGCAGGACGATCTTCTTGTCCTGCGGCAGGCTCTCCAGGGCGGTGCCCATGAGGAACTCGTTCTTGGGGATCAGCTTGGCGCCGGGGATCGAGACGATCTCGTACTCGTTGATCTCGCGGACGTCGATGATCTCGATGTTCTCGCCCTCGTCGATCCACTCCTTGAGCTGCTTGGGAGTGATCGTCGAGCCGGCCGCCGCCTCCTGGGCCTCCTCGGAGACGACGCCGCAGAAGGCCTCGTAGTCGATGAGTTCGGTGACGGTGGGGTTCTCGCCGCAGACCGCGCAGTCGGGGTCCTTGCGGACCTTGACCTGGCGGTACTGCATCTCCAGGGCGTCGTAGATCATCAGGCGGCCGACCAGCGGCTCGCCCGTGCCCGTGAGGACCTTGATCGCCTCGGTGACCTGGATGGAGCCGATCGACGCGCACAGCACGCCGAGCACGCCGCCCTCGGCGCAGGAGGGGACCATGCCGGGCGGCGGGGGCTCCGGGTAGAGGCAGCGGTAGCAGGGGCCGTGCTCGGACCAGAAGACCGACGCCTGGCCGTCGAAGCGGTAGATGGAGCCCCACACGTACGGCTTGTTGAGGAGCACGCACGCGTCGTTGACCAGGTAGCGCGTCGCGAAGTTGTCCGTGCCGTCGACGATCAGGTCGTACTGGCCGAAGATGTCCATCACGTTGTCGGCCTCGAGCCGCTCTTCGTGGAGGATCACGTTCACGTACGGGTTGATGCCGAGGACCGAGTCCTTCGCGGACTGCGCCTTCGAGCGGCCGATGTCCGCCTGGCTGTGGATGATCTGCCGCTGGAGGTTGGACTCGTCGACCTCGTCGAACTCGACGATGCCGAGCGTGCCGACACCGGCCGCGGCCAGGTACATCAGCGCCGGGGACCCGAGGCCACCGGCGCCGACACACAGCACCTTGGCGTTCTTCAGCCGCTTCTGCCCGTCCATCCCGACATCCGGGATGATCAGGTGGCGGGAGTACCTGCGGACCTCGTCGACGGTGAGCTCAGAGGCGGGCTCGACCAGGGGTGGCAGCGACACGGGGACTCCGTTGGTCGTTATTTCGGAACGGTTGTTCTCTCCGTAACACTGCCACGCCCCCCTTCATTCCGAGACACCCGTTCCGATACGCGAGACGATTTCGTCCCAGTAACCGGGCATGGACTCCCAAGGGTCCCCCGCGCCCGCCCCGTCGACCCGGTCGGTGAAGTAGATCGTCGAGGCGCCCTGCCAGCGGGCGATGCGCAGCGCCTCCTCCAGGTGCCCGCGCGGCATGCCGTGCACGAAGTGGCAGAAACGGTCGGGCGGATAGTCGGCGGTCCACTCCGCCACCTGTGACCAGCGGTAATCGCTCCAGGAGCCCGCGAAGGTCACCAACTGGTCGCCCGTTTCGGCATATCCGGGATACGGATGCGTCCCGTGGCCGAGCACGATGTGCGCGTGGTCGACGAGGGCGCGCAGCGTGGTGACGGTCCTGTGCACCTCCGGGAGGGCGGTCCGCTCCGTGGGACAGCGGTCCAGCGAGAAGCCGTCGACCTGGTACCAGTCGAGAAAGCGGTGCGCGTCGGAGACGAGTTCCCCGAAGGGGCGTGCGCCGTGCCGCGCGTCGAGGTGGCCGAGGACGCGGACGCCCGCGTTCCGCAGGCGTCCCGCCGCTTCCAGGCAGTGCGGGTCGGGCCGATCACCCGGGCCGTTCGCGACATTCAGGACAACCCACTTCAAAGGGGTGCCTGGCCGGGTGAGTTCGCCCCATTCGACGGGGGCGACGAGCGGGTGGGCGAAGCCCGGGATGCCGAATCCGGTGCGTACGCCGGTGTCGGCGGCGCCCCTCGTTGTCCTGGTCAGATGCGGCATGCGGCCTCCATCCAGATGTCGGCGAGCGACTCTTCGAGGTTGATGCGGGGCCGCCAGCCGAGCCGGTCGCGTGCGGTGCGCACATCGGCCTGCTGCCAGCTGCCGCAGCCGTCCGGGTAGGGGTACGCGGTCGGGGCGCCGTGTTCCGCCTCGCCGCGGGGGTGGCCGATGGCCGCCCGCACGGGGACCTGGTCGAGTTCGTGCAGGGCGCCGCCGTATCCGGCGACGCGGGCGAGCACGGCGGCCGCGTCGCGCAGCCGCACGGCGCGGCCCGCGCCGATGTTCACGATGCCCTGGGCGGCGGAGAGCGAGGCCGCGTGCACGGCCCGCGCCACATCGCGTACGTCGACGAAGTCCCGCTGCACGCCGAGGCCGCCGAGCTTCAGCTCGCCGTCGCCCGCCTGCATCGCGCGCCGCATGGCCTCGGCGAGCCGTCCGAGCGGTGATCCGGCGGGCGTGCCGGGCCCGGCGGGCGAGAAGACCCGCAGGACGACGGCGTCGAGGCCGGAGCCGAGCACGAGTTCGGTCGCGGCGAGCTTGCTGACGCCGTAGGGCCCGCCGGGCCTCGGCACGGCGTCCTCCGCGGTGGAGGAACCCGGCTGGCTCGGTCCGTACTCGGCGCCGCAGCCGAGCTGCACGAGCCGCGCCCCGCAGCCGCTGCGGCGCAGGGCCTCGCAGATGGTGGCGACGGCGACGGTGTTGTGCCGGGTCAGCTCGCGGGCTCCGCCGCGGGTGGCGCCGGCGCAGTTGATGACGACGCCCGGGTGGACGGCGTCCAGGAAGCGCGTGAGCGCGCCCGGGCTGCCGCTGGCGAGGTCGAACCGTACGTCCGAGTCGTCGCCGCGGCCGAGGGCGGTGAGCTGCACCGCGGGGTCGGCGAGCAGCCGGTCTGCGACGAACCGGCCGAGGTATCCGTTGGCTCCGATCAGCAGCACCCTCATCGGGCGCCTCCCGGGGTGGCCGCTCGGAGGCGGAGACGGCTGCGGGTGGTCATCTGGTGTTCTCCTTCGAGGTGTTGCCGTGGGTCACGGGGTCCGGCCCGCGGTGTCGGCCCCGCGGGAGAGTGGTCGTGTCGGTCTGTGGGGTGCGGCTTACGTCGCGGCGCCGGGGCCGGCGTGGGCCGAAGCCAGGGTCAGGGTCCTGGCCGCGTGGATCAGGAGGGCGAGGGCGGCGGCCCCGCACGCGGTGGCGGGGACGATGCCGGGGCCCCAGGCGTCGACGGCCGCCGTGACGGGTGCCGCCAGCGCGTCGCAGCCCGGCAGGCGCCCCGCGAACACCAGGGCGGGCGCCGCCACTTCGCAGGCCCCGGTGGCGCCGAGCAGCAGGGCGGGGGCGCGTGTGAAGCCGTACACGCCGAGCAGCCGGGCGAGCAGCAGCAGGGCGCCCAGTGCACCGGCCCCGGCAAGGGCCGAGGGGCTGCCGGGGGTGGCGGGCAGCGCGTCCGCCACCGCCTGCGCCGCGTCCGCCACCGCCCGCGCCGCCGCGAGTGACGCCCCGAGGGCGGTGAGGAACAGCGCGAGGACGCCGAGCAGCAGCGGCCTTGCGGAGGCGGCGAATTCGTCGAGCCCGCGGCTGGCCCCGAGCCGCCTCTTGGCCTGTACGGCGAAGAGCCGGGCGCACCAGGTCGCGGGGGCGACGGCGAGGGTGAGGCCGAGCGCCGCGGCGACGGCGGGCACCCAGAGGTCGCCGGGGCCGTCGGGGCCGCCCTCGACGGCGCTCCGCAGCAGTCCGTCACCGAGCAGGGCGTACGCGATGAGCCAGCACAGCCACGCGCGCGTGGCGGGCGTCAGGGGGGTGGTGGCGCGCAGTGGTCCGTTCCGCAGGGCTATCTGCAGCGCCAGGGCGACGGCGAGCGCGCCGCCGATCGCCGCCGCGGCCCGTGGGGCCCCGGTGGTCAGGCCGGTCCCCGCCAGGGCCGCCGCGCACGCCGCGCCGGGCAGCAGCGCGAACAGGGCCCACCCGGGGCGTACTTCGGGCGCGTCGCGTACGTCGGTCCTGGCGCCGGAGCGGACTCGGCTGCCGTCATCGTCGGCGCGGGGCACGCGCGCGTACATCTCCTCGGCGAGGGCGAACACGTCCCGGTGCCGGTAGCGAGCGGCGGCCCGGTCGGTGACGCCGTGCGCCTCGAGCCCCGCGGCGATCTCCAGCGGGTCGACGGCCCGTGCGCACAGGTCGCGGTGCCGGTGCATCAGGGCCTTCACGGGGTCGGCGGCACCGCGAGCCTCGCCCCTGGGCGTCCGGCCCCGCTCGCCACACCCCCGCCCGGCGTCGGCCCCGCGGGCTTCCCCGCCGGCGTCGGCCCCGCGGACGCCCCCTCCGGCATCCGCACCACTGACGTCCGCCCCGCAGGCTCCCCCGAGGTCACCCGCCTCGCCTCGCACGCCCCCCGCGCGCCCGCGCGTATCCCATCCGCTGTCTCCCTCGTCGTCATCGCCGCGATCCCCACCGCCCCAGAGATCCCCCTCCCCGAAGTCAGGAAGGGACCGCCCCCAGAGGGGTGCGTCACCGGTGCCCGGCAGTGCCGGGGGCTCCCGGTGGACCGGTGTCAGCGCCGTGGCCGCCAGTAGTTCCTCGGAGCGGGAGTCCCACCCGCTCGCCCCCGCCGGGGTCCTCGGTACGTCCACGCCCCCCGCACACTCCTGCCGCCTCATACGACCGCCCCCTTCAACTGCTCCCGTTCATCCACCTGGTGGGGGCCGACCGCGGCCGCCCACCGCCCCGGCACATACGCCTCGGCCGGGTGCGCGAAGGGGACCGGCTCGCCCGCCTCGTCCAATGCGTCCCTCCGCACCGGGCAGTGCGAGACGATTTCCAGGTAAATGCCGCGAAATGCCGCGACGTTCTGCTCCACGGTGAAGAGTTCGAGCGCCCGCGCCCGCGCCGCCGCACCCAGGCGCGCGCAGCGCGTGGGGTCGCGCAGGAGCGCCACGCACGCCTCCGCGAGCGCCCGCGGATTGCGCGGCGGTACGACGAGCCCCGTGCCGCCGATGACCTCCACCACCGCGCCGACATCCGTCGAGACGGTCGCGCGCCCGCAGAACATGGCCTCGACCAGGCTGATCGGGAAGCCTTCGACGACGCTGGAGAGCACCACCACCGCGCCCGCGGCATACGCGTCGGCGAGGTCCGGCAACTCGGGTCCGCCGACCTCCTCGAAGGAGACGGGGTTGTCGCCGACGGCGTGCGCCCCCTCCGCCTCGTCGGGGAAGAGCTGCGCGGCGAGCGCCCGGCACTGGGCGAGGTAGTCCACGGCCTCACGCCCCTCGGCGGGCGCCCCGACGATCCGCAGGCGTGCCTTCGGCTCCTCCCTGCGGACCTCGGCGAAGGCGTGGAGCAGCGAGATCAGGTCCTTGGCGGGCTCGACGCGGCCGACCCACAGGAGGGTGCGGTGGGCGGCGCCGAGGTCGTCGTAGCCCCGCTCGCCGATCTCCGAGAAGCGGCCGGACTCCATGCCGGGGTAGACCGTGCGCAGCTTGGCCCGGTCGGCGCCGCACCGCTCCTGCCAGCGGCGGGCGTGGGTGTTGCCGGGGGTGACCAGCACGGCCTGGCCGTAGACCTCGGCGGCGAGGAGGCCGTGGAAGGAGGCGAGCAGCGCCCGGGCCGGCGCGCTCAGGTCCATGTCGCCCGCGGCGAGGTGGTGGGCGCGCAGCTGTACGCCGTACTCGGTGACGAGCAGCGGCACACCCGCGAAGTGCCTGGCGAGCAGTCCGGGCAGCGCCGCGGGCCCGCCGGACGCGGCGTGGCAGAGGTCGGCCGCGCCGAGCGCGTCGTCGTCGTACCAGTCGAGGGAGAGGGGTCGCAGCGCCCGTTCGATCAGGCCGGCGGCGACGAGCAGGTCGCAGACGCGTGCGGTGCGGGCGGCGCGCAGTGCGCCGGGCGCGCGGCAGGCGCTCTCCAGGGCGCGCACGGCGGCCTCCGAGCGCAGCGCGCCGACAAGTCCGCCCTCGTCGCGGGCGAGTTCGGCGAGGCCGTAGAGGGCGTTGGCGAAACGGTCCGCCACATGGCCGGAGCCGGCCTCCGGTGCGGCCTCCCGCCCCGCGCCCCCCGCCCCGCCCCGGCACACCACATCCGCCAGTTCCCCGAAGCACTCCGTGAACCGGCGCCGCGCCCGCCGCCCGCGCCCGCCGTGGGGTCCGGCGGAGCGGAGTGCCCGGTCGTCGGCGGTCCACAGCGGCGCCGTGCGCACCCGGGCGACCTGGGGCGGGAGTCCGACCCAGCCCCGCGCCTCCTGCCGCTCGTCGCGGCTGAGCGCGTAGACATCGAACTCGTGCTGCCCGAGCCCGCGCACGAGCCGGTCGCACCAGAGCCGGCCCTCACCACCCACATATGGGTAGCCACCCTCCGTAAGCAGTGCAACGCGCACGAGCGCACCCCCGATCTCCCGTCTGGGGAGCCGCCGTTGGTCGGCGGCTCACAGCGGGACGAACGTATGCGGTCATGCCGGTGGCGCGACGGACGGTTGTCCATCGCGCCACCAAAAGGGGTGAACGGCCGTAACTTTCCCGCGCCGGTAGCGTTCTGTCGCGCTATAGCGCCTCAGAAGCGCTCAGAAGCCCCTCCTTCTTCACGGAGAGTCAGGCTGCGGCCAGTTCCCTGCGGGCCTCGCGCCGCCGCGCGGCGGCCTCGGGATCGAGCGAGGGGACGGCCGCGAGCAGCCGCCTGGTGTACGGGTCCCGCGGCGAGCCGTAGACCTGGTCGACGGTTCCGTACTCGACGATCCGGCCCCGCCTCATCACCGCGACCCGGTCGCTGACCTGGCGTACGACCGCGAGGTCGTGCGCGATGAAGACGAGCGCGAGCCCCAGCTCCCGCTGCAACCGGCCGAGCAGGCCGACCACTTGGGCCTGCGTGGTCACGTCGAGCGCGGACACCGGTTCGTCGCACACGATGATGCGCGGCTCGGCGGCGAGCGCACGCGCGATGCCGACGCGCTGCCGCTGCCCGCCGCTGAACTCGTGCGGGTAGCGGTCGTAGTACGCCGGTTCGAGTCCGACGCGCTCAAGCAGCTCGCGCACCCGTCCGCGTACGAAGGCGTCGCTCTCGCCCCGCGCGCGCAGCGGGTCGGCGACGGACTCGCCGATCGAGCGGCGCGGATTGAGGGAGGAGACGGGGTCCTGGAACACCATCTGCACCCCGGGATCCACCCGGCCGCCGAGGCCCACCCGATCGCCGAGATCCACCCGGCCACCCGGACCCGCCCAGCCCCCGGAGCCCACCGCGCCCCCCGAGCCCTCCGCACCCCCAGGCCCCTCCGCACCCCCATGCCGCAGAAGCCCCGCGCTCGGTTCGAGCAGCCCCACGAGCATGCGCCCGAGCGTCGTCTTGCCGCTGCCGCTCTCCCCCACGATGCCGAGGGTCTCCCCGCGGCGGACGGTGAGCGAGACATCGTCGACGGCGGTCACCGCACGCTTGCCGCGCCCGAACTCCCGCCGCAGCCCGACCGCTTCCAGCACCACCGGCCCGGGCACGCCCTCGCCCGCCCCCTTCACGGCCCGCGCCGGCGCAACCGCCACCGGCGCGTCCACCCGCGGCACGGCCCCCAGCAGCTCCCGGGTGTACGGCTCCCGGGGCGCCGCGAGGACATCCCGCACCGCGCCCCGCTCCACCGCGCGCCCGCCCCGCATGACAAGGACCTGCTCGGCGCTCTCGGCCGCGACCCCCACGTCGTGGGTGACCAGGAGCAGGCCCATGCCGGTCTCCTCCCGCAGCGTGTGCAGCAGGTCGAGGATCTGGGCCTGGACGGTGACGTCGAGGGCGGTGGTCGGCTCGTCGGCGATCAGGAGCGCGGGCTCGCACGCCAACGCCATGGCGATGAGCGCGCGTTGGCGCATGCCGCCGCTGAACTCGTGCGGGCGTGAGCGCGAGCGGCGTACGGCGTCGGGAATGCCGACCCGGTCGAGCACGTCCACGGCACGCGCGCGTGCCGCGCGCCGGGAAGCCCCGGTGTGCACGCGGTGCACCTCGGCGATCTGGTCGCCCACCGCGTAGTACGGGTCGAGGGAGGAGAGCGGGTCCTGGAAGACCATCGCGGCCTTCCCGCCGCGCAGCCGCCGCAGCTCCGCCTCCGAGGCCTTCTGTACGTCGATGCCCGCGACCCGCACCGATCCGTCGACGCGCGCGCCCGTGCCCCGGTGGAGCCCGAGCAGCGCGGACGCGACGGTCGACTTGCCGGACCCCGACTCACCGACGAGGGCGAGCGCGCCGCCCTCCTCCAGGGTGAGGGAGAGTCCGTCGACGGCCCGCACTCCGGACCCGAACTCCACACTCAGGTCCGTCACTTGGACGAGAGTCATGACAGCACCACCCGTCGGTCGGCCACCGCGTACAGCACGTCCGCGACGGCATTGGCGAGCACCACGAAGAAGCCGGTGACCATGACGAGGCCGACCACCACCGGCAGGTCGACGACCTTCACCGCGTGCACGAGTTCGCGCCCGAGCCCGGGGAGGCCGAACAGGGTCTCGCTCAGCACCGCGCCGCCGAACATCGACCCGACGTCGTTGGCGGTCAGGGCGATGACGGGCGCCACCGCTCCCCGCAACGCGTGCTTGCCGATGATCGACCGCTCCCCGACGCCGTACGCGCGAAAGGTCCGCACATGGTCGTCGGCGAGCGTCTCCAGCATCGAGGAGCGGGTCAGCCGCGCGTACTTGGCGGCCTCGATCAGCGCGAGCGAGAGCCAGGGCAGGAGCAGGTTCCAGGCCCACTGCGCCGGGTCGTCGCCGAAGTCGGTGTACTGCGGGAAGGGCAGCCACTGGAGCTGTCCGCAGACGACGATCATCAGCAGCAGGCCGATCACGAAGACGGGCGTGGCGGTGCCCGCGAGCGTGACGGCGGTCAGAACGCGCTCGCTGATCCTGCCGCGCCGCCAGGCGGAGAGCACGCCGGTGCCCACGCCCAGGATCAGCCACATCGCCATCGCGCCCAGCGCCAGCGAGGCGGTGATCGGCAGCTTCGCCACGATCAGCGCGGTGACCTGCTGGTCGCTCTGGTAGGAGACGCCGAGGCAGGGCGCCTCGCAGTGCTCCACACCGGTGCCGGTCGAGTAGTCGTGGCCGGCGAAGACGCCTTGGAGGAAGTCCCAGTAGCGGACGTAGAGCGGGTCGTCGAGGCGCAATTGCTCGGCGACCTGCTGGACCTGCGCGGGTGAGCAGCGGGGGCCGCAGGTGATCTGGGCGACGTCGCCGGGAGCGACGTAGAACACGACGTAGATGATCACCGAGAGGGCGAGGAGCGTGCTCAGGGCGCCGAGAAAGCGCCGCAGGAGGAAGGCGGAGAGCCGTGTCAGGCCGGTCATGCCCGGGCCTCCCGCTTGCGGCCCGTGCCGACGCGCAGCCGGGAGGCGGCCCGCGGGTCGAGCGCCGTGCGCACGCCGTCGCCGAGGACGGTGAGCGCGAGGACGGTCACGAAGAGCGCGCCCGCGGGGAGGAGCAGATACTGCGGCGCCGCCTGGTACCAGACGTCCGCGGCCGTGAGCATCTGCCCCCACGACGGGGTCGGCGGCTTCACGCCGACGCCGAGGAAGGAGAGCGCGGCCTCGACCGTGATGTTGGTGGGCACGAGGAGGGCCGCGTACGTGATGACGGGCGCGGCGAGCGCGGGCAGCAGTTCGCGCCGGGCGATGTGTACGGGGCCCCAGCCGCTGAGCCGTGCCGCGGCCACGTGGTCGAGTTCCTTGAGCGTGACGGTCCGCGCGCGCACGATCTTGGCCATGTTGCCCCAGGCGACGAGGCCGATGACGAGGGCGACGAGCACGGGCCGCGGGAAGCCGTCCGGCACGACCGCCATCAGGGCGAGCGCGAGGACCATCAGCGGCAGGGCGACGATGACGTCGGTGGCGCGGCTGAGCACCTGGTCCACCCAGCGGTTGCCGAACCCGGCCGCGATGCCGACCGCGACGCCGACGGCCACCTGTACGACGGTCGCGGCGAGCGCGACGCCGAGCGAGACCCGGGCCCCGTACACCAGGCGGGCGAAGAGGTCGCGTCCGGTCTGGGGTTCGACGCCGAGCCAGTGCTCGCCGCTGATCCCGCCGAACGGGCCGACCGGCACGCCGCCGCGCGCCGAGTCGATGAGATCCGGGTGGTAGGTGGTGGGGTCCTGGCCCTCCAGGACCGTGAGCAGCGGCGCGGCGAGCGCCACGAGGGCGAGCAGCGCGACGACGGCCGCCGCGACGAGGGCGGCGCGCTGCTCGCGCAGCCGCCGCCAGAAGATCGTCACGACTACTTCACCGCGACCTGGGAGACGTCGAGCACACCGGTCCAGTCACTGACGACGACGTTCTTGACGTCCTTGCCGTAGAGCCGCTTGTAGACGGGGTGGAAGAGCGGCACGGTCAGCGCCTTCTCGCCGATCTTCTTGTCGAGGGCGCCCCAGCGCACGGCGGCGGCGTCGAGGTCGGTGAGCTTGTTGATCTCGTCGATCTCGTCGTTGACGGACTTGTCGTTCAGGAAGCCGGAGTTGAAGTTGGCGCCGTCCTTCACGATCTGCCGGCCGTCGAAGATCGGGGCGAGGAAGGGGCCGCCGGAGGGCCAGTCGGCGCCCCAGTGGGCGAGGAAGAGGCCGGGCTCGTCCTTGGCGCTGTGCGTCTTGTCGTTGTAGTCGTTCTCTTCGAGTCCCTGGAGCTTGACGGTGATTCCGGCCTTCTTCAGGGCGTCCTGGATGGCGGTGGCGATCTCGGGGCTGGTCTCGAAGTCCTTGGCGTTGGAATGGGTGAGCGTGATGGTCAGGCCGTTCTTGTGACCGGCCTTCTTCAGCAGCTCCCTGGCCTTCTTCGGGTTGCCGTTCGGGCCCGCCGGGAAGTGGTCGTATTTCGTGTATCCGAAGGACTTCTGGTTCGGCAGATACGTCGTCGCGGGCTCGGCGAGCGAGGAGCCGCCCGCGGCGTTGACCACCGAGGAGCGGTCGACGGCGTACGAGATGGCCTGGCGCACCTTGGGGTCGTCGAAGGGCTTCACCTTCGGGTTGAAGGCGAGGTAGTTCGTGTACCCGAAGTGTCCTGTGCCGACGTGCGAGGCGAGTTCCTTGTCGCCGGCGACCTTGGCGAGTTCGGCCGGGCCGAGGTTGGTGTCGGTGGTGACGGCGGCGGCGTCGGCGCCCTGGCTCGCGGAGAGCCGCTGGTTGATGACGGACGAGTCGAGGCCGGAGCGTACGTCGATGACGTCCGGGTAGGCCTTGCGCTCCTCGTCGGTCTCCGCGGACCAGTGCGGATTGCGTTCCAGGCGCAGCCGCTCCCCGTCGTTCTCGTTCTTGACGACCTTGTAGGGCCCGGAGGAGAGCGGGTGCTCCTCGTACTTCGTGCCCTTGTCCTTGCTCTTGGGGACGGGAGTGAACTGCGTCTGGGTGGCCAAATAGGGGAACTCGCCCTCGGGCTTGTTCAGATGGAAGACGATGGTCCGTTCGTCGGGCGTCTCGATCGACGCGAGCCCCTTGCCGCTCTTGTCCTTGTAGGGGCCCTGGTACTTGTCGCCGCCGATGAGCCAGTCCCTCAAGTAGGGCGCGCCACCGCTGAGTTCGGCGGCGAAGGAGCGCTCGATGCCGTACTTCACGTCGGCGGAGGTGATCGGCGTGCCGTCCTCGTACTTGAGCCCCTTCTTCAGGGTGTACGTCCACACCGTGGCGTTCTTGCTCGGCTTGCCCAGATCGGTGGCGAGGTCGGGGACGACCTCCGCGCCCTTGGCACCGTCCTCGCGGTTGCGGGTGGTCAGCGTGCGGAAGACGAGGCTCGGCACGTTTCCGCCGCCGGAGGTGTAGAGCCGTGCGGGGTCGAAATCGGTGTGCGGGTCGCGGTTGAGGACGGTGAGCGTGCCGCCCTTGGCCGACTTTCCACCGCCGCTCCTGGCGTCGTTGTCCTTCGGGCCCGCGCAGGCGGCGGCGCCCGATACCAGGACCAGGCTGACGGATGTTGCTGCCACGCGGCGGGCTATGACGGACGATCGACTCATCGGAGGAGGCCTCTCGGGAAAAACGCTGCGCGAAGGGCAGCGGATCAGCGGAAATGAAGCAGAGCTGACCCCGGGAAGGCGCGGGGGAAACAGGGCAGCACAGGGCTGCGGAAATCGCGACGCACTCGCCGGGGCGGGCGTCAGCGACAGTGGATGTCGGCCACGCAGAGCGCGGTCACGCCGAGCAGCGTCAGCTCGATGGCTGCGCTCGAAGGGGCGTGACGGTTCGACATGCGCAGAAATATGAACGAACTTCCGACGGATGTCAAAGCGACCGCCGCCACGGCGGGCGGCCGCCTTTGGGGACCCGGCTACGGCGGACGGGCGCCGTCGGGGCTCAACTCTTGGGGAACGCCCAGGGGTTGGCCTTGCACTTGATGCCGTCGTGCTCCAGGAACTTGGTCTGCTGCTGCATGACGGGCGCGAGGTCCCCGTCCTTCGTGCAGTCCGTGTGGTTGAAGCCGAGCCGGTGGCCGACCTCGTGGTTGATCAGCATCTGGCGGTAGGGGTGGATGGCGTTGCCGAATTCCTTCTTGACCTCGTCGCCGTAGGTCTTGGCGCCCTGCGCCCACCGATAAGCGTTGATCATCACGCGGTCCGTCGCCGCGGAATCGCACGACACATTGTCCTGGGTCGTATCGAGGCCGGATTTCGCGCACCAGGCCGCGGTGGTTCCCGGGCTCGCCAGCGTAATGACGAAATCGGGCTTGCCCGACGAGATCCGCTCGAAGGCGCGGGCTCCGCCGTGCGCCCAACTCCGGTCGTCGTTCAGGGTTTTCTGCACGGCCTGGGCGAAGAGCGGGCCGTCGAGACCGAGCCCCTTCTCGACGTCGACGCGGTAACGGAAAAGCTGCCCCTTTCCGGGTGCCTTGTCGAATCCGGCGATCGCCTCGAAGTCGCCGGACGCCTTGAGCTTCGCGTCCAGCGGGTATTTCTCACCCATTTTCTGGTCGTACGTCACCGGGGCCTTGTCCGGTTTCTCGGCGGGGTCCCGCAGCGGCGCCGGACGCTCGTCGGAGCGCGAGGCGGGATCGTCGGTGTCGCGCGCGCCGCCGCCGGGGGCGGCCTTGGGACGGGCGTCGGAACCGCCCCCGCCGCCGGTGACCTGCCCCGCCATGACGACCCCGAGCACGAAGGTCACGGCGGCGGCCGCGATGCCGGTGAGGACGCGGGTCCGGTCGATCTTCCTGCCGCCTTCGACCTCGGCGTCGGAGCCGGAGCCGGAGTCGGAGCCCTTGGAGGAGCTGCCGTCTTCGCTCCGGGGCTCGGGGACGTCGTTCCAGTCGGTGACGGAGGCGTACGGGTCTCCGTGGTGCGGGTCGTTGCGGTGCGGGTCGTCGCCGTTCGGGTCGTCGCGGTGCCGGTCGTCGCCGGGAAAGGCGTCCATGTAGTCCTGGCGAGGGGCGGAACGATCCTGCCGGGGTCCCGGTATGCGGGGCCCCGACGCCGTATCGGAGACATCGCCCCAGCCGCCGCCGGGCTCCCGCTGCTCGGGGTGCCCGCCGCGGACCTCCGGAACCCCGTGGGGCGGCGTCGCCTGCGGCGTGCCGTGCGCGGGCGTGTCCTCCCCGCCGGACGCGCGCCGACGGCGACCGGTACCGGGACCCGGACCCGGCCGCGCGTCGGCACCGGCACCGGCACCAGCGCCCGCACCCTGCGTCGGCGGAACACCCGGACCGCTCGTACCACCAGTCGCGCCCGCCGGACCGCGGCGGCTATGTCGTCCCACGCGCCGCCTCAGCTCCCCGAACCCGTGCGCGAGTCACTGAGGTCGCAGGTGTCACGGACGATCCGAGCGCGAGGTGCGCTCAACTCCCCCAGGTCGACGAGGAGTTCACGGAAGCCCGTGGCCACGCTCTGCGGGTCCTCCATCATCGCCACATGCCCCGCGTCGGGCAGCGTCAGCAGCCGCGAGTCACGGAACGCGGCGGCCGCCCTGCGTGCCATGCGGAACGAGACGAGCAGATCGCGCCCGCCGTAGACGAGCAGGGTCGGCGCGAGCACCCGCTCGGCCTGCCGCCAGAGCCCGTGCTGGCCGCCCAGGGTGTACGCGTTCACGATCCCGCGGGCCGTGCGCGTCATCGCGTCCCAGAAGTAGGGGAGCTGGAGCCTGCGCTCCATCTCGCGGACCGCCGCGCTGAAGCCCTCCGGGGTGACCTTGTCCGGGTCGCCGTAACAGAGCCCCATCACGCCGCGCACCCGCTGCTCGGCCGTCCACTCCCTGGTGAGCCGGGCGAAGAGCGCGGCGACCCCGGGCACCGCGACCAGGCCGGTCGGCAGCGCCGTGCGCTGCACCCGCAGCTCGGGCAGCGCGGGCGAGACCAGGGTCAACGTACGCACGAGATCGGGGCGGACCGCGGCGACGCGCGTCGTGATGGCGCCGCCGAGGGAGTTCCCGATGAGATGGACGGGGCCGCGGGCGCTCGCGTCGAGGTAGCGGATGACGGCGCGCGCGTGTCCGGTGATCGAGTAGTCGCCGTCGTCCGGCGGGGGCGAGTCCCCGAACCCCGGCAGGTCGATCGCCTCGCAGTCGACGACGTCCTCGAGAAGCGGCATCAGGGCCGACCAGTTCTGCGAGGAGCCGCCGAGGCCGTGCACGAAGAGCGCGGGCGGGAGTCCGGGGCGGACGGAGGGCCGCGAGCGCACGGTCAGCGTGAGTCCGGGCAGCCCGACCGAACCGAGCCGCTCCCCCTCCGCGACCGCTACGGCACCGGGCTTGGGCGCGGCGGTGGCGGCCAGCAGGTTCGGCAGCTCGGTCGAAGGCATGCGGCAATGTTACGAGACGATCACGCGGGGGTTCACGTGTTCGCGGTCACAGATCGCACGCGGATGGCGCCCTGATCATGCCCGGATCGCATAGCGCCTGATCCGGGTCTCTCCTACGCTCATAGAAAGCGGGCGAACAGGGCACTCGCATCACGAAGGGCCACCAGTACCGCAAGGGAAGAGAGCCATACATGAGTGTCGACCCGACCGATCCCGAGACCTTCGAGACGGAAGAGGACGCGACCGACGCCGAGGCCGGCGTGGAGGCCCCGGAGGCGGACACCGCGGAGCAGCACACCGATCTCGCCCCCAGCAGGGACGACTCCCTCCAGGACGCCGACCCGGACGCCGCCAGCGAAGCCGACCTCGTGGAGCAGGCCCGTGTGGTCCGCCTCGACGAGGACGACTACCGCTGAGGGTGCCGGGAGGGCCGGGGCGCCGGTGGGGGGCGAGGAGCCGGGGCCGACATCGACCTGACCGTGTTTGCCCCGCTACGCACCGCCGCGCACCCCGGCCGCGGCGGTCCAGTCCGTGAAATTCTGCGCCCGCACCGCGCACATCACTGTTACCGAAAAGTACGATGGCGGCGCGGCGCACACCGCACATCGGACGATTGGGAGGCGGCGTGACAGCCATCGAGCAGACAGAGGCGGCACGCCCGCGGGGCACACGCCTGCCGCGCCGTGCCCGACGCAATCAACTTCTCGGCGCGGCCCAGGAAGTTTTCGTCGCACAGGGTTACCACGCGGCCGCGATGGACGACATCGCCGAGCGCGCCGGGGTCAGCAAGCCGGTGCTCTACCAGCACTTCCCCGGCAAGCTCGACCTCTATCTGGCCCTGCTCGACCAGCACTGCGAGTCACTGCTCCAGTCGGTCCGCACGGCGCTCGCGTCCACCACGGACAACAAGCTGCGCGTCGCCGCGACGATGGACGCCTACTTCGCGTACGTCGAGGACGAGGGCGGCGCCTTCCGGCTGGTCTTCGAGTCGGACCTGACGAACGAGGCGGCGGTCCGCGAGCGCGTGGACCGCGTCACCCTTCAGTGCGCGGAGGCGATCTGCGAGGTCATCGCCGAGGACACCGGCCTGCCCAGGGACGAGGCGATGCTCCTCGCCGTCGGCCTCGGCGGGTACTCGCAGGTGGTCGCCCGGTACTGGCTGGCCAGCGGCAGCACGGTCCCGCGCGAGAAGGCGGTGCGGCTGCTCACGTCGCTCGCGTGGCGCGGCATCGCGGGCTTCCCGCTGCACGGCACCGAGGGCCACTGACCGCTCGCCTTTCTGTTCCCGTCCGGTGTTCGCTACCGGCGTTCATGGCCAGGTCCTTCCGCCTCCCCTCACCGGGCTAATGTGTGCTGGGTACGGCGCGGACGGCCGCGCACAGACTGACCGTCGGAGGGACAAAGCCGTGGAGGTCAAGATCGGCGTGCAGTACGCGCCCCGCGAGATCGTGCTGGAGAGCGGCCAGAGTGCCGAGGAAGTCGAGCACGCGGTGTCCGAGGCGCTGACCGGCAAGTCGCCGCTGCTGAGCCTCGTGGACGACCACGGCCGCAAGGTCCTGGTTCCGGCCGACCGCCTCGCGTACGTGGAGCTCGGCGAGCCCACGGCGCGCAAGGTGGGCTTCAGCGCCCTGTAGGACACGCCCGCGGACACGCCCGTAGGGCGGGCCCGTGGGACGCGCGGACGAGTACGGCCCGGTGGTTCTCAACCACCGGGCCGTACTTGTCTGTTGGCCTGCTTGTCGTACGAGGTGAGGGCGGGGCCGCCGGTTCGTGGAGGGTTGCGTTCCGGCCACCTTGGGTACACCGGCTACGACCGACACGCACCGGCCGCGAGGGAGGGCATCACCGTGATTCTGGAAGCACTCGGCTCCGCTCTGCTGGGTTTCGCCCTGTCCTGGGCCATCGCGCACCGCATGGCGCACCGGCTGCCCGCGCGCAGCCTCGTCCTGTCGACGGGCCCGGCGGGCGCCCTCATCGGCGCCTTCATCACACACATGGCGCTGGGCCCCGGCCACGCCCCCGCGACCCTCCTGGGAGCGGCGGCGGTATCGGCGGCCCTGCTGTCCCTGCTGATCCGCCCGACCCGGAACGGAATGCACCGCTCAGCGACGGCGTAAGGGAGCGTGCCGGGCCGCCAGGCCCGAAGACGGCGTAAGGGAACCGGCTAGGCCGCCAGGCCCAGCGCCGCCATCCGCTTGGTGTGCGCCTCGGTGATGCGGGAGAACATCCGTCCGACCTCGGCGAGGTCGAACCCATCGGCGACGCCCCCGACGAGCATGGTGGAGAGCGCGTCCCGGTCCGCGACCACCCGCTGCGACTGCGAGAGGGCCTCGCCCATCAGCCGCCGCGCCCACAGCGCGAGCCGCCCGCCCAGACGCGGATCGGCATCGATCGCGGCCCGCACCTTCTCCACGGCGAAGCTCGCGTGCCCGGTGTCGTCGAGGACGCCGAGTACGAGTCCGCGCGTATCGACGTCGAGGCGGGCCGCCACCTCGCGGTAGAAGTCGCTGGCGATCGAGTCGCCGACGTACGCCTTGACCAGGCCCTCGAGCCAGTCGGACGGCGCGGTCTGCCGGTGGAAGCCGTCGAGCGCCGCCACGAAGGGCTCCATGGCCTCGGTCGGCTCCGCGCCGATCGCCGAGAGCCGGTCCCGCAACTGCTCGAAGTGGTGGAACTCCGCCGACGCCATCTTCGCCAGCTCCGCCTTGTCGCCGAGCGTCGGCGCCAGCTTCGCGTCCTCCGCGAGCCGCTCGAACGCCGCCAGCTCTCCGTAGGCGAGCGCGCCCAGCAGGTCCACTACCGCGGCGCGGTAGTGGGGCTCGGCGGAAGCCTTCGCCCAGTCCTGGGCGGCGACGCCGGTGGGCTCGGCGGGGGTTTCGGCGGTGTTTTCGGCGGGGGGTTCGGCAGCGGATCCAGCGGCGGTGTCAGGCGTCTCCATGAAACGCACAATAGCCCGCCTGCCGTAAGGCGTAAGGCCCTGGTCACTCCCTGAACAGACCCTGATCGGTGACGGGTGGGCCGCTGATCGGTCAGTGTGACGACGACCATGTGACGAATTCGCCGGACACGCATGCGAGATTCCGGGGTACAGTGGTAATGCGCCTGCCGAATATTCGACAGGCCGTACGAATGAGGATGCCCGGTCGGTGGCCCGATCGGCTCCGACCCGACAGCCCTCCGGGCGGTACGCGCAGCTGCGTACGGCACGAGGAGGGAACCTCAGCGGTAAGAGCGCTCGAGCGCAGGCAGTGGTCCCGCGCCCCCGGTCAGCCCCCCAAGCGTCCGGCGGTAGTGGCACGGTCACGACCCCCAGCGTTCGCCTCACGCCGCGTCTCACAGAAGAGGCATAGCCCTGACTACGACTTTCCGAGAGCTCGGGATTCTTCCCGAGACAGCCGAAGCCCTTGAAGCCGTCGGCATCATCACCCCCTTCCCCATCCAGGAGATGACGCTCCCCGTCGCCCTTTCGGGCAAGGACGTCATCGGCCAGGCCAAGACCGGCACCGGCAAGACGCTCGGCTTTGGTCTCCCGCTCCTGGAGCGCGTGATCGTCCCCGCCGACGTCGAGGCGGGCCGCGCCAAGCCCGAGCAGCTGACCGAGGCGCCGCAGGCCCTCATCGTCGTCCCCACCCGCGAGCTGTGCCAGCAGGTGACGAACGACCTGCTGACCGCCGGCAAGGCGCGCAACGTCCGCGTCCTCGCCATATACGGCGGCCGTGCCTACGAGCCGCAGGTCGAGGCCCTCAAGAAGGGCATCGACATCGTCGTCGGCACCCCCGGTCGTCTCCTCGACCTCGCGGGCCAGCGCAAGCTCGACCTCAAGCACGTCAAGTGCCTCGTCCTGGACGAGGCCGACGAGATGCTCGACCTGGGCTTCCTGCCCGACGTCGAGCGGATCATCAACATGCTGCCGCCGAAGCGCCAGACGATGCTCTTCTCGGCGACCATGCCCGGCGCGGTCATCGGCCTCGCCCGTCGCTACATGTCACAGCCCACGCACATCCGCGCCACCGCGCCGGACGACGAGGGCCAGACCGTCGCGAACACCGCGCAGTTCGTCTACCGCGCGCACAACATGGACAAGCCGGAGATGATCTCCCGCATCCTGCAGGCCGACGGCCGCGGGCTCGCGATGGTCTTCTGCCGCACCAAGCGCACGGCGGCCGACATCGCCGAGCAGCTGCAGAAGCGCGGCTTCGCCTCGGGCGCCGTCCACGGCGACCTCGGCCAGGGCGCGCGCGAGCAGGCCCTGCGGGCGTTCCGCAACGGCAAGGTGGACGTGCTCGTCTGCACGGACGTCGCCGCGCGCGGCATCGACGTCGAGGGCGTCACGCACGTCATCAACTACCAGTCGCCCGAGGACGAGAAGACCTACCTCCACCGCATCGGCCGCACCGGCCGCGCGGGGGCCAAGGGCATCGCGATCACGCTGGTCGACTGGGACGACATCCCGCGCTGGCAGCTGATCAACAAGGCGCTGGACCTGGGCTTCAGCGACCCGGTCGAGACGTACTCCAGCTCCCCTCACCTGTACGAGGAGCTGAACATCCCGGCGGGCACCAAGGGTGTCCTGCCGCGCGCCGAGCGGACCCGTGCGGGTCTGGGCGCGGAGGAGATCGAGGACCTCGGCGAGACGGGTGGGCGCGGGCGTGGTTCGCGTGGCGACCGCGACTCCCGTGGTTCGCGTGGTGACCGCGACTCCCGCGGTGACCGCGACTCCCGTGGTTCGCGTGGCGACGGTGGTTCGCGTGGTTCGCGGGATGACCGTGGCGGTCGTACGTCCTCGGGTCCCGCTTCCCCCGCCTCCTCGGAGCAGGAGCGCCCGGCGCGTACGCCGCGGCGCCGCCGCCGGACGCGGGCCGGCAGCCCGCTGGACGCGGCCCCGGTCACGGCGACCGCTCCGGTCGCCGAGGTTGCCGCTGAGGTCAGCGCCGAGGCCACCTCTGCGACCACCCCTGAGGTCATCGCTGAGCCGACGGAGTCGCGCACGCCGCGTCGCCGTCGCCGGACGCGGGGCGGGGCGGCCGCGGAAGCCGTGACCGCGCCGACGGCCACGGCTACCGAGCCTGAGGCGCCGGCCGCCGTTCCCGCCCCCGAGGCGGAGGCGCCGGTGACGAAGCCGCGCCGCCGGACGCGGAAGCCGGCGGAGACGGTTGCCGAGGTGGAGGCCCCGGTTGCGGCCGCTACCACTGTCGCTGCCGCTGCGGAGAAGCCGAAGCGGACGCGGAAGGCGGCTGAGCCGGTCGCCGAGGCGGAGGCCCCGGTCGCCGCCGAGAAGCCGAAGCGGACCCGCAAGGCTGCGCAGCCGGTGGCCGAGGCGGAAGCCCCGGCTGCCGCCGAGAAGCCGAAGCGGCGCACGCGGAAGGCTGCGGAGGCGGTTGCCGAGGCGGAGACCCCGGTCGCTGCCGCTGCCGAGAAGCCCAAGCGGACCCGCAAGGCTGCGGAGCCGGTCGCCGAGGCAGAAGCCCCGGCGGCGGAGAAGCCCAAGCGCCGGACCCGTAAGGCCGCCGAGACGGCGGTTGAGGCGGAAGCCCCGGCCGCTGCCGAGAAGCCCAAGCGCACCCGCAAGGCTGCGGAGCCGGTCGCCGAGGCGGAAGCCCCGGCGGCGGAGAAGCCGAAGCGGCGCACCCGTAAGGCCGCCGAGGCGGTGGTTGAGGCTGAGGCCCCTGTGGCCGAGAAGCCGAAGCGGACTCGCAAGGCTGCGGAGCCGGTCGCCGAGGCGGAGGCCCCGGTCGCCGCCGAGAAGCCGAAGCGGACTCGCAAGGCCGCGCAGCCGGTCGCCGAGGCGGAAGCCCCGGTGGCGGAGAAGCCGAAGCGCCGGACCCGTAAGGCCGCGGAGACCGTGGTCGAGGCGGAGATCCCGGCGCAGGCGACGGAGGAGCCGAAGCCGCGTCGCCGTACGCGCAAGGCGGTTGCCGCCGTCCCGGCCGAGGTGACCGAGGCCGAGGCTCCGGCGCCGCGGCGTCGTACGCGCAAGAAGGTGGAGGCCGCGGAGAGCTGACGCTCGCCCCCTCCCGACACGAAGGCCCGTCCCTGCCCGGGGCGGGCCTTCGCCGTGCCGCCCTCCGCCCTCAGTCCGTCCTCAGTCCGCCCTCAGTCGATCTGCTTGATCACCCGGGCGGGCACTCCTGCGACCACGGTGGCGGCAGGGACATCACGAGTGACCACCGCACCGGCGGCGACCACCGCGCCGGCACCGATGGTCACCCCTTGCGTGATCACGGCAGCCGTCCCGATCCAGACGTCGTCCTCGATGACGATCGGGGCGAACGAGAGGTACTCACGGCGCTCGGCGAGGGGCAGTGGATGGCCTCCGGTGATGAGGCTGACCTTCGGGGCGATCATGACGCCGTTGCCGATACGGATGCCTCCCTTGTCCATGAAGGTGCATCCCTGGTTGACGAAGACGTTCTCCCCGAACGTCGTGTTCAGCCCGCCCTCGGTAAAGAAGGGCGGGTAGATCGTCACCGACGACGGCAGCGGGCCGCCGAATACAACCGAAAGCAGTTCCGCGCGGCCTTCGCTGTCGCTGAACGGAAGCGCGTTCAGTCGAGACGTCGCGTCGGTCACCTCCTCGATCCGGTCCACGTGACGGGTGAACTCAGGTGTCTGGACGTACATGATCTGCTCTGTGCGGGTGGACATGTGCTGATCCCACCACCGCGGGGAAGCCTCGATCAAACAACCCTGAACCATGGCAGCCACAACTAACAGTTGTGCAGTCTCCTGCCCAGCATCTCTACCGGTTCTAACGCTCCCATCCCGAGATGGACCTGGATGCGGTCACACTGGGCGCGGAGAACGCGGCCCAGGCCCCAGCCGGGATCGGCGCCAGCCCTGGCCCGCCGCTTCGCGGCGGATCTTCCCCACCCACCCACCCGTTTACCCCGCACCAAATATCCGAGGTAGGAGCCCCCGGGTCCCCGCGCCGCCGAGACTCGCCCACGGGCAACTGCCCTACGGCACCAACACAGCCCGGAGCAACGGGTGGGCGGGTGGGGGAACGCGCCGCGAAGCGGCGAGTAGCGGCCACCAAGACTCCGGGCACAGGCCAACCGGCCTACAGCACCGACACAGCGCCGAGTCACGGGTGGGCGGGTGGGGGAACTCGCCGCGAAGCGGCGAATGGCGGCTACCGAGGCCCCGGGCACAGGCCAACCGGCCCACCGCACCGACACAGCGCCGAGCCAGTGGGCGAGCCGCGCCGCGAAGCGGCGAAAGGCGGCCACCGAGGCCCCGAGCACACGCCGGCAGGCCCGAACGCCGGAGCCGCCAAACCCCCCGCACACGCCCGCAGGCCCGAACGCCGGAGCCGCCAACCCCCCCCGTACAGGCCAACAGGCCCGCCCGGCCAGGACGGGACCCCGGGGCCGGTAACCTCGGCGCCATGAGCAGGCCGCCCACCTTCACCCCACCCCCCTGCGCGACCCCGCGCACCCTCCACACCGCCCGCGGCGACTTCGCCATCCTCGACGCACTCCCGCCGAAAACCACCGAAGGCACCGAGGACACCAAAGGCACCGCAAGCACCGGCGCCGCCCAGGGCGCCGAAAGCAGGAAGGGCACCGGCAACACCGGGGACACCGCCGGCACCGTCCTCCTCCTCCCCGGCTTCACCGGCAGCAAGGAGGACTTCATCGCCCTCCTCGAACCCCTCGCCGCCGCCGGCTACCGCGCCGTCGCCGTGGACGGCCGAGGCCAGTACGAATCACCGGGCCCGGACGACGAAGCGGCGTACGCCCAGGAGGAGTTGGCCCGCGACGTCCTGGCGCAGGCCGCCGCGCTCAGGGAGGCGCCCGCGGATGCCCCCGGGCCCCACGGGGAAGCCCACCGGCCTCCCCGGCTCCACCTCCTGGGCCACTCCCTCGGCGGCCAGATCGCCCGCGCCGCCGCCCTCCTGGAGCCCCGCGCCTTCGCCTCGCTCACCCTGATGTCCTCCGGCCCCGCCGCGATCACCCCCGCCCAGCAGTCCCGCGCCAAGATACTGGCGGACGCCCTCGCGGCGCTGTCGATGGACGTGGTGTGGCAGGCGATGCGGGCCATGGACCCGCCGCCCCCGGAGGACACGGACACCGGCGGCGCCAAGGCCGGCGGCGGTGACGACAGCGAGGCCCTGCGCGCCCGCTGGCTGCGGCACAACCCCGCCCAGCTCATCGCCACCAGCAAACAGCTCTCCACGGAGCCGGACCGCGTCGCCGAACTCGCCGCCGCCGCGCTGCCCACGCACGTCATCTCGGGCGAGAGCGACGACACCTGGCCCGTACCGCTCCTGGACGACATGGCACGCCGCCTGCACGCCCACCGCACGGTGATCCAGGGCGCCGACCACTCCCCCAACACGGACCGCCCCGAGGAAACAGCCGCAGCCCTGATCAGCTTCTGGAACCACCTCGGCGACATCACGAGCTGAGCGCGCCGCCCCGAAACCCTCAGTACTGCGCCCGCAGGTGATCCCAGAACCCGTCCCGCAGCGCCCTGCGCAGATCCGACTGCCCCCGCAGCGAGTACTGGAGCAGCCGCTCCGCCTCCACCAACAGCTCCTGATCCACCGAACCGGGCAGATACGGGTGCCCCGACAACAGCCCCACCAGCGACTCCCGCCCCCGCGCCGCCAGCCACTTCGCGGCGATCTGGGCGCCGACGAAACGGACGTCGTCGCGGGCGGGCCGCGGCGCCGCGGGGCCCGCCCCCGCCTCGTACGCCAGGGCCGCGCGCCGCGACACGTACGGCTTGAAGAAGTCGAGGTCGAACGTGCGCTGACTGTCGACCTCCCACAGCAGCGGCTCCGCCTGATTGCGTCCGTCGGGCGCCTCGATGCCCCACAGGTGCACCCGCGCCCCGTACCCCTGCGCCGCCTCGACCGCCGAGACCAGGTCCTCGTCGCCGCCGATGAGCGCCGCGTCACTGATGGCGCGGTGCCTGGCCAGCGACTCCAGGTCGCTGCGGATGAGGGAGTCGACGCCCTTCTGCTGGTTGTTGGCGTTGAGGTTGCCGAGCCTGACCTTGACGTCGGGCAGCTCCGCGATCGACTGCTGCTCGGTGGTGTGGATGCGGCGCCTGGCCCCGTCGTACCAGTAGACGCGCAGCAGACGGCTGTCCGCGAAGATCGTGCGGGCCTTGTCGATGAGCGCCTCGATGAGGCCCTCGGCGTCGAGGTCGAAGGAGCGCCGGTCCTCGGTCCCGGCGGCGAGCCGGCCCGCCGCCGCGTAGAGATACCCGGCGTCGACGAAGATCGCGTGCGTGGACGGCGTCTTCGCCACCTCGGCGAGCACGCGCTCCAGCAGCCCGTTGGCGCGCTCCAGCTGAGCGCTGATGTGGGCCGCTCCGTGCTCGGCGGCTCCGTCTTCGGCGTCGGCGTCGTTCATAGGGAACCCAGTCTCCCGCTGGTCACACAGCGAACACAACTGGTGCCGCTACCCATGGGTAATTAGGTTCGCGAAAAATTTCCTTAGCGTAGGGAATGTTTGCAGGGGGCAACTCGTTGTACCCATCAGGAACGCGGGGCACTGTAGCTCCGCAACCCACACTTCATGGCCGGGAAACAGCCTGGCCATCTCCAGTAGTTCTCCTTCAGGAGGATGACCAGACGAAGGGAGAAGCCTCATGCGCTTCGAAATCATGCGACTCGACGACGTCGACGGCAACGCCGTGGACAGTACCGTCGTGGACGCCGCCTCCGTCAATCGGATCGTGCAGCAGGCCGCAGCGATAGGCCAGCGCATCTACATCCGACCGGCCGACTCCTCGGCCTCGTAACGAAGACGTCGAAGGGCCCCGTACGCAAGCCGTACGGGGCCCTTCGTGCGTCCACTTCCGAACGTCAGGACGTCAGGACGTCGGGGCGTCGGGGCGTCAGGGCGTCAGGCGCCGTTGATCACCTGCGTCACCCCGTTGATGATCTGCTGCACCGCGATCGCGGAGAGCATCATGCCCGCGAGCCGCGTCACGAGCACCACACCGCCGTCCTTGATGACGCGGATGATCAGCAGCGAGTACCGCATCACCAGCCACAGCACCACGTGCATCGCCACGATCGCCGACCAGACGGAGATCTGCGTACCGACGCTGTCGGCGTCCTGGACGGCGAGGATCACCGACACGATCGCGCCGGGCCCGGCGAGCAGTGGCATGCCGAGCGGTACGAGCGCGACGTTGACGTCCTTGGTCTGCTTCGGCTCGTCCGTCTTGCCGGTGAGCAGGTCGAGCGCGATGAGCAGCAGCAGGAGCCCGCCCGCGATCATCAGCGCCGGGACGGAGACGTGCAGGTAGTCGAGGATCTGATGGCCCACGAGACCGAAGACCGCGATCACGCCGAAGGCGACACAGACGGCCTGGAAGGCCATCCGCTGCTGCACCTTGGCGGGCCGGCCGGCGGTCAGGCCGAGGAAGATCGGGGTGATCCCAGGGGGGTCCATGATCACAAATAGCGTGAGAAAAAGGGAGCCGAAGACGGCGACGTCGAACACAGTGATGGCCTTGCGGAGAGTCGTACGAAGGAGCCGCGCAGGAGACCGCCGGGCACAGGGCACGGCAGCCACCGGCCCGGAACAGCGGAACGGTGGAGCGGGGTGAAGGGAGAGAGCGGCGAGAGCGGGCGGCAGCGACGGTGCCCGCGCAGAACGCCGGTGTTACGCGGCCGGGCTTCCGCCCGCTCCGGGCACGGGGAACGCCCCGGTCGCCCGGCGCGTGATCTCGCCGTAGATCTCGGGGTCGGTCGTGAACTCCCCGAGCACGCACGTCTTGCGGCTGCCGTGGTAGTCGCTGGAGCCGGTGACCAGCAGACCGAGGTCCGCCGCGAGGCCGCGCAACCGGGTGCGGGTCTCGGGAGCGTGGTCCATGTGATCGGTCTCGATGCCGTCCAGGCCCGCCGCGGCCAGCTCGGCTATCGCGCTCTCGGGCACGACCTGGCCGCGCTTGACGGCGGCGGGGTGCGCGAAGACGGTGACGCCGCCGGCCGCCTTGACCAGGCGGATCGCGTCGAAGGGATCCAGCTCGTGCTTCTCGGCGTAGGCGCGGCCGCCGTCGGCGAGCCACTGCGGCGTGAACGCGTCGGAGACGGTCGGCACGACGCCCAGTTCGACGAGGGCCTCGGCGATGTGCGGGCGGCCGACCGAGCCGTCCCCCGCGATGCGCGCGACCTGCTCCCAGGTCACGTCCACGCCGAGTTCCTGGAGCTTGCCGATCATCGCCTTGGCGCGCGGCACCCGGTCGTCGCGGACCAGCTCGCGCTCGCGAGCCAGCTCCGGCTCCTCGGGGTCGAAGAGGTACGCCAGCATGTGCAGGCCCACGCCGTCGAGGCGGCAGGAGAGTTCGGCGCCGGTGACGAGGGTCAGGCCCGGGGGCACCGCGGCGATCGCCTCCGCGTGGCCGCGGGTCGTGTCGTGGTCGGTCAGCGCGACGACGTCGAGACCGGCCGCCGCGGCGTTGCGCACCAGCTCGGCCGGGGTGTCCGTGCCGTCGGAAGCGGTGGAGTGAGTGTGCAGATCGATGCGCACGGCGCTGACTCCAGGCTCTGACGGGGCGGACGGCGGGGACGCTCAAGGATAACGGGAATCGAACGCTCCCCCGCCCGCCACGGACGAGGCATCCCTCACGACGCCGCTCGGGGTGCACGCACTCACCGCGCGGGGAGCAAGCACTCACCGCTCAGGGCACGAGCAACCCCCCACCCAGCACGCGAGCACCCCCCGCTCAAGGCGACAGCAACCGCGGCGACAGCGCCCCGCACGGCAGCAGGTCCACCTCGGCGCCCGCGTCCCGGAGATCGGTGAGCACCAGTTCGTCGTACATCAGGAGCCCCGACTGCTCCGGCCACGCGATGGCCCACAGCCACAGGCCCCGCGCCTCGCCCGCGAAGACGGCGCGGTCGTCCGGCGTCCCCGACACATGCCACAGCGGCGTGGGCCGCCCGGCGGCGTGCACCTTGGCGTGCGCCGGCTTGTCCACGCTCATATAGGGGCCGGGGTCGGGCCCGTCGACGCCGGCATACCGCGCGCCGAGTCCGACGCCCAGCTCCTCGGCGACGAGCACCAGTTCGCCGACGCCGCCGAGCGGCGCCGGTCCGGAGCAGGCCACCGCGGTCGCGCGGCCGCCGCTTCGGTCGTCCCCCGCGCAGGCCACGCCCGTGAACAGCCAGCCGACCGGCAGGGGCCACGGCATCCACACCGGCACCTGCGCACGGTGCACCACGACCTGGAGCGCCTCGACGCTGGGCGGGATCACGGGTTGCAACGGGTGCACGGTGCCGTGCACATCGCACTGCCAGGAGTCGGCAAAGAGACCGGGAGCCCTGACCCGGCCACCACACTTCGGGCAACTGGGTTCGCCCCTCATAACGACCAACGGTCCTCTCCGCTCGTCGCCCCGTCAAGGACGATCACCCGTCCGGTGGCCCTGTCACCGGGGAAATTTAGATGTAGCTTGCACTCTTTAGCCTCTCTAACTTAATATGTGCATACGCCAACGAACTCGGAAGGAGCGGCTGTATGCACAGCAGCACGGGAGGTCCCGCCGAAGGGGATCCGTTCGACGCCGGATCGGGCGGCATCCTGCGCCAGCCGAAGGCCGTGTGGGCCACGGCGGGCGCCTCCGTCGTGGCCTTCATGGGCATCGGCCTCGTCGACCCGATCCTGCCCTCCATCGCCAAGGGCCTGGACGCCAGTGCGAGCCAGGTGTCCCTCCTGTTCACCTCGTACTTCCTGATCACCGCCGTCGCCATGCTGGTGACCGGCTTCGTCTCCAGCCGTATCGGCGGCAAGAAGACGCTCCTGCTCGGCCTCGCGCTCGTCGTCGTCTTCGCCGCCCTCTCCGGCACCTCTGGCTCGGTCGGTGAGCTGGTCGGGTTCCGGGCCGGCTGGGGGCTCGGCAACGCGCTCTTCGTGTCGACCGCCCTGGCCGTCATCGTCGGCGCCGCGGCCGGGGGCAGCGCGGCCGCGATCCTGCTGTACGAGTCGGCGCTCGGCCTCGGCATGGCGTGCGGGCCGCTGGTCGGCGCGGTGCTCGGCGACGCCAGCTGGCGCTACCCGTTCTTCGGCACGGCCGCGCTGATGGCGATCGGCTTCCTGTGCGTCACGGCGTTCCTCAAGGAGCAGCCGAGGCCCGCGAGGAAGACGTCCCTGCTCGACCCGGTCAGGGCCCTCGGCCACGGCGGGCTCGCCTCGGTGGCGGCCTCGGCGTTCTTCTACAACTACACGTTCTTCACCGTGCTGGCCTTCACGCCGTTCGTGCTGGACATGACCCCGTACAAGTCGGGCGCGGTCTTCTTCGCCTGGGGTGTGCTGCTCGCGGTCTTCTCGGTGCTCGTCGCGCCGCGGCTCCAGGAGCGGTTCGGGTCGCTGAGGGTGCTCGGCGGTTCGCTCGTCCTGCTCGCCGTGGACGTGCTCGTCCTCGGCTACGGCGGCCACACCGCGGCCATCATCTGCACGATCCTGTCCGGCGCCTTCATCGGCGTGAACAACACCGTCTACACCGAACTCGCCCTCGGCGTCTCCGACGCCCCCCGTCCGGTCGCCAGCGCGGGCTACAACTTCGTGCGGTGGTTCGCCGCGGCCGCCGCGCCCTTCTTCGCGCCGAAGATCGAGGAGTGGAGCGACGTCCACGTCCCGTTCGTGGTCGCGGCCGTCACGGCGGTGCTCGGGGCGGGCGTGGTCTGGGTGCGGCGCGCCTCACTCGCCCACGAGGCCGAGGAGCTCGAGCCGAAGCACGCCACCGAGGACGGCGTCACCGTCTTCGCCGACTGAGGCTCTCCGTACGAGATCTCAGTCCAGGGACACGGACTTGCGCAGCGGATCGCGCAGGTCCGTGCCGCCGCTCAGCCAGCGCTCCTGGAGGGCCGCCGCCCCGTGCACCCGCTTCCACGCCGCCTCGTTCGGCGTCATCGGCAGCAGCGGCAGGAAACGTACGGGGTCCATCGGCTCGGCCAGGTCCAGGTCCTCCACCAGACCGCCGGGCTCCGCGACGAGCACCGAGGTGAACGGCGCGCCGGGCCACAGCGGTTCGCCGGTGTCCAGCGAGGCGCCGGGGGCCACGACCAGGCCCTCGACCTGCGGCGAGGCGGCGAGCACCGCGAGGGGGCGCAGCACCTTGTCGGTGTCGGCGAGCCCTCCTCGCACGGAGAGCACCAGCTCGGCACGCGGGCCCTTGACGGGGTCGGCGAGCGTGGCGGTCGGGTCGGTCATCGGCTGGGCGGACATGCCGAGCGTGGCATAGCGCACCACGTCGCCGTCCGTGAACCGCAGCACCTCGATCCGGTCGGTGCCGAGGAAGGTCACCGCGGCGCGTGCGTCCGGTTCCCCCAGGCCAGTACGGAGACGGGCCTCGACCAGCGCAAGAACATCAGCCATGACGTGAGCATAGAACTCGTCAGTGAAAGGCAAAGCGGGGGCTTGACACTTCAGTCGGCTGATAGTGTTGGCCGCTGGCCCAGGGCAGCACGCAGAAGCGTCGCTTTCAAGTCCTGCGGACAGACACTGACTCTGCGCCACGGGCGCAGAGGGCGCATGGGACTTCCCTTACGGGGGACCGGCCGGAGGAGGTGGGGCTGCTATGGACCGAAGTCGACCGTGCAGTACCACCCGCTCTTCCGCCCGATGAATCACGCAGCTCGGTAGCTGCAGAAGCACCCGCACACACCGCTCGCGGTGTCCGTGCCGTGTGCGACGGAAGAGCACTTCGTTTCCACCTGATCTGTCTGAGTTCTCTGATCTGTGTCAGTAGCGAAGCTGCCACCGCGCCGGTGCGGTGCTCCCCGCTTTGTGGACGTGCCAAACATCTCCGCAGTAGGACGTCCCCATTCCGGGCAGTTCCAACCGTCGCAGGCGGCCTCCTTCGAAGGAGCCTGCCCATGTCGATGATCCGCGACCTCCGTGCCGCCGTCCGCCCCTCGCTCCGCAAGGACGGCACCTCCTACCCCTCCACGTCCTCGTACTCCTACGACGCCACCCGCGAGGCCGCGTCCGCGGTCGTCGACTGCGCCGTGTACACGGACGGGCGGCGCATGGAGTGCGCCGACACCCTCACCCCGCACGAGGCGATGCTCCAGGTGCGCCGCCACGGCGGCTTCGCCTGGATCGGCCTGCACGAGCCGACCGAGGCCGAATTCGCCGGTATCGCGGCCGAGTTCGGGCTGCACCCGCTCGCCGTCGAGGACGCCGTCCACGCCCACCAGCGGCCCAAGCTGGAGCGTTACGACGACACCCTGTTCACCGTCTTCAAGACCATCCACTACGTCGAGCACGAAGAACTCACCGCCACCAGCGAGGTCGTGGAGACCGGCGAGGTGATGTGCTTCACCGGACGGGACTTCTTCATCACCGTCCGGCACGGCGGACACGGCTCGCTGCGCGCCCTGCGCCGGCGCCTCCAGGAGGACCCCGAGCTGCTCGCCAAGGGCCCCTCCGCCGTCCTGCACACCATCGCCGACCACGTCGTCGACGGTTATCTCGCGGTCGCCGACGCGATGCAGGACGACATCGACGAGGTCGAGACCGAGGTCTTCTCCGCGCCGAGCAAGGGCAAGGGGACCGCGCGCGGTGTCGACGCCGGGCGGATCTACCAGCTCAAGCGCGAGGTCCTGGAGTTCAAGCGGGCCGTCTCGCCGCTGCTCCGCCCGATGCTGCTGCTGAGCGAGCGGCCCATGCGGCTTGTCGACCCCGACATCCAGAAGTACTTCCGTGACGTCGCCGACCACCTCACGCGCGTCCAGGAGCAGGTCATCGGCTTCGACGAACTGCTCAACTCCATCCTCCAGGCCAACCTCGCGCAGGCCGCCGTCGCGCAGAACGAGGACATGCGCAAGATCACCTCGTGGGCGGCGATCATCGCCGTGCCGACCGCGGTCTGCGGGGTGTACGGCATGAACTTCGACCACATGCCCGAACTGCACTGGCGGTTCGGCTACCCGATGGTGCTCGCCCTCATCGGCGGCGTCTGCTTCGCGATCCACCGGACCCTGAAGCGCAACGGCTGGCTGTGAGGCGTCACTCGGTAGGCTGCCGCCATGACTGCTGACCCGCTGCTCGACCGCGCGCTCGTCGAGGAGGCCACGAAGAAGTCCGGCCTCATCTGGGTACGGGGCGAGGGCTCGCCCGCCCGGGCGCTGTGGCACGTCTGGCTCGACGGCGCCGCCTGCCTCGTGGGCGACGGCCCCGGCGAGCAGCCGCTGCCGGGGCTCGTCGACGGCGACGTCGCGGAGGTGACCGTCCGCAGCAAGGACAAGGGCGGGCGGGTCGTCGCCTGGACGGCGACGGTCGATGAGCTGGCGGCGGGCTCGGAGGCGTGGGAGGCGGCGGTCTCGGAGCTGAAGGGGAAGCGGTTGAATGCGCCGGACGCTGAGCAGATGACCTCGCGGTGGGCGTCGGAGTGTCGGGTTGTGCGGCTCACTCCGCGTGGGGCGGTTTGCGAGTTGCCCTCGGGGTCTCTCGCGGCGGCGCCGCTGGTCACTGGGGCTACTACTCGGCAGCCTGTGCCTGCGGGGCTTCCTAAGTTGTTGTTCAGGCGCAAGCGCCGTTGAGGTTTCGGTGTCCTCGCTCTGCGGGTGCGTTTGTGGTTGCTCGCGCAGTTCCTCGCGCCCCTGAAGCTTGCCCCTTCGGGGCTTGCTTCCCCTTATGACGTGGGGAGTTGTTTGCCGTAGTCGACCATTTCGGACTTGGCGGGGGGCTGTAGGGGGAAGTCCTTGTTCCAGTCCGTGAGTTTGAGGATGCCCGCGTGGCCGCCTCGCTCCAGGCGCAGGGGGTACGGCTTGCCGTCCAGGGAGACGCTCAGCGTGCCGCCCGCGCCCTCGTCGCCGGTGATCTTGATGGTGCGCAGGGGGCCCGTCTTGCCGCGGTCGCCCTTGGCCAGGTGGCCGTGGAGCGTGAGCATGCCCTCCAGGAGTACGTCCTTGTCCGTGAAGCCGCTCAGCTGCTCGTAGGCCGGATCGCCCTGCGGGACCTTGACGTACTTGCCGTCGAGCTTGGCCGCGGCGGTCTCGTCCGCCGGCTGGGGCTTCCCGTCGCCCTGGTCACCTTCGTGGGTCCAGAACCGCGAGTCGGCCTTCAGGAACAGTTGCTCGCCGACGCGCAGCAGCCGGAACGTCTGCCCCTTGGACGTGACCGAGCCCGTGCCGCCGTCGCCCTTGAGGCGCATGTCGAGGGTGTACGTATGGCCCTTGCTCACCACCGTCCCCGACAAGCGGACCGCCGACGCCGCCTCCGCCACCTTCGAGGACTTGCTCTGGATCTTCGGCGCCGACAGCTTGCCCACGCCGTTCGTGCCCGCGTCCGGATCCTCGGCGCTGCCGCCGCACCCGGTCAGACTCGTGACCGCCGCGACCGTGCCCGCGCACATCGCGCTCACGAACGCCGCCCTGCGGGCTCGGCTGGCCTGGGAAAGTGCGGTCACAGGTGGCGCTGCCTCTCGTGCGGTCGACCTCTACGGCTTCGGCAGTACGGCAGCGTACCCGGGCCGGCCGGGAGGAGCGGAGCCAGTCCGTCCGGACCCTTCACCGGGGCGTATCCGACCGGGACGGGCTAGCCTGAAGCCCGTATTGCCGGACAGAACGGCAGGAATCGCTTCGGGCTCGTGAGAGCACGTCAGAAGAGGAGGCGCGCGCATGGCGGCAGGCGCCCCCCGGGTCTTCGTCTCCCACCTCTCCGGCATCCCCGTCTTCGACCCCAACGGCGACCAGGTCGGACGGGTGCGCGACCTCGTGGCGATGCTCCGCGTCGGCCGCAGACCCCCGCGGCTGCTCGGCCTCGTCGTCGAGCTGGCCACCCGGCGCCACATCTTCCTGCCCATGACCCGCGTGACGGGCGTCGAGTCCGGCCAGGTCATCACCACCGGCGTACTGAACGTACGGCGCTTCGAGCAGCGGCCCACCGAGCGGCTCGTGCTCGGCGAGATGCTCGACCGCCGGGTCCATCTGGTGGAGACCGGCGAGGAGGTGACCGTCCTCGACGTGTCGGTGCGCCAGCTGCCCGCCCGCCGCGACTGGGAGATCGACCGGATCTTCGTACGCAAGGGGAAGGGCGGGACGTTCCGGCGCAAGGGCGAGACGCTCACCGTCGACTGGTCGGCCGTCGACGGCTTCTCCCTGGAGGAGCACGGGCAGGGCGCGGAGAATCTGCTCGCCACCTTCGAACAGCTGCGCCCGGCCGACCTCGCCAACGTCCTGCACCACCTGTCGCCCAAGCGGCGGGCCGAGGTGGCCGCCGCCCTCGACGACGACCGGCTCGCCGACGTCCTCGAAGAGCTGCCCGAGGACGACCAGATCGAGATCCTCGGCAAGCTCAAGGAGGAGCGCGCCGCCGACGTCCTGGAGGCCATGGACCCCGACGACGCCGCCGACCTCCTCGCCGAGCTGCCCGAGGAGGACAAGGAGCGCCTGCTCACCCTGATGCAGCCCGCCGACGCGGCCGACGTGCGGCGTCTGATGGCCTACGAGGAGCGCACCGCCGGCGGCCTGATGACCACCGAGCCGATCGTGCTGCGCCCCGACGCCACGGTCGCCGACGCCCTCGCCCGGGTCCGCAAGGAGGACCTCTCCCCCGCGCTCGCCGCACAGGTGTACGTATGCAGGCCGCCCGACGAGACGCCGACCGGCAAGTATCTGGGGACCGTGCACTTCCAGCGGCTCCTTCGCGACCCGCCGTACACGCTCGTCGGCTCGATCCTCGACGACGACCTGCAACCGCTCGCCCCGGGCGCCACGCTGCCCACCGTCGCCGGTTTCTTCGCCGCGTACGACATGGTCGCGGCGCCCGTCGTCGACGAGGGCGGCGCGCTGCTCGGGGCGGTCACCGTCGACGACGTACTGGACCACATGCTGCCCGAGGACTGGCGCGAGACGGAGTTCCATCTGGAAGGGGAAGGAGCGGACCATGGCGGCTGACCGGGAGCGCGACAACCGCGCCGAGCCCAGGAGCCCACGGTTCCGCCTCGACCAGCCGCGCACCCCGCGGCCCAAGCTGCTGCCCGACTACGACCCGGAGGCGTTCGGACGCCTCTCGGAGCGGATCGCGCGCTTCCTGGGCACCGGCAGGTTCATCGTCTGGATGACGGTCGTCATCATCCTGTGGGTGGTCTGGAACATCACGGCCCCCGGTCACCTGCGCTTCGACCAGTACCCCTTCATCTTCCTGACGCTGATGCTCTCCCTCCAGGCCTCGTACGCGGCCCCGCTGATCCTCCTCGCGCAGAACCGCCAGGACGACCGCGACCGCGTCAACCTCGAACAGGACCGCAAACAGAACGAGCGGTCCATCGCGGACACCGAGTACCTCACGCGCGAGATCGCCTCCCTGCGCATGGGCCTCGGCGAGGTGGCGACCCGCGACTGGATCCGCTCCGAGCTCCAGGACCTGGTCAGAGAGGTGGAGGAACAGCGGAGCGAGCAGCGCGCGGAGAAGCGCGTCGTATTCCCCCCGGAGGGTGCGCGCGGACGTGATGTAGGCGACCGCTGACGGCCCTTTCCCGGGCGGGGTTACCGCGCCGTACTATCAGGTCTATGGCTACGGAAGACGCGGTGCGTGAAGCACTGGCGACGGTGAACGACCCCGAGATCCAGCGACCCATCACCGAGTTGGGGATGGTCAAATCGGTGGACATCGGCGCCGACGGGGCGGTGGCGGTCACCGTGTATCTGACCGTCTCCGGCTGCCCGATGCGCGAGACCATCACCAAGAACGTGACGGACGCGGTCGCCGCGGTCGAGGGCGTCACGCGCGTCGACGTCACCCTCGACGTGATGAGCGACGAGCAGCGCAAGGAGCTGGCCTCCGCGCTGCGCGGCGGCACCGCCGAGCGCGAGGTCCCCTTCGCCAAGCCCGGCTCGCTGACCCGCGTCTACGCGGTCGCGTCCGGCAAGGGCGGCGTCGGCAAGTCCTCGGTGACGGTGAACCTCGCGGCCGCGATGGCCGCGGACGGTCTGAAGGTCGGCGTCGTGGACGCGGACATCTACGGCCACTCCGTGCCGCGCATGCTGGGCGTCGACGGCAAGCCCACCCAGGTCGAGAACATGATCATGCCGCCGTCCGCGCACGGCGTGAAGGTCATCTCCATCGGCATGTTCACCCCGGGCAACGCCCCGGTGGTGTGGCGCGGCCCGATGCTGCACCGCGCCCTCCAGCAGTTCCTCGCGGACGTCTTCTGGGGCGACCTCGACGTGCTCCTCCTCGACCTGCCCCCGGGCACCGGCGACATCGCCATCTCCGTGGCGCAGCTGGTCCCGAACGCCGAGATCCTCGTCGTCACGACGCCTCAGCAGGCGGCGGCCGAGGTCGCCGAGCGAGCCGGTTCGATCGCCGTGCAGACCCACCAGAAGATCGTGGGCGTCGTCGAGAACATGTCGGGGCTCCCCTGCCCGCACTGCGACGAGATGGTCGACGTGTTCGGCACGGGCGGCGGCCAGAAGGTCGCCGAGGGGCTCACGAAGACGACGGGCGCCACGGTGCCGGTCCTCGGCTCCATCCCGATCGACGTGCGGCTGCGCGAGGGCGGCGACGACGGCAAGCCGGTCGTCCTGACCGACCCGGAGTCCCCCGCGGGCTCGGCGCTGCGCACGATCGCGGGCAAGCTGGGCGGCCGCCAGCGCGGCCTCGCGGGAATGACCCTCGGCATCACGCCCCGCAACAAGTTCTGAGCGGCTTCGCTTGAGCGCCCCGTCAGGGGCGCGGGGAACTGCGCGACCAGCCACGACGGACCCGCACAGAACCACGCGCCCCGCGGAAGCGCTACGCGTACGCGCCGATGTCCTGGATGACGGAGAACCCGAGCCCGTACGCGCTCATGCCGCGCCCATACGCCCCCAGGTGGACGCTCTCCTTCGCGGAACCGGCGAGGACCCACCCGTACTCGGACTCCCGGTAGTGGAACGGCGTCGGCACCCCGTCCACCGGAAGCGAGAGCGACGACCAGTCGGAGCCCTCCAGGTCGTCCGCGAGGAACCAGGCCGTCTCCGTCTGCTGGTCGAGCCAGTCGTCACGCAGAGAGTGGTCCATCTGCCCCGGCCACGTGTACGAGAGCAGCCCCACCCCCGCGAGCCAGGCCGCCGAGGAGACCGACGTGGCCTCCAGGACGCCCGTGCCGTCCGCGCTGCGCCGCACCGGGTTGGCCGCGACGGTCACCACCACCGCGAACCGCTCCTTGTCACTGTTGCCGAGGCTGCCCTCGGCGCGGACCGACGGCTCGTCGCCGTGGCCGATCGAACCGTGCTCCACCGACCCGTCCGCCGTCGCGCCGACCTGCATCAGCCAGCGCGGCCCCGTGAAGGCCTCGTCGAGGCCGTACCAGGGGAAGGGCGCCAGCAGGTAGCCGTCGACCGTGCGCCGGGCGGAGGGCACCGCTTGTGCGGTGCCGTCCGCGGCCGGCGCCTGCGCGCCTACGCGACTTGTCGTCTCCATGTACCCGGCCGCCTCCTCGCTCTCGTCGGTCCGGAGCGGCCCGCCCCCCTCGGGCGTCCTCACGCCGGACAACAAGGCAGGATAGCCACACCGGTCGGCGGCGGCGGTTCAGGTGATCCCTCAGGTGGCGTCCGCGTCGAACGGCGGGCGGTCGGCGGAGTCGAGCTTCTTGGGCTCCGCGGACGCCTTGCGCATGTCCACGCTCGCCCCCGCGGAGGAGGCGGCCGCGGCTTCCGAGGAGGAGTCCGACGAGTCGCCGCCGCGGCCGTGCACGGCGTCGGCGACCTCGTTCATCTCCTTCTTCAGGTCGAAGCCGTTACGGATCTCCTTGAGCCCCAGCTCGTCGTTGTCGAGCTGCTTGCGGATGAACTTCTTCGGGTTCAGGTCGTCGAACTCGAAGTCCTTGAACTCCGGGCCCAGCTCTTCCCGGATGTCCGCCTTCGCGCTGTCCGAGAAGTCACGGATCTTGCGGATCGTGCGGGAGACGTCCTGGATGACCTTCGGCAGCTTGTCGGGGCCGAAGATGAGCACGGCGAGGACGACCAGCGCCACTATCTCGAGTGCGCCAATGTCATTGAACACCTAGAGCTCCTTGCGATGTCCTCAGCCCGCAACAGGTCGTCGTCCGAGGTCTGGACCGTGACCACGGTACCCGGCGCCCATGTCTGTCCGGTAGCCGCTGCGCCACAACCGGGAACAGCGGCGGTCAGGCAGCGGTCAGGCAGCGGTCAGGCAGCGATTAGTCGGAGTGTGCCGAGCCGAGCACCAGGGTCACCTCGCGGTCGCGGCCGTCGCGCTCGATCGTCAGGTCCAGCCGGTCCTTGGGGCGGTGGGCGCGGACCTTGACGATCAGTTCGTCGCTGGAGTGCACCGGGGCGCCGTTCACCTCGGTGATGGTGTCGCCCGGCTTGAGGCCCGCCTTGTCGCCGGGGCCGTTCGCGTTGACCGCGGGGCCGCCGTCCTTGCCCTTCTCCGCGATGCGGGCGCCGTCGCCGGTGAACTCGGTGTCGAGCGTGACGCCGATCACCGGGTGCGTGGCCTTGCCGAAGTTGATCAGCTCTTCGGCCACGCGCTTGCCCTGGTTGATGGGGATGGCGAAGCCGAGGCCGATGGAGCCCGCCTGGCCGCCGCGCGAGTCCGAGCCCTCGTCGGCGGAGCGGATGGCGCTGTTGATGCCGATGACGCGCGCCTTGGAGTCGACCAGCGGGCCGCCCGAGTTGCCCGGGTTGATGGGGGCGTCGGTCTGGAGCGCGTCCACGTAACTGACGTCGCTGCCGTCGCCCTTCTCGCCGCCCGCGGTGATGGGCCGCTCCTTGGCGCTGATGATGCCGGAGGTGACGGTGTTCGCCAGGTCGAAGGGGGCGCCGATGGCGACGACGGGGTCGCCGACCTGGACGTTCTCGGAGTTGCCGAGGGTCAGGGGCTTGAGGCCCCGCACGCGGTCCACCTTGACGACGGCGAGGTCGTAGCCGGAGTCGCGGCCGATGACCTCGGCCTCGGCGGTGTCGCCGCTGCTGAAGGTGACCGTTATCTCGCCGCCGGTGCCGGCGGGCTCGACGACGTGGTTGTTGGTGAGGATGTGGCCCTTGCCGTCGAGGACGAAGCCGGTGCCGGTGCCCTGCGCCGAGTCCCCGCTGACGTGCAGGGTGACGACGCCGGGCAGGGCCGCGGCGGCGATACCGGCGACGCTGCCGCTCGGCCTGTCCTTGGGCTCGGCGCCGGCCTGCGGCAGCTCGATGTCGCCCACGCCGTTGCGCTCCAGGTAGGACCCGAGGGCTCCGCCGATGAGCCCCGACATCAGAGCGATGAGGGCGATCCCGGCCACGACGAGCCGCCGGCCCCGCTTGCGCTGGCGCTCCTTGGCCTCCGGAGGCAGCGACCCGTTCTGCTGGAGGGGCGCGTTCCAGGGGTCATACGGCAGCCGAACCGCGCCCTGAGCCCCCTGGGGGTGCCCCGCGTGGGGCGCGGCCTCGTGGGGGCGCCCTACGCCGCCGTAGGGGGCCGGGGCGGACACGTCGGCGCCGGGGGGCGCGGGGGTGCCGTGCGGGGGCGTGGAGGAGGCGTGCGGGGCGGCGGGCGGGAGCGGGGCGCCGTGGGCCGGGGCGGGGTGGGTGGGGGTGCCGTGCGGGGGCGTGGCGCCGTGGCCCAGGGCGGCGGGGGTGCCGTGCGCCGGGGCGGGGCCCGCGGGCGTGCCGTGCGCGGGCGTGGCGCCGTGCGCAGCTGCGGGCGGCAGCAAGGTGCCGTGGGTCGGGGTCGTCGCCGGGTGCTGGACGGGGGGCGCGGGTGCCCAAGGGCCGGGCTCGCCGTAGGGCGGGGTGCTGTACGGATCCGGGTCGTGCAGGGGGCGGGGCCGATCGGCCGGTGCGGTGACGCCTCCGGGAAGTCCGGTGCCGGGGGCGGGGATGCCGGTCTGCGCGGGGGCGGCGTCCTGAGCCGGTGCGGCGCTGGGGGTAGGGGGGCCGACCTGCGCGGGGGCGGCGTCCTGCTGCGGGACAGCGCCCTGAGCCGGTGCGGCGCCGGGGGCAGGCGTGCCGGTCTGAGCCGGTGCGGCGCCGGGGGCAGGGGTGCCGGTCTGGTGCGGGACGGCGCCCTGGCCCGGTGCCGCGCCGGGGTGCGGGGCGGCGCTCGGCTCGGAGGCCGGGCTCAGGTGCGGGGCGGCGCCCGGCTCGGAGGCCGGGCTCAGGTGCGGGGCGGCGCCCGGCTCGGGAGCCGTGTTCAGGTGCGGGGTCGCTTCCTGGCCTGCGGCCGCGCCCGGTTGGGGGGCCGCCTCCGGGGGCGGGGCGGTGGGTGGGGCCGGGGTTTCCGGCCGGGGGCGGCTCCACCATTTGGCCTTCGTGGGCTTGCCCTCGTCCATGCTCTCCCCACAACTGCCCGCGGCGGACGCCGATTGCCTGCTCAACCCCGCGCCCGCCAAGTCTCCCCGGCGAGCACGGTCCACCGAGATTCAACCAGGTTCCGCCGCCCAAGCGCAGGGCACCTGTCGCGTCAGTGGACCTGCGAGGTGCCTTGCAGGGGGCCCGAACCTGGGGGCGCGGCGGCCGTGTTCACCGGATCCGCGCCTCTCGTCCGCACGGGCCCCAGCACGGGCGGCCGCGCGGGGGCCGTATGCGGCGGGCGTATGAGCGGGGAGAGTGCGGCGGCGCCCGCCAGCATCGGCGCCGTCAGCTCCCGCACACTCACGTGGGAGCGCGCGGCCCCGGGCAGCAGCGGCCCCGTCACCTCGCTCGGGGCGACCGGCGCCGACAGGACGCCGGGACGCTGGCCCTGTGCCGACAGCGGGTTGCCGCCGCCGCGGCGCCGCACGGAGTCGGGGGTCGCGACGGCGGTCGAGCCCTGGGTGCGCTGCGGCGTCACCTTGCTGTTGGTCTTGGCGCCGCCGGCCCGCGCGTCCCCGGGGTCGGCTGGCGCGACCGCGGTGACCCCGCCCAGCGCGATCGCGGCCAGCGACACCGCACCGGCCGCCGCGAAGGCGAAGCGGCGCCCGCGCCAGAGCGAGCGATCACCGTCGTGCCGGGTGACGTCGTGGATGCGGAAGCCCCGGCCCTCGTCGGGCAGCACCGCGGCATGGGCGCCGGACGGGACATACCCCACGAAGGGCTCGGTGCTCACGCCGAAGATCCCGGTCCGCGGCAGTCCGGCGGAACCGGTGGCTCTGGTGGCTCCGGTGGCGAAGCCGTCCCCGTCGCCGGGGCGCCCGGGACCGCCGGGCGGCTCGGAGCCGCCCGCCGGAAGACCTTGGAGCCGGGCGAGGAAACTCTCGCTGGGCGGCGGCGGCGCCGCCTGCGCGAAGACGCTCTTCAGACGACGCTGGGCGTCGGCCTCGGTCTTGCACATCGGACAGGTCGCCAGATGGGCGAGGACGCGCTCGCGCGCGTCATGGCCCAACTCGCCGTCCACCAGGGCGGCGAGCCGGTCCCCCAGATGCTGCTCGGCCTCGGTCAGACGCCGCTCGGCAGGATTCGACCGTGATCCACTCACGCGGTCGCACCCCCTCCTCCCAGCGCCACGGCGCCGGTGACCGCGAGCGAGCGGCGCTCGGCGCGGGCCTCGGGAGAGCGGTGCTTGAGAGCCTTGCGCAGCTGCGAACGGCCCCGGTGGATACGGCTGCGGACCGTGCCGAGCTTGACGCCGAGGGTGGCGGCGATCTCCTCGTACGAAAGGCCCTCGATGTCGCAGAGGACCACGGCGGCGCGGAATTCGGGCGCGAGGGTGTCGAGCGCCTGCTGGACGTCCGCGTCGAAGTGCGTGTCGTTGAAGACCTGCTGCGGGGACGGCTCGCGGCTCGGCAGCCGCTCCGCCGCGTCCTCCCCGAGGGCGTCGAAGCGGATGCGCTGCTTGCGGCGCACCATGTCCAGGAAGAGGTTGGTGGTGATGCGGTGCAGCCAGCCCTCGAACGTGCCGGGGGTGTAGGTCGAAAGGGACCGGAATACACGGACGAAGACCTCTTGCGTGAGGTCCTCGGCGTCGTGCTGATTACCGGTCAGGCGATACGCCAGGCGGTATACGCGGCCGCTGTGCGTGCTGACGATCTCCTCCCAGGTGGGCGGAGTCCACGCCTGCGATTCCGCGTCAGCGGCAAAGGTCGCGGTCTGAGCGGAGTCGTTGGCACGGATGCGGTCAGCAGTCTCGGTCACGGATTTCGGCTCACCCGCCAACCCGAGAAAACGCCGCAGCGCTCCTCCCCGATCCGCGGACGCAGCCGCACCTCCCCTATCGGCTCTGGTGGTGTCCAGTGGAGCCCCTACCATAACCACCTCGCCCGTTAGCTCCGGATAAGCGTTTTTACGTGAATTTGGTACGGGCTTCGCTGCGAGTGTCCTGCCGCTTCGACGCGCCCGCTTCCGGTTCGGATCCATCCGTCACCCCCGCTCTCCTCCCACCCCCTGTAAACGCACGGTCCCATCTGCGGGTTCCCGGCCCCAACGGATACAGTCACGGCCAGGCAACCACGGGGACAGGAGAGGGCCATTACCGGCAACCGGCAGACGAGCTGGGCGTTCGCCGACGCGTTTGTCGCCGAGGACGAGGCGCTGCGCTGGGCCCGGGACCGGGCCCGGGAGGCAGGGCTGCCCTCGGTGTCGCCCGGCACCGGCGCCGCGCTGCGGATGCTCGCCGCCACGGCTGACGCGAAAGCGGTGGCCGAGATCGGTACGGGGACCGGGGTGTCGGGGATCCATCTCCTGCACGGCATGCGGCCCGACGGCGTGCTCACCACGGTCGACCCCGAGCCGGACCACCAGCAGTTCGCCCGGCAGGCCTTCCGCGCGGCCGGCTTCGCGGGCAACCGCGCGCGGTTCATCCCGGGGCGCGCGCTGGACGTCCTGCCGCGGCTCGCGGACGGCGGCTACGACCTCGTGTTCTGCGACGGCGACCGCGTGGAGTCCCTGGAGTACCTCGCTGAATCGTTGCGCCTGCTCCGGCCGGGTGGGCTCGTCTGCTTCGAGGGTGTCTTCGCGGACGGGCGGACCGTGGACTCGGGGCCGCAGCCGGTCGAGGTTCTGCACTTGCGGGATCTGTTGCGTACGGTGCGGGAGAGTTCTGAGCTTGTTACGTCGTTGCTGCCGGTGGGGGATGGGCTGCTTTGCGCCGTTAAGCGGTAGCGCCGGGAGCGGTTGTTCGTTGCTGCCGGCTTGGCTTGCCGCCGGGCGCGCGTTTCCTCTCTGCGGGCCGTCTTTGGCTGGTCGCGCAGTTCCCCGCGCCCCTACGGGGCGCGCCCGCGCGGCGGAGCCGCACATCGGAACAGCGCCGCGCCCCTACGGGGCTCGGCCTCGGCCCGTTGAAGGCCCAGGGGCCCGGGAATAGCGCTGCCCCGGCATCCTTCGATGCCGGGGCAGGGAAAAAAGTGGGAGCGCTTCCGCGTCAGCCGACGACCTTCTTCAGAGCGTCGCCGAGTGCGTCGGCCTCGTCCGGAGTCAGTTCGACGACAAGTCGTCCGCCGCCTTCGAGCGGAACGCGCATGACGATGCCCCGCCCCTCCTTGGTCACCTCGAGCGGGCCGTCGCCCGTCCGCGGCTTCATGGCCGCCATGCTCGTTCCCCTTCCTGAAACCAGCTCATCGCAGCCGACAACCCAGGTGTCACCGGCATCGAACACATTGCTTCCAGGTCATTATCCCGCATGGCGGGACCCGATGACCAACATCGGTCGGCATCGCTTGAGCAACGCGCGCCCGCAAAACCACCCAATTCGGCGATGTGGCTGCGATACTTCGCCGCCCCATACGCCCCACAGACCCGAAATTCTTTGACGCAGGTCACATATCCGGCCTCATGCCGGACCCCGATGATCTCCGTCATGCTGAGTCCCACGTACTGGACCAGCGGAGGGGACCACCATGGCCGACAGCGTGCTCTACGAGGTGAGCGACGGACTCGCGACGATCACGATCAACCGTCCCGAGGCGATGAACGCGATGAACACGGAGGCCAAGGTCGCCCTGCGGGAGGCCGTGCGGGCCGCCGCCGGGGACGCCGCCGTGCGCGCCGTATTGCTCACCGCGACCGGGCGCGCCTTCTGCGTCGGGCAGGACCTCAAGGAGCACATCGGCTCCCTGGCGGCGGATCGCGAGGCGGGCACCGGGCAGACCATGAGCACGGTCAAGGAGCACTACAACCCGATCGTGCGGGCCCTGACGGGCATGCCGAAGCCGGTGGTGGCCGGGGTGAACGGTGCCGCTGCGGGCGCCGGTCTCGGCTTCGCGCTCGCCGCCGACTACCGGGTGGTCGCGGACACCGCCAAGTTCAACACCTCGTTCGCCGGGGTCGCCCTCACCGCCGACTCGGGCGTCTCCTGGACGCTGCCGCGCGTGGTCGGCCCCGGCCGCGCCGCCGACCTGCTGCTCTTCCCGCGCAACATCACCGCGCAGGAGGCGTACGACCTGGGTATCGCCAACAAGGTGGTGCCCGCGGCGGACCTCGCCGACGAGGCCGCGCAGGTGGCCCGCGCCCTGGCCGAGGGGCCGACCCTCGCGTACGCGGCGCTCAAGGAGTCCCTTGCCTACGCGGCGGACCACTCCCTGGACGAGGCGCTGGACAAGGAGGACGAGCTGCAGGCCAGGGCGGGCGCCTCCGAGGATCACGCGATCGCCGTCCAGGCCTTCATCGCCAAGGAGAAGCCGGCGTACCTGGGCCGCTAACGTCTCTCCGACGCCTCGCGGGCCACGCAGTCCGCGAGGTGGTCGTTGACCAGGCCGCAGGCCTGCATCAGGGCGTACGCCGTGGTGGGGCCGACGAAGCGGATGCCGCGCTTCTTGAGGGCCTTGGACAGGGCCGTGGACTCGTCGGTGATCGCGGGCACGTCGGAGAGGGCCCTGGGGGCCTTGCGGGAGGCCGGGTCCGGCGCGAACGACCAGATCAGCGAGTCCAGTTCGCCCTCGGGCCAGTCGGCGAGCACGCGCGCGTTGGCGAGGGTCGCGTCGATCTTGGCGCGGTTGCGGATGATGCCCGGGTCGGCGAGGAGCCGTGCCCGGTCCTCGTCGGTGAACCCGGCGACCGTGGCGATCTTGAAGTCGGCGAAGGCGGCGCGGAAGCCCTCGCGGCGGCGCAGGATCGTGATCCAGGACAGGCCCGACTGGAAGGCCTCCAGGCAGAGCCTTTCGTAGAGCGCGTCGTCGCCGTGGACCGGGCGGCCCCATTCGTCGTCGTGGTACGCCACGTACTCCTCGGTGGACAGGCCCCAAGGACAGCGCAGGCCGCCGTCCGGGCCCGCGAGCGCGCCGGTCGCGGTGCTCACTTCTCGCCCCCCTTGTCCTCGGGCTCGCGCGGTTCGTACTTCTCGAAGAGCGCCGGGCCCGCGACCGCCGTGGCCTGGGCGCCCGCAAGGGCCGCCTCCAGCTCGGCGATGCGGGCGTCGCGCTCGGCCAGCTCCGCGCCGAGGCGGCCGAGCACGTCGTCGACGTCGTCCATGTGATAGCCCCGCAGCGTCGTCGGGAAGCGCACCGCGTCGACGTCCGCCCGGCGCAGCGGGCGGTCCAGGGGCAGCGGGTCGGTGAGGCGCTCGGGCGCGGCGTCGGGCAGGGCGCCGCTCTCGCCGCCGCCGACCACGGCGAGGGTCACCGCGCCGACCACCACGACGAGGGCGATGACCAGGAACAAGAACAAGACCATGCCGTCAGGCCCCCACACTCGACTGCCCGTGCTGAAAGTGTCGCTGAAACTGTCTGGGTCCGATCGTGCCATGTGCCTGTGACAGTTAAGGTCGCAGGCGGCCGAACCGCGGCGAGGACCCGTCGGCGGCGAGGACCACCAGCGACAAGGACCCAGGAGGGCCACAGGGGATGCTCAGGCTTGGCAGGCGCGAGTTCGACGCGCACGAGCCGGTGATCATGGCGATCGTCAACCGGACCCCGGACTCCTTCTACGACCAGGGCGCCACCTTCCGCGACGAGCCCGCGCTGGCCCGCGTGGAGCAGGCGGTGGCCGAGGGGGCCGCGATCATCGACATCGGCGGGGTCAAGGCGGGGCCCGGCGAGGAGGTCACGGCCGAGGAGGAGGCGCGCCGCACGGTCGGCTTCGTGGCCGAGGTCCGCAAGAGGTTCCCCGAGGTGGTGATCAGTGTCGACACCTGGCGGCACGACGTCGGCGAGGCGGTCTGCGAGGCCGGTGCCGATCTCCTCAACGACGCGTGGGGCGGCGTCGACCCGAGGCTCGCGGAGGTCGCCGCGCGGTACGGGGTCGGCCTGGTGTGCACGCACGCGGGCGGCGCCGAGCCCCGGACGCGGCCGCATCGCGTCACGTACGAGGATGTGATGGCCGACATCCTGCGCGTGACGGTGGGCCTCGCCGAGCGCGCGGTCGCCCTGGGGGTGCCGCGCGAGTCGGTCCTCATCGACCCGGGCCACGACTTCGGCAAGAACACCCGGCACAGCCTGGAGGCCACGCGCAGGCTCGGCGAGATGGTGGAGACGGGCTGGCCGGTGCTCGTCTCCCTCTCCAACAAGGACTTCGTGGGCGAGACGCTGGACAAGCCGGTCAAGGAGCGCGTACTCGGCACGCTGGCGACGACGGCGGTCTCGGCGTGGCTGGGCGCGCAGGTCTACCGCGTACACGAGATCGCGGAGACCCGGCAGGTCCTGGACATGGTGGCGACGATCGCGGGTCATCGGGAACCCGCCGTGGCGCGGCGGGGGCTGGCCTAGCCGATGGTGTGGCCTGGCCCCCGCGCGCGGGGCGTTACTTGCCGACCTCCTTGGTCACCAGGGAGATCGCCTCGTCGACGTCGTCGGTGACGTGGAACAGGAGCAGGTCCGCCTCGGAGGCCTTGCCCTGGGCGATGACCGTGTTCTTCAGCCAGTCGATCAGGCCGCTCCAGTACTGCGAGCCGAAGAGGACGATCGGGAAGCGCGTGACCTTGCGGGTCTGTACGAGGGTGAGCGCCTCGAAGAGTTCGTCCAGGGTGCCGAGGCCGCCGGGCAGCACCACGAACCCCTGCGCGTACTTCACGAACATCGTCTTGCGGACGAAGAAGTAGCGGAAGTTCACGCCGATGTCGACGTAAGGGTTCAGGCCCTGCTCGAAGGGCAGCTCGATGCCGAGGCCGACCGAGGTGCCCTTCGCCTCGACGGCACCCTGGTTGGCGGCCTGCATCGCGCCGGGCCCGCCGCCCGTGATGACCGCGAAGCCGGCCTCCACGAGCGCCTTGCCGATCGCGACCCCCGCCGCGTACTCCGGCGAGTCCACGGCGGTGCGTGCCGAGCCGAAGACGCTGATGGCGGCCGGGAGCTCGGCGAGGGTGCCGAAGCCCTCGATGAACTCCGACTGGATGCGCAGCACCCGCCAGGGGTCGGTGTGCACCCACTCGGAAGGGCCGTCGGAGTCGAGGAGACGCTGATCGGTGGTGCCTGCCTGGACCTTGTCGCGCCGGCGCAGCACCGGGCCGAGCCGTTGCTCCTCGGGACGCTTCCTGGCAGCGGGGGCACCACTGTCTGTGCCGGCATCGGGGTTGGTCATCGTCTGCTCCCTCCACGCGTACGTGACCACAGCGTAGGTCTACGACGACGTCAGCCAGGCCCGCAGCCGCTCCTCCGCCTCCGGGATGAGCGACGCCTTCACCCGCTCGTCGATCTTGTGGGCGAGCAGCGGGTCGCCGGGGCTGAAGTTCACCGCGGGCACGCCGAGCGCGCTGAAGCGGGAGACGTCCGTCCAGCCGAACTTGGGGCGGGCCTCGCCGCCGACGGCCGCCATGAACGCGGCGGCGGCCGGGTGGGTGAGGCCGGGGCGGGCCGCGCCCGTGTGGTCGTCGACGATGAACTCGTCGACGCCGCAGTCGGCGAAGTAGTCGCGCACGAAGGCGACGGCCTCCTCCTCGGTGCGGTCCGGCGCGTAGCGGAAGTTGACGGTGACGGTGCACTCGTCGGGGATGACGTTGGTGGCGACGCCGCCCTCGATGCGTACGGCGTTGAGGCCCTCGTGGAACTGGAGGCCCTCGACGACCGGCTTGCGCGGTTCGTACGCGGCGAGCTTGTCGAGGATCGGGGTGGCCGCGTGGATGGCGTTGGAGCCCATCCACGCGCGCGCGGAGTGCGCCCGTACGCCCTTGGTCCGCAGCAGCACCCGCAGCGTGCCCTGGCAGCCGCCCTCGACCTGGCCGTCGGTCGGCTCCAGGAGGACCGCGAAGTCGCCCGCCAGCCAGTCGGGGTGGGCCTCGGCGATGTGGCCGAGGCCGTTGAGGTGGGCGGCGACCTCCTCGTTGTCGTAGAAGACGAAGGTGAGGTCGCGGTTGGGCTCGGTCACGGTCTGCGCGATGCGCAGCTGGACGGCGACGCCCGACTTCATGTCACAGGTGCCGCAGCCCCACAGGACGCCGTCCTCGTCGAGCCGGGACGGCACGTTCGGAGGGTTCTCGGCGATCGGCACCGTGTCGATGTGCCCGGCGAGGACGACGCGCTCCGCGCGGCCGAGGTCCGTGCGGGCCACCACGTTGTTCCCGTGGCGGTCGACGGTGAGGTGCGAAAGGCCGCGCAGGGCCATCTCGATGGCGTCGGCGAGGTCCTTCTCCGAGCCGCTCGGGGAGGGGAAGTCGACGAGCCGCGCGGTCAGCTCGGCGGCGTCCAGCGTGAGGTCAAGCGGGGTCTGGGACATGCGGAAGACCCTAACGCCAGAGGACGTCCACGGGGCGTGCCGAGCTGTCGGCGGACTCCAGTACCTTGGACGCGTGCCTGAGCCCCCCACCCTCCTCCGGCGCGGCCGTCTCACCCGTCTCACGGCCGCGGTCGTGGTGCTGCTCGCCGTCGTGGGCTATGTGGCGGTGCAGTACGTCTACGGGGACAGGCCCTCGCCGCGGTGCACGGTGGTGTCGGCGAACGACGACGGCGCGTCGTACGAGTTCACGGCCGAGCAGGCGCAGAACGCCGCGACGGTCGCCGCCGTCGGCACCGCGCGCGGCATGCCCGAGCGCGCGGTGACCATCGCCCTGGCGACCGCCCTCCAGGAGTCGGGGCTGCGCAACATCCGGCACGGCGACCGGGACTCGCTCGGCCTCTTCCAGCAGCGCCCCACGCAGGGCTGGGGCGACGAGCGCCAGATCATGGACCCGGCGTACTCGGCGGCCCGTTTCTACGAGCATCTGGCCGAGGTCCCCGGCTACTCGCGGCTGCCGCTGACGGTCGCCGCCCAGCGCGTGCAGCGCAGCGGCTATCCGCAGGCGTACGCCAAGCACGAGCCGGACGCCGTACTGCTCGCCGCCGCGCTCACCGGCCGCGCGCCCGCCGCCTTCAGCTGTGAGGGCCGCGTCGGCACGGAACCCGGTGGCCCGGCGCGGGTGCGGGCCGCGCTGGTGCGCGACTTCGGCCGCGAGGTGCGTCCGGAGCGGGCCCGGGGGCGGACGGTGACGGTCCCGGTGCCCGCCACGGCCGCCGCGGCCGGCAGGGCCCCGCGGCGCGGCTGGGAGCTGGCGCACTGGGCGGTGGCGCACTCCTCGGCGCTGCGCGTCGAGCGCGTCTCGTACGGCGGGTGGGAGTGGCACGCCTCGGGGCCGGGGGCGTGGCGCAAGGTGCGGGCCGAGGGGGCCGCGGGGCCGGGCGGCGCCGCGGACGAGGTCCGGATCGTCACCGGGCAGTAGTACGGCGCGTCACCCGTTCGGGGGGCGGGGATCATCGAGGGGCGGCGGACCGCCCGGCTTTTCCGCACCGCCTTGCCTCAGCGCCAAATCCCTTGAGAACAAAGGGGATTAAGGATTCAGCAGCACCACGGGGCGGCGAGCCGTTTGCCCGTTTTTATCCAGAGCCGATAATGCGACGCATTACCAACTCTTTACGTTGGCGCACCGCAACCTTCGCGGACTTCGAGCGGTAGTCACGGCGTCCGAGCGCCGGAAGCCATCCGGTGGGACGCCGGAGCCGATCCGGCCGGACACCCAACGTTCTCTCCCGTCTGAAGGAGCATCATGTCCCTCCCCCTGACCCGCCGGATCGCCCGCGCCGCGCTGCTCAGCGCAGCAGGCGCAGCCTCCGTGGTCGGTGCGGCCGGCTCCGCGAGCGCCGTTGGCCTGCCTGCCGCTCCCGACCTGGGCGGGCTGACCGCGCTGGACGGCGCCGGCCTGGGCAACACCGTCGACGGCGCCGCCCAGAACACCACCAGGACCGCCGGTGACACCGGCGGGAAGGCCGTGAAGAAGGCCGTCCCGACCGCGGGCAAGGTCGTCGGCAAGGGCGCCAAGACCGCGGCCCCCGCCGCGCAGAAGGCCGCCGGTGACGTCGCGGGCAGCGCGGGCGAGGTGCTCGGCGACACGGCGGGCACGGCGACCAAGGGCGGTCTGCCCACCGACGACGTGGCCAAGGGCGGCCTGCCGACCGACGCGGTCACCAAGGGCGGTCTGCCCACCGGTGGGCTGCCCACCGGCGCTCTCTCCACCCAGGGCCTGCCGCTCGGCTGACCGCCCGGCAGCTGATCGACGGCACCCGCACGCAGGGCCCGGAGCCACTGGCTCCGGGCCCTGCCGCATGTCCTGCCGCGGCTACCGCCGCGTCTCCTGCCGGGCGCTCACGCCAGGCGCTCGACCGCCGCCGCCACCCGCTCGTCCGTCGCCGTCAGCGCCACCCGCACGAAGCGGTCTCCCGCCGGGCCGTAGAAGTCGCCGGGCGCCACCAGGATGCCGCGCTCCGCGAGATGGCCCACGGTCTCCCAGCAGGACTCGTCGCGCGTGGCCCACAGATACAGGCTCGCCTCGCTGTGCTCGATGCGGAAGCCGTGCTCCACCAGCGCGTCGCGCAGGAGAGCGCGCCGGGCCGCGTACCGCTCGCGCTGTTCGTGGACGTGCTGGTCGTCGCCGAGCGCGGCCACCACGGCGGCCTGGGTCGGCGCGGAGGTCATCATGCCGCCGTGCTTGCGGATCTGGAGCAGGTCGCCGAGGACGGCCGCGTCACCGGCGATGAACGCGGCGCGGTAGCCCGCGAGGTTCGACCGCTTGGAGAGCGAGTGGACGGCGACGATCCCCTCGTACGAACCGCCGCACACATCCGGGTGCAGGACCGAGACCGGGTCCGCCTCCCAGCCCAGCTCCAGGTAGCACTCGTCGCTGACGAGGAGCACGCCGTGCTCGCGCGCCCAGGCGACGGTGCGGGTCAGCTCCTCGCGCGTGAGGACCCGGCCGGTCGGGTTCGAGGGCGAGTTGAGCCACAGGAGCTTGAGGTGCGTGGGGTCCAGGTCCGTCGGCTCGTCGTAGACGACGTACTCCGCCTTGGCGAGCCGCGCGCCCACCTCGTACGTCGGGTAGGCGAGCCGCGGGTAGGCGACCACGTCGCCCGGGCCGAGGCCCAGCTGCGTCGGGAGCCAGGCCACCAGCTCCTTGGAGCCAACGACCGGCAGGACCTCGCGGTGCGTGATGCCCCGCGCCCCCAGGCGCCGTTCGCACCAGCCGGTGAGCGCGTCGCGCAGCTCGGGCGTGCCCCACACCGTCGGATAGCCCGGCGAGTCGGCGGCGGCGACAAGGGCCTTCTGGATCAGCTCGGGGACCGGGTCGACCGGCGTGCCGACGGAGAGGTCGACGATGCCGCCCGGGTGCGCGGCCGCCGTGGCCTTGTAGGGCTCCAGCTTGTCCCAGGGGAAGGTGGGAAGCCGATCGGAGACTGCGGACACGTGCTCACTCCCGTGGTGCGCTTGTTCGTTCGGGGGCGCCTGGAACGCCTCGGTGGAAATGCCTCGGTCCCGTACGGCAGGAGATGCCGTACGGGACCGGGGCGGCGCTCAGGCTGCCGTTACTGGTTCTGCGGCGGCAGTGCGGCGATGAAGGGGTGGTCGCGCTCGATCAGTCCGAGCTTGCTCGCACCACCGGGCGAACCCAGCTCGTCGAAGAACTCGACGTTCGCCTTGTAGTAGTCCTTCCACTCCTCGGGAGTGTCGTCCTCGTAGAAGATCGCCTCGACCGGGCAGACCGGTTCGCAGGCTCCGCAGTCGACGCATTCGTCCGGGTGGATGTACAAGGACCGGGAGCCCTCGTAAATGCAGTCGACCGGGCACTCCTCGATGCACGCCTTGTCCTTGACGTCGACACAAGGCTGCGCGATGACGTAGGTCACGCTGTCGTTCCTCCTCGATACGGGCGTTGGCGGGCCGTCCTCAGGCTCCGCTCGCCTGGCGCGCGGGAGCGCGGCGTCGTCGATGCCCGCCCCTAGTATCTCCGTTCCTGGGCATGATCCGAACAGGAGGGGCGTACAGAGCTGTGGAATTCACTGCGGGCGGACGGCTCGAGGTCCGCATCACCCCTGCTGACGTGGGGAAACGAGTCTCGGTGCGGCGCCTGGGTGACCCGGGATCACCTGGCGGCAAGTTCACCGACACGGTGGGTGTTCTCACATCGTGGAACAACGGTGTGGTGGTGATCACACGGCGGACCGGCGAGAGCGTCCCCATCCCGGAGCACACTTTGGTCGCGGGCAAGGTCGTGCCGCCGGCACCCGCCCGCCGACGCGGCCCCGCCGCCTCGTACGAGGAGCTGGCGCGGGTCTCCGCGCGGGCCTGGCGGCCGGTGGAGAGCGAACGGCTCGGCGAGTGGGAGCTGCGGGCCTCCGGCGGGTTCACGCGGCGGGCCAACTCGGTGCTCCCGCTGGGCGATCCGGGACGTCCGCTGGACGAGGCGCTCGCGTACGTACGCCAGTGGTACGCGGCCCGGGAGCTGCCCGCCTACCTCCAGACGGCGACGGGTGCCGAGGGCACCCAGGAGCTGCTGTGCGCGGAGTTGGAGGCGCGCGGCTGGGCGCGTGAGGTGAGCGCCGCGCTGCACGTCGGGGCCCTCGCTCCGGTCGCCGATCTGGACGCGGACGTGTCGCGCGTAGAACTCTCCAGGTCCTGCGACGAGGCGTGGCTGCGGCGGTACGGGCGGGCCGGGGACTTGGCGCCTCATGTGTCCAAGGTGCTGGCGAGCGGGCCCTTGGTGTGGTTCGCTTCCGTGCCCGGGAGCGGTGACACCGCGGCGGCCATCGGGCGGTGCGTGGTGGACGGGCGCTGGGCGGGGTTCATGGCGGTGGAGGTAGACCCGCGGCTGCGGCGGCAGGGGCTCGCCACCGCGGTGATGTCCGCGCTGGCCCGCCAAGCCCTGCTCGACGGCGCGTCGGCGGCCTGGTTGCAGGTGGAGGACGGCAACGACGGCGCGCGGGCGCTGTACGGCCGGATGGGCTTCGCGGCGCATCACACCTACCACCACTACCGGCACGGCGGAGCCTGAGCGGCGGCCCGGCGGGGCAGCACGGCACGGCACGGAAAACAGCCCGGCGAGGGCATGAGACACGAGGCACGTATGCACGCGGAGTCCGGCGAATGGCGGCGGCGGTTCGCCGAAGAGGCGCGGTCCGAACGGCCGGGACTCGCGCTGCTGTGTCTGCTGATCGGCGCCGAGGCCGACCCCGGGCTCGACGAGGCGGGCATCGACGCCGCCGAGATCGAGCTGGACCGGCTCGCGGGCCTGCTGCCGTTCCGTCCCGGCGGGCCGCGCGCGTGGGCGGTCGCGATGGCCGAACTCCTCGGCGAGCGGTGCGGGTTCGAGGGGACGCCCGGCGACTACCAGCGCCTTGAGTCCTCCCTGCTGCACGAGGTGCTCCGGCGCCGCAGGGGTCTGCCGATCCTGCTCTCCGTGGTGTGGATGGAGGTGGCGCGGCGGGCGGGCGCCCCGGTGTACGGGGTGGCGCTGCCGGGGCACTTCGTGGTCGGCTTCGGGCCGCGCGACGACCAGGTGCTCGCCGACCCGTTCGACGGCGGGCGGCTGCTGACCGGCCAGGACGCCGAGCTGCTGGTGGCGGGGGCCGCGGGCACGGGGGTGCAGCCGTCGATGCTGACGCCCGCCGACCCGCTGAACATCGTGCAGCGCATCCTGAACAACATCCGGGCCTGGGCGGCGGCGCGCCCGGAGCGCTCGGAGGTCGCGCTGTGGGCCCTCGACCTCTCCCTGCTGCTGCCCGCCCACCCGGCGCGGCTGCGCTACGAGCGTGCCCAACTCCTGGTCCAGCGCGGCGACTTCCTAGGTGGGGCCGCGGCGCTGGAGGAGTACGCCGATGTCGTGACGGCGGTGGAGCCGACCACGGCGGACCGGGTGCGCCAGCAGGCGCGGGCGGCGCGGGCCATGCTGAACTGACCGGCGGCGGCAGCGCGGGCCGCGGTGGAGCGACGTATCGATCGGGCCGACCGGGCAACACGCTCGTATGCGTTCCCCATCCCCCGGAACCACCGAGTGGCGACGACTGTTCGCGGCCGAGGCCGGGGCGCCGCGGCCCGATCTCGCGCTGCTGTGCCTGCTGATCGGCGCGGAGGCCGACCCCTCGCTCGGCCAGGAGGGCATCGACAGGGCGCGGCGCCTGCTCGGCCGGCTCGCGGAACAGGCCGCGCACGGCCACCGCTGCGTCCCTGCCGAGGGCTCAAGGGCGTGGGCCGTGGCCCTCGCCGAACTGCTCGGCGGGCGCTGCGGGTTCCGGGGCAGGCCCGGCGACTACCAGCGCCTCGAGTCCGCCCTGCTCCACCAGGTCCTTCGGCGCCGCAGAGGGCTGCCGATCCTGCTCTCGGTGCTGTGGATGGAGGTGGCGCGGCGGGCGGGCGCGCCGGTCCACGGTGTGGCGCTGCCCGGCCACTTCGTCGTCGGCTTCGGCCCCGTGGACGACCGGGTGTTCGCCAACCCCTTCGACGGCGGGCGCGTCCTGAGCGGCACGGACGTGGACCTGCTCGTCACGGCGGCCACCGGGGCGCCGCCCGTGCCGTCGATGCTGACCCCCGCGCACACGCTGGACATCGTGCGGCGCGTCCTCGACACCATCCGCGCCTGGGCCGCGCCGCGCCCCGAGCGCTGTGACGTCTCGCTCTGGGCGGTCGAACTCTCCCTGCTGCTGCCGTCACCGCCGCCCCGGCTGCGCTACGACCGCGCCCAGCTCCTCGTGCGCAAGGGCGACTTCACGGAGGGGGCGCGGGAGCTGGACGCGTACGCCGACGAGGTCGCGGGGCACGACACGGCGACGGCCGAGCTGGCGCGGTGGCAGGCGCGGGGCGCGCGGGCGCTGCTCAACTGAGAGAGCCCGCCCTTCTCGCCGGTCAGAGCCAGCCCTTGTCGCGGGCGGTGGTGACCGCCTCCGCGCGGTTGCGGACCGCCAGCTTCTGGATCGCCGTCGAGAGGTAGTTGCGGACCGTGCCCTGGGAGAGGTGCAGGGACGCGGCCAGTTCGGCGTTGGTGGCCCCGCCCGCCGCCGCGCGCAGGACCTCGCGCTCGCGGTCCGTCAGGGGGTTCGCGCCCTCCGCGAGTGCGGCGGCCGCCAGGGCGGGGTCGATGACCCGCTCCCCCGCGAGGACCTTGCGCACCGCCGCGGCGAGCTGGGCGGCCGGGGCGTCCTTGACCAGGAACGCGTGGGCCCCGGACTCCATGGCGCTGCGCAGATAGCCGGGGCGGCCGAAGGTGGTGAGGATGACGACCTTCACCCCGGGGCGGGCGGCGCGCAGTTCGGCCGCGGCCTCGATGCCCGTGCATCCGGGCATCTCGATGTCGAGCAGCGCCACGTCCACCTCGTGCGCGCGCGCCGCCGCCAGCACCTCGTCGCCGCGCGCCACCTGGGCGACGACGTCGATGTCGGGCTCCAGGCCGAGCAGGGCGGCGAGTGCCTCGCGGACCATCGACTGGTCCTCGGCGAGCAGCACCCTGATCACACCGTCGCCGCCCGCCGCCACACCGTCGCCGCCCGCTGCCGCCCGGTGGCCGTTCTCGCTGCTCATGACCGGGATCCTACGGCCGCCCCGGTCAGCGGGACGCGGGCCGTCAGGCGGAAGCCGCGCCTGCCCGCCGGGCCCGCCGCCCCCGCTTCCAGGGTTCCGCCGACCGCCTCCACGCGCTCGGTGAGCCCCGTCAGGCCGTTGCCCGGCGCCGCGCCCGAGCCGCCCGTGCCGTCGTCCTCCACGGACAGTTCGAGCACCGGTCCCGCCAGGGTCTGGCGGGCCGTGAACGCCACCGTGCAGCGCCGGGCGGAGCTGTGCCGTACGACGTTGGTCACGGCCTCCCGCAGCGCCCAGGCGAGCGCCGCCTCGCCCTTCTCGTCCGGGAGTCCGTCGGGCGCCTGGAGCGGCACGTCGGCCTCGATGCCCGCCGCGGTCAGCGCCGTGCGCGCCCCCGCCAGCTCGCCGGCCAGGGTGCGCCTGCGGTAGCCGGAGACCGCCTCGCGCACGTCCACCAAGGCCTGGCGGCTGACGCGCTCGATGTCGGCCACCTCCTTGGCCGCCTTCTCGGGGTGGGCGGGGAGCATCCGCCCGGCCAGCTCGCTCTTGAGGGTGATCAGGGAGAGGGAGTGGCCGAGCAGGTCGTGCAGGTCCCTGGCGAGCCGCAGCCGTTCCTCGTTGGCGGCGAGCTGGGCGACGGTGGCCCGTGCCTGCCGGAGCTGGACCGTCGTACGGATCAGCTGGCGTACGCCGCTCATCGCGAACCCGATGAGGAGGCTGAGCACGGCCAGGTTGCCGAGCAGGTCCTGGAGGCTGTCCGTACGCAGGCCCACGGCGACCTGCACGGCCGTGACCGCGGGGATGACGCGGACCGCGTACCGCAGCGGCAGCACCGCGCCCGCCGAGACGGAGACGTAGACGAAGAGACCGAGCCAGTTGGTGCCGAAGGCGAGCGCGAGGAGCACGGCGAGGGCGAGCTGCGCCGCGAACGACACGTACACCACACGCCAGTCGAGCACCCGCACGGTGTACCGGAAGACGAGCGAGAGGTAGCAGGCGACGAAGGCGGCGAGGCCCAGGGAGCCGAGGGCCGTGGCAGTGCCGGAGCGCTCGGCCGTCGCGAGGTCCCGCACCGGGCTCGCCAGGAAGACCAGCCAGATGCCGATCCACAGCGCCTTGGCGAGGATCTGGCGGCGGTCGAGGGCGGGCTGCCCGAAGGTGAGCAGCGGCTGGGCCAGTTCGAGGCGGGTGGTGTCGCGCGGGTCCTCGGCGCGGGAGGCCTTCGCGCGGCGGGTCCTGGCGCGGGGAGTCTCGGCGCGGGGGTTCTCGCTCACGCCTTCAGGGTGTCCTTCCGGTACAGCCAGGCCGCGCCGCCCGCGAAGAGGAGGAAGTAGGCGGCCAGCAGGATGACGTCCTTCGCGTGCGGGGCACCGCCCAGTTCGATGGCCTGCCCGAGGGCAGCGTACGCGTGCGTGGGCAGCCAGGACGCCACGCTCTGGAGCCACTGGGGGAACGTCGTCGCGGGCATCCACAGGCCGCCGAGGAGGGAGAGCCCGAAGTAGACGATCATCGTGATCGGGCGGACCGTGTCCCCGGACGCGAGGTAGCCGATGGCGACGCCGAGCGCCGCGAAGCAGAGGCTGCCCGCCCAGATCGCGCCGCTCAGCGCCAGCCACTGCCAGGCCGCGAAGCGGACGCCCTTGAAGAGCGCGGCGACCGCGAAGACCACGAGGATCGAGGGCAGGCTGACCACCGCGGCGCTCGCGGTCTTGGCGAGCACGTAACCGCGGCCGGGGAGGGGCGTCAGGCGCAGCTGGCGGACCCAGCCGCTCTCCCGCTCCTTCGCGATGCGCTCGCTGTTGCCCATCAGGACGGCGGTGAGGGCGCCGAAGGACGCCATGGAGACCATCATGTACGCGGAGAGCGACAGACGGGAGTCGGGGACGCCGCCCTGGGTGTTCGAGACGATCACGAAGAGCAGGACCGGATAGACCACGGAGAAGAAGAGGAACTTGCGGTTGCGCAGGGCGCGGGTGATCTCCAGCTTGATCAGGCCGCGTGAGGCCAGGGTGTTCGTCATCGGGTCTTGGCCTCCTCGGCCTCGGTGATCGCCACGAACGCCTGCTCGAGGCCGAGCCCGGCGACTTCCAGGTTGTGGGGGTACAGGCCGAGTCCGTACAGCGCGTGCACGGTGGCGTCGGCGTCGGCGGACTGGAGGCGGACCGTGTGGCCCGAGACGTCCAGTGCCGTCAGGAAGGGCAGCTGCCGCAGCCGTCCGGTCACCGCCTCGTCCATCTCCGCGAGGTCGAAGGCGACCTTGCGGGCGCCCGCCCTCGCCTTGATCTCGGCGGCGGTGCCGTCCGCGAGGAGGCGGCCGCGGTGCAGGACGAGGACGCGGTCGGCGATCGCGTCGGCCTCTTCCAGGTAGTGGGTGGCGAACAGGACCGCGCGGCCCTGGTCCGCCTGTTCCCGCATGGTGGCCCAGAAGGCCTGGCGGGCGGTGACGTCCATGCCGGTCGTCGGCTCGTCGAGGACGATGAGGTCGTTCGCGCCGGCCGTGGCGAGCGCGAAGCGCACGCGCTGCTCCTGGCCGCCGGAGAGCTTGTCGACCTTGCGGTCGGCGATCTGGGCGATGCCCGCCTGGCTGAGCACGTCGCCGACCCGGCGGGGCCTCGGGTGCAGATCGCAGGCGAGCCGCACCAGCTCGCCCACGGTGACCTCGCCCATCAGGCCGCCGCTCTGCAGCATGGCGCCGACCCGGCCCGCGGTGATCGCCTCGCGCGGCGAGGTCCCGAAGACGCGGACCGTGCCGCTGTCAGGGTGCCGCAGGCCGAGCAGCAGATCGAGGGCGGTGGACTTGCCCGCGCCGTTCGGCCCGAGGAGCGCCACGGTCTCGCCGGGGCGCAGGTCGAGGGTGAGACCGTCCACGGCGCGGACGTCGCCGTAGCTCTTGGTCACCTCTGTGAAGGTCACTGCTGTCATGTGATCCATCGTCGGCGGCGGCGGACGACGGGGGCAGTGTCGTGTGTGCCGAGTCCGGGATGACATCTGTCATGCCGGACCCGGCACCACTGTCATGCCGGACCCGGCACCAGGGGTTCGCGAGGGGCTAGCTCGCGTTCGTCTCGATCACGCCGATCCGCTCCGCGGGCGTCTTGCCGAGCAGCGCCTTGTTCATGGCGCCCGCCACGTCGGTCGGCTGGACCGGCGTCTTGTCGCCGTTGCCGCGCTGGATCAGGATGCCGTCGAAGACGTTGCCGTACAGCTTCTTCAGCTCTTCCAGGTTGTAGTGCGGCTGGAGGGTGCCGTTGTCGGCGACCTTGGTCTCCAGGATCTTCGGCAGGGACCTCGACGGGCCGAAGGGGATCGACTTGGCGCCCGCCTTGATCGTGACGTTGGCGGACATCGCGGGCTTGGCGAACCGGGTCATGAACTTGTCGACCTCGGCCTTGGAGACCGTCGGCTTGCGGGTGGTGACCGGCACCTGCACCGCGCCCGCGCTGCCCGTCTCGACCTGCTTCTCGTACGCCTCCGCGACGGCGGTCGTCGACGCCTCGGCGTCGATTCCCTTGCCGACCCTGCCGTAGACGGGGACGGCCTTGCCGGGTTCGAACTTGACCGTGCCCTCCTTGGCCGAGCCCGAGCCGCCCGCGGCCCGCTCCAGGGCGGCCGCCAGCTTCTCCTCGTCGACGGGCATGACCGGCTCGACGACGCGGTGGTTGCCGAAGAGCGAACCGATCACGGATACGGGGTTGTAGTCGCTGCCCGCGGCCGCGCGGACGGTGGCCTGGCTGTCCAGGGTCAGGCCCGCCTGGTCCGGCTTGAGCGTGACCTGCTCACCGGCGACCGACAGCTTCAGCGGCTTGGCGACGCGCTCGCCGAGGGCGTCGTCGAGCTTCTTGACGGCCTCGTCGCGGGTGCCGCCGCCGATGTCGACGCCGAGCACCGTGGTGCCCTTCGGCACGTCCGCGTGGTTCATCAGCAGGCCCGCGCCGTACGCACCGCAGGCCGCGACGACCGCGAGGGCCGCGAGGAGGACCAGTTTGTTGCGGCCCTTCTTCTTCGGCGCGGGCTTGGGGGCGGCCGGTACGTCGGAGCGCACCGGCTCGGGCAGCTTCGGCGGGGTGTGCGCCATCGGCCCGTCGCCCTGCGTGCCGGGCGGGAACGGGGAGTTGTCCTGCACGGGCGGCACGACGGGGATGCCGCTGGTGAGCGTCTCCCCCGAGACGTTGCCGCCCGGCGTGGGCGCGCCGGCGCCGCCGGGCAGGGAGCCGGGGCCTCCCGCGGGCGGGCGCGGGCCGCCGGGGGGCGGCGAGAGGGGCCCGGCCTTCTGCGGCGTGAGGATCGCGGTGTCGTCGCTCATGGCGCCCGAACGCGGGGGGTGGCCGGTGGCGTTGCCGGGCCCACCGGGGGCGCCGGGCCCGCCCGGCCTGCCGGAGCCACCCGGGCCGCCGGGGCCGCCGGGGCCGGGTGCCGTGGGGCGCGGGCCGGGGGTGGGCGGCGTCAGCGGGCTGTCGCCGGTGACGGGGCCGCCGGTCGGGCCCGCGGGGCCACGGGAGTCCTGGGGGCCGCCGGCGCCCGGACCTGAGGAGAAGTACGGCAGGTCGCCCCGCGCCGGGTCGCCGCCCTGCGGGGCCCCCGAGCCGAGGGGGCCCGACGCGACGGCGCCGGACACGTCGTAGGAGCCGGTGCCGGGGCCGCCGGGGGCTCCCGAGCCGTTCGAGCCGCCCGAACCGGTCGCCGGGGGGCCTCCGTTGGCCGACGCCCCGCCCGCGCCCGGCGCGCCGCTCTCGCCCCGCGCGGGCTTGCGCGGCGCGAACCAGTCGCTCGTCTTCTCGCCGGCCGCGCCGGGACCGCCCGCGCCGCCCTCACCGGGAGCGGATCCCGCGCCGCCACCGGCGCCGGTGCCGCTGCCGGACCCCGCGCCCGAACCGGAACCGGAAGAGAGGTCTCCGCCGGTAGCGGCCCCTCTCGTGGCGCCCGCGTCTCCCGCGCCGGGGGCCCCCGGCGCGGCGGCGTCACGGCGGCTCTCGCCGCCCTCGTACGAGGCGTCGCCGCGCGAGCCACCGCCCGCGTCGCCGCGCGAGCCGCCCTCGTCGCCGACGGGCGTACGCATGACGACCGGCGGGATGGGCCGCGAACCGGGGATGTTGATCCGGATCCGGGTGGTCAGCGTGGTCTGGGTCTCGGGCTCTTCGGGCCGCTCGTCGGCGGCCTGCCGCCGCTGGCCGTCCGCGCCGCCGTCCGCGGCGGCGCCCTGCGCCGGGGAGCCGTAGGGCGGCGTCCCCGAGGGGTATGCGGCTCCGCCGCGCCCCTGGGGCCCGGGGGACGAACTGTCAGTTTCACGACTCAAGGCAGGTTCTCCTGGTTGACTCCGCCGCCCGTCTCGACCTCATCCGGGGTCCCCCCCGGCCGGAGGTTGGGGAGGCTCGGCGGCCGCACCACCATACTGGCCGCCGTCGGCGCTCATCCTGTGACCGGCGTCAAACCCGTGCGGGACGCGGGCCGAAGTGGTACGTCACTTGCCAAGTCGGGCGGCGGACCCGCCCGGTTGCGGGCGCCGGCCGAGGGTGGCACACATCACAGCCACCACCATGCCGCCGGCCAGGAAGCCGTACGAGCCCGGGCCCGCGCCGAAGAGGAAGTCCCCTTCGGGTCTGGTGGCGGTGAGCAGCATGACGGCGACCAGCCAGCCGGCGGCGGGCGCGACGGCCCCCGCCCCGGTGCCGACCGCCCGCGCCCCGCCGTAGAAGAGACCGGCGGCGCCGAGGAGGGCGAGCAACAATCCGGCGGGGAAGATCCCGCCTTGGAAGTAGCCGCCTTGGACGAGCGCGCCCGCGGCGCCCACGAGGGCGCCGAGCACGAAGAGAGCGGCGTACGCGGCGAGTCGCCCCGCTCTCAGGGGCTGCGCGAGGAAGCTCCCGGCGGGCGCGGTGGGCGCCGCATCCGACGTCGAGGACGAAGACGAAGACGACGCCTGAGATCGCGTACTCACAGCTCAGTCACCTCAGTCACTTCAGTCGCTTCAGTCGCCTCAGTCACACCCGTCACCCTTCCGAGTCCCGCGAAGAGATCCGTCTCGCGGGCTCCGTCCTGACGCGACATCTCTCCCCGCACCAGTTCGTAGTACTCCACCTCGAAGAGGGGCTGGGCGAGATCGTTCGAGAGGACGAACAGCGGTTCGCTCACCGTGATCTGGGTGGCGTGGGCCCGCATCGCCGCCGCCTTGGCCGCCTTGTAGGGCGTGCCGTCGATCTCCGTCGTGATCCGCTCGTCGTCCGTGACGCCCGGCACGTCCGCGACGGCGGCGGAGGTCGTGAAGGGCGAGAACCGCAGCGGCCCCGACATCCACCGGAAGCGCTCCTCGACCACGGACCGCGGCGCGCGGTTCCAGTAGATCTTGCTGATGGTGTGCGGCTCGCCGAGGTCGGCGCGGAAGGCGGACTCGGCCGCGAGGTCGGCGGCGCGCATGGCGACGCGGTGCGCCTGGATGTGGTCGGGGTGGCCGTACCCGCCGTCCGGGTCGTAGGTGACGAGGACCTGCGGCCGGACCTCGCGGATCACCTCCACGAGGTACGCGGCCGCCTCGTCGACCTCGGCCGCCCAGAAGGCGCCGGGGCGGTGGTTCTGTTCGAGGCCCATCATCCCGGAGTCGCGGTAGCGGCCGGTCCCGCCGAGGAAGCGGTGGTCGGTGACGCCGAGTTCCTTCATGGCGGCGGCCAGTTCCCCGATGCGCTGGGCGCCCAGGGAGTCCTCGCGGTCGGCGGCGAGGTGGGCGAGCTCGGCCGGGATGACCTCGCCCTCCTCGCCCAGCGTGCAGGTCACCAACGTGACATGGGCGCCCTCGGCCGCGTACTTGGCCATGGTCGCGCCATTGTTGATCGACTCGTCGTCTGGGTGCGCGTGCACGAGCAGCAGGCGCCGGGCGGGCGGTTCCGTCATGGGACCAGCCTACGAGGGCCGCGCGAAAGCGCCCCAGGAGGCCGCGCGGAACCCGCCCGCGAAGGCGCCGGCGCGGGTCAGAACTTGATGTCGCCGATCATCCCCGCCACGTTCGTCGTCAGCTCGTTGATCGTCGGCGCGACGGACGAGCTGGCCAGGTAGAAGCCGAGCAGCGTACAGACGACCGCGTGCCCCGCTTTCAGCCCTGACTTCTTGACCAGCAGGAAGACGATGATCGCCAGCAGCACCACCGCCGAAATCGAGAGTGCCACGGCGGTCACCTCCAAGTCGTTGCCGTAACCCAGTGCGGACGCCAGCAGGTTCATACCCACCAAGCGCTACGGATCATAACTATCCGTGCGGACGCATGAGTCGGAGCACGGCAGCACAGGGGGGCGCATGCGCCATAGGGTCGGCGGATGACGACCGAGAACCCCGGAATCCCCATGCCCGACGGCAGCCCGGCGCGGCGGGTCTCCTTCCCGCGCGAGAACGCGCGGACGCAGCGCTTCACCCTCGGCGCGCCCCGCGCCTTCACCGTCGCGCCGGACGGGTCGCGGGTGGTGTTCCTGCGCTCGTCCTCCGGCACCGACCCGGTGGCCGCGCTCTGGGTGCTCGACCTGGCGGGCGGCGCCGTCGAGCGGGTGGCGGCGGACCCGGAAGTGCTGCTCGGCGGCGCGGCGGAGCGGCTCTCCCCCCGGGAGCGGGCGCGGCGCGAGCGCAGCCGGGAGGGCGGCGCGGGCATCGTGGAGTACGCGACGGACGCCGCGGTGGAGCTGGCCGCGTTCGCGCTGTCGGGCCGCCTCTTCACGGCGGAGCTGCGCGCGGGCACCACACGCCGCCTCCCCGCGCGGGGCCCGGTGATCGATCCGCGCCCCTCGCCCGACGGCCGCCATGTCGCGTACGTGTCCGGCGGCGCCCTGCGCGTGACGGGCGCCGACGGCGAGGGGGACAGGGCGCTCGCGGAGCCGGAATCCGGCCACGCGGAGACGGTCACCTACGGCCTCGCGGAGCATGTCGCGGCCGAGTCGATGGCGCGGCACCGCGGCTTCTGGTGGTCGCCCGAATCCGACCGGCTGCTCGTCGCGCGGGTCGACGACGCCCCGGTCAAGCGCTGGTGGATCGCGGACCCCGCGCACCCGGACCGCGAGCCCGTCAAGGTCGCCTATCCGGCGGCGGGGACGGCGAACGCGGACGTACGCCTGTTCGTCCTCGGTCTTGACGGGTCGCGCACCGAGGTGGTGTGGGACCGCGTCCGCCACCCCTATCTCGCCCGGGTGCACTGGTCGGCGGATGGCGCCCCGCTGGTGCTCGTGCAATCCCGCGACCAGCGGAGCCACTCGTACCTCGCGGTGAACCCCGAGGACGGTTCGACGCGGATGGTGCACGCCGAGGAGGACGCCGACTGGCTGGATCTTTTCCCCGGAGTGCCCTGCTGGTCCCCCAGCGGCAAACTGGTGCGGATCGCCGACGAGGGCGGCGCGCGGGTCCTCGCGTGGGGCGAACGGCCGTTGACCGGAGCGCAGTTGCATGTCCGGGCGGTCCTGGACGTCACCGAGGAGGACATCCTCGTCTCGGCGTCGGCGGGTGCGGCGGCGGCCGCTCCGGAGATCGGCGAGGTGCATGTCTACCGCGTCAACGAACTGGGTGTGGAACGCCTCTCGCGGGAACCCGGTGTGCACTCGGCGGTGCGGGCGGGCGGTCTCACCGTGCTCGTCTCGGCGGCCCTGGACCGGCCCGGCGCCCGGGTCCAGGTGCTGCGCGGCGGCAAGCGGGTCGCCACCGTCGCCTCACACGCCCGGCGCCCGGGGCTCACGCCGCGCGTGACACTCACGGAAGGGGGCACGCGCCGGATCCCGTGCGCCGTCCTGCTCCCCAGGGAATACAAGGCGGCGGACGGGCCACTTCCGGTACTCCTCGATCCGTACGGCGGTCCGCACGGTCAGCGTGTGCGGTGTGCGCAGGACGTCTTCCTGACCTCACAGTGGTTCGCGGACCAGGGCTTCGCGGTGATCGTGGCGGACGGCCGCGGCACACCGGGGCGCTCCCCCGCCTGGGAGAAGTCGATCAAGAACGACCTCACGGTGACGCTCGACGACCAGGCCGACGCCCTGCACTCCCTCGCGGCGACCGGGGAATACCCCCTGGACCTGGACCGGGTGGCGATCCGCGGCTCGTCCTACGGCGGCTACCTCGCGGCGATGGCCGCGCTGCGCCGCCCCGACGTGTTCCACGCGGCGGTGGCCGTCGCCCCGGTCACGGACCTGCGGCTGTACGACACGCACTACGAGGAGCGGTACCTCGGCGACCCGACCCGGACCCCGCAGACGTACCGCCACAACTCGCTGGTCTGGGACGACGGCCTGGTCGAGGCGGCCGAGCCGCACCGGCCGCTGCTCATCGTGCACGGCCTGGCCGACGACAACGTGGTGGTGGCGCACTCCCTGCGGCTCTCCTCCGCGCTGCTCGCCGAGGGGCGCCCGCACGAGGTGCTGCCCTTGTCGGGCGTGACGCACATGATGGCGCACGAGCGGGTCGCGGAGAATCTGCTCCTTCTCCAAGTGGACTTCCTGAAGCGGTCGCTGGGGCTCGGGTAGCGGTCCACGGGGCCCCGGCTACGGCACGACCTGCTTCTCCTCGGCGAAGTGGCAGGCCGAGTCGTGTGCCGCGGGCCCCCGCTCGTACCGGAACTCCGCGGGGACCGCCAGCGCCGGCACCTCCAGGGCGCACCGCTCCCGCGCCTTCCAGCAGCGGGTGCGGAACCGGCAGCCCGAGGGCGGGTTGGCGGGCGAGGGCACGTCCCCGCTGAGGATGATCCGCTCCCGGTGCTCGCGGGCCTCGGGGTCGGGGACCGGCACGGCGGAGAGCAGCGCCTGGGTGTAGGGGTGCGTCGGATGCTCGTAGATCTCCTCGTCGGAGCCGATCTCGACGATCCGTCCGAGGTACATGACGCCGACCCGGTCGGAGATGTGCCGCACGATCGACAGGTCGTGGGCGATGAAGACGTAGCTCAGGTCGAACTCGTTCTGGAGCTGGTCGAGGAGGTTGATGACCTGCGCCTGCACGGAGACGTCGAGCGCGGAGACCGGCTCGTCGGCGACGATGATCTCGGGGCGCAGCGCGAGGCCCCGGGCGATGCCGATGCGCTGGCGCTGGCCGCCGGAGAACTGGTGCGGGTAGCGGTTGATGTACTCGGGGTTGAGGCCGACCACGTCGAGGAGTTCCTGGACCTTGCGGCGCCGGGAGCCCTTGGGGGCGACCTCGGGGTGGATCTCGTAGGGCTCGCCGATGATGTCGCCGACGGTCATCCGCGGGTTCAGGGAGGTGTAGGGGTCCTGGAACACCATCTGGATGTTGCGGCGTACGGCCTTCAGCGCGCGGCCGGAGAGCTTGGTGATGTCCTCGCCCTTGTAGCGGATCTCACCCGCTGTGGGCCGCTCCAGGTTGACGAGCATCTTGGCGACCGTCGACTTGCCGCAGCCGGACTCCCCGACGATGCCGAGCGTCTCGCCCTGGACGAGGTCGAAGTCGACGCCGTCCACGGCCTTGACCGCGCCGACCTGCTTGCGGATGAGGACGCCCTGGGTCAGGGGGTAGTGCTTGACCAGGCCGCGCACCTGGAGGATGGGTTCGTGCCCGTGTTCAGCGTGCGGCATCGAGCGTCTCCTTCCAGAAGTGGCAGGCGCTTCTGCGCTCCGCGACGAGCCCTTCGTAGGTGACGCGCGCGAGCGGTGGCTCCTCGGTGACGCAGATGTCCTGGGCCAGGGGGCAGCGGGGGTGGAAGGCGCAGCCGGGCGGGATGTTCATGAGGTTGGGCGGCAGGCCCTTGATGGCGTAGAGGTCCTGGCCCTTCTGGTCGAGGCGCGGAATGGATTCGAGCAGGCCGCGGGTGTACGGGTGGGCGGGCGCGCGGTAGATCTCGTGGACGGGGGCCTTCTCGACGATGCGGCCCGCGTACATCACGGCGATGGTGTCGGCGACGTCCGCGACGACGCCGAGGTCGTGGGTGATGAGGATCAGGCCCATGTTCATCTCGCGCTGGAGTTCGGCGAGGAGGTCCATGACCTGGGCCTGGACGGTGACGTCGAGGGCGGTGGTGGGCTCGTCCGCGATGATCAGGGAGGGTTCGAGCGCCATCGCCATGGCGATCATGATGCGCTGGCGCATGCCGCCGCTGAACTGGTGCGGGTACTGGCCGACGCGTTCGCGGGCGGCCGGGATGCGCACCCGGTCCATCAGCTCGATGGCCTTGGCCTTGGCGTCCTTCCTGGACATGCCCCGGTGGACGACGTACATCTCGCCGAGCTGTTCGCCGACGCTCAGGACCGGGTTCAGGGACGACAGCGCGTCCTGGAAGATCATCGCCATGCCGGCGCCGCGGACCAGGCGCCGCTCGTCCTCCTTGAGCTTGAGGAGGTCGCGGCCCTGGAAGAGGATCTGGCCCGCCGTGATGCGGCCGGGCGGCATGTCGAGGATGCCCATGACCGCCTGGGCGGTCACGGACTTGCCCGAGCCGGACTCGCCGAGCACGGCGAGCGTCTCGCCCGCGCTGACGGCGTAGTCGACGCCGTTGACGGCCTTGGCGACGCCGTCCCTGGTGCGGAACTCAACGTGCAGGTCGCGCACTTCGAGCAGTTTGGACGGCCGGTGCTCACCGGGGGCGGAGGCCTCGGATGCCACGGTTGCCATGGGCGTCTACCTCAGCTTCGGGTCGAGGGCGTCGCGCACCGCGTCGCCGAGCATGATGAACGCGAGCACGGTGACCGCCAGCGCGCCGGCCGGCCAGAGCAGCATGTGCGGGGCGTTGCGGATGTAGAGGGAGGCGGCGGAGATGTCGATGCCCCAGCTGACGGTCGGGGGCTTCAGGCCGACGCCGAGGTAGGAGAGCGTGGCCTCCAGCGCGATGAACGTGCCCAGCGCGATGGTCGCCACGACGATGACGGGGGCGACGGCGTTCGGGGCGATGTGGCGCAGCAGCATCCGGGAGTTGGAGGCGCCGAGCGCCCGCGCCGCCTGGACGTAGTCGTTCTGCTTGGCGGTGATGACGGAGCCGCGCGCGATACGGGAGATCTGCGGCCAGCCGAGCAGCACCATGAAGCCGACCACGGGCCAAACGGTGGAGCTGGTGACCACGGACAGGAGGACCAGGCCGCCGAGGACGACGGGGATGGCGAAGAAGACGTCGGTGACGCGGGAGAGGATCGCGTCCCACACACCGCCGAAGAACCCGGCGAGGCCGCCGAGGACGCTGCCGAGGAGGGCGACGCCGAGGGTGGCGCACACGCCGACGGTGACGGAGACCCGCGCGCCGTACACGACCCGGGTGTAGACGTCGCAGCCCTGCTCGTTGAAGCCGAACGGGTGGCCGGGTGCGGAGCCCTTCTGCGCGTTGGCGAGGTCGCAGGCGAGCGGGTTGCCGGTGGCGATGAGCGAGGGCCACAGCGAGATGACGACGAGGAAGACGATGATCAGGCCCGAGACCAGGAAGACCGGGTTGCGCCGCAGGTCCCGCCAGGCGTCCGACCAGAGGCTGCGCGCGGGCGCCGAGGGGCCGGTGCCGTCGGGGCCGCCCGGGCCCTTCCCCGGCGTCTCCGGGCTCTCCAGCGAGGTCGCCTCGCTCGCGGCGAGGTCCATCGCGCCGCCCGCGCCGGTCGCCGCGATCGCGCGCTCCGGCTGATGGGGTTCAGGCATAGCGGATCCTGGGGTCGAGTACGGCGTACAGGAGGTCGACGATCAGGTTGGCCAGCAGGAAGACCAGGACCAGGACGGTGACGAAGCCGACGACGGTCTGGGTGCTCTGGCGCAGGATGCCCTGGTAGAGCTGGAAGCCGACGCCGTGGATGTTGAAGATCCGCTCGGTGACGATCGCGCCGCCCATCAGCGCGCCCACGTCCGTGCCGATGAAGGTGACCACGGGGATGAGGGAGTTGCGCAGCAGGTGCCGGGTGATGACGCGGCGGCGGGGCAGGCCCTTGGCGATGGCGGTGCGGACGTAGTCGGCGCGCCGGTTCTCCGCGATGGAGGTGCGGGTCAGCCGGGTCACGTACGCCAGGGAGACCGAGGCGAGGACGAGGCCGGGGACCAGGAGTTCGTCGAAGGGCGCCTCGCTGGAGACGGACGGTTTGATGACGCCCCACTGGACGCCGAGGAGCAGTTGCAGCACGAGGCCGGTGACGAAGGTGGGGACGGAGATCACGACGAGGGTGAGGAGCAGTACGGCGGTGTCGATCGGCCGCCCGCGCCGCAGCCCGGTGAGCACGCCCAGCGAGATCCCGATGACGATCTCGAAGACGATGGCGACGATGGTGAGCCGGATGGTGACGGGGAAGGCGGCCCCCATCAGCTCGGTGACCTTCTGGCCGTTGAAGGCGGTGCCGAAGTCGCCGGTGAAGACGTTGCCCATGTACGTCGCGTATTGCTGCCAGACCGGCTTGTCGAGGCCGAACTCCTTCTTCAGCCTGATGGCCGTGGCGGGGTCGCACTTGCGGTCCCCGCACAGGCCCGCGACGGGGTCGCCCATCACGTTCACCATCAGGAAGATCAGCAGAGTGGCGCCGAAGAAGACCGGGATCATCTGCAGCAGGCGCCGGATCACATAACGTCCCATGGGGGCCGCTCCCGGCTTCTCAGTCGACCTTGATCTGGTCGTACACCGGCACGCTGAACTGGTTCAGCGAGACGTCGGAGACCTTGTCGGAGTAGCCCGCGCTGCCGTTCTGGTACCAGAGCGGGATGGCCGGCATCTTCCGGGCGAGGATCTTCTCGGCCTCCTGGAACTTGGCGACGGCCTTGGCGTTGTCGGTCTCGCCGTTGGCCTCGTTGACGAGCTTGTCGAACTCCTTGTCGGAGAACTTGCCGTCGTTGGACGAGGCGTCGGTGAAGTAGTTCGGCTCCAGGAAGTTCTGGATCAGCGGGTAGTCCATCTGCCAGCCCGCGCGCCAGGCGCCGTCCAGCTCCTGCTGGGAGGCCTTGCTGCGGAAGTCGGCGAAGGTGCCCACAGGGTTGCCGACGCAGGCCTTGTCCTTCTCCAGCGCCTTGTTGATGGAGTTGCAGACGGCGTCGACCCACTCCTTGTGGGAGCCGGTGTCCGCGTTGTACGTGACCTTCAGCTGGCCGCCGGGGATGCCGCCGCCCTCCTCGACCAGCTTCCTGGCCTTGGCGGCGTCGTACTCGCAGGCGTCGCCGCAGAGCCCGGCCTTGTAGCCGCCGTCCTCGCCGAGCACGGGGGAGGTCCAGTCGGTGGCGGGGGTCCGCGTCTTCTGGAAGATCGTCTCGGTGATCTGCTCGCGGTTGATCGCCATGGACAGGCCCCGGCGGACCTTCTCCCTGCCCGGCTTGGTCCACTCGCTGTCATAGAAGGGGAAGGCGAGGGTCTGGATGATGCCGGCGGGGGTGTTGATGTACCGGTCGCCGAGGTCGCTCTTGGCGTTCCTGAGCTGGGCGGCGGGCACGTCGTCGACGAGGTCGAGGTTGCCCGCCATCAGGTTGGTGTAGGCGGTGTTGTTGTCGGTGTAGACCACCATGTCCACGCCGCCGTTGCGCGCCTTGTCGGGGCCGGGGTAGGCGTCCCACTTGCGCAGGGACATCTTCGAGCCCTTGGTGTACGAGTCCACGGTGTACGGCCCGTTGCCCACGGGCCGGGAGAGCCAGGCGTCGTGGTCGTCGTAGAACGCCTTGGGCAGGGGCGAGAAGGTGGGGTAGCCGAGGGTGTCGGGCCAGGTGGAGAACTTCTGGGTGAGCTTGACGGTGAACGTCCTGTCGTCGACGACCTTCAGCCCAGAGAGGGTCTTGGCGCTCGGCTCGCCCTTCTCGGGGTGGACCTTGTCGTAGCCCTCGATGTAGCCGAAGAAGTACGCGTTCTTCTGGTTGTTCTCCAGGTTCGCCCCGTAGTTCCAGGCGTCGACGAAGGACTTGGCGGTGACCTTCTCGCCGTTGCTGAAGGTCCAGTTGTCCTTGATCTTGACCGTGAAGTTCTGGGCGTCCTTCGACTCGATCGACTCGGCGACCATGTTCTTGGCCTCGCCGGTCTTCGGGTCGTACCGCTTGAGGCCGCGGAAGACCATGTCGAGGATCTTGCCGCCCTGGACCTCGTTGGTGTTCGCCGGTTCGAGGGGGTTCTGCGGGTCGCCCCAGGAGGAGGTGACGATGCCGGAGCCGCCACCGCCGCCGCCGTCTCCCCCGCCACCGCAGGCGGTCGCCGCGAGGGTGACGGCCACCGCGCATGCGGCCCACTTGGCGTGCGTGGCTCCACGCATGGAGTCCTCCTGTTCCGGAGCTTTCACCGTGCTCCGAGTCGCTTACCGGCCAATATCACCTCAGGAGGCACTAACCGCACATTTATCCCACCCGTATGAGGACCGTATGAGTCCGAGGCCATCCGGATGTACGCATTCCGAGACACTGGTGCCCGAATATCGGACTCATTGCCGGTCCTGCCCGGATTCGCCCGACCTTGTCCATCACGCTTGATTACGCCAAGGCAATGCTATGGCCTTGATTTCGTAAAGCCTTGGCCAAGATTCCCAAGAGCCCATCAAGGCGACCGAACATTCATTGACCGCGTGGGAAACGCCTTGCGAAAGTCGCGCCTAGCCCGTAGGTGCTGGTTGTCCTGCGGAATCCTGATGACCCCTCCGGGCCTGGAGCGCCATGACCTCGCCAACTCCCGCCGCTGCCGCCACGCTTGAAGTGACGGACAAAACCGACGGTTCCCCTTCCATGCCCAAGAAGCAGGGCGGCGAGGGCCGTTCGCCGGGTCGGCTTGCCTGGGCGCGGTTCAAGAGGGACAAGTCGGGGGTGATCGCCGCATGTGTGGTGATTTTCTTCTTCGTCATCTCGCTCTGCGCGCCACTGATTTCGAAGGTCTACGGCAAGGACCCGTACACGACGTACGGGGTGAACGACCCGAGCCTGTTCAACGAGTTCAGCTACCCGTTGAAGCCGAACGGCGGCATCGACAGCGAGTTCTGGTTCGGCATCGAGCCCGGCCTCGGCCGGGACGTGCTGACCTTCCTGCTCTACGGCATGCGCAACTCGCTGATGATCGCCGCGGCCACGACCATCCTCGTGACCCTCATCGGCATCGTCGTCGGCGTCACGGCCGGGTACCTCGGCGGCAAGACCGACTACTTCATCGGCCGGGTCATCGACATCCTGCTGGCCTTCCCCTCGACGCTCTTCTTCATCGCCTTCTGGCCCGTGATGATCTCCGTGGTCGTCTCGCCGGAGGACAAGACGCCGACCTGGCTGACCGTGACCAGCCTGATCGCGGTGATGACGGCCTTCGGCTGGGCCTCCATCGCCCGTCTGCTCCGCGGTGAGGTGCTCGCCCTGCGCGAGCGGGAGTTCGTGGAGGCCGCGAAGGTGACCGGGGCCTCGCCGGCCCGGATCATCTTCAAGGAACTGCTCCCCAACCTGTGGACGCCGATCCTCATCCAGGCCACGCTCGCCCTGCCGATGTTCGTCACCGCCGAGGCCGGGCTCGCCTTCCTGGGCGTGGGCCTTCAGGAGCCCACCCCCGACTGGGGCGTGATGATCCAGCGCGCCTCCGAGGTGTACGAGCAGGACATCACGTACATGGCCTTCCCCGGCATCGCGATGGTGATCTTCGTCGTCGCCTTCAACCTCCTCGGTGACTCGGTGCGCGACGCGCTCGACCCGAAGACCAAACGCTGACACTCCCCAAGCCGGGCCTGCGACGGGGCAGTGCCGGGCCGCTTCCTCCGCTCTTCTTCCTCGACAATCAGGGTTGGTAGCCAGATGTCTCTCTCCCGCAGAAACTTCGTCGTCGCGACCTCGGTCGCAGCGGCCGGATCGATGGTCCTGTCCGCGTGCAGCAGCGGCGGCTCCGACAACGGTGGCAAGGGCTCGAACCACGGTGGCGCCACCGAGTACACGGGCGCCGAGGTCGAGATCGGCACCGCCGAGGACTCGAAGGGCCCCGCCCCCGAGGTCCCGGGCGCCCAGAAGGGCGGCACGATCTACGCCGTCGCCGAGGACGACGTGTCGCACATGGACCCGCAGCGCATCTACTTCGCGTACAACTCCTCGGTCGCCCACCTCTTCGCGCGCGCCCTCACCGGCTACTACATCGACGCCAAGGGCAAGATGACCCTCGTCGGCGACCTCGCCACCGACACGGGCAAGGCCTCCGACGGCAACAAGACCTGGACCTTCACGCTGAAGGACGGCCTGAAGTGGCAGGACGGCAGCGAGCTGACCGTCGAGGACGTCCGCCACGGCATCGAGCGCTCCTGGGCCCCGTTCATCACCGAGGGCGCCACGTACGTCCAGATGGCGCTGACGGGCAAGGGCTCCAAGTGGCGTGAGGGCTACAAGGGCCCGTACGGCGGTGACCACCTGGACTCGATCGTCACCGACAAGAAGAAGAAGACGATCACCTTCAAGCTGAAGGAAGCCCGCCCGGACTTCAACTTCACGCTGGCGATGACCTCGTACTCCCCCGTGCCCGAGAAGCACGACACCAAGGAGAAGTACGACAAGAAGCCCTTCTCCTGCGGCCCCTACATCGTCAAGAACCGCTCCATCGACAAGTCGCTGACGTTCACGCGCAACAAGCACTGGGACCCGAAGACCGACCCGATCCGCAACGCCTACCCGGACAACTTCGAGTTCGAGTTCGGCCCCACGGGCCTCGCCTCCTGCGACCGCTTCATCGCGGACCAGGGCAAGGACCAGCAGATGATCGCCGTCTACGAGAACATCCCCGCCGAGCGCATGCAGAAGGTGCTCACCAACCCGGACGTCAAGAAGCGGTCCTTCAACGGCCTCTCCTCCGGCACGTACTACTACGCCATCAACACCAAGCGGATCACCGATGTCGAGGTGCGCAAGGCGCTCAACATCGCCTGGCCGCTGGAGCAGATCCGCCGCATCTACGGCGGCGAGTCGGCCGGTGACCTGGCGACGACCGTCCTCAGCCCCGACATCATCGGGCGCGAGAAGTTCGACGTCTTCGGCAAGCTGAAGAAGCCCGCCGGCGACCCGGAGCGGGCCAAGGCCATCCTCAAGAAGGCCGGCAAGCTCGGCCAGAAGATCGTCTACGCCTTCCCGCAGCGCCCCACGTACGACAAGACCAAGGTCGTCATCGAGAACGCGCTGAAGGCCGCCGGCTTCGACCCGGTCATCAAGGCGCTCAACTCGACGGACTACTACGACCAGGCGCAGCGCATCGACAACAAGTTCGATGTCATGTGGTTCGGCTGGTCCCCGGACTGGCCGACCGCCTACACGATGATCCAGCCGCTCTTCGACGGTGACGCCATCGGCGACGGCCAGAACAACATCTCGCAGACCGATGTCGACTGGATCAACGAGGCGATCAAGAAGAACGCGGTCATCTCGGACCAGAAGGAGGCCGGCAAGGCCTGGGCCGAGCTGGACAAGCGGATCATGGAAGAGGTCGTGCCGATCATCCCGGAGACCTACCAGCGCCGCTTCTACCTGCACGGCTCCAAGGTCGGCGGCGCGCAGTACGACCCGCAGTTCGCCGCGACGCTGATCTACAAGACCTACGTCAAGGCCTGACGACCGGCCCCAGAGGCGGGGCGGCACTCCTGAGGGAGGGCCGCCCCGCCCCCTCCTCAACCACGGCATCCGTCAGGAAAACCAACTGCCATGCTCCGCTTCCTCCTTCGCCGCATCGCCGGTGGCGCGGTGATCCTGCTGATCATCAGCGTTCTCGTCTTCTTCCTCTTCTACGCCGCCCCGCGCGACCCCGCACGACTCGCCTGCGGCAAGGTCTGCTCCCCCGAGACGCTGGACCTGGTGCGGCACAACCTGGGGATCGCCGATTCACTTCCGGTGCAGTACTGGCACTGGTTCCAGGGCCTGTTCGTCGGCCGCGACTACGCCTCGTTCGGCAACTGCCCCGCGCCCTGCCTGGGTTACTCGTTCCGCAACCGCGAGCCCGTCCTCGGCACGATCCTGGACCGCTTCCCGACCACCGTGTCGCTCTCGCTCGGCGCGGCCCTCGTCTTCGTCGTCTTCGGCGTGGGCACCGGCATGCTGGCCGCCCGCAAGCAGGGCAAGGCCATCGACAAGATCGCCTCGTCCGCCTCGCTGGTCGCGTCCTCGCTCCAGATCTACGTCGTCGGCGTCTTCGCCGTGTACCTCTTCACCTACCAGCTCAAGTGGCTGGACCGGCCGCAGTACACGCCCTTCAGCGAGGATCCGGGCGCCTGGTTCTCGGGCCTGATGATCCCCTGGATGGTCCTGTCGCTGATCTTCACGGCGAACTACACCCGTATGACGCGCTCCCAGATGGTCGAGACGCTCAGCGAGGACTACGTCCGCACGGCACGCGCCAAGGGCCTCTCCGGCCGCTCGGTCTTCTTCCGCTTCGCCTGGCGCGGCGCGATGGGCCCGATCGTCACGATCTTCGGCCTCGACCTCGGCGTCCTGCTCGGCGGCGCGATCATCACCGAGAAGACGTTCGCACTGCACGGCATCGGCGACCTCTCGGTCCGGGCCGTCAACACCAGTGACCTGCCGATGCTGCTCGGCGTCGTACTGGTGGCCGCCACGGCGATCGTCGTCTTCAACATCATCGTCGACGCGATCTACGCACTCATCGACCCGCGCGTGCGCCTCGCCTAGGAGCCGGAACCCATGAGCACCCCCTTCCTCTCCGTACGCGACCTGCGCGTCCACTTCTCCACCGAGGACGGCATGGTCAAGGCCGTGGACGGCCTCGACTTCGACCTGGAGAAGGGCAAGACCCTCGGCATCGTCGGCGAGTCCGGCTCCGGCAAGTCCGTCACCAACCTCGCCATCCTCGGCCTGCACCACAAGGACAGCACCACGATCGAGGGCGAGGTCCTGCTCGACGGGCAGGAGCTCCTCACCGCCACCGAGCGGGAGCTGGAGAAGCTCCGCGGCAACAAGATGGCGATGATCTTCCAGGACGCGCTCGCCTCGCTCTCGCCGTACCACACCATCGGCCGGCAGATCGGCGAGACGTACCGCAAGCACACCGGTGCCTCCAAGAAGGAGGCGCGGGCGCGGTCGATCGAGATGCTGACGAAGGTCGGCATCCCGCAGCCGGACCTGCGTGTGGACGACTATCCGCACCAGTTCTCCGGCGGTATGCGCCAGCGCGCGATGATCGCGATGTCGCTGGTCTGCGACCCGACGCTGCTGATCGCCGACGAGCCGACCACGGCACTCGACGTGACGGTCCAGGCGCAGATCATGGACCTGCTCAAGGACCTCCAGCAGGAGTTCGGCACGTCGATCATCTTCATCACCCACGACCTCGGTGTGATCGCGGACATCGCGGACGAGGTCCTCGTGATGTACGGCGGCCGGTGTGTGGAGCGCGGCACGAAGAAGGAAGTGCTGCGCGCTCCCCAGCACCCGTACACCTGGGGCCTGCTGGGCTCCATGCCGTCCCTGGACGGCCCGGTGGACGTGCCGCTGTCGCCGATCCCCGGCACCCCGCCGAGCCTCCTCAACCCGCCGTCCGGCTGCCGCTTCCACCCTCGGTGCGCGTTCACCGAGCAGGTCGGCGGGGGCCGCTGCTCGGGCGAGCAGCCGCTCCTCGAACTGACCGCGGGCCGGGGCGCCGCCTGCCACCTCACCACGGAACAGCGGGCGGAGTTCTTCTCCGACTTCGCAGGCTCCGCGGGCGCCGCGGGCATCGTGGCCGAGGCCGGGCTCGGCGCGCACCACGCCGACCGACGCGACTGACGTACAAGAGACGGGACTTCAAGACAATGAGCAGCACCACTCCCACTCCTCTCCTGGATGTCAGCGGGCTGACCAAGCACTTCCCGATCATGGGCGGGTTCCCGTTCAAGCGGAAGATCGGCGCCGTGCAGGCGGTGGACGGACTCGACTTCACCGTCGCCGAGGGCGAGAGCCTCGGCCTGGTCGGCGAGTCCGGCTGCGGCAAGTCGACGACGGGCCGCCTGGTCACGCGCCTCCTGGAGCCGACCGGCGGGCAGATCTCCTACCGCGGGAAGGACATCACGCACGCCTCGCGCAAGGAGCTGGCGCCGGTCCGCTCGGAGATCCAGATGATCTTCCAGGACCCGTACGCGTCGCTGAACCCGCGCCAGACGGTCGGCAAGATCATCTCCGGCCCGATGGAGGTCAACGGCATCAACCCGGCCGGCGGCCGCGAGGCGCGCGTGCGCGAACTCCTGGAGACGGTCGGGCTCAACCCCGAGCACTACAACCGCTTCCCGCACGAGTTCTCGGGCGGCCAGCGCCAGCGCATCGGGGTGGCCCGCGCCCTGGCCCTCGAACCGAAGCTGATCGTCGCGGACGAGCCGGTGTCGGCCCTGGACGTCTCGATCCAGGCGCAGGTGGTGAACCTGCTGCAGAAGCTCCAGAAGGAGCTGAACATCGCGTTCCTGTTCATCGCGCACGACCTGGCGGTGGTCCGGCACTTCTCGCAGCGGGTCGCGGTGATGTACCTCGGCCGGATCGTGGAGATCGCGGACCGCGAGGACCTGTACGGCAACCCTCGCCACCCGTACACCAAGGCGCTCCTGTCGGCGGTCCCCGAGGCGACCCCGGACGACGTCCCGCGCCGCGAGCGCATCCTGCTCACGGGCGACGTCCCCTCCCCGGTCAACCCGCCCTCGGGCTGCCGCTTCCGCACGCGCTGCTGGAAGGCGACGGACAAGTGCGCGTCGGAGGACCCGCCGCTGGTCCAGATCGACGGCAACCGCGGCGGGCACCTGACGGCGTGCCACTACCCGGAGGACTCGGCGGGCCTGACGGTCCCGGCAGCCCGCAAGTCCCTCTGACCCAAAGGCCTCTCCGCCCCGGCCCCGGCCCGCCCCTCCCCCTTGACCCGAGCGGGGCGCGGCCGGTTCCGCGGCAGGCACTGCTTCGGCAGCCGCTCCGACCAGCTGTCTTGGCTACTCTGCAGGCATGGACTACGCCAAGATGCGTGCGATCGCCGAGGAGCTCGGGGCTTATGCCGAGCGCCTCGAGGGGGCCTGGAGCGTCGAGATCGGACCGTCGGGGCCGATACTGGCCATGATGTGCCCCTCGAAGCGTCACGAGGGAGCGGTCCGACGTATTTGCAAGCAGCTGGACAAGCAGCTCCTCGTCACCCACCCGGGTTACATCTGCGCGAACGGTCCCGAGATCGAGCACCCCTCCCTCGCCCGCATGCGCCGCCCCGACGCCCTGGTGATCCCCGAGGAAGTCCTGGACGAAGAGGGGCTCGCCGTCGACGCCACGCAGGTGCTTGCCGTGGTCGAGATCGTGTCCCCGTCCAACCCCAGCAATGACTACGGCGAGAAGCTGTCCGACTACCCGGCCATGGGCATCGGCCACTACATGATCGTCGACCCTCGGACCGGCACCATCGAAGTGCATTCCGAGCCGTGCTCAGGCCGCTACCTGAACAAGGAGCCGTACATCTTCGGAGACGTGGTTCCGTTCGGACCCTGGACGGTGGAGACCGCCGGGTTCCGACGCTACGGAAAGCCGGGCGACCTGGAGAGCTGACCACGGCACACGAAGGCGCCCCCCGCCACATCGGCAGGGGGCGCCTTCACGTGCGTACGGCCGGGGGCCGGGGAGGGTGTTACGCCGCGTGCACGACGTCCTTCTCCTCCGCGAAGTGGCACGCCGACTCGTGGGCCGCCGGGGTGTCCTGGCCGATGAAGCGCTCCGGGATCGCCAGGAGCGGGGTCTCCTTCGCGCACTTGTCCTCCGCCTTCCAGCAGCGCGTGCGGAAGCGGCAGCCGGAGGGCGGGTTCGCCGGGGACGGGACGTCTCCGGTGAGGATGATGCGCTCGCGGCCCTCGCGGGCCACCGGGTCCGGGACGGGGACCGCGGAGAGCAGGGCCTGCGTGTAGGGGTGCGTCGGGTGGTCGTAGATCTGCTCGTCGGAGCCGATCTCCGCCATCTTGCCGAGGTACATCACGCCCACGCGGTCCGAGATGTGCCGGACGATCGACAGGTCGTGCGCGATGAAGAGGTAGGAGAGGTTGAACTCGTCCTGGAGCTTCTCCATCAGGTTGATGACCTGCGCCTGGACGGAGACGTCCAGGGCCGAGACCGGCTCGTCGCAGATGATGATCTCGGGGTTCAGCGCCAGACCGCGCGCGATGCCGATGCGCTGGCGCTGGCCGCCCGAGAACTGGTGCGGGTAGCGGTTGATGTACTCGGGGTTGAGCCCGACCACGTCCAGGAGGTCCTGGACCTTCTGGCGCCGCGAACCCTTCGGGGCCACCTCGGGGTGGATCTCGTAGGGCTCCCCGATGATGTCGCCCACCGTCATACGGGGGTTCAGGGACGTGTAGGGGTCCTGGAACACCATCTGGATGTTGCGGCGGACCGCCTTCAGCGCGCGCCCGGACAGCTTGGTGATGTCCTGGCCCTTGTAGAAGACCTCGCCGGCCGTGGCCCGCTCCAGGGTCATCAGGAGCTTGGCGACCGTGGACTTGCCACAGCCGGACTCGCCCACGATGCCCAGCGTCTCGCCCTGGTACAGGTCGAAGGAGATGCCGTCGACCGCCTTGACCGCGCCGACCTGCTTCTTGATCAGGATTCCCTGCGTGAGCGGGAAGTGCTTGACCAGGTTGCGGACCTGGAGGATCGGCTCGCCGCGCTCGACCGGGGCCTCGATCGCCGCCACGGCCTCCTCGGCGGTAGCGGCCTCGACCGTCTCCACCTCGGAGACGTTCGGGGTAATGATCACCGGCTCATCCGTCCCGGAGGGCTTCGAAGCCTTCGTCGGCTCAGCCATGGATCGTCTCCTTCCAGAAGTGGCACGCGCTGCCGCGGCCCGGCAGTGACGCGCCGTCCTGCTCGGTGACCGGCACCAGGGCCGGGATCTCCGTGCGGCAGATGTCCTGCGCCTTGGGGCAGCGCGGGTTGAACGCACAACCGGACGGGATCTTCAGCAGGTTGGGCGGCAGGCCCTTGATCGCGTAGAGCTCGTGGCCCTTCTGGTCGAGGCGCGGGATCGAGTCGAGCAGGCCACGCGTGTACGGGTGCGCGGGGCGCTTGTACAGCTCGTGGACCGGTGCCGTCTCGACGATGCGGCCCGCGTACATCACCGCGATCTTGTCCGCGACGTCGGCGACCACGCCGAGGTCGTGGGTGATCAGGATCAGGCCCATGTGGTACTCGCGCTGGAGTTCCGCGAGCAGATCCATGACCTGCGCCTGGACCGTCACGTCGAGCGCCGTGGTGGGCTCGTCCGCGATGATCAGGTCGGGCTCCAGGGCGAGCGCCATCGCGATCATGATGCGCTGGCGCATACCGCCGGAGAACTGGTGCGGGTAGTCGTTGACCCGCTCCCTGGCGGCCGGGATCTTGACCCTGTCCATCAGCTCAATGGCCTTGGCCTTGGCCTCCTTGCGGCCCATCCCCTCGTGCACCCGGAACATCTCGCCGAGCTGGTAGCCCACCGAGAGCACGGGGTTGAGGGACGACAGCGCGTCCTGGAAGATCATGGCGATCTTGCGGCCGCGGACCTTCCTGCGCTCCTCGTTGGACATCTTCAGCATGTCCTGGCCGCGGAAGAGGATCTCGCCCTGCGGGATCTTCCCGGGCGGCATGTCGAGGATGCCCATGATGGCCTGCGCGGTCACGGACTTGCCGGAGCCGGACTCACCGAGGACGGCGAGCGTCTCGCCCGCGTCCACGCTGTAGTTGACGCCGTTCACCGCCTTGACCACACCGTCCCGGGTGTGGAACTCGACGTGCAGGTCCTTGACGTCCAGGAGCCTGCCGCTCTTCTCCTCGCGCGAGCGGGGGGCGGGAATCGAGTCTTCCTTGATGTCGATGCTGGTCACGTACGCCTCCCTCATCGCAGCTTCGGGTCGAGGGCTTCGCGTACGGCGTCACCCATCATGATGAACGCCAACACCGTGATGCTCAGCATTCCTGCCGGGAAGAACAGCGTGTGCGGGTTGTTGCGGATGTCCTGCGTCGCGGTGGAGATGTCGCCGCCCCACGAGATGGCGTCGTCGGCGAGGCCGAGGCCCAGGTACGACAGGGTGGACTCGGCCACGATGTACGTGCCGAGCGAGATGGTCGCCACGACGATCACCGGAGCGACCGCGTTCGGCAGGATGTGGCGGAAGAGGATCCGCTTCGTCCCGGCGCCGAGCGCGCGCGCCGCCATCACATAGTCGGCGTGCTTGGTGGTGATGACCGCGCCGCGCATCACGCGGGCGATCTGCGTCCAGCCGAGGAAGGCGAGCGCGCCCATGACGACCCAGACCGTGCGGTCGGTGAAGGCGTTCAGGACGACCATCGCGCCGAGCAGGAAGGGGATGCCGAAGAACACGTCGATCAGACGCGAGATCAGGCTGTCCCAGAAGCCGCCGAAGTAGCCGGCCAGCATGCCGCACAGGCCGCCGAAGAGGGTGACGAGCAGGGTCACGCCGAGGCCGACGAGGATGGAGTTGCGCGCGCCGTGCACGACACGGGAGTAGATGCTGCGGCCCGTCCTGTCGTACCCGAACCAGTCCGCCTGGAAGACGTGGCTCAGCTCCGGCTTGCCGAGGAAGTGCTTGGCCTGGTCGCCCGTGCTCGGGTCCGCGCCGGTGAACAGGCCGGGGAAGGCCGCCACCAGGAGCAGGAGCAGGATCAGGACCGAGGAGATCACGAAGAGCGGGTTGCGCCGCAGCTCGCGCCAGGCGTCGCCCCAGAGGCTGCGGGGCTTGCCCGTCGAGGCGTGGGCCGAGACCGCGGAACCGGCGACGACCTCGTCCTGCGCCGCTGCCGTCTCGTCCGTGGTGGAGGTCTTGGTGAGGTCAGGCATAACGGATCCTCGGGTCCAGGACCGCGTAAAGCAGGTCGACGATCAGGCTGGCTGCGAGGTACACGAGCACCAGGACGGTGACCACACCGACGATGACCGCGCCCTCACGGCGGGCCAGCGCCTGGAAGAGCAGGTTGCCGACGCCCGTCACGTTGAAGATGCCCTCGGTGATGACCGCGCCGCCCATCAGGGTGCCGACGTCGGTGCCGAGGTAGGTGACCACGGGGATCAGCGAGTTGCGCAGCAGGTGCCGGGTGACGATCCGCTGGCGCGGCAGGCCCTTGGCGACGGCGGTGCGCATGTAGTCCGCCTGCCGGTTCTCCGCGATGGAGGTGCGGGTCAGCCGGGCCACGTAGGCGAGGCCGACCATGCCGAGCACGAGGGCGGGTACGAGCAGCTGGCCCATGTCCTCGGAGTCCTGGACCGTGGGTGTGATCCACCCCAGTTCGTTGCCGAAGAAGAGCTGGCAGAGCAGGCCGACCACGAAGATCGGGACGGAGATCACCAGGAGCGTGAAGAGGGTGACCGTGTTGTCGACGAACCGTCCGCGCCGGATGCCCGCGAGGACACCGAGGGAGATGCCGACGATCAGCTCGAACGTCCAGGCCATGGAGGCCAGTCGCATCGAGACCGGGAACGCCTGGGTGATCTCGTCGAGCACCGGCCGGTTGCCGGCGATGGTGTTGCCGAAGTCCCCTTGCAGCAGCCCACCCATGTAGTGCAGATACTGCTGCCAGAGCGGCAGATCAAGACCGCGGTCGTGCCGGATCTGCGCGACCTGCGCGGGGTCCGGCGGCTTGTCGCCCCACAGCGCCCGTACGGGATCACCGGGGAGGACGTTGACCATGATGAAGATCAGCAGTGTCGTCCCGATGAATACCGGGATCATCTGGAGCAGTCGCCGCGCGACATAGCGCCCCATTGTGCCTCCGTCCATTGCGGAGCCGCCCGATGCGGCACCCGGGGTTTCCGGGTGCCGCATCGGGGACGGAACTCCGGGCGCCTACTTCTCGAAGACCTCGACGTCCGTCAGGACGGGGTCACCGGCCTGGTCGAACTCCATGTTCTTCACGTTCGTCGAGTAGCCGGAGGTGACCTTGTTGTACCAGAGCGGGATGCCCGGGAAGGACGTCTTCAGCTGCTGCTCGGCCTTCTGGTACAGCTCCGCGGACTCGTCGATCGTCTTGGCGGTGTCGGCCTTCTTGGTCAGCGCGTCGAACTTCTTGTCCGAGAACTCGCCCCAGTTGCCGTCGACGCCGGTGCCGTAGAGGTCGGCGAGGAAGTTGCCGTTGAACGGGTAGTCGAGCACCCAGCCGGACCGGTACATCGCCTTGACCTGGCGCTTGTCGCGCACCTCGGTGTCGGCCTGGAAGTCGGTCTTCGGGTCGCCGACGCACTTGACGCCGGTGTTCTTCTGGATGTCGTTGCAGACCGCCGTGACCCAGCCCTTGTGCGGCTGGTCGGCGTTGTACTGGATGGAGATCTTGTTGCCGGGAACGCCGCCGCCGTCCTCGACGAACTGCTTGGCCTTCTTCGGGTTGAACTCGCAGAACTCGCCGCAGGCGCCGGCCTTGTAGCCCTTCACGCCCTTGGCGACCCAGCCGGTGGCCGGCTCACGGGTGCCCGAGAACGTGGTCTTCACGATGGTGTCGCGGTCGATCGCCATCGAAAGGCCCTGGATGACCTTGATGTCGATGTCCTTGAACGTCTTGCTGTACCAGGCGGGGTTGACCGTGTTGATCGCCGAGTAGTCGGACGTGATCGCGCGGTCGCCGAAGTCCTGCTTGTAGTTGGCGAGTTCGCTGTCCGGGATCTGCGGCATCGAGTCGACGTTGTTCGACCGCAGGTCGTTGTAGGCGGCCTGGGGCGTCGTGTACGCCTTGAAGTTGATGCCGCCGTTCTTGGGCTTGTTGTTGCCCTTGTAGGCGGACCAGGCGGTGACCTGGATCGACTTCTTGTGGTCCCAGCTCTTGAACTTGTAGGGACCGTTGCCGACCGGCGCCTCGCCGTACTTCTTCGGGTCCTTCAGCGCTGCCGAGGGCATCGGGTAGAAGGGCGCGTACACCAGCTTGTAGGCGTAGTACGGGATGCCGTGGTTCAGCGTGATGGTGAAGGTGTTCTCGTCGACGACCTTCAGGCCGGACATGGCCTTCTTCTTGGCCTTGCCCTTGGCCGGGTGGACATCCTCGTAACCGGTGATGTCGCGGTACCAGGAGCTGTTCTGCTGGCCGTTGGCGGGGTCGGCGGCCCAGTTCCAGGCGTCGACGTACGACTTGGCGGTGACGGCCTCGCCGTTGTGGAACTTCCAGCCCGGCTTCAGCTTGACGGTCCACACCTTGTTCGCCTTGTCGGGAGTGACCGACTCGGCGTTCTCGTAGGTGATGTCGCCCTGCTTGTCGTAGTGCACCAGGCCCGTGAAGAGCGAGTCGATGACGACGCTGCCGTACGCCTCCATGGTGTTGGACGGCTGCAGCGGGTTCTGCGGCTCACCGTTGGCGTAGCTGACGATCCCCTTGGGGTCGACCTTTCCGCTGCCCTTGTTGTCACTGTCGCCGCCGCCACAAGCGGTGGCTGTCAGCGCGACAACACCGGCTATCGCGACCCACTTGGCGCTCTTGGCACCACGCATGGGGTTCCTCCTCATGAGTCCACTTGTTCACTACAAGAGGGGGTACGGGTGATCGCGCCGACACCCCTGACGGCGAAGATCGAGTACCCCAGTGTGCTCGTGAGTCGGCGCTCCCCACAGCGCGTGACCCATTGACCCGAGCTATACGCGGTCAACTATTAGCCATGAGGTACCGGTCGACCACACTCTTTTGGTCTCGGTTCAATCACACCTGGTCCGTACAACTTCCAAAATCCGGACAAACCGATCCTAGATAGATGGTTGCGAAACGGACGGGTTCTACATCTAACGGTCAGCGACGTCCGCATAACGGACACTTCGCCGTGAAAAAGGAGTTGCCGCGGACGCCTTCACACGGCAGTGGCCACACCGTACAGCCAGCACAAACGCGAGAGGCCGGCTTCCGCCCAACTCCCTTGCGGGAGGGCGGAAACCGGCCTCATGCGCACCTGGCGCACCACCGGAGGTTTACCAACCGGCGGCGCGCACGCGTCAGTTGCGCTTGGCGCGCGACGCGGTGCGGCCGCGCTCCTTCTGGTCCAGGACGACCTTGCGGATACGCACGGTCTCCGGGGTCACCTCGATGCACTCGTCGTCGCGGCAGAACTCCAGGGACTGCTCCAGGGAGAGCTTGCGCGGCGGCACGACGTTCTCCGTGGAGTCCGCGGAGGCGGCGCGCATGTTGGTGAGCTTCTTCTCCTTGGTGATGTTCACGTCCATGTCGTCGGAGCGCGAGTTCTCACCGATGATCATGCCCTCGTACACCTCGGTGCCGGCCTCGGTGAAGATGACACCGCGCTCCTGGAGGTTGATCATCGCGAACGGCGTGACCGTGCCCGCGCGGTCGGCGACCAGGGAGCCGTTGTTACGCGTCTTCAGCTCGCCGAACCACGGCTCGTGGCCCTCGAAGATGGAGTGCGCGATGCCGGTGCCGCGGGTCTGGGTCAGGAACTCCGTACGGAAGCCGATGAGGCCGCGGGACGGGACGATCCACTCCATGCGGATCCAGCCCGAACCGTGGTTCGTCATGGTCTCCATCCGGCCCTTGCGGGTCGCCATCAGCTGCGTGATGGCGCCGAGGTGCTCCTCGGGCGAGTCGATCGTCATGCGCTCGATCGGCTCGTGGACCTTGCCGTTGATCTCCTTGGTGACCACCTCGGGCTTGCCGACGGTCAGCTCGAAGCCTTCCCGGCGCATGGTCTCGACGAGGATGGCGAGCGCCAGCTCACCGCGGCCCTGCACCTCCCAGGCGTCGGGGCGCTCGGTGTCCAGGACGCGGAGCGAGACGTTACCGATCAGCTCCTTGTCCAGGCGGTCCTTCACCTGGCGGGCGGTGACCTTGTGGCCCTTGCCGCCCTTGCCGACCAGCGGCGAGGTGTTCGTGCCGATGGTCATGGAGATCGCCGGCTCGTCGACCGTGATCAGCGGCAGCGCGATCGGGTTCTCGGGGTCGGCCAGGGTCTCGCCGATCATGATGTCCGAGATACCGGCGATGGCGCAGATGTCACCCGGACCCGCCTTCTCGGCGGGCTTGCGGGTGAGCGCCTCGGTCATCATCAGCTCGGTGATGCGGACGTTCTGCTGGGTGCCGTCGCGCTTGATCCACGTGACGGTCTGGCCCTTGCGCAGCTCGCCCTGCTCGACGCGGCAGAGCGCGATACGGCCGAGGAAGTTGTCGGCGTCCAGGTTGGTGACGTGGGCCTGGAGGGGGGCCGACTCGTCGTACTCCGGAGCGGGGACGTGCTCCAGGATCGTGGTGAAGAACGGCTCCAGGCTGTCGCTGTCGGCCGGGACGGTGCCGTCCTCCGGCTTGGTCAGCGAGGCGATGCCGTCACGACCGCAGGCGTAGACGATCGGGAACTCGATCTGGTCCTCGTCGGCGTCCAGGTCGAGGAAGAGGTCGTACGTCTCGTTGACGACCTCGTCGATCCGGGAGTCCGGGCGGTCGGTCTTGTTGATGCACAGGATGACCGGCATCCGGGCCTGGAGGGCCTTGCGGAGCACGAAGCGGGTCTGCGGCAGCGGACCCTCGGAGGCGTCGACGAGCAGGACGACCGCGTCCACCATCGACAGGCCGCGCTCGACCTCGCCACCGAAGTCGGCGTGGCCGGGGGTGTCGATGATGTTGATGGTGATGACGTCGCCGCCATCCTTGGGGTGGTACTTGACGGCCGTGTTCTTGGCCAGGATCGTGATGCCCTTCTCACGCTCCAGGTCGTTCGAGTCCATCATGCGGTCGTCGAGCGACTCCGCGGCGTGGGCGGCGAAGGCGCCGGCCTGCTTGAGCATGGCATCGACGATGGTCGTCTTGCCGTGGTCGACGTGGGCGACGATGGCGACGTTACGAATGTCGTGGCGCGTGGGCATACAGCTGCGCTTCTCCCGGGAAGAGTGGACGGCGGCGCGTACGGTCCGGTACGCGGCCCTGCCGGGCAGACAACACGCCACGGCCTTACCCCAGTCTACGGGGCTCGCGCGGAGGCGGCCTCCGCGGGGGGCTTCCGGGCAGCCGAAAGCCCGTGTGCTTGCTGGGGGTGTCAGGGGTGAAACCGCAGGTCAATGGGTAGATACGACCTTGCCCGCCGGGGTGGCCGACGGGCAAGGGAGTTGAGCGGAATCTGAGCGTCGGTCCCGTGAAGACCTCGTGTACGCCGCCTGGACGAGACGTACGTCACCGCGGGGAAGGGACGAACGTCACTTCGCCGAGGGCGAGCCCGAGGGCTTCACGCCCGGCTTGAGGAAGCCGATGTCCTCGTAGTGCGGGGCCTGGAAGCCGAAGGCTCCGGCGTTGGCCAGGTTCGGGCGGGCCGCCATCAGCTGGGGGCGCTGGTAGAGCGGGATGGAACCGGCCTCGGCCCAGATGCGGGCGTCGGCCTTCTTCACCAAGGAGCGTGACGTTTCTTCATCGAGTTCGGCCATCGCCTGGTCGAACAGCTGATCGATGTGGTCGGTGCCGACGCGCGTGTAGTTCTGCTCGACGTTGAGCGAGCCGTCCGCGGCCGGGACCGGCTTGGCGAAGATCGGGCGGGCGTCGGTGGCCGGGAAGGCCGAGGCGGGCCACGAGTACAGGGCGAGGTCGTACTGGCCGGACGCGATGTGGTCCTTGAAGTAGCTGCTGTCGGAGACCTTCGCCGTCTCCGTGTGGACGCCGATCTTCTCCAGCATCCGCGAGATCCGGTCGGCCACGGCACGCAGCGGCTCCGAGCCGTCGCCGGAGGGCAGCACGAAGCGGAGGGTCAGGGGCTTGCCGTCCTTGCCGAGCGGGCCGGCGGGGGCGGCTGCGGGCGCGGCCGTTCCCTTGGGGGCGTACGCCCCGGGGGCGCCGCCCTTGGCCTGGTCCCGGGAGCTGGTGCGGACGGCGGACTTCCGCGAGTCGTGCCGGCCGGGGTGGTCGGCCGCGTCCTTCTTCTTGGCGCTGTTCTTCTTGGCGTCCTTTTTCTTGACGTTCTTCTTCTTGGCGGCGACCTTCTTGGCGTCGGTCTTCTTCTTGGCCTCGGTCTTGGTGTCGGCCTCGCCCGGGAGGCCGAGGACGTCGGCCTGGCGGGTCAGGGCGGCCCGCTGGTAGGCGGCGGCCGGCGCGGGGGCGAGCACGGAGGTGCTGTTGTCGGCGGCCTTGCCGTCGTCCTCGCCGACGATGTACGTGCCGTCGCCGTCGTCCGATTCCTGGCCGGAGCCGGTGCCGGAGCCGGAGTCGGTGCCGGTGCCGGATTCCGTTTCGGCCTCCCCGCCCGCCGTCTTCGGCTTCTTGTCCTTCAGCTTGTCCTTCAGGGCCCCGCCCGGCGTCCACCCGGCGTCCGCGAGCAGCGCCCGCGCCTCGGCCGTGTCCTGCTCGCCGAGGGCCCCGCTGTTGTCCGCGTACGCCTGCTGCCCGGCGAGGGCGAGATGGCTGCCGACCGGCTCCGCGGGCAGGCCGAGCGGCTTGAGCACCGCCTCCGCGAGCGCCTCGCGGTCCAGGGCGCGGGCCACCGCGCGGCGCACCCGGTCGTCCGCGAGGGGGCCTTCGGAGCCGTTGAGGGCGAGCTGGGTGTAGGCGGGCTCCAGGGACTTGCGGACCACGTAACCGCTCAGGCCCGCCTGTTCGTTCGCGTACTTCTTGACGGCGGTGCGCGTCGCCTGCCGCGCCTCGGTCTCGGCCGCCGCGGCCTCCTCGTCGGAGCCGTGGGCGATCGCCCAGGAGCGCAGCGCCTTGCCGGGGGTGAGCTGTGCGCCGGGGCCGTGGGTCAGCGGGCCCTGGTCCGCCTTGTCGCTGCTCGCGAGCGTGATCCGCCCGGCCTCCGTGGAGTCGATCTCGGCGAGGTCGACCTTGCCCTTGGCCAGCGCTTCGGCCCGCGCGGTGCGGGAGACCTCGCGCAGCACCAGCTTGTCGAGCTTGGCCGGGCGCCCCCACCAGCGCGGGTTGCGTCCCAGCGTCACCGCGCCCGTCTTGCGGTCGATGTCCGAGAGGGCGAAGGGCCCCGCGGTCACCTTCAGCTTGCGGCGCGCGCCGTCGTTGAAGGTGTCGGGGCTGCCCATGACCTGCTTCGGGTACAGCGGGGAGAACAGGGCGCGCCAGTCCGCGTACGGCTTGGCGAAGGTGACCCGCACCTCCAGGTTGTTCGCGCCGCGCTCGATCTTCTCGATGCGGTCGTATCCGGCGTTGCGGGCCGTCCAGTACGCGGTGTCCTTGCCGGACAGGGCCCGCCACTGCGCGGCGAAGTCGTCGGCGCCGATCTCCCGGCCGTCGCTCCAGACCGCCTGCTGGTTGAGCTTGTAGAGGACGACCTGCCTGGGCTCGCGCTCGACGACCTTCGCCGACTCCAGGAAGTCGGCGTTGCGCTCCGTCCTGCCCTGGGCGTCGAGGCGGAACAGGGACGGCAGGACCGCGCCCGCGATGCGGGAGGTGCCCGCGTCGGCGTCGGACTGGAAGGTGTTGAGGGTCTCGGGCAGCGCGTCGAGCGCCCAGTTCATGGTCCCCCCGTCGGCGACCATGTCCCGGGCCGCCGGGGCGACGTCCTGGCCCGCGGTCGGCCGGCCCGCCTCGTCGCTGGAGCTGCATCCGGCGAGGGTGGGCAGGGCCAGCACCCCCGTCGCGAGGAACACGACAGATCTGACCCTGACGCGGTCGTGGGACATGGGTGGTACCTCCGGGGTCCGGGGCTCGCCCGGCCGCCCGCTACCAGGACCGGGCCGGGTTTGATCACGTTTGGCGGTATATGGAGCTGATCACATCTATGGCCCCACTGAAGGTGACCGGACCGACCGCGCCGCGGAGCCACGGCGTGGCAGCGCCCAGATCCCACTCGTGCGGCCCAATGCGGGCGGGATCGGCCGGTGCCGGCCCGGCGCGGCGGGTGGACGGGAGTGGGCCGGACCGGTCGCCGACGGTCGAGATCGGCGCGATAGGCGCGTGTTCCGGCGCATTCACCGCCCCTGATCCGGCAATCGGCGCAGATCCCTTCACAAGCGGGGATGTGACGCGCGACACTCGCAGGCGCATGAGCGTTGCCACCGCACACCTGAAGTGAGGGCAAGTCATGGCTCTGCACGATGAATTGACGGCCGTACAGCGCTGCGTCGACGACTTGGTCCGCACCGTCGGCAGGCTGGAGCTACAGGCCGGGGACCAGGTGGCGGAGGTCGACGTGCGCCGGGTGCGCGCGGACACCGACCGGCTGAGCGAGAGCGTCGCCCTGCTGCGGGCCGCCGCCCTGCCGCCGAAGCCCCGCGAGGAGCCGCGCGGGCCGGAGCTCGTGACCATCCCCGACACGCCGTACGACAGCGCGCTGTGGACGAGCGGCGGGGACCTCGACGACGAGGGACTCGGCGGAAGCGGCCGCCACGCGCCCTGACCCCCCAGGTACCCGAGGACGAAGGAGTGGAGCCTCGTTGGCCACCGGCACGGAACCCCAACCGAAGAGCGGAACGGCCCCCGGCGGCGGAGTGCGCGACGGCACGCGCGCCGCGATCGCCGCTGCCCACCTGCGGACCGACCGCTGGTGGCTGGCGCCCGCGGCGACCGCCGCCGGGCTGCTCGCCTTCGTCGTCTACTCGACCTGGCGGGCGTTCGCGAACGCGGACTACTACCAGGCGCCCTACGTCTCGCCGTTCTACTCGCCGTGCCTGGCCGACAACTGCGAACCGATGCGGTCCGGGCCCAACTGGGAGATCTTCGGCAGCTGGTGGGGCCTGTCCCCCGCGCTGCTCGTCCTGATCTTCCCGCTCGGCTTCCGGCTGACCTGCTACTACTACCGCAAGGCCTATTACCGGGGCTTCTGGGCGTCACCACCCGCCTGCGCGGTCGCCGAGCCGCACAAGAAGTACACGGGCGAGACCCGCTTCCCGCTGGTGCTCCAGAACATCCACCGGTACTTCTTCTACGCGGCGGTGCCGGTCGCGGGCATCCTCACGTACGACACCGTGCTCGCGTTCCGCGACGAGCACTACGAGTGGGGCCACATGGGTCTCGGCACCCTCGTCTTCCTCGTCAACATCGTGCTGATCTGGGCGTACACCCTCTCCTGCCACTCCTGCCGGCACATCGTGGGGGGCAAGCTCAAGCACTTCTCCAGGCATCCGGTCCGGTACCGCATGTGGCAGTGGGTCGGGAAGCTGAACGCGCGCCACATGCTGCTCGCCTGGGCGTCGCTGGTGAGCGTGGCGCTCTGCGACCTCTACGTGTATCTGCTCGCGTCCAGCGCCTTCGACGATCCGAGGTTGTTCTGATGTCTCAAGTGGAGCGGCAGCAGTGGGACGTCGTCGTGGTGGGTGCCGGGGGCGCCGGGCTGCGGGCCGCGATCGAGGCGCGTGAGCAGGGCGCTCGTACGGCCGTGATCTGCAAGTCGCTGTTCGGCAAGGCCCATACGGTGATGGCCGAGGGCGGCATCGCGGCCTCCATGGGCAATGTGAACTCCGGCGACAACTGGCAGGTGCACTTCCGTGACACCCTGCGCGGCGGCAAGTTCCTCAACCAGTGGCGGATGGCCGAGCTGCACGCGCGCGAGGCGCCCGACCGGGTCTGGGAGCTGGAGACCTGGGGCGCCCTGTTCGACCGTACGCCGGACGGGCGGATCTCCCAGCGCAACTTCGGCGGGCACGAGTATCCGCGCCTCGCGCACGTCGGCGACCGCACCGGCCTCGAACTGATCCGCACCCTCCAGCAGAAGATCGTCTCACTCCAGCAGGAGGACTTCCGCGAATTCGGCGACTACGAGGCACGGCTGAAGGTCTTCCAGGAGTGCACGGTCACGCGCGTGCTGAAGGACGGCGACCGGGTCAGCGGGACCTTCTGCTACGACCGCGAGACGGGCCGCTTCTTCGTGCTCGAAGCGCCCGGTGTGGTCCTCGCGACCGGCGGCATCGGCAAGTCCTTCAAGGTGACGTCGAACTCCTGGGAGTACACCGGTGACGGGCACGCGCTCGCGCTGCTCGCCGGGGCGCCCCTGCTCAACATGGAGTTCGTGCAGTTCCACCCGACGGGCATGGTCTGGCCGCCGTCGGTCAAGGGCATCCTCGTCACCGAGTCCGTGCGCGGCGACGGCGGGGTGCTCAGGAACTCCGAGGGCAAGCGGTTCATGTTCGACTACGTCCCCGACGTCTTCAAGGAGAAGTACGCGCAGTCGGAGGAGGAGGGCGACCGCTGGTACGAGGACCCGGACCACAACCGCCGCCCGCCCGAACTGCTCCCCCGCGACGAGGTCGCGCGGGCCATCAACGCGGAGGTCAAGGCGGGCCGCGGCTCACCGCACGGCGGGGTCTTCCTGGATGTGTCGACCCGCATGCCCGCGGAGGTCATCAAGCGCCGGCTGCCGTCCATGTACCACCAGTTCAAGGAGCTGGCGGACGTCGACATCACCGCGGAGGCGATGGAGGTCGGGCCTACCTGTCATTACGTGATGGGCGGCATCGCCGTCGACTCCGACACCGCCGCCGCGCGCCGCGTCACGGGGCTCTACGCCGCGGGAGAGGTCGCGGGCGGCATGCACGGCTCCAACCGGCTCGGCGGCAACTCCCTGTCCGACCTGCTCGTCTTCGGGCGCCGCGCGGGGCTGCACGCGGCGCGGTACGCGGCGGGCCTCACCGCGCGGCCCGTGGTGGACGAGGCGCAGGTGGACACGGCGGCGGCGGAGGCGCTGCGCCCGTTCAGCGCGGAGGGCCCGGAGGACGGGGCGACGCCGGAGAATCCGTACACCCTCCACCAGGAACTGCAGCAGACCATGAACGACCTGGTCGGCATCATCCGCCGTGAGGCCGAGATGGAGCAGGCCCTGGAGAAGCTCGCCGAGCTGCGGGTGCGGGCGCGGCGGGCCGGGGTCGAGGGGCACCGCCAGTTCAACCCGGGCTGGCACCTGGCGCTCGACCTGCGCAACATGCTCCTGGTCAGCGAGTGTGTGGCGCGGGCCGCCCTGGAGCGCACGGAGAGCCGCGGCGGCCACACCCGCGAGGACCACCCGGGGATGGACCGCGAGTGGCGGCGCGCCAATCTGCTCTGCCAACTCGCCGATCCGAGCGGCGGCCTGGCCGCCACCGATCCTGTGCGCGGTCAGATCGACCTCGTCCGTGTGACGACCGAACCCATTCGCCCGGACCTGCTCGCCCTCTTCGAGAAGGAGGAGCTGGTCAAGTACCTGGCTGACGAGGAGCTGTACGAATGAGCGCGAGTTCGTACGACGCACGGTTCAAGGTCTGGCGCGGGGATCCGGGCGGCGGCGGCCTCGAGGACTTCAAGGTCGAGGTCAACGAGGGCGAGGTCGTGCTCGACATCGTCCACCGCCTCCAGGCCACGCAGGTGCCCGACCTCGCGGTGCGGTGGAACTGCAAGGCGGGCAAGTGCGGTTCGTGCTCGGCGGAGATCAACGGCCGGCCGCGGCTGATGTGCATGACGCGCATGTCGGTCTTCGAGCGCGACGAGGTCATCACGGTGACGCCGCTGCGGGCCTTCCCCGTCGTGCGCGACCTGGTGACGGACGTGGGCTTCAACTACACCAAGGCGCGCGATGTCCCGGCCTTTGTGCCGCCCGCGGGCGTCGGGCCCGGCGAGTACCGCATGCAGCAGGCGGACGTGGACCGCTCGCAGGAGTTCCGCAAGTGCATCGAGTGCTTCCTGTGCCAGGACACCTGCCATGTGGTGCGCGACCACGAGGAGAACAAGGGGGCCTTCGCCGGGCCGCGCTTCCTGATGCGGGTCGCCGAGCTGGACATGCATCCGCTGGACGCGGCGGCGGAGTCCGGCCTCGACCGCAAGCGGGCGGCGCAGGAGGAGCACGGGCTCGGCTACTGCAACATCACCAAGTGCTGTACGGAGGTGTGTCCCGAGGGCATCAAGATCACGGACAACGCGCTGATTCCCCTGAAGGAGCGGGCCGTTGACCGTAAGTACGATCCGCTGGTGTGGCTGGGGAACAAGATCCGGCGGCGCGGGGAGTAATGCTGTCCGCGGGCGGCTGATGTGCCTGGCGTTCCGCGCGGTTCAGCCAGTGGAGGTACCAGGGGGCGAAGGTGAGGCGGCCGGGTTTGCCGATGAGCTGGACCGGGAGCAGGCCTTCGGCGGCCGCCCTCGCGTCGTGCCACATCGTGCCGCGTGCCGGGCCGGTGAGGGCGAGCAGCGTGTAGTAGCCGCAGCCCTGGGAGCTGACGCAGAGCGTGCCCTCGCTCAGGGCGTCAAGGAGTTCGTCCTCGCGGGTGTCCCAGGCGTGATGGTCGCGGCAGAACCGCTCGTCGTCGGCCGCCGTATTGCCGTAGGCCGCGCGTCGGGGCTCCGCCTCCTGGTGGGCGGCGAGTTCGCGGGTGCGTTCGGGGCGGAAGAGGAGTGCGGAGTGGTCCGGCTCGACCGGGGCGTCCGGCGCGTCCGGCTCGACCGGCTTCACGGGGAACAGGCCGTAGTCGGGGCCCGCCCCGCCCGCGCCGACCTCCAGGAGGAAGGTGCGGTACTCGGCGGGGAAGGTCACGCCGCGGTGCCGTTCGACCGCGGCGACCTGTTCCTCCGTCAGCACGGGAAGCAGCTCGAACCGGTGGCCGTACGCGTGGAAGTCCGCGCCGAACACCGCCTTCCAGTGCGGTGCCTCGCGCAGGGCGAGCACGCGCTCCCGTACCCCCGTCCAGGTACTCCTCATCCCCGTCCCTCCCCCGTGCGGGCCCGCCCTTGAGCGTCGGCGGGTGATCACCGTACCTAGCGGGGCGTGCTGCCGTCCGGCCGGAACGGGCCGCCGTGGCCCGGCACGATCAGGTCCGCGGCCTCGATGACCCGCTGCCGGGAGGCGCGCAGGACCTCGCGGTCCGGGGCGACCGGGTCGTCCACCGGGCCCTGCGCGTGCCACCACAGGTCACCGGCGAAGGCCACCACGCCCTCGTCCGTCCCCGCGAGCAGCGTGATGTCCTCGGTGCTGTGGCCGGGGGTGCGGATCAGCCGGAGGGAGGGGGTGAGTTCGTGGCCCTCCGCGTCGCGGTTGCTCCACTGGTCGCCGCGGTACTCCACCTTGTGGTCGTGCACCCGGGCCTGCCCGAACAGGCCCACGTTCATGGTGTTGTCGGGGTGGTGGTGGCTGAGCACCACATCGGTGATGTCGTCGGGGCCGAGCCCCAGTCCGGCGAGGGGGGCGAGGATGTCGTCGCGGCTCGCGACCATGCCCGGGTCGAAGATCACATGCCGTCCGGCGTCGGCTATGTAAGAGACGGTGGCGGCGACTCCGGGGCCGGTGGAGCCGACGTAACCGGTGGTCAGGACCGTGTACTTGGCGCTGCGGCCGAGCGGTGCGTCTGTCATGGCCTTGATCCTGCCGGGGCGCGCGGACGGGCACGAGTGGCACAGCTGCCGTTGATCGCAGGATTACTGCCACGGCTGCCACACTGCACGCGTGCCTCCCTTCGAGACCATCGCCGCGTACACCCCGCCGGGAGTCGGCATGCTCGCCGTCGGCATCGTCAGCGAGGTGTTCGGTCCGCACGGCGAGGCGGTGCCCGGCTTCGACTTCGCGCTGTGCGCCGACCGCCCGGGGTCGGTGCCCACCGACCTCGGCGTGCCGCTGAGCATCGCGCACGGCCTGGACCGGCTCGCCCGCGCCGATCTGGTCATCGCCCTGCCCGGGGCCGGTTTCCGCACCCCGCCCCCGCCCGCCGTGCTCGCCGCGCTGTCCGCCGCCCACGAGCGCGGCGCGCTGGTCGCGGCGCACTGCGTCGGCGCCTTCGCCCTCGCCGCCGCCGGACTGCTCGACGGACGGCGGGCCACCACGCACTGGCGGTTCGCCGATCTGCTCGCCCGCCGCCACCCGGAGGTCTCCGTCGAACCGGACGCCCTCTACGTCGACGAAGGGCGCGTCATCACGGGCGCGGGCGCCGCCGCGGGCTTCGACCTCTGCCTGCACCTGCTGCGCCGCGAGCACGGGGCCGCGATGGCCAACGCGGTCGCCCGGGACGTGGTGCTGCCCTCGCACCGCGACGGCGGGCAGGCGCAGTATCTGGCCGCCCCCGTGCCGGAGGACTGCCGTGACGAGCGGCTCGCCGAGGTGCTCGCCTGGGCCCGCGCGCACCTCCACGAGCCGCTGCCCGTCGCGGAACTGGCCCGGCGCGCCATGATGAGCAAGCGCTCCTTCGCCCGCCGCTTCACCGCCGCGACCGGCACCACCCCGCACGCCTGGCTGCGGAGCCTGCGGCTGAGCGGCGCCGAGGAGCTGCTGGAGACCACGGACCTGCCGGTGGAGGAGATCGCCCGCCGCGTCGGGTACGGCAGCGCGGCCGTCCTGCGGGAACAGTTCGTGCGCCGCCGCGGGGTGCCGCCCCGCTCCTACCGCCGCTCGTTCGGCAGCACGCCCTGAGGCTGCCGCGTCCCTGGGTCTGGAGCGGGCAGACCTGAGGCCGCGCTCCCCCGGGTCGCGACACCCCGTATGGGGTCATACGCTCCCAAATGTGACGCCGCCCCCGTCCAGAACCTCGCGGGCAGCCGCGGTCGCCGTGGCCGTGCTGCTCGCCTGGTTTCCGCTGCTGTGCCCCTCGCCCGCCGCCGCCGAGGACCCCGTCACGCTCTCCCGCACCGGCCAGACCACCGACCGGGTGGGCGCGCTCGGGGACCGCGAGGACGCCTCCGAGCGGGCCCTGGACCGGCTCTACGACGACCGCTCGGTACAGCTCTTCGTGGTGTACGTACGTGACTTCTCCGGCCGTTCCCCGCAGAGCTGGGCGGACGCCACCGCCGAGCGCAACGGCCTGGGCCTTGACGACGTGCTGCTCGCCGTCGCCACGCACGACCGGCAGTTCGCCTACTCCGTGGACGACGGCTCGCGGCTCAGTGACGAGCAGCTCCAGGAGGTCGCCACCACCGCGATCCGGCCCGCCCTGCGCGAGAACGACTGGGCCGGGGCCGCCATCGGCGCCGCGGACGGCTACCGGGCGGTCCTCGCGGGCGACCCCGTGCCGACCCCGTCCCTCACCCCGGGGGCGGCCGACCCCGGCGGGGGCGATTCCGGCGGGGGTGACGAGTCCGTCGCCGGTGACCTGGTGCTGCCCGTGCTGGCGGCGGGCGCGGCCGGGGTCGCGGCGACGGTCGCGTACCGGCGGCGCAAGAAGCGGCTCACGACGCGTACGACACCGAGCGGCGGCTGGAGCCGGGGCGCGGGCGGCCGTGCGGGCAAGGCCCCCACGCCGCTGCCGGAGCTGGACAAGAGGGCCCGGCTGCTCCTCGTCGAGACCGACGACGCGATCCGTACCAGCACCGAGGAGCTGGGCTTCGCCACCGCGCAGTTCGGTGAGGAAGCGGTCAGGCCCTTCGATGAGGCGCTGACGTACGCGCGTTCGGAGCTGACGGCGGCGTTCCGGCTGCGGCAGGAGCTGGACGACGCCTTCGCCGAGGACGAGCCGACCCGCCGCCGCATGCTGGAGGAGATCATCGCGCGCTGCACGGAGGCCGACCGCCGCCTGGACGCGGAGACCGCGGGCTTCGACGAGCTGCGCGCCCTGAAGAAGAACGCCCCGCAGGCCCTGGAGCACGCCGAGACGGCGTTCCGGCAGGTCGCTGCGCGTACCGGCGCGGCCGACGAGACCCTGGCCGGGCTCCGCGGGACGTACGCGCCGACCGCCTCCGCGGCGGTTCTCGGCCACGTCGAGCAGGCCAAGGACCGCCTCGTCTTCGCCACCACCCACCTCAACGCGGCCCGGCAGTCCGTCGACGCGGGCGACAGCGGCCGGGCCGCCGTCCATCTGCGGGCCGCCGAGGGCGCCGTCGACCAGGCGGGCACCTTCGTGGACGCCGTCGACCGGCTGGCCGACGAGTTGGCGCAGGCCGCCGAGCGGCTGCCGGGGGCGCTCACCGAGACCGAGGCCGACCTCGCGGACGCGCGGGGCCTGCTCGAAGGCACCGCGGCCGGGGTCTCCACCGCCGACCTGCGGGGCCGTGTCGCCCGCGCGGAGTCGGTGGTCGCCGAGGTGCGGGGCCACCTGGCCGCCGGGCCCTGCGATCCGATCGCCTCCCTGCGCCGCGTGGAGGAGGCCGACGCGGCCCTCGACGCGGCGCTCGCGGGCGCCCGGGAGCGCGAGGTCGCCGAAGGCCGCTCCCGTGCTCTGCTCGCCCAGGCCCTGCTCACCGCGCGCAGCGCCGTCGGGGCGGCCACGGACTACGTCACCACGCACCGCGGCGCCGTCGGCAGCGAGGCCAGGACCCGGCTGGCCGAGGCCGGGCGGCTCCTGGCGCAGGCGCAGGCCGCCGAGGACGGTGACGCCACGGCCGCGCTCGCGGCGGCCCAGCGGGCGGACTCCCTGGCCCGGCAGGCGCACCAGCTCGCCGAGCGGGACGTGCGCGGCTACGGCAATCCCTACGGGGGTCCCGGCTCGGGCGGCGGCATCGGCGGAGGCATCGGCGACGGGAGGGGCGGGGGCATGGGTGGCGCGGTCCTCGGCGGGATCATCCTGGGCGAGCTGCTCGGGGGCGGGGGGCGGCGCGGCGGCTATGGAGGCGGTGGCTTCGGGGGTGGTGGCTTCGGCGGGGGCGGGCCGGGGAGCTTCGGCGGCGGGGGGACGCGGGGGCGCCGGGGCGGGGGCGGCAGGTTCTGAGGCCCGGCAGCACAACACGTCGTACGTCCCTCGACCCTCGTACAAGGAGGACCAGGCCATGACGAAGCAGACCATCCTCGGCCGTGTCACCCAGCTCGCCAAGGCGAACATCAACGCGCTCCTCGACCAGGCCGAGGACCCGCAGAAGATGCTCGACCAGCTGATCCGCGACTACACGGACAACATCAGGGAGGCCGAGGAGGCGGTCGCGACCACCATCGGCAATCTGCGGATGCTGGAGCAGGACCACCGGGAGGACCAGGACGCGGCCGTGGAGTGGGGCGGCAAGGCGCTCGCCGCGAGCCGGAAGGCCGATGAGCTGCGGGCGGGCGGGAGCGCGACGGAGGCCGACAAGTTCGACCGGCTCGCCAAGGTGGCGCTCGGGCGGCAGGTGCAGTGCGAGAAGGAGGCGAAGGCGGCCGAGCCGACGATCGCCTCGCAGACGGAGATCGTGGACAGGCTCAGGTCGGGGCTCGACCGGATGAAGATGAAGCTGGCGGACCTCCGGTCGCGGCGCGATCAGCTGGTGGCGCGGGCGAAGACCGCGCAGGCGCAGAACCAGATGATGGACGCCGCCCGGACCATCGACGTCCTGGACCCGACCAGCGAGCTGAGCCGCTTCGAGGAGAAGGTGCGCCGCGAGGAGGCGCGGGCGCTCGGCAAGCAGGAGCTGGCCGCGTCCTCGCTCGACGCGCAGTTCGAGGAGCTGGACGGCCTGGGCGACGCGGCGGAGGTGGAGGCCCGCCTCGCCGCCCTCAAGGCGACCACGTGAGGCGGGCCCAGGGGCGAGCGAGAACCACGAGCGCCCGATCCTGAAGCCGCCCGGCGTCCGCAGGAGGCCGACGGGGTCGGCACGCGCCCCTGCGTGTGTCAGCACGCCAAGCACGCGGACGTCCGCGTGGGACATCAGCACGCCTGGCCCGGGGACGTCAGCACATGACACCCGCGTACGCGCAGCCGACCCCGCGTCAGGCGTGGGGTCAGAAGAGGCTGAGCAGGGCCTCCGCCGGGTCCATCGGTTCGTTCTCGCCGTCGGGGAGCGCCAGTTCGAACCAGACCGTCTTGCCCCGCGGGGTCCTCCGGGAGCCCCAGCCGGCGCTGAGCAGGCCGACCAGTTGGAGGCCGCGGCCGCCCTCGTCGGTGTCGCGGGCCCGGCGGCGGCGCGGCTGGACGAAGCCGCCGTCCCAGACCTCGCAGACCAGGGTGCGGTCGAGCAGGAGGCGGAGTCTGATCTCCCCCTCGCCATACCGCAGGGCGTTGGTGACCAGCTCGCTGACGAGCAGCTCCGCCGTGTCGCAGAGGCGCTCCAGGTCCCAGTCGCGCAGCTGGTCGCAGGCCAGTTCGCGGGCGCGGCCCACCGATTTGGGGTCGCGCGGCAGCGTCCAGTCGCCGACGTGCTCGGCGGGCAGGCCCTGGACACGCGCCGTCAGGAGGGCGATGTCGTCCTCGCCGTGGTGGGTGTCGAGGGTGTTGAGGACGTGGTCGCAGACGTCCTCCAGGGCGGGAGGCGCGTCGTTGAGGGCGCGTACGAACGCGTTCAGGCCCTCGTCGAGCGGGTGGTCGCGGGACTCCACGAGCCCGTCGGTGTAGAGGGCGAGGAGGGCGCCCTCGGGGAGTTCGACCTCGACGTCCTCGAAGGGTTCGCCGCCCACCCCGAGCGGCAGGCCCGGCGGCACGTCGAGCATGAGCGCGGATTCGCCGGGCTCGACGAGTACGGGCGGCAGATGCCCCGCGTTGGCGAACGTACAGCGGCGGGTGACGGCGTCGTAGACCGCGTAGACGCACGTGGCGAGGTACACCTCGCTGAGGTCGGCGTCCGCGGCCTTGCGGGCGGCTCGGGGGCTCTGCTGGGGTCCGGCGGGGCTGCCGAGGCCGCGGGCGATCTCGTCGAGGGCGGAGAGGACCTCGGCGGGCTCCAGGTCCAGGAGGGCCAGCGTGCGCACGGCGGTGCGCAGCTCCCCCATGGCGACGGCGGCGCGCAGGCCGCGGCCCATGACGTCGCCGACGACGAGGGCGGTGCGGTGGCCGGGCAGTTCGATGACGTCGAACCAGTCGCCGCCGACCTCCGTGGCCGCGTTGCCCGGCAGATAGCGGCAGGCGATGTCCAGGCCGGACGCCTCGGGGTCGCCGGGCGGGAGCAGGGACCGCTGCAGTATCAGGGCGCGCTCGTGCTCGCGGCGGTAGAGGCGGGCGTTGTCGATGCAGACGGCGGCGCGCGCGGCCAGTTCGACGGCGAGCGCCCGGTCCCGCTCGCCGAAGGGTTCGCTGCCCTTCGTACGGGAGAACTGGGCGAGGCCGACGACGGTGTCGTGGGCGACCATCGGCACCGCGAGCGTCGACTGGATGAGGCCGCCGGTGAGCCGGCTCGCGGACTCGTCGTCCTCCGCGGTGGTCAGCCGGGGGCGGGCCGCGCGCAGGGCGTCGGCGCAGGGCGAGGTGAACGCGAAGCGGTGCACGGAGCCGACGTCGACGGGCGAGCCGCCGTCCGGGAAGGGGGCGTCGGCGACGGCGCTCGAGAAGGCCACGCGGCGCAGTTCCGCGCTGCCGTCGGCGAGGCCGGGCGGCGTCTCGTCGCCGTCGAGCAGGCCTTGGTAGAGGTCGACGGAGGCGAGGTCGCAGAAGCCGGGGACGGCGACGTCGAGGAGTTCCCTGGCGGTCGTCTCCAGGTCGAGGGAGTTGCCGATGCGGGCGCCCGCCTCGTTCAGGAGGGCGAGGTTGCGGCGGGCCTGGGCGGCCTCGCGGGCGGCCGCGTGCCGCCGGGTGACGTCGGTGCCGAGCCCCGCGACGCCGATGGGCCGGCCCGACCCGCTGTGCACGCGGTAGAGGTTGATCGACCAGTGCCTGCGGTCCTTGCCGCCGGGCGTGGGGCCGACGATCTGCATGTCCGTGACGGCGTCGCCGGTCTCCAGGACCCGCTTCATCGCGGCGGCCATGCGGTCGGCCTCGTGGCGCGGCAGGTAGTCGTGGACGGTGCGGCCGCGCTGGTCCTCGACGCCGCCGCCGAAGACCTCGGCGAAGCGGCGGTTGGCCCGCAGCACCTTGAGGTCCGTGCCGAACAACAGGAAGCCGAAGGGAGATTGGCCGAAAATGGCCTGCGAGGAGGCGAGGTCCGTCTCGATCTGCCGGAGCGCGCGGACATCGACGACGATGCAGACCGCGGCCCGCTCGCCCTCCTCCGTGCCGGTCGGCATAACGTAGACCTCGGCGATGCCTTCCATGCCCGCCATGCCCGGTCCGCCGGGTCCGCGTCCGCCGGGCCCGCCCGGTCCGCCGCCGCCTTCGCCCTCGGGCACGCGGAAGGGGACGATGCCCGTCCACTCCCGTCCGTCGAGGATCTCCGCCATCTTGCGGTGACCGTCGGCGCGCAGCTCGGGCGGCACGAACGCCTCGATGGGGTCCTTGCCGACCGCGTCGCGCGCGGCCACGCCGAACAGCCGCTCGGCGCGCACGCTCCACTGGTCGACGAGGCCGTCGGGGCCGATCGAAAAGGAGGCGACCTTGATGTAGTCGTAGATCGAGCCGGGCGGGCTGCTCTGCCAGGTCATGTCGGCCGTCGGACCGGCCGGCACGTCGCCGGACCCCTCCCCCGCCGCGTCACCGCTCGACTCTCCGGCCGCCGGGTCACCCGACGGCCGCTCGGCCTGCGCGTCGCCCGACGGCCTCTCGGGCTCCGTCGCCTTCGCTGGTATCTCGCTCACGCGAACCGTCCCCTCCAGCTCACCGCGTCCGGCACCGGCCGCCGCGTACGGCTGACCGCAGTATCCAGCACTACGGTGCCGCGCCACACGGCGTTCACGATCACAGCACGGACTCGTCGCTTTTTGGCCCGTGCGGCTCTTGTGCCCGACGCCCTTCGCACACTGCAAGTCTTCTAACCCGGCAGCGCCAGCTCGAACCACACCGTCTTCCCCGTGCTGCCCGGGCGGCCGGGACGCGTGCCCCAGCTCCGCGAGGAGCGGGCCACCAGCTGGAGGCCGCGGCCGCCCTCGTCGTCGGGCGCGGCGGTGCGGGCGAGCGGCGGGTCGGGGAGCGGGTCCGACACCTCCACGAGGAGGGTGCCCAGCGGGTCGGCGGGGCGCACGAGGCGTACGCCGATGGGCCCGGAGGCGTGCCGCAGGGAGTTCGTGACCAGCTCGCTCACCAGCAGGGCGGTGACGTCACCGAGGGGTGCGAGGCCCCAGTCGCCGAGCTGCTCGCGGACGACGGAGCGGGCGGTGCGGACGGCGCCGGGGTCGGCGGGGAAGTCCCACTCGGCGCAGTCGCCTTCGGTGTCGATCACGCCGATCACTTCCAGACCATCGGCAGAACCTGTCCGATTTCGGGCGGTTAATGGGCACATACCCGATATCTGGGTGGCTTTACCGCGTAATGGGGCGCACTGTGGCACGAACGGCGTAGGAGGTGCGCGGGAGGTGTCAGTGCGCGACGTGCGGCAGTTCGAGCGCCGCGGTGACCGCGGGCACGTCCGCGCTCAGCCACTCGACCGACCAGACCTGGTCAGGGGCGAGCCAGCGCAGTTCGTCATGGTCTTGGAGAGGCTCGGGCACTCCCGAGCGGAGTCGGGCCTTCCACACCCGCAGGGCGTATCCCTTGGCGAGCGGCCACTGGCCCGGCACGCGCTCCAGGATCTCCGCCTCGACGCCCAGTTCCTCACGCAGCTCGCGTACGAGCGCGTCCTCGCACCGCTCACCCGGTTCGACCTTGCCGCCCGGCAGCTCCCAGCCGCCCGCGAGTTCGGGGGGCGCGCTGCGCCGCGCGGCGAGCAGGCGCCCTTGGTCGTACAGGGCCGCGCCCACCACAATGCGTTCGTTCATGCGCGGGAGCCTAGGGCCTGTCCGGAGATGTCCGGCGCATCGGGTCCCGCCGCCCCCTGGGCTACTGCCGCCCGCCGCCGTTCTGGCTCAGCCGCTCGACCGAGTACAGCTGGTCGGAGCCGAGATCGTCGAGGCTGTCCGCGATCTTCTGGGCCTCGGCCTTCGTCGCGAACCTGCCCACGCGATAGCGGTTGCCGTCGTCGTCCTGTCGTATGACGAACCAGGGCAGCAGGACCGTCCCGTCGTTCATCGCGTTCCTCCGCTCGCCGCCCCCGGCGCGCGCCACGCCTCGATCACCAAGGAAACCGCAATCCGCATATGCCCGAGCCTACGCCCGACCTTTACTCAGCGGATACGAGTTTGCACAAAGAGATACGCAGGCCGTAGTCAATCGGCCATCGGGGCGACAACGGCCGGGGGCGCACCGCGTGGATGCGCCCCCGGGGCCCGCTGGACGGGCAGTCGGCGATGTCGGCACCTGGGGCGTGAGCACCTCGGTCCGCGGGGCGGCGGGTTCCCCGCGTGTGCGTCTCGCACGGGAAAGACGCATAGCCGAGGGACGCGAGGGTCGACCCGAAAGAGCCGAAACCCGCCCCCCGGCGAGCCAGGCCCATCTCCAGGGCTCGCCGCCGGGCGTCACTTCACGGGCAGGTGGTACGCGACGCGGTACCGGTCGGCGGGGACGACGATGTCGGCCGTCTCGACCGGGCGGCCCGAGGCGTAGTACGTCCGCTGGACGACGATGACCACATGGCCGGGGACGCCGCCGAGCGCGGTCAGCTCCTCGGCGAGGCCGGGGCGGGCGCCGACCTCCTCCGCGACGTTGTCCACGACGACGTCGATGGCCGCCATGCGGTCCACCACCCCGCAGCCGCCGAGCGGGCCCTCCTCGGGGAGCATCACGGGGGTGCGGCCCGTGACGGCGAGGGGCTCCCAGGAGGTGGAGAGCATCATCGCCTCCCCCGCGTCCCGGAACACGTACTTGGTGCACATCACGCGGTCGCCCGGGCGGATGCCGAGGCGCTCGGCGATCCCGGCGCCCGCCTCGGCCTGCTCGCTGCGGGACTCCCAGGTGCCGCGCGCGCCGTCGGCGGCCTGCTCCTGGCGGAAGGGGGTCGAGCCGCCGTTCACCGCGCGGTACCCGGTGCGGATGATCTTGCGGGGGACGGGGTGCTCGCGCACATACGTCCCCGAGCCGGAGCGGCCCTCGACCAGACCCTCGGCCATCAGGACCTTGCGCGCCTCCAGGGCGACCGTGTCCGAGACGCCGTACTCCTCGCGGATTCTGGCCTGCGAGGGGAGCCGGGTGTGCGGCGGGAGCGAACCGTCGACGATCTTCTTGCGAAGATCACCCGCGACGCGCAGATACGCCGGCTGCTCACCGAAAGTCACTGGCCACTCCCATCAGGTTGACAGACAGCTACAGCCTGGCAACCGTGGGTTGTTGGCTGCAACCCAAGGCCAAGGAATCACTCGAAGTGATGATTTCTACCCTCGCAGGTCTTTACGCAGGGCTCTTACCCCGATATGGCGAACGATCAAGCGTGCTGAGGAAACGTTCGGTCGCCGCGCGGGCGATCTGGCTGCCCCAGCCGCCCCAGTTCACGTCGAAACAGTGATCGGCCCACGGCAGTTCGACGTACGTCGCCGGGGCCCCGGCCCCCTTCAGGCGCCGCGCCAGCTCGCGCGCCTGCGCCACCGGCACCGCGCGGTCCGCGCCGCCGTGCAGCAGCAGGGTCGGGGGCAGGTCGCCCCGCACCAGCCGCGCGGGTGAGCCGAGGCGGTAGCGGGCGGGGGCGGAGGCTGCCGAACCGCCCATCAGGCGCGCCATCATGGGGTCGGCGCGCAGCGCGGTGCCGGCGATCAGGCGGCGCATGTCGGTGGGCCCGTAGAGCGAGATGACCCCCGAGACCGAGCTGTCCCCCGCCTCGCAGGAGGCCGGGACCCGGCTGTCGCCGTCGGTGTAGGCGGCGGAGAGCGCGAGGTTGCCGCCGGCCGAACTGCCCACGAGCAGCAGGCGGTCGGGGTCGACGCCGTATGCGCGCGCGTGGCGCTTGACCCAGCCGACCGCGCACTTCACGTCGCCGATCTGGTCGAGCTGGGTGGCGTGGGGCGCGAGGCGGTAGTCGATGTCGAAGACGGACCACCCGCGCGCGTTGAACCACCGGTTCCACTCGGGGGTCTGACTGCGGTGCCCCTTGTTCCAGCCCCCGCCGTGCACCCAGACGACCGCGGGGTGGCGCACTCCCGCCCGCTTGGGCAGGGCCCACAGGTCCAGCTCCAGCCTGTGCCCGTGCCCCCGCCGCCCGCGCGCCTCGCGGTCGCCCACGCGCGCGTAGGTGACCGTACGGGAGCGGTCGGGCACCTTGGCGTAGTTGACGCCGTCGAAGTAATCGGCGGGAGTGAGCGGTTGCCCCTGCCGTGCGGCCGTGCCGTACGCGGCGGCGTAGGGCATCACTCCGTAGACGAGCGCCGCGAAGGACGCGAGTGAGGCGAGCCCCGCGCACCAGGGGTGGCGCCGCCCCGCGAGGGCGGCGGCGGCGAGACCGAGCAGCCCCGGCGCCACGAGCAGCAGCCCCCAGGAGGTGATCGCGGCCGCGACGAGCACCAGGAGCGGGACGCGGGGCAGCGGGGAGGCGACGAGAACGGCGAGCGCCGCGTTCAGACTCCCGCCGGCGAGCAGCAGGACCCTGGCCACGAGGGGCGGTGGCACGACGGACGTCACACCGAAGAACTATCACAGAAGCGGACAAAAAGCCCTTAGGCCGGGCGCCCCTCGCGGGTGGCGCGGGCGAAGCGGCGGGCCCGGCGCGGGAGTTGCCGCCCGCGGCGGGAGTTGCCGCCCGCGCCACGCGCCTCGCTCCCGCACCACGCGCCTCGCCCTCGCGGCCGGCCGGGTCGCTGACCCGGTGCCGTACCGCGAGGGCGAGTCACGTGCTCACGAGAGGCCGGTCAGAACTGCAGGCTCCACGTGTCGATCTTCCCGGTGTCCTGGGCCGCGTTGTCGCTGACCCGGAGTTTCCACGTGCCGTTGGCCGTCTCCGAGGAGGCGTTCACCGTGTACGTGGTGTTGATGTTGTCCGAACTGCCGCCGGTGCCATAGCCCTTGAGGGTGTAGGCCGTGCCGTCGGGGGCGATCAGCTGGACCTGGAGGTCGCCGATGTACGTGTGCTGGATGGTCACCGGCACGCTCAGGGCGGCGGGCGCGTTGCCCGGGACGCCGGTCACGGTCACCGGGGACTCCGCCGTGGCGTTGTCCGCGATCGCGTAGTCCGTGTCGTTGGTGAACTTCGGGCCCGGCGGGTTGGTGGTGCCGCCCGTCACGTTCAGCAGGCGGTTGGGCGAGCCCGTGCCGGGGCTGGTGACGACGCCGGTCGAGGAGGCGTTGACGAGGGCGGTGGAGACCTGCGCCGGGGTCGCCGACGGGTTCTGGCCCACGTAGATCGCCGCCGCGCCCGCGACGTGCGGGGACGCCATCGACGTACCGGAGATGGTGTTGGTCGCCGAGTCGCCGGAGTTCCACGCCGAGGTGATCGAGGAGCCCGGGGCGAAGATGTCCAGGACGCTGCCGTAGTTGGAGTAGCTGGCCCTGGCGTCGGTGCTGGTCGTGGCGCCGACGGTGATGGCCTCCTGGACGCGCGCGGGGGACTTCGTGGACGCGTCGGTCGACTCGTTGCCGGCCGCGACCGCGTAGGTGATGCCGGACGCGATGGAGTTGCGTACGGCCGTGTCGAGCGCGCTGTCGGCGCCGCCGCCGAGCGACATGTTGGCGACGGCGGGCTTGACGGCGTTCTTGGTCACCCAGTCGATGCCCGCGACGACCTGGGCGGTGGTGCCCGAGCCCTGGTTGTTCAGCACGCGGACGCCGACGATCTTGGCCTTCTTGGCGACGCCGTGCAGGGTGCCCGCGACGGTACCGGCGACGTGCGTGCCGTGGCCGTGGCCGTCCTGCGCGGTGTTGTCGTTGTCGATGGCGTCATAGCCGTAGGAGGCGCGGCCACCGAAGTCGGTGTGGCTGATGCGGACGCCGGTGTCGATGACGTACGCCGTGACACCCTCGCCCGCGGAGTCCGGGTAGGTGTACTTCTGGTCCAGCGGCAGGTTCTTCTGGTCGATGCGGTCCAGACCCCAGGAGGGCGGGTTGGTCTGGGTCGCGGAGGCAGTGAACGTCCGGTTCTGGACGACCGCGTCGACCGCGGGGTCGGCGGCGAACTTCTTCGCCTCGGCCTCCGTCAGCTCGACCGCGTAGCCGTTGAGGGCCTTGTCGTAGGTCCGCTCGATCTCGGCGCCGTACTCCTTGGCGAGGGCTCGGCCCTCGGCGGAGCGGGCCTTCGGGGCGTCCTTGCCGAGGCTCACGATGTAGCTGTTCTTGATCGTGCCGGGGGCGCCGGCGTTCTCGATCCTGCCTTCCGCGCGCTCCGGCTGGGCGTTGGCCGGGAGGGCGGAGACGACGCCGAGGGCGAGGGCCGCGACCGCTGTCGCGCTGATCCCGGCCAGTCTTCGGCGGGTATGACGCATCACTGCCATCTGAGGGGTCCTCCTCAATAGGTGGTGCGCTGGTGGGGGATTGGTGCTGGTGGTGCCCACACATGCGGAGGCGTCGCCCGACAGGGGTACTCGACAGGGACATGTCAATATGTACGTACATCTGTACGCGTACATTCACATGGACGTGCCCTGCCGTACGGGATTCCGCCTCCGTCGGGACGAAAGATTGGCTGATCCATAGGAATCCCACAAGAGTCACGACCGGACGTAACACGACCGCCACGCACACTCCATGTATCACTGTCACCGCCCGCCCCACGGGTCACGTGCCGTCCGGTCGGCGGGCCGGGAGCGGCCGGCCTGCTCGATCCGCCTGCCCGATTAGCCTGCGCGCATGACCGTCACGACCGCCACGAGCGCCCACGCCCTGCCGGACTCCTACTGCCCCGCCGACGGGGCACGCGTCCCGGCGGGCTCGCTCGAATGGGCCTGCCCCGTCTGCCGCGGCCCCCTCGACCTGGACTTCTCCCCCACTCCCGGGCAGCTCAAGTCCCTTGCCGGGCGCGTCAATTCGCTCTGGCGGTACGCGGAGTGCCTGCCGCTGCCCGCCCCCGCGATCTCGCTCGGCGAGGGCCGCACGCCCGTCGTGGAGCTGACCGACGGCATCCGCGCCAAGCTGGACTTCCTCATGCCGACGCTGTCCTTCAAGGACCGGGGCGCGGTCGTGCTCGCCGCCCTCGCGCGGCGCCTCGGGCCCGAGCGCGTCATCGCCGACAGCAGCGGCAACGCGGGCACGGCCGTCGCCGCGTACTGCGCGCGGGCCGCGCTCCCCTGCACCGTGTACGTCCCCGCGGGCACGTCGCCGAAGAAGATGGAGCAGATCGGCGCGCACGGGGCGCGGCTCGAAGTCGTCGACGGCGGGCGGGAGTCGGCGGCCCGCGCCGCCCGCGCCGCCGCCGACGAGCCGGGCACCTTCTACGCCTCGCACGTCCACAACCCCTACTTCCTCCAGGGCACCAAGACGTACGTGTACGAAGTCTGGGAGGACCTGGGCGGCCGGCTGCCCGACGTCCTCGTCGTGCCCGTCGGCAACGGAACGCTGCTGCTCGGCGCGGCCCTCGCGGTGCGCGAGCTGTACGCGGCGGGACTCATCGCGAAGGCGCCCGCGCTCTACGCCGTGCAGGCCGCGGCGCTCGCCCCGCTCGCCGACGCCTGGCGGGCGGGCGCGGACGACCTGGTCCGGGCCGGCGGGAGTGAGCCCGCGCCCACCCTCGCCGAGGGCATCGCGATCCCGCGCCCGCCCCGCGCGCGCCAGATCCTGCGCGCGGTACGGGAGTCGGGGGGCGACTTCCTGACGGTGACGGAGGAGCAGATCGCGGCGGCCCAGCGGGATCTCGCGGGGCGCGGCCTGTACGTCGAGCCGACCGGCGTGGCCTGCTGGGCGGCCGTGCGGGACGGGGTGCTCGGCGAGCGGACCGCGGTGGTTCCGCTGTGCGGGGCGGGGGCGAGGACGGGGCTCGCGAACGCCGCGGGCGGCTGATGCCAAGTAGGGGGTGAGACCGCCGTCCGGCGGTCGGAGACGGAGGGCTCGTGACACCGGATGAACGGGACGGCACGCCCGATGAACGGGACGGCCCCGGTACGGGCGGCGCGGCGACGGACGAGGAACTGCTCGCCCGCGCCGGGCGCGACGCCTCGGCCTTCGAGCCGCTGGTGCGCCGCCACTCGGACGCCCTGCACGGCTACTTCGCCCGGCGGGCGCCCGGCGCCGCGGACGATCTGCTGGCCGAGGCCTGGCTCCAGGCCTACTCCACCCGGCACGGCTTCGACGCGGCCCGCGGGCCCGTGCGGGCCTGGCTGTTCGGAGTGGCCAGGAACGTCCTGTCGGCGCACTGGCGGCGGACCGAACGGCAGCGCCCCGGACGGCTGGGTGACGGCCGCGACGACCCGTGGGAGGCGGTGGACGCACGGCTCGACGCGGCGGCGGTCGCCCCGCGGCTGTGCGCCCTGCTGACCGAACTCCCCGAGGTGGAGCGAGAGTTGCTGCTGCTCGTCGCCTGGGAGCAGCTGACACCCGGCGAGGCCGCCGCGGTCGTCGGCATCCCGGCGGGGACGGCCAGATCACGGCTGCACCGCGCCCGCAACCGGCTGCGCGCCGACGCACCTCTCAAGCTGACAGGAGACCTGGCATGACCGAACGCACCGAAGGCAGCGAAGGCACCGAGCGCGCCGGCCTTCTCGACTTCCCCGGCGCCGCGGAGCTGATCGCCGCGGGTGACGTGGCGCCGCCCCGGCCGGGCGCGGTGGCCGCGGCACAGGCCGCCGTGGCCTTCGCGGCGCGGGAGGGGACGCGTCCCGTACCGCGCCGCCGCAGGCTGCTCGTCGCCACCGCCGCCGTGGCCGCGATCGCCGCGGGAGCCGTGGCCTACCCCGTCCTCGACCTGGGCGGGAAGCCCGCGGCGACCGCCTCGGCCTCGGCGGGCCGGTTCCTCGACGACATGGCGGGGGTGGCCGCCGGGGCGCCCGCGTCGGACGCCGAGTACTGGAAGGTACGCGTCGAGACGGACAACCAGGACGACGGGAAGCGGACCTTCACCACCTACTACGCCCGCTCCGGCGAGGCGGGCGAGGTCAAGAAGTGGCCGGTGGGCGAGGAGTGGCTGACCTGGCCGCAGCTCGACGAGCTGCCCACCGACGAGAAGGCGCTCGCCGCGCTCTTCCCGAAGGACGCCGAGAGGCGGTTCGAACAGATCGTGATCATGCTGGAGGACTCCCCCGCCGGTCCCAAGCTTCGATCCGCGCTCTTCCGGATCCTCGCGGACACCCCCGGCATCGAGCTGATCGGTGACGTGGAGGACAGCAAGGGCAGGCCGGGTGTCGCCGTGGAGATGACGCGCAAGGCGCGGTACTCCACGGGCCCGGGCGAGGACGTGACGTACTGGACCAAGGACCGCTACGTCGTCGACCCCGACACCGGCCTGCTCCTCGAGAACACCCACAAGATCCGCGGCCAGTCCCTCCCCGCGGACCGCTACACCTGGCTGGAGGTGGGCCCGGCGGACAAACCCGCGGACAAGCTTGCGGACGGGCCCGCGGACAAGAGGGGCTGAGGGAGGTCCGCCGCCCTACCCGGAGGAGGGCGCCCCGACCAGCACCGCGTGCCCCACCTCCGACAGCATCGGCAGGTCGGTCGGGTCGTCCCCGTAGCCGTAACAGTCCGCCGGGTCGATGTGCGCGTACCGGTCCAGCAGTTCGCGCACCAGGCGGCGCTTCTCGTCGCCGATGACGGGAGCACCGAGGAGCGCGCCGGTGTAGACGCGGCCGCACCGCTCCAGGCGGGCGCAGAGCACGTGTTCGGCGCCGACCGCCTCCGCGAGGGGGGTGAGGAGCGGCCGGAAGGAGCCGGAGACCAGGGCGATGCTCGCGCCCTCGGCCCGGTGCCTGCGCAGCTCCGCGGCGACCTGGCGTACGTAGAAGCCCTCGGCGGCGCTGCGTTCGGCGAACCAGCTACGGGCCCACTCCTCGACCGCCGCCACCGGTTCGCCCCGCCAGGCGCGGTAGTACGCGCGGTTCGCCTCGGCCCGCGGCAGGCCCGCGGCCACCCTGGCGCGCAGGTCCTCGCGGATCCCGGCCGCGCGGCGCTCCCCCTCGGCGCCGTACCGGCCCGCCAGGTAGTGGCCGAGGAAGTCGAGAAGGCTCTTGCAGGTGATCAGGGTCTCGTCGACATCGGAGAAGACGAGCCGGGTGGGGCGTTCAGACGTCGGCATGGGGAGCCTCCAGGGCCAAATCCCGCTCGGTCGCCCGCACTTCGGAGGGCGTCGGTTCACAGAAGGCGGAGAAGACGCTGCGGGCGTAGTCGACCGCGGCCTGCTCCCGGCGCAGCATGCGGTGGCCCGCCACGGTGCGTACGTCGCGGCGGCACCGCCCCACGACGTCCCGGCCCGCCGGATCCGGGCCTACGCCGGTGCGGTGGAGCCGCTCGACCGCGCGCGCGAGCAGCCCGACGGCCGAGGCCGCGATGCGCCGGTTCCGCGCGACGTCCCGCTCGGTCCAGGTGCCGGAGTCGGCGCTCTGCGCGGCGTCCCGCAGCAGGAGTTGGGCGGCCTCGATCTCGTCCGCCGACACGGCGAGGACCCGGTGCAGCCGCAGCGCGTCGGCGTCGGACAGCTCCGGGGCGCGGCGCGCCGCCCCTCGGGACCACGCCTCGAGAGCGTGGCGGGCGGCGCCCAGGGCGGGGGCGCAGAAGAGGAGGCCGCCGCCGAGCTGGGCGGGGACGGTGTGGCATCTGGACCGTCCGGGGCCGGGGGTGCCCGCGGTCAGGTCGGCCATGAGGAAGGAGCGGTGGCGGGGCACGAGCACGGACTCGACGACGACGGTGTGGCTGCCGGTGCCGCGCATCCCTTCGGCCGCCCAGGTGTCGAGGACGGTGACCCGCATGCGGGGGACGGCGAACACCCGGCAGCGGCCGCCCTGTTCGGCGGGCTCGGTGGAGGTGAGCAGCAGCCAGTCGGCGAAGGCCACCCCGCTCGCGTACGCCCAGGTGCCGCTCAGCAGCCAGCCGTCCCGGGTGGCTCTGGCCTCGCCCGACGCTCTCATCACGGCGGTGATCCGCGTGTCGGGCGAGGCCGCCCAGAGGTCGCGCTGCCCGTCGGGAGGCAGATAGGCGGCGAATCTGCCGTGCGCGCCCCACAGGGCGCCGCACCACGCGGCCGAGGTGCAGCCCGCGCCGACCGTGGCGGCCGCGTCGATGAGGGCGCCGAAGGTGCCTTCGGTGCCGCCCCAGGCGCGGGGTACGAAGTGCCGGGCGAATCCGGCGCGGGTCAGCAGCCCCACGGTCTCGTCGTGCAGCCGTCGTTCGCGCTCGGCGCCGTCCGCGTGGACGGCCGCCGACCTGGCGGCGCTCGCGACCGCCGCGGGCGGCAGCGCGTGGCCGCCGGAGCGCTGATGTCCTGCCGGTGAACTCTGTGACTGAATCATCTGTGGCATACACCTCTCTCGCCGATTAGAATTCGTTCTTGAACGTATCTTTAGCGCCGTCGGTCCCTCGCCGCTCGATCCCCAGTGAAGGAGGTGTGCACCTTGCCGAAGCAAGCACGGGCCTTGCGCACATACGACGCCGTCCTGGACGCCGCCGCGTACGAGTTCGCGCGGTACGGCTACGCGAACACCAACCTGCAGAAGATCGCCGACCAGATCGGCCTGACGAAGGGCGCCCTCTACGGCCACTTCTCCAACAAGGAGGAGCTGGCCGCCGTCCTGTCCTCGCACCTGACCGCCGCGGTCGAACTCCCCCTGGGTGAGGCGAAGGCCTCCACCGGCCCGGCGCTCGACCGGCTGCGGACCCTCATGCTCACCCTGGGAGAGCTCTTCCAGTGCGATGTGCGCGCTCGCGCCGCGCTCCGGCTGACGCTGGAGACCGCTCAGGCGTCGGGGGTGACGGCGACCTTGCTGGAGGGGACCCACTCGGCCGTGTTCGACCTGGTGGGCGAGGTGCAGCAGGAGGGGCACTGGGAGGCATCGGCGTCCGCCAAGGCCGTGGCCGACCTGCTCGTGGCCGCGTTCTTCGGTGTGTTCTGGATGGGCTCCGCCCACGAACGGCCGGAGTCCGGCGGCCGGGTGGCCGCCATGTGGAACGTCCTGTCCCACGCCCTGCGGGGCAGATCAGGGCAGTGAGGCCGCGGGGCGGGCCCGCGGGGTGGGGCTACGAGGTGAGCCCGGTCAGCGAGGCCGGCTCGGGCCAGTGGCCCGCCGCCTCCCGGGGGCTGCGCGCTCCGGTGCCCGCCCACGTCATGTCGGTCCTGGCCAGCAGGGTGTCTCCCTGGAGGGCCGCGACGCGCAGCCGGTAGGCGTCGGCCGGGGTGCGGCCGGGCACGCTCTGTTCGACGACGAGCCGGATCGGTGCGTTCAGTTCGGCGAAGGCCGCGCACTCCACCTCCATGCCGACCAGCGTGAACGCCTGGCCGCCGAGCGGTTCCTCGACCGTCTCGTGGACGCAGAGGTGGCCGAGCTGGCGGAAGCCCTCCATCAGGACCATGAGCGGCACGTGGTCGGTGGGGTGGTCGAAGAGCACCGCGTGGTCGCGGTCGAGGCGCAGCTGCCAGTCCCCGTCCGGCCAGCAGCGCTCCAGGACGCAGTCCTTCCAGCGCAGCCGGCCGACCCGGCGCGGCGGTACGAGCGGCGCGGCGGCGGCGCGGACGGCGGCCGGGGCGGGCGGGGCCTCGCCGCCCCACGCCATCCGCCGCAGCAGTCCGTACCGCCTGTCGTCCATAACGTAGACCCGGATCGTGCCGCTGCCGCAGAGCTTGGCGCCCGCGAACAGCCGTACGTCGAGCCGGGCCCCCCGCGGCCGGCCCTCCTCCCAGGTCCACTCGGTCTCCAGGACCACCGGCACGGGCACGCCGACGATCCGCAGCGCGGCCGGGTCGGTGATCTCGAAGGACAGATCGCGGCCGACGAACCGGTGCCCGATCGGCACCTCGAAGTGCTCGTGGGCCACGTAGAGCATGGCCTGGCGGATGGTCTCCGCGAAGAGCATGGGATCGCTGAACCCCTGCTCGTCGGGGTGGTAGAGCGCGTGGTCGCGCGGCCACTGGGCCGCGACGGAGAAACGGCTGTCGCTTACACGACAGCCGTCCGTGACGAAGACCTCCGCGATCGAGCTGCGGTGCACCAGCTCGCGCGGGACGGGTCTGAGGAACGTGAGGCCAGGCGCGGTGGAGGCCATTGATGAGGCGTCCCGGTTTCTGGAATCATCGATGAGCACGACCGAATTCTGAGACAACGCTTCCCCCAAATCAGGACGAACACTTGCCGGAGATCAGACGTGTGAAGCCTTGCGGCGCGGGAATTAATATACCTGCGAGAAGGTATATTTCAAGAGCCGCAACCACGTGCCATCACCACCAACTCACCCTGCGTACAGTCACGTTGGCGCACAGCACGATATGGAAGCCATGAGCAACGAACGCAAGGCACCGCTGCCCCCTCTGCCGACCGCCACCCCGTCCGACGACACCTCGCACCTCAAGCAGGAGCGGGCCATCCACACCCGCAGGACGATCCTCCGCGCGGCGGCCTCGGTCTTCGCCGAGTCCGGCTTCCCCGCCGTCACCATCAAGGACGTCGCCGACGAGGCGGAGCTGACCAAGGGGGCCGTGTACTTCCACTTCGCCAACAAGGAGGCGATCGCCGCCGCCGTGGCGGACGAGTTCTACCGCAGGCTGAACGAGATCATCGCCCCCGTCCTGGAGGGCGACCAGTCCTCGCCCGTGACGGTCGCGGAGGTCATGACGGCGGTGGCCGGCGGCTTCCGTGACGACGACTTCATCAAGGCGGGCTCCCGGCTCCAGATCGAGCGGCCCTACATCAAGGTCGAGATGCCGGTCCCCTACGTGGCCTTCACCGACCTGCTGACCGAACTCCTGGAGAACTGCCGGAAGGCGGGCACGCTGGAGACCGCCGACCCGGCCGCGCTGGCGCGCGTGCTGCGGTCCGCGCTCTTCGGCGCGCAGCACATCTCCTGGGTCCAGGCCAACCGCCAGGACGTCGTCGACCGCGTGCAGGAGATCGTGGACGTCTTCCTGCCGGCGTACGGGCAGCCGGACTGACCGGGCCCCTCGGTCAGTCCAGGAAGGCCGCCTCTATCCACCGCCGCACACCCCGCGGCCGCATGCGGTGCAGCGCGCCCACGGTGTCCGCCACCTGCTGCGCGCCGCCGACCGCGAGGAACTTCTCGCGCACCATCTCCGAGTGGCGCGCGCGCGTGTCGGGGCCCGCCGCGCCGACCGGGATGAGACGGCCGCGCGTCACGGTACGGCCGTCGGTCAGCCGTACGGTGACCCGGGCGCCGGTGGCCTTCGTCGAGCGGGTGAAGTCCTGGCCCGCGGTGCCGAGATCACCGATGAGGTCGACCAGTTCGTCGCCGCCGAAGCCGCGCAGCCAGGGCGCGGCCAGCGGGCCGGCCTCGCGCACGGCCTCCCCGAACGGCGCGTCGGACAGGAACAGTTCGCGGGTCATGCCCGTGTCGTGCTCCAGGCGTACGCGCCCGGCCAGCTCCCAGCGGTCGGGGTCGTCCAGGCGCGGCGAGGAGAAGTCGTCCACCGAGAACTCCCCGGTCAGCAGCGTGGTGGCGACCGGGTAGGGCACGTCGAGGACGAGGGCGCCGAGCGGGGAGCCCGGGCCGTTGACGTACTGGGCCGCGCGCTCGCCCGCGAAGAGGGTGTAGAGGGACGCCTCGACGACGATCTCCGCCACGTCGCGCGGGCGGAGAGGGCCCAGCTCCCGGTGGATCTCCGCGGCGCAGTCCACCGCCGCGTCGATGCCGGGGCCGCCCGGGTGCATCTTGAAGGAGAGGGTGTCGGTGTGCCAGCGGCGGCCGAGCCCCTTGGCCACCGCCTGGGGCAGCGGCACGGTCGCGAAGCGGGCCAGGAAGCCGTCCTGGTGCTCGATGATGTCGGGGGCGCCGCGCAGCCCGGCGGCCGCCGCGTCACAGGCGTCCATGGCGGTGCGTACGGGCGTGAAGGTGTTGAAAAGCCGGGCGTCGCTGGCGAGGAAGGCCCGCATCAGCGGCCAGTTGGGCATCGCGAAGGCCAGGCCGAAGGCGTTCTCCCACTGGGCGGCGGGGGCGCGGTCGCAGTGCAGCCGGCCGGCCACCGCGCCCGCGAGGTGGGTGTGCACGGCGCTCTGCCCGCGCAGCGGACCGAGGGTCGCGGAGGCGGTGATGCGGGCCGCACACTCGTTGGCCGCGACGACGGCCGTCAGCAGAGAGAGCCCGTCGAGCTTGCGGGCGTACGCGAAGGCGAGGGGCACCGCGACGGTGGAGTTCGACAGATGACCGGCGTACGCGGTGTCGTCGAGGTTGAGCCAGGAGCCGAGGGCGGCGAAGACACCCGCCGCGGCGCGCGGGTCGCGCTGCATGGGGTGGCCGAAGGCGGCGACGAGCTTGCGGCCCAGCGGGTGGGCGAGGCCCGCCCTGATGGAGGCGATCTGCGAGAGCACCTGGCTGGCGGCGAGCTTGAGGACCCGGCAGGGGACGTCCTGGGGGCGCAACCGCGCGGCCCACGCGGAGAGTTCGCGCAGCGGCGTGTCCGTGGCGGCGCGGGCCGCCGCGGGTCGGGGCCGCTCCCACTGCTCGCACAGCGTCCGGGCCACGCGTTCGGCGAGGACTGCCGACATGTGCCGCACCCTTCCTGTACCGGTGTGGTCCGGGGCGGCGGTACGCCGGTGGCGCACGGCCGCCCCGGGGTGATCAGGCCGCGGGGACCTTGTCGAGGAAGCCGTAGACGCCCTTGATGCGGCCGTCGTCGGCGGTGACCGCGACATCGAAGCCGATGGCGATCGGCTCGGCGCCGGGCTCGGTCACCAGGCCCCACTGGAAGCGGGCGATGTTGTGGTGGGTGTCCACCGTGCCGATCAGTTCGAAGCTGAGGCCCTTGAACTGGTCGCGGGCGCCCGCGATGACCGCGGCGACGCCCTCGTGGCCCTCGACCGCGGCGAGCGGGTCGATGTAGGGGGCGTCAGCGGTGAAGAGTTCGGCGATCGCCGCGGCGCGCTTGTCGGCGTCGGCCTCGTTCCAGATGGCGAGGTAGCGGGTGACGGTGTTGCTGAGGTCGCTCATGAGGTCTCCTTGGTCGAAAGGATTCGTAAGGGTGGTAAGGGCCGTAAGGCTTCGTAAGGGTCAGGTCAGGCGGGATCCGTCGGGGCCCAGGCGGCGAGCGCTCCCGCGAGCACCTCGAAGGTGGCCGAGGCGCCGATGGTGTGCTGGTACTCGCCGTCGTGCTCCAGGGGCAGCCGCTCGCCGTCGGTGCGCTCGACGGTGATCGAGCGGCCGCGCGCGTAGACGGTCGCCGGATGGCCCATGTGCGCGGCTTCGAGGGTCAGTCCGGGCACCTCGGTGGCGGCGACACCGCCACCGATGACACAGACGTCGAGCAGCCCGTCGTCGAGCAGCGATTCGGGCAGCACCAGGAAGCGCCCGCCCCGGTAGCGGCCGCCCCCGACGTTGGCGAGGACGGTCGGCCCCTCGTGCACCACCCGCCCGTCGACGACGACCCGGCCCGGGTAGGGGACATAGGCCGCCGCGGTGTCGGTGAACGCCTTGGCGTACCGCTCCCGCCCGTGGAGCGGGCTGTCCTTCGCGGTGATGAGCGCGTCGGCGATCACACCGCTGCAGGCGCCCAGGTAGACGCGGTTGCCCGTCTCGGCGAGCCGCGCCAGGTCCAGGTGGCGCACGCGGGCGCTGCCGCCCGTCCCGGAGTCGGCGAGCACCGCCTTGAGCGACTCGGTCCAGGGCCGGTCGCCCCAGAGCATCTTGTACCCGGAGTTCCCGGTACCGCCGGGCACCACCATGAGCGCGGCCCGCCCGGCGGTCCCGTCGAGCCCCTGGACCACCTCGCGGACGGTGCCGTCGCCTCCGATGGCCACGACGAGGTCGGGCGCCCCCTCGGGCCGTTCCAGGGCGCGGCGCACGAAGGCGGTCGCGTCCCCCCGGGCGGTGGTGAGGTGGAGTTCGCAATGGTTGAGGTGGGCGGAGCACATCTCCCGCACCTCGCGCACCAGTTCAGGGCTGTGGCTGCCGGATGCGGGATTGGCTATGACCAGGGCCCTGGTGGGGCCCGCGGCGTCGCTGCTGTCGGCCATGTCGGGCGTACTCCTTGATCTGGTAGCACCTGCGGAAGACTCTTCCACCGGGCGCTGACGCCGGTCTGACGTGCGGCTGACTCCGTCGCCGGGGGCGCTACCAGGTCACGAGCAGTGCGTCGAGGCCGTAGTTGATCGTGTTCTCGCGGAACGAGACCGCCCCGGGGGCGTCCGCGACGCGCAGGCCGGGGAAGCGGCGCACCAGGGCGCGCAGGGCGACCTCCAGCTCCATGCGGGCCAGGGAGGCGCCGGGGCACAGGTGCGGGCCGTAGCCGAAGGCGATGTGCCGGCTCGCGTCCCGGTCCAGGTCGAGGCGGTCGCCGCCGGGGAAGACCGTCTCGTCGTGGTTGGCGCTCGGGTAGGCGAGGATCACGCCGTCGCCCTTGGCGATACGGGCGCCGGCGATCTCCGCGTCGTCCACGGCGACGCGGACCTGGTTGTCCTGGGTGATGGACCAGTAGCGCAGCAGCTCCTCGACGGCCGGGGCGAACAGGTCCGGCTCGCGGCGCAGCCGGTCCCACAGCGCCGGCTCGCGCAGCAGGCTGAGGACGCTCAGGCTGAGCTGGTGGGCGGTGGTCTCGTGGCCCGCCACCAGGAAGAGCCTCGCCATCGCCACCAGGTCGTCGTGGGACAGCTCGCCGGTGGCCACGTACTGCGTGGCGAGACGGCTGAGCAGGTCCTCCTGCGGGTCGCGGCCCTTCCGGCGGATCAGCTCGTCCAGGTAGCGCGTCATCTCGACGAAGGCCGCGTAGATCTGCTCGGGCGTGGCGTCCTGGGAGAGTACGGCCTGGCTCAGCTCGGTGAAGTCGCACTCGTCGGCCTCCGGGACGCCCAGCATGCGGGCGATCACCAGGGACGGCAGCCGCACGGAGAAGGCGGCCACCAGGTCGACCGGGCGCGGCCCCCGCTCCAGCTCGTCGACGAGGCGCTCCACGAGCAGCTCCACCGAGGGCCGCAGCGCGCGGGTGCGGCGGGCGGTGAACTCGGTCATCGCCATCCGGCGCAGCCGTCCGTGCTCGGGGCCGTCCATGCGCGTGAACGACATCACCCGGGGCGCGGGCGGCAGTTGTATACGGACGGGGAAACCGGGCCGGGTGTCGTCCGAGCTGAAACGCGCGTCGGTCAGGACGGCGCGGACGTCGTCGTAGCGCGTGATGAGCCATGCCTCGCCTGTCCTGATCCGCACCTTGACGGGCGCGCCACCGCGGAGCCCGGCGTAGGCGTCCGGTGGTGAATAAGGGCAGGTGCGCGGCATGGGCCAGGCAGCGAGCGACGGTTGAATCTCGGACATGACAGGAGTGACCAGCATGACATTCCCCCCCTGGGATATGGCTGATTCCTTTCCGTCATGCTGGCCGAAAGGCCTGATGCTCCCCTGACGCCCGGCTGATCCTCTCCGTCGCCGCCCACACCGCCTCCGACCAGCGCGGGAAACGTGCCCGTAACACGCGGAAAGACGGGTGCCCCGGAGCATTTCGCTCCGGGGCACCCGCCGTCCGTGCCGCCCGTCTTCGGGCCTTCGGTCAGACTTTTTCGGCCTTGCGTGGCAGGAACTGCACCAGGACCGCGACCAGGACGCAGATGCCGGCCTGGACGTACAGGCTGAACCCGAACCCGTCGGTGTAGCCCTGTGCGGACGGATGCTCGCCGACCTGGTCGAAGAAGACGACGCCGATGACCGCGATGCCCAGCGCGTTGCCCATCTCCTGCCCGGTGGAGAAGACCCCGGAGGCCGCCGCCGCGTGCCCGGGCGCCACGCCCTCAAGGACCAGTGAGGTGAGCGGGGCGACCACAAGCCCCATGCCGAAGCCGCACACCACCATCGCCGGGACGCACCAGCCGACCGAGCCCGTGGTGCCGAGGGCGGAGGCCGTCTGGGCGAAGGCGACATCGCCCGCCGCCACCACCAGGGCGCCCAGCGCGAGCGCCTGGCGTCCCAGCTTGGCGGCGAACTTGGGCGCCATCGCGGAGGCCACGAAGAAGCCGAGGCCGAGCGGCACGAAGAGCAGGCCCGACTCCAGGGCCGAGGTGCCGTGCCCCTGCTGGAGGTAGAGCGCGAGGACCAGGAAGAAGGAGGCCATCACCGAGAAGTAGACGAGGATCGTGACGGACCCGACGCCGAACGCCCGGTCGTGGAAGAGCGAGGGGCTCACCAGCGGCGACTTGCCGCCCGCCGCGAGCCGCCGCTGGCTGAACCAGAACGCGGCGAGCAGCGGGACCGCGGCCGCCATGCACAGCCACGTCCAGGTGGGCCAGCCCTCCTCGCGGCCGATGACCAGCGGAAGCACGACGGCGGTGAGCCCGGCGGTGACCAGCAGGACGCCGATCAGGTCGAGCCCGGTGCGGCCCTCGGACTTCGACTCGGGCACCAGCTTCGGGGTGAGCACGAGGACGAGCACGCCGATCGGCACATTGATCAGGAAGATCGTCCGCCAGTCCATGCCGAAGACGTCGGCCTTGATCAGCAGGCCGCCGATCAGCTGGCCGAAGACCGCGGCCGCGCCGAGCGCGATGCCGTACGCGTTGAAGGCGACCGCCCGGTGCTTGCCCGAGTACGTCGTCGTCAGGATGCCCAGCACCTGCGGGATGACCAGGGCCGCGGCCGCGCCCTGGAAGCCGCGGGCGACGATCAGCTCGCCCATGTTCTGGGCGATGCCGCAGGCCAGCGAGGCGAGCGTGAAGAGCGCCACGCCGATCGAGTAGACCCGGCGCCTGCCGTAGATGTCACCGAGCCTGCCGCCGGTGATCAGCAGCGCGGACAGGCCGATGGTGAAGGTGACGGCGATGAGCTGGATCTCGGCCGCCGTGGCGTGCATGTTCGTCTGGAGCGAGGGGATCGCCACGTTGACGATGAAGAAGTCGAGGTTGGTGATGAACAGGCCGGCCAGGACGACGAGCAGCGCCCCGTAGGAGGGCTTGGCCGCCGGGGTCCCGTCCGGCGGCGCGGCCTCAGGCGCGACGGGCGGGACGTCCGCGCCCTTGACGCCGATGTCCGCCTCGGCCTTGACGTTGAGGTCCGCTTCGGTGGTCATGAGCGGCCCGCCAGTCGCCGCAGCCGCTGGGCGAAGTGCGTGGTGACGGCCTCGGCGTGGCTGTCGATGTAGAAGTGACCGCCCGGGTACTCGCTGTGGCCCAGGTACTGCGGGCTGCGTTCGGCCCAGTGGGTCATGGCGTCCGGGCTCTCCATCAGCGGGTCGGACGCGCCGCCGTAGGAGACCAGCGGGCAGGCGGTGCCCGCGCCGTCGTCGACGTACTGGGCGGCGACGCGCAGGTCGGCGCGGAGCGCGGGGACGACGAGCGCGAGCATCTGCGGGTTGTCGTAGATCTCGGCGGGGAACGACCCCAACTTCTTGATCCACTCGACGAGTTCGGCGTCCGGCATCCGGCTCTGCTCCTCCGTCGGCTGGAAGAAGCCCTCGGGCGACCAGCCGGACATCCCGACGAGGACCGGCGAGGGGCCGCCCTCCGCCTCCATGCGGATGGTGAGGCGGAACGCCAGCTGCGCGCCGAGGCAGTGCCCGAAGAACGCGAAGGGCCGCTCGTCCAGGTCGTCGACGACCGCCTCGTGCAGCGCGTCGAGCAGCGGGTCCCAGTCCTCGTACGTCATCTCGTCACGCCGGTTGTGGCGGCCGGGCAGGGTCACGGCCTGCGGGGCGATGTCGCCGGGCAGCAGCCGCTCCCAGTCGCGGTAGATGATGGCGCCGCTGCCCGCGTGCGGCAGCATGAACAGCCGTACGGAGGCGTCCTCGGAGGGCACGGCGGGGTGGAACCACTCGCCCGCGGCGGACATCTCCTGGCCCAGGGCGGCGGTGGCGGTGGCGGTGGTCACGACTGTGTTCTCCCAACGGTTGTCTGCTCCCCGATGGCGCGTACCGCGGGCAGCAGCACCTCGGCGATCTCCTTCAACTGCGGCTCCGGGTCGAGCGATCCGACGCGGATGACCAGATGGCGGGCGCCTGCGCGCACATAGACGCCCAGCCACTCGGCGCAGCTCTCGGCGCTGCCCCAGCCGTAGGCCTGGATGGCCGACATCTGCTCCAGGGAGCGCCCGTAGTAGTGCTCGATGTAGTGCTCCAGTTCGGCCTTGGCCGCCGCCTCGTCGCGGTCGACGGTGACGGTCGCGTACAGCGCGGGCGTCACCGCGCCGGGGGCGCGGCCCGCCGCCTCGGCGAGTTCGGCGATACGGGCGCGGGCCCTGCCGTACGCCTCGGCGTCGGGCAGGAACGGCAGCCAGCCGTCGTACTTCTCCGCGGCCCTGGCGAGCACCTTCGGGGTGTCGCTGCCGGCCAGCCAGAGCGGCGGACCGCCGGGCGAGGCGGGCTTCGGCAGCCGCTCAAGACGCTCGGCCTGCCAGAACTTGCCCTGGTATTCGGTGGGTTGGCCCTCCTCACCGGAGCGCCAGGCGGTGCGCCACAGCGCGGTGATCTCGTCGAGCCGCCCCACCCGCCCGGCGAAGGAGGCGCCGACGGAGGCGAACTCCTCCTCCGTCTCGGGCATCGGGAAGCCGGAGCCGAGCCCGAGGACGAGACGGTCGGCGGCCACGTGGTCCAGGCTCGCGATCATGTGGGCGCCGATCAGCGGGTGGCGCAGGGCGGGCGTGAACGCGGCCGTGCCGACGGTGATGCGCTCGGTGGCGGCGGCGGCCGCGGAGAGCACCACCAGCGGGTCGAGGCGCGGCCGGGCGGTCAGCGAGTCGCCCGCCCACAGCGAGTCAAAGCCGAGCGCCTCGGCCTGCCGGGCGAAGTCGAGCAGCGGTGCGGCCGCGTAGGTGCCGTTGATGGCCTGTTCCCGGGTGGGCAACAGGATGCCGATGCGCAGGGGCCCGGCAAAGGACTGCATGGGGTGCTCCGTTTCGTCTGGCGGAGAGGCGGGTCGGGATACGTGCGTCAGGCGTGCTGGCGCTGCGGCGGCAGCGAGGCCGTACGCGCCGAGTCGCGGCGCTGGACGGGCAGGGTCAGGCGCTCGGCCGGGGGCGCCTCGGCGGTCAGCCGGTCCCGCACCGCGCGGCGCAGGATCTTCCCCGAGGGGTTGCGCGGCAGGTCGTCGGCGAAGTGGAAGGCGCTCGGGATCTTGTAGTCGGCGAGGTGGGCGCGGAGGGCGACGAGCAGTTCGCGGGGCCGGACGGTGGCGCCGGGCCGCAGGACGACGACGGCGTGCACGGCCTCGCCCCAGTGCGCGTCGGGCACTCCGACGACGGCGGCGTCGGCGACGGCCGGGTGGGCGGCGAGCGCCTTCTCGACCTCGGCGGGGTAGATGTTCTGCCCGGCCACGATGATCGTGTCGTTCATGCGGTCGCGCAGGTACACATAGCCGTCCTCGTCGAGGTAGCCGGCGTCGCCCATGTGCAGCCACTCCCCCACGACGGTCCGCTCGGTGGCCTCAGGGAGGTTCCAGTAGCCGAGCATGCGGGAGGGGGTGCGGACGCAGATCTGGCCGGTCTCCCCGGGCGGCAGGCTCTCGCCGTCCGGGCCGATGACCTTGACCTCGTTGCCGGGGCAGGGCCTGCCGACCGACTTCAGGAGGCCGGTGCCGGGGCGGTGGGCCTCGGGCGGCAGGCAGACCGCGACGCTGCCGGTCTCCGTGCTGGCGTAGATCTGCGCGAACTGGCAGCCGAACACCGCGAGGCAGCGTTCCAGCAGCGTCTCCGACATCGGCGCCGCCCCGTACGCGATCTTGCGGAGCGAGGTGAACGCGGCCGGTCCCGCGCCGCGTTCGGCCATCATCATCTGGAGCATGGCGGGTGCCGCGAAGGTGATGGTGACGCCGTGCTCCCGGATGAGGCGCACCGCCTCCTGGGGGATGAACTGCGGCATGACCACGCTCGTGCCACCGGCGTTGAAGGTGTGCATGAACCAGCCGATGCCCGCGATGCCGAAGCCCGGCAGGGAGATCAGGCTGACGTCGTCCGGCAGCCAGTCGAGCCAGTCGGCGCCGTGTTCGCGCATCGCGGCGGGCAGCGTGAAGAAGCTGCGGTGGGCGAGGACCGCGCCCTTGGGGAGCCCGGTGGTGCCGCTGGTGTAGATCTGGACGACCGCGTCGTCGGGTCCGGTGCCCGGCTCCAGGTCCGTGTCGGGGTGGTCGGCGTACCAGGCGGGCAGCCCGGCGCCGCGCGCCGGTTCGCCCTCCCTGTCGGTGCCGTCGACGCGGACGACCGTACGCAGCCCCGGAAGGAGCGGCTTGACGCGGTCCGCGGTCTCCCAGAACTCGTCGTCGACGAAGAGGAGCACGGCTCCCGAGTCGCGCAGGATGTGGTCCACCTCGCCTTGGGTGAGGCGCCAGTTGACCGGGACGAGGACGGCGCCGGCCTTGGCGCAGGCAAGGATCGTCAGGTAGTAGTTCTCCGATTCGCGGCCCAGGTAGGCGACGCGGTCGCCGGGCTTGATCCCGGCGTCGCGCAGGGCGTGGGCCGCGCGGTTGCTGTCCCTGTGCAGCTTCCCGTAGGTGGTGGTGCGGCCCTCGCAGATGATCGCCGCGTGTTCCGCCCGGCCCCCTGCGTGCGCCCTGGAGGTGCGGGTCAGCGTCCAGTTGCTGGTGGTGTGGTTCTCCACTGTGGTCTCCCGTCAGGGGTGCTGCTGGGTGGCCGGGGCGAGGCGCCCGTCGAGGAACTCGGTGAGCCTGCGGACCGTCGGGTGGTCGAAGGTCAGCGAGGCGGGCAGCGGCAGGCGGAACAGCGTCTCCAGGCCGCCCTTGACGGTCTGGGCCATCAGTGAGTCCAGGCCGAGCGAGACGAACTCGGCGTTCGGGTCGAGGTCGTCGTCGGCGTCCATGTGCAGGGCGTCGGCGACCTTCTCCCGCACGGCCGCGGCGATCAGCGCCGTACGCTCCGGCTTCGGCAGGGCGGTGAGTGCGGCGAGGTCGAGCCCGGTGCCGTCCGCGCCGCCCTGGTCGTGGCGGGCGAGCCGGTCGTAGAACGCGTCGTCCACGCCGCCGCCCGCCACATACCGGGCCCAATCGAACTCGCCCACCACCCGGCGGCTGCCGGGCCGCTGCCAGAGCGCGGCGAGGGTGTCGAGCGCCCTGGTGGGCGAGAAGAAGCGGACGCCGCTGCGGTCGATCTCCTGGGCGAGCTGCTCGTCGAGCCGGGCGGACATGCCGACCCTGGCCCAGGCGCCCCAGTTGACCGAGAGGCCGGGCAGCCCGCGCAGGCCGCGCCACTCGGCGAGGCCGTCGAGTCCGGCGCTCGCGGCGGCGTAGTGGCCCTGGGTGGCGCCGCCGAGTACGGAGGCGATCGAGGAGTACGTCACGAAGAAGTCGAGGTCGGGGAAGAACTCCTCGGCGGCCTCGTGCAGCAGCCAGCCGCCGTACGCCTTCGGGGCGAGCTGGGCGTCGATGGACTCCCAGGTCAGCTCGGCGATCAGCTTCTTGTCGAAGGAGCCCGCCGCGTGCACGACACCGCCGACCGGGTGCGGTCCCGCCGCGAGTTCGGCGGCGAGGTTCCGCACGTCGTCGGCGCTGCTCACATCGGCCCGTACGACGGTGACCTCGGCCCGCTCGGACAGTTCGGCGAGGACCGGCGCGGCCTCCTCGGTGGCGCGTCCGCCGCGGCTGACCAGGGTCAGGTGCCGGGCGCCGAGCGAGACCAGCTTGCGGGCGGTGACCAGGCCGAGGCCGCCGAGACCGCCGGTGACGAGATACGTGCGGTCGGGGCGGACGCGGGCCGGGGCGGGCTCGGCCTCCGGGCCGCCGGGCACGTCCACCCACACCTCGCGGGCTCCGGAGGCGGCGGTGCGCAGCGCCTCGCCGATCTCCTCCAGGCGGAAGGCCAGGGCCCCGCCCCTTCCCTTGCGCCCTCCATTGCCGTCGGACCTGCCGTTCGCCGCGCCGGGGGCGAGGGCCACCTCGGTGGCGGGGATGGTGAGAGTGGCGCACAGGGCGCCTTCATGACGTACGTACACCTCGTCGCCCGCCGTGAACGCGGCCTCGGCGCCTGCCGCCAGGACCGTTCCCGCGGCGAGTGAGCCGAGCACGGGACCCGCCCCCGCCGACTGCTCGCCGTCCAGGGCGGCCCGGGCGTCGGCGGCGGTGAGGGCGACCGACGCGACCCGCACCTGGACCTCGCCGGCCGCGGGGGCGCGGTCGTCGGCCGGGGCGAGGGCGAGGTCGGAGAGGTCGCCGGAGTCCGGGGTGCGCAGGGCGAAGCCGCCGGGCCAGGTGCGGGCGGCGTCGCCGGGCAGCAGCCTGCGGACGTGGCGCAGGCCCGCGCGCAGGGCGACCTGGTACTCGCCGGGCGCCTCGGCGCGGACCTCGTCGAGCAGCGCCGACAGGTCGCTGCCGGGCTCGATGTCGACGAGCGTCGCGCGGTACTGGGGCGACTCGGTGAGCAGCACCCGGCCGAAGCCCCACAGGGTTGCGGCGCCGAGGTGCGCGCCGGTGCCCGCCCGGTCGCCGGGCAGCCGCTGGGCGCCCTCGGTGACCAGCCACAGCCGGGGCGGGCGCTGCTGGGCGGCGGCGTCCAGGACGGTCAGCAGGCCGAGCAGGTCGCGGTAGTTGTGCTCGCACTCGGCGCGCATCAGCTCGGCGGACATGGCGCCGGGCAGCTGCCGCCAGCTCCAGCAGACGTCGGTGACGGAGGTGTCCTCCAGGGCGGCCTTGAGGGCGGCGGAGTCGGCGACCGGGGTGACGCGCGGGCCGCCGTCCCCCGTGGGGGCGCTGTCGGTGCGGCCGAGGAGCAGGAGGTGCCGGGGTGCCGTGCCGGACGCGAGGGCGGGCAGGGCGCGGCGCACCCACTCCGGGCGGTGCAGGAACTGGCGGCGGCCCGAGGGGACTTCGGGGCGAGCGAGGGTGACGCCGCCGAGTTCGAGTACGGGGCTGCCGTCCTCCAGGACCAGGATGTCGGCGAGGCGCCGGTCCCGTTCCGTGGCGACGCGGGCGACGACGGTCAGCCGCTCGGCGCGGGGCTTCTTGAAGTGCCGTACGGAGGCGATCTCCCGGGCGTGGAAGACGGGGCCCTCGGGGTCGAGGGCGACGGCCGCCTCCACGGCCGCCTCGATCAGCTCGGCGGGCATCTGCTCGACTGCGGTGGTGCCGCGGCAGCTCAACTCGGCGCTGTGGCAGCCGCCTTGGTGGCGAGCGGCGCTCACCAGGACGCGGGCGCGCGGGCCGTGCGGGCGGCCCACCGACGCGAGGTCGGTGTAGAGGTCCTCGGCGTCGGCTTCCAGCACGGCGGGCCCGAGGGCGAGGCCTGCCAGCTCAGGGTCGTCCTGGGCCTGGTCGGGACCGGCGGCGAAGACGGCGGTGGCGTGCACCAGTTCGGTGCCGTCCTCGTCGTCGGCGGTCTTCTCCGCGACGCTCAGGACCGTCACGTCCGCGCCGCCGTCCGCGCGCGGCCGCAGCCGGGTGGTCAGCGTGAAGGGCGTGTCGGCGTTCAGGGTGAGCGGTTCGAGGAGACGCAGCTCCTGGACGGCGGTGCGGGTGTGCCCGTGCACGGCGTCCTGGAGCGCGAGCAGCAGGTCGACATAGGCACCGGTGGGCAGCGTCGTACGGTCGCCGTCGGCGAAGTCGGCCAGCGCGCCCAGCTCCTCGGCGGTGAACTCCGCCGTGAACTCCCGCACCTCGCCGCCCGGTTGCGTCTCGGCGCCAAGGAGCGCGTGGTGCGCCGCGCCGCCCCGCGCACCGCCCTTACGGGGGGTCGTGGTGGGCAGCCAGTAGCGCTTGCGCTGGAAGGCGTACGTGGGCAGCGCCGTCTTGGCGGGGACGAGACGGCCCTCGTGGTAGCCGGCCCACGAGACCGGCAGGCCCGCGGTGTAGTACTCCGCGAGCGCCCGCAGCGTGGTGTCGCCGCCGCGGTCGCGCCGCCGCAGGCTGGCCAGCCAGAGGTGGTCGGCGACGGGCAGCGAGCGCTGGGCGAGGGCGGTCAGCGCGGTGGAGGGGCCGATCTCGACGAGGGCGTGGCGGCCGCGCCGGGCGACCGCGCGGATCCCGGCGAGGAACTGCACCGGCTCACCGATGTGCCGCACCCAGTAGTCGGGGGTGCCGATCTCGGCGAAGCGGGCGAGCTTGCCGGTGACGTTGGAGATGAGGCTGATGGACGGCTCGCGGAAGGTGAGGGCGTCCAGGGCGGTACGGAAGTCGTCGTACACCTCGGCCATGAGCGGCGAGTGGAAGGCGTGCGAGACGGCCAGCTGGTCGACGCGCACCCCCTGGGCGACCAGCTCCCCGGTGACCTGCGCGAGCGCGTCGGCGCCGCCCGAGATCACGCACTGGTCCGGCGCGTTGGCGGCGGCCAGCGCCAGGTCGGGGTGGGGCTCCAGGAGCGGCAGGACGTCCTCGGCGGGGGCGGCGACCGCGGCCATGCCGCCCTCGGCGCGCACGGCCTGCATGAGGCGGGCGCGGGCGGCCACCAGCGTCACGGCGTCCGGGAGGCTGAACAGGCCCGCCACCGCGGCGGCCGACACCTCGCCGATGCTGTGCCCGATGAGCACGTTCGGGCGCACGCCCCAGGCCATCCAGAGCTGAGCGAGCGCGTACTCCAGGGTGAACAGGGCGGGCTGGGTGTACTCGGTGCGGTCGATCGCCTCGGGGTCGTCGGCGGTGCCGAGCACCAGGTCCCGTATGGAACGCCCGAGGTGGGCCGCGAAGAGGCGGTCGCATTCGTCGACGTGGCGGCGGAAGACCGGGAAGCGCTCGTACAGGTGGGCGCCCATCCCCGCGTACTGCGAGCCCTGCCCGCTGAACATGAACGCGACCTTGCGGATGCCGGCCGGGCCCTGGTGGTCGTGGTCGGCGGCCTTGTCCAGGAGCTTGGTGAGCGCCGCGCGGTCGGTGACCGGGCCCGCGAGGCGGTAGGGGTGGTGGGTGCGCGAGACGTTGCCGGTGTAGCAGAGGGCGTCGACCGGCAGGTCCGGGTCCTCGTCGAGCAAGCGCCGGTAGTTCGCCACCTGTTCGCGCAGGGCGGCGGCGGTCTTGGCGGAGAGCGTGAACATGGGGGTCGCGGGCGCCTCGCCGGTCGCGGCCCGCCGCTCCTCGGCGGCCGGGGGCTGCTCCAGGACGACCGCGCCGATCGTGCCGGCGAAGCCGAAGCTGTTGACGACCGCGCGCCGCACCGGCGCCTTCCACGGCTCGCAGGCGGTGGGCACCCGCACCGGGTACAGGTCCCAGGGGATGCGGCCGGAGGGCGTGTCCAGGTTGAGGTGGGGGTAGATCGTCGCGGACCGGATCTGCAGGACCGCCTTGATGACGCCGACGATGCCGGAGGCGGGCTCCATGTGGCCGAGGTTGGTCTTCACCGAGCCGACGAGCAGCGGGTCGCTCTTGGTGTGCGAGTCGGCGAAGGTGTCCCCGATGGCGCCGAACTCGATGGGGTCGCCGAGCGGGGTGCCCGTGCCGTGCGCCTCCACGTACTGGATGTCCTCGGGCGCGAGCGCGGCGGCGGCGAGCGCGGAGCGGATCACCTTCTCCTGCGCGGGGCCGTTGGGCACGGTCAGGCCCGCGCTGTCGCCGTCCTGGCCGACGGCGGTGCCCCGCACGAGGGCGAGGACGGTGTCGCCGTCGCGGGTGGCGTCGGAGAGCCGCTTCAGTACGAGGATGCCGCATCCCTCGGCGCGGGCGTACCCGTCGGCGGACTCGTCGAAGGTCTTGCACTGCCCGTCGGGGGAGAGCATCTGCGCGTTGGAGAACATCACCGGGATGCGCGGGTGGTGCAGGGCGTTGACGCCGCCGCACAGCGCGATGTCGGTCTCGCCCGCGCGCAGCCCCTGGACGGCGACGTGCAGGGCGGCGAGCGACGAGGAGCAGGCGGTGTCGACGCTCATGCTCGGGCCGCGCCAGCCGAGGAAGTACGACAGGCGTCCCGAGAGCGGGAACATGGTGATGCCGGAGGCGAGCAGGCCGTCCAGTTCCTCGTAGGGCAGGGAGTCCAGTTCGAGGGCGTAGTCGATGGAGCTGGCGCCGATGTAGACGCCGCCGTTGCCGCGGCGCAGCGGCGCCGGGTCGATGTTGGCGTGTTCGAGGGCCTGCCAGGCGGTCTCCAGCAGCATGCGCTGCTGGGGGTCCATGTACTGGGCCTCCTTCGGGGAGATGTTGAAGAAGGCCGCGTCGAAACGGTCGATGCGGTCGAGGAATCCGCCGGACGTCGTGTGGATCTTCCCCTTGTCGTCCGGGCTCTGCGGGGTGAACGCCTCGACGTCCCACCGGTCGCCGGGAATGGGGCCGATCCCGGACCGTCCTTCGCGCAGGAAGGCGTCGAATTCATCCAGGGAATTGCTGCCGCCGGGGAATCGCAGGCCCACGCCGACGATCGCGATCGGCTCCGGCGCCCGGTCGGACACCTGATTCTTCTCTGATTCCTCGCGCGGCATACCGCGTCTCCTTCTGTCCGGGACCCTGGTGGATCAGTTGGTGCTGGGTATCGCGCCGGTCATTGCGTGGGACGGGTCGGATACCGCGTCGACGAGATAGTCGAGGAGCCGGCCGACCGTGGGCTCGTTGAAGAGCACGTTCGCGTTGATGGAGAGGTCGAGGATCCCCTCCAGGGTCCGCCTCATCTCGGTGAGCTTCAGCGAGGTGAGGCCGAGGTCGAAGTAGCTGATGTCGAGCGGGAGTTCCTCCGCGTCGTCCATGAGCAGGGTCGCCCTGAACTGGCTGACGAGGAGCTGCTCCATTTCCTCGGCGAGTTCCGCCCGCGGAAGTTCGCGAAATTGCTGAAGAGTCATGTGTTCGGGAGACATGCGGCCATGAAAGCAATGCGGGCTGACGCCTCACTGACATCGCGCGCGTACCCTGCGGGCGCGCCACTCAGTCACCGCTTTCCCCAACTTGCCGCGGGGTTGTCTCAATCGATTCGGCCCGGCCAATCAGTACGGCGTCAGCGCCGGGTCAGATCCCGCTGTCACGATCGAGATGCTTCGCAAGGGCTCACCAGATCGGAATCCACTCGGAGAAACCCCACCCGAAAGGCTGATAATGCGCGGCGCCATACAGGAGGAAAGTGCTCCGGCACATTCCGGACTCAAGAGCTACGACCTCTACATCGCTGGCAAGGACGTCGCGGGTGACGGGTGGGTCTACACCGTCAGCGGGCGCTCCCTGCTGGAGGACGTCTTCACCAGCGTGAGCCTCAAGCGCACGCTGGAACAGGACCCCGAATCCGACGCGGCCAACCACCCCTACGTGGTCGGGCGCTGCGCGATCGCCGACGACTCCGCCATCGACCTCGCCACGCAGGCCGCCGCCGCGGCCGCCCCCGACTGGGCGGCCGTCCCGCAGGAGCGGAGGATGCGTCTCGGCACCCGGTTCCGCGAGGAACTGATCAAGCACCAGGACGAGTTCCTGGAGATGCTGGTCGCCGAGTCCCACCCGGTGAAGCTGGCCCGCTGGGAGCTGAGCTGCCTGCTCCAGATCTACGCCCCCGGCTCCCTGCGCTGGTACACGAAGCAGATGCGGGTCGAGAAGGAGTACGGCGGCCGCAAGCTGATCCTGCAGCGCCAGCCGGACGGCGTGGTGGCCTTCAACCCGCCGCAGAACGCCCCGCTGCCCAGCGCCGCGCTCTCCGTGCTCGCCCTGATGGCGGGCAACGCCGTGGTCGTCCGGGCGCCGCGCAGCATCGCGCTCTCCACCATGTGGCTGCTGCGGGACATCGTGGCGCCGCTCCTGGAGGAGTTCGACGCCCCCGCCGGTGTCCTGAACGCGGTGTGCAGCAATCCCAAGCAGACCCTGGACCGCTGGGTCGCCGATCCGCTGATCAACGACATCTTCTACATCGGCGGCAGCCAGGAGGGCCTGCGCTTCGAGCAGGCGTGCGTGGCCAACGGCAAGAAGCCGATCCTCGAACTCGCCGGCAACGACGGCATCGTGGTGTGGAAGGACGCCGACGTGAAGTGGGCGGCCGAGGCGATCACCGAGTCGTTCTTCGGCTCCGGCCAGATCTGCATGGTCCCCAACTACGTGCTGGTCCACCCGGCGGTCGCGGACGCCCTCATCGCCGAGGTCAAGGAGCAGGTCAAGGCGATCAAGCCGGGCTTCCCCGAGGAGGAGGACGTCCTGCTCTCCCCGGTGCGGCGCAGCGAGCGCTTCTTCCGCCTCCTGCGCCAGGCCCTGGACAACGGCGCCGAGCTGGTCACCGGCGGCCACCGCACCGAACTCGACGGCACCCCCTCCGAGACCGGTGTCTTCCTCCAGCCCACCGTCGTACGCGTCGACGGCCTCGACCGGGCCCGCACCTACGACGTGGTGCGCGAGGAGACGTTCTTCCCGCTGATCCCCGTCATCGTGCCGGAGGCCGACAACGACGACGCCCTCCTGGAGGACTTCCTGCGCTTCGTCAACTCCAACGAATACGGGCTGCGCAACTCCCTCTGGTCGCGCTCCGACCACGTCATCGACACCTTCGTGCGCCGCGTCGTCAACGGCGGCCTGCTGAAGGTCAACGACTCCCACATCGGCTTCCTGCCCTACCTGCCCAGCCACGGCGGCACCGGCCGCACCGGCGGCGCCTTCGGCGAGGCCAACTACCCGATGCTCAAGACCTCCCACGTGCAGGGCGTCAGCATCGCCCGTGACGTCAGCCCCTACGACGCGGTCTTCGGCGCCTTCGACGACTGAGCCGCACCCATCCCCACGGACCCACGGAGGTTCTGACGTGCGTTCCCTCGATGCCGCTCGGGCCGTCTGCGAGCGCTACCACCCCGGCCTGCTCAAGGAGCTGGAACAGCTCCCCTACACCGAGCGGGAGAAGCCCGGCAGCCCGATCATCGACCTCTTCCGCATCCACGGCGGTGTCGGCCTGCTGATCCCCGAGAGGTTCGGCGGCCACGGCGCGGCCCCGCTGGACGCGCTCCACACCCAGCTGGCCCTCGGCGCGCTCTCGCCGTCCCTGGTGGCGGCCGTGTCCATGCACCACTTCACCGTCGCCATGCTCTACTCGCTGGCCACCGAGAAGGGCCGGCTCACCGACGCCCAGACCGAGCTGCTGCGCCGGGCCGTCCCCGAGCAGCAGGTGATGGCCTCCGGCTGGGCCGAGGGCCGCACCGAGCAGAACATCCTCACCCCGGCGGTGACCGCACGCCCGGTGGAGGGCGGCTATCTGCTCTCCGGCTCCAAGAAGCCGTGCAGCCTCTCCCGTTCCATGAGCCTGCTCACCGCGAGCATCGCCATCCACGGCCTGGAGGGCGACCCCGAGCTGGCGCTCGCCCTGGTGCCCGCCGACGCGCCCGGCCTGTCCGTCCACCCCTTCTGGGGCAGCGAACTGCTCGCCGCCGCCGAGAGCGACGAGGTGCGCCTGGAGGACGTCTTCGTACCGAAGGACATGGTCGTACGCGCCGGGGCCGACGATCCGCGCCGCCTTGACGATCTCCAGACCGCCGGGTTCGTCTGGTTCGAGATGCTCATCACCGCCGGGTACCTGGGCGGCGCGGCGGCCCTCGTCGAGCAGGTCCAGGAGCGGGAGCGCGGCAGCGTCCAGGAGCGGGCCGCCCTCGCGGTCGAGCTGGAGGCCTCGCTGGCGCTGCTCGAAGGAGTGGCCCGCGCGATCGGCCCCGAGCCGGGCGACGAGGCCTCGGTGGCCCGGGTGCTCGTCGCCCGCTACGCCGTGCAGAACGCGCTGCCCCGCATCACCGCGCGCTCCCTGGAGCTCCTCGGCGGCCTGGACTTCATCCGCTCGTCGGGCCACGCCTTCGAGGCCGCCGCGTCCACCGCGCTCGCCTTCCACCCGCCGGGCCGGGGCGCCGCCGCCGAGCCGCTCCTGCGCTACTTCGACGGAGGTCCGCTGGTCCTCGCCTGACCACCGGCCCCGACCGCACCGCTTCTTTGGAGTGAGAAAACCGTGACCGTAACCCAGGAATCCCCGGCCGCCGGGGCGCCGGCGGCCTCCGGCGCCCCCGTGGCCGACACCGAGGCGGAGATCCTCGGCCTGTACCGCGCCCACCTGAGCAAGGGCAGAGCCACCCTCGCCGAACTCTTCGGCAGCCACATGGAGGTGGCCTCCGAGGGCGCCTGGCTCACCACCAGCGACGGCGAGCGCTTCCTCAACACCGGCGGCTACGGCGTCTTCATCATGGGCGCCCGCCACCCCATCGTGATGGAGGAGGTGGAGCGCCAGCTGCGTACGCACCCCACCGCCACCCGCATCCTCCTCGAACCGACCGTGGCCCGCGCCGCCGAGGCGCTGGTCTCCGTGATGCCGGAGGGCCTGGACCGCGTGCACTTCGCGCTGTCCGGCGCCGAGGCCGTGGAGACCGGCCTGAAGCTGGCCCGCGCGGGCGGCTTCAAGCGGACCGTCTCGATGCGGGGCGGCTACCACGGCAAGACGCTCGGCGCCCTCTCCGCCACCGCGAAGGAGGTCTACCAGAAGCCGTTCCGGCCGCTGATCCCCGACTTCCAGCACCTGCCGTTCGGTGACGCCGACGCCCTGGAGGCGGAGCTTTCCGCCCACCCCGGCGAGGTCTGCGTCATCCTGGAGCCCGTCCAGGGCGAGGGCGGCGTCATCATGCCGCCCAAGGGCTATCTGAAGCGCGTCGAGGAACTGGTCCGCGAACACGACGGGTTCCTCATCCTCGACGAGGTGCAGTCCGGCTTCGGCCGCCTCGGTGAGTGGTGGGGCGCCGACATCGAGGGCGTACGCCCCGACGTGCTGCTCGCGGGCAAGGCGCTCGGCGGCGGTGTGCTGCCGGTCTCCGCGGCGGTCGCCACCCGCAAGGCGTTCCGTCCCTTCGACAAGGACCCCTACGTCCACACCGCCACCTTCTCCGGGCAGCCCGTCCTGATGGCCGCGGTGCAGGGCGCGGTGCGGGCGATGAAGGAGGAGCGCCTGGTCACCCGGGCCACCGACCTGGGCGCCGTGCTGCTGCCGCGGATCGCCGAGATCGCCTACCGCAACATTCCCGAACTCGTCGTCGACGTACGCGGCCAGGGGCTGCTCATCGGCGTGGAGCTGATCGAGGCCGGTCTCGCAGGCGAGCTGCTGATCGAGCTCTTCAACCACGGGGTGGTCGCGAACCACTCCATGAACGGCAGCTCGGTGGTGCGGTTCACGCCGCCCGCCGTCCTCAGCGACACCGACGTGGAGTTCCTCCTCAACTCCTTCGACCTGGCCACCCGCGACCTCGTGCGCGGCGCGGCCACCATGCCGGAAGGCGGTAACTGATCGTGCGGCACGTAGAACTGGAAGCAGTGGTCCCCGCGGTGCAGGTCTCCACGGTCTTCGACGCCGTGATGCGCTGGGAGAAGTACCCGGACCTGGCCCCTCACGTGAACTCCACCACGGTCCACGCCACGCTGCCCGAACCCCGGTGCAGTTCCAGCTGGGAGCTGCACTTCCGCAGCGGCCTGCTGCGCTGGACCGAGGACGACACCTTCCTGCCGGAGCAGGGCGAGATCCGCTTCGAGCAGTCCGACGGGGACTTCGACTCCTTCACCGGCACCTGGGCGCTGACGCAGGCCGGTGACGACGTCGCCGTCCGCTTCGACGCCGAGTTCGACTTCGGCATCCCGAGCCTCGAGGGCATCCTCGACCCGATCGCCGAGCGGGTCATCAAGGAGACCGTCGCCTGGGCGCTGACCGGTCTGTTCCCCCGGACGCGGATCGCGGGCGGCATCGAACTGTCGCAGCCCGCCGCCGTCGGCGCCTGAGACCTTAGCCAGGAGCTGACCATGGACCAGGCCAATCCCTTCGAGACGCCGAAGACGTTCTCCCTGCACCGCGCCGAGTACCTGGTGGGCTTCGCGGTCACCACCGGGCTGCTCATCGCGCACATCGGCGAGATCCGCTGGATCCCGGCGGTCGCCCTCTTCCTCTACATCGACCTGATCGGCTACATCCCCGGCGCGATCGCCTTCAAGCGCAGCGGCGGGAAACCGATCTCCAAGGTGTACTACGTCCTCTACAACGTGATGCACAGCCTCATCACCCAGGCCGCGGTGGCCGCGCTGTGGTGCTGGCTGATCGGTCCCGAGTGGGCGCTGCTCGTGCTGCCCTTCCATCTTTTCGGCGACCGCGGCCTGTTCGGCAACTTCATGAAGTCGTTCGCGCTGCCCTTCGAGCCGGTGCGGCAGAGCGGCTATCTGCGGCTCCTCGACGACCTGGGGGTCGCCCACCCCAAGCCGGTCGGCCACGCGCAGGACCCGGAGCCGGTCGGGCACATCGCCGAGGTGCCGCGGCCCGCGGCCCGGGCGCGCGAGGAGGCGCTGCGATGAGCACGCTCACCCCGCTGCGGCGCCCGGTGCGCCAGGACCCGGCGGAGCGGCGCCGGGCGCTTTACCACCTGGCCTCACCCGTGTCGGTGCTGACCGTCGGCCACGCCGGGCTGCTGCACGGCACCACGGCGAGCACGGTGACGCTGGTCTCGCGCGAGCCCTTGCTGATCGGGGTGGCGCTGCGGCCCGGCTCGTCCTTCGCGCGGCTCGCCACCGCCGAGGGGCGGTTCGTCGTCAACGTACTGGACGGCGGGCAGGGCGATCTGGCGCGGTGGTTCGCGGACAGCTCCCGGCCCGACGGCAGCGCCCAGTTCGACGGCGTGCCCTGGACGGCCGACACCTACGCCGGTGCCCCGCGGCTGACCGAGGCGCTCGCCCACTACTCCTGCCGGCTCCACTCCTCGCACCGGGCGGGCGACGGCGAGGTGCTGCTCGGCTATGTCGTCCGCGCCACCGCCGAGAGCCGGCCGCCGCTGTTCAGCTACGCGGGCGGCCTCTTCGCAGGCTCCCTGCATCCCGCCCGCACCACGAAGGAGACATCGGCATCATGACCGGTTCTGTGGCCCCCGAGGCCGACTGGGACAAGGCGCCAGGACTGCTCGACGGCGCGAAGGAACTCACCCTCGGCCCCGACGACTGCGACCTCGCCTACTGGTTCACCTCCGTCGCCCAGGGCACCCTGCGCGACCGCGGCGCGACCGGCCACCACGAGAACGCGACCGTCCCCGACTTCCTGAAGGCGCCGGGGCCGCTGCGCGACGCGCTGGTACTGGAGTTCGGCTTCCGCGGCCTGTCCGAGGAGATCGCCACCCGGCTGCTGGGCCACTATGTGGCGCTCGCCCCGGGCGTGCCCGAGATGGAGTTCTACGCCACCCAGCTCATCGACGAGGCCCGGCACGCCCGCGTCTTCCGCAACCACCTGGTGGAGCTGGGGCACCCCGCGGAGACCCTCCTCAAGGACATCGACGAGATGGCCGCGGACTACCGCGCGCGGGTCCTGGACCCGGTCGTCGACTTCACCCTCGACATCGTCCGCGACCAGGGCGACTTCGCGGGCGGCGTCGCCGTCTTCGCCATCGTCATCGAGGGCGTCCTCGCCCCGGCCGCCGAGCTGAGCGAGCGCAAGTGGACCCCGCTCTCCCCCGCCACCGGGGAGATCTCGCGCGGCACCGCCATCGACGAGATCCGCCATCTGACGGTGGCGAGCACCATCCTGCGCGACCACGTCGTCGCCCACCCCGAGTACCGCCCGCGCCTGATGGAGATCCTGCGGGCCGGGGTGAAGCTGTGGGACGAGATCCCCGACAGGGAGTTCGTCATCCACCGCGAGGAGCTGTTCCAGAAGGGCATGGCCGACCACGCGGACAAGATCGGCGACTACGAGATCTGGCCGGGCGTACGGATGCTCGACACCACGCCCGAGCAGCGCTACGACATGGCCGAGCGGTGGACCGACGAGATGGCCGAGTCCCGTATGGCGTACATGGGGCTGCCCGTCGAGGTCCTCAGCAGTCCGGAGCCGGGCGCATGAGCGGCGCGGCCCGGCCGCTCGGCCGGTCGGCGGTGGTCTGCGGCATCGGCTCCTACGTGCCGCCGAACAAGGTGACCAACGACGACCTCTCGCGGCGTCTCGACACCTCCGACGCGTGGATCCGCTCCCGCACCGGAATCGCCGAGCGCTACATGGTCTCGCCCGGCACCGCCACCTCCGACCTGGCGGTGGAGGCCGGTCTGCGCGCGCTGAAGTCGGCGGACACCGAGCAGGTGGACGCCGTCGTCCTGGCCACCACCACCCCCGACCAGCCGTGCCCGGCGACCGCGCCGACGGTGGCGGCGCGGCTCGGCCTCGGCCAGGTCGCGGCGTTCGACGTCGCCGCCGTCTGCTCCGGTTTCCTCTACGGGCTCGCCGCCGCCTCGGGGCTCATCGCCTCGGGGGTGGCCGGGCGGGTGCTGCTCGTAGCGGCCGACGCGTTCACCACGATCGTCGACCCGGAGGACCGCACCACCGCGGTGATCTTCGCGGACGGCGCGGGTGCCGTGGTGCTGCGGGCCGGGCAGGCGGACGAGCCGGGCGCGGTGGGCCCGCTCGTCCTCGGCAGCGACGGTGAGCTGAGCCATCTCATCGAGGTGCCTGCGGGCGGCTCCCGGCAGCGCTCGGCGGGCACCGCGCCCGAACCGGGCGACCAGTACTTCCGGATGCTCGGCCGCGACACCTACCGGCACGCGGTGGAGCGGATGACGGCCACCTCGCGGGAGGCGGCCGAGCGGTCCGGCTGGCGGCTCGACGACATCGACCGGTTCGCCGCCCATCAGGCGAACGCCCGCATCCTCGACTCGGTCGCGGAGCGGCTCGGCATCCCCGCCGAGCGGCAGCTCAGCAACATCGAGCAGGTCGGCAACACCGGTGCCGCCTCGCTCCCCCTGCTCCTTTCCCAGTCCGCCGCCGACGGCCGGCTCACCGCCGGGCACCGGGTGCTGCTCACCGCGTTCGGCGGCGGGCTCTCCTGGGGGGCCACGACGCTCGTCTGGCCCGAAGTGCACTCCGTCTGACGCCCGCGGGCGCCCGGCGGTACCTCCTCAAGACCCGTACGCCGAACGGCGCGTACGCCTTCCGAAAGGGATCGTCATGCTGGAGCAGCTCAAGGAAATCCTGTCCAACAAGCTCAAGGTGTCCCCCGAGGCCATCACCCCGGAGGCCACCAGGGACGACATCGAGCTGGACTCGCTGGCCGTGGTGGAGCTGTCGCTGCTGCTCAAGTCCGAACTGGACATCGACGTCAGCGACGACGACCTCCTGGAGGCCGAGACCGTGGCCGACATGGTGGAACTCATGGAGAAGAGGAGCGCGAAGGTCTGATGGCCGGCATCGACATCGCCGTCACCGGGCTCGGCCTCGTCACCCCGGGCGGCATCGGGGTGGGGCCGAGCTGGGCGGCGGTCTGCGAGGGCCGGTCGGGCGCGGCGTTCGATCCCGTACTGGCGGACAACCCGGTACGGATCTCCTGCCGTGTGCCCGGCTTCGACCCCGAAGCGCTGTTGACCGCCCGCAGGGCCCACCGTCTCGACCGGTTCGTCCAGTTCGCGCTCGTCGCCGCGCGCGAGGCCATCGCCGACGCCGGGCTCGACCCGCTGACCTGGGACGGCGCCCGGGTCGGGGTGGTGCTCGGCTGCGCGGACGGTGGCCCCGGCACGGTCGAGGAACAGCACCACGCGCTACGGGAGAAGGGCGCCGACCGGGTCTCGCCACTGCTGCTTCCCATGCAGCTGCCGAACATGCTGGCCGGTCAGACGGCCATCGAGTTCGGGGCGACGGGACCCAACCTGGTGGTGGCCACCGCCTGCGCCTCCGGGGCGACGGCCATCGGCACCGCCAGGGACCTGCTCGCGCTCGGCCGCTGCGACGTCGTCCTGGCGGGCGGCAGCGAGGCCATGATCACTCCACTGGTGATGGCCGGGTTCGCGCAGATGGGCGCCTTGTCCCGGCGCGAGGACGACCCCACCCACGCCTCGCGTCCCTTCGACGCGGAGCGGGACGGGTTCGTCGCGGGTGAGGGCGCCGGGATCCTCGTCATGGAACGCGTCGAGGACGCCCGGGCCCGCGGGGCGCACCAGCACGGCCGGATCATCGGCTACGGCGCCACCGCGGACGCCCACCACATGACGTCGCCGCATCCGGACGGCGCCGGGGTGGAGGCGGCGGTCCGCGCGGCCCTCGCCGACGCCGGCGCGGACCCGGACGACGTACAGCATGTGAACGCCCACGGCACCTCGACGCCGCTCAACGACGTCGCCGAGGCGAGGATGATCAAACGGACCCTCCAGGGGGATCCGCTCGTCACCTCGACCAAGGGCGTGACCGGGCATCTGCTCGGCGCGGCGGGCGCGGTGGAGGCGGCGTTCACGCTGCTGAGCATCGAGCACGAACTGGTGCCGCCCATCGCCAACCTCGTCATGCCGGACGCGGAGGTCGACATCAAGCTGGCGTACTCGGCGACCTCCATGCCCATCGATCTGGCGCTCAGCAATTCCTGCGGGTTCGGCGGCCAGAACACCGTCCTGGCCCTCGCCCCCGCGTGAACACCGGAGCGGACCCGCTCCCAGCCCCGCGCCCCTCCCCCGCCCTGCCCCGGCAGGAGCCGCAGCCGCCCCTCGCCAGAGGGGCGGCTCGGCGTATCTCCCCCGCCCCGCCGCAGACCCCAGGAGAAGCCATGCACGATCCGCGCGAACTGATCGCGTCCGGCCCCGACGCGGTACGGCGGCTCGCCCGCCGCCGCCACGACCTCGACGTGGCCGCGCTCGACGCGGCCCACCGCGGCCGGGCCGACGCCCAGGCCGAGGTGACCCGGCTGCGCACCGAGATGAACCGCGCGGCCCGCGAGCGCAAGGGCGGGCCGCCCTCCGAGCAGGACAAGGAGGCGGCGCGCGCGCTGCGCGCCGAGGTGCAGCGGGCCGAGGCCGCCGCCAAGGAGGCGGGCAGGACCCTCGCCGACCTGGTCCTCGCCATCCCCAACATCCCGCTCGACTCGGTGCCGGACGGCGACTCCGAGAAGGAGGCGGTGGAGGTGCGCCGGGGCGGCCCGCCGCCGTGCGAGGCGGCCGACGAGCGGCACCACGCCGACATCGGTGAGCGGCTCGGCCTCTTCGACGGCAAGGCCGCGGCCCGGCTCTCCGGCGCCCGCTTCACCGTGAGCCGCGGCCCCGGCGCCCGCCTGGAGCGGGCGCTCGCCGACTTCTTCCTCGATCTGCACACGGCCGAGCACGGCTACACCGAGCACTCCGTGCCGTTCCTGGTCAACCGCGACACGATGACCGGCACCGGCCAGCTGCCCAAGTTCGCGGAGGACCTGTTCGCCACCCAGGTCGGCGACCGCGAGCTGTTCCTGATCCCCACGGCCGAGGTCCCGCTCACCAACCTGCTCGCGCAGCAGACCCTGGACACCCGCGAGCTGCCGTACGCGTTCACGGCCCGCACCCCGTGCTTCCGCGCCGAGGCCGGGGCGTACGGCAGGGACACCCGGGGGATCCTGCGGCTGCACCAGTTCGAGAAGGTGGAGCTGGTCCGCGTCTGCGCGGCCGAGGACGCGCCCGCGCAGCTGGAGCTGATGCTGGGGCACGCCGAGGAGTGCCTGCGGCGCCTGGAACTCTCCTACCGCGTGGTGCTGCTGCCCGCCGGTGATCTCGGGTTCTCGGCCCGGACGACGTACGACATCGAGGTGTGGCTGCCGGGCAGCGGCTCCTACCGCGAGATCTCCTCGGTCTCCGACTGCGGCACCTTCCAGGCCCGCCGCGCCGGCATCCGGTGCCGCACGGCGGACGGCCGCAAGGAGTACGCGGCGACGCTGAACGGCTCGGCGCTGCCCGTCGGGCGCACGGTGGCCGCGCTCCTGGAGCAGGGCGCGCGGCCGGACGGTTCGGTGGAGCTGCCCGAGGCGCTGATCTCGTACACCGGATTCCGCCGGATCCTGCCGGACGGCACGACGGAGTGACGGAGTGACGGAGTGCAGCCGCCCGCACGACGAGGGGGAGTTCGGGTGATGTCACCCGAACTCCCCCTCGGTCGTGGCCTCGTGGGTCACGCGCCCATCATGTGGGCCCCGCCGTCGACGTGGACGATCTCGCCCGTCGTGCGCGGGAAGAGGTCCGAGAGCAGGGCGACGATGCCGCGGGCCGCCGGGTCCGGATCGGTGAGGTCCCAGCCCGCCGGGGCGCGGGTGTGCCAGTCGTCCGCGAGCTCGGAGAAGCCCGGGATGGACTTGGCGGCCATGGAGCGCAGCGGGCCCGCGGCGACGAGGTTGCAGCGGATGCCGCGGGGTCCGAGGTCGCGGGCGAGGTAGCGGCTGGTGGACTCCAGGGCCGCCTTGGCGACGCCCATCCAGTCGTACTTGGGCCAGGCGACGGTCGCGTCGAAGGTGACGCCCACGACCGAGCCGCCGCGCGGTTCGAGGAGCGGCAGGCAGGCGGTGGTCAGGGACTTCAGGGAGTACGCGGAGACGTGCACGGCGCTCGACACGTCCTGCCAGGTGCCGTCGAGGAAGTGGAAGGCGCCGGGCGGGCCGTAGGCGATGGAGTGCACGACGCCGTCGAGGCCGTCGACGTACTCGCGGAGACGGCCGGCGAGGCCGTCCAGGTGCGCCGGGTCGGTGACGTCCAGCTCGACGACCGGGGCGGGCTTGGGCAGCAGGCCCGCGGTCCGCTCGATCAGGGAGAGCCGCCCGAAGCCGGTCAGCACGACCTCGGCGCCCTCCAGCTGGGCGATGCGGGCGGCGTGGAAGGCGATGGACGCCTCGGTGAGGACGCCGGTCACCAGGACGCGCTTGCCCGCGAGCAGCCCGCTCATGACGCCACCGCCTGCGGCAGGGAGGCGACCAGGGCGGAGTCGTGCGGCAGCGGGCCGAGCGCGGTGGCGCCGCCGGGGGAGCCGATCTCCGCGAAGAAGGCGCTGTTGGAGCCGCGGTGGTCGCCCCACTCGCCGGGCACGTCGTCCTCGAAGTAGATGGCCTCCACGGGGCAGACGGGCTCGCAGGCGCCGCAGTCCACGCACTCGTCGGGGTGGATGTAGAGGGCGCGGCCGCCTTCGTAGATGCAGTCGACGGGGCATTCGTCGACGCAGGACTTGTCCTTCACGTCGGCGCAGGGCTGGGCGATGACGTAGGCCATGCGGGATACCTCATTCACGTCGGTGGGACGGTGGGGTCAGTCGGCGCTCACGCGGTCGACCGAGACGCCGGTGGTGCGTTCGCCCAGGGTGAGGACGGTGACGGCGAGCGCGGCCATCACGGCGGCGATGACGCCGAACAGCGCCCCTGGCCCGTACGTCTGGAGGACCGGGAGCAGGGCGAAGGGCAGCGCGGCGGCGCTGAGTTTGGACAGGGAGTACGCGGCGCCGGACGCGGCCGCGCGGATGGCGGTCGGGTACTGCTCGGCGAGGTAGACGTGCGAGACGCTGGAGAAGAGGTTGCTGAAGACCGTGTAGGCGAAGCCGAAGACCATGATGACCGTCGGGGAACCCGCGTAACTGAAGCCGAGCCCGGCCACGACCATCGCGCCCGCCGAGGCGACCACCAGCCTCTTGCGCTCGACGCGGTCGATGATCGGCAGGGCGAGCGCGGAGCCCACGGGGTAGCCGAGGAAGCAGACCGCGGTGAAGCCGATGCCCGCGACGATCCCGTACCCCTTGGCGGCGAGGATCTGCGGGGCGAGCGTGCCGAAGCCGTAGTAGCCGACCGTCGACAGCGCGCAGAAGATCCACAGCATGGTGGTGCGCCGCCGCAGGTGGGGCTGGAAGATGTCCCGCAGCCGGGTGGCGGGGGCCGCTGCCTTGGCGGCGGCGTCCGCGAGGTCGGCGGCGGGCACCGCGGGGGCGCCGCCCGGGACCTCCGCCTCCATGCGGGCGACCAGCGCCTCCGCCTCGTCCTCGCGGCCGACCGTCGCCAGCCAGCGCGGGGACTCGATCAGCCGCCTGCGCAGCACCCACACCACGGCGGAGCCCAGCGCGCCGATCACGAAGAGCCAGCGCCAGCCGTCGATGCCGAGCGGGGTGAGGGGCACGAGCCACAGGGCGGCGAAGCCCACGGCGGGCACTCCGCAGAAGGCGAGCGTGTAGGCCCAGGCGATGTACCGGCCGCGCTTCTTGGCGGGCAGCACGTCCGACAAGTAGCAGTCGGAAAGGGACTGTTCGGCGCCGATGCCGATGCCGGCGAAGAACCGGGTCGCGATCAGCCAGGCCGCGTTCGGCGAGAAGGCGCCGAGCAGCGAGAAGCCGGAGTAGATCGCGAGGTTGATCAGGAACGCCCGGCGCCGCCCGTACCGGTCCGCGACCTTGCCGAGCACCAGCGAGCCGATGAACTGGCCGATGAAGGCGGAGGCGAGGACGAGCTTCAGCTCGGTGGCGCCGAACGCGAAGTCGTTCTGGAGGACCTTGGCGATGGTGCCGGAGAGGTTGTTCTCGAACGTGTCGAAGAGCAGCCCGACGCCGATGACCGCGGTGACGCTGCGGTGGGTCGGGGTGATCGGCATCCGGTCGAGCCGGACGCCGATCGAGGCGCGCGCGGTGGCCGTGGCCCCGGCCGCCGGTCTGGAGAGCGTGTCGGCCATCAGGCGGCCCGTTCCAGGTGCGCGTCGACGTCACCGCGGCGGACCGGGGCGCTGACCTCGTGCAGGTAGGAGGCGACCTCGCGGTACGAGGCCCAGAAGCCGACCTCGTGGTACGGGACGCCGCGCTCGGCGCAGTACTCGCGGGTCAGCTCGCGGGCACGGCCCAGGTTCTTCTGCGGCATGGCGGGGAACAGGTGGTGCTCGACCTGGTAGTTGAGACCCCCGTACAGGAAGTCGATGAACCACGAGGGGCGGATGTTGCGGGAGGTGAGGACCTGGCGCTCCAGCCAGTCCAGGGTCTCCTCGTCGCCGTCGCGCACGTCCATGCCCTTGTGGTTCGGGGCGAAGATCATGCCGAAGTAGACGCCGAGGGTGGCCTGCTGGACGAGGATGAAGGTGACCGCGAGTACCGGCGACAGGACGGTGAAGACGCAGGTCAGATAGATCGCGGCGCGCAGCAGGAGCAGGGTGGACTCCAGCACGGGGTGCTTGGTCAGGCCCTGCGCGATCGACTTCACGGCCGTCTTGTGCATCTTGAACGACTCGAGGACGAGCAGCACGAAGAAGAGCACGCTCTGGTAGCGCACGATGAAGCGCTGCACGCCGGTCCGGGTGGCGTACTGCTTGATGTCGAAGATCGCGGTGCGCCGGCCGATGTCCGGGTCCATGTCCAGGTGGTTGGGGTTGCTGTGGTGGCGGTTGTGGTGGTTGACCCACCAGCCGAAGCTGACCCCGTTGACGAAGTTGGCGTGGAAGTAGCCGACGGCGGAGGCGGCCCGCTTGTCGCGGAACATCGCCTTGTGGCCCGCGTCGTGCCACATGAAGGAGGACTGGCCGCCGCAGAGGCCCATCCACACCGCCACGGCGAGCTGCCACCACGAGTCGCCCAGCAGGAAGAACGCGGTGAGCCCGGCCACCAGCAGCGTGGTGTTCCGGGTCAGCCGCCCTATGTAGTACCGCGGGTCGAGGTCGAGCAGCCCCTCCGCCTTCACGCGTTTGAGCAGCTCGGAGAAGGTGGCGGAGGCCCCGGTGCGCTGCGGGGCTGTGCTGTGCTGAGACACAGCGGGGCGCTGCGGGTCGACGGCGACACCGGTCTCTTGGACGTGCGGACGCTGCATACGAAGCTCTCCTCGGAAGAAGTGCCCGAACCGGGCGGCGGCGGCGCTCGCCCGGCGCACGGGATCCGCTGGAGCACAGTGCGGCGAGCGCGTGCGGTGCCCCACCGGCCGGACGCCGGGCGAACGTGGGTGCAGCGTTCCGTGGAGCGCTGATGTGGCGCTGATGCTGGGCTGATCGGGGTCCGGCTCAGGCCGCCGGGTCCTGCTCGGCGCGGAGCAGGGCGTCCAGCTCCCGGACCACGGCGTCCGCCGCGCGGGCCACGTCCTCGTCGTCGGGGGCCGCGATGACGCCCATGAGCTGTTCCACCATGGCGTGCTTGAGCGCGTCGGTCGTCTCGGTGTTGCCGCTCATCGTCTTTCACTCCTGTCGGTGTCGGTCGGGGTGCGGGCAGATAGGGCTGACGTACCGTCAAAAGGCGTTGCAGGCGCGGAATATGTGCGCGAACGACGCCAGTGAGGCGGGCCCGTCGAAGGCGACGTACTCCGGGATGGTCGCGTCGGGCGCCCACTTGTGTTTGTACGAGAGCTGCGTCTGGGCCGGGTAGAGCGCGGCGCCCTCCGCCCACAGGGCGTGCATCAGCCACTGGAACGCGGGGCTGTGGCCCTCCAGTTCATGGGCGGGGTCAAGGCCGGTGAAGGGCGTGAAGCCGAAGTGCAGCCACGCGACGCCCTCGCCGCGGAAGACCTCGATGGCGTGCGCGTTGATGGCCTCCATCAGACCCGGCGAGCCGTCCGGCACGCGCCGACTCAGGTCGTGCATCCACCCGGCGCGACTGCCGTAGACCGGGGAGTACGAGATGTACGCCACCGGGGCCCCGTTGATCGTGCCGACGAACAGCCGCCGGTGCTCCTGCGCCTCGCCGCCGATCTCGCCGACCAGGAACTCCAGGGGGCGGGCCGCGCCCTTGCTGGAGAGCCAGGCGCCGTCGATCGTCTCCAGCGCGTCCCGCCAGGCGTCGGCCTTGACCTCCTGGATCTGGAGACCGTTGCGGTAGGCGCGGGAGATCTTGTTGCGCAGCTGCATGAAGCGGGTGCCGCGCAGCGTGAACTCGGCGAGGCTCACCGCCCAGGAGGCGCCGATCTGGTTGACGGTGAAGCCGCGCGCCGCGTAGCGCTCGGCGTCGTCGCGCTGGAGCTGGACGCCCACGTGCGTCAGCCCCCGCTCCTTCAGGTGGTGGCGGAAGCCGTAGAGGAGGGTGTCGTAGTCGTCCGGGGCGGCGAAGGGGCCGCCGAACTGGACGGCGAACCGGCCGGTCGCGCGGTAGACGACGACGCCGTCCGCGCCCGGCAGCGTGAAGGTGCTGTTGCCACTGTTGAGCGCGAGGAACGCGCTGGGATTCTCGGCCCGCGTATGGGTGCGGACCGCCTTGAGAATCGGGTTTTCCACTACGGTCACGGTCATGATCCGTTTCCCTTTCGGAAGCCGTTGCGGTCGAGGAGAGTAGAGCACCGCCGCCCCTTTGATGGGAAGGGCGTAAAGCTCACGGGGCAGGTGGTTGCCGCATGCGTGACCGTGCGTCAGAGAAGTGTCAGCGGCCCGTCAGAAGTGCCTGGCAATGTTCTTCTCGTGAACGGCACGGGAAACCGGGCCGGGAACACGGAGAGGTGCCCGGAGTGGTTTATCGGGGATCTCGGGCTCACGCTCAAGGTCGGGTCGCTCGCGGCCCACGCAGGTTCGAATCCTGCCCTCTCCGCAGGCACAGAACACCGTGCCCGCACCACCAGGAGAGGTGCCCGGAGTGGCTTATCGGGGATCTCGGGCTCACGCTCAAGGTCGGGTCGTACGCGGCCCACGCAGGTTCGAATCCTGCCCTCTCCGCCAGCGGAATACTGACTTCCATATGCACTTCCCCGGGCCTCCCCCGCCCCGGTGAAGCGACCGCCCCGGCGCCCCGCGAGAGCGGCAAGGCCTGCCGGGGCGGGTCTGCGTCCACCGGACGCGCCTCTCCGTGTCGACCTCTTGCCGGATGAACCCGCAGGTCAAGTCCGCTCTCGATCGCACGGTCAGGCTCGTTCAAAAAAATACCTTCCCAAAGGAATGATACCGTGAGAGGGTCTTCGCTGGAAGGGAGTCAGGGGTCGTGCCCGCTGCCTCCCCCGGGCGGGGACGCCCAGAGATCGCCACGCCGACCTCCACCCGCGGGCCCCCACACCGCAGCACCGATGGCTCTGGCGACCCGGAAGGTGAACCACCCCGACGTTGCAGCAACGAAAGCCAAGGGGGAAACGGCATGCTGAGCTTTTCGATTCTCGGAGCACTGCAGATCCGCACCGCGTCAGGATTCGCGGAGATCTCGGGAGATCTCCAGCGGAATCTGATCCAGACCCTGCTCGTCAGCGAGGGCCGCCCGATCTCGGGCGAGAGCCTCGTCGAAGAAATGTGGGGCGACTCCGTCCCGGACAAGCAGGCCAATGCTCTGCAGGCTCACATCAGCCGGCTCCGCCGCAAACTGAAGAGCCTGGAACCCGAACTCGCGGTGTCCCGGGTCACCATTCACCCTTCCGGATACCGGCTCACCATCCACGAAGGCGAATTCGACGCGGCGGAATTCACCAAATCGGTCCGGCAGGCCGAGGCGGCGGGCGCCGCCGACGCCGCCGCCACGGCGGAACTGCTCGGCCGCGCGCTCGCCCTGTGGCGCGGCCCCGTCTTCGGCGACTTCCCCGGCGGCACCATCTGCCAGCTCGCCTGCGCGCGGTACGAGGAGTACCGCATGCGCGCCATGGAGCTGCGCTTCGAGGCGGAGCTGCGCCTCGGCCACCACGCCGCGATGCTCGCCGAACTCCACGAGGCGCACAGCAACCACCCGCTGCGGGAACGCTTCTGTGAGCAGCTGATGGTCGCCCTCTACCGCTCGGGCCGCCAGGCCGACGCCCTCAACGTCTACCGCGCCATGCGCCGGCACCTCTCGGACGAGCTGGGCATCGACCCCTCCCCCGCGCTGCGCCACGTCGAACACGCGATCCTCGCCCACGATCCGGCCCTGACCGGCGGCGCCCGGACCCTGCTCCAGCCCGCCTGAGGTCCCGCGCCGCCCGCGCACGCGGGATGTCAGCGTCCGGTCAGCGCCAGTTGCCACCATCGGAACGGAAAAGAGCGGGCCCCCGCACTCCGCGCGGACCCCCCGTACGCGTCCCGCGCGGCGCGCAGGGAATCCAACCACCGTACGCACCTGGAGATTTCATGACCACGAGCCAGACCTCCGCACGCTTTGGAACCGCGGCCACGAACTCGTCCGCCGCGCGCCCGCTGCGTCTCTTCCTCGGTCTCGACGCCGCCGTCACGGCCGGCAACGGCCTCATCTACCTGATCGCCGCGGGCCCCGTCGGGGACCTCCTCGACATGAACACCGGCCTGCTGCGCGGGATCGGCGCCTTCCTCACCGTCTACGGCATCCTCGTCGGCGTCCTCGCCTCCCAGCAGGTGCCGTCCGCCGCCGCCACGAAGATCGTCATCGAGGCGAACCTGCTGTGGGCCGTCGCCAGCGTCGCCACCGCCCTGTTCGGCTGGTTCGACCCGAACACGATCGGCACGGTGTGGATCCTCATGCAGGCCGCCACCGTCGGCGGGTTCGCCGTGCTCCAGATCAACGGCCTGCGCAAGCTCACCAACTGAACCACTCGCAACGTCCCCGGTGACGGCAATCGGTAAGGGGAGAGATGAGACGCCACGTCGCGGAGCTGGCGGCGATTCGGGAGCGGGTCCTCGCGGGCCCCTCCGAACCGGCCACCGCCGCTCAGAAGGCCAAGGGCAAGCTCACCGTCCGCGAGCGGATCGAACTGCTCCTGGACGAGGGCTCGTTCCGCGAGGTCGAACCCCTGCGCCGGCACCGGGCGACCGGTTTCGGCCTGGAGGCGAAGCGGCCGTACACGGACGGTGTCGTCACCGGTTGGGGCACGGTCGAGGGCCGTACGGTCTTCGTCTACGCGCACGACTTCCGCATCTTCGGCGGCGCGCTGGGCGAGGCGCACGCCACGAAGATCCACAAGATCATGGACATGGCCATCGCCGCGGGTGCCCCGCTGGTCTCCCTGAACGACGGCGCGGGCGCGCGTATCCAGGAGGGCGTCACGGCTCTCGCGGGCTACGGCGGCATCTTCCAGCGCAATACGAAGGCGTCCGGTGTCATCCCGCAGATCAGCGTGATGCTCGGCCCGTGCGCGGGCGGTGCGGCCTACAGCCCGGCCTTGACCGACTTCGTCTTCATGGTCCGCGAGACGTCGCAGATGTTCATCACCGGGCCGGACGTGGTCCGCGCGGTGACCGGCGAGGAGATCACGCAGAACGGTCTGGGCGGCGCGGATGTGCACGCCGAGACCTCCGGCGTCTGCCACTTCGCGTACGACGACGAGGAGACCTGCCTCGAAGAAGTGCGCTATCTGCTGTCGATGCTGCCATCGAACAACCGCGAGACGCCCCCGGCGCACGACTGCGCCGACCCGGCGGACCGCACCTGCCAGGCCCTGCTCGACCTGGTCCCCGTGGACGGCAACCGCCCCTACGACATGCACCAGGTGATCGAAGAACTCGTCGACGACGGCGATTTCCTCGAAGTCCATGAGCGGTGGGCGCGGAACATCATCTGTGCTCTGGCCCGTCTTGACGGCAAGGTCGTCGGGATCGTGGCGAACCAGCCGCAGGCGCTGGCCGGGGTCCTTGACATCGAGGCCTCCGAGAAGGCCGCCCGCTTCGTGCAGATGTGCGACGCCTTCAACATCCCGATCGTGACGCTGCTCGATGTGCCGGGCTTCCTGCCGGGCGTCGACCAGGAGCACGGCGGCATCATCCGCCACGGCGCCAAGCTCCTGTACGCCTACTGCAACGCCACCGTGCCCCGTATCTCCCTGATCCTGCGCAAGGCCTACGGCGGCGCCTACATCGTCATGGACTCCCAGTCCATCGGCGCCGACCTCACCTACGCCTGGCCCACCAACGAGATCGCCGTCATGGGCGCCGAAGGCGCCGCCAACGTCATCTTCCGCCGCCAGATCGCCGCCGCCGAAGACCCCGAAGCCATGCGCACCCGCATGGTCAAGGAGTACAAGGCCGAGCTGATGCACCCCTACTACGCCGCCGAACGCGGCCTGGTCGACGACGTCATCGACCCCGCACAGACCCGCCAGGTCCTCATCGACTCCCTCGCCATGCTCGCGGGCAAGCACGCGGACCGTCCCGCCAGGAAGCACGGCAATCCCCCGCAGTGACGCCCACGACCGGAGGTCCCATGCCCACAGCCGACATCCGCATCGAGAAAGGCGAGGTCACCGACGACGAGCTGGCGGCCGTGACCGTGCTCCTGCTGTCCCGCGCCGCCGCCCCGACCCGGACCACCGCCCGCCCGGCACCGCCCACGACGGCCTGGCGCCGCGACGACTTCCACGCACCGCACAGCTGGCAGGGCTGACGGCCCGCCCGGCACCGCGAGAGCGCGCCCCCCGGACACCGGGGGGCGCGCTCTCGGCCGTGTGCGGCGGGTCTCAGCCCGCGATGGTCAGCTGCATCAGGGCCTTGGCCGTGTGCATGCGGTTCTCCGACTGGTCGAAGACCCGGCTCCGCGGGCCCTCGAAGACGTCGTCGTCCACCTCGCGGATGTCGGGGTGCGCGATCGCGGTCTCCGTGTCCAGGAGGTGGAAGGCCGGCAGGCAGTGCAGGTAGATGCTGTCCTCACGGCCGGTCAGGGCCATCAGGTCGTTCGTCACCTTCAGGTCGCGCAGCAGGGCGATGCGCTCCTGCGTCTGGTCCTCCTCGCCCATGGAGACCCACACGTCGCCGTAGACGCAGGCCGAGCCGCGCAGCGCCTCCTCGCGCGAGTCCGTGACAAGGACCCGGGCCTGCTCGGACTCGCGCCCGGCGAGCAGCTCCTTGATCAGCTCCGGGTCGGGCTGGAGCGGCTCCGGCGCGAGGATGCGCAGGTCGAGGCCGAGCTTGGCGGCGGCGATGGCGAGGGTGACGGCCATGTTGTTGCGGCCGTCACCGACGTACGTCAGCGGCAGTCCCGCCAGGTCGCCGAAGTTCTCCCGCAGGGTGAGCAGGTCGGCGAGGACCTGGGTGGGGTGGTAGCTGTCGCACAGGCCGTTCCACACGGGAACGCCCGCGTAGTGCGCGAACTCGGCGACCGTGGCGTGCTCGTAACCGCGGAACATGATGCCGTCGAAGACCCGGCCGAAGACCCGCGCGATGTCCCGGACGGACTCCTTGACGCCGAAGCGGATGTCGTCGCCGTTGAAGATCTCCGGGTGCGCGCCCGACTGCGTCGAGGCGACGACGAAGGAGACGCGCGTACGGGAGGAGGGCTTCAGGAAGATCAGGGCGATGTTCTTGCCCGCCAGAGCGGGCACGTTCTGCCCGAGGGCCGTGCGCTCCTTGAGGTCGGCCGCCTTGACCAGCAGCTCGCGGATCTCGTCGCCGCTGAACTCGCGCAGGGACAGCAGACTGCGCCCCTTGAGGCCCGAAATCGTCACGGCACTACCTCCGAAGTCTGACCAGCCCCGACGGCACTGGGTCAATGGCTGGGTCGATAATCATGCAGACCCTTACATTAACATGCAGTCTCAGCGGGTCAACAAATGACCATCCCCGCGGCGAGCGTCGCCCCGTCCTGCGGGTCGATGAGCAGGAACGAGCCGGTCCGCCTGTTCTCCCGGTAGTCGTCGACGGCGAGTGGCTCCGCGGTGCGGATCCGCACCCCGCCGATGTCGTTGACGGAGAGGGCGTCCTGGGCGGGCAGCCTGCTGCCGTCGGTGACGTCCATGCCGTACTCGATCCGCTCCACCATCGCGGGAACCGTCTTGGTGGTGTGCTTGAGCAGTACGCGCTGGCGGGCGCGCAGCGGGCGGTCGTGCAGATGGCACACGCTGGCGGTGAGGTCCCGCAGCATCTGGGGGGCGGGACCCGCGGTCAGCATGTCGCCCCGGGAGATGTCGATCTCGTCGGCGAGGCGTACGGCCACCGACTGCGACGCCCACACGCTGTCGGTCTCCTTGCCGAGCACGCTGAGCCCGGCCACGGTGCTGGTCGCGCCGGACGGTCGTACGACCACGGGGTCGCCGACCCTGAGCAGACCGGAGGCGACCTGGCCGGCCAGCCAGCGCTCCACCACCTGGCGGTCGGGCGCGGGGTGGCGGACCACGTACTGCACCGGCAGGCGCAGCGGCCTGCTCGCCGACTCCGTCCCGAGCGGCACGCTCTCCAGGTGGGCCAGGAGCGTCTCGCCGCCGTACCAGTCCATCCTGGTCGACGGCTCGACCACGTTGTCGCCGGTCAGCGCGGACATCGGGATGGCGGTGACATCGGTGATGCCCAGCTCCCTGGCCCGCTGGGTGAACTCCTCCGCGATCGCGGTGAAGGTGGACTCCTGGTAGCCGACGGTGTCCATCTTGTTGACGGCGAGCACGACGTGCGGCACCCGAAGCAGCGCCGCGATCGCGCCGTGCCGCATGGTCTGCGCGACCACGCCCTGGCGTGCGTCGACCAGGATCACCGCGAGGTCCGCGGTGGAGGCGCCGGTCACCATGTTGCGCGTGTACTGCACATGGCCGGGCGTGTCCGCGAGGATGAACCGCCGCCTGGGCGTCGCGAAGTAGCGGTAGGCCACGTCGATGGTGATGCCCTGCTCGCGCTCCGCCCGCAGGCCGTCGGTGAGCAGCGCCAGGTCGGGTCCCTCCTGCCCCCGCCTGCGGGACACCTCCTCGATCGCCGCCGCCTGGTCGGCGAGGACGGACTTGGTGTCGTACAGCAGCCGTCCGACCAGCGTGGACTTGCCGTCGTCGACCGACCCGCAGGTGGCGAGCCGCAGCAGCCCACCCGGGAGGCCGCTGGTGGCATACGTCTGAACTTCCGCTTCCGCGGCGCCCGTTGACATCTCTAGAAGTACCCTTCTCGCTTGCGGTCTTCCATGGCTGCCTCGGACATCCGGTCGTCGGCCCTGCTCGCGCCGCGCTCGGTCACGCGGCTCGCGGAGATCTCCGTGATCACTTCGGCCACCGTGGAGGCCGACGAGTCGACCGCGCCGGTGCAGGACATGTCACCGACCGTGCGGTACCTGACCCGGCGCTCGCCCACGGACTCGTCGTCGCGGGGGCCGCCCCAGTCGCCGGGCGCCAGCCACATGCCGTCGCGCTGGAACACCTCGCGCCAGTGCGCGAAGTAGATCTCCGGCAGTTCGATGTTCTCGTGCTCGATGTACTGCCAGACGTCCAGCTCGGTCCAGTTGGAGAGCGGGAAGACGCGGAAGTGCTCGCCGGGCAGGTGGTGGCCGTTGTAAAGCTGCCACAGCTCGGGGCGCTGCCTGCGCGGCTCCCAGCCGCCGAACTCGTCCCGCAGGCTGAAGACCCGCTCCTTGGCGCGCGCCTTCTCCTCGTCGCGCCGGCCGCCGCCGAACACCGCGCCGAACCGGCCGTCGCGGACGGCGTCGAGGAGCGGGAGGGTCTGGAGCGGGTTGCGGGTGCCGTCCGGCCGCTCGCGCAGCGTTCCCTCGTCGATGTACGACTGCACGGACGCCACGTCGAGCCGCAGGCCGTGCTTCTCGACGATCCGGTCGCGGTAGGCGATCACTTCGGGGAAGTTGTGCCCGGTGTCCACGTGCAGCAGGGAGAACGGCAGGGGCGCGGGCGCGAAGGCCTTGAGCGCCACGTGCAGCATGACGATCGAGTCCTTGCCGCCGGAGAACAGCAGCGTCGAGCGGTCGAACTCCCCCGCCACCTCGCGGAAGATGTGGGCCGCCTCGGCCTCCAGCATCTCCAGGTGCGTCAGCGCGGGCACCGCCTCCGCCCGCGGACCGAGGTGTCCGGTGGGCGCTTCCTGTACGGGGGCGCTCATGACAGACCCCTCTCCGTGAGCAGCGCGCGGACCTGCCGGACCGACTCGTCGGCGGTCTGGTGCTGGGTGTCGAGGCGCAGGTCGGGGTCGACCGGCGCCTCGTAGGGGTCGTCCGCGCCGGTGAGCCCGCTCAGCTCGCCCGCGGCCTGCTTGGCGTAGAGGCTCTTGACGTCGCGGTCGGCGCAGATCTCCACCGGGGTCGCCACGTGTACCTCGAGGTAGGGCACGCCGCGCTCCGCGTGCAGCTCCCTGACCGCCGCGCGGGAGAGCGCGTAGGGGGCGATGACCGGCACGAGCACCGTGACGCCGTGCCCGGCGAGCAGCCCGGCGACGTAACCGATGCGCCGTACGTTGGTGTCCCTGTCCTCCTTCGAGAAGCCCAGTTCCGCGGAGAGGGCGGCGCGGACCTCGTCGCCGTCGAGCACCTGCACGCGGTGCCCGGCGGAGCGCAGCCGCTCGGCGAGGCCCTTCGCGATGGTGGTCTTGCCCGCGCTCGGCAGCCCGGTCAGCCAGACCGTGCCGCCCTGCCACTCGGCTGGTGTGCCATTCGGTTCGCTCATGTGCGGATCTCCCTTGTGCGTGAGCTGTGAGTCGGCGCCCCCGCGCTGGAGACGTGGACCGTGGTGCCGGCCCCCGCGAGTGCTCGGCTCACGGGTTCGGGGGTGCGTCCGTCCGCGATGCGTACGGTGGCGACTCCGCCGGTGAGCGCTTCGCGCGCGGCGATGAGTTTGAGCGCCATGCCGCCGGTGGCGGACGCGTCGGGCGGGCCGGTGGGCGATATCTGGTGGGTGCTCTGCACGCTGGTGGGGTCGTCGACGTCGGCGAGGACGCCGGGTGCGCCGGTGAGCAGCAGGAGCTGGTCGGCGCCGAGCGCGGCGGCCAGTGCCGCCGCGGCGCGGTCGGCGTCGACGTTGACGGGACGGTCGTGTTCGTCGATGGCGGGCGGCGAGACCACCGGTACGTAACCGGCCTTCAGGAGGGTCTCGGGGAGTTCGGTGTCGACCATCGTGATCCGGCCGCTGTGGTTGTCGCGGATCAGGACGGTACGGCCGTCGACGACGGCGCGGACGGCGGACTTCCGGCGGGCGCGGAGCATGCCGCCGTCCATGCCGGTGAGGCCGACCGCGGGCACCTTGTGGCGGGAGAGTTCCGCCACGAGTGCCGGTTTGACCGCGCCCGCGAGGGCGAGGACGACCACTTCGAGGGTGTCGGGGTCGGTGTAGCGCGTGGACACGTTGTCCGGGGCGACGAGGGTGCGCTGGGCGACGCCGAGCCGGCCTGCGAGGCGTCCGATCTCGCCGGAGCCTCCGTGGACGAGGAGGATGGAGTGTCCCTCGTGGACGAGACGGGCGATGTCGGCGCAGATGCCCGCGGCGTCCACGGCGGGATTGCCGCCGCATTTGACGACGGTCAGCGGTTTGCTGGTCACGGTCTCTCCGATGTGGCGGGGTTAGAGGGGGTGGAGGCCGGGGAAGGTCAGGCCGAGGGTTTCGGGCCATCCCATGCGGATGTTGAGGCATTGCAGGGCGTTGCCTGCGCCGCCTTTGACGAGGTTGTCCAGGGCGGCGATCGTGGTCAGGCGGCCGGTGTCCTCATCGAGGGCGTAACCGACGTCGCAGTAGTTGGAACCCAGCAGGATCTTGGGGTCGGGGTAGCGGAAGATCCCGCGCTGGTGGGCGACGATCCGTACGAAGGGCTCCTCGGCGTACTGCTCACGAAAAGCCCGCCGCACCGCTTGTTTGTCCACGCCCGGGCGCAGGGTGGCGTGGCAGATGGTCTGCACTCCGCGGACCGCCTCCACGCCGGTGGCGGTCATCGCCGCCGGCAGGCCCAGGTGGCGGGTGATCTCCGCTTCGTGACGGTGCCCGGTGGGGGCGAACACGCGCATCGCGCCACTGCGTTCAGCATGCAGATTGGCAGGGCCCGCGGTGGCACCCGAGCCGCTGGAGCCGGTACGGGCATCGAACTGCGCCCCCGCCTGAACCTCGATCAGATCCCGGGCGACCAGCGGATACAGCGCCAGCACCCCCGCCGCCGCCATACATCCGGGCACACTCACCAGATCCGCGCCGCGCAGGCTCTCGCGGTGCAGCTCGGGAAGACCGGGCACGAACTCGTCCAGCAGATGCGGCGCCTCGTGCTTCTCCCCGTAATACCGCTCGAACACCTCGGTGTCGTTGAGCCGGAAGTCCCCGGTCAGGTCGATGACCAGCTTCGCCCGCTGGCTCCACTCCTCCACCTGCCCCATCGCCACCCGGTGCGGCAGCGCCAGGAACACCGCATCACACTCCGCGACCTCTTCCGCGGAGCAGAACAGCAGATCGGTCGCGGCCCGCAGATTCGGATGCACCCCATCGACCCGCTTACCCGGGAAACGCGAGGAGACCGCCCCCACCACCTCCACCTCGGGATGCCCGATCAACAACCGCAACAACTCACCGCCGATATAACCCGCCGCACCCACCACCGCAGCCCGGATCACCAGCACACCCCCCACACCGACATACACCGACCCGTCACGACAACTCCCTCCGGTCCGAACCGCCCACCCATGCGAAGGAAAACTACGAGTCCGCCCGCATCGCCCGCGTCCGCGACAAACGCATTCCGAAGGACGCACCGCACTGACTTTCCCACCGTTCGACTACGCGCTCCGATTACTCGCGGCGAACCCCGCACATGCCACCCTCGGTGAACGCAAGAGAGGGGAACCACAGCAGATGTCACGCGATCTCGCACTGACCGAGAGGTACCTGGAGAAGGTAGGGAGGCCCCTGCGTCCGGCACACGAGAGCGAGTTCGCCCGTGTCTGCTACGGAGGGAAATACGCGCCCCGCCCGGTCTTCCTCGGCGCGGCGGAGATACAGCGGCTGACCAGGGATCTGGAAGTGCTGCGCGGTGCGCTCTACCGCCTTCCGGGACTTCTGTTCGGCGGCGACATCGGCGCGTTCGCCCGCGCCAACGGAATGGACGAAGGACAGGTCCGCGCCGTCGAGCGTTGTTCCGCCGCCATGCCGGACGCGTTGACCAGCATGGGGCGAGCGGATCTCTACCACGACCGATTCGATTTCCGCCTCATGGAATTCAACATCGGCAGCACGATCGGCTACGAGAACGGGGACATGTGCCGGGAAATGCTGGCGGACCCCGAGTTCGGCCCCTTCGCCGCGGAGGAGAATCTCCGTTACGTCGACACGGTCGTCGAACAAGTCCGCACGTTCCGGCACGAGATGGGCCTTGCGCCCGATGACCGGCCCGTCGTCGCCCTCACCGAATGGCCGGCGAACCTGACGGAGCTCGCGCCGTACATGAACGCCCTCGTCAAGCTGTGGAGCGACCACGGCCTCGACGCGCACCCGTGCCACGTCGGGCAGCTGGAGCGGCGGGACGGCAGGCTGTGGCTGGGCGATCGCCCCGTCGACATCGTCTACCGGCAATTCATGATGCAGGACCTGCTCGACGACAACGTCGACGCGTTGCTGGAACCCCTGCTCGGGGCGCTGGAAGACGGTGAGGTACGCATGTTCACCTCACTCGAGTCGGAACTGTACGGAAGCAAGGCGTCGCTGGCCATGCTCTCCGACCGCGCGCACCGGAAACTCTTCTCCGACGAGGAACTGGCCGTCATCGACCGGCTGATTCCCTGGACCTCCCCGGTGACTTCCGAACCCGTCGTCCTGGAGGACGGCACCGAGGGTTCACTGCTGGATCACGCGGTGGCACATCAGCAGGAACTCATCCTCAAACCCACCCTGTTGTACGGCGGACAGGGAATTGTCCCCGGCTGGTCACCGGAGGTCACTCCGGAGGACTGGCGCAGGATACTGGTCGATGCCATGGACGGCCCTTATGTAGTGCAGAAGCGAATCCACGCCGTCCCCGAGCCCTTTCCGCAGCCGGACGGCGAGACGCGGCCCTGGATCGTCAACTGGGGCGTGGTTCTGATGACGTCCGGATATGGCGGGCTGCTCACCCGTTGTGCCCCCGCGGACGGTGACATCGATGTGCTCAACCGCGATCTCGGAGCGCTCCTCGGGTCCGGATTCCATGTCGGCCCGAGTACGGAGTAGGCGCGCGTACGGAGTAAGCGCGTAAGCGAGATGCGCACTCGCCGGGAAGCGCGGTAACCGCCATACGTCCCGGTGGATGAACTTCTCGCGGACGCTCCTGATGAGGGGGTGGCCGTAGCGTCCTTTCCACGCGACGGACCGCCTTTCGAAAGGCCAGTCGCCGTGCTGACCAGCCGAGTGAGGATCACGATGAGTCTCTCCGAAGTGTTCGATGCCGATGTCCTCGCCCTGCCCCTGTTCGACGACTCCCACCGCGCCCTCGCCGACGAGATGGCGCGCTGGTGCGGGGAGCGGGCCGAGGCGTGGGCGGGGCTCGACGCCACCGACCCCGCCGCCACCGGCCGGGCCATGCTCACCGAACTGGGTCAGTCGGGCCGGCTGCGCCACCTCGACCCCGGCCAGGACGACTCCGACGTCCGGTCCCTGTGCCTCAGGCGCCAGGCCCTGGCGTACCACGAGGACCTGGCCGACTTCACCTACTCGATCCAGGAGCTGACCGCCGCCGCGATCATCCGCCACGGCAGCGACGAGCAGCGCGGCCGCTACCTGCCCGGCCTGGCCGACGGGACGAGCGCGGGGGCGCTGGCCGTCTCCGAGCCCGGCGCGGGCTCCGACCTCGCCGCCGTGGTCCTCGAAGCGACCCCCGACGGCGACGGGTTCGTCCTCAACGGCACCAAGACGTGGATCGCGCAGGGCGACATCGCCGACGTCTGCGTCGTCCTGGCCCGCACCGGGGACGGCCCGGGACCGCTGGGCCTGACCACCTTCCTCGTCGACTGCGACACCCCCGGCTTCAAGGCCGAGCCCATCGGTGCGATCGCGCCCCGCTCCTGGGCCGAACTGACCTTCACCGACTGCCGCGTGGGCCCCGAGGCCGTGCTCGGCGAACGCGGCCAGGGCCTCGTGGTCGCCCTCGACGTGCTCGAACGGGCCCGGGCGACCGTGGCGGCCGCCGCGATCGGCTTCGCCAGGCGCGCCTTCCGGCTCGCCCGCGACCACGCCCGTACCCGCAAGGCCTACGGGGGCAGGCTCGGGGACCTCCAGCTCGTCAAGGCCTCCCTCGCCGGCATGGACGTGAAACTCGCGGCCTCCTCCCTGCTGACCGCCCGCGCCGCCTGGGCGATGGACGCCGGTCTCGACCACGCCAAGCACTCCTCGACCGCCAAGCTCTACAGCACCGAGGCCGCCGGAGAGATCGTCGACGCCGCCGTCCAGATACTCGGCGCCGCCGGGCTCGTCTCCGGCAGCGTGATGGAGCGGCTCTACCGCCAGATCCGTTCCCTGCGCATCTACGAGGGGTCATCGGAAGTGATCGAGATGACGATCGCCGACGCCCTGTAAACGGCCCCATCCGCCCCCAGGCTCGACAAGGGAAGACACCCATGACGCCACCACACCTGTGGCTGCGCGCCGAGACCCACCCCGGCGAGCAGCGCACCCCCCTGACCCCCGCCGACACCGCCACGCTCGTCAAGCAGGGCGCGCAGGTGACCGTCGAGCACTCGCCCGTACGCTGCCACCCGATCGACGCCTACCTCGACGCCGGTGCCCGGCCCGCCCCGGCCGGCTCCTGGACCGGCGCGCCCGCCGACGCCTGCGTCCTCGGGCTCAAGGCGCTCCCCGCGGACACCGCCCCGCTCGGCGGCCGCCACCTGTACTTCGCACACGCCTACAAGGGACAGCGGGGCGCCCAAGAACTCCTGGACCGCTTCGTGACCGGCGGCGGCGAGATCCTCGACCTGGAGTACCTCACCGACGCCGACGGACGGCGCCTCGCCGCCTTCGGCCACTGGGCCGGCTACATCGGCGCCGCGCTCGCGGTCCGGCAGTGGACCGGCGACCTGCAAGGACCGCTGCGGCCGACCACCAAGGCCGTGCTCGACGACTCCCTCGGCCCGCTCGCGCGCCCGCCGCGCGTCCTCATCATCGGCGCCCGTGGACGCTGCGGCCAGGGCGCCCGCGCCGCTCTCGAACGTACGGGCGTCGACGTGACCCTGTGGGACCTGGCCGAGACCGCCGACCTCGACCGCGACGCCCTGCTCGACCACGACATCCTCATCAACGCGGTCCAGCTCACCGAGCCCGGCGAGCCCTTCCTCGCCCCCGAGCACCTGCGCGCCGACCGCCGCCTCTCGCTCGTCGTGGACGTCACCTGCGACGTCGGCGGCCCCGCCCATCTGCTGCCGGTCTACGACCGCCTCACCAGCTGGGACGAGCCGGTCCGCGCCGTCGCCGACGGGCTCGCGGTCATCGCCATCGACAACCTCCCCTCCCTGCTGCCGCGCGAGGCAAGCGACGACTTCTCCACCCAACTGGCCGCGCACCTGCCGCGGTTGCCCGACGGCGACTGCTGGGAACGCAGCCGCCGAGCCTTTCACACCGCAGTGAGCGAGAGAGGTCCGCGTGATGTCTGAGCTTCCCGTCCCGCCCACCGGGACGGTCCACTGGGTCGGCACCGGTCTGTCGACCGGCCGTACCGGACTCGACCTGCTGGGCCAAGGAGCCGAGGTCGTCCTGTGGGGCCGTACGCGGGAACGCGCCGCCGCCCGCCTCGACGCCCTCGCCCCCCGAGCCCGAGTACAGGTACGCGGTCTGGGCCGCGACGACCTCGCGGGCACCCTGCGCCCCGGTGACGTACTCGTCTCGATGCTCCCGGCCGCCCACCACCCCGGCCTGCTGCGCACCGCGATCGACGCCGGTGCCCACTTCGCCTGCACCAGCTACACCACTCCCGAGATCGAGGAACTGGCGCGAGAGGCGGCCGAGCGGCGCCTGGTGGTCCTCACCGAAGCCGGACTCGACCCCGGCATCGACCACCTCATGACGCACCTGCTCGTCGCCCGGGCGCGCGAGACGGTCGGCGACCACGCCGAGCGCGTCTCGCTGACCTCGTACTGCGGAGGCATCCCCGCCGAACCGAACGAGTTCCGCTACCAGTTCAGCTGGGCCCCGCTCGGCGTGCTGACCGCCCTCGCCTCCCCCGCCCGCTATGTGCGCGACGGCCAGGTGCGCGAGGTCGAGCGGCCCTGGGAGGACACCGAGGAACTCGTGCTCGACGGCGAGGCCTTCGAGGTCTACCCCAACCGCGACAGCGTCGGCTTCATCGACCAGTACGGCTTCCCCGAGGGCTGGCGCACCGACGCCTTCGTCCGCGGCACGCTGCGCCCCCAGGGGTGGCGGGCGGCGTGGAAGAGCGTCTTCGACACCGTCGCCTCCGGCGATCGCGAGCGTCTCGCTGCCCTCGCCGACGAACTGGCCGAGCGGCATCCGACCACCGCCGCCGACCGCGACCGCGTCGTGCTCACCGTCGGCCTGGACGTCGAGGGCGGCGGCCGGCACTGGTCCGGCCGATACCGGCTCGACGTGACCGGCGACGACACCGACACCGCGATGGCCCGGTGCGTCTCGACCACCGCCGCCGCCGGCATCCGGCGCGTGCTCGCCGCCGCCCTGCCGCCCGGCCTGCACCGGGCCGCCGCCGCGACCGAGGACGCGAGCCGCTGGCTCGACCAGCTCGCCGCCACCGGCCTCACCTGCACTTTCCAATCCACAAGCCCGCCCGCACCAGACCCCGCCAAGGCGTCGTGAACCGGGCTCAACAGCCTGCACCTCCACCGGAAGGACTTGACGTGGGACCTGTACCGAAGCCAAGGACGGCGTCCGGCTCCGCCGAGCAGAACGGCCACCAGCGGCTGATCGGCATCGGCGCGGGACCGGCCAACCTGGGTCTGGCCGCACTGCTGCACGGCGACCCGGAGCAGCCGAACCTCTTCATCGACCGCAAGCCGAGCTTCACCTGGCACGACGACCAGCTCATCACCGGTGCGACACTCCAGGTGTCGATCTTCAAGGACCTGGTGAGCCTCTCCGACCCGACCAACCGGTTCTCGTTCATGTCGTACCTGCACGAGCACGGGCGGATGTACCACTTCCTCAACGCCCAGTTCGCCGAGGTGCCGCGCAACGAGTTCCGCAACTACCTGGCGTGGGCGGCCGAGACCAACGAGAACGTGGTCTTCTCCGAGTCCGTCGAGCGGGTCGACTTCGACGGGGTCTTCCGCGTCACCACCGACCGCCGCCAGATCACCGCCGACAACATCGCCGTGGGCGTCGGCACCGTCCCGTGGGTGCCCGAGTTCGCCGAACCGCACCTGGGCAAGGGCCACTTCCACGTCAGCCAGTACCTGAGCCACGCGAAGGAACTGGCGGGCAAGCGGGTCGCCGTGATCGGCGGCGGCCAGTCCGGCGCCGAGGCGTTCCTCGACCTGATCTCGCGCCCCGAGTCCGAGCGTCCGGCCTGGGTCTCGTGGGTCTCCAGGCGCCGCAACTACTTCCCGATCGACGACTCGACGTTCACCAACGACTTCTACATGCCGGGGTACTCCGACTACTTCTACCGGCTGTCGGAGGCCAAGCGCGCCGAGCTGAACTCGGCCCACCTGCTGAGTTCGGACGGGATCTCCGAGTCGACGCTGCGGGCGATCTACCAGCAGCTGTACCGGCTGCAGTTCATCGAGCGGGACGAGCACCGGTTCGGGCTCCTGCCCAACCGGACCGTCATGTCCGCCGACCGCACGGGCACCGGCACCTTCGAGGTGTCGCTGCGCCACAACGACGAGTCGGGCCAGAGCCAGTGCCTGCCGGTCGACGCGGTGGTGTGGGCGACCGGCTTCCGCCCCGCGCCCAAGGCGTTCCTGGAGCCCCTGATGGACCGCGTGGAGACCGAGAACGGCGAGGTCCGTGTCGACGAGGACTACGCGATCAGCTGGGACGGCCCGCCGGACCGCAACATCTTCGTGCAGAACGCGGTGCGCGGTCAGCGCGGCCTGCCCGACGTGAACCTGAGCCTGAACGCCTGGCGCGCCCAGCGCATCGCCAACCGGCTGCGGGGCCTCAACGCCCCCGAGCCCGCGATGTCGTTCATCGACTGGTCGGCGAAGAACGGGCGGGGCACTCAGTGGACACGGTAGACCTCGCCATAGTCGGCGGCGGAGTCATCGGCGCGCTCATCGCCCATGAAGCGGTCGCGGCTCACCCCGGGGCGACCGTCGCCGTCCTGGAGCGCGGTCTGATCGGCCAGGGGGCCTCCAGCCGCTCGGCCGGTGTCCACTTCCCGCGCGGGGCGACCGCGCGGGTCAGGTCCATGACCGACCACTCCCACCGGGTGTGGGAGCGGCTGGCCGGCGAACTCGGTCTGCCGATCCGTGAAGTGGGCGCCACGGTCGTCGCCACCGGCGACGCCGACGGCGTCCGCGCCACCTATCTGCGGCTCGGTGACGAGACCTCCCCGGCCGACCCGGACCGCGGCCTGACGGCTCCGGCGGGCGCCCGGGCGTGGGCCCTGCACGGGTGCCACTACGCCGACGTCCAGGGCGTCGCGGGCCGCGTGCTTGCCCGGCTGCGCGACCAGGTGACGGTCCTGGAGGGCACCGAGGTCACGGAAGTCGCCGCCGACGGCGACGGCCACCGCCTCACTTTCGGCCACGGGGGGCAGCTGTTCGCCCGCCGGGTCGTCCTGGCCCCCGGCCCGTGGATCGCGCACCCCGCCTGGGCCGACCTGGTCGCCCCGCTCGGCCTGCGCGTCAAGAAGATCGTCGCCGCGCACGTCGCCTCGTCCCCGGGGCCCGACGCCCCGCTCACGGTCTTCCACGACGAGGACGCCTTCCTCCTGCCGCTCCACGAGCGCGGCCACTACCTGTTCAGCTACACCTGCGACCGCTGGGACGTCTCCCCCGACGACGTCGGCCTCGTCCTCGAGCGGTCCGACCTCGACGACGCCCGGGCCGTCCTCGGCCGTTTCGCGCCCGGTCTGGTGGACCGGTGCGACTCCGGCCGGGTCTTCTGCGACGCCTACAGCCCCCGCCGCGAACCCGTCGTCGCCGAACTCCGGCCCGGCCTGGTCCTCGCCGGGGCCGCCGGCGGCTCCGGCTACCGGCTCGCGCCCGCCATCGCCGCCGAGACCGTCGCCGCCCTGGATCTCACCCCGTCCCGCACCGTCTCCCAGCCACGACAGAGGCAGTCATGATCCTCAACCAGTACAGCGAATCCGAACTGTCCGAAGCCTTCGGCATCGACATGTCCTCGGTCGAGGGCCTAGGTGTCGGCGCGGGCTGGGGCCGTGTCGCCCCCGGCGTCGCCTCCACCAGCCACCAGCACGACGAGACCGAGTTCTTCGTCATCGTCGCCGGTACGGGCGAGCTGGCCGTCGACGGCCGCACCCACCCGGCCCGGCCCGGCACCGTGGTCCTCTTCGAGCCGTTCGAGTCGCACACCATCACCAACACCGGCGAGAGCGACCTGGTCTTCTTCACCCAGTACTGGCGGGACTCGGCCCGCGCCCGCGCCTCGGCGCTCTCGCGCACGCGCCACACCGACCGCCCCCAGTTCGTGTTCTCCACCCCGCCGACCCCCAACGGCGACCTCCACCTCGGTCACCTCTCGGGCCCCTACCTCGGTGCCGACGTCTACGTCCGCTACCAGCGCCTGAGCGGCAACCAGGCCTGGCACCTGACCGGCAGCGACGACTTCCAGAGCTACGTCGGGGCCGTCGCCGAGCGCGAGGACTCCACGCCCGCGGAGGTCGCCGCCCACTTCTCGGCCGAGATCGCCGCGACGCTCAAGGCGATGGACATCGAGGTCGACCAGTACTCCGTCACCAGCGTGGACGAGGGCTACTCCGAGGGCCTCCAGCGCTTCTTCTCCCGCCTTGTCGAGTCCGGGCAGGTGGCCCCCAAGGCGACGCCCGCCCTCGCCGACTCGAAGACGGGCGAGTACCTGTACGAGGTCAACGTCGGCGGCGTCTGCCCGGGCTGTTCGCACCGCGCCGGTGGCAACATCTGCGAGGAGTGCGGCGAGCCCAACCTCGTCGCCGACCTCGTCGACCCGGCCTCCGGCATCAGCGGCGACGCGCCCAAGCACACCGAGGTCGAGCGCTACACGCTGCCGCTGCACGAGTTCGCCGACGCCGTCGCCGACCACCACCGGCTGGGCCGGGTCCCGGCCCGGCTGCGCGAGCTGGCCGAGCGCGTCTTCGCCCGCGACACGCTCGACCTGCCGGTCTCCCACCCCTCCGACTGGGGAGTGCGGCCCGCCGAGGACGACCTCGACGGACAGGTCATCTGGGTCTGGCCGGAGATGAGCTACGGCTTCCTCCACGGCATCGAGCGGCTCGGCGCCGGCGCGGGCAAGGACTGGTCGCGTGAGGAGCCGTCCGCCGACTGGAAGATCGTGCACTTCTTCGGCTACGACAACAGCTTCTACCACTCGATCCTCTACCCGGTCCTCTACCGGCTGGCCTTCCCCGAGTGGAACCCGGACATCGACTACCACGTCAACGAGTTCTACCTCCTTGAGGGCGAGAAGTTCTCCACCAGCAGGCGGCACGCGATCTGGGGCAAGGAGATCCTCACCCCCGACAGCGTCGACGCCGTCCGCTACTACCTCTCTCGCACCCGCCCCGAGGGCGAGCGCACGGATTTCCGGCGCGCCGAGTTCGACCGCGCCCGCACCGAGAACCTGGTCGGCCAGTGGGAGGGGTGGCTCACCGGTCTCGGCGAGCGGATCGACACCCACTTCGACGGCGTCGCCCCCGACGCGGGCACCTGGACCAGCGAGCACACCGCCTTCCTGGCCCGCCTCTCGCTACGGCTCGACGAGGTCACCGCGGCGCTCAACCCCGAGGGGTTCTCGCTGCGGTCCGCCGCGGCCGCGCTCGACGGCATCGTCACCGACGTCCGCGCCTTCTCCCGTCAGCAGGCCCCCCTGGCCAAGGCCGACAGGTGGAGCTCCGAGGCCCGTACCGCCCTCGCGCTCGAACTGGCCGCGGCCCGCCTCCTCGCCACCGCCGCGGCGCCCCTGATGCCGCGCTTCTCGGCCAAGCTGTCCACCGCGCTTGGCATCCCGGCGATCGCCACCTGGCCCGAGACCGCCGACCTCGTCGAGCCCGGCAGCCGCTGCACCCTCTCGGGCACCCGCTTCTTCACCGCAGACGAGCAGCGATGACCGAATCCATCCTCAACCGCGTCATCGCCACGAGGCCGGCCCACGACGGTGCCCTCACCGTCACCGGCCTCGGGCACCGCACCACCCTGCCGCTCGCCGAGTTCCACGACCGGGCCAGGGCCGTCGCCGAGGCGCTGCGCCGCCGGGGTGTCGGTGCGGGCGATCGCATCGGCATCCTGTCGGCCAACCGTCTGGAGTGGGTGCTGCTCGACGTCGCCGCGCTCATGCTCAAGGCGCAGACGGCCGGTTTTGAACCCGGCAAGTTCCGTCCCGACACGGAGCTGATCGAGCGCTACGGCCTCGACCTGCTCTTCACCGACGCCCCGCTCACCGATGACGCCCCGTCCCGGGCGGTGCCGATCTCGGCGGTCGCCGGTTACGCCGAGGAGGAGGCCACCGAGGCGTTCGAGCCGGCCGAATGGGGGGCCAAGGAGTGCACCACCGTCAAGTTCACCTCCGGCTCCACCGGAGCCCCCAAGGGGCTTGAGGCCACCGCCGGCAGCATCGACTCGTCGCTGCGCGCCGTGCAGAGCCTGTTCGACCACCGGCCGGGCGACGACATCCTGACGTTCCTGCCGCTCTCGCTCCTCCAGCAGCGCTACTGGCTCTACTCGGCGCTGTACTGGGGCCACGACCTCACCATCACGACCTATCAGTCGGTCTTCGCCGTGATGTCGACCGTCCGCCCCACCGTCGTCATGGGCGTCCCCGCCTTCTTCGACAGCGCGAAGCGGCACCTGGAGGCCGGCCTCGCCGCGGGCGCCGAACCCGCCGCGGCGGCCGCCGAACTCTTCGGTGACCGCATCCGCTACCTGTGGACGGGCTCGGCCCCCGCGGACGCGACCACGCTCAAGTTCTTCGGCGAGATCGGGCTGCCCCTCTTCGAGGGCTACGGCCTCAACGAGACCTGCATCGCCACCAAGAACCACCCCGGCGCCCACCGTGAGGGCAGCGTGGGCCGGGCTCTCGACGGCAAGGAAATCCTCATCGACGAGGAGGGTGTGGTCTGCGTCCGCAGCGACCACCCGGTCAACACCGCGTACACCTACGCCGCTCCCGGCGACAGCGAGAAGATGTTCAAGGCGGGCGGCATCGTGCGCACCGGGGACCTCGGCCGCCTCGACGAGGACGGGTTCCTGTACATCCTCGGCCGCTCCGACGACGTGATCGTCCTCGACAACGGCAAGAAGATCATCGTCAGGCCCGTCGAGACCCGTTTCCGTGACACGGGCACGGTGGCCGAGTGCGTCCTGTACTGCCCGAGCCAGGCAGGCCTCGTCGCCGTCGTCTCCCCCCACCCGGGCCCGGTCGACACCGACGCGATCACCGAGGCCCTCGCCTCGGTCAACGCCGCATCCGAAGCCGATGAGCGCATCACCCGCGTGATCGTCGCCGACGAACCGTTCAGCGTCGACAACGGGCTTCTCACCTCTCAGTTCAAACCGATCCGCAAGCGCATCGCCGACCGCTACCGCGATGACATCGACAACCCCAAGGCAGGTATCAATGCCCACTGACCTGGACACCCTGGCCCGCGAGAAGCTCTCCCAGGTGCTGCGCGACCACCCCGAGCCCGCGAGCCTCGACCGCGACGAGGACCTCGTGCAGACCTATGGGCTCACCTCCCTCAACAAGGTGCTGTTCCTGACCTCCCTGTGCAAGGCGGCCGAGGTCGGTCTCGACAACTTCACCGAGGACGACCTCTCCCGGATGCGCACCCTCGGCGACGTCGTCGACGCCCTCCGGCCCCACGCCCCCCAGCCGACCGCCCAGAAGGGATGAGTTCCGTGAGCCGCACCGCCTGGAGCCAGAGCGCCTCCGCACTTCTGGAGAACGAGCACGTCGAACTCCATCCGATCTCGGAGGACGACCGCGAACCCATCCGCAAGGTCGCGTTCGATTCCCGGATCTGGACGTACTTCGTCTCCCGTGTGGAGAACGACGCCGACTTCGACACCTTCTTCGAGACCATGCTCGCCGACCAGAAGAGCGGCAAGCGCGCGGTGTACGTGATCGTCGACAAGAGCACCGGCCAGGTCGCCGGAAGCTCCAGCTACGGCAACCTCGCCGAGGCCGACGGCCGCCTGGAGATCGGCTGGTCCTGGCTCGGCGTCGACTTCCAGGGCAAGGGCATCAACCGATGGGCCAAGTACCTGCTGCTCAAGCACGCGTTCGAGGACATGGGCGCTGAACGCGTCGAGTTCAAGACCGACGTCCTCAACGCCCAGGCGCGCGCCGGACTGCGCAAGATCGGTGCCTACGAGGAAGGCGTCATGCGCAGCTTCAACCCCATGCCCGAGGGCAGGCGGCGCGACGCGATCTACTACTCGGTCCTGCGCGCCGAATGGGCGTCGGTGAAGGACCAGTTGAGCCGGCTCGGCAGGGCAGTCAACCCGTGCGCGTGAACAGCGTGCCGCTCCTTGAGCTGTCCGGTTCGCCGCGCGCCCGTGGGATCGCCCACGGGCGCGCGCTTGCCGGGCGGCTCCGCGGCTTCCTCGACGACTCGCTCGCCCGCCTCGGCCACCTCGGCGACCTGCCGGTGGACCTCGACCCGCTGCGCCCGGACATCGCCACCCACCGCGACGCCGTCGTCGCCGCGATGCCGGAACTCGCCGAGGAGATCGACGGTCTCGCCGCCGGCGCCGGAATCGACCGCGACGCGGCCTGGCTGCTGCAACTCCGCCGCGAGCTGCTGGGCTACAGCCGTGTCACCGCCGGGGACTGCACCACGTACGCCTCGGTCAGGGGCGGGCCCGTGCTGGCGCAGACGGTGGACCTGAACGGCGACCTCGACGACCAGATCGCCGTCCTGTCGGTCACCGGACCGCGCCGCCGCTCCCTGGTGCTCAGCTTCGGCGGTCTCCTGGGCTACCTCGGCGTCAACGACGCGGGCGTCGCCATCGGCCTCAACCTCGTCCTCGGCGGCGAGTGGGCGCCGGGAGTACCGCCGTATCTCGCGATCCGGCACGCCCTGGACACCGCCGGCAGCGTCGACGAGGCCGTCGAGACGCTCCGCGCGCTGCCGCTGGCCAGCTCGCGGTCGTTCATGGTCTGCGGCGAGCGGCGGGCCGTGTGCGTGGAGGCCCTGGGCGCGGAGCGGCGCGTACTCGAAGGCGATGACCTGTCGCACACGAACCACTTCCTGGACCCGGACTTCGCCGACCGGGACGAGATCAACGTCTTCGCCAAGAACTCGTCGCGGCGGCGCCTGGAGGCGGTTCGGGAGGCGGGCATCCCCGAGCCGGGCGACACCGCGGGCCATCACCGGCTCCTGTCGACGCCACCGATCCTCGTGCCCGACAACGGCGACATCCGGCGCGAGCGGACCGTCGCGGCCGTGATCATGCGCCCGGACATCGGGGAGTTCCGGCTCTGGCCCGGCGATCCGTCCAAGGTGCCGGAGCAAGTGCACTCCCTGCGGTGACCGCCGCCGCGTCCTCACCACGCGGAAGGATCCCCACGCGGAAGATCCCCACGCAGAAGGACCCCGCTCACAACGAGCGGGGTCCTTCTGCGTGGGGTTCAGCGGCCGATGAGGTGCTGCTGGTCCTTGGGGCGCAGCCGCAGCCCGTGCTGGCCGCCGTCCACGGCGAGCATCGTGCCCACGGAAGCGCTGGAGAGCGGGCTCGCCAGGTAGGCGATCGCGCCCGCCACCTCGTCGGCCGTCACCAGCCGGCCCGGGGCGAGGAACGACTCCATCGAGGCCCGCGCGGCCGCCGGGTCAGCCGTCCCGTTCAACTGCTTCTCCACCCACGGGGTGTCCGTCGTGCCCGGGGCGACGCAGTTGACCCGGATGCCCTCGCGGGCGTGGTCCGCCGCCATGGCCAGCGTCAGGGAGTACACCGCGCCCTTGCTCGTCGAGTACAGCGCACGCATCTGGTGCCCGGCCCACGCCACGATCGAGCAGGTGTTGACGATCGCCGCCGCGGGAGACTTCCGCAGGTGCGGCAGCGCGTGCCGGGAGACCCTGACCATGCCGACCACGTTCACGTTCAGTACGTGCAGCCACTCGTCGTCACCGTTCGCGGCGACGTCACCGACGGCGGGGATGCCGGCATTGTTCACCACCACGTCGAGCCTGCCGAACCGCTCGACCACGGCGTCCACGGCGGCCTTGACCTGGGCGTCGTCGCTGACGTCGGCCTCGATGCCCATGATGCCGTCCGGGAGGCCGTCCGGCTTGAGGTCGAGTACGGCGACCGAGGCGCCCCTGCTCTTCAGCAGTTTCGCCGTGGCAAGACCGATCCCTTGCGCACCGCCGGTGACGATCGCGACGAGTCCTTCGAAGTCACTCACTGGTTGTCTCCTGTTGTTTCGCCATTGGGGGGTTGGATTTCGGTGCGTCCGCCGGAGCGGCCGGGGCCCGCAGCCGCAGACAGAGCAGGGCGCTCAGCAGCCCCAGTACGCCGGTCATGGTCCACAGCGCCCAAGGGGCGAACGCGAACACGGCGCCGCCGATGACCGGCCCGGCGCCCGTGCCGACGGTGTAGGCGGCGCCGTACAGCCCCTGGTAGCGCCCGACCATGCCCGGCGGGGTCAGACTCACCAGGTGGGCCTGGACGATGGAGGAGTACACGATCTCGCCGAACGTCCAGATCAGTACCGCGGCGGCCAGCAGGCCCATCCCGGTCGTGAAGCCGGTCAGCGTGAGACCGACACAGGTGAACAGGTTGCCCACGGCCAGGACGTACTCCGGCCGGAACCGCGAGATCACGCTGATGATGGGGAGTTCGAGCACCACGACCATCAGGCCGTTGAGCCCCATGAGGAGACCGAAGTGGCGCTCGTTCAGGCCCACGTCGCTGACGTGCAGGGGCAAACCGACGGTGGTCTGGATGTAGACGAACATGGCGAACACGGTCATCAGCAGGAACCGCACGAGGGTGGGGTCGGCGAGCGCCTGCCGGTACCCGATCGTCAACTCCGCCTGCTTCTCCGCGTCCTCGGGGTCGGGCTCCGGCGCCTTCGTGTCCCGCAGCAGCACCGCCACGAGCAGTCCGAACAGCAGCAGCGCGGCGGCCTCGCCGAGGAAGAGCCCCACGTACGAGATGCTGGCCACGACGCCGCCGAGTACGCCGCCCAGGGCGGCGCCGATGTTCATCGCGAACCTCAACACGCCGAAGGCGGCGAGGCGTTGCTTGGTGCCCGACACGGCGTCGACCAGTACCGCGGCCATCGCCGGCCGGTGGATCTGTGACGTCACGCCGATGAGCCCGACCACGATGACGATGGCCGGGAGCGGTGCGACGAACGGCACGAGCGCGGTCAGTCCGGAGGTGGACACGACGGAGAGCAGGATGGCCGGGCGCCGGCCGATGGTGTCGGCGAGATAGCCGCCGATGACGTTGCCGAGCACACTGCCGAGACCGGCCGCGCCCAGCACGAGCCCCGCGGCCCCGGCGGAATGGCCGCGCTGGGTCAGATAGAGCACGATGAACACGGGCAGGAAGCTGCCCACCTGGAGGATCAGGCTGCCGAGACTGATGATCCAGACCCGGCGGGGCAGGCCGCGCAGAGTGTCACGGAAACGTGGCTCGTCGACGCTCGACCGGTCGGTTGCCTCGGTACTCACGCGTGCTCCAGTTCGTAAGTCGGAACGGTCTCCGGACGGAAGGCTCTGGTCGCCCGCGCGGACCGGGGCGCAGCGTGGCGCGACACCGCACGCCACGCACCGCCCCTACGCCGGTCGCCGGCCTTTCGGCCGGCCGCGCCGGCCACGTGCTACTCGCCCCAGTCCTCTTCGACCTCGGGCGCGAGGGCGAGCACCGCCGGACTCAACGCCACGATCTCTAGCTCGCTTCGGCAGCCCGCACAATCGATGATCTCGTTGAGCCGCGCCGATTGGCTGATCTGTACCTGGTCCTCACACTCCGGACAGGCCTGCATGGTGGTCATGTGACGGTTTCCTTTCAATCGGTTGTTCCGGAGCGGACCGCCGTATCGGGGGCGGTACTGACCGGCAACCGGTCTGCCGCATCGAAAGGGACGGTACGACCGCTTCGACGTAACGGGAGTCCGCGACAAGTGCATTCGCGGGGACACATCGCGTTGACCTTTCCCCCCTGCGGCTACGCATCTCGTTTACCCCGGCGTGCACCCCGCCCGTGCCACTCTTGATGCTGGTTCGAGTGTTTCTTGATACCCCGCGAACGAGCTGAACGTGAAGACGACTGGGAGAGTTTGAATGCCGCTTGATCCGACCGTTGCGGGAGTCCGGGACTATCGTGTCGCAACCGGGTTCACGCCGCTTTACACAATGTCGGTGGACCAGGCCCGGAAAGCGGATCGGGAGACCGAGGCCGAGAACTGGGATTGGCACGAACAGCCTGCTGAGGTATTCGATCTGGATATCCCGGGCCCGACCGGCCCCCTGACGCTCAGGGTCTACCGTCCGAAGAGCGAGAGCGAGGGCCCGCTTCCCGTCCTGATGTATTTCTTCGGCGGCGGCTGGGTCGTCGGCTCTCTCGACACATCGGACGCGATCTGCCGCGCGCTGGCCGGCAAGGTGCCCTGCGTGATCGTGTCCGTGGGGTACCGGCTGGCGCCCGAGCACCCGTTCCCGGCGGCGACCGACGACTGTTACGCCGCCGTGAAATGGGTGGGGGACAACGCCGCGCAGCTCGGTGGCGACAGTGCGCGCATCGGTCTGGCGGGAGACAGCTCCGGCGGCAACCTCGCCGCGGCGATGGCCCTGATGGCCCGGGACCAGAAGGGGCCCTCGATCGCCGCCCAGGTGCTCGTCTACCCGCCGATGGTCAACGACGCGGTGACGAAGTCCATGGACGACAACAAAGACCCCATGTTCTTCAACGCCCATTCCTCGGAGTGGTTCTGGAGCCGTTACCTCGCCGAGCCCGCCGACGGTGACTCCCCTTACGCCTCACCGCTCAAGGCGGCCGACCACAGCGGACTTCCGCCGACGCTGATGATGACCGCGGAGTTCTGTCCGCTGCACGACGAGGGCGAAGCCTACGCGGACGCGCTCTCGCGCGCGGGTGTCCCGGTGGAGTATCACCGCTACGAGGACCTTCCGCACGGTTTCCTGGCCCTGTCGTCGATCCTCGACACCTCCAGGAAGGCGTTCGACGTGATCGCCGAATTCCTGCGCAAGCGGCTGGGGGTGAATTGACATTGGATGACACCACCGGTGTGGTTCTGCGCGCGCCCAGGTACGTGCTCGGCGAGACCGCGATAGACCACACCGACATCAAGGGTTTCGCCGATTTCATCGACCAGCGGCAGATGATGCCCGACGCCGACATGTGGGGCTGGGGCGCGGTGCACACCACGGCGCTCGACACGGCCGCCCTCGCGGTGCGAGCGGGCCGCCGGACCCTGCGCGCGGCGGCCGTCGAGCCGTCCGAGGTCGACGCGCTCGTGCTGTGCTCCACCACGTTCCCCGCCGAGGTCGAGGCGCACGGCGAGCTGATCGCGTCGGTGCTCGGCGGTCTTGAGCTCGGCTCCGTGCCGGTCACCGGCATCACGCTGAACCGCTGCGCGAACATGCTCTCCGGGCTGCGCGTGGCCGCCGGGATGGTCGCCTCGGGCCGCCACCGGACCGTACTGGTCATCACGGCGGACCGGGTGGCCGCGGAATCCGAGCGGCTCACCGACTTCGCGCTCTTCAGCGACGGGGCGGCGAGCTGCCTGGTCTCGCGGCGGGTGGCCGGTGCCCCTGAGTCCTACGAGTGGGTCGCCGACGCGTCCGCCCAGGACCCGGCCGCGCTGGGCCGGGGCAACGAGATCAGCGCCGATCTGGCCAGAGCCGCCAACGAACTGATCTTCGCCGAGGCCGGTATCGGCATCGAGGCGATCGACGGCCTGCTGCACAACAACATCTTCCTCCCCGTCGTGACGATGAAGGAGGTGCAGGCCGGGTTCGCCCAGTCCCAGTTGGACACCTCGAACATCGCCAGGGTCGGGCACTGCTTCGCCGCGGACCCGCTGATCAACCTCGCCGACCAGCGCTCCGCCGGCACCCTCCGGGACGGCGGGCTCTATCTGCTGGCGTCGAGCGTGTCCGGGCTGCGGATGTGCGTCCTGCTGCGAGCCCACATCCATGAAGGAGTCACCGAAGTGCAGAAGAGCGTCGAAGCCTCCCCCGCCACGCTGGAGAACCTGCGGACCACGGTCCGCAAGGTCATGCAGCTGCCCGAGTCCGAGGAGGTCGACACGCGGACCCCGCGCCAGCTCGGCGCGGGCTCGCTGCAGACGGTCGCCCTGCAGTTCCGCATCCTCCAGGAGACCTCGGTCAACGTGGAGATGAGCGAACTCGTCGGCGACCTGAGCATCGCGGACATCGCCGCGCTGATCGACGAGCGCAGGCCGACCACGACGTGAGGTCGGGGGCAAGCGAAGAGCCGGGGGCGTTTCCGCCCCCGGCTCTTCGTGTTTTCCGTCGACTCGACCGTCACCGGGCCAGGGAGTCCTTGAGGTTCGCCAGCTCCGCGGCGGTGGGCGCCGTGATGCGCAGGCCGGAGACCCGCCCCGGCTGCCTGCCGTCGAGGGCCCGCACGGCCACCCCGTGGTCGAGGAAGAAGCGGTGGTCCGCGACGGGGTCGTCGGTGGCGATGAAGCGGTAGTGGACGGGGACGCCGCGCACCAGGCCGGGGAAGCGGTCGCCGAGGATCTCCTCCAGGCCGGTGGCGTTGGCCAGCAGGGCGGACCGGGTGTGCTCGGCCCACTCGGTCTCGCCCAGGGCGGCGATCGCAAGGACGGCGTCGACATGGGAGAGCGTCCAGTTGAGCTTGCGCTCGGCCACCTTGTGGAAGATCTCGGGGTTCAGCGTCCACAGCGCCCCGGTGCGCGTGCCGGCGATGCCGAAGAACTTGTTCGGGGAGCGCAGCACCACGACATTGGACAGGCCGCTCTGCGTCATCGAGAGTTCGGCGTGATCGGGCAGGAACTCGATGTACGCCTCGTCGACGATGAGCACCGAATCCGGGTTGGCCCGGCAGATTTCCATCAGGTCGTCGCGGTGCAGATAGAAGCCCAGCGGATTGTTCGGGTTGGACAGGAATACGTACGGGTGGGTACGCATCCCCAACTCGACCCGGTCAAGGCGCGATTGTGCCGTCTCCGCGGTTCCCGAGGGCGGGTCGAGATGCGTGGGGAACCGCCGGATGGTGTCGGTGTAGTCGGGCGTGACGACGGCGACCTGATCGGTGGGGAGCAGCTGGGCGAGGACGCGGATGAATTCGGTGATGCCCCGTCCGGGTATCAGCCGGTCCGGGGCCGCCCCCATGAACTCCGCATAGGCCTCGATGAACCGCTCCTCGTCCCCGTAGGGATGTGCGAGAAGGTGCTCCGGCTTGATGCAGCGCAAGGCGGTTTCCACCGCGGGCGGCGGGCCGTAGCGGTTCACGCAGGTGCCCAGGTCCAGGAATTCCCGGTCGGGGAGACTTCTCAGGTCCCCGCCCTGTGCGTCCAATACTGTCGGCGCGTTGTCAATCACGGCATGTCCCTACAGGCGTCGCGGATGATGGATCGAATGGCGTGGAACGATCGGTGTGGCACGGTCGGCGTGAAACGGTCGGCGTCAGGCGGCCGACGGCGCGGCGAGCACGGCTCGCATCTCCCGCAGATATCCGGGGACGTTGAGCAGGAAGGCGTCGTGGCCGGCGGGCGAGGTGCTGTCCCGGTGGTGGGTGACAGTCGTCAGACCGGTGGCCGTCAACTGCGCCAGGAGCGCGTTGGTGACCTCCTGGCCGAAAAGCCGGTCCGAGGCGAAGCTGAAGACGTGGACCGCCGGATCGTTCTCCGCTGCGATGGCGTGCGGGCGCTCGAAGGCGGTGAACCGGTCCATCGCGGTCGTCAGATGGAGATAGCTGTTGGCATCGAAGCGGTCCACGAACTTGCGGGCCTGGTGTTCGAGATAGCGCTCGATGGCGTACCGGCCGTGGGCCGGGCCGGTGGGTTCACGGCCCGGCTGGACGGCCCGCCCGAACTTGCTCTCCAGCGATTCGGGCGACATGTAGGTGAGGTGGGCGACCATCCGCGCGATGCCGAGGCCGTCCCGCGGCCCCGGCCCGATGAGGTCGTCCACGTAACGCCCGCCGTCGAAACACGGATCGGAGCGGATCGCCGCCCGGCTGACCGCGTGGGCCGCGAGGCCGTCGGTGGTGAGGCCGGCCGCCGTGCCGATGAGCACGAAACGCCGCGCGTCGCCGGGGTGGCGCAGCAGCCACTCCAGCGCCTGCATGCCGCCCAGCGAGCCGCCGACCACCGAGTGCAGGCGGTCGACGCCGAGGTGGGCGAGGAGCGCCCGGTGCACGGTGACCATGTCCGCGACCGTGACCTCGGGGAAGTCGGGGCCCAGCGGGCGGCCCGTCTCCCCCGGCGAGAGGGGGCCCGTGGTGCCCGCGCAGCCGCCGAGGACGTTGGCGCTCACGACGTGGAAGGTGTCGGTGTCGATCGGGCGGCCCGGCCCGACCATCACGTCCCACCAGCCGGGGATGTCGTCCGGGTCGTGCCGTGCCGGGTGTGAGTCCCCGGTCAGGGCGTGGCAGACGAACACCGTGTTGTCGCGGTGGCGTGAGGGGGTTCCGTACTCCTCGTAGGCGACCTGCACATGGGAGAGCGAGCGGCCCGACTCCAGAACGAGCGGATACTCCGGAGTGAAGAGAGTGGCGATCTTCAGATGGCGGCTGAGCTGCGCGGGAACGCCGTAGGTGGCGGTCCTGTGGTCCTCGGTGACGGGAAACGCGTTCAAGGTCTTGTCCTCCAGAAGTCAGCGGCCCGCCGCGTGTTTCCGGGCAGCGTCACCGAAAGCTCGGAAGATCTTCCTGGAGAGCCGGTCCGTGGTGGCATACCACTCGGGGTGCCACTGCACGGCGAGCCCGAAGGCACGGCTGTCGGCGACGGATACCGCTTCGATGACACCGTCGGGGGCTTGTGCCTCGATCCGAAGCCCCGGCCCCAGACGGTCGATGGCCTGGCCGTGGAGAGAGTTCACCCGTGCCGAGGCGGTGCGGCCGGTCAGCTCGTACAGCGTTCCGTCCGCGTGGATCCGTATTGCGTGTGCGGGCAGGTACTGCTCGTCCCGCGGGAGTGAGAGGTCCTCGCGATGACCTTCGACGGCGCGGAGGGTGCCGCCGTGGGCGACGTTCAGCTCCTGCAGCCCCCGGCAGATGCCGAGGAGCGGCAGGCCCGCCTCGACGGCCGCCGGGATCACCGCGAGCGCCAGCGTGTCGCGGTCGGTGTCGAACGGGCCCGGCCCGTCCGTCGCCGCGTACCGTTCCGGGGCCACGTTCGTCTCGTGGCCGCCGAGCACCACCGCGTCGAACCGGTCCAGCTGGTCGACGAAGGTGTGGCCGGGCCCCGGGATGAGGGCGACGGTGCACTCGGCCGCCTCCTCCAGCGCGGCGACGTAGGCGTGGCGTACGGCGTCGTGGGGCACCTCGTCCCAGGTCTCGGCCGAGCACGCGAGGGCGACGAGCGGGCGGGTCATGAGCCGTCCAGCGCCTGACCGAGGTCGGCCAGCAGATCGTCGATGTGCTCGACGCCGACGGCCAGCCGGATGGATCCCTGGGTGACCCCCGCGGCGAGCTGCTCCTGCTCGGGCAGCTGGGCGTGCGTGGTGGAGGCCGGGTGGGTGGCGAGCGAGCGCACGTCGCCGACGTTGGTCACGTGGGAGATCAGCTGGAGGGACTCGATGAACCGGCAGCCTGCCTCGCGTCCGCCGGTCAGCTCGAACTGGACGAGCGGGCCGCCGTTGCCGCCGAAGTAGCGTGCGGCGAGCCGGGCCTCCTCGCCGCTGGCGAGGCTGGGGTGGCGGACCGCGCCGACCTTGGGGTGGGAGGCGAGGAAGCCGGCCACCGCGGTCGCGTTCTCGCCGTGGGCGCGCATCCGCAGGTGGAGGGTCTCCAGGCCCTGGAGCAGCAGCCAGGCGTTGAAGGGGCTGAGACAGGGGCCGAGGTCACGCAGGAGCGTCTCGCGGGCCTTGAGCAGATAGCTGCTGCGGCCGAGCGGACTGTCCAGGTCCTTGCCGGTACGCGTCCACACCGCACCGCCGTGTGCCGCGTCCGGCTGCGTGAGCAGCGGGTGCCTGTCCGCGTGGGCCTCCCAGTCGAAGAGCCCGGAGTCGAGGATGAGCCCGCCGAGGGTCGATCCGTGGCCGCCGATGTACTTGGTGGCGGAGTAGACCAGGATGTGGGCGCCGTGCTCGATGGGCCGGCAGACGTACGGGACCATCGTGTTGTCGAGGATCAGCGGTACGCCCGCCTGCTCGCCCAGCTCGGCGACGGCCTCGATGGGGAAGACGCTCAGCCGCGGGTTGGGCAGGGTCTCGCCGAAGTAGCAGCGGGTGCGCTCGTCCGTGGCGGCGGCGAAGTTCTTCGGGTCCGAGGGGCTGACGAAGCGGGTCTCGATGCCGAACCGCTTGAAGGTGTTGGCGAGCAGGTTCCACGTGCCGCCGTACAGCTCGTTGGAGCTGACGATGTTGTCGCCGGCCTGGCAGAGGTTGAGCAGGGCGAGGGAGATCGCCGCCTGCCCGGAGGCGACGGCGAGTCCGGCCGCGGCCCCGTCGACGGCGGCCATGCGCTCTTCGAGCACATCGCAGGTGGGGTTGTTCAGCCGCGTGTAGGCGTGCCCGTCCTGCTGCAGGTCGAAGATCCCGGCCGCGTCCGCCGTGCTGGGCAGTTCGTAGGCGGAGGTCTGGTAGATCGGCGTGACGACCGGCGGGGTGATGCCGAGCCGCCACTCGTATCCGCCGTGGATGGCCGCCGTCTCCGCGGCGCGGAATGTCTTGCCTCGTGCGGGTACCTCAGGCCGGGACACCGTTGTCCTCCTCTTCTCGGACCATGGAGCGGACTATCGCGGTGATCGCACTGGGCTGCCCCTGTGGACCGCGGTGCCACAGGCCGCCGAACTGGGCGTCCACCTCTACGTACTTCGGGTCTCTCATCCGTATCTCGCGCGCCTCGGGCAGTTTGTAGAAGGGCGTGCGCGGGTCGAGGTGGTGCTCCAGGTGGAAGTGGTCGTTGTGGATCCCGGTGAGCAGCCGCTCCCAGAGGCGGCTCTTGCGGTTGCGCGTCATGTAGAGATCCACGGAGGAGTCCCGCACCAGGGGCGTGTGCTCCGACAACTCGATGTACCAGCCCAGGATCTGGAAACTCGTCAGATAGGGAATGACCCAGAAAAGCAGCAGCTCGAAGACCCAGTCCCCGTACCAGGCCGCGCCGGAGACGGTCACCCAGAACACCCAGAAGCCGAGCCCGTCGAGTATCCGCTTGCGCCGCTGCACGGGATTGGTGGGGGCGGCCGTCTTCTCCGCCCCGGTGAGCACCCGGTAGCGGTTGCGGATGAGGTAGCGGATGTAGGCCCAGGTCTGCGAGCCGAAAATCGGCATGAGGACGACCCGTCGGATGTACGTCGGTGCCGTGGCCTTCTTGTAGGCCCCCTGCTCGATGAAGAACCGCAGATCCGGATCGAGGTCAGGGCTGCCGAGACGCGGGTGGTGGGTATAGACGTGCGACACCTTGTACGCGTAATGCTGCTGGAAGATCGGGTATGCGGTCAGCACCGTACCGACGGCCATCTGCAGCGCGCGGTTCTTTATCCCCACCCCGTGCGCGCAGTCGTGCAGAATCGTGGAAAGACCGCGCTGCCTGGCACCGATGACGAGTGCCGCCAGGGGATAGAACCAGTACGAGCCGTAGACGCACAGCAGTACGCAGCCGGCCATCCACACCAGGTCCTCGACCCACGCGAGCAGCGCATGCCAATTGTCGGGCGTGTTCAGCGCCTTCAGGTCGTGCGCCACATCCGTCGGGAAGCGATACATGGTGTATCGCCGACCGGTGTACGCCCAGGTCGTTGTGTCAGTACTCACTCGCCCCCCTCGCTTGTGATGCGGTAATCAATCTTGTTCCGGACGGTCTCCACACGTTCACGCAACTGACTCACGGAATCGGCGGTGACCGCGAAGCGGAGGAAGAAGTTCTCCTGCTCCAGGTCGGTGATCCGGTATCCATTGGTGATCTGTGCGCCGACCATGCCGGGCAGTTCACGCAGGTCGTCTTCTGTGGTGCTGACCTCGACCGTGCCGAGTTCGTCGCCCTCCATGTCGATCCAGCCGATGACCGGCCGTTCGCGGAGGGGCATCGGCCCGTCGAGCTTGAATTCGCCGAGTGCCATGGAGACGACCGCCTCGATCGGGTCGATCCCGCTGACCTCGCGGACCGCCGCCGGGATCATGCCGCCGCCGAAACGCGGATTGATCTCGATGAGTTCCGTCCTGCCGTCCTCGGTGGAGCGGCCCTCGAAGTGCAGCCAGAACTGATCCAGGCGCAGATCGGCGCAGAACGCGTCGACCCTCTCGCAGAGGACGCGCACCCCCTCACGCACGTGCTCCTGCTCGGGCGGGTGGAATTCGAGTCCCGCGTCGTGGTGCTTCACCTGGTCGTGCTCGGGCTTCTCGACCGTCAGGAGCGGATGGAATTTCCCGTCGACGACAGGGCCGTCCACGGAGAACTCGACCCCGGACAGATACTCCTCGACGATCAACTCGGTGTCGGCGAGACCCGCTTCCGCGAGACGGTCCTGGTAGGCGCGGAGTTCATCCGGCCCATTGACGCGGCTGACCAGCCGGGAGGCCCCGGAATCGCGTGCGGGTTTCACGATGGCGGGAAAGAAGTCCACTGTCGCCGGATCACCGGAGAAACGCAGGTCGGAAAGGCCGAGCGCCCGCATGTGCTCGCGGACGAGCACCTTGCTGAGCAGCACATGACGGCTCTCGTCGGCACCCGGGACGGCGTAGTGCGCGGCCACGGCCATCTGCCAGTGCGACAACGATTCGAGGAGGTTGACGACGGCGACGGGTTCGATTCCGCGCTCTTCGAGCCGGGCCGCGAGTACGGGCAGCTCCTCGCCGAACCAGTCGAACACTACATGGTCATCGCATTTGTCCCGGTGCCGATTGTCGGGAAGCTCGGAGACGAGCACCGAACGCAGGCCGCGGGCGCGCAGTTGCCCGGCGATAAGGGGTACTCCGCCGAAGTGTTGCTTGGAGAAGATGAGCACGGATTTCAAGCCGCTACCTCCCGAGGTCTGGTGTTGTGAGGTCTACCGAAAGCCCGGCTTGGAACCCGACGACCGGATTCGAGGGTGGCATGGGCCGGGTTCCGGCCGAGTAATCCGGACGCGTAGTCGTGCGGCGGCAATGTCAGTCCGGCGCGTCGTGGCGGATGCGCCTTTCGCGGACGCGCCGAGCGCGGGCCGCTACGTAAGTTGCTTTTTCGATACGGCGGTTGGGTTGTGCCGTCCGGTCGATCGAGTACTTCCAGCGTCGGGAGGATGTCGTGGTGGTGGGCTTGAGCGGGTCTGTGAGCGGGGTGTGCCGGTGATCCGGGTTGCGGTGGTGGGTGCGGCGGGTTATATCGGCGGTGAGTTGTTGCGGTTGTTGATCGGGCATCCCGAGGTGGAGGTGGTGGGGGCGGTCTCCTCGCGTTTCCCGGGTAAGCGGGTCGATGGGGTGCATCCGAATCTGCGGGCCGCGACCGATCTGCTGTTCTGCTCGGCGGAGGAGGTCGCGGAGTGTGATGCGGTGTTCCTGGCGTTGCCGCACCGGGTGGCGATGGGGCAGGTGGAGGAGTGGAGCCAGCGGGCGAAGCTGGTCATCGACCTGACCGGGGACTTCCGGCTCAACGACACCGAGGTGTTCGAGCGGTATTACGGGGAGAAGCACGAGGCGCCGCATCTGCTGGACGAGTTCGTGCCCGGTCTTCCCGAACTGCACCGCGAGGCCCTGCGCGGCGCCGACATGGTGAGTGTGCCCGGCTGTATGGCGGCGGCCGGTGTGCTGGCCCTGTATCCGCTGGTCGCCCGGGATCTGATCGAGGTTCAGGCGGGGGCGCAGTTCGATGCCCGTACCGGCTCCAGCGGCTCGGGTGCCACCGCGGGCCCTGCCAACCTGCATGCCGAACGCAGTGGCGCGATGCGCGTGTTCGCCCCCACCGGGCACCGTCACGAAGCGGAGATCACCCGCCACCTGGGCCTGCCCGCGGCGATGACCGCCACCGGCGTGGAGGCGGTCCGCGGAGTACAGACCATCTGCCACGCCACCCTGCGCCCGGGCGTGGACAAACAGACCGTGCGGCGGGCTTTTCGTGAGCAGTACGCCGAGGAGCCCTTCGTGCGCGTGGTGGCCCACCAGCGCGGCATCTTCCGCTACCCCGACCCCAAGATCCTGCTGGGCTCCAACTACTGCGACGTCGGTTACGCCCTCGATGAGGACACCGGCCGCCTGACCACGATCGCCGCCCTGGACAACCTCGTCAAAGGCGGCGCAGGCAACGCCCTGCAATGCCTCAACATCCGCATGGGATGGCCCGAAACCCTCGGCCTGACCTTCCCCGGCCTCCACCCCCTCTAACCCCGGCCGACCCAACCCAGAAGGGAAGTGGCTGACGATGCCGACGAACCTCGGTACACGAACGAAGCGCGTGGCGATTGTCGACGCCTACTCGACAGGGGGCCTCCTGCCCGCCGTACTCGACCAGTACGACATCGAGTGCGTGCACGTCCGGTCCCCCCATCCGGACGTCCTCCTGACCGGCTCCCCCGGGACCTTCGTCGACGACGTCCGGCACTTCGGCGACGTCGAGGCCACCGCGTCCGTGCTGCGCCGGCACGGGGTCACCCATGTGATCGCCGGCCAGGAGGCGGGCGTCGAACTCGCCGACCAGCTCTCCGCCGAACTCGGCACCCCCGGCAACGGCATGAGCCGCCCGACCGCCCGCCGCAACAAGTTCGAGATGGCCCTCGCACTGCGCGACGCCGGCCTCCCGCACGCGGCGAGCATGGTCTCGACCGATGTCGAGGAGATCATCGCGTGGGCCGAGGCGACCGTGGGCTATCCGGTCATCCTGAAGCCGGTCGCGAGCTCCAGCACGGACAACGTGGTGGCGTGTTCCTCCCCGGAACAGATCCGCGCCGTCCACGAGAGAATTCTGCACAGCACCGACCGCCACGGAATGCCCAACACCACGGTGCTCGCCCAGGAGTTCCTGGAGGGCGACGAGTACTTCGTCAATACCGTCAGCCGTGACGGCGGGCACCACACCGTCGAGATCTGGCGCTATTTCAAGCTCAGGCTCCCCGGCGGCAACATCATCTACGACTACAACGAGCCGCTCGCCCCCGACGATCCGGTCGCCAGGGAGCTGGAGACGTACACCCACCAGGTGCTCGACGCCCTGGAGGTGCGCAACGCGGCCGGCCACACCGAGGTGATGATGACCTCCAGGGGCCCGGTGCTCGTGGAGAGCGCGGCCCGCATGGGCGGCGGCCAGGTCCTTGAGATCAACAACCGCTGTTTCGGCACCAACCAGGTGGAGATGCTCGCGCTGTCCGTGGCGAAACCGGACGAGTTCGACCGCCTGCCCACCACCGCGTACCAGCTGCTCCAGCACCACCGCTTCGTCCATCTCATCAATCCGCTGGAGCACGGCGTCATCCCCTCCCACGAGGCGATGGCCGCCATTCGCGCGCTGCCGTCCCACGTCTTCACCGTGATGAGGCATTCGGAGGGGCAGCCGATCGGCCGGACGATCGATGTGGCCACACAGCCCGGATACGTATTCCTCATCTCCGACGATCCGGCACAGCTTCTCGCCGACTATCAGAAGTTGCGGCAGATCGAAGAGGACCATCTGTACGACAACAGTTCCCGATAGGCGGTAGCGGCTTGAAATCCGTACTCATCCTCTCCAGATGGAATGCCGGCGGCGTGGCCCCGGCCGTCGAAAGGCTGCGCGCCCGCGGCCTGAGTCCGGTGCTGATCTCCGATCTTCCCGACGACCGCAACCGCGGCCTCTGCGACGACCACGTCCTGCTGGACTGGGACAGCGAGGACCTGTCCACGCTGGCCGCCCGGCTCGACGGGCGGGGCATCGACCCCGTCGCCGTCGTCAACCTGCTCGAAGTGCTGATGCCCTGGCAGATCGAGATAGCCGCGCACTACGGCCTGCCGGGCGCCGACCCCGGCCGCGAGGTGCTGCTCAGCAAGACGCGGGTCCGGGAACGCATGCGGGCCCTCGGGCTCTCCGGCATGCGCTTCTCCGACGACCCGGCGGAGGTGGACTTCTTCCCCGCCATCATCAAGCCCTCGGGCGAGTCCGGGGCCTCGCGGCTCGTCAGCCGGGTCGACGGGCCCGACGACCTCCTCGCCTACCGGCGCCGCCTCGCCGAACTAGGCCTCGCCGGGATCGAGTTGATCGTCGAGGAGTACCTGCCCGGTACGGAGTACACCGTGGACGGCCCCGTCGTCGCCGGTCGCTTCCACCCGATACTCGCGGGCGAGAAGCCCGACCTGGACGAGACCAGGCACCACGACGCGGGGATCAACCTCCATCCGCCCCAGCGGAAGCACATCCGCGAGGGCGTACGTGATCTCAGCGAGGCGGTCAGCGCGCTCTGCGCCGACCTCCGCCTCGACCAGCTCTGGCTGCACGTCGAGGGCCGGACCACCGAGGACGGCCGGACGGAGCTGGTGGAGATCAATCCCCGGCCCGGGCGCGGCATGCACTTCCCGGCGGTCCACGGGCCCGGCGGGGTCGACCCGATCGACGCGTACGTCTCCATGTCGCTGGGCGAGTACACCCTGGACCCGCAAGAGCTGGTCCCGGTCCCCGACCTGCCGGTCACCGGCCTGGTCTATGTGGAGGCCGACGAGCTGGGCACCGTCGAGATCCGCACCGGCGCGGACGACCTGCGCGCACTGCCCGGCGTCGGCGACGCGGACGTCGTCGACGGCTACCAGGTCAGCAACCTGGAGCAGGAGAACTTCTTCCTCGGCTTCACGGTCACCGCCGATTCCGTGAGCCTGCTGCGCGAGCGCGTGGCGGCCGTCATCAGCACGCTCGACTACCGCATCGTGCCCCCGCCCAGCGTCTGAAGCACCTCGCACACACCACTGCGGGCCACCCTCGAATCGAGGGTGGCCCGCTCGGTCGTTGTCGTCAGCTCAGAGAACCGGCGAGAGAACCGGCCGGGGAACCGGCCGGCGATCCCGCCCCGTCGAGAGCGGCACGCACCTCCCGCACGACCCGCTCCGCGGTGAGGTCGTAGTGCGCGACCAGGTGCTCCTGGTTGCCCACCTCGCTGACGAACTGATCCGGCATGCCAAGGCGCACCACCCGGGTGGGCGCCGCCTCCGACAGCGCCTCGGCGACCGCGCCGCCCAGGCCGCCGCTGCGCCAGTGCTCCTCCAGCGTCACCACGAGCGAGGCCGGCCGTGCGGCGGCCACCAGCGTCTCGGTGTCGAACGGCCGCAGCGTGTGCATGTTCAACACCGTGGCCTCGATGCCGTGTCCGGCCAGGGCGTCCGCCGCGGCGAGACACGCGAGCACGGGGTACGGACCACAGCTCGCGAGCACCACGTCGCCGCCCTGCCGCAGCGTCTGCGCCTGCCCGATGACCGGCGGCGGCGCCGCGGGCAGCGCCGGGGTGGGCTTGCGGCCGAGCCGGACGTAGAGCGGTCCCGGCAGGCTCACGCTCTGCTCGACGAACGCTTCCGTGGCGGCGGCGTCGGCGGGCACGACCACGGTCATCCCGGGCAGTACGCGCATCACCGCCAGGTCTTCCAGGGCCTGGTGCGTCGGGCCGAGGTGGCCCGCGGCGAGGCCGCCGTGGGTGGCCATGATGCGGACCGGCAGCCGGTTGTAGGCGATGTCGATCTTGATGGCCTCCAGTGCCCGGGAGGTGGCGAAGGCGGCCATCGTGTTGACGAACGGGATCCGCCCGCACGCGGCCATCCCGGCGGCCACGCCCATCAGGTTCTGCTCGGCGATACCGAGGTTGAGGTACTGGTCACCGGCGGTCGCGGCGTACTCCGCGTTGAACAGACCGGTGTCGGAGTCCAGGCACATCAGCTCGGGGTGCCGCCCCAGGAGCGGAAGCAGGCTGTCCCGGTAGGCCTCGCGGGTCGCGCGGCTCATTCTGCGGCCTCCGTGGCTCGTAGGGCGCGTACCGCCCGTGCGTGGTTGCGTGGCGAGAGGGTCACGTAATGGCTGGAGCTGCGGCCCTCCAGGAACGGCAGGCCCTGGCCCTTGACCGTGCGGGCGATCAGCACGCTCGGTTTGCCCGGCTCCCACGGCGCGGCGCCCAAGTGCTCCGCCAGCTCGTCCGGGTCGTGGCCGTCCACGTCGCGCACGGCCCAGCCGAAGCTGCGCCAGCGGTCGGCCAGCGGCTCCATCGGGGCGATGCCGTCGGTGGCGCCGGTCAGCTGGAGGCCGTTGCGGTCCACCACCGCGACCAGGCGGTCCAGCTTCAGCGAAGCGGCCGCGATGGCCGCCTCCCACACCGAGCCTTCCTGGAGTTCGCCGTCGCCGAGCAGGACGAAGCTGCGCGAGGCGCTGCCCGCGTACCGGGCGGCCAGCGCGAACCCGCAGCCAAGGGCGAGCCCGTGGCCGAGCGAACCGGTCGGCATCTCCACCCCGGGCACCGCGCGCACCGGGTGGCCCATCAGCCTGCTGCCGGGGCGGCCGTATCCGGCGAGTTCCCCGACCGGGAAGAAGCCGCGCTCGGCCAGCGTGGCGTACAGGCCGACGGCGGCGTGGCCCTTGCTGAGCAGGAAGCGGTCGCGGTCCGGGTCGTCCGGGCGCTCCGGGTCCACGTTCAGCACCGAGAAGTACAGCGCGGTCAGCACGTCGGCGCAGGAGAAGGCGCCGCCGAGGTGGCCGCCCTCGGGCCCCGCGCACATGTCGACGACGTGTGCGCGGATGCGTGCGGCGACCGTGTCCAGGGTGTCCCGCTCAAGGACCTGGGCGACGGTCATGACGCCGCCTTGGCGAGGGTGGCGACCATGTCGCGGTTGGCCCACACCTTCTCGAAGGCGTCGGCGTAGAGGCCGAGCAGTTCGCCCGCCCCCGGGTGCAGGTGGCGCTTCTGGATGGTCAGGGAGTCGGCGATGACCGCGCGGGTCACCGGGTAGCCCTCGCCCGCGGTGGTGCCGGGCGCGCCGGTCACGGACCACGGGTAGCCCGAGCCGAAGCCGGAGCGGTCCACGAAGACCTTCTGGTCGGGCAGCGGCATCAGCTGGTACTGCGACATCGGTACGCCCTCGGCGCGCAGCAGCCGCCGCAGCGCCCCGCGCAGCGCCTCGGGCCGCACGCCGTCCAGACCGAACGCGGCCTGGTCGAAGCGGAACCGCAGGATGTGCCAGGCGTGGGTGGTGTCCGGCAGCGCGGTCGGCACCCGCAGTCCGGGCAGCTCGGCGAGGCGCCCGAGGAACTCGGTGACGTTGTGCTGCCGCGCCTGCTCGTAGCCGTCGAAGCGGTCGAGCTGCGCGTTGGTGAACGCGGCCTGGAGGGCGTTGATCTTGTGGTTCCAGCCCAGGCCGTACGAGACGTAGTCGCGCTCGCGGCCGCTCTCGATCACCTCGCCGAACTGTCTGCCGCGGCGCATCGCCTCGGCCAGCTCGGAGTTACGGGTGACGAGCAGGCCGCCCTCGCCGCAGGTCGGGATGTTCTTGCTGACCTGGAGGCTGAAGGCGCCCGCGTCGCCGAGGGCGCCGACCGGCCGTCCGCGGTGGGTCGCGCCGGGGGCCTGTGCGGCGTCCTCGACGACCGCGAGGCCGTGCTTGCGCGCGATCTCGGTGATCCGGTCCATGTCGGCGGGGGCGCCGTGCAGGTGGACGGGGATGATCGCCTTGGTCCGGGGGGTGATCCGGCGCTCGATGTCGTCCGGGTCGATGTTGAAGGTGACCGGGTCGATGTCGGCGAAGACGGGGACGGCCATCTGGTGCACGGGGGCGAGCCCGGTGGCGATGAAGCTGAGCGCGGGCACGATCACCTCGTCCCCCGGTCCGACGCCGAGCGCGGCGAGGGCGAGGGAGAGGGCCGCGGTGCCGTTGGAGACCGCGACGCAGTGCTCGTGGCCGAAGCGGGTGGCCCACTTCTCCTCAAGGACGGAGACCGAGTTCACGCCGTCGGTGTCGGAGACCATCCTCGCGCCGTCGAGCGCGTCGAGGACGGCCTTGCGGTCCTCGTCCTCGACCAACGGCCACTGCACATGGCGCCGGTCCCTCGGCACGGTGGCCGTGCCGCCGAACGCTGCCAGCTTGCTCATCGAACTCCCCTCCACAGGGTCACGTCGGTCGTTCGGCACACGGTCCACACGGTCACAGTCGCGCCGCCACGGCGCCGACGGCGTCGACCGCGCGTGCGTACGCGCCGCGCAGCACCGTGGTGTGGTGCGCGATGTCGGGTGAGGCGGCGCGCGGGTCGTCGAGCCCGTGCGCGCCGGTGAAGCGCAGTCCGGTCCAGGCGTGCGCGACGGCCTCGACCGCCCGGCCCGCCCCGGCCAGCGCCGGGTCGTCCCACTGGCGGCCGCAGCGGCGCAGCAGCTCGCCGTGGAGCGAGGCCTGCGCCTGCATGCCCCAGCCGAACGGGTACAGCTCACGCAGGGCCCCGGCGTCCCCGGCCCGGCACCGGTCGAGGAGTTCGGCGGCGAACTCGTCGTATCCGGTGAGGCCGGTGCGGGACGAAGTGGCCGTGGTGAAGCCTTCGTTGTCGGTGCGCAGGTAGCCGCCGAGCAGTTCGGGGGTGAGCGGCGCGGGCGGCGCGTCGAGGCGGACGTCGAGGCAGCGCCTGCCGATGCGGGCGTCGCTGAAGAAGGCGTCCTGGACGTCGTTCGGGTTCGCCGAGCCCCAGCTGCGCAGGAACTCCTCGATCGGGACGGCGCCGCGGAAGGCGGGCGGCATCGCGTCCGCGACGTAGACCACGCCCCGGGTCTCGTCCAGGCCGTAGATCACCACGAGGTGCGCGGCGTGCACGTCTCCGTACGCGGGCCGGAACGGCAGGTGGTAGTTGTCCACGGCGGCGATGACGAGCCGGTTGCCGGCCAGCGTCTCGCGCACCTCGCGCCAGACGTCGTTCTCGTCGGCGGGCTGCCACCAGCGCGAGCGCAGCTGGTGGTGGGGGGCGAGCGCGGCGCCGAGGTCGGCGGCGCCGGACTCGTCGGGGGCGCAGGGGTAGTAGAACTCCTCGGACCTGACGTCGCCCGGCAGGTGCAGGAATTGCCAGCCCGCGCCGAGCACGGCCAGCGGGTCGGCGCCCTCCCGTATGAGGAGCGAACCGAACGTGGACTGGAGGCAGCTGATGAGGTCGCGGTACCACCACTCGGGTTCCGGCCCGGTGATCATGTACGTCCGTGACGTCATGTCGACGGTCATGTCAGGACTCCGTCCGCTGGAGGGTGACCGCGAAGACGTGTACGGCGACGTTGCGGGGGAGCAGGATGCCGGTCAGGCCGGCGCGCCGGGTCACCGGCACGCGCTGTGCCCACATGACGGCGGGCACGCCGCGCTGCACGTGGTGCGGGTAGTGCATGACGAGGCTCTCGAACGCCTTGACCTCGCCGAACCACGCGGGCGCCGCCCAGAAGTCGGAGACCCGCAGCGGTTCCGGGTCGACCGAGCCGTCGGCGAAGGTCAGCTCGACGGTCTCCTCACTGCGCCGCTCGGACGCGGCGAGGACGTGGATCCAGTCGTAGCGGCCCTCGGGTACGCGGATGAACTGTCCGGCGCAGCGGACGTTGTCCGGTCCGTCGCAGACCGGAGGAAACTCGAAGGGAACACCGTCCACGTGGACGAGGCTCTCGCCCGCGGGCAGATATTCCGCCGCGAACGAGTTTCCCCATACGTTGAATGCCCCCGCTTTGGTCTCCGTCGCCGCGGAGATCGCCGTGTTGTTGCGATGGCCGGAGATATCGACCGTATCGCAAAGACCGGTCCTGGCGGAGGACACCGAAATGTCCGTCAAGTGACCCACCTCACTGGAAAGCCGTTCTGCATTCCGAACCTAGCCCGTTCATTCACAGTTCACGCTCATGGCCGCAGCGCGACGGCGCGCAGCTTCTCGTAGTACGGCTGGTGGTAGTCGCGGTAGGCGCGCAGCACCGGGTCCGCCGCGACCTTCTCGGCGCCGTCGCTGGAGCCGCGCTTGAAACCGGAGGTCTCGCTGGTCGACTTGTGCCACTTGCTGGTCGTCTGCCACTCCGAGCGCATCCCCGGCTGCCAGCTCAGCGCGTCCGGGAGGAAGGGGATGCCCACCGCCGAGCAGTACGCCCGCACGGTCTCGGCCGGCCGGTCGAGCAGGTCGTCGGAGTCGATGACGACCGGCGTGGTCCCGGTGGCGTCCTGCACCGCGGTGAAGATCTCGTACAGCCGGGCGAAGCCGATCTCGTCGCGGCCCAGCTCCGGGTTGAGCGCGTGGTGCGAGGCGATGGCCTCGGCCGGGTCCCGGATGATGAAGGTGTGGGTCGCGGCCGAGAGGAAGGCCTTGTCGGCGAGGAGCGCCGGGTAGGCGAAGTCCGTGGTGTCCTTGAAGAACACCGGCTTGTGCGCCGCGATGGCACGGAGTTCCGCGAGCACTTCCTGCTCGGAGTGCGCGATGCGGTCGCCGACCTCCACCTCACCGAAGTCGACGACCCGGGAGAGCGGCTCGTGCACGACGACGTGGTCGCCCCGCTCCGTCATCATCCGCATGAATGCGGTGGAGCGGCAGCGCGGCGCGCTCCACAAAGCGAGCACCGGTATCCGCTCCGATGTGTGTTCCACGTTTTCCCCCTCGTCTCGGGCGCGGCTGGATACAGCCGAACGAAAAGCGCGCAGTGAGCCAATGCGGCAGGTATGCGAATCCGCTCAAGCGTGGCACGGGGTCGGCCGCGGGCGGGTAAGCAGACTTCGCAGTCAGGGGGGTTGAAAGTCAACGCGATGCGTCGCCGTACATGAACTTGTCGCGGATGCACACGGCTCCGGTGTGCTCGTAGATTCCTTTTCACGCGGCAGGCCGGTGGTACCGACCGGCCCATTCAGTGGTTCTAATACGGAGGTCACGTGTCAGCGACACCAGAGCGCCCGGGTGACCGCAGGATCGCGGTGCTCGCCAGCAGGGTCGGCGCGGACGAGAAACGGCTGTTCGACGCGTTCGACCGGCGCGGTGTCCCCTTCGACCACGTCGACACGCGTCGGCAGTGGTTCCAGGCGGGGCGGCGCGAGCTGCCCTGGGGCCTCGCCCTGAACCGGGAGATCGGCCAGGTCCGTGCCGCGTACGCGGCCCGCTGCCTCGCCGCGGCGGGCGTCGAAGTGGTCAACAGCGCCGACGCCACCGAGGTGTGCGGCGACAAGTGGCGCTCCACGCTGGCCCTGGAGGCCGCCGGGGTGCCCACACCGCGCACCGCGCTCGGCCTCACCCCGCAGGCCGCGCTGGACGCCCTGGAGACCATCGGCTACCCGGCGCTGATCAAACCGCTGGTCGGCTCGTGGGGCCGGCTGATCGTCCAGCTGCCCGACCGGGCGAGCGCGGAGGGCGTGCTGGAGTACGCCGCCGCGCTGCCCGGCCCGCAGTCGCACCTGGGGTACGTACAGGAACTGATCGAGAAGCCCGACCGGGACATCCGGGTGATCGTGGTCGGCGGCCGGGTGCTCGGCGCCGTCTACCGGACCGGCGAGTCCCTGCGCACCAACGTGGCACTCGGCGGGCAGGCCCTGCCGTGCGAGGTGACACCGGAGATCACCAAGCTCTCCCTCGACGCGGCCGCCGCCGTCGGCGCCGACATCGCCGGTGTCGATCTGATCGAGGACCGCGACGGCAGGCTGCTGGTCCTGGAGGTCAACCACCGGGTGGAGTTCTCCGGTTTCCAAGCCGCGCTCGCCGACCAGGTCGACGTCGCGGACCACATCGTCGACCACCTACTGGAACGAGCGCAACGATGAACTGGGCGTTCACATCGTCGGGCAACGTCACCGAGACGTACGCCACCGGACTGCTGCGCAAGATGCTGGAGATCCCCTCCTCGTCCTACCAAGAGCGCGCGCTCGCCGACTACTTGGCCGAGACGATGACCGACCTGGGTTTCCAGGCGCACATCGACGGCGTGGGCAACGTGATCGGCGTGATCGAGCGCGGTGCGGGACCGACCCTGATGCTCCTCGGCCACCTGGACACGGTCTCGGGCCACGTCCCGGTCCGCTCCGAGGACGGCAGGCTCTACGGCCGCGGCGCGGTGGACGCGAAGGGACCGCTCGCGGCGATGATCTGCGCCGCGGCCGGCGCGGTGGACTTCCCCGGCCGGATCGTGGTGATCGGCGTCGTCGAGGAGGAGACCCCGCGCTCGCGCGGCGCGATGGCGGTCCGGGCCACCCACGACCGGCCGGACGCGCTGATCATCGGTGAGCCCAGCGGCTGGTCGAGCGTGGTGCTCGGCTACAAGGGCAAGCTCGATCTGCGCTACACCGTCAAGTGCCCCGCCACCCACCCGAGCAACCCGGTGCCGAAGGCGTCCGAACTCGCCGTCGCCTGCTGGGACACGCTGGTCGAGCTGCTCGGACCGGACGCGAGCCACGGCGTGTTCGACCAGCCGGGCGCGACCCTGTGCCAGCTCAACGGGGACCTGACCTCGGCGACGGCGGACCTGAGCATCCGCATCCCGCCGGGCTTCGACGTCGACGGGCTGGTGAACGGGCTGCGCGAGCGGCTGCCGGCCGGCAACCTGGAGGTCCTCAACTCGGTGGCGGCCTGCCGGGTGGGCCGCGCCGACCCGGTGGTCCGCTCGCTGGTCTCCGGTGTCCGGCGCCTGCACGCCCAGCCACGCCTCGTGGTGAAGACGGCCACCTCGGACATGAACACCCTCGCCGAGGTCTGGGACATCCCGATGGCGACCTACGGCCCGGGTGACAGCAGCCTCGACCACGCCGACGACGAGCACATCGTCCTCTCGGACTACATGCGGGGCATCGACGTACTGACCCTCGCCATCTCGGAGTTGGCCCACCTGCCCGTGCGCGCGGACGACCGGGCGACCGACGCGCCGCCGCCCGTAAGGAGCCTCAGGTGACCGACATGACCCAGCGCCTCGCCGCGCTGCCCGCGGAGCGCCGCGCGCGGTTCCTGACGCGGCTGAGGGAGCAGGCGGACGCCGCGGCGAGGCGGGGCCCGACGCCGCGCGGTGACACGGGCCCGGTGCCGCTGTCGTACGCGCAGGAGACCCTGCGCTTCATCGACGGCCCGGCGCCGGAGAGCCCCGCCGCCGGAAACGCGCTCTGCCTGCGCCTGCGCGGCGGCCTCGACGTGCCCGCGCTGCGCTCGGCGCTGGCCGCGGTCGTGGCCCGGCACGACGCCCTGCGGACCGTGATCGTGGAGCGCGAGGGCGGTCCGATGCAGGTGGTCGTGGACGAGGTCCAGGTCGAACTGCCGCTGATCGAGGCCGAGGGCGCTGACCACGAGCAGCGGCTCGCCGCCGCGCGGACGCTGGTGGAGCGGCCCGGCGGCACGCCGTCCGACCTGAGCCGGGCGCCGGTGTGGCGCGCGAAGCTGATCAGGGTCGCGCCGGACGACCACCTCTTCGTCTTCGACGTACCTCCCCTCGTGTGCGACGCCCGGTCGCGCGAGGTGCTGATCGGTGAACTCGCCGAGTGCTACCGGGCGTCGCGCGACGGCGACACGCCCCGGCTGCCCGAACTCCCCGTGCAGTACTCGGACTACGCGGCGTGGCAACGCGCGCGCTCGCGCGGCGGCGACCTGGACGGGGCGGCCGCGTACTGGCGGGACAAGCTGGCCGGTGTCGAGGTACTGGAGTTCCCGACCGACCGGCCGCGCGGTGACACCCGGACCTTCGCGGGCGACGGCGCCAGCTTCCTCGTCGGGCACGAGGGTGTGGAGCGGGCGGCGGCACTGGCGCGTGCGGAGGACGCGGAGCCGTACGACGTGCTCGTCGCCGCCTTCTTCACCCTGCTGCACCGCTACTCGGGCCTGGACGACCTGGTGATCGGCTCGCCGGACGCGAACCGCACGCACGCCGCCCTGGCCTCGGTCGTCGGCCTCTTCACCGACATGCGGGTGCTGCGCGCGGACCTCTCCGGCGACCCGACCTTCCGCGACCTCGTCCGGCGGGTCACGCGCGTGTCGGCCGAGGCGTACGAGCACGGCGGTCTGCCCCTCGACAAGCTGATCGACGCGGCGGACCCGGTCGTCGACCCGTCGCGCTCCCCCGTCTTCCAGATCGTGTTCGGCGTGCAGAGCGCGGCCGCCACGGCCGGTCTGCCGGGCCTCGACACCTGGCGCGAGACCGTCCCGACCGGCACCTCCCGGTACGACATGAGCTGGAGCCTGGCGGAGCAGTCCGCCCCCGGCGCCGACGCGGTGCTGCGCGTCGAGTTCAACACCGACCTGTTCGACGCATGCAGTGTCGCCAGGTTCGCCCGGCACTACGACGGGCTGCTGCGCACCCTGACCGCGGCCCCGGACACCCCGCTCTCCGCCGCCGAGGTGCTGAGCCGTGCGGACAAGGAGTTCCTCGACGAGGTCAGCAAGGGTCCGATGCGGCCGATCCGCGAAGCCACCATCGTGGAGGAGTTCGAGGCGCGCGTCCGTGAGGCCCCGGAGAGCGTGGCGGTCGTCGTCACCAGCGCCGCGACCAGCTACGTCGAACTCAACACCCGGGCGAACCGGCTCGCCGCCCTGCTGCGCGAGCGCGGCGTCGGGCCCGGCATGCGGGTCGGCCTCTGCCTGCGCAGGAACGTGGACGTGCCCGCCTCGATCCTCGCGGTGCTCAAGACCGGCGCCGCCTACGTGCCGCTGGACCCCGCGCATCCGCCCGCGCGGGTCGCGGAGATCGCCGCGGACGCGGAGCTGTGCACGGTGATCGCCCACGCCGACGTCGCCAAGACGGTGGCCGAGGTCGGCGCGCCCGTCGTGACGCTGGACGACGTCCGCGAGGAACTGGCGGCGCTGCCCGGCGGGAATCCCCCGCTCGCGGCGGGGCCCGGTGATGTCGCGTACGTCATCTACACCTCCGGCAGCACCGGCAAGCCGAAGGGCGTCCTGCTCGAACACCGCGGCGTCGTCAACTTCATCGACTCCACGCGCGACCTGTTCGAGCTGACCCCGGCCGACCGGGTGCTCGGCTTCGCCTCGTCGACCTTCGACGTCTCCGTCTTCGAGACGTTCTCGGCGCTGCTGACCGGCGCGCGCCTGTGTCTGGCGACCGACGACGAGCGGCTGTCCATCGACCGGTTGCAGGCGCTGATGGAGCAGGCCGGGATCACCGTGATCGACCTGCCGCCGACCGTGATGCCGCTGCTGGCGCCCGAGAACTTCACCGACCTGCGCATCGCGTTCGTCGGCGGCGAGGCGTTCAGCGGTGAGCTGGTGAACCGGTGGAACCCGGGCAGGCGGCTGTTCAACGGCTACGGTCCCACCGAGTGCACGGTGACGATGATCGTGGAGGAGTGCCCGGGCACCTGGGACACCTCGCCGCCGATCGGCCTGCCCATGGCCAACCACGTGGCACACGTCCTCGACCGCGACCTGCGCCAGGTGCCCGTCGGTGTGCCGGGCGAACTGGTGGTCGGCGGCGGCGGTCTCGCGCGCGGCTACCTCGACCGCGACGAGCTGACCGCGGAGAAGTTCGTCCCCGACCCGTTCGGCACCGCGCCCGGCGGCCGGCTCTACCGGACCGGCGACCTGGTGAAGCGGCTGCCGGACGGACGGCTCGTCTTCCTCGGCCGGCTCGACCAGCAGGTCAAGATCCGCGGGCTGCGGATCGAGCTGGGCGAGGTGGAGTCGGCGCTGACCGGCTTCGAGGGCATCGGGCCGGTCAGCGTGCGCACGCGGGCCGACGACAACGGCGACAAGTACCTGGTCGGCTACCTGACCGGGGTCACCGAGGAGCAGGTGCCCGCGGTGCGCGAGCATCTGGGCGCGCGCCTGCCCTCGTACATGATCCCGTCGTACTTCGTCGTGCTCGACGAACTGCCGCTCACCAGCAGCGGCAAGGTCGACTGGCGCAGGCTCCCCGCGCCGGACCTCAGCCGGACGGGCGAGGGCCCGAGCGACGAGTCGCTCACCGTGACGGAACGGCGGCTGCTGCACGACGTGCTCGCCCCGCTGCTGCACGACGACCGGATCGGCGTGCGCGACGACTTCTTCCTGGCGGGCGGCAACAGCCTCCAGGCCGTCCAGCTGATGTCGGCGATCAACCGCAGGTTCGGGGTGGAGATCGCGCTCGGCGACTTCTTCGCCTCGCCGACCGTCGCGCACCTGGCCGCCACCATCGACGCCGCGCGCGCCGCACGGAGTGATGACGGCGATCCGCTCGACGCGCTGGAGAGCCTGTCCGGGCAGGTGGCCACCCCGGCCGCTTCGGTCGCTTCGGTCGCTCCGGTCGCTTCAAAGGACGCCGACCGGCCGCCGGTGGTGATGCGTGCCGCGGGCCCCGCCCAGGTCATCCTGGTGCATCCCTCGGGCGGCGAACTGTTCTGCTACATCCCGTTGTCCAGGGCCCTGCGCGGGGACATCGGCGTGACGGGCTTCGCCGCCGACCCGCGGGACACGTCCGTGGCCCCGCACGAGGCGATGGCGGCGACCGCCGCCAGGATCGCGCGCTCCCTGACGCAGAGCGGTCTGCCGGAGTCGTGCTGCCTGGCCGGTTGGTCCTACGGCGGCGTGCTCGCCTTCGAGGTCGCCCGGCAGATCGAGCGTACGACCGGGCAGCGGCCGCCGGTGATCCTGCTGGACGCCGCCTACGACGAGGACACCGTCCCCCTCGACGAGGCGACGGTGCGGCAGCGGTTCGTGCACGACGTCGCCAGGCTGACGGGGCGGGACGGCCCGGAGGTGCGCGCGGTGCTCGACGACCCGGCCGCCGGAGCGGCCGACGTCGGGCAGACCCTGAAGGGCCTCGGCGTCGAACTGGAGCTGACCGAGCAGGAGTTGACCTCCCGCTTCGAGACCTTCCGGTCCTGCGCCCTGTCGATGCAGGCGTACCGCCCCCCGGCCGCGTACGGCGGACCGGTCACGGTGCTCACCGCCTCGCCCCACCCCGCCATGGAAGAGCAGTGGCGGACGGTGTGCACGGGCCCGTTCCGGGCCGAAAGCGTGCCCGCCGACCACTACACCCTGTTCACAGAACCGGCGTTGAGCCGGGTGGTCGCGGCGATCGAAGAGACGCTCGCCTCTGAGGAGACGTAGATGCGGTTCGGATTCACCGAGGATCAACAGCGGTTCCGGGCGGACGTGCGCGCCAGGCTGCGCTCCCCCGAGGTGCAGGCCGCCGCGGCTGCGGCCACCGGCGCGGACGGCGTCGAGCCGGACGCGCGTCCCCTCTACCGCCTGCTGGGCGAGCGGGGCCTGCTCGCCGTGCACTGGCCCGTCGAGTACGGCGGCGAGGGCCGCCCGCTCACCGACGCGGCGATCGTCGCCGAGGAGCTGGTGCGGGCGGGGGTCCCGGACACCCTGCACGTCAACACCATCCAGATCGTCGGGCAGTTCCTGCTGATGGCGGGCAGCGACGAGCAGCGGCGAAGGCACCTGCCCGCTATCGCCCGCGGCGAGCGTTTCGCCTCGGTGCTCTATACGGAGCCGGACGCGGCGTCGGACCTCGGCGCGCTGCGTGCCGTGGCCGAACCGGACGGCGACGGTGACGGTGACGGCGGGGGCTACCGCATCACCGGCACGAAGGTGTTCAGCCTCAAGACACGGTTCGTCGACTACGGGCTCTGCGCGGCCCGTACGACGCCGGGCGCCGGGAAGTACCAGGGGATCAGCCTGTTCCTGGTCGACCTGGGCGCGCCCGGGGTGACGGTGTCGATGATCCCCGGCGTCGGCGACGAGCACTTCCACCGGGTGGAGCTCGACGCGGTCCCGGTCTCGGGCGACGACCTCATCGGACCGCGCGACGAGGGATGGCCGCTGCTCAACGAGGCGCTGGCCATCGAGCGCACCGGCCTCGACTACTTCCTCAAGGCGGAACACTGGCTCGACGCCGCCCTGGAGGCGCTGATCGACCGCGACCCGGACTCCTCGCACGACGCGCATCTCGAACAGATCGGCCGCTGGCACGGCGCGCTCACCGCCGACCACGTCCTCGCCTGGGAGGTCCTCTCCGGGCTCGCCTCGGACCAGGTCGACCAGGTCTCCACGGCCGTCGCCAAGTACCACAGCAGTGAACTCGCCCAGGCCATCGCGGCGTGGGCCACCGACATCCCCGGCCCCGGGCAGCGGGCGGACCGCACCAGGGCGGCCCTGACCCTGGACTCCGCCCACCGGGAGGCGCCGGGGCTCACGCTGTCGGCGGGCACCTCCGAGGTGATGCTCCAGATCATGGCCGCCGCGTTCGACTCCATCGGACAGGAAGAGCACTGACATGCACCCCACCCCCGATCCGCTCGTCGTCCAGCTGCGCAAGGCGTTGCGTACGGGCCTGGCCGGTGTCCCCGCCCGGATGGAGCTGCACGGCGCGCCGGTGACCGACGGTGCCCGCGGGCCCGCCCGGACGGTTCTCGACGCGCTGGAGGCGGCCGACTTCGAACGCCCTGCCTCCGCCGGCGGGCTCGGCCTCGGTCTTACGGCCGGTGTGGTCGTCAGCGAGGAGCTGGGCCGCGCGGCACGCGGAAACCCCTACCGGGCCGACGCGGTGGCGGCCGGGCTGGACGGCCCGGCGGGCGCGGCGCTCGCCGGCCTTGAGGCGCTGCCGACCGGCGGCGGGGTCACCGCGACCCCGCGCGCGGGCGGCTGGGAGCTGACCGGCGCGGCCACGGTCGACGACGCGGGCGCCGGTACGTTCCTGGTGGCGACCAGGACGGGCGGGGAGCCGGTGCTCGTCGCGGTGCCGCGCGGGGCGAGGGGTGTCGGCGTGGAAGGCGGGTGCTGGCCGCCGGTCGTCCGGTTCGCTGCCACACCGGTCGGGGCGGCGGACGTGGTCGGGGCTCTGGACGAGTCGCCCACCGGTGTCCTCGCGCGGGCGCGGCTGCGGCAGGCCGCCTATCTGCTGGGCATCGCCGACGGCGCACATCAGGTGGCGGTGGAGTACGCCGGTTTCCGGAGGCAGTTCGGCACCAGGCTGCGTGATCTGCCCGCGGTCGCCTTCCCGTTGGCGCGGGCCATGGTGGCGTTGCGGGCGACGAGGGCGGCGGTGTACCGGGGGGCGTGGCTGGTCGACTCCGAGCCGGACGCCGTGGGCACCGCGCCGGTCATGGCGCTGGCGATGGCCGCCGAGACGGCCCGCGATGTGGTGCGGGTGAGCATGCAGAGCTGCGGGGTGCGCGCGATGACGACGGAGCTGGGGCTGCACCGGTACTTCCGGCTGGCCGCCGCGGAGTCCGCCCGGTACGGCGATCCCGCCGCGCTGTGGCGGATGGTCGGCGCCGACCGCGTCCGCACGGCCCGGCGCGCCACCGCCGGAGAAGAGCTTCCGGTGGCGGCGACGGCCGGGCCGTAGGGGTCAGCTGGCGCGCAGGCCCCTCTGCGGCACGAGCCGCTCGTCGCCGAGGGGCTCCCCGGCCGAGTGGATGAGGCCGGTGCGGTAGGCCAGGGAGACCAGCTCGGCGCGGTCGCGGACGCCGAGCTTGGTGCGTACGCGGTAGAGGTGGGTACGGACCGTGGCCTCGCCGATGATCAGTTCGCGGGCGACTTCCTCGGTGGACATGCCCCGCGCCACCATCCTGGTCACTTCCCGTTCCCTCGGGGTCAGTTCGGTCACCTCCGGGCACATCGCGGTCTCCTGGGGTTCGGGCTGCGCGCGGAACCAGGTGACGAGGCGCTGGGCGATGTTCGGCGCGAGCATGGTCTGTCCGGCGGCCGCCGCCTGGATCGCGGTGATCAGCTCCTGCGGGCTGGCGTCCTTGCCGAGCAGGCAGCTCGCACCGGCGTGCAGCACGTCGCTGACGGTCTTGTCGGCGTCGGAGGCGGTGAACACGACGACGTTGGGCGGCTCGTCCTCCTTGCCGAGCCTGCGGATCAGCTCGATGCCGGAGATGGTCTGGAGGTTCAGGTCCGTGACCACGACATCGGGCCGCGTGGTGCGCACGAGAACGATGGCTTCCATGCCGTTGTGGGTCGTACCGATCACGTCGATGTCCGGCACCGCGTCCAGGATGGTCTTGAGACCGTCCGCGATCACGGGCAGCTGGTCACAGATGAGCACCCGAATGGTCATTGTGTTCCCCCGGTAAGGATGGGTAGAAGCCTCGCTGTCATGTACGGGATCGCGGCGCGCGGAGATCGCGAGACTCGCCCCGGAAGGCGCCTGTTCGGCCTCATCGACCGGTGGGCCGCGGCCGGTGGCCGCGGCCCACCGGCTCAGCCGTTGCCGTTGTTGCCGCGCGGCGCCGGAACGGCCGCGTCCGCCGCGAGGACGACGTGCGTCGCGGGGGCGACGGCGGCGGTGCGCTGCCCGGCCGTCTCCTGCCCGTCGGCGGAGACCGTGACTCCCCCGAGAACCGCGGCGAGGGCGATGACGGAGGCGGCGATAGCGGTGACGCGCATGAAGAAGCTCCTTTGGAAGGGCCGGCGGCCTTTTCGACTCCGCTGATGCTCCCGACTTGCCTTCCCTGCCCGTTCCCCTCTGGACACCCGCCCGATCCCCGCGCCGGGCACCGCCCGGCGCGGGGCACTCACCGCGCGGTCTCCGGCACGTTCATGAGGTCGAAGAGGTTGTCCGCCACCGAGCGGTGCCTGCGGGCCGTCTGCTCGTGTCCCTGGGCCTCGGCGGTGCGGGCGAGGCCCCACAGCGCGCACGCCTCGTCGTAGCGCAGCTCCATGCGGCAGGCGATCTCGTGCGCCAGCAGCTGCTGGGCCTGGGCCAGCTCCAGCTCGCCCTGCGCGTACCGCACGCGCCCGACCGAGAGGTGGACGGTGGCGCGGTGGATGTCGTCGGTGCTGCTGGTGGCCTTGGCCAGCGCGTGGCCCGCGCTCTCCGACGCCTCGTCCAGCTCGCCCATGCGCACCAGCACATCGGCCCTTCGGGCGAGTACGAGCGGCAGCACGGAGGGCATGCTCATGCGCTGACACCGTTCCAGCGCCGCGTCGGCCCAGCCGAGCGCCTCCTCGAAGCGGCCGAGGCCCTCGATCGCCTGGGAGAGATTGCTCAGCGCGTCGACGGAGAGCTGGATCTCCTTGATCGAGTTGAAGATGTCGACCGCCCGCTCCGCCGACTGGGCCGCCTCCTCGAACCGTCCGAGCCGTACCTGGATCTGGCTCAGCGTGCTCAGCGACGAGCCGTCGAGCCGGGTGAAGCCGAGCTGCTGTGCGCAGGCGTTGGCCTCCTGGCACAGCCGCAGCGCGCGTTCCAGCTCGCCCATGCTGCTGCACGCCTGGCCGAGACGGGCCCGGCACTCCGCCTCGCTCTGCACGTCCTTCATCCGCCGGGACAGCTCGACCGCCTCCTCCAGCCGGGCGACCGCGTCGCGCAGCTGCCCGAGGCGCCATTTGCCCATGGCCAGATTCATCAGGTTCAGCCGGGTCAGCGGCCGGTCCCCGAGCTGCCGCGACGCGCTGACGCCCTTCTCCAGGGCCGCGTTGGCACTCGCGTCGTAACCGCGGATGCTGGAGTGGAAGCCCAGCTCGCGGGGGAGCCGCGCGGCGTGCCAGAGCAGTCCCCCGTCGTAGGCGGCGTCCACCGCCGCGAGCAGGCTGTCACGGTGCTGGTCGAGCCAGTGGAGCGCCTTGTCGTGGTGGTCGAACTCGTCGCGGGCCCGGCCCGCGCCCCCACCGCCCCCTTCGCCGTCCCCGAAGCGCCGCCGCCCGGGGAAGAGCTTGTCGCACGCGCTCTCGGCCGTGGTCAGGTAGTGGTCGAGGAGCCGCCGCACCGCCTGTCCGTCCTCCGGCGCCTGCTGCCCCTGCGCGACCCGCTGCACGAAGCTGCGCACCAGGTCGTGCAGGGCGTACACCCCGCGCTCCCTGGCCTCCAGGAGGCGTACGTCGACCAGTTCCTCCAGTACGTCCTCGGCCGTGAGGACATCGGTGTCCCACAGCGCGGCGGCTTCCGAGGTGTCCAGGTAGCGGCCGGGATGGTGGCCGAGGAGCCGGAAGGCCGTCTGCTGGTCGCGGGGCATGGACTGGTACGACAGGAGGAGCGCGCCCGCCACCCCGCGGCCCTCGCTGGTCAGTTCGTCCAGGCGCCGGTCGTGGTCCCGCAGCCGTTCGACGAGCCGCTGCACGGTCCAGTGCGGCCGGTTCGCCAGCCGGGCGGCCGCGATCCTGACCGCCAGAGGCAGTCCGCCGCACAGCCGCAGCAGCTCGGCGGCCGCGTCCGGCTCCCTCTCGACGCGTTCGGCGCCGAGGGTCTTGCGCAGGAGCCGGTGGCTGTCCAGCTCCGGAAGGGCGCCCACGGAGAGCCACTCGCCCCCGTCGAGACCGGTCAGCCGCGGGCGGCTCGTGATCAGGACCAGGCTGTCGGAGGAGGCGGGGATCAGCGCCCGCACCTGCTCGGACGAGGCGGCGTTGTCCAGGACCAGCAGCATGCGGCGCCCCCGCATGTACGACTGCCACCGCGCGGCGCGCCCCGCGGGCACCGTGGGGATCTCCTCGCTGGGGATGCCCGCGGCGGCGAGCAGGTCCCCTTGCGCGTGGAAGGCGCTGAGCGGTGTCTGGCCCGGTGTGAAGCCGTGCAGGTCGATGAAGAGGCTGCCGTTCGGATACCGCTCGGCCAGTTCGTGGGCCGCCCGGATGGCGAGCGCCGTCTTGCCGCCGCCGCCCATGCCGTCCAGGGCGAGGATCGTCGGCGAGCCTTCCGGGGCGCGCCGGGCCGCGTCGCAGATCCACTCCAGCTCGGAGCCGCGGCCGGAGAAGTCGGGCACGTCGAACGGCAGCGCGTGCGGGGCCTCGGTCACCTGGTGCGGGACACGGGCGACGGCGCGGTCCGGGCGGGTGAGCGCCGGGTCCTGGCGCAGGATGCGCTCGTGCAGCCCGGTCAGCTCGGTGCCGGGGTCGATGCCCAGTTCGTCCGCGAGGTGGGCGCGGGCGCGGGCGAACTCGTCGAGCGCGGCGGCCTGCTGCCCGGAGTGGTAGAGGGCGAGCATCAGCCGGCAGCGCAGCGTCTCGCGCAGCGGGTGCTCGTCGACGAGGGCGCGCAGCTCACTGGTGACCTCGGCGGCCTCGCCCGCTTCGATGCACAGGTCGTAGAGCTGCTCGGCGGCGGTCAGGCGCTGCTCCTCCAGGGCCGTCGAGGCGGCGTCGACGACGCGGCCGGCGGAACCGGAGAGCACCGGCCCCCGCCACAGCGCCAGCGCCTCGCGCAGCCGCGTGGCGCCCTGCTCCGCCTCCCCCGCGTCGAGGGATTCCCTGGCCTGTCGCAGCAGTTTCTGGTAGCGCAGCAGGTCGAGGCGGTCGGTGTCGACGACCGCGCGGTACCCGGGCCCGTCGGTGACGATGATGTCCGGTCCGTACGGAATGCGGCCGCGCAGTTTGGCGACCGTCTTGCGCACCTGGTGCTCGGCGCTGTCCGGCGGTTCCTCGTTCCACGCGGCCGCCACCAACCGGGAGACGGGCACGACGCGCCCGGCCTCCAGGAGCAGCATCGCGAGGACGCGCCGTTGCAGCGCCCCGTTGACCGGCACCACTTCGCTGCCACAACGCACTTCCAGCGATCCCAGAACGGAGAATTCCGGCCTTGGACTCGCGTCGTCCCGCACATGTCTTGATGTAGTGGCCCGCATTCTGGCTCCCCCCGGTCAGCGAGGGGATCGGACGCACGTTGCCGCGAGAGCAGATCGTCTCCCTCGGCACATGCACCAGGCATGTTCGGTCTCGTGTCCCGTCCCCCGTGCCTTCGCTTCGTCCAGAAGGAAAACACAACTACCGGGTGCGCGTCACCGGCTGGGGGGCCTGACATCGGTGATGAGGTCCTCGCGCGCCTTGGCGACTCGTTCGCGGGTCACCTCCGGGGTGTCCCCCTCGACCACCACATAGGCGCGGCGGGCGCGCGGATCACCGAGGGGTGCGATCCGGTCACCGACCGCGTACGGGAAGCGGGCGCCGCGGACCCAGGGGGTCACGGCGATGTCCTCCGTACCCGTGTACGTCTCGAGGCGCCCCTCGGGGAGCAGGAAGAAGCCGACCTCTGCGTACCCGGAGGCGCTCGGCACGACGGGGGGCTCCCCCGAGAGGGCCGTGAAGACCGCGGCCTCCAGGTCGAACCCGCGCGCGATCTCGATGAGCAGGGGGATGCGGTCGGCGCCCAGGTGCGGACGGCAGGACACGATCCGCGGTCCGTCGGGCAGCAGGGCGACCTGGGTGTGAGCGGGCCCGAAACGGTATCCGCCGGCCGTCAGCCGCTCCTCGACCGCCGCCCCGATGATCTTCTGTTCGTCGTCGGTCAGCGGGGCCGGGTGGAGGTAGCCCGTCACGAGGAAGTGCGGTGGCCCCGTGGTGCGCTGGGCGGTCATCCCCACGATGTGGTGGGCGCCGCGCACGGTCAGCGTCTCGACGCTCACCCTGGGGGCCTCCGCGGGGGTCCACTCCTCCCCCGGTCCGTTGCCTTCCCCGCTCTCCCCGCTTTCCCCGGTTTCCCCGATTTCCCGGCTCTCCCCGCCCCGCAGCCGCTCGTACACGGCGGGCGGGTTCGGGGAGAGCCCCAGCTGCCAGGCCTCCCGGGCCACCGGCAGCACGGAGGCGCCGTCGCCGCAGTGCAGCACGGCGTCGATGCCATGGCGCCGCACGGTCCGCGCGATGACCTCGCGCAGACCGGCCTCGTCGGTGAAATCGACGAGCAGCAGCTCCTCGGAGACCTCCTCGACACGCGGTGCGAAGTCGGCCTCCAGCTGGGACGGATCCCACACGGACCAGATCCGGAACCCCAACTCGGCTCCCTTCCGCACGAGTTGGTGGCTTGGCATCACCAGCAGCAGCCTGGGCCGCGAGCTCCTCGGGGAGTATGCACACATAGTCGCCACTGTGTACGCCGCCCTTCCCGCCCCGTTCCCGTTCCCTTCCCCACCGAACGATCCCACCGGGACCGCTCAGGTGCGGCGGGGCACCGGGATGACGTACCGGCTGAAGAGCAGATCGCGCAGGACGTCGTCACCGCCCTCCACGAGCGAGACGTAGCGGATGTCGCGCATCAGCTTGCCGACGGGCAGTTCGTGCGTGTAGCCGAGCCCGCCGAACATCTCGGAGCCCGTACTGGCCACATCCCAGCCCGCCTGGCCGCAGAACATCTTGGCGGTCAGGGCGGACTTGAGGGTGCCCTGCCGGTGGAAGCGGGCGGCGGCATCGGGCTCCGACATGATCGCGTCGTAGTCGCGGGCCGCGCGCAGGAGGTGGCTCTTCATGACGTCGATCTGCATCTCCATCTGCCCGAGCCGCTGCGCGAAGACCGGGCTCTCCACCAGGACGCCGTCGCGCAGCGGCTTGGTCTTGGCGTAGGTCATGCAGTGGTCGCGGATGCGGCGGGCCACGCCGAGCGCGGTGGTGGCGATCAGGATGCGGCTGGCGTTGAGACCGATCTCGAGGAGACGCAGGCCCGAGCCTTCGAGGCGATTCGCCGCGGGGACCCGGCACTCCTTCAGGCTGACCTGGTAGGTGTACGAGGCCCGCAGGCCGATGACGTCCCAGCGCCGCACGACCTCGACACCCGGGGTGTCACGCGGGATCAGCACGGCGTGGTACGCCTCGGGGTCCTCGGCCGAGCGGGCGATGACGACGAGGAAGTCGGCGAAGTCGGTGTTGGTCGAGAAGAACTTCTCGCCCGTGACGACCAGTTCGTCCCCCTCCGTCCTGACGACCGTCTCGATCTTGCCCAGTTCGCTGCCCGCGGCCTGCTCGCTGCCGAGCGTCGCGCAGAACGAGCCCCGGTCGGCCATGGGCTTGAGGTAGCGGGCCTTCAGCTCCTCGGAGCCGTACAGCTGGACCATGCTGGTGCCGAGGACCGAGATGAAGAGCGTGAAGGCCACCCCGGCGTCGCCGTAGGCGATCTCGTTGACGATCTCGACGCTGTCCTCGAGGCTGAGTCCGCGGCCGCCCAGCTCCTGGGGCAGCCACCAGTTGGCGAGCCCCGTCTCCCGGAACTTGTCGTAGACGTCCGAGGGCTTGTCGTCGAAGGCGTCCAGTTCCGTGTGACGGCCGTCGAGGCACTCCTTGACGAACGTGCGAACGGCCTTCAGGTCTTCCGGCTTCATCTCTCCACCACTTCCGGGTCCGGCGTGTCGGGGCACGGACGTACTCACTGGGATATCGCCCGCTGCACGAGGGCTTCGATGTCGAGGTCGTCGAGGTCGCCGTCGAGGTCCTCGTCGAGATCGCCGTCGCGAGCCCCGGCGAGGTCGTCGGCGGCCACGGTCTCGTCCTGCGCGCCCGGCTCGGGGAACAGCAGCTCCCGCAGGCGCTCCGCCAGGGCGGCGGGCGTCGGGTAGTTGTAGATCACCGTGGCCGGGACGTGGACCCCCGTGTCCTTCTTGACCTGGTTGCGGAACTCGACGCCGCTGAGGGAGTCGAAGCCGATCTCCTGGAACGACATCTCCGCGTCGATGTCGTCGGCGGAGGAGTAGCCGAGCACCACGGAGGCGGTCTCGAGCAGCAGGTTCACCAGTTCCTCGCTGCGCTGCTCGGGCGAGAGTGCGGCGAGCTTGCGCACCATCGGGGACTGCCCGTCCTCCTCGGCCGGGAGGGACTCCTCCGGCGGCGCGGGAGCGTACGCGGGCTCGGGCGTGGCCAGGGTGCGCACCAGGGCGGGCGCGTCATGGGCCAGGGTGCCCCTGTCGATCTGGACGGGGAGGCGCAGCGCGTCCGTCGAGCCGAGTGCCGCGTCGAAGAGGGCCATGCCCTTCTCCGCCGTCAGGGGCACCATGCCCTGGCGCCGGAAGCGGGCCAGGTCGGCCTCGCCGAGCGTGCTCGCCATGCCGGTCTCCCACGGGCCCCAGGCCAGCGAGAGCGCGGGCAGCCCCGCCTCGGCCCGGTGCTCGGCGAGGGCGTTGAGGAAGGCGTTGGCCGCGGCGTAGTTCGCCTGGCCCGCGTTGCCGACCGAGCCCACCACGGACGAGTACAGGACGAAGGCCGACAGGTCCATGCCCTTGGTGAGTTCGTGCAGGTGCCACGCGGCGTCGGCCTTGGGTGCGAAGACCCGGTCGATGCGCTCGGGCGCCATCAGCTCCACGGCGGCGTCGTCGAGCACGCCCGCCATGTGCACCACCGCGGTGAGCGGCGCGTCCTCGGGGATCCGCGCCAGCTGCCCGGCCAGCGCGTCGGCGTCGGAGACGTCGCAGGCCGCTTCCGTGACCCGGGCGCCGAGGCCGGTCAGTTCGGCGGCCACCCCGGCCGCGCCCGAGCGGCTGAGCAGCAGGAGGTTGCGCACCCCGTGTTCGACGACGAGGTGCCGGGCGAGCAGGGTGCCGAGACCGCCGGTCGCGCCGGTCAGCAGGACCGTTCCGTCCGGGTCCCACGCGCGCGGCGCGGTGGCCGTGGCGGGCGCGGGCACCAGGCGCGGCACGTAGGCCCGGCCCTGGCGGAGCGCGAGTTCGGGCACGGCCGGGTCCAGGTGCTCGAGCGCGCGCAGCGACTCCTCGCTGCCGTCGGTGTCCACGAGCACGAACTGGTCGCCGTGTTCGATCTGCGCCGAGCGCACCAGGCCCCACACCGGGGCGAGCGCCGGGTCGGGCGTCTCGCCGGGGAGGGCCGCCACCGCGTTCTCGGTGACCAGGGCGAGCGGGCGGTCGTGGTGGTCGGCAAGCCGCCGCTGCACCAGGGCGAGGGCCGCACGGGCGCTCGCCCGCGCCGCCGCCGGCATGTCGGTCGCCCCGTCGACGTCGATCCTGACGTGTGCGAGGTCGGCGGTGCCCGCGGCACGCTCCGGGTCCTGCTCGGCGGGCGTCCAGCCCACGCCGAACAGGGCGTCGGCCAGGGAGCCCCGGGAGAGCTGGGCGGCCGTGGCGGGCATCAGGGCGAGGGAGTCCACGCTCAGTACGGGCGTGCCGTCGGCGCCGGTGACCGCCAGGGACACCTCGGTCGCGCTGATCCGGGTGGCCCGGACGCGCAGCCGTCCTTCGGGGCGCGCGTGGCGGGCGACGGCGGACCAGGAGTAGGGCAGCACGACCTGGTCGGGGTCGTCGGTCAGCATCAGCGTGAGCACCGGGTGGAGCGCGGCGTCCAAGAGGGCCGGGTGTACGGCGAATCCGGACGTGGCGTGCGGCACCTTCGCGGGCAGCTCGACCTCGCCGTAGACCTCGTCGCCGAGCCGCCACAGCGCGCGCAGGCCCCGGAAGGCCGGGCCGTAGCCGTAACCGCGCTCGGCGAGCTCCGGGTAGAGGGCGGCCACGTCCACCGGCTCGGCGCCCTGCGGGGGCCATACGTCCGCCATGGGGGCGCGGGCGGGCGGCCTCGGGACGACGTGGCCGGTGGCGTGGGCGGTCCAGGCGCCGGAGGCGGCCGAGGCCGGACGCGAGTACACGCCGACGGAGCGCCTCCCGGAGGGCTCGGCCTCCCCGATGACGACCTGCGTCCGCACGGCGCCCTCGGTCAGGGTGAGCGGTGCGTGGAGGGTCAGTTCCTCGACGGCGCGGCAGTCGGTGTCCTCGATCGCGCGCAGCACCAGGTCGACCAGGGCGGCGCCGGGGAACACGGCGTTCCCGAAGATGGCGTGGTCGCCGAGCCAGGGTTCGGCGGCGAGGTCGATCCGTCCGCTGAACGCCACCTGTCCGCCGACGGCAAGCTCGGTCGCGGCGGCCAGGAAGGGGTGCCCGACCGCTTCCAGGCCGGCGCTCGCGACATCGCCGTGCGGCTGGGCCGGGCCTGCCGGGTCGGCCCAGTAGCGCTGGTGGTCGAAGGCGTAGGTGGGCAGGTCGACGGGGAGGCCCGCGGCGCCGACGGCGTCCAGGTAGCTCCGCCAGTCGACCGGGACGCCCAGGACGTGGAGCCGGGCCAGCGCCTCCGCGGCCGAGCGGGCCTCGGGGCGGCCCTTGCGGGCCAGGGGTGTGGCGACGGCGGCCGCGTCGGCGAGGACGTCGGCGGCCATTCCGCACAGGACGCCGTCGGGGCCGACCTCGACCAGTGCCTCGGCCCCCGCCTTCACGGCGGCGGCGACCCCGTCGGCGAAGCGCACGGCTTCGCGTACGTGGCGCACCCAGTAGCCGGGCTGCTCCAGCTCGCCGGGTTCGGCGACGGCGCCGGAGACGTTCGACACGACCGCGATCCGCGGGGGCGCGTAGGTGACCGACTCGGCGACGCGCCGGAACTCGTCGAGCATGGGGTCCATCAGCGGCGAGTGGAAGGCGTGCGAGACGCGCAGCCGGGTCGTCTTGCGGCCGTCGGCCGCCAGGGCCTCCGCGACCTCGGTGGCGGCTTCCTCCGCACCGGAGATCACGACGGACGCGGGGCCGTTCACGGCGGCGACGGCGACCGTCTCCTCGTATCCGGCCAGGGCGGCCCGTACCTCCTCCTCGCTCGCCTGTACGGCCACCATGGCGCCGCCGCGCGGCAGCGCGCCCATCAGTCGGCCGCGGGCGGCGACCATGCGGGCGGCGTCGGCGAGCGAGAACACGCCCGCCACGTGCGCGGCGGCCAGTTCGCCGATGGAGTGCCCGACGAGCACCTCGGGTTCGACCCCGAGGGAGGTCAGGAGCCGGTAGGCGGCGACCTCGAAGGCGAACAGGGCGGGCTGCGTCATCGACGTCTCGTCGAGCAGTCCGGCCGTCCCGGAACCGGGTTCGGCCGTGACCACCTCGTCGATGCGGACGGGGTGTTCCAGCAGGGGGTCGAGCTCCGCGCAGACCTCGCGCCAGGCCTCGGCGAAGACGGGGAAGGCCTCGATCAGCCCCCGGCTCATGCCGAGGCGCTGGCTGCCCTGCCCGGAGAAGAGGACGCCCACGGTGGGCGGCGCGGACGCGTGACCGGTGACCACACCGGAATCGCGGCGCCCTTCGGCGAGGGCGCCGAGACCGGCGAGGAGTTCCTCGCGGTCCGCCCCGATGATCACGGCGCGGTGGTCGAGGGCCGAGCGCCGGGTGACCAGGGAGAGGGCCACGTCGGCCGGGGCGGCGGCGGGGTCGGCGGTGAGCGCGGCGGCCATCTTGCGGGCCTGCCCGGCCAGCGCCTTGGCGCTGTGCGCGGACACCGGCCACACGGTCTCGCCCCGGGGCGGCCCGGCGGGACGCCCGGCGGACTCCGCGCCGACGGGGTCGCCCTGCTCGATGATCACGTGGGCGTTGGTGCCACTGATGCCGAAGGAGGAGACACCGGCGCGCCAGGGGCGGTCGGCCCGCGGCCACTCGCGCTCCTCGGCAAGCAGCCGCACGGCGCCCGAGGACCAGTCGACCCGGCTGGAGGGTTGCTCGGCGTGGAGGGTCCTCGGCAGTACGCCCGCCCGCATCGCCATGATCATCTTGATCACGCCGGCGACGCCCGCGGCGGCCTGGGTGTGCCCGACGTTGGACTTCAGCGATCCGAGCCACAGTGGCTCCTCGCGGTCGCGGCCGTAGACGGACAGCAGTGACTGCGCCTCGATCGGGTCGCCGAGGCTGGTGCCGGTGCCGTGCGCCTCCACCGCGTCGACCCCGTCGGGGGAGAGACCGGCCGAGGCGAGGGCCTGGCGGATCACCCGCTCCTGGGAAGGGCCGTTGGGGGCGGTGAGGCCGTTGCTCTCGCCGTCCTGGTTGATCGCGCTGCCGCGCAGCACGGCAAGGACGCGGCGGCCGTTGCGGCGGGCGTCGGAGAGCCGTTCCAGTACGAGCACGCCGACGCCCTCGGACCAGCCGGTGCCGTCGGCATCGTCGGAGAACGCCTTGCACCGGCCGTCGGCCGCGAGGCCGCCCTGCCGGGCGAACTCCACGAACATGCCGGGGGTCGACATCACCGTCACCCCGCCCGCGAGGGCCAGGGAACTCTCCCCCGACCGCAGCGACTGGGCGGCCAGGTGCACGGCGACCAGGGAGGAGGAGCAGGCGGTGTCGACGGTGACGGCCGCTCCCTCAAGACCCAGGGAGTAGGCGATCCGGCCGGACACGACGCTGCCGGAGCCGCCGGTCAGCGCGTGGCCAGCGAGGTTGCCCGACACGTCCTGCAGCCGGGGCAGGTAGTCCTGGGCCATGGCGCCCATGAACACCGCGGTGGGGGTGCGGCGCAGCGCGGCCGGGTCCTGGCCCGCGTGCTCCAGCGCCTCCCACACGGATTCCAGGGCGAGCCGCTGCTGCGGGTCCATGGCGAGGGCCTCGCGCGGGCTGATCCGGAAGAAGCCCGCGTCGAAGTCGGCGGCGCCGTCGAGGAAGCCGCCGGCCGGGATGAAGTCCGTGTCCCCGTCGACGTGCCAGCCCCGGTCCTCGGGGAAGCCGGTGATCGCGTCGACGCCGTCGGCGACAAGGCGCCACAGCTCCTCGGGCGTGGTGACGCCGCCGGGCAGCCGGCAGCTCATGCCGACGATCGCGATCGGCTCGTCGTCGAGGCGGGCGGTGGCGGCGGCCGGGGCGGCCGCCGCGTCGGTCCGGTTCTCGCCGGGGCCGGTGAGCAGTCCGGACAGGTGCCGCACGAGAGCGGCGGGGGTCGGGTGGTCGTAGGCGAGGGAGGAGGGCGTCTGGAGGCCGGTCGCGGCGTTGAGCCGGTCGCGCAGCTGCACCACCGTCACCGAGTCGAAGCCCAGCTCCTTGAAGGTGTTGTCCGCGCCGATGCGTGTGGCGTCGGCGTGCCCGAGCAGCACCGCCGCCTCGCCGCGCACCAGCGTCCACAGCTCCTGCTCGGACAGGGCGGCGGACGGGGTGGCGGACATGGTGGCGGCGGGGGTCGTGCCGGGCGCGGCGGCGGGGGCCGGGCGCGCCGTGAGTGCTCCGGCGGCCGCGCCGTCGATCCAGTAGCTCTCGCGCTGGAAGGCGTACGTGGGCAGCGGCACGCGGCGGGCGCCGGTGAACCGGTCCCCCCAGTCGAGGTCCACGCCCCTGCTGTACAGCTCGGACATGGAGAGGAGCAGCCGGTCCGTCTCCACCTCGTCGCGGCGCAGCGTGGCCTGCACGACGGCGGAGCCGGCCGTGGCGGCGACGTGCATGGCGAGCACCGGGTGCGGGCTGACCTCCACGAACACGGCGTGCCCCGCGGCGGCCAGCGCCTCGACGGTCTCGGCGAAGCGGACGGGCTCGCGCAGGTTGCGGTACCAGTACTCGGCGTCCAGGGTCGCCGGGTCGACGCGGCCCGCTTCGACGGTGGAGTAGAACGCCACGCCGGTGTCGGTGGTCTCGGCGCCCGCGACCCCGCGGAGCACGTCGTCCCTGATCGATTCCACGTGGTAGCAGTGGGAGGCGTAGTCGACCGGGACGACGCGGGCCCGGATGCCCCTGGCCCGGCAGTCGGCAACGGCCGCGCGGACGCCGTCGGGGTCGCCGGAGATGACCACGGTTCCGGGCGAGTTGACCGCCCCGACCGAGACGCCCTCGTAGTCGACCTGGTCGGCCGGCAGGTCCAGGACGGCCATCAGGCCCCGTCCCGACAGCTTCTCGGTGATGATCTGCGCGCGGGCGACGATGAGTCGTACGCCGTCGGCAAGGGAGAGGATGCCCGCCGCGGTCGCGGCGGCTATCTCGCCCTGGGAGTGGCCGATGACCGCGTCGGGCCGCACGCCCGCCGCGCGCCACACCTCGGCGAGCGAGACCATCACGGCGAACAGCGCGGGCTGTACGACGTCCATCCGCTTCAGGGCGGTCTCATCACCGAGCACCTCCCGCAGCGACCAGCCCGCGTACTGCTCGAGCAGCCGCTCGCACTCGTCCATGCGGGCCGCGAACACCTCGTCCGTGTCCCACAGGCCCTTGCCCATGCCGACCCAGTGCGCGCCCTGCCCGGAGAACACCCAGACCACGCCGCCGGCGTCGGTGGCGGTGCCGGTGACGACCCGGGCGGACGGCGTGCCGTCGGCGAGCGCGGCGAGCCCTTCGAGCAGTTCGTCGCGGTCGGCGGCGAGCACGACGCCCCGGCCCTTCAGCGAGGACCGGGTGGTCGCCGTGGAGTGGCCGACGTCCAGCGGGCTCAGGCCGGTGTCCTCGCGCACCCAGTCGTGCAGTTGGCGGGCCTGGGCCCGCAGCGCCGGAAGGGTCCGCGCGGAGAGCGTCACCGGGACGCGCGTGCCGCTGACGCCGTTCGCGTCCGGCTGGGGTTCCGGCCCGGGTTCCATGGGCTCCGGAGCGGCGACGACGAGGTGGCAGTTGGTGCCGCCGATGCCGAAGGAGCTGACGCCGGCCAGCCGGGCGCCCTCGGGCCACGGCGCGGCGGCGGCGTTGACCCGCAGCTTCCACTGCTCCAGGGGGATGTCCGGATGCGGCGTCTCGTAGTTGAGGCTGGCGGGCAGCAGGCCGTGCCGCATCGACAGGCCGACCTTGATGAGGCCGAGGACGCCCGCGGCCGCGTCGAGATGGCCGATGTTGGTCTTCACCGAGCCGACCAGGAGCGGCTGTCCGGCGTCGCGGTCCGCGCCGAAGACCTCGGCCAGGGCGCTCGCCTCGACCGGGTCGCCCGCGCGCGTGCCCGTGCCGTGCAGTTCGACGTACCGCACCTGCGCGGGGCTCACCCCGGCGGCGCGGCAGGCCTCGCTCAGCAGGGCGCTCTGGGCCTGGGCGCTGGGGACGGTCAGCGCGCCGGGGCCGTCGTGGTTGACGGCGCCGCCGAGCAGTACGCAGTACACGGAGTCACCGTCGGCGATCGCGTCGGAGAGCCGCTTGAGTACGACCACACCCGCGCCCTCACCGCGGACGAAACCGTTGGCGCGGGCGTCGAAGGTGTGGCTGCGGCAGTCGGGCGAGAGTGCCCCGGAGCGGGCGAAGGCGATCGTGCTCTCCGGTACGAGGTTCAGGTGGACCCCGCCCGCGAGCGCCAGGTCCGCGGTTCCCGAGCGCAGGCTCTCGCAGGCCATGTGCACCGCGACGAGGGAGGACGACTGGGCGGTGTCCAGGGTCAGGCTCGGCCCGTGCAGGCCCAGTTGGTGCGAGAGCCGGTTGGCGATCAGGCCCCGGCTCAGTCCGGCGATGGAGTGGTGGGAGAGGGCGTCGCCGCCTTGCCGGTGCACCAGGGAGGCGTAGTCGTCGCCGGTGGCGCCGAGGAAGACGGCGGTGGCGCTGCCGCGCAGGCTCTCCGGCGGCAGGCAGGCGTCCTCCAGGGCCGTCCAGCCCAGTTCGAGGACCATGCGCTGGCGCGGGTCCATCACGGCGGCCTCCCGCGGGGAGATGCCGAAGAACCCCGCGTCGAAGTCGGCGACGCCGTCGACGAAGCCTCCTCGCGGGTGGCGCGCCAGTTCCTCGATGTCCGTGGGCCACCGGTCGGCCGGCGCGTCCGCCAGCGCGTGCTCACCGTCCCTCAGCAGCTTCCAGAAGGAGCGGATGCCGTCGGCGCCCGGGACCCGGCATGACATCCCGACGACGGCGACGGCATCCCGGCCCGCCCCGACGGGCCCTTGCACGCGCTCGTTCACATCCATGGAGCTCCAGCCCTCTCTTCGCCTTTGGTCAGAAGATCTGCGAGAGGCGTCCGCGGATACACATTCGAGGCCGCGAGTTCGGTGAATTCCCGATCGGCGCGCGGGCCGGGCCCGCCCCGGGGCTATCCGGCCGGCCGCGCCCGCCAGGCGGTGCCGATCGACTTGACCAGGTTCGGCGTCACGAAGACGCGCCGGAAGGGCAGGATCAGGGGCATGTACACCTTCCCCAGCAGGCCCTTCTTCTTGACGAGAACGGCCATCTGGCCGTGGTACCCGCCCTCCCCGTCGGCCACCCAGCCGATGTGCATCACCGCGTGCACGGTCTTGTTGACGACCTCGGTCACCCACTCGTCGGAGGCCTGATAGACCGACTTCATCGGCACCGTCCGCAGATCCGGGCCGCGCGGTCCCTCACGCAGGTCGCCGGGGAGCCGGTCCCGCAGCGAGGGGTTGCCGGGACCGACGCCGTTCTCCTCCCCGTCCCACTTGAAGAGGACGCCGAGCTTCCAGCGGATCGCGAAGAGCAGCCTGTACATGAACGACTTCTCGGCGGCGGTGCCGTCGCCGCTGGACTGCCGTACCAGGACGGCCAGGTCGTCGGGGCCTCCCGGGGTGTCCAGGTACCAGACGTCCTCGACCTCGAAGTCCTCGATGAACTCGTGGATCCGCCAGGGGTGTTCGGTGAACGCGGTGTTCGGCAGCCTCATACCAACTCCAGTTCTCGTGCGGGTGATGCGCGAAGCGACCGGACCGAAGGCCTCAGACCGAGGCCTTCACCCTGCGCGGCCGGAAGATCATCCGGGCGCCGTCCTTCGGGATGTGGACGACCGTGCGGCGGCGCGCCAGCTCGGGCTCGGCGTTGACGCGTTCGATGTCGCAGTTGGTCAGGAGCGCGGTGAGCGTGGCCTTCAGCTCCATGAGCGCGATCCGGTCGCCGAGGCACCGGGTGTGGCCGCCCCCGTAGGGGATCCAGGTGTGCGAGGCGGGCTTGACGCCGAGGAAGCGCTCCGGCTTGAACTCGTCGGGCTCCGGGTAGATGTTCTCGTCCCGGTTGAGCAGATAGGCGCTGGCCCACAGGCGGGCACCGGGCTCGTAGCGCACGCCGCCGATCTCGACCGTCTTCATCACCTCGCGGGGGACGATCAGCGGGATCGGCGGACCGAGCCGCAGCACCTCGGTGACCACCGCCGTCAGATACGTGTCCTCCTTGCCCTCCGCGATCTCCGCGCGCAGCCGCTCGACCACCCGGGGGTGGCGGGTGAGGAACTCGAGCGCCCAGCAGATGGCCGACGCGGTGGTCTCCGTGCCCGCGAGGAACTGGGTCATCATCTCGTCGCGTATCTCGGTGCGGCTCGGCGAGGAGCCGTCGGCGTCGACGATGTTCAGCATCACGCCGAGCAGGTCGTCACCGGCCGCGCCGGAGCGCGCGCGCTCCTCGATGGCCTCGTCCAGCATCCGGTGGACGCGGTCGCGGCGGGTGAGGAAGTCGTTGACGCCGTTGGGCCGGAACAGCCGCATCCGCTTCATCTTCCAGGCCGGCAGCATGTGGAAGGGCTGCATCGTCGCCGGGCGGGAGTTGAATTCCAGCATCTTCATCACCTCCCGGAACATCTCGTTCTCACTGGAGGGGCGGTGCTCTCCGAAGAGGACCTCCAGGATGACCCTGGTGGTGTAGCGGTGCGCGAACGGGTGGACCGACACGGACCGGTCGCGGGGCCAGGAACCGACCTCCTCGTCGGCCAGCCGGATGACCTCGCGTTCGACGCGCTTGAGCGCCTCGCCCCGGAAGCTCGGCATGACGCTGCGCCGCCGCGCGGTGTGCTGCGCCTCGTCCAGCCAGGCGAGGCCGTTCTGCCCGGTCCACTTCTCGATGGACGTGTTGCTGGAACCGGTGTGCAGGACGTCCCTGGGCGCGAGGAACATCTCCTTGATGTCCTCCGGCGCGGAGATCACGAAGAGCTGGGCGCCGGGGACGATCGTCACGCGGAACCGACTGCCGTACTCGGCGCGGCACTTGCGCAGGAACGGCTCCGGACGCGACCAGATGCTCAGCGCCTGCCGCATCCGGGCCATGCCGACCACGGGCAGCCGGGAGGCGGGAATGACCTCGCGCGGGGCGGCGGCGGAGTGGTCGACGGGGCACTTGCCTTCGGACGTACCCGCGGCGCCGTGTGCCGTACTGGAGAGATCCATTTTCTGTTGCTTCCTTCTGTCTGGTTCTGTCTCGTTGCCGCTGCGGTTGCCGGCGGTCATTCCTCGATCCACCCCTCGATCGCGTCCGCCGTGTCCGCGGCGGCGGTCTCGATGAGGGCGAAGTGGTCGGCGGCGACCTCGACATACGTGTCGGCGTCCGCGTACCGGGGGCCGTCCGGCGTCGGGGCGCCGAGCGGTTCGGCCGCGCGGACCATCAGGGTCCTGGCGGCGAGGGGGCGCGGCCGCGTCCCGGAGAACAGGCGCAGATAGGCGCCCATGGAGAGCCAGTTCGCGTCGCCGATGGAGATCTCGCGCTGCTCGCGCGTGAGGATGCCCGCGAGCACGTCGGCGAACGCGTGACCGGCCTCGCCCGCGCCAGCGTCGTCGGCGCTGCCGGCCTCACCCTCGCCGTCGAACTCCAGTGTGTCGAGCATGGCGACCCCGGTGAGCGCGGCGCCCGAGGCCTCCAGGCGTTCGGCGAGCGTACGCGCCACGGTGCCGCCCATGGAGTAGCCGACCAGAACGAACGGCGCGTCGCCGACGGCCGCGCGGATCGCGCCCTCCAGGACCTCCAGGGCGACCTCCCGGGAGCGCGGTGACAGCTCGCTCCCGAAGCCCGGCAGGGTGCAGACGTGTACGTCCCGTACGCCTTCGAAGCGGTCGGCCAGGCGCATGAACTGCTCCTGGCCCGAACCGACCACGTACACATAGGACGGCACGCAGACGATCTTCACCCGGCCCGGTCCCGAGGCCAGCTGCGCAAGCCGCGCCCCGCTGCCGGGCAGCTCCGCGGCCGACGAGAAGACCGGCCCGTCGCCCACGGCGTCCACCAACTCCCGCAACGCCTCGGGCAGGGTGCCGGAATCGGCGGCGTGCCGCAGCCGCCGTCCGATCGTCGCCCCGCCCGATCCGGCTGATCCAGCCGCCTCGGCCGACCCGGTCGCCCCGGTCTCCGGCGCGCCCGAACCGACCTGCTTGAGCAGCTGCCTGGCGATCTCCGCCGGGGTGGGGTGCTCGAAGACGAAGGAGACGGGCAACCGCAGGCCGGTGGCCTGCGAGAGCCGGTTGCGCAGCCCGACCGCGCTCAGCGAGTCCATGCCCAGCTCCTTGAGCCTGCGTTCGGCGTCGATCCGCTCATCGGCCGCGTGGCCGAGCACGGCCGCGACGTGCACCGTGACCAGTTCGAGGACGACTCGTTCGCGGTCCGCGTCCGTGACGCCCGCAAGGCGCTGCGCCAGTGAGCCGCCTCCGGCCTCCCGCTGGGCGGGCAGCCTCACCAGGCCGCGCAGCAGCGCCGGCAGGCTCCGGTCGCGGGCCCGCGACCGCAGCGCCGCCGGGTCCAGCTCCACCGGCGCCAGCAGGGCGCCGTCCGCGGCGAGGGCCTGGTCGAACAGCTCCAGGGCGCGCTCGGCCGGGAGTTCCGTGGCGCCGGAGCACGTGCCGTGTCCCGGCCACGGGGCCCAGGCCAGCGTCGTACCGGCGAGGCCGGCCGCGCGCCGCGCCCGCACCAGCGCCTCCCCTGCCGCGTCGGCCGCGGACGCCTGTCCCCCGCCGTCACCGTCACCGTCCTCGGGAGAGGCGAGCGAAGCCAGCGAGGCGAACGAGGTGCACACCACGAAGGCGGCGAGAGCGGCCTCCCGCGTCAACGTGTGCAGTCGCCAGGCCAGTTCAAGCCCCTGGGGATCGCCGTCCGTATGGACGACCGCGGTGAGCGGCCGCTCCAGCGACCCGACCACCTCGGCCAGCCGGTCCGGGGCGGACGCCTCGACGCGGGCTCGCGCCCCGAGTCCCGCCAGCTCCTCGACCAGCCCGTCCGCGGTGGCCGGGTCGTCGCCGAGCAGCAGCAGGTCCCGTACGCCGTGGTGGGCGGCCAAGTGCCTGGTCAGCGCCGCGCCCCGAGGGGTCAGGCCGCCGGTGACCAGCACCGTGCCTTCGGTCTCCGCGAACGCGGGACGCTCGCCCGGACCGGCCGGGGCCAGCACGAGCCGCGGCGCCAGGACCTGCCCGGAACGCACCGCGAGCTGCGGCTCGTCGAGCCCGAGCAGCGCCTCCCACCGGGGCTCGGCGCCCCCGTCGGCGTCGACGACGAGGAACCGGCCGGGGTGTGCGGCCTGCGCGGCCCGCAGTACGCCCCAGACCGCCGCCCGCGCCGGGTCGGGGACCTCCCCGTCCCGGGCCGCCACCGCCCCGTGCGTCACCACGACGAGCCGGGTGTCGCCGAACCTCGGGTGCCGCGCCCAGCTCCGCACCAGTTCCGACGCCGCTTCGGCCGCGCCCCGCACCGCGGCCGCGCCGTCGCCCGCCGGGGTGTCGATCACGGTGAGCACGGCCTGCGGCACCAGCGCGCCGCCGTCCACGGCCTCTTCGAGTGCGGCCAGGTCGGCGTAGTGGTCCGCGGCCTGCGCCGCAGCCCCGCCCAGCGCGGCGAGGCGCACCGGAGCGGCGGCAGCGGGCTGTGCCGTGACCCAGTCCACCCGGTACAGCGCACTCTGGCCGCGGCGCAGCTCCTCGATGTGCGCCGGGTCCGCGTCGCGGAAGGCGATGCGTTCGGCGCCGAGGACGAGCGTGCCGTCCTCGCCGAAGATGTCGAGGCGCAGGGTGTCGCCGTCGGGGACGACGCGTGCGCGGCAGCCGGTGGCGCCGGTCGCGGCCAGCCGCACTCCGGACCAGGAGACGGGGAGCTTGGTCGTGCCCTGTTCGGCGAAGCGCCACTGTCCGGTGTGCAGGACGGCTTCGAGCAGGGCCGGGTGGATGCCGTACCCCGCGGCGCCGGTCTCCTCGGGCAGGGCGAGTTCGGCGTAGACCTCGGTGCCCGAGCGCCATGCCGCGCGCACCCCTTGGAGCGCCGGGCCGCAGTCGAGGCCGAGGTCGGCAAGGGCCGCGTACAGCCCGTCGACCGGCAGCGGCTCGGCGCCGGCGGGCGGCCACTGGCCCGCGAGGCCCGGCGCGGGTTCGGTCTCCTCGGCGAGCCAGCCCGTGCAGTGGCGGGTCGACTCGGCGTGCTGGTCGCCGTCCGGGCGGGAGTGGACGGTCACCGGGCGGCGGCCGTCCTCCGCCGGGGCGCCGACGAGCGCCTGGATCTGCACGGCCGCGCCGTCGGGCAGCAGCAGCGGCGCCTCCAGCATCATCTCGTCGAGCAGCGGCGCTCCGACGCCGCGGCCCGCGGCCAGCGCCAGTTCGGCGAGGGTCGCCATGGGGGCGATGGGGAGGCCGAAGGCGACGTGGTCGCGGAGCCAGGGCTGGCTCTCGTGGGACATCCGGCCGGTGAGCACCCACTCGTCGCGGTCTGCGAGCTGCATGCCCGCCGTCAGGATCGCGTGGTCGACGCGGCCGAGGCCGGAGACGGCCGGGTCGCCCGTGGCCGGGCGCACGGTCGGCCAGTACCGCTTGCGCTGGAAGGCGTACGTGGGCAGTTCGACCTGCCGGGCGCCCGTGCCGGCGAAGGCGACGGGCCAGTCGACCCGTACCCCGGCGATGTGCGCTTCGGCGAGGGAGAGCAGGAAGCGCTTCAGCCCGCCCTGGCCGCGCCGGAGCGAGCCGACCACGCCGGCCCGGCCGCCCGCGGCGGCGACGGTCTCCTCCGTCGCCACACCGAGCACCGGGTGCGGGGACATCTCCAGGAAGCAGCCCGTGCCGCCCTCGGTCAGCGCGCGGATCGCGGGTTCGAAGCCGACCGGGTTGCGCAGGTTGGCGTACCAGTAGTCGGCGTCCATGGTCGCCGTGTCGGTGAACGCGCCGAGTGCCGTGGAGTACAGGGGGATGCTCCCGCTGAGCGGTTCGACCGCGGCGAGCGCCTCCAGCATCTCCTCGCGGGCCACCTCGACGTGCGGCGAGTGCGAGGCGAAGGTGGCCGCGACCCGCTTTGCCCTGACCTCCGCGCGGTCGCACTGCTCCATCAGCGCGTCGACCAGCTCCAGGTCACCGGCGACGATCACCGAGGCCGGGCCGTTCACGGCCGCCACGGTCATCCGGCCGCCGAACGGTTCGAGCAGTTCCTCGGCCCGCTCCACCGGCACGGCGAGCGAGACCAGGCAGCCGGTTCCCATGAGCCGGTCGCGGGCGATCCTGCTGCGCACCGCGACGATCCGGGCGGCGTCCCGCAGCGAGAGCCCGCCCGCGACGTACGCGGCGGCGATCTCGCCCTGCGAGTGGCCCACCACCGCGGAGGGCTCCACTCCGTACGAGCGCCACAGCGCCGCCAGGCTCACCATCACCGCGAACAGGGCGGGCTGCACCACGTCGACGCGGTCCAGCGTCGGCGCGCCCGGGGCGCCCCGCAGCACCTCGATCAGGTCCCAGTCCACGAACTCCGCGAGCGCGTCGGCGCACTTGGTGGCCTCGGCGGCGAACACCGGGCAGGAGTCCAGGAGTTCGACGGCCATGCCCTCCCACTGGGCGCCCTGCCCGGGGAAGACGAACACCGGCTTGACGGCGCCCGCGGGGCGGCCGGAGGCGGTCTGCTCGGTCACGTCGCCGACGGCGAAAGCGGCGAGTTCGGCGAGCAGTTCGTCCCGGTCGGCGGCGACGAGCACCGCGTGGTGCTCCAGGAGCGCCCGCGTGGTCAGCTGGGAGTGGCCGAGGTCGGGCAGCGAGAGCCCGGGGTTGTCGAGCAGGTGCCGCCGCAGCCGCTCGGCCTGGGTGCGTACGGCCGTTTCGGTGCGCGCGGAGAGCAGTACCGGCAGCGCGGGCGCCGGAGCCGGAGCCGGGGCCCCAGGCTCGGGGGCGGCCGGTGCTTCGGCGGGGGCCTCCTCGACGATGATGTGCGCGTTGGTGCCACTCACGCCGAACGCGGAGACGCCCGCCCGGCGGGGCCTGCCGCGGCTGGTCCACTCCCTGGCCTCGGTCAGCAGCTCGACCTCACCGGACTCCCAGTCGATGTGCGGGGAGGGGGCGTCGACGTGGAGGGTCTTCGGCAGCGTCCCGTGCCGCATCGCCATGACCATCTTGATGACACCGGCGATGCCCGCGGCTCCCGAGGTGTGGCCGATGTTCGACTTGATCGACCCGAGCCACAGCGGGTCCCCTTCGCGCTCCTGCCCATACGTCGCGAGGACGGCGTTCCCCTCGATGGGGTCGCCGAGCTTGGTGCCGGTGCCGTGGCCCTCGACCGCGTCCACGTCGGCGGGGGAGAGTCCGGCGTCGGCGAGCGCCTGCCGGATCACCCGCTCCTGTGCCGGGCCGCTCGGCGCGGTCAGGCCGTTGCTCGCGCCGTCCTGGTTGGTGGCGGTGCCCCGGATCAGACCGAGGATCCTGCGTCCGTTGCGCTTCGCGTCGGAGAGCCGTTCCAGGGCGACCAGGCCCAGGCCGTCGGAGAATCCGGTGCCGTCCGCCGATGCCGCGTAGGCCCGGCAGCGGCCGTCGGGGGAGTTCGCGCCCTGCCTGCTGAACTCGGTCATCATGACCGGCGTGTTCATGATGGTGACGCCGCCCGCCAGCGCGAGCGAGCACTCGCCGTTGCGCAGCGCCTGCGCCGCGAGGTGCAGGGCGACGCCGGAGGAGGAGCAGGCCGTCTCCACCGACAGGGCCGGGCCTTCCAGGCCCAGGGTGTACGAGATGCGGCCGGAGGCGACGCTCGCCATGGTGCCGGTGACGCGGTACCCCTCGTACTCGCTGGGGAGTACGAGGCTGTAGTCGGAGCCGGTGATGCCGATGAAGACGCCGGTGTCGGTGCCGCGCAGGGACGCCGGGTCGATGCCGGAGTGCTCCAGGGTCTCCCAGGAGGTCTCCAGGAGGAGCCGCTGCTGGGGGTCCATGGCGATGGCCTCGCGCGGGCTGATGCCGAAGAACTCGGCGTCGAAGTCGGCCATGCCGGAGACGAAGCCGCCGCCGCGCGCGTTGGTGGTGCCGGTCCGCTCGGGGTCCGTGCCGTGCAGCCGTTCCAGGTCCCAGCCGCGGTCGGCCGGGAACGGGCCGATCACGTCGCGGCCCTCGGCCACCAGCTCCCACAGGTCATCCGCGGAGGCGACGCCGCCGGGGTAGCGGCAGCCGATGCCGACGATGGCGAGCGGCTCGTCCACGGTCCCGCGCCGCTTCTGTACGGCCGCCGGTGCGCTCTCCGCCGCGCCGTCGGCCTGCGCGAGCAGCAGCCGCGCGAGGGCCGTCGGGGTGGGGTGGTCGAAGACGACGGTGGCGGGCAGCGGCACGCCGGTGCTCCGCGAGAGCCGGTTGCGCAGCTCGACCGCGCTGACCGAGTCGAAGCCCAGCTCCTTGAAGGCGCGGGCGCTGTCCACCTCGTCGGCGGAGTCGTGGCCGAGCACGGACGCGACCTGCGCCCGCACCAGTTCGAGCACCAGGGCCTCCCGCTCGGCGGGCGGCACCTCGGCGAGGCGCCGCGCGAGGGAGCCGCCGGACGCGGCGCGCCGGGCGGGCACGCGCACGAGGCCGCGCAGCACGGCGGGCAGCAGTCCGGCCCTTGCCTGCTCGCGCAGGGCGGCCGGGTCGAGGCCGGCCGGGGCCAGCAGCGGTTCGCCCGCGGCGACTGCGCGGTCGAACAGTTCCAGGCCGAGGCCGGTGGTGAGCGGGACGATGCCGGCCTGCGCCAGGAGGGCGGGGTCGGCGCCGGACGCGTCGATACCGGTGTCGCCGTCCGTCCAGGGGCCCCAGGCCAGCGCGGTGCCGGGGAGCCCGGCGGCGCGGCGGGCGCCCGCGATCGCCGTCAGGGCCGCGTCGGCGGCGGACGCGGCGGCCTGGCCCGGCATGCCGACGAGTCCGGCGAAGGAGGAGAACAGCACGAACGCGGAGAGGTCCGCGTCGGCGGTCAGCTCGTGCAGGTGCCAGGCGGTGTCGACGGTGTCCCGGAGGGCCGTTTCGAGGCGCTCGTCGGAGACCGTCTCGAACAGGCCCGCGTCGGGGACTCCCGCGGTGTGCACGACCGCGGTCAGCGGGTGCTCCAGGGAGCCCAGGAGCGCGGCCAGTTGGTCCCGGTCGGTGAGGTCGCAGGGGGCGACGCGCACTTGGGCGCCGAAGGCGGCCGGCTCCATGGTCGGCTCGGCGTCCGAGCCGTGCGGGACGGCCAGGACGACGTGGCGGGCGCCGTGGCGCGTGCCGAGGTGCTCGGCGAACCGGGCGCCCACAGCGCCCGTGACCAGCATGGTGCCCTCGGGTCCCGCCGGGTCCACGAGCGCGGGCCCGTCCGGCGTGCCGCCCTGGATGCGGGCGAGGCGGGGGGCGAGGACCTTGCCGTCGCGCACGGCGAGCTGTGGCTCGTCCAGGGCGAGCAGCGCGCCCCAGTCGCGTACGTCGTCGGTGTCCAGGTCCACGAGGAGGAAGCGGCCCGGGTGTTCGGACTGCGCGGCACGCAGCACACCCCAGACGGCGGCCTGCGCCGGGTCGGGGGCCTCGTCGCCGACCGTCACCGCTGCGCGCGTGAGCACGACGAGCGTGGTCTCGCCGAGCGCGCCGCCGGCCGGCCACCGCCGTACCAGTTCCACGGCCCGTGCGGCCGCGTCGCGCACGGCCGCGGGTGTCTCTCCCGCCGCCGTGTCGAGGAAGGTCAGGGCGGCCCGCGGGGCGGGGGCGCCCTCCGCGATGGCCTGCTCCAGCGCCGCCAGGTCGGTGTGGTGGTCGGCCATTCCCGGGACCTCGCCGAGCGCGGCGGTCCTCACCGGCTCGGCCGCGCCGACCGTGAGCGGGGACCAGTCGAGGCGGAACAGCGCGTTCTGCCCCGGGCGCCGCTGCCCGAGCGTGGCCGGGTCGGCGGCCCGTACGGAGATCCGGTCGGCGTGCGCGACGTGTTCGCCCTCGGTGTCGAAGAGGTCGAGGCGCAGCACGCCGTCACCGGCCCGCGTGATGCGGGCGCGGGCCTGGAGGAGCTTGTCGCCGATGACGCGCACGCCCGACCAGGATGCCGCCGAGGGGGCCGTTTCGGCTCCGGGGCGGTGGGCGGTGTGCAGGACGGACTCAAGGAGGGCCGGGTGGATCGCGTACGCGCCGGGTTCCATGCCGTCGGGCAGGGCGAGTTCGGCGTACACCTCGCCGTCGAGGGTCCACGCGGACTGCGCGCACTGGAGCAGCGCGCCGCAGTCGAGGCCGAGTTCGGCCAGCGCGGTGTAGAGGGCGTCCACCGAGACCGCTTCGGCTCCGGCGGGCGGCCACGCGGCCAGGCGGCCGGTGAGCGGCTGGGCCCCGGGGGCGATGCGGCCGCGGGCGTGGCACACGGCTTCGGTGGACCGGCTGCCGTCGGTGTCGGGCCGTGAGTAGACCGTCACTTCGCGGCGGCCTTCGGCGTCGGCGTCGCCGAGCACGACCTGGACGCGCAGGGCGTCGTCGTCGAGGACCGGCGGGGTTTCGAGGTGCAGTTCCTCGACCAGGTCGCAGCCGACGTGACGGCCCGCGGACAGGACCAGTTCAAGGAGGGCGGCGCCGGGGAGGGTGACCGTGCCGAACAGGGCGTGATCACGTGTCCAGGGCTGGCCCTGCGGGGAGACGCGGCCGGTGAGGAGCCATTCGTCGCGGTCGCCGACCTGTACGGCCGCCGCGAGGACGGGGTGCTCGACGCGGCCGAGGCCGGCCGCCGAGGCGTCGGCGAGGCCGGTGGTGTCCAGCCAGTAGTGCTTGTGCTGGAAGGCGTAGGTGGGCAGTTCGACGCGCCGGGCACCGGATTCGGCGAAGCAGGCGTCCCAGTCGACCTTGACGCCGATGGTGTGCGCCTCGCCGAGGGAGAGGAGGAAGCGGGGCAGGCCGCCCTCCTCCCGCCGCAGCGAACCGACGACGCCGACGCGCTGGTCCGTGCCGTGTGCGGCGACGGTGTCCTCCACGGCCATGGCGAGCACGGGGTGGGGGGACATCTCCAGGAAGCACCCGGTGCCGTTGTCGGTGAGGGCGCGGATGGCGGGTTCGAACCCGACGGGGCTGCGCAGGTTGGTGTACCAGTACCCGGCATCCATGCCCGCGGTGTCGATAAAGCCACCCGTGACCGTGGAGTAGAACGGCACCCGTCCACTCACCGGCCTCACCGGCGCCAACGCCGCCAGCAACTCCCCCTCGATGGCCTCCACCTGCGCCGAATGCGAGGCATAGTCCACCTTCACCCGACGCGCACGAACACCCTCACCCTCACAACGCGCCAACACCTCATCCAACGCACCCGGCTCACCCGCCACCACCACAGCGGCCGGACCATTCACCGCCGCCACCGACACACGACCCGCGAACGGAGCGATCAACTCCTCGACCCGCGCCACCGGCAACGCCACCGACATCATCCCGCCAAGCCCGGCAAGACGATCCCGCACCAGCACACTGCGCACCGCCACAACCCGCGCCGCATCCCGCAACGACAACCCACCCGCCACATACGCGGCAGCGATCTCACCCTGCGAATGCCCCACCACCGCGGACGGCTCCACACCATACGAACGCCACAGCGCCGCCAGACTCACCATCACCGCGAACAGAGCAGGCTGCACCACGTCAACCCGATCGAAGCCCGGCGCCCCCGGGGCGCTCCGCAGGACATCCACCAGGTCCCAGTCCACGAACTCCGCCAGCGCCTCCGCGCACTTGGCTACCTCCGCGGCGAACACCGGGGAAGAGTCGAGGAGTTCGACCGCCATGCCTTCCCACTGGGCACCCTGCCCGGGGAAGACGAAGACCGGCTTGGCGCCCGGTTCGGCGCGGCCCTCGACGGCCACCGGCGAAGGCTCACCGCCGGCGAGCGCCGCCAGGCCGGACAGCAGCTGGTCGCGGTCGGCGGCGGCCACGACGCCCCGGTGTTCCAGGTGCGCGCGGGTGGTCGCCGCGGAGAAGCCCAGGTCGGCCGGTGACAGGTCCGGCCGTGCCAGCGCGTGGGCGTGGAGCCGGCCGGCCTGGGCGCGCATCGCCGCCGCCGTCCGTCCGGACACCGTCACGGGAACGGCCGGCAGGGAACGTACCGGGGCGGCGCCCTCGGCGGGCTCCCCCGCGGGCGCCTCCTCCAGGATGATGTGCGCGTTCGTCCCGCTCACGCCGAACGACGACACGGCGGCGCGCCGGGGCTTCTCCCCCGCGGACCATTCCCGGCCCTCGGTCAGCAGCTCGACGCGGCCGGACTCCCAGTCGATGTGCGGGGACGGCTCGTCCACGTGCAGGGTCGGCGGCAGCACGCCGTGCCGCATCGCCATCACCATCTTGATCACACCGGCGACGCCCGCGGCCAGGGAGGTGTGGCCGATGTTCGACTTGATCGAGCCGAGCCACAGCGGGTCCCCCTCCCGCTCCTGGCCATACGTGGCGAGGAGCGCCTGCGCCTCGATGGGGTCGCCGAGGACGGTGCCGGTGCCGTGGCCCTCGACCGCGTCGACGTCGGCCGGCGAGAGACCGGCGTTGGCCAGGGCCGCCCGGATCACCCGCTCCTGGGAGGGGCCGTTGGGCGCGGTCAGGCCGTTGCTCGCACCGTCCTGGTTGACGGCGGAGCCACGGATCAGGCCGAGGATGCGGTGACCCTTGCGCTGGGCGTCGGAGAGGCGTTCCAGGACCACCATGCCGAGGCCGTCGGAGAAGCCGGTGCCGTCCGCCGACGCCGCGTACGCCTTGCAGCGGCCGTCCGGCGACACCGCCTGCTGGCTGCTGAACTCGGAGAGCAGGAACGGTCCCGACATGACGGTGACACCGCCGACCAGGGCCATGGAGCACTCGTTGGCCCGCAGGGCCTGCGTGGCCATGTGCAGGGCGACGGCGGAGGAGGAGCAGGCGGTGTCGACGGAGACCGCGGGGCCCTCCAGGCCGAACAGGTACGAGATGCGGCCCGAGGAGACGCTGGCCGCCGCGCCGGTCAGCTGGAGGCCCTCGATCTGCGGCAGGCTGCCCGCGGGCACCGTGCAGTAGTCGCTGGTGCTGACGCCGCAGAAGACGCCGGTGTCGCTGCCGCGCAGCGAGGTCGGGTCGATGCCCGCGTGCTCGAAGGCCTCCCAGGACGCCTCGAGGAGCAGCCGTTGCTGCGGGTCCATGGCCATGGCCTCGCGCGGGCTGATCCCGAAGAACTCCGCGTCGAACTCCCCGATCCGGTCCAGGAAGCCGCCGCCGCTGGTGGTGACGGCGCCGGGGCGGCTCGATGTCGGGTCGTAGAGCCGATCCAGGTCCCAGCCCCGGTCGGCGGGGAGCCCGGTGACGGCGTCGCGGCCGGACGCGACCAGGTCCCACAGTTCGTCGGGGGAGGTGACGCCACCGGGGTAGCGGCAGCTCATGCCGACGATCGCCAGGGGTTCGCCGGACTGCGCGAGCAGCCGCTTGTTGAGCTGGCGGAGCCTGTCGGTCTCCTTGAGGGATTTCCGCAGCGCCTCGACGAGCTGATTCTGATCGGTGGCCATGTCTATTCCTTCGTCTTCGTGCTCGGTGCGGCGACGGCGGCGCTCACTGCCGGGTTCATGCGAGGTCCTCCTGGGCCATACGGATCAGGGCTTCCGCGTCCATGTCGTCGTAGGACTCGGTGTCGCCCTCTTCCGCGGCCGACTCCGGCGGATCGTTGTCGGCGAGTTCGCGCAGGGTGTCGAGGAGTCCGGCCTTGCGGAGCCGGTCGACGGGGATCGACGCGAGCAGCGCGCGGATCTCGTCCTGCTCGGACCGCGGCCCGGCGGCGGCGGCGGTGCCGGAGACCAGTTCCGGCAGCAGGTAGCGGGTGACGGCCACCGGGCTCGGGTGGTCGAACACGACGGTGGCGGGCAGGCGCACGCCGGTGGCCCGGCTGAGCCGGTTGCGCAGCTCGACCGCGGCGAGGGAGTCGAAGCCGAGGTCCTTGAAGGCGCGTTCGGGGTCGATGGACGTGCCCGAGGCGTGCCCGAGGACTCCGGCGACCTGGGTGCGGACCAGGTCGAGTACGACCTGCTCGCGCTCGGCCTCCGGCGTCGCGGCCAGCCGCTGGGTCAGCGCCGCCGCCCCCGAGTCGGCCGCTCGCGCAGGCATCCGGACGAGACCGCGCAGCAGCGGCGGGAGCGTCCCGGCCCGCGCCTGCGCGCGCAGCGCCGCCGTCTCAAGGAGCACTGGAGCGACCACGGCCGCGTCGGCGTCCAGCGCCTGGTCGAACAGCGCGGGGCCGGTCTCCGCGGTGAGGGCGCTCATGCCCATCCGCTCCAGGCGGGCCAGTTCGGCCTCGTCCAGCTGTACGGCCATGCCCGCGGTGCCCGACCACAGCCCCCAGGCGAGGGAGGTGGCGGGCAGTCCGGCGGCCCTGCGGGACGCGGCCAGCGCGTCGAGAGCGGCGTTCGCCGCCGCGTAGTTGGCCTGACCAGGGCTGCCCATCAGCGAGGCGGCCGAGGAGAAGAGGACGAACGCCGCCAGGTCCGCGCCGGCCGTCAGCTCGTGCAGGTGCCAGGCGGCGTCCACCTTGGGCCGCATGACGCGTTCGATCTGCTCCGCCGTGAGTGACTCGACCACACCGTCGTCGAGTACGCCCGCCGTGTGGACGACGGCGGTGACCGGGCGCTCCACGGAACCGAGCGCGGCGGCCAGTTGCTCCCTGTCCGACACGTCGCAGGCGACGACGCGTGCCTTGGCACCCAGTTCCGCCACTTCCGCCACCAGTTCGGTGGCGCCGTCGGCGGCGGGGCCGCGGCGGCTGAGCAGCAGCAGGTCGCGTACGCCGTGACCGGTGACGAGGTGGCGTACGAAGAGTGCGCCCAGGCCACCGGTGCCGCCGGTGACGACCACGGTGCCGTCGGCCAGGTCGGCGGGCCTACCGGTGACTTCGCCGGTGCCGGTGGGTGTCGCGGGCGGGGTGGACGCGGCGAGGCGGGGCGCGAACGCCTGCTTCCCGCGGACGGCGAGCTGCGGCTCGTCGGCGTCGAGCAGCCCGGCCCAGTCGGGCTCGTCGTCGCCGCCGTCGCCGCTGAGGTCGAGGTCGAGGTCGACCAGGAGGAACCGGTCGGGGTGCTCGGACTGGGCGCTGCGCAGCAGCCCCCACACCGCCGCCTGGGCGATGTCCGGCGTCTCGTCGGCGACGGCGACGGCACGCCGGGTCACGACGGCCAGCCGGGCGTCGCCCAGCGAGGTGACCGCCAGCCACTGCCGTACCAGGGCGAGCGCCTGGACGGCGGCCTCCCTGGCGGCGACGGCCGCGTCTCGGGCAGGGGTGCCTCCGGCGGCCGTGTCTCCGACGGGGGTGCCTCCCCCGAAGGTGTCGACGGCGGCGACCACCAGGTGCGGAGCCTGGCCGCCGTCACCGACGGCCTTCTCCAGCGCGGCCAGGTCCGGGAACGTCTCGCCGGTTCCCGCCGCGCCGCCCACGACCGCCACCTGCGCGGACCGGCCCGCTTCGACCGCGACGGGCGCCCAGTCGAGCCGGTAGACCGGCTGCTGACCGGTGCGCCGCAGCCGCTCCAGCTGGGCGGGGTCGACCGGACGCATGTCCAGCCTGCCGAGGCTCAGCACCGGCTCGCCGTCCTCGGAGACGGCGTCCACGCACAGCGCCGCGTCACCGGCGGGCGAGATCCGCACCCGGACCCGCGAAAGGCCGGTGCGTCCGATGCTCACCTTCGACCAGGAGAACGGCAGGGGCGTCGCGCCGCCCCCGGCCCCCTTCTCGGCGAACGCGCTGTGCAGCGTCGCGTCGAAGAGCGCGGGGTGGAGGCCGAAGCCCTCGCCCCCGGTGCCGCCGGGCAGGGCGACATCGGCGTACACCTCGTCGCCCACGCGCCACGCCGTACGCACACCCTGGAAGACCGGGCCGTAATCGAATCCCAGCTCCGCCATCCCGGAGTACAGCGCGTCTCCGGTCAGCTCGACTCCGCCGGCCGGCGGCCACTGAGCCGGTACCCATGTCTCCGGTGCGCTGTCCTCGGGGGCCAGCAGGCCACGCGCGTGGCAGGTCATCTCGGCCCGCTCATCGCCCCCGGCCTCGGGGTGGGCGAAGACGGCGACCTCACGGCGGCCGTCCTCCGCCACGGCACCCACGGTGACCCGCAGCCGGACGGCCGCGCCCTCCTCCAGCAGGAGAGGCGCCTCCATCACCAGCTCGTCCACCACCGGCGCGTCCACCTCACGGCCGGCGGCCGAAGCCAGCTCGACCCACGCCGTACCGGGCACGATCACCGAACCCAGCACCACGTGATCGCTCACCCAGGGCTGCGTCTCGGCGGAGATGCGCCCGGTGAACACCCACTCGTCGCGGTCACCGACCTGCACGGCGGCCGCCAGGAGCGGATGGCCGACGGCGGTGAGCCCGGCGGCGGAGACGTCCCCGGAGCCGGACTTGGGAGAGAGCCAGTAGTTCTCGCGCTGGAAGGCGTAGGTGGGGAGTTCGACGCGGCGGGCGCCGGTGCCGGTGTAGAAGGCGTCCCAGTCCACCCGTATGCCTGCGGTGTGGGCGTGGCCCACGAAGGCGGCGAAGGTCTCGCGCTCGCCGCGCTTGGCCCGCAGGGCCGGAATGAAGACGGCCTCGGAGTCTTCCACGCACTGGCGGGCCATCGCGGACAGGACCGCGTCGGGGCCCAGTTCCAGGAAGCGGCGGACGCCCAGGTCCCACAGGGTGTGGATGCCGTCGGCAAAGCGCACGGCCTGGCGTACGTGGCTGACCCAGTACTCGGCGTCGAAAGCGGTGACCAACTCACCGGTGACGTTCGAGACGATCGGGATACGGGGTTCGGCATAGGACAGCTGCTGGGCGACGGCGCGGAACTCGGCGAGCATCGGCTCCATCCGCGCCGAGTGGAAGGCGTGCGAGACCCGGAGCCGGGTCGTCTTGCGGCCCTCCCACAGCGGAAGCCACTCCTCGACCGCGTCCGCGTCACCGGAGACCACGACCGCACGCGGCCCGTTCACCGCAGCGATGTCCAGGCGGCCTGCGAACCCGGTCAGCGACTCGGCGACCTCGGCCTCCTCGGCCTGCACCGCGACCATCGCCCCACCCGCAGGCAAAGCGCCCATCAACCGCCCACGGGCGACCGCGAGTTCGCAGGCGTCGGCAAGGGAGAGAACTCCTGATACGTGCGCGGCAGCGATCTCGCCGACCGAGTGCCCGATCAGGAAGTCGGTGCGGATGCCCAGCGATTCAGCCAGCCGGAACAGGGCGACCTCGACGGCGAACAGGGCGACCTGCGTGAACTCCGTGGAGTTCAACACGTCACCGTCCTCCGCCAGCAGCTCCCGCAGCGACCGACCCAACCTCGGATCAGCCTCCGCACACACCTCACTCAACGCCTGCTCGAAAACGGGGAACGCCTCGGCCAACTCCAGGCCCATACCGGCCCGCTGAGACCCCTGCCCCGTAAACAAGAACGCCGACTTGCCCGAGACGCCGGCCTCCGCCGACACCTCACCCAGACGCGCCAGCAACTCATCACGATCCGAAGCAACCACCACAGCCCGGCGGTCCAGCAGCGCCCTCGACGTCACCAGCGAATACGCCGTGTCCGTCACCGCCAGCTCAGGCCGCGCCGCCACATGCTCACGCAACCGCTCCACCTGCGCCCGCAACGCCGCATCCGTCCGCCCGGACAACACCACCGGCACCGGGCCCGCGGGCCGGGGCGCCTCGACGGGCTCGGCCTCGGCCGACTCGGCGGCCGGGGCCTCCTCCAGGATCACGTGCGCGTTCGTCCCGCTCACGCCGAACGACGACACACCCGCACGACGCGGACGACCATCAACCGTCCACTCCTGGGCCTCCGTCAGCAGCCGCACCTCACCCGAGTCCCAATCCACATGCGGAGACGGCTCATTCGCGTGCAGGGTCGGCGGCAGCACACCGTGCCGCATCGCCATCACCATCTTGATGACGCCAGCCACGCCCGCCGCAGCGGACGTGTGACCGATGTTCGACTTGATCGAGCCGAGCCACAGCGGATCGCCCTCCCGCTCCTGGCCGTACGTGGCAAGAAGCGCCTGCGCCTCGATCGGGTCACCCAGCTTCGTACCCGTGCCATGCCCCTCAACGGCATCCACATCGGAGGTCGAGAGACCGGCGTTGGCCAGGGCCTGCCGGATCACCCGCTCCTGGGAGGGACCGTTCGGCGCGGTCAGGCCGTTGCTCGCACCGTCCTGGTTGACGGCGGTGCCACGGACCAGGCCCAGGATCCGGCGTCCCTTGCGCTTGGCCTCCGACAGTCGTTCCAGGACCACCAGGCCCACGCCGTCGGAGAAGCCGGTGCCGTCCGCCGACGCCGAGTACGCCTTGCACCGGCCGTCTCCGGCCAGGCCGCGTTGGCGGCTGAAGCCGATGAGCAGATCGGGCGTGGCCATCAGCGAGATGCCGCCGACCAGGGCCGTCTCGCACTCGCCGGACCGCAGCGCCTGGGAGGCCAGGTGCAGGGCGACGGCGGAGGACGAGCAGGCCGTGTCCACGGAGAGCGCGGGGCCCTCAAGGCCCAGCGTGTACGCGATACGGCCGGACACGACACTCATCGTGGTGCCGGTGAGGTGGTAGCCCTCCAGCTCGGGGACCATCGTCGCGTGGTAGCCGGAGGCGACGGTGCCGCAGAAGACGCCGGTGTTGCTGCCGCGCAGCGTCGTCGGGTCGATGCCCGCGTCCTCGAAGGCCTCCCACGACGCTTCGAGCAGCAACCGCTGCTGCGGGTCCATCGCGAGCGCCTCACGCGGACTGATCCCGAAGAAGTCGGCGTCGAACTCACCGATGCGGTCGACGAATCCGCCGGTCCGCGTGTACACCGTGCCGACCTGGTCGGGGTCGGGGTCGTACAGCCGCTCCAGGTCCCAGCCCCGGTCGGTCGGGAACGGGCCCATGCCGTCGCGGCCGGACGCCACCAGCTCCCACAGCTCCTCGGGCGAGTTCACCCCGCCGGGGAACCGGCAGCTCATGCCGACGATCGCCAGGGGTTCGGCCGTGTCCACGCGCCGTGCTCGCCTCGTACGCGGCTGGACGGCCGCGACGTCGACGGCGACCTGCGACACCAGGAAACGGGCGACCGCCACCGGGTTCGGGTGGTCGAAGACCAGGGTCGCGGGGAGCCGTACGCCCGTGCTCTGGGTGAGCCGGTTGCGCAGCTCGACCGCGGCGAGCGAGTCGAAGCCGATGTCCTTGAAGGCGCGTTCGGGGTCGAGGGAAGCGGCCGAGGCGTGGCCGAGCACGCCCGCCACCTGCGTCAGTACGACTTCGAGCGCGGCCTGTTCACGCTCCGACTCCGGTACGCCCGCGAGGCGCTGGGCGAGAGATCCGCCGGATGCCGCGCGGCGGGCCGCGACGGGCGCGAGCCCGCGCAGGACGGCCGGGACCGATCCGGTCCTGGCCTGGGCGCGCAGGACGGCCATGTCGAGCCGGACCGGCGCAAGGAGCGCCGCGTCCGAAGCGAGCGCCTGGTCGAACAGAGCGAGCCCCTGCTCCTCCGTCAACGCCTTGGAACCCAACCGCTCCAGGCGGGCCAGTTCGGCCTCACCCAGCTGGGCACCCATGCCGGAGGCGCTCGACCACAGCCCCCACGCGAGGGAGGTGGCAGGCAGCCCCGCAGCACGACGGGAGGCGGCCAGCGCGTCCAACGCCGCGTTCGCGGCCGCGTAATTGCCCTGCCCGGGGCTGCCGATCAAAGCGGCAACCGACGAGAACAGCACAAACGCCGAAAGCTCCGCCCCCGCCGTCAACTCATGCAGATGCCACGCCGCGTCCACCTTCGGCCGCATGACCCGCTCAACCTGCTCGGCCGACAGGGACTCGATGACACCGTCATCCAGCACACCAGCCGCATGCACCACACCCGTCAACGGCCGCTCCGCCAAAGCCAGCGCCGCCGAAAGCTGCTCCCGATCGGATACGTCACAGGCGGCAACCTGGGCCTGGCACCCCAGCCCCGCCAGCTCCGCCACCAGCTCGGCCGCGCCCTCAGCCTCCAAACCACGCCTGCTCAACAGCAACAGATGACGCACACCATGCACGGAAGCCAAATGCCGCGCGAACACCGCACCCAAGCCACCCGTACCACCCGTGACCAGCACCGTCCCGTCCGCGTCGAACTCGGTCACCGCCTGCCCGGCGTCCGCCCGGGCCAGCCGGGGCGCCAGGACACGGCCGCCTCGTACGGCGAGCTGCGGCTCGTCGAGTTCCGTCAGACCGCCCCAGTGCAGCCCTTCGACGACATCGTCGTCGTCGAGGTCGACCAGGAGGAACCGCCCCGGATGCTCGGACTGGGCGCTGCGCAGCAGACCCCACACCGCCGCCTGGGCCACGTCCGGGGCCCCGTCCCCGATGGCGGCCGCGCGCCTCGTCACCACGGCCAGCCTGGCGCCGCCCAAGCCGGTTCCGGCCAGCCACCGCTGGACCAGAGCCAGTGCCTCGACGGCGGCCGTCCCCGCTTCGGGGGCCGTTATGCCCGCGAGCACCAGGTCGGGAGCCTGGGCGCCGTCCGCCACGGACTGCTCCAGCGCGCTCAGGTTCTCGAACGGCTCGCCCTGGGCGGGCAGTCCGCCGAGCACCGCGACCCGTCCGTCCTGGCCCGCGCCGACCGTGACCGGGGTCCAGTCGAGCCGGTACAGCGAGCCCTGGGTGTCGGCAGCCCGTGTCAGCTGGGCCCGGTCGACGGGGCGGAACACGAGCTTGTCCATGCTGAGGACCGGCTCGTCGTACTGGTCGACGATGTCGATGCGGAAGGCGGCGTCGCCCGCCGGGGTGAGCCGGGCGCGGGCGCGGGTCACGCCGGTCCGGCCGATCCGTACGCCGTTCCACGAGAACGGCATGACGAGCGTGTCGTCCGGCTTCTCACCGAAGAGTGAACTCTGCACCGCCGAGTCGAAGAGCCCGGGGTGGATACCGAAGGTGCCCGCGTCGGCGCCGTCCGGCAGCGCAAGCTCGACGTAGACGGCCTCGTCGTCCTGCCATGCCTCGACCACGCCCTGGAACAGCGCACCGTAGTCGTAGCCGATGCCGGCCATCCGGGTGTAGAGCGACTCGGCGGACAGGGGCTCGGCGTCCTGCGGCGGCCATGCGACATCCCATGCGGGAGCGGGCTTGGGGTCGGCCCCCAGCCAGCCGCGACCGTGGCAGGTCGTCTCGCGCCGCTCGTCCGCGTCTCCACCCGCGTTCGCGTTCGCGTCGTCGTGCTCGGGGCGCGAGAAGATGACGAACTCCCGGCGCCCGTCCTCGTCGGCCTGACCGACGACGATCTGCACCTGGCGCGCCGACGCCTCGTCCAGTGCCAGCGGGGCCTCGATGACGAGTTCGTCGAGTACGGGGCAGCCGAGCTCGCGCCCGGCGGCCAGGCTCATCTCGACCAGCGCGACACCGGGTACGACGATCGTGCCCATGACGACGTGGTCGCGCGTCCACGGCTGGTGCGTGGTGGAGACACGTCCGGTGAAGAGCCACTCGTCGCGGTCCCCGATGAGCGCCCGCCCGGCGAGCAGCGGGTGGTCGACGGCGATGAGTCCGGCGGCGGAGACATCCCCGGGAGCGGTGCCGGGCGTCAGCCAGAAACGCTCACGCTGGAAGGCGTACGTAGGCAGCTCGACGCGCTGAGCGCCCATACCGGCGTAGAAGGCGTCCCAGTCCACCCGTATGCCTGCCGTGTGGGCGCGGCCCACGAAGGCGGCGAAGGTCTCGCGCTCACCGCGCTTGGCCCGCAGGGCCGGAATGAAGACGGCCTCGGAGTCCTCCACGCACTGGCGGGCCATCGCGGACAAGACCGCGTCGGGGCCCAGCTCCAGGAAGCGGCGGACTCCCGACTCCCACAGGGTGTGGATGCCGTCAGCGAAGCGCACCGCCTGGCGTACGTGCTTCACCCAGTACTCGGCGTCGAAAGCGGTCACCAATTCACCGGTGACGTTCGAGATCACCGGAGTACTCGGCTTCGCATACGACAGCCGCTCGGCCACGGCACGGAACTCGGCGAGCATCGGCTCCATCCGCGCCGAGTGGAAGGCGTGCGAGACCCGAAGCCGGGTCGTCTTACGCCCCTCCCACAGCGGAAGCCACTCCTCGACCGCGTCCGCGTCACCGGAGACGACCACCGCACGCGGCCCATTCACCGCAGCGATATCGAGACGACCCTCGAACCCAGCCAGCGACTCCGCGACCTCAGCCTCCTCGGCCTGCACCGCGACCATCGCCCCACCCGCAGGCAACGCACCCATCAACCGACCACGAGCAACAGCCAGTTCAACCGCGTCGGCCAGCGACAGCACACCCGCCACATGCGCGGCAGCGATCTCCCCCACCGAGTGCCCGATCAGGAAGTCCGCCCGAACCCCCAGCGACTCCACGAGCCGGAACAGCGCCACCTCAACAGCGAACAACGCGACCTGCGTGAACTCCGTCGAGTTCAACACGTCACCCTCAGCCGCCAGCAGCTCCCGCAACGACCGACCCAACCTCGGATCAGCCTCCGCACACACCTCACTCAACGCCTGCTCAAAGACCGGGAATCCTGAGGCCAGCTCCAGGCCCATTCCGGCCCGCTGAGACCCCTGCCCCGTAAACAAGAACGCCGACTTACCACCGACAGCCGACTCGCCGCCCGACACCTCACCCAACCGCGCCAACAACTCATCGCGGTCCGAAGCGACCACCACGGCCCGGCGATCCAGCAACGCCCTCGACGTCACCGACGAGAAGGCGATGTCCGCGACCGAGGCGCCCGCGTCAGCCGACACCCGCTCGCGCAACCGCTCCGCCTGCGCCCGCAGCGCTTCATCGTTGCGTGCGGAGAGCACCACCGGCACCGCGCCGGCGGGCCGGGGCGCCTCGGCGGGCCCGTCCTCGGTCGGCTCCGGGGCCGGTGCCTCCTCGACGATGATGTGCGCGTTCGTCCCGCTCACGCCGAACGACGACACACCCGCCCGACGCGGACGGCCCTCGACCGCCCACTCCCGCGCCTCGGTCAGCAGCTCGACACGGCCGGACTCCCAGTCCACGTGCGGGGACCGCTCGTCCGCGTGCAGGGTCGGCGGCAGCACGCCGTGCCGCATCGCCATCACCATCTTGATGACACCGGCGACACCGGCGGCGGTCGACGTATGACCGATGTTCGACTTGATCGAGCCGAGCCACAGCGGGTCCCCCTCCCGCTCCTTGCCATACGTGGCAAGCAGCGCCTGCGCCTCGATCGGGTCGCCCAGCCTCGTACCCGTGCCATGGCCCTCGACCGCGTCCACGTCGGAGGTCGAGAGACCGGCGTTGGCCAGGGCCGCCCGGATCACCCGCTCCTGGGAGGGGCCGTTGGGCGCGGTCAGGCCGTTGCTCGCGCCGTCCTGGTTGACGGCGGAGCCCCGGATCAGGCCGAGGACGCGGTGACCATTGCGCTTCGCGTCGGACAGGCGCTCCAGGACCACCATGCCGAGGCCGTCGGAGAAGCCGGTGCCGTCCGCCGACGCCGAGTACGCCTTGCACCGGCCGTCGGGGGCGAGCCCGCGCTGGCGGCTGAACTCCATGTGCAGGAACGGACCGGACAGCACGGTGACGCCACCGGCGAGCGCCAGCGAGCACTCGCCGGAGCGCAGCGCGTTCACCGCGAGATGCAGGGCGACGGCGGAGGCGGAGCAGGCGGTGTCCACGGACACGGCCGGGCCCTCCAGGCCGAGGCTGTAGGCGACACGGCCGGAGACCACGCTGGTGGTCGACCCGGTCAGCCGGAAGCCCTCGATCTCGGGCAGGGATCCCGCGGGCATGGCCGCGTAGTCGGAGGGGCCCACACCGCAGAAGACGCCGGTGTCGCTGCCGCGCAGCGTCGTCGGGTCGATGCCCGCGTCCTCGAACGCCTCCCACGACGCCTCAAGGAGCAGTCGCTGCTGCGGGTCCATCGCGGTCGCCTCGCGCGGGCTGATCCCGAAGAAGTCGGCGTCGAACTCGGCGGCGCCGTCGATGAACCCGCCTTCCCTGGCGTACACGGTGCCGAGCCGGTCCGGGTCCGGGTCGTAGAGCCCCTCCAGGTCCCAGCCCCGGTCCGTCGGGAACGGGCCGATGCCGTCACTTCCCGAGGCCACCAGCTCCCAGAGTTCCTCCGGTGAGGTCACCCCGCCGGGGTAGCGGCAGCTCATGCCGACGATCGCGAGGGGCTCCCCGTCACGGGACTCGTACTCGCGAATGCGGGCGCGGGCCTGGTTGAGGTCGCTCGCCATCTTCTTGAGATAGCGGGCGATCTTCTCCTGCTGATCGGTGTTCTCTGCCATTTCCCCGCCCCTTGTCACGCTTTCCCCGCCCGTTGTCACGCGTCGCCCGCCCCTTGTCACGCTTCGCCGAACTCGGCGTCGATCATCTGGAGGACCTCGTCCATGGAGCTGGCCGCCTCGATGCGCTCGGCGGTGCTCTCCTCTTCCCCGTGCTCCCCGTGGTCGCTGACGGCGGAGAGCATGCGGCGCAACTGGTCGGCCACCTGCCGCCGTTCGTTGTCCGCGATCGCGGCGAGCATGTCTTCCAGCTTCTTCAGTTCCTTTTCGATGAGTGGTTCGGTGCCGACGCCCCCGAGCTGGGAGAGGAGCAGGCGCGCGATCTCCGCGGGCGTGGGATGGTCGAACACGAGCGTCGCGGGCAGCCGCATACCGGTGGCCTGCGTGAGCCGGTTGCGCAGTTCGACGGCGCCGAGCGAGTCGAAGCCCATCTCCTGGAAGGCGCGGTCGGGTTCGATGGCCGCCGCCGACGCATGGCCGAGTACGGCGGCCACGTGGGCGCGGACCGTGTCCAGCACGATCTGCTCCCGGTCGGCCGCGTCGACTCCGGCCAGCTGGTCGCGGAGAGAGACCGTCGGGGCGGCCGCGCGCCGGGCCGCGACGGGCGCGAGCCCGCGCAGGACGGCCGCGATCGATCCGGTCCTGGCCTGGGCGCGCAGGACGGCCATGTCGAGCCGGACCGGCGCAAGGAGCGCCGCGTCCGAAGCGAGCGCCTGGTCGAACAGAGCGAGCCCCTGCTCCTCCGTCAACGCCTTGGAACCCAACCGCTCCAGGCGGGCCAGTTCGGCCTCACCCAGCTGGGCACCCATGCCGGAGGCGCTCGACCACAGCCCCCACGCGAGGGAGGTGGCAGGCAGCCCCGCAGCACGACGGGAGGCGGCCAGCGCGTCCAGCGCCGCGTTCGCGGCGGCGTAATTGCCCTGCCCAGGACTACCGATCAAAGCGGCAACCGACGAGAAGAGCACAAACGCCGACAGGTCCATGCGGGAGGTCAGCTCGTGCAGGTGCCACGCCGCATCCACCTTCGGCCGCATCACCCGCTCGACCTGCTCGGCCGACAACGACTCGATGACACCGTCATCCAGCACACCAGCCGCATGCACCACACCCGTCAACGGCCGCGCCAGCGACGCGAGCACTGCCGAAAGCTGCTCGCGATCGGATACGTCACACGCGGCGACCTGGGCGTCACAGCCCAGCCCCGCCAGCTCCGCCACCAACTCGGCCGCGCCCTCAGCCGCCAGACCCCGCCTGCTCAGCAGCAACAGATGACGCACACCATGCACAGAGGCCAGATGCCGCGCGAACACCGCACCCAGGCCACCCGTACCACCCGTGACCAGAACCGTCCCGTCCGCGTCACCGAGAGCGGGCGCCGCGCTGACCGTCGTACCGACACGTGCGAGCCTCGGCGTCAGCAACTGGCGCTGCCGGGCGGCGAGTTGTGGCTCATCCGTGTCGAGGACCGCACCCCAGTCGGGCTCGTCGCCGCCGTCTTCGAGGTCGACCAGGAGGAACCGGTCGGGGTGCTCGGACTGGGCGCTGCGCAGCAGACCCCACACCGCCGCCTGGGCGACATCGGGAGCCTCGCCCTTCGTGGACACCGCGTTCCGCGTCACCAGCACGAGCCGGGACTCCGCCGGTGCCGTCTCACTGGCCAGCCACTTCTGTACGAGTTCCAGCGCGCCGCCGACAGCCGACCGGGCAGCCCCGGCCACGTCAACGACCGTGGCACCGGCCGGGGTACCGACCTCGGCCAGCACCGCGTCGGGCGCGGCCGCACCGTTCGACAGGGCCTTCTCCAGCGCCTCCAGATCGGCGAACCGCTCGATCGCCCCACCGTCCGAGCCGGCCGTGCCGATCGCGGCGAGCGCGACGGCCCGTGGCGCGGCGGCCTGCGCGGGCACCCAGTCCAGCGCGTAGAGGTCGCGTTCGCCGTCGCCCCGTGCCGCTTCCAGGTGCGCTTCCTCCACCGGGCGGACGTCGAGTCGCCGCAGGCAGGCCACGGGCAGCCCGTCCTCGCCCGCGATGTCGAGCCGCAGCGACATCGGGTCCGGCAGCGTGATCCGCACCCGGAGCCGGGTGAGGCCGAAGCGCTGCAACTGGACGCCGGACCATGAGAACGGCAGGCCGCTGGGGTTGTTCTCCCCCATGTCGAGCATGCCGAGCCCGCCGTGCAGGGCGGAGTCGAACATCGCCGGATGGATGGCGAACCCGTCGGCCGGCCCGGCCGCCTCGGGCAGCGCCAACTCGACGAGGACCTCGTCGTCCCGGCGCCAGGCGGCCTGCACGGCACGGAAGGCCGGGCCGTAGTCGAAGCCCACATCGGTGAGGTGGGCGTTCCGGTTGAGCAGCGTGTACAGCTCGGAGACGGCGAGCGGCTCGGCGTCCGCGGGCGGCCAGGCGACCGGCAGCGGCTCCAGGGGCTCGGCCTTGGCGGAGAGCCAGCCGCGCGCGTGGCAGGTCAGCTCGGTGGCCACGTCCTCGCCCGCCTCGACCCGGGAGAAGATCGCGATCTCGCGGCGCCCGTCCTCGCCGGGCACGCCGACGGTGACCCGGATCTGCCGCGTCACGTCGTCCTCCAGCACCAGAGGCGCGGCGATGATCATCTCGTCCACGACGTCACAGCCGAGCCGCCTGCCGATGGTCAACGCCATCTCGCACATCGCGGTACCGGGCACGAGCACGATGCCGAACACCATGTGGTCGCGCGTCCACGGCTGCGTCTCCTGCGACAGGCTGCCGGTGAAGAGCCACTCGTCGCGGTCACCGACCTGCACGGCCGCGGCGAGAATCGGGTGCCGCATCCGGTCCATCCCGGCGGCGGAGGCGTCCCCGGAGCCGGGCTTGCGAGAGAGCCAGTAGGTCTCACGCTGGAAGGCGTAGGTGGGAAGCTCGACGCGCTGAGCGCCTGTACCGGCGTAGAAGGCGTCCCAGTCGATACGTATGCCTGCCGTGTGGGCGCGGCCGACGAAGGCGGCGAAGGTCTCGCGCTCGCCGCGCTTGGCCCGCAGCGCGGGGATGAAGGCGGCCTCGGAGTCTTCCACGCACTGGCGGGCCATTGCCGACAGGACCGCGTCGGGGCCCAGCTCCAGGAAGCGGCGGACGCCCGACTCCCACAGGGTGTGGATGCCGTCGGCGAAGCGCACGGCCTGGCGTACGTGCTTCACCCAGTACTCGGCGTCGAAAGCGGTGACCAGTTCACCGGTGACGTTGGAGACGATCGGGATACGGGGCTCCGCGAACGTCAGCCTCTCCGTGACCGCGCGGAACTCGGCGAGCATCGGCTCCATCCGCGCCGAGTGGAAGGCGTGCGAGACCCGGAGCCGGGTCGTCTTACGGCCCTCCCACAGCGGCAGCCACTCCTCGACCGCGTCCGCGTCACCGGAGACCACGACCGCACGCGGCCCGTTCACCGCAGCGATATCGAGACGACCCTCGAACCCGGCCAGCGACTCCGCGACCTCGGCCTCCTCGGCCTGCACCGCGACCATCGCCCCACCCGCAGGCAGCGCGCCCATCAACCGGCCACGGGCGACAGCGAGTTCGCAGGCGTCAGCAAGGGAGAGAACCCCTGATACGTGCGCGGCAGCGATCTCGCCGACCGAGTGCCCGATAAGGAAGTCCGCCCGAACCCCCAGCGACTCCACGAGCCGGAACAGCGCCACCTCAACAGCGAACAACGCGACCTGCGTGAACTCCGTGGAGTTCAGCACGTCACCGTCCTCCGCCAGCAGCTCCCGCAGCGACCGACCCAACCTCGGATCAGCCTCCGCACACACCTCACTCAACGCCTGCTCGAAAACGGGGAACCCTGAAGCCAGCTCCAGGCCCATCCCGGCCCGCTGAGACCCCTGCCCCGTGAACAAGAACGCCGACTTACCACCGACAGCCGACTCGCCGCCCGACACCTCACCCAACCGCGCCAGCAACTCAGCACGATCCGAGGCAACCACCACAGCCCGCCGGTCCAGCAACGCCCTCGACGTCACCAGCGAATACGCCGTGTCCGTCACCGCCAGCTCAGGCCGCGCCGCCACATGCTCACGCAACCGCTCCACCTGCGCCCGCAACGCCGCATCCGTCCGCCCGGACAACACCATCGGCACCGGGGCCACGGGTACAACCCGCTCCACCGCCACCGGCGCTTCCTCGGCCGGCGCCTCCTCGACGATGATGTGCGCGTTCGTCCCGCTCACGCCGAACGACGACACACCCGCCCGACGCGGACGCCCATCAACCGCCCAGTCCTGGGCCTCCGTCAGCAGCCGCACCTCACCCGAGTCCCAATCCACATGCGGAGACGGCTCATTCGCGTGCAAGGTCGGCGGCAGCACACCGTGCCGCATCGCCATCACCATCTTGATGACGCCCGCCACGCCCGCCGCAGCGGACGTGTGACCGATGTTCGACTTGATCGAGCCGAGCCACAGCGGATCGCCGTCCCGCTCCTGCCCATACGTGGCAAGCAGCGCCTGCGCCTCGATCGGGTCACCCAGCTTCGTACCCGTGCCATGACCCTCGACCGCGTCCACAGCGGACGCCGCGAGACCGGCGCTCGCGAGCGCCTGCCGGATCACGCGCTCCTGGGAAGGGCCGTTCGGCGCGGTCAGGCCGTTGCTCGCACCGTCCTGGTTTACAGCGGTGCCACGGACCAGACCGAGGATCCTGTGCCCGTTGCGCTTCGCGTCGGACAGCCGCTCCACCACGAGCGCGCCGACACCGTCGGAGAACCCGGTTCCGTCGGCGGACGCCGAGTAGGCCTTGCAGCGGCCGTCCGGCGACACGGCCCGCTGGCGGCTGAACTCGGTGAGGAGGTACGGGCCCGCCAGCAGGGTCACACCGCCGACCAGCGCCAGCGAACACTCGCCGGACCGCAGCGCCTGGGAGGCCAGGTGCAGGGCGACGGCGGAGGACGAGCAGGCCGTGTCCACGGAGAGCGCGGGGCCCTCAAGGCCCAGCGTGTACGCGATACGGCCGGACACGACGCTCGTCGTGGTGCCGGTCAGGCGGTAGCCCTCCAGCTCGGCGGAGGCCATGCCGCCGTAGTCGGTGGTCACCACACCGGCGAACACGCCGGTGTCGCTGCCCCGCAGTGTCGTCGGGTCGATGCCCGCGTCCTCGAAGGCCTCCCACGACGCCTCTAGCAGCAGCCGCTGCTGCGGGTCCATGGCCACGGCCTCACGCGGGCTGATGCCGAAGAACTCGGCGTCGAACTCCCCGATCCGCTCCAGGAAGGCGCCACCCCGAGTGTTGATCTTCCCGGGCTTGTCCGGGTCGGGGTCGTAGATGTTCGGGTCCCAGCCACGGTCGGTGGGCAGACCTCCCACCGCGTCACGGCCGGCGGCCACCAGCTTCCACAACTCCTCCGGGGAGGTCACCCCGCCGGGGTAGCGGCAGCTCATGCCGACGATCGCGAGGGGCTCGTCCGGCTCGCCCCGCTTCGCACGGGCGACGGGCTTCCTCGGCGCTGCCACCGCGCCACCGATCTCGGAGAGCAGCAGCTTCGCGACGGCGTCCGGGGTGGGGTGGTCGAAGACGAGGGTGGCGGGCAGCCGTACGCCCGTGTTCTGGGTGAGCCGGTTGCGCAGCTCGACCGCGCTGAGCGAGTCGAACCCGAGGTCCTTGAAGGCGCGTTCGGTGTCGATCGCCGCCGCGGAGGCGTGACCGAGTACCGCTGCGACCTGCTCCCGCACCGCGTCCAGGACGATCCGTTCCCGGTCGGCCTCCGTGGTGCCCGCCAGGCGCTGGGCGAGCGAACCGCCGGTCTCCGCGCGCCGGGCGGGGGCGGGAGCCAGACCGCGCAGCAGCGCGGGCAGCAGACCGGCCCTGGCCTGGGCGCGCAGCGCGGCCGGGTCGAGCTGTACGGGCGCCAGGAGGGCACGGTCCGCGCCGAGCGCCAGGTCGAACAGTTCGAGTCCGCGCTCCTTGGACAGCGCGCCCACACCGGTGCGCTCCAGGCGGGCGAGATCGGCCTCGGCGAGCTGGTCCGCCATACCGCCGGCGTCGCCCCACAGCCCCCAGGCGAGGGAGGTGGCGGGCAGTCCCGCAGCACGACGGGAGGCGGCCAGCGCATCCAACGCCGCGTTCGCCGCCGCGTAATTTCCCTGCCCAGGGCTGCCGATCAAAGCGGCCACCGACGAGAACAGCACGAACGCCGAAAGCTCCGCCCCCGCCGTCAGCTCATGCAGATGCCAAGCCGCATCCACCTTCGGCCGCATCACCCGCTCGACCTGCTCGGCCGACAACGACTCGATGACACCGTCATCCAGCACACCAGCCGCATGCACCACACCCGTCAACGGCCGCTCCGCCAAAGCCAGCGCCGCAGCCAACTGCTCCCGATCGGATACGTCACACGCGGCAACCTGGGCCTGGCACCCCAGCCCCGCCAGCTCCGCCACCAACTCGGCCGCGCCCTCAGCCTCCAGACCACGCCTGCTCAACAGCAGCAAATGACGGACACCATGCACGGAAGCCAAATGCCGCGCGAACACCGCACCCAGGCCACCCGTACCACCCGTGACCAGCACCGTCCCGTCCGCGTCGAACTCGGTCACCGCCTGCCCGGCGTCCGCCCGGGCCAGCCGGGGCGCCAGGACACGGCCGCCTCGTACGGCGAGTTGCGGCTCGTCGAGTTCCGTCAGACCGCCCCAGTGCAGCCCTTCGACGACATCGTCGTCGTCGAGGTCGACCAGGAGGAACCGCCCCGGATGCTCGGTCTGCGCACTGCGCAGCAGACCCCACACCGCCGCCTGGGCGGCATCAGAGGCATCAGCGCCCTCGCCGTCCACGGCGACCGCGCCTCGGGTCGTGATCACCAGCCGGGACTCGGCGAGCCCCTCACCGGCGGCCAGCCAGCGCCGCGCCAGCGCGAGTGCCTGGGCGGCCGTGGCGTGCACCGAGGCGGGGGCGGACCCACCGGTGGTGGGAACGGCGGCGAGCACCGCTCGTGGCGCCGGTTCACCCCCGGCGAGTGACTGCTCCAGTGCGTCCAGGTCCGGGTAGGTCTCCCCCGCGCCGATTCGTACGACATCCGCGTCCCGCGCGTCGACGGCCGTACCCGTACCGGTCTCGATCGGCGTCCAGTCCACCGCGTACAGGGACTGCCGCGCGTCGCCGCGCGCGCCGTCGATGCGCTCCTGCTCCACGGGGCGCACCACGAGGGAACCCACGGACACCACCGGGTTCCCGTCCTCGTCGACGGCGTCCAGCCGCAGCGAGGTGTCACCGGTCATGGTCGAGCGGACCCGCAGCCGGGAGACACCGGCGCGGTCGAGCCGTACCCCGCTCCAGCTGAACGGCATGAGGTGCGCCGCCGCACCCTCCCCGGTGAGCAGCACCACGCCGCTCTGCAGCGCGGAGTCGAAGAGCGCGGGGTGGATGCCGAAGCCCTCGTGCCCCTCGGGCAGGGTCACCTCGGCGTACGTCTCGTCGCCGTCGCGCCACATGGCCTCGACGCCGTGGAAGAGGGGGCCGTAGTCGTAGCCGAGGTCGGCGAGGCGGCCGTAGAGGTCGTCGACGGGCACCTGTTCGGCGTCCCGCGGCGGCCACTGCTCCGACCAGGCCGCAGCGGGCGCGCTGTCGGGGCCGAGGGTGCCCCGGCCGTGGCAGGTGCTCTCGGTCTCCCCGGTGGCGTGCTCGGGCCGTGAGTAGACGGCGAGCTCGCGTCGGCCGTCCGGCTCCGCCGCCCCGACGGTGATCTGGAGCTGGCGGGTGACGCCGTCCTGAATGAGCAGCGGCGATTCGAGGACCAGCTCGTCGAGTACGGGGCTGCCGACGTGGCGTCCGGCCGTGAGGGCCAGCTCCACAAGCCCGGTGCCGGGCACGACCATGGTGCCGAGCAACAGGTGCTCCGCCACCCAGGGCTGCGTCTCGGCCGAGACGAGCCCGGTCAGGATCCACTCGTCGCGGTCGCCGATCTGGACGGCGGCCGCCAGGAGCGGATGGTCGACGGCGGTGAGCCCGGCGGCCGCGACATCCCCGGCACCGGTGCCGGGCGTCAGCCAGAAACGCTCACGCTGGAAGGCGTACGTGGGAAGCTCGACGCGCTGAGCGCCCGTACCGGTGTAGAAGGCGTCCCAGTCCACCCGTATGCCTGCCGTGTGGGCGCGGCCGACGAAGGCGGCGAAGGTCTCGCGCTCGCCGCGCTTGGCCCGCAGCGCGGGGATGAAGGCGGCCTCGGAGTCTTCCACGCACTGGCGGGCCATCGCGGACAAGACCGCGTCGGGGCCCAGCTCCAGGAAGCGGCGGACGCCCGACTCCCACAGGGTGTGGATGCCATCAGCGAAGCGCACCGCCTGGCGTACGTGCTTCACCCAGTACTCAGCATCGAAGACGGTGACCAACTCACCGGTGACGTTCGAGACGATCGGGATACGAGGCTCCGCGAACGTCAGCCCCTCCGCAACCGCACGGAACTCGGCCAGCATCGGCTCCATCCGCGCCGAATGGAAGGCGTGCGAAACCCGAAGCCGGGTCGTCTTACGCCCCTCCCACAGCAGCAGCCACTCCTCCACCGCGTCCGCGTCACCGGAAACCACGACCGCACGCGGCCCATTCACCGCAGCGATATCGAGACGCCCCTCGAACCCGGCCAGCGACTCCGCGACCTCAGCCTCCTCGGCCTGCACCGCGACCATCGCCCCACCCGCAGGCAACGCACCCATCAACCGCCCACGAGCAACCGCCAGTTCGCAGGCGTCGGCAAGGGAGAGAACCCCTGATACATGCGCGGCAGCGATCTCGCCGACCGAGTGACCGATCAGGAAGTCCGCCCGAACCCCCAGCGACTCCACGAGCCGGAACAGGGCGACCTCTACAGCGAACAACGCGACCTGCGTGAACTCCGTCGAGTCCAGCACGTCACCCTCAGCCGCCAGCAGCTCCCGCAACGACCGACCCAACCTCGGATCAGCCTCCGCACACACCTCACTCAACGCCTGCTCGAAAACGGGGAACCCTGAAGCCAGCTCCAGGCCCATCCCGGCCCGCTGAGACCCCTGCCCCGTAAACAAGAACGCCGACTTGCCCGAGACGCCAGCCTCCGCCGACACCTCACCCAACCGCGCCAGCAACTCAGCACGATCCGAGGCAACCACCACAGCCCGGCGATCCAGCAACGCCCTCGACGTCACCGACGAGAGAGCAACATCCGCGACCGAGGCACCCGCATCAGCGGACACCCGCTCACGCAACCGCTCCACCTGCGCCCGCAGCGCCGCATCCGTCCGCCCGGACAACACCACCGGCACCGGGCCCGCGGGCCGGGGCGCCTCGACAGGCTCGGCCTCGGCCGGCTCGGCGGCCGGCGCCTCCTCCAGGATCACGTGCGCGTTCGTCCCGCTCACGCCGAACGACGACACACCCGCCCGACGCGGACGGTCCCCGCCCCTCCACTCCCGCGCCTCGGTCAGCAGCTCGACGCGGCCCGACTCCCAGTTCACGTGCGGTGACTGCTCGTCCGCGTGCAGCGTCTGCGGCAGCACACCGTGCCGCATCGCCATCACCATCTTGATCACACCAGCCACACCCGCCGCAGCCGACGTATGACCGATGTTCGACTTGATGGAGCCCAGCCACAGCGGATCGCCGTCCCGCTCCTGGCCATACGTGGCAAGCAGCGCCTGCGCCTCGATCGGGTCGCCAAGCTTCGTACCCGTGCCGTGGCCCTCGACCGCGTCCACCTCAAGGGGACTCAGCCCGGCGCTCTCCAGCGCCTGCCGGATCACCCTCTCCTGTGCCGGGCCGCTCGGCGCGGTCAGGCCGTTGCTCGCGCCGTCCTGGTTGACGGCGGAGCCACGGATCAGGCCGAGGATCCTGCGGCCGTTGCGCTTCGCGTCGGACAGGCGCTCCAGGACCACCATGCCGACGCCGTCGGAGAAGCCGGTGCCGTCCGCCGACGCCGAGTACGCCTTGCACCGGCCGTCGCGGGCCAGGCCCCGCTGGCGGCTGAACTCGACGAAGAGGAAGGGGCCCGCGAGCACGGTGACGCCACCGGCCAGCGCCAGCGAGCACTCGCCGGACCGCAGCGCGTTCGCCGCCAGGTGCAGGGCGACGAGGGACGCGGAGCAGGCGGTGTCGATGGTGACCGCCGGGCCCTCCAGACCCAGGCTGTAGGCGACTCGGCCCGACATCACGCTGCTCTGGGTGCCGGTCACCCGGAACCCTTCCAGCTCGGGCAGTGTCGACGGGCCGTAGTCGGAGGAGACCGTCCCTGCGTACACGCCGGTGTCGCTGCCGCGCAGGGTCGTCGGGTCGATGCCCGCGTCCTCGAAGGCCTCCCAGGCCGTCTCCAGCGTCAGCCGCTGGGTCGGGTCCATGGCGGTCGCCTCGCGCGGGCTGATCCCGAAGAAGTCGGCGTCGAAGGAGGTGACGGTGTCGATGAAGCCGCCCTCGGTCGCGTACGCGGTGCCGGGCTGCTCCGGGTCCGGGTCGTAGAGCCCCTCCAGGTCCCAGCCCCGGTCGGTCGGGAACGGGCCCATGCCGTCGCGGCCCGCCGCGACCAGCTCCCACAGCTCCTCGGGCGAGTTGGCGCCGCCCGGGTACCGGCAGCTCATGCCGACGATCGCGATCGGCTCGACGTCGCGCTGCTCCAGCTCGCGCACCCGGCGGTTGGCGGTGCGCAGTTCGCCGGTCACGCGCATCAGGTACTGACGGAGCTTCTGCTCGTCGCTCGTCAATCCGGCCCGGCCGTCCTCAGTCTTCCCGGTCATGCGGATCCGAGCTCCTTGTCGATCATGTCGAACATCTCGCTGTTGGAGACGAAGTCGAGGGATTCTTCGAGGTTGTCTTCGGTGTCGTCCTGGTCGGTGTCCGTCGCGCTCAGCAGCGTGAGCAGGCGGTTGCTGAGCGAACGCATACGGGATTCCGCACCGCCCAGCTGTTGCGCGTCGCCCGCCACGGCGATCAGGAGCGCCTCAAGGCGTTGCAGCTCCCCTTCGAGGGGCGAGGGGCCGGGCCCCGCGGCCGTTCCGCCGACCTCGGCGAGGATCATCCGGGCGACCTCGACCGGGGTGGGATGGTCGAACACCAGCGTCGCGGGCAGCCGCATCCCGGCGACCTGGCTGAGCCGGTTGCGCAACTCGACTGCGGCCAGGGAGTCGAAGCCCAGGTCCTTGAAGGCGCGCTCGGCGTCGACGGCGTCCGCGGAAGCGTGGCCGAGGATGGACGCGACCTGGTTGCGCACCAGGTCGAGGACGACCTGCTCGCGGTCGGCCTCGGCCACACCGGTGAGCAGCCGCTCCAGCGACCGGGCGTTGTCGGCGCGGCGCGCGGGGGTGCGCACCAGGCCGCGCAGCAGGGCGGGCAGCATGCCGGACCTGGCCTGCTCGCGCAGTGCGCCGAGGTCGAGGCGGACCGGGGCGAGCAGGGCGGCTTCGGAGTTCAGCGCCTGGTCGAACAGTTCCAGGCCGAGGCCGCTGGAGATCGCGCCGATGCCGGTGCGCTCCATGCGGGCGAGGTCCGCCTCGTCCAGCTCGCCGGTCATGCCCGTGGAGTCGGACCACAGGCCCCACGCCAGGGAGAGGGTGGGCAGGCCCGCCGCCCGGCGCAGCGCGGCGAGCGCGTCGACCGCGGAGTTGGCGGCGGCATAGTTGGCCTGGCCCGCGTTGCCGAGCAGGCCCGCGGCGGAGGAGAACAGCACGAACGCCGACAGGTCCATGCGGGAGGTCAGCTCGTGCAGGTGCCACGCGGCGTCCAGCTTGGGCCGCATGACGTGTCGTATCTGCTCGGGAGAGAGCGACTCGATGACGCTGTCGGCGAGCACGCCGGCCGTGTGGATGACGGCGGTGAGCGGGCGTTCGACGGAGTCGAGCAGGGTGGCGACCTGCTCCCGGTCGGCCACGTCGCAGGCGGCGACCCGGGCCTGTGCGCCGAGCGCCTCCAGTTCGGCGACCAGTTCGGCGGCGCCGTCGGCGGCGGGGCCGCGCCGGCTGACCAAGAGCAGGTGCCGTACGCCGTGCCGGTTGACGAGGTGCTTGGCGAACAGGGCGCCGAGGCCGCCGGTGCCGCCGGTGATCAGTACGGTGCGCTCGGGGTCCAGCGGCGCGGGCACGGTCAGCACGACCTTGCCGACGTTGCGGCCCTCGCGCAGGTAGCGGAAGGCCTCCGCGCCCCGGCGTACGTCCCAGGCGCGGATCGGTGACGGGGTCAGGGTGCCGCGCTCGAACAGGCCGGCTATCTCGACCAGCATCTCCTGGATGCGGTCCGGGCCCGCCTCCAACAGGTCGTACGAGCGGTAGCGCACCCCCTCGCGCTGGCGGGCGACGGCCTCCGGGTCGCGGATGTCGGTCTTGCCCATCTCGATGAAGCGTCCGCCGCGCGGCAGCAGTTCGAACGAGGCGTCGACGAACTCACCGGCCAGGGAGTTCAGCACGACGTCCACGCCGGTCTTGCCGGTGGCCTCGTGCAGGGCGTCGCGGAACCCGAGGTCGCGGGAGGAGGCGATGCGCTCGGCGGGCACGCCGAGCGCGCGCACGGCGTCCCACTTGGCCGGGCTCGCCGTGGCGAAGATCTCCGCGCCGAAGTGCTCGGCGAGTTGCACGGCGGCCATGCCGACGCCTCCGGCGGCCGCGTGCACGAGCAGTTTCTCGCCCGCCTTGAGGTCGGCGAGGTCGACCAGGCCGTAGTAGGCGGTCAGGTAGACGACGGGGATCGCGGCCGCCTCGGCGAACGTGAGCTGCTCCGGCATGCGTGCGACGGTCTTGCGGTCGGCGACGGCGACGGGGCCGAAGGCGTCCATCACCAGGCCGAACACCCGGTCGCCGGGCTTGAGGTCGGTCACGGCGGAGCCGACCTCGATGACGACACCGGCCGCCTCGCTGCCCAGCGGCGCGTCACCCGGGTACATGCCGAGGGCGATCAGCACGTCGCGGAAGTTGAGCCCCGCGGCGCGCACGGCGACGCGGACCTCGCCGACGCCCAGCGCGCGGGCACCGTCCGAGGGGACGATGGCGAGGTCCTCCAGGGAGCCCTTGCGGGTGCTCGACAGGCGCCACGCGTCGCCGGAAGGACCCGCGGTCGCGCGGGCCAGGCGGGGCGCGAGGAGCGCTCCGCCGCGCACCGCGAGCTGCGGCTCGTCCAGGCCGGTCAGGGACGTCCAGTCGGGCTGGGCTCCACCGTCCGTGTCGACCAGGACGAAGCGGCCCGGGTGCTCGGTCTGGGCGCTGCGGAGCAGGCCCCAGGCGGGTGCCTGCGCGAGGTCGACGGAGTCGGCGGCGGCGGCGACCGCGTTGCGGGTCACCACGACCAGGCGGGCCTCGCCCAGCCACTCGCTGGCCAGCCACCGCTGGGCCAGGGCGAGAGTGCTCTCGGCGACCGCGCTCGCGGCGCGGGCGGGGTCCTCGTCGGCCGGGGTCTCGATCGCGGCGAGGACCAGGTCGACGTCCAGGGCCCCTTCGGCGCGCGCGGTCTCCAGGGCGGACAGGTCGGCGTAGCGCTCGCCCGGCGCGTCCAGGTCGCCGATGACCGCGATGCGGGCCTGCCCCGGCGTTCCGGTGACCGGCGTCCACTCCAGCTGGAACAGGGTGTTCTGGCCGCCGCCCGCGGCCGCGAACCGGGCAGGGTCCACGGGGCGTACGGCGAGGCTGTCGACGGCGACGACGAGGTCGCCGTTCTCGTCGACGACGTCGATGCGGAAGGCGGACTCGCCCGCGGGGGCGATGCGCACCCGCGCCACGGCGGGCGTCGCGCTGCCGCACCGGACCCCGGACCAGGAGAAGGGCAGGTCGGGTGCGGTGCCGGGCTCCTTGTCCACCATGGTGGCGTGCAGCGCGGAGTCGAACAGCGCCGGGTGGACGGCGAATCCGTCGACGGCGGTGCCCTCGGGCAGGGCCACCTCGGCGTATATCTCGGAGCCGCTGCGCCACACCGTCTGCGCGCCCTGGAAGAGGGGGCCGTAGTCGAGCCCGATGTCGGCGAGGCGCTCGTACAGGGCGTCGACGGAGGTCTCGGTGCCCGCGACCGGCGGCCAGTGGGCGGGGAACGGCGTGAGGGGCTCCGCCTCGGGCGCCAGGCGGCCTCGGGCGTGCCGGACGACCTGCCGGGCCTCGTCCTGTCCGGTCCCGGCCCCGGCCTGGGGGTCGGTGCCGGTCTCGGAGAGGGAGTGGACGACGATCTCGCGGCGGCCGTCCTCGTCGGGCGGGCCGACGGTGACCTTGAGGTGCCGGGCGCTGTCCTCGTCGAGGGTGAGCGGGGCCTCCAGGATCAGTTCGTCGAGGAGGTCGCAGCCGATGTGCCGGGCGGCGGCGAGGACGAGTTCGACGAGCGCGGCGCCGGGCACGACGACCGCGCCGAGTACGACGTGGTCGCGTACCCAGGGCTGGGTGTCGGTGGAGATGCGGCCGGTGAAGACCCACTCGTCGCGGTCGCCGACCTGTACGGCCGCGGCCAGGATCGGGTGCCGAGTCCGCTCCAGGCCCGCCGCGGTGAGGTCACCGCCGCGCAGCGAGGGCGTCAGCCAGAACCGCTCGCGCTGGAAGGCGTACGTGGGCAGGTCCACGCGCTTGGCCCCGGCGCCCGCGTAGACGGCGTCCCAGTCGACCTTGACGCCGACGGTGTGCGCCTCGCCGAGCGAGAGCAGGAAGCGGCCGAGACCGCCTTCGTCGCGCCGCAGGGATCCGACGACGCCCACGCGCTGGTCGGTGCCGTGCGCGGCCTCAAGGGTCTCCGAGACCGCCATCGTCAGTACGGGGTGCGGGGAGACCTCGACGAAGCAGCCCATGCCCTTCTCGGTGAGGGCGCGGATGGCGGGTTCGAACCCGACGGGGCTGCGCAGGTTGGTGTACCAGTACCCGGCATCCATGCCCGCGGTGTCGACAAAGCCACCCGTGACCGTGGAGTAGAACGGCACCCGCCCACTCACCGGCCTCACCGGCGCCAACGCCGCCAGCAACTCCCCCTCGATGGCCTCCACCTGCGCCGAATGCGAGGCATAGTCCACCTTCACCCGACGCGCACGAACACCCTCACCCTCACAACGCGCCAACACCTCATCCAACGCACCCGGCTCACCCGCCACCACCACAGCAGCCGGACCATTCACCGCCGCCACCGACACACGACCCGCGAACGGAGCGATCAACTCCTCGACCCGCTCCACCGGCAACGCCACCGACATCATCCCGCCAAGCCCGGCAAGACGATCCCGCACCAGCACACTGCGCACCGCCACAACCCGCGCCGCATCCCGCAACGACAACCCACCCGCCACATACGCGGCAGCGATCTCACCCTGCGAATGCCCCACCACCGCCGACGGCTCCACACCATACGAACGCCACAGCGCCGCCAGACTCACCATCACCGCGAACAGAGCAGGCTGCACCACATCGACGCGGTCCAGCGTCGGCGCCCCCGGGGCGCTCCGCAGGACATCCACCAGGTCCCAGTCCACGAACTCCGCCAGCGCCTCAGCACACTTACCGATCTCCGCCGCGAACACCGGGGAGGAATCAAGGAGATCGACCGCCATGCCCAGCCACTGGGCACCCTGCCCCGGAAAGACGAACACCGGCTTGACGACCGATCCGGTGACCTGGCCCTCCGCCACGTTCGCCGCGGGCTCGGCCGAGCTGAGGTCGCTCAGGCCGGTCAGCAGGGCGCCCCGGTCGGGGGCGAGGATGACGGCACGGCGTTCGAGGTGGGCGCGTGCGGTCGCCTGGGAGAACCCGATGTCCAGGTGGTCCAGTTCGGGCCGGGCGATCATGTGGGCCCGCAGGCGGTCGGCCTGCTCGCGCAGGGACGCCTCGCCGCGCGCGGAGAGCGGCACGAGCACGGGCCCGCGGAGGGCGGCCGGGTGCGCGCCGCTCGGCTCGTGCGCCTCGTCCGCCGGGGCCGCGCTCTCGCGCGGTGCCTCTTCCAGGATGACGTGGGCGTTCGTACCGCTCACGCCGAAGGACGAGACACCGGCGCGGCGGGCGCGCTCACCGGCGGGCCACCGCTTGGCCTCGGTCAGCAGGGCGACCTCGCCGGACTCCCAGTCCACGTGCGGGGACGGCGCGTCCACGTGCAGGGTCGGCGGCAGCGTCTCGTGCCGCATCGCCATCACCATCTTGATCACACCGGCGACACCGGCGGCCGCCTGGGTGTGACCGAAGTTCGACTTGATCGAGCCGAGCCACAGCGGGCCGTTCTCGCGGTTCTGGCCGTACGTCGCAAGGAGCGCCTCCGCCTCGATCGGGTCGCCGAGCGGCGTGCCCGTGCCGTGGCCCTCCACGGCGTCCACATCGGCCGGGGAGAGCGCGGAGTTGGCGAGCGCCTGGCGGATCACCCGCTCCTGGGAGGGGCCGTTCGGCGCGGTCAGACCGTTGCTCGCACCGTCCTGGTTGACGGCGGAGCCCCGGATCAGGCCGAGGATCCTGCGGCCGTTGCGCTTCGCGTCGGAGAGCCGCTCCAGCACGAGCAGGCCCATGCCCTCGGCCCATCCGACACCGTCCGCCGCCGCCGCGTACGCCTTGCAGCGGCCGTCCGGCGACAGCGCGCGCTGCCGACTGAACTCCACGAAGGCGCTGGGCCGCGCCAGCGTCGTCGCTCCGCCGACCAGGGCGAGCGAACACTCCTTGGAGCGCAGGGACTTGCCCGCCAGGTCGATCGCCACGAGGGAGGAGGAGCACACCGTGTCCACGGTGACCGCGGGGCCCTCCAGACCGAGGGTGTAGCTGATGCGGCCCGACGCCACGCTGGGCGACGACGCGATGGAGAGGTAGCCCTCGATGTCCGGGCGCTGTTCGCTCTGGCTCGCGACGAACTGGTAGTCGGAGAACATGAGCCCGCAGAAGACGCCGGTGTCGCTGCCCTTGAGGCCGGTGGGGTTGATCCCCGCGTCCTCGAAGGCTTCCCACGCCCCTTCGAGGAGCAGTCGCTGCTGGGGGTCCATGGCGAGCGCCTCGCGCGGGCTGATCCCGAAGAACTCCGCGTCGAAGTCGGCCATGCCGTCGAGGAATCCGCCGTGGCGCGTGTAGGCGGTACCCGCGTGGTCGGGGTCCGGGTCGTAGAGGTTGTCCAGGTCCCAGCCGCGGTCGCCCGGGAACTCCGAGATGCCCATGCGCCCTTCGGCGACCAGGGACCACAGGTCCTCCGGCGAGGCGATGCCTCCCGGGAATCGGCAGCTCATGCCCACGATCGCCAGCGGCTCACCCGCCTGGTCGAGCAACTGCTGGTTCTGCCGCCGCAGACGCTCGGTTTCCTTCAGCGACTTGCGCAGGGCGCCGACGACGTCGTGCTTCTCGAGGGCCATGCTTGATTCCCCACCTTCGGGTTTATGCCGGCAACCATGTGGTCGACCTGCTAGATCCGGCGGTGGTCCCGCCGGATACAGCCACGCGGAAGCTTTTTCCCGGCCGGTGCTGCCAGGCGATGTCAAAGGGGGCGGCGCCGCCCGTCACCGCGGCACAACAGTGCCGGTGACGGGCGGGACCGCCCCCTTCCGCGGGCGCGCCGAGGTGGGCGGACTACCGCCGGACGCACCTCGTGACGCTGGTCACGTCCGCGCTTCGCGGGCGCTCTCGGCCGACTTGGCGATGGCGGCGGTGAGCCGGTCGCCGTTGTCGGTGAAGAAGAAGTGCCCGCCCTCGTGGACCTCGAAGGTGAACTCCCCGCTGGTGCTCAGCGCCCACTGGGCCGCCTCGTCCTGGGTCACCTTGGGGTCCGACCTGCCGATGTGCACGTGGATCGGCGCGGAGATCCGCATCTCCGGCGGGCAGGCGTAGGTCTCCGCCAGCCGGTAGTCCGCCCGCATCGAGGGCAGGAAGAGGTCGAGGATCTCCTTGTCCCGCAGGAAATCGTGGGCCATGCCGCCGAGCAGCGCCATCTCCTCGATGAAGGCGTCATCGCCCTTGAGGTGCGTCTGCTGGTCCTTGAGCAGCATCGGGGCCACCCGGCCGCAGGCGAACAGGGCGAGCGGCGCCCGGCCCCTGGCCTCCAGCCGGTGGGCCACCTCGAAGGCGACCAGCGCGCCCATGCTGTTGCCCAGCAGGATGACGGGCAGATCGTCCCAGTCGCCCAGGACGTCGGCGATCTCGTCGGCCAGCTCCCCGATGCTGTCGCGGAACGGCTCGTGCCTGCGGTCCTGCCGGCCCGGGTACTGGACCCCGTAGACGTCCAACTCGCCGAATCCGCGGGCGAACTGGAAGTAGAAGTTCGCCGAACCTCCGGCGTGCGGGAAGCAGATCACCCTGGCCCTGGGAGCGTCCGCGGCCCCCGACTCGGCAGCATTCCCGGCGCTCAACTTACGTATCCAAAGATCGAAATCTTCAGCGGTAGCCATGCCACACCTTCCCCGTCACTCCCCGTAACTCCCTGTCGATCTCACACTGTCCTCCCGCCGGGCTGTCTCACACGGCGCCGTCGACCTTCTGCGGGACGGCGCCCTCGACCTCCTCCTGCGGCTCGCGCGGCGGGAAGCGGAGGAACATCAGGCAGGTGAGGGCGCCGAGCACCAGGAAGACGGCGGGCAGCAGGGTCGTCTCGCTCAGGGCCGAGCTGTACTGCTCGTGGAGCGCGCCCGGGATCTCGGTGACGCCGCCCTCGACGTGCCCTCCGCCGCCCCCGCCGACGGCCGGCAGGTGCGCCTCGAGCCGGTTGGCGAAGAGCGCGCCGACCGCGGCGCTGCCGAGCACGGCGCCCATCTGCCGGTTCGTGTTGTAGATGCCCGAGCCCGCGCCCGACTGGTGCACGGGGAGGTTGCGGGTGGCGATGACGCCCAGCGGGCCCCACACCATGCCGTTGGCGACGCCGGTCACCGCGGCCGTCGCCGAGAACAGCCACAGCGAGGAGTCCGGATCGGTCAGCATGCTGTAGCTGACGATGGTGAGGGCGAAGAGCACGAAGCCGATGGTGGTGAAGGTGCGCGGATGCGCCTTGTCGGACATCTTGCCGACGACCGGCGAGCAGATGGCGGTCATGACGGCCAGCGGCGCGAAGATCAGGGCCGACTCCGTCGAGGAGAGGCCCCGGACGCCCTGGAGGAAGAAGTACGAGGGCACGGTCATCGCGGTCACCGCGGCGCTCATGGCGGCGATGCCCACGTTCGCCAGCGCGAAGTTGCGGTCACGGAACAGGCTGAGCAGCAGCAGGGGTTCGCCCTTGCTGAACGCCTGCGTCACCACGAAGAGCGCGAGCACACCGATGCCCGCGGCCATCATCAGCCAGATACCGGCCGACCAGTCCTCGTTGTTGCCTTCTTGAAGGCTGTAGACCAGCAGGAACATGCCCGCACAGGACAGCACGATGCCGACCGGGTCGAACTTCTGGTGCTGGGTCTCCAGCGCCGGAACCAGCTTCCACGCCAGAACGAAGCCGATGACACCGATCGGGACGTTGATCAGGAAGATCCACTCCCAGCCCGCGGTGTCCATCAGGAAGCCGCCGACGATCGGACCCAGCAGCACGGAGACACCGACGGCGGCGCCCCACGTCCCCATGGCGGCACCGCGCTTGTCCGCGGGGAAGATCTTGGTGATCACCGCCATGGTCTGGGGCGTCATCAGCGCGGCCCCGAAGCCCTGCACGGCACGGGCCGTGATCAGCGTCTCGATGTTCCCGGAGACGCCGCACCACAGCGACGCGAGCGTGAAGACCGACAGGCCGACGAGGTAGACGTTCTTGGGGCCGAAGCGGTCGCCGAGGCGGCCGGTGAACAGCAGCGGCGCCGCGTAGGCGAGCAGGTAGGCGCTGGTCACCCAGATCACTTCGGAGACGCTGGCCTTCAGGCCCTCCATGATCACGGGGTTGCCGACCGCCACCACGGTCATGTCGAGCGAGATGAGGGAGAATCCGACGAGCAGCGCGCCTAACGCCGACCACGGATTACGTTGAACGGTCACGGGATTCCTTCCGCCGATTGCCCCGTGGGACCACCACGCGCCCCTCGAGAGGGGCTCCGCGCCCCTGTGCCACGAGCCCACAGATCCCGCGTCGCGCGCTCTGGATACACCCGCGCCGAAAATTTCTCGCGACTGCGGCGCACATCACACCCACCGGCCCCGCCTTCGGTGTTCGGCCCGATCCCCCGCCGGGAAGTGGGAAGTTGGATCGCCCCCGACCGCTCGAAGCCCGCCCCGTATAGTCGTCGGTCAGTACTGGCAGCCGCGCTCAGACCCCGCTCGCCCACTCCGGCCGGAGGTTCCCGTGACCACCCCGCCCTCGCCACCGCCCGCCTCGGATCAGGTGCATGCCGGCCAGACCATCTACCGGCCGTGGACGCTGCCCCTGTACGACCTCATGGCCTTCAAGATCAACTGCAAGTTCCTCTTCCGGGTCCCGGTCTCCGAAGTGGTCGCCATGTTCGACCGCAACATCTCCCCGGACCACCTGGACGTCGGCGTGGGCACCGGCTACTTCCTCGACAACTGCCGCACCGCGCCACGGCAGGCCATCACGCTGGCCGATCTCAACGAGCACTCGCTGCGCCACGCGGCCCGCCGCCTGGCCCGCTTCGACGTCAGGACGGTCCGGGCCAACGCCCTGGAACCGCTCCCGCTCCCCGAGGCGGCCTTCGGCTCGGCGTCCCTGAACTTCCTGCTGCACTGCGTGCCGGGCACCATCCGCGAGAAGGCGAAGGTGCTGGACAACATCGCGGCCTGCGTACGGCCGGGCGGGCGCCTCTTCGGCGCCACCGTGCTCGCCCGGGGCGTACCGGTGGGTCCGGCCGCCCGGGTCGGCTTCTCGGTGTGGAACCGGCGCGGGTACCTGAACAACTCCGGGGACAGCCTGGAGGATCTGCGCGCGGAGCTGGCCGCCCGGTTCCCCGTCCACAAGGTCTCCGTCCACGGCTGCACGGCCCTCTTCGAGGCCGAGGTGCCCTGACCCCGGTCCGACCCCACAAGTTCTGAAAGCAGCCTTGCGGAGTTCACCCGCCGCGCCCAAGGATGTGGCCGGAAAGCGGTAGCCCCGCAAACCAAATGCCCGCTTGGTATCGCGGTTTGCGGGACACTCCTTTACTCTTCATCTAGTTAAGGGGTGAACTAGATGTTGGAGGTGACCGGGGTGCACAACGCCGACGAAGACGCTGGCAGCGCGGCGCTGAACAGGCTCTCGGCAGCCCTCGGGACGCCCGCGCAGGAGGCGGCCGAGAACGCCAAGGCACTGTTTCCCTTTATCGCATTGGCGGCCGCGATGGACGACGACGCGTTGGACGGCGCTGTCCTGGACGGCGAGTTCCTGGACAACGACGCGCTGGAGTACGAGGCGCTGGGACGCGACGCGATGGAACCCGACGCTCTGGACTACAACGCGTTGGGATACGAGGAGTCGTCGCTCGCCACGCTGGAGGGCCGGCCCGCCGGCTCAGCAGGACGGTACTCGGCTCCCCCTGGTTGCTGACCCCAGTTCGGAGCCGTTCTCCTCGGCGAAGGTCCGCAGGCCCATCTTCTTGATGGAGTCGAAGAGTTCTCTGGCCTGTTCGGAACGGCCCTCCTCACACTCCAGCGCGCGCTGCAGATGCTTCAGACAGCGCCCCCGCATGGGACCGATGGAGCCACGCGCCAACCCCAGCGTCGCGCTCACCTCGTCGTACGACATCGGCGGCTCGGCCACCAACAGACCCAGCAGCGCCTGGCACTTGGGCGACAGCGAGCAGTAGGCGAGGAGCACCTCGTCACGGGTCTCGCGGTCAAGTGCCGTCTCTTCCGGCTGGTTCGACGACGGCTGGGGCCGGTCGAACACCTCCGGGTCCTCGATCGGCGTGCTCCGGCCGGACTTCTGGATGTGCTTGAGGCTCTCTCGGCGGGCGGAGACGGAGATCCAGTGGGCCAGCTTCTCAGGATCCCTGAGCTTCCCCAGATGCTGGATGACCCGCATCCAGGTGGTCTGGCTGACGTCCTGACAGTCGGCTGTGGACAGCCTGTGCCCGCGGGCTATGGCCCATATCAGAGGTGTATAGCGGTCGACGATCCGGTTCCAGCTCTCCTGGCTCCCCCCCAGGCATTCGTCCACCAGTTCGTGCAGAGCAAGACCTTCCATGCTTCCCCCGTCGCTCTCACTTAGAGATAGAGGCTCAAAACCACCGCCCCTATCGCTACAGGATGCAACTATACGGCGGCCCCAAGGCGCAGTGTCAACGCTTACTTAAACGGTGCCCTATGGGGAGAGTCCGGGAAGTAGGCCCTCAACTCAGGCCAAAGGGCACGGAGTTGGATCATCCCGGACGCCCTGCGAAAGGCACTCAACCGGTTACCCCCGCCATCGAGGACGGCCCCGCGGGACGCCGAAACACAGGACGCGCCTGATGAGACCATTGGCGGCCATTATTGACGAAGCAGTCAACGCCTACTTTCGCACCGCCCGCCCCCATCCCCCCGACACCGGCCCGACGCCACATCAACCCCTCTGAACTGCTCAGTAGCCGACGTGTGGAGTCGGCCACACGAGCCGCCCCCACGCAACGGCGCCGCCGGCCGACCAAGGCTGTTACACACTTGCACCAATCAGCCGGGCTCCGGAAACGGACGAGAGCTGAAATGGCAAGGGGCCGACTCCCGAAAGAGCCGACCCCAATTTGACCGGATGTTTACCAGGCCGCCGACGTGGTGCTGATCCATCCGCTCACACGTTGAACCGGAATCTGTAGTACAGAGCTCCCACCTGCGGAAACGCGGGTTCTGCAGGGGTCATCCCAGCACCATCCCAGCACGGGCGTTCAATCCCAGCACCATGCAGACGGGCCGGCTCTCGTGCTCCTAAGCAGCTCGGTTACCGGCGCTCCAGTTCGCCTCCTCGGACGGAAGGGACGTCGCACCCGGTGATGCGGGCCGAATGGCGCGCTGCAGGACTTCCCGGCAGCGGTCCCACGCGCTGGGCAGCAGACGCCCGTAGATCACTTTGCATGGTGTCCAGGTCGACCAGGCCGACCGACACCCATGCCGACCTCTGTGGCCCGACTTCGAGGGCCAACCAGTAGGGCATAGCGCCGAACTTTCAGCTCGCTGACCGTGGCGGAGGACGCGATGACCAGATGCACGACTAGCCACCGGCGGTCAACGCTCTCCGTTACTGCACTTCACGAACCGCCAGCGTCGCACTTTTGATCAACAGGTTGCACGGTGCTCGCACGTACCCGAGAATGACCACTCGAACTGCTACATCATCGGGAGATTCTCGTGGCATCCGTCGCGCTGGTTCACTCCACCGCCCTCATGCTGCAGCGCCTCCCGGAACCCCCACCACGCTGGCTTCAGCGAGACGAGCGGAGCTTCGCCTACCCGTACAAAGAGTGGCGAAAGCCCCGATGATGGTGCCTGGCCTTCTTCACCGACCGGGACCCCGACTTCGACAAGCGCACTGTCATCGGCGTCGGTGGCACTTTCCCAGGGAGACGATCAGGGACCTACGAACGCTCCCTGCTCACCAGAGATTTCACCCCACTGTCCCGGCCGCTCCCACTCGCGGATCTTGAGAAACCGATGGGAGCAAGCCGCCGTTTCCTTCAAGACGACGGCCGCATGTCGGAAGTAGCGGACCAACGACTGCTCGAATGTGTACGTCAGCTAAGGCCCGAGCTGGAATCGACGCTTTCCGGCCTGGAGCAGTCACTGGGAATGCACCCACCAACAGGGGCCGTCGGCGAGAAACTGAACCTGGAGAAGGACGCCGTAGGCATACTGCTCGAGGCCGCGGGCATGGAGCGTGACGTGGTCGAGTCCTGGCAGTCTCCTGTTGCGTCCGAAGTCCTGGAGACCCGCTCTATTCCTTTTCTCGCGGGGCTCCCCGATCTCCGACAGATCGAGGACCAACAGATCGTGCACGACTACCACCGGTTTCCGGGGATGACGGGCTTGGACGCGATCGAGGTGGGGTGGCGCATCTACCGCCGCAGCGGTGGGCCGACTGGCCATCGCCTCTTCGTGTACAACGCCAACCGCCACAACGTAGAGACCGTCACCGGAGTCGACATGATCTACGTGAACGAGTTCACGGGAGGTGTTACCACAGTCCAGTACAAACGGATGCGCAAGGAGGCCGACCTCTGGACATATCGGTACGACGCGACCGCGGAGCGCGAGCTGGAGCGTATGGCGATGGTGGACAAGGAGTGCGAACAGCTCGACGACGGCTTGGATCCTCGGCTCGTCACCGCTCCGAGCATGGTCAAGCTGTGTCGGAACGTGCCCTTCGTCATGAGCTCCACTGCGCTCATCCCCGGCATGTACCTCACCCGCCCTCACTTCAAGGCACTGATCGACAGCCCGCTCGCTCGAGGCACTCGTGGGGGCAGGCGCCTTCGGGAAGGAGATGTGCCCAGGTATCTGAACAACACCACGTTCGCCACGCTTCTCAAGGATGGATGGCTAGGTACGCGAGGTGCCAGCAGCGACTACGTCATCGACTTGATCCTCCGCGCTCTTTCACCCGACGGCCCGGGGTCCGTAGCGGTCGGTCTCCACGGAAGCTCCATAGCACCTGGAAACCGACGCAGCCCGTGGTGAATCAGCTTTGAGCCCGTGGAAGGGCATCATCTTGTGCCCGATCTTGCATGCGGCCACGGAATGAACTCTCGACGGCACGCCCTTTCCACCGCTAGGTAGAGACTCCGTCGACGGCATCGCCGGGCTTGATGTCGTCAGTCGATAGAGAGCCGTCTGCACTAGGGAAACCCCCTCGGAACAGCAGGGAGGTTCCAGCAAGGCCGTTTCGTTCGATGGTTGAAGAGTTGCATCCAGGGGCACGGGACGCATGGCGTGCTGCAGAACCTGCCTGCAGCGGTCCCATGCACTCGGCAGCAGATGCCCGTAGATGTCCACCGTCGTCTTGACCGAGCGGTGACCCAGCCAGCGCGAGACCTCGTGGATCGGCACACCGTTGGCCAGGGCCGTGGAGGCGAAGAAGTGCCGCAAGCTGCGGGGCGTGTACTTGGCATTGCCGCCCAGATCGACCAGGCCGGCCGAGAGGCATGCCTTCTTGAACTGGTAGCCGTAGGACGCGATGGACGGCATCACGCCGGCGCCAGGCTGACGTGGAGCAAAGAAGGTCTCGAGCCGAATCCGTTTCCCCTTCTGCCCAGTGAAGACGACGGGCACCGGTTTCCACTTCAGGAGGTGCGCGTCGATCTCCTGCTCAACGAACAGGGCGGTTGGGACGTCTCGGCACTCCTTCTCCAGCCGACGCTTGAGCGGCACGAAGGGCGTCTGGCAGTCCTCACGGTGCGCCTTGGCACTGACCTGCCATCGAACCCTGATGTGGCCAGGCCGCCTGCACTCGGCGGAGAAGGCCAGGGCCTCGCTGGGGCGCTGGCCAGTGCCGGACTGAAGGTAGACGGTGAGGCGGAAGCGTGGCGCGATGTGCGCAGCGATCAGATCGACCTCGGCTGACGTCGGAACTTCGTCCTCGTCCACCGCCATTGCATCCCTGCGGGAGATCCGGATACCCCGGGCCGGGTTCTCCGTGATGCGCTTGTCCACGACAGCCGCCTCCATGATGGCGGCCACCATCACCATGCGGTCGTTCACCGTCGATGCAGCCAGCCCTGCACCGCCTCGGTAGACGTCCTTGATGAACTTCTCAAAGTCCCGGCGCGCCAGCCCAGCCAGGGGCTTACGGCCAAGGCTCGGCACGAGATGGTTGCGGATGAACCCTTCGTAGTTGCAGCGAGTCGCCTCTACGATGGCTCGTCGCTCCAACCACTCCTCAGCCCACAGCGACAAGGACATGGCGCCGCGCGCAGGATCGATGCAGACGCGGGCCTTCTTATCCTTCTCCACGACGGCAGCGAAAGCGTCTGCACCGTCCAAGCCGATCCTTCGTGGAAACGACTTCTCTCGCTGCCGCCCTCGCCTGCCGCCTGGCTCCCGATACCGCACGGTCCACGCGTGACCGCATCTTGGGCGCGTGCAGGGATAGTTCCGATCGCGGACATCACGCTTGCACCGCTGAAAGACGCTCGCCACCCAAGTACCCGATCTTCAGCTGGACCCAGCACCTGAGATCGTCGCCAGCGCCTCACAACGGGACAAGCCGTTCGTCACAAATCCACTCGTTTCAGCGATCGTGCCACCCCTCGCCCCCAGGCCGAATGAACGGCGTTGCCGGTCTGGCCGTTCTCCTCGACGTCAAGGGCACCACGGCCTGTGGAGCGCAAGGATACGCAGGTCAGAAGACTCCAGCCGCCAGACAGCAACCGGATCGACGAAGGTCTGCGTCGCCATACTCGATCTGGTTCGTTACAGCGAGTCCACCGAGCTGGAACTGTCTTGCCCTGTGGGGCCTTCGCAAAAGAGATGGTCGGCCGCAAGTGTCCGGTATGTGATGCCTTCGCAGCTGTTGAGATCTACAGCGAACCGGCTCTCCGCTTCATCCTCCAGATAGACACGCACCATGCGTGCACCACCGCGTTTTCGCTGTCTCTCGACGCTATACGTCACATCGGAGATTGCGCGATTCGTTTCGATGGCGTAGCGCTTCCCCAGCTCGAAGAGCCTGAAGTGGTTCTTGACCCGCGCGATGAGCGTCGCATCCCAGGATGCCGGCGGGCTGACAAAGAACTGCAGCCGCACCGTACCCGAATCATGGATCGATCGCGCATCTAACCATCCCTCATGGGATACCCGGTCGAGATATGGATGCAGGAGTGTGCTCTCTGCACTGTCCGGCCGCTTGTTCCCCTTGATTAAATTGCACTGTTCGCAGACGGGGACAAGGTTGAGCGGATCGACACACAACGCGGGGAAATGGCTCTTCGGCATGAAGTGGTCAAGTTGGCGAACGGTACCTTGCCTACACAGCGGGCATCGTTCGTTAACCGGGGCGGCCATCAGCTCGTCACGTATCACCCGCCCCCCGACGGTCTGCATGCCGTTCTCGTAGGCCCAATCCACGAAGGCATCATCGGCGATCTCGGGAACCTTAAAGCCTTTCGGGTCAAGGTCATGTAGATTCCTGGCAGCCGCGGCCTCACGAAGCGCCTGGCCAGCCTTCTGCACAGCGTTGGCAGCGTTGAGCAGCCGCTCGCGCCGCTCCTCCGCCTTGGTGCGAGCGACACACGCCTGATAGCTGTCACTCGCCTTCCGCATGGGAACCTTTAGGGGCCACATCAAAGGAGTCCATCCGACTTCTCTGCGAGAAGGATCCGGACCAACCCCTTTGCTTCCCCGCCGAGCTTGCCATCGAAGTGAGCAAGAACCTCTTCGTATGTGTCCAACGCGGCCACCGCTCTGCCGATCTCCGCGTAGAAACCGGACTCCATCACCTCAAGCCCGAACACCTCATGGGTGAGCACGCCCACGTTCTCGCCGTAGGTCTCAATCAGCGGACGCTCGGAGCGACTACTCTCGCCTTGGCGTATGAGCTTGTAGACGCAGGACTGCGGCACCGCCTGGAGTACGACTGGCGAGTGCGTAGCAACTACTGCGACGCCGTTGCGCGCGGACAAAAGGTTAGATAGTGCCTGCATGAAGGAAGCCAGCAGCGGCGGATGCAAGTGCGCTTCAGGTTCGTCGAGTAGGATCAGGGACTGCTCAGCCACGAGATGCACGAGTTGTGTCATGGTCAGCGTCACGATGGCGTGACCTGAGCTCATCCGCCCGAAGGCAGAGGCCAGCTCCTGTACGTGGGATTCCGTAACTTCCATGCCGTCTCGTACGTCGCGGGCATAGGCCGCGATAGCGGAGTTGGCAAACTGCGGGTCACGACTCAAGAGCATTATCGCCTCACGCCAGCGCATGAGGTCGCGCGAGTTGATGACGTCATGGATTCCAGCATTGAAGGCTGCTTGCAGGCGTTGCTGGTGGGGGCCTGCGGGTAGATCATCGAGAGCGGTGCCTTGTAGGCCAACGTAGGTGTATTTCACCGCTTGAGCATCGCTCTCCTCTACCACTTCGACGAAGGGGTCGAAGGCACTGAAGGTGACCGAAACAACGTTCACGAACCGCTCGCCGGATACAGAAGCGGACGTCGGGAGCATATCCACGCTGCCGAATTCCATGTGCCTCTCGGGCCAGACAACTGCAGCGGCAAGATTCCGCAGTAAGGTCGTCTTGCCAACTCCGTTGCGACCGATGAGGACGTGAATATTGCTGGACGGCGTAGAGTCAGGATCGACCTCGAAGTCGAGAGTACTCTCAGCCCTTTTTCCCGGTGCGACGTAGCGGAACCGGTACTCGGTCAGCCGGACTCCGCCACGTGCGATCCGGTTGAACTGGGCCCTGACCGTTTGTTCCTGGATCGCCCGCAGCAGTGATGACCGTGTCACTGAGTACTGCATCGCGCTGTCAAGAAGTTCGGGGTTGTAGGCCACGTCAGAGAGCCCGCGAAGAATTTCTTCGCGCCTGTCGTGTCCAAGCTTCTTGATGTTGTCGTAGTAGCGATCACTCTGCCCGAGAGAGAAGAGTTCACCTGGTGGCGAGCCATCGTAGACCCCGGGACGGATGGGGCTGGGCCCGTCTTCCTGCCCAGCGACGGCGATCTTGACAAAACCCAGGTTCGTCTGCGTCTGTGAGTCTCGGTACCAAAGCATGTAGCCGGTGCGGAAGCCGAAGTCATCCCAGTCGTCGGCTACTAGGACCACGGCCTCGGGGCCTGAGCGCACAGGCGTGTCTTGGGGCAGGACAATGAACTTCACCGGGTCGAGCCTCCGGTTCTGCGGCGGACACCCGCACTACGGTCGAACTGAGTTTGGACCCTATCGCCTCGCTCTGACAGAGCGATCACGACGAGTTCGGCTCAAGGCCGTGCGCCCGTCTGGCAGCTCACGCGCCGGCCACGCAGTAACCCGGTTTGCGCGGATACGTCCCACAAAGGGCTCCTGCTACCGCCCCCTCAGGCCCACTCTTCCTCTGCAAGTGGGGCGTCATTTAGCTGGTCACGAAGTTTCCGCCAATTCGGCATGAACCTCTCCATGAGCTTAGTGAAGCGCTCATCGTGGTTGCGCTCCAGATAGTGCGTCATCTCGTGGACGACGATGTACTCGAGGCAGCCTGGAGGTTTCTTCGCAAGCTCGACGTTGAACCAGATGCGCCCGGTCTCACGATTACACGAACCCCACTTGGTCTTCATCCGCTTGAGGTTCCATCGCGGCACCGAAACCTCGAGGAGGGCTTCCCACTTGGCAATCAAACCCGGGAGCACATTTCGAAGCTGCTCCCGATACCAGCGGTCCAGCAAGTCCCGCCGCCGTTCAGCTGTTGTGCCGACCGGGACGTACAGCAGCAGCCGTTCACCGTCCAATTCAAAGTGAGCCCGCCCGGGACGCTCCACCACCTTCATCCTGCGACGAACGCCCCACACATAGTGGGACTCGCCTGTGACCATCTCCCGCGTGGACTGCCGGTCGGCAGATTTAAACTGCTCTCGTTGCTCCTTGATCCACGACAGGCGTTGGATTACAGCGAGTCGCACCTGCTCATCGTCGAGCTGGTGCGGCGCTGCTACACGGACGCGCCCCAGTGGTGGATAGACACCGATGTGCAGGTTCTTGATGTTCTTGTAGATGATTTCAATATCGATGCCACGGACGGTGAGAGAGGCACTACCGGTACTCATGACGCGCCTTCAGCAATTCCAGTAGCTCATCAAGCCGGTCGAAGTCGGCGGTCAGCGCCTGAGCGAGCGCGCGTCTGACCTTCTTTTCCTTCATCACGTTTCCCACCCACGAGTCGGGCTTGGTATGGAGGATAGTGGTGTCCACAAGCACGGCCAGCTCAGGTGACGGACCGAAGAAATCAATCAGAGCCCGGCGACCACCACTGTCAGCCCAATCCGGGTACTGGGTGTCTGACTCGCCCTTGCCAAGTTTGGACGCATGCTCCAGGAGCTTCGCGAGATACTCCTTGTAGTCCAGGGCTCTCTGCCGCCGTTCCTCCAGTATGGCGTCGAGCAGCTCTGACATCTTGTCGTAGTATTTGGGGTTCATCGGGCGCTCGTCGATGATCACAGCGCGCATATTGTTGGTGATCGTTTCTGCCACCGCTTCCGGGTCCTTCTTGATACCCGCAGGAAGCTTGTCGAGCGCACCAGCTCCCATCTCGACGATCAACTTAACCAGCCCGGCTTCCTGGAAGTCAGAGACCACCTCCGAAGGGCTGGCATTGATGTAGGTGTCCAACAAGTGCCGCATGCCGGCCTCGTACTGCTTGAAGTCAACATTCTCACCGGCGCCGAGCTTCACCTCTTCACGCACGTTGGCGTAGTGGGCGATCTCTTCCTTGATCGCTGCGGCTTCGGCGTCGCTGTACCCAGCGGCGTACATTTCGTTGGCGAGGTTGCCGTACGCGCGAGTGACGGCCGCCACGGACTTGTAAAGCTCAACCCGCTTGGGTTCGTTGGCCTTGAGCTGCTCGGCGTTGCCCTGCTCCCGGGCACAGAAGTATTGCTGGTACTGGAGGGTGTTCTTTGGTGGTTCGACCGGCTCGCAGAGCGCCCGAACCTTCTCCAGAGCCTCATCGAGGTCGTCGCGTGCCTTGTCGATCCGATCTGACAGCAGCCCTTCGATGTCCTTCGACTCGTAGCCTTCGAGAGCGCCGACGGTGTAGTCCGTAATCGCGGACTCAAGGGAGTTGAACAGGTCGCGGTAGTCGACGATGTAGCCGTAGTCCTTGTCCTCACCATCGAGGCGGTTGACCCGGCAGATCGCCTGAAACAGACCGTGATCCTGCATCTTCTTGTCGATATAGAGGTACGTCGCACTCGGAGCGTCGAAGCCAGTCAAGAGCTTGTCGACAACGATGAGCAGCCGCATCTGGGCTGCGTCACTGACGAACCGCTCCTTGACGTCCCTTTCGAACTGCTCGACCTTGCTCATCGCCTGATCCGCAGGCTCGTTGAAGTGATCTGCGAGCATCTGCCGGTAGATCTCGTACTGACGCAGTCGCTCGGTCGCACCGTGGCCTGAGTCTTCCTTAGCGATATCACTCGCCTGCGGTGCGTACGACGTGATGATGGCGCACTTACCCTTGAACCCGGCCTGAATGAACAGCTCGTAGAACTTACACGCCTGGTAGATGCTCTGGCTGACGAGCATCGCATTGCCTCGACCATCCATCAGCCGCGGCTTGGTCTCCATGTCGAACAGGACGTCGTTGACTATCTGCCGAGCCCGCGGCTCCGAGCTAGCGACTCTCTGCACGGTGCCCCAGCGCTTCTTGAGCTCAGCACGGGAGAGGTCAGTCATGCCACGGGTCTTGGCTTCAAACCACTGGTCGACCTTCGCCGGCGAGGTCAAGTCCTGGTCAATGTTGCGCGCCTCATACCGCAGGTCGAGCACGACGCCGTCGGCAACTCCCTCGTTGAACTTATAGGTATGAATGAAGGTGCCGAACCGTTGGACAGTGGTGTCCTTGTCCTCTTTGAGAAGAGGCGTGCCGGTGAAGCCGATGAACATGGCCCCCGGCATGAGCGCCTTCATGGCGTCGTGCATCTTGCCCGACTGCGTACGGTGGGCTTCGTCCACGAAGACAAAGAGATTGCCTTTGGCCTGGAAGTCCTTGGGGACGGTCGCGGTGAGCTCACGAATGAACTCACTCTCAGCTTCATCACGGGCGGCACCATCCTCCGAGCCACGGAACTTGTGAACCAGCGAGCAGACCAGCCACTCATCGCTCGCATTCAACGTGGCGACGAGGTCAGCGCCGCTCTTGGTTCGGTAGATGACCTCGTTGACTCCCTGGAAGACCTTCTGAATCTGCTCATCCAGTTCGGTCCGGTCAGTGATGAGAAGAACGCGGGCGTCTGGCTGATTCTCGCGGATCCACTTAGCCAGCCACACCATCGTCAACGACTTGCCGGAGCCCTGGGTATGCCAGATGATGCCGCCCTCGCGCTTGGCAATCCGTTCCTGAGCAGCCTTGACGCCGAAGTACTGGTTGTGCCGACATGTCTTCTTCTGCCCCGCATCAAAAACCATGAAGTCGTGAACCAGCTCAAGCAGGCGCCCCTTGGAGCAGAGCTGTGTCAAGGACCGATCGAGGGAATCGGCGATATCGGAAGGCTCACGCCAGCCGAGCCAGTACTTCTCCGGCGTATCAATGGTGCTGTAACGCAGCCCCTCCACGTCGTTGCCGGCCATGACGAGCTGCACCGTCGTGAAGAACGGCCGGATGAACTCGGGACGCTGGTTCCCTATGCTCTGCCGGATACCTTCAGAGACGGCGACCTTCGAACGCTTGAGCTCAATCGTCCCGAGGGCGATGCCGTTGACGTACAGCACGATGTCAGGGCGCTTGGAGTGCTGCCCCAGCACCGTCACTTCCTCCGCCAGGGCGAAGTGATTGACCCCAGGGTTCTTCCAGTCGATGAGCCACACCGTCTCTGTCTGCTCGCCGACGCCGCGCTTGACCTTCACCCCGTACCGGAGCAGGCCGTAGACGTCCCGGTTCGCCTCGTACAGATCGCGGCCGCCACCGAGCGAGGCGTCACTCTTCAGCTTGTCGATCGCCTTGTTGATGAGGTTGTCGCTGTAGCCCCGGGCACGGAGATTTTGAGTGAGCAGCTCCACATCGACGTTGGAGTTTGCCGCACGGTGTTCCAAGTTTCCGAGGTACTCGTAGCCCAGCGAGTCTCGGAACAGATTGATGACACGGTCTTGAGTCTTGCGCTCCGGCTGACCGACGTTGCTCATGCTGCGCTCTCCTTGACGGGAAGGCGGGTGCGGCCGGTGAGAAGCTCTTGCAGCATGCCTTGTTTGACAGACCTCTGTTTAGCTAGCCGCTTCTCGAGAGCAAAAATCTGCTCATCCATCTGATTCACGGCCGATGAAATCGCTTGCTGCTCCGACAGATCAGGAGCTGGTAGCGTGAATTCTGCTAGCTCGGTTCGATTGATTTTCGGGATGCCGCTTCGCGCAGATACGCTGACGGCGAAGTTCGTGAAACGCTCACTCAGTAGCGTATGCAAAATGAAGGCCCCGTCTACACCTGGTTTCGGCGTGAGCGGATACATATCAGCGCTACACAGTGCCGGGCCGTTCACCTGGACAGCCTTTTGGAGATAGGGGCGAATTTTGCTATAAATAACATCTCCCGACGCCGCAAGATACTTTCCACTAATGGCCCCTTGCACCCTGGCAGTTTCAACTTTTAGGAGGCGGCCTGTCGCGGACTCCACGTGATCGGGAGCAATCAAGGGGAGGGCCTGATACTCGGGTCTTCTCGGATCCACCTGGCCAGACTTGAGTGAAACAAGATCCAAGAGGTGGCGAGTATTCCATGGAGCACTGAACCCCGAGAGGCGAGTCCTACCGGTGAGTAGCTGCTGCATTACGCCATACTTGATCGCCTGCTTTTTAGTGATCATCCTCTCCAGCGCGGCGATGTAGCGATCCACGTCGGTCAAGCGAGAGACGATTGCCTCCTGCTCAGCTGGGCTCGGCAGCGCGACGATGAAACTTCTCAAGCTCGCATTGGTGATCTGATTGATAGTTGCGCCAAGATGATCGTCAATCTGACGTTTAAAATCTCCAGACTGGAAGAAGTATCGAAGGTAGCGGTTGCATGAAGACCGGTAAACAGCCATGAAGGCGCCAAACGTTTGCCCGACGACACGGCGATCGAGCATCGCGCTCTTGCCAATGAGTTGACGACTCCCATTTCGGGCGCAGATCAATATATCGCCTTCACGGACCCTAATCTTGTCTGGAATCACGCTGTCGACATGAACGTTGTCATGAAAAACAAGTCGACCGTTCTGGATGTTTGAGGATCGCAATACGAGCGTTCCGGACCGCTTAACATCACCAGGGCTGTAGGTCAGTCCGATGAGGCACTGACCGATATCTCCGAGGCGAGACGTCACCCAACCCTCAATATCGGTTGTGCTCATTGGACCCCCATGTCTGCCAGGTGACCAGCCACCTTGGTTTCCAGCTTCTCCAGTTCAGCGCTGAGCTCACTGACAGTCTCGGCGTAGCGCTCGCCGAGCTGCTGGATCCGTGAGACGAGTGCGAGCGTGAGCGACTCGCCCTCTGCTGCCACGCGGCTAGCAACGGTCGCATGCCACTTGTCGTCGAGTACCAGCTGCTTGATCTCAGACTCAGTGAGGTCGCCGTACTTCTTGAGGGTCGCGAGATCGAGGGCGGCCTGGACTTCCTTGGCGGTCTTCTTGGCCACCGCTTCGTCGTTGTACAGCTTGACCAGGCGCTGGAGAGCCTTGATCTCCTCCGCATCAGCTCCCTCATGCCGAGCCACCTTGAGGCGTGTCGAAGCGAGAGCCTTAGAGATCTTGCCATCGTCCATCGCCTCGACAAGCAGGCCGTCCTCTGCGGCATGCTCCTCGATGTACTCCTCGACAGCACGGCTTGCCTCTTCAGTGGCCGCGTGTAGCGCATCAACTTTGGACTGCTCGTCCGCGAAGTAGCGAGCGACGACAAACGTCGGCGGGATGAGATCCATCTTGTACTTGATGGCGCTGCGCCCCGAGCCAATGACAAGGTCCGGGGCCTCGGAGAGCTTGCGCTCCTTGTCCTCGATGGTCTTGCGGGGCTTCGCCGCTTCACACCACCCGTCGTTCATGACGAGGAAGACGTCGTCGTGCATGACGCCGTGCCAATAAGTCATGAGCTGTTCGTAGACGTCGTACTCGTCGAGCAGAGGGATGTTCTTGAACCGGGCCAGTAGATCGTCGCCGACGCGAACAATCAGATCCTTGGGGACAGTGTCCGCGTTGAGCGCTTGCAGGGCCAGCCGGTGCGCGGCGAACCAGTCGTCAACCTGGCCGCGGACGTCCCTAGCGAACTTCTGGAACTCGTCGGAGTCCAGGATGGCCTGCTGTACCTCAGCTACGCCGACCGCGAGGTCGCTGTAGCCACGACGGTTTGGCTTGAAGATCGTGGAGCGCAGGCTCGGGAACGCCTCCCAGTACCCGTTGAGTGCGTCCAGGTCACGGTCCGGGATCCCGCCGTGAAGGTGAGCGTGAAGGTCCTGGATGTCCTCCGGCTCGGAGGAGTCGATGTATCGCGGGATGTTGAGGTTGTAGTCGTTCTTCGGGTCGGCGATCTCGTGGAGCGGCACCATGCGCGAGTAGCGATCGATCTCGGTCTGCTTGTTGAAGACGTCAACGATCTTGTGGATGTCTTGGCTCCGGAGACGATTTTTGTTGCCGTCCTTCGTGAAACCCTTGGAAGCGTCGATCATGAAGACGCCCGTTCGTGCCTGGGCGTTCTCCTTGTCGAGGACGATGATGCAGGCCGGAATGCCTGTGCCGTAGAAGAGGTTTGCGGGCAAGCCGATGATGCCCTTGATGTAGCCACGGCGCAGCAGTTCCTTACGAAGGTTGGCCTCGGCATGACCGCGGAACAGCACACCGTGCGGCAAGATGACTGCGGCCTTGCCGTTGCTCTTGAGGGACTTGAGGATGTGGAGCAGGAAGGCGTAGTCGCCGTTCTTCTCCGGTGGCCGGCCGAATTCGAAGCGACCGTATTCGTTCTCCAGGCCGTTGCTCCACGACTTGATCGAGAACGGCGGGTTGGCGACGGCGAAGTCGAAGGTCTGTAGCCGTGCGCCCTGGGTGAACTCTGGGCTGGTAATCGTGTCACCCTTGCGAATGTCACGGTCCTCGTAGCCGTGCAGGATCATGTTCATCTGGGCTAGCGCCCAGGTGGCGTTGTCCTTTTCCTGACCGTAGATGGTAAGGCCACGTGGGGCCTCGTCAGCTACCTTGAGGAGCAACGAGCCCGACCCACATGTCGGGTCGTAGACCGTGTGGTCCTGCCGGGTGCCCGCTCCGATGCCAACGACCTTGGCGAGTACCCGAGAGACCTCGGCCGGAGTGTAGAACTGCCCCTTCGACTTGCCCGACTCCGTTGCGAAGTGCCGCATTAGGTACTCGTAAGCATCACCAAGCAGGTCGTCGCCCTCAGCGCGGCTACCCCGGAAGTCGAGGTCAGCGAAGATCATCACCAGCTTGGAGAGGCGATCCTGCATCTCCTTGCCCTTGCCGAGCTTCTCCTCATCATTGAAGTCGGCAAGGTCGATGACTTTCTCGAGTCCGTTGGCCTCGGCGAGCTGCCCGATGATCTTGTTGATCTTGTCGCCGATCTCCTTGTCGCCCTTAAGTGCGACCATGTCATCGAAGGATCCGCCGACGGGGACGTCGATCAGGGAGTTTGGATCGGACTTCGCCTTGTCCGTCACATACTTCACGAACAGCAGCGTCAGGATGTAGTCCTTGTACTGGCTGGCATCCATGCCGCCACGCAACTCGTCGCAACTCCGCCACAGCGAGCTGTACAGGTCCGACTTCTTGAGAGCCACTAGCACGCCACCCCCTTGCCGGCGCCAAGCCCAGAGTCTGACCGCGATCCCGCGGTGAGCTGTACGTGCGACCTGTCCATTCTTCGGCGCCCATCCCTCGTATGTCTGTGCGCGACGGCGTTGCCACTAGAGGCAACGCCCAAGCTAGGTGCCCCAACGATAGCGCCGGGTTCTCTCGCAGGATGCCGTCAGTCCGCGGCGCTCAAGGGTCTAGCTCGTGTCACGCGCAACGAGTTGGACTCGACGCCTGCAACAGACATCAAGGTGCGAAGGTCAGCCCCTGTTCGTGCCAGCTGAGCAAAGCAACCGTTGTCCCGCGGAGGTGCACCTCGCCATGTCCCGCGCTACTTATGCCCCCAGCGTCCGCCTGCACCAACCGCGGCCTAGGCCCACAATCCTGCACAGCGCAATGTCAGCACGGGACAGCCTCCGGGACAGCGTCCAGCCCAATGCACCGTCCGACCTTCGTTGGAGCCGCAAAAGGGGCCCGTCTTGGATTGACGGGCCCCCTTGACCTGCACCCTCACAGAGCGAGGAATTTTGATTGAAAGTTCAATTAAACATTGAACCGGAACTCCACCACATCCCCGTCCTGCATCACATACTCCTTGCCCTCCATGCGCGCCTTGCCCGCCGCGCGGGCGTCGGCGACCGAACCCGTTTCGACCAGGTCGGCGAAGGAGATGACCTCGGCCTTGATGAAGCCCTTCTGGAAGTCCGTGTGGATGACGCCGGCCGCCTCGGGGGCCGTCGCGCCCTTCTTGATCGTCCAGGCTCGGGATTCCTTGGGGCCTGCCGTGAGGTAGGTCTGGAGGCCCAGGGTGCGGAAGCCGACGTGGGCCAGGGTGGCGAGGCCGGGCTCTTCCTGGCCTACCGACTGGAGGAGCTCCAGGGCCTCCTCGTCGTCCAGCTCGGCGAGGTCCGCCTCCAGCTTGGCGTTGAGGAAGATCGCCTCGGCAGGGGCGACCAGCGCGCGCTGCTCGGCCTTGAAGTCGTCGTCCGTCAGCTCGTCCTCGTCCACGTTGAAGACGTAGAGGAAGGGCTTGGTGGTGAGCAGGTGCAGGTCGTGGAGGAGCTCCGAGCGCTCCGCGCCCTGGACGATGCCCTGGGAGAAGAGCGTGTCGCCCTTCTCAAGGATCTCCTTGGCCTCTTCGACGGCCTTGACCTTCGGCGCGACGTCCTTCTTGATGCGCGACTCCTTCTGGAGGCGCGGCAAGACCTTCTCGATGGTCTGGAGGTCGGCGAGGATCAGCTCGGTGTTGATCGTCTCGATGTCGTCCTTGGGCGAGACCTTGCCGTCGACGTGGACGACGTTCTCGTCCTTGAAGGCGCGGATGACCTGGCAGATCGCGTCCGACTCGCGGATGTTCGCGAGGAACTTGTTGCCGAGGCCCTCACCCTCGCTCGCGCCGCGCACGATGCCCGCGATGTCGACGAAGTCGACCGTGGCGGGGAGCACCTTCTGCGACGAGAAGATCTCGGCCAGCTTCGTCAGGCGGGGGTCGGGGACGCCGACCACGCCCACGTTCGGCTCGATCGTGGCGAACGGGTAGTTGGCCGCCAGCACGTCGTTCTTGGTCAGGGCGTTGAACAGGGTCGACTTGCCGACATTGGGCAGACCGACGATTCCGATCGTGAGCGACACGTTGCGACTTCCCGTACGTCAGGGCTGGGTGGGGCGGTCCCCTCGTACCGGCGCTTCGTGCGTGCGCTTCGTACGTGGGCCGATCCACCAGTCTACGGCGTACCGCCGACTGCCCTTCCGGACGGCTGTCCGCCCGGCCGTCTCCCTGTCGAACGCATGGCCAAGGTCACCCAAAGGGCGTGTCCCGCGCCTGATTCCGCGCGGGGGCCGACCTAGGTTGGTCCAGTGGAGCAACACAGGACGCGTCCCTCTCAGTCCGAGCCGAAGGCCGCCGCGGGAGCCTGGCCCCGCCGGACCGCGCCGCTGCCCCCGCAGGGCAGGGCGGCCGGGTCCGGCACCGTGTACCGGGCCGCGGCCCGTCCGCGCCGGCCCGTCCCGCCGTTCGTGCGGGCGCTGCGCCGCTCCCCGCTGTACCGCAGGCTGCGGCAGATGCCGAACCCGCGTCTGACGGGGCTCGGCAGCGGCCTGTTCTGCGCGGCCGTGATGTTCCTGTTCGCCTGTCTGCTGCGGCTGCTGTTCGGCAGTTCCCTCGTCGCGTACGGCGTACTCTTCGTGCCCGTCGCCGCGCTCACCGCGCTGTGGGTGCGCCCGGCAGACCTGGTCACCGCGCCGGTGGCCGTGCCGATCTCCTTCGCCGCCGGGATCCTGCCGATCTCCGGCGGCACCGGCGGGTTCGGCGGCCAGGTCATGGGGCTCGTCACGTCGCTGGCGCTGCACGCGGGATGGCTCTACGGAGGCACGCTCGTCGCCGGAGTGATCGTGACCGTCCGCAAGGTGCGGCTCATGGCCCAGCGGCGCAGGCAGCCGCGCCCCGCGCAGCCCCGTCAGCCGGGCGGCGGGAAACGCGTCCCCGCCGCCTGATCCGACCGGCTCGCCACCGGTCAGGACTACGCCCTGCCGTCCGCCGCCATCGCCGCGCCCACGATGCCCGCGTTGTTCTGCAGCTGCGCCGGGACGATCTCCGCCGAGATGCCCTCGATCAGCGGCAGGAACTTGTGCGCCTTGCGGCTCACCCCGCCGCCGATGATGAACAGCTCCGGCGAGAACAGCATCTCCACGTGCGCGAGGTACTTCTGCACGCGCCGCGCCCAGTGCTCCCAGGTCAGGTCCTCGTCCTCGCGCGCCTTGGAGGAGGCCTTCTTCTCCGCGTCGTGGCCGTGCAGCTCCAGATGGCCCAGCTCGGTGTTGGGCACCAGGCGGCCGCCGGTGAACAGGGCGCTGCCGATGCCCGTGCCGAGGGTGAGCATCAGGACCGTGCCCGTACGCCCCTTGCCCGCGCCGAAGTGCATCTCCGCGACGCCCGCCGCGTCCGCGTCGTTCAGGACGGTCACGGGGGTGCCGCCAAGGCGGTCGGAGACCAGCTTGCGGATGTCCGTACCGATCCAGCTCTTGTCGACGTTGGCGGCCGTGCGGGCGGTGCCGTCGGTGATCACTCCGGGGAACGTGGCGCCGACGGGCCCCGTCCAGCCGAAGTGCTCCACGACCTCCCGCACGCCCTCGACCACCGCTTCCGGCGTCGCCGGATGCGGGGTCAGGACCTTGTGCCGCTCTTTCGCCAGGTCTCCACGGTCCAGGTCAACGGGAGCGCCCTTGATCCCGGATCCGCCGATGTCCACTCCGAAGATCTGCATGGCCCCCACGTTACGGGGAGGGTCAGCGCTGTGACAGCTCGGTCGGCCCGGTCACCGCTATGACAGCTCGGTCGGCCCGGTCACCGCTGTGACAGCTCCGCCGCCTCCGCGCGCAGGTCCCTGCGCAGCTCCTTGGGGAGCGAGAAGGTGATCGACTCCTCGGCGGTCTTCACCGTCTCCACGTCGCCGTAGCCCCGCTCGGCGAGCCATTCGATGACGCCGTCCACCAGGATGTCCGGCACGGAAGCGCCCGAGGTCAGGCCGACCGTGGTGACGCCGTCCAGCCAGGACTCGTCGATCTCGTCGGCGTTGTCCACGAGGTACGAGGCGGCGGCGCCCGCGTCCAGGGCGACCTCGACCATGCGGATGGAGTTCGAGGAGTTCTTGGAGCCGACGACGATGACCAGCTCGGCGTCCTCGGCGAGCTTCTTCACCGCGGTCTGGCGGTTCTGCGTGGCGTAGCAGATGTCGTCGCTCGGCGGCGAGAGCAGGTTCGGGAACTTGCCCTTCAGGGCGTCGACCGTCTCCATCGTCTCGTCGACGGACAGCGTGGTCTGGGAGAGCCATACGACCTTGTCGGGGTCGCGGACCTCGACGTTCGCCACATCCTCGGGGCCGTCGACCAGCGTGATGTGGTCGGGCGCCTCGCCGGACGTACCGATGACTTCCTCGTGGCCCTCGTGGCCGATCAGGAGGATGTCGTAGTCCTCCTTGGCGAACCGCACCGCTTCCTTGTGGACCTTGGTGACCAGCGGGCACGTCGCGTCGATCGTCGCGAGCTTGCGCTCGGCGGCCTCCGCGTGGACGGTCGGGGCCACGCCGTGCGCGGAGAACATGACGATGGAGCCCTCGGGGACCTCCGCCGTCTGGTCGACGAAGATGGCGCCCTTCTTCTCCAGCGTCTGCACCACGTACTTGTTGTGGACGATCTCGTGGCGTACGTAGATAGGGGCCCCGTACTGCTCCAGGGCCTTCTCGACGGCGATCACGGCACGGTCCACGCCCGCGCAGTAGCCACGGGGAGCGGCGAGCAGGACACGGCGGGAGCCAGGCGTTGCAGTCATGCCCCCCATCGTAAGGCCGCGTCCAGCGCGTCAAAGATCGGCGCGTTGGGGAGACTGGAGGCCCTGCGTTGATCTACGGAGGCACGATGTCCGGACAGTCCGCCAGTACGGGAGCCCCCTCCGGAGGCACCGAGGCCGCCGAGACCGCCGACGGCACAGGGCTGCGGCGCAGTCTCGGCTTCCGGGACCTCGTCGTCTACGGTCTGCTCTTCATCGCCCCCATGGCGCCGGTCGGCGTCTTCGGCACGCTCGACGCGAAGTCGCACGGCGCCGTCGCCCTCGTCTATCTGATCGCCACGGTCGCGATGGCATTCACCGCTTTCAGCTACGCGCAGATGGTGCGGGTGGTGCCCCAGGCGGGGTCCGTCTTCGCCTACGCGCGCGCGGGGCTCGGAAAGGGCCCCGGGTTCATCGCCGGGTGGATGGCGATGCTCGATTACCTGCTCATCCCGGCGGTCGCCTATCTCTTCTCCGGTATCGCCATGAACGCGCTCGTCCCCTCGGTGTCCCGGTGGGTGTGGACGGCGATCGCGGTGCTCATCACGACCGCGCTGAACCTCTGGGGGGTGCGGGCGGCGGCGCGGGTCGGCTTCGCGGTGCTCGCCATGGAGGTCGTGGTCCTGATCGTCTTCATCGTCGCGGCGGTGGTCGTCCTCGTCCAGGACGGGGCGCGGCGGGACTGGCTGTCGCCGCTGACGGGCGACGGCTCGCAGGGCGCGTTCGCCCTCTCGGCGGTGGTGGGGGCGGTGTCGATCGCCGTCCTGTCCTATCTGGGCTTCGACGCGATCGCCTCCTTCGCGGAGGAGGTGACGGGCGGCTCGGCGAAGGTCGCGCGGGCGGTGCTGTTCTGTCTGGCGCTCGCGGGTGTGCTGTTCGTCGCCCAGACGTATCTGGTGGCCCTCCTTGAGCCGCTGTCCTCCGCCGAGCTGGCCGCGGAGCCGGGGAAGCAGGGGACCGCTTTCTACGATTCCGTGGACTCGGCGGCCGGGGCGTGGCTGCACGATCTGGTGGCCGTCAGCAAGGCGATCGGCGCGGCGTTCGCCGCGCTGGCGGGGCAGGCCGCGGCGGGACGACTGCTCTTCGCGATGGCGCGGGACCGGCGGCTGCCGAAGGTGCTCTCCCGGACGGACTCCGGGACGCCTCGGGTGGCGCTGCTGTGTGCGGCCGTGGTGACGCTGGTGGCGGCGGTGTGGGCGGCTCGGCGGGACGACGGGATGGACCACCTGGTGTCCGTGGTGGACATCGGGGCGCTTACGGCCTTCCTGTTGCTGCACGCGAGCGTGGTGGGGTGGTTCGTGGTGCGGCCTGGGCGCGGGCGCCGGGGTGACGGGTTCAGTTGGTGGCGGCATCTGCTGATCCCTGTGCTGGGGGCGTTGATCGTGGTGGCCGTTATTTGGGAGGCGTCGGGCTCGGCGCAGGTCGTGGGGGCGGTTTGGTTGGGGGTGGGGTTGGTGGTTCTTGTTGTTCAGGGGGCGCGGCGGGTGTCCTAGGCGCCGCTTCGCGGCGAATCTCTCCCACCCACCCACCCGTTTGCCCCGCGCCGGATCGGCGGGGTAGGGGCCGTTTGCCCCGCGCCGGAGCCGCACCGTAGGGGCCGTTGCCCCGCGCCGGATCCGCGCCGAACAGGCAGCCCTGGGCTGTCACACCCTCCCGCTAGGCTCGCCGCATGGCTCTCAACACGTCCGCGGACGCGCCGCTGCCCGTGGGGCAGGTGTCGCGGCTCATCGGTGGCTGGATCGACCGGCTCGGCGCCGTCTGGGTCGAGGGGCAGATCACCCAGCTGTCCCGCAGACCGGGCGCCGGCGTCGTCTTCATGACGCTGCGCGACCCGTCGCACGACATCTCGGTGAGCGTCACCTGCTACCGCCAGGTGTTCGACGCCGTGGCGGACGTCGTCTCCGAGGGCGCCCGCGTCGTCGTCCACGCCAAGCCGGAGTGGTACGCCCCGCGGGGCCAGCTGTCCCTGCGGGCCGCCGAGATAAGGCCCGTCGGCGTCGGGGAACTGCTCGCGCGGATCGAGCAGTTGAAGAAGAGCCTCGCCGCGGAGGGCCTCTTCGCGCCCGAGCGCAAGAAGACGCTGCCCTTCCTGCCGCAGCTCATCGGCCTGGTCACGGGCCGCGCGTCGGCCGCCGAGCGGGACGTCCTGGAGAACGCCAGGCACCGCTGGCCCGCCGTCCGCTTCGAGGTGCGCGCCGTCCCCGTCCAGGGCGTGCACGCGGTGCCGCAGGTCGTCCAGGCCGTGCGGGAGCTGGACGCCCTCGACGAGGTCGACGTGATCATCGTGGCGCGGGGCGGCGGCAGTGTGGAGGACCTGCTGCCCTTCTCGGACGAGCAGCTGATCAGGGCGGTGGCGTCCTGCCGTACGCCCGTGGTCTCGGCGATCGGGCACGAGCCGGACAACCCCCTCCTGGACTACGTGGCCGATCTGCGCGCCTCCACCCCGACCGACGCCGCCAAGAAGGTCGTCCCGGACGTCGGCGAGGAGTACGAGCGCGTACAGGCCCTGCGCGAGCGCGCCCGGCGCTGCATGGACGCCTTCCTCGACCGCGAGGACCGCGGCCTCGCGCACGCCCTGGGCCGCCCCTCCATGGAGCATCCGCACCGCATGGTGGAGGAGCGCGAGGAGCAGGTCTCGGCCCTCGCCGACCGCGCCCGCCGCACGCTCGGGCACCTGCTCGACCGGGCCTCCTCCGAGCTGACGCACACCCACGCGCGCGTGGTGGCCCTCTCCCCCGCCGCGACCCTCCAGCGGGGGTACGCGGTGCTCCAGAAGGCGGACGGCGCGGTGGTCAGGGCACCTGAAGAGGTGGGCGCCGACGAGGAGCTGCGGGCCCGCGTCGCCGAGGGCGAGTTCACCGTACGCGCCGAGCGCACCGCATAGCCCGAGCGCACCGCATAGCCCGGGCCGCGTAGGCCCAAGTCACATAAGCCACGCAAGCCGCATGAACCGAACAAGCCGACGATTAGGGTGGGCGCATGACCAGCAAGACGGACGAGGCCACGGGCCCGGCGGACGCGCTCGGATACGAGCAGGCGCGGGACGAGCTGATCGAGGTCGTACGCCGCCTGGAGACCGGCGGCACGACCCTGGAGGAATCGCTCGCCCTGTGGGAGCGGGGCGAGGAGCTGGCGAAGGTGTGCCGCCGCTGGCTGGACGGCGCGCGCGCCCGCCTGGACGCGGCCCTCGCGGGCGAGGAGGCCGGGGGCGCGCGGGGCGGCGAGGGCGCCGGGGACGACGACCAGAGCTGACCGCGCGTGATCCTGTGAGGCGGATCACGGGGACCCCGTTTTGGTTGAATCTTAAACGTCAGCTGTCGTAGTGTCGTGAGTGCCACTGATCCACAGCACGTATCGAGAAGGTAGATCCATGTCTCTCGCCCTTGACCCCGCCGCCCAGGACCTGCTCTTCCGCGAGGCCCGCACCGCGAACACCTTCACCGACGAGCCGGTCACCGAGGAGCAGGTCCAGGCGATCTACGACCTGGTCAAGTACGGCCCGACCGCCTTCAACCAGTCGCCGCTGCGCGTCACCCTGGTCCGCTCCCCCGAGGCCCGCGAGCGCCTGGTCGCGCACATGGCCGAGGGCAACCGCCCGAAGACCGCGACCGCGCCGCTGGTCGCGATCCTCTCCGCGGACAACGAGTTCCACGAGGAGCTGCCGGCGCTGTTCCCGCACTTCCCGCAGGCCAAGGACGTGTTCTTCGCCGAGCGCCCGGCCCGTGAGCAGGCCGCGCTGGTGAACGCCACCCTCCAGGCCGGCTACTTCATCGTCGGTGTCCGCGCCGCCGGTCTGGCCGCGGGCCCGATGACCGGCTTCGACTTCGCGGGCGTCCAGAAGGAGTTCCTGGACGACGACCACACCCCGCTGATGGTCGTCAACATCGGCAAGCCGGGCGAGGACGCCTGGTTCCCGCGCTCCCCGCGCCTGGCCTACGACGACGTCGTCACCACGGTCTGAGCGACACAGCGACCCAGCTGACCGCTCAGCCACGCGAAGGGCCCCCGGCACACCGCCGGGGGCCCTTCGCGTGCTCAGCGCCGCACGGTCACGCCGTGCCGCGCGCTCACGCCTTCTTCATCTCCAGCGACTCCGCCATCTTCGCCAGCTGCCGGAAGGGGGCCGTGCCGGTGACGACCGTCGTCGCGCCCTTCTCGGTGCTCACCAGGGCGTCGTACGTCGAACCCTTGTAGCGCTGCCACGTCCGGCCGCCGATCTTCTCGGTGGCGTCGGTCCTCGTGGCCTCCTGGGTGGCGTCCTCGATGAACTTGGCGGGCTTGGCGGTGGACTGCTTGACCGCCACGTACTCGCCGTCCGGGTCGAGGAAGCCCAGGTGCCAGTCGTCGTGCTCGGCGCCGTTGAACCGCACGGACGTCGGCTTCCACGCCTTGGACAGACCCTCGGGCGCCGCCACGGGATACGCCGCGGCCCGCCGGGCCGTCAGCAGCTCCACGCGGTAGTCGACCCGCTTGACCGGGGTCTTGGACTCGTCATGCGGGACGAAGATGTAGATCACGCCCGCGACCAGGGTGATCACCACCAACGACCACAGCATGTTCTTGACGGTCTGGTTGCCTTGTCTGCCTGCCACGCCTCCATGGTCTCAGGCGCGGAACGCGCGCCTTCCCCCGGTGCCTCCCCCGGCGTCCGGTCCGCTCATGCGTAGGGCCCACTGCTCATTTTGTCGACCTACGGATAGAGTCGTCACAATCCCTCATCCGGCCGTCGTCGTATCAGCAGAGAGGTGCGTCCCGATGACCGAGCATCATCTTCCGTCCGAGCTAGAGGTCTCCCCCGAGGCTCCCGACCGCAACCTCGCCCTGGAGCTAGTCCGGGTCACCGAGGCAGCCGCCATGGCCGCGGGCCGTTGGGTCGGCCGCGGCGACAAGAACGGCGCGGACGGCGCCGCGGTCAGGGCCATGCGGACCCTCGTCCACACCGTCTCGATGAACGGCGTCGTCGTCATCGGGGAGGGCGAGAAGGACGAAGCCCCGATGCTCTTCAACGGAGAGCGCATCGGCGACGGCACCGGCGCCGAGGTCGACATCGCCGTCGACCCGATCGACGGCACCACGCTGACCGCGAAGGGCATGCCGAACGCCATCGCCGTCCTGGCCGCCGCCGACCGCGGCGCGATGTTCGACCCGTCCGCCGTCTTCTACATGGACAAGCTGGTCACCGGCCCCGAGGCCGCGGACTACGTCGACATCAACGCGCCCGCCTCGGTCAACATCCGCCGCGTCGCCAAGGCCAAGAACTCCTCGCCCGAGGACGTCACGGTCATGATCCTCGACCGCCCCCGCCACGAGGGCATCGTCAAGGAGATCCGCGAGACCGGCGCCCGCATCAAGTTCATCTCCGACGGCGATGTGGCCGGCTCGGTCATGGCCGTGCGCGAGGGCACCGGCGTCGACCTGCTCATGGGCATCGGCGGCACCCCCGAGGGCATCATCTCGGCCTGCGCGATCAAGTGCCTGGGCGGTGTGATCCAGGGGAAGCTGTGGCCCAAGGACGACGCCGAGCGCCAGCGCGCCCTCGACGCCGGACACGACCTGGACCGCACGCTCTCGACCGACGACCTGGTCAAGGGCGACAACGTCTTCTTCGTCGCCACCGGCATCACCGACGGCGAGCTGCTCCAGGGCGTCCGCTACCGCGCGGCCACCGCCTCGACGTCCTCGCTGGTCATGCGCTCCAAGTCGGGCACGATCCGCAAGATCGACTCCGAGCACCGGCTCTCGAAGCTGCGCGCCTACAGCGCCGTCGACTTCGACCGCGCGAAGTAGCGGGAACAGCGGCGGGCCGGAGAGAACGGTTCGTACGGCGGAGGGGGCGTCCCGTGCGGGGGACGCCCCCTCCGTCATGAGTCCGGGGGCCGTGGTGAGCCGCGCCGCGGTGAGTCCGGGGGCCGCCCGCGCGGCCCGCCTACCCGGCGGCGGCGATGCCCGTCGCGTGCGCCGCCTTCTGCAGTTCGAGGTCGCGCCTGCGGCGGCGGGCCAGGACCACGCGGCGCTCGGCGGCGGTGAGTCCGCCCCACACGCCGTACGGCTCGGGCTGGAGCAGGGCGTGCTCGCGGCACTCGACCATCACGGGGCAGCGGGCGCAGACCCGCTTGGCCGCCTCCTCGCGCGAGAGCCTGGACGCGGTCGGCTCCTTGGACGGGGCGAAGAACAGTCCGGCCTCGTCGCGGCGGCACACGGCTTCCGTGTGCCATGGGGCGTCGTCGGTCCGATCCCGCGCCGGCCCCCGCTGAGCCGGGACAGCGGCGACCTGCAAGGACTGATGCGACGGTTGCAGCACGGTCTACTCCTGACGACGGCTTCGCGAGCGAGAGACGATGCAGCAAGCTCTACCCGCTGTGTGCGCGCCTATGCACTGAGTTCCGATGCGCCGGAGCCTCGGGCTCCCGCCGCGGGGCCCCGGCCGTCAGTGCCCGAGGTGCTTGCGCAGCCGGCGGTGCAGGTCATGGACGCGCTTGCCGCGCTTGGCCCGCGCCTCGACGCTGCCGAGGACCGCGACGCCGTCCACGAAGACGACCGGGGCGTCCTGCTCGGCGGAGTCGAGCGTGTCCACCTCGAAGTTGCCGAGGACGCCGAGGCCGCTGCCGCGCAGCGAGACGTTCTCCGGCACGCGGATCTCGACCGAGCCGAAGATCGAGACCGCCTTGATCATCACCTGGCGCTGCTCGAAGATCGCCTCGCTCAGGTCTATCTCGACGCTTCCGAAGATCGCGTACGCGTGGGTGCGGCGGGCCACCCGCCAGCGGCCCTTGCGGACGGAGCCGCTGAGCACCGCGACCATGTTCTCGTCGGCGACCGGCGGGACCGCTCCCGGGGACGGGCGGGCCGGGGCGCGCTCGGGCGTGGACCCGGCCCGGGGCTGCTCCTGGGCGGCGGGCAAGTCGCCGACCAGCGGGCGCAGTTCGGCCATGGTCTTGGCGCGGTAGACCCCTTCGACGCGGTCCGCGTGCTCCTCGGCGGTCAGCCGGCCCTCGGCCAGCGCCTCGCGGAGGATGTCGGCCGTGCGGTCGCGGTCGGCGTCCGAGGCGCGGAGGGAACCCGGCTCGGCTGCGGCGGGAGCGGGCTGCGGGAGGCGCTTTTCGAGGTCCACGCCAGCAGCGTATCGAAACGCGATAGATCGCGACTAGCCTCTGTGGACAACCGGCGCGGCGGGCCCCGCACCCTACTGAGCCTTACCTCACAGACCCGGTCCGCCGGGCGCGTTCTACGCTGGTTGGCGCGTTGCCAATGGAGGCCGCGCCGCTGTCTGCCGAGTGAGGAATGGCCGAAATGCCAGAGTTTGAATACTCCGATCTGCTCCCCCTGGGAGAGGACACCACCCCCTACCGGCTGGTGACCTCCGAGGGTGTCTCCACCTTCGAGGCCGACGGGCGGACGTTCCTCAAGGTCGACCCGGAGGCTCTGCGCACGCTCGCCGCCGAGGCGATCCACGACATCCAGCACTATCTGCGGCCCGCGCACCTGGCCCAGCTGCGCCGCATCGTCGACGACCCCGAGGCGTCGTCCAACGACAAGTTCGTCGCGCTCGACCTGCTGAAGAACGCGAACATCGCGGCCGCGGGCGTGCTCCCCATGTGCCAGGACACCGGCACGGCGATCGTGATGGGCAAGCGCGGCCAGAACGTCCTCACCGAAGGCGAGGACGAGAAGGCGCTCTCCCGGGGCGTCTTCGACGCGTACACGAAGCTGAACCTGCGCTACTCCCAGATGGCCCCGCTGACCATGTGGGAGGAGAAGAACACCGGCTCCAACCTCCCGGCCCAGATCGAGCTGTACGCGACCGACGGCGGCGCCTACAAGTTCCTCTTCATGGCCAAGGGCGGCGGCTCGGCCAACAAGTCGTTCCTCTACCAGGAGACGAAGGCCGTCCTGAACGAGGCCTCCATGATGAAGTTCCTGGAGGAGAAGATCCGCTCTCTGGGCACGGCCGCCTGCCCGCCGTACCACCTGGCGATCGTCGTCGGCGGCACCAGCGCCGAGTTCGCCCTGAAGACCGCGAAGTACGCCTCCGCGCACTACCTGGACGAGCTGCCCTCCGAGGGCTCTCCGACCGGTCACGGCTTCCGCGACAAGGAGCTGGAGGAGAAGGTCTTCGAGCTGACGCAGAAGATCGGCATCGGCGCGCAGTTCGGCGGCAAGTACTTCTGTCACGACGTACGCGTGGTGCGCCTGCCGCGCCACGGCGCCTCGCTGCCCGTCGCGATCGCCGTCTCCTGCTCGGCCGACCGCCAGGCGACCGCGAAGATCACCGCCGAGGGCGTCTTCCTGGAGCAGCTGGAGACGGACCCGGCGCGCTTCCTGCCGGAGACGACCGACGAGCACCTCGACGAGTCGGCGGACGTCGTCCAGATCGACCTCAACCAGCCGATGGACGCGATCCTCGCCGAGCTGACCAAGCACCCGGTCAAGACCCGCCTCTCGCTGACCGGCCCGCTCGTCGTGGCCCGCGACATCGCGCACGCCAAGATCAAGGAGCGGCTCGACGCGGGCGAGGAGATGCCGCAGTACCTGAAGGACCACCCGGTCTACTACGCCGGTCCCGCGAAGACCCCCGAGGGTTACGCGTCGGGCTCCTTCGGGCCGACCACGGCGGGCCGGATGGACTCCTACGTGGAGCAGTTCCAGGCCGCGGGCGGCTCCAAGGTGATGCTCGCCAAGGGCAACCGCTCCCAGCAGGTCACCGACGCGTGCGGCGCGCACGGCGGCTTCTACCTCGGCTCGATCGGCGGTCCGGCCGCGCGCCTGGCCCAGGACTGCATCAAGAAGGTCGAGGCCGTCGAGTACGAGGAGCTCGGCATGGAGGCGGTCTGGAAGATCGAGGTCGAGGACTTCCCGGCCTTCATCGTCGTCGACGACAAGGGCAACGACTTCTTCCAGAACCCGGCCCCCGAACCGACGTTCACGCACATCCCGGTGCGGGGCCCGGGCCTGGCGTAGCACCCGTAAGGGGCGCGCCCCGTCAGGGGACGCGCCCCGTCAGGGGCGTGGGCCTGGCGTAGCACAGGCGCGGGTGCGCCCCGTCAGGGGCGCGGGGAACTGCGCGACCAGCCACGACGCACCCGCAGAAAGCCAACCCCTCAGGCGAACCGCTGATTCGCAGTCCCGGCACACTTCTGAAGCCGCACCGGCTCCGTGCCCCCCGCAAGGGTCAGACACAGCCCACTCGCGGCAGCGGGCCGCACGGTCCCGCCCTCCCGGACGAACTTCTGGTTGCCACCCCCGTGGCAGTTCCACAGCACCACGGCGGCGCCTTCCTTGTAGGCGCCGTCGGCCACGTCCAGGCACCGGTCCTGGGTCAGCCCCGTATGCAGGGACCCTCGCGACTCGTCGTACCACCAGATCTGGTTGCGATTACCCGTGCACTCCCAGCCCTGCACCTTCGTGCCGTTGCGGCTCTTGGACGCGTCGACGTCCACGCACGTACCGGTGCCCTCGTTCCTCAGGGGCTTGAACATGTCGTCCCAGGCGCCCTCGTACAGCTTCGGGCTGCCCGTGCTCGCCGGGTCGGCACAGCTGGCCTCGCGCTTGCCGGAGGCGTACAGCTGGGTGAGGCAGGACGCGAAGGCGGCGTGGCCGCGCGCGTTGGGGTGGAAGGACTGGCGTACGGAGTTGGAGTCCGGCGGGAACGGATTGGTCACGTCCACGTAGAGGCCGCGTGCCCAGGTGTCCTCCATGCAGACCTCGTGGCCGTGGAAGAGGCGGGAGTTGTCGAGGTAGGTCGCGCCCGCGTTCCTGGCGGCCCTGCGCATGCCCTTCTCGAAGGTCGGCACCGCGTAGTTGCGGCCCCACTCGGTGTCGGAGTCGTAGCCGAGCCCGCCGCAGGCCAGCTTGCCGGGGAACTTGGGGTTGTCGCGGAAGTCCGGGCCGATCGGGCTCGGGTAGCCCATGGCGACGAGCTGGTAGTCGCCCTCCTGGTAGCCCGCGTCCTTCATGACCGTCTTCAGGTCGCGGAGGGACTGCTCGACCTTGGGCACGAGGGCGTCCACGCGCGCCTGCCAGCCGTCGTGGTACTTGCCCGCGCACGCACCCTGGCTGAGCAGGTAGCGGGTGACGCAGTCCGTCATCACCGGCGAGAACTGGAGGTCGTCGTTGGCGCCGACGACGAGCAGGATCGTCTTGATCCTCGTGTTGCGCGCCTTGATGGCGAGGTTGTCGCTCTGCACCAGCTCGTCGGCGTACTGCTTCTGGCCGCCGATCCTGATGTTGACCGTCTGGGCCCCCGAGCAGGCGACGTTGTACGTCACGTCGGCGGGGATGCCGGTGCGGTGGATCGCGGCGTCCGGCGAGCGGTGGCACCAGTTGTCGGGGCCGTCGGTGCCCGGTTCGTACGTCCCCACGCCCTCGCCGGAGATCTCGCTGTCACCGAGCGAGATCAGGCCGGTCTTGCGGTCGGCCATCGGGCGCTCGGCAGGGCTGCCGTACAGCTTGGTGGCCTCGGCCGCCCGGATCTTCTCCAGCTCGGGCGGGAGCGGGGTCGACACGGGCGCCTGCGCCTCGCTCCCGCCCGCCGCCTGCGCGGGTGCCGCCGCCGTGCCGAGCACGGCCGCCATCGCGACGGCTGCCGCGAACGAACATCGCAGACGGGACCGTCCACTGCGTCTGATGCGCTCCATTGCGCCTCCCCGGTGTGGTGTTACCCAGGGTTTTTACTGGTGGGTAGCAGGCTTGGGAATACCTGGAACAAGACAAGTGCTCAACTTTTCACGGGGTTTGAGCGGAGAGGTAGGTTCAGGGCATGACCAGCGACGCCAGCGACGACCGCACCGGCAGCACCGGGATCGACACCGGCAGCAGCACCGGCGGGTACCGGACCGAGCACGACTCCATGGGTGAGGTGCGGGTGCCCGCACACGCCAAGTGGCGTGCCCAGACCCAGCGCGCGGTGGAGAACTTCCCCATCTCGGGCCAGCGCCTGGAGCGGGCCCACATCGCCGCCCTCGCCCAGATCAAATCGGCCGCCGCCAAGGTGAACGCGGAGCTGGGCGTGCTCGACAAGGACATCGCCGGCGCCATCGCGGAGGCGGCGGCCGAGGTCGCCGACGGGCGCTGGGACGCGCACTTCCCCGTGGACGTCTTCCAGACCGGCTCCGGCACCTCGTCGAACATGAACACGAACGAGGTCCTCGCCACGCTCGCGACGGAGCGGCTCGGCCGTGACGTACACCCCAACGACCACGTCAACGCCTCGCAGTCCTCGAACGACGTCTTCCCGTCCTCGATCCACATCGCGGCGACGAGCGCGGTCACCGGCGATCTGATCCCGGCCCTCGAACACCTCGCCGCCGCCCTGGAGCGCAAGGCCGAGGAGTTCGCGGACGTCGTGAAGTCGGGGCGTACGCATCTGATGGACGCCACCCCGGTCACCCTCGGCCAGGAGTTCGGCGGGTACGCGGCCCAGGTGCGGTACGGCGTCGAGCGCCTGAAGGCCTCCCTGCCGCGCCTGGCCGAACTGCCGCTCGGCGGCACGGCCGTGGGCACCGGCATCAACACCCCACCCGGCTTCTCCGCGGCCGTCATCGCCGAGGTGGCGCGGGCCACGGGGCTGCCGCTGACCGAGGCGCGCGACCACTTCGAGGCGCAGGGCGCGCGGGACGGCATCGTCGAGACCAGCGGGCAGCTGCGGACCATCGGCGTGGGCCTGACCAAGATCGCCAACGATCTGCGGTGGATGGCGTCGGGTCCGCGCACCGGCCTCGCCGAGATCAACCTCCCCGACCTCCAGCCCGGTTCGTCGATCATGCCGGGCAAGGTGAACCCGGTCATCCCGGAGGCCGCGCTGATGGTCGCGGCGCAGGTCACCGGCAACGACGCGACGGTCGCGGCGGCGGGCGCCGCGGGCAACTTCGAGCTGAACGTCATGCTTCCGGTGATCGGCAAGAACGTACTGGAGTCGATCCGGCTGCTCGCCAACGTCTCCCGCCTGCTCGCCGACCGGACCGTCGACGGCATCACCGCCAACCGCGAACGCGCCAGGGAGTACGCCGAGTCGTCGCCGTCCGTCGTGACGCCGCTCAACAAGTACATCGGCTACGAGGAGGCGGCGAAGGTCGCCAAGAGGTCCCTGGCCGAGCGCAAGACGATCCGCGAGGTCGTTCTGGAGTCCGGCTACGTCGACCGGGGCGACCTCACCCGGGAGCAGCTGGACGAGGCACTGGACGTACTGCGCATGACGCGCCCCCAGGCGTGACGGCTCCCCGGTGACCCCGGTGACCCCGGGGACTCCGCTGACCCCCGGGGCCGGCACAGGAGGGGCGTCTAATATCTGTCCATGACAGACCTCGACGGGAAGACGACGGACGGTGACGGTGCGGCGGCCCGGTGGGCCCCCGGCGACCACATCCTGTGGCGGTACCGGGAGAACGCCGGGGACCACGTGCACATCTGCCGTCCCGTCACCGTCGTCCAGGACAGCGAGGAGCTGCTCGCCGTCTGGATGGCGCCCGGCACCGAATGCGTCAAGCCGGTGCTGGCCGACGGAACCCCCCTGCACCACGAGCCCCTGGCCACCCGCTACACCAAGCCGCGCACGGTCCGCAGGGACCGCTGGTTCGGCACCGGCGTCCTGAAACTGGCCCGCCCCGGCGACCCGTGGTCGGTCTGGCTCTTCTGGGAGCCGGGCTGGCGGTTCAAGAACTGGTACGTGAACCTGGAGGAACCGCGCGCCCGCTGGTCGGACGGCGTGGATTCCGAGGATCACTTTCTGGACATCTCCGTGCGCCCCGACGGCAGCTGGCGCTGGCACGACGAGGACGAGTTCGCCGAGGCCCTGCGGGTGGGTCTGATGGACGCGGAAAAGGCCGCTGACGTACGTGCCGCCGGGCGGGCCGCCCTTGACGTGATCGACGCCTGGGGGGCACCGTTTTCGGACGGCTGGCAACACTGGCGTCCCGATCCGTCCTGGGTCGTACCACCCCTTCCGGATGACTGGGACCGTACGCCCGCGCATGTGTCCTCATGAGACCCTTGATGCGCCCCCGTGGTTCAAACGTAGGATCGTCCTCCGCAAGGGCGCACAGCGACAACTCCGAGAGTCCGCGCGCTGTCTGACAGGAAGTCATTGAAGGGCGGCAGAACGTGAGCGAGGACCGCAGGGGCCAGGCCGAGGCCTTTGACGCCATCGGGCGGCACTATGACGAGGCCTTCCCCCACAAGGAGGGTCAGCTCGCCGCGGGACGTCTTCTCGCCGAGGCGCTCGCACCCGGTTCCCGGGTGCTCGACGTGGGCTGCGGCACGGGTCTGCCCACCGCTCTGCAATTGGCCGAGAAGGGTCACTCCGTCCTCGGCACGGACATCTCGGCGGGCATGCTGGCCCTGGCCGAAAAGAACGTCCCGGGGGCTGAGTTCCGGCAGATCGACATCGCGGACCTGGCAGCCGACGGCCCGCACGGAATCGGCCGGTTCGACGGCATCGCCTGCTTCTTCGCGCTGCTGATGCTGCCGCGCCCGGAGATCCCCGGGGCGCTGCGGCGGCTGCACGGCCTGCTGCGGCCGGGAGGCCTGATGGAGCTGTCGATGGTCGAGGCCGACCTCGACGACGCGGCGATTCCGTTCCTGGGGCACACGATCCGGGTATCGGGTTACCTGCGGGACGAACTGCGGCAGGTCGTGCGGGACGCCGGTTTCGAGATCACCGGCGAGGACACGTACTCGTACGCCCCCGCGAGCACCGACGTACCACCGGAACATCAGGTCTTTCTGCACTGCCGACGCGGCTGAGCGACGTGCAACGCTGGACGGCGCGCACGGCGCGCAGCCCCGGACGGACGGATTCGAAACGCGTGACGGAGCACCTCACCCCCCACGAGGGTCGCGAGGCACCAGCTGCCCGGCCGACCGCCCCCGCGGATCCCCGCGGGGCGCTGCTGCGTTCCCCCGAGACGCCACAGGGTGCGCGTGACACATCCCCGGGAGCATCGGTGCCGCCGACCAGTGAGCATTCCCAGCCGTCCGCCTCCGAGCCCGACCCGGGCCGGCCGCGCCCCGCGCCCGAGGGCGTGCCCGCGCAGCCGGGGCCGCCCGAGGGGCCGCCGGGCGGCGAGGAGCGGCGCACCGGCCGGCCGCGGCCGCCGGACGCCGGACCCGTGGCGATGCGGCGCGACGGCGACCGGCTGCGCTTCGTGGGCGCCGCGACCCGGCGCATCGCGCGCGGCATCGACCTCGACGAGATCGTGATGGGCCTGTGCCGGGCCACGGTCCCGACGTTCTCCGACGCGATCCTGGTCTATCTGCGCGACCCGCTGCCCGTCGGCGACGAGCGGCCCACCGGCCCCCTGGTGCTGCGGCTGCGCCGCACGGACCGGCTGCGCTCCATCGAGGAGGGCGCCGAGGAGCCGGACACCGACGGCGGCACGCTGACCTCACTCCAGGTGGTGCCGCCCGACATCACCGATGTGACGGGGACCGCCGAGCTGTGCGAGGTGCGGCAGGGCGGCGCGCTCGCCGAGGTGCTGCGCGGGGTGCGTCCGGTCTTCGCGGACTCGGCGGCGGCGCGGGCGGCCCTGCGCGAACTGCTCGGCGAGGGGCGGACCGTGCCCGCGGGGCAGCGGGCCGTCCTCGCGCCGTTGCGCGGGCGCCGCAGGGTGATCGGCGCGGCCGTGTTCCTGCGCCGCCCGGAGCGCCCCGCGTTCGAGGCGGACGACCTGCTGGTCGCCGCCCAGCTGGCCACGCACAGCGCGCTCGGCATCGACAAGGCCGTCCTGTACGGCCGCGAAGCGTACATCGCCGACGAGTTGCAGCGCACGATGCTGCCCGAGACGCTGCCGCGCCCGACCGGTGTGCGGCTCGCCTCGCGCTACCTCCCCGCGGCCGAGACGGCCCGGGTCGGCGGCGACTGGTACGACGCGATCCCGCTGCCGGGCAGCCGCGTCGCCCTGGTCGTCGGTGACGTCATGGGGCACTCCATGACCTCGGCGGCGATCATGGGCCAGCTGCGGACGACCGCGCAGACCCTCGCGGGGCTCGACCTGCCGCCCCAGGAGGTCCTGCACCACCTGGACGAGCAGGCGCAGCGGCTCGGCTCCGACCGCATGGCGACCTGCCTGTACGCGGTCTACGACCCGGTCTCGCACCGCATCACCATCGCCAACGCCGGTCACCCGCCGCCCGTGCTGCTGCATCTGGGCGGCCGCGCGGAGGTGCTGCGCGTGCCGCCGGGCGCGCCGATCGGCGTGGGCGGCGTGGACTTCGAGGCCGTGGAGCTGGACGCCCCCGCGGGCGCGACCCTGCTCCTGTACACGGACGGGCTCGTCGAGTCCCGGCTGCGCGATGTGTGGACCGGCATAGAGCAGCTGCGCGAACGGCTCGCCGCGACGGCCCAGTTGACGGGCCCGGACCACCCGCCGCCCCTGGAGGCGCTCTGCGACGAGGTCCTCGACATGCTCGGTCCCGGCGACCGGGACGACGACATCGCGCTGCTCGCCGCCCGCTTCGACGGCATCGCGCCGAGCGATGTGGCGTACTGGTTCCTGGAGCCGGAGAACGCCACCCCGTCCCGCGCCCGCAGGCTGGCCCGCAGCGCGCTGGTGCGCTGGGGCCTGGAGGAGATGACCGACTCGGTGGAGCTGCTGGTCAGCGAGGTGGTGACGAACGCCGTGCGGTACGCGTCGCGGCCGATCACGCTGCGGCTGCTGCGTACGGACGTGCTGCGCTGCGAGGTCGGCGACGACGTCCCGCAACTGCCCCGCCTGCGCCAGGCGCGCGCCACGGACGAGGGCGGCCGCGGGCTCTACCTGGTCAACAAGATGGCCCGGCGGTGGGGCGCGACACGGCTGAGCACGGGAAAGGTCGTCTGGTTCGAACTGAACCGGAGCTAGAGCCGGAGCCGCACACGACGAGAGGCGCCCGGAACCATCGCGGTTCCGGGCGCCTCTCGTGTGGGCGCGAGCCCCGTCAGTCCCTGCCGGGCACGCGGTCATCGGGGTCGTCGGGGATCTCGATCGTGTGCGTGGGGTCCGGCTCCTGCGTCGGCGGCTTCGACGACGGGGACTGCGTCGGCGGCTTGGACGACGGCGACTGCGTCGGGGGCTTGGACGACGGCGACTGCGTCGGCGGCTTGGACGAGGGGTCCTTCTCCGGCTTCGACGGCGTGCTCGACGGCTCCTTGGGCGCCTGCGACTTCGTCGGCTCCGGGGGCGGCGCGATGGCCGCGCCCATGTCCGTGTCGAGGTCGAACTTGCTCGGCGCGCCCATCGCGTCGAAGGTGTACGCCGCCCAGATCTCGGCGGGGAAGCTGCCGCCGTCGACGCGCGGCAGACCGCCCGCGCCCCTCATGGAGACCTGCTTGTTCTTCTCCGGCGTGCCGGGGGCGCCCTCGCCGAAGAGGCCCACGGAGGTGACCAGCTTCGGCGTGTAGCCGGTGAACCAGGCCGACTTGTTGTCGTCGGAGGTGCCGGTCTTGCCGGCCACGTCCTGCACGGGGTTGCGCACGGCGTGGCCGGTGCCGTCGTCGACCACGCCGGTCAGGACGGAGGTCAGCGAGTCGGCGGTGCCGCGCTTGACGACCTGGTCGCCGATCGGGTCGGGCAGGTCGATCGTGCGGTCCTTGTGCTCGACGGAGCCGACCAGGGCGGGGGTGACCTTCTTGCCGTGGTTGTCGAGCGTGGCGTACACGCCCGCCATCTCCAGCGGGCTCGCGCCCATGGAGCCGAGCGTCTGGGCGGGCACGGCGGGCAGGCCCTCGACGTCCATGCCGAGCTTGCCCGCCATCTCCATCACCTTGGGCATCCCGACGTCCACGCCCATCTGCGCGAAGACGGAGTTGATGGACTTGTTCATCGCCTTCTGAACGGTGACGGGGCCGTAGTTGACGTCGTCCTCGTTCGGCGGCGCGAAGCCGACCTCGCTGCCCTTGACCGGGCGCTCGCTGGTGCCGTCGTAGATCGTGCCCGCCGTGATCGGCTTGCCGTCCTGGGTCGTGGCGCCCTGTTCGAGGGCGGCGGCGAGGATCAGCGGCTTGAAGGTGGAGGCCGACTGGTAGTCGCGGCGGGTGGCGTTGTTCGTGAAGTGCTTCACGTAGTCCTCGCCGCCGTACATGGCGAGGACCTTGCCGGTCTTCGGGTCGACGGAGGCCGCGCCCGCCTGGACCCGGGCGTCCGCCTTGTTCTTCTTCCGGTCGAGCTTGTCGTTGAGCTTCCTGTCGACGGCCTTCTCGAGCTGCTTCTGCTTCTTCGGGTCGATGTTCAGCGTGACGGTGTAGCCGCCGGCCTCGAACTCGGCCTCGCTCAGCCCGCTGTCGCGCAGCACCTCGCGCTTGGCCTCGTCGACGAGGTAGCCGATCTGCCCCTCGCGGCCGGGCGGGGCCTTGGGCGTCTCGGGCTTGGGGAAGGCGAGGTCCGCGCGCTTGCCCGAGTCGAGCCAGCCCTCCTCGACCATGTTGTCGAGTACGTAGTTCCAGCGCTGCTTGACCAGCTTCCTGCCGGTCGCCGTGGCGGAGGTCCAGTCGTACTGGCTCGGGGCCTGGAGGAGGGCGGCGAGGTAGGCGCCCTGCGCGACGTCCAGCTTCTTGGCGTCGATGCCGTAGTAGGCCTGGGCGGCGGCCTGGATGCCGTAGGCGCCGCGGCCGTAGTAGCTGGTGTTGATGTAGCCCGCGAGGATGTCGTCCTTGCTCTTCTGGCGGTCCACCTTCAGCGAGATGACCAGCTCCTGCAGCTTGCGGCTGACGGTCTGGTCCTGGCTGAGGTAGTAGTTCTTCACGTACTGCTGGGTGATCGTCGAGCCGCCCTGCTTGCCCTTGCCGGTCACCGTGTTGAGCACACCGCGGGCGGTGCCCTTGAAGTCGATGCCCTCGTCCTTGTAGAAGGACTTGTTCTCGGCCGCGACGAAGGTCTTCTGGACGTCCTCGGGGACCTTGGCCAGGTCGACGATCTCGCGGTTCACGTCGCCGGTCCTGGCGATCACGTCGCCGTTGCTGTACCGGTAGACGTTGCTCTGCATCTTCGCCGCGGCGTTCCCCTCGGGGATGTCGACGACCATGTAGAGGATCACGAAACCGAGCATGCCGAGCAGGCAGAACCCGAAGAACGTCCCGAGGAGCTTCTTCCAGGTGAAGAAGCGGCGTATGCCGGTGCGCTTGCCGCCGGACGGGCGCCCGCGCGCTGCCCGGCGGGCACCGCGCTGCCGCGCTTGTCGTTCTTCGGCTCGGCCCATGACTGAGAGTGCTCCGCTTCCGTCTCGTACGACCCGTACTTCTCGTACGTCTCGTCTTCTCACTGGCAAGGCGCTGGTGGCTAAGTCAGCTCATGAAACTAACACCGCACCTAGGGACAAAGGTCATCCGATCCGGTCTTTTCCGGACGTGACAATGAGCACCCGCCCCTAAGGAACCGACCGTTTCAGGCCCTGGAAGGTTGCCCCCTTTTCGAACTCCTGCACTCCTCACCGGGTGTATACACGGCACGTATACACACCGTGTAGACTGCGGGCCATGTCCATTGGCCACACCCTTCTGGGTCTCCTGGAGTCGGGCCCCCGGCACGGCTACGACCTCAAGCGCGCCTTCGACGAGAAGTTCGGGCACGACAAGCCCCTGCACTACGGGCAGGTCTACTCGACCATGTCCCGGCTGCTGAAGAACGGCCTCGTCGAGGTCGACGGCATAGAGGCGGGCGGCGGCCCCGAGCGCAAGCGGTACGCGATCACCGACGCCGGCGTCACGGACGTCCAGCGCTGGCTCGCCACCCCGGAGAAGCCCGAGCCCTACCTCCAGTCGACCCTCTACACCAAGGTCGTCCTCGCGCTCCTCACCGGCCGCGACGCCGCCGAACTCCTCGATGTCCAGCGCGCCGAGCATCTGCGCCTGATGCGCATCCTCACCGACCGCAAGCGCAAGGGCGACCTCGCCGACCAGCTCATCTGCGACCACGCGCTCTTCCACCTCGAAGCCGATCTGCGCTGGCTGGAGCTGGCCGCCGCACGCCTCGGCAAGCTCGCCCAGGAGGTGCGCTCCGCATGACCCCCGCAGGCTCCCTCCTCACGGCCCACGGACTCCGCAAGGCCTACGGCCCCACCACCGCGCTCGACGGCGCGGCCTTCTCCATCCACCCCGGCGAGGTCGTCGCCGTCATGGGCCCCTCGGGCTCCGGCAAGTCGACCCTGCTGCACTGCCTCGCCGGGATCGTCCGCCCCGACGAGGGCTCCATCACCTACGACGGCCGCGAGCTGACCGGCATGCCGGACTCCGCCCTGAGCGCGCTGCGCCGCAGCGAGTTCGGGTTCGTCTTCCAGTTCGGCCAGCTCGTGCCGGAGCTGACCTGCGTCGAGAACGTCGCCCTTCCGCTGCGGCTGAACGGCGCGCGGCGCAAGGAGGCCGAGGCGACCGCCCGTACCTGGATGGAGCGCCTGGAGGTCGACGACGTCGCCGCCAAGCGGCCCGGTGAGGTCTCCGGCGGCCAGGGCCAGCGCGTCGCCGTGGCCCGCGCGCTCGCCACGAGCCCGCGCGTGGTCTTCGCCGACGAGCCGACCGGCGCCCTGGACTCCCTCAACGGCGAGCGCGTGATGGAACTGCTGACCGACGCCGCCCGCTCCACCAACGCCGCCGTCGTCCTGGTCACCCACGAGACCCGCGTCGCCGCCTACTCCGACCGCGAGATCGTCGTGCGCGACGGCAGGTCGCGCGACATGGAGCGGGTCATATGAGCCTCGACACCCGCGCCACGGCCGGCGCTGCCCGGCCCGGACCACCCGGCGCTGGGCGTACCGCGCCGAGGGGCGTGCGCGCCTGGGCCCGCGACCTCGCCATGGGCATGCGTTTCGCCGCCGGCGGCCGTGAGGGCTGGACCCGCACGATCCTGACGGCGGTCGGCGTCGGCCTCGGCGTGGCGCTGCTGCTCGGCGCGGCCTCCGTGCCCGAGCTGATGGAGCGGCGCGAGGACCGCTCGGTCGCCCGCTCCGCCGAGGACCAGTTCTCCGGGAAGAAGGTCGACAGGTCCGACTCGACGGTCCTCCAGCGCGACCTCACCACCGACTTCCGGGACATGACGGTGAACGGCCGCGTGCTGCGCGCCGAGGGTTCGCGTCCGGTGCTGCCGCCCGGCCTGGAGAAGATCCCGGCGGACGGCGAGATGGTCGTCTCGCCCGCCCTGCGCGACCTCCTGGACAGCTCCGAGGGCGCCCTGCTGAAGGAGCGCTTCGGGAAGTACCGGGTCACGGGCACCATCGGCGACGCGGGCCTGATCCACCCCAAGGAGCTCTACTACTACGCCGGTTCGCACGCCCTCACCCCGGCCAAGGGCGGCCACCGCGTCGCGAAGTTCGGCTACGCACAGCCCGGCGAGCCCCTGGACCCGCTCCTTGTCGTACTCGTCGTGCTGGCCTGCGTGGTCCTGCTGACGCCGGTGATCATCTTCATCGGTACGGCCGTCCGCTTCGGCGGCGACCGGCGCGACCGGCGCCTCGCGGCGCTGCGGCTGGTGGGCGCGGACGCGCACACCGTACGGCGGATCGCGGCGGGCGAGTCGCTGAGCGGGGCGCTGCTCGGTCTCGCCGTGGGCGCCATCGCCTTCCTCGGCCTGCGCGAGCTGTTCGGCATGTTCGACCTCACGCAGGTCAGCGCCTTCCCCTCGGACGTCGTGCCGCTGCCCGGGCTCGCCCTGCTGATCCTCGCGGCCGTGCCGGTGACGGCGGTCGTGGTCACGCTGATCTCACTGCGCGCCGTCTCCATCGAGCCGCTGGGCGTCGTCCGCAGCTCCAAGCCCCGTCGGCGCAGGCTGTGGTGGCGGCTCGTGATGCCGCTGCTCGGCCTCGGCATCCTGCTGGCGGCCGGTCGCGTCGGCGGCGACATGGGCCCGCCGGTCTACGCCATCGGCCTGGGCTCGACGCTCACCCTGGTGGGCCTTGCCGCGCTGCTGCCGTGGCTGGTGGAGGCGAGCGTGGCGCGGCTGCGCGGGGGCGGGCCCGTGCCCTGGCAGCTGGCCACGCGCAGGCTCCAGTTGAGCAGCGGTACGGCGGCCCGGGCGGTCGGCGGCATCACCGTCGCGGTGGCGGGCGCGGTCGCCCTCCAGATGATGTTCGGCGCCATGCACGACGACTTCAACCGGGCCACGGACAACGACCCCGGCCGCGCCAAGCTGGTGGTCAGGGCGGATGTCGGCGACGGGCAGCTCGCCGAGCGGATGATCGACAAGTTCCGTACGACCAAGGGCGTCAAGAACGTCATCGGCACGGTCACCACGTACGCCGTCAGACCCGGCAAGATGAGCGCCGACACCCTGCGGCCCCTCACGGAACTGACCGTCGCCAGCTGCGCGAACCTGCGCGAGCTGGCCCGCATCGGCACGTGCGAGGACGGCGACACCTTCGTCGTGCACACCGGCAACAAGCGGCTGAACAAGTGGGTCGACGCGTCGGCCCGCCCCGGCAAGCAGCTGGACCTCAACCCGGTCAGCTGGGACGAGCCCGGCCACCGGCACGTCCTGTGGACGCTGCCCGCCGACTCCCGCACGGTCAGGGCCCGCCCCGACCCGGGCGGCGAGGTGCACGACGGCGTCTACGCCACCCCGGGCGCGGTCGACCTGAGCAAGCTGGTCGACGCCTCGACGACCGCGATGGTCCAGGTCGATCCGGACGTACCGGACGCCGAGGAGTACATCCGCAACACCGCGGCCCACGTCGACCCGTTCCTCGACGTGATGACGCTGCACGCGGTCGAACGCGACAAGCAGTACGCCACCATCCACACCGGTATCCAGGCCGGAGCGATGGCCACGATGATGCTGATCGCGGCGTCCATGCTGGTGTCGATGCTGGAGCAACTGCGCGAGCGCAAGCGGCTGCTCGCGGCCCTGACCGCCTTCGGTACGCGGCGCGGCTCGATGGCGTGGTCGGTGCTGTGGCAGACGGCGATCCCGGTCGCGATCGGCCTCGCGCTCGCCGTCGCGGGCGGTCTCGGCCTCGGCTACGTCATGGTCCGCATGATCCAGAAGTCGGTCACCGACTGGTGGATGTTCGTCCCCCTGACGGTGGCGGGCGGGGTGCTCGTGGCGGTGGTGACATTGCTCAGCCTGCCGCCGCTGTGGCGGATGATGCGGCCGGAGGGCCTGCGGACGGAGTAGGCCTGCGCCCGGGGGAAGCGCCCGAAGGGGCGCGGGGAGCTGCGCGACCAGCCACATGCGGCCCGCGCCCCGCGCACCGGCATCGGTCGTGCGGCCGTTGCCGGTGCGGGGTCACACCACCCGCACCGGCAACGGCCGCACCGCCCCCCGCAGGGCTTCGGCCAACTCCTCGTACTCGGCCGCCCGCGCGGCACCGGCCCGCATCGCGAGGGCGACCCGCCGGGTCGGCGCCGGATCGGCGAAGTACCCGGTCAGCAGCTGATTGCTGCGACTGGTCTCCACCCGCACGGCGGTCCGCGGCAGCAGTGTCACGCCGAGCCCGCCCGCGACCAGCTGGACGAGGGTGGAGAGCCCGGCCGCGGTCGTGGTGACCGGGGCGTCCGCGCGGCCCGCCTCGCGGCAGATGTCCAGGGCCTGGTCGCGCAGGCAGTGCCCCTCGTCGAGCAGCAGCAGGTTCAGCTCCTTCAGCGCCTCGCGCGGGATGCCCTCGCGGCCGCCGAGCCAGTGGTCGAGGGGGGTGACGAGCACGAAGTCCTCGTCGAACAGGGGCAGTTCGGTCACCCCCGGCATCCCGAGCGGCACCGCGAGCAGCAGCAGGTCGAGCCGTCCGGCCGCGAGCCCCTCCAGCAGCGAGGAGGTCTGCTCCTCGTGCACCTGGAGGTCCAGGTCCGGGTACTTCTCGTGGACCAGCGTGATCAGCGTCGGCAGCAGGTACGGGGCGACGGTCGGGATGACGCCGAGCCGCAGCGCCCCGGTGAACGGCGCCTTGACGGCCTCCGCCTCCTCCAGGAGCGCCTCGACCTCACCGAGGACCGCTCTGACCCGCACGGCCAGGCGCTCACCGGCCGGGGAGAGCAGCACCTTGCGCGTGGTCCGCTCCAGGAGCTGGACACCCAGTGCCTCCTCCAGGGCCGCGACGGCACCCGAGAGGGCGGGCTGGCTCATCCCGATCGCGGCGGCGGCGTCCCTGAAGTGCAGATGCTCGGCGACCGCGGCGAAGGCCCGCAGCTGCGCCAGGCTGGGCTGCTTGCCGTTGCTCTGCTTGCCGGGGAACTTTCCCCTATTTATGGCTCGCACTGATAACTACCTCCGATCAACACGACCCACTCTAGCTATTTCCCTAATCAATGCACCCTGTGCCACCATCGACATCAGTCCAACCCCGCAGGAAACTCCCCAAAAGGGATTTCTTCGTCGCAAGGAGTATGCGTGCTCACTGTCGGTGACAAGTTCCCCGAGTTCGACCTGACTGCCTGTGTCTCCCTGGAGCAGGGCAAGGAGTTCGAGCAGATCAACCACAAGACCTACGAGGGCAAGTGGAAGATCGTCTTTGCGTGGCCCAAGGACTTCACCTTCGTGTGCCCGACCGAGATCGCGGCCTTCGGCAAGCTGAACGACGAGTTCGCCGACCGTGACGCCCAGATCCTCGGCTTCTCCGGTGACTCCGAGTTCGTGCACCACGCCTGGCGCAAGGACCACCCGGACCTGACCGACCTGCCCTTCCCGATGCTGGCCGACTCCAAGCACGAGCTCATGCGTGCCCTCGGCATCGAGGGCGAGGACGGCTTCGCGCAGCGCGCCGTCTTCATCGTCGACCAGAACAACGAGATCCAGTTCACGATGGTGACCGCCGGTTCCGTGGGCCGTAACCCCAAGGAGGTCCTGCGGGTCCTCGACGCCCTGCAGACCGACGAGCTGTGCCCCTGCAACTGGACCAAGGGCGACGAGACCCTCGACCCGGTCGCGCTGCTCTCGGGCGAGTGAACGGAAGGCTCTGACATGGCACTCGACGAACTGAAGTCCGCCGTACCGGACTACGCCAAGGACCTGAAGCTGAACCTCGGCTCGGTCATCGGCAACAGCGACCTGCCGCAGCAGCAGCTGTGGGGCACCGTGCTGGCCTGCGCCATCGCGTCCCGCTCCCCGAAGGTGCTGCGCGAGCTGGAGCCCGAGGCCAAGGCGAACCTCTCCCCCGAGGCGTACACGGCCGCCAAGTCGGCCGCCGCCATCATGGCGATGAACAACGTCTTCTACCGCACGCGTCACCTGCTCTCCGACCCGGAGTACGGGACGATGCGCGCCGGTCTGCGGATGAACGTCATCGGCAACCCGGGCGTGGAGAAGGTCGACTTCGAGCTGTGGTCCCTCGCGGTCTCCGCGATCAACGGCTGCGGCCAGTGCCTGGACTCGCACGAGCAGGTCCTGCGCAAGGCCGGCGTCGACCGCGAGACGATCCAGGAGGCCGTCAAGGTCGCCGCGGTCATCCAGGCGGTCGGCGTGACGCTCGACTCCGAGGCTCACTTGGCGGAGTAACCCTCCGCACCGTCGATCACCGGCTCCGCCGGGTTCGTCCGCGAAACGCCGGACGGGCTGGAATCCCCAGCCCGTCCGGCGTTTCGCGTATCCGAGGAGCTACTGCTGCGGTGGCGGATCCGTCAGGGACACGTCCGTCGGGGTGGCCTCCCGGGAGCGCGGCCTCTGCTTCAGGGCCGTCTCACGCGCGTACGAGCGCAGGTAGCCGACCACCGTGTTCGTCACGGCGACCAGCGGCACCGCCACGACCGCCCCGCCGATCCCGGCGACCATGCCGCCCGCGGCGACCGAGAGGATCACCGCCAGCGGATGCACCCGCACCGCGCGGCCGAGGATGAACGGCTGCAGGATGTGCCCCTCGATCTGCTGCACCGCGAGGACCACCGCGAGCGCCATCACGGCCGTGAACACGCCCTGCGTAACCAGCGCGACGACCACGGCGAGCGCCCCGGAGACCACGGCGCCGACGAGCGGGACGAACGAGGCCAGGAAGATGATGACGGCCAGCGGCACCGCCATCGGCACCCCGAGGAAGTAGGTGCCGAGGCCGATGAAGATGGCGTCGATCATGGCCACTATCACCGTGCCGCGCACATAGGCGGTGAGCGTGCGCCAGGCCCTCGGCCCCGCGCCCGCGATACCGGGCCGCGCCTGCTCCGGCACGAGCTTCAGGAACCACTGCCAGATGCGCTTGCCGTCGTACAGCAGGAAGAGCGTGGAGAACATCGCGAGCAGGATGCCGGTCAGCGCCTCGACGATGACCGTGACGCCTTCGAGGCCCGCGGAGGTCAGCTCCTCCGTATTGGCACCGACCGCCTCGCGCAGGCTCGTGGCGATGTCGTTGATCTGATCCTCGGTCACGTGGAAGGGGCTGTTGAGCAGCCACTTGCGCAGGTCGTCGATGCCGTCCTGGACCTGCCCGGACAGCTCGTTGGCGTTCTCCATGACCTGCCAGACCACGAACCAGCCGACCAGGCCCATGATGACGAAGCCGAGGATCGCGGTGACCGCCGTCGCCAGACCGCGGGGCAGACCGAGCCTGCGCAGCCGCGCCACCGTCGGCTGCAGCAGCGCGGTGATCAGCAGGGCGGCCACGAAGGCGAGCACCACGAGCTGCACCGCGCTGATGACCTTCATCAGGACCCAGAGCGTGCCCGCGAGGACGAGGAGGCGCCAGCCCGCCTCGGCCGCGACCCGCATGCCCCACGGCACGGCCGCGACGGGGTCGGGTCTGGGCGCCACCTCCGGCGCGTAGGCGGGTGGCGGCGGTACGTGCTCCTGCTCCCCGCCGGAGGGGTCGTTCGGCTCGCCGTTGTCCGGGTCGGCGTCCTCGTCGCGGCGCTTCTCGTTCAACCGCTCGCCCATCTCGCTCAGTCCGGCACCGAGCCGACCGATCCATCCTGGCACTCGCGACATGATCCGTCCTCTACCCCCGTCTTTCCCCACCACTCCTCCCTGGAGCTGTCCGCACCGACCGTACATGGGAGAAACCCCCCACCGAAGGACGGTGAGGGGTCTCCCGAGGTTGAGCGGTACGGTCGGCGTCCGCCTAGTACCAGTTGTTCGCCTGCCAGAAGTCCCAGGCGCCGCACGGGCTGCCGTAGCGGTCGTTCATGTAGTTCAGGCCCCACTTGATCTGCGTGGCCGGGTTGGTCTGCCAGTCGGCGCCCGCCGAGGCCATCTTGGAACCGGGCAGCGCCTGGACGAGGCCGTACGCCCCGGAGGAGGCGTTCTGCGCCTTGTAGTTCCACGTGGACTCGTGGTTGACGATGTTGCTGAAGCACTGGAACTGGTCGCCGGGGACCATCTGCCGTGCCATCGCCTGGACCTGGGCGACCGTGTAGGAGCTCTGGGGGGTGAAGCTGGAGGCGTCCCGGGCGGAGGAGCGGCTGGCCTTGGTCTCGGCCTTGTCCTCGCGCTCCTTCTTGGCGGCGGCCTTCTGCGCCTTCTCGGCGGCCTCCGCCTTCTCCGCCGCCTTCTGCTTCTCGATCGCCGAGGCGGCGGCCTGCTTGCGGGCCTCCTCCGCGGCGGTCTTCTTCGCCGCGGTGTCGGCGGCCATGGCCTGCGCGTCCGCCTGCTGCGTCAGGGACGCGGTCTGGACCTGGGCCTGCTGGCCCGCGGGGATCTCTGCGAGGAGAGTGGCCTCGCTCGCCGCTGCCTCGAAGTCGTTCGAGTTCGAGGACTGGGCGTTGCCCGAGGCAACACCCACGACGGCTCCGACGGTGGTGACCGCGGTGGCTGACGCCACGGCGAATCCCCGGACCGAAATCCGGCTCACACGGTTTCCTTCCAGCATCGCCCGCATAGGTGACCTCGCGGACGCAATCGTGCCCCTGGCGCTGGCCTCCGCTTGCGTTCGGTCACGGGAGGCACGGGCCCGGTGGACAACTCCCTTGGCGGGAGCGCCGCGTGGTGCTCGGGCGGCATGCGACGGCCACTATGAAGTTCTGGGGTTCAGTACCGCTGGGGGTACAGGTGTGTCGCATGCGGGGCCTGACAGGACCCAGACTCTGCCCCAGCTCGACGCCGCAAGGCAATTCTCCGTTGCGTGGGAAAGCTCACACGCCGTTTGGCCCAGCAGTTTTCCGGAAAGCGGCGCGCACGACGACGCCGCCCGGCTAGGCTCCTTCGCTTCGCCGGGCGGCGCCAACTACCGTACATACGCGGTGAACTGACTCAGATGTGGCCGTCCTCCAGCATTTCGGTCACCAGGGCCGCGATCTGCGAACGCTCGGAGCGCGTGAGGGTGACGTGCGCGAAGAGCGGATGCCCCTTCAGCTTCTCGACGACGGCCACCACCCCGTCGTACCGCCCGACTCGGAGGTTGTCGCGCTGGGCGACGTCATGGGTGAGGACGACACGGGAGTTCGCCCCGATCCTGGACAGAACGGTCAGCAGGACGTTCCGCTCCAGGGATTGGGCCTCGTCCACGATGACGAACGCGTCGTGCAGCGAGCGGCCGCGGATGTGGGTGAGCGGCAGGACCTCCAGCATCCCGCGCGCGCTGATCTCCTCGATGACCTCTTTCCCCGCCACCGAACCGAGCGTGTCGAAGACCGCCTGCGCCCAGGGGCCCATCTTCTCGGCCTCGGTGCCGGGCAGATAGCCAAGCTCCTGCCCGCCGACCGCGTACAGCGGCCGGAAGACCATCACCTTCTGGTGCTGCCTGCGCTCCAGGACGGCCTCCAGGCCCGCGCAGAGGGCGAGCGCCGACTTGCCGGTGCCCGCGCGCCCGCCCATCGAGACGATCCCGACGTCCGGGTCAAGGAGGAGATCGAGCGCGATCCGCTGCTCGGCGCTCCTGCCCTTGATGCCGAAGGCCTCGCGATCGCCGCGTACGAGCCGGACGTTGCCCTCGGCCGTGACGCGGCCCAGCGCCTTGCCGCGCTCGGACTGGATGGTCAGGCCCGTGTGGACGGGCAGGCCCGCCGCCTCGGGGACGTAGAGCTGGTCCTCCTCGAAGAGGAGGTCCACCTGCTCGCCCGAGAGGGTCAGTTCGGCCATGCCGGTCCAGCCGGAGTCCGTGATGGCCAGCTCCGCGCGGTACTCCTCGGCGAGCAGTCCGACGGACGACGCCTTGATCCTGAGCGGGAGGTCCTTGGAGACGACCGTGACGTCGTACCCCTCCGCCTGGAGGTTGCGGGCCACGGCGAGAATCCGTGAGTCGTTGTCCCCCAACCGGTAGCCGGCCGGGAGCACGCCGGGATCGGAGTGGTTGAGCTCGACGCGCAGCGAGCCGCCGAGGTCCCCGATCGGGATCGGGGCGTCCAGCCTGCCGTGCCGGATGCGGAAGTCGTCCAGCAGGCGCAGCGCCTGCCGGGCGAAGTAGCCGAGTTCCGGGTGGTGCCGCTTGGCCTCCAGCTCCGTCACCACGACGACGGGCAGCACGACTTCGTGCTCGTCGAAGCGTGTCAGGGCGTTCGGGTCGGCCAGCAGGACGCTGGTGTCGAGAACGTAGGTGCGCCTGTCGGGCATGCGGCGCTTTGTGCTGGTCATCACGGAAGGACGTACCCCCTCGGATGAGGTCGGGGAGCGACGGGAGGGAATCCGGGCGGGCCGGCGAAGGTGATCCAGGCCCGGCGCGGCCGCGATGCGCGGGCCGGACGCCGGCCCTCCACGTCGCCCGCGCTGCTCACACGGTCGTCCTGGTGCAAAGGGCCTCCCGGGCGGACGGCCTCATGGCGTCCGCTGAGATACGACGTCCCTCTCGGATACTGCGGAACGTCGACCTGGAAGGCTTATTCCCTCGAACAAGCGCAGCCATGCCATGGCATATGACGACGCGTTGGTTAACTCCGGATGACCCCGACCTCAGGGGCGTGCGCGCGTCAGCCGCCGTAGCGGCGGTGGCGGGCCGCGTAATCACGCAGCGCGCGCAGGAAGTCGACCTTGCGGAAGGCCGGCCAGAAGACTTCGCAGAAGTAGTACTCCGAGTGGGCGGACTGCCAGAGCATGAAGCCCGACAGACGCTGTTCCCCGCTCGTACGGATCACCAGGTCGGGGTCGGGCTGGCCGCTGGTGTAGAGGTGCTTGGAGATGAGGTCGATGTCGACGCTCTCCGCGACCTCTTCCAGGCTGGTGCCCTTGGCCGCGTGCTCCAGGAGCAGGGAGCGCACCGCGTCGGCGATCTCCTGGCGGCCGCCGTAGCCGACGGCGACGTTGACGAGTATCCCGGTGTTGTCGTGGGTGGCCTGTTCGGCTTCCTTCATGACGGCCTGGGTGCGGGCGGGCAGCAGGTCGAGCGCGCCGACGTGGTGCACGCGCCAGCGGCCGTCGGCGACGAGCGAGCGGACGGTGGCCTCGATGATGCCGAGGAGCGGGGTCAGCTCCTCCTCGGGCCGGTCGAAGTTGTCGGTGGAGAGCATCCACAACGTGACGACCTCGACGTCGGTCTCGGCGCACCAGCCGAGGAACTCCTCGATCTTGTACGCGCCCGCCTGGTGGCCCTGTGCGGTGGTCCCGCCGGACGCCTTCGCCCAGCGGCGGTTGCCGTCGAGGATGACCCCGATGTGCTTGGGCACCTGGTCGTGGTCGAGGCGGCCTTCCACCCGGCGTGCGTAAAGTCCGTACACCAGGTCGCGCAGGTTCACGTCTGTCAGCCCCTCCAGCAGATGGCGGTCCTCAAGGGGTGTGCGTAGGGCAGTCCCCGAGGGCGACACCCTACCGCTGCACGGACCTCCCACCGAAGTCGGGTGCGCTCGGCTGAAGTAGCTTCATCCCCATGAACGACACGTCTTCGTACCGAGCGGCCCCGGACCGCTACGACACCATGGAGTACCGGCGCACGGGCCGCAGCGGCCTGAAGCTGCCCGCGGTCTCCCTCGGTCTCTGGCACAACTTCGGTGACGACAAGGCCCTGGACACGCAGCGCGCGATCCTGCGCCGCGCCTTCGACCTGGGCGTCACGCACTTCGACCTGGCGAACAACTACGGGCCGCCGGCCGGCTCCGCGGAGCTGAACTTCGGCAAGCTCTTCGCACAGGATTTCGCTTCGTACCGCGACGAGCTGGTCATCTCGACCAAGGCCGGATACCTCATGCACCCGGGCCCGTACGGCGAGTGGGGCAGCCGCAAGTACCTGCTGTCGTCGCTGGACGCCTCGCTGGCGCGGATGGGCCTCGACTACGTCGACATCTTCTACTCCCACCGCTTCGACCCGGACACCCCGCTGGAGGAGACGATGGGCGCGCTCGCGTCCGCGGTCCAGCAGGGCAAGGCGCTCTATGTGGGCGTGTCGTCCTACAACAGCGAGCAGACGGCCGAAGCGGCGCGGCTGCTGCGGGAGATGGGCGTCCCGGCCCTCATCCACCAGCCGTCGTACTCGATGATCAACCGCTGGACCGAGGAGGACGGCCTCCTCGACACGCTGGAGCGGGCCGGGATGGGCTGCATCTCCTTCGTGCCGCTCGCCCAGGGGCTGCTCACCAACAAGTACCTGAAGGGCATCCCGGAGGGTTCGCGTGCGACGCAGGGCAAGTCCCTGGACCCGGAGCTGCTGAGCGACGAGGTCGTACGCCGGCTCAACGGCCTGAACGACATCGCGGCGGGCCGCGGCCAGTCGCTCGCCCAGCTCGCCCTCAACTGGGTGCTCCGCGACGCGCGGATGACCTCGGCGCTGATCGGCGCGTCCAGCGTGGAGCAGTTGGAGGAGAACGTGGCGGCGTTGGCGGGCCCGGAGCTGACGGACGCGGAGCTGTCGGCCATCGACACGTTCGCGGTCTCGACGCCCGGCACCAACATCTGGGCCGGGCGGGGCTGACGCTAGGGGCGCGGGCGCTTGAACCAGGCGCCCGCGGTCCCCTGGGAGAGCAGGACGACCACCGCGATGGCGCCGAGCAGCGGCAGGAGACCGCCGGGGTTGCCGTTGGCCGCCCCGCCGAGCGCGCTCAGGGCGTGCAGCGACATCAGGACGATGCACGTCACGCGGATACCGGAGCCGGCCTTGTGGAACGTCCAGGCCAGGCTCGCGGCCACCATGACCAGCACATTCACTCCGATGACGGCGCCTGCCGTCACCGCGTCGCCCGTGGCGCCGATGACTATCGCGGCGAGCAGGACGAGTCCGGCGAGCACCCAGAGGACGATCTGCGCGGCCCGGACGCTGCCGGGCATCCGCTGCGGGGCCATCGGGCCGTAGGCGTACGCGGCGTCCTGGGCGGGGCCGGGGTAGGCGGGCAGGCCTGTGTGCGGGGTGGGCTGAGGGTGGTTCTGGGGGTGGGGCTCCGGGGTGACCTGCGGGTTCTGGTGCGGCGGGGGGAAGTCGTTCGACATGTCCCTGACCATAACGGGGGCGGGCGACCTTGATCGGCGGGCCCTGACGCGCGGGCACAAAAAACGGGCCGGTCCGTGGGGGGGAGACGGACCGGCCCGAGGGGGGGTTTCCACCATAACCCTTTGTAAGTGATGCTGCGTGCATTGGCGCCCCACAACTACTCTCCGAAGTCACGCGACGACTGCGAGACCCCCGTTCTCCGGGCGGAATCCGGGGTTCGGAGGCGGATTTCGGCCGGGCCCGGCGGTACTCCCCACGGGGGACCCCGGCAGGGTTCGCGCGCTTGACGCGCCGGGTGTCCGGACCGCTAATTTCGCGGGCATGGCGACGATGGAGGTCATCGGCCCCGCGGGGTCGGCGGCGGGGATCACCGCGGAGGCCGCCTCGGAGGCCCCGTGGGAGATCCCGCTGGAGATCGCGGACTCCGCGCGGGCACGGCGGCGCGGCCTGCTCGGGCGCGCGGGGGTGGCGGGGGCGCTGCTGCTGACACCGGCAAGCGGCGTGCACACGGTAGGGATGCGGTTCGCCGTCGACGTGGCGTATCTCGACCGCGAGCTGCGGGTGCTGGCGGTCCGGACGATGCGCCCGGGCCGGATCGGGCTGCCGCGGCCGCGGGCCAGGCATGTGATCGAGGCGGAGGCCGGGGCGATGGCGGGGTGGGGCGTACGCCGGGGCGCGCGGATCGTCGTGCGCGGCGCGGGATGACGGCTCGCGGTGCCGCGCGGCCCCCTCCACCGCGCGGCACCGCACGCGCAGCTTTGCTCACGCGAATTAGCCTTGGTCTGAACTTACGTGACGATCAGGGGTGGATCGAGCCAGTATTGATAACGATGCGGAATCAGGGCTTCGATTCCGGGAGTTACGTCAGGATGTGGGCGGTAGGCGGACTTTGCCGGAATCGCGCACCAGGCGCCCCGTCAGACGGCGCGCGCCACGGTGCTCCCCGCGCTCGCGTTGCTCCCCTTGGCCGCCGCACTCCCCTTACTCCCCCCACTCCCCTTATGACTCCCCTCACTCCCCTTGCTCGCTTTTCCCGCCCTACTCGCCTTACTGGCCACGATCTGCGCCATGTGCGTGTCGCCCCACAACCCGAGGGGAAGCAGGGCCGCGTTGAGGGACTGGCCGAGATCGGTCAGGGAGTACTCGACCTTCGGCGGCACTTCGCGGTAGACCTCGCGGTGCACGATGCCGTCCGACTCCAGCTCCCGCAGCTGCTGGATCAGCATCTTCTCGCTCACCCCGGGGATGTGCCGCTTCAGCTCGCCGAACCGGAGCGTGCGGCCCGCGTGCAGCGCCCACAGGATCATCGGCTTCCACTTGCCGCCGACGACGTCCACGGCGGCGTCGAGCCCACAGGCGTACGGCGCTTGCTCCTCCACCACGACCAACTCCTCCGCGCGCTGGGCCACTTACCGCAACGACAGTACAGACTGTACGGGCTTGCGGAGTTCGAAGAGGTGGCGGGCGCTGTGGGCGACGAAGGGCCCCTCGGCCTCGATCCGGTCATGCAGCTCGCGCAGGAGCGGGCGGTACTTCTCCACGCTGAAGTCGGGGACCATCCACACCACCTTGCGCAGGAAGTGGACGACGGCTCCGATGTCGAAGAACTCCATCCGCAGCCGCTCGGCCCGCAGGTCCACGACCTCCAGGCCCGCCTTCTCGGCCTCGGCGCGCTCCAGGTCGGGGTGGCGGGCGTTCCTGACCTCCGCCGGCTGGGGCCCGAGGAAGTACTCGACGACCTCGAAGACGCTGGCGGGTCCGACGTGCTGCGCGAAGTACGTGCCGCCGGGCCGCAGTACGCGCGCGATCTCGTCGAACCGGGCCCGCACCGGGTGGCGGCTGGTGACGAGGTCGAAGGCGCCGTCCGCGAACGGCAGCGGGGCCTCCTCCGGGGAGGCGACGACGGCCACGCCTCGCGGGTGCAGCAGTGCGGTGGCCTTGGCCACGTTCGCGGGCCAGCCCTCGGTGGCGACGGCGAGCGGCGGCAGGGTGGCGGCGGAGGCGAGCACTTCGCCGCCGCCGGTCTGGATGTCGAGCGAGGCCTCCGCCCGCGCGAGGCGCCGGGCCATCGCGTCGGCGTACCGCCAGGAGGGCCGCGCCTCGGTTGCCCTCCCCTCGAACCAGGAGAAGTCCCACCCTTCGGTGGGCGCGGCCTCGGCTTCGGCGACGAGGTCCTCGAAGGTGCGGGGGGTGGTGGGGTCAGTGGGGGTGGCGGGGGGCTCGGGGGAATCGGTGCTCATGGGGTAATCGTGGCACCGGATGTGCGGGGGTGCGGAGATGGCTCACGCGGTGTTGTCGGCGCCGCTGCCGGTGCCCTTGCCGCTGCTGGTGCCGGTGTCGTTGCCGGACGCTCCCCGGGGGAAGGAGACCTCGACGCGGCGGTTCTTCTTGCGGCCCTCCTCGGAGCCGTTGTCCGCGATCGGGTAGTCCTCGCTGTAGCCGCGTACGGAGAAGGTGACCTCGGGGCCGAGATGGCCGGCCAGCTCGTCGTGCACCGCTTCCGCGCGCTGCCGGGAGAGCTTCTTGCCGTGGCCGTAGGAGCCGAGGTTGTCCGTGAAGCCGAACACCCTGACGTCCGTGGCCTTCTGCGCCTTGGCCTCCTCGGCGATCGCCTTGATACGGGCGTTCGCCTCGGGGTTCAGCTTCGCGCTGTCCTTGGGGAACAGGACCTCCGCCTGCAGCGCGAACTTCACGTCCGTGTTGGTGTCCTCGCGCCGCTCCTCGCCGCCGAGGTCCTCGACGACGGACTTGATGTCCAGCACCTTCGCGGGCGCGAGCGTGGCCCCGTCAGCGAGCTTCAGCCCCGGACTGTTGGAGTCGACGTCCGGGGGCGGGGAGGTGGTGGTGCTGCCGGGGGGCGAACTGGGGTCCCCCCCATCGGCCCAGGCGGGCACGGGACCGGCCAGCAGGGCCAGCGCGACGAGGGTGGCGGCGCCGGTGGTTCGGAGGTGGTGGCGGGTCATGGTTATTCGCCCTCGGAGATTTGTATGGGGGCGGGGGGCATGGACCCCACCTGGAAGGTGACCTTGTCGGTGCCCTCGGGCGGTGCGGGGAACTGGGCGAACCAACTGGCGGTTTCCCCCTGCTTCACACGGCCATTGAACTTGGTGCAGAGACAACGCCCCGAGGTGTCCCTGAGAACCAGGTACTTCTTCTTCCCGTCGTGGTCGACCAAACTGGCCCCGGAAAGGGAACCTCCGTTCGACCTCAACTCGCGCTCGTCACTGGCCCAGTTGGCGCCCATCCACGACCGGGCGCCGTTATTCTTCACCGTGCCGGAGACCGTGACGAATCCGCCTCCGTCCCGGCGGGCCGAATTGATCGTGACACTGATGTCACCGTCCTTGGACTCCGCCAATATGTCGTCGGTCGAAGGCGACTCAGTTTGCTTCTGCCCATCGCCATCTCCGCCCTTCTTGCCCGCCGAAGCTGAAGGACCCGACTTGTCCGGCTTATTATCTCCGTTGTCCCCGCCACCGCAGCCGACGACCGTGAGAACCAGCCCAGTCGTGATCGCCACAGCGGTCATTGCCCTGCGGGTCAACATGGAGCGCCGAATGCTCATCGCTACCGCTTCCTTCTTTCGTCGATCTCCGGTCAGTCGGCCAGGTGGACAGAGAAGAGGGCGGATGCCTCAGGGAGATCACCCAGTTCGAATTCGTCCGGATCGATCTCGAAGGACTCGCCCCCGTCGCAATCAAATTCCACGGCCTTCTCCGGGTCGGCCGATGGGTCGACGTCACAGCGCGGCTTGACGATGGCCGTAGCGTCGGCCCTGGCGTGTTGGGACTCCGTACCCGGGATGATCGAGTCGCCGACGGTGTACGTGGTCTCGATCTCCGCGCGGAACCCCGGGTAGCCGTTCACTTCGGCGGGCCCGAACCCGATGACGGTGGAGTCGTTCTCGGCAGCCAGGGCATCCGCCGCGCCTCGCGCCCCCTCGCCGGTGAACTTGTCTCCGCCGAGCCAGTCGAGCCAGTCGTCTCCTTCGCCGATGGACAGCTCGAATCCATCCATGAGTTCGTCTCTGGCGTCCTGCGCTGCCGCCAACGCCGCCGCATCAGCGGCTGATTGCGCACCATTGCGGGCTGAGGCGGCTTGGGCGAACGCGAAGAAGGCGAACGCGACAAAGAGCAGAATCCCCGTCATCCAGATATAGATGGGGAGAGTCTGCCCTCGGTCGCTGTGCAGGCGGGCGCTCAGCCGCCTCCGACCACATCGTCGACTGCGTCCCCGATAGCGCTGGAGATCGTCCCGTCCAGCCCCAGCTGGTCGATCAACGTAAAGATCCCCGCAATAAGAATCATGAGCCCCGCATACTCCACGAACCCCGCCCCCGCATCCCGATCCCTCCCCCGGACCCGGGACGCCACGGACGCCGTCCAAAAGATCCAGACTTCGAGCACGCGTTCCTTCAGCACGACGGCCCCTTCTCTCCCACCAGATACCGCGCCCTTTGTGGTCAGAGGCAACGTACGCCACAAGGCGTGCATCGGCAGCGACTCTGCGCGACGTATGCGGTAACCGGGGTGCCCCGTCCGCAAGTTGGCGGGTTCCCTTCCCCCTCGGTGAGATCACCATGCACGACGCCCCCTCCCGCGAACCGTGAACTCGGATCCGACTGTCCCACATCGCATTGCACCCGCGAAGGGGTTTCGCACAGTTGATGAAGCAGCCGCTGTACGCCGCGCCGTCATCGTCGCCATCGCCATCGTCATCGCCCCAGAATCGAGCCGAAGTTCGACCCCGAGCCAAGGAACATGCCCGCCGCGATGAGGATCATCGTGGCGGGGAGCATGAAGACCAGGGTCACCATCGTCGCCTTGGGGATCGTTTTCGCCGCACGCCGGCGGGAGTTCTGCGCGTCCGTGCGCCGCATGTCCGTGGCGATCTGGATCAGCGTGTCCGCGATCGGGGACCCCAGCTCCTCGCCCTGTTGCAGCGCCGAGACGAACTGGGCCACCTGCTCGGACGCGTTGCGGCGGCGGAGTTCGTCGAAGGCCTGGCGGCGGCTGACGCCCATGTCCATCTGGCGCAGGGTGATGCGCAGTTCGTCCGCCCAGGGCCCCTCGTACCGCTCCGCCACCCGGTCGAGCGCCTGGCGGAAGCCGAGGCCCGCCGAGACCACCACCGCCAGCACGTCCAGGAAGTCCGGCAGGGTGCGGTCGATGACCTCGCGGCGCTCCCGGATGGCCTGCCAGATCAGGGCGTCCGCCGCCGTCGCCCCGAAAGCGAACGTCAGCAGGCCGAGGAGCGGGGAGCCGTTCGTGAGGAAGACCAGGCCGAGGACCACGCCGAAGACGCCGTAGACCGCGCGCCGAGCCGCGTAGCGGTCGATCGTGAGGCCCCCGGGGTTGCCCGCCATGTCGATCCTGCGGCGCTTGGCGTCGACCCGCCTGGGACCCATCAGGCGCAGCACGAGGGGCGCGAAGCGCATCCCGAGCCGGTCCACCGCCGAGCCCGCTGCCGAGACGCGGGTCGCGCCGACCTCCAGGGCCACGGCCAGGTCGGAGGGCAGCTTCGCGTCCGCCCGGTACATGCGGACGCCCTGGCAGGCACCGGCCACGGCGAGGCCCATCGCCACCGCTAGCAGCAAGCCCAGCAACGCAACTCCCCTCCCATCTAGACCTCGATCTTTCCGAGGCGTCTGATCACGAAGAAGCCGATCCCATAGAGGCCGAGCGAGATCAGGATCAGCGTCTGGCCCATCGGGGAGCCGGTCACCCGCTCCAGCGCGCCCTCGTTCGAGGAGTTGATCAGGAGCAGGGAGCCGAGGCCGAGCAGCGGGACCGTGAACGCCGTCGCGTGGACCTCCGAGAGCATCGTGCGGACCTCGCGCCGCGTCTCCTTGCGGTCCTCCAGGGTCTGGGTGAGGTTCCGCAGCGAGTTGACCACCGTGCCGCCCGCCTTGTTGGAGAGGACCAGCGTGGTGACGAGGACTATCAGCTCGCGGGACGGAAGGCGGGCGGCCAGCTCGCCCAGGGTGTCGTCGATGGAGCGGCCCAGCGTCAACTGGTCGGCGACATGGGACAGTTCCTCGCCCGCGGGCGCCTCCAGTTCCTCCGCCGCCATCGCCAGCGAGGTCCGCAGGGCCAGGCCCGCCGCCGTCGCGTTGGCCAGGATGCGGGCCACGTCGGGGAGTTGGTTGATGAACGCCTCGATGCGTTTCTGGCGCTGCCAGTTGAGGAAGGCGACCGCGCTCCACACCGCGACGACGCCCGCGATCGGGCCGAAGAAGGGCGCGAGCGTCGCCGCCGCGATCAGCCAGAGCGCGGCGACAACGGCGACCACGTACGTGAAGAACTCCCCCGCCGTGAGGTCGAGCCCCGTCGAGGAGAGCCGCAGCTGGATCGATCTGCCCAGGCGCGTGCGGCGCAGGCGGCGGTCGACGGCCGCGAAACGGCGCGCGCGGCCGGGCGGGCCGCCGTCCCCGCTTCCCGGGCCGAGCGCCAGCCGGTCGACGAGCGCCTGGCGCTGGGCGCGCCCGGAGGCGTACGTATGGACGCCCGCGACGGCCAGTGTGCCGGTCAGGACCGTGGCGCCCAGGGCGAGGAGCGCGGGGTCGTTCATCGTGCGGTGCCTTCCGCCGAGGACGCGTACGGCGTCATCCGATCGCCTCCCTCGTGTCCAGTACGTCGATGGCCTCCGCCACCCCGTACGCGGGCGGCACCGGCTCCCCCGCCCCGTACAGCTTGTCGGCGATCTCGCGCGGCAGCGGCAGGTGCTCGAAGTGGCCGTGGACGACGCGGTCGGGGCCGATCGGGCGCGGCACGAAGCGGGTGACGGGCGCGATGCGGAACTGCTGGCGGCCGTGCGAGACGAGCAGCACGATCTCGGCGATCTTGCGGGAGCCGTCGCTGTGCCGGGCGAGCTGGACGACCACGTCGACGGCCGAGTTGATCTGGTCCTTCAGCGCTTCGAAGGGGATCTGGACCTCCGACATGGAGCCGAGGGTCTGCAGGCGCATGAGGGCGTCCTCGGCGGTGTTGGCGTGGACGGTGGCGAGCGAGCCGTCGTGGCCCGTCGACATCGCCTGGAGCATGTCGAGGGTCTCGCCGCCGCGGACCTCGCCGACGATGATGCGGTCGGGGCGCATGCGCAGGCTGTTGCGGACGAGGTCGCGGATGGTGATCTGGCCTTTGCCCTCGACGTTGGCCGGGCGCGATTCGAGCCGGATGACGTGGTCCTGCTGGAGTTGCAGCTCCGCCGAGTCCTCGATGGTGATGATGCGCTCGTGGGCCGGGATCAGGCCGGAGAGCGCGTTGAGGAGGGTCGTCTTGCCGCTGCCCGTGCCGCCGCTGACGATGAGGTTGAAGCGGGCGCGCACGAAGGCCGCGAGGAGCATCAGCATCTGCTCGTCGAGCGAGCCGAGGCTGATCAGTTCGGGGAGTGTGTACGCGCGCGGGAAGCGGCGGATGGTGAGGGTGGCGCCGGTCAGGGCGAGCGGCGGGATGATGACGTTGACGCGCTCGCCGGTGGGCAGGCGGGCGTCGACCATGGGGTTGGACTCGTCGACGCGGCGGTTGACCGTGGAGACGATGCGTTCGATGGTCTGCATCAGCTGGTCGTTGGAGGCGAAGCGGAGGGGCAGCTGCTCGACGCGGCCGGCGCGTTCCACGAAGACGGAGTCGGGGCCGTTGACCATGATCTCCGTGATGGAGGCGTCGGCGAGGAGAGGTTCGAGGACGCCGAGTCCGAGCGCTTCGTCCACGACGCGGCGGATCAGCTGGGCGCGCTCGGAGGTGGAGAGTACGGGGCCCTCGCGGCTGATGATGTGGCCGAGGACGCGCTCCAGGCGGACGCGGCGGTCCGCGGCAGCGAGCGACGACATCTCGGCGAGGTCGATCTCCTCCAGGAGCTTGGCGCGGTAGACGGCGACGAGGCCGTCGTCGCGGCTCGGCTCGGTCTGGTGGGTGGGGGCGACGCGGTCGCGCAGGCTCATGGCGTCCTTCGACCTCCTTCAGGGGTACGGGGCTCAGTACTCGCCGTCGTCGTCATTGGGCATCGTGGCCTCCTTGGTGACGCTCCAGCCCGCGTCCACGAAGGGCAGCAGCGTCGGCACCTGGACCTCGACGGTGGCGGTCGTCGTGTCGCCGCCCGTGCCGACCCCGATGGAGGAGCTGAGTCCGCCGTCCATGGCCGCAGCGCCCGCCGCCTCCCCCGACTCGCCCTGGGACGCCGCGCGGGCCGCCGCGCGGGCGCCCGAGCCCGCCTGGTTGGCGGCGTAACCGACCAGGCCGAGCTGGATCGCGGCGAGGCCGACGAGGAGCAGCACCGGCAGGAAACCGGCGAACTCCAGCATCGAGACCCCGCGATCGCCCCAACAGCGGCGGCGCCTCGGGAACCGCGGAAACCTCGGCGCCCTCATCCGTCCTCCCCCTCCTTGGCCGCGCCCGCCTCCCCGTCGACGTGCCACCCCGCGTCGAGGCCGGGGAAGAACACGGGCACGTCCACCGAGACGCGGGCCTTCCAGACCGAGCCCTCGTCCGTGCAGGTCACCGTGGCGTCCTGCCAGGCGTCGGGCAGGTGTTCCTTACCCGCGTCGGAGCAGGCCCCGGCGCCGCCCTCCCCCACCGCGTACGCCGCCGTGGCCGCCCGTGCCGCCTCGTCCGCCGCGTTCCCGGCGAGGGAGTACGTGTAGCCGTACAGCGCGCACTGCCACAGGATCGCCATGACGGCCAGCAGCAGCGGGAACATCCCGGCGAACTCCAGCGTGACCGCTCCCCGGTCGCCGCCCGCCGCCTTCCTCCTCAGGGAGAGCCCGCCCCGCTTGCCCGCCGCCCCGCCCGCGGCCTCCGCGTCGACGATCCCCAGCTCACCGGCGAGGCCCCACAGCGCCTGCTTCACCGAGGAGCGGCTGTCGAGGTCCTGCACGCGGCCCGCGTCCACCGCGGCCTGGAGCTCCTTGAAGGCGGCGGGCACGGTGGTGCGGGCGACCCGGGTGCCGGTGACGCGTTCCACCAGGGAGGGCTGTATCTCCGCGCCCTTGCCGTGGCGGTTGACGACGGTGAGGGTCTCCTCGGCCTTGCGGATCTGGAGGCGGTCCCACAGCCGCACCATGCGCTTGGCGGCGCGTACCGCCACCACGTCGGGGGTGAGGAGCAGCAGCGCGTGGTCGGCGAGTTCCACGGCGGCGGCGCTCGCGGCGGTGACGTAGGCGCCGCAGTCGACGACCACGACGTCGTAGCGGGCGCGCAGGGAGCCGAGGATCTGGCGGGCGACGCGGTCGGTGACCTCCTCGCCGCGTTCGCCCTCGGCGGGGGCGAGGAGCAGGCCGATGCCGCTCTCGTGGGTGTAGACGGCGTCCTGGAGGACGCGGGGCGTGATGTCGGTGATGGCGGCGAGGTCGACGACCGAGCGGCGGAACTGCACGTCCAGGTAGGAGGCGACGTCGCCGGACTGGAGGTCGAGGTCGAGGAGGGCGACGGTACGGCCCGACGCCTGCGCGGCGAGGGCGAGTTGGGCGGCCGCGAGGGTGGCCCCGACGCCGCCCTTCGCCCCGCTGACGGTGACGACGGTGCCGGCGCCGCCGGGCGCCCCGGGCCCGCCCGCGCCGCCGCCGTACAGTTCGAGCCCCCCGCCCCCGCTGCCGAGGTGGCGCCGCATCCCGGCGGACCAGGCGGCGGCGGCCTGGACGCGCTCGGCGAGGGCGTCGTAGGCGAGCGGTACGCCGACGATGCCGCGTGCCCCGCAGTCCATGGCGGCGGTGAGGATGCCGGGGCTGGTGTCGGCGGTGATCAGGACGACGCCGACGGCGGGGAAGCGCAGGACGAGGTCGCGGATGAGGTCGAGCGCCGGGACCGGTCCGATCCGCTCGTGGACGAGGACGACCTCGGGCAGTTCGTCGACGGACTCGGCGGCGAGCCGGGCGAGGGTGTCGAGCAGCGCGGTGGAGTCCCCGACGGGCAGCGCCGGTTCGGCGTCGGGCAGCTGCCCGGTCAGCGTGGACAACGCCCGCGCCGCCTCGATGTCCCCGACGGCCGGCAGGATCCGAGTGGCCATACGTGACCTCCTACTTGTCCTCGTCGAGGGTGTACGTACGATCCCGCGGCGGCACCGTCGAATCGCCGCCCGCGCCGGCCCGCGCCGACCGGACGAAGGCATCGGGCACCGCCGCGCAGCCACCGGCCGGCAGGACCGGCCCCGCGTCCGGCAGCCGCCCGGTGAGCGTGGACAACGCCCGCGCCGCCTCGATGTCCCCGACGGCCGGCAGGATCCGCGTGGCCATACGTGACCTCCTACTTGTCCTCGTCGAGGGTGTACGTACGATCCCGCGGCGGCACCGTCGAATCGCCGCCCGCGCCGATGAGGGCGAGCCGCACATGCGTGGCGAACGACTCCGCGTACGCGACGCGCTGCGCGTCCGCCGTGCCGAGGGCGAACGTGATCGGCACGGCCTCGCTCGCCCTGCGGCGCGTGCGGTCGTCCTGGTCCGGTTCGAGCGGGGTCAGCTTGCCGACGTCGAGCACCCTGGCGCCCTCCACGATGACTTTGGACTGGTCCTTCGCCTTGTCGCTCTCGCCCTCGAAGGTGGCGTAGATGTTGACCGTCGAGCCCGGCGTGATCTTGCCGGCGACACCGGTCGCCGCGTCGATCATGATGGCGATCTCCTGCTGGCCCGGGCCGAGTTCGGGCCGCTTGACGATCATGTCGTTCTGGAGCAGCGAGCCCTTGCGCAGCTGGGTGACGGCGATCTTGCCGCGGATCTCGCGGAGGTTCGTGACGGCGTTGTCGGAGAGCCACCGCTCGGGCATCTCGACCTTCTCGAACTGCTCCGCCGTCAGCTCCTTGTAGGGCGCGATGTCCCCCTTGAGCTTGTACGCGGCGACCTCGGGCCCCACCTTCGAGTTCACGTCACGGATCACCGAGAGCACCCCCGCGAACGCGCCGAACGCGCACAGGACCGAGAGGACCAGCAGGATGACGCCGCGGCGCTGGCGTGAGTTCATGGACCGGACTACCTCGATCGGTGCGGTTGGCTACGGACAGTGAGCGGTGCGGGTCGTCACGTACGAGGGTCGAGGGGCAGGGGTCGAGGGCGGAGGGCGGCTAGGTCGCGCCGCGGGGCAGGAGGCCGCGCACGGGGCGGCCGGGACGGACGGAGCGGTCGGGGCGGTCCTCGGGCGGCGGCAGGGGCGCGGCGCAGAACGCGCAACGGTCGCCGATGAGTTCGAGCCCGCACCAGTGGCAGTCGTCGCGGCGGACGGACGACACGAGCTGGTAGAGCACGGAGATGTCGGGGATGGCCGCGGCGAACTCGACGAGCTTGCCGGTGGCCCACCACCGCGTGGACTCGGCGGGCAGGCGGACCTCTTCGACACCCTGGGAGCGCCAGTCGGGGGCGAGGTGCCCGGTGACCCAGTCGGAGGCCAACTGCCCGGGCGCGTACAGCATCTTCGTACCGAACCCGGGGCCGGACAGACCCGCCTGCGAGCCGTCTCCCGAGAGCCGCACCAGCTCGGGCCGCGGCGTGGCGAGGACCGCGAACCGGGCGCCGGGCAGCCAGGACTTGGCGTGCGACTGGAGGGTGACGGGGACGCGGTCGAGCTTGGCGACGGAGCCGAGCAGGGCGCCCGCGTAGATGTAGTGGGAGAGCAGCCGGGCGGCGGAGGCGAGGACGCCGGGGCTGAAGTCGCAGACCGACAACTGCCGTAACTGGAGCGCGAGTACGGCGAGGCCGAGCGGGGGCAGGTCGGAGCGCACGACGGCGATCCGGTCGCTCTCCAGGACCGAGCGGACCGCGTACAACCGGTGCGTGAGGGCCGCGGGCGCCGAGGCGGGGCAGAGCACGATCACGTATCCGTGGTGCTCGATGAGCATGTCCATCTCGGTGAGCGCCTGGTCCAGGGAGTACGCCCGCGGGGAGCGCACGGCGCACTGGAGGACGGCGGCCGAGGGGGTGTGCCGGTCGGGCGAGGGCAGCACGAGGTCGGGGCCGGTGACGGCTACGGCGGTCGGCATGCGCGCCCCCCTGAGGCTCCCCCTGCACTTCTCCTCGGCTCAAGCACCATATCCACGCGGGGCCCGCCTCAACACCCAACTTCCCAGTGTTCACGCAGAGGTGACTGTTCCGTACCGGGAAGCGGGTGGTGTTCCGAGGCGTGGGCGCGGGCTAGAAGAAGCTGCTCCAGTCCTGGTCGGAGATCTGCTTGACGCACAGGACCAGGAAGAGCAGGCCCGCGACCGTCAGCATGCCGTTGCTGAGCCAGCCGTTGCGCCACTCCCTGGGCGTGCGCGAGGAGTTGAGCAGCCAGACCAGGGTCAGCGCCAGGAACGGCATGAAGGCCGCGCCGAGGACGCCGTAGATGATGATGAGCCGGAACGGCTGGCCCTGGAAGAGCAGGATCATCGGCGGGAAGGTCAGCCAGAGCAGGTACGCGCGGAACGGCACCGACTTCTCGCGGGCGCCGGACGCCACCTCCTCGCCGCTCAGCGCGGTGGAGTCCGCGCCAACCCGCTGCTTGCGGTAGCGCTCGACGAAGTCCGCGAACATCAGGCTCACGCCGTGCCAGACGCCGATCAGCGAGGTGAAGGAGGTGGCGAAGAAGCCGACCAGGAACAGCTTGGCGGTGGCGCCGCCGTACTCCTTCTCCAGGATGTCGGAGAGCTGTACGAGCCCCTTGTCACCGCTGGCGATGGCGACGTTCGCGGAGTGCAGCATCTCGGCGCCGACGAAGAGCATGGCGACGACGAAGACGCCGGTGGTGATGTACGCGACGCGGTTGTCGAGCCGCATCACCTTCATCCAGCCGGTGTTGGTCCAGCCCTTGGCATTCACCCAGTAGCCGTACGCCGCAAGGGTGATGGTGCCGCCGACGCCGCCGATCAGGCCGAGCGTGTTGAGGATCGAGTCCTTCTCGTCGGGCAGGACGGGCAGCAGGCCCGCGAAGGCCTCACCCAGGTGCGGGGTGACGCGGACGGCGAGGTAGACGGTGACGACGAACATCACGCCGACCAGGACCGTCATGACCTTCTCGAAGACGGCGTACTTGTTGAACCAGACGAAGACCAGACCGACGAGGCCGGTCAGGATCGCCCACCATTTGAGTTCCATGACGTCGGGGAAGAGCGCCTGGAGGGGCAGGCCCGACGAGGACATGGCCGCGGCCCCGTAGACGTACCCCCAGATCACCACGTAGACGACGAAGAACCACGTCGTCCAGCGGCCGAGGCTCGCCCAGCCGTCGAAGAGGGTGGTGCCGGTGGACAGGTGCCAGCGGCCGGCGGCCTCGGCGAGCGAGATCTTTACGACGCAGCCGATGACGGCGGCCCACAGCAGGGTGTAGCCGAAGTTGCTGCCCGCGATGAGGGTCGCGACGAGGTCACCGGCGCCGACGCCGGTCGCGGCGACGACGATGCCGGGGCCGATGTACTTCCAGCTCGATTTGCGGGGCTGGGGGGCGGATGCGCCGGCGGTGGTGCCACTGCCTGTGGTTTCAGCCATGCCGATCAAGAAAGCGCAAAGCGGCGCGGGGCACAAGGGGTTGGCCGGAAGACAGCGTTGACCGGAGCATGCCACGCCCCGACGATGGGGCGGCGTACCCCGCACCCGGCACCACGCACCGCGCACCACGTACCGCGCACACCCACCGCACCACGTATCGCGCACCCCGCGTCCCGCACGGCCCGGACACACCCCCACACCCCGCACCCCACATCTCGCACCACCCGGGCCAGGCCCCCCACACACACCCCACGCGTCGCACTGGACCACCCCCCACCCCTGAGGAGACTTCATGCGACTCCGCATACGCGGCAGAAGATCCGCGGCTCTCGCGACCCTGCTCGCCCTGGCCGTGGCCGCCCCTCTCACCGCCAACGCCACCCCGTCCGCGGCCGACCCGGCCGCCCGCAGCACCGCCACGGCGGACGACAACGAGACCCGCCAGTACGAGATCCCCCTCCCCGACGACCGCACCGCGCGCACCGCGCTCGCCCGCACCGGCGTCGCCATCGACGAGGTCGACGCCCGCGCGGTGGTCGTCTCCGCCGACGGCCGCGAGGCGGCGAAGCTGCGCGGCCTTGGCTACACGCTCAAGGCCCTGCCCGGCCCCCCGAAGCGCACGGGCGGCCACGCGGTGGAGCCCCAGGACTTCCCGCCCGCCGACGCGCGGTACCACAACTACGCCGAGATGACGGCCGCGATCGACCAGCGCGTCGCGGCCCACCCGAACCTGATGAGCAAGAGGGTCATCGGCAAGTCGTACGCGGGCCGGGACATCGTCGCCATCAAGATCAGCGACAACGTGGCCACGGACGAGGCCGAGCCCGAGGTCCTCTTCACCCACCACCAGCACGCCCGCGAGCACCTGACGGTGGAGATGGCGCTCTACCTGCTGCGCGAGCTGGGCGACGACTACGCCACGGACGCGCGGGTCAAGAAGATGGTCGACTCGCGCGAGATCTGGATCGTGCCGGACATGAACCCGGACGGCGGCGAGTACGACATCGCGACCGGCTCCTACCGCAGCTGGCGCAAGAACCGCCAGCCCAACAGCGGCTCGTCGAACGTCGGCACCGACATGAACCGCAACTGGAACTACAAGTGGGGCTGCTGCGGCGGCTCCTCCGGCTCCACCGGCTCGGAGACCTACCGCGGGCGTGCCCCCGAGTCGGCGCCCGAGGTGAAGGTCGTCGCGGACTTCGTGCGCAGCCGGGTCGTCGGCGGCAAGCAGCAGATCAGGGCGTCCATCGACTTCCACACGTACAGCGAACTGATCCTGTGGCCCTACGGCTACACGTACGCGGACACGGCCCCCGGCCTGACCCAGGACGACCGCGACGCGCACGCCGCCGTCGGCAGGAAGATGGCCGCGAGCAACGGCTACACGCCCGAGCAGGCCAGCGACCTCTACATCACGGACGGCACGATCGACGACTGGCTGTGGGGCAACCAGAAGATCTTCAGCTACACGTTCGAGATGTACCCGTCGTCGGCGGGCGGCGGCGGCTTCTACCCGCCCGACGAGGTCATCGAGCGCGAGACCTCGCGCAACCGTGACGCGGTCCTGCAACTCCTGGAGAACTCGGACTGCATGTACCGCTCGATCGGCAAGGAACAGCAGTACTGCACGGGCTGACCCTCGCGGCAGCGGCCCCGGACCTCGCACGGGTCCGGGGCCGCGGCACGTGGCGGGCCCCGGAACGGGTCAGCAGGTGCGGCCGATGTAGTGGGCACCCTGAATCTTGCTGGCGGAGCCGAGCCAGGTCCGGCCGGGTGCGACACACCGCTCGTAGTCGGGCGCGAGGGCGACCCTGACGTGGATGACCACCTTCGATCCGTCGCTGGTGCAGTGGTTGTAATAGGCGTCGGAGTGGGTCTCGTAGAAGCCGCAGGGGTTGGCTGCCGCGGGGCTCGCGGTGACGGTCACCGCGCCGAGAGAGGTGAGCGTGAGTGCGGCGGCGGCGAAGGCACTGGTCACGAGTCGACGAACACGCAAGGTGTACTCCTTGAGCTACGACGGGGTCGTCCGCAACGCCTCGCGGATGCCGCCCCGTTAGGAACTTGCCGCCGCAGGACTGCCCGCCGGTGAACTCGGCCAGTCGCGGGCCCCGGCCGCTTCACCCGCCGAATCGTTCCGCCTCTGGGCCGATCGGATGGCTCTTCGCCGGTCGGGACCGCTCCGGCGAGGACCTGTGCTCCGCACGGCCCTACACGAACAGGCTCACCACCGCCGCCACCGCAAACCCCGCCACCGAGAGCACCGACTCCAGGACCGTCCACGTCTTCAACGTGTCCCGCTCGCTGATGCCGAAGTACTTCGCCACCATCCAGAACCCGCCGTCGTTCACGTGCGAGGCGAAGATGGAGCCCGCCGAGATCGCCATGATGACCAGGGCCACGAACGCCTGCGAGTAGTCGCCCTCTGCGAGCAGCGGGGCCACGATGCCCGCCGTCGTGACGATCGCCACCGTCGCCGAGCCCTGGGCGACGCGCAGGATCAGGGAGAGCAGGTAGGCCAGGACGAGGACCGGCAGGCCCACGTCCTGGAAGGTGTCCGAGAGGGCCTTCGCCACGCCGCTCGCCTTCAGGACCGCGCCGAAGACGCCACCCGCGCCGACCACGAGCAGGATGTTGCCGACCGGCTTCAGGGACGCGGTCGACACCCGCTCCAGGGACTTGCGGGACCAGCCGCGCCGGATGCCCAGCAGGTAGTACGCCATGAAGAGGGCGATCGTGAGCGCCACGAAGGGGCTGCCGAAGAACTCGATCACCGAGCGGGCTGTCGAGGGGTCGAAGGCGATGGAGGAGAAGGTCGCCAGGAGGATCAGGAGGAGCGGCGTGCCGATGATCGCGAGGACGACGCCCAGCGGCACCGGCTTCTCCTGCGGGGCGACCCCCGCCTCCCGCTGCTCGGCGACGACCGCCGCCTTCGCCTCCTCGGCGGCCTCGACCATGTCCTGGGGAACGGGTACGAAGACGCGCCTGCCGATCCACGCCGAGTACACCCAGGCGGCGAGCACCGCGGGGATACCGCAGACGATGCCCATGAGGATGACCCAGCCGAGGTCCACCTTCAGGAGCCCGGCCGCCGCTACCGGGCCCGGGTGCGGGGGCAGGAAGGCGTGGGTCATCGACAGGCCCGCGAGGAGCGGCAGGCAGTAGAGGAGGATCGACTTGCCGCTGCGCTTGGCGGCGGCGTACACGATCGGCGCGAGGACGAAGATGCCCACGTCGAAGAAGACCGGGACACCGAAGATCAGGCCCGTCAGGCCCATGGCGAGCGGCGCGCGCTTCTCGCCGAAGAGGCCCAGCAGGCGCGAGGCCAGCACCTCGGCCCCGCCCGACACCTCCAGGATCGCGCCGAGCATCGTGCCGAGGCCGATGATGATCGCCACATGGCCGAGGATGCCGCCCATGCCCGACTCGATGACGGAGACCGCGTCGGACTTCTGGACCGTGCCGAAGAGTTCGGTGACGGAGAGGCCGGCCGAGAGGCCGACGGCTATGGAGACCGCGAGCAGCGCCACGAAGGGCTGCAGCCTGACCTTGATGATCAGGAAGAGCAGGAGCACGATGCCGAGCGCGGCGACGGTCAGCAGGCCCGCCGTGCCGTCGATCAGGGCGAGGATGCCGCCGGTGTGCGGTGGCGCCTCGGCGGCGGGGGCGGCCGCGAGCACGGCGGTGGCGGTGGGGGACGGGGACATCGTTGACCTCGTAAGTGCATAAGGCTTTCGGGGCAGGGGGGATCGCGGCACGGCGCCCCGTCGCGAGGGGGCACCGTGCCGTGACGACGTACGGCTTGCGGGAGAGTGATGTGGGTCAGCCGAGCACGGCGAGCGCGTCGATCTCGATGAGCAGGCCCTTGGGCAGACCCACGTAGACCGTGGTGCGGGCCGCGGCGGGGGCCTTGAGGCCCTGCTCCTCGAAGTAGGCGTTGTAGATCTCGTTCATCTCCGCGAAGTGGTCCACGTCCGTGAGGTAGACGCGCATCATCATCACGTCGTCCCAGGTCGCGCCGCCCTCTTCGAGGATCGCCTTGACGTTGGCGAAGGTCTGGAGGGTCTGCTCGCGCAGGGTGGGGCCGGCCGGGGTGGGGGCCTTGCCCTCCTCGGCGGGGAGGAAGCCGACCTGCCCGGCGACCTGGAGGATGTTGCCCTTGCGCACGCCGTGGGAGAACTTGGCGGGCGGGGCGGTGTGGGTGGCGGGGGTGAGGGCGGTCTTCTCGGTCATGAGCTGTCCTTCAGGCTTCCTTCAGGGGTGACTTGCCGGAGTACTCCCGGCTGATGGCGTCCGCCGTGCGGCGCACCAGCGGGAGCAGGGTGAGGAGTTCCTCGGCGGTGACGACGACATTCGGCGCGGAGACCGACATGGCGGCGATGACGCGTCCGTCCGCGCCGTGGATGGGCGCCCCGACGCAGTTGATGGACTCCTCGTGGCCACCGAGGTCGGTGGCCCAGCCCTGTTCGCGCACCTTCTCCAACTCCCGCAGGAACGCGGGGGCGTTGGGGGTGGAACGGGACGTGTAGGTGGGGTAGTCGAGCTTCTCCGCGAGGGCGCGGCGCTCGGCTTCCGGGAAGTCGGCGATGAGGAGCTTGGCGACGGCGGCGACGGTGATCGCCACCGGCTTGCCGATGCGGGAGTACATCCGCACCGGGTAGCGGCTCTCGACCTTGTCGATGTAGAGGACTTCCCCGTCCTCGTGGACGGCGAGGTGGACCGTGTGGCCGCAGCGTTCGTTGAGGGCGAGGAGGTGGGGGTGGGCGATCTCGCGCACGTCGAGGTTCTCGACGGCCTCCTGGGCGAGCGCGAAGAGGCGCGCGCCGAGGCGGTAGCGCTGGTCGGACTGGCGGAAGACCAGGCCGTGCTCGTGGAGGGTGCGCAGGAGCCGGAGCGCCGTGGACTTGTGGACGCCGAGCCGGTCGGCGACCTGGCCCAGGTCGGCGGGGCCCTCGGCGAGCAGCGGCAGGATCGAGAGCGCGCGGTCGACGGTCTGGCTCATGGGGTACGTACCTCCTCCTCGGCCCCGCTTTCCTCCGGGGCGTTCGCCGTCCAGCCGGGGCCGAGACGCAGTGTCCCCCAGGCGGCGTCGTCCAGAGCGGCGAGGCGGTCGGCGTGTGCGCGGGCGGGGGGCGTGGCGAGGTCGCCGGGGACGGTGAGGGCGGCGGCGGCCATGAGGTGGCCGTGGCGCAGCCGCTGGGCGGCGGGCAGGCCGCGCAGGGTGGCGGAGAGGAACCCGGCGGCGAAGGCGTCACCGGCGCCCACGGGTGCGACGACGTCCACGCGCAGGGCGGCCTGGAAGACGGGGTCCTCGCCGTGGCGCAGGACGGTGGCGCCGCGGTGGCCCTGCTTGACGACGAGGGTGGCGGGTTCGGGCAGGGCGGCGCGCACGGCGTCGGGCCCGCCGGTCACGCCCCAGGCCGTGGCGGCCTCGTCCTCGCCGACGAAGACGAGGTCGGCGCCGCGGGCGAGGTCGAGCAGGACGTCCGGTCCGGCGGCCGCGTCCTTCCACAGCCCCGGGCGGTGGTTGACGTCGAAGGAGACGAGGGGCGCGCGGCCGGTGCGCCGGGCGCAGAGGTGGCGTACGAGGTCGAGGCAGTCGGCGGAGAGGGCGGGTGTGATGCCCGACAGGTGCAGGACGCGGCCCGAGGTGAGCGCGTCCTCGTCCACGGAGCCCCGGGCCATGACGGAGGCGGCCGAGCCCGCGCGGTAGTAGACGACCTCGTGGGCGTCGGTGTCGCGGTCGTCGGCGGTGCGGAAGTAGATGCCGGTGGGGCGGTGCGGGTCGCGGCCGACGGCGGAGGTGTCCACTCCATAGCGGGCGATCGCCTCGACGAGGTGGTCGCCGAAGCCGTCGGCGCCGACGCGGCTGACCCAGCGGGTGGTGTGCCCGGCGGCGGCGAGCGCGCAGAGGACGTTCGACTCGGCGCCGCCGATCCCGCGGTCGAAGGAGGGCACGTCGGCGAGGCGGCCGGGCCGGGCGGGCAGAAAGGTGACCATGGACTCGCCGAGCGCCACGACGTCCACCGCCGCGCGTGCGGCGGTCTCCGTGACGACGTCCACCGCCGCCCGTGCGGCCGTCTCCGACTCCGTGACGACCCCTGCGGCTGCCTGTGCGGTCACGCTCTCCCAGCCCTTCAACCGTCTCTTCGGACTCTCTCTGACCGTCTCCTCGGATCCGTTGACCCGGCGTTGGCTCGGATGTTAGACAGCTGTCAGCGACATACGCAATGACTGTTGCAGATGATGCAACGCACCTCTGGAGGAGGCGCCCATGGCCGCCCGGAACCCCGCCGATTCGCTGGCCGCGCTCGCGGACGAGCGGATCGATCACCGCTTCAAGGGCCTTCCCCCGGACGCGGAGGGCCTCACCGTCGGCGAGCTGGCGGCCCAGCGCCGGAACCTCTTCACCGGCGGGTTCACCACTCCGGTCCTCGCGCTCTCCGCCGAGCGCCTCGAACACAACCTCGCGCTCATGGAGACGTACGCCGAGCGGCACGGCCTCGCCTTCGCGCCGCACGGCAAGACGTCGATGGCGCCGCAGCTCTTCGCCCGGCAGATGGAGCGCGGGGCGTGGGGCATCACGCTCGCGGTCCCCCACCAGGTGCGGGTGGCACGGGCGTTCGGCACCCCGCGGATCTTCCTCGCCAACGAACTGGTCGACGCGGCGGCGCTGCGCTGGCTGGCCGGCGAACTCAACGCCGACCCGGCCTTCCGCTTCATCTGCTACGTCGACTCCGTACGCGGCGTCGAGCTGATGCACGCCGCCCTCAGCGAGGCGGGCGCGAACCGTCCCGTGGACGTCGTGCTCGAACTGGCGGCGGGCGACGAGGCGCGGACCGGCGTGCGGACCGAGGCCGAGTGCTTCGAGATCGCCAACGCCGTCGCGGGCGCGGACACGCTGCGGCTCGTGGGCGTCGCCGGGTACGAGGGCGAGGTGCCGCAAGCCTCCACGGAGCGGGTCACGGCGTGGCTGCGGCGGCTCGTCGCGCTCCTCGTCGAGCTGGACAAGGCGGGGATGTTCACGGATCTGCCGGAGGTCGTGGTCAGTGCCGGGGGCAGCGCGTGGTTCGACGCGGTGGCGTCGGTGTTCGCGGAGATCCCCGAACTGTCCGTGCCGCTGCTGAAGTTGCTGCGTTCGGGTGCGTACGTCTCTCATGACGACGGTCACTACCGGCGGCTGACGCCGTTCAACCGGGTGCCGGAGGAGGGGGCGCTGGAGCCCGCGTTCCTGCTCTGGGCGCAGGTGGTGTCGCGGCCCTCTTCGGTGCAGGCGTTCACCAACGCGGGGAAGCGGGACGCGGCGTACGACCTCGACCTGCCCGAGGCGCGGGTCGTCCGCCGGGACGGCGTGCTCGGCCCCGCGACCGGGATCACGGTCACGGGCCTCTCCGACCAGCACGGCTGGCTCCGGACCGCCCCGGAGGCGGAGATCACCGTGGGCGACTGGGTGGGGATGGGGCTCTCGCATCCGTGCACGGTGTTCGACAAGTGGCAGTTGATTCCGGTGGTGGAGGGGGAGGGGGAGGTAGTGGACTACCTCCGAACGCTCTTCTGACCTGGGGGTCTTGAGCGGGGTTCGCCCTTGGCGGGCCGGGGCGCGGACCCGGCGCCGTTCCCTGACCTGGAGGTCTCGAGCGAGGTTTCCCCTGGCGGGGCGGGACGCGTACCCGGCACCATTCCCTGACCCGTCGCTCCGCGACGGATGCCCCCCACCCACCCACCCGTTTGCCCTGTGCTGGACGGGTGGACGGAGGGCCCCCGCACCTGACCACGAACCCGCACGGGTGGGTGGGCGGGTGGGGAACGCCCCAGCCGGAGGCCGAACCCGTCCACGAGACCCGCACGGCCAGGCGGGCGGAGAATCCCCGGCCGAAGGCCGGACCCACCCGCAGCCGCCGACGGCGGCAAACCCCCACCAGGGCCACCCGCAGGTGAACACGAGACCCGCACGGGTGGTGCGGGTGGGAACCCATCCGGCCGAAGGCCGGACCCACCCGCACTCGCCGACGGCGGCAAACCCCCACCAGGGCCACCCGCAGGTGAACACGAATCCCGCACGGGTGGTGCGGGTGGGAACCCATCCGGCCGAAGGCCGGACCTACCCGCACCTGGCCCACCCGCACGGGTGGGCAAGACCCCGGCCGGAGGCCGGACAGGACCGACCGCCCAAGCGCCCCGCAAGAAAGGCCAACCATGGACCTGGTGATCCGAGACGCCCAAGTGATGGACGGCACCGGCCACCCCGCCTACCGCGCCGACATCGGCGTACACGAGGGCAGGATCGCCACGATCCACAGGGAGGACGGGGCCCGGGGCAACCGCGACCGGCGCCCGACAGGGCACCGGCACACCCTGGACGCCCAGGGCCTCGCGCTGGCGCCGGGCTTCATCGACATGCACGCGCACAGCGACCTCGCCCTGCTCCGCGACCCCGCGCACACCGCGAAGGCCGCCCAGGGCGTCACCCTGGAGGTCATCGGCCAGGACGGACTCTCCTACGCCCCCGTCGACGACCGCACGCTCGCCCAGGTCCGCCAGGCCATCACCGGCTGGAACGGCGACGGCGCCGACATCGACTTCACGTGGCGCACCGTCGGCGGCTATCTGGACGCCCTCGACACCGCCCACGGCGGCCACGGCATCGCGGTGAACGCCGCCTACCTCATCCCCCAGGGCACGGTGCGGATGTACGCGGTCGGCTGGGACGACCGGCCCGCCACCCCCGCCGAGCTGGCCCGGATGAAGCAGCTCGTCGCCGAAGGCATGCGCGAGGGCGCCGTCGGCATGTCGTCGGGCCTCACCTACACCCCCGGCATGTACGCCGACGACTCCGAACTCACCGCGCTGTGCGAGGTCGTGGCCGCCCACAAGGGCTACTACTGCCCCCATCACCGAAGTTACGGAGCGGGCGCCCTCCAGGCGTACGAGGAGATGGTGAACCTCACCCGCACCGCACGCTGCCCCCTGCACCTGGCCCACGCCACCATGAACTTCGGCGTGAACAAGGGCAAGGCCCCCGACCTCCTCGCCCTCCTCGACGACGCCCTCGCGCGGGGCGCGGACATCACCCTGGACACGTACCCCTACACCCCCGGCTGCACGACGCTCGTCGCGATGCTGCCCAGCTGGGCGAGTGAAGGCGGGCCCGACGCGATCCTCGCCCGCCTGAAGGACGAGGGGACCGCCGAGAGGATCCGCCACCACATGGAGGTCATCGGCGCCGACGGCTGCCACGGCGTGCCCATCGAGTGGGACACGATCGAGATCTCCGGCGTCAGCGATCCGGGGCTCGCGTCCTGCGTGGGCAAGACGATCCAGCAGTCCGCCGACGCGCGCGGCGAGGAGCCCTGGGTCACCGCCCGCCGCCTGCTCATCGCCGACAGGCTGGGCTCGACGATCCTCCAGCACGTGGGCCACGAGGAGAACGTACGGGCGATCATGCGCCACCGCGTGCACACCGGCGGCAGCGACGGCATCCTGCAAGGGTTCAAGCCGCACCCGCGCGCGTACGGCACGTTCCCGCAGTATCTCGGGCGCTACGCACGGGAGTTGGGTGTCATGTCGGTCGAGGAGACCGTCGCCCATCTCACCTCGCGGCCCGCCGCCCGCCTCCGCCTCCCCGACCGGGGCCTGGTCCGCGAGGGCTACCGCGCCGACCTGGTCCTCTTCGACCCGGAGACGGTCGCGGCGGGCTCCACCTTCAAGGCGCCCCGCACACTCCCCACCGGCATCCCGCACGTCCTGATCGACGGCCGGTTCGTGATGCGCGACGGCCGGCGCACCGACGTCCTCGCGGGACGCGCCGTACGCCGTACGCCTTGACCTCTTCGTACGCCGTAGCCCCCGACCGCGCCCACGGCGAGCACCCGCGACCACCGTCAGCGCCCGGTCGCCCCGTCGATCAGCTCGCGGAGGATGTCCGCGTGACCGGCGTGCCGCCCGGTCTCCTCGATCAGATGGGTGAGCGCCCAACGGAGGCTCGGGGCAGGGCCGTTGGACCGCGGACGCGGCACGGGCGCGCTGAGGTCCGTACAGCCGTCGAGTACGCCGTTCGCCTCGGCGACCGCCTGCCGGTAGCGGGCGACGACATCGGCCACGCTGTCACCGGGCGCGGCCCGGAAGGTCGCCGACCAGTCGTCGACCCGTTCCCCGAGGAAGGTGGCCCGCTCCACGGAGGTGAGGTGGCCGAGCAGGCCGAGCAGATGGGTGCCCGAGGGCACCGCGGCGGTGCGGACAGCCGGTTCGGGCGCGCCCTCGACCTTCACGGAGACCGACTCCCGCAGGTAGTCGAGGAAGCCGCGCAGGACCTCGGCCTCGCTGCCGCCGGTCCTGGGCGGCGGGGTGTCACCGCGGCGGGCGCGGCCGACATGGCGGGCGCGGCGGATGATCAGGACGTGGTCGGTGACCTCGGCGGTGCGGCCATCCGGCCCGGTCGCCGTCCGGCGCGGCGCGTCGGCCCGCTCGACCGTCCACGCCGCCGGATCCAGGCCGAGGTCCGCGGCGACCTCGTGGGGCGTCGCGTACCGCACGTCGGGGTCCTGGTTCCACGACCAGGGAGCGGTCGACCCGTGGTCGACGACGAGCAGCGCCCCTCCCGGCCGCAGGGCGTGTGCGGCCTTGCGCAGGACGGTGGCCCTGTCCAGCGCGAGGGGGGTCTGGAGGTAGTGGGCGCTGACGAGGTCGAACGCGCCGCGCGGGAAGGACCCGGGCAGATCGTGCCGTTCGGCGGTGAGCCGGTCGTCGAGGCCGTGGGCGCGGGCGAGCGCGGTGAGCCGCTCGACCGCCACGGCCGAGACGTCGACGGCGGTGACGTGCCAGCCCTGGCGGGCGAGCCACAGCGCGTCGCCGCCCTCGCCACAGCCGAGGTCGAGCACGTCGCCGGGCGGCAGGCCGGTGACCGTCTCGGTGAGCCGTGCGTTCGGCCGCGGCTCGGTGGCCGCGGGCCGTGCCGCGTAGACGCCGTCCCAGAACGTGACCGCGCTGGTGGAGTTCATCGGGGGCTCCTTCTGTCGGGAACGCCCGCAGTCTTCTCCGGCCCCCCAGATCTGGCACGCCATCTTGCGGTTCCGGCAAGATGGCGCGGTGGACCCCGCCTCGCGGAGCACGCTGTCCCGGCCGGCGAGCGGGCGGCGCCGGGCCCCCTGGAGCTGCTCATCCTGTTCGGCCCGCAAGGAACGCGCGCGCACATGCGAACGGCGCCCGACCGGTCCCTTGAGAGACCGATCAGGCGCCGTTCGGGCCTGCTGAGGCTAGACGACCGTAGTCGGCCAGGCCTGCTCCGCGGGCTCCGGCGCGACGGGCGCGGGCATGGCGCGGCAGGTGAAGCCGAGGCCGGACAGCGCCCGGGTCACTTCCTGCGCCGAGAAGTCACGGCGGTCCTGCCGCGTGATCACTTCCCCGACCTGCTTGACGGGGTAGTGGCGCCGGCCGATGATCACGGACTCACCGGTGACGGGTTCGGGCTTGACGCCCTTCATGGCCTGCTCGACCTCACTCTTGAACAGGTCGAAGGGGAATCGGGCGATGACACAGCGCATGGTGCCTCACAGAAGGGAAGGGGCGGGAAGACCTGACGGGCCGGGCCGGACGGGCCTCAGGCGGCCCTGCTCTGCGAGGCCCCTTGCGAGGCCCCGCCCTGCGCCGCGCCGCCGCCCTGTGCGCGGGCGGTGTAGGCGCGGCGCGCGCGGCCGTCGCGGGGGCGGCGGCCACGGGCCGGGGAGCCGCCGCGCCGGGCGCCTTCCTTCGGCGGGGCGGCGATGGTCACCGGAACCCCCGAGGGGGTCCGCGCGCCGGTGATGCGGGTCAGCTCGGCCTCGCCGGAGCGCACCTGAATGGTCTCCGGGGTGATGCCCGCGGCCATCATCAGGCGGTTCATGTCGCGCCGCTGCGCCGAGGTGACCAGCGTGACGACGCTGCCGGAACCACCCGCGCGGGCGGTGCGGCCGCCGCGGTGCAGGTAGTCCTTGTGGTCGGCCGGGGGGTCGACGTTGACGACGAGGTCCAGGTCGTCGACGTGGATGCCGCGCGCCGCGACGTTCGTGGCGACCAGCGCCGTGACCTGGCCGGACTTGAACTGGGCGAGCGTGCGGGTGCGCTGGGGCTGGGACTTGCCGCCGTGCAGCGCCGCGGCCCGCACCCCGCTGTTGAGCAGGTGCGTGGTGAGCTGGTCGACCCCGTGCTTGGTGTCGAGGAAGAGGAGGACTCGCCCGTCGCGGGCGGCGATCTCCGTCGTGGTCGCGTACTTGTCGGCACCGTGGATGTGCAGCACGTGGTGCTCCATCGTGGTGACGGCGCCCGCCGAGGGGTCGACCGAGTGGACGACCGGGTCGTTGAGGTAGCGACGGACCAGCAGGTCGACGTTGCGGTCCAGGGTGGCCGAGAACAGCATGCGCTGGCCACCGGTCCGCACCTGGTCGAGAAGCTCGGTGACCTGCGGCAGGAAGCCCATGTCGGCCATCTGGTCGGCCTCGTCGAGGACGGTGATGGCGACATCGTCGAGCTGGCAGTCGCGGCGCTCGATCAGGTCCTTGAGCCGTCCGGGCGTGGCGACGACGACCTCGGCCCCGGCGCGCAGCGCACCGGCCTGCCGTCCGATCGACATGCCGCCGACCACGGTGGCCATGCGCAGCCGCACCGCCTTGGCGTACGGGGTGAGCGCGTCGGTCACCTGCTGCGCCAGCTCGCGGGTGGGTACGAGGACCAGGGCGAGGGGGCGGCGCGGCTCGGCGCGCTGTCCGGCGGTGCGGGCGAGCACCGCGAGGCCAAAGGCGAGGGTCTTGCCCGATCCGGTGCGCCCGCGGCCCAGGACGTCGCGGCCCGCGAGGGAGTTGGGCAGCGTGGCCGCCTGGATCGGGAAGGGCTGGGTGACGCCGAGGCGGGTGAGGGTCTGCACCACACCGTCCGGCAGGCCGAGCGCGGCGAAGTCCTCGACGGGCGGCAGGGCCGGGGTGACGGTGACCGGGAGGGCGAACTCTCCCTGGAGTGCGGCGGGGCGGCGCGAGGGGCCCTTGGAGTAGGACCGTCCGCCGGAGCGGGGTCCGCCGGAGCGGGGGCCGCCGCCGGAACGGGAGCCCTCCGAGGCGCGGAAGCCGCCGGAGGAGCGGGGGCTGCCCTGTCGGCCGTTCGTGCGAGTTGAGCGGTTCATGAAGAACCTTCCTCGATGCGGCGCGTATCGAGGAATTCATACCGACACCGTGACGGTGTCGAGAATTGCAGGAACGGCCGGGAAAAATGAAACATAATTCCGGCCGCCGGAATTCGTCCGAGAGCGGCCGGTCAAGAAGAGGACACGCTCCGGGGCGGATTCACCGGGGTGTCTGGGTGTTGCGTCGGATCATCGGGGAGCGTTTCCCCGGAAACAAAACGAGCTGGGGCCCGCACCCAAGGTGCGGGCCCCAGCTACGAAGTGCGCGTCAGCGTCAGGCGGGAACGATGTTCTCGGCCTGCGGGCCCTTCTGGCCCTGCGTGACGTCGAAGGTCACCTTCTGGCCCTCCTGCAGCTCGCGGAAGCCCTGGGTGGCGATGTTCGAGTAGTGAGCGAAGACGTCGGCGCCGCCGCCGTCCTGCTCGATGAAGCCGAAGCCCTTTTCCGCGTTGAACCACTTCACGGTGCCAGTAGCCATGTCATATCTCCTTCGGGGCAGTGCCCGTGGAGTCCACACTGTGCGAACTCCGCGTCGCCGCAATGATTACCCCGTCCGGTAATGACCGGCAATACAAAGTGCCCCGCCGACACCATAACGTCGACTGAGCACTTGAAGTCTCTTGGGAACCACAACTGCAACTGGTAACGACAGTAGCATGCCGTCGCCGGCGGCGCAGGGGTTTCTTTATCGTTCAGCCGGTCGGCCGATAAACCCTCATCGCGCATCACGCGAAATTCTGCATTTGCCGTCACAGATATCTGGCGCCGTCAGACGCAGCGTTTCGTCGGCGGCGCCCTCAGGACGACGGCGCCCCCTCGGAACCGACCGGGGAGCGGCGCAGCTGTTCGTTGAGGCGCAGCGCGTCCTCCAGCTGGTCCTCCAGGATGACGATGCGGCAGGCGGCCTCGATCGGCGTGCCCTGGTCGACGAGTTCGCGGGCGCGCGCGGCGACGCGCAGCTGGTAGCGCGAGTAGCGGCGGTGGCCGCCCTCGGAGCGCAGCGGGGTGATCAGGCGGGCCTCGCCGACCGCGCGGAGGAAGCCGGGCGTGGCGCCGATCATCTCGGCGGCCCGGCCCATCGTGTAGGCGGGGTAATCCTCGTCGTCGAACCGGTCGGGGCCTTGCGTCAGGGTCTCTGGGGGCATTTGCACCTTTTCTGGAACGCGTCGAGGGGCCTGGTGCCGTAGCGGCACCAGGCCCCGAGGGGTTTCAACACCATCTACCGGCCGCGTGTGCCGGCTATCTGTTTCCGCACGGCCGCCCGGAGGGGCGGGGATGCGGGGATCGCGGATGCGTGACCGGGGACCACCTTCCAATCCGGGGTCTGCGGTACCCGGGCGATGACGAACTCGCCCAGGCGATCCTGATGGCGTCCACTCCTCTCTTGCTGAACGGGGCTTTCTGAACGGGTCTTGTCGTACGGGGCTTGCCGGACGTCCGGAGAGAACGCCTTGCTGCAAGTCTCTGACTACACCAGGAACTCTAACAACGGTGGTCACGCATGTCTACTCCAGCCGCGATAGATTTTCGGGAGCGGAGGAGGAGGGATCGGGGCACCCACACGCCCCCTCCCCTCGGTAGGCTCACCAGTCATGTCGAAGCCTGACGAACTGCTCGTAGACATCGCCACCCTGGTGGAGTCCGAGCACAGCAATCAGATGTCCCTCACCGTGGTCGTGGCCGGTGCCGTCATCACCGGACGGCTGGCCCCCGAATCCCTGTGGCGCCGACGCGTCGCCGAAGTCCTCAAGGATTCCGACCAGCTGGGTCCGTTCGCCTCCGTGTTCGAGGCCGACGGAACCTCTGCCGCTCCGCCGCGGGACGCCACGCCCCCCACCCACCTGCACTTCCACCTGGCCCGGATCCTTCAGGGCAGCGTGGCCCTGCCGGAGACGGGCGGGATGTACCGCATCCCGATCCAGGACGTGAGCGCCTGGACCGTGGGGGACCTCAGCTACTCCGATCACTGACCGCCCCGGACTCAGGTCTGGCCCCGCGCCGCGCCACGACGGGCGTCCGGAACCAGACCTGAGTCCGGCCTTGTCAATTTTCTTCCTTCGGGCTATATAGAAAAACGTAGGGCATCGCACCCAGCACCTGAGGAAGGGAGTGACCCGTGATGCTCATGCGCACCGACCCGTTCCGCGAGTTCGACCGTCTCGCCCAGCAGGTCTTCAACAGCGCGCGTCCGGCCGGAATGCAGATGGACGCCTACCGCGAGGGCGACGACTTCGTGGTCCACTTCGATCTGCCGGGCGTCGACCCGGAGTCGATCGACCTGGACGTGGAACGCCACGTGCTGAACGTACGGGCCGAGCGCCGCTCCCCCGCCCCCGAGGGCGTGGAGATGATCGCGGCCGAGCGCCCCACCGGCACCTTCTCCCGCCAGCTGTTCCTCGGCGACACCCTGGACACCGAGCGGATCGACGCCTCGTACGACGCGGGTGTCCTGACGCTGCGCATCCCGGTGGCCGAGCAGGCGAAGCCGCGCAAGATCCAGATCAGCGGCGGCGGAAGCGGACGCAGGCAGATCAGCGGCTGACGGCCGACGGGACGGAAACGGCGGTCGACCACACGAAACGGAGGAGAACGACTCGATGAGATGGAGCGAACTCATCGCGGCGGTAAGGGAGTCCGGCCAGTACGCCACCGCGGCGGAGGCGGAGCGCGTGACGCGCGCCGTCCTGTCCGCCCTCGGCGGCCACGTCGTCGGGGACGAACGCGTCGACCTGGCGAGCCAGTTGCCGGTCGAGGCCGCGAAGGTGATCGCGGACGAGGTGCCCGTGACGCGGCGGCTCACGGCACCGGAGTTCGTCGAGAGCGTGGCGCTGCGGCTCGACGGCGCCACGCCGGCCACCGCCCGATGGGACGTCAGCTCCGTCCTGACCACCCTGGCGCGGGCGGTCGACGAGCAGCTCGTCGACCGCCTGCTGAGCCTCCTGCCGCCGGGCTACGCCCTGCTGTTCGGCAGGGCCGAGCTGGCGCCGGCGGCCTGAGGACGTGACACACGGGCGCCGTCCACGCCCCCCCGCGCGGGGCGGCCGGACGGCGCCCGAACCGTTCTCGGGGGTCAGCGAAGGCCCCCGACCGGCTTCGGCAGCGTGCAGCCGGGCCGGCCCAGGTCGATCTTGTTGCCGATGCCGACGCACGGCACGAGCGTGTAGGTCTGCTGGCCGTAGTTGATGCCTTCGCGCACGGTGACCTTGCCGTTCTCGTCGACCTCGCAGGGGTTGTTGTCCGTGCACCGGCCGCCGCTGTCGTTGCCGGTGTTGTGGACCGCGATGACCTTGCCGGTCACGTCGTCGATCACCGGGGAGCCCGAGGTGCCGCCGATCGTCTGGCAGGCGGGGGTGTAGCGGACCGAGTCCTTCCAGGTCCAGCTCCCCTCCTTGAGGCGGTAGGCGAAGCCGTCGACGCCGCACTTGTACATCTTCTTCCAGTACCCGGAGGCGACGGTGATCGCCCGGCCCTGCTCGGGCCGTGCCGCGTTCAGCTCCCGCGCCTTGATCCCGTACTTCCTCTCGATGTCGCGGTAGGTGCTGGTGAGCTGGTAGAGCGACATGTCCGTGTCGGTCATCGTGGCGTACGCGATCTTGCTGGCCTTGAGCGTCCCGAGGCGGCCGCCCGAGGCGTTCAGCAGGGTGAAGCTCCGCGACGAGGGCTTGTCGACGACGACCTCGCCGGGCGCGGGGAAGCCGCTCTCCAGGCAGTGGCCGTTCGACAGGACGAACGCGGGGTCTCCCGACTGCGAGCCGGGAACGCGGACGACGGCTCCGGAACAGTTGCTGAGCGCCACGGTCCCGGCGAAGTCGACGGCCTTGACCTTCGGCTCGACGGACGTCTCAGGGCCGACGGCCGTCGCGGGCCCCGCCGTCGCTCCCAGGAAGAGCACGGCGAAACACGCACCGACGAGAGGCTTGTTCATGTGGGGGGTCCCCTCCGCTGACAGTCCAGTCCGGTTGTTTTGTCATGCGCATTGTTGGGCCTCGACCCCGCAGGGACAAGACCGCCTTGTCCCGCCCCGTAAGGGGCGCGGGGAACCGCGCGACCAGCCACACACCGACCCGCACACAGAGGACCGCCCGGGGAAATCCGCTCCCCCGCCCGCCGGAACACCCCGTAAGCTCGCCGCCATGCAGGTCATCCAGTCGACGAAGCTCGCCAACGTCTGTTACGAGATCCGGGGCCCTGTCCTTGAGGAGGCGATGCGGCTGGAAGCGGCAGGCCACCGCATCCTCAAGCTCAACACCGGCAACCCCGCCGCCTTCGGCTTCGAGTGCCCGACCGAGATCCTGGAGGACATCCTCCGCAACGTCGGCGACGCGCACGGCTACGGCGACGCGAAGGGCCTCCTCGCGGCCCGCCGCGCGGTGGTCATGCACAACCAGACCCTCGGCATCGAGACCGACGTCGAGCACGTCTTCATCGGCAACGGCGTCTCCGAGCTGATCGTGATGGCCATGCAGGCCCTGCTCGACGACGGCGACGAGGTCCTCGTACCGGCACCGGACTACCCGCTGTGGACCGCGGCCGTCTCGCTCTCCGGCGGCACCGCCGTGCACTACCGCTGCGACGAGCAGGCCGACTGGATGCCGGACCTCGCCGACATCGAGCGCAAGGTGACCGACCGCACCAAGGCGATCGTGATCATCAATCCGAACAACCCGACCGGCGCCGTCTACAGCGACGAGATGCTCCGCGGCCTGACCGACATCGCGCGCCGTCACAACCTCCTGGTCTGCTCGGACGAGATCTACGACAAGATCCTCTATGACGGTGTGACGCACACCCCGACCTCCGCCATCGCCCCCGACCTGCTGACCCTCACCTTCAACGGCATGTCGAAGGCCTATCGCGTGGCGGGCTACCGCGTCGGCTGGATGGCGGTCTCGGGGCCCAAGGCACACGCGACCTCGTACATCGAGGGCCTGACGATCCTGGCCAATATGCGCCTGTGCGCGAACATGCCGGGCCAGCACGGCGTCGTCGCCGCGCTGAGCGGGCGCCAGACGATCAACGACCTGGTGCTGCCCGGCGGGCGGCTCCTGGAGCAGCGCGACATCGCGTACGACCTGTTGACGCAGATCCCCGGCGTGAGCTGTGTGAAGCCGAAGGGGTCGCTGTATCTCTTCCCGCGGCTCGATCCGAAGGTCTTCAAGATCAAGGACGACCGGCAGATGGTCCTCGATCTGCTGCGCGCCGAGAAGATCATGGTCGTGCATGGTACTGGCTTCAACTGGACCGAGCCCGATCATTTCCGCGTGGTGACGCTGCCCACGGCGACGGACCTCACGGAGGCCATCACCCGGATCGGCAATTTCCTGGACGGCTACAGCCAGCCCTGACGGGTCCGGGCCGAGGGCGACAGGCCCGCCCGGACCGCGCTCAACTTTAGACGGAATCTAAGATAGGATGGTCCCCATACCGCTTGGAGGCCACCCATGTACGAGCCGATCCGCACCAAGTCGGTCCACTCGATGGCCGACGACGCGAGCTTCCCGCACCGCTCCCGCGAGGAAGAGCTGGACATCCAGCTCGCCGGGCACCTCGCGGCGCTCCTCGCCGTCACCGACGAGCTGCGCGCCCTGGCCCCGAGCGCGGAGCTGGACACCGCCGCCGAGCGGCTGGCCGTCCAGGTGGCGCGGCTGCGCCGCGGCGAGGAGCCCGCGCGCTCCTCCGTGGCCGCCGCCATCCACGAACCGCACCTGGCCGCCCTGCACCAGCGCGCCCACGCCCTCGCGGGCCGCGCCCTGGTCGTGGCGGCCTCCCGCGCCGACACCGCGGCGGCGATCCTCGCCGCCGAGCGCATGGACGCCCACGCGGCCGCCACGCGCCTGGTCGGCGCCTCCTGATCGGCCCCGGTCCGCGGCCGGTGAGGCCGCGGACCGGGTGCCACCAAACCCCGTGGGCCAGAGCGGCGCGGGACGTCAGTCGAGGCGCTCCACCAGCGCGCGGTACTCGTCCCACAGCTCCTTGGGCGCGTGGTCGCCGAAGGTGTTGAGGTGCTCGGGGATCAGGGCGGCCTCCTCGCGCCAGGCCTCCTTGTCGACCGTGAGCAGGAACTCCAGGTCCGCGTCGGCCAGTTCGAGGCCGTCGGTGTCGAGCGCGTTCACCGTCGGCAGGACGCCGATGGGGGTCTCGACGCCCTCGGCCTTCCCGTCGAGGCGCTCCACGATCCACTTCAGGACGCGGGAGTTCTCACCGAAGCCGGGCCACACGAACTTGCCGTCCGCGTTCTTCCGGAACCAGTTCACGTAGTAGATCTTCGGCAGCTTGGACTGGTCCTTGTCGGCCCCCACCTTCACCCAGTGCGCCATGTAGTCGCCCATGTTGTAGCCGCAGAACGGCAGCATGGCGAACGGGTCGCGGCGCAGCTCGCCGACCTTGCCCTCGGCGGCGGCGGTCTTCTCGGAGGCCACGTTCGCACCGAGGAAGACGCCGTGCTGCCAGTCGAAGGACTCGGTCACCAGCGGGACCGCCGTGGCGCGGCGGCCGCCGAAGAGGATCGCCGAGATCGGCACGCCCTTGGGGTCCTCCCACTCGGGCGCGATGATCGGGCACTGGGAGGCGGGCGTGGTGAAGCGGGCGTTCGGGTGGGCGGCCGGGGTGCCGGACTCGGGGGTCCAGTCGTTGCCCTTCCAGTCCGTGAGGTGGGCCGGGGTCTCCTCGGTCATGCCCTCCCACCAGACGTCGCCGTCGTCGGTGAGCGCCACGTTCGTGAAGACGGAGTTGCCCCACAGCGTCTTCATCGCGTTGGCGTTGGTGTGCTCGCCGGTGCCGGGCGCGACGCCGAAGAAGCCGGCCTCGGGGTTGATCGCGTAGAGGCGGCCGTCCTCGCCGAAGCGCATCCAGGCGATGTCGTCGCCGATCGTCTCGACGGTCCAGCCGGAGATCGTGGGCTCCAGCATGGCGAGGTTCGTCTTGCCGCAGGCGGAGGGGAACGCGGCGGCGACGTACTTGGACTCGCCCTGCGGAGGCGTCAGCTTGAGGATCAGCATGTGCTCGGCCAGCCAGCCCTCGTCGCGCGCCATGACGGAGGCGATGCGCAGGGCGTAGCACTTCTTGCCGAGCAGGGCGTTGCCGCCGTAGCCGGAGCCGTACGACCAGATCTCGCGGTCCTCGGGGAAGTGCGAGATGTACTTCGTGGAGTTGCAGGGCCACGGCACGTCGGCCTCGCCGTCGGCGAGCGGGGCGCCGAGCGTGTGGACGGCCTTGACGAAGAAACCGTCCTCGCCCAGCTCGTCCAGGACCGCCTGGCCCATCCGGGTCATGGTGCGCATGGAGACGGCGACGTACGCGGAGTCGGTGATCTCGACGCCGATCGCGGACAGCGGCGAGCCGACCGGGCCCATGCAGAAGGGCACGACGTACATCGTGCGGCCCTTCATCGAACCGCGGAAGACGCCGCCCTCGCCATCGGCGCCCTGGAAGATCTCCCGCATCTCGGCGGGGGCCTTCCAGTGGTTGGTCGGGCCCGCGTCCTCCTCCTTCTCGGAGCAGATGAAGGTGCGGTCCTCGACGCGCGCGACATCGGTCGGGTCGGAGGCCGCGTAGTACGAGTTCGGGCGCTTGACCGGGTCGAGCTTCTTGAAGGTGCCCTTGGCGACGAGCTCCTCGCACAGGCGCTCGTACTCCGCCTCGGAGCCGTCACACCAGACCACACTGTCCGGCTGCGTCAGGTCGGCGATCTCTTCGACCCAGGCGAGAAGCTCCTTGTGACGGGTCGGGACGGTGTTGGTCGGGGTGCTGGGAGCCGCGATGTCGCGCGCCACGATTGCTCCTAATCGAGGGGTTTTTGAGGATGTATGCCCCGTGGGGGCTGCGACCCGGACGCTTCACGTGTAAATCCTCTGGCGCTCATCCGGTGCCGACCGCACTCATTTGATCATCCGACGCGGCCGCGCATCTGTCCAGAGGGCCTCACACCTGAGCGGCGTGAGGATCGCCACTTGTACGGCTTCGGGCGCGGGCGGGGGTTCCGTCCGATTTGATGAGTGGTTTACGTTCGGTTGATGTCCGGTTGATGTCCGACTTACGGGGGCGTAGGTACGATGCGGACCATGACCGCCTCCGTCTCCGAAGCGCTTCCGGAACCCGAGGACTCCCCCTCGCTCGTCCCGTCCCCGCAGGAAATGCCGCTGCCCGTCAAGCCGAAGATGCGGGGCTGGCTGCACGCCGGCATGTTCCCCGCGGTGGTCGTGGCCGGCCTGGTGCTGACCGCGCTCGCCGACTCCACCCGCGGCCGGATCGCCTGCGGTGTCTTCGCCCTGACCGCCTGCCTCCTCTTCGGTGTGAGCGCGCTCTACCACCGGGGGAACTGGAGCCCGCGCGCGGACGGCGTCCTGCGTCGGCTCGACCACTCCAACATCTTCCTGATCATCGCGGGCACCTACACCCCGCTGACGATGCTGCTGCTGCCCGATTCGAAGGGGCGGTGGCTGCTCTGGGGCATCTGGGGCGCGGCCGTCGCGGGCATCGCCTTCCGCGTGTTCTGGGTCGGCGCCCCCCGCTGGCTCTATACGCCGTGCTACATCGCGATGGGCTGGGCCGCCGTCTTCTTCCTGCCGGACTTCATGCGTACGGGCGGCATCGCCGTGCTCGTCCTGGTCGTCGTCGGCGGGCTGCTCTACAGCGCGGGCGGCGTGATCTACGGCATCAAGCGGCCGAACCCCTCGCCCCGCTTCTTCGGCTTCCACGAGGTCTTCCACTCGCTGACGCTGGCGGCCTTCGCCGTGCACTACATCGGCATCTCCCTGGTGGCATACCGACACGGCTGATCCGTCCCCCGGCTGCCATCCTGACCGCATGAACGGTCCGGAGATCCTCGTCAGTTTCGCCCCCGAGCTGGGCGTGTTCGTCCCCCAGGAGCGTAGGAATGGCCCCACCAGGGCCGTTACGGACGGCGCGGCCACGCTCGGGCACGTGGTCGAGTCCCTCGGTGTCCCGCTGACCGAGGTCGGCGCGCTCGTGGTGGACGGCCGCGAGGTCGCCGCCGGACACGTTCCGGGGGCGGGCGAGTCCCTCTTCGTACGCGCGGTGAGCCGCCCCCAGCCGGTGCCGGGGGCCCCGCTCCGGTTCCTCCTCGACGTCCATCTCGGCACGCTGGCCCGGCGGCTGCGGCTGCTCGGCGTCGACGCGGCGTACGAGAGCACGGACCTCGGCGATCCGGCGCTCGCCGCGCTCTCCGCCGCCGAGCGGCGCGTTCTGCTGAGCCGTGACCGGGGGCTGCTGCGGCGCCGCGAGCTGTGGGCGGGAGCGTACGTCTACAGCGACCGCCCCGAGGACCAGCTCCGTGACGTACTCGGCCGGTTCGCCCCGGAGCTGCGGCCCTGGACGCGGTGCACGGCCTGCAACGGCTCGCTGCGGGCGACCACGAAGGAGGAGGTGACGGACCTCCTCGAAGGCGGCACCCGGGGCACGTACGAGGTGTTCGCCCAGTGCGGGGAGTGCTCCCGCGTTTACTGGCGGGGCGCCCATCATGATCGGCTCTCGGCGATTGTGGCGGGGGCGCTGAGGGACTTCGGCGGGGCTCTGCGCTAGCCCAATCCCCGGCTCCGCCGGACTCGTCCTCAAACGCCGGACGGGCTCAGATTTCCGCACCCGGCACGTCCTTGGACGGGCTCCAATTCACGCCACCCGGCACGTCCCCGGACAGGCTCAAGATTCCCGCCCACCCACCCCCTACGTCCACGTCTCCAGCGCGGGGCGAACGGGTGGGTGGGTGGGAGGCATCCGCCGCGAAGCGGCGGGCCAGGAAGGAGCCCGGAGCCACCGGCTAGGAGAGGGATTCGGCCAGCGCCCCCGCATCAGTCACCGGCACCCCGCACACGAAGGAACGGCAGACGTACGCCGCCGGGAGCCCGTCCACCAGCCCCCTCCCCGCGAGCAGCGGCAGCTCGTCGGAGCCGGGCGGACCCGCCGCCACCACCGCCCCCGGCGCCGAGCCGAGCAGCGCCGTCCGGTGCAGGTCCCCCAGGACCTCGCCCACGACGGCCACCTCCAGCGGACCGGAGAGCGCCGCCTCGGCGACCGCCAGCCCGTGCCCGATGAACCTCGGCACGCGAGGGCCGAGCGCCTTGACGATGCCGAGCGCCCGCTCCGCCGCGCTCCGGTGCGGCTCGGCCCCCGTATGCGCCGCGTACGACAGGAGCGCACCGGCCGCCGCCGTCCACCCGGAGGGCGCCGCGTTGTCCGTGGGATCCTGCGGCCGCCGGATGAGCCGCTCCGCGTCCACCGCCGTGTCGAACAGCGCCCCGCTCTCCTCGTCGACGAAGTGCGCGAGGACGTGGTCGAGCAGGAAACCGGCGAACTCCAGCCACACACCCTCCCCCGTCACGGAGGCCAGCGCGAGGAAGCCCTCGGCCACATCGGCGTAGTCCTCCAGGACGCCCGCGTTGGCACCGACGCGACCGTCCTTCGAGGTGCGGGCGAGCCGCGCGCGGGCGTCCATGTGGAGACGTACGAGAAGATCGCCGGCGCCCACGGCGGCAGCGATGAGATCCGGCCGGTCGAAGTACGCGCCCACCTCCGCGAGCGCGGCGATCGCGAGGCCGTTCCAGGCGGCGACGACCTTGTCGTCACGGCCGGGCGACGGCCGCTCGGCACGCGCGGCGAGCAGCCGCTCCCGCACCGAGGCGAGCCGCGCGGCGTCCGCCAACGGGCCCTCGACAGCCGGGAGTTGCAGCACGGAGGCGCCCTCCTCGAAGGTGCCCTCCTCCGTCACGCCGTAACAGGCCATCGCCAGCTCCGCGTCGGCCTCCCCCAGCACCTCACGCAGCTGCGCGGGCGTCCATACGTAGTACGCGCCCTCCACGTGCTTGCCCGTCGCCGGGTCCTCGCTGTCCGCGTCGAGCGCGGAGGCGAACCCGCCTTCGTTCGTGCGCAGTTCGCGGACGATGAAGTCCGCGGTCTCCAGCGCCACGCGCCGCGCGAGGTCCGAGCCCGTGGCCCGCCACAGATGGGCGTACGCCCGGCACAGCAGCGCGTTGTCGTACAGCATCTTCTCGAAGTGCGGCACCACCCACTCCCGGTCCACGGAGTAACGGGCGAAACCGCCGCCGAGCTGGTCGTAGATGCCGCCGCGCGCCATCCGCTCACAGGTCTCGGCGGCCATCTGGAGCGCGCCCTCCGCGCCCGTGCGGGCGTAGTGGCGCAGGAGGAACTCCACCGCCATCGACGGCGGGAACTTGGGCGCGCCGCCGAAGCCGCCGTGCGCCGCGTCGTAGTCACGGGTCAGGCCGAGCAGCGCCTGCGCCAGCTCGTCCTCGCCGGGCTTCTCCCCGGTGCCGTGGGTGAGCTGCCGCTCCCCCAGCTCGCGCACGATCTTCTGCGCGACCTCGGCGACCTCGCCGCGCCGGTCCGTCCACGCCCGGTGGACGCCGTCGAGGATTTGCGGGAAGGAGGGCATTCCGTGCCGGGGCTCGGGCGGGAAGTACGTACCGAAGTAGAAGGGCTCGGCGTCGGCGGTGAGGAAGACGGTCATGGGCCAGCCGCCCTGGCCGGTCGCGGCCTGCACGGCCTCCATATAGACGGCGTCGACGTCGGGCCGCTCCTCGCGGTCGACCTTGATGTTCACGAACTTCTCGTTCATGAGCGCGGCCGTCGCCTCGTCCTCGAAGGACTCGTGCGCCATGACGTGACACCAGTGACAGCTGCTGTACCCGACGCTGAGCAGCACCGGCACACCGCGCTCGCGCGCCTCCTGGAAGGCCTCGGCCGACCAGGGCCACCAGTCGACGGGGTTGTCGGCGTGCTGGAGCAGGTAGGGGGACGTCTCATGGGCCAGTCGGTTCGGCATGCCCCCATACTCGCGCACACCGGGCGCCCGGCTCACGTACGCCGGGCCCTGATCCGCCCACTCCCTCGCGCCGAGCGCCCGTACGCAGCACACTTGTGGCCGCTGGTGACTGTTGCTCTCGGAGGGGGACCCATATGCGGGACAGCCATCGGGCCGAGGCCGAGCGGCTGTTGGCACGGGCCGTGGAGGAAGAGGTGCGGCGCTCGGGCGGGCGTGTCGACGGGGGCATCCTGCTCTCGCGGGCGCGCGCCTCGCTCGACGCCATGGCGCAGACGGCCGCCGAGGAGTACGAGGCGTACACCCGGGCGCTGGACGAGGCGGACGCCGGACGGCTCAGCTTCGGCGAGCGGTACGCGCGCGAGGGCGCCGGAACTCCCCTGCTGGTGGCGGTGGTTGCCGCCGTTGCCGCCGGGGTCTCCGACCTGTCGTTCGGCACGAGCGTCGGCACGGCTCTCGGCACCGGCGCGGTCGTCGCCGTGGCGGGCGCGGCGGCGACGGTCCTGAAGGTGACGGCCTCCCACGTGCCGGCGGCCAGCCGCCGCGCCGGGGCGCTCAGCCAGCCGGGCGGGCCCGAGCAGCTGCGGCTCCAGTGGCTGACGGCGCTGGAGGTGCGGGGCATCAGGCCCTTCATCGACCAGCAGAGGGTCCTCGCCGCGTCGACGGGCACGCGTACGACGAAGAAGACCGCGCCGCAGCTGCGGGGCACCGACAAGAGCGCGGCCGCCCGCAGGCGCTCCGCGCTGGAACGGTCCTTCTCCCAACTCCCGCAGAACGACGGCCCCTTCGCCGGCCGCAGGAACGAGCTGGGACAGATCGCCCGCTGGGTGCACGCGGCGCGCGCCAGCACCGACACCCGGCCCACGGTCGTCATGCTGTACGGCGCGCCGGGCTCGGGCAGGTCGTCGCTCGCGGTGCGGGCCGCGCACGATCTGCGCGACCAGTTCCGCGGCGCGTGCCTGGTGGACCTGCGCGGCGCCGCCCCGCGGGAGACCCCGCTGTCGACGCGCGACGCGCTGATGCATCTCCTGAACCGATTGGGCGCGCCGCGCGAGCAGCTGCTCTTCCGGGAGCGTTCCTCGCAGGAACAGCAGGTCAAGCGGCTCAGCGAGCTGTACCACCAGTATCTGACGGGCGTGCCGGTGGCGATCGTCCTCGATGACGCGGGCGATGCCGAACAGGTGCGCACTCTGATCCCCGAGCGCTCCGACAGCCTCGTCCTCGTCACCGCCCGTGAGCCCCTGGAACTCCCCTCCGACCTGCCCGCCTGGGTGCACCGGCTGCCGGTCGAGGCACTGGACGAGGCGGGCGCGGAGGAGCTGCTGCGCGAGTCCGCCGAGGATCTTTCGGGGCCCTACGACGCCGAATCGGCGGACGCGGTAAGGGAGTTGTGCGGCGGTCTGCCGCTCGCGCTGCGCGCCGCCGGTTCCTCGCTCGGCCCGCGTACACCGCGCCAACTGGCCGCCGACCTGGCGGCGTACGGTCCCGCCGAGAAGGTCGCCCCCGTCGAGCGCGTCCTGTGGCTGCGCTACACCGACCAGTCCGAGACCGCCCGGCGGCTGCTGCGGCGCCTCGCCCTCGCCGGGCGCGCCTCGCTGGGCCCGGCCGCCGCGGCGGCGCTGCTCGCCACGGACGAGCAGGAGGCGGGCCGCCACCTCACCGCGCTCTCCGACGCGGGCCTCGTCGACCGGCTCAAGGGCGGCCGCTACCGCCTGCACGACCTCGTACGCTCCTTCGCCCTGGCCCGCCTCCTGGACGAGGAGGAGCCCGCCGAGCGCACCACCGCGCAGGAGCGGCTCATCGCCAGCTACGGCGAGCTGGCGGACACGGTGATCCGCCTGGTCGACGGCAAGACGTCCACGCGCGCGGACCAGTTCGGGCAGCACGGCTTCGCCTCCCTGGAAGCGGCGCTGCGCTGGCTGGACGACGAGTCGACGTTCATCACGGCGGCGCTGCGGCACGCGGAGGACGTCGACCAGCGCGTCGTCCTGAACCTCCTCGGCGCCCTGTGCGACTACTGCCTGCTGCGCGGCGACCTCTACCGCCTGGGCGAGATCAACGAACTCACCCAGGCCATCGACCAGGGTCTGCTCGGCCGGAGCGTGCAGTGGCGCACGGGCATCGCGGCCCGCCAGCTCGGCGAACTCGACCAGTCCCGTACGACGTTGAACTCCGTCGTCGACCTCTACTTCGAGGCCCACCAGGACGCCGCCGCAGCCCGCGCGCTCGGCTCCCTCGGCATCACCCTGCACCACCAGGGCAATCTCACGGAGGCCGCGGCCCGGCTGACGGAGGCGCTGGACCTACAGGCCTCCGACGAGCTGGCGGGCGACCGCGCCTGGACGCTGCACGCCCTCGCCGCGGTGGAGCGCGACCGCGCCCACCTCGCGCACGCCCTCGACATGCTCCGGCGCGCGCTCGCCCTGCACCGCGCCAGCGGCTCCGTGCACGGCGAGGCCTGGACGCACTTCCAGCTCGGGCAGCTGCGCCTGCGCATGGGCGACGTGCCGCGCGCGGAGGGTGAGCTGCGCGCGGCCCTCGACCTGTACGGCCGCACGCGCGACCAGCGCGGCGAGGCCTGGGCCATGACCCAGCTCGCGCGGGCCCGCCTGGTGGACGGCGACCCCTCGCCCGCGGTCGACGGTCTGCGCCAGGCGGCCTCCCGGCACCGCGACAACGAGGACGCGCGCGGCGAGGCCTGGACCCTGTACTACCTCGGCCAGGCCCTGGAGGAGACCGGCAGCCTCGACCAGGCGGTACGCGACCTGGAGCGGGCGCGCACGATGTTCTCCCGGATGCGGGACGTGTACGGCCTCGCGTGCGCCCGCCACCACTCCGCGCGCGTCACCCGCGACCAGCGCGCCGCCCAGACCGGCTCGCTGCGCAACTCCGGTTTCGCCCGCCAGCTCCTGGTGGACGCCCGCGCCGACTTCCAGCGGATCGGCGTCGCGCACGGCGAGGCGTGGACGTGTCTGGAGCTGGCGGTCGTGGACGCGGGCAACACCCGCGCCCAGCAGGCGCTGGCCCTGTGCGACGAGGCGGTCGCCCTGTTCACCTCCTACGGCGACCGCCGCGGCGAGGACTGGGCCCGCTTCCTGCGCTGCACCCTGCTGCCGTACGCCTCGCCGGGCGGCTGGGAGATCGGCACGGCCGTCGCCCAGGAGGAGCTGAACCAGCTGGCCCGCGCCGACCACCCGACGCGCGACGGCAAGCTCGCCGACTACTTCCAGGCGTACGGGCTGCTCCTGGAGCGGGGCGCCGAGCTGGAGACGGGGTGGCAGGCGTGGCGCCTCGGCATGGTGCCGAGCCGGCACGCGCGCGAGGTGATGGGGGTGGAGGTACCGCGCGATTAATCCATATAGGTGAAATGCCCATGGTCGGCCGGTAATGCCGTGTCGCGGCGTGAGGATTGGGGGTCACAGGAACCGGCGGCAGCCGGTTCGTTCCGACGTCACGAGGAGATGTGATGGCCACGGGATACAGCACCGTCGTGGATATTCTGGTGAGCGAATTCCGTTGTGTGGAAGAGGAGTTGTCACCCGATTCCACGATGGAGAACGTGGATCTGGACTCGCTCGCGCAGGTCGAGTTCGCCGTCGCCCTGGAGAACCGGAGCGGCCGGCCGTTCAGCGAGGACCAGCTCACCCTCGACACGACGCTGGGCGAGATCGCCGCCTTCCTCGATGCCGCGCCGGCCGTCAGCGCCTCACATGAAAAATAGTATTGCCCTCTCGGCCGTGGAGGAACTTCTCTGCGGCACGGGCGCCCTCCCCGACCCCCCTATCGGAATGGCCGCGCTGTTCACGGGGGAACCGCCGCGCCTCGCCGATCTCCGCGACCGCGTGGCCGAGCGCTGGGGCGGCCTGCCCCTGCTGCGCCGGGCCCTGCTGCGGCCCGCCCGGCCCGCGTGGCTGCGCCCGCATCACTGGCTGCCGCTCGACGACTTCGACGTACGCACCCATGTCCTCGAAGCAGAGGACGAGGGCGAAGGCGAGGGGGCGTTCACGGGTCTGCTCGGCCGCCTGGTCGCCCAGCCCGTGCCCTACGGCCTTCCGCCCTGGCGGCTGCGGCTCGTACGGGCGGGCCGCCAAGAGGACGCCGCGCAGCAGCGGTTCGCGCTCGTACTGACCGTCCATCACGCGCTCATGGACGGGCGGTCCTTGGAGCTGCTGATGAGCGGACTCCTCGACGGAGGCACGGGTCGCGGGGCCGCAACCCCCAAGGCTGCGCCACCTGTTCGGATTCCTCGGCCCACCCGCCCCGAAGGCAGGACGCCGGACGGACAGGCGCAGGACTCCGGTCGGCTGTTCGACGCGCTGCGCTCCGGGCGGGCCCTGCCGCTCTCCGCGAAGCCGCTGCTTACCCGGCGGGACCTCGCCTGGACGGAGTTGGACACGGACGCGGTGCGGGCCGCCCGCCGGGCCCTGCCCGGCCTCGGCGCGACCCTCAACGAAGTGCTGCTCGCGGCATCCGCGGGCGCCCTGCGAGCCGTCCACGGCGAGCCGGAAGGCCGGGCAGGGGCCTCCCGCCCGCTGCACGGCGTGTACTCCGTGGACCTGCGCACGCCGGAGCAGGCGGCGACGCTCGGCAACATCGTCTCGGCGGTGCGGCTGCCGCTCCCCGTGGAAATCGCCGACCCCCGGGAGCGCCTGGCGGCCTGCCGGGCCTCGTCGGCCGCCCCGGGCCCCACGCAGGGCCCGGACACCACCACCCGCCTGCTCTGCGCCGCCGCCCGGCTGGGCCCCTGGGGGCTGCGCCTGTTCGCCAGGCGCGCCGCCTCGCCCCGGTGGGCCCCCGTGTCCTGTACGGCGATCAGATGGCCCCGGGGCCCGTGGTCCCTGGACGGCGCGCCGCTGGAGAGGGTGATCCCGCTGGGCCGGGTACAGATCCCGGGGGCGGTCAGCCTCACCCTGACGAGTTACGCGAACACGTTCACCCTCTGCGTGGTCAGCCACACCCCCGCGGGCCAAGCCCGTTTGCTGGCCGACGCGTTCGGCCGCGAACTGACCTCCCTCGCCGGGGCCGTCGGGCCCCAACTCAGCGCTCCGGCACGGTGACCGGCGCGGGGCCCGGCACACCGACAGGAAGCGCCGGATCGTAACTCACCGATGTGAATCTCGTTTCTCCTGTGACCGTGAGCAACAGGCGTCGAGGAGTGAAGATCCCGCAGCGGAGGAGAAGTTGGCCACGTATCGCATGAGACTGTCCTTCCCCGATGAGGCGTTGTTGCTCAACGGGTGCCCTGGTGTGGTCGGTATGGCGGCGGTCTTCAAGGGGGAAGCGCCCGAGCTGCGGGAGGTCCGGGCACGCGTCGCCGAACGCTGGACGGCCCTGCGGCGGATGAGCCAGGTGCTCGACACCTCGAACGCCCCGGGCACCTCGGACTCCCCGGACTCCCCGGGCGCCCCGGACTCCCCGGATACCTCGGGCGTCTCGGGGGGCGACGGGCGCCGGGCGGCGCACCGACGCCGCGCCCACTGGGTCGTACGAGAGCCGTTCCGCCCCGCGACGCACGTCCTCGCCGCGCGGCACGGGCTGGACGACCTGTGGGCGGATGTATTCGACCGCCCGCTCCCCGACGGTCCGCCGCCCTGGCGGCTCCACGTCGTCCCGGGCGGGCCGGAAGGCGGCTTCGCCCTGGCGCTCGTGGCCCAGCACGTGCTGCTCGACGGGCGCTCCCTGGAGACCTTGCTGCACGCCCTGATGGACGACATCGTCCCCGTACGGGCCACCGGCCGCCCGCCGCTGCCCCGCGTCCGGCTCGGTGCCGTGGGCAGGGAACTCAAGGCGCTGACGGCCCGCGGACAGGCCCTCCCCACGCCTTCGCCGCACCGGACGTCCCCCTCGATCGCCGTACGCACACTGTCGAGCGATACGTTCCGAGCCGCGCGTCGGCACCCCCTGGGCACGCGCGGCGCGACGCCGAACGAGCTGCTGATCAGTGCGGTGGCCGGGGCGCTGCGCGCGCATTTCGGCCCCTCGCCCCACTGGCCGGGCACGCGGCCCGTGTACACGGCCGTGCCGTGCGATCTGCGCGCCCGGGACAACGAGCACGAACTGGGCAACGGCGCCACGGCCGTCCAGGTCGCGCTGCCCCTCGACGTCGACGACCCCGTGGCTCGCCTGCGGGTCTGCCGTACGTCGCTGCAGACGGTGCCCGCACGGTCCGGCGTCCACGCCGCCGCACTGCTCCCGTGGGGAGAAACGGTCAAGCGTGTGGCGCCGTGGACGGTCGCGCGGATGGCCGACAGAGCCGCTCGGCCCACCTTCGCGGCGACAGCGACGACCGTCCTGAAGTGGCGTGACACGTCATCCGCCTTCCAGGGCAGCCGACTGCGGCACGTCGTGGGGCTGCCCCCGCTGCACCGGCCGGGGAGCGCGAGCTTCCTGCTGGCGCAGAACAACAGTGCCTGCACGCTCACCGTGGTCTGCCACCTGCTTCCCCACAGCGCCCAGCGGCTCGCCGACGCCGTGGTGGACGAGTTCGAGGCGTTGGCACGGAGGCAGCGGAAGACATGACGACACCAAAAGACACGACAGCAGAAGTGACGACAGCAGAAGTAGGGAAAAGCACCGTGGAAGCAGAGTACGAAGACGTCTGGGACGAGCTGCGCACCCTCTGCGCGCACATCATGTCCGTACCACCCGAGCACGTGGTGCCGCAGGCCCGGCTCGTGGCCGATCTCGGAGCCGACAGCCTGGACGTCACCGAATTGCAGGTGGCCTCGGAGGAACTGTTCGGCGTATCCCTCAAGGGAACCGACCCCGCCGCGGTCTCCACGGTCGGCGACGTCGCCGACCTCATCGTGAGGCAGCGCACCGAGTCCGCCCCGGGCGTGGTCGCTGGATGACACGCGAAGACGCAGTCGCGGTCACGGGCCTCGGAGTCCGCTGCGGGGCCGGGGCCACGACGCGTGAACTGTGGGAGAACCTCCTCCACTCACGCTCCACGGCCACCCTGCACGCCTTCGACGACGAGAACACCGTCGTCCACCCCGCCTACCCCATGCCCGATTTCACGCCCGAGGGCTACCTCACCCCGAAAGAGGTGAAACGGACGGACCGTTCGGTGCAGTTGGGGGTCTGCGCCGCCATGGACGCGGTCACGGACGCCGGAGGGCTGCACACCCCCGCCGGTCGCGCGGCGGTCGTCACCGGCACCACTTACGGTGGAGTGATCAGCCAGGAGCACGGCATCGGGCAGCCCGACGTGCTCTACCCGGCCCGGGTGATGCCCAACGCCGGTGCGTACTGGATCAGCTCCAAGTTCGGTATCACCGGCCCCTCGCTCACCCTCTCCACCGCCTGCGCCTCGGGCACCCACGCGGTGGGCGAGGCGATGGAGCTGATCCGGAGCGGGCGCGCCGACACCGTCGTGACCGGGGGCCACGAGAGCCCGTTCACCGCGACGACCGCGCTCGCCTTCGCACGGTCCGGCGCCATGGTCACCGAGTGCGACGAACCCGCCCGCGCGTCACGGCCGTTCGACGCGGAGCGGCGGGGGTTCCTCCTCGCGGAGGCGGCCGCCTTCATGGTGCTGGAACGGCTGGACCTCGCCCGCGCCCGGGGCGCGCGGATCTACGCCACCCTGATCGGGTACGGGTGCACATCCGACGCCCACCACCTCACGGCACCGCACCCCGACGGCGCCGGTGCGACCGCGTGCATGGAGCAGGCGCTCGCCGACGCCGGTATCGCGCCCGACGCCGTCACCCACGTCAACGCGCACGGCACCGGCACCACGCTCAACGACCTGGCGGAAGCGCGCGCCATCACCTCCGTGTTCGGTCCCGCCGCCGTGCCGGTGACCGCCTCCAAGTCGGTGACCGGCCACTCCCTGGGGGCGGCGGGAGCGCTGGAGGCCGTGATCACCGCCATGTCGCTGCACGAAGGGCTCCTGCCGCCCACCGCCCACCTCACGCGGCTCGACCCCCAGTGCGAGCTGGACGTCGTCGTCCGGCCCCGCAAGCTCTCCGCGGGACCGGCGCTCAGCAACAGCTTCGGTTTCGGCGGGCACAACGCCTGCGTCGTCCTCGACTCGGCCCAGCGCTGATGAGGCGGAAACCGAGGTCGCTGATGGGGCGGAAACCGAGGCTTTCGGGGCTTGACGAGGGCTTCGTGCGCGACGGGCTGCCCGGGACGATCGGCACCGTCGCGCTGTTCACGGGAGACCCCTTCGACCTGGGCGAGCTGCGGTCCCGCGTCAGCGAGCGGTGGGGAGGGCTCGACCGGATGCACCAGGTCCTTGTGCCGCCCCGCGGACCGGCGGCGCTCTCCGGCCACCGCTGGGCGGTCCCGGGGCCGTTCGACGCCGCTGAGCACGTCCGCGCCTCCGACCTGGAGCCGCAGCCGCTCATGGCCGCGTCTGTCGGCCGGCGGCTGCGGTCCGACCGGCCCCCGTGGCAGCTGCTTGTGCCGAAGGCGGCTCCCACCGGCGAACACGCCCTCGTGCTCCTTGCCCACCACGCGCTCCTGGACGGCAGTTCCATGGGGACGCTCCTCCGCCTCCTCATGGACGACTCCCGGCCCGCCCGGACCGGGGCAGCGGTGCCGGGTCCCGCGGCGCGGCGGCGGCTCTCCGTCCGGCCCGCCGACCTGTTCAGGGAGTTCCGGGACAGCAACGCCCCGGGGATGCGCCTGCCGTCGGCGCCCGGCGGGACCCGTCCCTCGCTCGCCGTCACCCGGCTCGACCCGGACGTGGTGCGCTCGGCCCGCCGCCGTCCGGCCGACGGACGCGGGGCGACCCTGAACGAACTACTCCTCGGCGCCCTGGCCGGGGCCCTCCCCGCCTGCTACGGCACCGCCTCGTCGGGGCCCCGGGGTTCGGCTCCTCTCTACGCCACCGTGCCCGTGGATCTGCGGAGCCGGTGCGAGGCGCAGCAGCTCGGCAACCTCATCACCGCCGTCCGTCTGCCGCTGCCGCTCGGCACCGACTCCCCGGCGGGGCGCCTGCACGCGTGCCAGAAGCTGATGGCGGACCTCCCCGAGCGCCGCGGGACGCACCAGGTGGTCCTCCCCGTCCTGGAGCGTGTCGTACGTAGGCTGCCCTGGCTGACGACGGTGCTGGCCACCCGCATGGCGCGGCCCGAGATCACCACCGCCGTGTGCACGGCGTTCAAGTGGCGGGACAACCCGAGCCACCTGCACGGCCGCCGCCTGAGCAGCGTCGTCTCCCTGCCCGCGCTCTCCTCCCCCGGCACCACGAGCGTCAGCCTCGTCCAGACCGCCGACGCCTACGTGCTCACCGTCGTGAGCCACCTCGGCCCGGACGATTCCGGGCGGATCGCCGACGCCGTGGCGGAGGAACTGGCAGCGGTGGCGACCTCGGCGCCCGCGCCCGCCCAGGCGGCGCCCCCTTCCGCTCAGACGGCGTCCACTTCCGCCCAGGCGGCGCCCGCTCCGTGAACCGGCACCGGTAGCGGCGCTCGGGGCGCCCCGCCGAGGCTCACCGGCCGGGGCGGCACAGAGCCGTGTCCACGACGCGCTCGACGTGCCTCTTGGTCGCCGTGTCGTTCGGCTGGATGGTCACCGCCACGTTGGCGGCCGCCTTCCCGTCCCCCCTGACCCCGCCCCGGGTCTCGTATCCCGGGATGCTGCCGCCGTGACCCCAGTAGACGCCGCCGCACGACAGCGGCGTACTGACCAGACCCAGGCCGTAGCGGGCGCCCGGGGCGAAGGGCGTCTCCGCGGGGACCGTCGTACGCATCTGGGCGAGCTGCTCGTCCCGGAGGAGGTCGCCGGAGAGGAGTGCGGTGAAGAAGCGGTTGAGGTCGGAGTTGGTGGAGATCAGCTGGCCCGCCGCCCAGCCCCAGGAGGGGTCCATCTCCGTGATGTCGTGCGGCGCGCCGCCCGCCGGGTCCTGGTAGTAGCCCTTGGGGTGCGGTCCGCGGATGGTGGCGTCACCGGGGGCGGGGAAGTAGGTGTGGCGCAGTCCGAGGGGCTTGATGATCCGCTGCTCCATCGCCTCGGCGAGGGGGCGCCGGGTGACCTCCTGGACGATCAGGCCGGCCAGGACGTAGTTCGTGTTGCTGTACGCCCATTTCTCGCCGGGGTCGAAGTCGGCCTTGTGCCGGAGGGCGATGTCGAGGAGCTCGCGGGGTTCGTAGTGGCGGACGTCGTCGCCGAGGTACTTGGTGTAGTCGGGGAGCCCGCTGGTGTGCTGGAGCAGCTGGCGGACGGTGATGCGGCGGCCGTCGATCCCGTCTCCGCGTACGACGCCCTTGAGGTAGGTGTCGACCGGGGCGTCGAGGGCGATCTTCCCCTCGCCGACCAGTTGCAGGACGACGACGGCGGTGAACGTCTTGGTGTTGCTGCCGATCCGCACCCGGCCGTCCCTGGGCACCGGCGCACCGGTGGCCAGATCGCCGACGCCTGCGGTGTAGGTGCGGGTGGGGCCCTTGCCGTGCTTGACGCTCGCCAGCGCGGCGGGCACGTGGTCGGAGCGGACGAGGGAGTCCAGGCCCCGCTGGACGGCGTCCGTCCTGGGGGCGTGCGGCGCGGGCCCCGCGGACGCCGCGGACGCCACGGGCGCGAGGGCGCCGGTCGCCATGACGCCGAGCGCCACCGCGGCGCCGACCGACACGACCCCGCGCCGACCGCGCGTCCAGGGGGAACGGAACCTCTGCCAAGCCTGCTCACGCACGGGCCAACTCCTACGGAATCCGGGGCGGCCAGGGCGTGCGCCGAGGCCGCGTCCAGCATCCCCAGCCGCACCCCTCCAAGGGCATCCGGCTGCCCTCCCGGCCCGGGTGGGGCTAACCCCCGGGCTCGCGGTCGGCTAGGACCTGTCGCCGTCGGCGCGCTTGCGGGCCGGGTTCGCCGCCGGAGCGCCGTCCCCGCCGGCCGCCGCGCCGACCGCCCGGTCATCCGTCTTCTCGCCCGCTCCCGGCCGCCGACCGGTCTCCGGCTCCTTGAAGTCGACCTTGCCCATGTGCCGGTTCATCGACTTCATAAGGCCCCACACGGCCAGGGCCATCACCGCGAAGACGATGAATCCGAGGACGCCGGGGGTCACCTTGTCGTCGTCGACCTCCTTGGCAAGAGGGACGAGATGCGTCATTGCCAGATGTGCGTTCACGCTAGGCATTGTCGCGGATGCCCGCAAAGAGGTCGTCCTCGGGGAGGGAAGTATCGACGAGCGACTTCGCCAGCTCGTACTCCTCCGTGGGCCAGACCTTCTTCTGCAGCTCCATCGGGACGCGGAACCAGCCGCCGTCGGGGTCGATCTGCGTGGCGTGGGCGATCAGGGCCTTGTCGCGGATCTCGTAGAAGTCGGCGCACGGGACGTGGGTGGTCAGGGTGCGCTCGACCCGCTCGAACTCGTCCCACCGCTTGAGCCAGTCCCCGTACGGCGACTCCAGACCGTGGTCGAGCATCGCCTGGTGGAGCGCCTCGGTGCGCGGGCGGTTGAAGCCCTGGTTGTAGTAGAGCTTCTGCGGCTGGAAAACCGGGCCGAACTCGCTCTCCGGGTACTTCTCCGCGTCCGCCGCGCCCTCGAACGCCACCATCGTGATCTTGTGGGTCATGATGTGGTCGGGGTGCGGATAGCCGCCGTTCTCGTCGTACGTCGTGATGACCTGCGGACGGAAGGAACGGATCTGGCGCACCAGCTCACCGGCCGCCTTGTCGACATCCTCCAGCGCGAAGCAGCCCTCGGGCAGCGGCGGCAGCGGGTCGCCCTCGGGCAGCCCCGAGTCGACGAAGCCGAGCCACTCCTGCTTGACGCCGAGGATCTCGCGCGCCTCGTCCATCTCCTTCTTGCGCACCTCGTGGATGTGCTCCTGGATGTAGGTGTCACCCTGGAGCTTCGGGTTGAGGATGTCGCCGCGCTCACCGCCCGTGCAGGTCACGACGAGCACGTCCACCCCCTCGGACACGTACTTGGCCATGGTGGCCGCGCCCTTGCTCGACTCGTCGTCGGGGTGGGCGTGCACGGCCATCAGTCGAAGCTGCTCAGTCAAGACTCGATCCTCAAGTAATCGGGCGCCCTCGGTGATCCGGCGCAACACGCGGCTTCTATAGTGACGGAACCGGGGGGCGGAAAATTCCGGCATCCCCTGTTCCTGGAGGACGATCATGGCGGCGGTGGGTCCGAAGCCTTCCGAGGGGCTTCCCCAAGGGCGGTACGGCCGCTCGCGCACGGACGACGAGGCCGCCGACCGCAAGCTCAAGGTCGTGGGCTCCGTGCTGGGCGTGGTCCTGCTCGGCGTCGTCGGCTGGTTCGGCTACGACTACATCAACGGTACGAAGGTCAGCGCCGAGGTCATCAAATTCGACGTCGTTTCGGCCACCACCGTCGAGGCGCACCTGGAGGTGCGCAAGGACGCCGGGGCCAAGGGCTACTGCACCCTGCGCTCGCAGGCCGAGTCCGGCGCCGAGGTCGGCCGCGCGGACTTCCGCTTCGACCAGCGCGAGGGCCGCATCGACAAGGTCGTCACGCTCCGTACGACGTCGAAGGCGACCAGCGTCGAGCTGCTGGGCTGCCACGCCGACTGACACGCGGACCGACACGACGGCGGCGAGGCCGGCTTTACCGTCCTCACCTGCGTTGACGCGATTCTGATGGCTTATGTCCTCCCCCTGGCCCGCCTCAATTGTTAGGCTCGTGGTTTCGCCCACCCGTAAGGGAACATCCTTCTGGGTAGGGCGATGCTTTGTCTTCCCAGTACCTACGAGGAGCACCTGTGACCCAGACCAGCGAGAACGTCACCTGGCTGACCCAGGAGGCGTACAACCAGCTCAAGGCCGAGCTGGAGCACCTGTCTGGTCCCGCGCGCACCGAGATCGCCGCGAAGATCGCGGCGGCGCGCGAGGAGGGGGACCTGCGCGAGAACGGCGGGTACCACGCGGCGAAGGAGGAGCAGGGCAAGCAGGAGCTCCGCGTCCGCCAGCTGACCCAGCTCCTGGAGACCGCCAAGGTCGGTGAGGCCCCGGCCGCGGACGGCATGGTGGCGCCCGGCATGGTCGTGACCATCGCCTTCGACGGCGACGAGGACGACACCCTGACGTTCCTGCTCGCCTCCCGCGAGTACGCGAGCAACGACATCGAGACGTACTCGCCGCAGTCCCCGCTGGGCTCGGGCGTGAACGGCAAGAAGATCGGCGCGGACGCGCAGTACGAACTGCCGAACGGCAAGCTCGCCTCCGTCAAGATCCTCGACGCCAAGCCGTACAAGGCCTGACGCCGCTTTTCCACGACAGGGCCCCGGCACGGTGAGTGCCGGGGCCCCGTCGTGTGCCAGGGTGCCTCAGGGGTCTCAGGAGTCTTCTCAGAGGCCTCAGGCCGTCGCCGAGCGGTACTTGCGGACCGCCAGCGTGCGGAAGACCAGGATGATCAGGATCGAGTAGATCACCGAGGCCCAGACCGGATGCTCCATGGGCCAGGCCAGGCCGTGGAGGCCGAGACGCCCGGGTTGCCGAAGAGCTCGCGGCAGGCCTGGACGGTGGCGCTGAAGGGGTTCCAGTCGGCCACGTGCCGCAGCCAGGGCGTCATCTGGCTGGAGTCCACGAACGCGTTCGAGATGAACGTGACCGGGAAGAGCCAGATCAGCCCGCCCGAGGTGGCCGCCTCCGGGGTGCGCACCGAGAGGCCGATGAGCGCGCCGACCCAGGTGAAGGCGTAGCCGAGCAGGAGCAGCAGGCCGAAGGCGCCGAGCGCCTTCCCGATCCCCTCGTGGACGCGCCAGCCGACGAGCAGCGCCACGACCGCGAGGACGAGCAGGGTCAGCGCGGTCTTTGCGTTGTTGCAGCTGTCTTCGCACCGCCCTTGAGCTGCACGTTCGGCGGCGAACTCCGGGTCGGCCGCGCCTGTCACCAGCATGGGGGGCAGCACGCGTGCAGGCGGCACAGGGACACGCTCGTAAGGCGCCAGGGCCTCTAGAGCCCGCTCCTACTCCCCGGAGCCAAACTCCGTCCACTGTCGGTTCCCCGACAGGGTTCCCCGCACCTTGTCCCACATCTCATCAGTGACCTCGACAGGGGGCGTTGCCGGTGATCTGCACTCGAACGTCAAGCAGATCGAGCCTGTCGAGCTTCTGTTCAAAGGTGAAGTTGTCAAGGCGGGTACCAACCTGTCCACCGCAGCCAGCATCTTCTTCGCCCTGCCTTCCTGCCCTTCGGTCTCAAACAGCCAGCCGGCAACGCAGGCTCAGACGGCTCGCGATGCTGCATCAGATGGGGTGCGGTAACAACATCATTGGAGTCGGTTGGTCTATGCCCTTGGGGCTCCGGTGCCAGCTTCAAGAGCTGCCACATACATCGCCAGAAGATGAGTTCTTGCCCTTTCGCTCAGCGGGCCATGCTTTTCCTCGTACAGCCGCACGAGGAGATCGATGAATTCCCTTGAAGGGACCACAACACCCGTTGTGTAAACCCGTGCACCCCAGGGCTCCAGGTGCCATCTCTGTGTGAATGCAGCGGCATCTATTTCAAGCGCGCCAAGCATCCCATGCAACGTCTCAGCCAGGACTCGTTTGGCCTCTGGCTCGACATCGGCGCAAGCGCCGATGGACCTTGGTAGCTCAAACTCACCGGAAACTCCTTCAGGAACGGGCAGAGCGCGGTGGTTCAACTTCTGAAAAATTTCAATTCTTGCCCCTGCTTTGATCCCCTCGTCACCCGCCGTTTCATGTGACTGGTCGCAGAGGGGACAGATACCGGTAGCAGTCCGTTCCATAGGGCACGTAGAAGGATAGAGCGGAGCAAGTTTCCGTGTGATCCCGCTCGTGGAACGCAGTCCAGAGATTAGGGCGGACAACCGTGAATCGAAAGCATCCCAATCGTCAGCAGGTCGGCCTACAACCGGCCGAGTGTCAAGTTCAGCCAGGGTGTAGGCCAAGGCAACCGCGGGGCCTTCACTGCATGTCTCTCCCAACAGCAGGCGCCGCACCGTGGCGGTACTGATCTTCTGCCCTCTCGCTGCGGTCCGCTCCGCGATGGCGGACAGCGAAGGCGTTCCCGCCTTCCAGCGCAGCTCCTTCAGCCACTCCAACCACGTGCGGAGCGGCCCCTTAGGGATTGCGTCCGGAATCTCTACCGCTCGACTGGCTGACCCTGGCAAGGTGTCCCTCCCTTTCGTGGAGCCGAAGGCTCGGTTCACCACGATTCACCACGGTTCTTTGTGGAGCACAGCGTATCGCCGTGAATCATCACTGTGAGGGGTCCTGGACTCTCAACTCACCTGCACAGACTGAAGGGTGAGGCTTATGAAGCTCGGCAAGGAGTGGTGGCGCACAGTGCGGTACGCCATCGGAGAGCAGCGCCGGACTGCCCGGCTCCTCGGAGTCCTGGTGGTGGTCGGTGCCATCATGGCCGTGCTGATTGCACTCGGCCAAGGGCTAGTTTTGACGGTCGGCTGAGGGGACACTCAGCCGTCATCCCTCGATCACTCGTGTCCGGTGACCTCGTCCTGGTGCCTCACGTTCGTATCGTGGGGCCCTCGGCCGCAGACCTGCGGGATCAGCGTCGCCGGCATCGCACGGATCTGTGCCTGCTCCAGGAGTTGCGCCGCCCTGGCAGCGCGGACACGCGCCCGATCTTCTGGGCGCGGGCCCGAGCCCTCGCGCACGGGAGTGTCACCGTCAGGGACAGCTAGGTTCCTGAGGTGGTGTCTTTGACGTTTCAGGTGATGCCTGAGGGCCTTCGTAAGCGCCCTGCGCACTCAGACGGTCTGACCCCGTAGGCTTAAGCGCGAGAGCCCCTGCCTGTACCCCTGGCAGGGGCTCTCTCCGTTGGTGGCTGCGCCTCTTGGTCAGGTCGCCGAGCGATACTTGCGGACCGCCAGCGTGCGGAACGCCACGATGATGATCACGGACCAAATCAACGAAGCCAAGACGGGGTGCTCCATCGGCCAAGCTCCGGTGACTGACTTCGGAACACCCTCGATCGTGTTGCCGAACAGCTCTCGGGCTGCCGCCACCGTGGCGCTGAACGGGTTCCACTCGGCGATGTACTGGAGAAACCTCGGCATCCCGTTGACCGGCACAAACGCATTCGAGATGAACGTCAGTGGGAACAACCAGATCAGCCCCCCCGAGGTCGCTGCCTCCGGGGTCCGCACAGACAGGCCGATCAGTGCGCCGATCCAGGTGAACGCGTATCCGAGCAGCAGGAGCAGGCCGAAGCCCGCCAGTACCTTTCCAAGGTTCTCGTGCGTGCGCCAGCCGACGATCAGGGCCACCAGCGCCAGCACGGCCAAGGTCACGGCCGTCTGCACCAGATCCGCGAGGGTGCGGCCGGTGAGTACCGCGCCGCGCGCCATGGGCAGCGACCGGAAGCGGTCGATGAGACCCTTGTGCATGTCGTCGGCGATACCGGCGCCCGCGCCCGCGGTGGCGAAGGTGACGGTCTGCGCGAAGATGCCCGCCATCAGGAATTCCTTGTAGGCACTCGCGCTCCCCCCGGGCGCACCTGGAATGTTGATGGAGCCGCCGAAGACATACGTGAACAACACCACGAACATCACCGGCTGAATGACCCCGAAGAGGATCATTTCAGGAATCCTGGTCATACGAATCAGGTTCCTGCGTGCCACGACCAGCGAATCCCGGACCGACTGGCTGATGCCGCCTTTAGGGCGAGGTGCCAAGAGCGGTCGACGGTCGGATACAGCGCTCACTTCGTCTGCTCCTTCCCGGCGTCAGGCCGCCGCATGCCTGAGGCGCTACCTAGCTGAGACGCGCGAGCACGATCCTGGTCGCGGCTCACGCGGATCAGGTTCCTGAGCGCAAGGGCAAGGGAGTCAGTCTCTCGGATGGCCTGTGGTGAGCTGGACCGAATCGAAGCTGTGCCAACAGGATTCGGGGTGCGGGACATGCGGATGAGGTTCCGCTTGGCGACGACCAGGGAGTCCCTGACGGACTGGCCGATGCCGCCCGCGGGCCTGGGGGCCGTCGCGCGCGGCGTGTCGGTGAGGGTGCTCACTTGCCGGCCTCCTTCGTGCCCTCGTCCTCGTCCTCCAGCGCGGCGACGTGGCCGGTGAGGGAGATGAAGACGTCGTCGAGGGTGGGGCGGCGCAGACCGATGTCGTCGATCTCGATGCCGCGGGTGTCCAGCTCGCGGATGACCTCGGCGAGCAGCTTGGCGCCGCCGGTGACGGGCACGGTCAGCTTGCGCGTGTGCTCGGCGACGGTGACCTCGCCCTTGCCGAGGCCGCGCAGGACCTCGGAGGCGGTGGCGATGTGCTCGCGCTCGTGCACCACGACCTCGACGCGCTCGCCGCCGGTCCTGGCCTTGAGCTGGTCGGCGGTGCCGCGGGCGATGACGCGGCCGTGGTCGACGACGCAGATGTCGTGCGCCAGGTGATCGGCCTCCTCCAGATACTGCGTGGTCAGGAGCAGCGTCGTACCGCCCGAGACCAGTTCCTCGATGACCTCCCACAGCTGCTGGCGGTTGCGCGGGTCGAGGCCGGTGGTGGGCTCGTCCATGAACATCACCGGCGGCGAGACGACGAGCGCGGCCGCGAGGTCGAGGCGGCGGCGCATGCCTCCCGAGTACGTCTTGGAGGGGCGGTCGGCGGCGTCGGCGAGGTTGAACCGGTCGAGCAGCTCGCCCGCTCTGACCTTGGCCTCCTTGGCCTTCATCTGGTAGAGCTGACCGACCATCTGGAGGTTCTCACGGCCCGTCAAGTACTCGTCCACGGCCGCGAATTGACCGGAGAGGCCGATGGAGCGGCGCACCTCGTTCGGATGCTTGAGCACGTCGATCCCGGCGACGAAGGCCCGGCCGCTGTCGGGGGTCAGGAGCGTCGTCAGACAGCGCACCGCGGTGGTCTTACCCGCGCCGTTCGGTCCGAGCAGACCGAGCACGGTGCCCTCCGGGACGTCCAGATCGACGCCGTCCAGAGCCCTGACCTCGCCGAAGGTCTTCACCAGGCCTTCGGCGTATATGGCGCCTGGCATGTGGGTTCTCCCAGAGGTCCGGGGATGAAGGACTTTCTGGGAGAAGTCTAGGTTTGCCGGACCTTCCGCGCCCGGCAAATGCCGGTACGGCCGTCGCGCGGGCGCACCGCGGGCGGCTCAGCCGATGACCGTGTAGCCCGCCTCGCGCAGCGCCGTGCCCACCTCGGCGCAGTGCTCGGGGCCCTTCGTCTCCAGGTGCAGCTCCACCTCCACCTCCGTGAGACCGAGGCGCGGATCGGTGCGTACGTGGCTCACGTCGAGGACGTTGGCATCCATCACCGTCAGCACACCGAGGAGGTCGGCCAGCGCGCCGGGGCGGTCGGTCAGGCGCAGCCGCAGCGACAGGTAGCGGCCCGCCGCCGCCATGCCCTGGCGCAGGATGCGCTGCATCAGGAGCGGGTCCACGTTGCCGCCGGAGAGCAGCGCCACGACCGGGCCGTCGAACGACTTCGGGCTGCTCAGCAGGGCCGCGACGGGGCTGGCGCCGGCCGGTTCGACGACCATCTTGGCGCGCTCCAGGCAGAGCAGCAGGGCGCTGGACAGCTCGTCCTCGGAGACCGTGACGATGTCGTCGACCAGGTCCTCGATCAGCTGGAACGGCACGTCTCCGGGGCGTCCGACCTTGATGCCGTCGGCCATGGTCGCGGGGTTGTCGATCGACACCGGGTGCCCGGCGGCGAGCGAGGGCGGGTAGGCCGCGGAGCCCGCCGCCTGCACGCCGACGATCCGCACGTCGGGGCGCAGAGCCTTGACGGCCACCGCGATGCCCGCCGCGAGACCGCCGCCCCCGACGCCGACCACGAGGGTGCGCAGCTCCGGGCACTGCTCCAGGATCTCCAGGCCGACCGTGCCCTGCCCCGCGATGATGTCGGGGTGGTCGAAGGGGTGGATGAAGACCGCGCCCGTCTCGCGCGCGTACTCCTGCGCGGCGGCCAGCGTCTCGTCGACGACCTGGCCGTGCAGCCGCACCTCGGCGCCGTACTCCCTGGTCGCCGCGACCTTGGGCAGCGGTGCGCCGGCGGGCATGAACACGGTGGAGCCCACGCCGAGCAGCGAGGAGGCGAGGGCCACGCCCTGCGCGTGGTTGCCCGCGCTGGCGGCCACCACACCCGCGGCGCGCTCCTCGGGGAGCAGCCCCGCGATCCGTACGTAGGCCCCGCGCAGCTTGAACGAACCCGTCCGCTGGAGGTTCTCGCACTTGAGGTGGACCGGCGCGCCGACCAGCTGGGACAGGTGCCTGCTGCCCTCCATCGCCGTCATCCGGGCCACTCCGGAGAGCATCTTCCGTGCGCCGCGCACGTCGTCGAGGGTGACTGTCGGCAGGAAGTGCGGCGTGCGGTAGCTCATGGTCCCAAGTCTCGCAGCCGTCGCCGGAGTCCTCCTTCGGTGACCAAGGGCCGAGACTGTTCTGCGCGTAGGTTTGCGCAGCGCAGGTACGGTCCGCGCCGTGGCCGCGTACCCTGTCCCCCAACCCACCGCCCTCGCATGAAGTGAGCCCCCGGCCATGCCCACAACTCCGGACATGACGACCGCCAGTGAACCCGGCCTTCTCGACAGCCTGCAGCACCAGGTGGCCGTCTTCGCCCGCCGCGCGGAGCAGACCCGCCTCGGCGGGGTAGGCCAGGTCCGCAACTCCATGGACCGTGCCGCCTATCTGCTGCTGAACCGCCTCGACAAGGAAGGGCCGATGGGCGTCAAGGCGCTCGCGGCGAGCATGGGCATCGACTCCTCGACGGTCACCCGGCAGGTCGCCCCGCTGGTCGACACCGGGCTCGTCAAGCGCACCTCGCACCCCGAGGACGGCCGTGCCGTGGTGCTCCAGCTGTCGCCGCGCGGCCAGGCCAGGCTCGACGAGGTGCGTTCCTCGCGGCGCGAGCTGATGGCCGAGCTGACGCAGGACTGGGCGCCACAGGAGCGGGAGAGCTTCTGCGCGCTCCTCACACGCTTCAATTCCGCCCTCTCGGCCCGGCAGATGTCACACGCGGCACCCGGCGGAGAGGTTCCGGCCACTCCGGAGTCTTGACCCCGGCGCCGCGTCTGGCCTCATATGAGACCAGGACGCCCCCTTGCCGGGGGTTGCCCTCCTCTGCTTGCGGCCGGGAGGCGCGGTGCGTGAACGGCAGGCGTTCCAGGACGCCCGCCGTGCCCGGGAGTTCGAGGCGTTCGTCGCGGGCGCGGCAGGCAGGCTCCTGCATGCCGCGACGCTGCTCACCGCGGAACGCCCCGACGACAACCCACGCGCGCGTGCCCTGCTCACCGCCGCCCTCGCGCATACGTACGCGGCGTGGGACCGGCTGCGCGGCGAGGATCCGTACGACCGCACACGCCAGCAGGTCGCCCTCCGCTTCGCCCGTGGGGCCTGGCGTCGCCACCGGGGCCACGGTGGCGTCCTGGAGCGGCTGAACCCCCAGGAACGGCTGATCCTCGTGCTCCGGATGTACGAGGGAGTGGCCGAGGAACAGACCGCCGCGCTTCTCGGGCTGCCCGCCGACCGGGTCCGGGGGATCTGCGCCCGTGCCATGGCGACGGCCCTGCATCCGCCGCGGGGGCCCGCGGGGGCGCTGAGCGGGGTGGTGCGGCCATGAGCCAGTACGAGCGCAAGGAGACGGCCGTGCGGCGGCTGCTGGAGAGTGCGCAGGCGTCGGTGCCGCCGGGGCTCTTCGACGACGCCGTGCGGCGGGGCGGGCGGATGCTGCGGAGGCGCGTGGTGCTGCGCAGGCTCCTGTGGGTGGTGCTGCTCGCCTGCGTGGTGGCGTTCGCCGTGTGGGCGTCGGCCGCGCAGCCGTGGGCGGAGCCGCCTTCGGAGACGACTCCGCCGCTTACTCGCTGGTAGCGGGGGGATGCCCGTGCCGGACTGCCCGCCGCTTGCTCGCCGGCAGCGGAGGGATGTCCGTGCCGGACGGACTAGCCCAGTGCCTGCTGGAGGTCGGCGAGGAGGTCGTCCACCGCTTCGATGCCCACCGACAGGCGTACCAGGTCCGCCGGGACCTCGAGGAGCGAGCCGGCGGTCGAGGCGTGCGTCATGCGGCCCGGGTGCTCGATCAGGGACTCGACGCCGCCCAGGGACTCGCCCAGCGTGAAGAGCTTGGCGCGGTTGCAGACCTCGACGGCCGCCTCCTCGCCGCCCTCGACCTGGAACGACACCATGCCGCCGAACGACTTCATCTGCTTGGCGGCGACCTCGTGACCGGGGTGCTCCGGAAGGCCCGGGTACAGGACGCGCTTCACGCGCGCGTGGCGGGTCAGCATCTCGGTGACCTTGGTGGCGTTCTCGCTGTGCCGGTCCATGCGCACCGCGAGGGTCTTGATGCCGCGCAGCACCAGCCAGGCGTCGAAGGGCCCGGCGACGGCGCCCATCGCGTTCTGGTGGTAGGCCAGCTCCTCGCCGAGCGCCGCGTCGTTGACGACCAGCGCTCCGCCGACGACGTCCGAGTGGCCGCCCATGTACTTCGTCATGGAGTGCACGACGATGTCCGCGCCGAGGGCGAGGGGCTGCTGGAGGTAGGGGCTCGCGAAGGTGTTGTCGACGACGAGGCGGGCGCCGGTCTCGCGGGCGATCTGGGCGATCGCGGCGATGTCGGTGATGCCGAGCAGCGGGTTGGAGGGGGTCTCCACCCAGATCGCCTTCGTACGGTCGGTCATCGCGGCCCGCACCGCGTCCGGGTCGGAGGTGTCGGCCACCGACCACTCGACGCCCCAGCGGGAGACGACCTTGGCGAAGAGGCGGAAGGTGCCGCCGTACGCGTCGTTGGGGATGACCACGTGGTCACCGGGGCCGAGCAGCGCGCGCAGGAGGCAGTCCTCGGCCGCGAGGCCGGAGGCGAAGGCGAGCCCGCGGCGGCCGCCCTCCAGCGCGGCCAGGTTCTCTTCAAGGGCGGTCCTCGTCGGGTTCGCGCTGCGGCTGTACTCGTAGCCGCCGCGCAGTCCGCCGACGCCGTCCTGCTTGTAGGTCGACACCTGATAGATGGGCGGGACGACGGCTCCGGTGAGCGGGTCGGCCGTGTTGCCCGCGTGGATCGCCACGGTCTCGAAACTCTGTGTGCCGGGCGTGCTGTGCAAGTCACTCATGCGGCCTGAGCGTAGTGCGCGGGTGGGGCGTCCCGCCTGGGCGCGGGGGTGCTTTCCGTCCACGTCGGTACGGGTACGTCCCGGCAGGTTCGCCAATTGTCGGACCCGTCTGGTTCGCTTGAGCCATGGAGATTCTCTGGTTCCTGTTCGCGGTGGTCATGATCGGCGCGGTCCTCGGACCCGTGCTGCTGCGCAGGCGCGGCGGGATCCGGCAGGTCGAGCCCGGCTCGCCGGACGCCGCGGACCCGGCGGACTACGGCTTCCTGCGCCAGGAGGAGCTGGACATCCGCATGCCGGGCGCGGACGCCGATCTCCTGGAAGTCCTCGACCTGGTGCAGCGCACGCAGGGGTGGCAGGCCGCCTCGCAGCTCCTCGCGGGCACGGAGACGCACGGCGAGCAGCGCTGGCAGCGGGTGCAGGCCTTCGCGGGGGCGGCCTCGCTGGAGCTCCAGCAGCGGCCGGGCGGCGTGAGCGACAGCCCCGGCGGGCAGTGGCTGCGGGTGTGGCGGGCCGAGGCGCCCAAGGACGCCGGTGGCGCCGCGGTGCACGCGGAGTTCCTGGTCCAGCAGGCGTGGCGGACGGCCGACCGGGGGACGGACGAGTTCCGGATCATTCTGGAGGAGGCCCGGGAGGCGTGCGCGCAGGCGGCGCTGCTCGCGCCGGGCGACCCGGTCCCGTACATCATCGAGCTGTCCATCGCGCGCGGTCTCGCGTACCCCCGCGAGGAGTTCGAGCAGCTGTGGCTGAAGATCCTGGACCGCGCGCCCGCGCACATGGGCGCGCATCTGGCGGCGCTGCACTACTGGTGCGAGAAGTGGCACGGCTCGCGCGACCTCGCGTACGGCTTCGCGGAGGCCGCGGCGGCGCGCGCCCCTCGCGCCTCCCTGCTCGCGGCGCTCCCGCTCTTCGCCGTCTACGAGCACATGCCCGAGGTCAATCTGGTCCGCGGCTTCTATGAGAGCGAGGTCGTCACCAAGGCCATCGAGGGCGCCCTCTTCGCGGTGCACGCCGCGCGGCCGGACGACCCGATGCTGGCGCACGTCCGCCACCTCCTGGTGTTCTTCCTGGTCCGCTGCGAGCGCTGGGGCGAGGCCATGCACCAGCTGGTGCACGTGGACGGCCACGTCGGCGCCCTGCCCTGGACCCTGACCCCCGACCCGGCCGAGAGCTACGCGGTGTACCGCGCGCTCGCCGTGGCGGGGTACGAGGCGAACGGCGGCAGCCCGGCGACGCTGCCGCACTGAGCCCCTGGAATGCCGGGGCCCGCCCGCACGTTCCCCTCATGACGCCCCTGTCCGTCCCTGTCAGGCCCCGCACGAGGAGAGACCCGCATGATCTTCGGCCGCACGCCCGAGCTGCCCACCCCCGAGCAGGCACTGAAGGGCCGGGCGACCCCGGAATTCGAGGTCCCCTCGCGCCACACGGTCCTCGGCAACGCGCTGCTCGGCCCCTACCCCGAGGGCCTGGAGGTCGCGGACTTCGCGCTGGGCTGCTTCTGGGGCGCCGAGCGCAAGTTCTGGCAGACGCCCGGCGTCTGGACGACATACGTCGGCTACCAGGGCGGCTACACCGAGAACCCCTCCTACGAGGAGGTCTGCTCCGGCCTGACGGGCCACACGGAGGCGGTCCGCGTCGTCTTCGACCCCGCCAAGGTCTCGTACGCCTCGCTCCTGAAGCTCTTCTGGGAGTCCCACAACCCCACGCAGGGCTTCCGCCAGGGCAACGACGTGGGCACGCAGTACCGCTCGGCGATCTACACCCACTCCGCCGAGCAGGAGGCGGGGGCGAAGGCGTCCCTGGAGGCCTACCAGCGCGTCCTGACCGCCGCGGGCCACGGCACGATCACGACGACGGTCCTCCCCGCCGCCGACAGGCCCTTCTGGCCGGCCGAGCCGTACCACCAGCAGTACCTGGACAAGAACCCCGACGGCTACTGCGGCATCGGCGGCACGGGCGCCCTCCTGGACACCCCCTCGGAAACCAACTGGGGCCGCGCCTGCCCCACGGGCATCACTCCGGCTCCTAGCGAGGGCTGACCCCGAGATCCCGCCGCATCACCCGACGCAGCTCGGCGATGGCCGCGTCGTTGCCGGCCTCCAGCTCCGCGTAGATGGCGCTGTCGGCTCTCGCGCCCTCGATCACGCGGTCCCGGGTCGTCCGCAGGGCGATGAAGGCCGACCTGGCCGCGTCGACGACCTCCAAGGGCGCGATGATCGCCAGCTGGTGGCGGATTTCGTAGGCCCCCGGCGCCAGGAACCGGTCCCTGACCTCGCGCGCGTGTTCCTCGCTTCCGGGGCTCGGGCCGCCGGTGGCCCGCGCGGACTCGTGGAGTGCCGAGCGGACGCGGGAGAGCGCCGCCGTGTACTCCGCGTACAGCTGTCTGCGCGTCGCCGTCTCGCGCTCCGCGCTCTCCCGCCGCCACCGGGCCCGGTCGGCCAAGAGGGTCGCGCTCACGCCGATTCCCGCTCCCAGCAGGGTACTTACAGGCGATATCCACTCCACGAGACCACGACCCTAACGGCCCGCCCCCCTCTCCCCTCCCCCTCTGCCCTCAGCGAATCTGCCCACAGCCGAGATTTCTGACAAGGGCCGGGGCGACGGGCAACAGTGAAGGCAGCGCGGGGCGTTGGGCGTCGCGAGGGTTTTGGGAGGTGTCATGTCAGGGTTCGGCAAGGGCTGGGGTGCGGCGGGGCCGTGGGCGGGTGAGGAGGGGGAGACCTCACCGTCGCGGTTCGACGACCATCTCGCCGCGCAACTGCTCAACCAGCGGATCGTGTTCCTCGGGACACAGGTCGACGAGGTCTCCGCCAACCGCGTCTGCGCGCAGCTGCTGCTGCTGTCGGCGGAGGATCCGAAGACCGACATCGGGCTGTACATCAACAGTCCCGGCGGCTCCGTGACCGCGGGGCTCGCCATCTACGACACCATGCGGCTCATCCCCAACGACGTCTCCACCCTCGCCATGGGATTCGCCGCCAGCATGGGCCAGTTCCTGCTGAGCGTGGGCGCGCACGGCAAGCGGTTCGCGCTGCCCAACGCGCGGATCATGATGCATCAGCCGTCGGCCGGCATCGGCGGCACCACCGCCGACATCGCCATCCAGGCCGAGAACCTGGAGTTCACCAAGAAGGCGATCGAGCGGATCACCGCCGAGCACACCGGACAGAGCCCGGAGACGATCTCCCGGGACGGCGACCGCGACCGGTGGTTCACCGCCGAACAGGCCAAGGAGTACGGGATGGTCGACCGCGTGGTCGAGTCCCTGGAGGACGTGCGGCCCGCCGGGTCGAAGCGGCGCATCGGGCTCGGGATCTGAGAGAGGAAGAGGGAACGGAATGAGTCAGTACACGATTCCCACCGTCGTCGAGCGCACCCCGCAGGGCGAGCGCGCCTACGACATCTACAGCCGCCTGCTCTCCGAGCGCATCATCTTCCTCGGCACGGAGATCGACGACGGCGTCGCCAACGTCGTCATCGCGCAACTGCTCCACCTGGAGTCCTCCGCCCCCGAGCGCGAGGTCGCCATCTACATCAACTCGCCCGGCGGATCCTTCACCTCGCTCATGGCCATCTACGACACCATGAGCTTCATCTCCGCGCCGATCTCGACGTTCTGCGTGGGACAGGCCGCCTCCACCGCCGCCGTACTGCTCGCGGGCGGCGACCCCGGCAGGCGCTTCGTGCTCGACCACGCGCGCGTGCTGCTCGGGCAGCCCGCGAGCCGCGGCCGGCAGGGGACGGTCTCCGATCTCGCCCTGGAGGCACAGGAGATGCTGCGGATCCGCTCCCAGGTGGAGGAGGTGCTGTCCCGGCACACGCACCATGACATCGGCACCCTGCGCGCCGACATGGACCGGGACAAGGTCTTCACCGCGCAGGAGGCCGTCGCGTACGGACTCGCCGACCAGGTGCTCAGCAGGCGGAACCTGCCCGTGGCCGCCTGAGCCGGGCCCGTGGCCGCCTGAGATCCGCGCTCACGCGGCCAGCCGTACCTCGCCCTGGTACGACGCCCTGGCCGGCCTCGCACGGGGGAGGCCGGCCAGCTGTCCCTGCGCCAGGGAGAGCAGGTCGGAAAGGCGCAGCCCGAGCGCGTGGGCCGCGGCCGCGAGGACCTCGGAAGAGCCCTCCTTGCGGCCGCGCTCCAGCTCGGAGAGGTACGGCATGGAGATCCGGGCGGCGTCCGCCACGTCCTTGAGCGTGCGCTCCTGGGCCAGGCGCTCCCGGCGCAGGACATCCCCGACGACGTCCCGCCAGAGAGGTTCCTTGGCCTCGTCGGCGGGCGGGCGCGGCGCCGCCTTCACCGGGCGCAGGGGAATCACGCGGGCTTCGTTCGGCTTCTGCCGCTCATCACTGCTCACTCCCCCAGCCTAGGGAGCGATCACGCCATCGGGCAGCACCAGGCGTTCTGCCGCCCGCGAAATCGCCTGCTGCGCAAGGCCGTTCCTCACTGAGTGGCCGAGCCCACCGACGCCGCGTCCCTGCCCCAGCTCGCGAGCAGCCGCAGCGCCTGCGCCGCCGCCGAGTCCGGCTCCGCGTGGTACATGATCAGCGACTGGTCGCAGTCGTCCGGCAGCCGCAGCGTCTCGTACGCGAGGGTCACCTCGCCCACCAGCGGGTGGCGCATCCGCTTGACGCCGTGGCCCTTCTCCCGCACGTCGTGCGTGGCCCACAGGCTCCTGAACTCCTCGCTCTTCACGGAGAGTTCGCCGACCAGGGCGGTCAGCCGCGGGTCGTTGGGGTAGCAGCCCGCGTCCATGCGGAGGTAGCTGACGATGTCGGAGGCCTTCTGCTCCCAGTCCACGAAGAGGTCCCGGGAGCCCTCGTCCAGGAAGCAGATCCGCGCCCAGTTGCGGTCCTTCGGCGCCAGTCGGCCCCAGTCGCCGAAGAGCGCCGCCGCCATCGCGTTCCAGCCGAGGATGTCCGAGCGGCGGCCGACGACGTACGCGGGGACGCCGTCGATGGAGTCGAGGAGCTGTTGCAGGGCGGGCCGCATGTGCTGCGGGCGAGCGGCCCGCTTCTTCTTGAGCGCCTTCGGCTTCGCAAGGTGCGTGAGGTGGGCGTGTTCGGCGTCCGTCAGGCGCAGGGCGCGCGCGATGGCGTCGAGCACCTCGCCCGAGACATTGCGGCCGTTGCCCTGTTCGAGGCGGGTGTAGTACGCGACGGAGACCCCCGCGAGCTGCGCCAGCTCCTCGCGCCGCAGCCCGGGCACGCGCCGGTGGCGCCCGTAGCTGGGCAGCCCGACGTCCTGGGGCTGCAGCCGCGCCCTGCGGGTGCGCAGGAACTCGCTCAGCTCGGCCCGGCCGTCCAGGGGCCTGCCCGCGGCCGCCTCAGGCGTCTCGGCCGACTCAGGCATTCCTGGCGCTTCAGGCGTCTCGGGCTTTTGGGGTGACTCGTCCATACGTTCCAGTATCCCGGGTCGTACGACCCCGAGCCTGACCCCACCAGTAGTAGGACCGCTGGACGTAGGCAGAACGGGTGGCTGGGTGAACCCGCAGCTCATTGGCAGTGTGGATGCCATGACTGAGCAGATCACCACCGTTACCGCCTACGCCGCACCCGCCCCCAGCGCGCCCCTGGAGCGGACCACGATCCCGCGCCGCGCCGTCGGCGAGTCCGACGTCCTGATCGACATCAAGTACGCCGGGATCTGCCACTCGGACATCCACCAGGCCCGCGACGGCTGGGGCGAGGGCATCTTCCCGATGGTGCCCGGCCACGAGATCGCCGGTGTCGTGACGGAGGTCGGCCCCGGTGTCACCAAGTTCGCCGTGGGCGACCGCGTCGGCGTCGGCTGCATGGTCGACTCCTGCCGTACGTGCGAGAACTGCGAGGCGGGCCTCGAGCAGTACTGCACGCGGGGCAATGTCGGGACGTACAACGCGCTCGACAAGAACGGCGAGCCGACCTACGGCGGCTACTCCACGCACATCGTCGTGGACGAGGCGTTCACCGTCCGCATCCCCGACGGGCTCCCGCTGGACGTGGCCGCGCCGCTGCTGTGCGCCGGCATCACCACGTACTCCCCGCTCAAGCGCTGGAACGCGGGCCCCGGCAAGAAGATCGCCGTGGTGGGCCTCGGCGGCCTCGGCCACATGGGCGTCAAGATCGCGCACGCCCTGGGCGCCGAGGTGACCGTCCTGTCGCAGTCCCTGCGCAAGAAGGCCGACGGCGAGCGGCTCGGCGCCGATCACTACTACGCGACCAGCGACGACGCCACCTTCGAGCAGCTGGCCGGGACCTTCGACATGATCCTCTCCACGGTCTCGGCGCCGCTGCCGCTCGACAAGTACCTGGGGCTGCTGCGCCCGGAGGGCGCCTTCGTCAACGTCGGCGCCCCGGAGGAGCCGGTCTCGCTCAACCTCTTCTCCGTGATCGGCGGCGGCAAGACCCTCGCGGGCTCCATGATCGGCGGGATCCGGGAGACCCAGGAGATGCTGGACTTCTGCGCCGAGCACGGCCTGGGCTCCGAGATCGAGCTGATCCGCGCCGACCAGATCAACGAGGCGTACGAGCGCGTCCTCGCCAGCGACGTGCGCTACCGCTTCGTGATCGACGCCGCGACGATCTGAGCGCCCGCGTGGCTTGAAAACGCCTCGGTCCCGGGGCCTGGTCCGCAGGGCGCGGCGGAACCGGGACCCGTGACCGATCCGGGCGCCCCGTGCCCCGGCCTACCGTGGTCCCCGTCAGCGCAGGACCACGGGGGTTCCGGGAAACGAGGAGGTCACTCATGTCCATCGAGTTGAACCACACGATCGTCGCGGCCACGGACAAGAAGGCGTCCGCCCAGTTCCTCGCGGACATCCTGGGGCTTGAGGTGAGCCCGCAGTACGGGCCGTTCATCCCCGTGGAGATCCCCAACGGCGTGACCCTCGACTACTTCGAGGGCGACGGCGGGCCGATCACCCCGCAGCACTACGCCTTCCTGGTCTCCGAGGACGAGTTCGACGCGATCTTCGGGCGGATCAAGGAGCGGGACCTGCCCTACTGGGCCGATCCGTACCACCACCACGCCGGTGAGATCAACACCAACGACGGCGGCCGCGGCGTCTACTGGGACGACCCGGACGGGCACAAGCTGGAGATCCTGACCAAGCCCTACGGCAGCGGCGGCTGAGCCGGCGCCCGCAGGTCGGCGATGAGCCGGAAGCGTTCGAGGACGACTTCGGTGGTGTCGTCCACGGTGAACTCCTCGTCCCCCAGCTCGGCCCGCATCTCGGCGCTGTGCCAGAAGCCCTCGTGGCCCGCCCGCCACGCGGCGACGGAGGTGAACCCCTCGCCCTCGTCGACGGCGTGCGCGAGATCCACGTCGGCCAGCCGCGCCACCCGCACCTCGGTGACCTCGATGACGCCCACGGGCCGGTCAGCGGAGTCGACGACGACCGAGCGCTCACCGGCCTTCGGCAGGGGGTCACCGGCGCGCTCGTAGTCCAGGACCAGACCCGTCGTGGAGGTCTTGGACCCGTCCAGGACGGCCGCCACGAGCTGGTCGCGCAGGGGGCCGGGAAAGGCGAACTCGGCCTTGGGGAGGGCGGAGTGGGCCCTCGCGGGGTCGGGTGGTGGGGTGGTCATGGGTTCACAGTAGCCGCCGCGCCCCAGTCCCAGAGGGCCTGCATGACCGGCCCCAGGGCGCGCCCGCGCACGGTGAGTTCGTAGGTGACCGTCGGGGGCCAGCCGGGGGTGCGGGTGCGCTCGGCGGCGCCCGCGGCGACGAGCTGGGCGAGGCGGTCGGCAAGCACCTTGTCGGACAGCTCGGGCAGGGCCGCGGCCAGTTCGCTGTACGTGCTCCGCTCGCGCCGCAGCAGCTCGCGGACGAGGAGCGTGGTCCAGCGGCCCCGCAGGGCGGCAAGCGTGATCTCCACGGGGCAGGCGGGGCTCGGGGCCGTGACCCTGGCCCGCGCGTCGTCCGGCAGGCCCGGGGCCGCCCGCCCGGCACCGGCGCCGCTTTCCGTTCGGTGAGTCACGAAGCCGCCTCCTACCGTCGTGCCCATGACGATATCGACACCGGCGGCCACGCCCTCGCTGCCCTCCCTGCCCACCCGCGCCGAGGACGTCCCCGCCGCGTTCGCCGAGCGGTTCAACAGCGGCGACGCCGACGCCGTGCGCGAGCTGTACGAGGCGCGGGCCGCCTTCGTGCCCGAGACCGGAGCCGCCGTGCACGGCAGCGCGGAGATCGCCGCCGCCAACGGCCCCTTCCTCGCCCTCGGTCTGCCGATCTCGGTGACGCCCCGGCACGTGCACGTCGCCGGTGACATCGCGCTCCTCGTCGTCGACTGGGAGATCGGCGAGGGCGTGGTGCGCTCCACCGCCACGGACGTGGTACGACGCGGCGCCGACGGATACTGGCGATACGTGATCGACAGTCCCTTCGGCGCCGCGCCGGGGTCAACGCACTAGCCGGGCAAGATCACTTGCCGTAGAACGCGTTGTAGATCGACAGCGTCGACTTGTTCCCCTTCTTGTCCGTGATCTTGGCGTGGAAGGAGATCCCCTCACCCTTGGCGGGGTTCTTCACCGAGATCTTCCCGTTGACCACCTTGACCTGCTTCCAGGTCTGGCCGTAGTCGTAGGAGACGTAGGTGTAGAGGGACTTGAGGTTCGAACCCGCCGCCGAGCCCTGGAGCGTGACCGGCACGGACTGGGTCTTGCCGGCCTCCGCCCTGCTGCGCAGGTCGACCGCCGGGCTGAACCGCGCCACGGAGACGGGGAGCTTGGCGCTCTCCACCTTCTTGGAGCGGAACTTGAAGCTCGCGTCGATCCGGGTGGAGGCCGCGGCCACCTTCACGGAGCGCTTGACGGAGGTCTTCAGCTCGTACGCCGCGTCACCCGACGACACCTTGAACGGCTCGCCGACCAGCGGGCTGTCGTTCTCGCCGACCTTGGTGCCGTTGCGGTACAGCGTCGACTTCGCCGACGTGTAGAGCGAGGAGCCCGCGTGGTTCTTGCCGTCCGCGAAGAGCGGCAGGTAGCCCACGATCTCGTTGTCGTTGCGGAAGACGCCGTAGTCGCCGCCGACACGCGGACCGAAGACCGCCGTGTTGAAGGTCTTCTCGTAGCTCTGGCCCGCCTTGAAGACCTGCGGGGCACCCAGCGAGTAGGCCGCGTCGACGATGGGCCAGCCGTCGGGGGTGGTCCCCGCCTGCTGCTCCATGTCCAAGCTCCACTCCACCTTGTCCACGGTGGACAGGTGCAGCGTCCGCGTGGAGGGCAGCGGCCGCGGAATGCCGAGCGAGGAACCGCTCGAACTGCCGGGGACGTAGCCGAAGGCGTTGAGCGTGCCCTTCTTGCCCGAGCTCGACGCGCCCAGGTTCACCTTCACCTTGGCAAGCTCGCTCGCCTTGAAGTGCTTGGTGTAACCGGTCGCGACCTGCTTGACCTTGCGGCCGGTGACGACGTTGTACTCGGTGTCCTCACCCTTGGTCCAGTGCCCGTCCCACTGCTGGAACAGGGAGCCGTCGGTCACCTGCGGGCCCTGGTGCTTCGTACGGAAGTTCTCGTACGAGTCGAGGAACCAGCCGAAGCTGTAGCCCGTGCTCGCGGTGTCGATGCTGTAGTCCGGAGCCGCGAACTCCATCTTGGCGCCCTCGGCGGGCACGGTGATGTCCACCGGCTTCGTCGTGCGCGCGTCCAGCGTCACCGTGGTGTCCTTGGTGACGCTCAGCTTCGGCTGCGCGATCCAGTCGGCACCCTTGGTGAAGTCCGCCGGGTCCACGACGATCCCGGAGTTCAGGATGTAACCGCCCTTGGGCACCCGGACCTTGACGGTGCCGGAGGCGTCGAACGGGTTGTAGGACTTGTCCTTGGCGAGCCCGGTGACGCCTTCGAGGTCGGCGTCGTAGGACTTGGCCGGAGCGCCGTCCCGTCCGATGACCTTCAGCGTCAGGTCGTAGGACTCCACCTCGTTGTCGACCACGGCGGCGGTCCGCACGGACTGCCCGCCGCCGCTCGCCACCACGTACGCGGAGTACGTGCCGTCCAGCGCGGCGCCGCGCTTGGGGTCGGCGGTCAGGTCGACCGAGGCCGAACCGCCCGCGGGGACGGTCACCTTCTTCGCGCCGAGGGCGAAGAAACCGGCCGGGGCCGTGCGGCCCTTCGGGTCCTTGCCGGAGACGGTCAGGTCGAGGGTGACGGGGTCCTTGCCGGTGTTCTTGTACGTGACCTTCTTGGTGACCGGCTTGTCGTCGGCGTGCGGCCACTGCTGCGTGCCGAAGTTCACCGAGACCGGGTCGGCGTAGACGGTCTGCTTGATGGCCTTGTCGACCGCGATACGGCCCGAGCCCTGCTGGAACGGCGTGTACTTGCCGTCCTTCGTGGACGCGGTCAGGGCGCCCTTCAGCTCGGCGTACTTCCAGTCGGGGTGCTGCTGCTTGAGCAGCGCGGCGGCGCCCGCGACGTGCGGGGTCGCCATCGACGTACCGGAGATCGTCAGATAGCCCGCGGGGTTCTGGCCGACCTCCCCGTCGATGATGCTGCCCGGCGCCGCGGCCGCGGTGATGTCCACACCCGGGGCCGTGACATCGGGCTTGATCGCGCCGTCGCCGACCCGCGGACCCTGGCTGGAGAACTCCGCCAGCTTGTCGTCGCCGTCGACCGCGCCGACGGTCAGCGCGGAGTCCGCGCTGCCCGGGGAGCCGACCGAACCGGGCGAGCCGTCGTTGCCCGCGGCGATCGCGAAGAGGACGCCCTTCTCCGCGGAGAGCTTGTCCACCTGCGCCTCAAGCGGGTCGACACCGGGGGTGTCACCGCCGCCGAGGCTGAGGTTGACGATGTCGGCGCCCTCGGCGACCGCCCAGTCCATGGCGGCGATGATGCCGGAGTCCTCGCCGTAGCCGTCGTCGCCGAGGACCTTGCCGTTGAGGAGCTTGGCGGCGGGCGCGACGCCCTTGAACTTGCCGCCCGACTTCGCGCCCGTACCGGCCGCGGTGGACGCGACGTGCGTGCCGTGGCCGTAGCGGTCCTTGGCGTCCGGGGACGGCGTGAAGTTCTTCTCCGCCACCACCTGGTCCTTGAGGTCCGGGTGGGTGGCGTCGACGCCGGTGTCCAGGACGGCGATCTTCACGCCCTTGCCGTCGTACCCGGCGGCCCACGCCTTGTCGGCGCCGATCTGCTTGACGCTCTTGTCCAGGCGCGCCTTGCGGACGCCGTCGAGCCAGACGTGGCCGACGCCGGACGCGGCGGTGCGGGCGTCGCCCTTGCCGCTGGTGAGGGCCGCCCACAGGTCGGCGGCGTCGCTCTTGGGCGTGGTGACCGCGTCCGCGTTCAGCGACTTCAGGGTCCTGCGGACCGTGGTGTCACCGGCGGAGCGGACATCGGCCTTGGCGCCGGCCGCGGCTCCCTTGTAGCCGACGATGAGCTTGAGGCCCTTCTTCTGGGCCGCTCGGTTGCGCTTGCTGTTCAGCTCGGTGACGTCGAACAGCCGCTGGTCGATCTTGCCGTCGGCTATCAGCCGCTGCGCGTCGGCGGGTATCAGCAGCGTGTGCCCGCCGCTGCGCCGCACCTGCACGGGTATGTGCTCGCGCCCCTTGGCCCGCTCCAGGCCGACGACGCGGCCCTTGGCGTCCACGACGGCCCGGTCACCGGTGATCAGCGTGATGCGGTGGTTGCCCACGGCCTTGCCCGCCGTGCCCTGCGCACCGATCACGTCCCCCGCGGGTACCGGCTCCGCTGCCGCCGGGCTGGTCATGCCCGCCGCAAGCGCCACGGCGACCGCCGCGGCGACGCTGGCCCCGCACGCTCTCTTCACTTGTCTGTGCAAGTCTCCCCCTGGAGGTTCAGGGGCTGTCGCCCCTCGTGGAGCGAAGTATGCCCAGAGCCGAACATCTGCTCAATAGTGGGGAGTAAGTGGAGAGTTGGTACGGGTGCGTTTTCGGCCCGCACCCCTTTCGGGATGCGGGCCGCGTTCATGCCTGTCGTACGACCGTTCCGCCGTACGAGCGTGTGGGGTCAGACGGCGGAGCCGGCCTTCCACTGCGCCCAGTCCATGTTCCAGCCGTTGAGGCCGTTGTCCGGGGCGATGGTCTTGTCGCCGGTGTTGCGGACGTCGACGACGTCACCGGTGATGGTGTTGTCGAAGAACCACGCGCCGGGCTTGCTCTTGTCGCCCGCGCCCTTGGCGTCCTCGAGACCGATGCAGCCGTGGCTGGTGTTGGCGTTGCCGAAGATGGACGGCGAGCCCCAGTAGTTGCCGTGGATGAAGGTGCCCGACGAGGACAGGCGCATGGCGTGCGGCACGTCCTTGATGTCGTACTCGCCCTTGCCGTCGCCGTCCTTGAAGCCGACGGTCGCGCCGTCCATGCGGGTCTCCTTGAACATCTCGGAGATCACCATCTTGCCGTTGTACGTCTTGTTCTCCGGCGAGCCCGCGGAGATCGGGATGGTCTTGACGACCTTGCCGTCCCGGGTGACCTTCATCGTCTTCGTCTTGGCGTCGACGATGGAGACCTGGTTGCGCCCGATCTTGAACTGGACGGTCTTCTGCTGGACGCCGTAGACACCGTCGGCACCCTCGACACCGTCGAGGCTCATCTTGAGCGTGACGGTGGAGTTGCCCTTCCAGTAGTCCTCGGGGCGGAAGTCCAGGCGGTTGTTGCCGAACCAGTGGCCGGCGATCTCCTGGCCGCTGGTGGACGACACCTTGATCGCGGACTGGACTTCCTTCTTGTTCGTGATGCCCTTGTCGAAGTTGATCGACACGGGCATGCCGACGCCGACCGTGGAGCCGTCCTCCGGCGTGAAATTGCCGATGAAGCTGTTGGCCTGCGAGACGGTCGTGAACGCGGAGTTCTCGTGCGCCTTGCGGCCCTCGGAGTCCGTGGCGGTCGCCGAGATCTTGTACTTCGTGGCGCGCTCGAGCTGGGCGGCGGGCTTCCAGCTCTTCTTGTCAGCGGATATCTGACCGGCCACGGCCTTGCCCTCGGCGGACTTCATCGTCACGGCGGTGAGTGTGCCGTCGCTGACCGTGACCTTGGCCGCGCTGTTGATGCTGGCGTTGTCGGAGCCGTTCTTCGGCGCGATCCTGATCTGGGCGGCGGAGGTCTTCTTGGCCGCCGCCTCGTCGACCTGGTTCTGCGACTCCTTGCCGCCGGAGGCCTTGTCGCCGTCGTCGCCGTTGCACGCCGAGAGCACGAGCACGCCGCCGACGAGAGCGGACACGGCCGCCAGGCCCTTGCGTCCGCGCCCCGGCTTGCGACGCCTACTGTCCGTCATCACACGCATCTCCATAGTTGCCGAATCCCCGAATGAGGCCGGATACCCGAATGTGTCCGGATACCCGGACCAGCCCCGGGAGCCCCTCGTCACCCGCATAACGTTCTGCCCGGTTCGTCCCGTTCCACTACCGCACCGGGTGTGGGGAACACCACCTCCGCGGTACTGGAACCGTCCCCTGCCCCCACTGTGCGGCATGGGAGGGCCCACGGGAAAACCGATCATCACGCGGGGGTGAGACGACGGGACCCCGGACGGCGGTTGCTGTCCGGGGTCCCCGATTCCGGATCGTCCAATCCGGTTCGCGCCGCCGACTTGCACCGACTCGCGCTGCCGGTCATGCCGGCTCGCGCCGTCGGCTCACACCAACTCGTCGTCCTCGTCGTCATCATCCTCGTCCGGGTCCCAGTCCGGCGAATCGGGGTCGTAGTCGACCATCTCGCTGCTCCACGAGGCCTGCGTCAGCTCGACCCCGGGGACCGCGCTGACCAGGTCGAACGGATCCACCAGATAGGCGAGCGCCTCGGCGCCGTCCTCCTTGACGGCGGCCTCGGCGTGCGCGCGCTCCTCGGCGGGCATCCGCTCGTCCTCGGCGATGCGCCCCAGCGCCGCGCCGGTCAGCTTTCCGGCGTCATCGATCTCGACCACCATTTCGACCCGCAGTCGCACAAACCGTGATGTCTCGTCTCCAGTCATATGACGGAGCGTACGGCCCGGCTCCCCCGCGACTTTCCCGCGACCCGCGCCTTTCACTACCATCGGCCCACACGGCCAATTCGCCAGCACCACAAGGGGGATCCGATTCCGTGTCCGCACGTCGATCCATGCTGACCGCCACCGCCGCAGGAGCCCTCCTCGGCGCCTTGTGGTTCGTCCCCTCCGCGAACGCGACCTCTCCGGGGCCGCACGAGACGGCCCGGGACGACAGGCCCACGACCTCGGCAGCAGCACCTCACCACGAGACGGCCGCGTCCACCGGCCGCCTCGCGGACACCGGCAGCTTCGACACGACTCCGTACGTGATCGGCGGGACGGCGTTCCTCGGCCTGGGAGCGGGCTTCGTCGCCTACTCCGTACGCAGAGAGCGTTCGGCCGGGGCCCGCGGCGCGGCGTACTGAACGGCGGCGCGGCCATCGCCCCACCCTGGGACATCCTGCTGATCGGCGGTGCGTCCGGCATCGGCAAGAGCCGGGTCGCCGCCGAACTGGCCGAGGAGTCGAAGGCGTTCGTCGTCGAGTTCGACGACGTGGTCGGCGCGGTCCAGGCGATCACCACGGCCGAGGGGCACCCGGGGCTCCACCGTTTCGACGGCCTCGACGTCTCCCGGCTCTCCCCGGAGCGGGTCCTGGACGAGCAGATCGCCACCGCCGAGGCCCTGGACCCCGCGCTCCTGGGGGTCGTGCGCAACCGCCTGACCGTCGACGTGCCCGCGGTGATCGAGGGCGACTACCTCACGCCCGCGGCCGCGGCGCTCGCCATGCGCGAGGGCGCCGCCGCCGGGCGCGAGGTGCGGGCCGTCTTCCTCCATGAGGGCGACCCGCGCCGGATCACGGCCAACTACGCCTGCCGGGAGCCCGGCAGCGGGGACCAGTCCGCGCGCGCCGAGGTCAGCGCCGCGTACTCCCACTGGCTCGCCCGGCAGGCGGCCCTGCGCGCGCTGCCCGTGGTCGACTCGCGCCCCTGGACCACGCTCACCCGCCGCATCCGGCAGGCCCTGCGCGAGGGCCTGCCGGTCTGAGTGCGGTTCTAGGCCAGCGGGCCGGTGACCGGCTCCACGGCCGCGAGCAGCCCGCCCGAGCGGACGAACGCGTCCGCCGCCGCCAGGTCCGGGGCGAGGAAGCGGTCCGGGCCCGGCCCCTCGACGCCCGCCTTGCGGGCCGCCTCGATGACCGCGCGGGTGGCGGGGGCCGGGGTGAGGCCCTCGCGCAGCTCGACGGCGCGGGTCGCGGCATACAGCTCGATGGCCACGACGCGGGTCAGGTTGTCGACGGCCGTACGGAGTTTGCGCGCCGCCGACCAGCCCATGGAGACGTGGTCCTCCTGCATGGCGGAGGACGGGATGGAGTCGGCGGAGGCGGGGACCGCGAGCCGCTTCATCTCGCTGACCAGGGCCGCCTGCGTGTACTGAGCGATCATCAGGCCCGAGTCGACCCCGGCGTCGTCCGCGAGGAAGGGCGGCAGGCCGTGCGAGCGGTTCTTGTCGAGGAGGCGGTCGGTGCGACGCTCGGCGATCGAGCCGAGGTCCGCGGCGGCGATCGCGAGGAAGTCCAGGACGTACGCGACCGGGGCGCCGTGGAAGTTGCCGTTGGACTCCACGCGGCCGTCGGGCAGCACGACGGGGTTGTCGACGGCGGCGGCCAGCTCGCGCTCGGCGACCGTGCGGGCGTGCGCCATGGTGTCGCGTCCCGCGCCCGCGACCTGCGGGGCGCAGCGCACCGAGTAGGCGTCCTGGACGCGCGGGGCGTCGTCCTGGTGGTGGCCGGTGAGGCCCGAACCGGCGAGGACCGCGAGCATGTTGGCGGCGGACGCGGCCTGGCCGGGGTGCGGGCGGATGGCGTGCAGCTCGGGGGCGAGGACCTTGTCCGTGCCGAGCAGGGCTTCGAGGGTGAGGGCCGCGGTGACGTCGGCCGACTTGTAGAGCTTCTCCAGGTCGGCGAGGGCCATGACGAGCATGCCCAGCATGCCGTCGGTGCCGTTGAGGAGGGCGAGCCCCTCCTTCTCGCGCAGCTCGACCGGGGTGATGCCGTGCGCGGCGAGCAGCTCGCCCGCGGGCCTCAGCTCGCCGTCGGGGCCTTCGGCGTCACCCTCGCCCATCAGCGTCAGCGCGCAGTGGCTGAGCGGGGCGAGGTCGCCGGAGCAGCCGAGCGAGCCGTATTCGTGGACGACCGGGGTGATGCCCGCGTTGAGCACGTCGGCCATCGTCTGCGCGACCTCGGGGCGTACGCCGGTGTGGCCCGAGCAGACCGTCTTCAGGCGCAGGAACATCAGCGCGCGGACCACCTCGCGCTCCACGCGCGGGCCCATGCCCGCGGCGTGCGAGCGGACGATGTTGCGCTGGAGCTGGGCGCGGAGGTCGGGGCCGATGTGGCGGCTCGCCAGGGCTCCGAAGCCGGTCGAGACGCCGTAGACGGGGTCGGGCTTGGCCGCGAGGGCGTCGACGATCTCCCGCGAGGCGGCGAGGGCGGTCCGCGCCTCGTCACTCAGTTCGACGCGCGCGTTCCCGCGCGCGACGGCGACGACATCCGCCGCGGTCGTCCCGGACGTCCCAAGGGCCACGGTGCCCACGCTGTGCATATCCATATTCAGCAGCGTACGGATTGAATCGCCAGGTGTCACGGGTGGATGCGGCCGGGACCACTTACGCGACGGACACGGCACGCCCGGGGCGTCTGGCCCGGAGCGCCCCGGCCCCTGAAACGGGCGGAGCACCCCTTGGTCCCGCCCGGCCGAACCGAGCAGGCGGCCCGGCGGGACCGGGCCTCGCCCCGCCTGCCGCGCCTCCGCGGACGTATGTACCTCGCACCCCGAACCACCGGGCGCCGCGCGCCCGAGCCGCCTACCCCGGCGCCCCCCGCCCCCGGAACCGGCGGCGCTCCCCCGGATCGTCCGTGCGCGGGGGCGAGTCCGCGAGGCTGATCACCGGGTCCCGGCCGCCCGCCGGGCCCTCGCGGCCCGCCACCACCGGCTTCGCCGCGCGTGCCGCCTTCGCCCGGTACTGGGCCGCGTCCGCGAGGCGGAAGAGGCGGCGGGCCGAGCGGACCGGGCCGATCGGGTCGCCGGTGGAGGCGACCCCGCAGGCGACGCCGTCGCCGTGCTCCAACTCGGCCGCCCGCAGGCACAGTTCATCGGCGACCCGCACCACCTCGTCCGCGGTCGGCCCCACGGCGAGCAGACAGAACTCGTCGCCGCCGAGCCGCGCCGCCAGCGTGCCCGGCAGCATCGCCCCGCAGAGCGAGAGGATCGAGCCGAAGCGCTCCAGGAGGCGGTCACCCACGGCGTGGCCCCGGGTGTCGTTGACCCGCTTGAGTCCGTTCACGTCACAGACGACCAGGCTCACCACGGCCCCGGCGGCGCGGTGCCGCTCCACCGCCTCGTCCAGGCGCAGATCCACCGCGCGCCGGTTGGCGAGCCCTGTCAGCGCGTCCGTGAAGGCAAGGCGGCGGGCCTCCTCAAGGCGCTCGGTCTGGGCGATCCCGGCGGCGGCCACCGCCGCGAGCACCGTGGCGAAGTCGGCGTCGGAGCGGCCGAAGACGGGCGCCCCCACCGGCCTCGCCACATACAGCTCGCCCCACGCCCGCCCGTGCAGCACGATCGGCGCGACCACACAGCAGCCCCGCCCGCGCCGGCGCAGCGCCGTGACGCGCTGGTGGCAGTAGCCCGCGGAGCGGCCGCCCCGGGGGCCCTCGGCCGTCTCGACCCACGCGTTCGGCTCCCCGCCGCCGACCCAGCGCTCGTGCAGGAACTCGGTGATCTCCGGGAACTGATGGACGGGGTACGCCTCCCCCTCGGGGAACTCCTCCTCGCCCTCGGCCCGTTCGCCCGCGTTCACGAGCACCCGCAGCCGGCCCAGGTCCCGCTCCCACACGGAGAGCGCGGCGAAGTTGCCGCTCAGCCCGCGGCAGGCACCGAGGGCGGCGGCCCGCCAGGACTCACGCGGAGTCCGCGCGGCGGCCATTCCCCGCGCCAGCTCCACCACGGCCCGCAGCCGGACATCCTCACCCATCACTCCAGGCTATGACGTTTACGGCAATGCCGAACTTCGGGACATAACTCTGCGTACTCCCCGCGCTCCGCTCCCCGCACCCCGCTCCCCGCACCCGGGTCTCCCTACTCCCCGGGCCACTGCGGCTTCCGCTTCTCGTTGAACGCCGCGACGCCCTCCGCCCGGTCGCCCGAGAACGCCACCGCACGCCACGCCGCGTCCTCCACCTCGAGACCGGCCCGCAGGTCGAGGCCGTGCCCCAGGCGCAGCGCACGCTTGGCGGCGCGCAGCCCGACCGGCGAGTTGGCGGCCATACGGGCGCCGAGCGCGAGCGCCTCCGTACGCGCCTCGCCCTCCCCCACCAGCAGGTCGACGAGGCCCAACTCCCTTGCCTCGGCAGCCTCCACGCGCCGCGCCGAGAAGATCAGCTCGGCGGCGCGGGCGGCACCGACGCGGCGCGGCAGGAGCTGCGTACCGCCGCCGCCCGGGATGACACCGACGGAGACTTCGGGCAGCCCGACGACCGCGCTCGGGTCGGCGACGATCACGTCACAGGAGAGCGCGAGTTCGAACCCGCCCCCGAGCGCGAAGCCGTGCACGGCGGCGACGGTGGGCATGGGCAGCTCAAGCACGCCGGTGTAGCAGGCGCGGGAGGCGGGGCGCTGGCGGAGCAACTCGGCGTCGCTGAGGGAGTTGCGCTCCTTGAGGTCGGCGCCCACGCAGAACGCCCGCTCGTGGGTGGACGTCACGACGACGACCCGGGCGTCGCGGTCCTCACAGAGGGCGGCGCAGGCGGCGGCGATGGAGCGGGCCATCTCCAGGGAGACGGCGTTCATCGCCTTCGGGCGGTCCAGGACGAGTTCGACGACATGGCCGTGCCGCCTGACCGCCACGTACGCCCCGTACCGCTGCTCGTCACCCATGACCGACGCCTCCTCCGGTTAACGACCGTTACCCGGCCGATCATGTCAGCCGGGCCCGACGCCGGGAAGAGGCATCACGGCATGCGGCGGGCGCCTGGGGCCCGGCGCGTCACGGCGTACGGCGGGCGAGGAGCCAGGGCTCGACGACGCCGAGGCCGCGTACGGGCCGCTGCCACATCGGCTGGAGCGCGAAGCGGTACGAGGGCGGCTCCTCGCCCTCCTTCTCGGCCGCGGCGGCGGCCTCCGCGGCCTGCGCCTCGGAGGCGGGGGCGTCGCCGGTGCGCGTCAGCTCCTCGGCGAACGCGCCGTCCACCAGGACGGCGTCCCGGGGCGCTATCGACGTGAGCCGGCTCGCGAGGTTCACCGTCGTACCGAAGACGTCGCCCATGCGCGTCGTCACGGTCCCGAAGGCGATCCCGACGCGCAGCTCCGGCATGGTCTCGTCGTTGGCCATGGTCTCGATGAGCCGCAGCGAGATCTCCGCGGCGACGCCCGCGTCGTCGGCTGCGTACAGGACCTCGTCGCCGAGCGTCTTGATGAGCCGTCCGCCGTGCGCGGCCACGAGGTCCGCGGCGGTGGTCTCGAAGGCCTCGACGAGTTCGCCGAGTTCCTCCTCCTCCATGCGCCGGGTCAGCCGGGTGAAGCCGACCAGGTCGGCGAAGCCGACGGCCAGCCTGCGGTCGACCATCTCCTCGTCGTCGGCGGCCTGCACGACGCGGCCCGTGGCGGCGGCGAGCTGGCGGCGCCAGACGTAGACGAGGAACTCCTCCAGCTCGGGCAGGAGCAGTTCGATCAGCGGGTACGTGACTTCCGTGCGGGTCATGCCCGGCTCGGGGGGCTCGGTGAGCCCCTCCAGGAAGGAGTCGATCTGCCACTCGGCGAGCCGTGCGGTGGTCTGCCCGGTCGACCGGGCCACCTGCACCGCCATGGCCTCGCTGAGCAGCCCCGCCTCGACGAGGCCGGCCAGGCGCCGCAGCGCGAGCACGTCGGCCTCCGTCAGCGCCTTGGCCTGGCCGATGTCGGGGAAGCCCATGGCTCGCCAGAAGCGGGACGCCAGCTCCATCGAGACGCCGGCGCTGCGGGCCGCCTGGAAGGGGGTGTAGCGGCGGTCCGCGCCGAGGATGAGCTGTTCGAGCTGGAGGGCGAGGGGGTTCTTCGCGGACTCGCCGTCCGCCTTCTCGTCCTCTACCTCGGGGATCGCGGAGGCGTCCGTCCCGGCCTCGGGACCGCGCTGTGCGCCCGCGCCGGAGCCCGTGTCATCGACGGTCACGCCTGCTGCCCTTCCGATCTGCCGCGGTCAGGTATCGACCGGCGCCAACTTTACGGCAGGTGTGCCGCAGCTCACTCCCGACTCCCCGGGAGTCGGGGGCCTGCCCTTTCCTGGCCGGGGGCCTGTGTGCTGTGCGGGGTGATTCCGTGCGGCCCCCTGCGGGACTTCTGCGGGTTCGTCGTGGTGCTCGCGCCGTTCCCCGCGCCCCTTACGGGGCCCCTTCGCGCGGGTTTGTTCGTGGTTGCTCGCGCCGTTCCCCGCGCCCCTTACGGGGCCCTCGCCAGGCCGCCCGAGCCTGCGGGGCCCTCGCAGGCTTACGGGGCCGGGCGTAGGTGGACGATGTCGCCCGCTCCCACCGGCTCCTGCACACCCTGCTCCGTGGCCAGGACCAGGCGGCCGTCGCCGTCCACCGCTACCGCCTCGCCCACGATCGCCCTGTCTCCCGGGAGTTCCGCCCGCACCCGGCGGCCCAGCGTCGCGCACCCCGCCGCGTACGCCTCCTGGAGCCGGGAGGCGGCCGGGTCGCCGTCCGCCTTCCGCCACACCCCGTACCACTGCTCAAGGGACCGCAGCACGGCCCGCAGCAAGGGGTCCCGGTCCGTCGTGCCCGCCCCGGCGAGCGCGAGGGAACCGGCCGTGGGGACCGGCAGCTCGTCCTCACGCAGTGTCACGTTGAGGCCGACGCCGACGACGATGCCTCCGTCGGCGCCCCCGGCCCGTTCGGCGAGGATGCCGCCGGCCTTGCGCTCCTCCTCACCGACAGTGACCAGAAGGTCGTTGGGCCACTTGAGTGCGGTGTCGACCCCGGCCGCCCGGGAGAGCCCCGTGGCGACGGCGACGCCGGTGAGCAGCGGCAGCCAGCCCCACCGTTCGACCGGCACCTCGGCGGGCTTGAGCAGCACGGAGAAGAAGAGCCCGGAGCGGGCCGGCGCCGACCACTGCCGGTCCAGGCGCCCGCGCCCCGCGCTCTGCTCCTCGGCGATCAGCACCGCCCCCTCGGGCAGCTCCCCGGCCCGCGCCGCGAGGTCGGTGTTGGTGGAGCCGGTGCGGGGCACCACGTCCAGGGAGGTCCAGAGGCCGCCCTCCCGCAGCAGGGTCCGCCGCAGGGAGGCGGCGTTCAGGGGCGGTCGTCCGAGGTCGGACCAGCGGTTGTCTTCAGCATCTCGCGGCGTCATGCAAGCCACCCTAGGTGTGGTAAACGCCGCACTGCCGAACCGTATCCGCGCCGATACGCTACGGGTCAGTAGCCAGCCGTAAGCCGCCATACGCACCTTTGAGCAGGCAGGGAGCCGCATCCCTATGTCCGAGATCGACATCCACACGACCGCCGGAAAGCTCGCGGACCTCCAGCGCCGCATCGAGGAGGCGACACACGCGGGATCGGCCCGCGCGGTCGAGAAGCAGCACGCAAAGGGCAAGTTGACGGCACGCGAGCGGATCGATCTGCTGCTCGACGAGGGGTCCTTCGTCGAGTTCGACGAGTTCGCGCAGCACCGCTCGACCCAGTTCGGCCTGGAGAAGAACCGGCCGTACGGCGACGGCGTGGTGACCGGTTACGGCACCGTCGACGGCCGCCCCGTAGCCGTGTTCTCGCAGGACTTCACGGTCTTCGGCGGCGCGCTCGGCGAGGTGTTCGGGCAGAAGATCGTCAAGGTCATGGACTTCGCGCTGAAGACCGGCTGCCCGGTCATCGGCATCAACGACTCCGGCGGCGCCCGCATCCAGGAGGGCGTCATGGCCCTTGGCATGTACGGCGAGATCTTCCGCCGCAACACCCACGCGTCCGGTGTGATCCCGCAGATCTCCCTGGTCGTCGGCCCGTGCGCGGGCGGCGCGGTCTACTCCCCCGCCATCACCGACTTCACGGTGATGGTCGACCAGACCTCGCACATGTTCATCACCGGCCCGGACGTCATCAAGACGGTCACCGGCGAGGACGTCGGCTTCGAGGAGCTGGGCGGCGCACGCACCCACAACTCCACCTCGGGCGTGGCCCATCACATGGCGGGCGACGAGAAGGACGCCATCGAGTACGTCAAGTCCCTTCTGTCGTACCTGCCTTCGAACAACCTCAGCGAGCCGCCCGCCTTCCCCGAGGAGGCGGACCTGGCGCCCACGGACGAGGACCGCGCGCTGGACACGCTGATCCCGGACAGCGCGAACCAGCCGTACGACATGCACGGCGTGCTCGAACACGTCCTGGACGACGGCGAGTTCTTCGAGACGCAGCCGCTCTTCGCGCCGAACATCCTCACCGGCTTCGGCCGCGTCGAGGGCCACCCGGTGGGCCTGGTCGCCAACCAGCCGATGCAGTTCGCGGGCTGCCTGGACATCGACGCCTCCGAGAAGGCGGCCCGGTTCGTGCGCACGTGCGACGCCTTCAACGTGCCGGTCCTGACCTTCGTGGACGTGCCGGGCTTCCTGCCCGGCGTCGAGCAGGAGCACACGGGCATCATTCGCCGCGGCGCCAAGCTCATCTACGCCTACGCCGAGGCCACCGTCCCGCTCATCACGATCATCACCCGCAAGGCCTTCGGCGGCGCGTACGACGTCATGGGCTCCAAGCACCTGGGCGCCGACCTGAACCTCGCCTGGCCCACCGCCCAGATCGCGGTGATGGGCGCGCAGGGCGCGGTGAACGTCCTGCACCGGCGCACCATCGCCGCGGCCGGTGACGAGGCGGCCCAGGAGGCCACGCGCGCGAAGCTGATCCAGGAGTACGAGGACGCGCTGCTCAACCCGTACACCGCGGCCGAGCGCGGATACATCGACGCCGTGATCATGCCGTCCGAGACCCGTTCACACCTCGTGCGGGGCCTGCGGCAGCTGCGTACGAAGCGGGAGTCCCTGCCTCCGAAGAAGCACGGCAACATCCCCCTGTAGACCTCTGTAGAGGAGCCCTAATGATCAAGGTCGTACGGGGCAACCCGACCCCGGAGGAGCTGGCCGCCGCGCTCGCGGTGGTCCAGGCGCGCGCCGCGGCGGTGGCGAACCAGCCGTCCGGCGCGCCCGCGCCGCCAGACGCGTGGGCCGACCCCGCGCGCGTGGCCCGCGACCGGCTGCCCGCGCCGGGGCCCACGGCGTGGGGCCGCACGTACTGGCCCGGCTAGGGCGGACCGGGCCGGGGAACTTGAGTACGCGTACTCAGGCGCCCCGGCCCGCCCGGCCGCAGTATCGGAGCCATGCTGTGGTCGGACCCCGAGAACAACCCGCCCAAGGACATGCGGGACATGCAGGCGAAGATGCGCCGTGCGGGACTCGTCCTCGCTCTGGCCATGGTCATCGCCATGTTCGTGCTGGGCATCCACTGAGCACCCGGGTGCTCGCTACCCTGGCCGCATGAGTGATCAGCAACGCCGTCTCGTGCTCGCCTCGCAGTCCCCCGCCCGCCTGGCCCTGCTGAGGCAGGCCGGTCTCGCCCCCGAGGTGATCGTCAGCGGCGTCGACGAGGACAAGGTCTCCGCGCCGACCCCCGCCGAACTCGCGCTCGCCCTGGCCGAGGCCAAGGCCTCCGTGGTCGCCGCGCGGCCCGAGGCCAAGGGTGCCCTGGTCATCGGCTGCGACTCGGTCCTCGAGCTGGACGGCCTGGCGCTCGGCAAGCCCGCCGACGCCGAGGAGGCGACCGCCCGCTGGAAGTCCATGCGCGGGCGCGCGGGCGTCCTGCAGACGGGCCACTGCGTCTACGACACCGCCACCGGGCAGTACGCGTCGGGCACGGCGTCGACCGTGGTCCGTTTCGGTGAACCCTCCGACGACGAGATCGCCGCGTACGTCGCGAGCGGCGAACCGCTGCACGTGGCGGGGGCCTTCACGCTGGACGGCCGCTCGGCGCCGTTCATCGACGGCATCGAGGGCGACCACGGCAACGTGATCGGCCTCTCCCTGCCGCTGCTGCGCCGCCTGCTCGGCCAACTGGGCGTGGGCATCACGCAGTTGTGGGCGTAGCTTTCCGCTGCCGTTACCCCTGGTACGTCGAGCTGTCGTGAACGCTACTAATGGGTAAAGGCCAGGACAAGGGCTCTTCCGATGGCAAAGAATCATTGCGCCATTCGTAGGGACTCCACAAAGAATGACCCTTCGCCGCAGCGCTGCCTCACAGAGACCTTGACCACATCCGGGGGCTACGCTGCCGGGCAGGAACCCCGCGTACCGTGGTACGACAAGGGTTTTAGCGGATCGAGGGGACCTCGCATCACACTCCGTGTGGGCAAGCTCACCCTTGGGGACGGGTCGTAAGGCCGTGTCGGCAGTCCCTAAACTCGGCTTGTTTCAAGGAGGGAGCCATCGTGCGCAAGGTGCTCATCGCCAACCGTGGCGAAATCGCTGTCCGCGTTGCCCGTGCATGCCGGGATGCAGGGATCGCGAGCGTAGCCGTCTACGCAGACCCCGACCGGGACGCTCTGCACGTCCGGGCGGCCGATGAGGCGTTCGCGCTGGGCGGTGACACTCCGGCCACCAGCTACCTGGACATCTCCAAGGTGCTGGCGGCGGCCAAGGACTCGGGGGCGGACGCGATCCACCCCGGTTACGGCTTCCTTTCGGAGAACGCCGACTTCGCGCAGGCCGTCCTCGACGCCGGCCTGATCTGGATCGGCCCGCCGCCGCAGGCCATCCGCGACCTGGGTGACAAGGTCGCCGCCCGGCACATCGCCCAGCGTGCCGGTGCCCCGCTCGTCGCGGGCACGCCCGACCCGGTCTCCGGCGCGGAGGAGGTCGTCGCCTTCGCCGAGGAGCACGGCCTGCCCATCGCCATCAAGGCGGCGTTCGGCGGTGGCGGGCGCGGCCTGAAGGTCGCCCGCACCCTCGAAGAGGTCCCGGAGCTGTACGACTCGGCGGTGCGCGAGGCAGTGGCCGCCTTCGGGCGCGGCGAGTGCTTCGTGGAGCGCTACCTCGACAAGCCGCGGCACGTGGAGACCCAGTGCCTGGCCGACAAGCACGGCAACGTGGTCGTCGTCTCCACCCGTGACTGCTCGCTCCAGCGCCGCCACCAGAAGCTGGTGGAGGAGGCCCCGGCGCCGTTCCTCTCCGAGGCGCAGGTCGCGGAGTTGTACGCCTCGTCCAAGGCGATCCTCAAGGAGGCCGGCTACGTCGGCGCGGGCACCGTGGAGTTCCTCGTCGGCGTCGACGGGACGATCTCCTTCCTGGAGGTCAACACCCGTCTCCAGGTCGAGCACCCGGTCACCGAAGAGGTCGCCGGCATCGACCTGGTCCGCGAGATGTTCCGCATCGCCGACGGCGAGGAGCTGGGCTACGGCGACCCCGAACTGCGCGGCCACTCCTTCGAGTTCCGCATCAACGGCGAGGACCCGGGCCGCAACTTCCTGCCCGCGCCCGGCACGGTGACGAAGTTCGAGGCGCCCTCGGGTCCCGGTGTCCGCCTGGACGCGGGCGTCGAGTCCGGCTCGGTCATCGGCCCGGCCTGGGACTCGCTCCTCGCCAAGCTGATCGTCACCGGCGCCACCCGCGAGCAGGCGCTCCAGCGTGCCGCACGTGCGCTGGCGGAGTTCAACGTGGAGGGCATGGCCACCGCCATCCCCTTCCACCGCGCCGTCGTCAAGGACCCGGCGTTCGCGCCCGAACTGACCGGCTCCAGCGACCCGTTCACGGTCCACACCCGCTGGATCGAGACCGAGTTCGTCAACGACATCCCGGCCTTCACGGCGCCCGCCGCCGAGGCCGAGTCGGACGAGGAGCCGGGCCGCGAGACGGTGGTCGTCGAGGTCGGCGGCAAGCGCCTGGAGGTCTCCCTGCCGTCCTCGCTCGGCATGACGATCGCCCGCACCGCCGCGGCGGGCGGCGCCCGTCCCAAGCGCCGCGCGGCCAAGAAGTCCGGCCCCGCCGCCTCCGGTGACACCCTCGCCTCGCCCATGCAGGGCACGATCGTCAAGATCGCGGTCGAGGAGGGCCAGGAGGTCAACGAGGGCGACCTGATCGTCGTCCTGGAGGCCATGAAGATGGAACAGCCCCTGAACGCACACCGCTCGGGCACGATCAAGGGCCTCACCGCGGAGGTGGGCGCCTCGCTCACCTCCGGCGCGGTGATCTGCGAGATCAAGGACTGACCCCGCTCCTCGAACGCCGGAGCAGCTGACACGACCGGGCCGGGCTGGACCATCCAGCCCGGCCCGGCGTGCGTATCGAGCCCCGCCCGGCGGGTATATCAAGCCCGTCCGGTGTTCGAGGACGGACTCGGCGGATCCGGTGAGCGACCGCACCGCGCCCCGGGGCGTGCCTCCGCAACCGGCCCGGCCCCGACCCGCGTCCTCCTCACGTAGAGCCGAAGACCACGGGGGGCTTCAGTGACACGTACAGGGGAATTACTGGCGCTGCTGACCGCCGCGGGCGTCCTCGCCGGTGCCGGGGGGCTCGCGGTGGGCGCGGGGGCCGGAGAGCGCTATGAGGCGGGGCTCGTCCTCGGGCTCGCCGCGGGGCTGGCCATGGCGCTGTTGCGGCGCTTCACCACGCTGCCGCCCGGCCGGCGCCGGCCCTACACCTACGCACTGCCGCTGCCCGCGCCCGACTGGCGGGCCCCGCCGCCCGACCCGCACGGCGAGCCCGCGGCCCTGCGCCCGTACGCCGAGCAGCGCGCCCGGCTCCTGAGCGACGCCTCCGCGCTCGGCAGCTCGCTGCGCCACAGCTGCGCGCTGGCGCCCCGGCTCCGCGCGGAACTCACCTCGTACGCCACCACCGCGTCGATCCAGGCGAGCAACTCCACGCTGCACCCCGCGGGCGACGGCGGGCCGTGCAGCCCCGACCCCGCCTACGACGCCGCGTACGCCCTCGGAGAGCTGGTCGCCGCCGTCGAGTTCAGCCGCATCGGGCTGCGGGCCCTGGAGGCGCTGGTGACCGAGCGGCCGCTGCGGCCCGACCCGCCCTGCTACTTCAACCCGCTGCACGAACGCGGCCACGCGCGCGTGGTGCTCCCCGGCGCCTCCGAAGAGGTCGCCGTCTGCCACGGCTGCGCCCTGGATCCCGCCCCGCTCCTGGTGCCGTCGGCGGCCGGGCCCGTGCCGTACCACGACAGTGACGCCGTCGACCCGCGCTGGCGGCTGCTCGGTTACGGCGCGGTGGGCCCGGACAGCGGCGCCGCCATGATCGCCGCGGCCCACGACGGGTTCCGCGCACCGCCGAGGAGCCTGCGCGGCAGCGGCGGCAAGGCGCTCCGCGCGAAGGTGAGTTGATGATCATGGAAGAGCTGGTCGCCGGTGTGCTGAGCGGGCTGCTCGTCGGCACCTGTGTCATGTACCCCCTGGTGCTGTGGCTGGTCCGGAACCTGCGCGGGGGCGCCCTGCCGCCGCACCGGCGCGAGCGCAGGGCCAGGGCGGAGCTCGAGGCCTTCTTCGGCCGCGAGGGGGGCCGCCCTCCGTCGGAGAAGGCCTGAGCCGCCGGAGAGGGGCGCTCTCCGCCGGAGGAGGCCCGGCCTCCCGCCGATCGCGCTTCACCGGCAGTGGCATCCTTGAAGGACGCGTACGTTCACGAAGGGTGCGGGGATGACGACCGGCATGGGCCAGCAGGCGAGAGCGGCGCAGCACTCCACGCGGGCCATGCGGGCCGACGCGCGCCGCAATTACGACCGGCTGCTCGCGGAGGCCCGCGCGGCCTTCGCCGAGCACGGCACCGGCACGTCCCTGGAGGACGTGGCGCGCCGCGCGGGGGTGGGCATCGGCACGCTCTACCGGCACTTCCCCAACCGGCACGCGCTGATGAGCGCGGTCTGGGAGGACGCGGTCAGCGATCTGCTCGCGCGCTCGCACGCGCTGCTCGACGACCCGCAGCCCTGTGCGGCGCTGGTGACGTGGCTGCGGGCCATCGTCACGCACGCGGGTGAGTACCGCGGCCTGTCGAGCGCCCTCATGTCGGCGTCGCAGGACGACAGTTCGGCGCTGGCGCGGTGCAGCAAGCCCATGCGCGAGGCGGGCGCGGCGCTGCTCGCCCGCGCGCAGGAGGCGGGGGCCGTGCGGCCCGACGTCTCCATCGCGGACCTGCTCCAGCTGACCAACGCGATCTCGCTGGCGGCCGAGGAGACCCCGGACGACCCGGAGTTGGCCGACCGCCTGCTCACGCTGACCCTGCGGGGCCTGAAGGCCGACGGGTGCACGGCGGCGTAAGCCCCCTGCCCGGCGGACCGGCCCCGCCCCGCGGTCAGCGGCGGCGCAGATCCGCGACGCGCGCGGCCCGCTCCCCCGGCGGCTGCTCCCCGAGGAGCGCGTTGCGCAGCTGCTGGCCGGGGCCCGCGCCGTGGTTGCGGCGCTGACCCGGCAGGGGCACGTCACGGCGCGGCTGGCGGCCCGTCTGGACGGAGTCGACGCCGGGTCCCGTGCCGGGGCTCGCGGCGCCGCCCGTCACCGCGATCTGCACGCCCTGGTCGGCCAGGGCCTGTAGTTCCGTGGCCGACCGGTCGTCGTGCGCCGGGGGTTCGTCCGTGACCAGGCGGGTGATGACGTCCGTCGGCACCGTCTGGAACATCGTGTCGGTGCCGAGCTTGGTGTGGTCGGCGAGGACCACCACCTCGGCCGCCGCCTGGACGAGCGCGCGGTCCACGCTCGCGGAGAGCATGTTGGACGTGGAAAGGCCGCGCTCGGCCGTCAGACCACTGCCCGAGAGGAAGGCGCGCGACACCCGCAGCCCTTGCAGGGACTGCTCGGCCCCGCTGCCCACGAGGGCGTAGTTGGAACCGCGCAGGGTGCCGCCGGTCATGACGACTTCGACCCTGTTGGCATGGGCCAGCGCCTGTGCCACCAACAGGGAGTTGGTGACGACGGTCAGACCGGGTACCCGCGCGAGCCGTCGGGCCAGCTCCTGCGTGGTCGTACCCGCCCCGACGACGATGGCTTCGCCTTCTTCGACGAGTCCCGCCGCGAGATCGGCGATGGCCGTCTTCTCGGCGGTCGCGAGATGTGATTTCTGCGGAAAGCCGGACTCCCGCGTGAATCCGCCCGGCAATACCGCACCGCCATGCCGGCGGTCGAGGAGTCCTTCTGCCTCCAGCGCGCGCACGTCCCGCCGTACGGTCACTTCGGAGGTCTGGACGACGCGGGCGAGCTCGCGGAGCGATACCGCTCCGTTGGCCCGCACCATTTCGAGGATCAATTGGCGACGTTCTGCAGCGAACACGAAACTGACAGTAACCCCAACGACCGTCTGCTTTCAGCAGTTTGCGCCGAATTACAGAAGTTGTTCGCACAGCAGGTCGCGGAGTGGTATAGGTGCCCAGTTACTCGGTCTATGCCGCGCGAATGGGTGACAACAGCGCGTGACCTGCGGAGTGTGGAAACAGGCCGCCGCGTCGATCAGCCCTCGCCCGCCGTCTTCCTCGTGTGGAGTTGACGCGCCACCTCGGCGATCGACCCCGAAAGCGACGGGTACACGGTGAACGCATTCGCGATCTGCTCGACCGTCAGATTGTTGTCGACCGCGATCGAGATGGGGTGGATCAGTTCCGACGCACGCGGCGCGACGACCACGCCGCCGACCACGATGCCCGTACCCGGACGGCAGAAGATCTTGACGAATCCGTCGCGGATGCCCTGCATCTTCGCGCGCGGATTGCGCAGCAGCGGCAGTTTGACGACGCGCGCGTCGATCTTGCCCGCGTCGACGTCGGCCTGGCTGTAGCCGACGGTCGCGATCTCCGGGTCGGTGAAGACGTTCGCGGAGACGGTCTTCAGGTTCAGCGGGGTCACCGCGTCGCCCAGGAAGTGGTACATCGCGATGCGCCCCTGCATGGCGGCGACGGAGGCGAGCGCGAAGACTCCGGTGACGTCACCGGCGGCGTAGACCCCCGGGGCGGAGGTCCTGGAGACCTTGTCGGTCCAGATGTGCCCGGAGTCCTTGAGCTTGACCCCGGCCTCCTCCAGGCCCATGCCGCTGCTGTTGGGGATGGCGCCGACGGCCATCAGGCAGTGCGTGCCGGAGATGACGCGGCCGTCGGCCAGCGTGACCTCGACGCGGTCGCCCACGCGCTTGGCGGAGGCGGCGCGGGAGCGGGACATCACGTTCATGCCGCGGCGCCGGAAGACGTCCTCCAGGACGGCGGCGGCGTCCGGGTCCTCGCCGGGCAGCACGCGGTCGCGGCTGGAGACGAGGGTGACGTTCGACCCGAGCGCCTGATAGGCGCCGGCGAACTCGGCTCCCGTGACACCCGAACCGACCACGATGAGCTCCTCGGGCAGCTCGTCGAGGTCGTAGACCTGGGTCCAGTTCAGGATCCGCTCGCCGTCGGGCTGGGCGTCCGGGACCTCACGCGGGTGACCGCCGGTCGCGATGAGCACGGCGTCGGCGACGAGGGTCTCCTCGCTGCCGTCGGCGGCCCGCACCACGACCCTGCGCGAACCGTCGGCCTCCTGCTGGCCCTCGAGACGGCCCCGGCCGCGCAGCACGCGCGCGCCCGCACGCGTGACGGACGCGGTGATGTCGTGGGACTGCGCGAGCGCGAGCCGCTTCACACGGCGGTTGACCTTGCCCAGGTCCACGCCGACCACGCGCGCGGGCGAGTCGATGTGCGGGGTGTCGTCCGCGACGATGATCCCCAGCTCTTCGTACGACGAATCGAAGGTGGTCATCACCTCGGCCGTCGCGATCAGGGTCTTCGACGGCACGCAGTCGGTGAGCACCGACGCCCCGCCCAGACCGTCGCAGTCGACGACGGTCACCTCCGCGCCGAGCTGGGCGGCCACCAGGGCCGCCTCGTATCCGCCGGGTCCGCCGCCAATGATCACGATCCGAGTCACGTACTCCATTGTCCCGCACGCTTCAAGGTACGGACGCGCCGGGGCCCACCGTCCGGGCGAGCGCCCACGTCCGGGCGGTCCTTCCGGCACGGAACCTGCGTCCTTGATTGCTGCCGTACCCTCGACGTCATGTCGCTCTACGCCGCGTACGCCGGCAATCTGGATCCGCGGCTCATGTCACGCCGCGCCCCGCACTCACCGCTGCGCTCGACCGGCTGGCTGACCGGCTGGCGGCTCACGTTCGGCGGGGAGCACATGGGGTGGGAGGGCGCCCTGGCGACGATCGTCGAGGCACCCCGCTCCCAGGTCTTCGTCACCCTCTATGACATCGCTCCCATGGACGAGGACTCCATGGACCGCTGGGAGGGCGTGGGCCTGGACATCTACCGGCGCATGCGGGTCCGGGTGGACACCCTGGAGGGCGAGGAGCCGGCCTGGGTGTACGTCCTCAACGGGTACGAGGGTGGCCTCCCCTCAGCGCGCTACCTCGGCGAGCTGGCGGACGCCGCGGAGTCGGCGGGGGCGCCGCACGACTATGTGATGGAGCTGCGCAAGAGGCCTTGCTGAGGCCTTGCCGAGAGGCCCTGCTCGGGGCCGCGGCGCGTTCTCGTCGGAAACGACAAAGCAACGATCGGAATCCCGTGAGCATCGTCATCTACGCGCGTAGGCCGTAACCCGCTACCCTCGTCGGCGTGAACGCTTCAGTTATTCCGGACGACATCCAGGGCGACCCGTACGCCGCCGCCGACGCCGCCGCCGCGCGGCTGCGTGAGCTGACGGGCGCCGAGACCCACGACGTCGCCCTCGTGATGGGCTCCGGCTGGGCGCCGGCCGTCGACGCGCTGGGCGAGCCCGAGGCGGACTTCGCCGTCACCGAGCTGCCCGGCTTCCCGCCGCCGGCGGTCGAGGGGCACGGTGGCCGCATCCGCTCCTTCAAGATCGGCGACAAGCGCGTGCTGGTCTTCCTGGGCCGCACCCACTACTACGAGGGCCGTGGCGTGGCTGCCGTCTCGCACGGCGTCCGCACCGCCGTGGCCGCGGGCTGCAAGACCATCGTGCTGACCAACGGCTGCGGTGGGCTGCGCGAGGGCATGCGGCCCGGGCAGCCGGTGCTGATCAGCGACCACCTCAACCTCACGGCGACCTCCCCGATCGTCGGCGCGAACTTCGTGGACCTGACGGACCTGTACTCGCCGCGGCTGCGGGCGCTCTGCAAGGAGATCGACCCCTCCCTCGAAGAGGGCGTCTACGCGCAGTTCCCCGGCCCGCACTACGAGACGCCCGCGGAGATCCGGATGGCCCGCACGATCGGTGCGGACCTGGTCGGCATGTCGACCGTCCTCGAGGCGATCGCTGCGCGCGAGGCGGGGGCGGAGGTGCTGGGCATCTCCCTGGTCACCAATCTCGCCGCCGGCATGACGGGTGAGCCGCTGAACCACGAAGAGGTCCTCCAGGCAGGGCGTGACAGCGCTACGCGCATGGGTGAGCTGCTCGGGAAGGTCCTGAACCGGATCTGACGGGGCGTCTTGGGCGGGCCTCGCCTCGCCTCGCCTCGCGTCCGCTGGTCCCGCACCCCGTGCCCCGGCTCGGCCTCCGGCGCTCCGCGCCGGGTCTTCCCCACCCACCCACCCGTTCACCCCGTACCGGGTGGGCGGGGTAGGCGGCCGGGGCGGGGGCCGTTTGCCTCGCACCGGCGGGCGGAGTTAAGGGGCCGGTGCGGGTCCGTTTGCCCCGCACCGATGGGCGGGGTAGGGGCTCGGGGCGGGGTCCGTTCCCCCCGCACCGGCGGGCGGGGTAAGGGGCCGGGGCGGGGTTCGTTTGCCCCGTACCGGCGGGCCGGGTAGGAACCGGTGGTGGCCCCCCGGGCTCACCCCCACCGGGAACCCCCACCGGCCCGCGGGCCGGATCGAGACGTGAGGGGACGTGTCGGTATTTCCGCCCGGAGCACGTCGCTTACCGCCCCGGGCCACCGAAGCAGGAGGGCGCCCGGACCGAGATGGCGAGGACGGACATACCGGCGCGGCCCCGCCCCGAGACCAACCGGGGGACCCCGGGACACCCGCACCCGGCACACCCCGCCCACCCCCGAACCAACCAGGAGGGGGAGCCCGGAGCACCCGCTCGCGGCACACCCCGACCGCCCCCAGAACAACCGGGTAGGCATACCCCGGGCACCCCACACCGCCCACCCCGATCCCACGCCCCGCCGACCGCCACAGCGACCGCCGCAACGAGAGGCTGACGACCCCGTGCAGGACAACCCCGAACTCATCGCGCGAGCCCAGGCCTGGCTGGCCGAGGACCCGGACCCCGAGACCCGCGAAGAGCTGGCCAAGCTCATCGACGCCGAGGACACCGCCGAGCTGACCGCCCGCTTCGCCGGCACGCTCCAGTTCGGCACCGCCGGCCTCCGCGGCGAGCTGGGCGCGGGCCCCATGCGGATGAACCGCTCCGTGGTGATCCGCGCGGCCGCCGGCCTCGCCGCGTACCTGAAGGCGAAGGGCGAGACCGACGGCCTGGTCGTCGTCGGCTACGACGCCCGCCACAAGTCCGCCGACTTCGCCCGCGACACCGCCGCCGTGATGACCGGCGCGGGCCTGCGCGCGGCCGTCCTGCCCCGCCCCCTGCCCACCCCCGTCCTCGCCTTCGCCATACGGCACCTCGGGGCGGTCGCGGGCGTGGAGGTCACGGCGAGCCACAACCCCCCGCGCGACAACGGCTACAAGGTCTACCTCGGCGACGGCTCGCAGATCGTGCCGCCCGCCGACGCGGAGATCGCCGCCGAGATCGCCGCGGTCGCGAGCCTGCACGACGTGCCCCGCCCCGAGAGCGGCTGGGAGATCCTCGGTGACGACGTCCTGGAGGCCTACCTGGCCCGTACGGACGCCGTCCTGGCCCCGGACTCCCCCCGCACCGCCCGCGCCGTCTACACGGCCATGCACGGCGTCGGCAAGGACACCCTCCTCGCCGCGTTCGCCCGCGCCGGCTTCCCCGCCCCGGTCCTGGTGGCCGAGCAGGCCGAGCCGGACCCGGACTTCCCGACGGTCGCGTTCCCGAACCCGGAGGAGCCGGGCGCGATGGACCTGGCCTTCGCCACGGCGGCCCGTACCACCCCGGCCCCCGACCTGATCATCGCCAACGACCCGGACGCGGACCGCTGCGCCGCCGCGGTCAAGGACGGCGAGGGCGACGCCGACTGGCGGATGCTCCGGGGCGACGAGGTGGGCGCGCTGCTCGCCGCGCACCTCGTGAAGCGCGGCGCGCGCGGCACCTTCGCCGAGTCGATCGTGTCGTCCTCCCTCCTGGGCCGGATCGCCGAGAAGGCGGGTCTCCCGTACGAGGAGACGCTGACCGGCTTCAAGTGGATCGCCCGCGTCGACGGCCTGCGCTACGGCTACGAGGAGGCCCTCGGTTACTGCGTGGACCCCGAGGGCGTACGCGACAAGGACGGCATCACCGCCGCGCTCCTCCTCACGGAGCTGGCGTCCGAGCTGAAGGAGCAGGGCCGCACCTTCCTGGACCTCCTGGACGACCTCGCCCTGGAGCACGGCCTGCACGCCACCGACCAGCTGTCGGTCCGCGTGGAGGACCTGTCCCTGATCGCGGACGCGATGCGCCGCCTGCGCGAGCAGCCCCCGGCCCGGCTCGCCGGTCTGCCGGTGACGAAGGCAGAGGACCTGACGCGGGGCACGGAGACGCTGCCGCCCACCGACGGCCTGCGCTACACGCTCGACGGGGCCCGCGTCATCGTGCGCCCGAGCGGCACCGAGCCGAAACTCAAGTGCTACCTCGAAGTGGTCGTCCCGCTGGCCTCGAAGGCGGAACTCCCGGCGGCCCGCGCGCGGGCGGCGCGGCTCCTCGCCGACATCAAGCGCGACCTCTCGGCGGCCGCGGGCATCTGAGCCCCTCCCCCTCGGAGCCTCGGACGGGTGGCCCACCCAAAAGGCCACCCGTCCGAGTGATTCCACTCCTGCGGCTGCCGCAAGGGCACGGTGCACCGCCGGTCCCCCAGGAAGGTTCGACCGGTAGCGCACGATCACGTACGCACGACCACGTACGTTCCGGGAGCCGCCGCAGTGCCGTACGGACCACTTCCCTCGACCGCCGCCCCGTCCAGGGTCCCGGCGTCCCGGCGCCCCCTCGGCGCGGCCCGGCCCGCCCCCGGCCTGCGCCACCGCGCGGCCCGCGCCCTGCGCCACGCCTCCCCCGCCCTGTTCGCATACGCGGCCGTACGCACGCTCGGCCTGCTGGTCTTCGTCCCCTGGGCGCACAGCGAGCGGCGCGGCGTGCGGCATCTGCTGATGGCGTCCTGGGACTGCGACTGGTACCTGCGGATCGCCTCGCAGGGGTACGCGCACTCGCTGGGCACCGCGTACGACGCGAACAATCTGGCGTTCTTCCCGCTCTACCCACTGCTCGTGCGGGCGGGTGACGCCCTCGTACCCGCCCTGCCGCGCGGCGCGGTGGGCCTCGGCGTCTCGCTGCTCTGCTCGTTCCTCGCGGCGTGGGGGATCTTCGCGGTGGGCGACCGGCTGTACGGGCGCCGGACCGGGGTCGTCCTCGCGGTCCTGTGGGGCAGCCTGCCCGTGGCGCTCGTGCAGTGGATGGGCTACACCGAGTCGCTCTTCACGGCGCTCACCGCGTGGTCGCTCTACGCGGTGCTGAGCGGCCGCTGGCTGTGGGCGGGCTCGCTGGCCGCGCTGGCGGGGCTCACCCGGCCCACCGGGGTGGCGCTGGCGGCGGCGGTCTCCCTGAGCGCGCTCCTCGCGCTGCGGCGCGGCTTCTCGCCGCGCCCGCTCCTGGGCGCCCTCCTGGCCCCCGCGGGCTGGCTGGCGTACGTCGCCTGGGTGGGGCTGCGCCTGGGCCGCTGGGACGGCTATTTCGCCGTACAGAAGCTGTGGCGCAACAAGTGGGACGGCGGTGTCGAGACGGTCCGTCGCATGCAGGCGCTGCTCATGACCGAGCGGCCCGCGCTGTTCTACGCGATGGTGACGGCTGTCCTGCTGGGCTCGGTCGTCCTCTACGTGCTCTCGGTGGCCGACCGCCAGCCGCTCCCCCTGCTGGTCTTCACCGGGCTTCTCCTGCTGATCGTGCTCGGCAGCAGTGGCGTCTACTTCCCCCGGGCCCGCTTCCTGCTGCCCGGCTTCCCGCTGCTGCTGCCGCTCGCCGTGGCCCTGGCGCGCGCGAGGACGCCGGTGAGGGTGACGCTGCTGACGGCGGCGGCGCTCGGCTCGGCCGCGTTCGGCGGCCACATGCTGCTGGGGTGGCACGGCCCGCCGTGAGCCGGGCCGTGCTCAGGTCAGGTCAGGTCAGGTCACCGCGAGCAGAACAGCGAGCAGTACGGCCCCCGCGGCGCAGGGCGCGAGGATCTCGTAGGCCCAGCGCACCACGGGCTCGCCCTGGGCGGACTCGGCGTCGGCGTGCTGCTCGGCGAGGCCGCGGAGTTCGTCCATGGACTGGTCGCCGGTGGAGCGCGGGGGCGGGGCGTGGGGGTCGAGGAAGGGGCGGCCGCCGGTCGGGTCCCCGGAGGCGGCGGCCTGCGACTGCCTGCGCGCCGCCTTCTTGCGGCCGCGCAGGGAGACGGGGATGGCCCAGAGCTGGAACTTGGCGCCGGTGTGGGTGAGGACCTCGTTGGAGTAGCCGGAGCGGAGGGTCGCGATGGACGCCCACGGCAGGGTGATGGTCCGGAAGGGGTTGCGCACGCGCAGCCGGTCGCCGTTGGCGTAGACGGCGGGCCGCACGGTGAAGGCGACGACCAGCGGCACCGCGAGGAGCAGCCCGGCGAGCGCGAGCCACGGGGTGCGGCCCTCGCCGCGGATGACGGCGTCGATGCCGAGCCAGGCGCCCAGGGCGAGCAGCAGGACGCCACCGGCGATACCGGCGGGGGACCGGAAGGTGCGGTCCTTGTATGCGGGCTCCGCCACGGGGTTCTGGGGGTCGCTCATACCGTGATTCTGCCTGACGCCTCTCCCGGGGCCGCTCGCCCCCGGGGCAACCCCACCCCTGTACAGCAGCTACGCGCGTAGATATGCTCCCCTCGTGACCATGTCCACTGCATTCGCTGACGTGACCGCGTCCGACAGCACGCTCCGCCGCTTCCTCCACGGACTGCCCGGCGTCGACGCGGTCGGCCTGGAGGCGCGTGCCGCCTCGCTCGGTACCCGTTCGATCAAGACCACGGCGAAGGCGTACGCCATCGACCTGGCCATCTCGATGATCGACCTGACGACGCTGGAAGGCGCCGACACCCCGGGCAAGGTCCGGGCGCTCGGCGCGAAGGCCGTCAACCCCGACCCGACGGACCGCGAGACGCCGCGCACAGCCGCCGTCTGCGTCTATCCGGACATGGTCGCCACCGCCAAGGAGGCCGTCGCGGGCAGCGGCGTGAAGGTCGCCTCCGTCGCGACCGCCTTCCCCGCGGGCCGCGCCGCGATCGAGGTGAAGCTCGGCGACGTGCGCGAGGCCGTGGCCGCCGGGGCCGACGAGATCGACATGGTCATCGACCGCGGAGCCTTCCTCTCCGGTGACTACATGACGGTGTACGAGCAGATCCGCGCCGTGAAGGAGGCCTGCGGCACCGCCCGCCTGAAGGTCATCTTCGAGACGGGCGAGCTGTCCACGTACGACAACATCAAGCGCGCCAGCTGGATCGGCATGATCGCGGGCGCCGACTTCATCAAGACCTCGACCGGCAAGGTCGGCGTCAACGCCACCCCGCCCAACACCCTCCTGATGCTGGAGGCCGTCCGCGACTTCCGCGCGCAGACCGGGGTGCAGATCGGCGTGAAGCCCGCGGGCGGCATCCGCTCGACCAAGGACGCGGTGAAGTTCCTCGTCCTGGTGAACGAGACCGCGGGCCCCGACTGGCTGGACAACCACTGGTTCCGCTTCGGTGCCTCGTCGCTCCTCAACGACCTGCTGATGCAGCGCCAGAAGCTGGCCACCGGCCGCTACTCCGGCCCCGACTACGTGACGGTGGACTGATCCGATGACTTCCCCCTTCGAGTACGCACCGGCGCCCGAGTCCCGCTCCGTCGTCGACATCGCGCCGAGCTACGGCCTGTTCATCGACGGCGAGTTCACCGAGGCCGCCGACGGCAAGGTCTTCAAGACGGTCTCCCCGTCCACCGAAGAGGTCCTCTCCGAGGTCGCGCAGGCCTCCTCCGAGGACGTCGACCGCGCGGTGAAGGCCGCCCGCAGGGCCTTCGAGAAGTGGTCGGCGCTGCCGGGCGCCGAGCGCGCCAAGTACCTCTTCCGCATCGCCCGGATCATCCAGGAGCGCAGCCGCGAGCTGGCCGTCCTGGAGACGCTGGACAACGGCAAGCCGATCAAGGAGACCCGCGACGCGGACCTCCCGCTGGTCGCCGCGCACTTCTTCTACTACGCGGGCTGGGCCGACAAGCTCGACCACGCCGGGTACGGCCCGAACCCCGCCCCGCTCGGTGTCGCGGGCCAGGTCATCCCCTGGAACTTCCCGCTCCTGATGCTGGCCTGGAAGATCGCCCCGGCGCTCGCGACGGGCAACACGGTCGTCCTGAAGCCCGCCGAGACCACCCCGCTGTCCGCCCTCTTCTTCGCGGACATCTGCCGCCAGGCGGGCCTGCCCAAGGGCGTCGTCAACATCCTTCCCGGATACGGCGACGCGGGCGCGGCCCTCACCGCCCACCCGGACGTGAACAAGGTCGCCTTCACCGGCTCCACGGCCGTCGGCAAGGCCATCGCCCGCCAGGTGGCGGGCACGGACAAGAAGGTCACGCTCGAACTGGGCGGCAAGGGCGCCAACATCGTCTTCGACGACGCCCCCATCGACCAGGCCGTCGAGGGCATCGTCACCGGCATCTTCTTCAACCAGGGCCAGGTCTGCTGCGCCGGGTCGCGCCTCCTCGTACAGGAGTCGATCCAGGACGAGCTGCTCGACTCGCTCAAGCGGCGCCTGTCCACCCTGCGCCTGGGCGACCCGCTCGACAAGAACACCGACATCGGCGCCATCAACTCCGCCGAGCAGCTGGCCCGCATCACCGCGCTCGCCGAGACCGGCGAGGCCGAGGGTGCCGAGCGCTGGTCGCCCGCGTGCGAACTGCCCACGTCCGGGTACTGGTTCGCGCCGACCCTCTTCACGAACGTCACACAGGCGCACACCATCGCCCGCGACGAGATTTTCGGCCCGGTTCTGTCCGTGCTCAGCTTCCGTACGCCGGACGAGGCCGTCGCCAAGGCCAACAACACGCAGTACGGCCTCTCCGCCGGCATCTGGACGGAGAAGGGCTCGCGCATCCTCGCGGTCGCGAACAAGCTCCGGGCGGGCGTCGTCTGGGCCAACACATTCAACAAGTTCGATCCGACCTCGCCGTTCGGCGGCTACAAGGAGTCGGGCTTCGGCCGCGAGGGCGGCCGCCACGGCCTGGAGGCGTACCTCGATGTCTGAGCGACTCACTGTCTTCAAGACCTACAAGCTGTACGTCGGCGGGAAGTTCCCGCGTTCCGAGAGCGGCCGGGTGTACGAAGTGACCGACGCAAAGGGCAGGTGGCTGGCGAACGCCCCCCTCTCGTCCCGCAAGGACGCGCGTGACGCGGTCGTGGCGGCGCGCAAGGCGTTCGGCGGCTGGTCGGGCGCGACCGCGTACAACCGCGGCCAGGTCCTCTACCGCATCGCCGAGATGCTGGAGGGCCGCCGCGAGCAGTTCACGCGCGAGGTCGCGGACGCGGAGGGCCTTTCGAAGTCCAAGGCCGCCGCCGTGGTGGACGCGGCGATCGACCGCTGGGTCTGGTACGCGGGCTGGACCGACAAGATCGCCCAGATCGTGGGCGGCGCGAACCCCGTCGCGGGCCCCTACCTCAACCTCTCGACGCCGGAGCCGACGGGTGTGGTCGCCGTCGTCGCGCCCCAGGAGTCGTCGTTCCTCGGTCTGGTCTCCGTGCTCGCCCCCGTGATCGCGACGGGCAACACGGCAGTCGTGATCGCCTCCGAGAAGGCCCCGCTCCCGGCGCTCTCGCTGGGCGAGGTCCTCGCGACCTCGGACGTGCCCGGCGGTGTGGTCAACATCCTCACCGGCAAGGCCGCCGAGATCGCGGCCCCGCTCGCCGCGCACCAGGACGTCAACGCGATCGACCTCACGGGTGCCGGCGCGGACCTCGCCCGCGACCTGGAGATCGCGGCCGCGGACAACCTCAAGCGCGTCCTGCGTCCACAGCCTGTGGACTGGAGCGCCGACCCCGGCACGCACCGCCTGACGGCCTTCCTGGAGACCAAGACGGTCTGGCACCCCACGGGCTCCCTCGGCGCCTCCGGCTCGGCCTACTAGCCGACGGCCCCACCGCCCGTCTCCCCGCCGAAGCCCCGGCCTCCTCCGTCCAGGAGACCGGGGCTTCGCCCTGTCCGTCGCCGCCGGACAGGCCCTAGCCCGGCAGCAGTTTCGTCACGGGGCCCACGAGCGGCAGGTCGTCCAGGGAGCCGCCCCGGGCGAGCGGGCCGGTCGCCACGGCGGTGGTGACCGGCTTGAAGTCCGCCACCTGGGTGCCGAGCGCGTTGTTGAGCGGGTCCACGCTGGTGTTGGCGAGAGGGTCGAGCTGCAGGTTCTTGGCCGGGGCGAGCGCGCTGTGCGCCGCGGCCGTGAGCGCGCTGACCGCCGCGGCGCCGTCGACATCGCCGAGCGGCGTGGCCACCGCCGCCGCGCTCGCGCTCCCCGCTCCGAGCGCCGCGCCCGCCGCGGTGAGCACGAGACCGGCGCGCAGCAGCGCGCGGGAGCCCGGACGGGGTGACCTGGGTGCCGCGTGTCCTGTCATGAGTACCGCCCCATATCGGTGATAAGTGATATCGGTGTGCCGTGGTGCGCTTTGTGTAATCGAGCGAGCACGTAGCGTAGTTGACGTGTGACGTGGTCGCCAAAGCCGACCCGCGGGGGGCCGTCCCGCGCCGCGATGCCGCACACTGTTCTCTCGTGAGCTCGCATCCCCCGATACCCACCCGCGTCGTGCTGCTCTGCGGCCCCTCAGGCTCGGGCAAGTCCTCCTTCGCCGCCCGCTCCGGGCTGCCCGTGCTGTGCCTCGACGACTTCTACAAGGAAGCCGGCGACCCCACGTTGCCGCAGGTGCCCGGCAGTTCGGACATCGACTGGGACTCCCCGGCGTCCTGGGACGCGGAGGTGGCGGTCGCCGCGATCGAGGAGCTGTGCCGCACGGGGCGTACGAGCGTCCCGGTGTACGACATCGCGCGCAGCGCCCGTGTCGGGCAGGAGGCCCTCGACATCGAGCGGGCGCCCGTGTTCATCGCGGAGGGGATCTTCGCGGCGGACATCGTGGACCGGTGCCGGGAGATCGGCGTGCTCGCCGACGCGATCTGTCTTCGGGGGCGGCCCTCCACCACGTTCCGGCGGCGGCTCGTCCGGGACCTCCGGGAGGGGCGCAAGTCCGTGCCGTTCCTCCTTCGGAGGGGGTGGCGGCTCATGCGCGCGGAGCGTGCGATCGTGGCGCGGCAGGCCGCGCTCGGGGCGTATCCCTGCGGGGGCGAGGAGGCGTTGGGGCGGGTTGCCTCCGCGCTGACCTCGTACCGGACAAGCAGCCCGTTTGCCCCGCGCTGAGCCCGTACCGGACAAACAGAAGGACCGGAAAGGCCCCCCCGGCCCTCCGGTCCCGCTGCTTTTCCCCCGTGCTCTCCCCCGTGTTTCCCCCGTGCTTCCGCCGCGTCCCCCCGGAGCGGCGGTCCCTCCCCCCGATCCTTCAGGCCACCAACTCGCCGAAGGACTCCTCCTGGTCGCGGCCAAAGCTGAGGACCTCGTCCTCGCGCAGCCGGCGCAGTGAGCGCCAGATGCTGGACTTGACCGTGCCCACACTGATGTCGAGGATGTCCGCGATCTCCGGGTCGGTGCGGCCCTCGTAGTAGCGAAGGACCAGCATCGTGCGCTGGAGTTCGGGCAGCCGGGCCAGGGCCTGCCACAGGACCGCGCGCAGCTCCGTGCCGCGCATGGCGTCCGTGTCGCCCACCGTCTCCGGCAGTTCCTCGGTCGGGTACTCGTTCAGCTTGCGGCGGCGCCACGCGCTGATGTGCAGGTTCGTCATGGTGCGGCGGAGATAGCCCCCGACCGCGGCCTTGTCGCTGATCCTGTCCCAGGCGCGGTACGTCGAGAAGAGGGCGCTCTGGAGCAGGTCCTCGGCCTCGAAGCGGTCGCCGGTCAGGTGGTAGGCCGTCGCGTACAGAGAGGCGCGGCGCTCCTGGACGTAGGCGGTGAACTCCGCCTCCGACAAGGTCTTCCGCTCCCCCGAGCCCTCCCCGTACGCGTTTCCCCCGTGCGGCGCGTCAACCACCGTCATGTACGTGGTGTGCTGACGCCCGGCGCCGCGAGCGCACCCCCGCCCGCTCACGGCGCCGGACTTCTCAGATCCCCGCCCGACGTCGTGGAGACGCGTGACAACTGCGCTTGAGCTGGTGCTGTGCAGCGTATTCATCTCGCGCCCCCCATCGGTGGAGTCCGGCTTTCCCCGTCTTGCTTCCGTGCTTCTTGCGTGTGACCAGAACTCTGCCGGACCCACTTCATGACGGTGTCCGCCGACTGTCACAGGCCTGTCACAGGGCTTCGGCACCCCTTCCGCGCGTGAGGGTGCGGTGTGGGAGCGCTCCAGCAGTCGAAGTGCGGCCGGGCATGGGACAGAATGACCTCCGTGCCTTCCCTGTTGCTGATCGAGGACGACGACGCCATCCGGACGGCCCTGGAGCTTTCGCTGACGCGCCAGGGGCATCGGGTGGCCACTGCTGCCACCGGCGAGGACGGCCTGAAACTGCTCGGTGAGCAGCGGCCCGACCTGATCGTGCTGGACGTGATGCTGCCGGGCATCGACGGGTTCGAGGTGTGCCGTCGCATCCGGCGCACCGACCAGCTGCCCATCATCTTGCTGACCGCGCGCAGCGACGACATCGACGTGGTGGTGGGCCTGGAGTCCGGCGCCGACGACTATGTCGTCAAACCCGTGCAGGGGCGGGTCCTCGACGCCCGGATCCGGGCCGTGCTGCGGCGCGGTGAGCGGGAGGCCAATGACGCGGCGACGTTCGGTTCGCTCGTCATCGACCGGGCCGCGATGACCGTGACGAAGAACGGCGAGGACCTCCAGCTCACACCCACCGAGCTGCGGTTGCTCCTGGAGCTGAGCCGCAGGCCCGGACAGGCCCTGTCGCGCCAGCAGTTGCTGCGGCTCGTGTGGGAGCACGACTACCTCGGTGACTCGCGGCTCGTGGACGCGTGCGTGCAGCGGCTGCGCGCCAAGGTCGAGGACGTGCCCTCGTCGCCCACGCTGATCCGCACGGTGCGCGGGGTCGGATACCGGCTGGACACGCCTCAGTGACCAAACCGCAGGACAAGCTCCGCGGCCTGCCCGCGGCGCGCAAGGCCCTCCTGGCGGGGTTGCGCTTCACGAGTCTGCGCCTGAGGCTCGTCGTGGTCTTCGGCCTCGTGGCGCTCACCGCCGCCGTCTCCGCGTCCGGCATCGCGTACTGGCTCAACCGCGAGGCGGTGCTGACGCGCGCCCAGGACGCGGCGCTCAAGGACTTCCGCCAGCAGATGCAGACCCGCGCGGGCGCGCTGCGCGCCGACGCGACGCAGGAGGAACTGCAGGCGGCGGCCGGGCAGATGGCCAACAGCAGCCAGGGCTACAGCGTGCTCCTGGTCGCCGAGAAGAAAGGCGGCGGGCGGATAGTCGGTTACTCCGACCTGGACGCGTTCACGCTCGCCAAGGTGCCGGGGTCGCTGCAGAAGGCCGTGCTCAAGAAGCAGGAGCTGACCTCGGGCAATGACAGCCCGTACCACCTGTACTGGCAGCGGACCGTGGACCACGGCACCCCGTATCTGGTCGGCGGCGCCACGGTGATCGGCGGGGGCCCGACCGGTTACATGCTCAAGTCCCTGGAGCCCGAGGCCAAGGACCTCAGCTCGCTCGGCTGGTCCCTGGCGATCGCCACGGCCCTGGCGCTGATCGGCTCCGCGCTGCTCGCGCAGGCCGCCGCCACGACCGTACTCAAACCCGTGCACCGCCTCGGGGTCGCCGCCCGCAGGCTCGGCGAGGGCAAGCTCGACACCCGGCTCCGCGTGTCCGGCACCGATGAACTCGCCGATCTCTCCCGGACGTTCAACAGGACCGCCGAGAACCTGGAGAAGAAGGTCGCCGACATGAGCGCCCGTGACGAGGCGTCCCGGCGGTTCGTCGCCGACATGTCGCACGAGCTGCGTACGCCGTTGACGGCGATCACCGCGGTGACCGAGGTCCTGGAGGAGGAGCTGGACGCGGAGACCGGTTCCGTCGATCCGATGATCGAACCGGCCGTGCGGCTCGTGGTGAGCGAGACGCGCCGCCTGGGCGATCTCGTGGAGAACCTCATGGAGGTCACCCGCTTCGACGCGGGCACCGCGCGCCTCGTCCTCGACGACGTCGACATCGCCGACCAGATCACCGCGTGCATCGACGCGCGCGCCTGGCTGGACGCGGTCGAGCTGGACGCCGAGCGCGGCATCACCGCCCGGCTCGACCCGCGCCGCCTCGACGTCATCCTGGCCAACCTCATCGGCAACGCCCTCAAGCACGGCGGCTCCCCGGTGGAGGTGTCGGTGCGCCTTGAGGACGCGAAGCTCGTCATCTCCGTACGCGACCACGGCCCCGGTATCCCTGAGGACGTCCTGCCGCACGTCTTCGACCGCTTCTACAAGGCCAGCGCGTCCCGGCCCCGCTCCGAGGGCAGTGGCCTCGGCCTCTCCATCGCCCTGGAGAACGCGCACATCCACGGGGGCGACATCTCCGCGGCCAACTGCCCGGACGGCGGCGCCGTCTTCACGCTGTGGCTGCCGTGCGAGAGCGAGAGCGAGGTCGGCTGCCAGGCCACCGAGGTCCCTGCCGAGGGAGGCCAGGCATGAACGGGCGACGGATCCGGGCCGCGGCGGCCACCGCGGTGCTCGCCGCCGCGCTCGCGGGGTGCGGCATCAGGTCGACGGAGGTGCCCACCGACTTCGGGCCCGCCCCCTCGCGGGTGCCGTGCGTGATGTCGGGCTCCAGCATCGCCTCGCAGTCGGGCAGCGGGGTTCCCGTGGAGGTCTTCCTGGTCTGCGCGGCCCAGCTGGTGAGCGTCGACAGGACCGTGCGGGTGCGGGAGAACAGGGCCGACGAGGCCGTCACCGACCGGGTGCGGATCGCCCAGTCCCTCCTCGACGAGCTGGCGGCGCCCCCCTCGGAGCCCGAGAAGCAGGCGGGCCTCGCCACGGACGTACGCGCCGGGGCCCGGGTGTCCGGGCCCGCCGAGGGCGACCCCGAGGACGCGCTGCGCTTCAGTACGCCGCCAGAGGACCTGTCCGCGTTCGCGCTCGCGCAGATCGTCTGCACGCTGGCCGACAGCGCCGCCGCGGCCGAGGACCACACGGTGATCATGGGCGGCCCCGCGGACGATCCGCTGCGGCGGTACGCCTGCACGCCCGAGGTCCGCTCCCGGCCCGGCACGGTGGCGCTACCCACCGAGGCCGTGAAGTAGCGGGTGTCACCGGTGGGGCTGCCGGTGTTCTCGTCGGCGTAGCCGGTGTTACCGGCGGAGTAACCGGCGGCGGGACGCGGAACCGATCCTGCCGCCTCTGGCGTCTTGGGGGGCGTGCGTCAAGGCTCGGGCGGCCGTACTGCCGCCATCCGCTTCCGTGCGGCGGGGGGATTCCTCCTCGTCGCACACCTCCTGCTCGTCGGGTGGATCACGCTGCGTCCGCTGGACGTCCCCTGGGTGAGCGCCGCCAATCTGCGGCCGCTCGCCGGGATCAAGGCGGATCTGGCGCTCGGCGGCCTCCAGGCGGCCCGCCGGATCGGTGAGGGCCTGCTGCTGCTCGCCCCGCTCGGCGTGCTGCTCCCCCTGGCCGGCGGACGGCTCGTCGTCTCGCCGTGGGGTTCGCTCGTACGCACGGTCGCCGCGGGGGCGCTGCTCTCGCTCGGCATCGAACTGCTCCAGACCGGGGTGCCCGGCCAGGTCGTCGACATCGACTCGCTGTTCCTGAACACCCTCGGGGTGGCCCTCGCGCATCTCGCGGTGGTGCCCGCGGCGCGGGCCAGGCTCCGCCGCCTCAAGGGCCCGGAGCGTGTCACGGCCCTGCTGCGGGAGGAGTCCTCTCAGGGGTCGACCCCGACGATTCCCAGGGTCGGGATCGCACCGTAGGGGGACGTTCCGGGTGATGGGGTACCCGTAGCTTTGAAGCATCGAGGCATACCCGCCTCGTCCCGACGGTTCGTGAAGGAGCCCGACATGACCGCCCTGACCCGCCCCACCCACGGCCGGATGATCGGCGGAGTGTGTGCCTCCCTGGCCAAGCGCTTCGGCACCTCCGCCACCACGATGCGCGTGATCTTCGTGGCGTCCTGCCTGCTTCCCGGCCCGCAGTTCCTGCTCTACATCGCCCTGTGGTTCCTGCTGCCGTCCGAGGACAAGGCCACCCGTCAGGCCTGGTGACGCCGCCCACCGGACGACGCGACGGGGCGCCCCTCCTGGTGGAGGGGCGCCCCATTCGGCGTACGCGAGAAGGGTCAGCCGAGCGGCAGGCCGTTGACGCCGGTGCCGCCGAGGGGCAGGCCGCCGAGCAGACCGGAGACCGGCGAGGCGGGGGCGGCCGGGGCGGCGGAGGCGGCGCCCGCGCCCTTGGTGGTGGCCTGGGGCGGCAGGGCGGAGGAGACCACCTTGTCGACGGAGGGCTGAAGGGCGGTGAGGCCACCGGCGACGGCGGTCTGCGCGGCGGCGAGCGACTGGGGGGCGCCGGCGGGGAGCGTCTTGGCGGCCTCACCCAGGGGGAGGACGGAGCTGACCGGGCCCAGGGCCGAGGTCACGTCGGGAAGACCGGCGGCGGCGTTCGCGGCGCCGGCGCCCGCGGCGGCGAAGGCGGCACCGAGAGCGGCGACACCGAGGGTCTTGGCAGCAGACTGCTTCATCTTGAATGCGTCCTTGCGAATTCGATGACGGGGATCTGCGCGGTTCAACGAGCGTAAACACCCCGGATCACGGGCAGCGGGCAGCGAAAAGCGGCCGGGTGACGCACAACCCGGCCGCCGATGTGCCGCGCAAGGACGCGACAGGGCCCGCTAGCCGCCGACAGACGCGCTGGTCGAGACGGTCTGGCGGAACAGCCATTCGGACTTCAGCTCGGCATAACCGGGCTTGATCACGTCACTGATCATGGCGAGTCGTTCATCGAAAGGAATGAACGCTGATTTCATCGCATTGACTGTGAACCACTGCATGTCGTCGAGCGTGTACCCGAAAGTGCCGACCAGGTGCTCGAATTCGCGGCTCATGCTGGTGCCCGACATCAGACGGTTGTCGGTGTTCACCGTGGCGCGGAAATGCAGCTTGCGCAGCAGGCCGATGGGGTGCTCGGCGTAGGAGGTGGCGGCGCCCGTCTGGAGGTTGGAGCTGGGGCACATCTCCAGCGGGATGCGCTTGTCCCGTACGTACGAGGCGAGGCGGCCGAGCTTGACGGTGCCGTCCTCGGCGATCTCGATGTCGTCGATGATGCGCACGCCGTGGCCGAGGCGGTCGGCGCCGCACCACTGGAGGGCCTGCCAGATCGAGGGCAGACCGAAGGCCTCGCCCGCGTGGATCGTGAAGTGGTTGTTCTCGCGCTTGAGGAACTCGAAGGCGTCGAGGTGGCGGGTGGGAGGGAAGCCCGCCTCCGCGCCCGCGATGTCGAAGCCGACGACGCCCAGGTCGCGGTAGCGGTTGGCCAGCTCGGCGATCTCCAGGGCGCGGGCCGCGTGACGCATGGCGGTGAGCAGCGCGCCCACGCGGATGCGGTGGCCGCTCGCCTTCGCGCGGCGCTCGCCCTCGCGGAAGCCCTCGTTGACCGCCTCGACGACCTCTTCGAGGGTGAGGCCGTTCTCCAGGTGCTGCTCGGGGGCGTAGCGGATCTCGGCGTAGACCACGCCGTCCTCGGCGAGGTCCTCGGCGCACTCGGCGGCCACGCGCTTGAGGGCTTCCTTCGTCTGCATCACCGCGCAGGTGTGGGCGAAGGTCTCCAGATAGCGCTCCAGAGAACCGGAGTCGGCCGCCTCGCGGAACCAGATCCCGAGCTTGTCGGGGTCGGTCTCGGGCAGTCCCTCGTAGCCGCAGTCGCGGGCGAGGTCGACGATCGTGCCGGGGCGCAGGCCGCCGTCGAGGTGGTCGTGGAGGAGCACCTTGGGGGCGCGGCGGATCTGGTCGGCGCTGGGCGTCTCACGGTCCGTGTGACCGGTCGCGTGTGTCTGGCTCGTCATTTCGGCACTCTAGCGCCTACGCGCGTAGAACTCACTGGTCGATACGGAACGGTGACCCTGCGGACGGGTGGCGTACACCATGGCTTCTGACACTGTTCTGTCATGGCACAGCAAGGGACGGCGGGGCCCGCGGGCCCACCCAGGCTCGGGCGAGTGATCAAAGCGGCCCCTTCGGCGGTGAGCGGCGTGGCCCTCCTGCTGCCCGGCGGCGCCGAGACGTCCACGCGCAGACCCTTGCCGCTGGCGGCCGGGGCCGTGCGCGCGCTGGGGCGCAGACTGGCCCGGGACGGGCGCGCCGAGGGCCTCGCCACGCATGTCGTGCACTACCGCTGCCGGGGCTGGAACGGCGCGCAGGCCCACCTCGCCGAGGACACGGCATGGGCGGCGGACGAGGTCGTACGCCTCTACGGCGACGTCCCTGTCTGTCTGGTCGGAGTGGACATGGGCGGCCGGGCGGCGCTGCGCGCGGGCGGGCACCCGGCGGTCAGCTCCGTGCTCGCCATCGCCCCTTGGCTCCCCGAGGACGATGTGGCGGCGCCCCCCGAGCCGGTGAAGCAGCTCGCGGGGCGGCGGGTCCTGATCGTGCACGGCACGAACGACGAGCGGACCGATCCCGAGCTGTCGTTCCGGCTGGCGGAGCGGGCGAAGAAGACGAACCGCGATGTGTGCCGGTTCGAGGTGCACTCCGACGGGCACCGGCTCCAGCAGCACCAGGACGAAGTCCTCGCGCTGGCCTCGGACTTCGTGCGGGGGACGCTCTTCGGCACGGATTTCGCGCGGCCGTTGGAGGACGCGTTGGCCGCGCCGCCGCCCTTGGGGTTGCGGATGCCGCTTGCCTCGGGGTTCGGGCGGTCTCTTCGGCGGTGAGCCCCGTGCTTGGGGCGCGGTTGATCACCGGCTTCGCCGAGTTCGTCCTCAATCGCCGGACGGGCTACCCCCTTCTGGCAGCAGTTTTCCCTTTCTGCTCAGCAGGAACTCCTTGAACGCCGCCACCGGAGGTGTGTCCGGGTGGCCGCCGAGCCAGGCCACGCCGATCTCCCGTACCGCCCGCTGGCCCGTCACCGTCAGTTCCACCACTCCTGGGCGCGGCACGGCCGGTGGGGGCAGGAGGGCCACCCCCAGGCCCGCCGCGACCAGGCCGCGCAGGGTCTCCGCCTCTTCGCCCTCGAAGGCCACGCGGGGCTTGAAGCCCGCCTCCTTGCAGAGGTCGTCGGTGATGCGGCGCAGGCCGTAGCCGGGCTCCAGGGTCACGAAGGCCTCGTCGGCGGCCTCGGCGAGGCGGACGCGTTTGCGGATGGCGAGGCGGTGGTCGTCGGGGACGACCAGGCGCAGGCGCTGTTCGTCGAGGCGGCGGGCGACCAGGTCGGGGGCGTCCGGCACGGGTGAGGTGAGGCAGAGGTCCAGCTCGCCCGCGCGCAGGCGCTCCAGCATCGCCTCGCCGTAGTTCTGTACGAGGCTGAAGCGCACCCGGGGGTGGTCGGCGCGGAAGGCGCGGATCAGCCCGGGCACGGTCTCGGAGCCCATGGTGTGCAGGAAGCCGAAGGCGACCTTGCCGGAGGCCGGGTCGGCGTCGGCGCGCACCGACTCGGCGGCGCGCTCCACCTCGCCGAGCGCCCGTTCGACCGAGGTGAGGAAGGTGCGGCCGGACGGGGTGAGCGAGACGGTGCGGCCCCGGCGGGCGAACAGGTCGACGCCGAGGTCCTGTTCGAGGCGTACGAGCGCGCGGGAGAGCGTCGACTGGGGGATCTGCATCTCCTGCGCGGCGCGCGTGACGTGCTCGGTGCGGGCGACTCCCGCGAAGTACGCGAGGCGTGGCGCGAGCAGCGTCACGATGTCCTCCACGTCACTGTTGTGTGACAGGCGCGGCTGTGACCTCTGCTGATGCTGCATGGGAACGATTATGGGGTTTCCATGCATTGGACGCATCAAAAATGGGGTCGTACGTTCGTGGCATGCCTCCTGCCAGTAGCGGGGCGTCCGCCACCCACGCGGCCGCCCTCACTCCGTCGTCCCCTGCCGCCGATTCCCGTCTGACACCGGGCGGTCCCGGCTACCGCCGGATGAGCTTCGCGCTCTTCCTCGCGGGCGTCGCCACCTTCGCCCTCCTCTACTCCACGCAGGCCCTGCTGCCCCTGCTCTCCGCCGACTTCGGCGCGAGCGCGAGCACGGCGAGCTGGACGGTCTCGGCGGCCACGGGCGCACTGGCTCTCTTCGTCCTTCCGCTGAGCGCGCTCAGCGAGCGCTTCGGGCGGCGCGCGATGATGACGGCGTCGCTGAGCGTCGCGGTGGCGGTCGGGCTCCTGGTGCCCTTCGCCCCGTCGGTCGAGGTGCTCATCGGGCTGCGGGCCGTGCAGGGCGCGGCCCTCGCCGGGCTCCCGGCCTCCGCGATGGCGTTCCTCGCCGAGGAGGTGCGGCCCAAGGCGCTGGTCGGGGCGATCGGCATGTTCGTGGCGGGCAACTCCATCGGTGGCATGAGCGGGCGCATCGTCACGGGCTGGGTCGCGCAGGCGTGGGGCTGGCGTGCGGCGCTGGCGGTCGTCGGCGTCGTCGCGGTGCTGTGCGCGGTCGCCTTCCGCGCGCTGCTGCCCGCGCCCCGGCACTTCACGCGGGGCTCGCTGAACCCCAAGTCCCTCGCGCGGACGGTGCGTACGCATCTGTCGAACCCGCTGCTGTGCAGGCTGTACGCGATCGGCGCGCTGTTCATGACCGTCTTCGGCGCGGTCTACACGGTGATCGGATACCGGCTCACCGAGGCGCCGTTCTCGCTCCCCCAGGGCGTCATCGGCTCGATCTTCCTCGTCTACCTCGTCGGTACGGTCTCCTCCGCGGCGGCCGGGAAGCTCGTGGCGCGGCTCGGGCGGCGCGGGGCGCTGTATCTGGCGGTGGGCACGACGGCGGGCGGGCTGCTGCTGTCCCTCTCGGCCTCGCTGGTCCTGGTGCTGCTGGGGCTCGTGCTGATCACCGCGGGGTTCTTCGCGGGGCACGCGGTCGCGTCCTCGTCGGTGAGCCGTACGGCCACCACCGGGCGGGCGCAGGCGTCGGCGCTCTACCAGTCCGCGTACTACCTGGGATCCAGCGCGGGCGGCACGCTCGGTGCCGTCGCCTTCCACGCGGGCGGCTGGGGCGGGACCGTGGCGCTCGGGCTGCTCGCGGTGGCCGGCGTCGTCTCGGTGACGGTGTGGGGCTCGCACGTGGCGCGGCTGGAGCGGCGCCGGGGGCTCGTGGCCCGCTCCTGCTGATTTCACCTGCGGGTTTTCCCACTCCGGGGGCCGTTGTCAGTGGGCTGCGGTAGCTTCCGATGTGTCGGGCCTCACTGGCGGGCCCTTCTCGGAAGCCGCAGGGGTGGGTGGGGATGAGCGACAGCGCAGGGACGACGACCGATCTGGACGTCACGCTGGAGAAGCACCGGGTCGAGCTGACCGGGTACTGCTATCGGATGCTGGGTTCGGCCTTCGAGGCCGAGGACGCCGTGCAGGACACGATGGTGCGGGCCTGGCGCAGCTTCGAGAAGTTCGAGGGCCGCTCCAGCGTCCGCTCGTGGCTGTACAGAATCGCGACCAACGTCTGCCTGGACATGTTGAACGCGGGCAACCGCCGCGCCCGCCCCATGGACCTGACCGCCGCCGCCCCGCTGGCGCAGGCGGCGCTCACCCCGCGCCCGGACAACACCTGGCTGGAGCCGATGCCCGACGCCCGTGTGCTGCCGACGCCCGGTGACCCGGCGGAGGCCGCCGTCGCCAAGGAGTCGGTGCGCCTCGCCTTCGTCGCCGCCCTCCAGAGCCTGCCGCCCAAGCAGCGGGCTGTGCTGATCCTGCGCGAGGTCCTCGCCTGGAAGGCCAGCGAGGTCGCCGAGCTGATCGACACCTCGGTCGCCTCGGTGAACAGCGCGCTCCAGCGGGCCCGCGCCACCCTCGCCGAGCGGCCGGAGGACGACACGGCCGTCTCCGATCCGCTGGACGAGGAGCAGCAGAAGCTCCTGGAGCGCTATGTCGCCGCCTTCGAGGGGTACGACATGGCGGCGCTGACCGCGCTGCTCGCCGAGGACGCCGTCATGACGATGCCGCCGTTCGACCTGTGGCTGCGGGGCACCGCGGACATCACGGGCTTCATGTCCACGATGGGCGCGGCCTGTGCCAACGGCCGCCTGCTGCCGGTGAACGTGAACGGCACGCCGGGCTTCGCCCAGTACAAGCCGGATCCGGAGAACGGCGGCTTCATGCCGTGGTCCATCCAGGTCATCGAGATCTCAGAGGGGCGCATCGCCGGCTTCCACTGCTTCCTGGACACCGAGCGGTGGTTCCCGCTGTTCGGGGTGCCCCTCCATCTCGACGACTAGGCCGAGCAGTTCGACGAGCCCGACGAGGCCGAGCAGTGCCAGCAGGGCGGGGGCGGGATTCCTCAGGCGGATCCGGCCGCCGGCTCTGCGGGCGGCCAGGTGCAGGCGGGCGATGGCGTCGACGGTCGTGAGGTCGGCGGTGGTGACGGCGGCGACATCGCAGATGATGTCGCCGCCGCCGGGCCCGTGCCGGGCGGCCGCGACCCGCGCGCACAGGGGCGGGACGTCGCCCGCGCGCAGGGGGCCCTCGATACGGATGAGGTTCGCTTCGGAATCTGCCACGCAGGGTTGACCGTCCCGGCGGGCGGAACTCATCGGTTCGGGGGGCGGGCTGTGCCGTTCAGGAGGCGGGCTGCTGCGGCCGCGGCTTGCGCACGCGCAGGGTCAGGGGGTTCACGAAGTCTCCCCGCCCGTTGTTGTACTGCTGCTCGTGGAAGGTCTGGCCCGCCCCCGACCCGTACATGCGGAAGAACCACTTGCTGTTCCACTCGTTCTTCGCGTCCGAGAGCCGCTTGAACTCCTCCCCGGCCTTCTGGGCGCTTCCCGACAGCTCGCGCAGCAGCTTGTTCAGCCGGTCCATCTCGAAGGCGGAGGTGGGCGGGGTCTTGCCGCCGGGCCGGAGCAGCGGGATGGCGGTCTGCTTCTTGAACTCCTCCACGAGCTTGGGGAGCAGTTCCTTCAGCGCGTCACCGGAGTTCGCGGTCCGCGTGTAGTTCTCCAGGGTGACGCGGTCCTGGCCGTCGGCGCTCATCGCGGCCACGCCCGCGAAGTGGAACCCCCAGATGTCCTGGGGCCTGGCTTCGGGGGTGGCGGAGTCGGCGTAGTCGAGCTTGTCGCTCTGCCCCAGCGAGACGGTCGTATAGCCCTCGCCGACCACGGGGGCGGCCGCCTTGTTCACCCCGCGCTCCCTTGCTGCCTCGTCCATCTCGGCGGGGTGTTCGCGCAGGGCGCCGCCGTACCTCTGAGGAGTCGGCCCCTGGTCCGCGCCGACCTGGTCGGCGAGGTCATGGGCCACGGAGTCGACCGTGCTGTCCTGCCAGGGCATGGGCTCCCGCCCCTCCAGGACGACCTCCGTCTGCTTCCCGCCGCCCATCAGCTCCCTGGCCACGTCGATGCACTCGTGCTTCATCAGGTTCGCGAAGCCCGAGGCGGCGTTCTGGGGGGTCTCCACGGTGACCGGCTGTACGCGTTCGAGGACGACCGAGTTGTTCGGGCTCTCCGGGTTCTGCACGGTGATCTTCTGGCCGCGCGCCTCAAGCCGGTAGGTGCTGTTGACGTCCTGGAGGCTGGTGTTGCTCGCGGCGAGGACCTCCCGGGTCGCGTAGAACTCCTTCGGTTCGCGCTCGGTGTCGTGCACGGCCAGGGTGCCGTCGCCCGCGACCCTCACCGGCAGACCCAGGGGCGCGTCGAGCTGCACTCCCTCTTCCTCGGACACGTCCTGTTGGAAGGGGTCGTGGGCGCGGGCGCCGACATGGTCCACCGAGTGCTTGGAGAGCCGCCCGGCGTCCGGGACCAGGACGCCCTGCGGTGACTGCGACTCGAAGAAGGGCTCATCGCTCTGCTCGCTGGCGAGGCTCTTGACGGTTCCGGAGGCGTACCGCTGGATGCTCGCGCCGGCGGTCCGCGGGGCCGCTGCCCGTTCGGCGGGGGCGGGACCGGGGTCTGCCGCCATGACACGGCGGGCGTTGGCCTCGGCCTCCCGCTCGAAGCGGTCGCCGGGGTCGGACACCTTCAGACCGTCGCCGTTGTCGGTGCCCGCGACCGGTCCCTGCCGCTGCTGGATGACGTGCGTCAGCTCATGGGCGAGGGTGTGCCGGTCGGCGCCGCCGTCGCCGATGACGACATGGCTGCCGGAGGTGTAGGCGCGGGCGCCGACCTCGGCGGCGGAGGCCCTGGCGGCGGCGTCGTCGTGGACGCGTACGTCGGAGAAGTCGGCGCCGAGTCTGCTCTCCATGTCACCGCGGGTGGCGTCGTCCAGGGGCTTGCCCGCGCCGCGCAGCACGTCATGGACGGCGGACCGCTGCACCTGCGGCTCCTCACCGCTGTGCCCGCAACCGGCGCCGTGCTGGTGCGGCTCGCCCGCCCAGGGGTGCCCGGACTGGCGCAGCATCTGCACGACGGCCGCGTTCCCGGCACCGCGCTGCAGCCCGAGGATCCCGGCACCCGGTACCGCGCCCTCGCCCCTGCGCGCAGGCCCGCGCCCCTTGTCGGCTGTGGCCGTACGGCTGTGTTCTCGCTGCTGCAAGGTGACCTCTCCCCCGCGCGGAATGGGACTCTCCTCCTGCTTACGGGGTGGGAGGCGTGGGGTCCAGGTACGGGAGGGCAGGAGGGGGTGGCCGGACGGGCAGATGGGGTCGAGGAGGCCGGGAATTCGGTGCCGCCTCGAAGCGGGACCACACGCTGGTCGCGGCGAGTGCCCTGGTGCAGGGCGTTGGTCCGGGGAGTGTGTGGGCGGGGCCGGGCTCACCGGCGCGGCAGCAGGTCGGTCAGCGGAAATGCCGTCGTGTCTTCAGAGGGGCGCGACAAGTGCAGCATCGTGTGGAAGTAGCCGTCGGTCTCTATCCCGTACGGGTCATCGCCGGCCGCCGTCACCGCTTGAACGGCGTATCGCTGTTCGTCCGCGTCTGTGAAGCGTCGTTGCCGGAACGTATGCGTGGTGGCCTTCTCGGTAACCAGGCCGTTCGAAGCCAGACATGCGGCGATGGGCTTGTACGAGGTGGTGCGCAGCACGAAGGCCGCGACCCACACTGGGTCTTGAGCACAGGTCAGGATCGTCTGGAAGGTGCGGGGGGACAGAAAGATGGCCCCTCCGGTGATCGTGATCAGACGGGTGTGCCGCGCGGCGCGGAGCAGGGACGGAGAGGGAGGCGCGGTTTCGAGGTTCTCGGCGAACCCTCGTTCCAGCAGGCCGACCTCGCATGCGTAGGAGATGGCGTTCGTGGCCGGGTCCAGTCCGATGACCCGGGCCGCATCGTGGCGCCGGCGAGCCGCGTAGTAGCTGCGGTCCCATTCGATCAGTTCGGCTGTGGTGAGCGCGGTGGCCTGCGGCGAGGTGTAGTGGGCATAGAGGTCCTCCAGTGTCACCTCATGGTTGAGGAGAGCGGCGTTGATGCCGTACGAGCAGCAGATGTCGAGCACGGTCACCGGTCGTTCCGCCGGGCGGGCTGTCCGCGTGAGGGCCGCGACCGCCCGCCGGAAGACGCTCTGCCCGTGATGGGGTGCCTGGTATTCCAGAGGGCCCAATGCCCGGAAATAGGCCCGCGGATCCGGCTGATCGTAGATGTCGTCGAACGCCGTCATCCCCTCCGGGGCGGGGATCTCCGACGCCTGCGAGCCGTCGGCAGCGACGTTCCCGGGTCCCCTGCTCCGCATCCCGCTCATGCCGGTCTCCTCTACACAGACTCAGGTCCGCTTTCCGGTCAGAGTCGGTGCCCCCAGGGCGGTACGGGAAGAAGGCGGGCAAGAAAACAGCCACGCGCCGCAACAGGCCAGGCTTCACCAGCCGACTCATCGCGTCCTGATAGATCGCCGCCCCGTCCGCGTCAGTCCTGGGGGAACGCGCTGGTGTCGAGGTCCAGGTCGAAGGGCTCGGGGAGCTTGACGGGCTCGCCGAACTTGCAGGCCCGCAGGACGCGGTAGACGTCGCCCCTGGGCTCGCCGTACAGGGTGATGGTGGGGCCACCGGGGGCCCAGCGGTCGATGAGGAGGTAGAGGGGGATGCCGGCGGCGGCGTAGGCGGCGGGCTTGCTGATGCGGTCGTGGTGGGCGTTGGAGGGGGACGTCACCTCGACCACGAGTTCGGCGGCGGCAGCCGGCATACACGTGCCGGGCCCCTCCACCACCGCCTCTGGCGCCACCACCAGGTCGGGGATGAACATCCCGAGCCGTGAGGGAACCGACAACGCCTGTGTCTGAAAGACGTTCCAGTCGTCGGGAATGGCGGACAGCAGCCTGCGCTGAAGCCTGGCTGCGATGAGGTTGTGCTGGTTGGCGGGAGCAGGCGACACGGTGATGACCCCATCGATGATCTCCACCTTGCTGCCCTCGGGCCCCTCCACCGCCTCCCAGAGCCGGACGAGATCGTCCCAGTCCTGGCCGGGTTCGTGGCCGAAGGTGAGTGCACTCATGGCGTTCTCCTCTTTCGGTGCGTCACCGATCCCAGCACGCCGAACGGGACCGGCAGCGGTCCACCGATCCCGTTCACCCGTACGAGTAAGCGCTGGTCACAGGCCGCGCCCCGAAGAGGCGCGGGGAACTGCGCGAGCAGCCACGACGCACCCGCAGCCGAGGCGACCCCGAGGAGCCGCCCCCTAGCCGATGCGGTCCAGCACAATCGCCCCCGACGAGAATCCCGTGCCGGCGGGAGCGATGTCGTACGACCCCTCCACCGACTCCAGCGCGTACGCGAACCGCTCCGGCGTGTCCGTGTGCAGGGTCAGCAGCGGCGCGCCCGCCTCGACGGAGTCGCCCGGCTTGGCGTGGAGTTCGACGCCCGCGCCCGCCTGGACCACGTCCTCCTTGCGCGCGCGGCCCGCGCCGAGGCGCCAAGCGGCGACGCCGATGTCGTACGCGTCGAGGCGGGTCAGGACGCCGGACGACGGCGCCGTCACCACGTGCTGCTCGCGAGCGACCGGAAGCTTCGCGTCCGGGTCGCCTCCCTGCGCGGCGATCATGCGGCGCCATACGTCCATCGCCGAGCCGTCCGCCAGCGCCTTCGCCGGGTCGGCGTCCTTCAGGCCCGCCGCGTCCAGCATCTCGCGGGCCAGGGCCAGGGTCAGCTCGACCACGTCGGAGGGGCCGCCGCCGGCCAGCACCTCGACCGACTCGCGGACCTCGAGCGCGTTGCCCGCCGTCAGGCCGAGCGGGGTCGACATGTCGGTGAGCAGGGCCACCGTGCGGACGCCGCTGTCCGTGCCCAGCTCCACCATCGTGGACGCCAGTTCGCGGGCGTCGTCCAGGTTCTTCATGAACGCGCCGGTGCCGACCTTCACGTCCAGGACCAGCGAGCCCGTGCCCTCGGCGATCTTCTTGGACATGATGGACGAGGCGATCAGGGGGATGGCCTCCACCGTGCCGGTGACGTCACGCAGGGCGTAGAGCTTCTTGTCGGCCGGGGCCAGGCCGTCGCCCGCCGCGCAGATCACCGAGCCGACGCCGTCCAGGACGTTCAGCATCTCCTCGTTGGAGAGCAGCGCGCGCCAGCCGGGGATGGCCTCCAGCTTGTCCAGGGTGCCGCCGGTGTGGCCGAGGCCCCGGCCGGACAGCTGCGGGACGGCCGCGCCGCACGCGGCGACCAGCGGGGCGAGCGGCAGCGTGATCTTGTCGCCGACGCCGCCCGTGGAGTGCTTGTCGGCCGTCGGGCGAGAGAGCGAGGAGAAGTCCATGCGCTCGCCGGACGCGATCATCGCGGCGGTCCAGCGGGCGATCTCCTTACGGTTCATGCCGTTCAGGAGGATCGCCATCGCCAGGGACGACATCTGCTCGTCGGCGACCGCGCCGCGCGTGTACGCGTCGATGACCCAGTCGATCTGCTCGTCGCTCAGCTCGCCCCGGTCGCGCTTGGTACGGATGACGGAGATGACGTCCATGGCATGTCCTTCCAGCAGTTCTTCCAGCAGTTACGGCCTCGTACGCGGTCGACTCTACGCGCATAGAGTCGGCCCATGAAGAAGGCCCCCGCCAACAGGCGGGGGCCCAGGTTCAGTTGAGCCGCTGCGGCCCGAACGCGTCCGGGAGCATGTCCGCCAGCGAGCGGACGCCCGAGGACGTCTCCAGGAGCAGCTCCGGGCCGCCGAACTCCCACAGCAGCTGGCGGCAGCGGCCGCACGGCATCAGGATCTCGCCCTTGCCGTCCACACACGTGAAGTGGGTGAGGCGGCCGCCGCCGGTCAGCTGGAGCTGGGAGACCAGGCCGCACTCGGCGCACAGGCCGAGGCCGTAGGAGGCGTTCTCCACGTTGCAGCCGGAGACCGTCCTGCCGTCGTCGACCAGGGCCGCGGCGCCGACGGGGAAGCCCGAGTAGGGCGCGTACGCGCGGGACATGGCCTCGCGCGCGGCCTCCCTGAGGGCGTCCCAGTCGGTCTCCGCGGGAGCTGTCGTCACTTGCCTTGTCCCTTTCGGTACGGCATCCCGTCCGCCTTCGGCATCCGAAGGCGCTGGGCGGAGAGCGAGAGGACCAGCAGGGTCACCACGTACGGAGTGGCGGTGACGACCTGGTTGGGCACCTCGTCGGTCAAGCCGTACCACAGGAACATCAGCGCGGAGACGGCCGCGGTGATCGCCGCGGGCACGTACCGCTTGCGCCAGGCGAGGTAGATCGCGCCGATGACCAGCAGGATCGCCAGGAGCAGCAGCAGCGCGTGGACGTTCGTACCGCCACCCCGGAGCTTCAGGCTGTCGGTGTAACCGAACAGGCCCGCACCGAGCGCGAGGCCGCCCGGCATCCAGTTGCCGAAGATCATCGCGGCGAGGCCGATGTAGCCGCGGCCGCCGGTCTGGCCCTCCAGGTAGATGTTGGAGGCGACCAGGGAGAGGAAGGCGCCGCCGAGGCCGGCGAAGCCGCCGGAGATGACCACGGCGAGGTACTTGTACTTGTAGACGTTGACGCCGAGCGACTCGGCCGCGATCGGGTTCTCGCCGCAGGAGCGCAGCCGCAGACCGAACGAGGTGCGCCACAGCACCCACCAGCTCAGCGGCACCATCGCGACGGCGACCACGGTGAGCGGGGAGAGGTTGGTGAACAGGCCGCCGAGCAGGCCCGCGAGGTCCGAGACGAGGAACCAGTGCTTGCCGTTGAGGTCCATGAGCCAGTCGGAGAGCCCCGGCACCGAGAAGTCCCCGAGCGATTCGACGGGCGGCGACTGCTTCGACGTACCGCCCTCCTCGCCCTCGAAGGCGAAGGTCGCGAGGTAGCGGGTGACGCCCAGGGCGAGGATGTTCAGGGCCACACCGGAGACGATGTGGTTGACGTTGAAGGTGACCGTCACGATGGCGTGCAGCAGGCCGCCGAGCGCGCCGCCGAGGATGCCGAAGAGGACGCCCACCCAGGGGCCCCACTGGAAGCCCGCCCAGGCGCCGAACCAGGTGCCGAGGATCAGCATGCCCTCGAGGCCGATGTTGACGACGCCCGCGCGCTCGGCCCACAGGCCGCCGAGGCCCGCGAGGCCGATCGGCACGGCGAGCTTGAGTGCCGTCGACATCTGGCCGGTGGACGTGATGCCGTCGGCGCCGGTGATGACGCGGACCAGCGCGACCAGCACCAGGACACCGGCGATGGAGAGCAGGAGGACGGGGAGCGAGATGCGGCGGCGGCCCGCGGCGGGCTGCTTGGCCGGGGGCTTGGCCACGGATGCCGTGCTCATCGGGCAGCCACCTCCTTCGCGGAGTCGTTGTTGCCGTTGTTGCCGTTGTTGCCGTTGCCGGCGTTCGCCCGGGCGGCGGCGGCCAGTTCCTCACCGACGCGGCGCTGCTGGCGGCGCAGGCCCCAGCGGCGCACGGTCTCCGAGGAGACGACGACCGCGATCACGATGAGGCCCTGCATGATCACCGCGATCTCCTTGTCGTACGCGACCGGGGTGGCGTAGTCCAGGGCGGGCGAGGCCTTGTCGAGGAAGGCCCACAGCAGGGCGGCCAGCGCGATGCCGACCGGGTTGTTGCGGCCGAGGAGCGCGATGCCGATGGCGGTGAAGCCGAGGCCCGCGGGGAAGCTGAGGCTGTAGGTGTGGGTGTCGCCGAGCAGGATCGGCAGGCCGGAGAGGCCCGCGACGCCGCCGGAGATCAGCATGGCGGTGAGCACCATGCGCTTGGCGTTGACGCCGGAGGCCGCGGCGGCCGACTCGGAGGCGCCGGTGGCGCGCAGGTCGAAGCCGAACCGGGTGCGGTTGAGGACGAGCCAGTACAGGACGCCCGCGAGGACGGCGACGAAGACGAAGCCGTAGACCTCACCGCCCGCCAGCTTGATGCCGGGGAACCAGCCGGACTCCTTCATCACGCCGGTGGTCTGGTTGTTGCCGACCGGGACGCCGAAGTTCTCGGTGAGGGTGAGGTAGCCGATGACGCTCGTCGCGATGGCGTTGAGCATGATCGTGGCGACCACCTCGCTGACGCCGCGGGTGGTCTTGAGGAGACCCGCGATGCCCGCCCAGAAGGCGCCGGTGAGCATGGCGACCACGATGAGCAGCGGGATCTGGAGCGCGGCCGGCAGCGCGACGTGCGCGCCGACGACCGCGGTCACCATCGCGGCGAGGCGGTACTGCCCGTCCACGCCGATGTTGAACAGGTTCATGCGGAAGCCGATGGCCACCGCGAGCGCCGCCAGGTAGTACATGCCGGCCTGGTTGATGGTCAGGACCTGCACGTCGGAGTAGGAGATCTGCTCCAGCATCAGGGTGTACGGCTCGATCGGGCTCTTGCCCGAGGCGAGCAGCACGACCGAGGTCAGCGCCACGGCCACGACCAGCGCGATGACCGGTGCGGCCACCGCGAGGAGCACGCGCTCCTTGTCGAACTTCTTCATCGGGTCTCGTCCTCCTCGGACGCCTCGGAGCCGTCGCCGGACTCGACGTGTTCCAGGTGGCCTGAGGCGGCACCCGTCATCGCCGAGCCCAGCTCCTCCGGCGTGATGGTGGCCGGGTCGGCGTCGGCCACGAGCCGTCCGCGGTAGATCACGCGGAGGGTGTCGGAGAGGCCGATCAGCTCGTCCAGGTCGGCGGAGATCAGCAGTACGGCCAGGCCCTCGCGGCGCGCCTCGCGGATCTGGTCCCAGATCTGCGCCTGCGCGCCGACGTCCACACCGCGGGTGGGGTGCGCGGCGATCAGGAAGCGCGGCTTGTGGCTCATCTCGCGGCCGACGATCAGCTTCTGCTGGTTGCCGCCGGACAGGGAGGCGGCCGTCACGTCGATGCCGGGCGTACGGACGTCGTACTCCTCGACGATGCGGCGGGTGTCGGCCTGGGCGCTCTTGAGGTCGAGCAGGAAGCCCCGCGCGTTCGGCTTCTCGGTGACGTGGCCGAGGATGCGGTTCTCCCACAGCGGGGACTCCAGGAGGAGGCCGTGGCGGTGGCGGTCCTCGGGGATGTACCCGATGCCGTCCTCGCGCCGCTTGCGGGTGGGTACGGCGGTGATGTCCTGGCCCGCCATGCGGATCACGCCGGAGTCGGCGTGCTTGAGGCCGATGAGCGCGTCGATCAGCTCGGTCTGGCCGTTGCCCTCGACGCCCGCGATGCCGAGGACCTCTCCCTCGTGGATCGTGAAGGAGATGTCGTCGAGCAGGGCGCGGCCCGAGTCGCCGGCGGCAAGCAGCTTGAGGCCCTCCACCTGGATCATCGGGCGGTCGGTGACCGTGGACTCGGCCGTCTCGGGGGTGGGCAGTTCGCTGCCCACCATCAGCTCGGCGAGCTGGCGCGGCGTCGTCTCGGACGGGATGGCCGTGCCGACCGTCGTGCCGCGCCGGATGACGGTGATGTCGTCGGCCACGGAGAGGACTTCGCCCAGCTTGTGCGAGATGAAGATGACGGAGAGGCCCTCGGACTTCAGCTCGCGGAGGTTGTCGAAGAGCGCGTCGACCTCCTGCGGCACCAGGACGGCCGTCGGCTCGTCGAGGATCAGCGTGGTCGCGCCGCGGTAGAGGACCTTGAGGATCTCCACGCGCTGGCGGTCGGCGACGCCGAGGTCCTCGATGTACGCGTCGGGGCGCACCCCGAGGCCGTAGCGGTCGGAGAGGTCGAGGATCGCGCGGCGGGCGGCGGTGCCGATGCCGTGCAGCTTCTCGCTGCCGAGGACGATGTTCTCCAGGACGGTCAGCTGGTCGGCGAGCATGAAGTGCTGGTGGACCATGCCGATGCCGCGCGCGATGGCGTCGGCGGGGCTGGAGAAGGCGACCTGCTCGCCGTCGACGGTGATGGTGCCCTCGTCCGGCTTCTGCATGCCGTAGAGGATCTTCATCAGCGTCGACTTGCCGGCGCCGTTCTCGCCGACGAGGGCGTGCACGGTGCCCTTGCGGACGGTGAGGTGGATGTCGTGGTTGGCGACGACTCCGGGGAAGCGCTTGGTGATGCCGGCGAGTTCGACGGCGATGGGCGGAGGGTTGGTGGACGCGTCGATGGCGCACTCTCCTCGGGGGCCAAAGGGCCTGAAGGGCCTGAAGGAAAGGGGCCGCCTACGCGCGCAGTGCCCCTGCTACTGGATGCTGCTGGATGACTCGGTGCTGCTGGGTACTTCTCGCGGGCCGCGCGAACGGGGCGCGGGTGGACCATGGTCCCCCGCACCCCGTCGCACGAGCATCACGCTGCCGTTACAGCAGGCGTCAGGTCAACCGCCGCACTACGGCGTGGTCTTGACCTTGATCTTGCCGCTCTTGATGCCGGCCTCCGCCTTCTCCAGCGCGGCCTGGACGTCCTTCATCTTCATGAAGTCGGGGTTGGACTCGGCGAGCGCGACACCACCCGACTTGAGGTCGGCGCGGACGACGCCGCCCTTGGCGGTGCCGTCCTCGACGGCCTTCGCGAGGTTGTACACCGAGGCCGCGACGTCCTTGGTCGCCGAGGTCAGGATGTACTTCTTGTACTTCGCGAGCGCGTCCTGCTTGTACTGGTCGGAGTCGACGCCGATCGCCCAGATCTTCTTGGCGGCGGCGGCCTCGATGACGCCCTGACCGGAGAGGCCGGCGGCGTGGTAGACCACGTCGGCGCCCTTCTCGATCTGGCCCTGGGCGGCGGTCTTGCCCTTGTCGGGGCTGGTGAAGCCGCCGTCCTCGGCCTTCTCCGTCAGGTACTGCTTGACGACCTTGACCTTGGGGTCGGTGTCCTTGACGCCCTGCGCGTAGCCCGCCTCGAACTTGTGGATGAGGGGGACGTCCACGCCGCCGACGAAGCCGACGGTCTTGGACTTGGTGGTCTTGGCGGCGGCGACGCCCGCGAGGTAGGACGCCTCCTGCTCGCTGAAGACCAGGTCGGAGACGTTGTCGGCCTTGACGGTCTCGTCGTCGACGATGCCGAAGGTGACCTTCGGGAACTTCGCCGAGACCTCCTTGATCGCCGGGGCGTAGGCGTAGCCGACACCGATGACCGGGTTGTAGCCCTGCTTGGCGAGCTGCGTCAGGCGCTGGGTCTTGTCGGCGTCCGACTCGCCGTCGACCGGCTCGACGGCCTTCTCGCCGGTCTTGAACTCCTTGGCGGCCTTCTTCATGCCCTCGGTCGCGGCGTCGTTGAAGGACTGGTCGCCGGCGCCGCCGACGTCGTAGGCGATGGCGACGCCCTTGTTCTTGTCGTCCTTGCTCGCGGCGGCGTCGCTGGACGTGCCACCACAGGCGGAGACGGAGACGGCGAGGGCTGCGGTCGCGGCGCCCGCGACAGCTATTCGAGACACCCGGCGCATAGAGACGAACTCCTTAGTACAAGCAAGCACAAGCACGTACGCGCCATACCCCGGCGCTGATTTCGCCGCAGCGTAACGCGCGTAGACCTGACATAAGAACCCTTCTGTCCGGTCCGTTATCGAGCTGTGGCCACGAGGCGTCCGGGGGGCGAACGGACGGTGGGCGCCCCCTTGGCAGGGGCGCCCAGTAGCCGCAGCACGTACTACGTAAAACGGCGTGAGGCGGGCGCGGGGGTGCTACGTACAACGTCCGATCGGCCACAGCACGCCACCCGAACGCCGCGACGAACGCCGCTCTATGGCGCGGTCTTGACCTTCACCTTGCCGCTGATGATGTCCTTCTCCGCCTTCTCCACGGCGGCGACGACGTCCTTCATCGCCGTGTACTCAGGGTTGGAGTCGGAGAAGCCGACCCGGCCGGACTTCAGGTCGTAGCGCTGCTCGCCCTTGAGCGGCTTGCCCTCGACGACCGACTTCGTCAGGTCGTACACCGCGCCGCCGACGTCCTTGAAGGCCGAGCCGAGGATGTACTCCTTGTACTTGGCGAGGGCCTTCTGCTTGTACTGGTCGGAGTCGACGCCGATCGCCCACTTCTTCTGCGAGCCGGTCTCCTGGATGACGCCCTGCCCGGAGAGGCCCGCCGCGTGGTAGATCACGTCCGCGCCGGCCTCGATCTGGCCGCTCGCCGCGTTCTGGCCCTTGTCGGGGCTGGAGAATCCGCCCTCCTCGGGCTTCTCCGTCAGATACCGCTTCTCAATTTCGATCTTGGGATCGACGGACTTCACGCCCTGCACGAATCCGGCCTCGAATTTGTGGATCAGCGGAATGTCCACACCGCCCACGAATCCGACGTGCTTGGCCTTGCTCGCCTTCGCGGCGGCCACCCCCGCCAGATAGGAGCCCTGTTCCTCGTGGAAGACGAGATCGGCGACGTTGTCGGCCTTCACCGTGTTGTCGTCGATGATCCCGAAGGTGGTCTTCGGGAACTTCTTCGCGGCCGCCTCCACGGCGGGCGCGTAGACGAAACCGACGCCGATGACGGGGTTGTAGCCCTGCTTGGCGAGCTGTTCGAGGCGCTGGACCTTGTCGGCGCTGGACTCGCCGTCGCCCGGCTCCATGTCCACGCCGCCGATCTTGAACTCCTTGCGGGCCTTGGCATAGCCCGCGTAGGCGGCGTCGTTGAAGGACTGGTCGCCCTGCCCGCCGATGTCGTAGGCGAGACCGATGCCCTTGCCCTTGTACGAGGACGACGTCCCGGAGTCCTTCTCCTTGCCGCCGTCCTCCTGCGAGGCCTCGCTGCTGGTCTTGCCGCACGCCGAAGCGGCGAGGGCGAGCGACGCCACCGCCACGGCCACTTGGGAAAGTCTTGATACACGACGCATAGGACGTACTCCTCACGTTCCCCAACGCACCGTTGACGGCGCTGATTTCGGCGCACAGTAACGCGCGTAGAAAGGGAGGGGAACGGTTTTCCGCGCGGCCGTTACCTATTCGTGCCGCGCGTCGGTTACGCCCCGGTGGGGTTACTCCGTCGTGCGCGCGGCGTCCAACAGGGCAGCTGCGGTGAAGAGTTCGACGCCGACCGCGATGGCCGACTCGTCCGCGTCGAAGTCACCCTGGTGGAGGTCGCGGACGGTGCGCTCGCCGGGCCTGCGCACGCCGAGCCGGGCCATGGCGCCGGGCACGTGCTCCAGGTACCAGGAGAAGTCCTCGCCGCCCAGGCTCTGTTCGGTGTCCTCGATGGCGAGCGGGCCGCGCCGCTCGGCCATGGCGTCGCGCAGCAGGTCGGCGACGCCGGGGTCGTTGACGACGGGCGGGACGCCCCGGACGTAGTTGACCTCGGACTTGGCGCGGTAGAGGTCGGCGATCTCCTGGATCGCGCCGTGCACGAGCTCGGGCGCCTCGCGCCAGGCCGTGAGGTCGAGGCAGCGCACGGTGCCGGACAGCTCGGCGTGCTGCGGGATGACGTTCGGCGCGTGTCCGGCCTCGATGCGGCCCCAGGTCACCGAGAGGCCCGAGCGGGCGTCGGCGCGGCGGGCGACGACGGCCGGGACCTCGGTGGCGACCTTGGCGACGGCGGTGACGAGGTCCGTGGTGAGGTGCGGCCGCGCGGTGTGGCCGCCGGGGCCGTCGAGCGAGACCTCTAGGCGGTCGCAGGCGGAGGTGATGGGGCCGTGCCGCAGGCCGATGCGTCCGGCGTCGACGCGGGGGTCGCAGTGCACGGCGATGATCTTGCCGACGCCGTCGAGGACGCCGTCCTTGATCGCGTCGGCGGCGCCGCCCGGCAGGACCTCCTCGGCGGGCTGGAAGATCAGCCGCACCGGAAAGGGCAGCCGCCCCTCGCGCGCCAGCTCCGCGAGGACCAGGCCGGCGCCGAGGACGACGGTGGTGTGCACGTCGTGGCCGCAGGCGTGGGCGCGGTCGGGCACCGTGGAGCGGTAGGGCACGAGCTTGGTGTCGGGGATGGGCAGCGCGTCGATGTCGGCCCGCAGGGCGAGCATGGGCCGCGACCCGTCCCACTGGCCCACGTCGCAGACGAGGCCGGTGCCGGCCGTGAGCACCCGGGGTGCGAGGCCGGCCTCCTCAAGGCGGGTCTTGAGGGCCGCGGTGGTGCGGAACTCCTGGTTGCCTAGCTCCGGGTGCATGTGCACGTCGCGGCGGAAGGCGACGAGTTCGGCACGCAGCGCTTCGGGCAGCGCGCCGGGGAGCGGCTGCGCGAGTGCGCTTTCCGTTGCGGACAAGCCGTCGGACACCTCTTCGGTCGCACAGGACATCAGTTGGTTCACCCTTTGAAGGGTAGGGCGATGCAACGGCCAACTAACCCACGATCAACAAAAGTTCAGCCCGATAGGGGAAGAAATAGTGGCCTCGTGGCGCATGGCCGCTGATCGGGGTGGGTAAACTTTCACGCCGCCACGGGGGATGCGTAAGTCGTCCGACGCCTGTAGTAGGCGAGGGCGACCGCTGTCAGCAGGGGCGGCCAAGCGATCAGCGGTATATAGCAAAGCACGAGCAGCGCGCTTTGCGCTGTACTGTCCGTCACACCCGCTTCGCTCCCCAATCCGGCGATCTGGGCGTAGAAGGCCCAGCCCATGAGCCCGAAGAGCCCGGTGGCGCCGAGCAGGGCCGGGACCACGGCCGCGAGCGGTCGCACCTGCCGCCCGCCGAGCACGGGTACCCACGCGGGCACGGTCTCACCCCATTCGCGCACCAGACCGAGCGTGAGCCACGCGAGCAGCTCCGATATGACGCTGAGTGCCACGACATACACGGCCTCGCCGGTACCACTCTGCTCCTGCGCGGCCACGGGCAGCCCCGCCACCAGGGCGATGCGCCAGAGCCCGGAGGGCAGCGTGAGCCACGGCACGGCGTGGGCGGCGAGGGCGGCCCAGCGGGGCACGTCGGGCAGCGCGGTGATTTTCAGCATGGGGTGATGGTGTCGCGGGGGCGGCGGGGGGCGCGTCGTCGCGGGGGCGCGAGTGGCGCTGCCGCGCTCCGCCGACCGGGGGAGGCCCCACTCCTCCACCCGTACCAGGCGCCCTCGCCCGTCGGGCGGTGACGGTCCCTGCGACCCTTCACGCCGGGGCGTCCTCCCGCGCCGCCCTCAGGCCGTGGCGACCCCTCGCACCCCGCCAGGGCGTCACGTCGTCACGACCTCCCGTGCTGTTCTCGCGAATGCCGCCACCGCGCCCGTGTCGTGGCCGAGGCGCCATACCAGGCCGTAACCGGTCGGTTCCGCGTCCGCGAAGGGGACGTAGGTGATGCCGGGGCGGGAGTAGTACGTCGCCGTGTGCGCGGGGGCCAGTAGTGCGCCTCTGCCCGCCGCTACCAGGATCAGGCCCTCCTGCATGTTGATCACGCCGGGGCCGCGCTCGATGGGGCGGCCGCTCGGGGTGCGGGCGGGGACGTGGTGTTCGAGCCAGTAGTCGGGGACCTCGCCCGCGAGGGTGAGGAGGGGGACGGCGGCCAGGTCCTCAAGGGTCACCGTGTCCCGCGCGGCCAGCGGATGGCCGGCGGGCAGGGCGAGGACGCGGTCCTCGGCGAGCAGCGGCGGGCCGCCGCCCAGGTCCTCCTCCCGGACCGGCAGCTCGGTGAGCTGCACATCGAACTCGCCCCTGCGCAGCTGCCCGTACGGATCGCCGAGCGGCACCTCGCAGACCTCCACGGCGAGGCCGGGGTGGCTCACCCGCAGCACCTCCGTCGCCTTCATCACGATCTCGCCGGTGAGCGGGTTGGAGAAGCCGACGTGCAGCACGGAGTCGATGCCGCGCGCGGTGGCCGCCGCGCGCTCCAGGGCCTCCTCCATCCCGCGGTGGTGGGGCGCGAGGTCGGCGCGCAGCTGCCTGCCGATCGAGGTGAGGGCGACGCGGCGGCTCGTACGGGTGAACAGCGGCGCCCCCACGCGCCGTTCGAGCCGCTGGACGAGCTGGCTCACCCGCGCCTTGGACAGCCGCATCCGCTCGGCCGTGCGGCCGAAGTGCAGCTCGTCGGCGAGCAGCAGGAAGCACTCCAGTTCGTCGCGCTCGATCGGCATCGGGCCCCCAGGTCGTCGGATCGTTCAGCCTGCTTGAACGAACGTTGCGATCTTCGGCGTTGTTCCTCTCCCCCGCCTGACCGAGGGTGATTGAGCAGACAACAACAGGTGCCCGTAACAGGAGAGTTGGGACGTCATGAGTGCCACAGCCCAGAGACCCACCGAAGAACTGCCGGACACCGGCTGGACCCGCCGCCAGTGGGGCGTCCTCCTCGTCCTGTGCGGGGCGATCTTCCTGGAGGGCATCGACGTCGCCATGCTCAACGTCGCCCTGCCCTCCATCCGCGCCGACCTGGGCCTCTCCACCGGCTCCTTGCAGTGGGTGATGAGCGCGTACGTCCTCGGATACGGCGGCTTCATGCTGCTCGGCGGGCGCGCCGCCGACCTCTTCGGGCGCCGCCGGATGTTCGTGTTCTGGCTCTCCGTCTTCCTCGTCTTCTCCGGGCTCGGCGGGTTCGCCACCGAGGGGTGGACGCTGATCGTGGCCCGCTTCGTCACCGGGGTCGCCGCCGCGTTCATGACGCCCGCGGGGCTCTCGATCATCACCACCGGGTTCGCGGAGGGACCGCAGCGCAACAAGGCCCTGCTCTTCTACTCCGGTACCGCCGCCGGCGGCTTCTCGGTCGGGCTCGTCGTGGGCGGGCTGCTGACCTCGGTCGGCTGGCGCTGGGTGTTCTTCGCGCCGGTCGTGCTCTCCGCCCTGATCCTCGTCGCGGCCCTCGCCTTCGTGCCGAAGTCGGCGCGTCCGGAGCGGGTGGCCGGGCAGGGGTTCGACCTGGCGGGCGGCGTGACCATCACCTCCGCCATCGTGCTGCTCGTCCTCGGCGTGGAGCGCGCCACGCACACCTCCGCCGCCTGGACCGCGGCCACGGTCGGCGCCGGTCTGGTCATGCTCGCCGCGTTCGTCGCGGTGGAGCGGCGCTCGGCGGCCCCGCTGGTGCGGCTCGGCATCCTGCGCGCCGGGAGTCTGGTCCGCGCCAACCTCGCCGGGCTGCTCTTCGCCGCGGGCTTCTTCGGCTTCCAGTTCCTGGTGGTGCTCTACCTCCAGGAGCTGCGGGAGTGGTCGACGCTCCAGACCAGCTTCGCGATGCTGATCATGGGCATCGACGCGCTCCTCTCCCCCCTCCTCACCCCCAGGCTGGTGAACCGCTTCGGCAACGCGCGGGTGATCTTCGGCGGGCTGCTGCTGGCCGCGCTCGCCTACGCCTTGTTCCTGCCGGTCGCCGCCGACTGGACGTACGCGATGATGCTCCCGAGCCTGGTCGTCGTCGGCCTCGCGTTCTCGCTGGCGTACGGGCCGCTCACCATCGTCGCCACCGAGGGCGTCGCCGAGGAGGAGCAGGGTCTGGCCGGGGCGCTGCTCTACACGTCCTTCCAGTTCGGCGCGGCGCTCGGCCTCTCGGCGGTCACGGCGGTCAACGTCGCGGCCACGGCGTCCGGTTCACCGGCGGCCATGCTCGACGGCTACCGCGCGGCCCTGTGGGTCCCGCTGGCCGCCGCCCTGCTGGCCGCGGTGATCAGCGCCTTCGGGCTGCGGACGAGGCGAAGTGCGCTGCCCGAGGCGGTGGTGGCGCCTAGTCTGCGGGCATGACCGGTAGCGCGAAGACGGATACGTGGAAGGCCGGCGGCGCCGGAGTCCTGCGGTTGCCCTCCGGACGGCTCGTCCGGGGGCGGGGGCTCCGGCGCCCGCTTCCCGACGGCGATGTGCCCGATCTCGGCGTCTACCTCCTCGGCAAGCGGCCGCCCGAAGTCCCCTGGGAGGCGAAGTGGTTGGCCTGGCCCGACTTCCGGCTGCCGGGTGATCGCGCGCTGGCCCGGGAGGTGCTGCGCGAGGCGTGGGAGCGGGCCGCCGGGGAGCGTGTCGAGGTGGCCTGCGGGGGCGGGCGGGGGCGGACCGGGACCGCCCTCGCCTGTATCGCCGTCCTGGACGGGGTGCCCGCCGGGGAGGCCGTCGCCTTCGTACGGGCGCACTACGACCGGCACGCGGTGGAGACGCCCTGGCAGCGGCGGTACGTCCGGCGCTTCACCCCGTAACCGGCGCCCCGTGGCCGTCGACCCGGTGCCGATCCGCCGGTGCCGTTACGCCGCTGCCGTCACGCCGGTGCCGCGTGCTGCACCGACGTCAGCCGGGTCACGTCCCTGGCCGTCCCCGTCACCCCGGACAGGAACCCCTGCGCGCGCGGCGAGGCGTTCTCCGTGAGCCAGGCCGGGTCGATGTCGCAGACCGCCACCTTCACGTCCGTGCCCGCCAGCGCCAGGGGGAGGGTGTGGACGACGGTGGAGGGGAAGCTGAGGATCGTACGGCCGATGGGGCCGCGGCGGGCGATCAGCTCCAGGGGGAGGTCGGGGCGCACCACCTGCAGGCCCGTCTCCACCGCGAGGCGGTGCAGCTTCTCGGAGCTCTCGCGGCGGTGCGCGAAGTAGCGCGTCGCGCCGTGGGCCAGGCAGAGGGCGCGGACCGCTTCCAGGTAGCGGTCGGGGTCCACCACGCCCGTCTCGACGAGGGACGTGCCCACCAGGTCGGCGCCGCGTGTGATGCGGGGCGGGCCGAAGCGCTCCCTGGTCCAGGCGAAGGCGTTGACGGTGATGCCCACGCCGGGCGGCGCCTGGTCGATCGGCATGGAGGAGAAGACCTCCACCGTCCGCGCCCCGCCGGGCGTCAGGCGGCGCCGGGCCGCGGCCGAGACCGGGGCGAAGAGCAGGTCGCGGGGGCCGGGGCGGCCGCCCTTGCGGTGCCAGCGCACGAGCCGCTCACCCCGGGCGAGCTGGGAGATGAACTCCATGGTCGCCGTGCCGTCATCCACCACCACGAGCGAGCGGGCGCGGGTGATGGTCAGCAGGAGCTGTACGTAGCGGGAGAACGGGTCGCCTATGACGACCCGGTCCGCCTTGCGCAGCGCGCCCGCGAGACCGCCGACCGTCTGGAAGGGGGCGCTCGCGCCGCCGCGCGCCTCCTCCCAGCGGACCTCGACGCCCTCGTCGCGGACGAGCTGCGCCATGCGCCGCAACTGGCCCCGGGTCATGGGGTCGTTGGGCGAGAGGACGACGACGGTGAGGCCCCCGGCCGGGCCGGTCGCGGCCGCCGCGTGCGCCCACTCCAGTACGTTCAGCAGCTGAACAGGGCTCTCCACGAAGGCGAGCGTGGAGGGGGCGGTGGCGCCGGTGGTGCCGGCGGCTCGGGGGCTCATCGTCGTCTCGTCCGTATCCGGTGACCGGTGGGCGCTCAGACCGCGACCGGCTCGGCGCCGGCGGTCTCCGACTCCGCCACGACGCCCGCGACGCGGCGCAGCTTCTTCATCGGGCCGAGCTCCGACTCGTAGACCTTCTTGACGCCGTCGCCGAGGGAGGCCTCGATGGTGCGGATGTCGCGGACCAGGCGGGTCAGGCCCTGCGGCTCGACGGAGGCGGCCTGGTCGGAGCCCCACATGGCTCGGTCGAGGGTGATGTGCCGCTCGACGAAGGTGGCGCCGAGGGCGACGGCGGCCAGCGTCGTCTGGAGGCCCGTCTCGTGGCCGGAGTAGCCGATCGGGACGTTCGGGTACTCCTGCTGGAGGGTGTTGATCACGCGCAGGTTCAGCTCCTCGGCCTGCGCCGGGTACGTCGACGTGGCGTGGCACATGAGGATGTTGTCGGAGCCGAGGACCTCGACGGCGTGGCGGATCTGCTTCGGCGTCGACATGCCCGTGGAGAGGATGACCGTGCGGCCGGTGGCGCGCAGGGCGCGCAGCAGCTCGTCGTCGGTGAGGGAGGCGGAGGCGACCTTGTGGGCGGGCAGGTCGAACTTCTCCAGGAAGGCGACGGCCTCGGTGTCCCACGGGGAGGCGAACCAGTCGATGCCGCGCTTGGCGCAGTGCTCGCTGATGGCCTGGTACTCGGCCTCGCCGAACTCCACGCGGTGGCGGTAGTCGATGTACGTCATCCGGCCCCAGGGGGTGTCGCGCTCGATGTCCCACTGGTCGCGCGGGGTGCAGATCTCCGGGGTGCGCTTCTGGAACTTCACCGCGTCGCAGCCGGCGTCGGCGGCCACGTCGATCAGCTTGAACGCGTTCTCCAGGTCACCGTTGTGGTTGATGCCGATCTCACCGGTGATGTAGACGGGCTGACCGGGGCCCGCCGTCTTCGAACCGAACTGACGCAGCCGGGAGTTGGCGCCGATGGAGGTGACGGGGGTGGTGGAGCTCATGGCAGGAACTTTCCTTAACTGTGGAGGGAGTCGAGAGAGGGGCCGAGGATCCAGCTGGCGATCTCTCGGATCGCGCCTTCACCGCCGGGGAGGGTGGTGACCGCGCGGGCCGCGCCGCGTACGACGTCGTGGGCGCTGCCGACCGCCACGGGCCAGCCCACGAGGGCGAAGCACGGGAGGTCGTTGACGTCGTTGCCGACGTAGAGCACGCGCTCGGGCGCGATGCCCTGTTCCTCGCACCACTGCTTCAGTGCGAGGTCTTTCCGGTCGATGCCGTGCAGGACCGGGAGCTTCAGCTTCCTGGCGCGCGCGGCGACGACCGGGTTCTGCTCCGTGGACAGGATCAGCATGTGCAGGCCGCTTCTGCGCAGGGCCGCGATGCCGAGTCCGTCCCCGCGGTGCACGGAGACGAACTCCCGTCCCTCGGAGTCGATCAGCACCCTGTCGTCGGTCTGGGTGCCGTCGAAGTCGAGGACCACCGCGTCGATGTCGGCGGCGGTGGGGAGCGCGGGACCGTCCTCGGGACGGGCCGCGTCGAAGAGGGGGGCGAGCGCGCGGGCGCGGGCGAGGTCGTGCGGGTCGTCGACCTCAAGGACGCGCGCCGGGTCGGTGCGGACCGGCTCGGTGTGGCCGAAGAAGCGGTGCTTCTCGGTGCGGAAGCCCGCCGCGTCCATGGCGTAGGCGGCGCCGGTCTCCAGGAGGTCCTGGGGGCGGTCCTGGCGGCGCGGGCGGAAGGACTTGTCGTGGTTGACGCCGTAACCGCCGCGGGTGCGGGTGGAGTTGGCGAGGGTCGCCGTGCCGCCCGCGGTGTCGGCGCGCCGCGTGGTGACGTCGGCGGCGGTCGTGGAGCCGGTGGAGCCGGCCGCGTCGTCGGCCGCGTCGCGCCAGATGAAGCCGTGGAAGGGGGCGACGGTGACGGCCGTGTCCGCGCCGTTCTCGACGACGGCCGCGGCCACCCCGTCGATGTCCTCGCGGGTGAGGAAGGGGCTGGTGCACTGCACGAGCAGGACGACGTCGACGCGGGAGCCGTGCAGCGCCTCGTGGGCGTCCATCGCGTGCAGGACGGCGGCCTCGCTGGTCGCGGTGTCCCCGGCGATCGCGGCGGGGCGCAGCACCACCTCGGCGCCGGCGGTGCGGGCGGCCTCGGCGATCACGTGGTCGTCCGTGGAGACGACGACGTCCGTGACGAGCCGGGCGGCCACGCATTCGCGGATGGCGCGGGCCACCAGCGGCACGCCGCCGACCGGGGCGAGGTTCTTGGCGGGCACACCCTTGGAGCCGCCGCGGGCGGGGATGACGGCCAGGACGCGGCGCACCGGCGTACTCGCTGGGCCGGGGTGTGACATGGGGGCTCCTGAGGGTGAAAGGTCGCGGGAGTTCACAGCTCGCCCATCCGCCGGATGACGGGGGCCACGCGCTGCACCCCGTGGCGGTAGGCCCCGCGGGCCGCGCGGCGCACGATCTGGCGTACGGGGCCCGGGTCCCGGTCCGCGGAGGGGGCGCCCGGCAGCGGGGAGCCGTCGGGGGCGAGGTGGTGGCGGCTGAGGATGCCGGGCAGATAGCCGCGGGCGGTGGTGAGGCTGTAGTACGGCTTCAGGGGCGGGATGCGGCCGGCCGCGGCGTCGGCGAGGAGGCCGGTGACCTTCTCGCGCGCCTCGTCGAAGGCCCGTTCGTACGCCCCGTCGGCGGCGACGCCCTGCCGGGCCAGCCACCGCTCGTCGGGCACGGGCAGGTGGCCCGCGTCCAGCTGGTCGAAGGAGGCGAGGCAGCCGGAGCCGGTGAAGTGGTGGTTGCCGAGCGCCTCGCGCACCCCGAGGTCGGTGAGGACCGCGGTGGGGATGCGCCGGTGCAGGGATTCCAGGGCGGCGGTGGAGCTGATGGTGACGAGCAGGTCGGTGCGGTCGAGGACCTCGCCCATGTGCCCGTAGACGAGGCGGCAGTTGGCGGGCAGACCGCCCTCCAGGCGCTGCGCCAGCTTCTGGTAGGGCAGCTCCTCGATGTGCGTGGTGTGCTCGCCGGGCTTGCTGCGCAGTTTGAGCAGGACCTCGCGGTCGGGGTGCAGGCGGGCGTGGTCGGCGAGGCGGCGCAGCAGGTAGGCGCGGTGCGCGGCGCTCTCCGGTACGGAGGGCTGGGCGGCGAAGACGACCGTGTACGGGTCGTGTCCGGCGTAGGGCGCGCCGCCGAGGAAGGGCAGGGCGGCCTCCGTGACCGCCGAGGCGTCGGCGCCCACTCCCTCGTACACCGCGCGGAAACGTTCCGCGTCCTGGCGGGAGTTGGCGAGGACGACATCGGCGCCGTGCCGCAGGAGGAGGCCGTCGGCGAGCTTCTCGTAGACGACGCCGACATAGCCGGTGACGACGACGGGCCGCTTCCTCGCGGTGCCGGTGAGGCGGGCGTCCTCGGTGACGCGGGCGAGTCCGTGCAGCACCGCCTGGACCGCGCCGCCCACCAGGGCGAGCACGATCACGTCGGGCGCTTCCCGCTCCATCTCGCGCAGGAACTCGACGGCGGTGACCTCGCGCAGGCTGTCCGCGCGCACCCCCACCTCTTCGAGCTGCCGGGGCGTCGGGGTGGCCCGGCCGCGGAGCAGGTACCCGCTGAGTCGGTGGCCGTCGGACTCGGGCCGACTGTCCGTTGCGATGCGGTTCGCGGTGAGAGCGCCCCATTTCCATCGCGTATCGGAATCGGCGAGCACGGCCACCCGGAGCGGGTTTCGGTTACTTGCTGGCACGTCCCAGACGCTAGGAAGCCATTTCGATTCGCGGCCCAACTCAGGTGCAACAAACGGTTAACAGCACGCCGACGAATGGCTAATCGGCCCGGGAAATGCCCGTCCGGCGGCCCGGTTAACCATTCCGCCACGCGTCGTTCACCTCGCATCCCCCTGCGGGTCGAGACGAATGACGGGCCGACACCTAACGTCACCCTCGTGGTTAAGCTCTCCGTCATCGTGCCGTTCTACAACGTGCAGCAATACGCGCCCGACACCCTGAGGAGTCTGCGTGCCAACGCGCGCGACGACTTCGAATTTATTCTCGTCGACGACTGTTCGCGCGACGAGACTCCGGACATCCTGGAGCGGGCGGCGCGCGAGCTGCCCGGCGCCGTCCACCTCAGACACGAGAAGAACGGCGGGCTCGCGACCGCCCGCAACACGGGCCTCGACGCGGCGCGTGGCGAGTACCTCACCTTCCTGGACGGTGACGACTGGCTCGCGCCCGGCTACTTCGAACAACTGCTCGCCTCCATCGAGGAGTTGGGCTGCGACTTCGTCCGCACCGACCATGTGCAGTGCACCGCGCGGGCCCGTACGGTCCACCGGGTCCCGCACGGCAGGCGCGGCGTCGTGATGAACCCGCGCGAGGTGATACTCCCCGCCGACCGGTCGACCTCCGTCGACTACGCGTACGCCTGGGCGGGCATCTACCACCGCCGGCTCGCCGACGCCGGCCTGCTGCACTTCACCGACGGCCTGCGCACCGCGGAGGACCGTCCGTGGATCTGGCGGCTGCACCGGGAGGCGGAATCCTTCGCCGCGGTCGGGCTGCTCGGGGTGTTCTACCGGCGCGGGGTCGCCTCGTCGCTCACCCAGATCGGCGACGTCCGCCAGCTCGATTTCATCAAGGCATTCGACCAGGTGGTACGGGAAACCGCGGCGGACCGGGACGCCGAAAAACTCCTGCCGAAGGCCGTGCGCACTTATTGCGCGATCATCTCCCACCATTTGGGTTCCATCGAAAGGTTCGAGCCATCCGTGGCGCGCAAATTGAAGTCAATGAGTGCGGCCGCGCTGAAGCGGATGCCGCAGGGCGTGCTGGACGAGGCCCTCGACTCCATGGACCTCCAGCGGGCCACCCGGCTGCGCAGGCTGCGGCGCAGGCCCGTGTCGGCGGAGGTGGCCGCGTGATGGAAAGCTCGCAGACGCTCCCCCGTACGGCCCGGCGCACGACGCAGGTCTTCCTCGCCTCCACGCTGTACGGGGCGGCGACGCTCGCCGCCGCCCTGGACGCCGACCGCTTCGGCCCCGCCGACCGCCGCATCCTGCTGGTCAGCAACAACGCGGCCACCCCGGAGACCACGACACCGCTCGACGCGATGCCCGGCTTCGCACGGCTGCGCGAGCGGTTCGACGACGTACGTTCCTGGAACGAGGCCATCGCCCCCTTCCACCCGGGCGGCTGGGCCCCGCGCGGCGACGACGTCGTGCTGTGGGAGCGGTACGTGCGGATGCTCTGGGACCTCGGTGACGACCGGGTGGAGCTGGCCGTCGAGTCGATCCAGGTCAACCCGGCGCTCGCGCTCACGCAGATCTTCACCGGCGCCCCCGTGGACGTCTACGCCGACGGCCTGATGAGCTACGGCCCCACCCGCAACAAGCTCGACCCCCTGGTCGGCACCCGCGTGCGCCGCCTGCTCCACCTGGACCTGGTGCCGGGCCTCACCCCGCTGCTGCTCACCGAGTTCGGGGTCGAGCCGGAGATCGTGCCGACCGACACGTTCGTGAAGGTGCTCGCCGAACTCGCGGACGACGAGACCCAGGTGCCGGACGACCTGAGCGCCCTCGACGCGCCCGCCCTCGTCCTCGGCCAGTACCTCTCCGCCCTGAACATCCTCACCCCCGAGGAAGAGGAGGAGCTGCACATCCGCATGGTGCGCGGCGCCGCCGAACTCGGCCACACCCAGGTGGTGTTCAAGCCGCACCCCACCGCCCCCGCCCGCTGGTCGCGCACCCTGGAGAAGGAGGCGCGGGCGATCGGCGTCGAGCTGACGGTGCTCGACTCCCCCGTACTCGCCGAGGTGCTCTACCAGCGGACGCGCCCCGCGCTCGTGATCGGCTGCTTCTCCACGGCACTGCTCACGGCGTCCGCCCTCTACGACCTGCCCGTCGCCCGCACCGGCACGGACCTCCTCCTGGAGCGCCTCGCGCCCTACCAGAACAGCAACCGCGTCCCCGTCACCATCGTCGACGCGCTGCTGCCCGAGCTGACCGACGCCGCGGCGGTCGCCGAGCGGCGGGCGGCCCTCGGCACCGGCGAGCTGACGCAGCTCCTCAAGGCCGTCGGCTTCGCGATGCAGCCGCAGATCTACCCCGGCCTGCGCCCCGACGCCGAGCGCTATCTCGCGCGGAACATCGGGCCCCGCACCTGGCGCTACTTCAAGCGGCGCCGCCTCACCGCGCTCGCCCTGCCCGGGGCGCTGCCCTCGCAGCTGGCGTTCATCCCGCGCAACGCGGCGGTGCGCCGCGTCGCACGCCGGGCCCGTTCCGTGCAGCGGACGATCAAGCGGACCGCGCTCGGATGATCCCTCCCGGCACGACGCTCCCGAAGCCCTCTCCGGGAGCGGGCACCTCCGCGCGCACGAACACGAACACGGCCACACACACGGCCACGAAGCGGGGCGCGGGGGGTGCCACCTCGCGCGCCTCCCCGCGCGCGAGGCCCAGGCTGCGCGCCCTGGACGGGCTGCGCCTGGTCGCCGCGCTCATGGTCGCCGCCTACCACTACGGAGGCCGTGACGGCGAGATATCCGAGGCCTGGGGCAACTCGCCCGCGCTCCAGTTCCCCACCGCCCACGAGTGGTTCGCCTACGGCTGTCTCGGCGTCCAGATCTTCTTCGTGATCAGCGGCTTCGTCATCTGCATGAGCGGCTGGGGCAGGCCGCCGCGCTCCTTCTTCGCCTCCCGCGCCTCCCGCCTGCTGCCCTCCTACTGGGCGGCGGTCCTCCTGGTGACGGCGGTCTTCGCACTGCCCTTCGTCGCGTACGAGGCGGTCTCGCCCAGCGACGCGCTGGTGAACCTCACCATGCTCCAGCAGCCGCTGGGCGCCGACCGGGTGCTCGGCGTGTGCTGGACCCTCTGGGCCGAGCTGCGCTTCTACGCGCTCTTCGCCCTCTGCGTCGTGCTGCCGGGTGCGACCCGCGCGCGTGTGGTGCTGTTCTGCGCGGTGTGGACCCTGGCAGCCGCGGTCTCGGAGGCCGCGGACACGCCGCTCCTCGACCTGGTCCTCATGCCGCAGTACGCCCCGTACTTCATCGGCGGCATCGGCGTCTACCTCGTCCACCGCGACCGCCGCGACCTCACCGCGTGGGGCATCGTGGGCGTGAGCTGGCTGATCGGCCAGCACTACGCGGTGGCCCAGCTGTGGCACGCGCCGGACCCGGCCTCCTTCTCGGACCGCTCCTCGCTCGTGATCATCGCGGTCGTCACGGCGGGCTTCGCGGCGGTGCTGCTGATCGCGCTCGGCCATCTGGAGTGGATGAACTGGCGCTGGCTGACGGTCGCGGGCGCCCTCACGTACCCCTTCTACCTGGTGCACGAGCACCTGGGCTGGGTCTTTGTGCGGGCACTGCACCAGGGCCTCGGGCTTCCCTCGTACGCGACCTTGGTTCTGACCGTCGCGGCGATGCTGGCCCTGGCGTGGCTCCTGAACCGGTACGTGGAGGGGTGGCTGACGCCGTTGATCCGCACGGGGCTCTCCCGGCCGCGGCTCGACCTCAGATGAGACGGCTTGACCGCAAGCGGAGTTGAGGTTCTAGGTTCGAGCGCATGACCACATTCGCGTACTCGCACAGTGACCAGGACCTCGTCAACCAGCCCGTCGGCTACTGGAGTTCGGCCGCCGGCGCGGCCGTCGTCAACCACATCCGCACCACCCTCGCCGAACTCGGACTCACCCAGCCCCAGTGGTGGGTCCTCAACCAGCTCCTGGACCACCCCGACGGCCGCCCGCTCAAGGAGGTCGTGGAAGTCCTCAAGGGCTATCTGGAGGTCGGCGAGGGCGCCCTGCTCCACAACATCGGCGCCCTGCGCGACCGCGGCCTGGTCACCGAGCGCGCCGAGGGCCGCATCGCCCTCACCGACGAGGGCCGCACCCTCCGCGACCACGTGGCCGGGCGCCAGCAGCGGCTCCGGGCGCAGATCCACGAGGGCATCAGCGACGAGGAGTACGTCCGCGCGCTGAAGGTCCTCCAGCGGATGATCCACAACGTGGGCGGCACGGCCTGGCACCACTAGGGAATCGGGGTGTTCAGAACGCGTCGACCGGCACGTACGACCCCCACACCTCCCGCAGCGCCCCGCACACCTCGCCCACGGTCGCCCGGGCCCGCAGGGCGTCCTTCATCGGAAAGAGGACGTTCACGTCGCCCTTCGCCGCCTCCTTCAGCGCGGCGAGGGCGGCGTCCACCGCGCCCTGGTCGCGGTCCGCGCGCAGGCGGGCGAGGCGGGCGGCCTGCCCGGCCTCGATGGCGGGGTCCACGCGCAGCGGTTCGTACGGCTCCTCCTCGTCGAGCCGGAAGCGGTTGACGCCGACGACGACGCGCTCGCCGCTGTCCGTCTCCCGCGCGATGCGGTAGGCGTTGCGCTCGATCTCGCCCTTCTGGAAGCCCTGCTCGATGGCGTGCACCGCGCCGCCCAGGTCCTCGACGCGCTCCATCAGCCGCAGCGCCGCCGCCTCCACGTCGTCCGTCATGCTCTCCACGACGTACGACCCGGCGAAGGGGTCGACCGTGGCGGTCACGTCCGTCTCGTACGCGAGGACCTGCTGGGTGCGCAGGGCGAGGCGGGCCGACTTGTCGGTGGGGAGCGCGATCGCCTCGTCGAAGGAGTTGGTGTGCAGCGACTGGGTGCCCCCGAGGACCGCGCCGAGGCCCTGGACGGCGACCCTGACCAGGTTCACCTCGGGCTGCTGGGCGGTCAGCTGGACGCCCGCGGTCTGCGTGTGGAAGCGGAGCATCAGCGACTTCGGGTTCCGCGCGCCGAACTCCTCCCGCATGACGCGGGCCCAGATGCGCCTGGCCGCACGGAACTTGGCGACCTCCTCCAGGATCGTCGTACGCGCCACGAAGAAGAAGGACAGGCGCGGCGCGAAGTCGTCCACGTCCATGCCCGCCGCGACCGCCGTGCGGACGTACTCGATGCCGTCGGCGAGGGTGAAGGCGATCTCCTGCGCGGGCGAGGCGCCCGCCTCCGCCATGTGGTAGCCGGAGATGGAGATGGTGTTCCACTTCGGGATCTCGGCCTTGCAGTACTGGAAGATGTCGGCGATCAGGCGCAGCGAGGGCTGGGGCGGGAAGATGTACGTGCCGCGCGCGATGTACTCCTTGAGCACGTCGTTCTGGATCGTCCCGGTGAGGCGGCTCGCGTCGATTCCCTGTTCCTCGGCGACCAGTTGGTACATGAGGAGCAGCAGTGCGGCGGGCGAGTTGATCGTCATCGACGTCGAGACCTTGTCCAGCGGGATGCCGTCGAACAGCACCCGCATGTCCTCGACGGAGTCGATCGCGACCCCGACCTTGCCGACCTCGCCGTGCGCGAGGGGCGCGTCGGAGTCGTGGCCCATCTGGGTCGGCAGGTCGAAGGCGACGGACAGGCCGGTCGTGCCGTGCTCGATGAGCTGCCGGTAGCGGGCGTTGGACTCGGCGGCGGTGCCGAAGCCCGCGTACTGGCGCATCGTCCAGGAGCGGCCGGTGTACATCGTCGGGTAGACACCGCGCGTGTAGGGGTACGCGCCGGGGGCACCGAGCTTCTGCCCGGGGTCCCAGCCCTCCAGGGCCTCGGGGCCGTACACGGGCTCGATGGGCAGACCGGACTCCGACTCGTGTGTCATGCCTCCAGCTTGCGCTTCCCGGCGGGACGCGTCACGCACGGCAAACCGGGAAACACTCTCAGGAGTGTTGTCGGTGTTGTCCGGGAGTTTGTCCAGGAGCACGTGGGGGCGTGATGGGCCGGGGCACGATGCCGGTGGGGGCCGTGGTGGTGCTCGCGCTGGTCGCGGGGTGCAAGCCGGTGGCGGTCGACACGGAGGGCGGCGGACCGCGGGGCGGGCAGGGGCCGAGGGGCGTGGACGGGAAGCCGCGCGCCTCCGCGGCGCCGGTCGCTCCCGCCGCGCCCGCGCCCAGGACCCTCATGCGGGAGGGTGAGCGCGGGGGCCAGGTGCGGGAGCTACAGGCCAGGCTCCGGCAGATCGCCTGGTACTCCGAGAGCCCCTCGGGTACGTACGACGCGGCCACCGCCGGTGCGGTCAAGGGGTTCCAGGGCAAGCGCGGGCTGCCCCGCACCGGCGGGACGGACACCATCACCTGGCAGCGGCTGGTGGCGATGACGCGCGAGCCGACGCGGAACGAGCTGTACGCGAATGGCGGGATTCCGCCCGCCGCACCGGACAAGCGGTGTCTGACGGGCCGGGTGCTGTGTCTGGCCAAGAGCAGCCGGACGCTGACGTGGATGGTCGACGGCAAGGCGGTGTCGACGATGGACGTGCGCTTGGGCTCGCAGTACACGCCGACGCGCGAGGGCACCTTCACGGTGTACTGGAAGTCCCGGCACCACGTCTCGACCCTCTATGACACGCCCATGCCGTACGCGCTGTTCTTCAGCGGCGGCCAGGCGGTGCACTACTCGGCGGACTTCGCGGCCAGGGGTTACGCGGGTGGTTCGCACGGCTGTGTGAACGTGCGCGACGAGAAGAAGATCGCGAGCCTGTTCGCACAGGTGCGGAAGGGCGACAAGGTCGTCATCTACAAGTGAGGGGTGCCGGGGGGTGCCGGGGCCCCCGGGGCGGTGCGGGGCGGCCCGGATCGGGGAAATGCGGCGTGGGCGGGATCGGGGGAACGTATCCCGCCCACGCCGATGGCACGGAGCCGAAGGTACGGGGGGAACCCCCGGCTCGTGCGCGGGCCGATGACCAGTCGGCTCATTTCTTACTGCGTCGCGGCTCCGAAAAACGTCACACCTGGGGTGAGCCCTAGTGGTCCCTAGGGCCTGTCCGGCGGATCAGGTCGCGCTCGGGTGGCGGCCACCTCTTGGTGCGGGTGAGCGGGGTGTGGTGCGGCGAGACGCAAGGCGGAGGAGGGCGGCAACGCGGAGCGTTGACAACCGACGACAACGCCGCGGATCGGGGTGCCACACCCCGCGTCCCGCGGCATGGCCCGCCGGACAGGCCCTAGTGGTGGGGCAGTGTGGGCAGGGCGCTGTAGGAGGCCGTGGGGACCGGGGCGGGGAGGCCGGGGGGCGGGAGCGGGGCGCCGCCGGTGTCGCCGCCGCCGGAACCGCCGCCGTTCTCACCGTCCGAGCCGTTCTGGCCGCCGCCGTCGCCGCCGTTGTTTCCGTTGCCGCCGCTGCTGCCCTGGCCGTCGCCGGAGCCGGAGCCTGAACCGGAGCCCGCGCCGGAGCCGCCGAGGATGCGGCCGCAGAGCTCCTCGACCCCGGCGGGCCCCTTGGCGAACTCTTCGAGACGGCGCCGCTTGTCGCCCTGGAGGTCGCCGCTGCGGTAGGCGCGGCAGGCGGTCAGTACCTTGCGGTGCCAGTCCTTGGCGCCGTCGGCGCGCGGCGGAGCGTCGTCGCCGGGCTGCCGGGTGGGTCCGCCGGAGTCGCCGCCGTCGGCCTCCGCCTCGGGAGGCTCACGGGACTCCCCCTCGCGCGGGAGTTCGTCGTCGGACGGCGCGGTGCCGTCCGGCGCCAGCTCCTCGGAGGGCTTCCGCGTCCCCTCCGAGGGGGAGGTCCGGGACGCCTCCGGAGTGGCGGCGGATGAGGCGGACGCGGCCGGGCCCGGTGTCTCGTGCCGGTCGAACGGCGAGGGCAGCACGCCCGTCCCCGCGGCCACCGCGACGCCCCCGACCATGCAGCCCGCGAGCGCCGCGGCGAGCCCGAAGCGCACCGGTCCGCCCCAGCGGCTCGGCCGCGGCCTGCCGCCGGCACGGCTCAGCCGTACGGTCTCGGCCGCGGCGGCCTCGTGGGCGGCCGTCGCGTACGCGGCCGAACGGTGGCCGGCCTGCGCGGAGTCCTCTCGTACGGAGTCCGCGCGTGCGGAGTCAGCACGTGCGGCGTCCGCGCGTGCGGCGCGGAACGCGGCCAACGCGGCTGCCTCGCCCGGGAGTTCACCGGTGGTGGCGCCGCTCTCGCCGGGCGCCGCCGGACCGTCCGTGGCGGCCAGCGCGCCGAGCGCCTGGGCGAGCCGGTCGGCCTGCGCGCGTGCGTGAGGGTCGACGCCTTCGAGGGGCTCCCCGCGCAGCAGACGCTCCGCCGCGTCCCGGTCCAGCCACTTGTCCTGCTCGTCGGCCATCACATGTCCTTCTGCGTCCGCGTACGCGTTTGCGTCACACCGGCGGACGTCACCGCGCGGCCGCGCGGCTCTCTCTGAGGGGGTACGGCGCCGAGCGCTTCCGCGGGGTCGGCGGGGTCCGCGCCGAGCAGTTCGGCGAGCCGCTTCAGGCCGCGGTGCGCCGCCGTACGGACGGCTCCCGGGCGCTTGCCGAGGGTCTGCGCCGCGCTCTTGGCGTCCAGGCCCACGACGACTCTGAGCACCACGGCCTCGGCCTGGTCCTGCGGGAGCCTGGCTATCAGCGCCAGGGCCTCGCCGGTGGCAAGGGACTCCATCGCCTCCCCGGCGGTGTCCGCCTCGCCCGGCTTCCCGGTCAGCTCCGTCTCGTCGCCGCCTATCGCCGGGCGGCGCCCCCGCATGCGTATGTGATCCAGGGCGCGATTGCGCGCGATGCGCGCGGCCCAGCCCCGGAACCGGTCCGCGTCGCCGCTGAACCGGTCCAGGTCGCGCGCTATCTGCAGCCAGGCCTCGGAGGCGACGTCCTCGGCGTCCGGGTCGGCGACCAGCGTGCGTACGTATCCCAAAAGCCGTGGGTGCACAGCGCGGTACACAGTCCGGAACGCGGTCTCGTCCCCGTCCTGCGCCGCAAGCACCGCGGCGGTCAGCTCCGCGTCGTCCCCCAGCACTCTCTCAATTCCCGCCACTCGGAGATCTGCGCCCGGCCCCGGCGCGAAGCAGCACGGTACGGCCTCGTCAGGCCCTACGTCCATGTTTGTACAACCTGCAACTAGCGGGTGACAGAACGCGGTGTGACAGAAAACGCACGCACGGCGCTGAAGGGAGTACGGGCCGCACGCCGGTTCGTACCGTGTGCCGGCCGGGGCCTCTCCTGTGGGGGGTGGCGGCCCCGGCCGGTTTCCCGGTACCCGCTCCGGCCTGCCTGCCCGCGCGACGGTCATGTCGTGCCTCCCGGCCCCGACCCGGGCGGAAGCCGCCACCGTCGGCGCCCGTCGCGGCCGTAGCCGCTACCGTGAGGCCATGACCGCACTGCCCGACTGGATGCGTCCGCCCCGCGCGGAAGGCTGGTTCGCGGAGGACCTGGATCACCTGCCGGAGGCGCCGCGCCACACCGAGCTGATCGACGGAGCCCTCGTATTCATGATGTCGCCCCAGCGGTCGTGGCGCGGCCGTCTCGTCACGGCGCTGACCACCACGCTCATGGCGCAGGCACCGACCGGCATGGAGGTGGAGCGGGAGATGACCATCCGTCTCGATGCCCGCAACCGGCCCGAGCCGGACCTCTTGCTGACGGATCTGCCCTACGACCCCGACCGGACCTGGTACGCCCCCGGCGACGTGAAGCTCGTCGTGGAAGTCGTCTCGCCCGAGTCCGCCCACCGCGACCGCACGGTCAAGCTCCGCAAATACGCGGAGGCCGGTATCCCGCACTACTGGTGCGTCGAGGAAGAGGACGGCGCACCCGCCGTCCACGTGTACGAGCTGGACGGCCTGACCGGCGCCTACGCGCCCGCGGGCATCTTCCGGGGCACCCTGCGGCGCCCGCTGCCCTTCGAGATCAGTCTCGACCTCGACAAGCTCACGCCTTCCCGGAGCGGTTGAGGGGTCACCGCGGCCTGTCGCGGAGCAGGCCCACCACCTCCCCCAGGAAGCCCTCGTCCAGCATCGTGCCGACCGCCGTGTCGCTCGTCGCGTCCAGGCCGGTGTCCTGGCAGGCGACGCTGACGAAGTAGCCGTCGAGCAGGTCGAACGAGCCGAAGCTCCACTCCCCCTGGTCCGCGGGCGCGCCCGTGCGGGTGCGCAGTGTGCTGCCGTCGGGGGTGAAACCGAACTGGTTGAAGCCGAGGCGCATGCCCTGGCCGAGCGCCTTGGTGTAGGCCTCCTTGAGGGTCCACAGGCGCAGCAGGCCGCGTTCGCGTTCCGGCGCGGGCAGCGCGGAGAGCCAGCGGCACTCGGCCGGGGTGCACACCTGCCGTTCCACCGCCTCGTACCGGATCCGCCGCTCCCCCGGCTCCGTGTCCACGCCGATCCGGCCGCGCCGGTTGAGCCCCACCACGATCAGGTCCCGGGTGTGGCTGATGCTGACGTCCAGCTGGTCGCAGCCGCGCAGGTACGGGCTGCCGCCGGGCTTGTACGCCAGCTCCACGCCGTCGGGCGGCACCCGCAGCGCCGCCCCCGCGGTGTGTCGCAGCAGCAGCCGGGACGCGGCGAACCTGGCCCGGGTCACGGGGTCGGCGAGGCCTTCCAGGCGCTGCCCGTCGCGGCGGCCCAGCATGGGGCGCAGCCGGGGGTCGGCGGCCGTCGCCGCTTCCCAGGTGTGCCAGTCGGCGTACGCCACCACGTGTCCGTGCCAGCGCAACGACCGCCGCACCTGGGCCCAGGGCGCCTCGGGGCCGCTCATCAGCAGGGGTTCCGTGAGGGGCGGGGTGGGGGCAGTGGGGGCGGTGGCGTCGGTGGGCGTTCTCATCGGCTTACCGCTCCCGTCACCGGCGTGTCCTGGAGGTCGAAGGTCCGGCCTTCTCCGAAGCGGCGCAGCACCTCGTCGGCCACCCGGCGCACGTGGTCGGCGGGCGGGGCCGGCAGGGGAAGGCCCAGTCTGCGGCCCAGGCGGTGCAGGGCCAGGGCCGCCCAGGCCGGGTCGGCGAGGAAGGCGGCGTCGTTCCGGTGCCGGGTCCAGACGCCGAGGAGGGCCCCCGCGGCGGACAGCAGCGCGTGCCGGTCGCCCAGGGCGCACACGGCGGGGCTCGCGAGTCCGGCCCGGTCGGCGGGGTCAAGGCGCCGGCACCGCTCGCGCAGGTCGGCGAGGTCGTCGGCGAAGGCACGGGCGTAGGCGCGCAGCACGGGGTCGACGTCCCGGGTGCCGTCGAGCCGTGCCACCACGTCGGCCAGGGCGGCAATGAGGAAGTCACCGCCGCCGACGACGCCGAGAGCGGTCAGGTCCAGGCGCGGCAGCGGGGCACCGGAGCGGAACAGGGCGTCCGGCGGCGGCGGTTGGCGCAGCCAGCGGGTGCGGGCGAGCGAGGGCAGCTGGGGCAGCACCACCGCCTGGCAGGAGGCGGTGCCCGCGTGGCCGAGTCCGGCGGCGGGCAGATCGCGGCGGAGCTTGGCGAGCATGCCCTGGGCGCCGCTCTCCTCGTACCCGGTGGCGCCGAGCACCGTGGCCAGCTCCTCCAGGTCGTCCCGGAGCAGGTCGGGCACCAGGTACTTCAGCTCGGCGGCGGCCAGATGGGCGCTGTCCGGCAGCAGCGAGAGCCCGCGCAGCACCGCGGTCGCCATGCTGTCCCCGGCCAGGAGGTCGGCGAAGACCCCGGCGAGCACCGCGCGGTGCCGCCGCCCCGGGCCGCCCGGCCGTCCGGCGCCTGCCGCCCGCACGGCCGCGCGCAGCACGGTGTCGACGGAGGCGAGCACCGCCCCGGTGAGCACGGAACGGCTGAGCTGGAAGGTGCGCAGCGCGAGCCGTACGCCGTCGCCCGGCCCGCCCACCACGGTGTCGTCGGGCACCGCGCAGTCGGTGAACTCGTATCCGGCGAACCGGCAGCCCCGCAGCCCCCTCGTCACTCGTCGGGGCAGCACCCGCATTCCGCCGGGCGGCAGGGCGTCGGGGTGCAGGAGGAGTACGGAGTGGCTGCCGGGGCCGGGGCCGGAGCCGGGGGCCGAGCGGGAGCCGTGGCCCGCGTCGGTGCGCGTGTACGCGACGACCGCCCCCGCCCGCTCCGCGTTGAGCACCACGTCCTTGCGTCCGCCGAGCACCATGCCACCGCTCCCGCCGCGTACCGCCGTCAGCTCGCCGCGCAGCAGCGCCGTGCCGTGCGCGAGGGAGCGGTGGACGATGGCCGCCCTGCCCCCGCCGCACAGCAGCGCGGCCACCTCGGCCCGCTGGCGCGCGGTGCCCGCCGCGAAAACGGGGGACGCCGCGAACAGTGAGGTGATGCCGTGGCCGAGGCCCAGGCCCACATCGCGGCGGAAGACCGGGCGCAGGACGCGCACCAGGGTGTCCGCGCGCTCCAGGCGTCCGCCGAGCGCCACCGGGACCAGCTCGGCGCCGAACCCCTCGGCGTCCAGCACCGCCTCGGCGGCGGCCGGTGGCTCGGCCCGTTCGTCGGCCAGGAGCAGGGCGCGCCGGCCGGTCTCGCTGGTGTCGTCCCCCGGGTCCCCGAGGCGCTCGTCGAGGCGCCGGGCCCGGCGGTCGGCCTCCGCCGCGGCCCTGTCCGTGCTGCTCACGGCATCGCCTCCCCGCTCCCGGCCCGGCCACCACTCGGACCGCAAGCGTGCGGCCGGAGGCTCGACACCGGCTCGAAGACGGGTCGCCCGGCCGCCGTGCGCACCGCCTCCTCGCGATCGGCGGCTTGTTTATTTACGCAATATCGACAGCTTGTACATTTCCCTCACTGACCATAATCGACCGTGATCTTCACGGTCCGGCCCCGGAAGCCATCCGGGCCATTGGAAATAGGGGGAACGATGGTTCGGATACTGATCGCCGAGGACATGCACATGCTCCGCAAGGCGCTGGTCTCGCTGCTCGAACTGGAAACAGACATCGAGGTGGTCGCCGAGCTGTCCTCGGGCACCGACATCGTGCCGACGGCGGTGGCGCTCAAGCCCGACGTCGCGGTGCTCGACATCGACCTGCCGGGCCTGGACGGGATCAGCGCGGCCGCCGCGCTGCACACCGCGGTGCCCGAGTGCCGCACGCTGATCCTCACCAGCCTCGGCAGGCCGGGGAACCTGCGCCGGGCGATGGCCGCGCACGTATCCGGCTTCCTGCTCAAGGACATCGACCCGGACCGGCTCAGCGACGCGATCCGGCAGGTGGCCGCGGGCGAGCGGGTGATCGACCCGCAGCTCGCGGTGGCCGCCCTGGACAGCGGTGCCTCGCCCCTGACCGCGCGCGAGACGGAGGTGCTGCGCCTGGCCGCCGAGGGGCACGAGGCGGGGCACATCGCGGGACGGCTCCACCTGTCGTCGGGCACCGTCCGCAACTACCTGACGACGGCCGTGCACAAGCTGAACGCCCGCAACCGCGTCGACGCCATCCGGATCGCCCGCGAGGCGGGCTGGCTCTGACCGCTCCGGCCGCCCTGACCGCCCCGGGTGCTCTGACCGCTCCGGCTGCCCTGACCGCTCCGGCTCACGCCGGCCGCGCCGACAGCGTGACCGTGGCGCACAGCTGGTACCAGCCGTCCTGCCGGTGGCCCGCCGTGAGCCTGCCGTCGAAGGCGCGGATGCGGGCGGTCAGGTTGCCGATGCCGCTGCCGGAGTCGGTGTCGGGGCCCGGGCCGTGCTCCGGCCGGGCCGCGCCGTCGTTGGCGAGGGTCAGCCGCACCGTGCGGCCCTCGCGTTCGGCGGTGATGGTGCACCGCTCGGCCTTGCTGTGCCGCAGCATGTTGGTCAGGCCCTCGCGCAGCGTGGTGGCGAGCACCGTGTCGACGTCCGTGGGCAGTTCGCCGCAGTCCAGCCGCAACGCGGTGCGGATGCCGACGCCCGCAAGCATCGAACGGGCGCTCTCGGCCTCGTCGGTGAGCGACATCTGGCGGTAGCCGCGGGCCACGGTCCGTACGTCCGCGAGCGCCTGGCGGGCCGTCCGCAGCACCTCCGTCAGCTCCTGCTCGGCGCGCTCGCGGCGGTCCGGTACGAGCCGGTAGGCCAGCTCGCACTTGAGGGTGATGGTGGAGAGGCTGAAGCCGAGCAGGTCGTGCAGGTCACGGGCGAACCGCAGCCGCTCGCCGGTGACGGCGGCGCGTGCGATCTCGGCGCGCGAGCGGTGCAGCTCCACGGCGAGTTCGGCCATCCGGGAGAGGCCGAAGACGACGAGGCCCGTCATGCTGCTCAGCGCCGTCGCGTACGCGATGTCGCCCATGGCGTCGCCGACCAGCCACAGACCGAGGGCCCCGGAGGCGACGACGGCCGCGAACAGCGGCCAGCCCGGGACGGCGGGGAGCAGCAGGAGCACCGAGCCCGCGAGGAATCCGGGCAGCCCCCACCACGCCTCGCCGAAGAGGGCGAAGGGCAGGAAGGTGAGCACGGCCTGGAGGCCCAGCGTCCAGAGCCGGTAGGGCGCGAGGGCCGGGGTGGTGCGCGGGAAGGAGTGCCCGAGCTGGAGGCCGAGCAGGGCGAGGAGGAAGACGCCCACCTCGCCGAGCGTGCGCGGCGAGGGGTGCGCGGACATGGCCCAGGCGGTCGCGAGCAGTACGTAACCCACCAGGGCGGCGACGGTCAGGGCGCGGGCCGCGCGCGGGGCCAGGTCGTGCCGGACGGCGGGCCCTTCGGCGGCGGGGCGCGGCAGCCCGGTGCCGTCCGGGGCGGGCCCGCGCTGGTCGTGGCGGGCGGGCCTGGCCCGTCCGGTGGAGGCGGCCGGGGCGCCCTCGGGCAGCGGCACCACCGCATCGACGCGGAACCTGTCGCCGGGCAGCGCCCGCGTGGTGAGCCAGCCGCCCGCCGCCTCCACACCGCGTCGCAGGCTGTGGATACCGCCGCCCACGGGGGGCCGGCCGGGGCGTCCCGCACCGTCGTTGGTCATGGTGAGGCGCACGTTCGCGCCCTCGCGAACGGCGGTGATGTCGCACTGCCCGGCCTTGCTGTGCCGCAGTACGTTGGTCAGGCCCTCGCGCAGCACCGCGGCGAGCAACGTGTCGGTCCGCTCGGGCAGTTCGGCGCAGTCCAGGCGCACCGCGGCGCCGATACCCGCGGCCCGCAGCATGGACTGGGCGGCGTCGGCCTCGCCGGAGAGCGACATCTCGCGGTGGCCGCGGCTGACCGCGCGGACGTCGGCCAGTGCCTGCCGGGCGGTGCCCAGGATCTCGGTCAGCTCCTGCCTCGCCTTGTCCGGGGCGTCGGCCAGCATCCGGCGGGCCAGCTCGCACCGCAGGGTGATGGCGGAGAGGCTGGAGCCGAGCAGATCGTGCAGGTCGCGGGCGAACCGCAGCCGCTCCCCGGCCACGGCGAGCCGGGACAGCTCGGCCCGCGACCGGTAGAGGACGCCGAGCATCTCGGCCATCCGGGACAGACCGAAGACCACCAGCGGGGTGAGCACGGCCTGCACGGTGATGTAGACGACGTCCCAGCCCGCTCCGAAGTGGAACAGGAGCGCGTCGATCGCGACCACGATGAGGCCGAACAGCGGCCAGGCGAACCGCGGTCTGAGCAGCAGCAGCGCGGAGGCGGACAGGAACCCCGGCATCGCGAGCCAGGCAAGACGGAAGCTGACGAACGGCACGAAGCAGAGCGCCGCCTGCGTGCCCAGGGTCCAGTAGCGGTACCGGTACAGCCGGGGCAGCAGGCGCGGGAAGGAGTGGCTGAGCTGGAGGACGAGGATGGCGAGGAAGGCGAGGACCGCGACGGAGAACTGCCAGGCCGAGGGTGATTCGGCGATCAGGAAGGAGCCGTCGATCGCGAAGAAGCCGACCAGGACGAGGGCGGTGATCGTCACCGCGAGGCGCGGGGGCAGATTCCCGGAGCGCCAGATGTGCGCCGCCTCCATTGGGTCCGCCGCGGCGTTCCCGAGGTGTCTCGTCGGTGTACTTCCGCCGGATATTACGCTGTTCAACCGTTCCCCCGTGATTCCGCGCCGAACATCGGACTCACCTCCGGATTCTAATCCGCGCCCCGGAGGAGCCGCCCTGGTCCAGAATTCCGGCCGCCGCCAGATAGGCGAGGGCCGCGTCGAGCGCGGGCCGCGGCAGGGGCTCCCCCGCGTCGGCCGCCTCGGCTCCCTGAAGCCCCTCGAATCCCTTGAATCCCTCCAGATCGGCCAGGAGCCGGTGGGCCCAGGGCGAGTGCAGTTCCACCAGGTGGTCGCGGCGGCCCGGCTCCACCAGCCAGCCCGACCCGGCACGCCGGACCACCGTGTGCGGCGCGAGGCGCGCGGGGCGGCCCGGGGCCGGGGGGCGGGGCCGGAAGCGGGCCCGCCGGGTCAGCGGGACCACCGAGAGGAGGGGTGTCGCGCCCACGCCGAGGGTGCGCACCAGGACGTGTTCGAGTCCCGCGAGGGAGCACATCAGCTCCCGCGACGCGTCGTTCCACTCCGCGACCGGGGTGTCGTAGCCGGGGAAGCCCGGGACGACGTTGCCGAGGAGCACCGGGCCCAGCTGCATCCGGCGCAGCGCCTCGCGCAGCGTCGCGCCGGGCCGGGCGATGCGGATGTCCCCGGTGTGGGTGCGCAGCAGCACGGGCTTGCGGGGGTTCTCGCCGAACCGGGCGAGCGTGTCCTCGCGCAGCGACCACAACTCGGTCGGGTGCGGAGGCACCAGTTGGTCGATGCCCATGGCGGGGAGCGGGGTGGCGGGGTCGGGGCCGGGGGGCCGGGTCAGAGGAAGAGCGGGCGCGGGTTGAGGTCCTCGTAGCGGGTCGGCGCGGCGAGGCGGCCGAGCCGGACCGGCACGTCGTACAGCCGGCCCGGCCCGAAGCGGCTCCAGTGCGGGCGCAGGCCGGGGACGACCACCTTGACGACGGGCAGCCCCACGTCGGGCCGGGTCTGGTCGCAGACGAGGAGTTCAAGTCCCTTGCTCCGCAGCACTTCCCCGGCGGCCGTGACGTCGGCGAGCAGGTCCGTGCGGGGCTCGTACGCGTGCGTGTCCGCGTCCGTCACCGGCTGGGCCGGGTCGGGCCGCAGGTAGGGCAGGTCCGCGGCGGTGGCGGTGCGCGACCAGTCGAGGACTTCCGGGTCGGTGGTGGCGTAGCCCGTACCGTCGGGGCGGGCGCCGACGACGTGCGGGAGCATCTGGTTGAGTTCGGTGAGGGCGCGGCGCAGCGCGATCCGCGGGTCGAAGTGGGCGCCGAAGCCCAGCATGATGTCCTCGGCTGGCTTGTCGGTGCGCCGGGACAGCGCCGCCATGACGGGGATGCCCAGGTCGGTGGTGAGGTCGAGCGCCCACACCTCGCGGTTCAACTCCCTTTGTACGTACATGAGTCGGCGCGTCCAGTCGTCGCCGAGGGCACTCAGGTCGACGCCGGGGTGGCGGGTGCGGTTGTACCACCACAGGGCGACGGCGTCCCGTTCCACCAGCTCGAAGACGCCTTGCAGCACGGCGTCCTCCAGGCTGCCGCCCGCCGCCGAGCCGTTGGATCCGGCGAGGCAGTAGCGGCGGCCGGGCTCCTGGGGCGTGTTGTAGTACAGCAGCGCGGTGGGCAGCAGCTTGTGGCGGTGCTCGGTCAGCGACCACACGGGCGTCCAGTCGATGGCCGCGTCCTCGTCGAAGGGGTCGCACACCTGGTGCAGCGGGCCGTGTGCCGCGTTCCACCGCGCGCGGTCCGTGAACTGCCGGGGGTCGTAGAGCTGCACGGCGTCGGGGTGCACGGCCTCGTCGGCGAACTCGCGGTAGCTGCCGCGCCGTTGGGCCTCGCCGCCCTGGAGGAAGCCGGAGTGGCGCTCCAGGGCTTCGGCGAGCGCGCTGACGCGGGCCTGGAGTTCGGTGGTGCCCTTGCCCCCGCAGGCGGCGCGCAGCCCGGCCCGGACGGTCGCGAGACCCGGCGCGTCCGGGGTCCCGTACGGCGTGGCGGACGGGTTCAGGCCCGCGTAGAAGGAGTTGAGGAAGGCGGGCCCGTGCATGTCGCGGCGGATCTCGCTCACCAGGCCGGTGACCGGGTCCAGATGGTGGCCGTGACGGTCGAGGAACTGCTGCGGGGTGAGCGTGCGGTGGCCGCCGCCCGACACATCCGTCTTGGGCCTCGATACGAGGGTGAGCGGCGCCCGCACCTGCTCGCCGATCATCTGGGGCGTACCGCAGTCGGGGCACTGCGGGCGCCGTACGACGGGGTGGCCCGCGGTGCTTTCGCCGAGGCCGCCGAGTGTCCACAACTGGCCCTGGCCCGGGTGGCGGTGGCCCGCGAGCCACTTGGCGGCCTCCAGGGCGGCCAGCTGGAGCGCGGCGAGCCGGGCGGCGGGCAGCGCGCAAGCGGGGCGCGGCACCGGCCCGGGGCCGCCGAGGGTGCGCCGGACGTGTGCCTCGACCGGCCGCGTACGCCACAGCCGGTCGGCGAGGCACGACCAGCAGGGGCCTTCTGGGTCGCCGAAGAACGGGCCGATCCACTGCTCGGCGCCGGTGCTCTTGACGGGCAGCCAGCGGCGCCCGGCGGCCCGGTGTTCCGCGTCGACGGCGGCTAGGGCGGGGGTCAGGTAGTCGTCGCAGAGGACCACGGTCAGCTCCGCGGCGCCGTCCTGACCGGCGTCGGCGGGGCGCAGGCCCGCGCCCCGCAGGACACCGCGCAGTTCGTCCGTGTCCCCGGAGCCGACCGCGAGGGTGCCCACGGTGGCGGCGGTCACGGCGGACTCGGCCGCCGGACCGTCCAGACCCACCGCTTCCCAGTAGGCCTGCGCGGCGGCCGCCCGCCGGTCGGGCGCGGTCAGGGGGCGCCGGCCCACCAGGCCCGCGTCGATGAGCCGGGAGACGATCCGGGCGCTCTGCTCCGCGGGCAGGCCCGGGAGGCCGGGGGCGGCGGGCGCCTCCTCGGTGGCCTCGCGGACGACCTCCCGCAGCGTGCGGGTGCCGTCGAGGAGCGGGGCGAGGCGGGCCACCGCGGTGCCGTGCAGCGCCGTCGCCCGCCGTTCGGAGAACACGTAGACAGCCTCGCCCGGGATGTGTTCGACCCGCAGGTGCGGCTTGAAGCCGACGGGCTGCTCGGCGGCCACGGGCCCCGGGCCCCGCTCGTCCCCGCGCACCGGACGGGCCTCGTCTTCCCGGACCACCGTCATCAGGCCGCGTACCCGCCAGGGGCGGCGGTGCTCTGCGCGGTGGCGGCGCCGATCGACAGCGTCTGCGCGGTGGCGAAGCAGATCCCGCAGCGGCTCGGCTGGTACGCGGCGTCCGCGCCCGGACCGAACTCCTCGATGACCAACTCGTCGTGTCCGTTGCCGACGAGAGCGAGAGGGGAATTCGCGATCATGCCCAACATCCTTGCTTGGCCGGGGAACTGGCTGCCGACGGCGTCGGCGGCAAGGAGTCTGCTACGGGGGCCGGATCGGGCACAGTGCCGGCGTCACAGGACGGGTGTGAAAGATTCACACGATCCGCCGGTACACACGCACGCCGAGGTCAGGAGCCTGGCACTGGTCGCTGGAGCGGCCGCGGTGGGATCTTCGAGCAACGATGGCGCCGCGCTGGAGAGCGCTTCAAGGAACTACGTGCCGTCCGGCTGATCCGACTCCGGAGGAACCCATGGAAATCAAGGTGCTCGGCCCGCTCGAAGGGGGCGCGCGCGGTGTGTCGGTCATTCCCAGCGCGAGCAAGCCGCGGCAGATCCTGGCTCTCCTCGCCGTCAACGCGGGCCAGATGATCCCGGTCCCCACCCTGATGGAGGAGATCTGGGGCGAGGCGATGCCGCGCAGCGCGCTCACCACGCTCCAGACCTACATCCTCCAGCTGCGCCGCCTGATCACCGCGGCGCTCGGCCCCTGCGCGCCGCACGCCGCCAAGGACGTGCTCGCCACCCGGCACGGCGGCTATCTGCTGCGGGTGCCGCAGGACGCCGTCGACGTCCACGCGTACGAGCGACTGGCGGGCCAGGGCCGCGCGGCCGCCGACCGCGGCGCGGACGAGGAGGCGGCCCGGCTCTACCGGGAGGCGCTGCGGGTGTGGCGCGGGCCCGCCTTCGTGGACGTACGCACCGGTCCGCTCCTGGAGATCGAGCTGGTCCGCCTGGAGGAGAGCCGGCTCGGCATCCTGGAGCGGCGGATCGACGCCGATCTGCGCCTGGGGCGGCACGCCGAGCTGATCTCCGAGCTGACCACGCTCGTCGCCCGGCATCCGCTGCACGAGGCGCTGCACGCGCAGTGCATGGTCGCCCTCTACCGGGCGGGCCGCCAGTGGCAGGCGCTGGAGACCTACCAGCACCTGCGCAAGGGGCTCGCGGCCGAGCTGGGGCTCGACCCCTCGCCGCGGCTGCGCCGGCTGCAGCAGGCGATCCTCGGCGGTGACCCCGCGCTCGACGCCGGTACCCGGCGGGGTGCCGCGCTGGACATGTACGCGGCCTAGCCGCACCTGTACGCGCTCGGGGGCGCGGCGGCGCGCTCCATCCCTGCTCTAGCCGCGCGCCACACAGTGCCCCCTACCACTACTGCCAGGGGGTTCACCTTGCGAGTCATCGACCTGTCGTCCCCGGTGGACGCGTCCGGCTGGGAGCCGGACCCGGTCGTCCACCGGATCATGACGCCCGCCGAGGGCGCCCGCCACATGGCCGAGGAGATGAAGGCCCACTTCGACGTGGACTTCGACCCGGCCGACCTGCCCGGGGGCGAACTGCTCTCCCTCGACACCCTCACGCTGACCAGCCACACGGGCACGCACGTGGACGCGCCCTCGCACTACGGCTCCGTCGGCGCGTACGGGCGGCCGAGGGACATCGACGAGATGCCGCTCGACTGGTTCCTGCGGCCCGGCGTGGTCCTGGACGTCACCGACGTGGGGGTCGGCGTCATCGGCGCCGAGCGGATCGAGAAGGAGATCGAGCGGATCGGGTACACGCCCGCGCCGCTCGACATCGTGCTGCTGCACACCGGCGCCTCCCGGCACGTGGGCACGCCCCGGTACTTCACCGACTTCGCGGGGCTCGACGGGCCCGCCACCGATCTCCTGCTCGACCTCGGGGTACGGGTCATCGGCACCGACGCCTGGAGCCTGGACGCGCCCTTCGGGCACATGATCGCCGCCTACCAGGAGACCGGCGACGACTCCGTGCTGTGGCCCGCCCACTTCGCCGGGCGGCGGCGCGAGTACTGCCAGGTCGAACGGCTCGACCGGCTCGCCGACCTGCCCGGCCCGCACGGGTTCCGGGTCGCCTGCTTCCCGGTGAAGATCAAGGGCGCGGGGGCGGGCTGGACCCGGGCGGTCGCCCTGGTGGACGAATGAGCGCTGCGCCCCGGCTGCTCTGCTTCCACCACGCGGGCGCCGGCGTCTCCAGCTTCGCCCGCTGGCAGGGCGCGTTCGGGGAGACCGCGGAGGTCGTGCCGGTACTGCTGCCCGGACGCGGGCCCCGGGTGCGCGAGCGGCGCCTCACCGACCCGGACGAGCTGGTCGCCGAACTCGTGGAACTGCTCGGCCCGCTCCTCGACCGCCCGTACCTCTTCTACGGACACAGCCTGGGCGGCCTCGTCGCGCACACCTTCACGGCCGCTCTGGAGGCGGCCGGGGCGCGAACGCCCGAACTGCTCGTCGTCGGCGCCGTATTGCCGCCGCATCTGCGCTCCCCGCTGCTGCGCAGCGCCGGGCTGCCGCGCCGCGAGCTGCTCGAACTGCTCGTCTCCTACGGCACGGTGCCGCCCGAGGCGCTCGCGGACGTCGACGGCATCTACCGGCGGCACGTCCTGCCCGCCCTCATCGACGACCTGAAGCTCGGCGAGGCGCTGTGCCGGTCCGGCACCGACAAGGTGCTGCGCACCCCGCTGGTGGCGCTCGCCGGGCGCTACGACCCCATCGCGCCCGTCCCCGGCATGGCCGAGTGGGACCGCTACGCGCCCGGCGACTTCGGGCTGCGCACCGTCAAGGGCGACCACTTCTTCGTACGCGAGAGGTGGGTCCCCGGGATGCTGCGCGACCTGATCGAGGAGCGGCGGGCGGGCTCGGCCACGAGTCGAGCGCACATCGAGAGCGCGGAGGAAAAGTCATGGCCACAACCGAGCGGAACAGAGAGGTGATGCGGTCGTGAACAGGGAGCATGCCCGCTCCGGCACCGGGGCGGCGCACCGGCGGACGGAGCGTACGAGGTGAGCCGGCGCGTGGTCATCACCGGGATCGGCGTGATCGCGCCGGGCGGTGGCAGCACCAAGGAGTTCTGGTCGCTGCTGACCGACGGGCGTACGGCGACGCGGCCGATCTCACTCTTCGACGCCGCCGCCTTCCGGTCCCGGATCGCCGCCGAGGCCGACTTCGACCCGGTGGCCCGGGGGCTGACGCCCCAGCAGATCCGGCGCATGGACCGGGCGGCGCAGTTCGCCGTCACCGCGGCCGCCGAGGCGGTCGCCGACAGCGGCCTCGCCTTCGAGGGGCTCGACCCGTTCCGTACGGGTGTCACGGTCGGCAGCGCGGTCGGCGCCACCAGCGGTCTGGACACCGAGTACAACGTGGTCAGCGACGGCGGCGCGAGCTGGCTCGTCGACCACCGCTACGCCGTGCCGCACCTGTTCGACCACTTCGTGCCCAGCTCCTTCGCCCGCGAGGTGGCCTGGTCGGTGGGGGCCCAGGGGCCCGCCTCCGTGGTCTCCACGGGCTGCACCTCCGGTCTGGACGCGGTGGGCCACGCCGTCGGGCTGATCAGCGAGGGCAGCGCGGACGTGATGGTCGCGGGCGCCACCGAGGCGCCGATCTCACCGGTCTCGGTCGCCTGCTTCGACGCGATCAAGGCGACCACCAACCGCAACGACGACCCCGCGCACGCCTCGCGGCCCTTCGACAGGACCCGCAACGGCTTCGTGCTCGGCGAGGGTTCGGCGGTCTTCGTCCTGGAGGAGCTGGACGCGGCGCGGGCCCGTGGCGCCCACATCTACGCGGAGATCGCGGGGTTCGCCTCGCGCAGCAACGCCTACCACATGACCGGGCTGCGGCCCGACGGCGCCGAGATGGCCGAGGCCATCCGCGCCGCCCTTGACGAGGCCCGGCTCGACGCCACCGCCGTCGACTACGTCAACGCGCACGGCTCGGGCACCAAGCAGAACGACCGGCACGAGACGGAGGCCTTCAAGAAGGCCCTCGGCGCGCACGCGTACGACACCCCGGTCAGCTCCATCAAGTCGATGATCGGCCACTCGCTGGGCGCCATCGGATCCCTGGAGATCGCCGCGTCCGCCCTGGCCATCGAGCACGACGTGGTGCCGCCCACGGCCAATCTGCACGAGCCCGACCCGCAGTGCGACCTCGACTACACCCCCCTCACCGCGCGCGAGCGGCGCGTCGACACCGTGCTGAGCGTCGGCAGCGGCTTCGGCGGCTTCCAGAGCGCGATGGTGCTGACCAGCCCCGAGCGGAGGACGGCATGACGAGCGATCTGCGGGTACGGGAGACGACCGCCGCCGCCGAAGAGGTCCGGCCGACGGCCCCCGTGGTCACCGGCATCGGTGTCACGGCCCCCAACGGCCTGGGCACCGAGGCCTGGTGGCGGGCGACCCTCGCGGGCGTCAGCGGCATCCGGCCGCCGGCCCGCTTCGACGCCTCCGGCTACCCGGCGAAGCTCGCCGGTGAGGTGCCGGGCTTCGACGCGGCCGAGCACATCCCGAGCCGTCTGCTGCCGTCCACCGACCACATGACGCGGCTCGCCCTGACGGCCGCCGCGGAGGCCCTGGACGACTGCGGCGCCACCCCCGACGACCTGGGCGACTTCGGCGCGGGCGTGGTCACGGCCGCCTCGGCGGGCGGCTTCGAGTTCGGTCAGCGCGAACTCCAGGCACTGTGGAGCAAGGGCGGGCAGTACGTCAGCGCGTACCAGTCGTACGCCTGGTTCTACGCCGTCAACTCGGGCCAGATCTCCATCCGGCACGGGCTGCGCGGGCCCAGCGGGGTGGTGGTCACCGAGCAGGCGGGCGGCCTGGACGCGGTCGGCCAGGCGCGGCGCCAGCTGCGCAAGGGCAGCCGTCTCATCGTGACCGGCGGCGTGGACGGCGCCCTCTGCCCGTGGGGGTGGACGGCGCAGCTCACCGGCGGGCGGATGTCCACCGTCGACGATCCGGCGCGCGCGTATCTGCCGTTCGACGCGGCGGCGAGCGGGCACGTGCCCGGCGAGGGCGGCGCCCTGCTGACGCTGGAGGACCCGGCTTTCGCGCGCGAGCGCGGTGCCCGGGTGTACGGGGCCTTCGCCGGGTACGCGGCCACCTTCGACCCGGCGCCCGGCACCGGCGGCGAGCCCGGCCTGCGCCGCGCGGCCGAACTGGCCCTGGCGGACGCCGGACTGACGGCACATCACATCGACGTCGTATTCGCGGACGCCGCCGGTGTGCCGGAGCTGGACCGGCAGGAGGCCGAGGCGATCACCGGGCTCTTCGGCGCCCGGGGCGTGCCGGTCACCGCGCCGAAGACGATGACCGGCCGGCTGGCGGCGGGCGGCGGCTCCCTGGACCTCGCGGCGGCACTGCTGTCCGTGCGGGACGGGGTGATCCCGCCGACCGTCCACGTGGACCGCCTGGCCGACGGCATCGCACTGGACCTGGTCCGCGAGGCACGCGAGCACCCGGTGGGGGCCGCGCTCGTGCTCGCGCGGGGGCACGGCGGCTTCAACGCGGCCGCCGTGGTGACGGCAGCCGCGTGACGGCGACTGCCGTGCGGCACAAGAACAACCTGAAAGGGACCGAGATGGAACTCAAGGAACTGACCGGCCTGTTGCGCGAGTGCGCGGGCGTCGACGAGGGCGTGGACCTGGACGGCGATGTCATCGACACGCCCTTCGCCGAGCTGGGCTACGACTCGCTCGCCGTGCTCCAGACCACCGGGCACATCGAGCGGGAGTACGGCATCACGCTCTCCGACGACACGGTCGCGGAGGCGGAGACGCCGCGGATGCTGCTCGGCTTCATCAACGAGAGCCTGACGGCCGCGGGCCGCGCGGCCTGAGCGCCGGGAACCCGCACGACGTCGGCCGCCGCCCCCTTGCGAGAGGGGGCGGCGGCCGACGTCGTGCGTGCTGTATGCCGCGTGGGAAACGGGAAGTGCCCGCGCGCCGGGGGAGGGCGCGCGGGCACTGGTCTGTGAAGCGGACTGCGGGAGGGGCCTGTCGGGGGTGTGGCCTGGGGGCGTCAGATCAGGTCGTCGCGGGTGACGCGGCGGTCGCGGACCAGCAGGGCGCCGCCCTCGCGGACCAGCAGGTCCTCGCAGAGCGTGCTGGCCTTGATGACGGCCTGGCCGCCGCGCGGGGTCTCGATGACCAGCGCGTAGCAGCGGGCGAAGAGCGTGCCCGCCTCGCGCTCCTCCACGGCGACCATGCCGAGCCAGTGGCGGCGCTGGATGCCCTGGGCCGCGTACGCGTCGGTGGCCTGCTGGGCGGCGGCGGTGATCGCGGCGCGGCCCGCGGCGGGCTCGGGGTGGGCGTTGGCGGCGAACACGCCGTCCTCGGTGAACGTCTCGGCCCACTCGCGCACCCTGCCGCTGTCGAGGAGCTGCATCTGCTGCGCGTAGAACTGCTGCACCTGGTGGTAGGTCTCGGCGGCACCGGTGCGCGTCGCCTGCTCGGCCACGGACATGGCGGGTTCCTCCCCTGTTCTCGGAATGCGGATACGAGCTTCGCCCCGCCGCCTCGAACGGGCCTCGGGCAGCGGTGGACCCCCGGCGTCCACCACGGCTCGATACCGGTTCGAGGCGGCGGGGCGAGCGTGAGCGCCATTACGTCACCCGTGAGGAGAACAGGACATGGCGCACGCCGAGCAGCACGCAGGGCAGTCGCACCCCCAGGAGGGGCCGGAGCGGCGGGTCGCCCTGGTCACCGGGGCCACCAGCGGGATCGGTCTGGCGGTCGCGCGCGACCTGGCCGCCAAGGGCCTGAACGTCTTCATCTGCGCCCGCGACGAGGAGAGGGTCGGCCTCACCGTCAAGGAGCTGCGCGAGGAGGGACTTGAGGTGGCCGGCACGGCCGCGGACGTCCGCGACCCGGGGTCGGTGCGCGACCTGGTGGCCGCCGCCGTCGCCGCGTACGGCCGTATCGACGTCCTGGTGAACAACGCGGGGCGCAGCGGTGGCGGGGTCACCGCCGATGTCACCGACGAGCTGTGGTTCGACGTCATCAACACCAACCTCAACAGCGTGTTCCTGGTGACGCGCGAGGTGCTGCGCGAGGGCGGCCTGCGCGAGCGCGGCTGGGGCCGCGTCATCAACATCGCCTCCACGGCGGGCAAGCAGGGCGTCGTCCTCGGCGCCCCCTACTCGGCCTCCAAGCACGGCGTCGTCGGCTTCACCAAGGCCCTCGGCAACGAGCTGGCACCGACCGGCATCACCGTCAACGCGGTCTGCCCCGGCTATGTCGAGACGCCGATGGCCGCGCGGGTGCGGGAGGGCTATGCGGCGGCGTACGAGACGACCGAGGAGGCGGTGATGGCGAAGTTCACCGCCAAGATCCCGCTCGGCCGCTACTCCACGCCGGAGGAAGTCGCCGGTCTCGTCGGCTACTTGACCACGGACACCGCCGCGTCGCTGACCTCGCAGGCGCTCAACGTCTGCGGTGGGCTCGGCAACTTCTGATCCGGGACGACCAGGAACTCACGACCCGACCCCGCCCAGTCCCAGAGCCCAGAACCCAGAACCCATCACCCAGAACAAGGGGAAACGCACGTGTCCGTGACCGGAAAGCACCACACCCTGCACACCATCGCTGTCGCCGCCCCGGCAGCGACGGTGTACGGGATCGTCGCCGACGTCACCCGGTGGCCGCAGTACTTCGCGCCCAACGTCCACGTCGAGCACGTGGAGCGGGAGCCGGGCAGCGAGCGCATCCGCATCTGGGCCACCGCCAACGGCGAGGTCAAGGCGTGGACCTCGCGCCGCGAACTCGACGCGGAGAAGCTGACGGTCACCTTCCGGCAGGAGGTCTCGCAGCCGCCGGTCGCCGTCATGGGCGGGCGCTGGGCCGTCACGCCGGTGGACGAGGGGCACTGCACGCTGGAGCTGCACCACGACTTCAGCGCGGTGGACGACGACCCGGCGGGCGAGCGGTGGATCACCGAGGCGGTGGACCGCAACAGCGCCAAGGAGCTGGCGGCCGTCAAGGAGCTCGCCGAGCTGGGCGCCGAGCTGGACGAGCTGGTCTTCGCCTTCGAGGACACCGTGCGGATCGAGGCCGCCGGGGCCGACGTCTTCGACTTCCTCAACCGCGCCGACCTGTGGCCCGAGCGGCTGCCGCACGTGGCCCGCCTCGACCTGCGCGAGGACGTTCCCGGCATCCAGGTGATGGCGATGGACACGCGCGCCGCCGACGGTTCGACGCACACCACCGAGTCGGTCCGGGTGGTCTTCGGCAAGGACCGCATCGTCTACAAGCAGACGACGGTCCCCGCCCTGATGTCCGCGCACACCGGCGCCTGGACCATCGCCGAGACCGACGGCGGCGTGTACGTGACGTCCCGGCACACCGTCACCGTCCGGGCCGACGCCGTCGAACGCGTCCTGGGCGAGGGCCGCACCGTCGCCGACGCGCGCGCCTACCTCCACAAGGCGCTGAGCACCAACAGCACCACCACGCTGCGGCACGCCCGGGCATATGCGGAGGGCCGCCGTGGCTGACACGCTGGACGGACTGCTCTCCCGCGCCGCGAGCGCCCACCCCCGGCGCACCGCCGTGGCCCTCTCCGGCACCGGCGAGCACCTGGACTTCGGCACGCTCGACGCCCGCGTCACGGCGGCGGCCCGCGGCCTGCGCGCGCTGCGGCTCGCGCCGGGCGCGACGGTCGCCGTGGCGTCGGTCCTGCACCCGGACTTCGCCGTCGCCTACTACGCGGCGGCGCGCGCGGGCCTGGTCACCGCCGTGGTCAACCCGCTCCTGCGGGAGGAGGACCTGCTGCACGTGCTCACACTCGGCGGCGCCGAGGTGGCCTTCGTGGACGGGCCCCTGTACGCACGCCTGAAGCCGATCCAGCACCGGCTGCCCGGGCTGCGCCGGGTGGTGCTGATGGGCGGGGGCGGTACCGCGGCGGGGGGATCCGGTGGGTCTGACGGGGCTGGCGGGTCTTCGGGGCCTATCGGTCTGGCGGAGCTGACCTCCGAGGGCGAGCGCGCGGCCGCCGGGCCGGACGGGCCGGACGGGCCAGGCAGGCCGAGCGCGTCTGCCGGGTTGGGCATGCCGGGCGAGTCGGGCAGGCCGAGCGGGTCTTCGGGGCCTATCGCTCTGGCGGACCTGACCGCCGAGGGCGAGCGCGCGACCGCCGGGCCGAGCGGGTCTGACGGACCGGGCGAGTCTTCGGGGCTTATCGCTCTGGCGGACCTGACCGCCGAGGGCGAGCGCGCGGCCACCGGGCCGGACGGGCCAAGCGGCCCGGACGGGCTGGACGGGCTGGCGGAGCCGGGCTTCGAGGGGGCGGCAGGCTTCGAGGGCCCGCGCACTGGCCTCGGGTTGCCGTCCGTCGGCGATCCGGACGCCGTTGTCTGTGTGCAGTTCACCAGTGGTACCACCGGGCGGCCCAAGGCCGTTCGGCTCACCCATCGCAATCTCACGCTCAACGCCACCCAGATCGCCGCCGCCCACCGTGTGGACGCCTCCTCGGTCTGCCTCAACCATCTGCCGACCTACCATCCGATGCACCTCAACTCGGCCGTCGCGGCGGGCGCCACCCAGGTGCTCTGCCCGGCCGGTGACCCCGCCGAGGCCGTCGCCGCCGCCAACGCGCACCGGGCCACGCACCTCTACAGCCTCCCCGTGCGGCTGATCCGCCTCGCCGCGCACCCGGGCCTCGGCGGGCTCACCCTGGAGACGGTCCGGCGCATCGCCTCCGGCGGCTCCGCGCTGCCCGCCCCCGCCGCCCGCGCCCTCACCGAGCACTTCGGCATCCCCGTGCTCCAGGGCTACGGGCTCGCGGAGACCTCCCCGCTCACCCACAGCGACGACCCCGACCACCCGGTCCACGGCTCGGTCGGCCGGCCGCTGCCCGGCACCGAGTGCCGGGTGGTGGACGTGGCGAGCCGTGCGGTCCTCGCCGTCGGCGAGGTGGGCGAAGTACAGCTGCGCGGGCCCCAGTTGATGAAGGGCTACCTCGGCGGCCCCGACGGCACCGGTCTTGAGCCCGACGGCTGGCTCTCCACCGGCGATGTCGGGCGGATCGCGGACGACGGGCGGCTCTTCCTCGTCGACCGGCTCAAGGACGTCTTCAAGTGCGACAACTTCCTCGTCGCCCCCTCGGAGGTCGAGCAGGCCCTCAACCGGCACCCCCGGGTCGCCGACTCCGTCGTCGTCGACCTGCCGCACGAGTTCAGCGGCGCGGTGGCCGGCGCCCTCGTCGTCCTGACGGGCACGGGCGAGGGCGAGGGCGACGACAGCGACCCCCGTACCGCACTGGCCGAGATCGTCTCCGAGGTCAACGAGCAACTCCCCTACTACCAGCACCTCCAGCACGCCGAGCCGGTCGCCGCCATCCCACGCTCCGGCAACGGCAAGATCCAGCGCCGCGAGCTGCGGGACCGGCTGCTCGCGTTGCGTGGACAAGGCGACGTGAGCGACCTCGCCGAGCACCCCGCCGATCCCTCCCCGACCACACCTCCGAAGGAACCCGCCATGAGCGCGCCCCAGTTCACCGTCGTCAACACCTTCACCCTCAAGGACCCGGCGCGGGCCGAGGAGTTCGAGCGCCGCTTCCTCGACCACGTCCAGTGGATGCGGCAGCAGCCCGGCTTCGTCGCCCACCAGGCCGTGCGCCGCGCCGACCAGCCCGAGGTGTACGTCAACTTCGGCTGGTGGCAGACCGGCGAGCAGTTCAAGCAGGTGCTCTCCAGCGACACCTTCCAGGCACACGCGAAGGCCTTCCACGAGCTGGTCACCGTGGACGCCGACCCCTCCCTCGCCGTGCTGCGACTCGACGGCGACGGCCCGGACGCGGACGAAGGCTCCGTACTCGTGATCGAGTACCTGACCGCCACCGGCGACCCGGCGGAGCTGGAGCGCGCCTACCGCGCGTACGCCGAGGAGGCCCGCACCGCGCCCGGGTTCCGCCACACCGACCTCGCCCGCTCGGTGGCCGCCCGCCCCGGCGGCTACAGCGCCCTCACCCGCTGGAGCGGCGAGGAGGCGGTGGAGGCCGCCCGTTCCGGCGCCTCGTACGCGGCCGTCCGTGCACTCGCCGACGTGCGTACCGTCGTGGCCGCGCCCCTCGCGGGCACCCGCGCGGCCCTGGGCGGCGGCCGTGACTGACCCGGGCCGCCTCGGTCTGGCCGGGCGGACGGCCCTGGTCACCGGCGGCACCCGGGGCGTGGGGCTGGCCATCGCCCGCAAGCTGTGCGCCGAGGGCTGCCGGGTCGTCGTCAACCACTCCCGGCCGGGGCCCGAGGCCGAGCGGGCCGTGGCGGAGCTGACGGCGGCGGGCGGTGACGCGCTGGCGATACGGGCGGACGTACGCGAACCGGCCGCCCTCGACCGGCTCCTCGCGGAGGTGAAGGAGCGCTTCGGGCGCCTGGACGTGTTCGTGCACAACGCGGCCACGTTCCACCCCTCGCCCGCCGTGGGGGCCGACCGGGCGGGCATCGCCGCCGACCTCGCGCTCGCCCTGGATCCGCTGCTGCACGGGGCGCCCGCCCTCGCGGAGCTGATGGCGGGCGGCGCGGGCCGCGTCGTCGCGGTCTCCAGCAGCGGCGCGCGCAGTGCCGTACCGATGTACGTGGGCCAGGGTCTGGCGAAGGCCGCCCTGGAGAGCCTGGTGCGCTATCTGGCGGTCGAGCTGGCCGGGCGGGGCATCGCCGTCAACGCGGTCTCCACGGCGAAGATCGACAAAGGGGCCGAGGGGTCCGTGACCCCCCGGCCGGAGGTGGCCGCCGCGCTCGCGGCCCGCACCCCGGCCGGGCGCCTCACCCGCCCCGAGGACGTGGCCGACGTCGTCGCGCTGCTGTGCACGGACGAGGCCGGCTGGATCCATGGCCAGGTGATCACCGCCGACGGCGGTCTGGGACTGAGGGGCTGAACGGGATGAGCGGGATGAGCGCGGACACCGGAGCGAACGCCGGAGCGGGTGGCCGGGACGCCCTCGCCGTCGACACGGACGTGTGCGTCGTAGGGGCGGGACCCGCCGGTCTCGTACTCGCCCTGCTGCTGCTGAAGTCGGGCGTGCGGGTCGCCGTGGTGGAGCGGGCCCGCGCCCACCAGCGGGAGTTCCGGGGCGAGATCGTGCAGCCCGGCGCCATGGCGCTGCTCGACCGGCTCGGGGTGCTCGCCGGGGCGCGGGCGCGGGGCTGCCACCGGCACTCCCGCTTCCGGCTCGTCGAGCGGGACCGGGTGCTGCTCGACATCGACTACGGCGCCCTGCCCGCCCCCTACGACCACCTCCTCTCGATCCCCCAGGCCCACCTGCTCGACGAACTGCTGCTGCACTGCGAGAAGTTCGAGGGCTTCCGGTACCTGGACGGCCGCCGCGTCGGCGCGCTGCTGCGGGACGGGGAGCGGATCAGCGGCGTGACCGCCGACGGGCCGGGCGGCCCGGTGTCGGTGCGCGCCCGGTGCGTGGTCGGCGCGGACGGCAGGTTCTCCAAGGTGCGCCGCCTCGCGGGGATCGGCGCGGGCCGCGAGGAGAGCTTCGATCTGGACGTGCTCTGGTTCAAGCTGGACGCGGCGCCGCGCCCGGCCGGCGCGGGCGAACCGGAGCGTGACGTGAGGGTGTTCAGGTCGGGCGGCAGCCCGGTGCTCGTGTACGACTCCTGGCCGGACCGGATCCAGGTCGGCTGGACCCTGCCGCACAAGGGCTACCAGGAGGTCGTGGCCCAGGGCCTCGACCACGTCAAGCGGGAGCTGGCCGCCGCCGCACCGCCGTACGCACGCTTGATCGAGGAGCAGATCCGCTCGCCGCGCGACCTGACCCTCCTGGACGTCTTCTCCGGGCGGGCCGAGCGCTGGGCCGCCGACGGCCTGGTGCTGATCGGGGACGCGGCGCACACCCACAGCCCGATCGGCGCGCAGGGCATCAACCTGGCGATCCAGGACGCGGTGGTGCTGCATCCGGTCCTGGTGGACGCGGTGCGCTCGGGCGACACCGGCGCGGCGGCCCTCGGCGAGTTCGAGCAGCGCCGGGCGCCGGACATCGCGGCGATGATGCGGATCCAGCGGGTGCAGAGCAAGGCCATGCTCTCCATCGGCGCCTTCGCCACCAAGGTGCGGCCCCGGCTGGCCCGGGTCTTCCGGCACACCCCGGTCTACCGCAAGGTGCTGCGCGCCATCGCGTACGGCAATCCGGCGGTCCGGATCGCGGAGGACCGCTTCACCAGCTGACCTCCCGGCCGCCCCCTGACGGTGCCCGCAGGCTTCCCCCGGCCTGCGGGCACTTCCGCGTTCGAGCCGGGCTCGACGGCGCCCCGACCCTTCGTACGAAGGCTGGGGCCCGACCGTACATACGAGGGCTGGGCTAGCCGTACATACGAAGGCCGGGGCCTGGCCGTACGTACGCGTACCCACCCCCCGAAGACACGAAGGGACCACACCGTGCCCGACACGCACACCTCCCCCGACGACGCGCAGGTCGCCGTCGTCGCCCGCCTCACGCTCAAGGAGGGCCGCGAGGGCGACGGCGCCGAGCTGGAGAGCGCCTTCGCCGACTACCGCGCGCAGGCGCTGACCATGCCCGGCATCCGCGCCATCGCGCTGCTGCCCGCCCTCGACCGGCCCGGCGCGTATGTCAGCGTCACCGTCTGGCAGGACGGCGCCTCCTTCCGCAACGCCAACACCCAGCCCGCCTTCACGGTCTTCCGGGTCTTCCTGAAGGAGATCGTGGACGTCGAGAGCGACAGCGGCGCCGTCCTGGAAGGGGCCGACGCCCTCCCGGCGCTCCTGGGCGCGGGCGGCGGTGGCGTGCTGCGCGTGACGGTGTCGCAGGCGGGGCGCCCCGGCGCCGGGGGTGCGGCCGGCGCGTCGGCCCGCGTGGTCGCGGCCTCGAAGCTGCACGAGGGCGGCGCCCTGGAGCTGACCCGCTGGGCGGACGGCGAGCAGGCGCGCGCGGGCGCGGCCGAGGGCTCCGCGCTGTACCGGGTGGCGGTCTGACCCCGGCGCGCCCACGCGAAGCAGCCCCGGCGGGCGAGTCCGCCGGGGCTGTTTCGTGCGTGCGGTACGGGGGTCAGGCCTCCTGTTCGTCCGCCGCGCCGAGCCGTACGTCCGGCATGAGGAAGGCGAGGACGAGCGCGAGCAGCATGAGTCCCGCGGCGGTCAGGAACACGGTGTCCACGGCCGACGCGTAGGCGTGCGTCAGCTTGTCGCGCAGGTCCGGCGGCGCGGTGCGCAGGGCCGCCACCGCCTTGCCCGCGCTGCCCCGCGCGCTCTCCGGCACGCCGTCGGGCAGGAGGGCGAGGAAGCGGTTGTTGAGCAGTTCGCCGAGGACGGCGACGCCGAAGCCGCTGCCGAGGGTCATGAAGAAGCGGGTGCCGGTCGTCGCCACGCCCAGCTGCTCGGGCGGCGCCGAGGCCTGCACGGTCTGGAGCACCACCTGGACGACGCCGCCGAGCCCGAAGCCGAGCAGCACCAGGAGCACGCCGAGGTGGAGTGCCGACGTGGTCTCGTCGACGGTGCCGAAGAGCGCCAGGGTGATCACGGTGATCGCCGAGTTGAGCAGCAGGACCGGCTTGTAGCGCAGGGTCCTGGAGATGAGCTTGCCGGAGCTGAACATGACGACGATGACCCCGATCGCCATCGGCGCGAGCCGCTGCCCCGCCGACTGCGCGCTCAGCCCGCGGGCGACCTGGAGGTACGTCACCACGTACGCGGTCACGGCGAGCACGGTGAAGCCCGCGAGGAACTGGAGCGGGGCGGCGATCCGGAAGACCGGGTCGCGGAAGAGCGAGGGCGGCAGGATCGGCTCGGCGGCCCGCGTCTCCCACCAGGCGAACGCGGCGACGAGCAGCAGGCTGCCCGCGCTCAGACCGAGGATCTGCGGCGACGACCAGGCGTACTCGGTGCCGCCCCACTGCGCGATCAGGAGCAGCCCGGCGGCCGCGGCCGTGACCAGGGCGGCGCCCGGCAGGTCCACGCGCCGCTCCCGCTGGTGCGCCCGGGGCGGCAGGCGCAGCGCGAAGAGGGTCGCGACGACGGTGAGCAGGCCGAGCGGCAGGTTGACGTAGAAGATCCAGCGCCAGGACAGGTGCTGGCTCAGATAGCCGCCGAGCAGCGGGCCGACGATGATGCCGAGGGCGACGAGGCCGCCGCCGACGCCGGAGCCGCCCGCGCGTTCCTTGGGCGGGTAGAGCGTGGCCATGATGATCAGCGTGAGGCTCATCAGGCCGCCGCCGCCCAGGCCCTGGACCGCGCGGAAGGCGATCAGCTGGCCCATGTTCTGGGCGATGCCGCACAGCGCGGACCCGGCCATGAAGGTGACGATCGCGAAGAGGTAGACCTTCTTCGGCCCGTACAGGTCGCTGAGCTTGCCGTAGAGCGGCTGCGTGGCGGTGGCCGCCAGCAGGTACACGCTGAGCAGCCACGGGAGCAGGCTCATGCCGTGTTCGGGGTCGAGGTCGCTGGTGATCGGCAGGGCGGCGGTGGCCACGATGTTCTCGTCGAGCAGGGAGAGCAGCATGGCGGCCATGGCGCCGACGGAGAACAGGGCGAGCCGTCCCGTCGACATCAGGGGCTCGTCGGAGGCCTTCGGGGCCGTCGCGGTGCTAGCGGCGGGCATCCGTGGGGCCCTCCGTGTCCTTGGCGTCCTCGCGCAGTGACTGCAGGGCCTCCCACAGGTCGCCCGGGGTGGCGAAGGTGCCGCCCGTCAGGAGGTGCTCGGGGAACCGCACGCCGTACGCCGTCTCCAGGCGTATGAGCAGTTCGACCGTGGCCATGGACTCGAGCCCGGCCTGCGACAGGTCGTGGTCGACGGTGAGCGGGGCGGCGTCGTGGCGGGCCGCGGCGGGCAGCGCGGCGATGACCAGGCGCGCGAACTGCTCGTCCCAGGGGCAGGGGACGTGCGTCATGCTCTCGTTCTCTCTTTCCGGGGTGGGGGCCTTCAGGGGTGAAGGGGGACTGCAAGGGCGAAGGGCGTGCGGGGCTGAGGGGGCGTGTGGGATCAGGTGGCTTCGACGAGGCGGCGCAGGTGCCGGCGGTCGGTCTTGCCGTTGGGGGTGAGCGGCAGGGCGTCGACGACCCTGCACACCGCGGGGACCTTGGCGCTCTCCAGGCGCTCACCGAGCCCGCGCAGCACCCCGTCCGGGGCGAGCCGCGTGACGGCGAACAGCGTGAGGTCGATGCCGTCGTCGGGGGCGAGGACCGCGGCGGCCTCGACACCGGGCACGTCCAGCGCGGCCGCCTCGATCTCCACGGCGCTCATCCGCACCCCGCGCCGCTTGAACAGGTCGTCGCGGCGGCCCTCGAAGTAGAGGTGGCCGTCGCCGTCGAGGTGGCCGTAGTCGCCGGTGTGCAGGGTGACTTCGCCGGTGGCGGGGTCGGTGCGGAAGCGCTGGGCGGTCTGTTCGGGGGCGCGCCAGTAGCCGGACATCACATGCGGGCCGCGCACCGCGATCTGGCCGGTGCTGCCAGGGGGCAGCGCGGTGCCGTCGTCGGCGAGGACCAGGACCTCGGTGCCGGGCAGGGCGCGCCCCACCGAGCCGGGCCGCTCCAGGTCACCGTCGGGCTCCAGGACGGTGATCCGCTTGCATTCGGTCGTGCCGTACATGGGGGCGACGGCCGCGCCCGGGAAGGCGGCCCGCAGACCCGCGATGACCGGTCCGGTCAGCGCGGCGCCCGTGTTGGTGAACAGCCGCACCGGCGGGGCCTCGCCGTCGTCGCGGCCCGCGAGCCGCAGCAGCATCTCGGCGAGCGAGGGCACCAGGGGCACGACGGTGACGCCGTACTCGCGCAGCGCGCCGTACAGCCATACGTGCTGGTCGGCCTCGGTGAGCACGGCCTCGGCGCCCGCGAGGACGGAGAGCAGGATCTGGTAGAGCCCGTAGTCGAAGGAGAGGGGCAGGGCGACAAGGACCTTGTCGGCGGCGCGGTAGCCCAGGCGGGCGTCGATCGCGCGGGTCGCGAAGACGGCCGGGGCGTGCGGGGAGACGACGGCCTTCGGCGCGGAGGTGCTGCCGGAGGTGTAGATGAGCAGGGCGAGGTCGTCGGGGGCGGGAGCGCCGTACTCGTAGGGGTCCTCGTACGCGTACGCGGGGTCCTCACCGCGTTCGGCCCGCTCGGCGCGCTCCTCGACCGTGCGCCACAGCGTGCCCAGTTCGTACGCGGGCCGTCCCGTCAGCTCGGCGAGGAGGTCGGCGTCCGCGCCCTGGCCGATGGCGAGCACCGGGTCGCAGTCGGTGGCGACGGGGGCCAGGTGGAAGCGCTTCATGGCGGGGTTGACGGGCACCAGCACGGCGCCGTGCAGGAGGGTGCCGAAGAGGACGGCGGTGAACTCGCGTACGTTGCCGACGCGGGCCAGCACCCGGTCGCCGCGCCGCACGCCCCGCTCGGCCAGCCAGGCGGCGAACGCCTGTGCCCGGGCGTCCAGTTGGGCGTACGTCCAGCGTCCGTGCCGGTCGCGCACCGCCGGGGCGCCCGGACGGGCGGCGACGGCGGCGGCGAGGAGGCCGGGGATGGTCTGGGGCTGGGTCTGGGTCTGGGTCTGGCTCTGGCTCTGGGTCTGGGTCTGGGTCTGCCCAAGGGGCTGGGTCTGCGCCTGGGCCGGGGCCTTGGTCTGCGCCGGGGCCTTGGTCTGTGTCATGGTCTGCCCACCTCTTCGTTCGTCACCAGCTCGGCACATCGGTGATCTCCAGGACTGCGGCCGTGCAGGTGTAACCGGCGCCGCCGCCGAACAGCAGTACGCGGTCGCCCGCCGCGACGGCCCCCGTCGTCACCAGGTGCTCCAGGCCCGCCGCCCAGTCGCCGCCGCCGACGTGCCCCGTGACGCGGCCGAAGTCCCACGTCGTCAGCTGCTCCGGGACATCGAGGACGTCGTGCAGCTGGTGGTCGCCGGGGTTGCGCCCGGTGGCCGGGACGACGACGCGTGCGAGGTCGCCGGTGCTCAGACCGGCGTCGGCGAGCGCCGCCGTCTTCGCGGCGATCATCGTGCGGGCGAAGCGGAAGACGAGCGCGGTCGGGTCGGCCCCCGCGGCGCTCTGCTCGGCCCCGTACGCGCGGGCGCGTCCGATGAGGTCGATGGGCTCGGTGGCCGCCGGTGACGCGGTGCGGAACGGCTCGTCGCCCCGGGTGGCGCCCTCCAGGGAGTTGTCCGCGGCCGTGACGGTGGAGAGCAGGCGGGCGAACCCGCCGGCGCGGGAGAGCACGAGGGCGGTGCCGCCGTCGCCGTAGACGTTCGAGTCGTGCAGGTTCCAGCGGTCGACTGCGGGGCCCGCCCACCGGTCGGCGGTGGTGACCATCGCGGCGCTCCCGGGGCGCACGCCCGCCGTCAGGTGGGCGGCAGCCATCTCGATCGCGCCGAGCCCGATGTTGCAGCGCTGCTGCACGTCCATGGCGGGCACCGTGCGCCCCACCGTGCGGGCGGCGACGTACGAGGCGGCGGGCCAGATGTCCAGGCCCTGGAACCACAGGCTGCCGTGGAGCAGCAGACTGAACTCGGCGGGCGCGACGCCGGACCGCTCCAGCGCGCTGCGGGCCGCGCGCACCGCCATGTCCGGCGGCGCCACGTCGTCCGCGACCAGCGCGGAGACATAGCCGAGCGTGGCGCACCGTTCGGCGTCGTAGCCCCCCTCGCGCACCGCACGCTCGGCGGGCACCGGCTCGGGCAGCCAACTGCCCACCGCGGCGATGTGGATGCCGTCCCACCGCATGACTCTCCTCCCGTAGGTCCGACGAGGTCATCGTCGGGGCCGGGGCTGGAGTCCGGGTCGAGCCGCCGGTCCGCGAGGGGATCGCAGGGCCTACGGGGGGAGAAGAAGCCGGACACCGGCGGCAATCGAGGAATCCTCCAGCGCCCCCGCCGAAGGTCTCGCTGTCCGCCTGTCCCCCAGGCGCTGGCTCCCGGAACACGGTGAGAAGAGGACCCATGAAAGCTCTGGTGCTGTCGGGCGGGACCGGAACCCGTCTGCGACCGTTCAGCTACTCGATGCCCAAGCAGCTCATCCCGATCGCCAACAAGCCCGTCCTGGAGCACGTCCTGGACAACATCAAGGACCTGGGCGTCACCGAGATCGGCATCATCGTCGGCGACCACGAACCGGCGATCGCCGCCGTCTTCGGCGACGGGTCCGGGCTCGGCGTACGCATCACCTACCTCCGCCAGGAGGCGCCGCTCGGGCTCGCCCACTGCGTCACCCTGGCCAAGGACTTCCTGGGCGACGACGACTTCGTGATGTACCTGGGCGACAACATGCTGCCGCAGGGCGTGCGTGAGGCCGCCGACGCCTTCCGTGCCGCGCGCCCGGCCGCGCAGGTCGTCGTGCAGAAGGTCGCCGACCCGCGCGCGTTCGGCGTCGCGGAGGTCGACGGCGCGGGCGCGGTGCGGCGCCTGGTGGAGAAGCCCGCCGAGCCGCGCAGCGACCTCGCGCTGATCGGCGTGTACTTCTTCACCGCCGCGGTCCACGAGGCCGTCGCCGCCATCGCGCCGAGCGCCCGAGGCGAGCTGGAGATCACGGACGCCGTGCAGTGGCTGCTCTCCGAGGGCCACGAGGTACGCGCCCACGAGTACGCGGGCTACTGGAAGGACACCGGCAAGGTCGAGGACGTCCTGGAGTGCAACCGCGAACTCCTCGACGGCGTCGAGCGTGCGGTGGGCGGCGAGGTCGACGCGCGGTCCACGCTCATCGGCGCGGTCGTCGTCGAGCCGGGCGCGCGCGTCGTGCGCTCGGTCATCGAGGGCCCGGCCATCGTCGGCGCGGGCACGGTCATCGAGGACAGCCGCGTCGGCCCGCACACCACCATCGGCCGCGACTGCGTCCTGACCGGCGCCCGGCTGGAGTACTCCATCGTCCTCGACGACGCGACGGTCTCCCACGTGGGCGGCCTGCGCGGTTCGCTGCTCGGCCGCTCCGCCGCCGTCAGCGGCTCCGAACTCGGCAGCCACCACCGCCTGGTGGTCGGCGATCACACCCGCGTGGAGGTCGCGGCATGAGAATCCTCGTCACCGGAGGGGCCGGTTTCATCGGCTCGCACTACGTCCGCACCCTGCTGGCCGGCGGCTACGAGGGCCTCGGGGGGTACAAGGGGTACGCGGACGCCCGCGTCACCGTGGTCGACAAGCTGACCTACGCGGGCAACCGCGCCAACCTCCCGGCGTCCCACCCGCGCCTGGACTTCGTACACGGCGACATCACCGACCGCTCGCTCCTGCTCGACCTGCTGCCCGGCCACGACGCGGTGGTGCACTTCGCCGCCGAGTCGCACGTGGACCGCTCCGTGGAGTCGGCCGCCGCGTTCGTCCACACCAACGTGGGCGGAACCCAGACCCTGCTCGACGCCTGCCTCGCCACGGGCGTGCGGCGCGTCGTGCACGTCTCCACGGACGAGGTGTACGGATCGATCGAGCGGGGCGCGTGGACGGAGGAGTGGCCGCTGCTGCCCAACTCCCCCTACGCGGCCTCCAAGGCGGCGTCCGACCTGATCGCCCGCTCCTACTGGCGCACCCACGGCCTGGACGTGTCGATCACCCGGTGCTCCAACAACTACGGCCCCTACCAGCACCCCGAGAAGCTCATCCCGCTGTTCGTCACCAATTTGCTGGAGGGCGAGGGGGTGCCGCTGTACGGGGACGGCACCAACGTGCGCGAGTGGCTGCACGTGGACGACCACTGCCGGGCCATCCAGCTCGTCCTCACCGGCGGCCGCGCCGGTGAGATCTACAACGTGGGCGGCGGCAACGAGCTGACGAACCGCCAGATGACACAGCGCATCCTCGACCTGTGCGGCGCCGAGTGGAGCAGCGTGCGGCACGTCGCCGACCGCAAGGGCCACGACCTGCGGTACGCCCTGGACGAGTCGAAGATCCGCGAGGAGCTGGGCTACGAGCCGCGCGTCTCCTTCGAGCAGGGGCTCGCCGACACCGTCGCCTGGTACCGCGACAACCCCGGCTGGTGGAAGGCGGCCAAGCACGGCGACGAGGAGCGGACGGCATGACCGGCACCACGGGCACCCCGCCCCCCGCTCAGGCCCCGCAGGTCCTGGTCGTCGGCGCCGGTCCGGTCGGCCTGAGCGCCGCCCACGAACTGGCCCGCCACGGCGTGCGGGTCCGGCTCGTCGACGCCGCCGAGGGACCCGCCACCACCAGCCGCGCCCTTGCCAACCACGCGAGGACCCTGGAGACGTACGACCAGATGGGCGTCCTCGACGAGCTGCTGGCGCGCGGACAGCGGGTCGAACACTTCACGCTGCACCAGAACGGCCGCCGCCTGATCCGCTTCGACACCGACTACAGCCGGCTGCCGACCCGCTTCCCGTTCACGCTCATGGTCGACCAGGTCATCACCGAGGAAGTGCTGCGCGCGGCGGCGTCCCGGTACGGCGTCGACGTCGAATGGGGCGTCAGGCTCATGGAGTTCGAGGACACGGGCGCGGGCGTGACGGCCCGGCTCGCCCACCCCGACGGCCGGGTGGAGAGCGTCGCGGCCGACTGGCTCGTGGGCTGCGACGGCGGCCACAGCACCGTGCGCAAGCGGCTCGGCATCGACCTGGTCGGCGACTCCAGCGAGACCTGGCTCATCGCCGACGCCGTCGTCCACTGCGACCTGCCGCGCGACTCCATCCACTGGATGCGGACCCCTCGGGGCACGGTGATGATGGTGCCCTTCCCCGAACCGGGCAAGTGGCGCCTGCTCGACACCGCCGAGACGTCCTACGGCGGGGACGACGCCATGGTGGCCCGCCGGTTCGCCGAGAAGATCGGCACCGGCATCGGACGCCCGGTCCGGGTCGAGGAGCCGAGCTGGGTCTCCGTCTTCACCATCCAGCAGCGCATGATCCCGCGGATGCGCTCGGGGCGCTGCTTCCTCGCCGGTGACGCCGCGCACGTGCACAGCCCCGCCTCCGGGCAGGGCATGAACACCGGCGTCCAGGACGCCGTCAACCTCGCCTGGAAGCTCGCCGCCGTGGTGCGCGGCGAGGCGGCGGAGTCGGTGCTCGACAGCTACGGCCCCGAACGCGTCCCGGTCGGCGCGGAGCTGCTGCGCTCCACCGGCATGGCCACGGCCCTGGTGCAGTTGCGCAGCCGGACCGCCGCGGCGGCGCTGCGCACCGTCTTCACCGTGCTCAGGGCGGTGCGGCCGGTGAAGTCCAGGATCCAGCGCAAGATCATGGGCGGCATGTCGGCGCTCGGTCTGCACTACACCGAAGGACTGCTGGCCGCCCCCGAAGCCGCCGCCGAGGCCTCCGGCACGCCCGCCGACGGCCCCGTGCCGGGCACGCGCGTCACCCGGGTCACCGCGGAGGGCCTCGCCGCGTCCGAGGGCTGGCGGCACTTCCTCGCCGAACTGCGCCGCCCCGGCTGGACACTGCTCGCCGCCGACGCGGACGCGGCCGGACTCGACGCGCTGCGTGAGGTCGCCCGGGGCTACCCGGTTCGGGTGCGGACACTGAACGGCAAGGGGGCCACCGGGGCCACCAGCGGCGACAGCGCGCCCGACGGCCCGGTGGACGGCCCGCTCCCGCTGCCCGACCCGGGCGGCCTGCTGCGCGCCGCCCTCGGCCTGACGCACGGCGGCTGGGTGCTGGTGCGCCCGGACGGCTACACGGCCGCGACCGGCCCCTCCGTCTCGGCCCGCCCGCCGGGCCCGGTGCTCGACGGGCTGGGTGTACTGACCGCCGTCGGCGTGAGCGCCCCGTAAGGGGCGCGGGGAACGGCGCGAGCAACTACGACCGACCCGCACCAAGACCCCCCACAAGGCCCGCAGCCGTGAACGGCACCGCCCCCACCCACCCTCCGCACACCAGGACTTGACACATGGAAATCGTCGGGAACGGATTCCTCGCCCGCGGTCTGCGCCCGATCGCCGCGCGGCACGAGGACACGGTCGTGGTCGCGGCCGGGGTCTCCTGGGCCAGCGGCACCTCGGCCGCCGACTTCGCCCGGGAGGCCGCGCTGCTGCGCCGGGTGGCGGACGACTGCGCCGCCACCGGGCGCCGCCTGCTCTTCTTCTCCACCTCCTCCACCGGCATGTACGGGCTCGCCAAGGCGCCCGCCAGGGAGGACGCCCCGGTCACCCCCTGCACCCCGTACGGACGCCACAAGCTCTCCCTGGAGGAGCAGTTGAAGGCGTCGGGCGCCCCCTACCTCATCCTGCGGCTCGGCCATCTGGTCGGCCCCGACCAGCCGCCGCACCAGCTCCTTCCGGTGCTGCTGCGCCAGGTCCGCGAGGGCGTGGTGCGGATCCACCGCAACGCCGCCCGGGACCTGCTCGCCGTGGACGACGCGGTGACCGTCATCGACCGGCTGCTCGCCCGGGGGGTGTGCGGCGAGACCGTGAACCTCGCCTCGGGGCACGCCGTCCCGGTGGAGCGGATCGTGGACCATCTGGCACGCAGGCTCGGCACGGCCGTGCGCCGGGAGTACCAGGAGTCGCGCGCCGCCCAGCACGTCATCTCCGTCGAGAAGCTGTACGCCCTCGTCCCCGAGGTGGCCGGCCTCGGCTTCGGGCCCGGCTACTACCGGCGGGTCCTCGACGAGTTCCTGCCGGACGACTCGATTCCGGCTCAAGGGGACCCTGGCACCCTTCGGTACCGACCCACCACACCGGCACAGAGGAGCCAGCAGTGAACAACGCGAAGTCGACCGGCGCGGCCCGGCCGGGCGAGAGCCGCGAGGGGACCGGAGGCGCGCCCCAACAGGGCACGCTCGGGCACGCCCTGCTGCCCCTGCTCATCGACGTCGCGGTACCTCTCGGCGTCTTCTACGTCCTGCACGCCGGCGTGGGCCTCAGCTCGATGGTGTCGCTGCTCGCGAGCGGCGTCGTGCCCGCCGTGCGCGTGCTCTTCGCCTGGGCCCGCGAGCGCACCCTCAACGGCCTGGCGGGCCTGGTCCTGCTGACCACGGTCGCCGGTGCCGCCCTCAGCCTGCGGACGGGGTCCGCCCGCACCATGCTGATCAGGGAGCCGCTGGCCACCGGGATCCTGGGGGCGTGCGTCACCTGGTCCGCGTTCACCGCGCAGCCGATCATGACGGCGGCGGTGCGGCCGTTCAAGACGAAGGGCGAGCCCCATCTGGAGGCCGCCTGGGAGAGGCTGGCCGCCACCTCCCCCGCGTTCCGCAAGGGTGTCGCCCGGATAAGCCTGGTCTGGGGCGTGGGCCTGCTGCTCGACTGCGCGGTCCGCGTCGTCGGGGCGGTCGTGCTGCCGGTGGACACGATGGTGTGGCTCGGCACCGTGGTCACCGTCGTCTCCATCGTCGCCCTGAGCATGATCGGCGGCATCATGCTGGGCGCGCCCGGCGAACTCCTCGACGCCGAGGCGGCCCGCGCCGAAACCACCCCGGGCACAGCGGCCTGAGCCCACTCCAGCCCCCCCACGCGAAGGGCCCCCGTCCGGTTGTCCGCCGGACGGGGGCCCTTCGTGTCGTACGCAGGTCATGTCGTACGAGGCTCATGTCGTACGCGGGTCAGGCGCGCGGCCCCGACCGCGCGAGGTCCACGAGGGCGGGCACGAGCGCGGCGGGGGCGGGCATCTTCCGTACGGACTCGGCCAGTTCGGCGGCCCGCGCGGCGAAGGACGGATCGTCGAGGACCCGGCGGACCGCCGCGCCGACCGCCGCCGGGTCGTTCTGCGCGTCGGCCGTGTCCAGGCTCAGGCCCGCGCCGCTCGCGACGACGCGGTCGGCGACGGTGAAGGTGTCCGAGAGGCCGGGCAGCACGAGCTGGGGCAGGCCGAAGGCGGTGGTGGTCAGATGGGTGCCGGTGCCGCCGTGGTGGACGACCGCCGCGCAGTGGTCGAGGACCAGGTCGAGCGGGACGGGGTCGACGACGCGCACCCCGGCCGGTACGTCGCCCAGGCCCGCCCGGTGCTCCGCCTGGACCGTCGCCACGACCTCCGTGTCCGGCAGGCCCGCGCACGCCTCAAGGACCGTACGCAGCAAGGGCGCGCCGTTCAGCTCCAGGCTGATCGTGCCGAGCGTGACCAGGAGGCGGCGTCCGGCGGGCGGGGCGGCGGCCCACGCGGGCAGGACGCCGGAGCCGTTGCTGGGGACACAGCGGATCGGCTCGCCCGGGGTCAGCTCCGGGCTCTGCACGCCGGGCGGGCAGGGGTCGAGGACCAGGGACGGCCGGGGCAGCCCGCCCGGCAGGCCGAGCCGCGCGCACAGCGGGCCGAGCGCCCGCTGCCCGATCCGCCAGGCGCTCTCGCCGATGGGGTCCACGCCCCACCGGTGCTGGACGACCGGCACGCCCAGCAGGCCGCCGGTGATCAGGGCGCCGTAGTCGACGCGGTCGGCGAGGATCAGATCGGGGCGCCAGGAGCGGGCGAACTCGGCGTAGGCGGCGGCCGTGTAGCGCGCGTGCATGATCCACGGGCGGACGGCGCCGGCCAGCGCGGCGGCGTCCGGACGGCCGTGCGCCTCGATGGGCCTGGCGCCCTCGGGCAGGTTCACCGCGAGCAGTTCGTGGGCGGCGAAGGGCGCGCCGAACACATGGCAGGAGAGCCCGGCCGCGCGCGCGGCGGGCGCCACGTCGGGCTGTCCGGCGACGAGCACGTCGTGGCCCGCGCCGCGCAGCGCCCAGGCGAGGGGGGCCAGGGCCGTGAAGTGCGTGGGCACCGGGGTGGTGATGATCAGTACGCGCATGGGGCGTCCGTTCGTCTCGGCTCCGGCGGCCCGCGGGCCGCCCGGTCGGCGGCCCAGGCTGCGCCCGGCCGCTGGAGCCGCCCTCGGGCCGCCCTCGGCCGCGAGGGCGCTCCACGGCCGCTCCAAGTGCCGCTCCAGTGGCCTCCCCTACCGTCCGCCTCAGTTCTGAGCGTCATGAGGTGAGGAGTCGGCTGTGCGAGTGATGCTGGGTGTTTCCGACTGGCCGGGGCACTGGTTCGCGATGGTGCCGCTGGGCTGGGCGCTCCAGTCCGCCGGGCACGAGGTGCGGGTGGTCTGCGCGCCGTCGCAGAGCGAACCGGTCTCCCGCGCGGGGCTGACACCGGTCCCCATCCTGGACGGCTGGGAGATGACCTTCCAGGCGCGGATCGGCAACTACCTCAACTGGAAGGAGGGCCGCTGGCCCTTCGACGTGGCGCCACCGCACCCGCTGACGGGCGTGCCGCTGACCTCCGTCGAGGAGTTCGACCTGCGGAACTGGATCGTCGAGAACAACGACCGGCTCCAGGGCATGGCCCGCCGCAGCACCGACGCCGCCGTCGCGTTCGGCCGCGACTGGCGCCCCGACCTGATCCTGCACGACCTGCTCAGCCTGGAGGGCCTGCTCACCGCGCGCGTCCTCGGCACGGCGTCCGCCCTGCACCTGTGGGGCCCGGCGGGCACCGACGAACAGGAGCCGGGCCTGAAGCTGCTGCCGCTCGACATGAGCCAGGCCTTCCAGCGGCACGGCGTGGGCGAGGTGAGCTTCGACCACGTCAGCCATGTGATCGACCCGTGCCCGGCGGACCTGGCGCCGAGGCTGCTGCCCGCCGAACGCCTCCCCGTGCGCTTCGTGCCGTACAACGGCCCCGGCGGGCTGCCCGGGATCCCGGAGGAGCAGGCCGGGGCGCCGGCTCCGAGGTCCGGGCGCCCCCGGGTCTGCGTCGTCTGGGGCACCTCGGTCACCAGCATGTTCGGTGACGCCTCGTTCGCCGTACCGAAGATCGTGGAGGCGCTGGCCGAGCTCGACGTGGAGGTGATCCTCGCGGTGACCGGCGCCGACCGGGAGCGGATCGGCGCACTCCCGCCGGGCGTACGGCTGCTGGAGCAGGCGCCGCTGCACCTGCTGCTGCCCGGCTGCGACCTGGTCGTGCACCACGGCGGCGCGGGCTGCCTGATGACGTCGCTCGCGGCGGGGGTGCCGCAACTGGCCCTGCCCAACGGCGTGGACCAGCCGATGAACGCCCGCCGCCTGGCCGCCTCCGGTGTGGGCCGCGCCCTGCCGAACCCCACCGCCGACGCCGTGTCGATCCGGGCCGAGGTCGCCGAGATGCTCGCCGACCCCTCGTACGCGGCGGCGGCCGCCCGGGTCCGCGCCGAGATGACGGCGCTGCCCACCCCCGCGGACCTGGTGCCCCGGCTGGAGAAGCTGGCTTCTCAGTAGGCGTCGGAGGCGTCCCGCCGCGCCCGCTCGTAGAGCTTGCGGCACTCCTCGTACGTCGCGAGGACCCCCAGGTCGGCGGCGGCGGCGAGGCCCGGGGCGCGGCGGTCCTTCTCCGAGAGCAGCGCCGGGCCGGTGAGCGCCTGGCCCCAGGGCAGGTCCAGTTCGGCGTCGAAGGGCTGGATCTCGAACTGGGTGCCCGGCACGAACTGCGTCGAGCACAGATAGCTCACGCAGGAGTCGTCGGTCAGCGCCACGAAGCCGTGCGCGAGCCCCTCCGCCACGTACACGGCGGTGCCCTCGGACGCGTCGAGCACCGTCGTGTCGTACGCGCCGAAGGTCGGGGAGCCGAGCCGCACGTCGACCACGACGTCGAGGAGCGCGCCGCGCACACAGGTGACGAACTTGGCCTGCCCCGGCGGGATGGTCACCCCGTGCAGTCCGCGCAGCGTGCCGCGGGCGGAGACGGAGTAGTTGGCCTGCCGGGGCGCGAACACGTGGCCGGTCTCGCGGGCCAGTTCGTCGTACCGGTACGACTCGTAGAAGTTGCCGCGGCTGTCTTCGCGCAACCGCGGCCGGATGCGGTAGGCGTCCGGCACCGCTGTCTCAGTGATCCCCATGCGGCGCACGCTAGGCCGGTGCACTCAAGTGCCGCGTCAACCGCCGCTTGAGTCCCGGCCGTCACGCTGCGTACCGCAGGGGAGGTCCGAGGAGGGGACATGTCGATGAGCGGCCGACGGTACGAGGGCGGGGCGGCGGGGAGCGGCACTCCCGTGGCGGTGGTGCTCGGGGCCACGGGGTTCGTGGGGCGGCACGTCCGCGCGGCGCTGGCGGACGCCGGGGCGCGCGTGGTCGGGGTCGCGCGAGGCGTTCCCGGCGCGGAGATCGGCGTTCCCGGCGCGGAGGCCGGTGTTCCTGGCGCGCGGGGAGAGGTTCTGGGAGCCCGGAGCGGCACCGAGTGGCACGCACTCGACCTGACCGCGGCCGGGCCCGACCGGCTCGCCGGGCTCCTCGCCGAGGTGCGCGCGGACGTCGTGGTGAACGCGGCGGGTGCCGTCTGGGGTGTGACGGAGAACCAAATGGAGCTGGCGAACGCTCAGTTGCCGCGCGCCCTCGTCGCCGCGTGCGCCGCCCTCCCCCACCCGCCCAGGCTGGTCCAGCTCGGCTCCGTCCACGAGTACGGGCCCGTGCCGGCGGGCGCCACCATCCGCGAGGACGGTCCAACCGCGCCGGTCAACGCGTACGGGCGGTCCAAACTCGCGGGCGCGCGGGCCGTTCTGGACGCCTCCGCGCAAGGCCGCGCGGACGGCCTCGTACTGCGTGTCGTCAACGTCTCCGGGCCCGGCGCACCGCGCGCCAGCCTGCTCGGCACGGTCGCGGCACACCTGGCGCGGGCCGCCGGGACGCCCGGCGCACCGGCCCCGCTGCGCCTCGCCCCGCTCCACGCCCACCGGGACTTCGTGGACGTCCGTGACGTCGCCGACGCCGTGCTTGCCGCCGCCCGCCTGGACACCTCGGGCCTTCCGGCCGCCGACCGGGTCGTCAACATCGGCAGGGGCGAGGCCACCGGCGTCCGGCACCTGGTGCGGCGGCTGCTCGACCTCGCCGGGGCCGACGTGCCGGTGATCGAGGAGGACGACGGGCGCGGGCAGCGCGGCGACGTCGAGTGGCAGCGGGTGGACATCGGCCGCGCCCATCGCGTCCTGGGCTGGCGCCCGCGCCGCGACCTGGACACGTCCCTGCGGGACCTGCTCCACGCCAGCACCCCGCCCGCCCCGGCGCCCTTGACCGCGCCCCTCCAGTAACCCCGCCCCAGCGCGGACCTCACACCCACGGACCCCCGGCGCCGCTAGGTGCCCCCCGCCTCGTAAGCCCCGCCCCGTGACCGGCCTCGTACACCGACCCCGTACCCGCACCCCCACCCCAAAGGAGCCCCGCCCCCATGCGTGTCCTGGTGCTTGCCACGCCCGTCCCCAGTCACCTCACCCCCCTGCTGCCCCTCGTGTGGGCGCTGCGCGGGGCCGGGCATCAGGTGCTGCTCGGCGGGCAGCCGGATCTGGAGGCCGTCGCCACGGCGGGCGGGCTCTCGATGGCCGTCCTCGGCACCGAGGAACAGGAGGTGCGCAAGCGGCTCGCGGTGCGGGCGACCGGGCGGCCGGACGCGGGCGGCGCGGGCGGCTCGCGTCAGGAACCGCCCTGGGACTCGCTCGCCGAGCGCTGGCGCGCGCGGCTGGAGTCGGTGACCGGGCCGGTCCTCGCACTCGCCCGCTCCTGGCGCCCGGACCTCATCGTCGCCGACCCCCTCGAACACGCCTCCCTGCTCGTCGGCGGCGTCCTGGGCATCCCCGTCGTGCACCACCGCTGGGGCGTCGACTCCTTCAGTACGCGCAGCTTCGGGCGCGTCCGCGACGCCCTCGCGGAGATCTGCGCCCGGCACGGGCTCGCCGACGGGCTGCCCGCGCCCTCGCTGGTGCTCGACCCGTGCCCGCCGGGGCTCCAGGACCCGGACGCGGCGCCCGGCCTGCCGCTGCGGTTCGTGCCGAGCAACGGCGCGGGCACGGTGCCCGCCTGGGCCGCCGACCGGCGCGCGGAGCGCCGCGTGTGTCTCTCGCTCGGGCTGCGCACCCTCGCCCTTGAGGGCCCCCATGTGCTCACCGGCATCCTGGAGGCGCTCGGCTCCCTGGCGGGGGTGGAGACGGTCACGACCGTGGAGCGCCAGTACCGCGAAGGGCTCGTCGTGCCGCCGTCCGTACGCCTGGTGGACCCCGTGCCGATCAGCCTCTTCCTGGACACCTGCGACGCCGTGGTCCACCACGGCGGCACCGGCACCGGGCTGACCGCGATCGCCGCGGGCCTGCCCCAGCTGGTCCTGCCGCAGACGCCGTGGACGGCCGAGCACGGCGAGCGGATCGCCGCGACGGGTGCCGGACTCCACCTGCCCGGCGCCGAGGGCCCGGACGGCGCGGGACGGATCGCCGACGCCGTGCGCCGCCTGCTCGACGAGCCGGGGTTCGCCGCGGGCGCGCGGCGCCTCGGCGAGGAGATGGCCCGCACCCCCTCCCCCGCCGACGTGCTGCCGGAGCTGGAGCGGCTGGCCGCGCGGGGCGGCGTGGGCGGCGTACGACCGGCTGTCCAGGGCGGTTCGAGTGCGTGACGGCAGTGTCGGGCACGGCACGGCGAAAGGGCGCGGAGCCAGGACACGGCGGGCTGAGAGGCGGCGGACGTGACGGAACGATCCGAGAGGCACGAGGGGGAGAGATGAGCGACCACAAGGCGCTGATACTGGACGAGGTACGCAAGTACCACCTGGAGCGGGAGGACGGCCACGGCTTCGTCCCCGGCGTCACGGAGATCTGGCCGTCCGGGGCGGTGCTCGACGAGGCCGACCGGGTGGCCCTGGTGGAGGCCGCCCTGGACATGCGCATCGCGGCGGGCTCCAGCTCGCGCCGGTTCGAGTCGCGGTTCGCCCGCAGGATGGGGCGGCGCAAGGCCCATCTGACGAACTCCGGTTCGTCGGCGAACCTCCTGGCGATGACCGCGCTGACCTCGCCGCAGCTGGAGGACCGCAGGCTGCGCCCCGGCGACGAGGTGATCACCGTCGCGGCCGGTTTCCCGACCACGGTCAACCCGATCCTGCAGAACGGCCTCATCCCGGTCTTCGTCGACGTCGACCTCGGCACGTACAACGCGACGGCCGACCGGGTGGCGGCGGCGATCGGCCCCAGGACCCGCGCCATCATGATCGCGCACGCGCTCGGCAACCCCTTCGAGGTCGCCGAGATCGCCCAACTCGCCGAGGACCACGACCTGTTCCTCATCGAGGACAACTGCGACGCGGTGGGCTCGACGTACGACGGCCGGCTCACCGGCACCTTCGGCGACCTGACGACCGTGAGCTTCTACCCGGCCCACCACCTCACCATGGGCGAGGGCGGCTGCGTGCTCACCGCGAACCTGGCGCTCGCCCGCATCGTGGAGTCGCTGCGCGACTGGGGTCGGGACTGCTGGTGCGAGCCGGGCGAGAGCAACAAGTGCCTGAAGCGGTTCGACTACCAGATGGGCACGCTGCCCGCGGGCTACGACCACAAGTACATCTTCTCGCACGTCGGTTACAACCTGAAGACGACCGACCTCCAGGCCGCGCTCGGCCTGACCCAGCTGGAGAAGTTGGACGAGTTCGTCGAGGCGCGGCGCCGCAACTGGCGGCGGCTGAGCGAGGGCCTGGCGGACGTGCCCTGGCTGCTGCTGCCGCGGGCCACGCCGCGCTCCGACCCGAGCTGGTTCGGCTTCGTGCTGACCGTGGACCCCCAAGCGCCGTTCAGCCGCGCGGAGTTGGTGGCCTTCCTGGAGGACCGGCGCATCGGCACGCGCCGCCTGTTCGCCGGGAACCTCACCCGCCACCCCGCCTACATCGACCAGCCGCACCGCGTGGTGGGCTCCCTGACCAACAGCGACATCGTCACCGAGCAGACCTTCTGGGTGGGCGTCTATCCCGGCCTGACGGACGAGATGCTCGACTACATGATCGCTTCCGTACGCGAGTTCGTGGAGGCCCGCGGATGACCGACACCCCCACCGCTTACGCGGGTTACGGCCTGGCGGGCCGCACCGTCCTGGTCACCGGCGCCACCGGCGGCATCGGGCAGGCGGTGGCCCGCGCCTACGCCGCCGCCGGGGCGAACGTCGCCGTCGCCCACCACAGCGGGGCCGAGCGGGCCCGCGCGCTCGCCGACGAGCTGGGCGCGGACGCGGGCCGGGCGTGCGCGGTCGCGTACGACCTGGCCGACCCGGAGTCGCCCGGCCGCGCGGTGGCACAGGTGGAGGAGCGTTGGGGAGGCCTGGACGTCCTGGTGGCCGGTGCCATCCGCTGGGGGGTGAGGCGGGCGCCGGACACCCACTTCGAGGACGTACCGGAGACGGACTGGGTGCCCTTCCTCGGCGACAACCTCGTGCCCGCCGTACGGACCGTGCAGCGCGCCGTTCCCGGCATGCGTGCCCGCGGCTGGGGCCGGGTCGTCCTGATCTCCTCGCACAACGCCCTGGGCGGCAACCGGGGCCAGGAGTTCTACGGCACCGCGAAGGCCGGTCTGCACGGGCTCGCCCGCTCCCTGATGTGGGACGTGGGCCGCGACGGCGTCCTGGTCAACATGGTCGCCCCGGGCCTGACCGCGACCCCCCGCGTCCTGGAGGGCCTGCCCGAGCCGGTCCGCGACCGCGAGGTCCGCGCGACGCCGACGGGCCGCCTGTCCACGCCCGAGGAAGTGGCCGCCGCCGTCCTGTTCCTGGGCTCCGCGGCCAACGGAAACATCACGGGCGAAACCCTGACCGTCTCCGGCGGCCGCTGACCACCGTACGAAGGAACCGATCCCATGACCGAGCCGACCCCCGCGACGCCGGGGACGACAGGCGCGGCGGCCGAACCGGCCGGTGCCCGCGTCCTGTTCACCACCTGGGCCGCCCCCTCCCACCTCTACCCGATGGTGCCGCTGGCCTGGGCCTTCCAGGCCGCCGGGCACCAGGTCAGGGTCGCCGTGCCGCCCGGGTGCGTGCGGGCCGTGGCGGACGCCGGGCTGACCCCCGTGCCGGTGGGGCCCGACCCCGACATCGCGGGGCACGCCACCTCCGGGGGCCTCGCCGCCTGGCACACCCAGGGCCGCTGGCCCGACGACTGGGCCGCCCGCGCCGACGAGCTGAGCGAGGCCCAGCAGGGCATCCTGCGCGCCCTCGGCGAGAAGCAGCTGCGGATCGCCGGTGCGATGGCCGACGACCTGCTCGGCTTCGCCCGCGCCTGGCGGCCCGACCTGGTGGTGCAGGACGCGGGCACCTACGCCGGCACGCTCGCCGCCGCCGACCTGGGCGTCCCCGCCGTCGCCCACCTGTGGGGCAGCCCGGCGGTCATGCGCCTCAACCGGGCGGGCCTGGACGGCCCCCACCTGGACGGCTACCGCGCGCTGTTCGAGCGGTACGGCCTCGACCCCGCCGAGCCGGGACTGTGGGTCGACCCCTGCCCGCCGAGCCTCACCCTGCCCTCGCCGGTGACCCGCGTACCGGCCCGGTTCGTCCCGTACAACGGACCCGGCGGCGCGCCCGAGAGCCTGCTGCCGCCGTCCGGGAAGCCCCGCACCTGTCTGACCTGGGGGGTCACCGCCGACCGGCTGAAGCCGGGCGGGCCCGCGCTGCCGCCCCCGCTGCTCGCCGCCGCCCACGAACTGGCCGCGGGCGGCACCGAGGTGCTGCTCGCCGTCACCGAGGCCCAGCGCGAGCGGCTCGGCGCACAGCCCGACGGCGTGCGCGCGGTCAGCGGAGTGCCGCTGCGCCTGCTGCTCCCCGAGTGCGCCGCCGTGGTCCACCAGGGCGGCGGCGGCACCACCATGACGGCCACCGAGGCCGGGGTGCCGCAGCTCATCCTCTCCCCCAGGCCCGAACAGATGCTCACCGGCGCCCGGTTCGCCGCCGCGGGGGCCGCCCGGCACCGCCCGCTCAACGAGGTCGCGGGGATGCCGGACGCGGCGGGGCCCGGCGCCCTGCTCGCGGCGGATGTGCGCGCCCTGCTCGACGACCCCGCCCACCGGGCCGCGGCGGGCCGCCTGCGGGCCGAGGCGCGCGCGCTGCCCACCCCGGCGGAGGTCGCGGGCCGCCTCCTCGCCGAGGCCCGCGCCACCACCGCCTGACGCCCTGCCGCGTCCCGGCCCCCGACGGCCGCCCCCGCCAAACCGCCGTACGCATCCGCCCCCGCACACACCAGGAGAACCCCGCATGCTGTCGCATCCCCTGCGGTCGCCCGCCCTGCGGCCGCGCGAGGACACCGGGCTCACCGACCGGGTCGCCCGGTCCGCCGCCGCCACCCAGGGCGCCCACCTGCGCACCGAGGACTTCGCCGAGTGGCTGGCCGGGCGGGGCCGCGCCCACCGGTTCCGGGTCGAGCGGATCCCCTTCGCCGCACTCGACGGCTGGTCCTTCGAGGAGGGCACCGGAAACCTCGTACACGCCAGCGGGAAGTTCTTCACCGTCGAGGGGCTGCGCGTGACCTCGGACGAGGGCCCTTACCGCGCGTGGCACCAGCCCATCATCAAACAGCCCGAGGTGGGCATCCTCGGCATCCTGGTCAAGGAGTTCGACGGGGTGCCGCACTGCCTGATGCAGGCCAAGATGGAGCCCGGCAACCCGAACCTCCTCCAGCTCTCGCCCACGGTCCAGGCCACCCGCAGCAACTACACCAAGGTCCACAAGGGCGCCGACGTGAAGTACATCGAGTACTTCAACGGCCCCCGCCGGGGCCGGGTCCTCGCCGACGTGCTCCAGTCCGAGCACGGCTCGTGGTTCTTCCGCAAGAGCAACCGCAACATGATCGTCGAGGTGGACGCGGACGACGACGTCCCGCTGTACGACGACTTCTGCTGGCTGACGCTCGGCCAGCTCGCGGAGCTGCTGCACCGGGACAACGTGGTGAACATGGACTCCCGTACCGTCCTCGCCTGCTTCCCGCCGACCGGGCGGAACACCTCGGACGGCGACTCCTTCGCGCACGCCCTCGCCCGCTCCCTCGACCCCCGCTTCGGCGCCCTGCTCGCCGACACCGAGCTGCTGTCCTGGTTCACCGCCGAGCGCGCCCGCCACGACGTGGAGGCCGAGCGGGTCCCGCTGGCGGAGCTGCCCGGCTGGCACCGCACCGAGGACCGGATCAGCTCCGACAGCGGGCGCTGGTTCGACGTCGTGGCGGTGCGGGTGCACGCCGAGAGCCGGGAGGTCACCGGCTGGACGCAGCCCCTGGTGCGGCCCCGAAGCAAGGGCGTGGCCGCGTTCCTGACCCGCTCCTTCGACGGCGTCCTGCACGTTTTGGTGCACGCCCGCGTCGAGGGCGGCTTCCTCGACACCGTGGAACTGGCCCCCACCGTCCAGTACGCCCCGGACAACTACGCCGACCTGCCCGCGGCGGACCGTCCCCCCTTCCTGGACGCCGTGCTGGACGCCGACCCCGCCCGCATCCGTTACGAGGCCGTCCACTCGGAGGAGGGCGGCCGCTTCCTCGACGCCGAGAACCGCTACCTGGTGATCGAGGCGCAGGACGAGCGGCAGGCTCCGGCCGACCCGCCCGCCGGTTTCGCCTGGGCGACCGTCGCCCAGCTCAGCGCCCTGGTCCGGCACGGCCACTACCTCAACGTCCAGGCCCGTACCCTCCTCGCCTGCCTCAACGCGATGGGGGCACGGCGGACATGAGCGCCACGCAGCCCCTGGCCGGGCCGGACGGCGAGACGCGGCCCGCGGCCGGGCCCGGCGAGGCGCCGGTGCGCATCGCCGTCATGGGCACGGCGGACATCGCCCGCCGCCGCATGCTGCCCGCGATGGCCGCCGCGCCCGAGACCGCGCTCGTCGCGGTGGCCAGCCGGGACCGCGACCGGGCCGCGGCGCTGACCCGGGAGTACGGCTGCGCGGCCGTCGAGGGCTACCAGGAACTGCTTGAGCGGCCCGGCGTCGACGCCGTGTACGTGCCGCTGCCCGTCGCCCTGCACGCCGAGTGGGTGGAGCGGGCCCTCCTCGCCGGGAAGCACGTACTCGCCGAGAAGCCGCTCACCGCGGACCCGCACCGGACCGCGGCGCTGCTCGCCCTGGCGCGTGAGCGCGGTCTCGTGCTGATGGAGAACGTGATGTTCCTGCACCACCCGCAGCACGCGGTGGTGCGGGAGCTGCTCGGCTCCGGGGCGATCGGCGAACTCCGGTCGTTCAGCGCCGCCTTCGCCGTGCCGCCGCCGCCCGCCGGGAACATCCGGCACCGCCCCGACCTCGGCGGCGGCGCCCTCCTGGACATCGGCTACTACCCGGTGCGCGCCGCGCTGCACTTCCTCGGCGCGGACGTGGAGGTGGTGGGGGCGTGTCTGGAGTACGGTCCCGGGTCGGCCGTCGACACCTCCGGCGCCGTCCTCGTCCGCACCCCGGACGGGGTGACCGGCCACCTCACGTTCGGCATGGCGCACGCCTACCGCTCCGCCTACGAGCTGTGGGGCAGCGAGGGCCGCATCCGGGTGGAGCCCGCCTTCACCCCGCCCGCCGACCACCAGCCGGTGCTGCGGGTCACGGGGCCGGCCGAGCGGCGCGAGCTGCGGCTGAGCCCGCACGACCAGGTGGCGGCCACCCTGCGGGCGTTCGTCCGCGCGGTGCGCTCCGGCACCGGCGGGGCTCCCAGGGGGGCGCGGTCGCTGCGCCAGGCGGAGCTGCTGGAGGCGGTGCGCCGCACGGCTGGGGCCAGGCGTCCCGGTCTTGTGGCCGCTCCCCCGCCCTAGGTCCTGCCGCGGGCGGGCGCGGGCGAAGCCCATCGATAGGCGTTCCCTATGGAAAGCATGTGTTTCTACAGTTGGTGCACTTGCGATGAGTGGGCATAGCATCCGGTCCCATGACTCTGGCGACTCGTACGACGAGCACGTCGAGGACCCGTTCCATGTGGGACTCGACGGTAGGCAAGAAGGCAGTCATGGCAACGAGCGGTCTCGTGATGATCGCTTACCTTGTGGTTCACATGGCGGCAAACGCCAAGATCTTCTTGGGTGCCGCCGGCTTCGACGCCTACGCGCACTGGTTGCGGGTCATGGGAGAGCCGGTCCTCCACCGTGAGTGGGGGCTGTGGATCGCGCGCGTGGTGCTGCTCGCCTCGGTGGTGGCGCACGGCGTGTCGGCGTACCAGCTGAGCCGTCGCGACATCAAGGCGCGCCCCACCGGATACGTGCACAAGAAGCCGCGCGCCACCTATGCCACGCGCACCATGCGCTGGGGCGGCGTCATCCTCGGCCTCTTCATCGTCTGGCACATCCTGGACCTCACGACCGGCACCGTGCACTCGGGCTTCGAGGAGGGCAAGCCGTACAGCAACGTCGTGGACACGTTCTCGACCTGGTACGGCAACGTCATCTACATCACCGCGATGCTCGCCATGGGCCTGCACGTGCGCCACGGCCTGTGGAGTGCCGCGCAGACGCTGGGCGTCGGCAGCCGGGTCCGCGACCGCTCCCTGAAGGCCGTCGCCAACGGCCTCGCGCTGGTGCTGACGGTCGGCTTCATTTCTGTCCCCGTGGGTGTCATGACCGGAGTGGTGAGCTAGATGAGTGCCTTTGCTGAATACGCGGTCGGCGAGCCCGTCGTCGACGACAAGGCCCCGGCCGGGCCGATCGCCGAGCGCTGGGACACCCGCCGCTTCCAGGCGAAGCTGGTCAACCCCGCCAACCGCCGCAAGCACACCGTGATCGTCGTCGGCACGGGCCTCGCGGGCGGCGCGGCCGGTGCCACGCTCGCCGAACAGGGCTACCACGTCGTGCAGTTCTGCTACCAGGACTCGCCGCGCCGGGCGCACTCGATCGCCGCGCAGGGCGGCATCAACGCCGCGAAGAACTACCGCAACGACGGCGACTCGGTCCACCGCCTCTTCTACGACACCGTCAAGGGCGGCGACTTCCGCGCCCGTGAGTCCAACGTGCACCGCCTCGCGCAGATCTCGGTCGAGATCATCGACCAGTGCGTCGCGCAGGGCGTGCCGTTCGCCCGCGAGTACGGCGGCCTCCTCGACACGCGCTCCTTCGGCGGCGTGCAGGTCTCCCGTACGTTCTACGCGCGCGGGCAGACGGGCCAGCAGCTGCTCCTCGGCGCCTACCAGGCGCTGAGCCGGCAGATCGCGGCCGGGAACGTGGAGATGCATCCGCGCACCGAGATGCTCGACCTGATCGTGGTCGACGGGCGGGCCCGCGGGATCGTCGCCCGCGATCTGATCACCGGCAAGATCGAGACGTACTTCGCGGACGCCGTCGTCCTCGCCTCCGGCGGCTACGGCAACGTCTTCTACCTGTCGACGAACGCCATGAACTCCAACGCCACGGCCGTCTGGCGGGCCCACCGGCGCGGCGCCTACTTCGCCAACCCCTGCTTCACGCAGATCCACCCCACCTGCATCCCGCGCACCGGCGACCACCAGTCCAAGCTCACCCTGATGAGCGAGTCGCTGCGCAACGACGGACGGATCTGGGTGCCCAAGGCCAAGGGCGACACCCGCCCGGCCAACGAGATCCCCGAGGACGAGCGCGACTACTACCTGGAGCGCATCTACCCCTCCTTCGGCAACCTCGTGCCCCGCGACATCGCCTCCCGCGCCGCCAAGAACGTATGCGACGAGGGCCGCGGCGTGGGCCCGGGCGGGCAGGGCGTCTACCTCGACTTCGCCGACGCCATCAAGCGCATGGGCAAGAAGAAGGTCGAGGCCAAGTACGGCAACCTCTTCGACATGTACGCGCGCATCACCGACGAGGACCCGTACAAGACGCCGATGCGGATCTACCCCGCCGTGCACTACACGATGGGCGGTCTCTGGGTCGACTACGACCTCCAGACCACCGTCCCCGGGCTCTTCGCGATCGGAGAGGCCAACTTCTCCGACCACGGCGCGAACCGGCTCGGCGCGAGCGCGCTCATGCAGGGCCTCGCCGACGGCTACTTCGTGCTGCCCTCGACCATCAACGACTACCTCGCCCGCAACCCGCACAAGGACGAGGTCAGCGCCGAACACCCGGTCGTGCGCGAGGTGATGAGCGAGACCGAGGACCGCCTCGCCCGCCTCCTCGCCGTCGACGGCGACCGCACCCCCGACTCCTTCCACCGCGAACTGGGCGAAGTGATGTGGGAGTTCTGCGGCATGGCCCGCTCCGAGACCGGGCTGCGCAAGGCCCTGGAGCGCATCCCCCAGATCCGCGACGAGTTCTGGCGCCGGATCAAGGTGCCCGGCACCGGCGAGGAGTTCAACCAGTCCCTGGAGAAGGCCAACCGGGTCGTCGACTACCTGGAGCTGGCCGAGCTGATGTGCCTGGACGCCCTGCACCGCGCCGAGTCCTGCGGCGGCCACTTCCGCGAGGAGTCCCAGACCCCCGACGGTGAGGCCGAGCGCCGCGACGAGGAGTTCTCCTACGCCGCCGCCTGGGAGTTCACCGCCACCGGCGCCGCCCCCGTCCTGCACAAGGAAGACCTCGTCTTCGACTACGTCCACCCCACTCAGCGGAGCTACGCATGAAGCTCACCCTGCGCGTCTGGCGCCAGCAGAACGCCGACGCCCCCGGCGCCATGTCCACCTACGAGGTGGACGGCATCTCCAAGGACATGTCCTTCCTGGAGATGCTCGACACCCTCAACGAAGAGCTCATCGTCAAGGGCGACGACCCCGTCGCCTTCGACCACGACTGCCGCGAGGGCATCTGCGGCGCCTGCTCGCTCGTCATCAACGGCGACGCGCACGGCCCCGAGCGCACCACCACCTGCCAGCTCCACATGCGGTCCTTCAAGGACGGCGACACCATCGACATCGAGCCGTGGCGCGCCGCGGCCTTCCCGGTCGTCAAGGACCTGGTCGTGGACCGCACGGCCTTCGACCGGATCATCCAGTCCGGCGGCTACATCAGCGCCCCGACCGGCTCCGCGCCCGACGCGCACGCCACCCCGGTGCCCAAGCCCGACGCCGACTTCGCCTTCGAGCACGCCGAGTGCATCGGCTGCGGGGCGTGCGTGGCGGCCTGTCCCAACGGCTCGGCGATGCTCTTCACCTCGGCCAAGGTCAACCACCTCAACGTCCTGCCGCAGGGCGCCCCCGAGCGGGAGAGCCGCGTCCTGGACATGGTCGGGCAGATGGACCACGAGGGCTTCGGCGGCTGCACGCTCACCGGTGAGTGCGCCACGGCCTGCCCCAAGGGCATTCCGCTGTTCTCCATCACCCACATGAACAAGGAGTGGCTCCGCGCGAACCGCAAGGACAAGAGGACCGCTTCCTAGCGCGGGGTTCCCACCGAGGAGGAGGCGCCGGAGGCGCGGCTGTAGCGCGGCTGGGTTTTGTTGCTCGGGGCGCCTTCGCCGCTTCGCGGCTTGGTGCCTCCCCACCCACCCGCCCTTCCTATCCCTTGCGGTCGTGCTTGGGCTTGGGCTTGGCGTTGCCCTTGCCCTTGTCCTTGGGGTGCGGCTTTTCGGACTTGGGGGGCTTCTTCGGCTTTCCCTTGTCCTTGGGGGGCTTGCTCTTCTCCCTAGGCGTCTCGCTCTTGTCCTTGGCCTTCGGGCCGGGCTTCGCGGGCGTCTCCGTACGCTCCTGCCGCGCGGGCGGCACGGACCGCGAGGGCGCCGGGGCCTCGGGGCGCGGGGGCGTGGTGGCCGGGGTCTTAGGGGACGTGGCGGCCGGGCGGGGGGTGGGCCTGGGGGGCGGGTCGTCGGTCACCGTGCCGGCGGCCGCCAGCGCCACGCCGCCCAGGAGACCCCCGGCCAGCACCACGCCCCCGGCGGCCCGCAGCGAGAACCGGGCGCGGCCGGGCTCCCGGGGCCGCCAGTCGTCGCGGCGCCGCGTACGCGCCCGGTGCGCGCCCGCGTCGCGCGCCGCGCGGAATGCCGCCACCGCCGCGCGCTCCGCGTCCGCGTCCACCGCGCTGGCTCTACGGTCCGCGTTGTCCGTGTCGTCCGCGCCGGGCAGCAGGGCCGCGGCGAGCAGTTCGGGAAGGGAGGGGCGGCCCTGCGTACCCTCAGGGCCCAAGGGTTCGTCTGCGTTCATCTCGACTCCCCCAGCGCGCCGGGACCGTCATCCGTCACACCGTCGAGCCCCAGCCGCTCGCCCAGCTTCTTCAGCCCCCGGTACGCGGCCGTCCGCACCGCGCCGGGGCGCTTGCCCAGTACCCGCGCCGCCGCCGGGCCGTCGAGGCCGACGACCACCCGCAGCAGTACCGCCTCCGCCTGGTCGCGCGGCAGGGTCGCGACCAGGGCGAGCACGCGCTCGGTCGAGACCGCCTCCAGGGCCGCCGCCGACGTGCTGTGCGGGCCCGGCAGTTCGAGCAGGTCCTGTTCCAGCGCGGTGGGGCGCGGCCGCGCCTTCTGGCGGCGCAGGTGGTCGAAGGCCCGGTGCCGCGCGATCGTCGCGGTCCAGCCGCGGAAGCCCGCCCCGTCCCCGCGGAAGCGCCCGAGGTCCCTGGCGATCTCCAGCCAGGCCTCGGCGGCGACGTCCTCGGCCGCCTCGCCGTCCGTGCCGACGAGACCGCGCAGATAGCCGACGAGTCCCGGCTGGACGATCCGGTACGCGACCGCGAAAGCCGCCTCGTCGCCTTCCTGGGCCGCCGCGACGGCTCTGCCCAGCTCCTCGTCGCGCGCCTTTGCGCGACGCGGCTCCCCACCCTGGCCCAACGCTCTCCCATCCGGCCGAACGCGGCACGCCCCGCGCGCCCATGCCCCCACCGTCACCAGCGTCGCCGGGCGCGGAAATGTCACAGCGCGAGAGCGTACGGCTACCTCCCCCGGCGCCCCGCGGCGGCCCGGGCGGACCCGCACGCTCAGACCTCGAAGAGGCCGCCGCCCGGGCCCCCCGGGCCGATCCGCGAGATGTCGAGCGTCGCTGCGGGCGCCGGGGCCACCGCGGCGACCGGCTCGTCGTAGTCGGACAGCCGCATCTTCATGGTCTGCTCCCCACCGGAGCCACCCGAGCCACCGACGCCACCCGATCCACCGGAGCCACCCGAGCCACCGACGCCACCCGATCCACCGGAGCCACCCGTGCCGCCGCGCTTCGTCGCCTCGACGCCGAGGATGTACGGCTCGCCGGACGCCGCCACGTACACCGTCGTCTCACCGCCGTCCTCCTTCTCGACGAGCGGGGTGACGTCCTCGCCGTACCGCCGGGTGGTGGGCCGGGCCTCGATGACCTCGTCCAGCTCCGTGGTGCCGATCTTCTCGGTGATCTTGTCGAGGTCGCAGCTGCCCATGGGTATCGCGGGACCTCGGGTGCCGGAACCCGCCGGTATCTTCAGGTACTTCCCGCGCGCCAGCGCCGTCCGCTCGCGGACCCGGGCCCCCGCCTCGGGACCGCGCCGGTCGCCCATCTCACCCATCGCGTCGAGCGCGGCGTCGTCGAACCGCACGTACATCGCACCGCCCGCGATCATGATGAAGTCGCCCTGCTGTGCGGGGCCCGCGTCGAAGGTGCCCGTGCAGTTGTTCTCGCGGTCCATGTGCAGGGAGACCTTCTGGCGGCCCTTGGCGGTCTTCATCTCGACGCCGATGCGCACGGTGTCGGCCGACTTGAGCAGCTCCATGCCCGCCAGGCCGAGCTTCCTGCCGCGCACCTCCTCGGCGGAGGCGGACGCCGCGCCCCCGTCCCGGCCGCCGTCGCCGGTCGTGGATTCCGCGCGGTCCACGTCGTCGAACGTGCCGCCGGAGTACGTCACCGGGCGGTCCGACCCGCACGAGGCGAGAGTGCCCACCGCCGCGCCCATCGCGAGGGAGAGTGCCGCCGCCCGCACCCACCGTCCGCGGTGCCCCGCCCGGCCGTTCACGCGACGTGCCACCTGTACTCCCACCCGAGTCCCCACCCGTTGCGTCACTTCACAACTGTCACATGGCCCAGCGCACGCGTCCCTCGGCTCGTCACACCTCGGGCGTGCGGGATACATCACGCGAGAAATTCTGCTGGCGGGTACAACCATTTACCCTTCGAGGCGGTCCTACGGACTCGCTGGTTCTCCGGAAATTCGCTAAGGGGTGGGGCACTTGAGCCCGCGCAAACCGCGTGAAAAGGCGCGTACCACGCATGCGTACAGGCCACTGAGCCTCAAGCGCAGGGCGTGGCTGACGATCGGTGCCGTCGTGCTGGGAGGTGCGGGGGCGGTGACGTACGCGACGGCCGGCCCGAACTCCGGGGACGGGCCCGCCGATCCGCGCGCCGAGCGACCGGCACGCGTGCACGACCTCGCGCTCAAGGGTGACGGCGCCGCCAAGCGGGAGCTGCCGCGCACGTCGACCGAGCAGTTCTCCCTGCTCGGCGTCTCGTGGAGCGGCGCCGCCGCGGAGCTGAAGGGCACCGCGCAGGTCCGCACCCGCGCACTCGGCTCCGGGGAGTGGAGCGGCTGGCGCACCCTGGGCCTGGAGCCGCACCCCTCGGAAGCGGGCGCACGGGCCGCGTCCGAGCCGCTCTGGGTCGGCCCCTCGGACGGCGTGGAGGTCCGGGTCACCGCGACCGGCAGCGCAGCCGACGGCACGGCCGACGGAGGCTCAAGTGACGTGCTGCCCAGCGGACTTGAGGTCAACCTCGTGGACCCGGGCGTCACGTCCAAGGAGTCCATGGCCCCCGCCGCCTTCGCCGCCGACGGCGATACCCCGGCCAGGCCGACGGCCCCGCCGTCCACCGTCACCCAACCGCCCCTCATCAAGCGCGCGGCCTGGGGCGCCGACGAGTCGCTGGTCAAGGACCCGCCGACGTATGTCGACAAGGTCAAGGCGGTCTTCGTCCACCACACGGGCGGCACGAACGACTACAGCTGCGCCCAGTCCCCCGCCCTGGTCCGCGGCCTGCTGACGTACCAGGTGCGGACCGAGGGCCGCGAGGACATCGGCTACAACTTCCTCGTGGACAAGTGCGGCCGCGTCTTCGAGGGCCGCGGCGGCGGTGGCCGCGGCGCCGACATATCCGTACGCGGCGCGCACACCCGCGGTTTCGACGGCGAGTCGACGGGCGTCGCCGTCCTCGGCGACTTCGAGGGCGATCCGGCGACGGGCGGGCCCGCGGGCAGGCCGAGCCGCGCCGCCCTGGAGTCGGTGGCGCGCGTGGCGGCCTGGAAGCTCGGCCAGTACGACACAAGCCCGACCGGCAAGGCCACGCTGACCGCGTCCGAGGACACCGGCGTGTGGAAGAAGGGCGAACAGGCCTCGCTGTACGCGGTCTCGGGGCAGCGCGACGCCGAAGCGGCCCCGGGCCCCGGCAAGAACCTCTACGCCGAGCTGGGCGAGATCCGCCGCTTCGCGGGCAGCCCGGGCGCCAACTCCGCGGCGCCCACCGGCGACTTCAACGCCGACGGCATCACCGACCTGGTCGCGGGCACCCCGAAGGCGTCGGGCGGCCGCGGGCGCCTGACCGTCATACCCGGCGGTGAAGACGGCCCGGTGGGCGACGCGAAGATCTCCCTGACGCAGACCAGCACCGGCGTCCCCGGCGTCTCCGAGCCCGGCGACGAGTGGGCGGCCGCCACCGCGTGGGGCGATCTGAACGCCGACGGGTACGCGGACCTCGTCATCGGCGCGCCGGGCGAGGACGACGGCTCGGGCAACACCGACCGCGGCGCCGTCACCATGCTGTACGGCCCGTCCTTCACCTCCGGCACGGACATGCAGCTCTCGGACGACTTCCACTACGCCAAGGCCCGGTTCGGCTCGGCGGTCGCGTCCGGCGACTTCAACGCCGACGGCAAGGCGGACGTCTTCGCGGCGGCCACGGGCACGGGCGGCTCCTGGGCCGCGCGGCTCGACGCGGACCGCGAGTCGGGCGGCAGCCTCACCCCGGGCGACACCGCCATAGCGGACGCGGACGCCGCGTCCGGCGACTTCAACCGCGACGGCTACGCGGACGTCGCGCTCACCTACCGCGACCAGGCGGGCAAGGCCAAGGTCGCCTGGTTCAGGGGCGGCCGCTCGGGCCTGAGCCGGGTCGGCGTGCTCTCCGTCCCCGGCGGCCGCTCGGTCGCGGTGGGCGATGTCAACGGCAACGGCTACGACGACCTGGTCATCGGCCAGCCGTACACCGCCGAGTCCGGTGCGCACGCGGGCGGTCAGGTGACGGTGGTCCCGGGCACGTCGACGGGGTTCACCACGACCGGCATGAGGACCGTCCACCAGGCGACGGACGGCGTCATCGGCGCGGCCGAGTCGGGTGACGCGATGGGCTGGTCGGTCGCGGCGGGCGACTACGACGCCGACGGTTACGCGGACGTCCTGACCGGCGCCCCCGGCGAGGACATCACCCGCTCCGGCACCAGCCGCAAGGACGCGGGCACGTCCCTGCTCCTGAAGGGCTCCTCGTCCGGCCTCACCGGCACGGGCGCGAAGGCCTTCTCGCAGGACGAGCCGGACGTGCCGGGCTCCACGGAGTCCGGCGACCGCCTCGGCTCCTCGGTGACCCTGGCCGACCTCTCCGGTTCCGGCCGCGCGGACCTGGCCATCGGCGTGGACGGCGAGGACGCGGGCGACGGCACGATCCTCCAGCTGGACAGCGACGGCTCGGGCGTGCCCGGCGCGAGCGGCGTCTACTACGGGCGTACGACGCTGGGAACCCCGGCGGGCGCCCGCCTCGGCCAGACGCTGACGCCGTAACCCCCGACGAGGCGCCGCTCCCCGGAATCCCCGGGGGGCGGCGCCCCGCCTGTCAGTGCCGCCCTCGCGCCCGGCGCGACACCACCGCTCGCAGCACCCTGCGTCCCTCGCGGGACACGTCCAGGGCCTGGCGCAGTCCGTCGGCGCCGGTGTCCTTGGCGGCGAGCAGCTCCAGGATGCGGATCTGGCGCCGCAGTTCGGCCGCGACCAGGGGTGACATGCCGTCCGTGCGGCCCTCGCGGCGCGCGGTCACCGGGCGGGCCGAGCCCCACGGAGCGGCGTCCAGGAGGCGGTGGACCTGGAGGGCGGCGACGGAACAGCCGTCGGCCCACTCCCGCACCGCGGGCCCCGACTGCCCCGCGGGCACGGCGTCGAGCATGCGGCGGGCCAGCGCGGTCGCCTCGCCGGACGCTCCGGGGGCTCTCGGCGCGGGCGTGAGCGCCGAGCGGGCCTCGGCCAATGGCCCGCCCCAGTCACCGCCCTCCGCGAGCCGCGCCCACAGGGGCCGCAGCAGGTCGTCGTCGCCGCCGAGCACCGGCACGCAGCGGTCGAGGCAGGCCAATCCGCTGGCCGCGAGGCCCCGCTCATCGGCCTGTGCGATCAGCTCCACCAGGCTCATGCTGTACGTCTCCCGTCCCGGACCCTGCGCTTCACCCTTACTGCGTGCGCTGCCCCGGGAACGTCACTGCCGTCGTCGCCGCCGTCACCCCGCCGTCACTGCGGCACGACGCCGAGCCGGTCCAGGAAGCGGAAGAACAGCTCCTCCGCGGAGGGTTGCGCCTCGGCCTTCAGGACGTCGAGGAGCGGGGCCGCGCGGACCGTCCTGCCCGACTCGGCGGCCCAGACGACCGCGCGTCCGGCGGCGTCGCGCGGCTCCAGGAAGTAGTCCTCCACGGTCAGTTCGCCTTCGCCGAGGTAGACGGCCATCGCGCGCCGCGCCAGACACGTCGTCCACGCGCCGCTCTCGGGCGCCGCTGCCTCGATGACGACGCAGTCGCTGTCCATCACATAGCCGAAGAGGGCGGGCGCGCCCGTCTCCAGGGCCAGCGTGTTCATGTTCCCCACGTCCCGCACGCCCTCGCCGCCCGGCACCTCCCACACCTGCCAGCCGTCGGGCCGCCGGTCGAGAAGGGCGAGGTCGTCCCGTACGCCCGTGAGCGCCGGGAACTCCGCGAGCGGCCGCTCGCTTCTGCCGACGACGTAACAGCCCCAGTAGCCCATGGCGCGTCCCCCCGCTGCACTCCGTACCGTGTTCAGCCTTCTGCCCGCTCCCGGGGCGGAAAAATCACGGGCCGGCGGCAGGCGCCGGCACGGGCTGCGCCTGGGGCGGGCCCGACCTGGCCTTGCGGTCCTGCATGCGCGTGAGCCGGAGCACGAAGACGACGGCGAGCGCGGCGGCCGCGATGTGCAGGGCGTCCGAGAACATCATGTTGCCGACCGCCGACCTGATCTCGTCGGCCTCCTCGGCGCGCGCGTACGACTTGGCCGCCCACCGGTCGGCGAAGAGGCTCGCCACCCACAGCGTCCACCAGGTGTTGACGAGGGGGTGCGGGCCGCGCTCCGCCGACGGGTCGAGCGGCACCGCGGGGTCCGATCCCGCCGGGCGGGCGGCGCTCGCGTCCCAGATGTCGACGGCGATCCGCCGCGGGAACCAGAAGTTCACCACCGGCACGAACCAGCCCCACACCGTCCAGCCCCGCTTCTTGCGGTGGATGTACGGCTCGAACACCTCGGCGTTCACGCGCACCCGGTGGAACCACACGAGGAAGACGACGCAGGTCGCGACCAGCGCCACCAGCTGCGGGCCCCCGCTGTACGCGTACAGCGTGTCGGCGCGCTCCGCCCGCCGCTCGATGTCCGCCCCGAACTCCCCGGCGATCAGGTCGTTCATCACGTCGAGCATCACCGTGCCCGCCCACAGCGAGTACAGGTCGGCGGCGACGACGAGCCCGAGCAGTGCGACGACCGCCCGGCCGAGCCCCACCGGCGAGCGGAGCCAGGCGGGGGCCCCGCCCGCTTTGGCCCGACCGTCCGCCGGGGGCGGCGGCGCGGCCGCGGCGGCCTGGACGCAGGCGGCGCAGAGCCCCTCGGGCGTCGTCGCCGTATTCATCTGACAGGACGTGCAAAGCATCGCTGAGGGACCCCCCACGGGTTCACGGGCATACGGTGATCCGCCCGCGTCCCTCCCCAGGGCGTGCGCGGCGGCTAATGGACCGTACCAGCGAGTTTCACGAAGTCGTTCCACGTGAGCGCGGGCTTTCGCGGGTCCCACAGCTTCTGGGCGGTGGCCGCGAGCGGCATGCGGATGCCCTGGGCGACCTGCTCCTGCGTCTGCGATCCGGCGAGGTCGCACCAGACCGCGAACGAGCCGCCGAGGATCTGGTCGTCGTACTCCGCGCTCACCGGCCGGGTGCCGCGGAGCACCAGCGGGGTCCAGCTCTCGTATATCCGCTGCCCGGTCGGATAGCGGAAGTCGTTGGGCTGCCCGAGGACGTAGTACAGGTACTCGTCGTTGTAGTTGATGAGATCGCGCCCGTCCTTCAGATACTCCACGGGGTCGCGGGCGCCGATCTCCTTGCCCGTCCAGTACGCGACCTCGATGTCGTCGGCCGCCTGGGCCTGCCCGCCGGGGAAGAAGCCGTCGTTCCACGCCTGCGGCTTCTTCCCGTGCGGGCGGACGGTTTCGGCCCGGTCGTTGAGCCAGCCGGTCGCCAGGTCCCGCACGCGGCCGTCGGGCCCGTACCGCTCGCGGGCGGCGGCGGCAAGGCGGGGGTAGGAGGTCTCGGGGTCCTCGACCGTGAGGGCGCGGTACTCGTCGGCGCCGAGGTGCCAGTGGCGGCCGGGGAAGAGTTCCGCGTACTCCTTCAAGAGGTCGTCGACGATCTCGGCGGCTGCCGGGTTCGCTATGTCGACCGCGCCGGGGGTGGCGACGCCCCGGGCGTCACGGAGCTGGAGGGAGGGGTGCTGCCGGATGACCGCGCCGAGGTGGCCCGGCGAGTCGATCTCCGGCACGACGGTGATGTGGCGGCTCGCGGCCAGCTTCAGGATGCGGCGGACCTGGTCCTTGGTGAGGTGGTCGGAGGAGACGATCTCGGGATGCGAGTCGGAGGCGACACGGAAGGCCTGGTCGTCGGAGAAGTGCAGGCCGAGCTGGTTGAACTTCAGGTCGCCCAGCTCGCGTATCCGGTCCTCTATCCACGCGGCGTCGAAGTGCTTGCGGGCTATGTCGAGCATAAGGCCGCGGCGCGGTTTGGCGGGCCGGTCCCGCACGGTGCCCTCGGGGGCCGTCCTGCCGCCCTTCACCTCCTGCTTGAGGGTGCGGGTCCCGTAGAAGACGCCGGCCTCGGCGGGGGCGGTGATGCGGACCCGGCGGTCCTTGACGGTGAGGGTGTACGACTCGGGCCCCTGCCCGTCCCCCTCGCTGAGCGCCAGCTCCACGTCCCCCTGACGGGGCCTGTCCTCACCGGCGTACTTCAGCCGCAGCTCGCCCGCGAGGAGGCGGCCCTCGTCGGCGAGGCCCTTGTCGCGGACGACCACGCGGGCCTTGTCCTCGGCGGGGCGCCAGCCGGGGCCGCGGGCGGCGGTGTGCTCGCGCACGGCGGGGATGGTGGCCGGGGCCCTGGAGACGGGGTAACTCTCGCGGGGCCTCGCCGGAGGCGACTGCGCGTCCCAGGGAGCGGATGTGGTGGCGCCCGACGATTCCGGCACGGAGGTCCCCGCCGTAACCGGCGCGGACCCCCCGGAAGAGCCCCCACCACACCCCAGAGCAACCCCCAGAACAAGCACCCCCGCAACAACAACACCTCCACTCCCCAGGAGGCCTCCCCGCCTCACAGCGCCCTCCGCGCCGACGCCAGCGCCGGGCAAACGGGTGGGTGGGTGGGGAACATCCGCCTCGAAGCGGCGGGACAGGGCCCGTCACCCCAAGGCGTCCCGAGCCAAAACCGTTGCCCCCGAACCGCACCAGAAGTAACAGCCATACAGCCACGCTACGACGCGCCCCCGCGAGCCACCCGTCCACACCGAGCAACGAAACTCGCCCATCCAGGTGAAATCCGGCCATCCTCCGGACGCTTTCTCCACCCGCTCGCTACCGTTACGAGCACCCCACACACGCCCCACCTTCACCACCCACACCACCCGCACACGCCCGCGCGCCCGAACGACCCCTCCCCCCACCCGTCCCCAACCGCCCCCTGCCCAGGAGCGCCCGCTGTCCCCGCACCGTTCCCTCCGGCCCCACGCCGTCGGCCCGCTCGCCACGCCGGAACAGCTGAACTCCGCCACGCCCCGCGAGGCCGAGGCCGCGCTCCTCACCTGCATCGGCAGCCTCCGCTGGGCCCGCCGCGTCGCCGAGCACCGGCCCTACCCCGACCTCGACGCCCTGCTCGCCGCCGGCGACGAAGCCGCGTACGACCTCTCCCCCGGCGACCTCGCCGAGGCCCTGGCCCACGAGTACCCGGCGGCGCCGCCCCACGGCACGTACACCGCCGCGCACACCGCGCTCCGCGCCGCCCACGCCGCGTACGAGAGCCGCTTCGGCCACACGTTCGTGGTCTGCCTCGACGACGTCGCCCGCGCCGAGGCCCTGGACCACCTGCTCAGCGCCGTTCGGTCACGCCTCGGCAACGATCCCGAGGAGGAACGCGCCATCGCCGCCGAGGAGCTGCGCCGCCTGGCCCGGGGCCGTCTCACCCGCCTCACCCGCACCCACGCGGCCGCCGAGGCCCCCGAGGCCCCCGCCCGGGACGAGCGCCCGCAGGCCCGCCCCGATAGCCCGTACGTGCCTGTTTGATTGCCTGTTTGACCGCACCAGTGGACCCGACGCAGGGCTGGCAACGACTCGTCGATACGATGACGAGCGGCCGGTGGACCGTACCCGGCCGGGCTCGTCCGACAGAGCTGCTTCTTCTTTAGTTAGAAGACTGGCGGCCGGCCCCAATCCCCGCTCCCGGAGGAACTTCCGTGCCGGCTGGAACGCTGTACCGCGGCCGGGAAGGAATGTGGTCCTGGGTGGCTCATCGAGTCACCGGCGTCCTCATCTTCTTCTTCCTGTTCGTGCATGTGCTGGACACCGCTCTCGTCCGCGTCTCCCCCGAGGCGTACGACGACGTCGTCAGCACCTACAAGACGCCGATCGTCGCACTCCTCGAGTACGGCCTGGTCGCCGCCATCCTCTTCCACGCACTCAACGGCCTGCGCGTCATCGCCGTCGACTTCTGGTCGAAGGGGCCCCGCTACCAGAAGCAGATGCTCTGGACCGTCGTCGGCATCTGGGTCGTCCTGATGGTCGGGGCCCTTTACCCGATCCTCGGCCACGCCGTCCGCGAAGTCTTCGGGAGCTGACGCCAGACATGTCTGCTGACACCACGCTCGATAAGTCCGGCACGTCCGGCGTCGGCCCCGTCGAGGGTGCCTCGCTCTACGACGTGGACCACCCGGCCCCCCTCATCGAGGCGCCGCGCAAGCGCACCTCCAAGACCCCGCGCTCGACCCGCGGCAACTTCGAGATGGCCGCATGGCTCTTCATGCGCCTGTCCGGTGTCGTCCTGGTCGTCCTCGTCCTCGGCCACCTGCTGATCCAGCTGGTGCTCGACGGCGGCGTATCGAAGATCGGCTTCGCGTTCGTCGCGGGCCGCTGGGCCTCGCCGTTCTGGCAGGTCTGGGACCTGCTGATGCTGTGGCTCGCGATGCTGCACGGCGCCAACGGCCTGCGCACGGTCATCAACGACTACGCCGAGCGTCCGAACACGCGTCTGTGGCTCAAGGGCCTGCTGTACACCGCCACGGTGTTCACCATCCTTCTGGGCACGCTGGTGATCTTCACCTTCGACCCGAACATCCGCTAAAGCCGAGGCGACCTCAGTGAAGATTCACAAGTACGACACCGTCATCGTCGGCGCGGGCGGCGCCGGCATGCGCGCCGCCATCGAGGCGACGAAGCGCAGCCGCACCGCCGTGCTCACCAAGCTGTACCCCACCCGCTCCCACACGGGCGCCGCGCAGGGCGGCATGGCCGCCGCGCTCGCCAACGTGGAGGAGGACAACTGGGAGTGGCACACCTTCGACACGATCAAGGGCGGCGACTACCTGGTCGACCAGGACGCCGCCGAGATCCTGGCGAAGGAGGCCATCGACGCGGTCCTCGACCTGGAGAAGATGGGCCTGCCGTTCAACCGCACCCCGGACGGCACCATCGACCAGCGCCGCTTCGGCGGTCACACGCGCAACCACGGCGAGGCCGCCGTGCGCCGGTCCTGCTACGCGGCCGACCGCACCGGCCACATGATCCTCCAGACGCTCTACCAGAACTGCGTCAAGGAGGGCGTGGAGTTCTTCAACGAGTTCTACGTCCTCGACCAGATCATCGTCGAGGTGGACGGGGTCAAGAAGAGCGCGGGCGTCGTCGCGTACGAGCTGGCCACCGGCGAGATCCACATCTTCCAGGCCAAGTCCGTGATCTACGCGTCCGGCGGCACCGGCAAGTTCTTCAAGGTGACCTCGAACGCGCACACGCTCACCGGCGACGGCCAGGCGGCCTGCTACCGGCGCGGGATCCCGCTGGAGGACATGGAGTTCTTCCAGTTCCACCCGACCGGCATCTGGCGCATGGGCATCCTGCTGACGGAGGGCGCCCGCGGTGAGGGCGGCATCCTGCGCAACAAGGACGGCGAGCGCTTCATGGAGAAGTACGCGCCGGTCATGAAGGACCTCGCCTCCCGTGACGTCGTCTCGCGCTCCATCTACACGGAGATCCGTGAGGGCCGCGGCTGCGGTCCCGAGGGCGACCACGTCTACCTCGACCTCACGCACCTCCCGCCGGAGCAGCTGGACGCCAAGCTCCCGGACATCACCGAGTTCGCGCGCACGTACCTCGGCATCGAGCCCTACACGGACCCGATCCCGATCCAGCCGACCGCGCACTACGCCATGGGCGGCATCCCGACGAACGTCGAGGGTGAGGTCCTCGCGGACAACACGACGGTCGTCCCGGGTCTGTACGCGGCGGGCGAGGTGGCCTGCGTGTCCGTGCACGGCGCCAACCGCCTCGGCACCAACTCGCTCCTGGACATCAACGTCTTCGGCAAGCGCGCGGGCATCGCCGCCGCCGAGTACGCCGCGAAGAGCGACTTCGTCGAGCTTCCGGAGAACGCGCAGGAGCTGGTCGTCTCCCAGGTCGAGCGCCTGCGTGACGCCACGGGCACCGAGCGGGTCGCCGAGCTGCGCAAGGAGCTGCAGGAGACCATGGACGCCAACGTCATGGTCTTCCGCACCGAGCAGACGATCAAGACGGCGGTCGAGAAGATCGCGGAGCTGCGCGAGCGCTACCTCAACGTCTCGATCCAGGACAAGGGCAAGCGGTTCAACACCGACCTCCTGGAGGCCATCGAGCTGGGCAACCTGCTCGACCTGGCCGAGGTCATGGCGCAGTCCGCGCTCGCCCGCAAGGAATCCCGCGGCGGTCACTACCGCGAGGACTTCCCGAACCGCGACGACGTCAACTTCATGCGCCACACCATGGCGTACCGCGAGGTCGGCGACGACGGCACGGAGACGATCCGTCTCGACTACAAGCCGGTCGTCCAGACCCGCTACCAGCCGATGGAGCGTAAGTACTGATGGCAACCCCGACCCTCGACAAGGAAGACGTCAAGCCCGAGGCGGGCTTCGCCGACTCCCCGTACATCACGATCACCCTGCGTGTCCGCCGCTTCAACCCCGAGGTCTCGGCGGACGCCACCTGGGAAGACTTCCAGCTGGAGATCGACCCCAAGGAGCGTGTCCTCGACGCCCTCCACAAGGTCAAGTGGGACATGGACGGCACGCTGACGTTCCGTCGCTCCTGCGCGCACGGCATCTGCGGCTCGGACGCCATGCGGATCAACGGCAAGAACCGTCTCGCCTGCAAGACCCTGATCAAGGACATCAACCCGGGCAAGCCGATCACGGTCGAGCCCATCAAGGGTCTGACGGTCCTGAAGGACCTGGTCGTCGACATGGACCCGTTCTTCCAGGCGTACCGCGACGTGATGCCGTTCCTCGTCACGAAGGGCAACGAGCCGACGCGCGAGCGTCTGCAGTCCGCCGAGGACCGCGAGCGCTTCGACGACACGACGAAGTGCATCCTGTGCGCCGCGTGCACGTCCTCGTGCCCGGTGTTCTGGAACGACGGGCAGTACTTCGGCCCGGCCGCGATCGTCAACGCGCACCGCTTCATCTTCGACTCGCGTGACGAGGCGGGTGAGCAGCGCCTGGAGATCCTGAACGACAAGGACGGCGTGTGGCGTTGCCGCACGACGTTCAACTGCACGGACGCGTGCCCGCGTGGCATCGAGGTCACCAAGGCGATCCAGGAGGTCAAGCGCGCGCTGATCACGCGTCGCTTCTGATCTGCTCGCCGTCTGTACGTCCCTGTGGGCCCCGCTCCTTTCGAGGAGCGGGGCCCACAGCGCGTCCCCGGCACGTCCCCGGTGCGGGCCAGATGGGGGCGGTCGCGGCGTCGCTCTCGCGCGTCTGCGCCCGGACGGCGGGCACCGTCCTACGCTGACGGAATGTCAGACAACCAGTCGGTCGGCCTGTCCGTTGACCAGCTCACCGCCGACCCCGCCGCGGAACTGCTCGGCTTCGACAACGTCCTGTTTCCCGTCGGCGATCTGGGCGAGGCCGTCGGGTTCTACGAACGGGCCGGGTTCCCGGTCTCGTTCCGGCTCGACGAGATCGGGCTCGCCATCCTGAAGGTCGGCAAGGAGACCCCGGGCGTGCTGCTGCGCGTGGAGGACGGCATCGTGCCGCGTACGCCGCCGTGGCCCTCGCCCCGCGTCTGGCTGGAGGTGCCGGACGCCCGCGCCAAGGGCCGGGCACTCGCGGAGGCGGGGATCGTGCTGCTCGCCGAGCCGTTCTCCGTCGCCACCGGGTGGACGGTGGAGATCGCCGATCCGTGGGGCAACATCACCGGCTTCACGGACTACCTCAAGCGGCCGGAGCTGGCGCGCAGTTCCTGAGGGCTCAGGCGCCCCGTGCGGCCAGTTCCACCACCGTGATGTCCGAGGGCGCCCCGACCCGTACCGGCGGGCCCCAGGCGCCCGCGCCCCGCGTCACATAGAGCTGCGTGTCGCCGTACCGCTCCAGGCCCGCGAGGGTCGGGTTGGCCAGGTCCGCGACGAGGTTGCCCGGCCACAGCTGGCCGCCGTGCGTGTGGCCGGAGAGCTGGAGGTCGACGCCGTGTTCGACGGCGTCGTGGATGACGACCGGCTGGTGCGCGAGGAGCACGGACGCCCGTGAACGGTCCCGGTCGCCCAGTGCCCTGGTGAAGTCCGGGCCCTTGCCCTCGTCCTCGCCCGCCACGTCGTCGACGCCCGCGAGGTCGAACCAGGGCAGTTCGGTGCGGGCGTTGCGCAGCGGGCGCAGGCCGAGTTCACGTACGTGGTCGACCCACTGCTCGGCCCCGGAGAAGTACTCGTGGTTGCCCGTCACGAAGTACGCGCCGTGCCGCGCCCGCAGCCCGGCGAGCGGGGCCGCGGCCGGGCCGAGGTCCTCGACACTGCCGTCCACCAAGTCGCCGACGACGGCGATCAGATCGGGCTGCGTGGCGTTGATGGTGTCGACCACGCGCTGGGTGAAACCGCGCCCGAGGATCGGCCCGAGGTGGATGTCGCTGACCACGGCGATCCGGTATCCGTGCGCCCCGCGCGCCAGCTTGGCCAGCGGCACGGTGACGCGCTTCACCTTGGGGCCGCGCAGGACGCCGTACGTCCCGTAGCCGACGGTCCCCACAGCGGCGGCAGCGGCGGCGCCCCCGACGACACGGGAGACGAAGAGGCGGCGGGAGGGGGCGGGTTCCGGCGCCGGGACTTGGGCGGGCTCTTCGGAGAGGGCCGCCTCGGAACCGGCCTCTACGGAGGGCGTACGTTCCCCCCGCTCCGCCCACCGCCGCACCAGCGGACGCGCCAACTCCCCCACGAGCACCGCGAGCAGCAGGTAGAGCGCGAGGGCCAGCCAGAGGAAGCCCGGCCAGGCGAGCACCTGTTGCAGCAGGAAGGGTGCCCCGGACCGCTCGGCGACGAGCGCGCCGAACATCAGGAGCGGGGCGGCGACGAAGAGCACCGTGCCCGCGCGCCGGGCGGGCCCCGGCCCGGCCGTGGTGTCCCGCACGAGGCGGCGCCACACGTACCAGTGGAGTACGGCGAAGGCCGCGAGGACGGCGAGGCCCACGAGGACCGCGATGACGGCCACGGCTATGACGTACGGCGCAGTGCGCGGATTCCACGGAACCCGATGGTCCCTACCACCGTCCCCAAGACAAAGGAGACAACGGCGAGCGTCAGGTGCACCCAGAAGTACCCGGTCGGGTCGCCCGCGTCATCGAAGGCGAGCCCGCTGCCGTCCTTCCACAGGTTCTTGACGAAAGTGATCCAGATGAACCAGCTCCACACCCCGAAGGCGAGCAGGAACCAGGAGACAGGGCGGCTGAGCTTCATACGTTCAGTATCGCGAGGGTTCCTCGCCCCTCGCCGCCGGGGTGGGGACGACGGAACACAGCGGACCTCGGCGGCGAACCCCCTGAGCCGGCCCTGTACGTTCTCGTCCGTGCCTGCCTCCAAAAAAGCCGCCGTGCTGCTCGCTTCCGCGACGTTGCTGACCGTGTCGACCACCGCGCCCGCCTTCGCGGACGGCGAGCCGAAGGACAAGGACAAGCCGCAGCCGCCCGCCTCGATGTCGACGGTCGGCGGCCCCCTGCTCGGCAAGCCGGGCACCCAGGTGAAGCTCAAGGCGGGCGCCCCGGTGCTGCCCAAGGACCTGTCGGCGCGTTCCTGGATCGTCTCGGACGCGGAGTCGGGCGAGGTCCTGGCCGCGCACAACGCGCACTGGCGGCTGCCCCCGGCGAGCACCCTGAAGATGCTCTTCGCGGACACGGTCCTGCCGAAGTTCCCCAAGACGCAGAAGCACAAGGTCGCCCTCTCCGACCTGGAGGGCATCGGCGCGGGCAGCAGCATGGTCGGCATCAAGGAGAACGAGACGTACTCCGTCCACGACCTGTGGCTCGGTGTCTTCCTGCGGTCCGGCAACGACGCGGTGCACGTCCTGTCCGCGATGAACGACGGCGTCGACAAGACCGTCGAGGACATGCAGAAGCACGCCGAGAACCTCCAGGCCCTGGACACCCACGTGGTCTCGCCGGACGGTTACGACGCCAAGGGGCAGGTCTCGTCGGCGTACGACCTGACGCTGTTCGCCCGCTCCGGGCTGCAGAAGAAGGACTTCCGGGAGTACTGCTCGACGGCCACCGCCCAGTTCCCCGGCGAGACCAAGAAGATCACCAAGGGCAAGGACAAGGGCAAGACGAAGCGCGGGTCCTTCGGCATCCAGAACACCAACCGCCTGCTCACCGGTGACCTCGGCCTCAGCCCGTACAAGGGCATCGCGGGCGTCAAGAACGGCAGCACCACGAACGCGGGAAACACCTTCACCGGTGTCGCCGAGCGCGGCGGCAAGGTCCTTCTCGTCACCGTCATGAACCCCTCCTCCGGGGAGGCCCACGCCGTCTACAAGGAGACCGAACGGCTCTTCGACTGGGGCTTCAAGGCCGCGGGCAAGGTCGACCCGGTGGGTCAGCTGGTCGCGCCGAAGGGGTCCACGGGTGCGGGCAAGGGCGCTCCGGGCGGCGGCGGGAGCGGGTCGGCCGCCGCGAACATGGCGCACGGCTCCGACGACGGGGCGGGCGGCATGGGCGTCGCGCTCGCGGTGACGGGCGGTGTGATCGCGGTGCTCGCCGCGGGTGTCTTCGTCGTCAGGCGCCGGATGCCGCTGCCCGGCCAGTCCGGCCGTCGCCCGGGTCAGGACTGACGGCGGGCGTCTCCTCCTCTGTGGCGGACTCCGTGGCGGACTCCGCGGAGGAGCCGTCCGTCGCGCGTGAGGCCTTCCGCGTCGCCGTCCAGGCGGCGCAGAAGAGCAGCAGCTTCGCGGTGAAGTTGATCCACAGGAGCAGCGCGACGGGCACACCGAAGGCGCCGTACATGCTCTTGGCGGCGACGCCCTTCATATAGCCGCCGAGCAGCAGTTTGAGCAGTTCGAAGCCGGCCGCGCCGATCAGTCCCGCGGTGATGAGGTCGCGCCGGTGCGGCTGGACGCCGGGCAGCAGCGTCAGGACGTAGAGGAGCAGCAGGAAGTCCGCGAGGACGGCGATGGCGAACGCGATGGCCTGGAGCAGGGCCGTTCCCCAGCCGGTCTCGTCGATGCCGAAGAGGTCGGCGGTCCAGCCGACCGCGGTCGAGGCGAGCGCGGAGGCGGCGAAGGAGGCGAGGCCCGCGCCGCCGAGCCCGATGAGCACCCCGGCGTCCTTGACCTTGCCGAGGAAGGGGTTCTCGTCCTCGTCCGGCAGCTCCCAGACGGCCCGCAGGCACTCCCGCATCGAGCCGACCCAGCCGATGCCGGTGAAGAGCAGCAGGGCGCCCGCGACGAGGCCGACGGTGCCCGCGTTGGCGACCAGGGCGTCGAGGTTCAGCTGGTCGGAGATGCCGGGGACCTGCTCGGAGAGCTTGTCCTCAAGGGTGTTCTGCTGCTTCTTGGTGAGCGTGGCCGCGGCGATCGCGGCGCCGACGGTGATCAGCGGGAAGAGTGCCAGGAAGCTGATGAACGTCATCGCGGCCGCGAGGCGGGTCCAGTGGACGCCGTCGAGCCGTTCGTACGCGCGCCACGCGTGCGTGCGCATGCCCTTCTCGATGTACGGCCCGATGCCGGGCAGCTTCTTCAGCCAGTCCATGACGCCTCCCTGCCTGCGGTCCTGTCCGAAGACGTGCCCGAAGTCCCGCCCGCCACGCGGAATACCAGAGTCCGGGTTCCCCAGAATCTGAGCACGGTGGCGAGGGCCATGCCGACTCCGGCGCCCGAGACGGCGTCCGCGCGCGGTGAGGTGAGGCCGAGGCCGTAGTGGGAGACGGCGATGCACAGCAGTTGGACGAGGGCGCCCGCGATGTTGACGGCGAAGAAGACCGCGTACTGGCGCAGCCGTGGGACCCCTGCCGCCCTGCGCCGGTAGGTGCCGAGCGCGTTGCCCGCGTACGCCACGGAGCAGCCCGCCACGAAGGAGAGCGATTTGGCGGTCAGCGGGTCCATGCCCACCGGTCCGCGCAGCCAGATGAAGAGGCCGAGGTCGGCGGCGTACGCGCAGATCCCGGCGGCGGCGAAGCCGAGCAGTTCGGGTCCGAGCGACCGCAGGCGGCCGCGGAGACGGTCCCAGCTCACCAGTTCGCGACCGCGAGGCCGTACATCGCGACCCACACGAGGCCGATCACGGCGAGCGCCCTGTCCCGCAGGACGACGTCCTCCGGCTCGCCCGCGGTGCCGCGGTCGGCGAAGACGGCGTAGCGCAGGATCGCGAGGATGAAGGCCGCCATGGACAGCTGGCGCCAGGGCAGCAGGCTGCCGTTGGCGGTGCCGCCCGCTTCCATGGCCCACAGGCAGTACGCGAGGACGGCGCCCCCGGCGGCCAGCTGCCACACGAAGCGGAGATAGCCGGTGGTGTACTCGGTGAGCAACGCGCGCGTGGCGCCCAGTTTCTCGGAGCGCGCGGACATCTGGACGGATTCGGAGTAGCGCTTGGCGGAGACCATGAAGAGCGCGCCGAAGCCCGTGGTGATCAGGAACCAGCGCGAGAGCGGGATGTCGAGCGCGAGTCCGCCGATCATGGCGCGCATCAGGAAGCCGGTCGTGACGATCGTGAGGTCGACGACGAGTACGTGCTTGAGGCTGACGCAGTAGGCGAGTTGCATGCAGACGTAACCGGCCAGGAGCGCGGCCGTCAGCGGGGTGCACAGGACGTAGGCGGCCACCGGCGCGAGGAACGCGAGGAGCCCGCCGACGGCGTAGGCGACGGGCACCGGCACCTGGCCGGCCGCGACCGGTCTGCGGCACTTGGTGGGGTGGGCGCGGTCGGCGTCCGCGTCGCGCGCGTCGTTGATCAGGTAGACGGCGGACGCGGCGGCCGTGAACAGCGCGAAGACGATCGCCAGTTGGACGAGCGCGTGGCGTGCGAACAGTTCGCCCGCCGCCGCGGGGGCCGCGACGACCAGGATGTTCTTCACCCACTGGCGCGGACGCGCGGTCTTCAGGAGGCCGAGCGGCAGGCTGATGGGGCCCGGCTTCGAGGGCTGGGGCGGACGAGGGCGTTCGAGGACGGTGGAGATACGTTCAGGCATCGCTGCGGCTCCCGTTCATCCAGGCGGCCCCCACGCGCGCAGTGAGCGCGCCGAGCGCCGCGCCGGCGGCCACGTCCGAGGGGTAGTGGACGCCGACGACCATCCGGGAGACGCACATCGCGGCGGCCAGCGGCGGCACGAGACGGGCGCCGGCGGGGCGCAGCGCGCCGTACGCGACGGTGGCGGCGGCGGCCGAAGTGGCGTGCGAGCTGGGGAAGGAGTGCCGGCCCGCGGTGCGCACCAGGGGTTCGGCACCGGCTCGGCCCGCGGGGCGGGGGCGGCGGACGATCCGCTTGACGCCCATGCTCGCCAGGTGGGCGGCGGCGGTCAGCGCGGTGCCGCGCAGCCAGGCGCCGCGCCGCTCGCGGTCGGCGGCGGCGCCCACGAGGCCCGCGGCGATCCAGAGCGCGCCGTGTTCGCCGCTCCAGGAGAGGGCGCGCGCGGCCCTCGCCACGCGCGGGTCGGTGCCGCAGTCGCGCAGGGCCGACAGCAACCTGTGGTCCATGTCGTACATGTGACCCCTTTTTCGCCGGGAACCGGACACCTCGACTCTTGTGGCCAACCCTCAAATAATTCCGGCAATCTTGTGATGACACTCCCTTAATCACCCATTTCGGTGAGAGTACTGATGATTTATGGCGAACTATCCCTAACGGGGCGTTACGGTCGGTGACATGCCTGCCGAATCCCCCGCACTGCCCCCTTCCGAAGCCGCGTCCGTCTCCGGCTGGGGCCGCACGGCCCCGACCACCGCCCGGCTGGTGAGACCCCGCACACCGGAGGAGGCCGCGGCCGCCGTACGCGACTGCGGCGAGCGGGGCGGCATCGCGAGGGGCCTGGGCCGGGCCTACGGCGACGCGGCGCAGAACGCGGGCGGTGCCGTCTTCGACATGACGGGCCTTGACCGGGTGCGCGTCATCGACGCCGACGCGGGCACGGTCGTGTGCGACTCCGGGGTCTCGCTGCACCGCCTGATGGAAGTCCTGCTCCCCCTCGGCTGGTTCGTGCCGGTGACGCCGGGCACCCGCTATGTGACGGTCGGCGGGGCCATCGGCGCCGACATCCACGGCAAGAACCACCACGTCTCGGGGTCGTTCTCCCGCCACGTCCTCTCGATGGACGTGCTCACGGCCGACGGCACGGTCCACACCGTCACGCCCGGCACCCCGCTCTTCGACGCCACGGCGGGCGGCATGGGCCTGACCGGCGTCATCCTGTCGGCGACCGTCCAACTCCAGCCGGTCGAGACCTCCTTGATGAGCGTCGACACGGAACGCGCCACGGACCTCGACGACTTGATGGCCCGCCTCACCGCCACCGACCACCGCTACCGCTACTCGGTCGCCTGGATCGACCTCCTGGCGCGCGGCACCGCCATGGGCCGCTCGGTCCTCACCCGCGGCGACCACGCCCCCCTGGACGCGCTTCCGGCCCGGGCACGCGCGCGCAGGGCCCCGCTCGCGTTCCGCCCCGGACAGCTCCCCGCCGCCCCCTCCTTCGTGCCGGAGGGGCTGCTCGGCAAAACCTCGGTGGGCCTCTTCAACGAGCTGTGGTACCGCAGAGCGCCCCGTTCACGCACCGGCGAACTCCAGAAGATCTCCACCTTCTTCCACCCCCTGGACGGCGTCCCGCACTGGAACCGCGTCTACGGCCGCAGCGGTTTCGTGCAGTACCAATTCGTCGTCGGGTACGGCAAGGAGGAGGCCCTGCGCCGCGTCGTGCGGCGCATCTCGGAGCGCGGCTGCCCGTCCTTCCTCGCCGTCCTGAAGCGCTTCGGTCAGGGCGACCCGGGCTGGCTCTCCTTCCCGATGCCCGGCTGGACGCTCGCCCTCGACATCCCCGCCAACCTGCCGGGGCTCGGCGCCTTCCTCGACGAACTCGACGAGGAGGTGGCCGCCGCCGACGGGCGCGTCTACCTCGCCAAGGACTCACGGCTGCGGCCCGAGATGCTCGCCGCGATGTACCCCCGGCTCGACGACTTCCGCGCCCTGCGGGCCGATCTCGACCCGCGCGGCGTGTTCCGCTCGGACCTCTCCCGCCGCCTCGCCCTCTAGGAGACCGGTACTCATGAAAGACGCCTTCGGCACCCCCCAGTCCCTGCTCGTCCTCGGCGGCACCTCCGAGATCGGCCTCGCCACCGCGCGGCGCCTCGTCGCCCGCCGCACCCGCACGGTGTGGCTGGCCGGCCGCCTCTCACCGGCCCTGGAGAAGGCCGCGTCCGGGCTGCGCGACCTGGGGGCGGACGTGCGCACCGTCGCCTTCGACGCGCTCGACCCCGAGTCCCACGAGGAGAACCTCGGCAAGGTCTTCGCCGAGGGCGACATCGACATGGTGCTGCTCGCCTTCGGCGTCCTCGGCGACCAGGCACGCGACGAGGACGAGCCCCTCGCCGCGGTGCGCGTCGCCCAGACCAACTACACCGGGGCGGTCTCCGCGGGCCTGGTCTGCGCGCGGGCGCTTCAGTCCCAGGGGCACGGCTCCCTGGTGGTGCTCTCCTCCGTGGCGGGCGAGCGGGCCCGCCGCGCCAACTTCATCTACGGCTCCAGCAAGGCGGGCCTCGACGCGTTCGCCCAGGGCCTCGGGGACGCGCTGTACGGCACCGGGGTGCACGTGATGGTGGTCCGCCCCGGCTTCGTGCGCACGAAGATGACGGTGGGCCTGGAGGAGGCGCCCATGGCGACCACTCCGGAGGCGGTGGCGGAGGCGATCGAGACCGGTCTGCGGCGCCGCTCGGAGACGGTGTGGGTGCCCGGGGCGCTGCGGATGGTCATGTCGGCGCTGCGGCACGTGCCGAGGCCGCTGTTCCGGCGCCTGCCGCTGTGAGGCACCGCGCCCGCCGCTTCAGCGCTTGAGGGTGACGACGACGGCCTTCGACGCGGGCGGCCCGCTCTGGAGCACGTCGACGGTGCCAAAACCGATCACCTTGTCCGTGCCGGGCACCGGGACGATCCTCTTGAGCCAGAGCTGCTGCTGCGACTCGGGGCGCACGCCTCCGGTGGCGGGCAGCCGCGGCTTCTTGATCTTGGTGCAGGCGCCGTCGGCGGCCAGGTGCCAGTTGCCGTCCATGAAGAAGCCGCCGTCGCCGTCCCGGATGACCGGGCGACGGTACGCGCACGCTCCGGGGAACGGCTCGGCCTCCGTCCAGCGGGAGCCGTTCCAGCGCAGCGTGAAGGACGAGGGGCGCGGGTCGGGGTTTTCCTCCGCGTCATACCCCTTGAAGGAGTGCTGCCCGACGGCAAGGGCGTACGTCCTGGAGGCGACGTCGATCTCCGTGAACCCCGCGAAGGGCTCGGGCGGCACGGGGGCGGGGAAGCGCATCGTCGGTGTCTTGGTGAGCGTCCACTTCTCGCCGTCGTACCGCATCGCGGCGGGCTGTGACACCTGGCCTCCCGCGCCGCCGATGCCCGGCCCCGTCGTGCGGGAGCCGACCGCCCACACGTCGTCCGGCGCCGAACCGGCGAGGGCGACGACGTTCTGCGCGGGCATCGGCGTCACCGTCCAGCGGTCGCCGTCCCAGTGCGTGACCTTCCCGTCGCCCCGCAGCGCCCACACGTCGTCGGGGGCGATGACCTCGACGTGGGTGAGCGGACCGGCCGGGGCGTTCCGCACGGGACCCCAGCGGGTGCCGTCCCACAGGGCGTGACGCGGCTTCTCCGGAGCCGAGGAGGTCCCCTCCGCGGTGGTCAGCCGGATGCCCGCCGACCCCAGGGACTCCAGCCGCGAGAGGGCGGGGTCGCCCTCGACCGGCATCGGCTTCCGCGACCACTTCTCGCCGTCGAAGTGGAGCAGGTGCCCGCGCGCGAACCGCCCGTCCGTGCCGGCGCCGTCGCTGCCGATGGCCCAGATGTCGTCCGGCGCCATGACGGCGCCGTCGATCAGCTCGCCGTCCACCTCGTCGACGCGCTCGTACGCCCAGGAGAGCCCCGCCGCGCGCGGCCTGTCCGGCGCGTCCGGCCTGCCGTCGGTGTTTCCGCCACGTTCCTGCGCCCCGCAGCCCGCCGCCACGACGGCGAGCACGGCGACGGCCGCCGCTGATCTGCGCATGGTCCCCCCAGCACGGTCGACCGGAGGGCTGCCCCGGTCAGCGAGCGGGCAGCGTACCCCGGGCCTGCGAGGAGGGTGTCTGAGGGGGCACCACGGGGCCGCGGCCGCCGAAGGCGAACTCGCGCAGCTTGCGCCAGACGCCGTCGGAACCCTGCTCGTAGAGCGCGAAGCCGGTGCAGGGCCACTGGGCCTCGTACTCCGAGAGTTCCTCGAACGCCTGGTCCATGGCCTCTTCGGCGATGCCGTGCGCCACCGTGACATGCGGGTGATAGGGGAACTGCAGTTCGCGTGCTATCGGCCCCGACGCGTCCCGCACCCGCTCCTGGAGCCAGGAGCAGGCCGCGGCGCCCTCCACCACCTGCACGAAGACGACGGGCGACAGCGGGCGGAAGGTGCCGGTCCCCGAGAGGCGCATCGGGAAGGGGCGGCCCGCCGCCGCCACCGAGAGGAGATGCGCCTCCACCGCGGGCAGCGCGGACGCCTCCACCTCGGTGGGGGGCAGCAGGGTCACGTGCGTGGGGATGCCGTGCGCCGCGGGGTCACCGAAGCCCGCGCGCCGCTCCTGGAGCAGGCTGCCGTGAGGCTCCGGGACCGCGATCGAGACGCCGATCGTTACGGTCCCCACGTCGTACTCCTGTCGTCGTGTCGATTCGTCGTGCCGGTGGGCGGGAGGGCGCTGCTCAGTGCTTGGCGGGCAGGAAGCCCACCTTGTCGTACGCCTGCGCGAGGGTCTCGGCGGCGACGGCACGGGCCTTCTCCGCGCCCTTGGCCAGGATCGAGTCGAGCGTCTCCGGGTCGTCCAGGTACTCCTGGGTGCGGTCCCGGAACGGGGTCACGAACTCGACCATGACCTCGGCGAGGTCGGTCTTCAGCGCACCGTAGCCCCTGCCGGCGTACTTCTGCTCCAGTTCCGCGATACCGGTGCCGGTGAGCGTGGAGTAGATGCTGAGGAGGTTGCTGATGCCCGGCTTCTCGGCCAGGTCGTAGCGGACCACCGTGTCGGTGTCGGTGACGGCGCTCTTGACCTTCTTGGCGGTGGCCTTCGGCTCGTCGAGGAGGTTGATCAGGCCCTTCGGCGTGGACGCCGACTTGCTCATCTTGATCGACGGGTCCTGAAGGTCGTAAATCTTCGCCGTCTCCTTGAGGATGTACGCCGAGGGGACCGTGAACGTCTGGCCGAAGCGGCCGTTGAAGCGCTCGGCGAGGTCGCGGGTCAGCTCGATGTGCTGGCGCTGGTCCTCGCCGACCGGCACCTCGTTCGCCTGGTAGAGCAGGATGTCCGCGACCTGGAGGACCGGATACGTGAAGAGGCCGACCGAGGCGCGCTCGGCGCCCTGCTTGGCGGACTTGTCCTTGAACTGCGTCATGCGGGAGGCCTCGCCGAAGCCGGTGAGGCAGTTCATGACCCAGCCGAGCTGGGCGTGCTCGGGGACGTGGCTCTGGACGAAGAGCGTGCAGCGCTCCGGGTCGAGACCGGCGGCCAGCAGCTGGGCGGCGGCGAGCCGGGTGTTGGCGCGCAGTTCCGCGGGGTCCTGCGGGACCGTGATCGCGTGCAGGTCGACCACCATGTAGAAGGCGTCGTGGGAGTCCTGGAGGGCCACCCACTGGCGGACCGCGCCGAGGTAGTTGCCGAGGTGGAACGAGCCGGCGGTGGGCTGGATTCCGGAGAGCACACGAGGTCGTTCAGAGGCCATGCGCCCCATTCTCTCAGGTGACTCTCATAGCTCGGAAACAGGCTTGCGGTGATGTGACCTGGTCAACCTCCGCCGGGAGGCCGACCAGGCGGGCGGGCGTCAGTCGGTGGGCAGGCCGGGGGCCGGGTGGGCGGACATCAGGTCGGCGACCTCGGCCCTGATCTTCGTCAGGGCGTCCTCGTCCTCGGCGCGCGCGGCGGCGACACCGCGGTCGATCCAGTCGGCGACGGCCGCCATGTGCTCGGTGCCGAGGCCCCGGGAGGTGAGGGAGGGGGTGCCGATGCGCACGCCCGAGGGGTCGAAGGGCTTCCTCGGGTCGAAGGGCACGGTGTTGTGGTTGACGACGATCCCGGCCCGGTCCAGGGCCTTGGCGGCGATCTTGCCCGGTACGTCCTTGGGGGTGAGGTCCATCAGGATCAGGTGGTTGTCGGTGCCGCCGGAGACCAGGTCGAAGCCGCGGGCGAGCAGGGCCTCGGCGAGGGCCTTGGCGTTGGCGACGACCGCGTGGGCGTAGTCGCGGAAGGAGGGCCGGGAGGCTTCGTGCAGGGCGACGGCGATGGCGGCGGTGGTCTGGTTGTGCGGGCCGCCCTGGAGGCCGGGGAAGACCGCCTTGTCGATGGCCTTGGCGTGCTCCTCGCGGGCCATGAGCATCGCGCCGCGCGGACCGCGCAGGGTCTTGTGGGTGGTCGTGGAGATCACGTCGGCGTGCGGTACCGGTGAGGGGTGGGCGCCGCCCGCGATCAGTCCGGCGATGTGCGCGATGTCGGCGACCAGGACGGCGCCGGCCTCGCGGGCGATCTCGGCGAAGGCCGCGAAGTCGATGGTGCGGGGCAGCGCGGTGCCGCCGCAGAAGATCAGCTTGGGGCGCTCCTTGAGGGCGAGGTCGCGGACCTCGTCGAGGTCGATGAGCCCGGTGTCCCGGCGTACGCCGTACTGCACGCCGCGGAACCACTTGCCGGTGGCGGAGACGCCCCAGCCATGGGTGAGGTGGCCGCCCATGGGCAGGGCCATCCCCATCACGGTGTCACCGGGCTCGGCGAAGGCGAGGTAGACGGCGAGGTTGGCCGGGGAGCCGGAGTAGGGCTGGACGTTGGCGTGCTCGACGCCGAAGAGGGCCTTGGCGCGGGCGATGGCCAGGCGCTCGACGGGGTCGATGTTCTGCTGGCCCTCGTAGTAGCGGCGGCCCGGGTAGCCCTCGCTGTACTTGTTCTGAAGGACGGTGCCGGAGGCTTCGAGGACGGCGGAGGAGACGTAGTTCTCGCTGGGGATCAGCCGCAGGGTGTCGGCCTGGAGCCGTTCCTCGGCGCCGATGAGGGCGGCGAGTTCGGGGTCCTCGGCGGCGAGGGCGGGGTGGTGCTGAGCGGCAGCGTAAGGGGAAGGAGAAGAAGAGGGAGTCATGGCGTCCTCCGGGGCGAGCGGTGTGTGTCCGGTCGTGTCCCGGGTGCCCAGGCGGTCGGCACCTCGAAGGTTCTGCCTTCGCACGGCTTCCTCGGGGTCGGTTCCCCGTGCGCCAGTCGCCGTGCTGTTGGGGCCACCATAGCTGGCACGCCGTTGTGGCAGGTTTCTTCGTCCGCGATGCGAGCGACGATAGAAATTGGCCTACCGGCCCACCATCGCTTCACGCCGCAGGACGAACGGAGACCCCGTGTCGAGTACGCCATCTCCCCGCACGGCCAGCGAGCAGTTCATCGCCTCGGCCGAGGCGCACAGCGCGCACAACTACCATCCGCTGCCCATCGTGGTCGCCTCCGCCGAGGGCGCGTGGATGACCGACGTCGAGGGGCGCCGCTACCTCGACATGCTCGCCGGGTACTCGGCGCTCAACTTCGGGCACGGCAACCGCAGGCTGGTCGATGCGGCCAAGGCCCAGCTGGACCGCGTCACGCTGACCTCGCGGGCCTTCCACCACGACCGGTTCGCCGAGTTCTGCACGCGCCTGGCCGAGCTGTGCGGCAAGGAGATGGTGCTGCCGATGAACACGGGCGCGGAGGCCGTCGAGACGGCGGTGAAGACCGCGCGGAAGTGGGGGTACAAGGTCAAGGGCGTGCCGGACGGGCGGGCGAGGATCGTCGTCGCCGCCGACAACTTCCACGGCCGGACCACGACCATCATCAGCTTCTCCACGGACGCCGAGGCGCGGGCGGACTACGGGCCGTACACCCCGGGTTTCGACATCGTGCCGTACGGGGATCTGGCGGCGCTGCGGGCCGCGCTCACCGACGACACCGTGGCGGTGCTGCTCGAACCGATCCAGGGCGAGGCCGGGGTGCTCGTGCCGCCCGCCGGGTATCTGGCGGGGGTCAGGGAGCTGACCCGGGAGCGCGGGGTGCTCTTCATGGCGGACGAGATCCAGTCGGGGCTCGGCCGGACGGGACGTACGTTCGCGTGTGAGCACGAGGGCGTGGTGCCGGACGTGTACGTACTGGGCAAGGCACTCGGCGGCGGGGTCGTGCCGGTGTCGGCGGTGGTCGCGGACGCCGATGTGCTCGGGGTGTTCGGGCCGGGCGAGCACGGGTCGACGTTCGGCGGCAATCCCCTCGCCTGTGCCGTGGCGCTGGAGGTGATCGCCATGCTGTCGACCGGCGAGTTCCAGGAGCGGGCCACGGAGCTGGGCGACCATCTCCACGCCGAGCTGGGGCTGCTGACGGGGACCGGCAAGGTGACTCAGGTGCGCGGGCGCGGGCTGTGGGCGGGCGTCGACATCGCCCCGTCGCACGGCACGGGCCGGGAGGTCTCGGAGAAGCTGATGGACCGGGGGGTGCTGGTCAAGGACACGCACGGGGCGACGATCCGCATCGCTCCCCCGCTGGTGATCAGCAAGGAGGATCTGGACTGGGGTCTTGATCAGCTGCGGTCGGTGCTGAGCTAGCGGTCCGGTGCCGTACCGGGGGCCCTGCGCCCCTGTCCCCGGTACGGCGCCGCGCGGCTCGGCCCGCCGTCAGTCACCTCACTTGCGGCCCACGCCGGCGAACATCGCCACCTCGTCCGGGAGCGGCGCGTCGGCTTCGGCCGGCTCGGGCCGCCAGCGGTTGCACGACACCACGCCCGGCTCTAGGAGGCGCAACCCGTCGAAGAAGCGGGCCACTTGGTCCGGGGTGCGCTGGGTGAGCTTCGGTGTCCCGTGCTCGTTCCAGAACGCCACGGCCGCGTCCACGTCCGGCATCGACGGGCTGGTGACGGTGTGGCTGAGGACGAGGTGGCTGCCCGCGGGCAGGCCGTCGAGGAGCCGTCGCACGGTGTCGTACGCCTCCGTGTCGTCGTCGATGAAGATGACGACGCCGAGCAGCATCAGGGCGACCGGCTCGCTGAAGTCGAGGGTGCGGGCGGCGTGTTCGAGGATGGTGTCGACGTCGCGCATGTCGGCGTCGAGGTAGTCGGTGCGGCCCTCGGCGGAGCTCGTGAGCAGGGCGCGGGCGTGGGCGAGGACCAGCGGGTCGTTGTCGACGTAGACGATGCGGGACTCGGGGGCGAGGCGCTGGGCTACCTCGTGGGTGTTGTCGGCGGTGGGCAGGCCCGTGCCGACGTCGAGGAACTGCCGGATGCCCTCGTCCTTCACCAGGTGACGCACCGCGCGGCCCAGGAAGAGGCGGTCGGCGCGGGCGTACTCGCCGATGCCAGGGTGGAGTTCGCGGATGCGGTCGCCCGCCTCTTGGTCCACCTCGTAGTTGTCCTTGCCGCCGAGCCAGTAGTTCCAGATGCGGGCCGTGTGGGGCCGGGCGGTGTCGACTCTGCTGAGGTCGGACTCGGTCTCTGGCATGGACTCGGGCACGGGGGGCTCCTGGGCGGTGGGGGCGGTGGCACGCGGCGGCGCGGTTCAACGGGCAGCCTACCCAAGGGTATTGGGGGTACGGCTGAGTGTGCCGTTCCCCGGCGGGCTCTGGCGGGGCGCCTGTGCTCCGGTTCCTTCCCTGCGGGTGCGTTGTGGCTGAGCGCGCCGTTCCCCGCGCCCCTGACGGGGCGCCCATGCCCGGGGCGTTCTTCGGCAGGGTTACTTGGTCAGGAGTTCGAACAGGCTGGAGAAGCCCTGTTCGCCGTGGCCGGTTGCTATTCGGTGGTCCATCAAGGTCTTTACCTCTCGCATCCGTACCGCCTCCACCCCGACCGACTCCCGGTGGCTGATCAAGTCGTCCATCAGGGCCGCCTGGACGTTGAGCGAGCCGAGGTCCGGGCCATACTCGCCGGTCTTGATCGCGTCGGCCATCGAGGTGAGCAGGGGCGGGTAGCCGGACAGTGAGTCCGCGAAGCGTTCGGTGAAAGCGGCCACGTCGCCTCCCTCCGCCCGCACCAGCTTGAGCGTGTGCAGGAAGCCGATGAGCATCTCGAAGCCCATCGCGACCTGGGCCATGAACTCCACGGCCGCGGCCCCCGCGTCCTCCCCGTGGTACGCGATGCCGCCGAGCAGCCGCAGCGTCGGCTCATGGGCCTCGTAGGCCGCGCGGGAGCCGCTGAAGGGGAACCTGACGTGCGGCTTGCCCACGTCCGGCGGGTCTCCCATGACCTTGCCGTCGATGTACTCCGCGCCACGCTCGCCCGCCCAGCGCTCGTTCGCCCGCGCCTGCGCGGGAGAGCCGCTCGTGACGTTCACCAGGACCTTGCCCGCGACCGCCCCCTCCACGGCCGCCAGGACCTCGTCCACCGCCGCGCCGTCGAGCAGGCAGATCACGACGAGCGGGCTCGCCGCCACCGCCCCCGCGGCCGTCTCCGCCGCCGTCGCCCCGGCGTCGACCAGTGGCGCGCTCTTGGACGCGGTTCTGTTCCAGACCGTGGTGTCAAAGCCGTGCTCCACGAAGGTCCTTGCGATCGCCGAGCCCATGTCGCCCAGGCCGAGCACGGTCACCCGGCCGGTCGGCCCCTCACCTGTCGGTGTCGTTTTCGTCATGCGTGGGACGGTAGTTGGGGGTGTGGCGCGATCGGATCGGTCCGGCGGCCGAGGCCGGTTACGGCTTTGGGCGCAGGCCCACAGGACCGCGGGGACGAGCGCGCCGGGTCACGGAAGCACCCGGCACAGCGCGTCCAGCGCCCCCGCCCACGCGTGCTCCGCGGGCGTCCCGTACCCCACCACCAGCGCGTCCCGCTCCCCCACCCCCGCGAGCGGATGGCGGAAGCGGGCCAGGCCCTGGACGGCGAGGCGTTCCCAGTTGGCGGCCTGGACGACCGACTGCTCGGTGCCCGGCGGGAGTTCGAGGACCGCGTGGAGGCCGGCCGCGATGCCCGAGGCGCGGGTCTCGGGGGACCGTTCGGCGAGGGCCGCCACGAGCTGGTCGCGGCGGCGCCGGTAGCGCAGGCGGGCGGCGCGCACATGACGGTCGTACGCACCCGACGTGAGGAAGTCCGCGAGCGTCAGCTGGTCGAGCGTGCCGCAGGACCACCCGGCCGCGTCCTTCTCGCCGAGCACCTCGTCGCGCAGCCCCGACGGCACCACCATCCAGCCGAGTCGCAGCCCGGGTGCGAGGGACTTGCTGGCCGTGCCGAGGTAGACCACGTGCTCGGGGTCGAGGCCCTGGAGCGCGCCGACGGGCTGGCGGTCGTAGCGGAACTCGCCGTCGTAGTCGTCCTCCAGGATCAGCCCGCCCTCGCGCCGCGCCCAGTCGACGGCCGCCGCGCGCCGGTCGGGGTGGAGCGGTACGCCCATCGGGAACTGGTGTGCGGGCGTGAGCAGCACCGCCTTCGCGGCGCCCGCGTCGAGCCCCGCGGTGCGGGTGCCCAGGTCGTCGAAGTCGAGGGGGCTCGTCCGCAGGCCCGCGCGGTGCAGCAGGTTCCAGTGGATGTCCAGGCCGTACGACTCCACGGCCGCCGCCCGCAGACCGCGCGCCCGCAGCACCCGGCCCAGGAGGGACAGGCCGTGCACGAATCCGGCGGTGATGATCACGCGGTCGGGGTCGGCGTGCACGCCGCGGGCCCGCGCGAGGTAGCCGGCAAGGGCCTCGCGGAGTTCGACGCGGCCACGGGGATCGCCGTACCCGAACGCGGCGTTGGGCGCCGCCGACAGCGCGCGCCGGGCCGCCTTGAGCCACTCCGCGCGCGGGAAGGCGGCCAGGTCGGGCGTGCCGGGGGTGAGGTCGTACGTCGGGGCGCCCGCGGGCCTGCGGGTCGGCGCGGGCCGCACCGGCGGGGTGATCGCGCGCTCGGCGACCCGCGTGCCCGAGCCCTGGCGGGCGGTGAGCCAGCCCTCGGCGACCAGGTCGGCGTAGGCGTCGGCGACGGTGTTGCGCGCGATGCCGAGGTCGACGGCGAGGGAGCGGGACGAGGGCAGCCGGGTGCCGGGGGCGAGACGGCCGCCGCGCACCGCCGCGCGCAGGGCGTCCGTCAGGCCCTTGCGCACGCCGTTGCGGGACGCGTCGCCGCCCGTCTCCAGATGCAGGTCGACGCCGAGATTGGCCCAGGATTCCGCCATGGAAATGGACCATACCGGTGGGCTACCCCGACCGTAGGGTCGAGGGCATGACGACGCACGAGACCGCCCCTGAGAACACGTCCGAGAACGCCCCCGCGAACTCCTCCGCCAAGGAGTACGTCCACGAGCACACGCCCCGCCTCGCCTGGGCCACGCATGCTCCCGAGGTCTTCAAGGCCATGATCAGACTCGACGCGGCGGCCCGTAAGGGCCTCGACCCGGTGATCTACGAACTGGTGAAGATCCGCGCCTCCCAGATCAACCGCTGCGCCCTCTGCCTGGACATGCACACCAAGGACGCGCTCGCCGCGGGCGAGAGCGTCGAGCGGATCATCCAGCTCAGCGCGTGGGAGGAGTCCCGGCACTTCTACACGGCCAAGGAGGTCGCCGCGATCGAGCTGACCGAGGCGGTCACCGTCCTCACCGACGGCTTCGTGCCGGACGAGGTGTACGAGAGGGCCGCCGCGCACTTCGAGGAGGCGGAGCTGACCCAGCTGATCGCCGCGATCACCGTCATCAACGCGTGGAACCGCTTCGGCGTCACGACCCGCCAGGTGCCGGGCCACTACAAGGCCGGAGACCTCAAGTGACCGCGCGCACCACCTACTTGGACCAGGGTGTCGGCGCCGCGATGTCCGCGCTGAGCGCCGCCGCCAAGCAGGGGCTGGGCGACCCGGCCCTCGCCGAGCTGGTGATGATCCGGGCGTCGCAGATCAACGCGTGCGCGTTCTGTCTCGACATGCATGCGGAGATCGCCCTCAAGAACGGCGAGAGCGCCAGGCGCATCGCCCTCCTCAACGCCTGGGAGGAGGCCGGGGACCTCTTCACCGCGCGCGAGCGCGCCGCCCTCGCGCTGACCGAGGCCGTCACCGTCCTCACCGACGGCTTCGTACCGGACGAGGTGTACGAGGAGGCCGCCGCGCACTTCGACGAGGCGCACCTCGCCCATCTCATCGGCCTGATCACCGTCATCAATGGCTGGAACCGCCTGATGGTCAGCCGCCGCGTCGAGCCGGGCGCCCGGCCGTGGTGAGCCCGGTGGCCGCCCTGCGCGCCCTGCACCACGACCGCGCCCCCGGCGATCCGCTGGTCCTGCCGGGGCCGTGGGACGCGGCGAGCGCCCGGGTGTTCGAGGAGGCGGGCAGTCCCGCGCTTGCCACGCCGAGCGCGGGGATCGCGCTCTCCCTCGGGTACGAGGACGGTCAGGTGCCGCCCGGGGAGATGTTCGCGGCGATCGCGCGCATCGTGCGGTCGGTCTCGGTGCCCGTGAGCGCGGACATCGAGGGCGGCTACGGCCTCCCGGCGAAGGAGCTGGTGGAACGGCTCCTGGAGACCGGCGCGGTCGGCTGCAACCTGGAGGACTCCGTCCGCGGCGAAGGCGGCGGCGAGGGCGGCGGCGAAGGCGTGCTCAGGGAACCCGCCGAGCAGGCCGACTTCCTCGCGGAGGTGCGGGCCGCGGCGGGGGACCGGCTCTTCGTCAACGCCCGCGTGGACACGTTCCTGCGGGGCGTTCCCGAGGTGGCGGCGGCGGTCGAGCGGGCCCGCCTCTACGTGGCGGCCGGAGCGGACTGCGTCTACCCGATCCTGGCGCCGCCCGAGGCGCTTCCCGCGCTGCGGGCGGGCATCGAGGGGCCGCTCAACGCGGTGGCCGGGGCGGGCGGACCCTCGCCTCAGGAGCTGGGGAAGCTCGGGGCCACCCGGATCACCTTCGGGCCCGGTCTGCTCCACCGGAGCCTGGGCGCCCTGCGGGACATCGCCGGCGAGCTGGTCTGAACCGTGCCGGGCGCCCCTTCAAAAGGCGCCCGGCACCGGTGCGTTGTGCCCACCCGTGCCGCCCTGCGGCACGCCTGCCCACAACGGGAGGAGCGGCTACTTGGGAAGCCAGCCCTTCCACTTCGACTCGTTCTTGTCCACCCACGCCTTCGCGGCGTCCTCGGGGGACATCTTCTTGTCGGCGATCATCAGGGAGACCTCGTTCTGGTCCTCCTCCGACCACTTGAAGTTCTTCAGGAACTCCGCGGCGTCGCCGCCCTTCTTGGCGAAGTCCGCGTTGAAGTACTTCTGGAGCGGTGTGTGCGGATAGGCGCACTTGATCTTGGCCGGGTCGGCGTCGCAGCCCTCCTTGTACTCGGGCAGCTTCACCTCCGTCATCGGCACCTTCTCGAACAGCCACTGCGGCTTGTACCAGTAGGTGAGGAACGGCTTCTTCTCCTTGGCGAACTGCTCGATCTGGGTGATCTGCGCCGCCTCGGACCCGGCGAAGACGACCTCGTAGTCGAGGTCCAGGTTCTTCACCAGCGCCTTGTCGTTGGTCACGTACGACGGGGAGCCGTCCATGAGCTGGCCCTTGCCGCCGCTCTCGGAGGTGCGGAACCGGTCGGCGTACTTGTTGAGGTTCTTCCAGTCCGTGACGTCCGGGTGCTTCTTGGCGAAGTACGTCGGTACGTACCAGCCGATGTGCCCGGTGACGCCGATGTCGCCGCCGGAGACGATCGTCTTCTTCTCCTTGACGTACCGCTGCTCCTGGTCCGGGTGGCCCCAGTCCTCCATGATCGCGTCGACGCGGCCCTGGCTGAGGGCGTCCCAGGCGGGCACCTCGTCGATCTGGACCTTGTCGACGCGGTAGCCCAGCTCGTTCTTGAGCAGGTACTCGGCGACGGCGACGTCCGCCTGCGCGCCGACCCAGGACTGGACCGAGAGGGTCACGGTCTTGGCCCCGGCGGCGTTCGCGTACGGCGACGCCTGCTTGCTCATGTCGGCGGCGCCGCAGCCGGAGAGCGCGAGGAGCGCGCCGCCGGCCGTGACGGCACTCATGACACGCGTACGAACTCGCATGTCACGCTCCCTTCTTGGCGCTGGGTTCCCGGCGTGCCGTCGGCTGTGTGACGCGGTCGAGCATCAGGCCGAGGCAGACGATCGCGATACCGGCCACCAGGCCGGTCGCCAGGTCGCCCTGCGCGATGCCGAACACGACGTCGTAGCCGAGCGCGCCACCGCCGACCAGACCGCCGATGACGACGACGGCGAGGACCAGGACGACGCCCTGGTTGAGGGCGAGCATGAGCGCGGGGCGGGCCAGCGGAAGCTGGACCTGGCGCAGCTGCTGCCAGCTGGTGGCGCCGAGCGAGCGCGAGGACTCCATCGCGGAGGCGTCGACCTGGTTCAGGCCCTGGGTGGTGATGCGGACGACGGCGGGCAGCGCGTAGACGACGGCGGCGGCGACCGCGGGGGCGCGGCCGATGCCGAAGAGGGCGACGACCGGGATGAGGTAGACGAACTGCGGCATCGTCTGGAAGACGTCGAGCACCGGGCGCAGCAGGCTCTCGAACCGCTTGCTGCGGGAGGCCGCGACGCCGATCGCGAAGCCGAGGACGAGGGTCACCGCGACACCTGCGAGGACCTGCGCGAGCGTGTCGAGGGACTTGTCCCACACGCCGAGCACGCCGATCGCGCCCATCGCGGCGACGGCGGTGAGGGCCGTCTGCCAGGTGCCGATCAGCCAGGCGAGGGCGGCGACGACGAGCAGGACCGACCACCAGGGCAGGCCCTGGAGGCCGTCCCTGACCGGGTTCAGGACCCAGTCGGTGAAGTGGGCGGCCCAGTCGGCGGTGCCGCCGACGACGGGCACGCCGGTGTAGATGTGGTCGACCATCCACTCCTTGGCGGTGTTCACCGACGGGGCGATGTTGACGACCCAGCCGGTCGGCCAGTCCACGCGGTCCGCGAAGCGGGCGGCGAGTGCGGCGACGACCGTCCCGGCGGCGGCGACGGCCCAGCCGCGTCCGCCGCGCAGCGGGGAGCTGTCCTCGGCGTTGGCACCGGCTCGCTCACCGGCCGCGCCGGTCACCCGGTCCAGGACGACGGCGAGCAGCACGATCGGGATGCCGGCGGCGAGCGCCTGGCCGACGTCGACGGTGGACAGCGCCTGGTAGACGCGGTCGCCGAGGCCGCCCGCGCCGATCACCGAGGCGATGACGGCCATGGAGAGCGCCATCATGATCGTCTGGTTGAGGCCGAGCAGGAGTTCCTTGAGCGCGAGCGGCAGGCGCGCGGAGAACAGGCGCTGGCGCCCGGTCGCGCCGAGCGAGGTCACCGCCTCCATCACGCCGCCGTCGGCGCCGCGCAGGCCGAGCGCGGTGAGGCGGGCCATGGGCGGGGCGGCGTAGACGACGGTGGCGATGATGGCCGCGGGCACGCCCATGCCGAAGACGAGGGCGAACGGCAGCAGGTAGGCGTACGCGGGCAGCACCTGCATGGTGTCGAGCACCGGGCGCAGGACGCGGAAGCAGCGGTCGTTGAGTCCGCCCGCGAGGCCGAGCAGCAGGCCGATCACCACGGAGGCGAGGACGGCCACGATCATCAGGGCGAGCGTCTGCATGGTCGGCACCCACATGCCGAGCAGACCGCAGACGGCGAACGCGGCGGACGCCATGACCGCGAGCCTGACGCCCGCCACGCGCCAGGCGACGAGCCCGGCGCCGATGGTCACGCCGGCCCATCCGGCGGCGAGCAGCACGAGGTAGACGCCGCGCACGGAGAGCACGATGGCGTTGCTGATGTGCCCGAGGAAGTAGATGAACAGCGGGTGGTTGTCGCGGTTGTCGATGATCCAGTCGGTCGTCCTGCCGAGCGGCTCGGTCAGGTCGACGGTGAGCGCGTCCGGCCAGGCGCCGGAGGCCCACTTGGCGTTGAGTATCGGCACGAGAACCGCCGCGGCGACGGCGAGCAGCAGGAGCTTGCCGACGGCACGGTGGCGCAGGAGCGCGCCGATTCCGGTTTCCCGTACGGGACTCGATGCGGTGGCTGTGGCCATCAGCCGACCACCTCGCCCTGGCCGGGGACGGTTGGCGTGGGGGCGGCCGGGGCCGGGGGCGTCGGCGCGGGGGCCGCGGTCCCGGCGACGACGGCGAGCAGCCCCGCGTGGTCCACCACGCCGAGGCACCGCTTGCCGTCCATCACGCGCACCGGGAAGCCGGAGCGGGCGACGGCCTCGATGGCCTCGGAGACCTTGGCGTCGGGCCCGAGGGCCGCGCCGCGGCTCTCGTCGTCGCCGGTGGCGGGGCGCATGGCGCTGCGCACGCTCATCACGTCGGCGCGGGCGACATCGCGTACGAAGTCACGGACGTAGTCGTCGGCCGGGGAGCCGACGATCTCCTCGGGCGTGCCGCACTGGACGACGCGGCCGTCGCGCATCAGGGCGATGCGGTCGCCGAGCTTGAGGGCCTCGCTGAGGTCGTGGGTGATGAAGACCATCGTGCGGCCCTCTTCACGGTGCAGGCGGACGACCTCCTCCTGCATGTCGCGGCGGATCAGCGGGTCGAGGGCGCTGAACGGCTCGTCGAAGAGCAGGACCTCGGGGTCGACGGCGAGGGCGCGGGCCAGGCCCACGCGCTGCTGCTGGCCGCCGGAGAGCTGACCCGGCTTGCGCTGCTCAAGACCTTCGAGGCCGACCTTCTCGACGACTTCGAGGGCCTTGGCGCGGCGCTCGGCCTTGCCGACGCCCTGGATCTCCAGGCCGTAGGCGACGTTGTCGAGGACCGAGCGGTGCGGCAGGAGGCCGAAGTGCTGGAAGACCATGGAGGCGCGGTGGCGGCGCAGTTCGCGCAGGCGGGCCTTGTCCATGGCGAGGACGTCCTCGCCGTCGATGGCGATGGTGCCGGAGGTCGGCTCGATGAGCCGGGTCAGGCAGCGTACGAGGGTCGACTTGCCGGAGCCCGACAGGCCCATGACGACGAAGACCTCGCCCTTGTTGACCTCGAAGGACACATCCCGCACGGCGGCCGTGCAGCCGGTGCGCTCACGCAGTTCGGCGGGGCTCAGGCCGTGCAGCGAGGTGTCGTCCGGTATGCGTCCGGCGCGGGGGCCGAAGACCTTCCAGAGGTTCTTGACGGCGAACACGGGCCCTGCGGCGGGCGTCGTGGTCTCGGTCCCGTTCGTCATGGTGGCTTCGCTCATCGGCCGTCACCACCAAGGATCTCGGCACATTTCTCCCCGACCATGAGTACTCCGATCATCGGGTTCACGGCGGGCATCGTCGGGAAGACGGATGCGTCCGCGATACGGATTCCTGCCATGCCCCGGATCTTCAACTCCGGGTCGACCACGGCGAGTTCATCATGGGAAGCGCCCATTCGGCAGGTCCCCGCCGGGTGGTAGACGGTGTGGGCGGCCTTGCGCACCAGCTCGCTGATCTCGGCGTCGTCGGTGACCTCGGGGCCGGGGAAGACCTCGCGCTTGAGCCACTTCTTGAACGGCTCGGCCTGCGCGACCTCGCGCGCCAGCTTGATGCCGTCGACGAGCGTCCGCCCGTCGTAGTCGCCCTCATCCTCGAAGTACTTGAAGTCGAGCGCGGGCTTCACCTCGGGGTCGGCCGACGTGAGGTAGAGGCGGCCGCGCGCGCGGGACTTGGGGATGTTCGGCGTCATCGAGACGCCGTGCTCCGGGCGTTCGTAGCCAAGGCGCTCGGGGTTGTCCGTGAAGGGGATCTGGTAGAAGTGGAACATCAGGTCCGGGCCCTTGTGGTCCGGGTCCCGCTTCACGAAGAGACCGGCGTCGGAGTCCATCGCGGAGTTGCCGGGGATCGGCCCGTTGGTCTCCCAGACGATGACCGACTCCGGGTGGTCGATGAGGTTCTCGCCGACGCCGGGCAGGTCGTGCACGACCGGGATGCCGAGCGCTTCGAGGTCCTTCTCGGGGCCGATGCCGGAGTGCATGAGCAGCCGGGGCGTGTCGACCGCACCGGCGCAGACCAGCACCTCGCGGCGGGCGGTCAGCAGCGACTCCTCGCCGTCCTTCATCCGCACGTGGACGCCGCGCGCGGTCTTGCCGTCCAGCTCCAGCTTGGTCGCCCAGGTCTCCAGGAACAGATGGAGGTTCGGGCGGTCACCGGCCTCCATGTGGGGGTGGAGGTAGGCGACGGAGGCGGAGGAGCGCTTGTTGTTCTCCGGGTGGTAGGCGAGGTCGAAGAAGCCGACGCCCTCGTCGAACGGCTGGTCGTTGAAGCCGACGACCTCCGGGACGCCGAGGGCGGTCTTGACCGCCTCGACCCAGTCGGTGGCGATCTGGTTCTGGTCCTTCTTGGCGACGCGCACGATGTTGTTGCGCAGCTTGCCGAAGTAGGGGTCCATCGCCTTGGCGTTCCAGCCGGTGGCCCCGGCCTCCTCCCACTCGTCCCAGTCGGACGGCAGCGGCTTGAAGGAGATCAGGGTGTTGTGCGACGAGCAGCCGCCGAGCACCTTGGCACGGCTGTGCAGGATGTGGGAGTTGCCGCGCGGCTGCTCCGTGGTGGTGTAGCCGTAGTCGAGGTCACCGCCGAGCAGGCCGAGCCAGCGGCGGAGCGTGAGCACGTCCTCGCGGTCGATGTCGCTGGGGCCGCCCTCGATGACGGCGACGGTGATGTCCGGGTTCTCGGTGAGGCGCGAGGCGATCACCGATCCTGCGGTGCCGCCGCCGACGATGACGTAGTCGTACTCGGTTGCGGACTGGGGCGTTTCGGCCATGGGGTAGCTACTCCTCTTCCTGCGAGGTCGTGCAAGGTGCTTGCGCGTAAGGGGCGGGCGGGTGTCAGCCGGCGAACCAGCGCACCGGCTGCGGCGCCAGGTTCTGGTAGATGTGCTTGGACTCGCGGTACTCGGCGAGGCCCGCGGGGCCCAGCTCGCGGCCGACGCCGCTCTTGCCGAAGCCGCCCCACTCCGCCTGCGGCAGGTAGGGGTGGAAGTCGTTGATCCAGATGGTGCCGTGGCGCATCCGGCGGGCCATGCGGCGGGCGCGGCCCGGGTCGCTGGTCCACACGGCGCCCGCGAGGCCGTACTCGGTGTCGTTGGCGAGGGCGACGGCCTCGTCCTCGGTGCGGAAGGTCTCGACGGTCAGGACGGGTCCGAAGACCTCCTCGCGTACGACCTTCATCTCGCGGTGGCACTGGTCGAGCACGGTCGGCTCGTAGAAGTAGCCGGTGGCGGGCCGGACGTCACTCGGCTCGGGGCGCTTGCCGCCGGAGCGGAGTACCGCGCCCTCCTCCAGGGCCGAGGCGACGTACATCTCGGTCTTCTCGCGCTGCTGCTGCGAGACGAGCGGACCGCACTCGACGCCGTCCTCGGTGCCGCGACCGAGCTTGATCTTGCGGGCCCTGCGGGCCAGTTCGGCGACGAAGCGCTCGCGGACGGACTCCTCGATGATGAGGCGGCCACCGGCGGAGCAGACCTGCCCGCTGTGGATGAAGGCGGCGTTGAGCGCCTGGTCGACGGCGGTGTCGAAGCTCTCGTCGGTGGCGCAGGCGTCCGCGAAGACGACGTTGGGGTTCTTGCCGCCCAGCTCCAGGGCGACCTTCTTCACGCCGAGCGCGGCGGCCTGGGCGACCTTGGTGCCGGAGACGAGGCCGCCGGTGAAGGAGACCAGGTCGACGTCGGGGTGGTCGGCGAGGCGGGCGCCGACGGTGTGGCCGGGGCCGGTGACGATGTTGGCGACACCGGCGGGCAGCCCGGCCTCGACGAGGAGGTCGATGAGCGCGACCGTCGTCAGCGGGGTGATCTCGCTGGGCTTGATGACGAAGGTGTTGCCCGCGGCGAGGGCCGGGGCGATCTTCCAGCTGGCCTGGAGCAGCGGGTAGTTCCAGGGCGTGATCATCGAGCAGACGCCGACGGGCTCGTGCACGACGACGCTGTGGATGTCGTCGGAACCGGCGTCGACGACGCGGCCCGCGCCCTCGCCGATGACCAGATCGGCGAAGTAACGGAAGGCGTCCGCGACGCAGTCCACGTCGACGCGCCCCTCTTCGAGGGTCTTGCCCGCGTCACGGCTCTCCAGGAGACCGATCTCCTCGCGGTCGCGTACGAGGAGGTCGGCGACCCTGCGGAGCAGCGCGGCACGCTCGGCGACGGGCGTGTGCGGCCACGGTCCGTCGTCGAAGGCCTTGCGGGCGGCGGCGATGGCCGCGTCCGCGTCCTCGGTCCCGCCCTCGGCGATCAGCGCGAACGGCTTGGCGTCTGCCGGGTCGAGGATCTCGCGGGTGGCGCCGGAGGCGGCGCTCAGCCACTCTCCGCCCACATGAATGGTCTGTTGTGCGGACACGTCCCGTTTGCCTTCCGTTCCTGTCATATGCCCCGCCCGTCACTCGCGGTAGCCGGGTGCACCTGCCCCACGGCGGGAAAAGCATGCCTGTTCGGTGGCCGAAAGTGCGCCTTGTCACTGCGCGTGCCGACAGCGGGGGTGAAAAGTGCGCTTTGTTCCATGCTGTCGACCTCCTGACCGTACCCGCGTGTCCGCTCTACGGGACGTCCAGGAGTCCTGACTCACACTCCGCCGGTGGCCGCCGCGGACCCCCCGGCCTCGACGAGGTCGTCGTCGAGGTCCGGCTCGTCCCGCGCGGTGAGCCCGGCCACCCAGAGCGGCATCAGCCAGTGCACGACGAAGACGGTGAACAGGGCGGGGAAGACGAGCCCCTCGATCTCCACGTCCGCGAGAGCGGCGGCGCCCGAGCCGACGGTCGCCGCGAGGAGCACCCAGAGCATCGCGCGGTGGGCGAGGGCCGCCACCCGGTTCTTCTCCGCGCGCTGCCGCTCGTCGAGGGCGCGCACGCGCAGTTCGAGCAGGCCGCGCGTCGAACTGTTGATGACGCCGGTCGCGAAGCACCACGGCAGCAGCAGGCCGAGCATGGCGAACAGCGCCCAGCGCCGGTCCCCCACGACGGTGCACAGCCAGGCCGCCACGCTCACGCCGGTCAGGGCGATGTGCGCGCAGACCACGGCACGCCTGCGCGCGGCGGTGGCGTGCAGCGGCGCCGCCTCACGGCGGTTCATCAGCCGGTACATCCGCCGGTCGTAGCCGGTCAGGGGGCGCTGCTCGCTGGTCGTCATCACTGGTTCCTCCCGTAGACCTCATCCGTGAGCGGGCGGAACGGCTCGAGGGAGAACACGGCCTCGACCGGCAGCCCGAAGAACTTCGCGATCTTCAGTGCGAGGTCGAGGCTCGGGTTGTACTGCCCCCGCTCGATGTAGCCGATGGTCTGGTAGTGGACCCCCACCGCCTCGGCCAGGCTCTGACGCGACACCTTCCGTTCGGCGCGCACCATCGCCAATCTGTTGTGCACTTGCTCGCTCATGTATAAGAAGTACTACATTCATGAGTACGTAGGCAACGGTCCAGGACGGGAAACCTGCCCCGGAAACAGAACCGCCCCCGGCGGCCGCGGTGCACGGCTGCCGGGGGCGGGAGCGCCCTGGAAGAGGACTCAGATGAGGCCGAGCGCGCGCACTGCCTCGCGCTCCTCGGTCAGCTCCTTGACGGACGCGTCGATGCGGGCACGCGAGAACTCGTTGATCTCCAGGCCCTGGACGATCTTGTACGTGCCGTTCTCGGCGGTGACGGGGAAGGAGGAGATGAGCCCCTCCGGAACGCCGTACGAACCGTCCGAGGGGATGCCCATGGAGGTCCAGTCGCCCGCGGCCGTGCCGTTGACCCACGTGTGGACGTGGTCGATGGCGGCGTTGGCGGCGGAGGCGGCCGAGGAGGCGCCACGGGCCTCGATGATCGCGGCACCGCGCTTGGCGACGGTCGGGATGAACTCGTCGGCGAGCCAGGACTGGTCGCCCACGACGTCGGCGGCGTTCTTGCCGGCGATCTCCGCGTGGAAGATGTCCGGGTACTGGGTGGCCGAGTGGTTGCCCCAGATCGTCAGGCGCTTGATGTCGGAGACCGGGGCGCCGGTCTTCTTCGACAGCTGCGACAGGGCGCGGTTGTGGTCCAGACGGGTCATCGCGGTGAAGCGCTCGGCCGGTACGTCCGGGGCGGCGGCCTGCGCGATGAGCGCGTTGGTGTTGGCGGGGTTGCCCACCACCAGGACCTTGATGTCGTCGGCGGCGTGGTCGTTGATGGCCTTGCCCTGCGGCTTGAAGATGCCGCCGTTGGCCTCCAGGAGGTCGCCGCGCTCCATGCCCTTGGTGCGGGGGCGGGCGCCGACGAGCAGGGCGACGTTGGCCCCGTCGAAGGCCACGTTCGGGTCGTCGCTGATCTCGATCGAGTTCAGCAGCGGGAAGGCGCAGTCGTCGAGCTCCATGGCGGTGCCCTCGGCGGCCTTCAGCGCCGGCGTGATCTCAAGAAGGCGCAGGTTGACCGGCACGTCAGCGCCGAGCAGGTGGCCGGAGGCGATGCGGAAGAGCAGCGCGTAGCCGATCTGGCCGGCCGCGCCGGTGACGGTGACATTCACGGGAGTGCGGGTCATGGCGATCTCCGTAAGACAGCTGGCGGTGGGGTTCCCTGTCCCTCGGACTGGTGTCCTGGATCCCCTTTTTCCTGGATCCCCGCCGACGCCTCTTCGAGTCCTCGATCGCCTCTCGATGATCGATCTCTTGGCATCAAGAGAGATCCGGCGGTCAGGCTATCGCGCCCGGGCCTTCCGTGAACGCCGGGTCACATGTGGCCCGGCCCACAGCCCTTCCGCACCCTCGAACGGGGGGCGGCCGTCACCTCGGGGGAGGGAGCGTGACGGCCGCCGTGGGGGTGTGACCACTCCCGTGGGGGTACGTTCCGCCTGCCCTCCCCTTTCGAGGTCATGCACCTCCGCACCCCACTTTTTTTCGCCTACTCCGTGCAGCCCTTCTCCCCCGACGTCAGCACCGCGCAGGCCTTGGCCGTGGTCCCCGCCTTGACCGCGACCATCGGGGTGTACGCGTCGAAGTCCTCGTTCACCGTGCCCCTCTGCTTGGCCGACGCGCCGCCGCCCGACCCCGTGACCGTGACCTCGTCACCCGGCGTCGCCTGGGTGATCCGCGCCCACGCGGCCGCGCACGTCTTGCTGTACCGCACCTCGATCAGCGTCTTGCCGACCGTGGCCCGCGAGGTCGTCCTCGCCAGCTCGCCGCCGCACCCCATGTTCTCGGGGTCCTTGCCCGCGCAGTCCGCGCCCCGGCACTCCACCCCGGCGGGCAGCTTGGCGTCGCTCGTGGTCGGCGACGCGGACGGCTCGGTCCCGGCCTTCTCCTCGCCGTCGCCGCCCCGGTCCGTGAGGAAGAGCGCCGCCGCGATGACGACGAGCGCCCCGACCACGCCCGCGAGGAACATCGTCAGCTTCCGCCGCCGCCGCTGCCCGTCGGGCGATACGGCCGCCGGTGCCGTTCCCGCTGCCGGTGCCGGTGCCGCGCCGAAGGCCGACGTGGACACATCAGCGTACGAAGAGGAGGCCGCGCCATAGGGGGGCGAGGCCTGCGGAGGCACCGTGGGCGAGTCCTGTGGCGGCACCGTAGGTGAAGCCTGTGGCGGCACCGTGGGTGAGACGCCCGCCGGCCCGGCCACACCGGTGAGGCTCCCGACGCCCCCGGTGCCGTTGCGCGCCTTCGCCTTCGGCTCCGACGGCGGGCGTGCCCGGCCCGGCTCCCCCAGCTCCCCCAGCGCCGCCCGTGCCTGCGAGATCCGTATCGCCTGCATGGTCATGTCGTGCCGCATCTCGGAACGGCTCCAGGCCCGCTCCGCCAGCTCCCACATGGTGATGAGGTGGACCGGCTGCGTGCCCGTCACCTCGGCGAGCGCGACGACCGCGCCCTTCGGCGCGAGCAGCCGCCCGTTCAGATAGCGCTCCCACGACGTCTTGCTGTAGCCGGTCCGGTCCGAGACCGCCGCGATACTCAGACCGCTGTGGTCGACGAGCCTACGCAACTGGTCGGTGAACTCCCTGACCTCCGGGCCGAGTTCGTCCGGCAGCGCCTTCCAACGAGGCATTGCTCCCCCTCTTCCCCCCGTACGTGCCTGTCCTGCCCCCGTACGTTCCCCTCCCCACCCCCGCCGGTGCCCGGCGTCCGCCCTCCGACGCTACCCAGAGGGATGCGCGGAGCAACGCTGTCAGTTCCCGGCGCCCCGGACAATCGACCGGACTTTCGGATCAGGCTCGTTGCAGGCCGCGAACACCGTTGCGGAATGGTCACCTCCGTGCCACAGGGCCAGGGCATCCCTTGAACGCGATTGGCGCGTCCATGACTCTGGATCTCGAGCGGAACGCACCGCTTACATCGGGAGATTCCGGGAGTCCCAGCGATCCGCCGGAACACCCTCACCGAACGGCGGCGCCCGTCCTCCCACGGGGGAGAGGACGGGCGCCGTCCCGTCGCGCGCTCAGCCCGGGGTCCCCGGCCTGACGAGCCCCGTCTCGTACGCGACCACCACCGCCTGCGCCCGGCTGTCCAGGCCGAGTTTGCTCATCGTGCGGTTGAGGTGCGTCTTGACGGTGGCCTCGCTGATGTAGAGCCGCTCGGCGATGTCCGCGTTGGTCAGACCGCGCGCGATCAGCTTCAGGACCTCCACCTCGCGCAGGGTCAGCGCCGCGAGGTCGGGCAGCGGTTCGCCCTCGTCGCCGCCGGGCCCCGCGGTCTGCCGCGCGAACGCCTCCACGAGGCGGCGCGTCACGCTGGGCGCGAAGAGCGCGTCGCCGCCACCGACCGCGGCCACCGCGGCAAGGAGTCGTTCGGGCCCGGAGTCCTTGAGCAGGAAGCCGGAGGCACCGGCGCGCAGTGCCCCGTACACGTACTCGTCGAGGTCGAAGGTGGTCAACACCAGGACGCGCGGGGCCGGTTCGGGGGCCTCGGCGAGGATCCGCGCGGTGGCCGTGATGCCGTTCATGCCCGGCATCCTGATGTCCATGAGGATGACGTCGGGCCGGGTCCGGGCGGCGAGTTCGACGGCCTCGTCCCCGTCGCCCGCCTCGCCGACGACCTCGATGCCGGGCGCGGCGCGCAGCAGACCGACCAGCCCCGCGCGGATGAGGAACTGGTCGTCGACGACAAGTACCTTGATGGAGCCGGTCATCCGGTCATCGCCCCGTCGTCCCCCCGAGCGGTCATCCCGCCCCGTCGTCCCCCCGAGCCTCGGCCCGCGCCGAGGTCGGCAGGGTGAGACGCACGGCGAATCCCCCCTCGCTCAGCGGGCCGATGCTGATCGTCCCGCCGTAGAGCTTGGCCCGCTCCCGCATCCCAATCAAGCCGTGTCCACTGCCGGTGCGCACTCTGTCCTGAATCACCCCCTGCCCGTCGTTGCTGACCGAAACCTCGATATGCCGTTCCCGGTAGACGAGTTCGACGGCCGATGAGGCGCCGTGGGCGTGTTTCAGTACGTTGGTCAGGGCCTCCTGCACCACGCGGTACGCGCACAGTTCGATACCGGGGGCCAGCGGGCGAGGGGTTCCCGTGACGCGCAGCTCGACGGGGACGCCGCCCGCCCGCACCCGCTCCACCATCTCGCCCAGGCGGGCCAGGCCGGGCATGGGCGCCGCGGGGCCGTCCCCGCCGGTCCCGTCGCCGTCCCCGCCGTCTCCGGGCTCCTCCGCGCGCAGCACCCGCAGCATGCGGCGCAGCTCTTCGAGGGCCTCGCCGCTGGTCCCGGCGATGGTGCCGAGCGCGGCGCGCGCCGTGGCGGGGTCCGAGCCGAAGACGAACGTGGCGAGGCCCGCCTGCACGGAGATCACCGACATGTGGTGGGCGACCACGTCGTGCAGCTCGCGCGCGATCCTGCCGCGCTCCTCGGCGACCTCGCGCCGGGCCCGCTCGTCCTGCTCCCGCTTGAGCTGCCTGGCCAGTTCGGCCGTCCGGCGGGCGGCGTACCCGAAGCGCCAGATCACCAGGGGGAAGCCGATGGCCTGGGCGACGACGGCGGTCATGGTCGAGCCGTCCGTCACAAGGCCCGCGTAGATCCAGGCGGCGCCCAACAGCACCGCGCAGGGCAGGGAGACGCGGGCGGGGCGCAGCGACGCGACCGTGTAGAGGGCGAGCATGGGGGCGAAGGTGTTCAGGACGGGCCAGTAGCCGGCCGTGACGTAGACGATCCACACGCTGTGGATGAAGAGGAGCACGGCGAGCGGCGCCTTGCCGCGCAGCACTGCGGGGAGATTGGCCAGCGCCACCAACGCGTAACCGGTGGCGTCGAGTGCGGGCCAGCCCTGCCGCACGGACTCCTGGCCGAGCAGCACCGCCACCGTGGTCAGGGCGGCCGCGATGAGCGCGTCGACGACGAGGGGGCGCATCCGCATCGCCGCAGCGTAACCCGCGTGCGGCCGGCGGAACGTCAACCTCCCGCGGTACCGCGGAAGTTGTAGGAACCGCGCGGATACGACGGCGGGAGCAGCGGGATCTCCGCCGAGCGGGGGACGACGCCCGGCGGGGGCGCGCGTAGCGTCGTTGACCAGCGGTGGCCCGTCCCCTCGGGGGAGGACGGGTCACCGTCGCCCAGCTGCGGCTAGCTGTCGATCGTGAAGTGCAGCGTGTCGTCCAGGAACGGGATCTCCAGCCACGGATGGGGCTGCGCCATCATCGCGAGGAGCACGATGGCGACGCCCAGCGCGCCGTACGTGACCATGTCCGTGAAGCGCGAGCGCACCGCCAGCATGCCCACGTCCGGCAGCGCCCACCGCAGCACGGCGCCGCCGATGAGCGCGACGCCCACCAGCATCGTGCCGACGCGGAAGACGTCGAGCGCGGTGAGCAGCAGTCCGAGCCCGACCACGGAGGCGACGCTCAGCAGCGGCCACTGCCGGGCGGGCGCGGGCGCGTCGCCGGAAGCCGCGCGGCCGCCGCCCTCGGGCCGTGCCGTGTCCCGGGTGAAGAGCGGGAAGCGGCGCGAGACCTTGCGCGGCTGCCCGTCCGGTCCGGGTGCGCTGACCGTGCCCTTGGCGTGCACGGCCTCCTCCGGAGCGGGCTCGGCCTCGGGAGCGGGCTCGGCCTCCGGGACCGGTCTGGTCTCCGGCTCAGGTTCTGCGTTCATGCGCTCGCCCCTTCCCCGGGTCAGCTCGCGGCGGCGATTCGCTCGGCGGCCTCGACGACGTTGACCAGGAGCTGGGCGCGGGTCATCGGGCCGACGCCGCCCGGGTTCGGGGAGATCCACCCGGCGACCTCGGCGACGCCGGGGTGGACATCGCCGACGATCTTGCCGCTCTCGTCGCGCGAGACGCCGACGTCCAGGACGGCGGCGCCCGGCTTCACGTCCTCGGGCTTGATGAGGTGCGGGACGCCCGCGGCGGCCACGATGATGTCGGCCCGCTTCAGGTGCGCGGCCAGGTCACGGGTGCCGGTGTGGCACTGCGTGACGGTCGCGTTCTCGGACTTGCGGGTGAGCAGGAGCGGCATGGGCCGGCCGATGGTCACGCCGCGGCCCACGACCACGACCTCGGCGCCCTTGATCTCCACGTCGTGCCGGCGCAGCAGCCGGATGATGCCGTAGGGGGTGCAGGGCAGCGGGGCCGGCTCGTTCAGGACGAGACGGCCGAGGTTCATCGGGTGCAGTCCGTCGGCGTCCTTGTCCGGGTCCATCAGCTCCAGGACGCGGTTCTCGTCGATGCCCTTGGGCAGCGGGAGCTGGACGATGTAGCCGGTGCAGGCGGGGTCCTCGTTCAGTTCGCGTACGACCGCCTCGATCTCCTCCTGGGAGGCGGTGGCGGGCAGTTCGCGCTGGATGGAGGCGATGCCGACCTGCGCGCAGTCGCGGTGCTTGCCCGCGACGTACTTCTGGCTGCCCGGGTCGTCGCCGACCAGGACGGTACCGAGTCCGGGCGTGACGCCCTTCTCCTTCAGGGCCGCCACGCGGGCGGTCAGTTCGGACTTGATCGCGGCTGCGGTGGCCTTGCCATCGAGAATCTGGGCGGTCATGACCCCATCTTCCCGGATGAGACCCGCCCGGTACCAATCAGGGCGCCCCGGCGGTCCCGCCCGCTGATCAGCGAGGTTGCACTTGCACAACACATACCGAATGCGGCTGGACAAATAAGCCGGGCCTAAAGAACGATGAGCGGCACAGTGCCGCGGGCAGTGTCGGGGGGACGGACCGCATCTGTAGAACATTCCTCCGTGATGTGCCGCGTCGTCCCCGCACTACCCGACGGAGGAAGACCGCCATGAGTTACGGCGACCCGAACAACCCTTACGGGCAGCCGCCCCAGCAGCCCCCGCCCGCTCCCGGATACGGCTACCCCCAGCAGGCCCCGCCCGGCGTCCCGCCGCAGCAGGGCTACGGCTACCCGCAGCAGCCGGCGTACCCCGGCTACCCGGGCGGCAACATGATGCCGCAGTCGATGCCGGGTCTCCTGGTCACCGCGCGCGTCTTCCTGTTCCTGATCTCGGCGGTGCAGATCCTGTTCGCGATCATCTACCTCTACGTCGCCGCGATCGCGAACGACGTCTCCGACAACGCCGACGACTTCGGCCTCGGCGGTGTGAGTGACGGCGGTGACGCGCTGACCGGCATCGCCGTGATCGGCGCGCTGATCGCGGCCGGGTTCGCGGCGCTGTCGATCACGCTCGGCGTGAAGTTCAGCCGCGGCGGCCAGGGCGTGCGGATCACCACCGTGATCTACGGCGCGCTCGGCGGGATCGTCGGCCTCATCGGCCTCTTCGTCGGCCTCGACTCGGGCCTCGCGAGCGCGATCATCGGCCCGCTCATCTGGGTCGTCTTCGCCGTCGTCATCACGATGGCCCCGGTCGTCCCCAGCGGCACCGCGTGGTTCAACCGGCCGCGCTACTGAGCGACTTGGCCCGCACGGGGCACTGACGGTGGCCGCGTCCTTCCTGGAGGAAGGGCGCGGCCACCGTCGTATGCGGGTCAGATGCGGCTCAGTTCAGTCGCACGTCGGACGCGGCTCAGTGGAAGAAGTGCCGCGTCCCCGTGAAGTACATCGTGACGCCCGCCTTCTTCGCGGCCTCCACGACCAGCTCGTCGCGGACCGAACCGCCCGGCTGCACCACGGCCTTGACGCCCGCGGCGGTCAGGATCTCCAGACCGTCGGGGAAGGGGAAGAACGCGTCGGAGGCGGCGTACGAACCGCGCGCCCGCTCCTCGCCCGCCCGCTCGACGGCGAGCTTCGCGGAGTCGACGCGGTTGACCTGGCCCATGCCGACGCCGACCGAGGCGCCGTCCTTGGCGAGCAGGATCGCGTTGGACTTGACCGCGCGGCACGCCTTCCAGGCGAACGCCAGCTCGTCCAGCTCGCCCTCGTTCAGGGCGTCGCCCGTGGCGAGCGTCCAGTTGGCGGGGTCGTCGCCGTCGGCCTGGAGGCGGTCGGTGACCTGGAGCAGCGCGCCGCCGTCGATCTGCTTGACCTCGACCGCGCTCGACGGCGCCCGGTGGGCGCGCAGCACGCGGATGTTCTTCTTCTGGGTGAGGACCTCTAGGGCGCCGTCCTCGTACTCGGGCGCGACGATGACCTCGGTGAAGATGTCGGCGACCTGCTCCGCCATCTCCTTGCTCACCGGACGGTTGACGGCGATGACGCCGCCGAACGCGGAGAGCGGGTCGCAGGCGTGCGCCTTGCGGTGCGCCTCGGCGACGTTCGCGCCGATCGCGATGCCGCACGGGTTGGCGTGCTTGATGATCGCGACGCAGGGCTCGTCGTGGTCGTACGCGGCACGGCGCGCGGCGTCCGTGTCCGTGAAGTTGTTGTACGACATCTCCTTGCCGTGCAGGTGCTCGGCCTCGGCGAGACCGCCCGTGCCGTCGACGTAGAGCGCGGCGCCCTGGTGCGGGTTCTCGCCGTAGCGCAGGACGTTCTTGCGCTCGTACGTCGCGCCGAGGAACCCGGGGTGGCCCGAGTCGTCCGCGGCGGCGTACCCCTCGGCGAACCAGCCGGCGACCGCGACGTCGTACGCGGCCGTGTGCTGGAACGCTTCTCCCGCGAGCCGCTTGCGCGCGGCCAGGTCGAAGCCGCCCGCCTTGACCGCCGCGAGGACGTCGGCGTACCGCTGCGGGTCGGTGACGACCGCGACGGAGGGGTGGTTCTTGGCGGCGGCGCGGACCATCGAGGGGCCGCCGATGTCGATCTGCTCGACGCACTCGTCGGGGGTGGCCCCGGAGGCGACGGTCTCCTTGAAGGGGTAGAGGTTCACGACGACCAGCTGGAAGGGCTCGACGCCCAGCTCGTCGAGCTGGCGGCGGTGGTCCGCCAGGCGCAGGTCGGCGAGGATGCCCGCGTGGACCTTGGGGTGCAGGGTCTTGACGCGGCCGTCCAGGCACTCGGGGAAGCCGGTCAGCTCCTCGACCTTGGTGACGGGCACCCCGGCGGCGGCGATCCGCGCGGCGGTCGAACCGGTGGAGACCAGCTCGACGCCCGCCTCGTGCAGGCCGCGCGCGAGGTCTTCCAGGCCGGTCTTGTCGTAGACGCTGACGAGGGCGCGCTTGATGGGGCGCCGCGTGCCGTCGGTGCCTGCGGCGTTCGCGGTGTTCATAGCTTCGGCGGTCACGGGATAAGAACCTTTCGTCCCTCAATGCGGTAGCCGTGCCGGGCCAGACGCCCCACGACATCGACGAGCAGCGTGCGCTCGACTTCCTTGATGCGCTCGTGCAGAGCGCTCTCGTCGTCCTCGTCCCGGACCTCGACCACGCCCTGGGCGATGATCGGGCCGGTGTCGACGCCGTCGTCGACGAAGTGGACGGTGCAGCCGGTGACCTTCACGCCGTACGCGAGCGCGTCGCGCGCGCCGTGGGCCCCCGGGAAACTGGGCAGCAGCGCGGGGTGGGTGTTCACGAACCGCCCGCCGAAGCGCGCGAGGAACTCCTTCCCCACGATCTTCATGAACCCGGCGGAGACGACCAGATCGGGTTCGTGCGCGGCGGTCGCCGCCGTCAGGGCGGCGTCCCACTCCTCGCGGGTCGCGTGATCCTTCACCCGGCAGACAAAGGTCGGGATCCCGGCGCGCTCGGCGCGCTCCAGGCCCGCGATGCCGCCACGGTCGGCGCCGACGGCGACGACCTCGGCCCCGTAGGCCCCCGGCCCCTCGGCGTGGATGGTGTCGAGCAGGGCCTGCAGGTTCGTGCCCGACCCTGAGACCAGCACGACGAGTCGCTTGGGGCGCGGGTCCACAGCGCTCTCGGCCACAGCGGGGCCCTTTCTCGGGAGTTCTCGGGAGATGCGTCTTTGTACGGTCGTACGAAGGCTTCGGGCCCCGCGATACGGGGAACTCTCCAAAGCGGCCGACCGCCAGCAACGATACCGGCACACGGAACCGCCCCTCACGGGACGGGGGCGCGGACGGAAGGTAGCGTCTGGGGGAAAGGCGCCGAACACCTACCTAGGGGAAGACGCACACCTGATGCCGGACCGTAGCCGCCCTTCGTCTCCACCGCAGGATCCCGACTCCCAGGGACCGGAGTCCCGGGGCCCGGGCTCCCGGGGGACGGGCAAGGACGACGACAACCCCTTCGCGCCGCCGCCGGAGGGGACGCCGGACCGGCCGTGGCAGCCGCGCCGCCCCTCGGACGGTTCCTCGCCCTCGCCCGACGGCTCGGACGACGGCTCCACCGGCTCCCCGTGGGGCAGCCAGTGGAGCGACCGCCAGCCCGGGCGCTCCCCGGGCGGCTTCGGCGAGCGCCCGGGCCAGCAGGGCGGCGGGCCCGGCAAGGAAGGCCCCTCCGGTCCCGGCGGCGGTGGCCTGCGCTGGGACCCGACGGACCCGGCCCAGCGCCGTGCGCGCTACGCCCTGCTCTCGGGCATGTGGGCCTTCTTCTTCGCGCTCTTCGGCTGGCGGTACGTGGCGCTGCTGCTCGGTGCGCTCGCGCTGAACTGGGCCATCCAGTCGCTGCGCGCCAAGCCGCGTACGCAGGACCCGACGGCCCCGGCGCCTGCCGCCGCCGCTCCGGGCGGCGCGGCCGGGCCTCCCTCGACGACGCGCCCGCAGACGACGGCCGCGATCAGTGGCCTGGTCACGGGGGCGCTGGCGCTGCTGATGGTGGCGGGGACGTTCACGGCGCAGCTGGTGTACCGGGACTACTACACGTGCGTGGACGACGCGCTCACCAGCACGTCGAAGCAGTCCTGCGAGGAACTGCTCCCGAAGCAGCTGCGTCCGCTCCTGGGGGAGCAGGACTAAGGCTTCCCTGGACTCGGGCCCGCCCTTACTCCGCGATGCGGGGAGGGGGCGGGCCTTTTGTGTGGGCGGCCTTCTGTGCGGGTGGGTCTTCTGTGCGGGTGGGGCCGGGGGTCGCTTCAGTGGGGCTCGGGCGACTCAGGTGACTTGGGTGACTCGGGCGGCTGTTCCTCCCCCGCCTCCTTCAACGCCCGCCAGCGGGCCTCGCGGAACGCGTCGTCGTGCCAGGGGGACGCGTCGTCGTAGGGGAGGTCGGGACGCTTGGCGCGCGGGGGCGCCGCCTTCTCGGGCAGAAAGCTGTACGGCTCGAAGTCGGGCGGGGTGGCGGGGGGTTCGGGGAGTCCAGGAGGCTCGGAGGGGTTGGAGGGTTCGGGGCCAGGGGTGTCCTCGCTCGGCCGCGGGCCCGGCTCCGCAGCCGTCTCCTGGGGCGAGGGCGTGTCCGTGGTGGCTCGGCTCCGCCAAGGAAGGCTGACGCGGGGCAACCCCAGGCGCGGGCGTCCGTCGTGCTCCGTTGCGGGCTGCGGCAGCCGCTCCCGCCTCGGGGGGAGCCAGGCCCGGCGGGTGGCGCCGGGCGAGGGCTCGCTGTCGGACGGCCCGGCGGGCACCGCACCGGGGGATCCCCCCGCGTCAGTCGGCCCGGCACCGGGCCCAGTGAGCCCCGAACCCCGACGCCAAACCCGGCGCCCCAGCGCCCTCGGCGCCCCGATCAGCGCGCGGCCACGGGAAGCCCCCACCCCGCCCCCGGGACCAGGCACCCCCGCTTGAGGCGCCCCGGCCAGCACCCGCACCCGCACCCGCCACCCCCGCAACGCCAATGCCCCCGGCACCCCCACCACCGCCGTCCACGCCAGTGCCGCCGCGCCCGTCTGCCACCACACCGGGCCGAAGTCGGCCAATACCGCCACTCCCATCGGGCCGCCCGCCAGCGCCGCGAGGCCCGCCATGGTCGCCCCGCACATCGCCGCCGCCATCGCCGCTGCCGCCGCCGTGCGCCTCCGTGACCAGGCCTCCTCCCGCTCCCCGAACGCGGGCGCCGCCAGTTGGACCGCGCACCAGGCCACCGCGAGCCCCGCCCCCACCGGCACCGCCCCGGCCGCCCAGGTGAGCGGCGACCCTGGCCCCTGCGAAGGCACCGCCGCGAGCAGCGGGAACGCCGGCAGCATCGGCACCGCGTCCGCCGCGAGGGGGCTCACCACGCTCCCCGTACCGAGTACGAAGCCGGGGCCGAGGCCGTACGCCGCGCCCCACACCCCCGCGTTCGGCACCAGCGCGAGCATCAAAAGCAGTACCGCGAACCGCCCCGACCACACGTCGGTGACCTGCGCGAACGACTCCCGTACGAGCCCCGCGTGCAGCGCGATCGACACCGTGACCAGCACCGCGCCGCCGACCACGAGCACCGCCGCCCCCACAAGACCGGCCCGCGCCACGGCAAGCGTGGTGCCGCGCACGAAGACCCCTCGTACGCAATGAGCCCGTACCCCTTGGGGCAGCGCCGCCAGCGCGGGCCGCAGGGAGACCGGGAGCGGCCCGCGCGGGCAGCCGTGCGCCGTCCACACCCCGAGCGCCGCCGCCACCGCCACAAGGAGCGGCACATGGATCGCCGCGCCGACCAGGTCGGGCCGCAGCTCGCCGCCCGTCGCGTACAGCGCCGCGGCCACGCCGACCAGCAGATAGCCGCTCACCACCCCGCACCAGGCGGTCCGCGCCGGGTGCCCGCGCTCCTCGGGGGCCGTCGCGTCCCGCGCCGCGCGGTGCACGAGCCAGCCCGGCAGCAGGACGAGGAGCAGCGGTGTCACGCCGACCGGCGCGGGCGGCCCGGCGAGGGTGTCCGTCCTGATCAGTTCCGTGCCGTGCGCGAGCAGCCACAGCCCCGCCGCGACGTGCAGCGCCCCGTCGGGACCGCTGTCCGGATACGGCGAACTGATCCACAGGACGATCACCAGGACGGCGAGCGCGCCGAGCCCCAGGCCCGCCGCGACGGCCCCGCCCGCCAGGCAGGTGGCGAACCCGGGGGAACGGACGGGCGTGTGCTCACGCGACAGCAACGGCGGCGACGAGGCGCTGTGATCGGTCGTCTGGGTCACCGGCCCATGCTCCCAACGACACGCGCTTTCTTCCCGTAACAGGCGAATATCGGATGTGTCGCTCAATATACGTTTATGTACTTTTTCGTACGGCGGATCGGCTGCGCCCGGCCGCCCGTCGCACGTCGGCCCACGCTGCGGAGAACCCGACATGCCCCAGAGCCCTGCCACGTCTCTGCCGTCCCCCAAGGAACGCCGCAGGCTGCGCGAGGCGAAGTCGCTGAGCCATGCCGATGTCGCCGCGAAGCTGGGCGTCACGCGCGAAACGGTCCGCTCCTGGGAAAAGGGCCGCACGCACCCCCGTGGCCGCTCCCATGAGGCGTACGCGAAGCTCCTGAACGCCCTGGCGGAGGAACAGGCCGCTCCACGGCGGAACAGGCAGGCGCCCCGCACGGACGGCAGCCGGTCGACGACTAGACCCGAGCCCCCGGTCAAACGCGCGGCGAAACCGTACACCCCGACGGCAGTGGCCCCGGCCCCGGTCGCGGTGACCGGCCACGCCCACCAGCCGTCACCCCTCGCCCTCACCCTCGCCCCCGAGCCCGAGCCCAAGCCCGCCCCGGAAGCCGACGCCGAGCCCGCAGCGGAGGCCACCCCCGAGCCCTCGGCCCCACAGCCCCCCACCCCCGCTCGGCCCGCCACCCCCGCACAAGCCTTCGACGCCCTCTGCGCCCACACGGCCCCCGCCCTGGTCCGCCAGGCCTACGTGCTCACGGGACGCCGCACCCTGGCGCAGGAAGCGGTGGAGCGCGCCTTCCAGCAGGCGTGGTACCGCTGGCCCGAGGTGGCCGTTGACCGCGACCCCGCGGGCTGGGTCCGCGCCGCCGTGCACGAGTACGCGATGTCGCCCTGGCACAGCTTCCGCCCCTCCCTGCGGCGCCCGGACGCCCCGCCCGCCGAACCGGCCGACCGCGCCTTCCTCGACGTACTCCTGAGCCTGTCACCCGCCCAGCGCCGCACCCTGCTGCTCTACGACGGCGTCGGCCTCGACCTGCCGGAGACCGCGGCCGAGACGGAGGCGAGCACGCCCACCGCCGCGAACCGCCTCCTGCACGCGCGCGAGGCCATCGCCGAGCGGCTGCCCGACCTGGCCGAGCCCGAGACACTGCACCGGCGCCTCGCCGCGCTGGGCGGCGCGGAGAAGCTCCGGCCGCCGAAACCGGAACGGGTCAGGATCACCGGCGAGCACCGCGCCCGCGTCTGGACCCGCGCGGCCATCGCCTTCACGACCCTGATCATCGGCGCCACGGCCCTGACCCTGCGCACGGCCCCCACCCACTACGAGCCCCCGCAGGCCCCGGGCCGGGCCGTCAGCGGCGTGCCGCCCCTCATGGGCCCGGGCCCCCTCACGTACGAGGAGGAGGAACTGCGCGCGAAACTCCGCGGGGAGGTGCCGAGCGGGCCCCACCGCCTCGTCCCCCAGGCCAAGTAGCGCCCGCCGCGAGGCGCCCCGGAGAAATGAGAAGCGGGCCCGCACCTCACAAGAGGTGCGGGCCCGCTCTTTCGAAGGCTGGGTCAGCCGGCCAGGATGGCTCGCGCCAGCTTCGCCGTCTCGGTCGGCGTCTTGCCGACCTTGACGCCCGCGGCCTCGAGGGCCTCCTTCTTGGCGGCGGCCGTGCCGGAGGAGCCGGAGACGATGGCGCCGGCGTGGCCCATCGTCTTGCCCTCGGGCGCCGTGAAGCCCGCGACGTAGCCGACGACCGGCTTGGTCACGTTGGCCTTGATGTACTCCGCCGCGCGCTCCTCGGCGTCGCCGCCGATCTCACCGATCATCACGATCAGGTCGGTGTCGGGGTCGGCCTCGAACGCCTCCAGGGCGTCGATGTGCGTCGTGCCGATGACCGGGTCGCCACCGATGCCGACGGCCGACGAGAAGCCGATGTCACGCAGCTCGTACATCATCTGGTACGTCAGCGTGCCGGACTTCGAGACCAGGCCGATGCGGCCCGGCTTCGTGATGTCGCCCGGGATGATGCCGGCGTTCGACTGGCCCGGGGTGATGAGACCGGGGCAGTTCGGGCCGATGATGCGGGTCTTGTTGCCCTTCGACTTCGCGTACGCCCAGAAGGCGGCGGAGTCGTGGACGGCGATGCCCTCGGTGATGACGACGGCGAGGGGGATCTCGGCGTCGATCGCCTCGACGACGGCGGCCTTGGAGAAGGCCGGCGGCACGAAGAGGACGGAGACGTTGGCGCCCGTCTTCTCCATGGCCTCCTTGACGGAGCCGAAGACCGGGACCTCGGTGCCGTCGAAGTCGACCTTCGTGCCCGCCTTGCGCGGGTTCACGCCGCCGACGATGTTGGTGCCGTCACCCAGCATGAGCTTGGTGTGCTTCATGCCCGTGGCACCGGTCATGCCCTGGACGATGACCTTGCTGTCCTTGTTGAGGAAGATAGCCATGGTGGTGTCTTAACCTCTTCCCTTACTTCGCAGCCGCGAGCTCGGCGGCCTTGTCGGCCGCGCCGTCCATGGTGTCCACGCGCTGCACGAGCGGGTGGTTGGCGTCGCTCAGGATCTTGCGACCCAGCTCCGCGTTGTTGCCGTCGAGGCGCACGACCAGCGGCTTCTCGACCTTCTCGCCCTTGGAGGCGAGCAGTTCCAGGGCCTGCACGATGCCGTTGGCGACCTCGTCGCACGCGGTGATGCCACCGAAGACGTTGACGAATACGGACTTGACGTCCGGGTCGCCAAGGATGATCTCCAGGCCGTTCGCCATGACCTCGGCGGAGGCGCCGCCACCGATGTCGAGGAAGTTGGCGGGCTTCACGCCGCCGTGCGCCTCACCGGCGTACGCGACGACGTCGAGGGTGCTCATGACGAGACCCGCGCCGTTGCCGATGATGCCGACCTCGCCGTCGAGCTTCACGTAGTTGAGGCCCTTGGCCTTGGCAGCAGCTTCGAGCGGGTTAGCTGCGTCCTTGTCCTCGAGAGCCTCGTGCTCCGGCTGGCGGAAGTCGGCGTTCTCGTCGAGCGAGACCTTGCCGTCCAGGGCCAGAATGCGGCCGTCCTTGGTCTTCACCAGCGGGTTGACCTCGACGAGGAGCGCGTCCTCGGCGACGAAGGTCTCCCACAGGGTCACCATGGCCTCGGCGACACCCTCGGCCACGTCGGCCGGGAACTTCGCCTGCGCGACGATCTCGCGGGCCTTCTCGATGGTCACGCCCTCGACGGCGTTGACCGGGACCTTCGCGAGGGCCTCGGGGGTCTTCTCCGCGACCTCCTCGATGTCCATGCCGCCCTGCACCGAGGCCATCGCCAGGAAGGTGCGGTTGGTGCGGTCGAGGAGGTACGAGACGTAGTACTCGGCCTCGATCTCCGGAGACAGCTCGGCGATCATCACCTTGTGGACCGTGTGGCCCTTGATGTCCATGCCGAGGATGTCCGTCGCGCGAGCGACGGCCTCGTCCGGGTTCGCCGCCAGCTTCACGCCGCCGGCCTTGCCTCGGCCACCGACCTTCACCTGCGCCTTGACGACCGACTTGCCGCCAAGACGCTCGGTGGCCTCGCGCGCCGCCTCAGGCGTGTCGATGACTTCACCGGCCAGCACCGGTACACCGTGCTTGGCGAAGAGGTCCCTCGCCTGGTACTCGAACAGGTCCACGCGCGTCCGTCCCTAATCCGTGATCTCGCTGCGATCTCGCTGCTTTGGTGTCAGCTGTCTGCGTGGGCGTGCCGCGGAGGGCAACGTGACTGCGCTGTCACAAGGGAGGCGTAGGACGGAGTCCAGTACGCGGCATGTCCGTCCCGCAGGTTATCGCCGTGGGACGTGGGTCCCTAAATCGCAGATCACATTTGGGCGGTGATGACGGTCACAGATCGCTGCCGCGAAGGCGCGGGGGCGGGAACGGGGGACGGCCCCTGCTGAGGCAGGGGCCGCCCGTTTACTTCCGTTGCACCGGCGATTGCTTCCGTTGCACCGGCGATCAAATGGCGTACGGGGCGTACGAGGCGACCGAGTCGTACGCCGGGCCCTCGCTCGGCAGGTAGCTCGGCGTCACGTCGTCGGCCACGTCCTGGACGCCGGTGACGGCGTGGCCCGCGAGGGTCCGGGCGTGGGGGGTGACGGTGCCGCCGGTCAGGTCCTGCGCGAACGGCTGGATCCGCGCGGTGACGCCGCCCGCGAACGGCTGGACATCACCGGTCACACCCCGCGCCAGCCCCTCGGCGCTGCCGCCGACGCCCCGCACGACGGGCCGCACCTGGTCGGCGACCGTCCGCACGAGCGGCGTGACCGAGCCGACGACGCCGTCCGCGAAGGGCTGGACGTCCTCGCCCACGACCGCCCGCGTGAACGGCGGGACCTCACCGACGACCCCGCCCGCGAACGGCCGTACGTCGCCGACCACGCCCCGCGCCAGCCCGGCCACGTCCCCGACGGCCTGCCCGGCGACCGGCACGACGCCGTCGACGGCGGTGGCGGCGATGGGCGGCAGCACGGCGGCGGCGGTCTCGTCGGCGATGGGGGTGGCGGTGTCCTGGGCCTCGGCAGGGGCCTGCGTGAGGTGCGGGGCGAAGGTGGAGAGGGGGCCGAAGAGGTAGTCGACGTCGTCGTTCAGGGAGTCAGCGGTGGCGGAGGGGGCGGGGGTGGCGGGCGCGGTGGGGGCGGTGGGGGCCTTGGGCTGGGAGAGCTTGCCCTGGGCGCCACGGGCGTGGGGCGCCTCGTCCTGTACGTGGGCCGCCTTGTCCCGCACGTCGGACGCGCTGTCCCGTACGTCGGACGCGCTGTCCCGCAGGTCGGACGCCTTGTCCCGCACGTCGGCGGTATCGCCGGGCACGCGGGCGACGTCACCCGTGACGTCGGAGACCGCGTCGGACGCCTGGTCCGGCACCGCGACGGAGTGCTGCGGCAGCTCGTCGGCGCTGGCGACGGCGGAGCCGAGGGCCCACGCCCCGGTGACACCGGCGGCTATGACGAGGGAACGGCGGATGTTCTTGTTCATGCTTACGTCAGATCCTTCGAATTCGTGCTCTGGCTCGGATCCGGTCCGGGGAGTCCACGGACCGGCGGGCAGACCTGTTCCGCCCCCGCGCGGCAGGTCATCGCGGGGAAAGGGCTGCCCTAGCCAGGGAATTCGGGAATGTCCCGGTGCCTGTCGCACGTCGGGAAGGGGCCCGCGGCACACCCGGGTCCCGCGAGGAGCCGAACCGGCGCCCGCCCGTCGAGCGCGGCGGCATGCAGATCACCGTGCCGCGAGGCACCGCCGTCAACGGCGGTGGCGCCACCGAGGCTGCCCCCGGGCGCGACCGGCCCGGACGGAGGCGAAGGCACGCGCGCCGTCCTGTACTCACCCGCGCCTGCGTCACGGCCACCCTGACGGCCACCCTGCCGGCCGAGGCCGTGACAGGGGCCGCCGTGGCCCTGCGGTCCTGCTTCTGCGTGTGCCTCGGGGGCGGACGCCGGGGTGGGGGCAGGGGAGGGCGTGGGGCCCGGGGCGGGCGCGGGGCCCGGGGCGGGCGCGGGCTCGGCACCGTGACCGGGGTCCAGGCCTGGCCCCGGCAACGGCTGCTCGGGAAGCAGCTCCGCCGCGGGCGGCGCCTTGCGCACCGCATCGGCGACGTCGTCAACACCCTCACCCACGGGACGCGGGGCACGCCGCACAACAGGCTCCACGACCGGCACGACCACCGCATCGACCGCATCCACTGCATCCACCGCATCGACAGCCGGATCGGCCACAGGCTCAGCGATGTTCCGCACGGCGCGGGAGGCCGGAGCGGGGGCAGAGACGGAGCTGGAGGCAGAGACGGAAGCAGAGGCGGGGTCAGGGGCGGGAGCGGAGGCGAAGGCGGAAGCGGAAGCGGAGGCGGAAGAGGAAGCGGAAGAGGAAGCGGAGGAGAGCGCACCGGAATCCAGCCGCGCCTGCTGCTCCGCGACGGCCCGCGTCCCGGGCTGAACCCGCTCCGCCGGCCGCAGCGGCCCATCCGCCGCCTGCGCCCGCTCCCCGAACAGGAACCCGAGGACGAGCAACCCCCCGAGCAGCAGCGCCACCCGCAACGCCACCCGCAACGCGCGCCGCCCGGCCACCGCGCGCACGACACGCACGGCGGCCCCGGACGGAACGGCTGCGGAAGCGGGGATCAAGACGGAGAGATTCCTCTGCTGCGATGAAGCGTCAGGCCTGCGGAACGCGTCACTCCGCACGCACGGCGCGCCGATCCTCGCACGGAACGCCCGGCCCCGCGCAAGCCCCCTGCTCCCGATGCACACTCATGTCCCGTTCGCTGCGGCCGTGTCCGGTATGGGAAGTGGTCGCCGCTCGATCGCCGCGGCCATCACCTCCGGGAAGAGGTCCGGCGTGCAGGCGAAGGCAGGTGCGTCCAGCGCGGCGAGCGCCGCCGCGTGCTCGTGGTCGTACCCGGGTGTCCCTTCGTCGGAGAGCGCGAGCAACGTCACGAACTGCACCCCGGAAGCCTTCATCGCCGCGACCCGCTTCAGCATCTCGTCGCGTATGCCGCCTTCGTAGAGGTCGCTGATGAGGACGACGACCGTGTCGGCGGGCCGGGTGATCCGCGACTGGCAGTACGCGAGGGCGCGGTTGATGTCGGTGCCGCCGCCCAGTTGCGTGCCGAAGAGGACGTCCACCGGGTCGTCGAGCTGCTCGGTCAGGTCGACGACGTTGGTGTCGAAGACGACGAGCCGGGTGTTGAGCGCGCGCATGGAGCCGAGCACGGCGCCGAACACCGAGGCGTAGACGACGGACGCCGCCATCGAGCCCGACTGGTCGATGCAGAGGATGACTTCCTTCTTCACGGAGTGCGAGGCCCGCCCGTACCCGATGAGCCGCTCGGGCACGATCGTCCGGTACTCCGGCAGGTAGTTCTTGAGGTTGACCGCGATCGTGCGGTTCCAGTCGATGTCGTGGTGGCGGGGCCTGCTCACGCGCGCGCTGCGGTCGAGCGCTCCGGTGAGCGTGGAACGGGTCCGCGTCGCGAGCCGCTTCTCCAACTCCTCGACGACCTTGCGCACGACGGCCCGCGCGGTCTCCTTGGTCGTCTCGGGCATGGCCTTGTTGAGGGAGAGCAACGTGCCCACCAGGTGCACGTCCGCCTCCACGGCCTCCAGCATCTCCGGCTCCAGGAGCAGCGTGGAGAGGCCGAGCCTGTCGATGGCGTCGCGCTGCATGACCTGGACGACGGACGAGGGGAAGTACGTCCGGATGTCCCCGAGCCAGCGCGCCACGGACGGCGCCGACCCCCCGAGCCCCGCCGCACGCTCCCGCCCCCGGCCGTCCTTCCCACTCCCCGCCCCGTACAACGCGGTGAGCGCGCCATCCATAGCCGCATCCCGCCCCGCAAGCACACACCCCGTCCCCTCCCCCTCGGCCCCGCCCAACACAAGCCGCCACCGCCGCAACCGCTCTTCCCGCCCCTCAGCCACGTCTGCCCCCACTTCAAGCCCGTCCCTCACGCCAGCCACCCTCTCCGACTCGTCAGCCTCTCCGGACACGCCAGCCGCCCTCTCCGACCCGTCAGCAGCCACTCCGGACACGTCGGCCGCCCGCTTCAACCCACCAGCCACTCCAGCCCCACCCATCGCCCCCACGACGTCACCGCCCCCCTACCGGCGCCGCCCCGAGCAGCACCCGTACCGTCGCCACCACCGCGTCCGCCCGCACCACATCGATCTCCTGCGCGAAACCGGGGACACCACCGGTCCCGCCCACCGCTGCCCCGCCCCCTGCCGCCCCGCGCCGCACCAGCTCCCCCAACGTGCGCCGCACCCCCGGCTCGTACGCCGAGAACGTGCGGCGCAGCAGCGGCAGTACGTCGATGAACGCGTCGGCCGACACCCCGCTCAGCCAGTCGTCCACGAGGCCGAGGAGCCGGTCGTCGTGCACGAGCAGCATTCCGCCCCCGGATCCGCCGCCGACGAAACCCTCGATCCAGGCGGCCCCCTGAGCCGGATCGCTCCCCCGGGACAGCGCGAGGCCCATGAGCCGGGCGACCTCCTCGTCCGCCAACTCCCCGCCGTCCAGCAGCAGCCTCACAGCACGCCCCCGCACGACCCCGGCGACGGCCTCCCGCCGGGCGAGCGCACGCAGCACGGAGCCCCATCGGTCCCGCACCCCCTGAGAACCCGCCCCGCCCGGCCCCGTCGCCCCCGCCGTCGGCTTCCCCGGCGTCAACTCCCCCAGCAGCCCCACCGCCTGGTGCACCGCGTCGACATGCCCCCGCATCTCCAGTGCCGCATCCGCGTCGAGCCCCGTGGAGGCAGGCGGCAACCCGACGAAGACCCGTTCGGCGAGGCCCAGAGCCACCTGGCCCAGAGCCGCCGTGTCCGTCCCCCGCACATCCCCGTACCGCAGTGATCGCACGAGCGCGGGCAGCGCCTGCGCGAGGTGCCCGACGTCCGCCTCCAGCGCCGCCCGGTCGGCGAGCACCCGCATCACCACGGGCAACGCGTCCGGCAACTCCGCCAGCAGGCACCGCTCGGCGAGCGCCGTGACCTCGGCGAGGGTCACCGCCCCGACCGCGTCTACCGCCGCCTTTCCGCCGGCCGCGCCCAACACCGTGGTGCCCCACACCCCCGCCTCCGCGACCCGCACGGATAGCTCCGGCTCCCACCGCAGCCGCCAGGTCTCCCGGAACGTCCCCGTGCTCCCCCGGGACCGCACCGGCTCACCCCAGCCGATGCCGAGAAGCCGCAACCGGTGCAGCAGTGTGCTGCGGACCGCGTCCGTCTCCTTGCGGAGGTCCAGCTCCAACTCCCGCTCCAGGGCCTCCGGCTTCAGACGCAGCCTGCGCTGGAGCCGGGTCAGGTCGCGCTGGAGCGGCACCGCGGGCGCCGCCTCGGGGACCTCCCCCAGCACATCCCCGACGACGAGCCTGTCGTGCACGAGGGCGAGCGGGATGTCCGAGCCCTCGCACATCACCGCCCGCACCGCGTCGGTCGTCTCGGTGAGCCCGGCCAGCGGCCGCCCCCGCATCGCGGCGAGCGTGTCGGCAAGCCGGACCGCCTCGATGACGTGCGCGGACGAGACGGGCCGGTCCTCCTCGCGCAGCAGCCGCGCGACCTTCGTCATCCAGCGCTCGACAGGCCGGTCGGGGGCATCGAACAAGTGGCCGTACCAACCGGGGGACGCGATGCCCGCCCCATACCCACTGGCCCGGGAGAGCCTGCGGTGCGTCCACGGCACCCACGTCATCTCCGCCTTCACCTTGGGGAGCCCCTTGAGCAGCGCCCGGTCGGCGGCCACGGTGACCCTGCGCCGCAGCGCGGGCACATGCCAGGCCCCGCACACCACGGCCACCCGGTCGGGCCCGAACTCCTTCTGCGCGGCCCGCATCCGAAGCCGCATATGCGCCTCGCGCACCAGGTCGCGGCCGTGCCCGCCGTCCCCGTACGCCTCGCGCAGCGCCCCCATGGCCTCGCCCAGCGCCTCGAAGGGCGCGAACGCGTCGGCGCCCGACCCCCGGTGCTCGACGACGTCCTCCCACCAGCGCTCGAGATCGTCGTACCCGGCGGTCTCGGCGAGGACGGCGAGGGGATCGATCCGCACGGCGTCCTCACCCTCAGGAGCCGAGTCGTTTCCCGAGGCCGGCTCAGCGCCCGGAGCCACCTCGTCCCCCGGCGCCGCCTCGCCCACCGGCGCGGTATCGCCCTCCGGACCCGCCGCCCCGCCCCCTTCTTCGGCCCGCGCCAGCGAGTTCGCCGCCGGCAGGTCGATGAAGCGGACCGGCACGCCACGTCCGGCGGCCCACTGGATGGCGACCCACTCCGGGGAGAACCCGGCGAGCGGCCAGAACGCCGAGCGGCCCGGCTCGTCCACCACGTGCGCGAGCAGCGCGACCGGCGGCCGCATCGCCTCGTCGGCGGCGAGGTGCACCAAGGAGTCGGCCTCCGGCGGCCCCTCGATGAGGACGGCATCGGGCCGTGCCTCGTCGAGCGCGGCCCGCACCGCGCGGGCCGACCCGGGCCCGTGGTGCCGCACCCCGAGCAGCAGCGTCCCCCCGGCCCTCGCCGCGGACTCCGTGCGCTGCCCCGTCATACGCTCACCTCGCGGCACGCGCGGTAGAAGTCCTTCCAGCCGTCACGCTCACGCACGACCGCCTCCAGATACTCCTGCCAGATCACCCGGTCCGCCGCGGGGTCGCGCACGACCGCGCCGAGAATGCCGGCCGCGACGTCGCCGGGGCGCAGGACCCCGTCCCCGAAGTGGGCGGCCAGGGCGAGCCCGTTGGTGACGACGGAGATCGCCTCGGCCGTCGACAGGGTGCCGCTGGGCGACTTCACCTTCGTACGCCCGTCGGCCGTGACCCCGTCGCGCAGCTCGCGGAAGACGGTGACGACACGGCGTATCTCGTCGATGCCCTCGGGGCCCGTGGGCAGGTCGAGCGAGCGGCCGATCTGGTCGACGCGGCGCGAGACGATGTCGACCTCGGCGTCGGCGCTCTCCGGGAGCGGCAGGACGACGGTGTTGAAGCGGCGGCGCAGGGCGCTCGACAGGTCGTTGACCCCGCGGTCGCGGTCGTTGGCGGTGGCGATGAGGTTGAAGCCCCGCACGGCCTGCACCTCCTGGCCCAGCTCTGGAATGGGCAGGGTCTTCTCCGACAGGATCGTGATCAGCGTGTCCTGTACGTCGGCGGGGATGCGGGTCAGCTCCTCGACCCGGGCGGTCATGCCCTCGGCCATCGCCCGCATGACGGGGCTGGGCACGAGGGCGTCGCGGCTCGGGCCGTGCGCGAGGAGCTGGGCGTAGTTCCACCCGTACCGGATCGCCTCCTCCGGCGTGCCCGCCGTGCCCTGCACGAGCAGTGTCGAGTCACCGCTGACCGCCGCGGCCAGATGCTCGGAGACCCAGGTCTTGGCGGTGCCGGGCACGCCGAGCAGCAGCAGGGCGCGGTCGGTGGCGAGCGTGGTGACGGCGACCTCGACTATGCGGCGCGGCCCCACGTACTTCGGGGTGATCACGGTGCCGTCGGGCAGCTCGCCGCCGAGCAGATACGTCGCCACCGCCCACGGCGAGAGCTTCCACCGCTGCGGCCTCGGGCGGTCGTCCTGCGCGGCGAGCGCGGCCAGTTCGGCGGCGAAGGCGTGCTCGGCGTGGGGGCGCAGCACCCCGGACGGATTCGACGGATTCGCGGTCGCGGACGTCGGCGCGTCGACGGAAACGGTCATGGAGCGATCCCCCTCCAGCTCGCCCGGGCACGTCTGGCCCGGATGTGTCTCCACCGTGCACCACGCCACTGACAATCGCCCCTCGCACGCCTCTGACCTGCATAAATAGTCGCGCCCAGGTCAATTGTCAGTGGCGGGACCTACCTTCGAGACATGACTCAGCAGGGGGTGCGCTGGACGGCGGATCAGGTGCTGGCACTGGCGCCTGACGCTCCGTCACGCAAGGCGGGGAGCAAACTCGGCGTCGCCGGCCCATGGTCGGAGGCGGGCAGTTCTGACGAGGGGGCGGTGTGGGGGCTGTGCAAAGGCAGCGGCAGCAAGCCGTACCGGACGGTCGTGGACATCGCGGACGCGGCGGGTCCGGCGTACAAGTGCAGTTGCCCGAGCCGCAAGTTCCCGTGCAAGCACGCGCTGGGACTGCTGCTGATCTGGTCGGGCGGCGACGGCACCGTGCCGGACGGGGCGCCGCCCGCCTGGGCCGAGGAGTGGCTGGCGTCCCGCCGCAAGAGAGCGGAGGAAAAGCGGAGTTCGCCCGCTCCGCCCGCGGCGGACGCTGACGCGGCGCGCAGGAGAGCGGAGAAGCGGGCCGAGCGGATCACGGCGGGGGCGACGGAGCTGGAGCAGCGCCTGGCCGACCTGCTGCGCGCCGGCACGGCCTCGGCCGAGCGGTCGGGGTATGGCCTGTGGGAGGAGACGGCGGCCCGCATGGTCGACGCGCAGGCGCCGGGACTGGCCGCGCGGGTACGGGAGTTGGGGGCGATACCTTCCTCGGGTCCGGGCTGGCCGGTGCGCCTTCTGGAGGAGTGCGCCCTGCTGCACCTCCTCGACCAGGGCTGGCTCCGCCGTGACCAGTTGCCGCACGAGCTGGCGGCCACGGTCCGCTCCCGCGTCGGCCTGCCCGCCCAGCCGGAGAATCCCCCGCTGCGGGACCACTGGTTGGTCCTCGCGCAATACGACACGGCGGACAGCAAGCTGACCACGCGCCGCATCTGGCTCTACGGCACGGACTCCGGACGCACCGCGCTGCTCCTCTCCTACGGCGCCGCGGGCCGCGCCCCGACGCTCGCCCTGCCGGTGGGCCTCGCGCTCGACGCGGAGCTGACCGGATACCCGGGCGCGCGGCAGCCGCGGGCGGACCTGGGCGAGCAGTTCACGGCCCCGGCGCCCACGGCAGAGCGTCCACCGGGGGTACGGACGGAGGAGGCAGCCGCCCTGTACGGCGAGGCGCTGCGGGACGATCCCTGGCTGGAGTCCTGGCCCGCGACGCTCTCCGAGGTCATACCGGCCCGGACCGACACCGGATGGCAACTGGCCGACGCGGACGGCACGTCGGCGCTCCCCATAGCGCCCGCGACTCCCTCGCCGGGTCTCTGGCGCCTGATCGCCCTGTCCGGAGGCGCACCGCTGACGGTGTTCGGCGAGTGCGGCCACCGGGGCTTCACCCCCTTGGCGGCCTGGCCCCAGGGCACGGGAGAGACGGTGCCGCTGTGCTGAGGAACGAACGCGAGGAGGAACAGATGCCCAGCCCTGCCACGAGGACCACGCCCTCACCCACCTCTCGCCAGACCCCGGCCACCCCGCCCTTGCCCCGGGATGAGCCGACCCCGCCCGGCCTTACCCGGGAGGACCGGGCAGCTCCGCATCCCTCCCAGGAAGACCTGGCCACCCTGCATCCCTTCCGGGACAACCTGCCCACCCCGCACCCTCCCCTGGACAACCCGCCGGTCCCGGGCCCCTCTCAGGACCACCCGGCCGCCCCGCACGCCCCTCGGAACCGGGTAACCACTCCCCACACCCCTCGGGACGATCAGGCCACCCCCCACCCCCCTCGGGACGAGCAAACGCCCCCGCCCCCCTCCTGGGAGGAGCTGGTCACCGCTGCGCTGCTCGGTACTGATCGACGCGCGCTGCCGGCCGCCCTGCACGCCCCCGGCAAGGAGGCGCCGATCGCGCTCCTGGACGAGGCAGCCGTGCAGACGGTCCGACGCAGGGCGGGACTGCGCCCCGTGCCGGCCGCCGCCCCGCCCGAGCCCGCGGCGAAGGACCCCAGGCCGCCCTTGCCGCCCGCGGCCCGGCGCAGGCTCGCCACGCTCCTCACCGACCAGCCCGGCACCGGCAGCGGCGGCAGGCGAGGCGCCACTCCGGACCTGATGGAACTCCTCCCCCAGTGGCTGGCCCTGGCCAACACCCGGGGCTACGGGGCGCCGCCCGAGCTGCTGCCCGCCCTCCTCAACGCGGCTCGCGGCCGTACGGACCTGCGCCCCCAGGCGCTCACCTTCGCGGGACCCAGAGCCCTGTGGCTCGCCCGGCTCAACCCGGACTGGAAGTTCGCCCTCCGCGCCACCCCGGGCAGCGGCATGGCACTGCCCGCCGCGGATGACGCAGCCCAGACCCAACGGCTCTGGGAGGAAGGCCTCTTCGCGGAGCGGGTGGCCCTCCTCGCCGCACTCCGCGCCCACGACCCCCACGCCGCCCGGGACCTGCTCGCCACGACCTGGCCGACGGAACGGGCGGAGGACCGCCTGATGTTCCTCGACTCGCTCCGCACCGGCCTCTCCGCCGCGGACGAGCCGTTCCTGGAGCAGGCGCTCACCGACCGCAGCCGCAACGTCCGCGCCACCGCGGCGGAACTGCTCTCCGCGCTCCCCGAATCGGCACTGGCCGGGCGGATGGCGTCCCGGGCCGCCTCCTGCGTGGCCGTGGACCACGTATCCAGTACGCCGACCCTCATGGTCGAGGCGCCGCACGAGTGCGACGTGGCGATGGAACGGGACGGCGTGGTCCCCAAGCCCCCCGCCGGGCGCGGCGAACGCTCCTGGTGGCTGGGCCAGTTGGTGGAAGCGGCCCCGCTCGCCACCTGGCCCGCGCGGCTCGGCAACCGCACCCCGGCCCAGATAGTGGCGCTCCCGGTGGCCGACGACTGGCGGGGCGAGCTGCACGCCGCGTGGTGCCGCGCTGCCGTACGGCAGCGCGACGCGACCTGGTCCAGGGCCCTGCTCGGCAGGCCCGCGGCGCCGGAAGCCGCGGGCCCGGGGGCCGTATCGCTCGCCGAGCGCGCCAAGCTCCTCGCCGCACTGCCCACTGCGGAACGGGCGGACTGGGTGGCCGGTTTCATCGCCTCGCACGGCCTGTCCGAGGCGTTTCAGCTCCTCGGCGTATGCGCGGTCCCCTGGTCCGAGCCACTGGGCCGAGCGGTCGTGGACGCCCTGAACATCGCGCGGGACGCGGGCAGTTACCCCTGGAGCTTCAGCGGGGTCATGGGCCTCGCGGAACGCTGCCTCGACCCGGCGGAAGCGGTCCGCCTGGAAGCGCTCACGGCGATACCCGACGAACCGGAGGACGCGTCACCGGGGGCGGGAAGCTACTGGTCGGAGGCGTTCCAGCGCCTGGTCACCACGTTGCGCCTCCGCGCGGCGATACGGGAGGAGCTGCCGCCGCTGTAGGGCCGCTATAGGGCCCAACCAGGGCGCGGGGAGCCGCACGCTCACCCGGGCAACGGCCGCAGACACCCCGGCCACAGCCACACCCGCTGCCACAGCCCCTATCGCTACGGAGTCATCAAGCAGACGAGCCGACCCCCAAGCCCCGGTCAGGCACCCTCGCCCGAGGGCCCCCGTCCAAGACGCCCCCGCCCGATCACGCCCCGGCCCGCTCCTGCACGTTGGCCCGGACCCACTCCACGATCGAAGTCGTCGTGGCCCCGGGTGTGAAGATCTCCGCGACGCCCTTCTCCTTCAGCGGCGCGATGTCCGCCTCCGGGATGATGCCGCCGCCGAACACCAGGATGTCCTGCGCGTCCCGCTCCTTCAAAAGCTCCAGCACCCGCGCGAACAGCGTGTTGTGCGCCCCGGACAGGATGGAGAGGCCGATCGCGTCGGCGTCCTCCTGGATCGCGGTGTCCACCACCTGCTCGGGCGTCTGGTGCAGCCCGGTGTAGATGACCTCCATACCGGCGTCACGCAAGGCCCGCGCGATCACCTTGGCCCCGCGGTCGTGCCCGTCGAGCCCCGGCTTGGCGACCACCACGCGGATCGGCCCGGCTGCCACACCCATCACTGCCTCCATGTACCGATATCCGTACCGACATCCATCTGTCCAAGCACAGATACCCCGCACCGCACCGGCCGGGGAAGTGAACGAACGTTATCTCCAGCATCGCGCAAGCGGCAGTTTCGCGGTGGAGAGGGAGGGGGAAATCACACGTTGGGACACGTTCGCTGCGCGCCGTCCACTACCAGGGGCTCACGCTCCGCACCCGGACCAGGCGCGAGGGGAGCCGCAACGAGATCGTTGGACCACCGCGTCGGCAGTCGCCCGGCGTGGCGCTCCAGCGCATCGGCGACGCAACGGGGGCAGGGCGTCACCGCACCACGGTGGCCGCAGAACGCCGTCGCACAGCCGACTCCTCGCTCACGACTCCCCCTAGGGCACACGGGGGACGGAGCCGTCCTCCCGTGCGCCACTCGGGAGGTCGACGATGCCGCTCACAGGAGCCCGCCCCTTTCGCGCGCTCAGCTTTCCGCTGCCGAGACTGCCGAGGCCCCCGGGACTCACGGGTCTGCTGGGACTGGCGGGGCTACCGGGACTACCGGGGCTGGCAAGCCTGCCGGGTCTGGCGAGGGTGCCGGGTCTCGCGAGGCTGCCAGGTTTGGCGAGGCTGCCGGGAGCAGCACTCCCCGCGCTCTCCGCCCAGGTGGCAGGCCGCGTCTCCCTGGCCCTTCTGAAGGCGACCGCCCTCGAAGTGGCGGTCCTCGCGGGCCACCTCGTCCTCTACCCCTCGGGCATCGCCCAGGAGCGCAGGGCGACGCCCGTCCATCCGCCCCCCGACGCACCCCGCCTCCCCGTGGACAGCAGGCCCCCGGTCCTCCTCCTGCACGGCTTCATCGACAACCGCTCGGTCTTCGTCCTGCTCCGCCGCGCCCTGTCCCAGGACGGCGGGCGCCGCGTGGAGTCACTCAACTACTCCCCGTTGACCTGCGACATCCGTACCGCGGCCGAGCTGCTCGGCCGCCACGTCGATGAGCTGTGCGAGCGCACGGGCCACCGCCAGGTGGACATCGTCGGGCACAGCCTCGGCGGCCTGATCGCCCGCTATTACACACAGCGCCTCGGCGGCGACGTACGCGTACGCACGCTGGTCACGCTAGGCACACCGCACGGCGGTACCCGCGTCGCGCCGCTCGCGGACGCGCACCCGATCGTGCGGCAGATGCGCCCGGGCTCCGCGGTGATCGAGGAGCTGAAGGAACCGGCGCCGGACTGCCGCACGCAGTTCGTGAGTTTCTGGAGCGACCTGGACCAGATCATGGACCCGCTGGAGACGGCGTGCGTCGACCACCCCGACCTCGTCGCGCAGAACATCCGTGTGACCGGAATCGGCCATCTCGCGCTACCCGTGCACCCGGCGGTCGCGAACGGCATACGCCAGGCGCTCGACCTGGCCCATCCAGGAGCCGACGCCAGGGAAGCACCGGGCGGACTCACGGTCGCCTGACCACGGCGAGGCACCGAACCAGGGCTCCCAGAAAGAGCTTCAGTATCGAACGTTGCTCGAACGCAGGGCCAAGGCTGTGCCCGCAGACCGCCGAAAGACGGCCGAATGCCCGTTTCCTGAGACCATGAAACCTGCCGTAGATTGTCGCGCCCGTATACCGCCGGGTACAGTCGCCGCACTGCTCTGCCCCTGCTGCCGAGGCGAAAGAGAAGTTGGTGAACGACCGTCACCCGTCGGGGAGCTCGACTCCCCAGCCCTCGGCACCCGGCGCCGACTACGCGCACTACGCGACGTACGACCAGCAAAGCGCCCAGCCCGGCGGCTACGGCTATGACGCCTACTCCACCGGCGGTTTCGACACCGGAAGCATCAGCACCGGAAGCTTCGCCACCGACCCCCTCTTCGGCGACATGCCCGGCGCCAGTACCGGCACCGCCGCGGACAGCGGGTACGACACGGGCCAGTGGGCGACCACGAGCACCCAGCACACGAGTACCCAGCAAACGCTGGACTACGACGCGTACGCCGCACAGCAGCACGCCGCCACCTACGACACCGGCGGCTACGACACCTCGGGCTGGTCGACCGGCGGCTACCAGAACCTGGCCGACATCCCGTCGCAACCGACCCCCGACAGCACGGGCCAGTGGGACACCTCCTCCTGGGACCAGGGCCCGGCGACCGGCCAGTGGGACACCCAGTCCTTCGACACGGGCGCGTACGACGCGACGGCGTGGAACACCGCCGACGAGTCACACGAGCGACACGAGTCGCACGAGCCACACGAATCGCACGAGCCGCACGAAGCCCCGCAGTCGCACGAGACTCCGCAGCCGTACGAGCTGACCGAGCAGTACGAGATCTCCCCCGAAGCCCCCTACGACAGCGAGAGCCCGTACGGCGGCGAGGCCCCGTACGAGGACGCGGAGTCCGGGTCCACCTCGGAGATCCCGGCCCCCGCCCCCCGCGCCGCTCGCGGCAAGAGCGGCGGATCGGGCGCGGGCCGCTCCAGAACGCGGCGCCGTACCCCCGCCAAGCGCTCCGCCCTCCTCACCGTCGCCGTGCCATCGGCCTGTGTGATGGGTGTCGCCGGGGTGGCCGCCGCCTCCGTGGGCAGCTTCGGCGGGGACGACGAGAAGGACACGACGGCCTCGGCCCCGGACACCACCACGTCCGTGAAGCCCTCCGCCGCCAACAACAAGCTCGACACCCAGCTGGCCAACCTCTCCGCGGACGCGGGCGACTTCGCGGACCGCGCGAGCCGCACGCAGGAGCGCATCGACCTGAAGGCGGAGAAGGTGGCCGCCCAGAAGAAGGCGGCCGCGGAGGCGGCGCGCAAGGAGCGGCTCCGCCCCAAGTTCGCGCTGCCGGTGAAGCAGCACGGTCTGAGCGCGCAGTACGGCCAGGCCGGCGTCAACTGGATGTCGGCGCACTCCGGCATCGACTTCCCCGTGTCGTACGGCACGGAGGTCTTCGCCGCGACCGACGGCACCGTGACCACGAAGTGGAACAGCGCCTACGGCAACATGGCGATCGTGACCGCCAAGGACGGCACGGAGACGTGGTACTGCCACCTCTCCTCGCACAAGATCTCCAGCGGTCCCGTGAAGGCGGGCGAGACGATCGCCTTCTCCGGGAACTCCGGCAACTCCACCGGCCCGCACCTGCACTTCGAGGTGCGCCCCAGCGGCGGCTCGGCGATCGACCCGCTGCCGTGGCTGCGCAGCCACGGCCTCGACCCGACGTAACTCCGGCCGCCGCCCCCGGCGTTACAACTTCTCGACCGGCGCGTACCGAAGCAGGAGCCGCTTCGGCTTGGGCTCGCCGAAGTCCACCGTCGCCTCCGCGTTCGCCCCCGTGCCCTTCACCCCGACCACGGTCCCGAGACCGAACTGGTCGTGCGTGACCCGGTCCCCGACCGCCAGCGAGACCACCGGCTTCTCCGAGGCGCGGCGCGTGGCGAAGCCCTGCGCGCCGCCCGTGCGCGAGCGCGAGGACGACAGCGACGAGGCGATGCCCGCGGCGGGACCGGACGACGCGGGGGCGCCGACGGAGCCCTTCCGCTTCCAGTCCAGATGCACATCCGGAATCTCTTCGAGGAAGCGGGACGGCGGGTTGTACGAGGGCTGGCCCCAGGCGCTGCGCATCGAGGACCGCGTCAGATAGAGCCGCTCACGCGCGCGGGTGATCCCCACGTAGGCAAGGCGGCGCTCCTCCTCCAACTCCTTGACCTGCCCGAGAGAGCGCATGTGCGGGAAGACGCCGTCCTCCATGCCGGTCAGGAACACGACGGGGAATTCGAGGCCCTTCGCGGTGTGCAGCGTCATGAGCGTGATGACTCCGGAGCCGTCGTCCTCCTCATCCGGAATCTGGTCGGAGTCGGCGACGAGGGCGACGCGCTCCAGGAAGTCGGAGAGCGTACCGGCCGGGGCCGCGGCCCCTTCGTCGCCTTCCGCCGACCCGCCTTCCGTCTGACCGTCATCCGTCTGGTCGCCCTCCTGGGCGCCCTCCTGGACGCTCGCCGCCTGGGCGTTCTCCTGCTCGAACTCCAGGGCGACGGCAGCGAGTTCCTGGAGGTTCTCGATGCGGGTCTCGTCCTGCGGGTCGGTCGACGCCTGCAACTCGGCGAGGTAGCCCGTCCGTTCGAGCACGGCCTCCAGGACGACGGCCGGGCCCGCGCCGGACTCGACGACGGTCCGCAGCTCCTCCATGAGCGTGTTGAACCGCTTGACGGCGTTGGTCGAGCGGGCCGCCATGCCGTACGCCTCGTCGACGCGGCGCAGCGCCTGCGGGAAGGAGATCTTCTCGCGCTGCGCGAGCGTGTCGATCATCGCCTCGGCGCGGTCGCCGATGCCCCGCTTGGGGACGTTGAGGATGCGCCGCAGCGGGACCGCGTCCTCGGGGTTGGCGAGCACGCGCAGGTAGGCCAGGACGTCGCGGACCTCCTTGCGCTCGTAGAAGCGGACGCCGCCGACGACCTTGTAGGGCAGGCCGACGCGGATGAAGATCTCTTCGAAGACACGGGACTGCGCGTTCGTGCGGTAGAAGATCGCGACGTCGCCGGCCTTCGCGTCGCCCGCGTCGGTGAGCCTGTCGATCTCGTCGGCGACGAACTGCGCCTCGTCGTGCTCGGTGTCGGCCACGTAGCCGGTGATGCGGGCGCCCGCGCCCTGGTTGGTCCACAGGTTCTTCGGGCGGCGGCTTTCGTTCCGCTCGATGACCGCGTTCGCCGCGGTGAGGATCGTCTGCGTGGAGCGGTAGTTCTGCTCCAGGAGGATCGTCGTCGCGTCGGTGTAGTCCTCCTCGAACTGGAGGATGTTGCGGATGGTGGCGCCGCGGAAGGCGTAGATCGACTGGTCCGCGTCACCCACCACGCACAGCTCGGCCGGGTCGTCGCCCTCGCCTCCGGAGGGGCCGACCAGCTCGCGCACCAGGGCGTACTGGGCGTGGTTCGTGTCCTGGTACTCGTCGACCATGACGTGGCGGAAGCGGCGGCGGTAGTGCTCGGCGACGTCCGGGAAGGCACGCAGGAGGTGGACCGTCGTCATGATCAGGTCGTCGAAGTCCATCGCGTTCGCCTCGCGCAGACGCGACTGGTACATGGCGTAGGCCTGGGCGAGGGTCTTCTCGAAGCCGTCGGCGGCCTGGACCGCGAAGTCCTCCTCGTCGATCAGCTCGTTCTTCAGGTTCGAGATCTTGGCGCTGAAGGACTTCGGCGGGAACTTCTTGGGGTCGAGGTCGAGATCACGGCAGACCAGGGCCATCAGGCGCTTGGAGTCCGCGGCGTCGTAGATCGAGAAGGAGGACGTGAAGCCCAGCTTCTTGTACTCCCGCCGCAGGATGCGGACGCAGGCGCTGTGGAAGGTCGACACCCACATCGCGTTGGCCCGGGGGCCGACGAGGTTCTCGACGCGCTCCTTCATCTCGCCCGCGGCCTTGTTCGTGAAGGTGATCGCGAGGATCTGGCCGGGGTGCACACCGCGCTCGGCGAGGAGGTACGCGATGCGGTGGGTCAGGACGCGCGTCTTGCCGGAACCGGCGCCGGCGACGATGAGCAGCGGGGAGCCCGCGTGCACCACGGCCGCGCGCTGGTTCTCGTTCAGCCCCTCCAGGAGCGTCGCCGGGTCGATGACCGGGCGCGGGGCTCCGTCGCGGTAGTGCGTGTCCCGGCCCATGGGCACGTCGAACTTCCCGCTGAACAAGTCGTCCGGAACCGGTTCCGGAGCGCTGTCCTCGGGCGGCGGCGGGGGCTCTTCGTCCGCGGCCCGGGAAGGCCGCATGTCCGCCAGGAAGCTGTCATCAAAGAGGCTGCTCATCGCCTCCCGAGTCTAGGCGGCCCCACTGACAACCCGCCCCGGGTTCCGGTCACCGGACTCCACTCACGCCCCGCCCGCGGCCCGTCACGCTCCGCCACGCCGCTGCGGGGCCCGTACCCCGGCCCTCGTAAAGTCACGGAAATGTATCGGGCATATCGAACATCAACCTTCACACGTGCCACACGAGTTGGCTAGCGTGCTGCGCGGGCCGCTCGTCCCCCACCGGCGAACCCCGCCGGGAACGGGTGGCCTCCGCCGAGTCCGACATGTTCGGAGCCGGGGACCCACCGAAAACTTGGGGTGAATCGGTCCCGTACTTCGTACGGGACTGTAGGGCAACCTTCCGGACCACCCGCCCGAACCCGACAGCTAACCCGGTAGGCGGTCTACGGAAGGAGTCGCCTCCCTTGGCGTCGCACCGCAAGCCGCGGGCCCGGTCAGCCGGCGTACGCACCACCCCGGCCGTCGGCATCACCACGGCCGCCCTCACCTCCGTGGCGCTCCTGTCGCAGAGCGCACAGGCAGCACCCTCCTCGCCGGCGAAGCCCAGCCTCGAAGAGGTACGCAAGAAGGTCGACGACCTCTACCACCAGGCGGGCGTGGCCACCCAGAAGTACAACTCGGCCAAGGAGAAGACCGAGAAGCAGCGCAAGAGGGTCGGCCGCCTGCTCGACGACGTGGCCAAGCGCGCGGACAGGCTGAACGAGGCGCGCCAGCAGCTCGGCTCCTTCGCCGCCGCCCAGTACCGCACGGGCGGCGCGTCCCAGACGGCCACGATGATGCTCGCCGACGACCCGCAGGGCTACTTCGACCAGCACCACCTGGCGGACCGGCTCACCTCCCGGCAGAAGAAGGCCGTCGACGACTACCAGGCGGAGCAGGCGTCGGCGACGAAGCAGCGCACGAAGGCGGCGAAGAGCCTCAAGACGCTCAGCGAGTCCCGGGACGATCTCAGGACGAGCAAGCGGGCCGTACAGAAGAAGCTGGGCGAGGCGCGCGGGCTGCTGTCGGAGCTGACCGCCGAGGAGAAGGCGCGGCTCGCCGCGATCGAGCGGGAGAAAAAGCGGGAGGCGAAGCGCAAGGCCGAGGAGCTGGCCCGCGAGCAGGCCGCGGAGGCGGAGCGCAAGCGCGAGGCGGAAGAGGCGGCGCAGAAGGAGAAGGAGAAAGAGCAGGGGCAGGGGGGCCAGGGCCAAGGGCAGGGCGAGGGCTCCGGCTCGGGCAGCGGCGCGGGCTCAGGCAGCGGCTCCGGCTCCGGCAGCACGGACGGCGGCTACGCCACCAAGGCCGCGAAGGTGATCCGCTTCGCCGAGGCCCAGATCGGCAAGCCGTACGTTTGGGGCGCCACGGGACCCGACTCGTACGACTGCTCGGGCCTCACCCAGGACGCGTGGAAGGCCGCGGGCATCTCGCTGCCGCGCACCACGTGGGACCAGGTGAAGGCCGGCACGACCGTGAAGACCGCCGACGCCGAACCCGGTGACCTGGTCTTCTTCTACGACGACATCAGTCACGTAGGGATCTACATCGGCGACGGCAAGATGATCCACGCCCCGAAGCCGGGCACGAACGTACGGGTCGAGTCGATCTACTACATGCCGATCCACAGCGTGGTGCGCCCGGCCTGACCACGAAAAAAGCGCCCTCTACGCGCGTGGCACGCACTCTCCCGGGAGTGCGTGCCACGCGCGCGTAGAGGGCGCTCAGGGGGCGTTCGTCCGCAGAGGCCGTCAGGTCCAGCAGAGGCATCAGGTCCACAGGACGGCGATGAAGATGTTCGCCGTGGTCAGCAGCCCCACCGCGCCGAACATGCCTTTGTCGACCTTCTCCTCGTCCCGCTTCACATAGACCAGCGCGAGGATCACGATCAACACGGCCATCTTGATGCCGATCTTGAGGTTGTTGACCGTGTTGTCGTCCGCCTGGTTGAGGCCCACCAGGGCCACACCGGTGACGAGCATGACCAGCGCGCCGTGCAGCATCGCGGGGCTGAAGCGGGCGGTGCCCTGGCCCATCTGCTTCATCTGGGTCAGGAAGCCGCCCAGGAGCGAGGCGATGCCGATGATGTGCAGGCCGACGAAGAGATGGATGAGTACGTCCATGAGGCCGGAGCCTAGCCGGGCCCCTCACCGCTCCCCGTAGGCGGCCCCATACCACTCCGCTACGGCCCCGGTAGGCACAAACGCCCTACTAGTCGCAGTTGTGAGCGAAGAGGGCATCGCCTCACCATCGGTACGGACAGAAACGTTCGCCATTCCGCCCACTTATGACGATTACGCGCAATCCGACACCGGCCCGTGACGGCCAGGTTTAGCGTCCTTCACCAGGTGACCGGCTCCCCACCGCCGCCCGCCGAGGGCAGCAGTCGGCCACCACCGCCGAGAAATCCGGCGGCGGCGCGCTCCCCCTGTGCGGGCCGCCGCCGGACAGGTAAGGAGCCCTCTTAGTGGCAGCGCACCGCAAGCCCAGACAGCGCTCGCTCACCGGCCACACGGCCCGCACCGCCGCCACCCTCGCCCTCGCGGGAGCCGCCTCGGCGACCGCCCTCGAAGGCTCGGGACACGCGGACCCCCGGCTCAGCCCCGCCGAGGTGAGATCCAAGGTCGACGCGCTCTACCGTGAGGCGGAGGTCGCCACCGAGAAGTACAACGGCGCGAAGGAGAAGGCCCGGAAGGCCGAGAAATCGCTCGGCGGGCTGCGTGACGAGGCGGCCCGCAAGACGGAGAAGCTCAACGCCGCCCGTGACAGCCTCGGTTCCTACGCGGCCGCCCAGTACCGCGCGGGCGGCATCGACCCTTCCGTCCAGCTCGCGCTCTCCTCGGACCCCGAACAGTTCCTGGACCGTGCCTCGCTCGTCGACCGGGCGGGCAGCCGTCAGGCCGCGGCCGTCGGCGGCGTACGCAAGCAGCTTCGGGAGATCGACCAGCTGCGCACCGAGGCCGACGACCGCCTATCCGCCCTCCGCTCACGCCAGGCGGACCTGAGGAAGCACAAGAGGACCGTCATCACCAAGCTCGGCGAGGCCAAGCGGCTGCTGGCCCAGCTCACCGAGGAAGAGCGCGCGGAGTTCACCGGCGACCACGGCCGGGCCGCCCGCTCGGACACCCGCGCCCCTCAGCCGGGCGCCCGCGAGCTCGACGCCCGCACCCTTCAGCGTGGCACCGCCGCCAAGGCCCCCAACGCCCGCGCCGCGGCCGCCGTCTCCTACGCGTACAAAGCCATCGGCAGCCCCTACGTCTGGGGCGCCACAGGTCCGAACGCCTTCGACTGCTCAGGCCTGACGCAGGCCGCGTACCGCTCGGCGGGCGTCTCCCTGCCCCGCACCACCTACGCCCAGATCGCCGCGGGCCAACGAGTCCCGCGCTCGGCGCTGCGCCCCGGTGACCTGGTGTTCTTCTACTCGGGCATCAGTCACGTCGGCATCTACGTCGGGAACGGCCAGATGATCCACGCCCCCAACCCGAGCGCCCCGGTGCGGCTCGCGCCGATCGACCAGATGCCGTTCGCGGGTGCCACGCGGGTGGCGTGACCAGATGCCGTTGGCGGGTGCCACACGGGTGACGTGGCCAGATGCCGTCCGCGGGCGGCATGACCGGGCCCCGCGCCCCGAGGAGGGCGCCTCGCCGCCGAACCCGCGGCGCCCACCAGCCACCGTTCAGCCGCTCCCCGGGCCCGAAGTACTGTCGGGTTCATGCTCAGCCGTACGTTGCCACCGCCTCCCCCTCCCGTGCATCTGCGCACCTGGCCGGACCGGCAGACGATGCTCACCGACCGCGGCCTGGCCCTGCACGAACTGCGCAGGCGCCACCTCGGCGTACACCGGCTGCTCCTGCTGTGGCTGTGCGGGTTCGGCGCCGTCATCGGCTGGGTGCTGCTGGTGCGGCCGCTCAAGTACATCGAGGACGGGGACGCCACGGGGATCATCCTCGGCCCGGTCCTCGCGGTCCTCGGCCTCGCGGCGCTGGGCCCCGCGGTGGTCGGCGTCGCCCTCGGCATCCGCCGCGACCGGCGCATACGGGAACTGACCGACGCCTGGCTCGCGTTGGACCACCACCCGGTGTCTGACGCCCGCCTGCGCTCCCCCGGCCTCAGCCTCCTGTGGCTCCTGTCCTCCCTCGCCGTGTGCGCGCTCGGCCTGTGGGCGTCCTTCGCCGCGGCCGCGTACGCAGAACCGGGCCGCGACACCTACGCCGACGTCGTCCTCGGCATGGGCGTCGGCCTGATCCTGTGGCTGACGGGCCTCGTGGGCGCCGCGAAGGCCGCCGGCCACTACCGCTGGGCACTCCGGACGCGAGGTCCGGCACCGACGCCCGGCGTCACCGCCCGCTAGGGCTCAGGGCCGACCGCGAAATTTCGGAGCAGACCGCCGGTGCGCCGGGGCTCAGACCAGCCGTCTCGCCGTCGCCCACCGCGTCAGCTCATGGCGGTTGGAGAGCTGAAGCTTTCTCAGCACCGCCGAGACGTGCGACTCGACCGTCTTCACGGAGATATAGAGCTGCTTGGCGATCTCCTTGTACGCATATCCACGGGCGATGAGCCGCAGCACCTCTCTCTCGCGCTGTGTGAGGCGGTCCAGGTCCTCGTCGACCGGGGGCGCGTCGGTGGAGGCGAAGGCGTCCAGGACGAAGCCGGCCAGGCGCGGCGAGAACACCGCGTCGCCCTCCTGCACACGGAAGATGGAGTCCACCAGGTCGGTGCCGGTGATGGTCTTGGTGACATAGCCGCGGGCGCCGCCGCGGATGACACCGATGACGTCCTCGGCGGCGTCCGAGACCGAGAGCGCGAGGAAACGCACCGGGTTCTCCACATCGGCCATCAACGGCGCGCAGCGGCGGAGCACTTCCACGCCGCCGCCACCGGGGAGGTGCACGTCCAGGAGCACGACCTCGGGGCGCGCCGCCGTGATCACCGTGACCGCCTGGTCGACGTCGGCGGCCTCGCCGACCACCTCGACGCCGGTGATGTCGGTCCGGCCGATCTCCGCCTGCACGCCGGTACGGAACATCCGGTGGTCGTCGACGAGGACGACCCGCACACGACGCCCGCCCGCACCGCCCTCGTCCGACCCCGTCGGTTCCGCGGGTCCGCCCGCCTCGGTCGCGTCGCTCATGTCGTCGCCGTCCTCTCCATAACCAGCTCGACTTCCGTGCCGCCGCCGGGCACCGCGCGCAATCGCGCCGTGCCGCTATTGCGCTGCATGCGGCCGATGATCGATTCTCGTACGCCCATGCGGTCGTCGGGAACGGAATCCAGGTCGAAGCCGGGCCCGCGGTCCCGGACGGACACGAAGACCTTCTCCTCCTCGACTTCGGCGAAGACCTGCACCGCGCCGCCCTCGCCACCGTACTTGGCGGCGTTCACCATGGCTTCCCTCGCGGCCTGCATCTGCGCGGTCAGCCGGTCGTCGAGCCGGCAGTCGCCGACCACGACGACCTCTATCGGGACGCCGTGCTTGTCCTCGACCTCCGCCGCGCTCCGGCGGACCGCCTCGGCGACGGTGTCCGGCTCCTCATCCTCGTCCTTGCCGGTGCCCTCGGGTCTGTAGAGCCAGACCCGCAGATCGCGCTCCTGCGCACGGGCGAGGCGGCGGACCTCGCTCGGGCTCTCCGCGTTGCGCTGGATCAACGTCAGGGTGTGCAGCACGGAGTCGTGCACATGGGCGGCGACCTCGGCTCTCTCCTGGGCGCGGATGCGCATCAGCCGCTCCTCGGAGAGGTCCTGCGTCATACGGACGAGGTAGGGGCCGGCGAGGAGCGCGATACCGACGAGCACGGCCAGCGCGGCCTGCAACACGGCGCCCAGGTGCGCCGCGGAGCCCTGGAGCACGAATATGCCGCTGACACCGGCGCCGACCAGGAGTACCCCGGCCGCCGAACGGGCGAGCGTCAGGGTGCGCCGACGGCGGCCGACGGCCATCCAGCGGGCCCGGCGGGCATTGTCGGCCTGGCGCCAGACCAGCGCGACTCCGGCGGCGACGAGCAGCGTCGGCACGACGTAGGCCTTGGTCGAGCCGTCCAGGTTCACATTGCCGACGAAGACCATGGAGACGACGACCATCGCGAGGAGCGCGACGATCTGACCCTTGTCCGGCTTGCGGGCCACGAGTCTGCGGCGGCCGTCCGGCGAAGTGTCAGTCATGACGGCCGCGGGCGGCCGCTCGGCGTCGACGCCGCCGATACCGAGCGGGACGAAGAACCAGAACGCCCCGTACAGCAGGGCGCCGAGGCCATCCGCCGTGAACAGGCCGACGAAGATGAGCCTGACCCAGATCACCGGCAGCCCGAGATGCCCGGCGAGACCGCGCGCGACCCCACCGAGCCAACGCCCGTCGCCGCTGCGGTAGAGCTTGCGCAGCGGTCTGACGGCGTCGAGGGGTGGTGCGGCGGCTTCCGGCATGTCTCGATATTCACACGCGGGCGCGGACGCGGGCATCAGGGTCGACCCCCGAGACTTCCCTGATCTCGGCCCCTGGCCCAGCCCTGTCAGGGTGAGCGCCCGCCGGGTCTCAGGGGCGATCTCAGGGTCGGACCAGGGTTTTCCCGACTGCCGCGGCGGGCCCCGGACCGTCACCATGGACACATGACAGATCAGCAGCCCGCCGAGACGGAGACCGAGGCCGCCATCCGCGACGCCCTGCCCGGCGCGCCCGGCGAGCCGCACGGCCCGGCGTACGGCCAGGAGCCGGGCCTGCCCGCGCAGGAGCGGAAGTTCCGCCGCGACCGCCGGCACAGAAGGCTCGGCGGGGTGTGCGCGGGGCTCGGGCGGTACTGCGACATGGACCCGGTGATCTTCCGCATCGGTGTCGCGATCCTCGCGATCACCAGCGGCCTCGGCCTGGTGGTCTACGGCTTCGCCTGGCTCCTCGTGCCGTACGAGGACGAGGAGGAGAACGAGGCCCGCAGGGTCCTCTCCGGCCGGGTCGACGGCCAGGCCCTGACGGCCGTGCTCTTCGCGCTCGTCGGCTGCGGCGTCTTCCTCACCTTGTTGAACAACGGCGGGGCGCTCACCTTCGCCGCCGTCCTCACCCTCCTCCTCGCGGGCGCGGGGTATTGGTCGCAGCAGCGCGGGGCCCTCGATCCCGACCCGGTCGCCGCGCAGGCCGCCGCGGATGCCCCGCCCGAGGCGAAGGCGCCGCCCGTCGTCGAGGGCCCGTCCTGGTGGCGTGACCCGATAGTCAAGGACGGCACGCACGACGGGGGCTCCGGCTACTTCTGGGGCCCCGAGGGCCCCGGCATCGCCTATCAGCCGACGGCCCACCACCATGGTGGGAGCAGCCCCGAGCCGGCGACTCCTCTCCCGCCGCCCACACCCCGCGGACCGCGCTGGATCGGTGGCTGGGTGTTCCTCCTGGCCCTGCTCGCGGGAGGCCTGGGCACCGGCCTGACCTGGGAGGACCAGCCGCTCGGCACGACGTTGCAGACGGGCCTGGCGTGCGCGCTCGCGGTGTTCGGTATCGGGATCGCGCTCAGCGCCTTCCTGGGCCGCACGGGTGCCGGTTCGATCGTGCTCGCGGTCCTCACCGCGGCTCTCCTCGCGGCCACGGCAGCCCTCCCGAAGAACATCACCACGCACTACGCCCGCGCCGAATGGATACCGGCGTCGGCGGCGGAAGTCCGCCCGCAGTACGAGGTGGGGCTCGGCACGGGCACGCTCGACCTGAGCAAGATCGACGTCGGCAAGGACCGGACGCTGAAGACCAGTGCCGAGACCGGCGTGGGGGATCTCAGGGTGATCGTGCCGAAGGACGCCACCGTGCGGCTGCACGCGGAAGTGGGTGTCGGCGACATCGTGTTGCCGGGCGACAAGGGCAAGGACGTGGACGTCGCTCCGGGCCGTGAGGAGAAGGTGACGCTGAAGCCGCCCACGGGCGGCAAGGACGGCGGCACGATCGATCTGCGGCTCGAAGTCGGCATCGGACAAGCGAAGGTGACCCGTGCTACGTCATGAATTCCACCCCGGCAAGCTGGTGGCCGGCCTCTCCCTGCTGACGGTCGCCGTCGTGTACGCGGGCGATGCGGGCGGCGCCTGGGAAGCGCCGTGGTTCGTCGCGTTCCCGCTCGTGATGGCGGGCCTGCTCCTGGCAGGGGTGGCGGCGACGATCCACGGGATACGCCCGCGCGGCACGGCCCGCCCGGAAGGCGGCTCGCGGGGCTCCGGAAAGCTGGGGGACTAAAGCCCTGGGGAACCTGGGGAAGCGGAGTCGTAGCGGTTCCTGCGGCGGGCGGCGAGCTTGGCGTCGGCGGAGAGGACCGAGGCCCCGGCGAGCACCAGCGGCAGCCACGCCATCAGGTACGCGAGGTCGTTGCCGTAGTAGTAGGGCTCCTCGTGCCAGCTGACGGTCAGCCAGAGGCTGAGTGAGATGAGCGCACCGCCGAGCGCGGCGACCCGGGCGAACAGGCCGATCAAGGTACCGATGCCAACGGCGAGTTCACCGAGGGCGATGGCGTAGCCGAAGCCGACGGGGTTCTTGAGGGAGAGGTCGACCAGGGCGGGGATCGCGGAGATGTCGCGGACCCCCTCCATCATCTCGCCGATCGAGCCCGTTCCGTCCGCCCGCATGAAGGAGCTGTCCGTGAGCTTGTCCAGACCGGCGTAGACGAAGGTGACGCCGAGGAAGATCCGCAGGGGGAGCAGGGCGTAGCGAGTCGCGGTCTCCCGCCAGTCCTCACGCCGGGCGTAGCTGGTGTGCCGGTCCGTCCGCATGCCGTGAGCCATGGCTTCGCGCCGCCTCTCCCGTCGACCCCGTCTTCTGACCATACGTACGAGAAGAGGCCGCTGCTCACCGGCGTGCGGCGGAATTCCATGACATCGACCGGGAAGCCCCAGGGGGAGGCTCTGATGCGTCAGCCGAGGTGGTGCAGCCGATGGCTGGGCCCGTTGGTTCAGTCCGTGACGTCGATGGTGACGCGGTTCGTCTCCAGACCTGCGGCGGTGATCACCTGCACGTCCACGCGACCCGGCTCGACGTCGACGGGGACGGGCACGGTCAGTGTCGTGTCAGCCGGATTGCTGAAGCCGCCCGGCACGGGCACGAGAGGTACGTGGACGTGCACGGCGCCGATGCGGACGACCATGCGGGCGAGCCGGTCCGCGTCACCGGCGCCGGGCGGGACGAAACCGGCGCCGCGGATCTCGATGTCGTCGCCCGTGCGGATCGGGGCGTCGAGATCCCCGGCCTCCCGCGCGCGGACGACGGAGAGGATCACGGGGCGGCCGCCTTCGGAGAATTTGGCGGCCAGGTATGTCGCCGCCGACACCAGCACCAGCACGGCGAGCCCCCACGGCAGATCGGGCAGCTGCTCGGGCCGCCGCGCCAGGCGTACGGCGGCGAAGACCACGGCGACGCTGCTGATCAGGACGTACTGCGTGTCGGCGAAGCTGCCGCGGCCCGCGTCGTCGGTGAGTGGATCGGCGGCCCGCGGCCGGTCCGCGGGCACCTTCTGCAGCCGCCGGCCCAGCACCCGCAGACCGACCACCCCGCGTACGAGGACGGCGGCCCCGCACACCGCGGCGAGGACGGTCATCATCCCGGCGGCACGGCCGATTTCCAGCCCGGCGATCAGCTCGTCCCGCCGTCCGTTCCCCGAGGCCATTGCCAGCTGGCCCGCGAGGACGAGGAGCGCGAAGACCACGAGGAGCACCCAGGAGGCGGCCACGGAGCGCGAGGTCGAGAGCCGGTTGTCCTCACCGATGACGGGGGCGAGGATGCCGCCGCGCTCCCGGTGGACGTATGCCGCGCCGGTCAGCAGCCCGCCCACGGCCAGCGCGGCGAGGAGCCCTGCCGTGCGCGCCGTCGTCCAGCCGGTGCCGATCGCCGTGAGCGCCTGGACCAGGAGGAGCACGACGAAGGTGCCCCAGACGACGCCGAGCGTGCGCGTCCACAGCCGCCGCAGCCAGGCCTCCCCCTCGGCCCTGCCGCGCTCGGCGACCGCCTGCGCGGACTGCGTCAGCTCGTCCGACACCCACTGCCGTGACGCGCCCGCCGAGTGCGCGACGGCCGCGGGCAGCCCCCGCCCGGCCGCCAGTTCGTCGCGCTTGGTGAGGAACGCGGCCACGGCACGCCGGTGCCCCTCGCGCGCGCCGTGCGGGCAGCCGCCGCACGTGCAGCCGCCCCCGTGCGCGCCCTGTCTCGCCTCCTGCACCGCCACCGCGTACGCCGCCTTCCCCACCCTCGAAGCCCCTGGGGGCTGTTGTGAACTTCCTTGCAGAGAAAGGGAATTGTGCCGCACTGAAGGGTGAATGGATCCCGTGGGTCAGGTCAGCGGGGGTGAATGGGCCAACTGCGTGTTGACGGACCGGTGGCGGGCGCCGGCAGGGATCTCAGGTCAGCAGGCCCGGTTCGCTGCGGCTGATCTCCTGCCACGGGGGCTGGTAGTTGATCCACGCGACCGGATCGCTGCCGAGCTGCTCCCGGGTCCGCACCGCCTGCTTGTGGCCGCCGAGCGCGGACGCGATCCTGCGCCCCTCCTCGGCGTCCACGACGACGCCCGTGTAGCCGCCGTACAGCGCGTGGCTCTCGTGGAAGGCGCAGCCTCCTGGGTGATCGGATCCAGGAGTTCGCCGAGCGTGGAGAGCGCGCTGCCCTGCGGGGAGTGGCAGTGCGCGACGGCGACGACATCGGGCCGAGCGAGGTGCGCCTGGGCGTGCCCGGAGAAGAGAGTGCGCAAGGGGGAATCGATAGGCGACAGAGGATGTCGGGTATCGGCGCCACAATCGGCGCATGAAGTCGAATTGGGCGGCCTTCGCCGCCGCGGAACCTGCTCTGGCCGGCACCGTCGAGGGTCGCTTCGGCGCCTTCACCCACCACGTCCTCGCCACGCTCCGCAAGGACGGCTCGCCGCGCACCACGGGGATCGAAGTCCGTTTCCTGCACGGGGAGTTGTGGCTCGGAATGATGCCGGGTTCCCTCAAGGCGCTCGATCTGCGCCGCGATCCGCGCTTCGCGCTGCAGGCGAACCCGGGGCCCGGCACGGAGATGGCGGGCGGCGATGTCCGCGTCGCGGGCCGCGCGGTCGAGGTGCGGGACCCGCAGGAGAGAGCGCGGTATACGGAGGAGGTCAATCCGCCCGATCCGGACGCGTTCCATCTCTTCCGCGCCGAGCTGACGGAGGTGGTGCGCACCTACATCGAGGACGAGAAGTACCTGGCGGTGCAGCTCTGGAAGCCGGGCGTCCCGCTGCGCACGTCCCGGCGGACGTGAGGCGGGGGACACGACCGTGAGGCAGGGGACACGACGCGAATCGGCGCTCGCCTGCCGGGGGCGGAGGTGCGAGCGCCAACGGACACAGAAGCTCGGGTGGATGGAAAAGCTCCGGTGGACACAGAAGCCCCGGTGGACGCGAGAGCGCCGGTGCCGCCACTCCTGTCGTGAAGTGGCGGCACCGGCGCTCAGCAAGCCTTGGGGAAGACCCTGGGGGTCACTCCCACTCGATGGTGCCCGGCGGCTTCGACGTGACGTCGAGGACCACGCGGTTCACATCGGCGACCTCGTTCGTGATGCGGGTGGAGATTTTCGCGAGGACGTCGTACGGCATGCGGGTCCAGTCGGCCGTCATGGCGTCCTCGGAGGAGACCGGGCGCAGCACGATCGGGTGGCCGTAGGTGCGGCCGTCGCCCTGGACGCCGACGCTGCGGACGTCCGCGAGGAGCACGACCGGGCACTGCCAGATGTCCCGGTCGAGACCGGCCTTGGTCAGCTCCTCGCGGGCGATGGCGTCGGCCTCGCGCAGCAGGTCGAGGCGGTCCTTGGTGACCTCGCCGACGATGCGGATGCCGAGGCCGGGGCCCGGGAAGGGCTGGCGCTGGACGATCTCGTCCGGAAGGCCCAGCTCGGCGCCGACCATGCGGACCTCGTCCTTGAACAGCTTGCGCAGCGGTTCGATGAGCTTGAACTCGAGGTCTTCGGGGAGGCCGCCCACGTTGTGGTGGGACTTGATGTTGGCCGTGCCGGTGCCGCCGCCGGACTCGACCACGTCGGGGTAGAGCGTGCCCTGGACCAGGAATTCGACCGGCTGGTCGCCCGGGGCCTCGGCGACGATCTCCGCCTGGGCCTGCTCGAAGACCCGGATGAACTCGCGGCCGATGATCTTCCGCTTCTCCTCGGGGTCGGAGACCCCGGCGAGCGCGGCCAGGAACCGCTCCTGGGCGTCGACGACCTTCAGCTGGACGCCGGTCGCGGCGACGAAGTCCTTCTCGACCTGCTCGGTCTCGTCCTTGCGCATCAGACCGTGGTCGACGTACACGCAGGTCAGCTGGGAGCCGATGGCCTTCTGGACGAGGGCCGCGGCGACCGCGGAGTCGACGCCGCCGGACAGACCGCAGATGGCGCGCTTGGTGCCGACCTGCTCGCGGATGGCGGCGACCTGCTCGTCGATGACGTTGCCGGTGGTCCAGTCGGGCTTGAGGCCCGCGCCGCGGTAGAGGAAGTGCTCCAGGACCTGCTGGCCGTGCGTGGAGTGCATCACCTCGGGGTGGTACTGCACGGCGTACAGCTTCTTCTCGTCGTCCTCGAAGGCGGCGACCGGCACGACGTCCGTGGACGCGGTGACCGTGAAGCCCTCGGGCGCCGCGCTGCACGCGTCGCCGTGCGACATCCACACGGACTGCTCGGTCGGGGTGCCCTCGAAGAGGGTCGAGCTGGGCTTGGAGACGGTCAGGGGCGTGCGTCCGTACTCACGCGCGCCGTTGTCGTCGACGGTGCCGCCGAGCGTGGTCGCCATCAGCTGGAAGCCGTAGCACATGCCGAAGACGGGGACGCCGGCCTCGAAGAGGCTGCGGTCGACGGTGGGCGCCTGCTCCGCGTACACGGACGAGGGGCCGCCGGAGAGGATGATCGCCGCCGGCTTCTTGGCGAGCATCTCGGAGACGGGCATCGTGCTCGGCACGATCTCGCTGTAGACCCGGGCCTCACGGACGCGACGGGCGATGAGCTGGGCGTACTGCGCTCCGAAGTCGACGACCAGAACGGTGTCGGGAGCGGCGGCAGCGTGGGGCGCTGATGGCACGGCGGCGGCCTTCCGGCGTTGAGCGTTGAGCGAGAGGCTCAGTGCGTGTGCAGGGGGTCTGTTTTGTCGATTCTACCGGGCGCGGTGGGGCCTCCCTCGTCGCATCCGACGGAAGTCCGCGGCAGGGAGCGCGTCCCCGGACAGGCGTCTCAGCATCCGGGCGACCCGCCGTATCGGATTGACCGGGCACGCGCGGGTGAGGGCATACTGGCCCCGTGAACAAGCACCTCGGCTTCCTCTTTACCTATGGCACCCGGCTCGCCGGCTGCCATGGTCGAGCTGCTTGATCCACTGACAAGCGACTTCCCAGGCGCCCCGGGCCGACAAGGCCCGGGGCGTTCTGTCATTTCCGGGCCTCGTCGCTCCGGGGCACCTTTCCGCGAGAACCCCAGGAACCACAAGGAGCCCCACATGACCGCCACCGCCACCACCGCTTCCGCCGTCGCCACCTCCGCGACCTCCGCGAACTCCGTCACCGCCTCCGCCGTCGCCACCTCCGCGATCGCCACCCCCACCGAGAAGACCGGTGCCCGTACCGCCGAGGCCGCCGGTGTGATCGAGAACGCCCGGGAGCGGATCGACATGCTCGACGACCGCATCATCGGTCTCGTCCAGGAACGGATGGCCGTCTCGGCCGTGATCCAGGAGGCCCGCATCACCTCGGGCGGGCGGCGGGTGAACCTCTCCCGCGAGATGGAGGTCCTCGGCCACTACAGGGACGCGCTCGGCAAGCCCGGCACCACGCTCGCGATGACGCTTCTTGAGCTGTGCCGGGGCCGCGTCTGACCCCGCCGCCCCCACCCCGGGCACCTGCGGATCTGAGTTCGGGTCGCTTCTCACCCGTACGGCGCGTGACCGGTTCCGGGCGGGGTTCGTTGGTCCCGATGTCCGTGTCAGCCAGGGGCGGTCCCGTAAGAACCACGCGTGGCTCCGCTGGAGCGATGAGGCGTACGGATCATGTCGTACGCCGTGGGACCTCGCTCCAGCGATGTGACCGGACGGCAGGGGACAGCAGCCCGGTCACCCAAGAGAACGGTCGGCTCCGGGGACGCCCGGGGCCGGCCGGCCTCCGTCCCACTCCCCTGCCGCCCCTCCCCATTTCCCTTTAGTTTCCCTCTGGACGCGGTCGAATTTCCCTCTAGATGTGGTCGAAACGGTTGCGTCCCCGGCAGCCCATCGAGCACGATGCCCAGGAGGGCGGACAGCCTCCGGGCCCCCGTCCACCACCGCACTGCCAATGGTCGATACCACGCGAGCGCCCCCTGTGCGCCGGGTCGGCCACCGGCGCACCGAGGAACCAGCGGCGCACTCCCCCGGCGTCGCCCCGCGGCACCGACGCTGCCCTGACGTCGGTGCTGACAGCGAAGGGCCCCGCGGATCCGTCCCGCGGGGCCCTTCGCTCTGTACACAACCGGCATAGCTATAGCTACAGCTACAGCTACAGACAGCCAGTCAGACAGCCAGTCAGCGCTACCGCTTTCCGGCCTCGGCGAGCTTGTCGACCTGCGCCTCGACGATCTTGCTCGGCACGCCGAACTCCTTCGGCTTGAGCAGGTTGATCGAGTAGAAGGCGGCGAGCGTCGAACCGCTGCGTACGACGGTGAAGCTCATCGGCGTCTTCTGGCCCTCGATGAGGCCCACGACCTTGTACGAGACGGCGTCGTCGCCCGACTTCGGGGCGGACAGGGGCGCGACCTCGCGGTACTTGGAACCCGCGTGCTCGTACGCCTCGCACTTCTCCGTGGCCGTGCGGAGGCCGTCCATGACCTTCTCCGCGTCGTCCTTCTCGTGGGCGAGCAGCGCGAGCGTGATGATCGTGGCGTCCATCTCGTCCGGACCGGTCATGGTCCGGCCGACGCGGGCCTTGGAGGCCGGGTCGGTGGCGAACATGAACATGTCCGCGAGCGGCTGGCACTTGACCGGGTCGGAAGGCACGGTCTGCGCGGGCATGTCCGCGGCGGACAGCTTCTCCAGCTTGTAGCCCTTGAGGTCGCCCTTGGCGAGCACCGCCTTCTCCAGCTCGGCGGTGGTCAGCGCACCCTGCTTCGCGCCGGCCGGCTTCGCGTCCTTGCCACCCCCGGAACCCTGCGCGGACTTGGCCGGTTCCGACGGCTTCTTGCCGTCGTCGTCGCTGCCACACGCTGCGGTCAGGCCCAGCGCGACCGTGACGGACGCGGCCACGACGGCCCGAGACACAGATGACTTCACGTTTCCTACCTTCATTCGCGTGGCGCGGGCGACAGGCCCGCACCGAGGCGAAATGAAAGCTGCAAACACGCCAACTTTGCCAGCGATTTGCATAACGATCAGAAACCGCCGAAAAGGTTGTACGGGGCGCGTGTGAAATCAGAGCTTGCCGAGCTGCGCGTCGATGATCGCGGTGTCCACCTTCGGGTCCTCGTCGGCCTTGGGCGTGCCGATGCCCTTCATGCCCTCGCGCTCGGCCTCCCGGTCGTCCTGGACGCCCGCGGGGTCGTACAGGTTCGACGCGTCGAAGGTCAGGAGCGTGGAGCCGTCGCGTACGACCGTGACGCGCTCCCGCGCCGTGTACTCGCCCTTGCGATGGGTCAGCTTGTACGAGACCGCCTCGTCGCCCTTGTCCGGCGCGGGCAGCGCCTTGACGTCGAGGTAGCGGCGGCCGTCGACGCGGAACGCGGCGCACTTCTTCGACTTCGCCGCGGTGCGCAGGTCGGCCATGACGCGCTCGGCGTCGGCCCGCGTGTAGGCGGACAGTCCGACGTCGGTCGTCGTGAGGGCCCTGCCGCCGGGGTTGGTCAGGATCCGGCCGACGTGCGCCTTCGGCTCCGGCACCGACTTCGGCTTCGGCTTCGCGGAGACGTCGGGGTCGAGCAGGGCGGTGAGCGGGGCGCACACCGCGGGCGAGGTCTTCCCGGCGGCCGGGGCCGCGGCCGCGGAGGCATCGGGGGTCTTCGGCTTCTCGACCTTGTAGCCCTTGACGTCACCCGTGGCGAGGGCCGCCTTCTCCAGCCGGCCGGCCGCCTCGGCACCGCCCTTCGAGGCGTCCGTCGACGCGTCCTTCGAGGCACCCGCGCCCGGCTTGGCCGAATCCTTGCCGTCGTCGCCGCCTCCGCCGCAAGCCGCGGTCGCTCCGAGAGCGGCCACCACCGAGACGGCCACCACGACCCGCGACACAGCTGACTTCACGATCTCTGCCCCCACCTGTTCAGCTCACCTGCTCAGCTCACTTACGTCTCGCGGTACGCACCACCACTGCTACGAGGGCACTCGCACCACTTCTACGACGGCAGAAGATCGCTTACGGTTCCACCCCGCCCGCTCCCCGCACCGGGCCGGGAGTCACCAGCCCCACATCCAGAACCGGAACGGGCTGAGCACCGCGATCGCCAGGGCCATGCAGCCGATGACGATCACCACGCTCCACATCCGGCGGCGGCGCTCGGAACGTGCGTCGCGGCGCGGGCCGAGGGGCGCCGAGCGCCAGTCGTCCGGCCGCCACCGCACGGACTCGGCATCGCGCCTCGCCCGCCTGCGGCGCAACCGCCCGGCCTGGCGCACCTGTTCACGCGCGGCCTCCTCGTCCAGGCGCCGCAGCCTTTCGGCCACCATGCGGGCCCGCGCGGACGGTTCCTTCGGCGCGGACGAGCGAATGTCCCGCTCGCTGTCCTTCTCGAACCTCTCCCACACCTCCTCGGGTATGGCCAACGCTGTCCCCTCCCCATATCTCCCCATCGCCCCCTCGGGCGGGGGCAGTTCTACGGCACCCCGTCGCAGCGGCACAAGCGGTGTGAGCCACGCCACATAAGGATTCCGTGAGTGCGAGGACAACCATTCACAGGGATCGCAGGTCATGCATGCAGTAACAGAAACCACTCCGACAAAAGCCACTCCACCCAGCCACTCCCGGGGACTTCATGAAGCTTCGCCGTGCCATGGCAGCAGCGGCCGCTACGGCTGTCATCGCCCCGATGGCGCTTCTGTCGGCTCCGGCCGCGTACGCCACCGAGGGCACCGCCCCTGCACTGGCTGAGACGGCCGAGCCGACCAAGAAGCCCGCCCCGCCGAAGCCCCCGGCCGACAAGCCGGCGGACCCGGAGAAGCCGGGAGACCCCGAAGAGCCCGGAGACCCCGAAGAGCCGGGTGAGCCCGGCCCCGAGCCCACGGACGACGAGACGACGGACGAGTCGCAGCACCCGGAGGACGACGAGGAGGAGCCGGAGCCCGCCGACTGCCCGGTCGACGAGGACACCGGCGTCGACCTCGACTCCGAGCTGGAGATCGAGCTGACCGGCCTGCCCGGCAAGATCGTCGCGGGCAGCGGCTGGCACCCGTTCAAGCTGACCGCCACCAACCCCACCGACGAGGCGTTCGGCGAGGTCAACTGGTCCGCGGCCGTGGAGAACGAGTCGGAGAGCGACGACACGAAGGACTGGCTGAGCAACCACGCCGACCTTCAGTTCCTCGACCCCGAGACCGGGACCTGGACCTCGGTCGACAGCGACCTGAACGGCGGCCTCGCCTTCGGCGTCGTCGAGCTGGGCGCCGAGGAGAGCGTCGACATCAAGCTGCGGCTCAACATCAGCGCCAAGGCCCCGGCCGGTGCGGGCTACGCGCTCGGCCTCGGCGGTTACGTCGACTCCGAGCTGGACTGCGTACACAACTCGTTCACGGAGTACCCGCTGACGATCCTCAAGCCCGGCAGCGAGAACGAGCACCCGGGTACGCCGAAGCCGAAGAAGCCGACGAAGAAGCCGTCCGTCGTCACCCAGCCGCAGGGTGGTGCCAAGAATCTCCCCGTGACCCCCAGCCTCGCCGAGACCGGTTCCAGCTCGGCGCTGCCGGCCATCGGCCTCGTCGGCGGCGCCGCCGTGGTCGTCGGTGCGGGCGCGGTCTTCGTCGTACGCCGCCGCAAGACCGAAGCCGAGACCGCCAACACCGCCGACACCACCGGATAGGGCGGCGCGCCGCCGGATGACGGCGGCTCACAAGCACGCGGAAGGACCTGCGCTCGGAGGGGGGCGCAGGTCCTTACGTGTATCTCCGGACGCGCGTCCGACCCCGCTCACCGCTTGGGCGGCACCGTCGGCATCCCCAGGAACGGCAGCTTCAGCGCGCCGAAGGCGTCCGCGGGGACCGCCGGGGTCTTCGGCTCCACGGCCGTGAGCCGCACATACCGCTCGCCCTGCGTCGGACGCGGGTCCACACCCCCCTTGTTGGGCCAGAACGACATCGCGCGCTCGGCCTGCGCGGTGATGGTCAAGGACGGGTTGACGCCCAGGTTCGCGGAGACGGCGGCGCCGTCGACCACCGAGATCCCCGGGTGGCCGTAGAGCCGGTGGTAGGGGTCGATGACACCGGTGTCGGCCGAGTCGCCGATGGGGCAGCCGCCGAGGAAGTGGGCGGTCAGCGGGGTGCCCATCAGCTCGCCGATGTTCGAACCGGCGAAGCCGTTGATCTCCTTGGACAGGAGCGTCGCCGCGCGCGTGGCCTCCGGTATCTGGTCGGGGTTGGGCGCGCCGTGGCCCTGCCGGGCGGTGAGCAGGCCCTTCCCGATCCCCTTCTCCTTGCGGTACGTGGTCAGGGAGTTGTCGAGCGACTGCATGACCAGGCCGATGATGACCCGCTCCGACCAGCGCCGGTTGGAGAGCGACCGGACCGTGAGCATGGGGTGGCGGGCGACGTTGGCGAGCCAGCCGGCGACCCGCGCCTTGCCGCCCTTCGCGCTGTAGGGGACCTGGAGGACGGTCAGGCTGCCCATGGCGTTGGACTTCTTGCCGTAGCGGACGGGCTCGATGTGCGTGTTCTCGTCCGGGTGTATCGAGGAGGTGATCGCGACGCCCTTGGTGAAGTCGACCTTCTGCCCGCCGTGCCGCTTGCGGTAGCGGCGGTCGGTGGTCTGGGCGCCCACCAGGGCCTCGGAGTTGGTGCGGGTCATCGTGCCGAGCCGGGCGGAGACGCGCGGGAGCAGGCCGCTGTCCTTCATGCGGTGCAGGAGCGTCTGCGTGCCGTACGTACCGGCGGCGATGACGACCTTGCGGGCCTTGAACACCCGACCCTTGCCCTTGCGCCTGTCGTCGGTGGGCAGGGTGGCGACGGCGTAACCGCCCCGTGAGTCCTCGGTGACGGCGACGACCGACGTCATGGGGTGGATGACCGCCCCGGCCTTCTCCGCCAGGTAGAGGTAGTTCTCGTTGAGGGTGTTCTTCGCGCCGTGCCGGCAGCCGGTCATGCACTCGCCGCACTCGGTGCAGGCGCGCCGCGAGGGCCCCGCGCCGCCGAAGTAGGGGTCGGGGACCTCGGCGCCGGGCCGGGTCGTCGACGTACCGTCCGCGTCGTCCTTGTCGCCGAAGAAGACGCCGACCGGCGCCATGTGGAAGCTGTCGCCGACGCCCATCTCCTCGGCGGCGGCCCTCAGATGGACGTCCGAGGGTGTCGTCGTCGGGTTGAGCCGTACGCCGAGCATGCGCTTGGCCTGCTCGTAGTAGGGGCTCAGTTCGTCCTGCCAGTCCGTGATGTTCTTCCACTGCGGGTCGTTGAAGAACGGGGCGGGCGGTACGTAGAGGGTGTTGGCGTAGTTGAGCGAGCCGCCACCGACTCCGGCGCCCGCGAGGACCATCACGTTGCCGAGCAGGTGGATGCGCTGGATGCCGAAGAGGCCGAGGGCGGGCGCCCAGAGGTAGTTCTTCAGGTCCCAGGAGTTCTTGGGCAGCGTCGCGCGCGTGAAGCGGCGCCCGGCTTCGAGGACGCCGACGCGGTAGCCCTTCTCCGTCAGACGCAGGGCGGAGACCGCGCCGCCGAAGCCGCTGCCCACGACGATGACGTCGTAGTCGTACGCGTCGCTGTCGTACGCGTCGCCGGGCACGTCGGTGCCCTGGTTCCGGGCAGAGCTCTCCTGTGACATCGACTCTCCTCGTCAAATTGCCCGCAGGCCGTCTGTGGTTGCTCACGCAGCTCCCCGCGCCCCTTACGGGGCGCAGCTAACGCAGTCGGAGCGCCTTCATGACCTTGAGGCTCGTGGTCATGAACGCCGCGTACTTCTCGTCGTCGAGGCCGAAGGACGGCGCCAGCGGCATGAGCCGCTGGTGGGCGACGGTCTGCGCCTCGGTGAACTTGAGGATGCCCTCGGAGCCGTGGCGGCGGCCGAGGCCCGACTCCTTCATGCCGCCCATCGGGGACTGGGCGCTGCCGTAGGCGGGCGCGTAGCCCTCGTTGACGTTCACCGTGCCGGTGCGCAGGCGGGCGGCGATCTTGCGGCCGCGGCTGCCGTCCTTCGTCCAGACCGAGGAGTTCAGGCCGTACGACGTGGCGTTGGCCAGCTCGATCGCCTCGTTCTCGTCCGTGAAGCGGTAGAGGGAGACGACCGGACCAAACGTTTCCTCGGTGCAGACCGCCATCGGGGCCTCGACGTTGTCCAGGATGGTCGGCTCGAAGAAGTAGGGGCCTATGTCCGGGCGCGCGACGCCGCCCGTGACCAGCGTGGCGCCCTTGGCGACGGCCTCCTCGACGTGCCGGGTCACGGTCTCCAGCTGCCGCTCGCCGACGAGTGAGCCCATGTCGGCGCCGTACGCGAGGGACGTGCCGAGCCGCATCGCCCGCGTCCGCTCGGCGAAGCGCTCCACGAACCGGTCGGCGATCGACTCGTGGACGTACAACCGCTCGATGGAGATGCAGAGTTGGCCCGCCGACGAGAAGCAGGCGCGCACCGCGCCGGCCGCCGCCTTGTCGATGTCGGCGTCGTGCAGGACCAGCATCGCGTTCTTGCCGCCCAATTCGAGCGAGACGCCGACCAGGCGGGCCGCGGCGCCTTGCGCGACCTCGCGGCCCGTGCGCGTGGAGCCGGTGAAGGAGACGTAGTCGGCGTGCTTGACGATCTCCGGGCCGACGACCGGGCCCTCGCCGAGGACGACCTGGAAGACCTCGGACGGCAGGCCCGCCTCGATGATCAGGTCACGGGCCCACAGGGCGGTGAGGCAGGTCTCCGTGTCGGGCTTCATCACGAGCGCGTTGCCCGCGACGAGCGCCGGGAGCGCGTCGCCGATGGAGAGTTCGAGGGGGTAGTTCCAGGGAGCTATCTGTCCGACGACCCCGCGCGGCTGGCGGTTCTCGGTGACCTTGGTGAGCACCGGGACGACGCCGGTGTGCCGCTTGGGGCTCAGATACGAGGGGGCCTTGCGGCCGTAGTGCCGGGCGGCGACCACCACGGCCTGGATCTCCTCGTGCGCGTGGAGGCGGGCCTTGCCGGTCTCCAGCTGGATCAGGTCGAGCACCTCGGCCTGGCGCTGGAGCACCAGGTCGTGGAAGCGGAGCAGCACCGCGGCGCGCTGCCGTACGGGCGTCCTGGCCCAGGCGATCTGGGCGGTGCGGGCCCGCTGGAACGCGGTGGCCACGTCCTCGGGGGTGGACTCGGGCAGGTCGGCCAGCTTCTCGCCGGTGAGCGGCGTGTGGTTGGCCGTGCGCCCCGAACCTATGACGTCACGGGTGAGCTGGGCTATCAGCTCGGGCGTGACCACGTCGGCGGCGGTGCGCGCGCCTGCGGGGGCCGGGGCGGTCGGGTTCGTTCCGAGGGGCGCTGCGGTGGCCTGCGTGTCCGTCATGCTCGTGAGAGTAGGCGCACGTCAGGGTTTTGGGTACCCATCGGTAATCAGCCTTCACCGCCCACTCGCAAGACGCCAGTGATTGCTGGCGACAAAGCTGCTGATCAGCGCGTTGTCACCCGCCACGCCCCTCGGGGAGACCTTTTCAGAGCTTGTCGAGTTCCAGGTTCTCGATGGCGGTCCTCGCGACCTCGCGGCCCCGCTCGGTGAAGTCGCCCTTGCCGGGGTAGCCGATCAGCATCCGGTACATGTCGCCCGACTTGGTCTTGTAGTAGAAGGCCTTCAGCTCGCGCGGGCGCGGGTTCTCGCTGTCCGTCGTGGAGTAGACGACCGTGTTCTCGGCGGCCTTCTCCTCCTTGAACTCGGTCTCCTTGGAGTCGCTCTTGGGTACGGGGTCGGAGGCCATGCCCAACTCGTAGTTGCCGGACTCCTTGAAGACGGCGTCGTCGTCGTACATCTCCGCGGCCGCCGTGGCCGCGATCTCCCCGCTGCTGTCCTCGGCCTTCTTCATCAGCGAGAGGTTGACCCAGACGCTGCCGCTCGGGTCGGTGTACTGGACCCAGTGCTTCTTCTCCTCGGAGTTGTCGTCCTCCGTCTTCTTGTACCCGTCGGGCACGGAGACGGTCGCCGCCAACTCCTTCGCCTCGTGCTCCTTCCACCCCTCGGCCTGCGAACCCGCGAACGGGTTCAGCGCCGCCAGCACGCCCGCCGCCACGGCCACGACGACCACCCCGGCGATGACCGCCAGCGCCTTGCGGCTCAGGAAGACTCCCTTGCCGCCGCGCCCGTCGCCGCCGCCCGCGACCGTGACGACCTGCGTCGGCGCCGGCTGCGGGGATTTGGCCGCCTCCTCCAGGAGGGCGCGGACCCGCGCCGCGTCCGGGCGGTGCGCCGGGTCCTTGGCGAGCAGGCCGTTGATCGCCTCGGCGAGCGGGCCGGAGGCCGCGGCGGGCGCGGCGGGCGTCGCGTTGAGGACGGACTGGAGCGTCGCCGGGGTGTTGCTGCGGCGGAACGGCGAGACGCCCTCGGTCGCCGCGTACAGGACGACACCCAGCGACCAGAGGTCGGAGGCCGGGCCCGGGCGCTGGCCGAGGACCCGCTCCGGGGCGATGAACTCGGGCGAGCCGACGAAGCCGCCCGTATCCGTCAGATTGGTCTCGCCCTCGATCTGGGCGATGCCGAAGTCGGTGAGGATGACCCGGTCGTGCCTGCCGAGCATGACGTTGTCCGGCTTCACGTCCCGGTGCAGGATGCCGGCCTGATGCGCGGCGTCCAGGGCGTTCAGGACGTGGAGGCCGATGCGGGCGGCCTCGCGGGCGCCCAGGGTGCCCTCCTGGAGCGCGGCGCCGAGCGAACGGCCCTGGACCAGCTCCATGACGATCCACGGCTGCCCGTCCTCGACCGCCACGTCATGGACGTTGACGACGGCGGGGTGGTCGAGGCGGGCGGCGGCGCGCGCCTCGCGGCGCATCCGCTCGAAGGCGTTGGCGCGCTCGCGCTCGGGCAGGTGGTCGGGCAGGCGCGGCTCCTTCACCGCGACGTCGCGGTCCACCGTCTCGTCCTTGGCGCGCCACACCGTTCCCATGCCGCCGTGGCCGAGCTTGGCCAGCAGCCGGTAGCGTCCCGCGATCAGACGGCCCGCGCCGGGGTCGATCTCGGACGGCTGGTCCGGTACGGGGGCGACGTGGGCGGGCTGGACGTATGGATTCGGGCCGAGTTGTCCGGGGACGCCGGGCTGTCGCGGCGGTTGCAGGCCGTAGCTGGTGGGCTCGTACGGGCCGTATGAGGTGCCCCCGTCATTACTCATGTCCCCATGATTACCGTGCGGGGTACCTCGGTTTCCAGCCAGACCCTCGACTTGTGACCGGGGTGATGCACGAGGTCACGCAGGGGCCATGGCGCGCGGGGTCCGCCGCTACCCGCGTACGAACGTGTCGACCGCCGTGTCGAAGTACTTCCGGGTCTGCTCCGCCTGCTCCGCCGGGCCCGAGACCCACACGTCGTACATCCTGCCGCCCTCCTCCCAGCACAGGTCGTAGGTGTGCCGCTCGCCCTCCGTCTCGCTGAAGCCGTCCCAGGTGAACTCCCACAGGGCGGCGGGCCGGCCGTTGCGCGTGGTCTCGGTGACCTCGCTGTTGCGGTAGCCGGGGTTGTTCCGCGGCCCCTCGGTGTCGGCGCGGCGCTGCGCGGCGAGCGGGCCGCCCGGCTCGGGGTCCGTCTCCTTGATGCCGACGCGGTAGGTGCCGCTCGGCGAGATGTAGAAGACCCGGGGCCCGTCGGTCTTCCGCTTGAAGCCCTTCGGCACGGCGATCGTGAAGCCCTCGGGGTCCTTCGCCAGCCGGTAGCCCTCGGGCGGCTGGGGCGTGGACGGCCTGGGCGGGGCCGGTTCGGGCGTACGCGTGCCCTGAGTGACCGTCACCGTGGGGGTCGGGTCGCCGACGGTGGTGGAGGGCGAGGCCGAGTTGGTCGGCGTGCCGCCGTCCCCGTCCCGGCCCAGCAGGAGCGCGGTGGCCGAGACCCCGGCCCCGGCCACGGCCGCCACCAGCGCCGCGGCGATCAGCATGGCCCGGCTCTGGCGGCCCCGCGGCCCGGCGGGCTCGGCGCGCCCCGGGAACAGTTCGCGGCGCGGGTGGAGGAAGCCGCCGGGTGCGGACCCGCGGCGCGGGTGGAGGAAGCCGCCGGGCGCGGGCGTGAGCGGGCCGGGCCTGCCGTTCCCCGGCCGCTCGGGCATCCGCCCCGTGTCGACGTACGCGCGCAGCAGCCGTTCCGCCTCCGCGGCGGCCAGCCGCCGCCGGGGGTCGCGCTCCAGGAGGCCGAGGACGGCCGGGAGGAGCGGTGCCGCGCTGTCCGGCGGGCGTATCTCCTCGTAGACGACCGCGTGCAGGACTCCGCCGATGGAGTCCCTGCGGAAGGGTGACTCACCGGCGAGCGCGGTGACGAGCAGCGCGCCGAGCGACCACAGGTCGGACTCGGGGCCGGTGTGCTCCCCCGCGATGCGCTCGGGCGCGGTGTACTCGGGCGAGCCGACGAACGACCCCACCTCCGTGAGCGTCGTCGCCCCTGTGACCTGCGCGATCCCGAAGTCGGTGAGGACGACACGGCCGGTGTCCCGCTCCATGAGGACGTTGCCGGGCTTGAGGTCGCGGTGCAGGATGCCCGCCTCGTGGGCGGTGCTCAGGGCGCCGAGCAGGTCGATGCCCATGCGGGCGACGGTCTCCGCGTCGATCGGCCCGTGCCGCGCGATGCGGGCCGCCAGCGAACCGCCCTCGATCAACTCCATGACGATGAACGGCTGTTCGTCCTCCACGACCACGTCATGGACGACGACGATGTGCGGATGCCGCAGCTGGGCCACGGCACGCGCCTCACGCAGGGACCGCTCGTGCTGCTGCGTCGCCTCGGTGTCGGAGAGCGTCTCGTCCCGCTCCAGCTCCTTCACGGCGACCTGCCGCCCGAGAAGCAGATCGGTGGCGCGCCATACGATTCCCATCCCGCCCCGGCCGAGTCGCGCCTCCAGGCGGTAACGGCCGGCGATCACACGGTCGCTGCCCCCACCTGCGCGGTCTCCCAGGCTCCCCATGCGGCCATCATGCCCCACAGGTGTGCGAACGGAATGGGTCTCACCGAGTGGCGGACGGGTTCCGGCCGCAGTCGTTGGGCGCATCGGGGGCGCACCGGATGCCCCAGGAGCGCGCGGGGGCGCTCACCCCTCTCGCCATCCCCGCAGCATCGCGTCGAACTGCTGCCTGGTGCTCGCCCAGTTGTCGGCGGGGGCCGACATGTAGAGGCCGTACTCGACGCCGTCACGGCCGATATACATCTGCTCGATGGCGCGGCGCGGGCCCGCGGTGGTGTCGTTCGCCCCCGCCGTCCAGCTGAACTCCCAGAGGGCGCCACGCTGGTCGCGGAACGTGTTGGAGTTGAGGTGCAGCCGCCGGTAGTCGGGCAGCTTCTCGCGCAGGGGTCTCTCCAGGGAGAGCTGATGCCGGTACGGGGTCTCGTACTGCGGGTTCTTCTCGACGGCGATGCGCAGGAAGCGGCGGCCGCCGTCGGGTGTGTAGTCGACCTGGTCGCCGTCGACTTCACGCTTCCAGCCCTTGGGCAGCATGAGGCTGAAGCCGTTCGGGTCGTGCACCCGCCGCCAGTTCTCGGGGATGCCGCTGACGGTCTCGCCCGGGCCGCCTTCGGCCGCCGGGGCCCGCGTCCGGCCGTCGTCGTCGGCCATGAAGCGCAGGTAGCCGAAGACGCCACCGCCGCCGACCAGCGCGGCCACGAGGGCGAGGGCGACGACGGCGGGCCAGCCGCGGCTTCCGGCGGAGCGGCCGGACGGTGCGGACGCGGGTCTGTCGCGCGCCCCGGCGGAGCCTTCACCGCCACCCGCGTCCGGGCCCCCGGCGGCCCCCTCGACCACGGTCGCGGCGTCGGAACCGCTCCGCCCGGAGTCGGTCCCGCTCAGCCCGGAGTCGGTCCCGCTCCGCCCGGGTACGGGGTGTCGCGCGTGCACCCGCGTCGGCTCGTACGCCTGCACCCCGCTCGGCCGCCGCCCCTCCGCCGCCTCGGCGAGCATCAGTTCGGCCTCCTCGGCGGTGGGCCTGGCCGCCGGGTCCTTGCGCAGGAGGGCGCTGATGACAGGTGCGAGGACGCCCGCGTGCCCGGGTGGCGCGGGCTCCTCGGTGACCACGGCCTGCATGGTGCCGATCGGTGACGTGCGCCGGAACGGGGAGTTCCCCTCCACCGCCGTGTACAGCGTGGCGCCGAGCGCCCACAGGTCGGACGCCGGGCCCGGGACGGCGCCGCTGACCCGCTCGGGCGCCAAGTAGTCGACGGAACCGACGACTTCGCCGGTCCGCGTGACCGTCGAGTCCCCCTCGATCGCCGCGATCCCGAAGTCGGTGAGCAGGATCCGCCGGTCCTCGGAGAGCAGGACGTTGCCCGGCTTGACGTCACGGTGGAGCACCCCGGCGGCGTGCGCGGCGCGCAGGGCCCTGAGGGTCCACAGGCCGATGCGGGCGGCCTCGCCGGACTCGACGCGGCCCCGCTCCCTGACGGCGTCCGCCAGCGAACAGCCCTCGACCAGCTCCATCACGATCCAGGGCCGGTCGTCGTACTCCACGACGTCGTGAACGGTGACGACAGCGGGGTGGTTGATCCGGGCGGCCGCCCGCGCCTCGGTCCGCGTGCGCGCGAAGAGGACCGCGCGGTCGGCCTCCTGCACGTACTGCGCGGCCGTCAGCTCCTTGACGGCGACGGCACGGTGCAGCACCTCGTCCTGGGCGCGCCACACGCGTCCCATGCCACCGCGGCCGATGGGCTCCCCGAGTCGGTAGCGGCCCGCGAGGAGCAGGCCCTGGCTCTGATTCACGTTCCCCCGCAATGGTCTTGACAAGGCCAGGTTAAGGAGGGAGGAGCGCGCGGGGAACCACAGGGGCCGTCGCTAGCCGGATACTTGGTACGTCTTCGACGCCTGCTCGTACAGCCGCGACACCTCGTCCCGCTCCGCCTCGGGCCCGCGCACCTGCACGACGTGGTACTTCCCGCCGACGACCATCACGAGATTGCGTACGTAGATCTCGCGGCCCTGCGCGTCCTGCCAGGTGAACTGCCCCTCGGCCATGGCACGTCCGCCGACGTCGATGCGCCGCATGCCGCTGGAGGTCGCCCAGGAGGAGTCGCGGAACGGCTGCAGCTCGCGCTCGTGCTCGCGCTGGTACTCCATGGGGTCGCTGCCGTAACCGTCCGTGGTGTCGCGGCCCGGCACGACGAGCAGTTCGAATCCGCCGTGGGTGTAACGGACCTGGCCGCGCCCGTTCTTGGGCTGACGGTCCCAGCCGCGCGCCACGGCGACGCGGAAGCCCTCCGCGTCCTTGCGCAGCGCGAATCCCTGCGCCGGCTCGGGGCCGGAGGTCTGCGGCTCCTGTGAGCTGGGGCTTCTGCTGGGCTCGTCATCGCCGGGCGGCGCCGTCTGCTCGCGGCCGGGGCCCGTGGTGGCCTCGCGGCCAGGGTCCGTGCTCGCCTCGCCCACGGTCCCGGCGCGGTCGCCCGACGCCTTGTCGTCGCTCTTGGGCATGAAGAACATCGCGTACGCGATCGCCGCGACGAGCCCGACGAGGATGGCGAGGAGCAGCAGCCGCCCGAGCGAGCGGGGCCGCGCCGGGCCACTGGCCCGCGGCGCGCGGCTCGGCCCGGTCTCGTGGACCAGCCTGGGCTCGCGCGGCGGCGCGGTCTCGCGGACCCTTCGCGGCTCGCGGTCGCGGCGCCCGCGCGCGGCCCGCACGTCCTTGCCGCGCCCCCGCTTGTGCCGCCCGTGCCCCGGCCCGCCGGTGGTGGCGGGCGCCGTCGCACGCCACCTGCGCACGACCTCGCCCCTGCGGCGTACGACGGGCAGTCGTCCGGCGTCGTAGGGCGGCACCGGCACGACATGCGCCCCGGCCTCCGGCTCCGGCGCGGAGCGCACCAACGAGCGCAGCCAGCCGCCCAGCTCCTCGAAGTCGAGCCGCTCGGTGGGGTCCTGGCGGAGCAGGGACTCGACGACGGGCCGCAGCGGGCCGCACTCCTCGGCGAAGGCGGGCGGCTCGGCGCAGACCAGCTGCACCAGCTCGGCGGTGTTGTCCTCGGGGTAGGGCGCGTGTCCCTGCACGGCGCGGAAGAGCAGCGCCCCGAGGGCCCACAGGTCGGTGGCGGGACCGATCGGCGCGGCGAGCTGCCAGTTCTCGTGCACGGGGCCGGCCTGTTCGGGCGCCCACCGCTCGGTGACGGCGCCGACGACGACCATGCGGGCGTGCCGGGCCCGCTCGGCGGCCAGAGCGGTGGTGGGCCCGCGCAGCCCGGCCGCCTCGCCCTCGGGCACGCCCCAGTCGCCTTGCGCCGGGGCTTGTTCCCGGGCTTGCTCCGGGGCTTGTTCCCGGGCGCCCTGCTCCCGGTTCCGGTACTCCTCGCCGACTTCTCCGTGCTCCTTGTAGGCCGGGCCCTGGCCAAAGCTCACGCCCGGACCGGGGCCGCTCTGACTGCGGGGCATGCCCTGACTGGGGATCACGCCCTGGCCGGGGACGGTGGCTTCGCCTCGACCGGCACCGGCGCCGGGCCCCCGCGGCACCGCCCCGTGCCAGGGCTTCGTCTCGCCGACTCCGTAGGGGTCCGAGATCCGCCCGGCCGCCCCGGGCTCCCACTCTCCGCCCGCCGCCTCGTACGCCGACTCATACGCCGTCTCGTACCCGGCCGTCTCCGGGGCCGTCCCGAAGCCGCCGCCCTCACCGCTCCGCGGCCCCGGCACCCCGGGAGTCTCCTCGTCGACCCGGGCCGCCGCCCGCGCCGCCCCCGCGCGGTACGCCGCGATGGACCCGCCGCGCCCGCCCCGCGCCTCGCCCCAGGCAGCCCCCGCGGCGCCCGCGGTCTCCGCCGCTTCCGACGCCTCGACAGCCCGCCGCGCCACGGCATCCCCGCCGCCCCGCGCGCGCCCCCCGAACTCGACGGCCTCGTCGGCCCCTTCGTACGCTTCGGCCCCTTCGTACGCCTCCGGTGCGGGTTCGAGCGGCACGTCCCCGGACTCGTACGCCGCCACATTCCCGACCGACCCCGCGGAACCCGTGGCCTCCCCCGCCTCCACGGGCCGTGGGTCGTACCCGCACAGGGCCTCCTCGGCCGCCCCGGCCGCCAGGCCCGTCAGCATCACGCGGCCGTCGTCGCAGATCAGGACCGTGCGCGCGGTGATGTTCCGATGCACCCACCCGTGCGCGTGCAGCACGCGCAGCGCCGCGAGGACGTCCGCCGCGACCTCCGCCGCCCGGTACGGACTCAGCGGGCGGTCCGCGAGGAGCGCCGCCAGCGGCCTCGCCGCCACCAACTCGCTCACTATCCAGAGCGAGCCGCCCTCCGCGAACACGTCGAAGACCTGGTCGAGCCGGGGGTGGTCCGGTATCTGCGCGGCTGTCTGCGCCGCCTCCATCGCGCGCCGCACGGCCGGATCCGTGGGCCTGCGCGTCGTCCGCGCCGCGGAGCGCCGCACTCCGGCGCCGCCCGCACCCGCCCGGGGGACGAACCCCTCGGGCAGGTCGTCCTCCTCAAGGACCTCCGCCTCGACGATCTCCGGCAGCGGGACCTGCCTGACGAGGACTTCCTGCCCGCTGTACGTGTCGAAGGCGCGGGATTCGGCGAGTTCGTACTCGTCCGTGGGCGGCAGCGGCAGGCGGTAGCGGTCGGCGAGCACCCGTCCCGCATAGTCGTCCACGATGCCTCCCCCGTCCGCCCGGTGGTCAATTCCGTTCGTCTTGTGGCTCGTTGCGGCTGCGTACGGTCCGCAGGCACTCACGATACGTGCCGTGGGCGAACCGCAATGAGGGGATACGAGATCCCGTCACCGCAATCTCAGGCCCGGCGCGGACTCACGACTTCGGCTGGAACGTCTTCGTGAAGGTCCGCCACGTGTCCCGCCGCTGATCGCCCTTCCAGTCGTCGGCCTTGGCCGTGTACATGATTCCGTAGCCCAGTCCGCCGTTGACGACGAAGCCCCGGTCGACGGACCGGTACTTGGTCCCGCCCTCCACATAGGTGAATTCCCAGTCGGCGGTGTTCCACCCGCGGAAATCCACCTTCTCTATCCTTATCCGGTCATACTGCGACCGGACCATGTGCCTTTCCTGGTTCTTCCAGTCGAGCACCGGGTTGTCCTTGGGCGCGGTCGTCCAACCGACCAGCAGCTTCTGCCCGTCGGGCCCGGTGAACCGCGCGCCCGCGACGCTCGTGGACTGGTACTTCCACCCCTTCGGCAGCCCGATCTTGAAGCCCTGGGAGTGCTCGTACGTGGATTCGGCGCCGTCACCCGGCTTCTTGCCGTCGTCCTGGCCCGGGTCGTGGCCCTCGCCCTCGTCGGCGTCCGAACCCTTGCCCGGGTCGGTGCCCTGGCCCTCTTCCTTGTCGTCCCCGGACCCGGAGCCCGAACCGGAGCCCTTGTCCGTGTCCTTACCGGCGTCGCCCTTACCGGCGTCGGCGCCGTCCTTGCCCTGCCCGTCGCCCCCGGCACTCGCCCCGCTGGACGCGGCCTTGTCGCCGCCCTTGCTGTCCTTGCCGGAGTCGCCGTCCTCCCCGCCCGAGAGCGCGAAGGCGAGCACCGTACCGAGCACGGCGAGCACGGCCACCACGGACACGATCACCAGCGTCCGACGCGGCACCACATCGGTGAGCGACGCCTTCGGAGCCACGCGCGGCGACGCACCCGCAGGTGCCATCGGCGACGCACTCGGACGTGGCGGTACGCCCGCCACCGAGCCGGCACCCGGCCCCGTCGCCGAACCCGTCCCCGCCTGCGGACCGGAGACCGCGCCCACCGCTGCGCCCGTCGCCGCCGAGGCCGCCTTGCGGACCGAGCGCAGCGCGCCTTTCAGCCCGTCGGCGGCTTCCTCGCCCTTGCGGCCCGCGACGGCCCCGGACGCACCGGCGGCGCCCGCGGCACCGGCGGCCGCGCCCGACTTCTTCGTCAGCCGGGCCGGCGTGCCCGCCCTGACGGGCTTGGCCGTCCTGGCCGTCTTCTTCGGCGCCGGAGGCACCGGAGGCAGCGGCACGACCTTGGTCGCCTCGACCGGGTCCGGCTCCGCCTTGGGCTCCGGCGCGTGGATCACGTCCCTCAGGAGCGCCCGCGCCCCCGCGTCGTCGAGCCGCTGCTCGGGGTCCTTGGCGAGGAGGCCGTAGATGACCTTCTCCAACGGACCGGCGTTCTTCGGCGGATCGACGTCCTCGGTCATCACCGCGGTGAGGGTCGCGATGGCCGACCCCTTGTCGTACGGAGGCACGCCCTCCACCGCCGCGTACAGCAGACCGCCCAGCGACCACAGGTCGGCCGCGGGACCCGGCTTGTGCCCGCGGGCACGCTCCGGGGAGATGTACGAGGGAGCGCCGACGAGCATGCCCGTCGACGTGATCGACGGATCGCCCTCGACCTGCGCGATACCGAAGTCCGTGAGCACGACCCGGCCGTCCTCGGCGATCAGCACGTTCGACGGTTTCACGTCGCGGTGCAGGATGCCCTCGCGGTGCGCGGAGCGCAGCACGTCGAGCACGGCGAGGCCGACCTCGGCCGCCCGCCTCGGCGTGAGCACCCCGTCCTCGCGGATCGCCTCCGCGAGGGACTTGCCCTCGACCAGCTCCATCACGATCCACGGCCGGTCGTCCTCGTCGACCACGTCGTAGACCGTCACCGCGCTGGTGTTGCGGATCCGCGCGATCGCCTTCGCCTCGCGCAGCGTCCGCGTGATGAGCCGCCGCTTCTCCTCCTCGTCGATGCTGGAGGGGAACCGCAGCTCCTTCACCGCGACCGTACGGCCCAGTGTCTCGTCCTTGGCGCGCCACACGGTGCCCATGCCGCCGCGGCCGAGCACCTCTCCCAGCCGGTACCGGCCGGCGAGGAGACGTTCGCTCCTGTCCCGACGGGACTCACCCGTCTGCTCCGCGTCCGACATGCGTCCCCTCTGCTGCTACCGCTGCTACCCGCGCAACCCGCCCTGACAGAGCCTTCATTGTCCCCTACTCGGGGACCGGCCGGCGCCCAGGGTCCACCGTCCCGCATGATGGACCGCGCACAAGGAGGGAGCGCCATGCCGACACCGCGCTCACTGGCGGCCATCGTCGTGGCGGCGACCCTCATCAGCCTGACGGCAGGCCCGCCGCAACCCACGACGTCGACCACGGACGCCACTCTTCCGCTGCTCATCGGCCGAGGCAAGGCCCCGGCCGCGGCCCTCCTGACCCGCGAACTGACCGCACCGCTCCCGAGCACCGCAGGACCGCGCCACCAGCGGCCCCCCGCGGAGCCACAACAGCCCCACGGGACAAGGCCCGTACGCCCGGCACCGCCGGTATCCGGCGCGCCGCGGCCGAGAGGGTCCCGGGCGGCGGCAGCCGCCCCGGGACCGCACGCCCGCCTCCGTGTCCACTTCGCCCACGCCGCCCGCACCGGCCCCGCTCCCGCCCCCGCCGATCACTTCCGGGTGGGCAGCATCACCAAGACGTTCATCGCGACGGTCGTCCTCCAACTCGCGGCCGAGCACCGGCTCTCCCTGTCCGACCCCGTCGAGCGCCACCTGCCCGGGCTCGTACGCGGCCCCGGCGCCGACGGCCGGACCCTCACCCTGCGCGCCCTGCTCACCCACACCAGCGGCCTTTCCGACTTCACCGCCGTCACTCACGGCACCACCCCCGTCACCCCCGCCCAGGCGGTCCGCACCGCCCTGGCCCGCCCCGGGACCCCCAAGGGCCGCTGGGCGTACTCCAATACGAACTACGTCCTGCTCGGCATGGTCATCGAACGCGTCACCGGCAACACGTACGCCACCGAGGCCGAGCGCCGCGTCCTCGCCCCCCTCCGACTCACCGGCACCTCGTTCCCCGGCGCCCGCACCACACTCCCCCCACCGCACGGCCGCGCCTACTCGGGCGACGGCAAGGACGTCACCAGGCTCGACCCACGCGTCGCGGGCGCCGCCGGCGAGGTGATCTCCACCCTCGCCGACCTGAACCGCTTCTACGCCGCCCTGCTCACCGGCCTCCTCCTCCCCGCGCCCCTCCTGCGCGAGATGCTCAACACCCGCGCCGCACACGGCCACTACGGCATGGGCCTGTATCCGCGAAAGCTCCCCTGCGGCACCACGGTGTGGGGCCACAACGGCCATATCGCCGGGAACTACGTCCGCACCGCCGCCACCCGCGACGGCCGACATGTCCTCACCTTCCGCATCAACACGGACAAGTTGGCCGACCCGGGGCTGGAAGCGGCGCTTCTCACCGCCGAGTTCTGCCCCCGCGCCCCGGACGGGCCGCCCCGCTAGCTGAGCGGCACGATGTCGGGCGCGCCCAGCCGCGCCGCGTCCGCCGTCAGGTCGTCGGGCTGGCGCTGCGACTCCCGCTCGGCCTCCACCCGCTTCTCGTAGTGCTGCACCTCCCGCTCGATCTGGTCCTTGTCCCAGCCGAGGACGGGCGCCATCAGCTCGGCGCACTCCCGGGCGCTGCGCGTGCCCCGGTCGAACGTCTCGATCGAGATGCGGGTGCGCCGCGTCAGTACGTCGTCGAGGTGCCGGGCGCCCTCGTGCGACGCGGCGTAGACGATCTCGGCCCGCAGATAGTCGTCGGCTCCCGGCAGCGGTTCGCCGAGGGCCGGGTCCGCGGTGATCAGTTCGAGCACTTCCTCGGCCAGTGCGCCATACCGGTTCAACAGGTGCTCGACGCGCACCACATGAAGGCCCGTCCGCGCGGCGATCCTCGCCCGGGCGTTCCACAACGCCTTGTACCCCTCGGCGCCGACGAGCGGGATGTCCTCCGTGACGCACTCGGCGACCCGCTGGTCGAGGGCGTGCACGGCCTCGTCGACGGCGTCCTTGGCCATGACGCGGTACGTCGTGTACTTGCCGCCCGCGATGACGACGAGGCCGGGCGCCGGGTGCGCGACCGTGTGCTCCCTGGACAGCTTGCTCGTGGCGTCCGACTCCCCGGCGAGCAGCGGGCGCAGCCCGGCGTAGACCCCCTGGACGTCGTCGCGCGAGAGCGGGACCGCAAGGACCGAGTTCACATGCTCCAGGAGGTAGTCGATGTCGGCGCTCGACGCGGCCGGGTGCGCCTTGTCGAGGTCCCAGTCCGTGTCGGTCGTGCCCACGATCCAGTGCCGTCCCCAGGGGATGACGAACAGGACGCTCTTCTCGGTCCGCAGGATCAGTCCGGTCGTGGAGTTGATCCGGTCCTTGGGCACGACCAGGTGGATGCCCTTGGACGCCCTGACGTGGAACTGGCCGCGGTCGCCGACCATCGCCTGCGTGTCGTCCGTCCACACGCCCGTCGCGTTCACCACCTGCTTGGCGCGGATCTCGTACTCCCCGCCGCCCTCCACGTCCTGCACCCGGGCACCCACCACGCGCTCGCCCTCGCGCAGGAAGCCGGTGACGCGCGCGCGGTTGGCGACCTTCGCGCCGTACGCCGCCGCCGTGCGCACCAAAGTGGCGACATAGCGGGCGTCGTCCATCTGCGCGTCGTAGTACTGCATCGCGCCGACCAGGGCGTCCTTCTTCAGGCACGGGGCGACGCGCAGGGCGTGGCGGCGCGTCAGATGGCGGTGCATGGGCAGGCCGCGGCCGTGCCCGCGCGACATCGACATGGCGTCGTAGAGCGCGACGCCCGATCCGGCGTACCACCTCTCCCAGCCCTTGTGCTGCAAGGGGTAGAGGAACGGCACGGGCTTCACCAGATGCGGGGCGAGCCGCTCCAGGAGCAGGCCGCGCTCCTTCAGCGCCTCCCGCACGAGTGCGAAGTCGAGCATCTCCAGATAGCGCAGGCCGCCGTGGATCAGCTTGCTCGAACGGCTGGAGGTGCCCGACGCCCAGTCCCTGGCCTCGACCAGGCCGGTGGACAGGCCGCGGGTGACCGCGTCGAGAGCCGTCCCCGCGCCGACCACCCCCGCGCCCACGACCAGGATGTCCAGCTCCCGGTCGGCCATTCCCGCAAGTGACTCGGCACGCTCGGCCGGCCCCAGTGTCGCTGTCCTCACCGCTGCCTCCCGCTGTGATCGGGTGTGGTCGGACTCACATCATGCCCAGATTTCGTCCCCGCTCGCCGATCGCACCCCGCAGCCTGTGGACAACACTCCGGACTTCGGCGCGGCGCAATACCGTAAATCGGTCATATTTACTCCTAGTCTGACATTGCGCTGGTCCGCCTTGTCCACAGGGCTTGCGCGCTCGTCCCGCTCCGGCTATTGGGAGGACGGCCCACCGCCATGCCCGCAGATCTCGCAGTCATCGGTCTCGGCCACCTCGGCCTGCCCCTTGCGCAGGCCGCCGTCGCACGCGGCATCGCCACCATCGGCTACGACCCCGTCCGCGCCACCGACCTCGCAGGCGGCCGCCTGCCCTGCGACGGCGCCGAGGGGATCCTCACCGCCGCCGACGTCCGCCGGATGCTCTCGGGGGGCTTCCGGCCGACCACCGACCCGGCCGACCTCGGCCGGGTCCGCACCGCCGTCATCTGCGCCCCCACTCCGCCCGCCGCCGACCGCTCGCTCGACCTGAGCCAGGTCGCCGAGGCCGCCCGCGCCCTGGCCGCGCGGCTGCGCCCGCACACCACCGTGATCCTCGAATCCCCCACGTATCCGGGCTCCACCGAGGAATTCGTCCGTCCGATCCTCGAGTCGGGCTCGGGCCTGCGCGCGGGCCGCGACTTCCACCTCGCGTACTCCCCCGGCCGCCTCGACCCCGGCAACCGCTCGCACGGCTACGCGGGCACCCCCAAGGTCATCGGCGGGCTCACCCCGGCCTGCACCGAGTCGGCCGCCGCCTTCTACGGCCGCCTCACCGACAAGGTCGTCCGCGCCCGGGGCCCCCGCGAGGCCGAGACCGTGCACCTCCTGGAGACCAACTACCGGCACGTGAACATGGCCCTGGTCAACGAGATGGCGGTGCTCTGCCACGACCTCGGCATCGACCTGTGGGACGTCATCCGCTGCGCCGAGACCAAGCCCTTCGGCTTCCAGGCCTTCCGCCCCGGGCCCGGCGTCGGCGGCCACGGCGTCCCCCTGGACATCCCGAACCCGTCCCGCGGCGCCCGCCCCCTGCGCATGGTCGAACTGGCCCAGCAGGTCAACGACCGCATGCCCCAGTACGTCATCCAGCGCTCGGCGACCCTGCTCAACGAACACGGCAAGTCCGCCCGCGGCGCCCGCGTCCTGCTCCTCGGCGTCACCTACAAGCCCGACCTCGCCGACCAGCAGGGCGCCCCCGCCCAGGAGGTGGCGACCCGCCTCATGGAGCTGGGCGCGGCCGTCAGCTACCACGACCCCTACGTCCCCCACTGGAACATCCTGGGCCGGCCCGTCCCGCGCGCGGACTCGCTCTACGAGGCGGCCGCCGACGCCGACCTCACGATCCTCCTCCAGCACCACCGCACGTACGACCTGCAAGGCCTGGCCGTGAAGGCCCAGCTGCTCCTCGACACCCGGGGCGCGACCCCGGCGGGCGCGGCCCACCGCCTGTAGGCACGCGCGCGTGAAGGGGCCCGGACGCGTCCGCGTCCGGGCCCCTTCACGACGTCACACGCTCAGCGCGAGCGTCACCGCTTGTGCTGCGCGTCGGCGACCGTCACCTCGACGCGCTGGAACTCCTTCAGCTCGCTGTAGCCCGTCGTCGCCATCGCGCGGCGCAGCGCCCCGAAGAAGTTCATCGAGCCGTCCGGGATGTGCGAGGGACCGGTGAGGATCTCCTCGGTCGTGCCGACCGTGCCCAGGTGGACCTTCTTGCCGCGCGGCACGTCCTCGTGGACGGCCTCCATGCCCCAGTGGTGGCCCTTGCCGGGCGCGTCCGTGGCACGGGCCAGCGGGGAGCCCACCATCACGGCGTCGGCGCCGCACGCGATGGCCTTGGGCAGGTCGCCGGACCAGCCCACGGCGCCGTCGGCGATGACGTGCACGTACCGGCCGCCGGACTCGTCCATGTAGTCCCGGCGGGCGGCGGCGACGTCGGCGACGGCGGTGGCCATCGGCACCTGGATGCCCAGGACGTTGCGCGTGGTGTGCGCGGCGCCGCCGCCGAAGCCGACCAGGACGCCCGCGGCGCCCGTGCGCATCAGGTGCAGGGCGGCGGTGTAGGTGGCGCAGCCGCCCACGATGACCGGGACGTCCAGCTCGTAGATGAACTGCTTCAGGTTCAGCGGCTCGGCGGCGCCGGAGACGTGCTCGGCGGAGACCGTGGTGCCGCGGATCACGAAGATGTCCACACCGGCGTCGACGACGGCCTTGGAGAACTCGGCGGTGCGCTGCGGGGAGAGCGCGGCGGCGGTGACCACACCGGAGTCGCGCACCTCCTTGATGCGCTGCCCGATGAGGTCGGCCTTGATCGGGGCGGAGTAGATCTCCTGGAGGCGGCGGGTGGCGGTCTCCGCGTCCAGCTCGGCGATCTCGTCGAGCAGCGGCTGCGGGTCCTCGTACCGCGTCCAGAGGCCTTCCAGGTTCAGGACGCCGAGGCCGCCCAGCTCGCCGATGCGGATGGCCGTCTGCGGCGAGACGACGGAGTCCATGGGGGCCGCCAGGAAGGGCAGCTCAAAGCGGTAGGCGTCGATCTGCCACGCGATCGAGACCTCCTTCGGGTCGCGGGTGCGCCGGCTCGGTACGACGGCGATGTCGTCGAAGGCGTACGCGCGGCGGCCGCGCTTGCCGCGCCCGATCTCGATCTCAGTCACGTTGTGGGGCCTTTCCCTCTTGGTCTGCCTGTCCAGTATCCCCGACACACACGGAAGGGGCGGCCCCGGTGAGCCGGGACCGCCCCTCCACGCGCGCGTGGAGCCGGAAGACTACTTGTGACGGCTGTAGTTCGGCGCCTCGACCGTCATCTGGATGTCGTGCGGGTGGCTCTCCTTGAGACCCGCCGACGTGATGCGCACGAAGCGGCCGTTGGCCTGGAGCTCGGGGACGGTGCGTCCGCCGACGTAGAACATCGACTGGCGCAGGCCACCGACCAGCTGGTGGACGACGGCCGAGAGCGGGCCGCGGTAGGGCACCTGGCCCTCAATGCCCTCGGGCACCAGCTTCTCGTCGGAGGCGACGCCCTCCTGGAAGTAGCGGTCCTTGGAGAAGGAGCGCTGGTCGCCGCGGGACTGCATGGCGCCGAGCGAGCCCATGCCGCGGTAGGACTTGAACTGCTTGCCGTTGATGAACATCAGCTCACCCGGCGACTCCTCGCACCCGGCGAGCAGCGAGCCCAGCATGACCGTGTCCGCGCCGGCGACGAGGGCCTTGGCGATGTCTCCGGAGTACTGCAGGCCGCCGTCGCCGATGACCGGGACACCGGCCTCCTTGGCGGCGAGCGACGCTTCGTAGATGGCCGTCACCTGCGGCACGCCGATACCGGCGACGACACGCGTCGTACAGATGGAGCCCGGTCCGACGCCGACCTTGATGCCGTCGACACCAGCGTCGATGAGCGCCTGGGCGCCTTCGCGGGTGGCGATGTTGCCGCCGATGACGTCGACGCCGGGGGCGTCGGACTTGATCTTGGCGACCATGTCGCCGACCAGGCGGGAGTGGCCGTGCGCGGTGTCGACGACGATGAAGTCGACGCCCGCGGCGACCAGCGCCTGGGCGCGCTCGAAGGCGTCACCCGCGACACCGACGGCGGCGCCGACGAGCAGGCGGCCCTCTCCGTCCTTGGCGGCGTTCGGGTACTTCTCGGCCTTCACGAAGTCCTTGACCGTGATGAGGCCCTTGAGGACGCCCGCGTCGTCGACCAGCGGAAGCTTCTCGATCTTGTGGCGGCGCAGCAGCTCCATGGCGTCCACGCCGGAGATGCCGACCTTGCCGGTGACCAGCGGCATCGGCGTCATGACCTCGCGCACCTGGCGGCTGCGGTCGTTCTCGAAGGCCATGTCGCGGTTGGTGACGATGCCGAGCAGCTTGCCCGCCGCGTCGGTCACCGGGACACCGCTGATGCGGAACTTCGCGCAGATCGCGTCGGCCTCGGCGAGCGTCGCGTCCGGGTGCACCGTGATCGGGTCGGTGACCATGCCGGACTCGGAGCGCTTGACCAGGTCGACCTGGTTGGCCTGGTCGGCGATGGAGAGGTTGCGGTGCAGCACGCCGACGCCGCCCTGGCGCGCCATGGCGATCGCCATGCGGGCCTCGGTGACCTTGTCCATCGCGGCGGAGAGCAGCGGGACGTTCACCCGGACGTTCTTCGAGATGTACGAGGAGGTGTCGATCTGGTCGGGCGCCATGTCCGACGCGCCCGGCAGCAGCAGCACATCGTCGTAGGTCAGCCCGAGTGTCGCGAATTTCTCGGGCACCCCAGTCGAAGAACCGCCGTTTGCAGTCATGACACCTTCCCCAAATGGCCTTGATCGGTGCGGATGTCCATGCTAACGGGAACGAGGGGTGTCTCATTCCACGACCAAGATCATCGGCATTCTTTGTACGTTCGCACGTCTTCCCGTACGACTACTGCTCGGCGAGTTCCCGTACGGCTACTGCTCGGCGAGCGCCCGCAGCCGGCTCAGCGCCCGGTGCTGGGCCACCCGCACCGCCCCCGGGGACATCCCCAGCATCTGGCCGGTCTCCTCGGCGGTGAGGCCGACGGCGATCCGGAGCAGCAGCAGCTCGCGCTGGTTCTCCGGGAGGTTGGCGAGGAGCTTCTTGGCCCACTCCGCGTCGCTGGAGAGCAGGGCGCGCTCCTCGGGGCCGAGCGAGTCGTCGGGGCGCTCGGGCATCTCGTCGGAGGGCACGGCGGTGGAGCCGGGGCGGCGCATCGCCGCGCGCTGGAGGTCGGCCACCTTGTGCGCGGCGATCGCGAAGACGAACGCCTCGAAGGGGCGTCCGGTGTCCTTGTAGCGCGGCAGGGCGAGCAGGACGGCGACGCAGACCTCCTGCGCCAGGTCCTCCACGAAGTGGCGGGCATCACCCGGCAGCCGGGAGAGCCGGGTGCGGCAGTAGCGCAGGGCGAGGGGGTGCACGTGTGCGAGAAGGTCGTGCGTGGCCTGCTCGTCGCCCTCTACGGCGCGAAGGACGAGGGCACCGATCACCGTCGTCTTGTCATCGCGCATCGGTCCATGGTGCCTTGGTGGCGACTGATCTGCGGCACCGCGTCCGTAGTTGTGCACTGAAGCGTTATGAGCAGGTGCGCCGGAACTCATCTCCTGCGCCCTCCCCTCCCGCTCGATCGACTCGTCCCCGAGGAACTCCACACCTCAAGGATGCGGCATCCGCCGCGAAGCGACGGCAACCGCTCCCGAGGAGGGGCGCCGCGGGCGCCGGTCACCCCGCCCACCGGTCGGCGGGCGGGGAGCGCCGGGCCCCCGCTGCGGCACACTCAGCGGACCAGACCCCAGCGGAAGCCGAGCGCCACCGCGTGCGCCCGGTCCGAGGCGCCGAGCTTCTTGAAGAGGCGCCTGGCGTGCGTCTTCACCGTGTCCTCGGAGAGGAACAGCTCGCGTCCGATCTCCGCGTTCGACCGGCCGTGACTCATGCCCTCCAGCACCTGGATCTCCCGCGCGGTGAGTGTGGGCGCGGCGCCCATCTCGGCCGAGCGCAGTCTGCGCGGGGCGAGCCGCCACGTCGGGTCGGCGAGCGCCTGCGTGACCGTCGCGCGCAGTTCGGCGCGCGAGGCGTCCTTGTGCAGATAGCCGCGGGCACCGGCGGCGACCGCGAGCGCGACCCCGTCGAGATCCTCGGCGACGGTGAGCATGATGATGCGCGCACCGGGGTCGGCGGACAGCAGCCGCCGGACGGTCTCGACGCCGCCCAGACCGGGCATGCGTACGTCCATCAGAATCAGGTCCGAGCGGTCGGCGCCCCAGCGGCGGAGGACTTCCTCGCCGTTGGCCGCCGTCGTCACGCGCTCGACACCGGGCACGGTCGCGACCGCGCGGCGGAGCGCCTCTCGGGCAAGCGGGGAGTCGTCGCAGACGAGGACGGATGTCATGACTGTCCTCCGCGGCTCTCACAGCTGCTGCGCGTCACCTTGAGCCTCCAGGCTGGTACATATTCGTCACCTGTGCGGTTGACGCTCTCGGACACCTGCCCGAGCGCTTCTTCTTTCAACCGCCTCGCACTCTCAACGACGGTCACCCGAAAGAGTTACGGGGCAGTCAGCCATCTTCGGCACTCTACGTGAGGGCGCGGACACAGCGCAGAGCGCGCGGGAGACCCTCAAGGTTTCATCACAAGCTATGCCCCATTTAGCGCCTTTTCTTCCCTTTTCTCGGTGTCTGTGGCTAGATTCGCAATGAGTCATATTTTCATCTCCTTAGACAGTAGATGTACGGTCATGGGCACCGACCCGCGTCAGAACGGCTTCAAGGGGACCAGCAATGGCAGATTTCTCCCGCCTTCCCGGACCGAACGCAGATCTGTGGGACTGGCAGCTCCTCGCGGCCTGCCGCGGGGTGGACAGCTCGCTCTTCTTCCATCCGGAGGGCGAGCGGGGCGCGGCGCGCAGCGCACGAGAGAACTCCGCCAAGGAGGTCTGCATGCGGTGCCCGGTGCGCGCGGAGTGCGCCGCTCACGCACTCGCGGTGCGCGAGCCGTACGGCGTATGGGGCGGACTGACGGAGGATGAGCGCGAAGAGCTGATGGGGCGGGCGCGCAATCGCCTGGTGACGGCGGCCGCGTCGGCGGGGAGACCTGTCACGCACCACTGAGATGCCGTGTCACCTCGCTGAAGGAACGTTTCTGCAAACGCCGGGCCGGCGGCTGCCCGTCAGCGCGCCGCGGCCCGCGCGAGATGGTCGAGGGTGGCGGCGACGGCCGGCACCTGCGCCAGGTCCGGCAGCGTGAGCGCGACGATCTCCCGCCGCACCGCCGGCTCCACCGTGACCGTACGGGCGCCCCTCGGACGTACCGACTCGATCGCGAGTTCGGGCAGCACCGCGACTCCCAGGCCCGCCCCGACCAGGCCGATCACGGCCGGATAGTCGTCGGTCGCGAAGTCGATACGGGGCGCGAAGCCCGCACTCTCACAGACCTCGACCAGCTGCCTGCGGCAGCGCGGGCAGCCCGCGATCCAGGGCTCGTCGGCGAACTCCCCGATGGTGACCGCGTCCGCCTCCGCGAGCCGGTGCCCCTCGGGGACGAGACCGACGAGCCGGTCCGCGAGCAGGGGCCGTACGACGAGGTCGTCCCACTCCTCCGCCGCGGACGCGCCGTCGTACCGGAACGCCAGCGCCACATCGCAGTCGCCCTCGCGCAGCATCTCCACCGAGCGCGGCGGCTCGGCCTCCACGAGCGAGACGCGCGTACCCGGATGGGCCGCGCGCAGCGCCGCCAGGGCGCCGGGCACGAGCGTCGAACTGCCGCTGGGGAAGGAGACGAGCCGCACCCGGCCCGCGCGCAGGCCCGCGATGGCGGCGACCTCCTCCTCGGCTGCGGTCAGCCCGGCGAGGATGCCCGCGGCATGCCTGACCAGGGCCTCGCCCGCCTGCGTCAGGCGCATCTCACGGCCGGTGCGGATGAGCAGGGGCGTGCCCGTGGAGGATTCGAGGGCCTTCATCTGCTGGCTCACGGCGGGCTGGGTGCAGCCCAGCTCGCGGGCCGCGGCCGAGAAGGAGCCGGTGGCGGCCACGGCGCGCAGGACACGGAGATGACGGGCCTCGATCATGCTTCGAGCATAAGCGAGGCTTGGGCTCCGCGTGAAATGTCGCGTGGCGCCTTTGGGTCGGGCTTCGGGTCGCGCCTCGGGTCGCGGTGGTCACTAGCCTTGGCCCATGACTACGGCTCTGATTACGGGATCCACCGCGGGCATCGGCGCCGCCTTCGCGCGCCGCCTCGCCGGTGACGGCCACAACCTCGTCCTGGTGGCGCGCGACACCAAGCGGCTGCGCGAGCAGGCGACCGAACTGCACGACCGGCACGGCATCGAGGCGGAGGTGCTCACCGCCGACCTCGCCACGGACGAGGGCATCGAGGCCGTCGAGAAGCGGCTTTCGCACCGCAGGGACGCGGTGGACCTGCTGATCAACAACGCCGGGTTCGGCAACAAGGGCCGTTACCTGGAGGTGCCGATGGCCGACGAGCTGACCATGCTCAAGGTGCACTGCGAGGCGGTGCTGCGGCTGACGTCGGCGGCCACGGAGTCGATGCGGGAGCGCGGCCGGGGCGGTGTCGTGAACGTCGCCTCGGTCGCCGCCTTCGTGCCGCGCGGCACGTACGGCGCCTCGAAGGCGTGGGTCGTGCAGTTCACGCAGGGCGCGGCGAAGGACCTGGCGGGCAGCGGGGTGCGGCTGATGGCGCTGTGCCCCGGCTTCGTGCGTACGGAGTTCCACGAGCGGGCCGGGATGGGCACGGCCAACATTCCCGGCTGGATGTGGCTGGACGCGGACAAGCTGGTCGCTTCGGCGCTGGCCGACTTGGCGCGGGGCCGGACCGTATCCATCCCCGATCCGCGCTACAAGGCCCTGATGGGCCTGGTGAAGGTGACGCCGAGGTCCCTCCTGGGAGGTGTCACGTCTCGCACGGGCCGCAAGTACGGGCCTCAGTAGGTCTTTGGGCGGGGGCGGGCCGCGTCTGCCGGGCTGGTCCGCGTTGCCGGGTGCGGGCCGTGGTCCGTCCTCGCGCAGTTCCCCGCGCCCCTGACGGGGCGCGCCACCGGCCCCGTCAGGGGCGCGGGGAACTGCGCGACCAGCCAAGAACAGACCCGCACGCCCCCGAAAAAGCCGAGGCCCGGCTTCCCGCAAGCAGGGGAAGCCGGGCCTCAGTCACCGTTCAAGCGAGCAGCGGTCAGTGCGAGTGACCGTGGCCGTGCCCGTGACCCGCGTCGCCCTCGTCGTCCGCCGGCTTCTCGACGACCAGCGTCTCGGTCGTCAGCAGCAGCGAAGCGATCGACGCGGCGTTCTCCAGCGCGGAGCGCGTGACCTTGACCGGGTCGATGACGCCGGCCTTGACCAGGTCGCCGTACTCGCCGGTCGCGGCGTTGAAGCCGAAGCCCTTCTCCAGCTCGGCGACCTTGGAGGTGATGACGTAACCCTCCAGGCCGGCGTTCTCGGCGATCCAGCGCAGCGGCTCGACGGCGGCGCGGCGGACGACGGCGACACCGGTGGCCTCGTCGCCCTCCTTGCCGAGGTTGCCCTCGAGCACCTTGACGGCGTGGACCAGGGCGGAGCCACCACCGGAGACGATGCCCTCCTCGACCGCGGCGCGGGTCGCGGAGATGGCGTCCTCCAGACGGTGCTTCTTCTCCTTCAGCTCCACCTCGGTGGCGGCGCCGACCTTGATGACGCACACGCCGCCGGCCAGCTTCGCGAGGCGCTCCTGGAGCTTCTCGCGGTCCCAGTCGGAGTCCGTGGCCTCGATCTCGGCCTTGATCTGGGCGACGCGGCCCTCGACGTCGGCCTTGTTGCCGCCGCCGTCGACGATCGTGGTGTCGTCCTTGGTGATGGTGACGCGGCGGGCGGTGCCGAGCACGTCAAGGCCGACCTGGTCGAGCTTGAGGCCGACCTCCTCGGCGATGACGGTGGCACCGGTGAGGGTGGCCATGTCGCCGAGCATCGCCTTGCGGCGGTCGCCAAAGCCGGGGGCCTTCACCGCGACGGCGTTGAAGGTGCCGCGGATCTTGTTCACGACCAGGGTCGAGAGGGCCTCGCCCTCGACGTCCTCGGCGATGATCAGGAGCGGCTTGGAGGAGTTGGCCTGGATGACCTTCTCCAGCAGCGGCAGCATGTCCTGGATGGAGGAGATCTTGCCCTGGTGGATCAGGATGTACGGGTCGTCGAGGACGGCCTCCATACGCTCCTGGTCGGAGACCATGTACGGGGACAGGTAGCCCTTGTCGAAGGCCATGCCCTCGGTGAAGTCCAGCTCCAGGCCGAAGGTGTTGGACTCCTCGACGGTGATGACACCGTCCTTGCCGACCTTGTCCATCGCCTCGGCGATCAACTCGCCGACCTGCGGGTCCTGGGCCGACAGACCGGCGACGGCCGCGATGTCGGCCTTGTCGTCGATCGGGCGGGCGGTGGCGAGCAGCTCCTCGGAGACGGCCGCGACGGCGGCGTCGATGCCCTTCTTCAGGGCGGCCGGGGAGGCGCCGGCGGCGACGTTGCGCAGGCCTTCCTTGACCAGGGCCTGGGCGAGCACGGTGGCGGTGGTGGTGCCGTCACCAGCGATGTCGTTGGTCTTGGTCGCCACCTCCTTCACCAGCTGGGCGCCGAGGTTCTCGTACGGGTCCTCGACCTCGACCTCACGGGCGATGGTGACGCCGTCGTTGGTGATGGTCGGGGCGCCGAACTTCTTGTCGATGACGACGTTGCGGCCGCGGGGGCCGATCGTCACCTTGACCGTGTCGGCAAGCTTGTTGACGCCGCGCTCAAGGGCGCGACGGGCGTCCTCGTCGAACTTCAGGATCTTCGCCATGGGAGCGATTCAGCCCTCTCGAAAACTCGGGTGAACGAACCGCGCCCCTCGCCGCCCGGCAATCAGCGGGGTGACCAGGGGCGCAGCTCAAAAGCAAATCTGCTGGTGAAGCAGGTGATGCAGGTGAAGCGGTGAACTACTTCTCGACGATCGCGAGCACGTCGCGAGCCGAGAGGACGAGGTACTCCTCGCCGTTGTACTTCACCTCGGTGCCGCCGTACTTGCTGTACAGCACGATGTCGCCGGTCTTCACGTCGAGCGGCAGACGCTCGCCGTTCTCGAAGCGGCCCGGGCCCACGGCCAGGACGACGCCCTCCTGGGGCTTCTCCTTGGCGGTGTCCGGAATGACCAGGCCGGAGGCCGTGGTCTGCTCGGCGTCGAGCGGCTGGACCACAATGCGGTCCTCGAGCGGCTTGATGGCAACCTTGGAGCTGGTGGTCGTCACGATCCGGTCTCCCCCTTCGGAGATCTCACGGGGTTAACAGTCTTAGGTGTGGCGACCAGGTGGATCCGTCGTCGCGGGTGCCGGACCTGCCCGTCGCTGTTGGCACTCTCCAACGGGGAGTGCCAGGAGCGAGACTAGGACGGCGGTTAGCACTCGGTCAAGCGGAGTGCCAATCGGCGGCGCCTGGCTTCAGCGGATCGAGGTGCCCCGGGCCGGGGCAGGCGGCGTTTTCCCCCGTTCGGGGCAACGGCTCTCGGTGACTGCGGGTTCCCTGTCTGCGGCTCGCGGAGGCCTCGTTTTCTGTCGCCCGGCACCTGGGGCTGTGCCCACCCGTTCCGCCCTGCGGAACGCCTGCCCACAGGCGGGAGCGGGCGGCTCCCTGTCGGGGAGCTTCTCCGCGGCCTTGCGGCCCAGTCGCTCGATCGGGTCGACCGACTCCGCGCAGGACGTCAGCAGCGCGGGCGCGAGTACTCCGCACAGGAGGGCCCCGGCGAGGAGGCGGCGGTGCGCTCGCGCCCGCCGGGTCACAGGTAGTCCTCCAGCCTGGCCACCGCGTACCCCTTGTCCGTGACCGTCTTCATGAGTCTGCGGACCATGTCGGGCATGGTGCCCTTCCAGTCCTCGCGGCCCCTGAAGTGGGTGAGGATGATGTCACCGGGGTGCAGGTCACGGTCCCACTCGCGGTACTCCATGCGGTCCGCGAAGACCTCGGAGTTCCACAGCGGCACCGCCTTGATGCCGCAGGACTTCGCGGCCCGCAGCGTGTCCTCGTTGTAGTTGCCGTAGGGCGGGCGGAAGAGTTCGGGCCGCTTGCCGTAGTGCTTCTCGATGGTGTCCTGCATGCCGCAGATCTCGCGGCGCTGACCCTCGTACGAAAGACCGGGCATGTAGCGGTGGTTGAGGGTGTGGTTGTTCAGGGTCACCCCGCGCGACTGCATCTTCTTGAAGTACGCGTAGTCCTCCTTGACCAGGTAGTCGCTGAGGAACGCGGTGTACGGGATCTTCAGGTCGCTCATCATCCGCAGCAGCGCCGGGTCCTTCTCGGCGCCGTCGTCGATGGTGAGGAAGACGACCTTCTGCTTGGTCGGGATGGTCGTGAAGACCGGCGGCAGTTTGGCCTGACCCTTGACCTCGAAGCCCTTGCGGGTCGTGAGCCGCGGCTTCGCCCTCGGGGGTGCGGGCGCGGCCAGCGGGGTCTTGGCGAGGCGCCAGCGCTTGGCGGCCGCGACCCGGGCGGCCTGGGCGGCGCCCAGCTGCTGGGCGTAGGAGTCGAGGGCCCTGGCGGGCGGGGCCTTGAGCGGCTGCTGGCCGTGGGCGGGCCGCACGGGGTCGGAGCCGTCCCCGGAGGCGCAGCCCGAGGCGATCGCCGCGGCGGTCAGGACCGCCACGACGGCACGCGTCTGATTCTTCCGCCGTGCGGCGGATTCTTCCTTTTGTCGTACAAGTTGCATGGCGCCGGATCCTCGCAGCTCACCGGCGCTCCCAGGGGCCGACACCGCCACCGGCCGCGCACCATCCACCGACTGGCCCACAATGGGGCGGGTGAACGACCCGAACACGCCGCCGCCGAGCGCCCCTGCCGCCGACCGCGCCACCGGAGGCACCAAGGACACCGGCCTCGGCGATCCCCTCGCCGCCTTCGCCGCCCTGCTCACCGAAGCGGGCCGCGCCCTGCTCGACGAGGTGCGGGACGTCGAGCCCGCGCAGGAGCTGGCCGCCGCCACCCGGCTGCGCCGCGACCACCCGGCGCCGCTGGTCTCGGCCGCCCTCGCCCAGGCGCGGCTGCGCCGGCGGGCCGCGGCGAAGTTCGGCGCCGAGGACGCGGCCCGGATGTTCTTCACGCCCGACGGGGTCGAGCAGTCCACCCGCGCCTCCGTCGCCACCCATCGCGCCGCGAGCTTCAGGAAGCTGGGGGTGCGTTCCCTCGCCGACCTGTGCTGCGGCATCGGCGGCGACGCGATCGCCCTCGCGCGGGCCGGGATCTCCGTGCTCGCCGTCGACCGGTCCCCGCTCACCTGCGCGGTCGCCCGCGCCAACGCCCGGGCGCTCGGCCTCGCCGATCTGATCGAGGTCCGGGAGGCCGATGTCACCGACGTGGACACGTCGGCGTACGACGCGGTGTTCGTGGACCCGGCGCGGCGCTCCTCCAAGCGCGGCCGCATCTTCGACCCGGAGTCCTACTCCCCGCCGCTGTCCTGGGCGATCGAGACGGCCCGCGCGGCCCCGCGCGCCGCGCTGAAGATCGCCCCCGGCATCCCGCACGAGGCGATCCCCGCCGAGGCCGAGGCCGAGTGGATCTCGGACGGCGGCGACGTGAAGGAGGCCGTGCTGTGGTTCGGCACGGACGCGCCCGCCTCGCACCGCGCGACGCTCCTGCCCCGGAACGTCTCCCTGTGGAGCCCGCTGGCCACGATGCTGCCCGACCCCGGAGTGCGGCCCGTGGGGCGGTACTTGTACGAGCCCGACGGCGCCGTCATCCGTGCGCATCTGGTCGCGGAGGTCGCGGCACGGGTCGGCGGCGGGCTGATCGACGAGACCATCGCGTACGTCACGTCCGACGCGCTGCACGAGACGCCCTACGCGGTGGCGTACGAGATCACCGACCGGCTCCCCTTCGGCGTGAAGAAGCTGAAGGCCCTGCTGAGGGAGCGGGAGGTCGGCACCCTGACGGTGAAGAAGCGGGGCTCGGCGGTGGAGCCGGAGGAACTGCGCCGCAAGGTGAAGCCGCAGGGCAAGAACGCGGCGACGGTGTTCCTGACGCGGGTGGCGGGCGCGCCGACGATGCTGATCGGCCATCCGGTGCGCTGAGGGCCCCCGTACACCGGCGGATCCTCGCGCCCCTTACGGGGCGCACCACGGGCCCCGTAAGGGGCGCGGGGAACTGCGCGAGCAACCACCACCCCTGCCGCGCGGCACCCACACGCCCCCGCTTGGCGGTACTTATTGACGCACCGCCAGCGGTGAGCGTCAGTCCGCGTCGACCGGCTCGAAACGCCAGCGATGCACCGCCCGTGTCACCAACTCCGGTGCGGGCTCCGGCAGTTCCGGCAGGTCGGCGTCGTACGCCGCGTCCCACCAGGTGATGACGAGGACCCGGTCCTGCGGCGCGCGGAAGGTCTCCCGCCGCAGCGGCGCGACGTCGAACCGCTGTTCGCGCGCCCACGCGAGCAGCTCGGCGCCCCGCCCCTCCACGGCACGGGCCTCCCACATCAGCGCGACGCTCACGAGTACAGGTTCCCCTTGCTGACCTCGTGCACATGGTCGTGATCGTGCGCGTGCGTGTGCGCGTGGCCCGGCACGTGCGGCTCCGTCACCGGCAGCGACGAGTCCGCCGACAGGTCCCAGGCCGACGCCGAACGGTTGCGCGCCACCATCTCCGCGCCGAGGGCCGCGACCATCGCGCCGTTGTCCGTGCAGAGCTTCGGGCGCGGCACGCGCAGGCGGATCCCGGCCTTCTCGCACCGCTCCTGCGCCAGCGCGCGGAGCCGCGAGTTGGCGGCCACGCCACCGCCGATCATGAGGTGGTCGACGCCCTCGTCCTTGCAGGCGCGCACGGCCTTGCGGGTCAGCACGTCGACGACCGCCTCCTGGAAGGAGGCCGACACGTCCCGCACCGGCACGTCCTCGCCCGCGGCCCGCTTCGCCTCGATCCAGCGGGCGACGGACGTCTTCAGACCCGAGAAGGAGAAGTCGTACGCGGGGTCGCGCGGCCCGGTGAGCCCGCGCGGGAAGGCGATGGCGTTCGGGTCGCCCTCGCGCGCGTACCGGTCGATGACGGGACCGCCCGGGAAGCCGAGGTTCAGCACCCGCGCGATCTTGTCGAAGGCCTCGCCCGCCGCGTCGTCGATGGTCGAGCCGAGCGGCCGCACGTCCGAGGTGATGTCGGCGGAGAGCAGCAGCGAGGAGTGGCCGCCGGAGACCAGGAGCGCCATGGTCGGCTCGGGCAGCGGCCCGTGCTCCAGCTGGTCCACGCAGATGTGCGAGGCGAGGTGGTTGACGCCGTACAGCGGCTTGCCGAGCGCGTACGCGTAAGCCTTCGCGGCCGAGACGCCGACGAGCAGCGCGCCCGCGAGCCCGGGCCCGGCGGTCACCGCGATGCCGTCGAGGTCCTTCGCGCTCACCCCCGCTTCCTTCAGGGCGCGCTCGATGGTCGGCACCATCGCCTCCAGGTGCGCGCGGGAGGCGACCTCGGGCACGACGCCGCCGAACCGGGCGTGCTCGTCGACGCTGGAGGCGACGGCGTCGGCGAGCAGGGTCGTGCCGCGGACGATGCCGACGCCGGTCTCGTCGCAGGAGGTCTCGATGCCGAGGACGAGGGGTTCGTCGCGCGAGTCAGCCATGAATCTCGGTTCCTTGTACGCCAGTCGGTGCGGGGGTGGAGGGATCGGTGCGGCGCATGACCAGGGCGTCCACGTTGCCGGGCTGGTAGTAGCCGCGCCGGAAGCCGATGGGCTCGAAGCCGAAGCGCTCGTACAGCTTCTGCGCCCTGGTGTTGTCGACCCGTACTTCGAGCATGACCTGGGGGCACTCGAAGGCGGTCGCGGCCTGCAGCAGATCGGTGAGCAGCCGGGCGCCGAGCCCGGTGCCCCAGTGGTCGCGGGCGACGGCGATGGTCTGGACGTCGGCGAGGTCCCCGGAGGCGGCGAGCCCCGCGTACCCGACGAGGCGGTCGCCGTCCATGGCCACCACATAGCGGCGGGTGGCCAGCGGTCCGCGCGAGTGGGCCAGCTCGGACCAGAACATGCCGCGCGACCAGGCGTCGTCGGGGAAGAGCTCCTTCTCCAGGGCGAACACCGCGTCAATGTCCCACCAGCGCATCTCGCGCAGCCCGGCGGCCGCGGGCACCTCGGTCGCCTCGGTCACTTGGGTGTGACCACCTTGTAGTTCTTGGGCACCTGCGCGTCGGGGCGGCGCAGGTACAGCGGCCGGGGCTCGGGCAGTTCCTCGCCCGCGGCCAGCCTCTCCGCGGCCAGGGACGCGAGCGCCGCCGCCGAGACGTGCTCGGGGGCGCGGGCGTCGGGGAAGGTGTCGGGGTAGAGCAGCGCGCCCGCGCCGACGGCGGGCAGCCCCGCGACCTCGGCGGCGATGTCCGCGGGCCGGTCGACCGCGGGCTCGCTCGCTCTCGTGCGCACGTCGTCGTAGCGCGCCCAGTAGACCTCCTTGCGCCGGGCGTCGGTGGCGACCACGAAGGGGCCGGACTCGATGCCGGAGGCGTAGGCGAGGCCGTCCAGCGTGCAGATCCCGTGCACGGGCACGCCGAGGGCGAGGCCGAACGTGTCGGCGGTCATCAGGCCGACGCGCAGCCCGGTGTAGGGGCCGGGGCCCACTCCGGCGACGACGGCGGTGACGGCGTCGAGTCTCAGACCTGCGTCGGCGAGCACGCGGTCGACGGCCGGGAGCAGCAGCTCCCCGTGGCGCCGGGCGTCCACCTGGCTCGACTGGGCCACGACGGACGAGCCGTCGTGGAGGGCGACGGTGACGGCGGGCGTTGCGGTATCAAGAGCGAGCAAGAGCACGCGAACAGCCTACGGCTCCCGCGCCCGCCGCACGGCCGCCCCGGGATGTCGGTTACCCCCTGCTACCGTCGCCTCACAGCCGTCGCAGTACGAAAAGGTGGGTGGCGCAAGGTGTCAAGGAGCAGCTCGGGATTTGTGGCCGGGCTCACCGCCGCCGCGGTCGCCGCGATCGGTTTCCTCGCCTATCAGGCCTCGGCCGGCGTTCCCGATCCGGCCAAGCCCGAGCAGTCGCCGGGCGCCAGCGCCCCCCGCTCCCCCAGGGACCGGGCGAACCCGGCGGTGGTGCCGGCCGAGTCCGGCGCGGGCGAGCGGGTCGTGTACTCCGTGAGCGAGGACCGGGTCTGGCTGGTCGAGGCGTCCGGCAAGCCGCGGATCACGTTCCAGGTCACGCCTGGCTCGGTGGACCCCGCCCCGGGCACGTACGCCGTCACCTCGCGCTCGGGGACCGTCACCGGTTCGGACGGGGTGCCGATCGAGCACGTCGTGCGGTTCACGACCGTCGACGGGATCACGATCGGTTTCAGCGCGGCGGTCGACGGCTCGACGCCGAAGCCGGACCCGTCGAAGAAGACGGGCGGCATCCGTGAGTCGCGCGCGCACGGCAACGCCATGTGGGAGTTCGCGACGATCAGCAAGAAGGTCGTCGTCGTTCCGTAGGGGTGCTCCCGGCGGGCGCCGGAGCGCGGGGCGCCGGATCGCGCGGCGGCGTGGAGACCGCGGTCGCGGCGGCGCACGAGGCCAGCAGTTCACTCATCGACGGGTGCGCGGGGCGCGAGACGGCCACAGGTCCCGGCAGCACGTGCGGCGGCCGCGGCTGTACGTCACGTTCTGAAGCCGGCATGGATGCCTCCTGGGCTCCCGGGGGCAGACGTGGTTAGGTAGACCTAACCAGTACCGGTACCCATGTGACCACGCCCGGCGCACGCAACGCAAGATTTTGCCGACGGCTTGTCGGAACCTTGGGTGAACCTACCGAGCCGCCGCGACTCAGGCCGCGGGGCGCCGCGTGACCGAGGCCGAACGCCCCGCGCGGCTCACGCCGCGAGCGACGCCAGGTCCGCGTCCGACCACCGCCCGCCGAGCCCGGTCAGCGTCACCTCGCGCACCTCGTCCGTCGTGTCGCCCACGGCCCGGTCGATGACGACGTGCAGCCGGTCGTCCGACAGCTCCTCGACCTTGCCCTCGCCCCACTCGACGACGACCACCGAGTCGGGCAGCGAGACGTCGAGGTCCAGGTCCTCCATCTCGTCGAGCCCGCCGCCCAGGCGGTACGCGTCGACGTGCACCAGCGCGGGGCCCTGCCCGAGCGGGGGGTGGACGCGGGCGATGACGAAGGTCGGGGAGGTGACGGCGCCGCGCACGCCGAGGCCCTCACCGAGGCCGCGGGTCAGCGTCGTCTTTCCGGCGCCCAGCTCGCCGGTGAGCATCACGAGGTCACCGGGGCGCAGGAGTTTCGCGAGGCGGCGGCCCAACTCGCCCATCTGTTCGGGGGAGTTGACGGTGATCTTGAGTACGTTGGCGGGGGCCTGGTGGTGCGGTGCTTCCATACCGTCCACGTTAGCCGCTGGACGACCCCGCATCGGCTGCCGCCCGCCCGGCGCCCGCCCTCGCCAGCAGCTCCGCGAGACGGTCCGAGACCACCTCGGGGTGCTCCAGCATGACCAGGTGCCCGGCGTCGGGGACCAGCACAAGATCGGCGTCCGGCAGCACCGCCGCGATCGCCTCGCTGTGCTCGCTCGGCGTGACCAGGTCCTTCTCCCCCGCGAGCACCAGCACCGGCAGCCCGGCGAAGTGCCCGAGCGCCGCCGCCTTGTCGTGCTCGGCGAACGCCGGGTAGAACTCCGCGACCACGTCGATCGGCGTCGCCTCGATCATCCGCTCCGCGAACCGCGCGATCGCCGGGTCCACGTCCCTGCGCGAGAACGAGTAGCGCTTGATGACCCCGGCGAAGAGGTCGGCGGTGGCCCGCCGCCCCCGCTCCACCAGCTCCGCCTGCGAGCCGAGCGCCCGCAGCACGCCGGGCAGCACCCGGCGGACCGCGTTCATCCCGGCGACCGGAAGCCCGAAATTCACCTGACCGAGCTTCCCCGACGACGTACCGACGAGGGCGACGGCCACGACGCGGTCGCGGATCAGCTCGGGGAACTGGTCGGCGAGGGCCATCGTCGTCATGCCGCCCATGGAGTGCCCGACGAGGACGAGCGGCCCCTCGGGCGCGGCCGCGTCGATGACGGCCTTCAGATCGCGCCCCAACTGGTCGATGGAGACCGGCACATCACGCTCGGCCTGGTCGACGCCCCGCCCGGAGCGGGCATGGCTGCGCTGGTCCCAGTAGACCGCGCGGACCACGCCGCGCAGGGCGGCCCGCTGGAAGTGCCAGGAGTCCTGGCTCAGGCAGTAGCCGTGGCTGAAGACGACGGTGACGGGCGCGGAGGAGCGGCGTCCGAAGCCCCGGCGTACGCGCGCGGCCTGCTCGCCGTCCGTCTCGACCTCCTCGACCTCGTACGAGAGTTCGGTGCCGTCGTCCGCGTACGCCGTGCCGGGCATGCCGCGCAGCGAGCCGTACGGACCCGAGGCGTCCAGGGCGAGGCGGGCCTTCTTGCGCATGCCGCGCCCCACGGTGAGCCGCTCGATGGCGACCCCGGCGGCCGCGCCCGCGGCGAGCACGCCCAGCGCGGTACCGGCCACTCCGGCCCGGCGCCAGTTCCCCGCCGCGGCGGCGGCCTCCGTCACCGCTTCCGCCGCGGCAGCCCCCGTGCTGCTCTCGCTCACGTGCCGCTCCTAGTCAGTGGTCGGACTGCTCGTTCACATCTCTCCGATGCCGGGCCGCTCATTCACGTAGACGCGCGGGACACGCGATCCGATGCGGGTGACGATCTCGTACGCGATGGTGCCCGCGGCCTGCGCCCAGTCCTCGGCGGTCGGCTCGCCGCGGTCACCGGGTCCGAACAGCACCGCCTCGGTGCCCACTTCGGGCTCGTCCCCGCCGAGGTCGACCACGAACTGGTCCATCGCCACGCGGCCCGCGACCGTACGCCACTTGCCGTCGACGAGGACCGGGGCCGTACCGGAGGCGTGGCGGGGGACGCCGTCGCCGTACCCGGCGGGGACGAGACCGAGAGTCGTCTCGCCCGGGGTGACGTAGTGGTGTCCGTAGCTGACCCCGTGACCGGCCGGAGCGTGCTTCACATGGGCGAGCGAGGCGGAGAGCGTCATGACGGGCCGCAGCCCGAAGTCCTCGGGAGTGCCCACCTCGGGGCTCGGCGAGACGCCGTACATCGCGATGCCCGGCCGTACGAGGTCGAAGTGCGCCTCCGGGACCGTGAGCGTCGCCGGGGAGTTGGCGATGTGCCGCACCTCGGGGCGTATCCCCTGCTCCTCGGCGAAGGCCACCATCTCGCGGAAGACGCTGAGCTGGGCGGCGATCGACGGGTGGCCCGGCTCGTCGGCGCACGCGAAGTGCGACCAGAGCCCGGTGACGCGGATCAGCCCCTCGGCCTCGGCGCGCAGGGACGCGGCGATCAATTCGGGCCAGTCGGCGGGCATGCAGCCGTTGCGACCGAGGCCGGTGTCGGCCTTGAGCTGGACACGGGCGGTGCGGCCCGCCGCACGGGCGGCCGCCGTCACCTCTTCCAGCGCCCACAGCGCGCTCACCGCCATGTCCAGGTCGGCCTCGACGCCCTCGCGCCAGGGGCCGCCCGGCGTCCACAGCCAGCACATGATCCGCCCCGGCAGCCCCGCAGCGCGCAGGGCCAGGGCCTCCTCGGGCGTCGCGGTCCCGATCCAGCCGGCACCGGCCTGGACGGCGGCCTTGGCGCAGGGCACCATTCCGTGGCCGTACGCGTCGGCCTTCACCACGGCCATCAACGCGGCGTCCGGCGCGTGGGCACGCAGCGCGCGCACGTTGGCGCGGAGGGCGGCGAGGTCGATCTCGGCCCGGACACGGAAGGGTGCTGTCTCGTTCATCGCGCACAAGTCTCTCAGAGCGCGTGGCCTGCCCCGCTGCGCCGGGCCTCTGCCGGTCCGGCGCGGGCCGAGGCGGGCGGCTCGCCCCGGACGGCTTCCGTACCTCCGTGTCCCCGCGCCCTGACCGACGGCGCGCCCTGACCGACGGGGCGCCCTGACCGTGGGGCCGGTCCCGGTCAGCCAGGCCGCCGCACATCCCGCCACGCGGCCGGAATCGCGTCCGCCACGTCCTGCGCGGCCACCGGCGCCCCGTCCGAAGCGTGCCGCGCGGCGAGGCCGTGGAGATACGCGCCGACGGAACCCGCGTCCCGCGCGCCGAGGCCCGCCGCGAGCAGGGAACCCGCGAGCCCGGACAGGACATCACCGCTGCCCGCGGTGGCGAGCCAGGGCGTGCCGGTGGGGTTGACGCGCACGGCGCCCTCCCCGGAGGCGACCAGCGTGGTGGACCCCTTCAGGAGCACGGTCGCGCCGAACCGCCCCGCCAGTTCCCGCACGGCCGAGAGCCTGGCCGACTCCACCTCCTCACGGGCGACGCCGAGAAGCGCGGCGGCCTCCCCGGCGTGCGGTGTGAGCAGCGTCGGCGCGCGCCGGGCCCGCACCTCCCGCTCCCCCGCGAGCCGCAGGCCGTCCGCGTCGATCAGTACGGGCACCTCGGCGGCGACCACGTCCCGCAGCCGCTCCTCGTCGTCCCCGAGCCCGGGCCCCACGACCCAGGCCTGCACCCGCCCCGCCTTCGACGGCGGCCCGGCGGACACCAGGGCCTCGGGGAACCGCGCGATTACCGCGTCCGCGGCGGGCCCCACGTACCGCACGGCGCCCGCGCCGCCGCGCAGCGCCCCGGCCACGCAGAGCACGGCGGCGCCGGGGTACCGCGCGGACCCGGCGACGACGCCGACGACACCGCGCCGGTACTTGTCGCTCTCCCCGCCCGGCTGAGGCAGCAGCCCCGCCACGTCCACGTACTGAAGGGCTTCCAGCACCCGCTCGCCCGCGGGCAGTTCGAGCCCGATGCCGACGAGCCGCACCGCACCGGCGTACTCGCGCCCCGGATCGATCAGCAGCCCCGGCTTGTACGCGCCGAATGTCACCGTCACATCGGCGCGCACCGCCTCTCCGTGCACCTCGCCCGTGTCCGCGTCGATGCCGCTGGGCAGGTCCACGGCGACGACGAGGGCGTCCCGCGCGACGGCGGCGACGAGCTGGGCGGCGCGCTCCCGAAGCCCGCCGCGCCCCCCGATGCCGACGATCCCGTCCACGACGAGGCGGGCCCGCGCGACGGCTCGCTCCGCCCGGTCCTCGTCACCGCCCACGACCGTCCCGCCGGCCGCGCGCAGCGCCGCGAGGCCGCCGGCGTGGGTCCGCTCCGGGCTGAGCAGCACGGCGGTGACTCCCGCGCCGCGCCGGGCCAGGCCCGCGCCCGCGTACAGGGCGTCGCCGCCGTTGTCCCCGCTGCCCACAAGCAGCGTGATCCGGGCTCCGTACACCTTGCCGAGCAGCTGGGCGCACTCCGCGGCGAGGCCGGCCGCGGCCCTCCGCATCAGCGCGCCCTCGGGCCCCCGCGCCATGACCTCGCGCTCAGCGGCCCGGACACTCTCCACGCCATACGCACTACGCATCCCCCCAGTGTGCCCACCCACCCCCCACTCCGCGCGGGGCACTCCCCCCGTTCACCCCGCACCTCCATAACCCAGGGCGCCGCCCCCGCAAAACCCCCCGCCCCGCCGCTCCGCACGGGATACTCCCCACCCACCCACCCGTTCACCCCGCACCACCAACGCACCCAAGGCGCCGTCCCCACAAAGCCCCACCCCGCCGCACCTCACCGAGTGCTCCCCACCCACCCACCCGTTTACCCCGCACCGCGGAGGCTGAGGAGGGGCAGGCGACCACCCCCTCCCGCACCACACCAGCGCAGCGAGACGGGTGGGTGGGTGGGAAAGCATCCGCCGCGAAGCGGCGGGCCAGAAAAGGAAGCAGCGACGGGCCAGAAAAAGAGCGGCGGCAGACCAGCAAGGAAGCAGCGCCGGGCCAGGAGAGAAGCGACGGCAGGGCCACCAAGCAAGCAACGACGGACCAGAAGGGAAGCAGCAGCGGGGCAGAAGGGAAGCGGCGACGGGGCCAGGAAAAGAAGCAGCGCCGGACCAGAGAGGATGCCGCGGCGAGCCAGAAAAGGAAGCCGGGGCGGGCCAGAAGAACGGGGAGCCGAGTCAAACCCCGCCCAAGGCCAGAGGCCAGAGCCCGCTATCCCTCCGCCACCACCACCGCCGACGCCACCCCCGCGTCATGACTCAAGGAAACATGCCAGGCCCGAACCCCCAACAGGGAGGCCCGCTCGGCCACAGTCCCCCGCACCCGCACCCGCGGCTGCCCACTGTCCTCGACATACACCTCGGCATCCGTCCACCGAAGCCCACCCGGCGCCCCCAGCGCCTTCGCCACCGCTTCCTTCGCGGCGAAACGGGCCGCCAGCGAGGCCACCCCCCGCCGCTCCCCGCTCGGCAAGAGCAACTCGCTCTCCACGAACAGCCGTTCCGCCATCCCCGGCGTCCGGGCCATCGCCGCCCCGAACCGCTCGATCTCGGCGACATCGATGCCGACCCCAATAATCACAGGCTCACCCCACAAAGCACCCGAAAATCATCGGCCCAGCGTGACACACCCCACCACACCCCCACCCCCCAGCCGTTCAAACAGCCGTAACAATGGACTGTGATCTCTTCGGTCTCCGCGCCAGACAAGGCGCAGCGGAGCGCCCACCGGCACAAGCCGGAGGCGACTCCCTACCTCGACCTGACCCGCGCCGAGTGGAGCGCTCTGCGGGAGAAGACGCCGCTGCCCCTGACGGCGGAGGAGGTGGAGAAGCTGCGCGGCCTCGGTGACGTCATCGACCTGGACGAGGTCCGCGACATCTACCTCCCGCTCTCCCGCCTCCTGAACCTCTACGTGGGCGCGACGGACGGCCTGCGCGGAGCGCTCAACACCTTCCTCGGCGAGAAGGGCTCCCAGTCCGGAACCCCCTTCGTCATAGGGGTCGCCGGCTCCGTGGCCGTCGGCAAGTCGACCGTCGCCCGCCTCCTCCAGGCCCTGCTCTCCCGCTGGCCCGAACACCCCCGCGTGGAACTGGTGACCACCGACGGGTTCCTCCTGCCCACCAAGGAGCTGGAGGCCCGCGGCCTGATGTCCCGCAAGGGCTTCCCCGAGTCGTACGACCGCCGCGCCCTCACCCGCTTCGTGGCGGACATCAAGGCGGGCAAGGCCGAGGTCACCGCCCCCGTCTACTCCCACCTGATCTACGACATCGTCCCGGGCAAGCGCCTCACGGTCCGCCGCCCCGACATCCTCATCGTCGAGGGCCTGAACGTCCTCCAGCCCGCGCTCCCCGGCAAGGACGGCCGCACCCGCGTGGGCCTCGCGGACTACTTCGACTTCAGCGTGTACGTCGACGCCCGCACGGAGGACATCGAGCGCTGGTACCTGAACCGCTTCAAGAAGCTGCGCGGTACGGCCTTCCAGAACCCGTCCTCGTACTTCCGCAAGTACACGCAGGTGTCGGAGGAGGAGGCCCTCGACTACGCGCGTACGACCTGGCGCACCATCAACAAGCTGAACCTCGTGGAGAACGTGGCCCCCACCCGCGGCCGCGCCACCCTGGTGGTCCGCAAGGGACCCGACCACAAGGTCCAGCGCCTGAGCCTGCGCAAACTCTGAGGCGCCGCCTCCCGGCCCTCCGCGCCCGACTACCCTGCGCACATGCTGCACCTGCGCCTGATCTCCCCCGCGGACAAGACCGACGACGTGCTGCGCCTGATCGAGGGGACGACCGGCACCACGCACCTCGCCGTGGTCCCCGGCGCGGCCCGCAACCCCACGGGCGACGTCATCATGTGCGATGTCGCCCGGGAGGCGGGCGACGAGCTGATCGAGGGCCTGCGCGCGCTGGACCTCGACAAGTGCGGTTCGATCGCGGTCGAGAACATCGACCTCTCCCTCTCCGAGCGCGCCGACAAGGCCGAGGACGAGGCGCCGGGAGAGGGCTCGGACGCGGTCCTGTGGGAGCAGCTGACCGAGGCGACCCACGAGGAGTCGACGCTCTCGATCACGTATATCGCGTTCATCACGCTCGCCACGATGATCGCGGCCTGCGGTGTCGTCCTGGACAACGCGATCCTGATCGTGGGCGCGATGGCCGTCGGACCGGAGTTCGGCCCGCTCGCCGGTTTCTGCACGGCCCTGGTGCGGCGCGCGCCCCGGCTCGCCCTGCGCTCACTGATCGCGCTGCTCGTGGGCTTCCTGGTGGCGATGCTGGTGACGGTCGGGTTCAGCTACTTCATGGACGCCACGGACCTCTTCAGCCACGAGGCCCTCAAGGCGGAGCGGCCCAACACGAACTTCATCTACCGCCCGGACTGGTTCTCGTTCGTGGTGGCGGTCCTCGCGGGCGCGGCGGGCACGCTCTCGCTCACCTCGGCGAAGTCGGGCGCCCTGGTGGGAGTGGCGATCTCCGTGACGACGGTCCCCGCGGCGGCGAACGCGGCGGTCGCGTTCAGCTACAACGAGTACAAGCAGGCGTGGGGCTCCACCGAGCAGCTCCTGCTGAACCTCCTCGGCATCGTCCTCGCCGGTACGCTCACGCTGCTGGCCCAGAAGGCACTCTGGGCCGGTCAGCGCGAACGTACCGCGAAGTCGCGGAGCGTCTAGCCCAGCGCCGACTTCACCACGTCGGCGAGGCGCTCGGCGACGGACCGCGCCTGCTCGATGTCGGCGGCCTCGACCATGACCCGCACCAGCGGCTCGGTCCCCGAGGGGCGCAGCAGCACCCGGCCGGTGGAGCCCAGCTCGCGCTCGGCCTCGGTGACGGCCGCGGACAGCTCGGCGGAGGTCTTCACGCGCGCCTTGTCGACGTCGGGCACGTTGATGAGGACCTGCGGCAGGCGCTCCATGACACTCGCGAGGTCCGCGAGCGTCCGCCCGGTCTCGGCGACGCGTGCCGCGAGGAGCAGGCCGGTCAGCGTGCCGTCACCGGTCGTCGCGTGGTCGAGGACGATGACGTGCCCGGACTGCTCGCCGCCGAGGGCGAAGCCGTGCTCCTTCATCGACTCCAGGACGTACCGGTCGCCGACGGCGGTCTGCACCAGGGACAGGCCCTGGGCCTCCATGGCGAGCTTGAAGCCGAGGTTCGACATGACGGTGGCGACAACGGTGTCGTGACGCAGCGTGCCGTGCTCCCGCATGGCGAGGGCGAGCACCGCGAGGATCTGGTCGCCGTCCACCTCCGCGCCGGTGTGGTCCACGGCCAGGCAGCGGTCCGCGTCCCCGTCGTGCGCGACGCCGAAGTCCGCCTCGTGCTCGACGACGGCGGCCTTGAGGAGGTCGAGATGGGTCGAGCCGCAGCCGTCGTTGATGTTCAGGCCGTCGGGCTGCGCCCCGATGGTGATGACCTCGGCACCGGCGCGCGTGAACGCCTCGGGCGAGACGCGGGCGGCGGCGCCGTGCGCCTCGTCGAGGACGATCTTCAGTCCGTCGAGGCGGTTGGGGAGCACGCCGAGCAGGTGCGCGATGTACTGGTCGAGCCCCTGGTCGTACGACTTGACCCGGCCGACGCCCGCCCCGGTGGGCCGCTGCCAGGGAGCGCCGGTGCCGTGCTCTTCGTACACGGCCTCGATGCGGTCCTCCAGCTCGTCGGCGAGCTTGTGGCCGCCGCGGGCGAAGAACTTGATGCCGTTGTCGGGCATGGCGTTGTGGCTGGCGGAGAGCATCACGCCGAGGTCGGCGCCCAGCGCCCCGGTGAGATGCGCCACCGCGGGGGTGGGCAGCACACCGACGCGCAGGACGTCCACGCCCGCGCTCGCGAGGCCCGCGACCACCGCGGCCTCCAAGAACTCCCCGGACGCGCGCGGGTCACGCCCGACCACCGCCACCGGGCGATGGCCTTCAAAGGTGCCCGCCTCGGCCAGTACGTGCGCCGCCGCCACGGAGAGTCCGAGCGCCAGCTCGGCCGTCAGATCCGCGTTGGCGACACCACGCACGCCGTCCGTGCCGAAGAGTCGTCCCACTGCTGTCCTCCGAACGTTCGTTCCTGATAGACGAACGCCCCGGCAGCACGGTGAGTGCCGCCGGGGCGAACGAGAAGTACGAGCAGGCAGCGATTAGCGCTTGCTGTACTGCGGGGCCTTACGGGCCTTCTTGAGACCGGCCTTCTTGCGCTCGACCGCACGGTCGTCACGCTTGAGGTAACCGGCCTTCTTCAGGGCGCCGCGGTTGTTCTCGACGTCGGCCTCGTTCAGCGCGCGGGCGACACCGAGACGGAGCGCACCGGCCTGACCGGAGACGCCGCCACCCGAGATGCGGGCGATGACGTCGTAGCGGTTGTCGAGCTCGAGCACCTTGAAGGGCTCGTTGACTTCCTGCTGGTGGACCTTGTTCGGGAAGTAGTCCTCGAGCGTGCGCCCGTTGACCTTCCACTTGCCGGTGCCCGGGACGATCCGGACGCGGGCGATGGCGTTCTTGCGACGGCCCAGGCCGGCGGCCGGCTGCGGGTCGCCGAAGCGCGCGGCGTTCGACTCCGAGGTGTACTCGCCCTCAAGGGGAGCCTCGGACTCGGTGGTGTACTGCTCTACGTCAACAACCTCGGTCTCTTCGACCGGCTGCTCAACGGTGGTCTCGGCCACGATTCTCCTCAGATTTCTTTTCGTCTTAGGGGGTGGCCGGAACTACTGCGCGACCTGGGTGATCTCGAACGGGACCGGCTGCTGAGCGCCGTGCGGGTGCTGGTCGCCCGCGTAGACCTTCAGCTTCGAGAGCATCTGACGGCCCAGGGTGTTCTTGGGGAGCATGCCCTTGACGGCCTTCTCAACGGCCTTCTCGGGGCTCTTCTCGAGCAGCTCGTCGTAACGGACGGAACGCAGACCACCCGGGTAACCGGAGTGGCGGTACGCCATCTTCTGGGTCTTCTTGTTGCCGGAGAGGTGCACCTTCTCCGCGTTGATGATGATGACGAAGTCACCGGTGTCAACGTGGGGGGCGTAGATCGGCTTGTGCTTGCCACGCAGGAGGGTGGCGGCGGTGGTCGCCAGACGACCGAGGACGATGTCCCGGGCGTCGATGACGTGCCACTGGCGGGTCACATCGCCAGGCTTGGGGCTGTACGTACGCACTTAGTAGCCTTCGCTTCTTCAGTGGATGGGGTCCAGACACACGGCACCCAGGAAGCGATCATGCAGCTGGGGCTCACAATGCCGGGGACGCTGCCCGTATGCGAGCCACTGGTAACTGCTCCAGGGAACCTACGTAAGGGCCCTTTCGCGTGAGATCGAGGACACCAATACGTATCAATCCCCGAGAGTACCCGCGCCGCCCCGTACCGGTCAAAACGCGGCCCTGAAGACCTGCACCGGAGACTCACACACCACGGACAGGTCTGCACTCCTCAGGGTAACGGCCCGCCCGTCCCACTCCATACCGACCGCGCAGCGCCCCGGCCGCGCACGCCCGCCCGACCGTGACCGCGAGCAGACACAGCGTCGCCGCGTCCTTGAAGGCGCGCCGCGTCATGGGTTCGAGCCAGGGCCAGGCGAATCCCGGCACCTGCGGCACGAGCGCCACCCAGAACCACGGACCGCGCGCCGGTGCCCCCGCCCGCAGCGCGCCCGCGAGCAGCAGCGGCAGGACGACCAGCAGGTAATGGTCGTAGGAGGGCCGGGAGACGAGAAAGGCGGAGAGCATCAGCATCGTGGCGCACTCCGCCACCCGCGAAGGCCCCGCGTCCCCCCTCCCCCAGCGCCGCCAGGCACACCACACCCCGGCCGCCGCCGCACACCCCGCGAGAAGCGTCGCCGCCGACTGCGGCACTCCCAGCCGCGCGAGCACCGCGGACGGCGATGCCTCATACAGGCGTACGAAGGCGTCGTCGCCCCGCAGCAGGAAGGGCAGCGTCCGCGTGAAGAACCCGGCGGGGTCCGGCATCACCAGCGCCGCCGCGAGCGACGCCACCGCGGGCACCGCGACCGCGGCCCCCAGCGCCCGCCACCGCCCCGCGAAGACGAAGAGGAGCACGACGGGTACGAGCAGCGGCTTGACGGCGACGGCGGCGCCGATGACGAGCCCGGCGCCGACCCAGCGCCCCCGGCACACGAGCAGCAGCGCGAGCGGCAGTGCCGCCGCGGAGGCCACCGTCCAGTTGCCGAGCTGGACGAGGTGACCGAAGGGCGTGAAGCCGAGCGCGAGCCCCAGCAGGCCGTACACCGCGAACCGGCTGCGCCAGTCCACGTCGTACAGCCGCAGCGCGCACGCCCACCCGACGACGAGTCCCGCCGTGACGCCCGCGGGCACCAGATAGCGGGTCACGGCGGTCGGCAGCAGGGCCTGGGGCACCGCGGCGAGCACGGCACCCGGGAGATAGAGGAAGTGCCGGTCGGCGTAGGGCGAACGCCCGTGGATCCACGCCTCGGCGGCACGCACCACGATGGCGTTGTCCATCCCCCCGTCCGGCGTCCGCAGCCCCACGCGGACGGCCCCGGCGACCAGCACCAGACCGAGGACGGCCCGGACATGCCACCCGGCGGGTCGCGACAACCATCCGCTAACAGCCGATTTGCCCGTATCCATACGGCTCAGGCTAGGCCGGGAAGCCCCTGTGACCCCCGCTCAACATCCCCAACTCCCCGTCTAAGATGCGCCCCATGAGCTTTGGGCAAGGGGGACCTCAGTGGGGTCCGGGCGGAACGGGCGGGCTCGGCGGCGGCCCCGGTGGCGGGCCCACACCCGACTGGGCGGCGCTCGCCGAGGCGTCCGAGGCGCGCGCCCGGCGCCGCAAGTGGCTGATGATCGGCGGCGGCGCGCTCGCCACCATCGGCATCGCGGCGGCCGTGGCGATCACCGTCGTCTCCGCGAACAGCGACGACGCCTCCGCCTCGAACAAGCCCGCCAGCGAGCTGCCGGCGACCGCGGACATCCCCGGCGCGAGCGACGAGCCGGGCCCGACCTTCAAGCCGACCACCCCGCCGCCCCCGCCGGACCCCAAGGACTTCATCTCCAGCGCCAAGAAGGACAAGGCGCCGCTCACCCCCGAGGGCCTCTTCCCCGGGAAGACGTTCACCTCGGGAGAGGACGTCTACAAGAAGGGCGCCACGGACAGCACCAAGCAGTGCGCGTCCGTCACCCAGCCCGCCCTCGGCGCGATCCTCACGAAGAACGACTGCACGCGCCTGATCCGCGCCAGCTACGTCAAGGGCAGCCTCGCGGTCACCATCGGCGTCGCCGTCTTCGACACCTCGGCCGAGGCCGCGAAGGTCAAGAAGCAGGTGGACAAGGGCCTGGTCAACGCGTTGCCGGGCAAGGGCGTGCCGGGCTTCTGCCAGACGGGCGTGTGCCGCGGGACGTACAACGCCTACGGCCGCTACGCGTACTTCACCACCACCGGCTACCCCAGCGGCAAGAACGTGACGACGAGCGACCGCAAGGCCTACGCCGTCGGCGACACCATGGCCCGCTTCGCCTTCCAGCGGATCAACCAGCGCGGCCAGGCCCAGGCGTCGGCCGCGGCGGCGGCGCCGGAGTAATCCGGCGGCCGGCGCCGCGGCGGCCGAAGCTCAGCAGCACCCGGCGCCGGGCAGCGTCCGCTTGTTGCGCGCTTCCTTGCTGCGGGCGGCGAGCAGCTCGTCGGCCGGATAGCCGACCTCCTCCAGCGTGAGCCCGTGCGGCCGCACGACGTGCACGGCCGAGTCCCGGACCCCCGCTTCGAGGACCTTCCCCGGCCACTCCACGGGCCGGTGGCCGTCCCCCACGAACAGCATGGCGCCGACGAGCGAGCGCACCATGTTGTGGCAGAACGCGTCCGCCCGCACGGTGGCCTCCAGAATCCCGTCGGCCCGCCGCTCCCACCGCAGCTCCTGGAGCGTACGAATGGTCGTGGCGCCCTCGCGCCGCTTGCAGTACGCGGCGAAGTCGTGCTCGCCGATCAGCCGCTCGGCGGCGGCGTTCATGGCGTCGAGGTCCAACTCCCAGTCGTGCCAGAGCACATGACCGCGCAGCAGCGGATCGACGCCACCGGGGTGGTCGGTGACGCGGTAGGCGTAGCGCCGCCACACGGCGGAGAACCGCGCGTTGAACCCGGCGGGCGCCTCGGCGACCTTCCACACCCGCACGTCGTGCGAGAGCCGGCCCGCGAGCCTGCGCAGCAGCTTCTCGCGGTGCTCCTCCCACACGCTCTCGGGCAGATCGACGTGGGCGACCTGCCCCCGTGCGTGCACCCCGCTGTCGGTGCGTCCCGCGACGGTCAGCTCGTACGTCTCCCGCGACCGCGTCACGGTCCGCAGCGCGGCCTCGATCTCGCCCTGGACGGTCCGCTGCCCGTCCCGCTGCTTGGCCCAGCCGGAGAAGTCCCTGCCGTCGTACGACAGATCCAGTCGCACCCGCACGAACCCGGGCTCTGCTTCGTCACTCACTCGTGGATCCTCTCAGGCAACACAAAAGCGGGCCCGCCCCCCGCAAGGGGCGGGCCCGCGACGCCCCGAAGGGGCGCGGGGAACTGCGCGACAAGCCACGACGAGGCCGCAGCCGACGACGCGCGGTCCCCGGCAGGACACTTACGCGTCCTTGGACTCCTCGGCCGGAGCCTCGGTGGCCTCGTCGGACTTGGCCTCGACGGCCTCGTCCTTCTTGAGGGAGTCTTCCTTGACGGCACGCTTCGTCGCCGCCTCGGCCTCACCGGTGGCCTCCTGGGCCACGGTCAGGGCCTCCACCAGCTCGATGATCGCCATGGGCGCGTTGTCGCCACGACGGTTACCGATCTTGGTGATACGGGTGTAGCCACCCGGGCGGTTCTCGTAGCGCGGGCCGATCTCCGTGAAGAGCGTGTGCACGATGCTCTTGTCGGTGATGACGGACAGCACCTGGCGGCGGTTGTGAAGGTCACCCTTCTTCGCCTTGGTGACCAGACGCTCCGCGTACGGACGCAGACGACGGGCCTTCGCCTCGGTGGTGGTGATGCGGCCGTACTCGAAGAGCTGCTTGGCGAGGTTCGCCAGCAGAAGCTTCTCGTGCGCGGCGCTGCCGCCCAGACGGGCACCCTTGGCGGGCTTCGGCATGGTGTTTCTCCTTGATGTCTGCCCCGGCCGTATCAGGTACCGGAGTCAGTGGCACCGCGCCCCGTAAGGGGCGCGGGGAACTGCGCGATCAACCACGACGATCCCGCAGCAAAATCAGACCGTCGGGCCCGAGCGTCAGTACTGCTCGGTCTCGACGAACCCGGCGTCCGCGTCGTCGTCGGCGCCAAAGGCGTCAGCCGCAGCGGTCGGGTCGAACCCGGGAGGCGAGTCCTTGAGGGCCAGGCCCATACCGTTCAGCTTCATCTTGACCTCGTCGATCGACTTCGCACCGAAGTTGCGAATGTCGAGCAGGTCCGCCTCGGAGCGGGCGACGAGCTCGCCCACCGAGTGGATGCCCTCGCGCTTGAGGCAGTTGTACGACCGAACGGTGAGCTCGAGCTCCTCGATCGGCAGCGCCAGGTCGGCGGCGAGGGCGGCGTCCGTCGGGGACGGGCCCATGTCGATGCCCTCGGCGTCGATGTTGAGCTCGCGCGCCAGACCGAAGAGCTCGACCAGCGTCTTACCGGCGGACGCCATGGCGTCGCGCGGCCGCATGGCCTGCTTGGTCTCGACGTCGACGATCAGCTTGTCGAAGTCGGTGCGCTGCTCGACACGGGTCGCCTCGACCTTGTACGTGACCTTGAGGACCGGCGAGTAGATCGAGTCGACCGGGATACGGCCGATCTCCTGGCCGACCTGCTTGTTCTGCACGGCGGAGACGTAGCCGCGACCGCGCTCGACGGTCAGCTCCATCTCCAGCTTGCCCTTGCCGTTGAGCGTGGCGAGGACGAGGTCGGGGTTGTGCACCTCGACACCGGCCGGCGGGGCGATGTCGGCGGCGGTGACCAGACCCGGGCCCTGCTTGCGCAGGTACATCACGACCGGCTCGTCGTGCTCGGACGAGACGACCAGCTGCTTGATGTTGAGGATGAGGTCGGTGACGTCCTCCTTGACGCCCGGCACGGTGGTGAACTCGTGCAGGACACCGTCGATGCGGATGGACGTGACGGCCGCACCCGGGATCGAGGAGAGGAGCGTACGACGCAGGGAGTTGCCGAGGGTGTAACCGAAGCCCGGCTCCAGCGGCTCGATGACGAACCGGGAGCGGAACTCGTCGACGACCTCTTCGGTCAGCGACGGGCGCTGTGCGATAAGCATGAAGGAATCCTTCAGTCAGGGGCACCCACTATTTGATGCCCTGAATTCACTACAAGGGTACGGGCGGCACGCCTCCGAAGAGCCGTACCGCCCGGACCTCAGTACAACCGTGCGTCAGACGCGGCGGCGCTTGGGCGGACGGCAGCCGTTGTGCGGCGTGGGCGTCACGTCCTGGATCGAGCCGACCTCGAGGCCGGTCGCCTGGAGCGAACGGATGGCGGTCTCACGACCGGAACCCGGGCCCTTGACGAAGACGTCGACCTTGCGCATGCCGTGCTCCTGCGCGCGACGGGCAGCCGACTCGGCGGCCATCTGCGCGGCGAACGGCGTGGACTTGCGCGAGCCCTTGAAACCGACGTGGCCGGCGGAGGCCCACGAGATCACGTTGCCGGTCGGGTCCGTGATGGACACGATCGTGTTGTTGAACGTGCTCTTGATGTGAGCGTGCCCGTGGGCAACGTTCTTCTTTTCCTTGCGGCGCACCTTCTTGGCAGCGCCCTGACGACCCTTGGGGGGCATCTATAACTCCTACGGGAGGTGGTCGGTCCTGCAGCGACAGCTGTCGATAGACCGCTGAGCGAGGACTACTTCTTGCCCGGCTTCTTCTTACCGGCGATGGCGCGACGCGGGCCCTTGCGGGTGCGGGCGTTCGTGCTGGTGCGCTGACCGCGGACCGGCAGGCCACGACGGTGGCGCAGACCCTGGTAGCAACCGATCTCGACCTTGCGGCGGATGTCGGCCTGGATCTCTCGACGGAGGTCACCCTCGGTCTTGATGTTGGCGTCCACGTACTCGCGGATCTTGACGAGGTCTTCCTCGGTCAGGTCGCGGACGCGGGTGTTGCGGTCCACCTCGGTGGCGTCCAGCGTCTGCTGGGCCAGCGTGCGGCCGATGCCGAACACGTAGGTGAGGGCAACCTCGATGCGCTTTTCGCGCGGGAGGTCAACGCCTTCAACGCGTGCCATTCATGGCTCCTGTTGATTCTTCGGAGGTCTTCAGCAGAACCACTCCCAGCGGCCGTATGAGGTACCTACTGGGTCCCCGGCCTCCGACCGGGGGTGTCGCCCTCCATTACCTGATGGAACTGAAGAGGGACGGGTCCTGCGTATCTACTTGCTTGCGTCGCGCGAAAATCTGCGAACTGCAGTCGTACGTCAGCCCTGGCGCTGCTTGTGGCGCGGGTTGTCGCAGATGATCATGACCCGGCCGTGACGGCGGATCACCCTGCACTTGTCGCAGATCTTCTTGACGCTCGGCTTGACCTTCATTGGGTGAGGTTCTCCGGGTCAGTGCCACCACCCCGCGTGAGCGGAGTGCGGGCAAGATCTACTTGTACCGGTAGACGATCCGGCCACGCGTCAGGTCGTACGGAGACAGCTCCACCACGACCCGGTCGTCAGGGAGGATGCGGATGTAGTGCATACGCATCTTGCCGCTGATGTGTGCCAGGACCTGGTGGCCGTTCTGGAGCTCCACCTTGAACATGGCGTTCGGAAGAGACTCGACGACAGTGCCTTCGATCTCGATGGCACCTTGCTTCTTGGCCACGCTTCGCCCTTCGAATCGACTACCTTGATCGACTTCATGCTCCGTATGCAGACACACGGATGCACGAGAGCCGACGCGTCAGTCTACGTCAGTGCACTCGGAAAGACGAATCGAGAAAGTCTGCCCCACCGCGAAGATCCTTAAGCAAGGGGGTCACGAACCCAGCGGGTCCGGCGCCGGAGTCACCCCGTAAGCCGCGAGCCGCTCACGCCCGCAGTCCGGCGCCGTCAGGACGAGCGGACCCTCCTCCGTGAGGGCGACCGAGTGCTCCCAGTGCGAGGACCAGGTGCCGTCCGTGGTGATCACGGTCCAGTCGTCCTCGAGGACCTCCGTACGCGGCGTGCCGAGGGAGACCATCGGCTCGATCGCCAGGCAGAACCCGGGGACCAGCTTGGGGCCCTTGCCTCGGCGGCGCTCGACGTAGTTCAGGAGGTGCGGGTCCATGTGCATCTCGGTGCCGATGCCGTGACCGCCGTAGTCCTCGACGATCCCGTACTTGCCGCCGCCCGGCTTCGGCTGGCGGCGGATGTACGTCTCGATGGCGCGGGAGATGTCGACGAGGCGGTTGCCCTGCTTCATCGCCGCGATGCCGGCCCACATCGACTCCTCGGTCACCCGGGAGAGCTCCACCAGCTCCGGAGCGTGACCGGTGCCGACGAACGCGGTGTAGGCCGCGTCACCGTGCCAGCCGTCGATGATCGCACCCGCGTCGATGGAGATGATGTCGCCGTCCTTGAGGACGGTCTTGTCGTCGGGGATGCCGTGCACGACGACCTCGTTGACGGACGTGCAGATCGTCGCGGGGAAGCCGCCGTAGCCGAGGAAGTTCGACTTCGCGCCGTGCTCGGCGATCACCTTGCGGGCGACCTCGTCGAGATCCTTGGTCGTGGCCCCGGGCACCGCGGCCTCCCGGGTGGCCGCGTGGATGGCGGCGACGACAAGGCCCGCCTCACGCATCTTCGCGATCTGCTCGGGGGTCTTGATCTGCACCATGGGGCTTCCGCTCTCCGTCATCCGTCGGCAAACCGGCTACGTACACACGTACCGAGTACGTAGACAACAGTAAGGCCGCGGTCCCCTCACGGGCACCGCGGCCGAAACAGCGTACTGACTACTTGTCGCCCTTCAGGGCTTCCATCGCACGCGCGGTGACCTCGTCCACCTTGCCGAGCGCCGAGATCGTGACGACCAGGCCCTGGGTCCGGTAGTAGTCGATGATCGGCTCGGTCTGCGTGTGGTAGACCTCGAGGCGCTTGCGGACGGTGTCCTCGCTGTCGTCCTCGCGCTGGTACAGCTCACCGCCGCAGACGTCACAGACGCCTTCCTGCTTCGGCTGCGAGTACGTCACGTGGAAGACGTGGCTGGAGTCCTTGCGGCAGATCCGGCGGCCGGCGATCCGCTTGACGACCTCGTCCTCCGGGACCTCCAGGTCCAGGACGGCGTCGAGCTTCACGTCATCGGCCTTCAGCGCCACGTCCAGCGCCTCCGCCTGCGACACGTTGCGCGGGAACCCGTCGAGCAGGAAGCCGTTCTCGGCGTCCGGCTTCGCCATGCGGTCCTTCGCCATGCCGATCGTCACCTCGTCGGGCACGAGGTTCCCGGCGTCCATGTACGCCTTCGCCTGCTTGCCCAGCTCCGTGCCCTGGCTGATGTTGGCACGGAAGAGGTCGCCCGTGGAGATGTGCGGGATCGACAGGTTCTTGGCGAGGAACGCGGCCTGCGTTCCCTTGCCCGCACCGGGCGGCCCGACGAGGACGATTCGCATCAGCGGAGGAACCCTTCGTAATTGCGCTGCTGGAGCTGGCTCTCGATCTGCTTCACGGTTTCCAGACCCACACCCACGATGATGAGGATGCTCGTCCCGCCGAACGGGAAGTTCTGGTTGGCCCCGAAGCCCACCAACGCCATCGTCGGCACAAGAGCGATCAGACCCAGATACAGCGAACCCGGCCAGGTGATCCGGTTGAGTACGTAGCTCAGGTACTCAGCGGTCGGACGGCCAGCCCGGATGCCCGGGATGAAGCCACCATACTTCTTCATGTTGTCGGCGACTTCCTCGGGGTTGAAGGAGATCGCGACGTAGAAGAAGGCGAAGAAGACGATCAGCACGAAGTACGTGGTGATGTAAATCGGATGGTCACCCTTGGTCAGGTTCGCGTCGATCCACAGCTTCCATCCCGAGTTGCCACCCGCGAACTGGGCGACCAGCGCCGGAATGTAGAGCAACGAAGAGGCAAAGATCACAGGGATGATGCCCGCCTGATTGACCTTCAGCGGGATGTACGTCGACGTACCGCCGTAGGACCTGCGGCCGATCATGCGCTTCGCGTACTGGACGGGGATGCGCCGCTGCGCCTGCTCGACGAAGACCACCAGGCCGACCATGACGAGACCGACCGCGATGACCGTGCCGAACTCGATCCAGCCGTCGGCGAGCGAGCCCTCCTCCTTGATGGCCCACAGGGCGGCCGGGAAGGTCGCGGCGATCGAGATGAACATCAGGATCGACATGCCGTTGCCGATGCCGCGGTCGGTGATCAGCTCACCGAGCCACATCACACACGCCGTACCGGCGGTCATCGTGATGACCATGGTCATGGTGACGAAGATCGACTGGTCGGGGACGATCTCGCTGGCGACCGGGCAGCCCTGGAAGAGGGAGCCGGTACGAGCCGTGGCCACCAGGCCGGTGCCCTGAAGGATCGCGAGCGCGATGGTCAGATAGCGCGTGTACTGCGTGATCTTCGCCGTGCCTGCCTGGCCCTCCTTCTTGAGGGCCTCGAGCCGCGGGATCACCACGGTCAGCAGCTGCAGAATGATGCTCGCCGTGATGTACGGCATGATGCCGAGCGCGAAGATCGTGATCTGCAGCAGCGCGCCACCGCTCATCATGTTGACGAGACCGAACAGGCCCTGGTTCTGACTGGCGTTGTCGACGCAGGTCTGGACGTTCTTGTAGTTGACACCGGGGATCGGCACATGCGTACCCAGCCGGTAGATCACGATGATGCCGAGCGTGAAGAGCAGCTTCTTGCGCAGGTCGGGCGTCTTGAACGCCCGGGCGAACGCGGTGAGCACGGTGCCTCCTGCGACCCCCGCGCGCGTGCGCCAGAGGTGGTGGTCTTGAGGTTCGACGAATACGTATCAGTCAACAAAACCGTGCGGGCAGACCGCACGGAGCTTAGACAGTGCACGCCACCTTACCGGCGACCGTGCCCCCCTTGGAACGACCAACCGGGGATGCCCCTTTTGTGGGGCATCCCCGGCTGGGAATCGCTCATGTCATCGACACGTCTGAGGGAATCAGACGAGCTCGGTGACGGTACCGCCCGCGGCGGTGATCTTCTCCTTGGCGGAGCCGGAGACGGCGTCGACCGTCACCTGCAGCGCCACGGAGACCTCGCCCTGGCCGAGGACCTTGACAAGGCTGTTCTTGCGAACGGCACCCTTGGCGACGAGACCCTCGACGGTGACCTCGCCACCCTCCGGGTACAGCGCGCTCAGCTTGTCGAGGTTCACGACCTGGAACTCGGTCTTGAACGGGTTCTTGAAGCCCTTGAGCTTCGGAAGACGCATGTGGAGGGGGGTCTGGCCACCCTCGAAGCGCTCCGAAACCTGGTAACGGGCCTTGGTGCCCTTGGTACCACGACCAGCGGTCTTACCCTTGGACGCCTCACCACGACCCACACGGGTCTTGGCGGTCTTGGCGCCCGGGGCGGGCCGGAGGTTGTGGACCTTCAGCGGGTTCTGCTCCGCCATGTCAGTCGACCTCCTCAACCGTCACGAGGTGGCGGACGGTGTGCACCATTCCGCGGAACTCGGGGCGGTCCTCCTTGACGACCTGCGTGTTGATGCCCTTGAGACCAAGGGAACGCAGGGTGTCGCGGTGGTTCTGCTTGCTGCCGATGTACGACTTCGTCTGCGTGATCTTGAGCTGTGCCATTACGCAGCACCAGCCCCGGCACGCGCCCGCAGCAGAGCCGCGGGAGCGACGTCCTCGAGGGGCAGACCACGGCGAGCCGCGATCTCCTCGGGACGCTGCAGACCCTTGAGGGCCGCCACGGTCGCGTGCACGATGTTGATCGCGTTCGACGAACCGAGCGACTTCGACAGGATGTCGTGAACGCCGGCGCACTCGAGCACGGCACGCACCGGGCCACCGGCGATAACACCGGTACCGGGGGAAGCAGGCTTGAGCAGGACGACGCCCGCGGCCTTCTCGCCCGTGATCGGGTGCGGGATGGTGCCCTGGATACGGGGGACCTTGAAGAAGTGCTTCTTGGCCTCCTCAACACCCTTGGCGATGGCGGCCGGCACCTCCTTGGCCTTGCCGTAACCGACACCCACGGTGCCGTCACCGTCGCCCACCACGACCAGCGCGGTGAAGCTGAAGCGACGACCACCCTTCACAACCTTGGCGACGCGGTTGATCGCGACAACGCGCTCAACGTACGCGGTCTTCTCGGCGGCAGCAGCGCCACCGTCGCGACCCTTCCGGTCCCGCCGCTCGCCGCCACCGGCACCGCCACCGCGGCGCTGGGGTCCAGCCATTGGAATTACCTCTCTCTGTTTCCGCTAGCTACGGAACCGACTCAGAACTTGAGTCCGGCTTCGCGGGCGGCGTCCGCCAGGGCGGCGATGCGCCCGGCGTACTGGTTACCACCACGGTCGAACACGACAGTCTCGACACCGGCGGCCTTGGCGCGCTCGGCGACCAGGGCGCCGACCGACTTGGCCTGCGCCGACTTGTCGCCCTCGGCGCCGCGGATCGTGGCGTCCAGGGTCGACGCCGACGCCAGGGTGTGACCCTTGATGTCGTCGATGACCTGGGCCACGATGTGGCGGTTGGAGCGCGTCACGACCAGGCGCGGACGCTCAGCCGTACCCGAGATGTGCTTACGGATCCGGATGTGACGACGCTTGATGGCAGCACGCTTGTAAGCGTCGCCCTTAGCAATCTTGACACCGTATGCCATGGCTTACTTACCCGCCTTTCCGACCTTGCGGCGGATGACTTCGCCTTCGTACTTGACGCCCTTGGCCTTGTACGGGTCAGGCTTGCGCAGCTTGCGGATGTTGGCCGCAACCTCGCCGACCTTCTGCTTGTCGATGCCCTCGACCGAGAACTTGGTCGCCGATTCGACCTTGAAGGAGATGCCCTCGGGCGCCTCGATCAGGATCGGGTGGCTGTAGCCGAGCGAGAACTCCAGGTTGGAGCCCTTCGCCAGGACGCGGTAACCGACACCGCTGATTTCGAGCTTCTTCACGTAACCCTGGGTCACGCCGGTGATCATGTTCGCCACCAGCGTGCGGGACAGGCCGTGGAGGGCCTTGTTCTGACGCTCGTCGTTCGGGCGGGTGACGTTCAGAACGCCGTCCTCACCCTTAGCGATCTCGATCGGCGCGACGACGGTGTGGCTCAGGGTGCCCTTGGGACCCTTGACCGCGACCGTCTGGCCGTCGATGGTGACGTCCACGCCGGCGGGAACCGTGATGGGGAGCTTGCCAATACGCGACATTAGCTATTCCTCCGTTCCCGACTACCAGACGTAGGCGAGGACTTCCCCACCTACGCCCTTCTTGCCTGCCTGCTGTCCGGTCAGGAGACCGTGCGACGTGGAGATGATCGCCACGCCCAGGCCGCCGAGGACCTTCGGCAGGTTGGTGGACTTCGCGTAAACCCGGAGACCGGGCTTGGAGATCCGCTTGATGCCCGCGATGGAGCGCTCACGGTTCGGGCCGAACTTCAGCTCGAGAACGAGGTTCTTGCCAACCTCGGCGTCCTCGACCTTCCAGCCCGTGATGAAGCCCTCCTGCTGGAGGATCTCCGCGATGTGAGACTTGATCTTGCTGTGCGGCATCGCCACGGTGTCGTGGTACGCCGAGTTCGCGTTACGCAGACGAGTCAGCATGTCCGCGATCGGATCAGTCATGGTCATGAATTGGCCTTCGGCCTCTCTCGCCGGGGTTTCCTATCTGCGCCATCCCTCTCCCCACTCAGAGGCGGGACGGGTGCGGCGCGGGGACCTACGGCGTAGTAAGTCGGTCAGGGCGGCAGACGCCCAACCCTCCTAGCCTAAGCCATGGAGGGGCGGGCCTCTGCCGACCCTTTACTTACCGAGAGATCCAGGAGTCCTTGAAAACCCTTGAAGGGCAGGACTACCAGGAGCTCTTGGTCACGCCCGGCAGCTCGCCACGGTGAGCCATCTCACGAAGGCACACGCGGCACAGGCCGAACTTGCGGTAGACGGAGTGCGGACGGCCGCAGCGCTGGCAGCGGGTGTACGCACGCACACCGAACTTGGGCTTACGAGCAGCCTTGGCAATCAGAGCCTTCTTCGCCATCTCGCTTACGCCTCCTTGAACGGGAAGCCGAGGTGACGAAGGAGGGCACGGCCCTCGTCGTCGTTGGTCGCCGTGGTGACCACGGTGATGTCCATACCCCGGACGCGGTCGATCTTGTCCTGGTCGATCTCGTGGAACATGACCTGCTCCGTGAGACCGAAGGTGTAGTTGCCACGGCCGTCGAACTGCTTGGGGGACAGACCACGGAAGTCGCGGATGCGCGGCAGCGCGAGCGACAGGGTGCGGTCCAGGAACTCCCACATGCGGTCGCCACGGAGCGTGACGTGGCAGCCGATCGGCTGACCCTCGCGCAGCTTGAACTGCGCGATGGACTTCCGGGCCTTCGTCACGGCCGGCTTCTGGCCGGTGATCGTGGTGAGGTCGCGGATGGCGCCATCGATCAGCTTCGAGTCACGGGCGGCGTCGCCGACACCCATGTTGACCACGATCTTGACGAGGCCGGGGATCTGCATGACGTTCTCGTACGAGAACTCCTCACGCAGTTTGCCCGCGATCTCCTCGCGGTACTTCGTCTTGAGACGCGGAGTGGTGGTGGTCGTCATCAGATGTCCTCACCCGTCCGCTTGGCAACGCGGATCTTGTTGCCCTCGTCGTCGAAGCGGTAACCGACACGCGTGACAACCTTGTTGCCATCCTTCTCCACGACCAGCTGGACGTTGGAGACGTGGACGGGGGCCTCGGTGGTCACGATGCCGCCGGCCTGCGAGCCGCTGGCGGTCGGGCCGGCCTTCGTGTGCTTCTTGACCCGGTTGACACCCTCGACCAGGACGCGCTCCTCGCGCGGGTAAGCGGCAATGACCTTGCCCTGCTTGCCCTTGTCCTTACCGGTGATGACCTGAACCAGGTCGCCCTTCTTGATCTTCATGCTTACAGCACCTCCGGCGCGAGCGAGATGATCTTCATGAACTTCTTCTCGCGCAGCTCACGGCCGACGGGGCCGAAGATACGGGTGCCGCGAGGGTCGCCGTCGTTCTTCAGAATGACGGCGGCGTTCTCGTCGAAGCGGATGTACGAGCCGTCCGGACGGCGGCGCTCCTTGACGGTGCGAACGATGACCGCCTTGACGACGTCACCCTTCTTCACGTTGCCACCGGGGATCGCGTCCTTGACGGTGGCGACGATGACGTCACCGATGCCCGCGTAGCGGCGACCCGAGCCACCGAGAACACGGATGGTGAGAATTTCCTTCGCACCCGTGTTGTCGGCGACGCGCAGTCGCGACTCCTGCTGGATCACGTCTATCTCCTGTTTGTCTGCCGGTTCCCCCGGGGCAGTTCAGTGAACTGCCCCGGGAGCCTGGCGGAACGAACTCCTAGGGATACCCCTGGGAGAATTACTTGGCCTTCTCGAGGATCTCGACGATGCGCCAGCGCTTGGTCGCCGACAGCGGACGCGTCTCCATCAGGAGGACGCGGTCGCCGACGCCGGCAGCGTTCTGCTCGTCGTGCGCCTTGAGCTTGTTCGTACGGCGGATGACCTTGCCGTACAGCGCGTGCTTGACGCGGTCCTCGACGGCGACGACGACGGTCTTGTCCATCTTGTCGCTGACGACCAGACCCTCACGGGTCTTGCGGAATCCGCGGGTCTCGGTGTTCTCAGTCACGTTGCTCTCGCTCATCAGGCGCTCTCCACCGTCTCGATGCCCAGCTCGCGCTCACGCATCAGGGTGTAGATCCGCGCGATGTCCTTACGGACGGCCTTGAGCCGACCGTGGTTCTCGAGCTGGCCCGTCGCCGCCTGGAAGCGGAGGTTGAACAGCTCTTCCTTGGCTTCGCGGAGCTTGTTGAGAAGCTCCTCGTCGCCCAGCTCGCGCAGCTCGGAAGCCTTGGTACCGGCCGACATCACGACTCACCTGCCTCGCGCCGGACGATGCGGCACTTCATCGGAAGCTTGTGAGCAGCGCGGGTAAGCGCCTCACGAGCAATCTTCTCGTTCGGGTAGGACAGCTCGAACATCACCCGACCCGGGTGAACGTTCGCGACCCACCACTCAGGCGAACCCTTACCGGAACCCATGCGGGTCTCGGCAGGCTTCTTGGTCAGCGGGCGGTCCGGGTAGATGTTGATCCAGACCTTGCCGCCACGCTTGATGTGGCGGGTCATCGCGATACGAGCCGCCTCGATCTGGCGGTTGGTCACGTACGCCGGCGTGAGGGCCTGAATGCCGTACTCGCCGAACGCAACCGTCGTACCGCCCTTGGCCTGACCACGGCGCTTCGGGTGGTGCTGCTTGCGGTGCTTGACCCTACGGGGGATCAGCATTTCGGTCAGGCCTCCGTTCCGGTGCTCTCAGCCGGAGCGGCAGCGGCGGCGGGAGCGTCGGCCTTGGGGGCCTCGGCAGCCGGCGCGGACTGCTGCTGCGGCTTGCGGCCGCGGCCGCCACGCTCGCCACCACGGCCACCACGGGCCGGGCGGTCGTTGCCGCCACCACGGGCCGGGCGGTTACCCGCACGGGCCGCGGCGTTCTCGGCGCGGACCTCGGCGATGTTCTTGACGTCGCCCTTGTAGATCCAGACCTTCACGCCGATACGGCCGAAGGTGGTCTTGGCCTCGAAGAAGCCGTAGTCCACGTTCGCGCGCAGCGTGTGCAGCGGCACACGACCCTCGCGGTAGAACTCGGACCGGGACATCTCGGCGCCGCCGAGACGGCCACCACACTGAATCTTGATGCCCTTGGCGCCCGCCTTCATCGCCGACTGCATGCTCTTGCGCATGGCACGACGGAAGGAGACGCGGGAGGACAGCTGCTCCGCCACGGCCTGGGCCACGAGCTGAGCGTCGACCTCGGGGTTCTTGACCTCGAGGATGTTCAGCTGGACCTGCTTGCCCGTGAGCTTCTCGAGGTCGCCGCGGATGCGGTCGGCCTCGGCGCCACGGCGGCCGATGACGATGCCGGGACGCGCGGTGTGGATGTCCACACGCACACGGTCACGGGTGCGCTCGATCTCCACCTTCGAGATGCCGGCGCGCTCCATGCCGGACGTCATCATCCGACGGATGGCGACGTCTTCCTTGACGTAGTCCTTGTACAGCTTGTCGGCGTACCAACGCGACTTGAAGTCGGTCGTGACACCGAGCCGGAACCCGTGCGGGTTTACCTTCTGGCCCATTACCGGGTTCCTTCCTTGCTGCTGACGACCACGGTGATGTGGCTGGTCCGCTTACGGATCCGGTAGGCACGGCCCTGAGCGCGCGGACGGAACCGCTTCAGGGTCGGGCCCTCATCCACGTACGCCTCGCTGATGACCAGCGAAGAGGCGTCGGTGTGGTCGTAGTTGTGCGCGGCGTTGGCAATGGCGCTGTCCAGCACCTTGCCGACCGGCACGCTCGCGGCCTGCGGGGCGAAACGCAGGACCGCCTGAGCCTCCGTGGCATCCATGCCACGGATGAGGTCCACCACGCGGCGGGCCTTCATGGGCGTGACGCGGATGTACCGCGCCTGGGCCCTGGCTTCCATGGTTGTCCCTTCGGTGTTAGTCATAGTCGTTTCCACCCCGCGCTAGCGGCGCTTCGACTTCCGGTCGTCCTTGACGTGGCCGCGGAAGGTGCGAGTCGGCGAGAACTCGCCGAGCTTGTGGCCGACCATCGACTCGGTGACGAACACCGGGATGTGGGTCTTGCCGTTGTGCACCGCGATCGTGTGACCCAGCATGCTGGGAATGATCATCGAGCGACGGGACCAGGTCTTGATGACGTTCTTGGTGCCGGCTTCGTTCTGGACGTCCACCTTCTTTACGAGGTGGTCGTCGACGAAGGGCCCCTTCTTGAGACTGCGCGGCATCTAAACCCGCTCCTAGCGCTTCTTGTTCGACTTGCGGCGACGGACGATGTACTTGTTGCTCGCCTTGTTGCGATCACGAGTACGACCCTCCTTCTTGCCCCACGGCGAGACCGGGTGACGACCACCGGAGGTCTTGCCTTCGCCACCACCGTGCGGGTGGTCGACCGGGTTCATCACGACACCACGCACGGTCGGGCGGACGCCCTTCCAGCGCATGCGGCCGGCCTTGCCCCAGTTGATGTTCGACTGCTCGGCGTTGCCGACCTCGCCAATGGTGGCGCGGCAGCGGACGTCGACCAGACGGATCTCACCGGACGGCATACGAAGGTGCGCCATGGCGCCTTCCTTCGCGAGCAGCTGCACGGAGGCACCCGCGGAGCGGGCGAACTTCGCGCCGCCGCCGGGCCGCAGCTCGATGGCGTGGATGGTCGTACCCACCGGGATGTTGCGCAGCGCCATGTTGTTGCCGGGCTTGATGTCGGCGCCAGGGCCGCTCTCAATCCGGTCACCCTGCTGCGTGCCGCGCGGGGCGAGGATGTAGCGCTTCTCGCCGTCCGCGTAGTGCAGCAGCGCGATGCGCGCGGTGCGGTTGGGGTCGTACTCGATGTGCGCGACCTTCGCCGGCACGCCGTCCTTGTCGTGACGACGGAAGTCGATGACGCGGTAGGCGCGCTTGTGTCCGCCACCCTGGTGGCGAACGGTGATCCGACCGGCGTTGTTACGGCCGCCCTTGCTGTGCAGCGGGCGAACCAGCGACTTCTCCGGCGTGGACCGCGTTACCTCGACGAAGTCGGCGACGCTGGAGCCACGACGGCCCGGCGTAGTCGGCTTGTACTTGCGGATTCCCATTTCTCAGTCCTCGTCCGATATTCGGACCAGGGCGCTCCGTTAGGAGGCCTGGCCGAAGATGTCGATACGGTCGCCCTCAGCAAGGGTCACAATCGCGCGCTTGGTGTCGGCACGCTTGCCGAAACCAGACTTGGTGCGCTTGCGCTTGCCCTGACGGTTGATCGTGTTGACTCCGGTGACCTTGACCGAGAAGACCGCCTCGACGGCCTGCTTGATCTGGGTCTTGTTGGAGCCGGGGGCCACGATGAACGTGTACTTGCCCTCGTCGAGCAGCGCGTACGACTTCTCGGAGACGACCGGCTTGACGAGGACGTCGCGCGGGTCCGAGAAGGACTTGCTCAGCGGGGTGGGCTCAACGGCGATCTTGCCCTCGGTCGCGATGCGCTTCGCCTTGGCGACACGCGCGGCCTTGGCGGCCTTCGCAGCCTTGGACGCGATGCTCTGGTGACGAATGGCCATCAGGCTTCGCTCCCTTCGGTGTCAGTGGCCTTCGGGCCGGACACGAAGGACTCGAACGCGGCCTTGGTGAAGACCACGTCGTCCGAGACGAGCACGTCGTACGTGTTCAGCTGGCCCGGCTCCAGGATGTGCACCTGGGGCAGGTTGCGGGCGGAGAGCAGGGAAAGCTCGTCCGAGCGCTCGATGACCAGGAGCACGTTCTTGCGCTCACTGACCTTGCCGAGCAGGCTCTTCGCGGCCTTCGTCGAGATCTCGCCCTCGACCACGCCGGAGACGACGTGGATGCGGGAGTTGCGCGCCCGGTCGGTGAGGGCGTGACGCAGAGCGGCAGCCTTCATCTTCTTGGGCGTGCGCTGGGAGTAGTCACGCGGCTGCGGGCCGTGGACGACGCCACCGCCGGCGAACTGCGGCGCACGGGTCGAACCCTGGCGCGCGCGGCCGGTGCCCTTCTGGCGGTACGGCTTGCGGCCACCACCACGGACTTCACCGCGGGTCTTGGTCTTGTGCGTGCCCTGACGGGCCGCGGCCAGCTGCGCGACGACGACCTGGTGAAGCAGCGGGATGCTGATCTTCTCGACGTCGAAGATCTCCGCGGGGAGCTCGACCGTCCCGGTCTTGTCGCCTGCCGGCGAAAGGATGTCAATGGTGCTCATGGGTTACCTCAGGCCCCCTTGGCCGCGGTACGGACCAGGACGAGGCCGCCGTTCGGACCGGGGACCGCGCCCTTGATGAGCAGCAGACCCTTCTCCGCGTCAACGGCGTGGACGGTCAGGTTCTGGGTGGTGACCCGCTCGTTGCCCATGCGACCCGCCATGCGCATGCCCTTGAAGACACGGCCGGGGGTGGCACAGCCACCGATGGAACCGGGCTTGCGGTGCACGCGGTGGGCACCGTGGGAGGCCTTGCCGCCGTGGAAGTTGTGACGCTTCATCACACCGGCGAAGCCCTTGCCCTTGCTCTTGCCGGTGACGTCGACCTTGATACCGGCCTCGAACGTCTCGGCAGTCAGCTCCTGGCCGAGGGTGTACTCGCTGGCACCAGCGGTACGGATCTCGACGAGGTGGCGACGGGGGGTCACGTCGGCCTTGGCGAAGTGGCCCTTGAGGGGCTTGTTCACCTTGCGCGGGTCGATCTCGCCGAAGGCGATCTGGACCGACTCGTAGCCGTCGCTGTCATTCGTACGGACCTGGGTAACGACGCAGGGTCCGGCCTTGACCACGGTCACCGGGACGACACGGTTGTTCTCGTCCCAGACCTGGGTCATGCCGAGCTTCTCGCCCAGGATGCCCTTGATCTGCTTGGTCATCTCTCGCTCGCCCTTCAGAGCTTGATCTCGATGTCAACGCCGGCCGGAAGGTCCAGGCGCATCAGCGAGTCAACGGTCTTGGGGGTGGGGTCGAGGATGTCGATCAGGCGCTTGTGCGTGCGCATCTCGAAGTGCTCGCGCGAGTCCTTGTACTTGTGCGGCGACTTGATGACGCAGTACACGTTCTTCTCAGTGGGCAGCGGCACCGGGCCTGCGACCGACGCACCAGTGCGAGTCACCGTCTCGACGATCTTCTTCGCCGAAGAGTCGATGACCTCGTGGTCGTAGGCCTTGAGCCGGATGCGGATCTTCTGTCCCGCCATGGCTACTTAGTAGTCCTTTGTCTCGAACGCTCTGGCCCCGGAAGGCCCTTTTTTCTACTTCCTCCGACCCACGCGGTCGGGCGTGTCGCAGTCCCGCTCACACAGATTTCCCGAAGGATTTCCCTGCTAGGGGCTGCGGCCCTGATGACCGCGGGTCCGGGGGAAGAAACCCACCGGGCGCCTGGCCGAGCCGCCGCACCGCACTTCCCGAAAGATTCCCGTACGTCCGCCACAGCGCTGCCTGCGGGCTTTTCAGGGCCCTCGGCAGATGAGGCGACGAGTACTGTGGGACTCGCTTCCAGTCCTCCCGGCGGGAGGCGCACAGCATCGGCACTCAACCGAGCAACCTGAACAGTGTGCCATACGGGGCACGCCGAAGGCCAATCGGGCCGAACTGTCAAGCTGCCACGGCCGGGATCGCGCGGGTACCGCGTACGCAAAGAGCCCCGCCCACCCGGAGGTGGACGGGGCTTTTCGCTGCGCTCAGTTCAGAGCGACCGGGTCTCCCCGATCCTCAAGCAAGCGGGAAGCTTACTTGTTGATCTTGGTGACCTGGCCGGCGCCGACGGTCCGGCCACCCTCACGGATGGCGAACTTCAGGCCCTCTTCCATCGCGACGGGCTGGATGAGCTCAACGGTCATCTCAGTGTTGTCGCCCGGCATGACCATCTCGGTGCCCTCGGGGAGGGTCACGACGCCGGTCACGTCCGTGGTGCGGAAGTAGAACTGCGGGCGGTAGTTGTTGAAGAAGGGGGTGTGACGGCCACCCTCGTCCTTCGACAGGATGTAGGCCTGGGCCTCGAACTCGGTGTGCGGCGTGACCGAACCGGGCTTGATGATGACCTGGCCGCGCTCGACGTCCTCGCGCTTGATGCCACGGAGGAGCAGACCGACGTTCTCACCGGCCTGGCCCTCGTCGAGCAGCTTGCGGAACATCTCGATGCCGGTGACCGTGGTGGTGGTCTTCTCGGTCTTGATGCCGATGATGTCGACGGTCTCGTTGACCTTGAGGACACCACGCTCGATACGACCGGTGACGACGGTGCCACGACCGGTGATCGTGAAGACGTCCTCGATCGGCATCAGGAACGGCTTGTCGACGTCGCGCTCGGGCTCCGGGATCGACTCGTCGACGGCCTTCATCAGGTCGAGGACGGACTTGCCCCACTCGGCGTCGCCCTCGAGCGCCTTCAGCGCCGAGACGCGCACGACCGGAAGGTCGTCGCCCGGGAACTCGTACTCGGAGAGGAGCTCACGGACCTCGAGCTCGACGAGCTCCATGATCTCCTCGTCGTCCACCATGTCGGCCTTGTTCAGGGCGACGACGATGTACGGAACGCCGACCTGGCGGGCCAGGAGCACGTGCTCCTTGGTCTGCGGCATCGGGCCGTCGGTGGCGGCGACCACGAGGATGGCGCCGTCCATCTGCGCCGCACCCGTGATCATGTTCTTGATGTAGTCCGCGTGACCGGGGCAGTCGACGTGGGCGTAGTGACGCGTCTCCGTCTGGTACTCGACGTGCGCGATGGAGATCGTGATACCGCGCTGGCGCTCCTCGGGAGCCTTGTCGATCTGGTCGAAGGCCGAGGCCTCGTTCAGGTCGGGGTACGCGTCATGCAGCACCTTGGTAATGGCGGCCGTGAGGGTCGTCTTACCGTGGTCAATGTGACCGATGGTGCCGATGTTGACGTGCGGCTTAGTCCGCTCGAACTTCGCCTTCGCCACTGGGTCCTCCTGGGAGTGGTTCTGTACGCCTTGCTTCATCGGCGCCAGGTGATCTTTGCTGGGAAGCCAGCCGCCGGGGTTCTCGCCCTGCGGGGTCGAACCCCGGCGGATGGTGTCAAGCCTAAAGCGTGAACTCGGGTGAGTTACTCGCCCTTGGCCTTCGCGATGATCTCCTCGGCGACGTTCCGCGGAACCTCGGCGTAGGAGTCGAACTGCATTGAGTAGCTTGCGCGACCCGACGTCTTGCTGCGGAGGTCTCCGACGTAGCCGAACATCTCCGAGAGGGGCACGAGGCCCTTCACGACGCGAGCGCCGCTGCGCTCCTCCATGGCCTGGATCTGGCCACGGCGGGAGTTGATGTCACCGATGACGTCGCCCATGTAGTCCTCGGGCGTGGTGACCTCGACGGCCATCATCGGCTCGAGCAGCACGGGGCTGGCCTTGCGCGCGGCCTCCTTGAAGGCCTGCGAACCGGCGATCTTGAAGGCGAGCTCGGAGGAGTCGACCTCGTGGTAGGCGCCGTCGATGAGCGTGACGCGAACGCCCGTCATCTCGTAGCCCGCCAGGATGCCGAACTGCATGGCCTCCTGAGCACCCGCGTCCACCGAGGGGATGTACTCCTTGGGGATGCGGCCACCGGTGACCTTGTTCACGAACTCGTACGACGCGTCGCCGCCCTCGATGGGCTCGATCGCGATCTGCACCTTCGCGAACTGACCGGTACCACCGGTCTGCTTCTTGTGGGTGAAGTCCACGCGCTCGACGGCCTTGCGGATCGTCTCGCGGTAGGCCACCTGCGGCTTGCCGACGTTCGCCTCGACGCGGAACTCGCGCTTCATGCGGTCGACGAGCACCTCGAGGTGAAGCTCGCCCATACCACCGATGATGGTCTGGCCGGTCTCCTCGTCCGAGTGCACGCGGAAGGAGGGGTCCTCCTCCGAGAGGCGCTGGATGGCGACACCCAGCTTCTCCTGGTCGCCCTTGGACTTCGGCTCGATGGCGACCTCGATGACCGGCGCCGGGAAGTCCATGGACTCCAGGATCACCGGGTTCTTGTCGTCGGAGAGCGTCTCACCCGTGGTGGTCTGCTTCAGGCCCATGACGGCGACGATGTCACCGGCGCCCACCGAGTCGATCTCCTCACGCTTGTTCGCGTGCATGCGGTAGATCTTGCCGATGCGCTCCTTCTTGCCCTTGACGGAGTTCAGCACCGCGGTGCCGGCGTCCAGGCGACCGGAGTAGATCCGGACGAAGGTGAGCTTGCCGAGGTGCGGGTCGCTCGCGATCTTGAACGCGAGGGCCGACAGCGGCTCGTCGTCGGACGGCTTGCGCTTGACGACCAGCTCCGGGTCCTTGACGTCGTGGCCCTCGATGGCCTCGACGTCCAGGGGGGAGGGCAGGTAGCGCACGACCGCGTCGAGCAGGGGCTGGACGCCCTTGTTCTTGAACGCGGTGCCACAGAAGACGGGGGTGACGGTGGTGTCGCCGCCCTTGCCGGAGGCGATGGTGATGCGACGGATCGCCGCGTACAGCTGGTCCACCGTGGGCTCCTGGCCCTCGAGGTACAGCTCCATCATCTCTTCGTCGTTCTCCGCGACGGCCTCGAGCAGCTTGCCGCGGTACTCCTCGGCAGCCTCGGTGTGCGTGTCGGGGATGTCGACGATGTCGTAGGCCTCGCCCATCTTGGTCTCGGCGGACCAGACGAAGGCCTTCATGGTGACGAGGTCGACGACGCCCTTGAAGTCAGCCTCTGCGCCGATGGGCAGCTGCATGACGAGGGGGGTCGCACCGAGGCGGTCGACGATCATGTCGACGCAGCGGTGGAACTCGGCACCCGTGCGGTCGAGCTTGTTGACGAAGCAGATGCGCGGGACGCCGTAGCGGTCCGCCTGACGCCACACGGTCTCGGACTGGGGCTCAACGCCGGCGACGCCGTCGAACACCGTCACGGCACCGTCGAGCACGCGGAGCGAACGCTCCACCTCGACGGTGAAGTCGACGTGGCCCGGGGTGTCGATGATGTTGATGGTGTGGTCGACGTCGTTCAGCGGCCAGTGACAGGTGGTGGCAGCAGAGGTGATCGTGATGCCACGCTCCTGCTCCTGCTCCATCCAGTCCATCGTGGCGGCGCCGTCGTGGACCTCACCGATCTTGTACGAGACACCGGTGTAGAACAGGATCCGCTCGGTGGTCGTCGTCTTGCCCGCGTCGATGTGAGCCATGATGCCGATGTTGCGCACCTTGGCCAGGTCAAGTGAAGTGGTAGCCATGTCGGCTCAGTCTTCTCTCGGTCTCGATGTGGGTAGCGACTACCAGCGGTAGTGCGCGAAGGCCTTGTTGGACTCGGCCATCTTGTGGGTGTCCTCGCGCTTCTTCACAGCGGCACCGAGGCCGTTGGAGGCGTCGAGGAGCTCGTTGAGCAGACGCTCGGTCATGGTCTTCTCGCGACGGGCGCGGGAGTAACCCACGAGCCAGCGCAGCGCCAGGGTGTTGGCACGACCGGGCTTGACCTCGATCGGGACCTGGTACGTGGCGCCACCGACGCGGCGGGACTTGACCTCGAGGGTCGGCTTGATGTTCTCAAGCGCGCGCTTCAGCGTGATGACCGGGTCGTTGCCGGTCTTCTCGCGCAGGCCCTCCATGGCGCCGTACACGATGCGCTCGGCGGTGGAGCGCTTGCCGTTCAGCAGCACCTTGTTGATGAGGGAGGTCACCAGAGGAGAACCGTAGACCGGGTCGATGATGACCGGGCGCTTCGGGGCGGGGCCCTTACGAGGCATTCTTACTTCTCCTTCTTGGCGCCGTAGCGGCTGCGGGCCTGCTTGCGGTTCTTGACACCCTGGGTGTCGAGGGAACCGCGGATGATCTTGTAGCGAACACCAGGCAGGTCCTTCACACGGCCACCACGCACGAGCACGATGGAGTGCTCCTGCAGGTTGTGTCCCTCACCCGGAATGTAGGCCGTAACCTCGATCCCGGAGGTCAGACGCACACGCGCGACCTTACGGAGGGCCGAGTTCGGCTTCTTCGGGGTGGTCGTGAACACACGCGTGCAGACGCCACGGCGCTGGGGCGAACCCTCAAGTGCGGGCGTCTTGTTCTTCTCGACCTTGTCCTGCCGGCCCTTCCGGACCAGCTGCTGGATCGTAGGCACTACTTCTCCGGTTTCTGTGTGCCGAATAGTAAAGCTAACCTGAAACGTCCCCGACCCACGCGGTCGGGTGTGTCGAATCCTGCAGACTCCCGCCGCAAGGCGGAGGGGGGCGCAGATTGCGGTGGCCTTGTTGACGGACTCGCGATGCGGTTGAAGACACGCGCACGAGCCCAGGCACACCCCAGGCACAAGGTCTGAGCGTACCTACCTCATCGAGTCTGGTCAAAACAAATGCAGGCCACCGCGACACGCCGGACTTCTCGACCTTGATCTATCACCGGCTGGACCATTCCGATCCATGTCATGGACACTTTAAGTAACTTGAACGGTGCAGTGCGTACCGATCAAGGAGGGTCGTATGACGGGGGCGTATTTACCGGGCGGGGGCCTGGACGACCAGGTGCCGTTCCTCGCGCGGCTGGAAAGTGCCGATCGATCCGCGCTCCTGGCCCTCGGCCACATGATGAACTTCGCGCCCCGCGTCGTTCTCCTGCACGAACGTGATCCGTCGTCCCACGTCCTCTTCCTCGTGCACGGCTGGTCAAAGGTGACCGCGGCCGCGCCCAACGGCTACGAGGCCCTGCTCGCGCTGCGCGGGCCCGGCGACGTCATCGGGGAGTCAGCCGCGCTGACCGGTCGGCCGCGGTCGGCGACGGTGACCGCCCTGGAACAGGTGCAGGCCGTGGCCGTGGAGCGTGAGCGCTTCACCGACTTCCTCTCGCGCTCCCCCACCGTCTCGTTCGCGCTGTTGGGACTCACCTCCGACCGCACCCGAGCCGCGGACCGCCGACGCCTGGAGTTCGCGTCGATGAGCGTGCGCGAGAGGTTCGCCGTACTACTGCTCGACCTGGCTCGCACGCACGGCCGACGCAACGACGAGGGCATCGAATTGTGCGTACCCCTGAGCAAGCAGGAGCTGGCCGGGTCCGTCGGAGCGTCCAGGGAGGCGGTCCAGCGCCTGCTCAAAGAGCTGCGTGCCCGCGGTGTCGTGGTCACCGGGCGCCGGACTCTGCTCATCGTGCGGCCTGATGTGCTGCGGCGCATCGCCCGCGCCGAACACCCCGACGTCTGACGGGCCCGCCCCCACGCTCCGGATCCGTTCTGTGCACGCGGTCACACTTCGAGTGCGTCAGACGACCTCACGGTCCGGGTCACCCCGCCGCCAAGCTGCTGCGCGGCACAGTTCCCCCGCTGAGAGGTGACCATGAGCGATCCCGTGAGCCGGACCATCCTCCTGCTCGACATCGAGAAGTACAGCGACAGGGACGACGTCGAGCAGTCCTACCTGCGGCGGATGCTCTACGGCATCACCGACCGTGTCCTGGAGAGCGCGGGCATCGACGCCACCCTGCGCCGTCGCGCCGACCGCGGCGACTCCGTCATGGAGCTGATAGACGCCGCTGCCTCGATGACCGCTCTGCTCCGCGCCCTGCTGACCGCGGCGCCGATGGAGCTGCGGACAGTGAACCGGATGGCGTCGATGTCCGCCCAGATCCGGCTCCGGGCCGTGCTGGCCACGGGCTACGTCGCGATCGACGAACTCGATGGCTGGGTGGGTTCCGATCTGAACCGCGCCTGCCGTCTGCTCGACGGCGAACTCCTGCGCGCCGCACTGCGGGAACGCCCCGACGACTTCGCCCTGTGCGTCTCGGAGGCCGTGCACGGGGGGATCGTCCGGCACGACTACCCCGGCATTCCCAGGGACGAGTTCCACGCCGTCACCGTGGACAGCAAGAACGGGCCGCTGCGGGCGTGGCTGCACGGGCCGGTACCGCAGGACATGACCCCGGACCCTCCCGACGCCCCCGACGGCTCGGACCACGCGGCCGGATCCCCCCGTCCGACGCGTACCGAACCCGCCTCCGTCACCTTCCTCGGCGGCTCCCCGTCGTTCGGCGGCGGCTTCGTCAACGGTGACCAGCACGGCGTGAGCGGCGGCGTCGTGCACGGGGACGTCCACCTCGGAGGCGGCGATGCCCGCGGGCGCGGTGAGCGTGCATGACCACTGGCGAACCGGGCCCTCCGCAAAGCCCCGGTGACAAGGACGGCGACGCCGCCCAGCAGCCCGGCCCGGGGAGCGGCGCCGGTGAGAGTGCCGAGAAGGAGGAGGAGCAGGACCAGCCCCAGGACGCGTGGTCCGCCCGGCGGGACCTGGTGGACCACAGCCCGAAGGCCATGGGCGTCGGCGCCAACGCCCGCTTCGGCGGCAGCCTGGTCACCGGTGATCAGCACGGCGTGAGCGGCGGCCTGGTCGCCGGCGATGTGATCATGGGCAGCAAGACGGAGATCCACCACTACGGATTCTCCGCCGTGAGTCATGGATCCGGCGAGGTGCCGCAGTCGACGCTGGACCGCCTCGCGCCCTTCTTCGTCACCGACGAGACCGCCTTCGAAGGCCTCCTGGCACGGCTCCGCGCCGAACGGGTCGTCGTGCTGTCCGGCGCCCACTTCACGGGCCGCCGCACCGCGGCACTGATGCTGCTCCACCGCCTGGGCGTCTCCCCCGTCCGCACCCTCGTCCGCGACACCACCCCGGCCGAACTGGTGCAGCAGCTCAGTGACGAGCAGCACCCCGCCAAGGGATACGTGCTGTGCGACCTGACGACGCGGCGCGACCAACCGCTCAGGGAACCCCACCTTCTCGCCGCCCGCGGGCAACTCGCCAAGGATGACGCCTACTTGGTGATCACTGTCGGCCCCCAGGCCGCGCTGGAGGACATCCGCGCGATCGAGTGGCGGCCGCCGGGCGCCGCCGCGGTCCTCGCCGCACATGTGCGCGAACTGACCGACGAGGCGACGGCGGAGCGACTGCTCTCCCTGCCCGCCGTCGCCGAGTTCCTTGACCGTGATCACCAGTTGCGCGAGGTCGAGGCCTTCGCCCGGGCCCTTGGGCGGTACGCGGACGGGGAGGAGGGCGAAGAGACCATCGGGAGGTTCTCACTGGCGGCTCTGGAGCGCCAGGTGCAGGAGTGGTTCGAGGAGGACGAGGAACGCGTCCCGCTGCGGGACAAGGCGTTTCTGGTCGCGCTGGCCGCCTTCGACGGTGGTCCGTACGCGCTCACGGCCGAGCTGAGCGACCTGCTCTACGCCGCCTTGCAGAGCACTGAGGATGCCGCTCTGCGCCCCCGGGTCCCCGTGTTCGGCACCCATATCGGCAAACGGCTCCAACTCGCGCGTGCCAAGCGCTATCAGGAGGAGGAGCACACGGAGTGGGGCCCCGTCACCCAGTCCAAGGCCGCCTTCCGCGACGACAGGATCTCGCTCGTCCTGCTGCGCGAGGTGTGGACCGGCCACCCCTCGGTCAGGCCCGCCCTGGTGCGGTGGCTGCGACAACTCGCCGACGACGGGAGACCTCTCGTACGCACCCGGGCGGCCTCGACCGTGGCCGTCCTCGCGTACGCGGACCTGCCCTCCACCATGGCGCTGATCATCGAGCCCTGGGCCAGGTCCCACCTGTTCCGCCGACGCCTCGTGGCCGTGAACGCGCTCACGCTCGCCCATCTCCTCGACGCACCGAACATCCCGAGCATCCTCGACTCGTGGAGCGGCGGCGATGACCAGAGACTGCGCTGGGTGGCCATTCGCACGTACGGCCTGATCGGCGCGGAACGCCCGGAGCAGACCGTCGCCGCTCTCCGCGCGGCCGCCCGCAAGGAGTACGACGGGATGGAGCCGGACGCCGAGGCGGACGCGAACGGCACCCACCAGCTCATGGTGGGGCAGCTCGCGCAGTCGGTGGAGCTGCTGCTGCTGTCGACCGTCCGCGACCAGGTTCTCGACGAACTGCTCCGGGGCCTCGACGAGGACCGACCCGTACGGGAACTCGCCTTGAACGGCTTCCTCAGCGCCTGCCGCCGCAGAGAGAACGACGAACGGCACGGACAGCCGCTGGTCCTCCACTGGTACGGCACCTCCGCGGCGGACGGCGGACGTGCCGCGGCGGGGATCGGCCGACTCTGGCGCTCGGTGCTCGACGACCGTCACCACACGAAGGACGCGCTCAAGGAGCTGGGCGACTGGGTCCGCGTCGCCGATCTGGACCCGACGAGCGAGTGGGCACTGGCAGCCATGCTGCCCGCCCTGGTCACCACCGCCGCGGAACAGCGGCGCATCAGCCATCTCCTGCGCACCGTGCGCGGCGAGGACGGCCTGTCCCCGCCTCCGGTGGCCACGCGCCTGCTGACCGCCCTCCCGTACCGCCGCTGAACACGCGCGCCTCCCCTCATCTCTCATACGAACCGGTCAAGGAGACAAGAGCCATGCCCGATTTCCGTCAAGCACCGGACTGGCAGCAGCCCTCCGGTCGGCACAGCTCGCTCGTCGATCCCGTCGTCACCGTGCGCCAGATCTCGCGGTTCGGTTTCGCCCGCAGGGCACTGACCCGAATCGACCACGCCCTGGTCTTCTCGACCGCCGGGGGCGGATACGAGTCCTACCTCCCGCCCCTGCGACCGAGCCGCAGGCAGGCGGTCGCCAACCACTACACCGCTGTGTACGAGGTCGACATGGGCGTTCATCAGCATCACGCCGAGATCACTCTGCCCAGTGACAACGACGCCTTCGAGTTCGCCGCCGAGGTCGACCTTTCCTGGCAGGTCCGCGACCCCGCGCTCTTCGTGCGGAGTGGCCACCGGGACGTACCCGTCCTGCTTCTCGGCGAACTGCGACAGGCGGCACGTCCGTTGACCCGCCGGTTCGCCATCGGTGACAGCGCTGCCGCCGAAACGGAGCTGCTGGCCCGTCTGGGGCCGCCCGGCGCCGCCTGTGGTCTGCGGGTGACCTGGACCCTGCGGCTCCGGCGCGATCAGCAGGCCATCGACCACGAGCGGCGGCTCCAGTCCATCGATCACACCGCCGTCGAGCAGATCCGTACCGAACGGCACGGCATGGCGGAGCTACGGGAGCTGGAGCTGCAGAAGATCGCCTTCTATCAGAAGCACCTGGAACAGGGCGGCACGGTGGCCTGGGCGATGCACCTGGCCGCGCACCCGGAGGACTCACGGCTGGTCCTCGACAACATGCGAGAGGACCAGCTCCGCCTGCTGCACACCGAGATCCAGCTGGCGCGGGAGCTGCTGCACAGCGCCGGCACAGAGAACTACGAGCTGGAAGGCCCCAAACGACGGGCCATGGAAGTCATCGACAAGGTCTTCAGCCAGACGCTTCCCGGTGCTCGCACGGCAGACTTTCCCGACACCTTCCCCGGCCTGCGACCACCTCCCGGATACGGCAGCTCCCCCGCCGCGCCATCAGAGCGGGAACAGGACGGCGGCGACGAGCAAGCCGAGTCGGCACCATGACCGGCGCCGACACCCGGACACCCGCTCCCGAGCCGGGTGCCGAAGCGGCCGCACGCCTGCTTCTGGAACTCCGTGCCGAGATCGCCCGCGCTGACACCAAGGCAGCGGTGCTGATGGCGGCCCTCGGCGTGACCGCCGGCACCGCCACGACCCTGCTGGCCGAGCACGGGTGGTCACCGGCCGCCCGCTCCGCACCCGGCAGCTCCGCGTGGTGGGCGGGTCTGCTCGCCCTGGGCCTGGCCGTAGTGGCCCTGCTCATGGCCGTCCTGCCCCGCTACGACGCCCGCGGCTGGACTCCAGGCGCTCCCCTGACGCACTTCGCCGACGTCCGGCAGGCCGCCCGCTGCGGCCGCCTGGAGCAGGCACTGGCCGAGACCGAACGCACCACGTCCGCGAGTGCTGTCGCAGCCCTGTCCGAGACCAGCCGTATCGCCTTGCGCAAGCACCAGTGGATCCGCACGGGCCTCATCGCCCTCGCCACCGCAGTCGTACTGCTCCCCAGCTCCCTCCTCATCGGCTGACGCCCCCCTCTGGAGGTTGACCATGCCCCGACCGACCGGCCCGCCATGCCCTGAGCCCCCTGACGACGACCTCGAGTACCTGCACCGTGGCAGGCGCGTCCACCACGTCACCCGCCACCGGGGATTCGACGCCACGGCCTTCGGCCAGTTGCTCCTGTACGTCCCTGGAACGGCCCTGAGCCTGCTGGTGGTCCTCCTGGTCTCCGCCGGGCTGAAGGCCTGGCTCGGCCTGCCGACCTGGATGGCACCGACCGTCTGGCTCGCCTCCGGGGCCCTGCTCTTCCACCGCCCCACCGAGGACCTGCTCGCCCGCTACCTCCTGCGGCTGCAACGTCCCATGCCCGACGAGTACGCGCGGCTGGACCCCGTATGGCAGGAGGTGACCGCACGCGCGGGCATCGACGGTCGTACGTACGAGCTATGGGTGGAGGACAGCGAGGAACTCAACGCCTATGCCGCGGCCGGGCACATCGTGGGGGTCACCCGGTTCGCCCTGGACCGGCTGCCGAGTTCCCAGCTCGCCGCGGTCCTCGCGCACGAGCTGGGACACCACGCAGGCGGCCACGTCTGGGTGTCCCTGCTGGGCTACTGGTACACACTCCCGGGCCGTGCAGCCTGGTACGCGATCCGGTGGGTCATCGTCTACACCGTGGTCCTCACCAGCCAGCTCTCCTGGTGGGCGACCGCCGCGCTGGTGCTTCTGATCGGCACCCTCACATACGCCACGATCACGCTCCTGTACGGGCTGCCCCTCCTGCTGCTGATCACCCCGTATCTCACTGCGGCCGTCGGCCGCCGGGCGGAGCTGCGGGCTGACCGGCACGCCGCGGTCCTCGGCTTCGCCCCCATGCTCACGCAGGTGCTGCAGTCCATGCATGCGGCCGAGACCGAGGCCGGCCGGCGACCCACCGCCACCGCCGGTCCCCCCGCCGAACCGGGGCTTTTGACCCGCCTGCTCTCCACCCACCCCGACTACGCGACCAGGGTGCACCGCCTGCGCCCCTACCTCGGGCAGCGCCGGTAGGAAACGCCAAAGGGCGGCCACCCAAAAGGTGACCGCCCCTCAACAGACCTGAGCCTTGCCGGCAGACCTGAGTCCTACTGGTTGTACGGCCCGTAGTCGTAGTCCTCCAGCGGAACGGCCTGGCCGGAGCCCGTGCCGAACGGGGAGTAGTCGATGTCGTCGTAGCCGACGGCCGAGTACATCGCGGCCTTGGCCTCCTCGGTCGGCTCCACCCGGATGTTGCGGTAGCGGGACAGACCCGTACCGGCCGGGATGAGCTTACCGATGATGACGTTCTCCTTGAGGCCGATGAGGCTGTCGGACTTGGCGTTGATCGCCGCGTCCGTCAGGACTCGGGTCGTCTCCTGGAAGGAGGCGGCCGACAGCCAGGATTCCGTCGCCAGCGAGGCCTTGGTGATACCCATCAGCTGCGGACGGCCGGAGGCGGGGTGACCGCCCTCGGTGACCACACGACGGTTCTCGGTCTCGAACTTCGAACGCTCGACCAGCTCGCCCGGCAGCAGCTCCGCGTCGCCGGACTCGATGATCGTCACACGGCGCAGCATCTGCCGGATGATGATCTCGATGTGCTTGTCGTGGATCGACACACCCTGGCTGTTGTAGACCTTCTGGACTTCGCCGACCAGGTGGACCTGGACCGCGCGCTGACCGAGGATCCGCAGCACGTCGTGCGGGTTGGTGGCACCGAAGGTGAGCTTCTGGCCCACCTCGACGTGGTCACCCTCACGCACCAGGACCTTGGCACGCTTCGAGATCGGGAACGCCGTCTCGTCGCTGCCGTCGTCCGGGGTGACGACGATCTTCTTGGTCTTCTCGGTCTCCTCGATGCGGACACGGCCCGCGGCCTCGGAGATCGGGGCGACACCCTTCGGCGTACGAGCCTCGAAGAGCTCGACGACACGGGGCAGACCCTGGGTGATGTCGTCACCGGCCACACCACCGGTGTGGAAGGTACGCATCGTCAGCTGGGTACCGGGCTCACCGATGGACTGGGCGGCGATGATGCCGACCGCCTCACCGATGTCGACCAGCTTGCCGGTGGCGAGCGAGCGGCCGTAGCAGAAGGCACAGGTGCCGACCGCGGACTCACAGGTCAGGACCGAGCGGGTCTTGACCTCCTCGACGCCGTTGGCGACCAGGGCGTCGATGAGCACGTCACCGAGGTCCACGTTGGCCGGCGCGATGACCTTGCCGTCGATGACGACGTCCTCGGCCAGCATGCGGGCGTAGACCGAGGTCTCGACGTTCTCCGTCTTGCGGAGCACACCGTCCTCGCCCTTGACCGCGATCTTCAGCTTCAGACCGCGCTCGGTGCCGCAGTCCTCCTCGCGAATGATGACGTCCTGGGAGACGTCGACCAGACGACGGGTGAGGTAACCGGAGTCGGCGGTACGAAGAGCCGTGTCCGCCAGACCCTTACGGGCACCGTGGGTGGAGATGAAGTACTCGAGAACGGTCAGGCCCTCACGGAACGAGGCCTTGATCGGACGCGGGATGGTCTCGTTCTTCGCGTTCGACACCAGACCACGCATACCGGCGATCTGACGCATCTGCATCATGTTTCCTCGGGCACCCGAGTCAACCATCATGAAGATGGGGTTCGTCTTGGGGAAGTTCGCGTTCATCGCCTCGGCGACCTCGTTGGTCGCCTTGGTCCAGATCGCGATGAGCTCCTGCGTGCGCTCGTCCTTGGTGATCAGACCGCGCTCGTACTGCTTCTGGACCTTCTCGTCCTGCTCCTCGTAGCCCTTGACGATGGCCTTCTTGGCCTCGGGCACGACGACGTCGGAGATGGCCACGGTGACACCGGAACGGGTCGCCCAGTAGAAGCCCGCCGCCTTCAGGTTGTCGAGCGTCGCCGCCACGATGACCTTGGGGTAGCGCTCGGCGAGGTCGTTGACGATCTCGGAGAGCTGCTTCTTGCCGACCGAGTAGTCGACGAAGGGGTAGTCCTCGGGCAGCAGCTCGTTGAAGAGCGCGCGACCCAGCGACGTACGCAGCCGGAAGCTGTCACCCGGCTGGTAGGCACGCTCGTCGCCGAAGTCCTCGCCCTCGGCGCTGACCGGCGGGGTCCAGCCACGCGGCGGGATGGTGCCCACCGGGAAGCGGATGTCGACGGACGACTGGAGAGCGAGCTCCCCGGCGTCGAACGCCATCATCGCCTCGGCGGTGGAACCGAACGCGCGGCCCTCGCCCTTGGTGTCACGCAGCTCACCGTCGGTGGTCAGGAAGAACAGACCGAGGACCATGTCCTGGGTCGGCATCGTCACCGGACGACCGTCGGCGGGCTTGAGGATGTTGTTCGAGGACAGCATCAGGATGCGGGCCTCGGCCTGCGCCTCCGCGGAGAGCGGCAGGTGCACGGCCATCTGGTCACCGTCGAAGTCCGCGTTGAACGCGGTGCAGACGAGCGGGTGGATCTGGATGGCCTTGCCCTCGACCAGCTGCGGCTCGAAGGCCTGGATGCCGAGGCGGTGCAGCGTGGGCGCACGGTTCAGCAGAACCGGGTGCTCGGCGATGACCTCTTCGAGGACGTCGTACACGACCGTGCGGCCGCGCTCGACCATCCGCTTGGCGCTCTTGATGTTCTGCGCGTGGTTCAGGTCGACCAGGCGCTTCATCACGAACGGCTTGAAGAGCTCCAGCGCCATGGCCTTCGGCAGACCGCACTGGTGCAGCTTCAGCTGCGGACCGACGACGATCACGGAACGCGCGGAGTAGTCCACACGCTTGCCGAGCAGGTTCTGACGGAAACGACCCTGCTTGCCCTTGAGCATGTCGGACAGCGACTTGAGCGGACGGTTGCCGGGGCCCGTGACCGGGCGACCACGACGGCCGTTGTCGAAGAGCGCGTCGACGGCCTCCTGGAGCATGCGCTTCTCGTTGTTCACGATGATCTCGGGCGCGCCGAGGTCGAGAAGCCGCTTCAGGCGGTTGTTGCGGTTGATCACGCGGCGGTACAGGTCGTTCAGGTCGGAGGTCGCGAAGCGGCCACCGTCCAGCTGCACCATCGGACGCAGGTCCGGCGGGATGACCGGCACGCAGTCGAGCACCATGCCCTTGGGGCTGTTGCTGGTCTGCAGGAACGCGGAGACGACCTTGAGGCGCTTGAGCGCACGGGTCTTCTTCTGGCCCTTGCCGGTACGGATGATCTCGCGGAGGCGCTCGGCCTCCTCGTCGAGGTCGAAGGACTCCAGGCGCTTCTGCAGGGCAGCGGCACCCATGGAGCCGTCGAAGTACGTGCCGAAGCGGTCACGCAGCTCGCGGTAGAGCAGCTCGTCGCCCTCGAGGTCCTGGACCTTGAGGTTCTTGAAGCGGTTCCACACCTCGTCGAGACGGTCGATCTCGCGCTGCGCACGGTCGCGCAGCTGCTTCATCTCGCGCTCGGCACCTTCGCGCACCTTGCGGCGTACGTCGGCCTTGGCGCCCTCGGCCTCGAGCTCGGCCAGGTCGGTCTCGAGCTTCTTGGCGCGGGCCTCCAGGTCGGAGTCGCGACGGTTCTCGATCTGCTGACGCTCTACGGAGACGTGCGCCTCCAGGGACGGCAGGTCGCGGGTACGACGCTCCTCGTCCACGAACGTGATCATGTACGCCGCGAAGTAGATGACCTTCTCGAGGTCCTTCGGGGCGAGGTCGAGGAGGTAACCGAGGCGCGAGGGAACGCCCTTGAAGTACCAGATGTGGGTGACGGGAGCGGCCAGCTCAATGTGGCCCATCCGCTCGCGGCGCACCTTGGCGCGGGTGACCTCTACGCCACAGCGCTCACAGATGATGCCCTTGAAGCGGACACGCTTGTACTTGCCGCAGTAGCACTCCCAGTCCCGGGTCGGGCCGAAGATCTTCTCGCAGAAGAGTCCGTCCTTCTCGGGCTTGAGCGTGCGGTAGTTGATGGTCTCCGGCTTCTTGACCTCGCCGTGGGACCACTGTCGGATGTCGTCCGCGGTGGCAAGGCCGATCCGCAGCTCGTCGAAGAAGTTGACGTCGAGCACTTTGTCGTCAATCCCTCTTTCGGGGTCGAGTCTCAATCATGGTCTGTACGGGTCCGGGGCAGGGCCGGGGCCTCACGAGGAGGCCCCGACCAGACCCGTCAGACCTCTTCGACGCTGCTCGGCTCGCGCCGGGACAGGTCGATGCCGAGCTCCTCCGCCGCGCGGAAGACGTCCTCGTCGGTGTCGCGCATCTCGATGGACATGCCGTCCGAGGACAGCACCTCCACGTTGAGGCAGAGCGACTGCATTTCCTTGATGAGCACCTTGAAGGACTCAGGGATGCCGGGCTCGGGGATGTTCTCGCCCTTGACGATGGCCTCGTAGACCTTCACGCGGCCGGTCACGTCGTCGGACTTGATCGTCAGGAGCTCCTGGAGGGCGTACGCGGCGCCATAAGCCTCAAGCGCCCACACCTCCATCTCACCGAAGCGCTGACCACCGAACTGGGCCTTACCACCCAGCGGCTGCTGGGTGATCATCGAGTACGGACCGGTCGAACGCGCGTGCAGCTTGTCGTCGACCAGGTGGTGCAGCTTGAGGATGTACATGTACCCGACCGAGATCGGGTCCGGGAACGGCTCGCCGGAGCGGCCGTCGAACAGCTGCGCCTTGCCGGAGGGGAGCACCATGCGCTCGCCGTCGCGGTTCGGGATCGTGTGCTGGAGCAGACCGGCCAGCTCGTCCTCACGCGCACCGTCGAAGACGGGGGTGGCGACGTTCGTACCGGGGTCGACCTTGTCGGCGCCGATGGCCTGGAGGCGCTGCGCCCACTCGTCGCCGAGGCCGGAGACGTCCCAGCCGCGGCTGGCGAGCCAGCCGAGGTGGATCTCCAGGACCTGTCCCGGGTTCATTCGGGACGGCACACCCAGCGGGTTGAGGATGATGTCGACCGGAGTTCCGTCCTCGAGGAACGGCATGTCCTCGATCGGAAGGATCTTCGAGATAACACCCTTGTTGCCGTGGCGGCCGGCGAGCTTGTCACCGTCGGTGATCTTGCGCTTCTGCGCCACGTAGACACGGACCAGCTGGTTCACGCCCGGCGGCAGCTCGTCGCCCTCTTCGCGGTCGAAGACGCGGACGCCGATGACCTTGCCGATCTCACCGTGCGGCACCTTCAGCGAGGTGTCGCGCACCTCACGCGCCTTCTCACCGAAGATCGCGCGGAGCAGGCGCTCCTCGGGGGTCAGCTCGGTCTCACCCTTGGGCGTGACCTTGCCGACGAGGATGTCGCCGGCGACGACCTCGGCACCGATGCGGATGATGCCGCGCTCGTCGAGGTCGGCGAGGACCTCCTCGGAGACGTTCGGGATGTCCCGGGTGATCTCCTCCGGGCCGAGCTTGGTGTCACGGGCGTCGACCTCGTGCTCCTCGATGTGGATCGAGGAGAGGACGTCGTCCTGCACGAGGCGCTGCGACAGGATGATCGCGTCCTCGTAGTTGTGACCCTCCCAGGGCATGAACGCCACGAGCAGGTTCTTGCCGAGGGCCATCTCGCCCTCTTCGGTCGCGGGACCGTCGGCCAGGACCTGGCCCTCGATCACGCGGGCGCCCTCGTCGACGACAACCTTCTGGTTGACGGAGGTGCCCTGGTTCGACCGGGAGAACTTGGCGATGCGGTACGTGGTGTACGTGCCGTCGTCGTTGGTGACGGTGACGTAGTCCGCGGAGACCTCCTGGACCACACCCGCCTTCTCGGCCTTGATCACGTCACCGGCGTCGACCGCGCAGCGGTACTCCATGCCGGTGCCGACGAGGGGAGCCTCGGCGGTGATCAGCGGCACGGCCTGACGCATCATGTTCGCGCCCATGAGGGCACGGTTGGCGTCGTCGTGCTCCAGGAAGGGGATCATCGCGGTCGCGACGGACACCATCTGGCGCGGCGAGACGTCCATGTAGTCGACGTCCGTGCCGGGCACGTAGTCGATCTCTCCGCCACGGCGGCGGATCAGGACGCGGGCCTCGGCGAAGTGGAGGTCGTCCGTCAGCGGCGCGTTGGCCTGCGCGATGACGAAGCGGTCCTCCTCGTCGGCGGTCAGGTAGTCGACGTCGTCGGTGACCTGACCCTCGACGACCTTGCGGTACGGCGTCTCGACGAAGCCGAACGCGTTGACGCGGCCGTAGGAGGCGAGCGAACCGATCAGACCGATGTTCGGGCCTTCGGGCGTCTCAATGGGGCACATGCGGCCGTAGTGAGACGGGTGCACGTCACGGACCTCGAAGCCGGCCCGCTCACGGGAGAGACCACCCGGGCCAAGCGCCGACAGACGGCGCTTGTGGGTGAGACCCGACAGCGGGTTGTTCTGGTCCATGAACTGCGACAGCTGCGAGGTGCCGAAGAATTCCTTGATCGACGCCACGACCGGGCGGATGTTGATCAGGGTCTGCGGCGTGATCGCCTCGACGTCCTGGGTCGTCATGCGCTCGCGGACGACGCGCTCCATACGAGCCAGACCCGTGCGGACCTGGTTCTGGATGAGCTCGCCGACGTTGCGCAGACGGCGGTTGCCGAAGTGGTCGATGTCGTCGGTCTCGACGACGATCGACGTACCGCTGTCGCCAACGGTCTCGGTCTCACCGGCGTGCAGCTTCACCAGGTACTTGATCGAGGCGATGATGTCCTCGACCGTGAGGATGCCCGCGTCGAGCGGAGCGTCCGCACCCAGCTTCTTGTTGACCTTGTAGCGGCCGACCTTCGCGAGGTCGTAGCGCTTGGGGTTGAAGTAGAGGTTCTCGAGCAGCGTCTGAGCGGCCTCACGGGTCGGCGGCTCGCCCGGACGGAGCTTGCGGTAGATGTCGAGCAGCGCGTCGTCCTGGCCCTGGGTGTGGTCCTTCTCCAGGGTGGCGCGCATGGACTCGTACTCGCCGAACTCCTCGAGGATCTGCTCGGTCGTCCAACCGAGAGCCTTGAGCAGAACGGTGACCGACTGCTTGCGCTTGCGGTCGATGCGCACACCGACCATGTCGCGCTTGTCGATTTCCATCTCCAGCCAGGCACCCCGGGACGGGATGATCTTGGCGGAGAAGATGTCCTTGTCGGACGTCTTGTCGATCGAGGAATCGAAGTAGACACCCGGCGAACGGACGAGCTGCGACACGACGACACGCTCGGTGCCGTTGATGACGAAGGTGCCCTTGTTGGTCATGAGCGGGAAGTCGCCCATGAAGACCGTCTGGGACTTGATCTCGCCGGTCTCGTTGTTGGTGAACTCGGCGGTGACGAAGAGCGGGGCGGCGAACGTGAAGTCGCGCTCCTTGCACTCGTCGATCGAGTTCTTGGGAGGCTCGAAGCGGTGGTCGCGGAAGGTCAGGGACATCGACCCGGAGAAGTCCTCGATCGGGGAGATCTCCTCGAAGATCTCCTCCAGACCGGACTTGGTGGGGACGTCCTGTCCGCTTTCAAGAGCCGCCTCGACACGAGCCTTCCACGCGTCGTTGCCGAGCAGCCAGTCAAAGCTCTCGGTCTGCAGCGCAAGAAGGTTCGGAACCTCGAGGGGCTCCTTGATCTTTGCAAAGGAAATGCGCAGCGGGGCGGTGCTGGCGCCGTTGTTCGTATTCGCGGTCGAGGCAGTGCGCGAGGCGGCCAAGAGGGGGTCCTTCCGAGGGCTCGGACTCACTACGCGCGTACCGGTCCCAGGCGGGACACAGGGACAGAAAATCCCAGGTCAGGGAAGTTTCGGTCCACAGTGCTCAAGCATGGTCATGCCCCTGGTGACGGGCAGGAGGCAGCTAACAGGCAGCGCAAAGGGTCAGTGTAGCCAGTTGGCCCACTGATGTCCAGTGCGGGTTCTGGGAGACCCTCGTTTTTCTCAACCCCTGCTGCAAGCCACGCCCTCGATGCACATCGATACTGCCCTCTTCGCCACCGATCCATGCCTCGGATGCGGATCGTTGTGACGACGCGTCCTGAGAATTGCGCGCTGCGTGCGGTTCGTCAAGGCCCCCCTTGCCCCGACTTGGCCCTGAGAGCGTCACCGTCACGGGCCGCTCGGAGGCACAACGAAGATCACCATACTCGCCGGGACCGACATCGCAAGGCGCCCTCACACGCATGCCCGGGAACGCCGAAAGGCGACCACCCACATGGGTGATCGCCCTTGGCGTCCCGCGCGTTACAGCGTTTCCGCCGTACGTGCGGTGAAGAGAGTCAGACGACTCGTGAGGTCACTTGACCTCGACGGAGGCGCCGGCAGCCTTGAGGGACTCGGCAGCCTTCTCCGCGGCGTCCTTGGCGACCTTCTCGAGGACCGGCTTCGGGGTGCCGTCGACGAGGTCCTTGGCCTCCTTCAGGCCCAGCGAGGTCAGCTCACGCACGACCTTGATGACCTGGATCTTCTTCTCGCCGGCGCCGGTGAGGATGACGTCGAACTCGTCCTGCTCGGCCTCGGCCTCGGCCGGGGCGGCAGCGGCGCCACCAGCGGCAACGGCGACCGGGGCGGCGGCGGTGACGTCGAACTTCTCCTCGAAGGCCTTCACGAACTCGGAGAGCTCGATGAGGGTCATCTCTTCGAACTGCGCGAGCAGGTCGTCCTGGGACAGCTTCGCCATGATGGCGTCCTTCCACTAATTCGGCGGGTGCCGGGTGTATTTGGAGGCGGGCGTACGTTGGGCCCGCGGTGACCGTCGCCTCAGGCGGCGGTCAGTGTGCGAGCCGAATTACTCGGCACCGCCCTGCTCGGCCTTCTTGGCACGAAGCGCCTCCGCGGTGCGGACGAACTTCGAGGGAAGCGCCTGGAAGAGCGCGGCAGCCTGCGACTGCTTGCCCTTCATGGCGCCCGCCAGCTTGGCGAGCAGAACCTCGCGGGACTCGAGGTCCGCGAGCTTCTTGATCTCATCGGCGGACAGCGCCTTGCCGTCAAGGACACCGCCCTTGATGACGAGGTTGGGGTTCTCCTTGGCGAAGTCACGAAGACCCTTCGCCGACTCCACCGGGTCACCGGTGACGAAGGCGACCGCCGTCGGACCCGTGAACAGGTCGTCGAGCGTGTTGATCCCGGCCTCGTTGGCCGCGATCTTGGTCAGCGTGTTCTTCACCACGGCGTACTCGGAGTTCGCACCGAGGGAACGGCGCAGCTGCTTGAGCTGGGCCACGGTGAGACCCCGGTACTCGGTCAGCACGGCGGCGTTCGAGCTGCGGAACTTGTCCGTGAGCTCGGCTACCGCGGCAGCCTTGTCGGGCGTCGGCATGAGCGTCGGCCTCCTTCCGGGTGATGAGGACCGCTCAGAAGGGGCTGGGAAAAACGAGACGCCCCGGCGCAGGCGCACGGGGCGTGAGCTCAACCGAACAGAATCCCGTCCGGGAGCACATTCCACAGTCACCTACGCGGGTCGTCCGCAGTTTCAGCGGATCCTTCGGCCACTGCACCCTCAGGTGAGAACACAGCAACGACCAGCGGTCTTTGGCTTCTGGGGAAGACTACGTGAAGAGGTTCGGGTCAGGCAAATCGGGCCGGTCCCCGTTCAAACCTGGTCAGCCCTCGATGCCCTTCATCTCCTTGCCGATGTCCATGACCAGCTTCTCCGGCGGAGCCTGGACGTTCACCGGCTTGTTGTAGTCGACGAAGGTGATGGTCATGTCGAGGGGGCCCTTGTCGCCCTTGCCGCGGGCGCGGAACTGCTTGGTGTGGTCCTCGCCGTCGACCCACAGGTCCATCGTGAGCTTCTCGATGCCCATTTCCTCGTACTGCTTGATGCCCTTCTCGTCACGCTTGCGGGCGGCCGCGTCCTTGTCCTTGGCGAGTTCGCGGATCCGGTCCAGCGTGACCGTGCCGGCGTAGTGGGTGGTCTCGACGCCGCCGACCGACTCGCTGCCGATCTTCTTCAGGTCCTTGGAGTTGGTCAGGAGCGTGGACTGGTCGGCCGGGTTGTTGTCCGCCTGCCCGGCCGCCGAGGTGGCCGCGGGCTTGCCGCCGGCCTTGCCCATGGCCGCGGCGTCGAACTTGATCCAGCTCTTGCCGTCCATCTCCTTGGCGGCTTCCTTGCCGCCGCCGAGGTAGACCGCGCCGTCGACGTAGCGCAGCTCCATCTTCTCCGGGCCCTGGTCGGGCGCGGACATCTTCATGCTCATGGCGAGCGGCTTGGTGCTCATCGCCGCGTCGGCCCGGACCTTCCCGTCCCCCGGGACGGTGCCCTTCATCCGGAAGGTGAAGGAGGTCAGGTCCTCGGTCTTCTCCGCGGCCTTCTTCACGGCCGCCGCCGGCGCCATGTCCTCCCCCGCCTTGTCGGACTTCTCCGACCCGCAGCCGACCGCTCCACCGGCGAGCAGCATGGCCGCCAGCGCGGCACTCGCGGCTCTCTTGCGCCCCATACGTACGGAAATACTCATGACCCCACCCCTAGGAAAATCAGAACATTTGATCCATGTGCTGCGGTGGGCTGAGATTACCCGAAGGAAAGCGGCGCCTTCCTCCGGGTTATCCGGTGGTCAGGGGCGCAGAGCCGTGCGTCCTCAGGCGGCGGGCTGCTTGTTCATGACGTCCTTGAAGCTCACCGTGTCCGAGGCCGGCGGCTTCTGGACGGAGAGCGGGGTGCCGTAGTCGCTGTAGTACGCCGTCTGGGAGAAGGCGCCGTTCTTGGTGTCGGCCTTCTCGACCTTCTTGACCAGCAGATCGTCGTCGTTGACCCAGATGTCGATCGTCTGCGTCTCCATGCCGGCCTGCTCGAACTGCTTCTTCAGCTCGGTCAGCTGGTCCTTGTCGAGGTTCGTGCTCTTGGCGGTGAAGTCCGCGATGCCGACCTCGCCCGAGTAGTGGGTGGCCTTCGTCCCGCGGACCTCCTCCTCGCCGACGCGCTTCACGTCGCCGGAGGCCAGCAGCATCTTCACCGACTGGTTGGGCGTGGTGTTCTGCATCTGGTCCTGGAACGCCTGGCCCGCGGCCCCGCTCATCTCGGCCAGCGTGTCGTAGTCGTACTCCAGCCAGTGCTTGCCCCCGCCCGCCTGGGCCGCGAACTTGTCGCCCATGTTCGCGTAGAAGCCGTTCTTCAGATAGCGGTAGTCGATCTTCGACTGGCCCATCTGCTGCATCTGCTGGGCCTGGGCGCCACCGGTGAAGGTCACCGTGACCTCGCCCGTGATGCCGTCGGACCAGCCCATGACGCCCTTCATCTCCATGGACGCCTGCGAGCCCATGGTGGTCGTGCCGTCGATCCGGGCGGTGTCCGCGCTGTCGGTCGACTTCTCGACCGTGCGCAGGGCGGCTATCGGACTGGCGTTTATCCCGCCCTTGTCCTTCGCCCCGCCCCCGGCCTTGTCGGAGGAACCGCCCGAGTCCCCCGAACCGCAGGCCGCCAGGCCCGTCAGCGCGGCCGCCACCGCGATCGAAAGGCCCGTACGCCGCATGGTCGTGTTCATCTCGTCCCACCCCTTGGCTTTGTGACGCCCGCGCGCACCGGCGCGGGCCTGTGACAGACGTATCCGAAAGGCTTGTACACAAACAGGACGGGCCCCGCACCTCGAAAGGTTGCGGGGCCCGTCCACAGAACGCGTGCGCGACGCGGCTGCCGTCAGTTTCAGACGGCGGCCGGGTCCTCCTCGACGAGGAGGTTGCGGGTGCGGTTCGAGTCCAGCGGGATGCCGGGGCCCATCGTGGTGGTGATGGCGGCCTTCTTGATGTAGCGGCCCTTGGCGGCCGACGGCTTCAGACGGAGGATCTCCTCCAGGGCCGCGGCGTAGTTCTCCACCAGCTTGGTGTCGTCGAAGGACACCTTGCCGATGATGAAGTGCAGGTTCGAGTGCTTGTCGACGCGGAACTCGATCTTGCCGCCCTTGATGTCGTTGACAGCCTTGACGACATCGGGGGTCACGGTGCCGGTCTTCGGGTTCGGCATCAGACCACGCGGACCGAGCACGCGGCCGAGGCGGCCGACCTTGCCCATGAGGTCCGGGGTGGCGACGACGGCGTCGAAGTCCAGGCGGCCCTTCGCGACCTCGTCGATCAGCTCGTCGGAGCCGACGATGTCGGCGCCAGCGGCTTCCGCGGCCGCAGCACGGTCACCGGTCGCGAAGACCAGGACCCGGGCGGTCTTGCCGGTGCCGTGCGGGAGGTTCACGGTGCCACGGACCATCTGGTCGGCCTTGCGCGGGTCGACGCCCAGACGCATGGCGACCTCGACGGTGCCGTCGAACTTGGTCGCGGAGGTCTCCTTGGCGAGACGGACGGCCTCGAGCGGGGCGTACAGCTTCTCCCGGTCGATCTTGGCGTCCGCAGCGCGGAGAGTCTTGCTGCGCTTCACTTCTGCTCCTGGTGTGTTCAGGTATGGAGTCGTGGTGCGGGCCAGCGCTTGGCCCTACCACTGGAGAAAGGTCAGACGGGGGGAGGAGTCTCAGCCCTCGACCGTGATGCCCATGGAACGGGCGGTGCCGGCGATGATCTTCGACGCGGCGTCCAGGTCGTTGGCGTTGAGGTCTTCCATCTTGGTCTGCGCGATCTCACGGATCTGCGCCTCGGTGACCTTGGCGACCTTGGTCTTGTGGGGCTCGCCGGAGCCCTTCTCGACACCAGCGGCCTTGAGGATCATCTTGGCGGCCGGCGGCGTCTTGGTGATGAAGGTGAAGGAACGGTCTTCGTAGACCGTGATCTCCACCGGGATCACCCAGCCACGCTGCGACTCGGTCGCGGCGTTGTAGGCCTTGCAGAACTCCATGATGTTGACGCCGTGCTGGCCCAGGGCGGGGCCGACCGGCGGGGCCGGGTTGGCGGCACCAGCCTGGATCTGGAGCTTGATCAGCCCCGTGACCTTCTTCTTCTTGGGAGGCATTGCTCTCTCCGGGTCCTAGTGAGAGTTTTCAGCCGACCGTCCGGTCATCCGGATGGAGGCATACCGCACAACGATAACGGGTATAGTCGCGCGGCTAAAAACCGAGCAGGTCAGACCGGCTTTGACAGCCCGTCTGACCTGTTCGGAGGCGTGTGTTCCAGAGGAAGCCGAGGCAGCCGCGAGGGCCGCCGGCTAGTTCTTCTGGATCTGGTCGAAGCTCAGCTCGACCGGGGTCTCGCGGCCGAAGATCTCGACGAGGCCCTTGACCTTCTTCGAGTCGGCGTTGATCTCGTTGATCGTCGCCTGCAGCGTCGCGAACGGGCCGTCGGTGACGGTGACCGAGTCGCCGACCTCGAAGTCCAGGACCTGGACCTCGACCTTGCGGGCGGGAGCCGGCTTGCCCTCGGCCTCGGCGGCCTCGCGGGCGGCCTTCTCCTCGGCCTCGGGGGCGAGCATCTTGACGATCTCGTCCAGGGTCAGCGGGTACGGGTCGTAGGCGTTGCCCACGAAGCCGGTGACGCCGGGGGTGTTGCGGACGACGCCCCAGGACTCGTTCGTCAGGTCCATGCGCACCAGCACGTAGCCGGGGAGCTTGTTCTGGCGGATCGTCTTGCGCTCGCCGTTCTTGATCTGGGCGACCTCTTCCTGCGGCACCTCGGCCTGGAAGATGAAGTCCTCGACGTTGAGCGAGACGGCGCGCTGCTCGAGGTTGGTCTTCACGCGGTTCTCGTAACCGGCGTAGGTGTGGATGACGTACCACTCGCCGGGGAGGGTGCGCAGCTCCTCGCGCAGGGCGGCGATCGGGTCGACCGGCGCGGCCTCCTCCTCGACGCTCTCCTCGTCGGCGGCACCGTCTTCGTCGGCGGCCTCGGCGTCGGTGGGCTCTACGGCCTCGGCGTCGATGTCATCGCCGACGACATCGTCAGCGGTCTCGTCGTCCGCGGTCTCGGCGACAGCCTCGGCGTCGTCCTCCAGGTGGACGGCCGCCTCCTCGGCGGGCTCGCCCGCGGCGGCATCGGCGGCCTCGGCCTGATCCGGCTCCACGGCGTCCGCCGCCTCGACGATGTCGAGCTGGTCCTCCACGGACTCCGCGTCCTCTCCGCGAGGCTCAACGGCGTCGTTCAGATTCGGGTCAGACACGGTGGCTGCTTCTTCCTGGATACAGAGGGGTGGAACGCGCGAAAGGGGCGCCAGGAACGGCGCCCTTCGCTCTCGGCTCAGCCGAAGATGTACTTGACAGCGTGGCTGAAGCCATAGTCAATCACGGTCACAAGACCGATCATGATGACGACGAAGACAATCACCACTGTGGTGTAGGTCGTGAGCTGGCTGCGAGTCGGCCAGACGACCTTGCGGAGCTCCGCGACGATCTGGCGGTAGAAGAGCGCGAGACGGCCGAAGGGGCCCTTCTTGCCGCGCTTGCCGCCCTTGCGGGCCTTCTTCTTGGACTCCGGCGCCTCGTCCTGGGCATCAGGCATGTCGATGGAGCCCACGGCGTCCGTCACTCGTCCTCACCTGATTCCGGGTCGTGGCCGTGCCGCGCCCGGTTGAGCCGCACGGCGGTGCAATGCAGTACGTACATGCGCACACATCCTGGCGAAGGAGTGTGTAGCAGGGCCGGAGGGACTTGAACCCCCAACCGCTGGTTTTGGAGACCAGTGCTCTACCAATTGAGCTACGACCCTTTGATTTCCCCCAACCTACCGCATCCGCCCATGTGCACGGAGTGCGTCGAGAGGGTGCGGCCGGTGAGGGCCAACGAGCAGTGAGTGTACGTGGTCTACGGCGCTCCGTCGAACAAGATGGGTTCCGATGGTCTTGGAAACCCGCGCACCGGGGGCGTTTCAGGTCTGGAACGATGGGGTCATGAGCGCTGCAACTTCTCCGACCGAGCGCCGGGTGTCCGCGCGCATCGGCGCGATCTCCGAGTCCGCGACCCTCGCCGTCGACGCCAAGGCCAAGGCCCTCAAGGCCGCCGGGCGCCCGGTGATCGGCTTCGGCGCGGGTGAGCCCGACTTCCCCACTCCGGACTACATCGTCGAGGCGGCCGTCGAGGCCTGCAAGAACCCGAAGTTCCACCGCTACACGCCGGCCGGCGGCCTCCCCGAGCTGAAGGCGGCCATCGCCACGAAGACACTGCGCGACTCCGGGTACGAGGTGGACGCCTCGCAGATCCTGGTGACGAACGGCGGAAAGCAGGCCATCTACGAAGCGTTCGCCGCGATCCTCGACCCGGGCGACGAGGTCATCGTCCCGGCCCCCTACTGGACGACGTATCCGGAGTCGATCCGTCTCGCCGGCGGTGTCCCGGTCCCCGTCGTCGCCGACGAGACCACCGGATACCGCGTCTCCGTCGAGCAGCTGGAGGCCGCCCGTACGGAGCGCACGAAGGTGGTGCTCTTCGTCTCGCCGTCGAACCCCACGGGCGCCGTCTACAGCGAGGCCGACGCCGAGGCGATCGGCCGCTGGGCCGTCGAGCACGGCCTGTGGGTGATGACCGACGAGATCTACGAACACCTCGTCTACGGAGACGCGAAGTTCACCTCGCTCCCCGCGATCCTCCCCGAGCTGCGCGACAAGTGCATCGTGGTCAACGGCGTCGCGAAGACATACGCGATGACCGGCTGGCGGGTCGGCTGGATCATCGGCCCGAGGGACGTGGTGAAGGCCGCGACGAACCTCCAGTCGCACGCCACGTCCAACGTCTCCAACGTCGCGCAGGCCGCCGCGCTCGCGGCCGTCTCCGGCGACCTGGTGGCCGTGGAGAAGATGCGGGAGGCCTTCGACCGGCGCCGCAAGACCATCGTGCGGATGCTCAACGACATCCAGGGCGTCATCTGCCCCGAGCCCGAGGGCGCCTTCTACGCCTACCCCTCGGTGAAGGGCCTGATCGGCAAGGAGATCCGGGGCAAGCGCCCGCAGGACTCGGTCGAGCTGGCCGCGCTGATCCTGGAGGAGGCCGAGGTCGCGGTCGTCCCGGGCGAGGCCTTCGGGACGCCGGGCTATCTGCGTCTCTCCTATGCGCTCGGTGACGAGGACCTCGTCGAGGGCGTCTCGCGGATCCAGAAGCTCCTGTCGGAGGCCCGCGACTGAGGTTCCGGCGCGAAACAGCGCTCCACGCGCGCGTGCGGGCCGTCTCTCCTGTGGAAGAGGCGGCCCGTTTCTTCGTTCGGGGGCGGACTCGAAGGGGGAAAGCCGCTACCGGGACCCCCGGTGCGTACGGCAAGATCCTCGAATGGAGCGTGTACGAGACGTAAGAGAGCTGCCGAAGGCCCATCTGCACCTGCACTTCACCGGGTCGATGCGGCCGGCCACCCTGCTCGAACTCGCCGACAAGTACGGGGTACGGCTCCCGGAGGCGCTGACCGGCGCCGAACCGCCGAAGCTGCGCGCCACCGATGAACGCGGCTGGTTCCGCTTCCAGCGGCTCTATGACGCCGCGCGCTCCTGTCTGCGTGAGCCCGAGGACATCCAGCGGCTGGTGCGGGAGGCCGCGGAGGAGGATCTGCGCGACGGCTCGGGGTGGCTGGAGATCCAGGTCGACCCGACCTCGTACGCGCCGCGGCTCGGCGGGCTGATCCCGGCCCTCGAGGTCATCCTGGACGCGGTCGACAGCGCCTCGCGGGAGACCGGCCTCGGGATCCGGGTCCTCGTCGCCGCGAACCGCATGAAGCACCCGCTGGACGCGCGCACGCTGGCCCGTCTCGCGGTGCGCTACGCGGACCGGGGCATCGTCGGCTTCGGGCTCTCCAACGACGAGCGGCGCGGCATGGCGCGGGACTTCGACCGGGCGTTCGCCATCGCGCGCGAGGGGGGACTCCTCGCGGCGCCGCACGGCGGCGAGCTGACCGGGCCCGCCTCGGTCCGGGACTGCCTGGACGACCTGGACGCGGCGCGCATCGGGCACGGGGTGCGGGCCGCCGAGGACCCGCGGCTCCTGAAGCGGCTCGCGGACCGGGGCATCACGTGCGAGGTGTGCCCGGCGTCCAACGTCGCCCTCGGGGTCTACGAGAAGCCGCAGGACGTGCCGTTGCGCACCCTCTTCGACGCCGGGGTGCCGATGGCGCTCGGCGCCGATGACCCGCTGCTCTTCGGGTCGCGGCTGGCCGCCCAGTACGAGATCGCACGCGAGCACCACGGCTTCGACGACGCCGAGCTGGCCGAGCTGGCGCGGCAGTCGATCCGCGGCTCGGCCGCCCCCGTCGACGTACGGGAGAAGCTGCTCTCCGGGGTCGACGCGTGGCTCTCTACAGGCTGACGCCGACCGTCACCGGCTCGTTGACCAGCGTGACCCCGAAGGCGTCCCGTACCCCGGCGACGACTTCGCGGGCGAGGGCCAGCAGGTCCTCGGTGGTCGCGCCGCCGCGGTTGGTGAGGGCCAGGGTGTGCTTGGTGGAGATGCGGGCCCGGCCCTCTCCGTAGCCCTTGGTGAAGCCCGCCTTGTCGATGAGCCAGGCGGCGGAGGTCTTGACGCGGCCGTCGCCCGTCGGGAAGGCGGGCGGGGAGACGTCCGGGCCGAGGCGGTCCGCCACGCGCGCGTGGAAGGCCGCGAACTCCTCGTCGGTGAGGATCGGGTTGGTGAAGAAGGACCCGGCCGACCAGCTGTCGTGGTCCTCGGGGTCGAGCACCATGCCCTTGCCCGCGCGGAGCTTCAGGACGGTCTCCCGGGCGACCGCGGCCGGCACCCGCTCCCCCGCCTCGACGCCGAGCGTGCGGGCCGTCTCGGGGTACTTGATGGGGGCGCTCATGCCCTGCGCGTCCTCGAGCCGGAAGCGGACCCGCAGGACCACGAAGCGGTCGGGGTCGGCCTTGAAGCGGCTGTGGCGGTACGAGAAGGCGCACTCGGCGTTCGGAATGACGACCGTCTCGCGCGTCCTGCGGTCATAGGCGATCACCTCGGTGATCGTCGACGAGACTTCCTGGCCGTACGCCCCCACGTTCTGGATCGGCGTCGCGCCCGCGGAGCCGGGGATCCCGGCGAGGCACTCGATGCCCGCGAGGCCCGCCTCGACGGTGCGGGCGACCGCGTCCGTCCAGACCTCACCGGCGGCGAGCTCCAGCGCCGTGCCGTCGAGCGCGAAGCCCTTGGTGGCGATGCGCAGGGCGGTTCCGTCGAAGCCCTTGTCGCCGATGACCAGATTCGAGCCGCCGCCGATGAGCAGCAGCGGGGTCCCGACGTCGTCGGCCTCGCGGACGGCGGCGATCACCTCGGCGTCGGTCGTCGCGGTGATCAGACGGGTCGCGGGGCCACCGAGGCGGAAGGTGGTCAGCGGGGCGAGGGGGGCGTCATGGAGTTCCTGCACGTGCCCAAGAGTACGAGAACGGCCCCGCCGGTCCTGGCGGGGCCGTTTCCGCGGGGCCGATTCCGCGGGCGCGAGGCCCGGGCCGGTGGCCGTCAGGCCAGCCGCACGACCGCCCGTGACATGCCGAGGACCTTCTGGTCGCCGCTCTTGGCGAGGAGGTCGACCCGGACCTGCCGGTCGTCCAGCTTGGCCGCGACCTTGGCGCTGACGTCGATGGTGGCGCCCTTGTCGTCGTTGGGGACGACGACGGGCTTGGTGAAGCGCACGCCGTACTCGACGACCGCTCCCGGGTCGCCCGCCCAGTCGGTCACCACGCGGATCGCCTCGGCCATGGTGAACATGCCGTGCGCGATGACGTCGGGAAGACCGACCTCGAGCGCGAACTTCTCGTTCCAGTGGATCGGGTTGAAGTCCCCGGAGGCGCCCGCGTACTGGACGAGAGTGGCGCGCGTCACGGGGAAGGTCTGCGCCGGCAGCTCGGTGCCGACCTCGACATCGTCGTAGGAAATCTTCGCCGTCATCGCCTCAGGCCTCCTCTGCCGCGGGCTCCGCCGCACGCGCGACGAGCTTCGTCCAGGCGGTCACGACGTGCTCTCCGGCCGCGTCGTGGACGTCGCCGCGGACGTCCAGGATGTCGTTGCCCGCGAGCGACTTGACGGCCTCGATGGTCGAGGTGACCGTGAGCCGGTCACCCGCGTGCACGGGGCGGGTGTAGGCGAACTTCTGGTCGCCGTGGACGACGCGGCTGTAGTCGAGCCCCAGCTGCGGGTCCTGTATTACCTGCCCGGCGGCCTTGAAAGTGATCGCGAACACAAAAGTCGGCGGGGCGATCACATCGGGATGACCGAGTGCCTTGGCGGCTTCCGAGTCGGTGTACGCGGGATTGGCGTCGCCCACCGCCTCGGCGAACTCGCGGATCTTTTCCCGGCCGACCTCATAAGGATCGGTGGGCGGATAGGACCGCCCCACGAAGGACTGGTCGAGCGCCATGGACTCGGTACCTCCTGTGGTTGGTTTTCTGTGGAACCGTGCAAAACGACGCGAGGCCGCCCCCGACGAACGGGGACGGCCTCGTGTACGAGCCTGTGTGTCAGCGCGTTTCGCGGTGAGCAGTGTGCGAGTTGCAGCGCGGGCAGTGCTTCTTCATCTCAAGACGGTCCGGGTCGTTACGCCGGTTCTTCTTGGTGATGTAGTTCCGCTCCTTGCACTCCACGCAGGCCAGCGTGATCTTCGGGCGGACGTCGGTGGCAGCCACGTGAGTGCTCCTTGGACGGACGGATGGACGGATGAACGCATAAAAGAGTAGCCGATCGAAGGACCGACCCCACAATCGGCTACCAGGAGTAGCGGTGACCGGACTTGAACCGGTGACACAGCGATTATGAGCCGCTTGCTCTACCGACTGAGCTACACCGCTGCGATGCCGGATCTCCCCGCCACGAAGGCGAGGATCACTCGACATCAGAGCCCCAATGCGGAATCGAACCGCAGACCTTCTCCTTACCATGGAGACGCTCTACCGACTGAGCTATTGGGGCGAGCGATGAAGACATTACACGGTTGGTCGCCGATCGCCCAAATCCGTTTCGCCAGGGCCGTCCGGGGGGATCGGCGGGGCCGTCCCAGGCCTCTCCGGATGCCTCATCCACGCCCTGGCACCACACCCGTACGACCGTGGCACCACACCGGTACGACTATTGCGCTCCTCCGCGAAGCGGACCTTTCGCCGCCCTAGGCTCGGCACACGCTGCGTGATCTTGATGCCCCGAACGACAGCAGCCGCCCCCGAACGCCAGGAGCGCGATGCCCGACAGCCAGCCGCAGCAGCCCCACTCCTCCGGCTCCTCCGGTTCCGATCCCACGGCCGAATCCGGGTCGCTGCTGCTCTGCGGCGCCCGGCTCACCGACGGCAGGACCGTGGACGTCCGGCTCGGCGGCGGGCGCATCGAGGCGGTCGGTACGGCCGGCAGCCTGCCCGCGCACGCCGCGCGCGTGGACCTCGGCGGCTATCTGCTGCTGCCGGCCCCCGCGGAGCCGCACGCGCACGGTGACACCGCGCTGTCGGCGGACGTGCCGGGCCCGGTCTCGTACGACATCCCCGACGTGCAGCGCAGGGCCACGGAGGCGGCCCTGCTCCAGCTCGGGCACGGGGCGACGGCCCTGCGGTCGCAGGTGCGGATCGGTGACGTGCAGGGGCTCGACCCCATGGAGGCCGTGCTCCAGGCGCGCCGGTCGCTGCGGGGGCTCGTCGATCTGACGGCGGTCGCGGTGCCGCGGCTGCTGACCGGCGTCGCGGGCGCGGACGGGCTCGCGATGCTGCGGGACGCGGTGAAGATGGGCGCCTCCGTAGTGGGCGGTTGTCCGGATCTCGACCCCGATCCGACGGGGTACACGGAGGCGGTCCTGGAGCTGGCCGCCGAGCACGGCTGTCCCGTCGACCTGCACACGGACGGTGACGACCCGGCGCGGCTCGGGCGGCTCGCGGCGATGGCAGCCGGGCTGCGGGCCGGGGTCACCATCGGCCCGTGCGGGGGCCTCGGGCGGCTGCCGAGGGAGGTGGCCTCGCGGGCGGCGGAGCAGCTGGCGGCGGCCGGCGTGACGGTGGTCTGCCTGCCGCAGGGCGGCTGCGGGAGCGCGGAGCGGCGCGGACTCGCGCCGGTGCGGCTGCTGCGGGCGGCGGGGGTGCGGGTGGCCGCGGGGAGCGGGGCGATGCGGGATGTGTCGAACCCCGTGGGGCGGGGCGATCCCCTGGAGGCCGCGTACCTGCTGGCCTCGCGGTGCGGGCTGCGGCCCGAGGACGCGTACGACACGGTGAGCGGGGCGGCGCGGGCGGCCATGGGGATGCCCGAGGTCCGGGTGGAGGCGGGTTTCCCGGCCGAGTTGCTCGCGGTGCGCGGTGACCGGCTGGCGGGGGCGCTGTCGCTCGCGTACAGCCGGATCGTGGTGCACCGGGGGCGTGTGGTGGCGCGGACGAGTGCGGTGCGCGAGTACTGCGACTCGGCTGCCGCCGTGGCCCTGGATCTGCCGCGCCAGGGGCGTGCCAAGGGAGGTGACGAGCCGGGGCGGGGCTCCTGACGGCGGCTGTGGGGGGCTTGCTTCGAGTGGCCTGAACTCTCCGCGCGCGGCGAACGCGGTCGTGCTGCCGTACGGTCGGAGACATGCGCATTGTCATCGCTGGAGGTCATGGTCAGATCGCGCTGCGGCTGGAGCGTCTGCTCGCCGCGCGTGGTGACGAGGTCGCCGGGCTGATCCGGAACGCCGGGCAGGAAGCGGATCTGCGCGAGGCCGGTGCCGAACCGGTCCTGTGCGACCTGGAGTCGGCCTCGGTCGACCAGGTCGCCGGGCATCTGCGCGGTGCCGACGCGGCGGTCTTCGCGGCGGGCGCGGGGCCGGGCAGCGACGCCGGCCGCAAGGACACCGTGGACCGGGGCGCCGCCGTGCTCTTCGCGGACGCGGCGGAGCGGGCCGGGGTGCGGCGGTACATCGTCGTGTCGTCGATGGGCGCGGACGCCGCGCACCAGGGCGACGAGGTCTTCGACGCGTATCTGCGGGCCAAGGGCGAGGCGGACGCGAACGTACGCGCGCGTGCCGCGCTCGACTGGACGATCCTGCGTCCGGGGATGCTGACGGACGACGCGGGCACCGGCCTCGTACGCCTGGAGGCGTCGACCGGGCGGGGGCCGATCCCTAGGGACGACGTCGCCGCGGTGCTCGCCGAGCTTCTGGAGACGTCGGCGACGGCTGGGCTGACGCTGGAGCTGGTCAGTGGCTCGGTGCCGGTGTCGGTGGCCGTCAAGTCCGTTGCGGGGAACTGAAGCCCGCTGACAGGGAGGCCCTGAGCGGCCCTGAGGGCCCCTCAGGCGCGTTCAGAACAGCGGGAGCTGGCCCGGCAGGTCCGGGACCGTGTAGCCGTCCAGAGCGGGCTGTACGGCGCCGAGCTGGGCGTGCCTGCGGGATCCCGGGCAGGAGACCAGGTCGCCGGTGACGCGCTGGCCCGGCGGGTCGTGGCGGGCGAACCGTCCGCCGACGACGGCGATCTCGCGGCGGCACTCCGGGCAGTTTCTGCGGCGGGACGACATGGTCCCATTCTGAGCCCTGCGGACCTCGGCGACGTCTGCGCTCCAACTCGGCTCCCTGTTTGTCAAGTTGGGCGATGCCTCCGAGCGCTCCGCCCTATCCTGCCCCGAAGGCGACGTGCACATCGCGCCGCATGGACGCCTCGGAGGGCTGATGGAACCCGCCGTGATCGGAGCTCGGCTCGCGTCGAGCATCGTGGGGCCGCTGGTCAAGAAACTGTTCGTATCCGAAGGTCCCGGGGCCGACCTGGTGGACCGGCCCGTCGCCGTATCCGGTCTCGTCTCCTTCCGGGGCGAGAAGCGGACACTCTCCGACAAGGACCTGTACAAGATCGCGGAAGAGCTGGTCAGGCGCGCCGCCCACTCGACAGGCGTCGAGGACGAACTGCCTTCCTTCGAGAAGCGGGCCGTCGTCCACGCCGTCACCGATTCACTGCGTTCTCTCGGCACGCTCGCGATGGACGACGTCCAGGCCGTACGCCTCGGTCATCTCGCGCTCTCCAGGCAGCTGCGCGCCCAGAACAGGACGGCCACGCTCGGCCTGTCCCACGACGCCGTCACGCTGCATGCGGGCGTCATGGACACCGCCTGCCTGCACATTCTGAACTTCTTCACCCAGCGGTCCACCTTCGTGCCGCGCACACTCCTCGAACAGAGCCGCGGCATCGAGGAGCTGACCCGGAAGATCGACGCTCTGATCACCCGGTCGCCGCCCCCCGCGGACGGTCCCTTCGAGAAGCGGTACGCGCACTACATCGCCGCCAAGCACGGCAAGTTGAGCATCTTCGGTCTCGACCTGTCCGGGGCTCCGGAGAGCTGGCGACTCGACGTGGCCTATCTCCGCCTGGACGCGGCCGTCGACGCGCTGAGTCCCGTCCCCACGGTGGTCTCGGCCGACCACGTCCTCGCGGGCCGCGACCGCGTACTCCTGCGCGGCGTGGCGGGCTCGGGGAAGACCACCCTCATCCAGTGGCTGGCGGTGTCCACGGCGAAGAAGTCGCTCAACGAACAGTTGCTCTACCTCTATGGGCTCGTACCGTTCGTGCTGCCCCTGCGCACGCTGACGCGCAGCGGTGCCCCGCTTCCCGCCCCCGACGGGTTCCTGTCCGCGGTGGACTGCCCGATCGCCGGGAGCCAGCCGCCCGGGTGGATCGACCGGGTGCTGCAAGCCGGCCGGGGTCTCATCCTGATCGACGGGATCGACGAGATTCCCGAGGACGACCGCGGTGACGCCCGCCGCTGGCTTCGCGAACTCCTCAGCGCCTACCCGGACAATCGTTGGCTCGTCACCTCCAGGCCGTCGGCCGTACGGGAACGCTGGCTGGCCGAGGACGACTTCGCCGAGCTGGACCTGGCCCCCATGAACCGGGACAACATCGCCGAGTTCATCCAGCGATGGCACAAGGCCGCCGGCATCAGCGACCAGTACGCCACCGAATTGCTCCGTGCGATCCGGGCCCAGCAGGACCTGAGCGGGCTCGCGGTCAACCCCCTGATGTGCGGCCTGATCTGCGCCCTGCACCAGGACCGCCGCGGCTATCTGCCCGACGGCCGAAAGGAGATCTACGACGCGGCCCTGTCCATGCTGCTCTTCCGGCGTGACCGCGAACGCGGAGTCCTCAAATCCGGCCCGATCCACATCAGCGAGGCCGAACACATCCAGCTCATCCAGAAACTGGCCTACTGGATGATCCGCAACGGCCGCTCCGAGATGAACCGCACGGACGCGGTGGAGCTGCTGCGCCGCGTCCTGCCCGCCATGCCCAAGGTCGCGGAGCAGGGCACGCCGGAAGCCGTGTACCGGCATCTGCTCGTCCGCAGCGGTCTGCTCCGGGAGCCGAGTGCGAACTCCATGGACTTCGTCCACCGGACGTTCCAGGACTACCTGGGAGCCAAGGCGGCGGTCGAGGAACTCGACTTCGACTTCCTCATCGCCAACGCGCACCTGGACCAGTGGGAGGACGTCATCAGGATGGCCGTCGCCCACGCGCGGCCCACGGAGCGGACCCACCTCCTGACGGGCCTCATCAGGCGCGAGAACACCTCACGGCAGGGCCGGGACCGTCTCCATCTCCTCGCGGCCGCCTGCCTGGAACACGCCACAGAGCTGGATCCCGCGGTGCGAGCCGAGGTGCAGGAGCGAGCCGCGGCGCTGATCCCGCCGCGTTCGACGGACCGGGCCCGCGCCCTGGCCGCGATCGGCCCTGTCGTACTCGAACTGCTGACCGGCCCCCGGGAACTCCCGCCGCGCCCGGCCGCCCTGGACCCCTTCGCCACTGACGAGCAGAAAGCCGAGGCGGCGGCGGCCGAAGCCGCGTACCAGGCGGTGGCGGATGAGGCGTACTTCACAGTGCTCACGGCGACGCCCATCGCGACCGACGCCGCCATCGAGGTGCTCGCCCTGTACCGCGACCACCCGGACCTGCGGGTGCGCAGCGAACTCGCACAGGCGTGGAGCAGGTACGACACCGACCTGTACGGCCAGGAAGTCGTCGCACACCTCGCCGAGGACGGCCTCTACTTCCCCGTCTCGAACCTGCGGGAACTCTCCGCGCTGCGGAGTTTCGGCGGCCGTTCCCGCATCAAGATCACCGGGGAGTTCGCCGTCGACGAGTTCATCGCCACGTGCCCGAGCCAGCGCCTCACCCACCTCTGGGTCGAGTCCGACATGGGGCCCGCCTGGGACTGGCTGGGCCACTTCCCCGCACTGCGTGTACTCACCATTGAGACACTCCATCCGAGCATCGACCTCAGCACTCTGGAGAGGGTGCGCTCCCTGCTCACGCTCCGCGTCCCGGAAGACGCCGAACTCGTCGGCTCGCATCTGCTTCCGGAGTCCACGAAGGTCGTACGAGGCTGCCCCAGCACGGCGTGAAACGGTGCGGAACGAAGAAACCCCCTCCGATCTACGTTTCCGCAGATCGGAGGGGGTTTACCTTCATGTGGCGGCGCCAGGATTCGAACCTGGGAAGGCTGAGCCGGCAGATTTACAGTCTGCTCCCTTTGGCCGCTCGGGCACACCGCCGGGGTTGCTGCCTCGCTCCGCTTTCGCGGTGCTCCGTGGCAACGACGTAAACGATACCTGATGGACAGGGGTGCTCCGCCACCCGATTGATCGGCACCCGGCACCGGGGCGATGGCTAGGCTTTGCGGATGCGGCCAGCGTCAGGCGGCCGTGTAACCGCTGAGTACGCATACCCCGATACAAGGAGCCACAGGACATGGCCGACTCCAGTTTCGACATCGTCTCGAAGGTCGAGCGGCAGGAAGTCGACAACGCCCTCAACCAGGCCGCCAAGGAGATCTCGCAGCGCTACGACTTCAAGGGCACCGGTGCCTCGATCTCGTGGTCCGGCGAGAAGATCCTGATGGAGGCGAGCGGCGAGGAGCGCGTCAAGGCGATCCTCGATGTCTTCCAGACCAAGCTGGTCAAGCGCGGCATCTCGCTGAAGGTGCTGGACGCGGGCGAGCCGCAGCTGTCCGGCAAGGAGTACAAGATCTTCGCCTCGATCGAGGAGGGCATCTCCCAGGAGAACGCGAAGAAGGTCGCCAAGATCATCCGTGACGAGGGCCCGAAGGGCGTCAAGGCGCAGGTCCAGGGCGACGAGCTGCGCGTCAGCTCGAAGAGCCGGGACGACCTCCAGGCCGTGCAGGCGCTGCTCAAGGGCCAGGACTTCGACTTCGCACTGCAGTTCGTGAACTACCGGTAGTAATCGCGCTGGCTCATTCTCGCCCTGTGCATGATCACCACCCCGGCAGTACCGTCCCGAGCCATGAACATGAGGGGGATGTGGACGTACTGGGGCTACATCGCGGCGGCGGCTCTGATCGTCGCCTGGAGCAGCGGTGCTGCCACCGCTGTGCTTGTGGTCCTCTCGCTGGCGGTCGTCTCGTACGCGGCCTTTCAGCTTCCCGTGTGGTGCGGAGCGGTGAACCGCAACGGCACCTACTGCCGGCGCAACGCCTCGGGGATCCTGATGGGCTGCGGGCTCCGACAGCATCGGTGGCAGAAGATCAAGCTGATGGTTCTGCGGAGCAAGGCGGGAGACATCTCAAGGGCGGTCTTCCCGACCGCCAAGGAGAAGTTCGGGGCGTTCATCGCCGTGGGCGGTCTCGCGTCCGCCGTCGCGGCCGTGATCGTGCCGGTGGTCACCGGCTGAGCTGACGGGCGGGTCCCTAGTCGGGGCCCGCCCTTTGCCGTTGGCCGCAGTGCGAGGGGCGGCGCTTCGGGGGGACTTCGCGGGGCTGGCTCAGCGTCGTGAGTGGCCGAAAAGGATGCGGTAGGCGACCAGTAGGACGAGGGAGCCGCCGATGGCCGCCGCCCAGGTGGCGCCGTCGTAGAAGTGGCTTTCGATCGGGCGGTCGAGGTAGCGGGCGGAGATCCAGCCGCCGGTGAAGGCGCCCGCGATGCCGATGACGGTCGTGCCGATGAAGCCGCCCGGGTCGCGGCCGGGCAGCAGCAGTTTGGCGGCGGCTCCCGCGAGCAGCCCCAGAACGATCCAGCTGATGATGCCCATGCGATGACCCGGCCTTTCTCGCGCGGTGAGCTTTTGTGCGCTGTTGTCCTGAAGGACGTCTCCACGGAGTGACGCGGTTGCGGTGATCCGTAAGGTGCGGCGCATGACACAACAGCCAGAGCTCCGGCGGACCCTTGGTGTGTTCGACGCGGTGGTGATCGGTCTCGGCTCGATGGTGGGGGCCGGCATCTTCGCGGCGCTCGGGCCCGCGGCGGGCGCCGCGGGGTCGGGGCTGCTGGTGGGGCTCGCGGTCGCCGCCGTGGTCGCCTACTGCAACGCGACGGCGTCGGCGCGGCTCGCCGCCCGCTATCCCGCGTCGGGCGGCACCTACGTCTACGGGCGGGAGCGGCTCGGGGAGTTCTGGGGGTATCTGGCGGGCTGGGCGTTCGTCGTCGGCAAGACCGCGTCGTGCGCCGCGATGGCGCTGACCGCGGGGGCGTACGTCTGGCCGGGGCAGGCGCACGCGGTGGCGGTCGCGGCCGTGGTGCTGCTGACGGCCGTGAACTATCTGGGCGTTCAGAAGTCGGCGTGGCTGACGCGGGGGATCGTGGCGGTGGTGCTCGCCGTGCTGGCGGCGGTCGTCGTCGCCTGCCTCGGGTCGGGGGCGTCCGACGCGGGGCGGCTCGATGTGGGGCTCTCGGGCGGGGTCGGCGGGGCGCTGGAGGCCGCGGGGCTGCTGTTCTTCGCCTTCGCCGGGTACGCGCGGATCGCGACGCTCGGCGAGGAGGTACGCGATCCGGCGCGGACCATTCCGCGGGCGGTCCCGGTGGCGTTGGGCATCGCCCTGTGCGTGTACGCGGGCGTGGCGGTCGCGGTGCTGTCCGTCCTCGGGCCCTCGGGGCTGGCCGGGGCGACCGCGCCGCTGGCCGACGCGGTGCGGGCGGCGGGTGTGCCGGGGCTCGTGCCCGTCGTGCGGGTGGGGGCCGCGGTGGCGGCGCTCGGCTCGCTCCTCGCGCTGATCCTGGGCGTCTCGCGGACGACGCTGGCCATGGCGCGGGACCGGCACCTGCCGGGTGCGCTCGCGGCCGTGCACCCGCGCTTCCGGGTGCCGCACCGCGCGGAGCTGGCCGTGGGCGCGGTGGTGGCGGTGGCGGCCGCGACGGCGGACGTGCGGGGGGCGATCGGCTTCTCCTCCTTCGGGGTGCTCGTGTACTACACGATCGCCAACGCCTCGGCGTGGACGCTCGGTTCCTCCCCGGCGGTCCGCGTCCTGCCCGCGATCGGCGGTCTCGGCTGCGTGGCGCTGGCGTTCGCCCTACCCGTGTCCTCGGTGCTGGCGGGCGGGGCTGTGCTGGCGGTGGGGGCGGGGGCCTATGGGGTGCGTCGGATTCGGCGGGTTCGGCGGGTTCGTTGAGGGCGGGGGGCTTGGGTGGGGGTCTTGGGCGGGGCGGCTCGGGGTGGCGGGTCTTGGGGTGGCGGGGGCTCGGAGCGGTGGGAGCTTGGGGCGGGGTGGCGCCGGGTGGCGGGCCGGGCCTCAGGCCTGGGTGGTGCGGGTCTGGGCGTGCTGCCAACGTGGTAGCTCCACGCCCTCGTTGTCCTCCTCGTACCAACCGGTGCCGTCGAGCCATGCCGTCAACCAGGCCATGAGGCTCGGGGAGTCTATGAACCAGGCGTGTTCCGGGTCGCCGCCGTTGGGCTCGAAGAGCAGGACCTGGGCGGAGTCGGTGCGGCAGTCCACGCACGCGTACATCGCGCAGCCCCAGTGGGATATCGGCAGCACGCCTTCCGGCCAGCCCCAGTCGTCGGCGTGGCGCATCCCCAGGTACTTCTCGACGACCGCGGGCTCGCCTCCGGAGGACTTGTTTTCCAGCAAGGGCAACAGGCCGTACTCCGGGCCGAATCCGCCGTCGCCTACGCGGGTGTACAGCGCGGCGAGCAGGGGTGGCAGGCGGAAGCCCAGGGCCGCCTCCGCCCGGGCCAGGGTGTCCGCGTCCACGGGCGTGGGCAGGACGTCCCAGCCCCAGGGGCGGGTGGCGCGCGCCTCAGCGGTGACGCGGGCCAGCAACTGCTCGGTGTCGGTCATGAGTTCATGGTGGACCACGGCACTGACAATCGGCCCCGGGCGCCGCTCCCCCGCCCGCTTCCTACCGGCGCGCGGCGAACGGCTGGTCCGTACGGACGATTTCGCGGCCGAGCGGCAGCAGCGAGACCGGGATCAGCTTGAAATTGGCGACGCCCAGGGGGATGCCGATGATCGTGACGCACAGGAGGAAGCCCGTGACGATGTGGCCGATCGCGAGCCACCAGCCCGCGAGGACCAGCCACAGGACGTTGCCCACGAACGAGGGCGCGCCCGCGTCGCGGCGGTCGACCGTGGTGTAGCCGAAGGGCCACAGGGCATAGCGGCCGATGCGGAAGCTGGCCAGGCCGAACGGGATGCCGATGATCGTGACGCAGAGCAGCACGCCCGCCAGCAGGTAGGCCAGGAACATCCAGAAGCCGCAGAGGACGAGCCATATGACGTTGAGGATTGTCTTCACTGGTGACGACCTGCCATCTGCTCGAGTCGGGCGATGCGCTCCGCCATCGGCGGGTGCGTGGAGAACATCTTGGACATGCCCTGCCCCGGGCGGAAGGGGTTCGCGATCATCATGTGGCTCGCCGTCTCGAGACGGGGCTCGGGCGGTAGCGGCAACTGCTTCGTGCCGGCGTCCAGTTTCCGCAGGGCGCTCGCCAGTGCGAGCGGGTCGCCGGTCAGCTGCGCGCCGGACGCGTCGGCCTCGTACTCCCTGGAACGGCTGATGGCCAGCTGGATGATCGAGGCCGCCAGCGGGCCGAGCAGCATGATCAGGAGCATTCCGAAGATGCCGGGGCCGTCGTTGTCGTTCGAGCGGCCTACGGGGATCAGCCAGGCGAAGTTGACCAGGAACATGATCACGGAGGCCAGGGCGCCCGCGACCGAGGAGATCAGGATGTCGCGGTTGTAGACGTGGCTCAGCTCGTGGCCGATGACGCCGCGCAGCTCGCGCTCGTCGAGGAGGCGCAGGATGCCGTCGGTGCAGCACACCGCCGCGTTCCGTGGATTGCGGCCGGTCGCGAAGGCGTTCGGGGCCTCGGTCGGCGAGATGTACAGGCGGGGCATGGGCTGGCGGGCCTGGGTGGAGAGCTCGCGGACCATGCGGTAGAGCGCGGGGGCCTCGAATTCGCTCACCGGGCGGGCGCGCATGGCCCGCAGGGCGAGCTTGTCGCTGTTCCAGTACGCGTACGCATTGGTGCCGAGGGCCACCAAGAGCGCGACGAACAGGCCCGTACGCCCGAAGAAGCTGCCGATCACGAGGATGAGCGCGGACAGTCCCCCGAGGAGTACGGCGGTCTTCAACCCGTTGTGCCGGCGGTGCACGGTACGCCCTCCTGGTGGTGCGTGGGGGAACCCTCTGCTGACTGGTGCTTCCACTGTTCAGTGGACCCTCCCGTACTGGTCAACGCCAGGCGGGGAGCACTAGTTCCCTTGTGCGCTCAGGAGCGGTGTACGCCACGCGGGTGAGGCCCCGCGTGGCGACCCGGAGGGCCTCGGTGGCCCGTCAGAAGAGACCGGTGTCCGAGAACCTCAGGACGAGCTGGGGCGCTCCGGAGAGCGCGATGCCGAGGACCGCGGTCAGCGCGATGGCCGCGGTGAGGGGCGCCGGTACGCGGTGCCTGACCGGCTCGCCCTCGGGGGCGCGGAAGAGGAGCGCGGTCCACTGGAGGTAGTAGTAGAGGGCGATCACGACGTTCACGGCCATCACCACGGCGAGCCAACCGAGGCCCGCGTCGACCGCGGCCGAGAAGACCGTGACCTTGGCGAAGAGGCCGATGATGCCGGGCGGCAGGCCCGCGAGGCAAAGCAGGAAGAAGGCCAGGACGAGGGCGGCCAGGGGACTGCGCGCGTACAGGCCCCGGTAGTCGCTGACGCGGTTCAGGCGCTGCGTGCGGCCGACGAGCGCGGCGACGGCGAAGGCTCCGAGGTTCACGGCCGCGTACATCAGGGCGTAGGCGACGGTGGATCCGATGGCCTTCTCCGCGCCCGCCTCGTTGTCGGCGTATCCGGCGGCGGCGATCGGCACCAGGAGGTAGCCGGCCTGGCCGACCGAGGACCAGGCGAGGAGGCGGACCGCGCTGTACGCGCGCGTGGAGCGCTGGCGCAGGGCGGCGACGTTGCCCGCGGTCATGGTGAGCGCGGCGAGGACGGCGAGCACCGGGCCCCAGACGTCCGCGTACGAGGGGAAGGCGACGACGGTGACGAGGATGAGCCCGGTGAAGCCGACGGCCTTCCCGACGACCGAGAGGTACGCGGCGACGGGCAGGGGCGCGCCTACGTAGGTGTCCGGTACCCAGAAGTGGAAGGGCACGGCGGCCACCTTGAAGGCGAAGCCGACGAGGGTGAGGGCGACGCCGGCCTGGGCGAGCGTGTGCAGCTGCCCGTCGGTGACCTGGTCGCTCTGGAGCTTGGTGGCGATCTCGGTGAGGTGCAGGGTGCCGGTCGCCGCGTAGACGAAGCTGACGCCCATGAGGCTCACGGCGGTCGCGGTGACCGAGGAGAGGAAGAACTTCAGGGCCGCTTCGGAGGAGCGCTTGTCGCCGTGCCTGAGGCCGACGAGGGCGAACGCGGGCAGGGAGGCGACCTCCAGGGCGACGATGAGGGTCGCGAGGTCGCGCGAGGCGGGCAGCAGGGCGGCACCCGCCGCGGAGGAGAGCAGCAGGAACCAGAACTCTCCCGCGGGGAGTTCGCCCTTGGTGCCCTCCTCGTCCTTCAGGGTGCTCATGGAGAGCAGGGCGGCCAGCAGGGCGCCGCCGAGGACGAGGAGCTGGATGACGAGGGTGAAGCGGTCGGCGGTGTAGCTGCACGCGTGCGTGCCGCTTCCGGTCAGGCAGAAGGTCGAGCGGTCGTCGTCCAGGAGAGGCAGCAGGGAGAGCGCGGCCGCGGCCAGGCCCGCCACGGAGAGCCAGCCGAGGACGGCCTTCTTGCCGTCGCCCACGAAGAGGTCGGCGACGAGCACGACGAGGCCGACGACGGCCGTGATGGTGGGCGGCGCGATCGCGAGCCAGTCGACCGACTGGACCAAGCTTGAGGCGCTTTCGGCGGCCACGGTCACGACTTGCCTCCAGTGAGGAGCTTCTGCACGGCCGGGTCGGTCAGGCCGAGGAGAGCCGCGGGCCAGAGTCCGGCGAGGACGGTGAGGGCGACGAGCGGGGTCCAGGCGGCGAGTTCATAGCCCTGGACGTCGGCGAGCGCCTTGGGCGCGGGCTCGGCGTCGGGCCGCGGCATCGGGCCCATGCAGACACGGCGTACGACGACGAGCATGTACGCGGCGGTGAGCAGGGTGCCGAAGGCGGCGATCGCCATGAAGGTGAGGAAGGCGGGGCGGCTCAGGTCGTCGGCGGGCTCGAACGCGCCGAACAGCGCGAGCATCTCGCCCCAGAACCCGGCGAGGCCCGGCAGGCCGAGCGAGGCGACGGCGCCGAAGGCGAGCAGACCGCCGAGGCGGGGCGCCTTGCCGTAGAGCGCGGCGCCGGACTCCTGTGCGAGGGAGTCGAGGTCGGTGGTGCCGGTGCGGTCCTTGAGCGCGCCGACGAGGAAGAAGAGCAGGCCGGTGATGAGGCCGTGCGCGATGTTGGCGAACAGCGCGCCGTTCACGCCGGTCGGGCTCATCGTCGCGATGCCGAGCAGGACGAAGCCCATGTGGCCGACGGACGAGTACGCGATGAGGCGCTTGAGGTCGCCCTTCGCGCCCCGCCTGGCGAGCGCGAGGCAGGCCAGCGAACCGTAGATGATCCCGACGACCGCGAAGGCCGCGAGGTAGGGCGCGAACTCCCGCATCCCGTCCGGGGTGATGGGCAGCAGAATGCGGACGAAACCGTACGTACCCATCTTCAGCAGTACGCCGGCCAGCAGGACCGAGCCGACGGTCGGCGCGGCGGTGTGGGCGTCCGGCAGCCAGCTGTGCAGCGGCCACATCGGCGTCTTGACCGCGAGCCCGATCCCGATCGCCAGAACGGCGATGACCTGCACGGATGTGGTCAGGCCCGGGCCGTTGTCAGTGGCGAGTGCCACCATGTCGAACGTGCCGGACTTGAGCCCGATCAGGAGGAGGCCGAGCAGCATCACGACGGAGCCGAGCAGCGTGTAGAGGATGAACTTCCAGGCCGCCTGCGTGCGTTGTGCACCGCCCCAGCGGGCGATGAGGAAGTACATCGGGATGAGCACCATCTCGAACGCCAGGAAGAACAGCAGCAGATCGAGGACGGCGAAGGTCGCGAGGGTGCCGGACTCGAGGACGAGGATCAGTGCGACAAATGCCTTGGGAGACGGGCCCGTCGGCATTTTGAAGTAGCTGTAGAGCGCGCAGAGGAAGGTCAGCAGCGCGGTCAGGACCAGAAGGGGGAGCGAGATGCCGTCGATGCCGAGGTGGATGCGCACGTCGAGTGCGGGGATCCAGCTGATGTCGGTCGTGGCCTGCATCTTCGACGGGTGGTCGTGGTCGAAGCCGAGCGCGAGGACGAGCGCGGCGAGCAGGACGGCACCGGTCACGGTCACGCCGTGGCGGAGCACGGCCTGGTCGGGCGAGTTCCCCTTCAGCCCGGGCGGGGCCGGGAGGAGAGCGGCCACGGCGCCGATGAGCGGGCCGGCGACGATCAACGCCAGAAGAAACTGCATCACGGACTCACTGATACCGATCACGGCTGCTCACGCTCCGGCGGTGGCGACGAGGACGGCGGCGACGGCCAGGACGACCGTGCCTGCGAGCAGCGCGCTCAGATAGGTCTGTACGTTGCCGGTCTGCGCGCGCCGGACGGCCGTGCCGAGCCAGCGGGGCGCGGTGCCCGCGCCGCGCACGTACGTCTCGACGACCTCGCGGTCGAGGAAGCGGACGAGGCGCGCGGCGGCCTGGACCGGGCGGACGAACAGGGCCGCGTAGACGGCGTCGAGGCGGAAGCCGGCGGCCGCGTGGCGGTGCAGGGGACCGAGCAGCAGACGGCCCGGGTCGGCCGGGTCGTGGGCCGATGCCACGTCACCGTACGCGGGGGCGTGCGAGGCGATGGCCTCCGCCTCGACCTGTCCCCCGTCGCCGTCCGGGCTCACCGCGACGGCGCCCATCGGGACGCGGGCGGCGAGCGCGGTGGTGTGGCGCCACGCGCCGTAGGTGACGAGGGCGCCGCCGAAGGCGAGGCCCGTGCCGAGGACGGAGGTGGTGAGCGTCGGCGAGAGCGAGCGGCCGTCGAACCAGTCCGGCAGGACCCCGACGGCGGTACCGAAGGCGAGGGAGGGCACGGCCAGCACCCACAGCACGGCCGTCATGGCGAGGGGCTGCTTCCCGTGGTCGGGAGCGTCGGCGCCCCTGCCGTGGAAGGCGAGCAGCCACAGGCGCGTCGCGTAGGCGGCGGTGAGGAGGGCGGTGAGCAGACCGGCGACGAGGACGATCCAGCCCGCGGCGGTGGGCACGGACGCGGCGTGGCCCGTGGCGGTGTGCTCGGCGGCGCCGAGCACGGCCTCCTTGGAGAAGAAGCCGCTGAACGGCGGGATCGCGGCGAGCGCGAGGAGCGCCACGGTCATCGTCCAGTACGCGTCGGGGACGCGGTCGCGCAGGCCCTTCATACGGGACATGGCGGCCAGTGAGTTGGTGCCGGCGGCGTGGATGATCACGCCCGCGGTGAGGAACAGCAGCGCCTTGAAGGCGCCGTGGGACAGGAGGTGGAAGACGGCGGCGCCGCGGTCGCCGACGGCGAGGGCGCCGGTCATGTAGCCGAGCTGGCCGATCGTCGAGTACGCGAGGACGCGCTTGATGTCGTCCTGGGCGAGCGCGGCGAGGGCCGAACCGGCCATGGTGACGGCGGCCATGACGGCGAGGACGACGAGGGCCGCCCCGGAGGCGGCGAAGACCGGGAGGAGGCGGGCGACGAAGTAGACGCCGGCGGCGACCATCGTCGCGGCGTGGATCAGCGCGGAGACGGGCGTGGGGCCCGCCATCGCGTCGGGCAGCCAGGTGTGCAGCGGGAACTGCGCCGACTTGCCCGCCACGCCCGCGAGGAGCAGCAAGGCGATGAGCGTGGGGTGGTCCAGGCCGCCGTCCGCGACCGTCGCGAGGATCGTCGTGACGCGGAACGAGCCCGCGTCCGCGGCGAGGGCGAACAGGCCGATGAGGAAGGGGACATCGCCGAGCTTGGTGACCAGGAAGGCCTTCAGGGAGGCGGCGCGCGCCTCGGGCGTCTCCCAGTAGTGGCCGACGAGGAAGTACGAGCAGATGCCCATGATCTCCCAGCCGACCAGGAGCACCATCAGGTCGCCGGAGTAGACGACGAGCAGCATCGCGGAGGTGAAGAGGGAGACGAGAGCGGCGTAGGAGGGGTAGCGCGGGTCGTCGCGCAGGTAGCCCGTCGAGTAGATCTGCACGCAGGAGGCGACGACGCCGACCAGGACGGCGACGAGGGCGGCGAAGCCGTCGATGTGCAGGGCGAGTTCGATGGGGACCGAGCCGGTCGGGGTCAGCTCGGTCGCGGCGTCGACCGGCCGGTCACCGCCCTGGCGGACGGCCACGAGCACGGCGAGGACCAGGGCCGTCAGCGTGGGCAGGACCGCGAGGGGGCGTACGAGTCCGGGGATCCGGCGGCCGAGGAGCAGGCCCGCGGCCGCGCCCAGGAACGGCAGAAGGGGGACGAGGACGGCGAGGGTGGTCGTGGTCACGCGGTGGCCTCGGCCTTCTGCGACTGCGGTGACTGCTGTGACTGCTGGGGTTCTTGCGAGTCGTCAGGCTCCTGCGCCTCCTGGGACTCGTCCGGCGCGGAGGGCTCGGCGGTGTCGCGGAGGGCGTCGACGGCGGAGGTGCCGCGGTTGCGGTAGACCGCGAGGACGATCGCGAGGCCGATGCCGATCTCGGCGGCGGCGATGGCGATGACGAAGAGCGTCAGGGCCTGGCCGGCGTGGAGGGAGTCGCGGAGCCAGACGTCGAAGGCGACGAGGTTGAGGTTGACGGCGTTGAGCATCAGCTCGACGGACATCAGGACCAGGATCGCGTTGCGCCGGGCGAGTACGCCGTAGAGGCCGACGCAGAAGAGGAGGGCGGCGAGGACGGCGGGATAGGCGAGGTGGAGGTGCATCAGCGGTCTCCCTCCGGGGCGGGCGTGCCCTTGGCCGTCTTGCGGGACAGGACGATCGCGCCGACGAGGGCGGCGAGGAGGAGGACCGAGAGCGCCTCGAAGGGGAGCACCCAGTGCCGGAAGAGGACCGAGCCGGTGACGTCGGTGGAGCCCTGGGCGGCGCCGTCCAGGTCGATCACCGTGGTGCGGAAGGCGTCCACGACGACCCAGACCAGGGCGGCGGCAGCGGCGGCGGCCACCGCGAGCGCGACCGGGCGGTTGCCCGAGTCGGCGTCCGGGGAGCGGCCGATGGGCGCCCTGGTGAGCATCAGGCCGAAGAGGAGGAGGACGACGACGGAACCTACGTAGATGAGGACCTGCACCCAGGCGATGAACTCGGCGGTCAGCAGGAGGTACTCGACCGCGAGGCCGCCGAGCGCCACGACCAGCCACAGGGCGGCGTGCACCAGCTGCCTGGTCGTGACGGTGATGACGGCCGCGCCGAGCGTGACGAGGCCGACGAGGAGGAAGGCGATCTCGACGCCGGTCGGGGAGAGGAACCCGTGGGTCTCGGCGGTCCCGGCGGTCTTGGCCGCGGAGACCGCGGTGGCTGCTGCGAAGGTCACGACTCCCCTTCCTTCGTCCCGGGCGGGGTGGCCTCGGCGGCGGCCAGCTTCTCCGCGGCCTTGCGGGCGGCGGCGAGTTCCTTCGGCTCCTCGGCGCCGGGGTCGAGGGCGGGCGGGGCCGGGACCGTCCACATCCACTCGCGGAGTTTGTCGCGCTCGTGGGTGAGTTCGTGGATGTCGGTCTCGGCGTACTCGAACTCCGGGGACCAGAAGAGGGCGTCGAAGGGGCAGACCTCGATGCAGATGCCGCAGTACATGCAGAGGGAAAAGTCGATGGCGAAGCGGTCGAGGACGTTGCGGCTGCGCTCGCGGCCGCCGGGGGCGGCGGGCGGGACCGTCTCCTTGTGGGAGTCGATGTAGATGCACCAGTCGGGGCATTCGCGGGCGCAGAGCATGCAGACCGTGCAGTTCTCCTCGAACAGGCCGATGACGCCCCGGGTGCGGGGCGGGAGTTCGGGCTGGGCCTCGGGGTACTGCTCGGTGACGGTCTTCTTCGTCATCGTGCGAAGCGTGACGGCGAGGCCCTTGGCGAGGCCGGATCCGGGGATGGGAGACATGGTTAGGAGATCGCCACCTTCACGATTCCGGTGAGCGCGATCTGCGCGAGGGCGAGGGGGACGAGGGTGGTCCAGGCGAGTTTCTGGAGCTGGTCCTCGCGGAGACGGGGGTAGGTCACGCGCAGCCAGATCACGACGAAGGCGAGCACGGCCGTCTTGAGCAGGGTCCACACCCAGCCCAGGCCGTCGGCGCCCCACGGACCGTGCCAGCCGCCCAGGAAGAGGACGGTGGTCAGGCCGCACAGGACGACGATTCCGGCGTACTCGGCGAGGAGGAAGAGGGCGAAGCGCAGACCCGTGTACTCGGTGTAGGCGCCGAAGATGATCTCGGAGTCGGCGACGGGCATGTCGAAGGGCGGGCGCTGGAGTTCGGCGAGGCCCGCGACGAAGAAGACGAGGGCGCCGGTGATCTGCCAGGGCAGCCACCACCACTCGAACGCGTCGACGATGCCGGGCAGGGAGACCGTGCCTGCCGCCATCGCGACGGAGGCGGCGGCGAGCAGCATCGGCAGTTCGTAGGCGAGGAGCTGGGCGGCGGTGCGCAGGCCGCCGAGGAGGGAGAACTTGTTGGCGCTGGCCCAGCCCGCCATGAGCGAGCCGAGTACGCCGATGCCCATGACCGCCAGGACGAAGAAGATGCCGGCGTCGACGACCTCGCCGACCGCGCCCTCGCCGGGGCCGACCGGGATGGCGACCAGGACGAGGAGGTAGGGCAGGAGGGCGATCGCGGGGGCCAGTTGGAAGACGCGGCGGTCGGCCTGGGCCGGGACGATGTCTTCCTTCTGGGCGAACTTGACGCCGTCGGCGACGAGTTGGGCCCAGCCGTGGAAGCCGCCGGCGTACATGGGGCCGAGGCGGCCCTGCATGTGGGCCATCACCTTGTGCTCGGTCTGGCCGATGACGAGGGGCAGGACCAGGAAGACGGCGAAGACGATGACGAGGCGCAGGGCGACGTCGAGGGCGTCGTTCACTCGGTGCCTCCTGGGCGTTCGCCGTTCTCCGGGTTCTGGTCGGGGCCGGGTTCCGTGGACTCGGTGGACTCGGTGGACCCGGTGGAGTCGGCGGGGGTGGGCTGCTCGGGCCTTGCGGGCTCGGCGTCGTCGAAGGTCGGGCGGGCGTGGTGCCACGGGGCGTCGGAGCTGCGCGGGGCCGGGCGCCGCTTGGGCTCGGGCTCCGCGGCGGGGGCGGGCCCGGGGGCGGGCGTCGACTCGGTGGCCGGGGATGCCTCGGGCGCCGGGCTCGCGGTCGCCTCGGAAGCAGGGCTCGCCTCGGGCGCGGGAGCCGGTTCCGGCGTCGGCGTCGGCGTCGGCGGTGTCGCTGGTGCCGGGTCCGTGGGCGAGGCCCCCGGCTCCGGAGCGGGCGAAGCTTCCGCCCGCTGGGACGCCGAGCCCTGGCTGACGCTGCGGGAGCGCCTCGGGGGGCGGGTCGGGGCCGCCGGCTGCTGGGCCTCGGCGGGCTGAGCGGGCCCAACGGCCTCGGCGGCCTCGGCGGGCTCAGCGGCGGTCTGGTCCGCAGGCTGGGTTCCCCCGGTACCGGCCGCCGGCGGAGTCGTCGCCTGGCTCGCCGAGCCCTCGCTCACCGAGCGGGTCCGCCGCGCCGGGCGTTCACCGGCCGCCGCACGACCAGCCGCGCCAGCCGCACGGCCGGGCGCGCCCGCCGCGCCTGCCGTACGAGCGGCTCGGGCCGGGCGGGCCGGGGCAGGGGGGAGTTGGCCCTTGAGGGGGCCCCACTCGTTGGGGTCGGGCACGCCGGGGGGCAGCATCTGGCGGCGCTTGGGGCCGCCGTGTTCGGACTCGCCCGGCTCCTTGGCGCCCGGCCAGGCCTTCGCGACGCGGGCCGCGAGCACGAAGTCCTTGCGGAGCGGGTGGCCCTCGAAGTTCTCGGGGAGGAGCAGCGGGGTCAGCCCGGGGTGCCCCTCGAACGTCACGCCGAACATCTCGTGCGTCTCGCGCTCGTGCCAGGCGGCGCCCGCGTAGACACCGACGGCGGAGGCGAGGACGGGGGCGTCGTGCGCGACCGTCGTACGGAGCAGGAGACGGCGTACGGGAGAGAGCGCGACGACGTGGGCGGCGACGCGGAAACCCGTCTCCGGCTCGTCGACCGCGCTCAGCCAGTCGAAGTAGGTGCAGGCCAGCGTGGTGCGGGCCGTTTCGAGGGCGGTGGTCCACCGGTCCGGGGGGACGTCGACGGTCAGTACGTCGTACGACTCGTCGGCCGTCGCCTCCGGGCCGAACAGCTCCTCGACGGGGCTCGGCAGCCAGCCGGTCATGCCTGGGCCTCCCCCGGCGCGGGCGCCTTCACCAGGCCGCTGCGCAGCGCCGCCGTGGAGGGCCGCGTGCCGTGGCCGTAGCGCTCCCCGAGCGACTCGGCGGCGATCTTCTCCTGGAGCTTGAGGATGCCCTGGAGCAGCGCCTCGGGCCGGGGCGGGCACCCGGGCACGTACACGTCGACGGGGATGATCTGGTCGACGCCCTTGGTGACGGAGTACGAGTCCCAGTACGGGCCGCCGCAGTTGGAGCAGGCGCCGAAGGAGATGACGTACTTCGGTTCGGGCATCTGCTCGTACAGGCGCTTGACCGCGGGTGCCATCTTGTCCGTGACCGTGCCGGAGACGACCATCAGGTCGGCCTGGCGCGGGCCCGGCGCGAAGGGGATGACGCCGAGCCGGATGAAGTCGTGGCGCGCCATGGAGGCGGCGATGAACTCGATGGCGCAGCAGGCGAGGCCGAAGTTGAAGACCCAGAGGGAGTAGCGGCGGCCCCAGTTGAGGACCACCTTCATCGGCTCGGGGGCCAGGCGGGAGAGCACGCCAAGCCGTTTCGGCTCCGGGAGGTCCACGGGAGCGGGGGTCACGGCGCTCACGTCCATGTAAGGACGCCCTTCTTGTATGCGTACAGCAGGCCCACGGCGAGGAAGCCGAGGAAGATGAACATCTCCACGAGCGTGGTCGCGCCGTAGCCGGGCGCGGCGAAGACCGTCGCCCAGGGGAAGAGGAAGATCGAGTCGACGGCGAAGATCACGTAGAGGAAGGCGTAGACGTAGTAGCGGACCTGGGTGTGGGCCCAGCCCTCGCCGACGGGGTCGACGCCGCACTCGTACGTCAGGAGTTTCTCGGGGGTCGGCACCACCGGGCGCAGCAGACGGCCCGCGCCGAAGGCGACGGCGACGAACACCACGCCCACCAGGGCGAGCAGCCCGACGACGGAGTACGACTGGTAGTAGCTCGCCGCGACGTTCGTCACGTCCACGTCAGCCCCTCACACACGTCAGCTCCTCACTCCCCGACCGTCCTTGGCCCTGATGCTGATCCTGTTCGACGATCTGTACGCACGGGAGTCTAGGGCCTGCTAAAGGTTCGGTAAGCAGAGCGTCACGCATCGATGCGGGCGAGGCGGGTCGGCGAGGCGGTCGGGCGGGGTGGGTCGGCGAGGCGGTCGGGTGAGGTGGTCGGGCGGGGTGGGGTTATCCCCCGGGCGCCCCGGGCGGGACCCTCATGGCGTTACGGCGGCGCGCCGGGCACTCTGGCGCGTATGACCGCACGCACCATGCCCTTGCCCGAGGACCGCCCGGTCGGCGGGCCGCTCGACGACGACCGGCCGCCGCCCGCGCGGTTCGCCTACGACGGGCACACCTGGAAGGAGATCGCCCAGCTCCTGGGAAACCTGCCGATCGGCATCGCCGGCTTCGTCTACGCGGTGGTCACGCTGTCGCTGGGCGCGGGCCTGACGGTGACCGTCATCGGTCTGCCGCTGCTCGCGGCGGGGCTGCTCGGCGCGCGCCTGCTGGGCAGGGCCGAGCGGGCACGGGCCAGGAAACTGCTCGGGGTGCGGGTCGAGGAGCCGAGCCCGATGGCGGTGTTCGGCGGGAGCGGCGTCTTCGGGTGGCTCTGGTCGAGTCTGAGGGACCCGGTGGGGTGGCGCGCGATGCTGTACGCGTTCATCCGGTTGCCGTGGGGGGTGCTGACCTTCGCGGTCACGCTCGTCGGGCTGATCGTGCTCTGGCCCGTGCTGCCCTTCGTCGTGCGGGGGCTGACCAATGTGGACCGGGCGATGGTGCGCGGACTGCTCTGCCCCTCCGACGAGTTGGAACGGCGCATCGCCGAACTGGAGTCCGACCGGGGGGTGGTCGTGGACACGGCCGCCGCGGATCTGCGCCGCATCGAGCGCGATCTGCACGACGGCGCGCAGGCCCGCCTCGTCGCCCTCGCGATGGGGCTCGGTCTCGCCAAGGAGAAGCTTCTGGAGGACCCCGAGGCGGCGGCCCGCATGGTCGACGAGGCGCACGGCGAGGTGAAGGTCGCCCTCCAGGAGCTGCGCGACCTGGCCCGCGGCATCCACCCCGCCGTCCTGACCGACCGCGGGCTCAACGCGGCGCTGTCCTCCGTCGCCTCCCGTTGCACCGTGCCGGTGAAGGTGACCGCGGATCTGCCGGCGCGGCCTGCGGCGGCGATCGAGGGCATCGCGTACTTCACCGTCTCCGAGCTGCTGCAGAACATCAGCAAGCACAGCGGGGCGAGGAGCGCGAGCGTGGAGGTGTGGCGGGCCAAGGACCGGCTGCTCATCCAGGTGTGGGACGACGGGCGCGGCGGGGCCCGGCTGGACGGCGGCACGGGCATGGCGGGCCTGGCGGACCGGCTCGGCGCGGTCGACGGCCTCTTCGTGATCGACTCCCCGCAGGGCGGCCCGACGACGATCACGGCGGAGCTGCCGTGGCGGGACCGTGCGGCGGAGGCGGCCCCGGGAAGGTAGGGAAAACCCCCGCCCCAAGACGCCGACCCGCTCCATGGCCCGGCAGGGCCCCCGCGGCGAGGCTTGGTGTACGGAAAACAGGCAGCTGAGCAGAGACGGATGGCAGTGATGGCCGCGGAGTACGGACAGGGGCACACACACATGGACCGGCCGGAATTCCGGGGGACCGGCGCCGAGAGGCGGCGGCGCCTCCCCGCGGGGCTGCGCGCTCCGATCGAGGCGCGCACCTGGAAGGAGTTCGGCTACATCCTGCTGAGCCTGCCCATCGGGCTCACCTCCTTCGTCTTCGCGGTCACGTCGGTCTCGCTCGGCGCGGGCCTGCTGATCACCTTCATCGGCATCCCGGTGCTCGCCGGCGCCCTGGCGGGCTGCCGCGGCATCGGCGCCCTGGAGCGCACCCGGGCCCGCGGCCTGCTCGACCTGGACGTCGCCGCCCCGGAGCCCCTGCGGCCCAAGGGCGGCGGTCCGATGGCGGTCATCGGGGCCGTCCTGAAGAGCGGCGCGTCCTGGCGGCACCTGCTCTACTGCGTGCTGCTGATGCCGTGGGCGCTGTTCTCGTTCACCGTGGCGGTCGTCTTCTGGGCTTACGGCTGGATGATGCTCACGTATCCGCTGTGGTTCTGGCTCTTCCCGATGTACGGAGGCCAGGACGGCATCCAGCTCTACGGCGACGACGGCCACCGCATCTACCTGGACAACCCCTTCGAGATCGGCGTCACCGCGGGCACCGGCCTGCTGATCACGCTGGCCACGCCGTGGATCCTGCGGGCCCTGACGACCGTGGACCGGCTGATGGTGCACGGCCTGCTCGGCCCCTCGCGGCTCGCGACCCGCGTCGTCGAGCTGGAGTCGGACCGGGGCGTCGTCGTGGACACCGCCGCCGCCGACCTGCGCCGCATCGAGCGCGATCTGCACGACGGCGCGCAGGCCCGCCTCGTCGCCCTCGCCATGGATCTGGGCCTCGCCAAGGAGAAGCTGACCGAGGACCCCGAGGCCGCGGCCCGCATGGTCGACGAGGCCCACGGCGAGGTGAAGGTCGCCCTCCAGGAGCTGCGCGACCTGGCCCGCGGCATCCATCCGGCGGTCCTGACCGACCGCGGTCTGGACGCGGCGCTCTCCGCGCTTGCCGCGCGCTGCACCGTGCCGGTCCAGGTCGAGGTGGACCTGGCGAGCCGTCCGGCGGCGGCGATCGAGGGCATCGCGTACTTCACCGTCTCCGAGCTGCTGCAGAACATCAGCAAGCACAGCCGGGCGACGCGGGGCTCGGTCGACGTGTGGCGCGCCGAGAACCGGCTGATGCTCCAGGTCACGGACGACGGTTACGGCGGCGCCGACGCGTCGGCGGGCTCCGGGCTCGCGGGCCTCGCCGAACGGCTCGACGCGGTCGACGGGATCCTCGTGGTCGACTCCCCGCAGGGCGGCCCGACGACGATCACGGCGGAACTGCCCTGGCGCAAGGCCTGAACGGCCCAAGCCGAACACCACGGGCGCAAGGCCTGACCGGCACGGGCCGAACACCACGGGCGCGAGGCCCGAAGGGCAAGAACCGAACTCCCCCGGCACAGGGCACCAGTTGATCAGCGCCCCCCACGCCCCGCCGCCCCCGCCCCCCCCCGCCCCGGGCCAGGGGCGGCGCGCCGCGTGCGGGGCGTACCAGTCTGGCGACAGCACCGGTGGCCGGGCCCGGATCGCGCGATACTGAGGTGCCGGATGCCCGGGCGACGCGATGGACGTCGTACCGGCGCCGGCCGAACGAGCGCGCCGGGGGGCCGAAAACAGTGGAGGACAAAGTGCGGGTGGTCATCGCCGAGGATTCAGTGCTGCTCAGGGAGGGCCTGACCCGGTTGCTGACCGACCGCGGGCACGACGTGGTGGCCGGCGTGGGGGACGCCGACGCGCTGATCAAGACGATCACGGAGCTGGCGTCGCGGGACGCGCTGCCGGACGTGGTCGTCGCCGACGTGCGGATGCCCCCGACCCATACGGACGAAGGGGTGCGGGCCGCGGTCTTCCTGCGCCAGCAGCATCCGGGGCTCGGGGTGCTGGTCCTCTCGCAGTACGTCGAGGAGCAGTACGCCACCGAACTGCTCGCCGGGTCGAGCCGGGGCGTGGGCTATCTGCTCAAGGACCGGGTCGCCGAGGTCCGCGAGTTCGTGGACGCGGTGGTGCGGGTGGCCGAGGGGGGCACGGCGCTCGACCCGGAGGTCGTGGCGCAGCTGCTCGGCCGCAGCCGCAAGCAGGACGTGCTCGCGGGGCTTACTCCGCGCGAGCGCGAGGTACTCGGCCTGATGGCGGAGGGCCGGACGAACTCGGCGGTCGCCCGGCAGCTCGTGGTGAGCGACGGCGCCGTCGAGAAGCACGTGAGCAACATCTTCCTGAAGCTCGGGCTCTCCCCGAGTGACGGGGATCACCGCCGTGTGCTCGCGGTTCTCACGTATCTCAACTCATGACGCGTGACGAGCTGACACCCTGCCAGTGATCGGCAGGACCGAACGACCGAACACCAGAGCCAGAGCCACGCCAGAGCCAGAGAAGTCCCAGAACCAGAAGACGAGCGGGGAGCGTCATCTATGAAGGACCGGGGGGTAAGGCAGATCATGGCAGAACAGGACATCGGAGCGTCCCAAAAAGACGTCCAAAATGCGAGCTACCCGAGGAAGGCGACCCTTACAGACGTAGGGTGGGCCTTGGGAACGCCGGGCGTCCCGGCACTTCCCCTCAGTCGCCTCGAGGGAGGTCCACTTCAGTGACCAGCCAGGTCAGCAGCGAAGCCGAGCAGGCCGACGGGGCACTCGTCGGAGAGCAACGCAAGCCCGCGGGCGGGAAAGACGTACGGCGCCTGGACCGGGTGATCATCCGCTTCGCGGGTGACTCCGGTGACGGCATGCAGCTCACGGGTGACCGCTTCACTTCGGAGACCGCGTCCTTCGGCAACGACCTGTCGACGCTGCCGAACTTCCCGGCCGAGATCAGGGCGCCCGCCGGCACCCTGCCGGGCGTCTCCTCCTTCCAGCTCCACTTCGCCGACCACGACATCCTCACGCCCGGCGACGCGCCGAACGTCCTGGTGGCGATGAACCCGGCGGCACTGAAGGCGAACATCGGCGACGTGCCGCGCGGCGCGGAGATCATCGTCAACACGGACGAGTTCTCCAAGCGGGCGATGCAGAAGGTCGGTTACGACACCTCGCCGCTGGAGGACGGCTCCCTGGATGGCTACAGCGTGCACCCCGTGCCGCTGACCACGCTGACGGTGGAGGCGCTGAAGGAGTTCGACCTCTCGCGCAAGGACGCGGGCCGGTCCAAGAACATGTTCGCGCTCGGCCTGCTGTCGTGGATGTACCACCGGCCGACCGAGGGAACCGAGAAGTTCCTGCGGACCAAGTTCGCCAAGAAGCCCGACATCGCCGAGGCGAACATCGCGGCGTTCCACGCGGGCTGGAACTTCGGCGAGACCACCGAGGACTTCGCGGTCTCCTACGAGGTCGCCCCGGCCGCCAAGGCGTTCCCGACCGGCACCTACCGCAACATCTCCGGGAACCTCGCCCTGTCGTACGGGCTGATCGCGGCCGGCCGCCAGGCGGATCTGCCGCTGTACCTGGGCTCGTACCCCATCACGCCCGCCTCGGACATCCTCCACGAGCTGTCCAGGCACAAGAACTTCGGCGTGCGCACCTTCCAGGCGGAGGACGAGATCGCGGGGATCGGCGCGGCGCTCGGTGCCGCGTTCGGCGGCTCGCTGGCGGTGACGACGACCTCCGGGCCCGGGGTGGCGCTGAAGTCGGAGACCATCGGGCTCGCGGTCTCCCTCGAACTGCCGCTGCTCATCGTGGACATCCAGCGCGGCGGCCCCTCCACCGGCCTGCCGACCAAGACCGAGCAGGCCGACCTGCTCCAGGCGATGTACGGGCGCAACGGCGAGGCGCCGGTGCCGATCGTGGCGCCGAGGACCCCGGCGGACTGCTTCGACGCCGCTCTGGAGGCGGCCCGGATCGCGGTCACCTACCGCACGCCGGTCTTCCTGCTGAGCGACGGCTACCTGGCCAACGGCAGCGAGCCGTGGCGGATCCCGGAGGTGGACGAACTGCCCGATCTGCGCGTGCAGTTCGCCTCGGGCACCAACCACACCGAGGACGACGGCACCGAGGTCTTCTGGCCCTACAAGCGCGACCCGCAGACCCTCGCCCGCCCCTGGGCGGTCCCCGGCACACCCGGGCTCGAACACCGCATCGGCGGCATCGAGAAGCAGGACGGCACGGGCAACATCTCGTACGACCCGGCCAACCACGACTTCATGGTCCGCACCCGCCAGGCGAAGGTCGACGGCATCGACGTGCCCGACCTGGAGGTCGACGACACGCGCGGGGACGCCACCACGCTGGTCCTCGGCTGGGGTTCGACGTACGGGCCGATCACCGCGGCGGTCCGGCGGCTGCGCGCGGCCGGTGTGCCCATCGCCCAGGCCCATCTGCGCCATCTGAACCCGTTCCCGCGGAACCTGGGCGAGGTCCTCGGGCGTTACGAGAAGGTGGTGGTCCCCGAGATGAACCTCGGTCAGCTCGCCACCCTCATCAGGGCGAAGTACCTGGTGGACGCGGTCTCGTACAACCAGGTCAACGGAATGCCGTTCAAGGCCGAGCAGCTCGCCACGGCTCTCAAGGAGGCCATCGATGACTGACGTCGGCAACGGACTGCTGAAGCTGGTCCCCAAGGCCGAGGCCAAGCAGTCCATGAAGGACTTCAAGTCCGACCAGGAGGTGCGCTGGTGCCCGGGCTGCGGTGACTACGCCGTGCTGGCCGCCGTGCAGGGCTTCATGCCGGACCTCGGCCTGGCGAAGGAGAACATCGTCTTCGTCTCCGGGATCGGCTGCTCCTCCCGCTTCCCGTACTACATGAACACGTACGGGATGCACTCCATCCACGGCCGCGCCCCGGCCATCGCCACCGGCCTCGCCTCCTCGCGGCGCGACCTGAGCGTATGGGTGGTGACCGGCGACGGCGACGCGCTCTCCATCGGCGGCAACCACCTCATCCACGCCCTGCGCCGCAACGTGAACCTGAAGATCCTGCTCTTCAACAACAGGATCTACGGCCTCACCAAGGGCCAGTACAGCCCCACCTCGGAAGTCGGCAAGATCACCAAGTCGACGCCGATGGGCTCGCTGGACGCGCCGTTCAACCCGGTCTCGCTGGCGATCGGCGCGGAGGCGTCCTTCGTGGCGCGGACCGTGGACTCCGACCGCAAGCACCTCACGTCGGTGCTGCGCGAGGCCGCCGACCACCCGGGCACCGCGCTGGTGGAGATCTACCAGAACTGCAACATCTTCAACGACGGCGCCTTCGAGGTCCTCAAGGACAAGCAGCAGGCGGAGGAGGCGGTGATCCGCCTGGAGCACGGGCAGCCGATCCGCTTCGGCACCGACGCCTCCAAGGGCGTGGTGCGCGACGCGGTCACCGGCGACCTGAAGGTCGTCGCGGTCACCCCGGAGAACGAGCGCGACATCCTCGTCCACGACGCGCACTCCGCGTCCCCGACGACCGCGTTCGCCCTCTCCCGCCTCGCCGACCCGGACACCCTGCACCACACCCCGATCGGCGTCTTCCGCGACGTGGAGCGGCCGGTCTACGACACGCTCATGGCCGACCAGCTCGACAGCGCCATCGAGCAGAACGGCAAGGGCGACCTCGCCGCGCTGCTCGCGGGCGGCGACACGTGGACGGTCGTCGGCTAGCCGCCTCCCTCGCGCGAAAGCCCGGTTCTGGATCTTTCAGAGCCGGGCTTCGTCGTACTCCCGGCGCGCCTGCTGTACGTCGTCCATGCGCCGCTCCGTCCAGGCCGCGAGGGCCTTGACCTGCTCGGCGGCCTCGCGGCCGAGGTCCGTGAGGGAGTAGTCGACGCGGGGCGGGATGACCGGCTTGGCGTCGCGGTGCACCAGGCCGTCGCGCTCCAGGGTCTGGAGGGTCTGGCTCAGCATCTTCTCGCTGACGCGGCTCACCTCGCCGATGGCGCGGCGCAGCTCGCTGAAGCGGTACGAGCGCTCCGCGAGGGCGATCAGGATCAGCACGCCCCAGCGGCTCGTGACGTGCTCCAGGACCAGGCGGTAGGGGCACATCTCCTCGCCGCCGCCGCGGCTCCAGCTACTTACGGACATACCAGTACCTTACTTCAAAGTGGGTACTTACGGATAGTTAGTGCCGGAGCTAGGGTGAGTGGCAGACCGCATCGAAGAGGAGATTTCAGACATGAGCATCGTCGTCACCGGAGCCACCGGGCACCTCGGCCGCCTCGTCATCGAGGGGCTGCTCACCGCCGGTGTCCCCGCCGGGGAGGTCGCGGCCGTCGTACGCGACAAGGACAAGGCCGCCGACCTCGCCGAGCGCGGCGTCGAGCTGCGCACAGCCGACTACAGCGCCCCCGAGACCCTGCGCGGCGCCTTCGCCGCGGGCGACCGCGTGCTGCTCATCTCCGGCAGCGAGGTCGGGCGGCGGGTGGAGCAGCACCGCGCGGTGATCGACGCGGCGCGCGAGGCGGGCGTGGCGCTCCTCGCCTACACGAGCATCCTCGGCGGGCCCGACGCCGACTTCGACCTGGCGGCCGAGCACAAGGCCACCGAGCGGCTGATCGCCGACTCCGGTCTGCCGTACGCCTTCCTGCGCAACGGCTGGTACCACGAGAACTACACCGAGCACCTGGCCCCGGTCCTCGAACACGGTGCCGTCATCGCCTCCGCGGGCGAGGGCCGCATCGCCTCCGCCTCGCGCGCCGACTACGCGGCGGCCGCCGTCGCCGTCCTGACCGGCGAGGGTCACGAGGGCAAGGTGTACGAGCTGAGCGGCGACGTCGCGTGGAGCATGGCCGAGTACGCCGCCGAGGTCGCCCGGCAGAGCGGCAAGGACATCTCGTACGTGAACGTCCCCGCCGAGGAGCATCTCGCGGTGCTGACCGGCGCGGGGGTGCCCGAGCCGATGGCGGCGATCCTCGTCGACGTCGACGCGGCTGTCGGGCGGGGGCGCCTCGCGGGGACCAGCGGTGACCTCGCCCGGCTGATCGGGCGGCCGACCACGGGTATCGCCGAGGCGGTGGCCGCGGGGCTTCGGCGTTGACCGCTTGTCCTCAAATGCCGGACGGGCTTACCGACCCGGCTCATGTCATGAGTGTTCCAGGTATACGGGCATGACAGGCGAGGGCTCTCGGCGCTACCTTCGGGGAGGCAGCGTCGGACTGCCGTGTGGCGAGGAGGGCCCGTGGAGAGCGGAGCAGCCGGACAGGCCAGGAGCGAGCAGCGCATAGGGCTGCTGAACGGCTTCGCGGCCTACGGGATGTGGGGCCTCGTCCCCCTTTTCTGGCCGCTCCTCAAACCGTCCGGGGCCGCCGAGATCCTCGCGCACCGGATGGCGTGGTCGCTCGTCGTGGTGGGCGTCGCGCTCCTGTTCGTACGGCGTTGGGGCTGGGCGCGCGAGCTGGTGCGCCGGCCCCGCCGACTGGGCCTGGTGGCGGTCGCCGCGGCGGTCATCACCCTCAACTGGGGCGTCTACATCTGGTCCGTGAACAACGGCCACGTCGTCGAGGCCTCCCTCGGGTACTTCATCAACCCCCTGGTCACCATCGCGATAGGCGTGCTGCTGCTCGGCGAGCGGCTGCGGCCCGTGCAGTGGGCGGCCGTCGCGGTGGGGCTCGCGGCGGTCCTCGTGCTCGCCTTCGGCTATGGGCAGCCGCCGTGGATCTCGCTCTGCCTCGCCTTCTCCTTCGCGGTGTACGGGCTGGTGAAGAAGAAGGTCAACCTCAGCGGCCTCGAGTCGCTCGCCGCCGAGACCGCCGTGCAGTTCCTGCCCGCTGTCGCCTTTCTGGTGTGGCTCGGCTCGCGGGGGGACCTCACGTTCGGCACGGAGGGCGCCGGGCACGCGGCGCTGCTCGCCGCGACCGGAGTGGTGACCGCCGCTCCCCTGGTCTGCTTCGGCGCCGCGGCGATCCGGGTGCCGCTCTCCACGCTGGGGCTGCTCCAGTACCTCGCGCCCGTCTTCCAGTTCCTGCTCGGGATCCTGTACTTCCACGAGGCGATGCCGCCCGAGCGGTGGGCGGGCTTCGGGCTGGTGTGGCTGGCGCTGTCGCTGCTGACGTGGGACGCGCTGCGGACGGCCCGCCGCAACGCGGCCCGGCTGACCGCCGCACGCCGTGCCGCGGAGGGCGCGTCGTCCACCTCGTCTGCCCCGTCTGCCCGGTCCGCCCCCTCTGTGGCTCCTGGCGAGCGGGAGCCCGCGGCCTGACGTGCCCTAGGGCCTGTCCGGCGGATCAGGTCGCGTTCGGGTGGCGGCCACCTCTTGGTGCCGGTGAGCGGGGTTTGGTGCGTCGAGATGCAAGGCGGAGGAGGGCGGCAACGCGGAGCGTTGACAACCGACGACAACGCCGCAGATCGGCGTGCCAAACCCCGCGTCCGGCGACATGATCCGCCGGACAGGCCCTAGCCCCAGGCGCCCGCCTCCGCGGCCCTCCTCGCGTACTCCGTGAAGTCGCGGGCCTCACGGCCGAGCACCTCGCGGACGCCGGGGGCCGGAGCGGAGTTGTGGCCCCCGGCGAGGAAGGCGAGCACCTCCGCCAGTGACCGGGCGGCGTCCTCGGGCACGCCCCGCCCGGTCAGTTCGGCCACATAGGCCTCCCCCGTGACGTCCTCGAACCGCATCGGCCGGCCCGACGCCTCCGCCATCTCCGCCACCGCTTCGGCGAAGGTCAGCGAGCGCGGCCCGGAGAGTTCGTACGTACGGCCCGTGTGCCCGTCCTCGGTGAGCAGGGCGGCGGCCACCTCCGCGATGTCCTCCACGTCGACGAACGGCTCCGGCACGTCGCCGACCGGCAGCGCCAGGCGGCCTTCGAGCAGGGGTGCGTGGAAGACGTCCTCGTCGAAGTTCTGCGAGAAGTTGTTCGGGCGGATCACCGTCCAGTCCACGCCCGCCTCGCGCACCACGCGCTCGGCCTCCGCCATGGACGGTTCGAAGGAGTCGCCGAAGACCTCGATGCCCCGGCCGGACAGGACCACGAAGCGGCGTACGCCCGCCGCCTTCGCCTGCGCGACGAAGTCGGCGATCGGCTCGGGGTCGGGCGGGCCGACGAGGTAGAGGGCGCCCACGCCGTCCAGGGCGGGGGCCCAGGTGGCGCGGTCGGTCCAGTCGAAGGGGGTCTCCGCGGTGCGGGACGCGGCGCGCACGGGGTGGCCCGCCGCGCGGAGCCGGGCCACCACGCGGCGGCCGGTCTTGCCGGTGGCGCCGAGCACGAGGATGGGGCGGTCGGGGGCGGCGGGGGTGCGGGTGGGGGTGTGGGTGGTGGTGGCGGGCGTGTCGTGCTGCGCGTTGTCGGTCATGCGTTCAGCCAACCGCCCCCGGCGTTTCGGTGACATGGGCGTCCGTCTTGGTGGCATGGGTGTCCGTCTACCGTGGGGCCATGGACGCTCTGGGGGATCTGCTGCGAGGGGTGCGCGCGGACGGCGCGCTGTTCAACCGGACGGTGCTGACGCGCCCTTGGGAGACGCGCCGCGCCGAGGGGGTGGCGCTCGAACTGATCACGGTGGTGCGGGGCGTGGCGCGGATCGCCGTGGCGGCGGCGGGCGAGGCGCGGACCCTGCGGGCGGGCGGGGCCGCGATCGTGTGCACGAACGCGCCGTTCACGCTGGCTGCCGCGGGGCCTGGCACGGGGTCCGGCGCGGGTCCCGGCGCGGGTCCCGGCGCGGGTCCCGGCGCCGGGTGCGAACTGGTCACCGGCGCGTACCAGTTGGACAGCTCCGTCGGGCGGCGGCTCGTCAGCGCGCTGCCGCCGCTGCTCGTCGTGCCGGCCGGCGAGGAGTGCATGCCCATCGTGGAACTCATCGCCGCCGAGATCGCCGCGGACCGGCCGGGCCGTCAGTACGTGATGGACCGGATGCTCGACTGGATGCTGGCGTGCACCCTGCGGGAGTGGTTCGACCTGCCCGAGGCCTGCCCGCCCGCCTGGTACCGCGCGCTCGGCGACGACGTGGTCGGCCCCGCGCTGCGCGCCATGCACGACGAGCCGGCCCGGCCCTGGACGGTGGCGGCGCTCGCCGCGCGCGCCCAGGTCTCGCGGGCCGCCTTCGCCAGGAACTTCACCGACCTGGTCGGCAGGCCCCCGATGGCGTACCTCACCGAGTGGCGCATGACGCTCGCCGCCGAACTGCTCGCCGAGCCCGGCGCGACGGTCGCCTCGGTGGCGGGACAGGTGGGGTACGCCGACGGGTTCGGCTTCAGCGACGCGTTCAAGCGGATCCGGGGCATCGCGCCGAGCGGCTACCGCGCCTCGCTGGCGCTTCAGCACGGGAAGCGGGGTCAGGACCAGAAGCTGGGCGCGCTCTCCGCGTAACCGATATAACTGGTTACATGCATACGACCCTGCACTGGAAGCTCGTCATCGACGCCAACGACCCGCATGCCCAGGCCGTCTTCTGGGCGGAGACGCTGGGGTACGAGGTCGAGGACAACAGCGCCCTGATCGAGCGCCTGCTCGGCTTCGGCGCGGTGCCGGAGGCGGCGGCCGTCGACTTCCGCGGCCGCCGCGCCTGGCGCGACCTCATCGCCGTGCGCCACCCCGAGGACCCCTACGAGGAGGAGACCGGGGTGGGTCTCGGCCGCCGCATCCTCTTCCAGCGCGTCCCCGAGGCCAAGACCGGCAAGAACCGGCTGCATCTCGATGTGCACTCCGGGGCCGGCGGCCGGGACGGTGAGGTGGCCCGTCTGGAGGGGCTCGGCGCGGTGGTGGAGCGGCATGTCAGGGAGCCAGGGGGCGAGTGGGTGATCATGCGGGACCCGGAGGGCAACGAGTTCTGTGTCCACTAGGGGGGAGGGGACGGCGGTGGCAAGCTTGCGGTGACGATGCCTCTTCGGCGGGGTGCCGGGGGCGCCGTCAGCTCTGCCAGCTCTGCCAGCGAGGAGGCCTCCCCCGTGTCCCTGAAGACACCCCTGGCAGCCCGCCTCCGGGACGCCCCGGAGGCGGGACCCCGATGCGCGGAGGCCAAGAGCACCTCGGCGAAGAAGCGGCCCACGGCGGCGAAGGCGCGGTGAGCGCAGAGGAGCGGGTGAGCGCCGAGGACAGGGAGAGCGTGGGGCCCGGAGGGGGTGCCGGGGGCGGAGGGGGTGCCGAGGGCGGAGGGGGTGCCGAGGACCGAGCAGGCTCCGAACGCCGGGCGTGTGCCGAGGACCGAGCAGACGCCGGTGACAGGGCAGGCGCCGGGGCCGGATCGGGCACCGAACGCGGGGCGGACGCCAAGGGCCGAGCAGGCGCCGGAGACAGAGCAGGCTCCGAACGCAGGGCAGGCGCCGAGGACCGAGCCAGCGCCGGATGCCGGGCTGGCGCCGAGAGCCGAGTGGGCGCCGGGCGCCGGGTGGGCGCCGAGGACCGAGTGAGAGCGGGCTTCGAGGACAGCGCGGGCGTCGAACGCGGCCCGGTCGGCGGGAGGAAGGGCGCGGGCCCTCCCCAGCGCCTCCTCCTCGCCGTCTGCGGCGGCTTCGCGCTGCTGTCGCTCGCCCTCGTGCCGCTCTCCCTGCCCCTCGGCTGGGACGAACTCGTCTACGCCAGCAGGTACTCCCCCTACGGGCCCGCCACTCCCTTCAGCGCGCCCCGCACCCGCGGGGTGCCGTTCCTCATCGCGCCGGTGGCCCTCTGGAGCGACTCCGTCGTGCTGCTCCGGGTGTGGCTGACGCTGCTCTCGACCGCCGCGCTCTATCTCGGGTTCCGGCCCTGGCTGCGGGCCGCGCACCGGCCCCTGATGGCCCCGGTCGCCGCCGCGCTCTACGGCGGGCTGTGGATCACGCTCTTCTACGCGAGCGCGGCGATGCCCAACCACTACACCGCCATGGGGGCGGTCGGCGCGGTCGGCCTCTTCCTCTGGTCGCGGCAGTCCCTCCGCACGTACGCCGGTGTCGCGGCCGGCATCGCCCTCGCCACGCTGATGCGTCCCAACGACGGTTTCGCCATAGGGCTGCCCCTGCTCCTCGCCGCCCTGCTGGTGCCCGCCTGGCGGGGGCGCGGCCGCGTGGTGGCCGTGCTCGGCGGGCTCGCGGCGGGAGCGCTGCCCTGGGCCGTGGAGGCGTACGTCCGTTTCGGCGGCGTCCGCGAACGGCTGACGGAGGCCAGCGAGGTGCAGGGGGACCTGCGCCCGCTCCTGTCGTTCGTCCACCACCTCACGGTCATGGACGGCCCGCTGCTCTGCCGCCCCTGCGACAGCGACGGCATCCGCCCCGTGGCGACGGAGTGGTGGCTGCTGCTGCTCCTCCTGGTGACGGCGGGCCTGTGGACCCTGCGCCGAGAACGCGCCCCCCAGAGCGCTTCCGAGGCGACGAGACCCCCCGCCACCACCCTCACCCTCCTCACCGCCCTCGCCATCGCCCTGCCCTATCTCCTCCTCGTCCCCTACGCCGCCCCCCGCTTCCTCCTCCCCACCCATGCCTTGCTCGCCCCCACCGCCGCCCTCGGGCTCCTCACCCTCGTCGGGGTCGCCCGCGCCGGACGGCACCGGTGGGTCGGCGCCGGTCTGGTGGGGGTCGTGCTCGGGGGGCATCTCCTCGTGCAGGTTCTGCTCGCTCACGGCAACGCCACGATCCAGGCGGGCGCCCGCGACGACTGGGCGCGGGTCGCCGAAGTGCTGGAGCGGCACGGTGTCGGCAACGGTTCGCGTCCCGGCGCCCGTACCGACGCCCCCTGCACCCTGGGCGGCAACACCTCCGTCATCCCCCTCGCCCATGTCGCCGGATGCGCACCCGGCGGCCCGGCGGACGGCCCCGGCGACCTCAGCGCCCTCGTGCTGCGCGAGGCCGCGCCCCCGCACTGGGCCCGCGACTGGCCCCGCCATGCCGTGCCCGGCACGTACTCCTCCGGGTGGGTCGTCCACGTACGCCCTTGAGAAGCCCCCTGGACGCCATTGCTTGCGCATGCATATAGTGCGCGTGCAAGTAATTGCCGCGCCCGGCCGCACCGGGCCCATCCAGGGGGATTCACATGACCCGCTCGTTCCTCTTCGTCGTCGGCAGCGCCCGCCCCGAGGGCAACTCCGAGATCCTGGCCCGCAAGGCCGCCGAGCAGCTGCCCGCGGACGCCGGGCAGCGCTGGATCAACCTCGCCGAGCACCCGCTCCCCGACTTCGCGGACCTGCGCCACGACGAGACCCTCCCTCGCGCCCGCCCCCGCCCCGAGGGCGACCACGAGGCGCTGCTCCTCGATGCCACCCTCGAAGCCACGGACATCGTCATCGTCTCGCCGCTGTACTGGTACTCCGTGTCGGCCACCGTCAAGCGCTACCTCGACTACTGGGACGCCTGGCTGGAGACCCCGGAGATCGGCTTCAAGGAGTCGCTGAAGGGCCGCACCCTGTGGGGCGTGACCGCGCTCGCGCACACCGAGGAGGAGGTCGCCGAGCCGCTGATCGGCACGCTGAACAACACCGCCGCCTACTTCCCCATGCGCTTCGGCGGCGTCCTGCTCGGCAACGGCACCCGGCCCGGCCAGGTGCTCGACGACACCGAGGCCCTTGCCCGCGCCAAGACGTTCTTCGCGCAGGAGCCGCCGCTGGCCCGCTTCCCCTACGACAAGGCGTGACCGGGGCCCGGCCCGGCCGCCACCTCACGCCATGATGTCCTTCGCCCCGAACCGCGCCCACGCCGCCGAGCCGAAGACCGCCGCGTAGAGCCCCTGCATCCGGAGGTTCTTGAGGAGGTCGTCCCAGTAGACGGGCTCGCGCATCAGATCGGCGAAGGAGAGCCAGTAGTGGGAGAAGAAGTAGGGGTGGAGGGCGTCCAGTTGGGGGATCTGGTCGAGGATCTGGACGGTGATCAGCAGGCCCACCGTCGTCGCCATCGCCGCGATGCCGCTGCTGGTGAGCGTCGAGACGAAGAGCCCGAGCGCCGCCACGCCGATCAGTGACGCGGCGACGACGAGCGCGATGAGCAGGGCCCGCCACAGCCCCTCGCCGAAGCCGATGCGCGTACCGGAGATCGTCGTGACCTCGCCGAGCGGGAAGAGCAGCGCACCCGTGGCGAGCGCGGACACGGCGACTACCAGGGTCGCGACCAGGCAGAACGTCAGCGTGGTCGCGTACTTGACGAGGAGCAGCCGGGTGCGTCCCGCGGGCGCGACCAGCAGATAGCGCAGGGTGCCCGCGTTCGCCTCCCCCGCGATGGCGTCGCCCGCGACCACGCCGATCGCCATCGGCAGGAAGAACGGCAGGGTCGCGGCGAGCGCGGTGAAGACCAGGAACAGGCCGTTGTTGGTGATCTGCGCGATGAACGCGGGGCCGCCGCCCTCCCCGCCTCCGCCGACCGTCGAACCGTCGCTCGTCTCGATCTTGACGGCGACACCGACGAGCACCGGCACGGCGGCGAGCACGCCGAGCAGCGCCAGAGTCCGCCAGCGGCGGAAGGTGATCATCAGCTCGCTGCGGAAGAGCCCGAGGGTCCACAGCGCGCGCGGCGCCCTCGGCTCGCCCCCGTCACCCGTCGATACGTCCACGACCTCAGCCCGCGACATCGAAACCCTCCCCCGTGAGCGCCACGAACGCGTCCTCCAGCGAGGCCCGTTCGAGCCCGAAGCCGCGGACGCGGACGCCCGCCTCGACCAGCGCGGCGTTCAGATCGGCGAGTTCCGTCTCCCGCCCCGAGGCGTCCTTGTCTGGCGGCTCGCCCGTCACGCGGTCCTCCGCCACGACCAGGTCCGCCACGCCACGCTCCTTCAGGACGCGGGCCGCCTCGCCCGGGTCCGGTGTCGTCACGACGAGCCTGCCGCGCGCGCCCGCGGCCAGGTCGGCGACCGGGCCCTGGGTGATCAGGCGGCCCCGCGTCATGACGGCGGCGTGCGTGCAGACCTGCTCGATCTCGTCGAGGAGGTGCGAGGAGAGGAAGACGGTGGTGCCCTCGGCCGCCAGTTCCCGCACCAGGGTGCGGATCTCGCGCATGCCCTGCGGGTCGAGGCCGTTCGTCGGCTCGTCCAGGACGAGGAGCCTGCGCGGCTGGAGCAGGGCCGCCGCGAGGCCGAGCCGCTGCTTCATGCCCAGTGAGTACGCCTTCGCCTTCTTGCCCGCGGCGGCGGTGAGGCCCACCCGGTCGAGGGCGGCATCGGCGCGCACGCGCCGGGTACGGGGGTCGGCGGCCGGGTCGGCGGAGTCGTACCGCAGGAGGTTGTCGCGGCCCGAGAGGAAGCCGTAGAGGGCGGGGCCTTCGATCAGCGCGCCCACGTGCGGGAGCACGGTGCGCGTGGCGCGCGGCATGGGTCTGCCGAGGAGCCGTGCGGTGCCGGAGGTCGGCTCGATGAGGCCCATCAGCATGCGGATGGTGGTCGTCTTGCCCGAGCCGTTCGGCCCGAGGAACCCGAAGACGCTGCCCTCGGGGACGGTGAGGTCCAGCCGGTCGACGGCGAGATGCCTGCCGTAACGCTTGGTGAGCCCCCGGGTCTCGATGACGTACGCGGCACCGTCCGGGCCGCCGGGCTCCCGATCCCCGTCCCGGCCGCCCGGCTCCAGCTCCCCGCCCCCGCCGAGCGCGTCGCCCGGCGTGGGCCGTCCCCCGATGGTGTCCGGCACCGCTTCCTCCTGTCACCCGGCTCCCGGCTCCCGACGCGCGGTGTTCCTCGGTGCCGCCACCCGGCGGCACCGAGGAACACCGAACAGGCCCCACGCCTAGTGGGCCGCGTTCGCCGCCTTGACGAGCGCGTCCTTCGTGACCGCACCCGCGTACACCGTGCCGTCGTCGGTGACGAGGGCGTTGACCAGTCGGGTCGAGAAGACCGTGCCGGAGCCGAACTCGCCGCTCACCTGGTCGCCCAGCGAGTCCAGCAGCTTCTGCGCGTCCGGCGGGACGTCGCCCGAACCGGCCGTCGGCAGGCCCTTGCCGCCCGGCAGCTTCAGCTCGGCGATCGCGTTCCAGCCCTCGCCGATGACCTTCAGGTCGTTGAGGTCCTCTTCCTTGAACTCCTTGCCGCCCTTGTTCCTGTCCTCGGCGTCACGGCCGTCCCCGGCGTGCTCCTCGGCCTCGGTGACCTTCGCGCCCTTGGGCGGCGCGAAGTCGAACGTGTCCGCCGACGGCTTCCCGAAGTCGACCTTGGTGAAGCCCGCGTCGATCACCGCCGCGCCCCCGGAGGCCGGGGTCAGGGTGAACTTGAGCGGCGTACCCGTCTTCGCGTCCACGGCGACCGTGATCTGCCCGATCGTGGAACCGCTCTGCTTCGGCTTGATGACCAGGCGGTACGCGTCACGGCCCGCGACCTGCGCGGTCCCGTCGACCTTCACGGACGTCGTGTCGTCGACGGCCTTCAGCGCCTGCTCGGCGAACTCCTTGGGCGTGGCGGGCAGATCCTCGGCCGCGCCCTTCGGGACGTCGGATTCCTTCGGGCCCCGGTCCTTCGCGTCCTCGGGCGCCTTCGCGTGGTACGCCTCGTTCGACGCGCTGTCGTACGCCCACAGCTCGTCGCCGTCGTGGATCAGGCTGTACTCGGAGGCGTCCCCTAGGACGGACACCTTCTGCTTGTCGGGGCCATCGGCCGCGACCCGCAGCGTGTGCGTACCCGAGGCCAGTTCCATCAGCTTGGCCTTGGGGTCGGCGGCCGAGCCCTCGCCCTCGCCGTCGCGGCCCGCGCCGCCACCGCCGGCGAGACCGCCCGCCATGCCGCCCATCGACGGCAGACCCAGATCCGTACTGATCTTGACGTTGCCGGAGAGCCGCTGCGTGTCCGACGCGGCGATCTTCTCGACGAGTTCCTGAGCGGTGACCTTCGGCAGATCCGGGTCGCCCGAGGTGGCGAGCGCCGGGACGAGCCCGATGGTCGCCGCCGCCACCCCCGCCACCGCGACCGGGACCGCGTAACGGGCCGCCTTGCGGCGGCCGACGCGCGGCTCCCCGGCCTCACTGGTGTCCTGTTCCGGTTCGTACGGTGCCATTGTGTGCCCTACCTCCGTGGTCGGCGGCGGCCTTCCCTGTACGTGCTGTACATCCCTGTACGTGCATACATGCGTACGTGCCATCGTCCACCCCGCGCCGCCATTCTCACCCGAATTGGTCAGGAGTGGTGGTTCCTGCTGGGTTCTATCCGACCAAATCGGCCGCCCCAAAGCGTCAGACCCCGGGCTCAACTCCACGTACTGCCCAGGGATGACATGAAGCGGCGGCGCCTCCCCCGACCCGTAGGGGATGGCGCCGCCGATCGTCAGTACTGGTTGGCCCAGTCGGCCCAGTCGGCCCTGGTCACTCAGCCGGCCCGGTGCACCACCAGGTCGCAGAGCTCCACCAGCGAGATCTTCGCGTCGCACTCCGGCAGCGGCGCCAGCGCGGCCCGCGCCTCCTCCGCGTACCGCACGGTGTCCCGGCGGGCCTGCTCCAGGGCAGGGTGCGCGCGCAGCAGGGAGAGCGCCTCGGCGTGCCGGGCGTCGTCGGTGAGGTCGGAGGCGAGCAGCTCGCTCAGGGCGATGTCCTCGGGCAGGCCGAACCGCGCCACGCGCTCGCGCAGCCGCAGGACCGGCAGCGTGGGGATGCCCTCGCGCAGGTCCGTGCCCGGCGTCTTGCCGGACTCGTGCGAGTCGGAGGCGATGTCGAGCACGTCGTCGGCGAGCTGGAAGGCGACGCCGAGCCGCTCGCCGTACTGCGTCAGGACGTCCACGACCGTCTCGTCGGCGCCGGACATCATCGCGCCGAACCGGCAGGCGACGGCGACCAGCGAGCCGGTCTTGCCGCCGAGCACGTCGAGGTAGTGGTCGACCGGGTCGCGCCCCTCGCTGGGCCCCGCGGTCTCCAGGATCTGGCCGGTCACCAGGCGTTCGAACGCCTCCGCCTGGATGCGGACGGCCTCCGGGCCGAGGTCGGCCAGGATGTAGGAGGCGCGGGCGAAGAGGAAGTCACCGGTCAGCACGGCCACGGAGTTGCCCCAGCGCTGGTTGGCGCTCTCGACGCCGCGGCGTACATCCGCCTCGTCCATCACGTCGTCGTGGTAGAGCGTCGCGAGGTGCGTCAGCTCGACGACCACGGCGGAGGGCACGATGCCCGGCGCGTACGGGTCGCCGAACTGGGAGGCGAGCATCACGAGCAGCGGGCGGAAACGCTTTCCCCCGGCACGGACGAGGTGCTGGGCGGCTTCCGTGATGAAGGGGACCTCGCTCTTGGTGGCCTCCAGGAGGCCCTCCTCGACAGCCGCCAACCCTGCCTGGACATCGGCTTCGAGAGCCTGGTCCCGCACGCTCAGCCCAAAAGGCCCGACGACGGTCACGAGAGGTTCTCCTGTCTGCTGACGATCACATGGCGAACTCGGTCGATCATTGGATCTCGGTCGATGACACGGTTTGTCGATGTGTCGCTGCCATCACTCAAGTCAGCGTATCCGGTCGCCTTTCGATCACAGCGAGCACCTGCCCGCACAAACGCGGCCGGGCGACCTGCGATCACCACCGGTATGTTCTTGATCAGCCCATACGACCAAGACGCCCTTTCCGCACCACTGGGCACGTAAGACCGGGAGAAACCGCTTTGTCCCGTACTACCGCTGAGTACGAGGTCTCCCCATGACGCACCCGAAGATCCGGTCCGGCACCGACTTCCCGTACGAGACGACGCACGAGGACATTCGCGTACCCCTCGCCGACGGGACCACGCTCTTCGCGCGCGTATGGCGCCCGGTGACCGACGAGCCCGTTCCCGTACTCCTCGAATACCTGCCCTCCCGCCTCAGCGACCGGACGGCGGCGCGCGACTGGCAGCGCCACCCCTGGTACGCGGGCCACGGCTACGCGTCCGTGCGCGTCGACGCCCGCGGGCACGGCAACAGCGAGGGCGTGCCCGCCGACGAGCACCGCGGGCAGGAGGCGGCCGACGGTGTCGAGGTGGTGAACTGGCTGGCCGGGCAGGAGTGGTCGACCGGGAAGGTCGGCATGTTCGGCATCTCGCGGGGCGGCTCCGAGGCGCTGCGGATCGCGGCCCTCGCGCCCGAGCCGCTCAAGGCGGTCGTCACGGTCTGCTCGGCGGACGACGGCTTCGACGACGGCGGGCACTACATGGGTGGTTCCGTCCTGGCGGCGGGCATGCACGCGGGGGCGGCGGCGACGCTGGCCTTCGTATCGCGCCCGCCGGATCCGTACCACGTGGGCGACGTGTGGCGCGCGATGTGGCTGACGCGCCTGGAGGCCGTCGAGCCCCCCATCCACACCTGGCTGGACCACCAGACCCGCGACGACTACTGGCGGCACGGCAGCGTCCGCGAAAACCGCTCCGCGATCGGCGCCGCCGTCCTCGCGGTGGGCGGCTGGCACGACCCGTACCGGGACACGGTCCTGCGCCTGGTCGCGCACCTCCCCGACGACCGGGTGCGGGGCCTGATCGGCCCGTGGCCGCACCAGTACCCCGACCGGGGCCTGCCGCCGGGCCCGGCGATCGGCTTCCTCCAGGAGACGCTGCGCTGGTGGGACCACCACCTCAAGGGCGTCGACACGGGCGTCATGGCCGAACCGAAGCTCCGCTCCTGGATCAGCGACTCGCACCCGCCGGTGACGGCCCGCCCGGAGCTGCGCGGGGGCTGGGTCGGCGACCCCTCCTGGCCCTCCCCGCACGTCACACCCACCACCTACGCCCTGCAGGGCAACCCCGTACTGGTCAACTCCCCGCAGCACACCGGTCTGGACGCGGGCCGCTTCCGCCCGTCCGGCAACGACGCCGACCTGCCGCCCGACCAGCGCGACGAGGACGCGAAGTCGGCGTGCTTCGAATTCGAGGTCCCCTCCGAGGTACGGATCCTGGGGCGCCCGAAAGTGACCCTGCGGCTCCGCATGGACGTGCCGTTCGGCCAGGCGATCGCCCGTCTGTGCGACATCGCGCCGGACGGCTCGTCCACGCTCGTCACCCGGGGCGTGCTGAACCTCTCCGCCCGCCACGGCGGGGACCGCGCGGACGCGTGGCCGCTCGGCGCCACCGAGGACGTGGCCTTCGAGCTGACCGGCATCGGCCACACCTTCGCGCCGGGCCACCGCATCCGCCTCGCGGTCTCCTCCGCTTACTGGCCGTGGATCTGGCCGCAGGCGGACTCGGCGGGCTTCACCCTGCACCCGGTCGGCAGCTCCCTGGAACTGCCGGTCCGCACCGGCGGCTTGGACCCGGCGATCACCTTCGAGCCCCCCGAGCAGTCCGCGCCGCTCGGCGTGGTCCATCCGGCGACGCTCGACGAGGAGCGCCCCGAACGCCTGGTCGTACGCGATGTCGCCAAGGGCGAGTGGCGCCTTGAGGTCGACCCGCGCTGCGGCGGTACGCGCGTGTACCCCGACGGGCTCGAGCTCACCGAGGACGCCGTGGAGACGTACACGATCCACGAGAACGATCCGCTGAGCGCCCGCGCCCGCTCCGACTGGACGATCCGTCTGCACCGCCCCGAACTCGGCTGGGACGCCAGGATCGAGACGCACTCGGAGATCACCTGCGACGCGGCGGACTTCCTCACCACGGACGAGGTGATCTGCCGCGACGGCGACGAGGTCGTCTTCCACCGCACCTGGGAGCGCCGGATCCGCCGCACGGCGGGGTGAGCCGGTCCGCTCCCCGCTTCTCAGAGCTGGACGTCCGTCCCGGTCTCAGAGCTGGACGTCCGTCCCGGCCGCGAGTAAGCGCTCCAGGACGACCGCGATCCCGTCCTCCTCGTTCGTGCGGGTCAGCTCGTCCGCCACCGACTTCAGCTCGCTGTGGGCGTTGGCCATCGCCACGCCGTGGGCCGCCCACAGGAACATGGGGATGTCGTTCGGCATGTCCCCGAAGGCGACCGTGTCGGCGGCCGTCAGCCCCATCCGCTCGGCGGCCAGGGCAAGGCCCGTCGCCTTGGTCACCCCGCTCGGCTGGAGCTCCACGGTGCCGGGCCCCGACATCGTCACCGTGGCGAGCGAGCCCACCGCCCCGCGCGCCACCTCCGCCAACTCCTCGTCCGCCAGCCTCGGATGCCGCACGAGCACCTTGCTGATGGGCAGCTCCCACAGCACGTCACGGTGGGGCACGCGCACCGCGGGGAGCGTGGGGTGCGGCATGTCGTACCCGGGCTCGATGAGGGTGAGGCCGTCCACGCCGTCCTGGTCGACGGCGGCGAAGACCTGCCCGACCTCCGCCTCGATCTTCCCGAGCGCGACCTCGGCCAGCTCGCGGTCGAGCGTCACCGACCACACCATGCGGTGCGCCCCGGCGTCGTAGAGCTGCGCTCCCTGCCCGCAGACGGCGAGGCCGTCATAGCCGAGGTCGCGGATCAGGGGCCGCACCCGGGGCGCGGGCCGCCCGGTCACCACGAGGTGCCGCGCGCCCCTCTCGCCCGCGGCGGCCAGCGCCCGCCGCGACCGGTCGGAGACCGTGTCGTCGCCGCGCAGCAGCGTCCCGTCCAGGTCAGTGGCGATGAGTGCATATGCGAGGGGAGCGGCCATGATCCAGAGAATACGGATCCTGAGCCGCGCCGGAAGCGGCTTGACGAGGCCGGTGCGGGAGGGGGGAGGTGGGAGCCTCCACGGTTCACCAGAAAGTGGAACCTCCCGTTCCGCAGAACCGACTTGGCGGGGTGCGCGTCCAGGGCAGTAGCTTTGCGTTCGAGCACGATCACGTGTGTTGCGGTGTGACGGGGGAGACACATGGGGGGCCATCGGCCGCGGGATTGGCATGTCCTGGACCTGGACAAGGACCCGACGCCGGGCGACCCGGACCGGGTGCGCAAGCTCGCCAAGGACCTGCACGACTTCTCCGACGATGTCGGCAAGGTGCTGCGGGACATCAAGGGGATGGCGGGCGAGGACGCGATCCTCAAGTGGGCGGGCAAGACCGCCGAGGGCTTCACGGAGAAGTTCGAGAAGGCCCCGGAGAAGCTGAAGAAGCTCAAGAAGTCCTACGGCATGGCCGGGGACGCGCTCGCCGCGTACTGGCCGGAGCTGGAGCGCGCCCAGTCCCTGGCCGACAAGGCCCTGGCCAAGGGCCGCGAGGCCCAGGCCGACCTGTCCTCCGCCAAGTCCCGCCTCACCTCGGCCGACTCCTGGGTGGAGAAGGCGGGCAAGGAGGCCGACAAGGGCTCGGGCAAGGATGTGCCGAAGCCGGACCCGGACAAGGTCAAGGCCGCCACCCGCAACGCCGCCTCCGCCGAGAAGGCGCAGGCCTCCGCGAAGTCGGACGTCACCGCCGCCAAGAGCGCCCTTGACGCGGCGAAGAAGATGGCCGAGGACGCCCGCAAGATGCGTCAGGAGGCCGCCGGAGCCGCGAAGCGGAAGATCGACGAGGCCTCCGACGCGGGCATACGCAACCGCAAGTGGTGGGAGGAGATAGGCGACTGGGTCTCCGACAACTGGGACACCATCGTCGAGATCTGCAAGGTCGTCGTCGCCGTCGTCGGCATCATCGCGATGATCGTCGGTGGCCCCATCCTCGCCGCCATCGTCATCATCGCCGGGGCGATCGTGCTGGCCGACACCCTCAACAAATACCGAAAAGGCCAGGCGGGCCTGATGGATGTCGCGTTCGCCGCGCTGGACTGCGTACCCGGCATGAAGGGCCTGACCACCGCCGCCAAACTCGGCAAGGGCCTCAAGAGCATGGCCAAGGGCCTGGGCAAGGGCGGGCTGCGCAAGGGGGCCGACGACGCCGTCGCGTCCGGCAAGAAGGCGGGGAGCCGCTGCAAGAACGGCGACCCCGTCGACATGGTCTCCGGCGAGATGATCATGGAGGAGACCGACGTCGACCTCCCGGGGCTGCTCCCGCTCGCTCTCCGGCGCACCCATCTGTCGACGTACCGATGGGGCCAGTGGTTCGGCCCCTCGTGGGCCTCCACGCTCGACGAACGCCTCGAACTCGACGACGAGGGCGTCGCCTTCGCCGCCGAGGACGGCATGATCCTGCTCTACCCGGTGCCCCGGCCCGGTGCCTCGGTCATGCCCCTGGAAGGCCCTCGCTGGCCGCTCGACTGGGACGGGGAGCCGGGCGCGCCCCTGCGCATCACCGACCCGGCCACGGGCTTCACCCGCCACTTCGCCCCCACCGGAAGCCCCGGAGCGAGTGGCTCCGCCTTCACGATGCCGCTGGCCGCGATCACCGATCGCAACGGCTTGCGCGTCGACGTCGACCGTGACAAGAAGGGCGTTCCCACCGCCGTACGCGACTCGGCAGGCCGCCATCTCCACGTCGACACCCGGCGCGACCGCGTCGTCGGCCTCCGCCTGCGCAACCCCGATGACGGGCCCGAAGGCACCACCCTGCGGCGCTTCGTCTACGGCGCCGACGGCAACCTCGCCGAGGTCCACAACTCCAGCGGCCTGCCCCTGACGCTCACCTACGACAGCCGCTCCCGCATCACGTCCTGGACCGACCGCGTCGGCTGCTGGTACCGCTTCACCTACGACGACCAGGACCGCTGCGTCACGGGCGAGGGCGCCGACGGCCGCCTCTCGTGCACCATCGCGTACGACGACGAGAACCGGACGACGCGGTACACCGACTCCCTGGGCAACACCACCACCTACCGCCACAACGAACTCCGCCAGCTCGTCGCCCAGACCGATCCGCTCGGCCACACCACGTGCTCCGAGTGGGACCGCTACGACCGCCTGCTCTCGCGGACCGACCCGCTCGGCAGGACGACCCGTTACGTCTATGACGCGGACGGCGCCCCGACCGCCGTCATCCGCCCCGACGGCAGCCGGGAGCTGGCTCAGAACGGCATCCACGGCCAGCCCGTCACCGTCACCCAGGCCGACGGTCACATCTGGCACCTGGAGTACGACGAACGCGGCAACCTCACCGGCGAGACCGACCCCACCGGCGCCCGGATCTCCTACCGGTACAACGACCTCGGCGGCCTCACCGCGATCACCGACGCCGCGGGGCGCACGGCCGTGCTCGAACCCGACGCGACCGGGCAGCCGCGCTCCAGCACCGACGCCGAGGGCTGCACGACGCACTTCGAGCGCGACGCGTTCGGCAGGCTGGTCGCGCAGACCGGCCCGGACGGGTCGGTCACCCGGTTCGAGTGGACCCCCGAGGGCAAGCTGAGCCGCCGGATCCTGCCCGACGGCAGCACCGAACACCACGTCTACGACGGCGAGGGCAACCTCGTCGAGCACACGGACACGCTGGGCCAGGTCACCCGCTTCGAGTACTCCGGGTTCGACCTGCCGTCGGCCCGTGTCAACCCCGACGGATCGCGGCTGGAGTTCACCTACGACGGTGAACTGCGCGTCACCTCGGTCACCAACCAACTCGGCGCGGCCTGGCGCTACTTCTACGACGAGGCGGGCCGGCTGGTCCGCGAGCAGGACTTCGGCGGCCGTACGCAGAGCTACCGCTTCGACGCCGCGGGACATCTGGTCGGGCAGACCAACGGGGCGGGCCAGAGCATCGAGTACGTGCGCGACGCGTTCGGCAAGGTGCTCGAGGAGCGGACTCCCGAGGGGGTCACGGCCTACGCGTACGACCCGGTCGGCAACGTCCGCCGGGTGACCAGCGGCCACACCGAACTGACCTACGAACGTGACGCCCGGGGCCGCGTCCTCGCCGAGACGTGCGACGGCGCCACCGTCCGCTCGGCATACGACGTGCTGGGCAGGCGCACCCGCCGGGTGACGCCGTCGGGCGCCGAGAGCGTGTGGGAGTACGACGGCCGCGACCGGCCGGTGCTGCTGCGGACGGCGGGCAGGACCGTCGCCTTCGGTTACGACGAGGCGGGGCGCGAGGTGGAGCGCCGGAGCGGCGCCACCGTGCTCAGCCAGACCTGGGACGCGGACGGCAGGCTCGGCTCGCAGACCCTGACGGCGGACGGCGGCTCCTCGGGCGCGCCCGGGCCGCGGCTCCTCCAGCACCGGGCGTACCGCTACCGGCCGGACGGCGCGGTCACCGGGATCAGCGATCTGCTCGGCGGTGACCGGGTGCTCGATGTCGACGGCACCGGCCGGGTCACCGGCGTGCGGGCGGCGACCTGGTCGGAGCGGTACGCCTACGACCCCGCGGGCAACCTCACCCGGGCCGAATGGCAGGGCTCCGCCGGGTCACGGCCCGGGACGCCGGGCGGGGGTGAACCGGCGGCGCACGGATCGGCGGGGCGCGGGTCGGGTGAGGTCCGCTATGAGTTCGACGCCCAGGGCCGGGTGGTCGTACGCCGCAAGAAGCGCCTCTCGCGCAAGCCGGATGTCTGGCGGTACGCCTGGGACAGCCAGGACCGGCTCGTCGGAGTCACCACGCCGGACGGCACCAAGTGGGGTTACCGGTACGACCCGTTCGGCCGCCGCGTCGCCAAGGAGCGCTTCGGGCCGGACGGGCGGACGGTGGTGGAGGAGGTGACGTTCGCCTGGGACGGCTTCGTCCTGGCCGAGCAGGTCACGCGCAGGGGTGACGAGGCTCCCACGTGCACGGTCTGGGACTGGGAGCCGGACCGGTTCAGCCCGGTCACCCAGGTCGATCGCGTCGTCCGCGAGGAGGGCGCGCAGGGGCGTGGGCGGGAGCAGGAGCAGGAGCAGGGCCCGGAGCAGGGCCCGGAGCATGGTCGGCGGGGCCATGGCCAGGGTCGCTCGCAGGAGTGGGTGGACGCCCAGTTCTACTCGATCGTGACCGACCTGGTCGGCACCCCGACCGAGCTGGTCGGCGACGAGGGGGAGCTGGCGTGGCGGGCCCGGACCACGGTGTGGGGCGCGCCCCTGGGTGAGGCCGAGCGCGAAGGGGCGTACTGCCCCCTGCGGTTCCCCGGCCAGTACCACGACCCCGAGTCGGCGCTGAACTACAACTACCAGCGCCACTACGACCCCGAGACCGGCCAGTACGCCTCCGTCGACCCCCTCGGCCTGGCCCCCGGCCCGAACCCCCGCGCGTACGTCCCGAACCCGTTCACCGCGGTGGACCCCCTGGGCCTCGCCCCGGACTGCGAGACGGCGGCGCGGGACGCGGCGAGGCGGCGGGCGCAGGAGGAGCAGGACGCTCCGACCGGCCAGAGCAAGAAGACCCGGCCGACGAGTGCGGCCGGGCTGTCGGTGCCGGGGCACGAAACGCCCTTCACCGGTGCGAACATCAAGGGCGGCGCCGACGTCCAGCACGACTTGCATCCGGCTGTCCGGGACGCCTACGACCGTGCTCCGGCGGAACTGAGGGCACTGGGACAGCACGGGAAGTGCGGCGAGGCCGAGGCGCTGTCGAACGCCATGAAGGCGGGCGTTGATCCGCGAGGTGGTGTGATGGCCGCTGTGGACGTGCGTGCGGCGGGCAACCCGGCGCACCAGAGGCCGAAGGAAGCCTGTGATTCCTGCAAGTTCGTGCTTGACCGACTCGGAGTGAGAGAGGCCCCCCTGTCATGAGTGACCGGCTCGGACCGCAGTGGTCCGCGACAACCGACCGCGCGTTGCGCCAGGCAGGCTGGTACCCCGGCCGCGAGGTGCCCACCGAGGAGTGGCGGCGGACGTTGCTGGGGCGCGGTGGCATCGACATGTCCGCGGCGGCCCGGGGGTTCCTGGCCGAGTTCGGTGGCCTGGTCGTCGCGGGGGAGGCCGGACGGTTCCGGATCGACCCGCTCGCGGCCGACTGGGACGACAAGGTCTTCGACGTGCCGGACGAGGGCTCACCCGCGTATCTCTGCCCCATCGGCGCCACGGACCGCGGTGACGGCGTGGGCATGGCCCCGAGCGGGGCCGTCTACATCGGCCGGGAGAGTGTGCGGCTCCTCGCTCCTTCCCCTGGGGAGGCGCTGGACAAGCTCGCGTCGGACGCAGGCGTCGGCGCTGGAACGGGCGAGGGGACCGAACTCCGGTCCCGCTGGTCGGCTCTGACCAAGCGCGTGCTCCGGTCGTCCGGCTGGGATCCGGACCGCCGGGTGCCCAGGCCGGAGTGGGAGAGCGAGCTGCGAGAGCGCGGTTTCCCGGTCCACGAGGCGGCTCGGCGGTTCCTCGCCGAGTTCGGCGGGCTGCGGACCGACGAGTGGACGCCCGGCCCGGTCATGCCTCAGTCGCCCTACCACTTCGATCCGCTCGGCGCGGCGGCGGACACGGGGGCCTTCGCGGCGTTCGTCGACGCGGCCGGGGCCGACCTGTGCCCCATCGGCCGGGCGGACAGCGGTGACAGCTTTCTGGGCATGGCGGCGGATGGCGCGGTGTACGTCGGCGGGGACAGCGCCGAGCTGCTCGCGGAGAGCGGCTACGACGCCGTGGAGAAGCTCGTGATGGAGCGCCGCACCGACGCCCCGCTGCCGTTCGTCCCGGCGGGGGACCACCTCGTGCTCCCCCACAGCCCCGAGCACGACCTGCGCGCGGAGATCGGGACGCGGTGGTCCGCCGAGACCGACCGTGTGCTGCGGCTCTCGGGCTGGTACCCCGGCCGGTCCGTCGCCACGGAGGAGTGGGAGCGGACGCTGCACGAGGCCGACGAGGACTTCGAGATCCACGAGGCCGCGCGCGGCTTCCTGCGGGAGTTCGGCGGTCTGGAGATCCACCAGCGGGGCCCCGGGCGGACGGCCGCGCGCACTCCGTTCCGGCTCGACCCGCTGGTGGCCACGTGGGACCGCGAGATCTTCGACGACCTCGGCGAGCAGGCGGGGAAGTACCTCTACCCCATCGGCGGGATCGGCCGCGGCGTCTCCTACCTCGCCATGGCCGCGGACGGCACGGTCCATGTCGGCATGGACGAGGTGACGTTCCTTGCGGAAACGGGCGACGAGGCCTTGAGGAAGCTCATCGAGGGGGTGCGGTAGCGCATCCGGTGGTCCCAAGTGACCGACCGCGTGTTGCGGAGGTCCGGCTGGTCTCCCGGCCGTTCGGTACCCACGGCGCCATGGGAGAGCGCCCTGTGCGACGAGGGCGGCTTCGTATTCCATGCGGCCGCCCGTGACTTCCTCGCGGAGTTCGGCGGACTGACGGTCGTCCGGGGTTCCGACCACGGCCGGGGCTGGCGGGAGTTCCAGCTGGATCCACTCCTGGCGAAGGACGACAGGGAGATCTTCGAAGCGCTCGATGAGGAAGCCGGTACCCCTCTCTGCCCCCTCGGCATGGCCGATCACCGCAACTTCTATCTGGGCATGGCCTCAAGCGGCGCGGTGTACGTGGGCATGGACTACATCGACCTGCTGGCAGAGACCGCCGACGACGCCCTGGAGAGACTCATCCGGGGCAGCGGAGCGGGCGAGGGGTGACCTCGGTGCGGGAGCGGCGCTTCCCCGCGTGGCCCTTCCCCACGCGGCGCTTCCGTCGACCGTGCTCTCCGAAACACCCCGCGTCCCACTCACCCCCACACCCCCGCCACATGCCCCGCCAACCGCGGAGAGGCGAACCGCGTGCCGCACACGAACCGCATCACCGGCCCGTACGACGAACCCCCCAGCATGCCGGTGAAGTACAGGCCCGGCAGGGACGAGGAGTAGCCCGCGCCCAGCCTCGGCGTGCCGCGGCTCGTCGCGAGGCGGGCGCGCAAGGCGTGGCCGAGGAAGTCCAGCGCGGCGAGGTCCACCTGGTAGCCCGTCGCGGCGATGACGTGGTCGGCGGTGAACTCCGCCACGCGGCCGCCCAGCGTCTCGACCGTCAGGACGGGCCGCCCCTCGTGCACCCGTGCCGCCCTGATGCCCCGTACCTCGCTCGTGCGGACCGCGCCCGCATAGCGCTCCCGCAGCCACCACGCGCCGAGCGGCCCCAGGACGCGCCGGACCAGGAAGTGCCGTGCCTGGGGCGGCAGATGGCGGTACGGATCGGCGTGGTAACTGATCGCGTACAGGGACCAGGCCCTGCCGAAGGGCGACTCGGGGCGGAACCTCGGCTGCCGCCAGGGCGGTTCGCCGAAGGCCACCGCGCCCCTGCCCCGGGCCACCACCCGCACCCGCGCCCCCGCCTCCGCGGCGAGCACGGCCGTCTCCAGCGCGGACTGCCCGGCGCCCACCACGATCAGATCGCGCCCGGCGAACCGGGAGAGGTCGTGGTGCTGCGCGCTGTGCGAGACGGGACCGGTGGCGGAAGGCCCGTCCGGCACCGCCCGCGCCAGCTCGCGCGGCAGCCGCGAGAGCCCGGAAAGACCCGTCGCCACGACGACCGCCCGGGCCGTGAACTGCTCCCCCGAGTCCAGCTTCAGCTCGAACCCGGGGCGCCGATCGAAGGCAGGAGAGGTATGCGGGGGGCCCAGCGGGCGCGCGAGGTCGCCGCCCGCGCCACGCCGCTCCACGGAGACCACCCGCACCCGCTCCACCCCCGGCACCAGCTGCTGCCGGAACCACTCCCCGTACGCCACGAAGGTCTCGACCGGGACGATGTCCTCGTCCGTGACGAGGCGCCGTATCCCCGCCGCGTCGCAGTAGTCGACGAGGTCGTGCCCGCGCTGCGGCGCGTCGATGTTCGAAGCCGCCGGCGTCGACTTCAGCAGCATCCCCTTGGGCATGTGCGCACGCCAGCTCACCATCGGGTCGCCGAACACCCGCACCGGTATGCCGCGCGCCCGCAGATGGGCCGCGGTCGACAAGCCGTACGGCCCGGCCCCGATGACTGCCACCGGTTCGCTCACGGAACCCTCCCCCTGGTGATGCCGCCACGGCGCCCCGCGCGCCACAGCTGGTACAGATTCCGGGCCCCCGGCCCCGCGACCCTCGCGAGCATCGTGAAGAACGGCAGCATGTCGTCCGCGGCGAGCCACGCCAGCTCCGTACCGCTCGCGCGGGCGGGCGCGTGCGGCGTCGTATAGCCGCTGCGGCGGTACGCGAGGAGGGCGGGCAGGTCGATGTTCTCCACGACGAACCGATGGCCGGGGCGCTGGGCCCCCTCGGGGACGGCACGCCCCGTCAGGTCGAGGTGCAGGGCACGGACGACGTCGATGCCAGCCCCGCTCTCGAAGAGCCGGAACTGGGCGCCCATCCGGGGGTTGAAGTCGAGCAGCTTGTACTGACCGTCGCGCCGGTCGAAGCGCAGGTCGAGGTCGATGACGCCGGTGAAGCCGATCCGCTTGATGAAACGCGCGGCGAGGTCCGCGAGTTCCGGGTTGTCCACGACGTACGCGCTCGCCGTCATCCCCGCGTGCGGCGGCCAGGCGCGGACCTTGACGCCCGTGAAGAGCGCGCGCGGCTTTGAGTCCGCGTCGAAGTACGCGTGCACGATCCAGTCCTCGGCCTGCTCCCTCGGCAGATACTCCTGGAGGATCACGCCGGGCCGCTCCCCCCAGTCACCGGCGAGCGCGAGCAGGCCCCGCGCGGTCTCGATACGGGTGGTGCCGTGCACCGCGGGCCGCTTCCGGCGGGTGAAGGCCTCGCGGTTCTTGGCCACCACCGGGAAGCGCGCCGTGGCCGCGAACTCCTCCACCTCCGCCCGGCTCTCGGGGAACGCGGCGGCCGGAGAGGCGACCCCGTGCTCCACGCACAGCTCGTGCAGCCCCTGCTTGCTCGCCAGGCGCCGCGGCAACTCCGCCTCCACGCGCGGGAAGAGGAACCCGCCGAAGCCGGTCCGCGGCCCGGACAGCTCGTCCTGGTGCTCGGCGATGAGGACGGCCGCCTCCTCGTCGGTGGGGATGAGGACGGTCGGCGCCCCGATCCGGCGCCCCACCCGCAACAACCCCTCCACGAGGCGTTCCGGCTCCTCGGTGCCGGTCGTCGGCCAGGGGAAGGCGCGGGTCAGATGGCGGGAGGCGGCCGCGGGCGTGTAGCGGTCCTCCGTGATCGCGTACATCGGCACGCCCAGCCGGCCGAGGCTGCGGATCGCGCCCACTCCGCCGTGGTGCAGGGGGTAGTCGCCGAACTTCACGATCAGCCCCGGAACACTCCGGTCCGGTGCGCACGGCGCACCGCTGCTCATCCTGGCCACGGGTCCCCCCACGTACGCCCTCAACCCCGACCCGGACCCACCCCGCCCGCGCCCCCAAGAACCGCTGAGGCAAAAGACGCTAAGGCGTAATTGACCACTCCAGCAAGGCTTATCCGGACATTACGAACTCTTTAGGCACTGCCGAAACAGGGGACTACACACGTAACGTGTGGCACACCCCTATGGAAAGCGAGGCAGGTACGCATGTCCGAGCAGACCCCGCTCGACCCGGCCGCCGGTGACTCCCCCGGCCTCCCCGACAGCGACTCCGTCGGCCGCTCAGAGGGCGACCCCTTCGGCCTGCCCGAGGGCGACCCCTTCGGACCGCACAACCTCCCCTACGGCGTGTTCTCCCTGGCCGGGGAGCGCAACGACCAGCGCAGGGTAGGGGTACGGCTCGGCTCGTACGTCCTGGACGCGGGCGCCGCGGCCGCCGCCCTCGGCTCCCCCTACGTCTCGCTCCTCGCCCGGCCCACGCTGAACGCCCTCCTCTCCGCGGGCCGCACCGCCTGGTCCGACGTGCGGCGCGCCCTGACGGCGTGGGTGACCGTCCCCTCCTACCGGGATTCCGTACGCCCCCTGCTCCACCCCCTCTCCGACGTCACCCTGCACCTGCCGTTCGAGGTCGCGGACTACGTCGACTTCTACGCCTCGGAGCACCACGCGACCAACCTGGGCAAGATGTTCCGCCCGGACTCGCCGACCCCGCTGACCCCCAACTGGAAGCACCTGCCGATCGGTTACCACGGCCGGTCCGGCACCGTCGTGGTCTCCGGGACGGACGTGGTGCGCCCCAGCGGCCAGCGCAAGGCGCCCACCGACACGGCCCCCGCCTTCGGCCCCTCGGCCCGCCTCGACATCGAGGCGGAGGTCGGCTTCGTCGTCGGCGCGCCCTCGGAGCACGGCACCCCCGTGCCCCTCGCGGACTTCCGCGAGCACGTCTTCGGCCTCACCCTCCTCAACGACTGGTCGGCGCGCGACATCCAGGCCTGGGAGTACGTCCCCCTCGGGCCGTTCCTCGGCAAGTCGTTCGCCACGTCGGTGTCGGCGTGGATCACCCCCCTCGACGCGCTGGACGCGGCCCGGGTCGCGCCCCCGGAGCGCACGCACCAGCTCCTGCCCTACCTGGACGACTCCACCGAGCCGGCCGCGGACGAGCCGGGCGGCTACGACCTGCGCATGACGGTCACGCTCAACGGCCACGTCATCTCCGAGCCGCCGTTCTCCACCGTGTACTGGACGGCGGCGCAGCAGCTCGCGCACATGACGGTCAACGGCGCCTCCCTGCGCACCGGTGACCTCTACGGCTCGGGCACGGTCAGCGGGCCGTCGGCCGGGCAGTACGGCTCCCTGATCGAGATCACCTGGAACGGCCGCGACCCCCTCGAACTCCCCGACGGCAAGCGGACGTTCCTGGAGGACGGCGACGAGGTCACGCTCTCGGCGTGGGCCCCGGGACCGGACGGCACCAAGGTGGGCCTCGGCGAGGTGAGCGGGCGGATCGTGGCGGCCCGCTGAGGCAATCGTGGCGGCCCACCGACCGTGGCGGCCCGCTGAGCCGACCACCTGCACCGGCGGACCGCCGCCTCACCCCTCGGGCCCGGCCTGTGCCGGGCCCGAGGCGCACCCGGCTCCCGCTCCCCCGCCCGGCGCCGCTCCGGCCACCCTCCTCAGGACGACCAGTCCGGCTCCTCCTCGTCCCCCCACTCCGGCTCCACGTCCTCGCTGAGCCTCGGCTCGGGCACCGCGGACCGCTCCCCGGGCGGCGTCCCGCCGGAAGCCGCCGCGCCGCCCGTGAACTCCGCGACGACCCCGACCACACCCTCGCCGTACGTCGCCCGCTTCTTCTCGCCGACCCCGCTGATGCCCGCGAGGTCCCCGACGGACGTCGGCCGCAGCGTGGCGATCTCACGCAGCGTGGCGTCGTGGAAGATCACGTACGCGGGGACGCCCTGCTCCTTGGCCTGGGCGCCGCGCCAGGCACGCAGCGCCTCGAAGACCGGCACCGCCTCCGGGGGCAGCTCGGCGACCGCTGCCGCCGCCTTCGCCTTGCGCTCGCCCTTTGCCGCCCGCGCCGCCGGGGCCCGCTTCGGCTCCTTGCGCAGCCGCACCTCGCGCTCACGGCCGAGGACGGAACCGCTCGTCTCGGTGAGCACCAGCGTGCCGTACTCCCCCTCGACCGCGAGGAGGCCCTGCGCCAGCAACTGCCGCACCACGCCCCGCCATTCGGCCTCCGCCAGCTCCTCGCCGATGCCGAAGACGGAGAGCTGGTCGTGGTCGAACTGGATGACCTTCGCGGTCTTCTTGCCCAGCAGGATGTCGATGATCTGGCCCGCGCCGAACTTCTGGCCGCGCTCGCGCTGGAGGCGCACCACCGTGGAGAGCACCTTCTGCGCCGCGACCGTGCCGTCCCAGGTTTCGGGCGGGGCGAGGCACGTGTCGCAGTTCCCGCAGGACTGTGCCGCCGCCTCCTGGCCGAAGTACGTGAGCAGCTGGGCCCGGCGGCACTGCGCGGTCTCGCAGAGCGCCAGCATCGAGTCCAGGTGGGAGGCGGCCCGGCGCCGGAACGCCTCGTCGCCCTCGCTGCCCTGGATCATCTTGCGCTGCTGCACGACGTCCTGGAGGCCATACGCCATCCAGGCCGTCGAGGGTAGGCCGTCGCGGCCCGCGCGGCCCGTCTCCTGGTAGTACCCCTCGACCGACTTGGGCAGGTCGAGGTGGGCGACGAAGCGGACGTCCGGCTTGTCGATGCCCATGCCGAAGGCGATCGTCGCGCAGACGACGAGGCCTTCCTCCCGCAGGAAGCGCGACTGGTGGGCCGCGCGCGTGCCGCCGTCGAGGCCCGCGTGGTACGGGACGGCCTCGATGCCGTTCCGGCACAGGAACTCGGCGGTCTTCTCCACCGAATTGCGCGAGAGGCAGTAGACGATGCCGGCGTCGCCCTCGTGCTCCTCCTTCAGGAAGGCGAGGAGCTGCTTCTTCGGCTCGGCCTTGGGCACGATGCGGTACTGGATGTTGGGCCGGTCGAAGCTCGCCACGAAGTGCTTGGCGTCCGGCATGCCGAGCCGCTCGGTGATCTCCCGGTGCGTGGCGTGCGTGGCCGTCGCCGTCAGGGCGATGCGGGGCACGTCCGGCCAGCGCTGCCCGAGCACGGAGAGAGCCAGATAGTCGGGCCGGAAGTCATGCCCCCACTGCGCGACGCAGTGCGCCTCGTCGATGGCGAAGACGGAGATCTTGCCGCGCGAGAGGAGGTCGAGGGTGGCGTCGAGCCGCAGCCGCTCCGGAGCGAGATAGAGCACGTCCAGCTCCCCCGCGAGGAACTCGGCCTCCATCACGCGCCGCTCGTCGAAGTCCTGCGTGGAGTTGATGAACCCGGCGCGCACACCGGCCGCCCGCAGCGCGTCCACCTGGTCCTGCATGAGCGCGATGAGCGGGGAGACCACCACGCCCGTACCCGGTCTGACCAGGGCCGGGATCTGATAGCAGAGGGACTTTCCGCCACCGGTGGGCATGAGGACGACGGCGTCACCACCGGCCACCACATGGTCGATGATGGCTTCCTGCTCGCCCCGGAAGGCGTCGTACCCGAAGACGCGGTGGAGCGTCCGCAGCGCGTCGCTCTCCGTCACCGAGCCGGTCGCCGTGCCGCCCGGCACCGGTGCCGACGCCGTCACCTCGCTCATGCCGCTGGTCCCATCCATCGCCCTGTCCCCCGCCGTACGTCCTGCCTCGGTCACCGCTCGGGTCGCTGCCCCGACCACTGCCTCCACGATAGGGCCCCGCACCGACAGCCCGAGAAGTTATCCACAGGCCGCCGCCCGGCATCCCCAGATCGGGATGCCGGGCGGCGACATACGTTCGACTTCAAGGACGACGGCCTACCGGACGAAGACCCCCGCCTGCCCGGCCAGGTCCAGGAAGTACTGCGGGGCCACACCCAGCACCAGCGTCACCGCGACGCCCACGCCGATCGCCGTCATGGTCAGCGGCGAGGGCACGGCGACCGTGGGGCCGTCCGCCTTCGGCTCGCTGAAGAACATGAGCACGATCACACGGATGTAGAAGAACGCGGCGATCGCGGACGACAGCACGCCGACCACGACGAGCGCGCCCGCGCCGCCCTCGGCCGCCGCCTTGAAGACCGCGAACTTCCCCGTGAACCCGGAGGTCAGCGGAATGCCGGCGAAGGCCAGCAGGAAGACCGCGAAGACCGCCGCGACCAGCGGGGACCGCCGCCCGAGCCCCGCCCACTTGGACAGGTGCGTGGCCTCGCCCCCCGCGTCGCGCACCAGCGTGACCACGGCGAAAGCGCCGATCGTCACGAAGGAGTAGGCCGCCAGATAGAAGAGGACCGAGGAGACGCCGTCCGGGGTGGTGGCGATGACACCGGCGAGGATGAAGCCCGCGTGCGCGATGGACGAGTACGCGAGGAGCCGCTTGATGTCGGTCTGGGTGATCGCGACGATCGCGCCGCCCAGCATCGTGATGATCGCGATGCCCCACATGACCGGCCGCCAGTCCCAGCGCAGGCCCGGCAGGACCACGTACAGCAGCCGCAGCAGCGCGCCGAACGCGGCCACCTTCGTCGCCGCCGCCATGAAACCGGTGACCGGGGTCGGAGCGCCCTGGTACACGTCGGGCGTCCACATGTGGAACGGCACCGCGCCCACCTTGAAGAGCAGCCCCATGACGACCATCGCGACGCCGATCAGAAGCAGCGCGTCGTTGCCCATGGTCTCGGCGAGCGCCGGGTCCACCGTCGAGACGTTGCCCTCGACGACGTCCGCGATCGTCGCGTACGACACCGAGCCCGCGTACCCGTACAGGAGCGCGATGCCGAAGAGCGTGAACGCGGAGGCGAACGCGCCGAGCAGGAAGTACTTGACGGCGGCTTCCTGCGACATGAGGCGCTTGCGGCGGGCGAGCGCGCACAGCAGGTACAGCGGCAGGGAGAAGACTTCCAGCGCGATGAAGAGCGTCAGGAGGTCGTTGGCCGCGGGGAAGACGAGCATGCCGCCGATGGCGAAGAGCGCCAGCGGGAACACCTCGGTGGTGGTGAACCCCGCCTTGGTGGCGGCCTGTTCGCCTTCGCTGCCGGGCACCGCCCCGGCCTGCGCGACGAAGGAGTCGACGCGGTTGCCGTGCGCCAGCGGGTCGAGCCGCCGCTCGGCGAAGGTGAAGATGGCGACGAGCCCGGCGAGCAGGATCGTGCCCTGGAGGAAGAGCGCGGGGCCGTCGACCGCGATCGCGCCCATCGCCGCGATCTGCGCCTTCGTCGTACCGAACCCGCGGGCCGCGAGCCCGACGACGGCGGCGAAGGCCGCGGCGAGGGCGACGACGGACAGGAACAACTGCACGTAGTAACGGAACTTGCGCGGGACGAAGGCTTCGACGAGCACTCCGACGACGGCCGCACCGATGACGATCAACGTCGGTGACAGCTGTCCATACTCGATCTTGGGCGCGCCGATCTTGTCGATCGGATCGGCGGCCGTTGTCCACAGGCTGTGGACGGCTGATGCGCTCACTTGGCCGCCTCCACCTCGGGCTCGGGGTCCTTCTGCTGTACGTCGGACATGGTGTGCTCGACCGCCGGGTTCACCAGCTCGGTGAGCGGCTTGGGGTAGACCCCGAGGCCGATCAGGAGCGCGATCAGCGGGGCGACGACGACCAGTTCCCGCACCCGCAGGTCCGGCATGGCCGAGACCTCCGGCTTCACGGGGCCCGTCATCGTCCGCTGGTAGAGGACGAGGGTGTAGAGCGCGGCGAGCACGATACCGAGGGTCGCGATGATCCCGACCACCGGATAGCGCGCGAACGCGCCGACCAGGACCAGGAATTCACTCACGAAGGGTGCGAGCCCCGGCAGCGAGAGCGTGGCCAGACCGCCGATCAGGAAGGTGCCCGCGAGCACCGGGGCGACTTTCTGCACCCCTCCGTAGTCGGCGATCAGACGCGAGCCGCGCCGCGAGATCAGGAAGCCGGCCACCAGCATCAGCGCGGCGGTCGACAGGCCGTGGTTGACCATGTAGAGCGTCGCGCCCGACTGGCCCTGCGAGGTCATCGCGAAGATGCCGAGGACGATGAACCCGAAGTGCGAGATCGACGCGTACGCCACCAGGCGCTTGATGTCGCGCTGGCCGACGGCGAGCAGCGCGCCGTAGATGATGCTGATCAGCGCGAGTACGAGGATGACCGGCGTCGCCCACTTGCTCGCCTCGGGGAAGAGCCCGAGGCAGAACCGCAGCATCGCGAAGGTGCCGACCTTGTCGACCACCGCCGTGATCAGCACGGCGACGGGGGCCGTGGACTCGCCCATCGCGTTCGGCAGCCAGGTGTGCAGCGGCCACAGCGGCGCCTTCACCGCGAAGGCGAAGAAGAAGCCGAGGAAGAGCCACCGCTCGGTGCTGGTCGCCATGTCGAGCGTGCCGTTGGCGCGGGCCTCGGCGATCTCCTGGAGCGAGAAGTTCCCCGCGACCACGTAGAGCCCGATCACCGCGGCCAGCATGATGAGACCGCCGACGAGGTTGTAGAGCAGGAACTTCACGGCCGCGTAACTGCGCTGCGCCGAGGCGTTCTCGTCGCTGCCCGCGTGGGCGCGGTCCCCGAAGCCACCGATGAGGAAGTACATCGGGATGAGCATGGCTTCGAAGAAGATGTAGAAGAGGAAGACGTCGGTGGCCTCGAAGGAGATGATCACCATCGCCTCGACGGCGAGGATCAGGGCGAAGAAGCCCTGCGTCGGCCGCCACCGGGACGACTTGGTCTCCAGGGGATCGGCGTCGTGCCAGCCCGCCAGGATGATGAACGGGATCAGCAGCGCGGTGAGGCCGATGAGCGCGACGCCGATGCCGTCGACCCCCAGCTCGTACCGCACCCCGAACTCCGCGATCCACGCGCGGGACTCGGTGAGTTGATAGCGGTCGCCGTCCGGGTCGAACCGCACGAGGACGGTCACGGCGAGCGCCAGCGTGGCGAGCGAGACGAGCAGCGCGAGCCACTTGGCGGCGGACCGCCGGGCGGCCGGGACGGCCGCCGTGGCGATCGCGCCGACCGCGGGCAGGGCCGCCGTCGCTGTCAGCAGTGGAAAGGACATCGGTATCAGACCGCCCTCATCAGCAGGGTCGCGGCGATGAGCACCGCAGCGCCGCCGAACATCGAGACCGCGTAGGAGCGGGCGTAGCCGTTCTGCAGTTTGCGCAGGCGCCCGGAGAGGCCGCCCATCGTGGCCGCCGTGCCGTTGACGACCCCGTCGACCAGGGTGTGGTCGACGTAGACCAGGGAGCGCGTGAGGTGCTCACCGCCGCGCACCAGGACGACGTGGTTGAAGTCGTCCTGGAGGAGGTCGCGGCGGGCGGCCCGGGTGAGCAGCGAGCCGCGCGGGGCGGTGACCGGTACGGGCCCGCGCCCGTACTGGAGGTAGGCCAGGGCGACGCCGATGAGCAGGACGCCCACGGTGGCGCCCGTGACCGTGGCGGCGCTGAGCGGGGAGTGACCGTGCTTGTGGCCGGTGACCGGCTCCAGCCAGTGCAGGAAGCGGTCGCCGATGCCGAAGAAGCCGCCCGCGAAGACCGAACCGAAGGCGAGCACGATCATCGGGATCGTCATGGTCTTCGGAGACTCGTGCGGGTGCGGTGCGTGTCCTTCGGCATCCGGCTGCCAGCGCTTCTCTCCGAAGAAGGTCAGGAGCATCACGCGCGTCATGTAGTACGCGGTGATGGCCGCGCCGAGCAGCGCCACCGAGCCGAGGATCCACCCCTCGGTGCCGCCCTTGGCGAAGGCCGCCTCGATGATCTTGTCCTTGGAGAAGAAGCCGGAGAGACCGGGGAAGCCGATGATCGCGAGATAGCCGAGCCCGAAGGTGACGAAGGTGACCGGCATGTACTTCCTGAGGCCGCCGTACTTCCTCATGTCGACCTCGTCGTTCATGCCGTGCATGACCGATCCGGCGCCGAGGAAGAGCCCGGCCTTGAAGAAGCCGTGCGTCACCAGGTGCATGATCGCGAAGACGTAGCCGATGGGGCCGAGGCCGGCGGCGAGGATCATGTAGCCGATCTGGGACATCGTCGAACCGGCGAGCGCCTTCTTGATGTCGTCCTTCGCGCAACCGACGATCGCACCGAACAGGAGCGTGACCGCTCCGACGATCGTGACGACGAGCTGCGCCTCGGGCGCTCCGTTGAAGATCGCGCCGGAGCGGACGATCAGATAGACACCCGCGGTCACCATCGTGGCGGCGTGGATGAGGGCCGAGACCGGGGTCGGGCCCTCCATCGCGTCACCGAGCCAGGACTGCAGCGGCACCTGGGCGGACTTGCCGCACGCGGCGAGCAGCAGCATCAGGCCGATGGCGGTGAGCTTGCCCTCGCTGGTCTCACCCGTGGCCTCCAGGACGGGCCCGAAGGCGAACGTCCCGAAGGTGGTGAACATCAGCATGATGGCGATCGAAAGGCCCATGTCGCCGACCCGGTTGACCAGGAAGGCCTTCTTCGCGGCGGTGGCCGCGCTGGGCTTGTGCTGCCAGAAGCCGATCAGGAGGTACGAGGCGAGACCGACGCCCTCCCAGCCGACGTACAGGAGGAGGTAGTTGTCGGCGAGGACGAGGAGGAGCATCGCTGCGAGGAAGAGGTTCAGATAGCCGAAGAAGCGGCGGCGGCGCTCGTCGTGCTCCATGTACCCGATGGAGTAGACGTGGATCAGGGTGCCGACGCCGGAGATCAGCAGGACGAACGTCATCGACAGCTGGTCGAGCTGGAAGGCGACGTCCGCCTGGAAGCCCTCGACGGGCAGCCAGCTGAACAGGTGCTGCGACAGGGTGCGCTCCTCGGCGCCCTTGCCCAGCATGTCCGCGAAGAGCACCACGGCGACGACGAAGGAGGCGGCCGCGAGCAGCGTGCCGAGCCAGTGGCCCGCGCGGTCCAACGCCCGGCCGCCGCACAGCAGTACGGCCGCTCCGAGCAGAGGCGCCGCGACGAGCAGCGCAATCAGGTTCTCCACTTTCAGCCCCTTACAGCTTCATCAGGCTGGCGTCGTCGACCGAGGCCGAGTGGCGGGAACGGAAGAGCGACACGATGATCGCGAGCCCGACCACGACCTCCGCGGCGGCGACGACCATCGTGAAGAACGCGATGATCTGGCCGTCGAGGTTGCCGTGCATCCGGGAGAAGGCCACGAACGCGAGGTTGCAGGCGTTGAGCATCAGCTCGATACACATGAACACCACGATCGCGTTCCGCCTGATGAGCACGCCGGTGGCACCGATCGCGAACAACAGGGCGGCGAGATAGAGGTAGTTGACGGGGTTCACTTCGACGCCTCCTCGGTCCGCCCGCTGTCGGTCGCGCGCAGGTCGGGCCGCTCCAGCCGGTCGGTGGAGCGCTGCTCCAGCGCCCGCAGGTCGTCCAGGGCCTCGCTCGACACGTCACGGATCTGGCCGCGCTCGCGCAGCGTCTTGTTGACCGTCAGCTCCGAGGGCGTGCCGTCGGGGAGCAGACCGGCGATGTCCACGGCGTTGTGCCGGGCGTACACACCCGGGGCGGGCAGCGGCGGCAGGTGCTTGCCCTCGCGCACGCGCTCCTCGGACCGCTCGCGCTGGGTCTTGGCGCGCTCCGTGCGCTCGCGGTGGGTGAGCACCATCGCGCCGACCGTGGCGGTGATGAGCAGCGCGCCGGTGATCTCGAAGGCGAAGACGTACTTGGTGAAGATGAGTTCCGCCAGGCCCTCGACGTTGCCGCCGGCGTTCGCCTTGCCGAGGCCGTTGAACTCCTTCACCGAGGCGTTCCCGATGCCCGCGAAGAGCAGCACCGCGAAGCCGAGTCCGCAGAGCAGCGCCAGCCAGCGCTGGCCCTTGATGGTCTCCTTCAGGGAGTCGGCGGCGGTGACACCGACGAGCATGACCACGAAGAGGAAGAGCATCATGATCGCGCCCGTGTAGACGACGATCTGGACGACGCCCAGGAAGTACGCGCCGTTGGCGAGGTAGAAGACCGCCAGGATGATCATGGTCCCGGCGAGACAGAGCGCGCTGTGCACGGCCTTCTTCATGAGGATCGTGCACAGGGCGCCGATCACGGCGACCGTGCCGAGGATCCAGAACTGGAAGGCCTCGCCCGTGGAGGTGGTGTAGGCGGCGAGCTGCGTCATCGGCGGATCACCTTCTCCGACGCCGGTCCGCCGACCACCTTCCCGGAGGCCGGTTCGCCGTCCCCGAAGTCCGAGGCCGCCTCCTGGGGCGTCTCGCCCTTGGAGCGGGCCACTTGGGGAACCGTCCCCGGCGCGGCCTCGGTCACCAGACCTCGGTAGTAGTCCTGCTCGTCCATGCCGGGGAAGATCGAGTGCGGGCTTTCGACCATGCCCTCCTCGAGCCCGGCGAGCAGCTGCTCCTTGGTGTAGATGAGGTTCTCGCGGCTGCTGTCGGCCAGCTCGAACTCGTTCGTCATCGTCAGCGCGCGCGTGGGGCACGCCTCGATGCACAGGCCGCACAGGATGCAGCGGGCGTAGTTGATCTGGTAGACGCGGCCGTACCGCTCGCCCGGGGAGTACCGCTCCTCTTCCGTGTTGTCCGCGCCCTCCACGTAGATGGCGTCGGCGGGGCAGGCCCAGGCGCAGAGCTCGCAGCCGACGCACTTCTCCAGGCCGTCCGGATGGCGGTTCAGCTGGTGCCTGCCGTGGAAGCGGGGAGCGGTGGTCTTCTGCTGCTCCGGATACTGCTCGGTCAGCCGCTTCTTGAACATGGCCTTGAAGGTCACGCCGAAGCCCGCGACGGGGTTCTGGAACCCCTGCTTCGATTGGTTCGACTCGTGGGGTGACTCGGGCGATGCCGGGGATGCCGGTGATCCCGGTGTCTGCTTCTTCGACTCAGCCATCGGACGCCTCCTTTCCGTCACTTCGGGTTCCGTCACTTTGAGTATCCGGCCCACCACTGACAATCAGCTCCCGCTCCTGGCGCGAGCGTCGGCGCGGGACGGGTGGCAGGCTCTGGCCGGGCAGCGGCGGCACGGGGAAGCCGCCCGCCATCGGGTCGAAGGCGACCGGTTTCTCCTCGGCGGCGGCCTCCTTCTCCCGCCGGTCGCGGAAGATGTCGACGACCACGGAGAGCAACAGCAGCGCGATGACCCCGCCGCCCACATAGAGCGCGATCGAGGAGAAGTCATAGTTCTCGTTCCGCATCGCCCTGACCGTGGCGACGAGCATCAGCCAGACGACGGAGACCGGGATGAGGACCTTCCAGCCGAGCTTCATCAGCTGGTCGTAGCGCACGCGTGGCAGCGTGCCGCGCAGCCAGATGAAGAAGAACAGCAGCAGCTGGACCTTGATCACGAACCAGAGCATCGGCCACCAGCCGTGGTTCGCGCCCTCCCAGAAGGTGCTGATCGGATACGGGGCCCGCCAGCCGCCGAGGAAGAGCGTGACCGAGACCGCCGAGACGGTGACCATGTTGACGTACTCGGCGAGCATGAACAGCGCGAACTTGATGGAGGAGTACTCGGTGTTGAAGCCACCGACGAGGTCGCCCTCGGACTCCGGCATGTCGAACGGCGCGCGGTTGGTCTCACCGATCATCGTCACGATGTAGATGAGGAACGACACCGGCAGCAGCAGTACGTACCAGCGGTCGGCCTGCGCCTCCACGATCGCCGAGGTCGACATCGACCCGGAGTAGAGGAAGACGGAGGCGAACGCCGCGCCCATCGCGATCTCGTACGAGATCATCTGCGCGCAGGAACGCAGTCCGCCGAGGAGCGGATAGGTGGACCCGGAGCTCCAGCCCGCGAGCACGATGCCGTAGATGCCGACGGAGGCGACCGCGAGGATGTAGAGCATCGCGATCGGCAGGTCGGTGAGTTGCATCGTGGTGCGCTGGCCGAAGATCGAGACCTCGTTGCCCGCGGGCCCGAAGGGGATCACCGCGATCGCCATGAAGGCGGGGATCGCCGCGACGATCGGCGCGAGGACGTAGACCACCTTGTCCGCGCGCTTGACGATGACGTCTTCCTTCAGCATCAGCTTGACGCCGTCGGCGAGGGACTGGAGCATCCCCCAGGGCCCGTGCCGGTTGGGGCCGATGCGCAGCTGCATCCACGCGACGACCTTGCGCTCCCACACGATGGAGAAGAGGACCGTCACCATCAGGAACGCGAAGCAGAAGACCGCCTTGAGGGCGATCAGCCACCAGGGGTCGCGGCCGAACATGGACAGGTCTTCCGCCGCAAGCGGCACCACGGTGTGCCTCACGACGTCACCTCCGGGGCCTCGGTGGGCTCCGGCAGGACCGCCGGGCCGATACGGACGAGTTCGCCGGGGCGGGCGCCGGTGTCCGAAGTGACGCCTCCCCCGGTCGAGTTCAGCGGCAGCCAGACCACCCGGTCGGGCATCTGCGTGACCTGGAGCGGCAGCGCGGTCGACCCGGCGGGGCCGGTGACCGCGAGGAGGTCGCCGTCCTTCACGCCCGCCTCGGCGGCCGTGGCGGCGGACACGCGCGCGTGGGCCGCGTGCCGCGTACCGGCCAGCGCTTCGTCGCCGTCCTGGAGGCGGCCCTGGTCGAGCAGGAGCCGGTGCCCGGCGAGCACGGCCTCTCCGGAGGCGGGCCGCGGCGGCTGGGCCGCCGTCTCCAGCGGCTCGGTGGCATGCGGGCCGTCCCAGCCGCCGAGCCGGTCGAGCTCGCGGCGGAGCGTCACCAGGTCGGGCAGGCCGAGGTGGAGGTCACCGGCGTCGGCCAGCATGTGCAGTACGCGCGCGTCGGTGGGGGCCAGCCTGCGCGTCATCTGGTCCGGCTTGAGTGCGGCATCGAACATCCGCGCGCGGCCCTCCCAGTTGAGGAACGTGCCGGGCTTCTCCGCGACGGCGGCCACCGGAAGGACGACGTGCGCCCGTTGTGTCACCTCGCTGGGCCGCAGCTCCAGCGAGACCAGGAAACCGACCGCGTCGAGCGCCTCACGCGCGCGCGCCGGATCCGGCAGGTCGGCCACCTCGACGCCCGCCACGAGCAGCGCGCCCAGTTCGCCGGTGGCGGCGGCCTCCAGGATCTGGCCGGTGTCGCGGCCGTAGCGGTGCGGGAGTTCGGCGACGCCCCAGGCGGCCGCGACCTCGTCCCGCGCGCGCGGGTCGGTGGCCGGACGTCCGCCGGGCAGCAGCGACGGCAGCGCGCCCACCTCGACGGCGGCACGCTCCCCGGCCCTGCGCGGGATCCACACCAGCTGGGCGCCGGTCGCGGAGGCGGCCCGCGCGGCCGCGGTGAGCCCGCCGGGAACCGCCGCGAGCCGTTCACCGATGACGATGACGGCGCCCGCAGCGCGCAGAGCGTCCGCGGCCTTGGCCCCGTCGTCCGCAAGGCCCACCCCGGACGCGAGCGCGTCCAGCCACTCCGTCTCGGTGCCGGGAGCCGCGGGCAGCAGCGTGCCGCCCGCCTTCTCCAGGCCCCGGGTCATGTGCGTGGCGAGGGAGAAGGTGCGCTGGCCGTGCTTGCGCCAGGCCTTGCGCAGCCGCAGGAAGACGCCGGGCGCCTCCTCCTCCGCCTCCAGACCGACGAGCAGGACCGCGGGGGCCTTCTCCAGAGCGGCGTACGTGACACCGGTCCCGTCGAGGTCCAGGCCCCGTCCGGCCACCCGCGCCGCGAGGAAGTCGGCCTCCTCGCTGCTGTGCACGCGCGCGCGGAAGTCGATGTCGTTCGTGTCGAGCGCCACGCGCGCGTACTTGCTGTACGCGTAGGCGTCCTCGACCGTGAGCCTGCCGCCGGTCAGCACCCCGGCCCGGCCGCGCGCGGCGGCGAGGCCGCGGGCCGCGGCCGCCAGGGCCTCGGGCCAGCTGGCGGGCTCCAGTTCACCCGAGGCGTTGCGCACCAGGGGGTGGGTGAGCCGGTCGGGCCGCTGGGCGTAGCGGAAGGCGAAGCGCCCCTTGTCGCACATCCACTCCTCGTTGACCTCGGGGTCCTCCGCCGCGAGCCGCCGCATGACCTTGCCGCGGCGGTGGTCGGTGCGGGTCGCGCAGCCGCCCGAGCAGTGCTCGCACACCGACGGCGACGACACCAGGTCGAAGGGGCGTGAACGGAAGCGGTACGCCGCCGAGGTCAGCGCGCCCACCGGGCACATCTGGATGGTGTTCCCGGAGAAGTACGACTCGAAGGGGTCGCCCTCCCCCGTGCCGACCTGCTGGAGCGCGCCGCGCTCGATCAGCTCGATCATCGGGTCGCCGGCGATCTGGTTGCTGAACCGGGTGCAGCGCGCGCACAGCACGCACCGCTCGCGGTCGAGCAGCACCTGGGTGGAGATCGGCACCGGCTTCTCGTACGTGCGCTTCTTGCCCTCGAAGCGGGAGTCCGCTTCGCCGACCTGCATCGCCTGGTTCTGCAGGGGGCACTCGCCGCCCTTGTCGCACACCGGGCAGTCCAGCGGGTGGTTGATGAGCAGCAGCTCCATCACACCGCGCTGCGACTTCTCGGCGACCGGCGAGGTCAGCTGCGACTTGACGACCATGCCGTCGGTACAGGTGATGGTGCAGGACGCCATCGGCTTGCGCTGGCCCTCCACCTCCACGATGCACTGGCGGCAGGCGCCCGCCGGGTCGAGCAGCGGGTGGTCGCAGAAGCGGGGGATCTCGATGCCGAGGAGTTCGGCGGCGCGGATCACCAGCGTCCCCTTGGGGACGCTGATCTCGATGCCGTCGATCGTCAGCGAGACGAGGTCCTCCGGCGGAACGGCCGCCTCCCCGCCCCCGGAGGGAGCGCTGTTCGTGGTCACTGTCATGCGTTCACCTCCGCGTGGTCGGCGGGCCGGTCGGCCCAGAGAGTCGACTTGGCCGGATCGAAGGGGCAGCCCCTGCCGGTGATGTGCTGCTCGTACTCCGCGCGGAAGTACTTCAGCGAGGAGAAGATCGGCGAGGCCGCGCCGTCGCCGAGGGCGCAGAAGGACTTGCCGTTGATGTTGTCGGCGATGTCGTTCAGCTTGTCGAGGTCGCCCATGGAGCCCTTGCCGGCCTCGATGTCCCGCAGCAACTGCACCAGCCAGTACGTCCCTTCGCGGCAGGGCGTGCACTTGCCGCAGGACTCATGGGCGTAGAACTCGGTCCACCGGGTGACGGCCCGCACGACGCACGTCGTCTCGTCGAAGCACTGGAGCGCCTTGGTGCCGAGCATCGAACCGGCGGCGCCCACGCCCTCGTAGTCGAGGGGGACGTCGAGGTGCTCGTCGGTGAACATCGGCGTCGAAGAGCCGCCGGGCGTCCAGAACTTGAGCCGGTGTCCGGCGCGCATGCCGCCGCTCATGTCGAGCAGCTGGCGCAGCGTGATGCCGAGCGGCGCCTCGTACTGGCCGGGGTTGGTGACGTGGCCGCTCAGCGAGTAGAGCGTGAAGCCCGGGGACTTCTCGCTCCCCATCGACTTGAACCAGTCTTTTCCGCGGTTCAGGATCGCGGGAACCGACGCGATGGACTCGACGTTGTTCACGACAGTGGGGCATGCGTAAAGGCCCGCGACGGCCGGGAAGGGGGGACGCAGTCGCGGTTGGCCCCGGCGGCCTTCGAGCGAGTCGAGCAGCGCGGTCTCCTCACCGCAGATGTACGCGCCCGCGCCCGCGTGCACGGTGAGTTCGAGATCGAGTCCGCTGCCCAGGACGTTCTTGCCGAGGTAGCCCGCCGCATAGGCCTCGCGGACGGCCTCGTGCAGCCTGCGCAGCACGGGGACGACCTCGCCCCGCAGATAGATGAAGGCATGCGACGACCGGATCGCGTAGCACGCGATCACGATCCCCTCGATGAGGGAGTGCGGGTTCGCGAAGAGGAGCGGGATGTCCTTGCAGGTCCCCGGCTCCGACTCGTCGGCGTTGACAACTAGATAGTGCGGTTTGCCGTCTCCCTGCGGGATGAACTGCCACTTCATCCCGGTGGGGAATCCGGCGCCGCCCCGGCCCCGCAGACCCGCGTCCTTCACGTACGCGATGAGGTCGTCCGGGGCCATGGCGAGCGCCTTGCGCAGACCCTCGTACCCCTCGTGCCGCCGGTAGGTCTCCAGCGTCCAGGGCTTCTCCTCGTCCCAGAAGGCGGAGAGGACCGGCGAGAGCAGTTTCTCGGGGCTGGTCTCGTTGTCGATCTCGGCTGCCAAGGTCATCACTCCCCCTCCTCGGCGGTCGGTCCGGCCGGGTGGGCCGGGTCGGATGCCGAGGTCTGCTGCGGTGCGTCGTGCGAGCTGAGGTGCTCGGCGGGCGCGTCGGTCTGCGGACCTCCCGCGCGCGGGTGGACCACGCGCCGTTGCGACGCCTCGCCCTTGGCCAGGCGCAGTCCGATCAGTGAGGCGGGGCCCGCGCCACCGCTCGCCTCGACGGCACCGGGGCGCTCGTCGGGGAAGCCCGCCAGGATCCGGGCGGTCTCCTTGTACGTGCACAGCGGCGCGCCGCGGGTGGGTTCGACGGGGACGCCCGCGCGCAGGTCGTCGACGAGCCGCTTGGCGGACTGGGGCGTCTGGTTGTCGAAGAACTCCCAGTTGACCATCACCACGGGGGCGAAGTCGCAGGCCGCGTTGCACTCGATGTGCTCAAGGGTGATCTTGCCGTCCTCGGTCGTCTCGTCGTTGCCGACGCCGAGGTGCTGCTTGAGCTCTTCGAAGATCGCGTCGCCGCCCATCACCGCGCACAGCGTGTTGGTGCAGACGCCGACCTGGTAGTCACCGGAGGGCTTGCGCCGGTACATGGTGTAGAAGGTCGCCACGGCGGTGACCTCGGCGGTGGTCAGGCCCAGTGTCTCGGCGCAGAACCGCATGCCCGTGCGCGTGACGTGGCCCTCCTCCGCCTGCACCAGGTGCAGCAGGGGCAGGAGCGCGGACCGCGATCCCGGGTAGCGGGCGATGATCTCCTTGGCGTCCGCGCCCAACCGGGCCCGGACGTCGGCCGGGTAGTCGGGGGCGGGGAGTTGGGGCATGCCCAGGCTGACGCCCGTGTCCTGCTCTTCAGGAGTGGTGGTCACCGGTCGACGCCTCCCATCACGGGGTCGATGGACGCGACGGCGACGATGACGTCGGCGACCTGGCCGCCCTCGCACATCGCCGCCATGGCCTGCAGATTGGTGAAGGACGGGTCACGGAAGTGGACCCGGTAGGGGCGGGTGCCGCCGTCGGAGACGACGTGCACGCCCAGTTCGCCCTTGGGCGACTCGACCGCGGTGTACACCTGTCCGGCGGGGACCCGGAAGCCCTCGGTCACCAGCTTGAAGTGGTGGATCAGGGACTCCATGGAGGTGCCCATGATCTTCTTGATGTGGTCGAGCGAGTTGCCGAGACCGTCCGGGCCGAGGGCCAGTTGGGCGGGCCAGGCGATCTTCTTGTCGGCGACCATCACCGGTCCGGGGGCGAGCCGGTCCAGGCACTGCTCGACGATGCGCAGCGACTGCCGCATCTCCTCGAGGCGGATGAGGAAGCGGCCGTAGGAGTCGCAGGTGTCCGCGGTGGGGATCTCGAAGTCGTAGTTCTCGTAGCCGCAGTAGGGCTGGGACTTGCGCAGGTCGTGCGGCAGGCCCGCCGAGCGCAGGACCGGGCCGGTGGCGCCGAGCGCCATGCAGCCGGCGAGGTCGAGGTAGCCGACGTCCTGCATACGGGCCTTGAAGATGGGGTTCCCGGTGGCGAGCTTGTCGTACTCGGGAAGGTTCTTGTTCATCTTCTTCACGAACTCGCGGATCTGGTCCACCGCGCCGGGCGGCAGGTCCTGGGCGAGTCCGCCGGGCCGGATGTACGCGTGGTTCATGCGCAGGCCGGTGATCAACTCGTAGATGTCGAGAATGAGTTCACGATCCCGGAAGCCGTAGATCATGATCGTCGTCGCGCCGAGTTCCATGCCGCCGGTGGCGATGGCCACCAGGTGCGAGGAGAGGCGGTTCAGCTCCATGAGGAGCACGCGGATGACCGAGGCGCGGTCCGGGATCTGCTCCTCGATGCCGAGCAGCTTCTCGACCCCGAGGCAGTAGGCCGTCTCGTTGAAGAACGGCGTCAGGTAGTCCATGCGCGTGACGAACGTCGTGCCCTGCGTCCACGTGCGGTATTCGAGGTTCTTCTCGATGCCCGTGTGCAGATAGCCGATGCCGCAGCGGGCCTCGGCGACGGTCTCGCCCTCGATCTCCAGGATGAGGCGGAGCACACCGTGCGTGGAGGGGTGCTGGGGCCCCATGTTGACGATGATGCGCTCGTCGTCGGCCTTCGCGGCGGCCTGGACGACCTCGTCCCAGTCGCCGCCGGTGACCGTATATACGGTCCCCTCGGTCGTCTCCCGGGCGGAGGCCGCGGAGGCCGCGCCGGCCTGGGGGGTTCCCTGTGAAGTGGACATCAGCTGTACGACCTCCGCTGGTCCGGAGCCGGGATCTGGGCGCCCTTGTACTCGACGGGGATGCCGCCGAGGGGGTAGTCCTTGCGCTGCGGGAAGCCCTGCCAGTCGTCCGGCATCATGATCCGCGTCAGGGCCGGGTGGCCGTCGAAGACCAGCCCGAAGAAGTCGTACGTCTCGCGCTCGTGCCAGTCGTTCGTCGGATAGACGGAGACCAGCGAGGGGACGTGCGGATCGGCGTCGGGGGCGCTGACCTCCAGCCGGATCAGCCGGTTGTGGGTGATCGAGCGCAGGTGGTAGACGGCGTGCAGCTCGCGGCCCTTGTCCTCCAGGAAGTGCACTCCCGAGACGCCCGTGCACAGCTCGAAGCGCAGGGCCGGGTCGTCGCGCAGGGTCTGGGCGACGCGCAGGAGGTGCTCGCGCGCGATGTGGAAGGTCAGCTCGCCGCGGTCGACGACCGTCTTCTCGATCGCGTTCTCCGGGAGCAGGCCCTGCTCCTCCAGGGCGCCCTCCAGCTCGTCCGCGACCTCGTCGAACCAGCCGCCGTAGGGGCGCGCGGAGGCGCCGGGCAGCGTGATGGTCCGCACGAGCCCGCCGTAGCCGGAGGTGTCCCCGCCGTCCTCGGCGCCGAACATCCCCTTGCGTACGCGGATGACCTCGGCGGCCGCGCCGCGCGGGGCGGGCACGCCGTTGCCGTTCGGCTGCTCGCCGGGCGTGTCGTGCTTGTCGTGCGCGTCGCTCACCGCAGCAGCCCCTTCATCTCGATGGTGGGGAGCGCCTTGAGGGCCGCCTCCTCCGCCTCGCGGGCCGCTTCTTGCGCGTTCACGCCGAGCTTGGAGCCCTGGATCTTCTGGTGGAGCTTGAGAATCGCGTCCATCAGCATCTCGGGCCGCGGCGGACAGCCGGGCAAATAGATGTCAACAGGGACAATGTGGTCCACACCTTGCACAATCGCGTAATTGTTGAACATCCCGCCAGATGAGGCGCAAACTCCCATCGAGATCACCCACTTGGGGTTGGGCATCTGGTCATAGACCTGCCGCAGGACCGGCGCCATCTTCTGGCTCACCCGGCCGGCCACGATCATCAGATCGGCCTGGCGCGGCGAGCCGCGGAAGACCTCCATGCCGAAGCGCGCCAGGTCGTACCGCCCCGCGCCCGTCGTCATCATCTCGATGGCGCAGCACGCGAGGCCGAAGGTGGCGGGGAAGACGGATGACTTGCGCACCCAGCCCGCGGCTTGTTCGACGGTGGTCAGCAGAAAACCGCTCGGCAGTTTCTCTTCGAGTCCCATGCTCTTTGGCCCCTCAGACCTTTAGTCCCATTCCAGGCCGCCGCGCCGCCATACGTACGCGTACGCGACGAAGACGGTGAGCACGAAGAGCAGCATCTCCACGAGCCCGAAAATCCCCAGCGCGTCGAAGGTGACGGCCCAGGGGTAGAGGAAGACGATCTCGATGTCGAAGACGATGAAGAGCATCGCCGTCAGGTAGTACTTGATGGGGAATCGCCCACCACCGGCCGGCGTCGGCGTCGGCTCGATACCGCACTCATAGGCCTCTAGCTTCGCGCGGTTGTACCGCTTTGGACCGATAAGCGTGGCCATGACCACGGAGAAGATCGCAAAGCCTGCCCCGAGGGCTCCCAGCACGAGGATGGGCGCATAGGCGTTCACGCTCCTCGCTCCTCTCAGTCGGCACTGACTGTTGGCGGTTACGTCGGACCCGGCCCTGACCCCCACCGAAGATCGCTTACATGTGAAGCAGGTCACAAGCCCAACTGCCCCGCATCTTATGCCCGGCGGTCTGTGATCTGCGACACGGGGTGCGCCAACGTCTTTGTGATCTCCACCACCTGACGAAGGATCATGAAGTCGGATGAGCGGTGATCTTCGTACGCGAAGCGCCTGAGTGATCACTAGAGGTGACATCTCGTCGGGTTGTGCCTGGTCGAAGGCGTGGCGCTCTATCAAGAGATGGAGCGGCCAAGCAAATTGGCGCTGGACGCGTTCCCTTGATAAAGGCGCCGCGTTCACACTTTGGCGGCAGCGGCGGGGACGGATGTGGACGCGTGCGCCGATTCACGAGGGGCCGCCCGTGCCCGCACCCACGTCCGCGCGAACGATTGGGAATGCACCCATAGGGCAGCCGAAAAGTACGGGAGATCTCAGGGAGGTCTCGGCGAGGTCTCAGGGAGATCCCCGAGGGGAGTCCCCTGTGACGTGCGCCACAGTGCCCCTCACGCCAAATCAACCGGGCTTGGCCAACGGCCTCAACCGGTGGTAGACCGTGGGCAATTCGGGCGTATCTCAGAAAACCCATGATCACAGGCGTGATCACCGGTGTCCGCATTGCCCGTTACGGCGTCAATAAGGAGCGACACGCCCGAGATTCAGGGCCGCGAACGGCAACTGTGGCGCACCACACGTTTCTTGAAGGGAACCGTGAGTCCCTGATAGCGGTTGTTCTCATGTCCCACACCGCTCACATACCCAGCCACCGGAAGCCCCGTCGCAGCGCCTCCAAGATCGCCCTGCGCGCCGGAGTTGCCGGTGGCGTCCTCAGCACCCTGGCAGTGGCCGCGGCGGCCGGTACGGCGAACGCGGCCGAGCCGGTGTCCGAGACCATCGAAATGCCCACCCTGACCACCGATCTGTCCGCGCAGATCGCGCAGTCGGCCGACCTGACGCAGCAGGCCGCCGTCACCTACGAGTCGCGCGCCGAGCAGGACGCCGCCGCCGCCAAGGCCGCCAAGCAGGCCCAGGAAGACCAGGCGCAGGCCGAGAAGAAGGCCGAGGCCAAGCGCAAGGCCGAGGCCGCCGCGAAGAAGAAGGCCGAGGAGGAGCGCGCCTCCCGTGCCACCGAGCGCACCACGCTCTCCACCCAGTCGACGTCCGGCTCCGGTTCCGGTGCCGCCGCCACCGCCTCGGACTCCGTCGCCCCGGCCAGCGGCAGCGTCGGCACGGTCATCAGCTTCCTCAAGGCGCAGCTCGGCGACGCCTACGTGATGGGCGCCTCCGGCCCCAACGCCTGGGACTGCTCCAGCCTGGTGCAGGCCGCGTTCAAGCAGGCGGGCGTGGACCTTCCGCGCGTCTCGCAGGACCAGTCGGTCGCCGGTACGCCGGTCTCGCTCTCCAACCTCCAGGTGGGCGACATCCTTTACTGGGGTGGCGCCGGTTCCGCGTACCACGTCGGTGTGTACATCGGCAACGGCCAGTACCTCGACGCCGCCAACCCCAGCAAGGGCGTTGTCATCCAGGACCTCTCGGGTTACCCGGCCTCGGGTGCCGTGCGCGTCCTCTGACGGCCCCTTAGAGCGACGTAACAAGGGCCGGAACCCCCGGGTGGGGTTCCGGCCCTTGGCGTGCCCTCAGACGGCCGTACAGCCGTTCCAGCGGCGAACGGCTAGTCACTCTTCGGCGACAGCTCCGACATCCGCGACCAGTCGTTGCCCTCGATCTCCGTGTTCACGATCTGCGGGACCTCGGCGATCGCCTCGGACATCGTCTCCATGGCCGCCCTGAAGTGGTCGGAGTCGACGTGCGCGGCGCCGGCCTCGGGCGAGGCGAAGGCCTCCAGGAGCACGAACTGGTTGGGGTCGTCGACGCTGCGCGACCACTCGTAGAACAGGTTGCCGGGCTCGGCACGCGTGGCTTGGGTGAATTCGGCGGTCCGCTCCAGCCAGGTGTCGGCGTGTTCGGGGCGGACGGTGAACTTGACGGCGATGAAAATCATGACTTCAGCGTGCCTTGCGTGCAATGGGTGGGCAAATCGGGCGATGACGGCCCGGAGCCGGAGCCGGGGCTCACGCCTTCGGTGCCACCTTGCTCAGGCCGTTGATGACGCGGTCCATGGCGTCGCCGCCCGTCGGGTCGGTGAGGTTCGCCAGCATCTTCAGCGTGAACTTCATCAGGAGGGGGTGGGTCAGGCCGCGCTGCGTGGCGATCTTCATGACCTTCGGGTTGCCGATGAGCTTCACGAAGGCGCGGCCCAGCGTGTAGTAGCCGCCGTAGGTGTCCTTGAGGGTCTTCGGGTAGTTCTGGAGGGCCAGTTCGCGCTGGGCCGGGGTGGCACGCGCGTGTGCCTGCACGATGACGTCGGCCGCGATCTGGCCGGACTCCATGGCGTACGCGATGCCTTCGCCGTTGAAGGGGTTCACCAGGCCGCCCGCGTCACCGACGAGCAGCAGCCCCTTGGTGTAGTGCGGCTGGCGGTTGAAGGCCATCGGCAGGGCGGCGCCGCGGATCGGCATCGTCATGTTCTCCGGGGTGTACCCCCAGTCCTGCGGCATCGAGGCGCACCACGCCTTGAGGACCTCGCGCCAGTCCAGCTCGCGGAAGGCCTTGGAGGAGTTGAGGATGCCGAGGCCCACGTTGGAGGTGCCGTCGCCCATGCCGAAGATCCAGCCGTAGCCGGGCAGGAGCCGGTCCTGGGCCCCGCGGCGGTCCCACAGTTCGAGCCAGGACTCCAGGTAGTCGTCGTCGTGGCGGGGCGAGGTGAAGTACGTCCGCACGGCGACGCCCATCGGGCGGTCCTCGCGCCGGTGCAGGCCCATGGCGAGCGAGATCCGCGAGGAGTTGCCGTCGGCCGCGACGACCAGCGGGGCGCGGAAGCGCACGGGCGTCTTCTCCTCGCCGAGCTTGGCGTGCACGCCGGTGATGCGGCCGGTGCGGTCGTCGATGACCGGCTCGCCCACGTTGCACCGCTCGTACAGCCGCGCGCCCGCCTTCTGGGCCTGCCGGGCGAGCTGCTCGTCGAAGTCGTCGCGCTTCCGTACGAGGCCGTAGTCGGGGTACGAGGCCAGCTCGGGCCAGTCCAGCTGGAGCCGGACACCGCCGCCGATGATGCGCAGGCCCTTGTTGCGCAGCCAGCCCGCCTCCTCGGAGATGTCGATGCCCATGGCGACGAGCTGCTTGGTGGCGCGCGGGGTGAGTCCGTCGCCGCAGACCTTCTCGCGCGGGAACGCGGTCTTCTCCAGGAGGAGGACGTCGAGCCCGGCCTTGGCCAGGTAGTACGCCGTGGTCGAACCGGCGGGCCCGGCTCCGACGACGATGACGTCCGCTGTGTGTTCGGAGAGGGGCTCGGTCACGGCGGGTTCTCCCCAAGGCTCGAAATCTGTGTGCCGACCGGCACGGTGTATGGGCAGTCTATGAGGCGGTACCGACCAGCCAGCCGAAGGGCCACACGTGACCGAGCAGATCGACACCCCGCCCGCCGTACGGCTTCCCGCCGTAGGGCTGCGCGTTCCCACCCACGAGGACGCCTTCGCGTGGCACCGGCTCTTCGACGATCCCGAGGTCATGGAGTTCCACGGGGGCGCGTCCGCGGAGCTTTCCCTGTACGAGGAGCTGACCGCGCGCCAGCGCAGACACGACGCCGAACTTGGCTTCTGCTTCTGGACTTTGCTGGACGAGGCCGGTGAGCCGATCGGCTTCACGGGCGCCCAGCCGTGGAACCGCCCCTGGGGCCCGGCCGGCGAGATCGAGATCGGCTGGCGCCTTGCCCGCGCGGCCTGGGGCAAGGGGTACGCGACCGCCGCCGCCCGCGCCACCGTCGAACGGCTGCGGGCGGCGGGGGTGCCGAGCGTGGTGGCGATGGTCGCCGCCGGGAACGAACGCTCCGTCGCCGTGACGCGGCGGCTCGGGATGGAGCTGGCCGAGACGTTCACCACGCCGCCCGGGCCGGGGAACGACGGGGAGCGGCGCGTGGCGTACTGCTTCCGGCTGGTGCTGTAGCGGGCCGGGGGCCTGGTGGGTGGGCGGTTTCGACGGGCCCCCACCCCGCGTTCAGTCCGTGAGCCGCCACGTCTCCAGTGCGGTCCGGTGCGTCTCCACGCCCTCGCCCGCGGGCCAGAAGTCCTCGCGCCAGGAGAGCTGGATCGCGTACTCCGTGCCGTTCTGAGCGACGTAACTCTGGTTGACGGCGTGGATCGTCCTGCCCGCCTCGTCGGTGTACGTGTACTCCCAGAGCGCCCCGTCCTGCCCCCGGAAGGTGTTCCTCTCCATCCGGATCCGGTCGTAGTCCGACTTGTCCGGGGCGGACTTGGTGTGCTTCTCGATGTTCGTGAAGTTCTCGTACGAGGTGTAGGGCGCGTCCTTGACGACACCGACGAGGAACTCCTCACGGCCGGTCGAACCGGCGTACGTGATCTGCCCCGGGCGCTCCGGGTTCACGGGCTGCCGCGTCCAGCCCTCGGGGACGGCGAAGGAGAAGCCCTCCGAGTCGGTCACCACATCGGAGCCCTCGGGGGCGTTGGTGTCGTCGGCCGTGCCGGGGTCCGTGCTGTCGCTCGGTTCCGGGCTCCGGGGCTCCTGCGAGACGGCCGGGGCGGGCGCCTGGCTCGGGGCGCGGCTCGGCTCGTCGGACCGGCTGACCGAGGGCCTGTCCTTGCCCGCGCTGTCCGACTTGTCGTCGGCGTTGTCCTGCCAGATCAGGATTCCGGCCGTCGCGCCGCCACCGATGAGGAAGGCCCCGGCGAGCGTGCCGACCCAGACTCCGGCCCTGCCGCGCGGCTTGGCGGCGGGGGGCTGGTGGCCGAGGTGGACGGCGTGCGGGATGTGAGGGGTGTGCGGGGTCTGGGGGGTCTGGGGGGTCTGGGGGGCGTACGCGGGTGTGGGGGTGGCTGTCGGGGGCGTGCCGGGCGCCGTCTGGGTGACGTACGCGGCGGCTTCGGCGGGGGTGGGGTCGGTCGGGGTGGGGCCGGTGGGGCCGGTGGCGGCTGCCGGGGTAGTGGGGGCCTGCGGCGCGCCGGGGGCGTACGCGGGGGCGGCCGGGGCGGCGCTCTGTCCCGCCATCCGCAGCAGGTACGGGCCGAGCAGTGCGGCCGCGAAGACCCACAGCAGCCCGAAGAGCAGCACCTCGGGGACGCTCAGCCCCAGCTCCACACTGCCGTTGCCGCTGGCCCCGCCGATGCCCGAACTCCCGGGGGCGGCCGCGCCGGACCCCTCGACGCCGATGCCGCCGGACCCGGCGAGCAGCAGGACGAGGCCGAGGAAGACGGCGGCGGAGAGGAGCTGTTCGCCGCGGTTCGCGCAGCGGCGGGCGGCGAGGACACCGAGCGTCAGCGCGCAGACCAGGCCGAGCGCCAACGCGCCCACGATCGCCCAGTCGTTGGTGGCGTCACCCAGTTCGGAGAGGCCGAAGGACCTGCTCTCGGAGCCGCCGGCCAGCAAGGAGCTGCTGCCGCTCACGGAGGCCTCCGCGCCCGCGCCCCAGCCGATGCCGAGCGCGGCGATCGCGAGGTTCGGCAGGAGGAGCAGCGCGATCAGGAGCGGCGAGATGTCGGCGTCGTCGAGGTCGGTGATCTCCTTCAGGTCGTCCACCTGCGCGAGGCTGATGAAGGCGACGACCGAGCAGAGCACGAGGACGACGGCGAGGGCGCGCAGCGCGGTGCCCACGGCCCGGATCGCGGCCTGCGCGCCGGGCCGCGCGGAGCCCCAGGGGTGCAGCACGCCACAGGAGACGACGAGTGTCAGCAACAGCGCGCCGAGCGCGGCGAGCGCCGGGGACGACGACAGTTCGATGCCCTCGATCTCGGGCTGCGCGAACAGGGCGAGCACCAGTACGCCCGCGGTCACCAACAGGGCGACGCGCACGGCTGCTTCGAGCCCTGCCGTGGTACCGCCGCCGTGTCCGCCCTGGGCCCGTGCGAGGAGGCGGCCGCGGAGGATGCGTACGCCGATGAAGAGCGCCACGATCACCAGCGCGGTCACCGTGAGCGGAACGAAGTGCAGGGAGGCGGTGCCTTCGAGGGCAGATCCGGAGGCGTCCGAGCCGAGGCCGTCCGAACCGAGCCCGTTCGAACCCAGCCCGTTCGAACCGAACCCGCCGGAGTCGAGTCCGCCCGAGCCGAGGCCGGGCTGTTGCTCACTGCCCGTCAGGTCGAAGCTGCCGCCCACGGATTGGAGGAGCAGCGCGAGGCCGATCCGCAGCCGGTCGGTGAAGTCGACGACCACCTCGTCGTCCTGGCCGTACGAGGGGATCGCGATGCCGATGGCGCCGACGAGGAGCAGCGCGAGGGGCCAGAGCGCGGCCTGCGCGGATCCGGCCCAGTCGCCGCGGAACGTCCGCCCGAAGAAGACGCCGACGGCGGAGGGGGCGGCGGGTGCGGCGAGTGCGGCGGGGGCCGGGGTGTGGGCGGGCGGTGGGGGCGGTGTGGCGGGGGCGGCCGGGGAGGCCGGGGAGGCCGGGGAGGCTTCCGGAGCGGGAACTTCCGTCTCGGGGGCCTTCGTTGGAGCGGGCGGGACGTCCGGAGCATCCGGGGCTTCCGGCGCCGACGCCTCCGGTTCCGACGCGTCCGGGGCCGGTGCCTCTGGAAGGCGTTCCTTGCCGCACTTCATGCAGAAGCGGGCCTCATCAGGGGCGGGGGCCCCGCAGTGCGGGCAGTACAACGCCATCAAACGCTCCGTCACAGTCCAGGAGATCACCCGCGAGCGGGAAAGGACCGACCCTATAAGAACCGCATAAGGTCCGGCGCGGGTCTCGACTGAAGCGTTACGGAGCGTTCGCCCTCAACTCCTGTGTGGATCAGCCCTGCTTGAAGCCCCGGTGCAGCGCCACGACGCCGCCGGTCAGGTTCCGCCAGGCCACCTTCGACCAGCCGGTCTCCCGCAGCCGGGCGGCGAGCGCGGGCTGGTCGGGCCAGGAGCGGATCGACTCGGCGAGGTAGACGTAGGCGTCGGGGTTGGAGGAGACCGCGCGGGCGACCGGCGGCAGCGCCCGCATCAGGTACTCGGTGTAGACCGTCCGGAACGGCGCCCAGGTCGGGCTGGAGAACTCGCAGATCACGACCCGCCCGCCGGGCTTCGTCACGCGGTACAGCTCGCGCAGCGCGGCGTCGGTGTCCTGGATGTTGCGCAGGCCGAAGGAGATGGTGACGGCGTCGAAGGTGTCGTCCTTGAACGGCAGCTTGGTCCCGTCGCCCGCGGTGAACGGCATCCACGGGTGGCGCGCCTTGCCGACCCGAAGCATGCCGAGCGAGAAGTCGCAGGGGACGACGTACGCACCGGCCTGGGCGAAGGGCTGCGAGGACGTGGCGGTGCCGGCGGCGAGGTCCAGGATCTTCTGCGCGGGGCGCGCGTCGACCGCCTTCGCGACCTCCTTGCGCCAGAGGCGGGCCTGGCCGAGGGAGAGCACGTCGTTGGTGAGGTCGTATCGTTCCGCGACGTCGTCGAACATCGTGGCGACGTCGTGCGGCTGCTTGTCCAATGAGGCGCGGGTCACCCGGCCTATTGTGTCAGGCCGGTCTTCTGCCTTGGCGGGCGGGACGGTGGGCGCGTGCGGGTTTGTTGTGGTTGCTCGCGCAGTTCCTCGCGCCCCTTACGGGCGCTCCCGTGCGGGTTGGGAGTGGTTGCTCGCGCCGTTCCTCGCGCCCCTTACGGGGCGCCTCAGCGGGCCCTGTAGACCAATCTGCCTGCTACCACCGTCGCCACGCATGTCTGCGGGCCCTGGCGTACGAGTTCGGCGCGGGACGGGACGTCGAAGATCGCGAAGCGGGCCGGGGCCGACCTCGTCAGTGGGGGGAGGAGGATCAGGGGGGTCGGGGAGAGCGACGGCGGGCCGGGGAGGCGGGGTGGGCGGTGGCCCGAGGCCAGGCCCGCCCTGCGTACCGCGTCCAGGACCGGGCGGGCGCGGAGGTCGCCCGCGATGGCCACCGTGCCGTGCGCCAGCATCCGCTGCACGCCCCGCCGGGCGCTCGCGCCGAGACGGGACGGGTCGGTGCGGAAGAGCCGCTGCGCCCCCTCCCCGCCGATGGGCTCCGTGCCCAGCCGGCCGGCCTCGCGCGGGTCGGGGTGGTAGGCGGCCTCCAGCAGCTCGGGGCCGTACGGATTGAGCAGGCCGGGGGTGAGGATGCCGGGCCAGCGGCGGACCCGGGCCGAGGGGTGGGCGGCGGCGAGATCCTCGTACGGACCGACCGCCGCGACGACCGACCCGTCGACCAGGACCGCCGCCTCCGGAGAGTGCTCGGCGACGTGCAGGGTGAGCAACAGGGCCTCAGTTCGTGGCGAGGAGCTTCAGCTCGGGATGTGCCGTGCCGCCCTCGATCGCCGTGGACGAGATGTGCGAGGCGACGCGGTCGTCGACGGGGTCGTTCGCCGGGTCGTCGTGCACCACCAGGTGCTCGTAGGTCGTGGCGCGCTGTGCCGGGACCCGGTCCGCCGTACGGATCATGTCGATCATCTCGCGCAGGTTCGAGCGGTGCTTGGCGCCCGCCGAGGAGACGACGTTCTCCTCCAGCATGACCGAGCCGAGGTCGTCCGCTCCGTAGTGCAGCGTCAGCTGGCCCGCCTCCTTGCCGGTGGTCAGCCAGGAGCCCTGGATGTGCGCGACGTTGTCGAGGAAGAGACGGGCGATCGCGATCATGCGGATGTACTCGAAGATCGTCGCCTGCGTACGGCCCTTGAGGTGGTTGTTCTCGGGCTGGTACGTGTACGGGATGAAGGCGCGGAAGCCGCCGGTCCGGTCCTGTACGTCACGGATCATCCGCAGGTGCTCGATGCGCTCGGCGTTGGTCTCGCCCGTGCCCATGAGCATCGTGGAGGTGGACTCCACGCCCAGGTTGTGGGCGATCTCCATGATCTCCAGCCAGCGCTCGCCGCTCTCCTTGAGCGGGGCGATCGCCTTGCGCGGCCGCTCGGGCAGCAGTTCGGCGCCCGCACCCGCGAAGGAGTCGAGCCCGGCGGCGTTGATCCGCTGGATGGCCTCCTCGACGGAGACCTTCGAGATGCGGGCCATGTGCTCGACCTCGGACGCGCCGAGGGAGTGGATGACCAGCTGCGGGAAGTTCTTCTTGATCGCCGCGAAGTGCTTCTCGTAGTACTCGACGCCGTAGTCCGGGTGGTGTCCGCCCTGGAACATGACCTGCGTGCCGCCCAGCTCGACGGTCTCCGCGCAGCGGCGCAGGATGTCGTCGAGGTCGCGGCTCCAGCCCTTCTTGGTGTCCTTCGGGGCGGCGTAGAAGGCGCAGAACTTGCAGGCCGTCACGCAGACGTTCGTGTAGTTGATGTTCCGCTCGATGATGTACGTCGCGATGTGCTCCGTACCGGCGTAGCGGCGGCGGCGCACGGCGTCGGCGGCGGCGCCGAGCGCGTGCAGCGGGGCGTCACGGTAGAGGACGAGCGCCTCTTCGGGGGTGATCCGCCCACCTGCGGCGGCACGGTCGAGGACGGCTGTGACATCAAACGACGTGAGGTCGGCCTTCTCGGTCACCGGGACGTCCCTTTCGTAAGGGTTGCGGACGGACCAAGCCAGCGTACGCCAGCCCTTCCGGGGCCCTGACGTCAGGCGGTGTACGCCCCCAGCAGCACGCCCACGAAGGCTCCGCCGATCAGGAACGGCCCGAACGGGATCGCCGTCTTCCGTCCGGCGCGGCGGGCGGCGACGAGCCCGATGCCGTACAGCGCGGCGAGGACGAACCCCGCGAAGGTGCCGAGCAGCAGCACGCCCCACCCGTACCACCCGAGCACCGCCCCGAGCGCGAGGGCGAGCTTCACGTCGCCGAAGCCCATGCCGTTGGGGTTGATGAGGAAGAGCACGAAGTAGGCACCGGCCAGCGCGAGCGACCCGTACAGCGCGCCGGTCCACTCCCCCGCGTGCTCGGGCGCGAGCGCGGCACCGCCGAGCAGCGCGAGCGCGCCCCCGGCGAGTGGCAGGGTGAGCACGTCCGGCAACCGGTGTACGCCGAAGTCGACCACGGCGAGCAGCACGCCGAAGGGCGCGAGCAGCAGCCACGCGCCCAACTCGGGCCGGGCGCCGGTGGCGGCGGCGAGGGCGGCGCAGACGAGGGCGGTGGCAGGGGCGACGAGGGCGGTGCGGGGCCCGTACCAGCCGCCCCGGGAACAGCGGGCGAGCCCGGCCCACCCCTGTAGGGGATGCCCCTCGGGGCACTCCTGCCGCCAGCTCTCCTCGGGCTGGACGGAGAGCCGGTAGGCGGCACGGGGAACGAGGAGCCCGACGAGGCCACCCCAGAGCGCCCCGAGAACGGCGAGGAGAGCGATCAAGACGTTCACCTATTCGACACGGGGTAACGGGCGGGTGGGAAAGCATCCGCCGCGAAGCGGCGGCAGAGCCACTCACCCCGCCGCGGAGACCCCACTACGCCAACCCGGCAGCAACTCGTCCAGCAAGGCCTCCGTGCGAGGCGGCAGCCCCCGAGCCCCACTCCGGGCAACCAGATCCGCGGCGACCCGCCGCAAGCGGGCAGGGTCCTCCGTCGCGGCCGTAGCCCGGAGCAACTCGTTCCAGAGCCGCTCGTCCCCCGGCGCCGAGCCCAGCGCAGCGTTCAACGCCTCGATCGCCTTCTCCGCCCGCCCCTTCTCCAGATGGAACTCCGACAGGGCGAGGCCGATGTCGGCGACGAGCAACGGCAGCTGCGCGTCGATGATCTCGTGCGTGAGCCACCCGTACCGCCCCTGCGGCCGGTCGGCGAGCAGCGGTCCGCGGACGAGCACCAGCGCGTCGGTGAGCATCCGCCCGCGCACGGCACGGTTGCCCGAGCCGCGCCCCTGGGTGGCCTCGTAGTACAGGGACCGCAGCACGTCCAGGTCCGAGACGACGGACTTGGCGAGCGTGAGCCGCCCGCTGCGGTCGGCCCGCAGCCGGGGCGAGCCGTCGGGGTCGGTGCCGAGCCACTCGCGCAACCGCTCGACGAGCGCGTCGCGCACGTCGTCGGTGACACCGCGCGGCCACAGCGCGGAGGCGAGCACCCGGGGGTGTACGCCCTCGCGGTGCATCAGCAGCAGGGCCAGCGCCTCGTGCATCAGCGCGCTGCGCTCGCCGTCCGGAGTGCCGAGGCCGATGATCTCGTACGTACCGACGAGGCGGGCGTAGACCGCGGGCCGCCCCTGCTCGGTGACGTCGACGAGGAACGGGGGCGCGGCGGCCGCGGGGCCGTCGTCGGGGCCCGTGGGGCCCGAGGAGCCGTCCGGGTCGGCGTCGGTGAAGAGCCGGACGACGGCGCGCTGCTGGGGCTCGGGCAGCGTCTGGGCCGCCAGTTCGAGGCCGAGCAGCGGCGCGAGCAGCTTGCCCTCCCGGGTGATCTCCATCTCCCAGGCGGCGCCGGGCAGGTCCCCGGATTCCGTGCCGACCAGATAGCCGATGCCCAACCGGCTGGCGTCCGCGGCCAGTTCGGCGAGCTTGACGGCGTCCTCGCCGGCCGGTTCGGCGGCGAGCAGCACGAGGTGCGGGGCCCAGCGGGTGTGCTGGGCGGGGCCGGTGCGGCCGGTGAGCACGGAGTCGTGTCCGGCGGCGCCGAGCGCGCCGCGCCGCTGGCGGGTCTCGGCCTCCATGGTCTCCAGGAGGGCTTCGACGTCCTCCAGGTGCCGCAGCCGGTTGGGCGCGAGCGGCGTGAGGTCCTGGCCGAAGCCGACGAGGGTGATGGTCATGCGGTCCGACCAGCCGTTGGTGGCCAGTTCGGCGGCGACCGAGGCGAAGACGGCGGCGCGGTCGCTGGCGCTGCCGCTCAGCGAGACGATGCCGGGCACGGACTCCAGGTTGAGGAGCAGCCGCGATTCCTCGGGGGCGCCGAGGGTGCCGAGGCTGACCAGCCCCGGGTAGGGAGCGGCGGTGCCGACGTCCTCGTACCGCTCGGCGTCCGTGCGGGAGAGCACCCAGAACGTCTGGTCCTGCCCCAACTGCCAGGGCGCGGGCGGCCGTCCGGCGGGCTGGGCGAGCTGGAGGTGCAGGTCGCCGTTGGTCAGCCAGGCCGCGTACACGGTCGGCAAAGCGCGGTTCTCCTCGGCGAGCGAGGCCGCGAGACCGCGCAGCGACAGGTCCAGGAGGCGTACGCCTTCGGGGTCGGCGCCCACGAGCAGCGCGTCCTGCACATCGGCGGCGTCCCCGGTCGGGGTCGGCGGCTGCATGCCTCGGCGTGCGCCGACCGCGCCCATGGCCGACTGCCACAGGGCGTGCCGACGGCGGCGGCCGAGGGCGCCGAGCAGACCGGCGGCGAGGAGGGGCGCGCCGAGAAGCGCCTCGGGCAGCCCGAAGCCGGAGTCCTCGGACTGACCGGCGCCGGTCGCGGAGGGGGCTTCGGCGGCGGGGGCGTCCGGGGTGGCCGGGGCCTGCGGCATGGCGGGCTTCTCGGGGGCGGCGGGGCGCTGTTCGGGCAGGACGATGTGCGCGGTGTCGCGGTCGACGGAGCTGCCGCCGTGCTGCCCGCCACTGCCCTGCCGGTCGCCGCTGCCGTGCTGGTCGCCGCCGTCCTGCTGACCGCCGCCCTGGCGCTGGTCGCCGGTCTTGGAGTAGTCGGAGATCTGCTCCTTGACGTCCTCGGAGACCTTGGGCGCCTCGTCGGGCATCTCGACCAGCTCGCCGCCGTGCGCGTCCGCGGGCATCTCCATGATCCAGCCGGGCCGGATGAGGCTCGCTTCGGAGAGCTTGGAGCCGTCGGGCTGCTCGCGGTCCTTGTTGAGCTGGTAGATCTCCTTGTACCGGCGGCCGTCGCCGAGGTGCCGCTCGGCTATCTCCCACAGGGAGTCGTGGTGGCGTCCCTCGGGGGGCTGGATCCGGTAGTACTTCGTGTCCCCGTCCTTGGCGGCGGCGCCACCGCCCGCGTGCGCGGCGGCCTGTTCGGCCTGCGCGGCGAGCGCGTCGGCGGCGGACGCGGCGGTCTGCCGCTCCTGCCCGAAGAGGCCGCCCGGGGTCTGCTGGGCGCTCGCGGCGGACGCGGGCTTCTGGTTGCCCTCCAACGACTGCCCGAACTGCGAGAGCCCGGGCGCGAAGCTGGCTGCGGTGGCGCCGACCAGGAGCAAGGCGGCGACCAGTTGCCGCGCGAGCAGCTGGCTGCCACCGGCGCCCGGCACCCGGCTCGGGATGCCGACTCCGGAGAGCGCGGCCTTTATCTCGACCAGTACGCAGGCGGTGAACTGCGCCCAGGCGAACCAGACGACGACGGTCAGTACGTTGATGAACGTACTGACGGTGATCTCCTGCTGGAGCCAGCTCAGCGAGGGCGATCCACCCGGCAGCGGCCACCCCACGAACACCACGAGGGCCCCCGGCACGCCGACCAGGAGCACGGCGAGCGCGACAAAGGCGAGGAATGCCTTGACGAAGTCCCCGACGGAACGCCGGCGCCGCGGCAGGGGCTGCGGCGTCCGGTTCCGCGGCGACATCGGATCAGGCGGGCTCGTCGAGCGTGAGGTGGTGCGCGCCATGGCGGGTGTCCTGGTGTCCTGTGGGAGGGCGTAGAGGGGGGCGGATTGAATGGTGGTAGCAAGAGCGTACTGAGGCGATGGTACGGAAGGTGCCGGAGGTCAGACAGGGGCGTGGGCGGGGTGGCCGCCCGTTTGACAACCGGCCGTACCAAAGGCCCGATTCATGACACGGTAGCGTCGTCAGTGGCGTGCGAAGGGGGAGATGACCATGGGCAAGGGGAAGAGCGACCTCGCGGTTCCGATCACCGACCTGGAGGACTACGGCAGGCGGCTGCGCTCCATCAAGGACCGCATGAACCGCACCAAGAAGATCTTCGAGTCCTACCGCGACGACATCGGCGACGGCGGGGTGTACGACTCCCTGGACGACTTCGAGTCCAACTGGGAGGACGGCCGCGAGGACATCGGCCAGCAACTGGACCAGCTCGCGGAGCTGTCGGACGCGGTGGTGCGCGAGTTCAAGAAGCTGGACGACGACTTGGCCAAGCAGGTCAATGACGCGGTGAAGGCGAATGAGGGGAAGGGCGGCAAGGGCGGCGGCAAGGGCGACGGGAAGTAGCCGCGCCCCGCGCCAGGCCTGGCCTCAGCCCACCTCGTTCTCCGCGACCGCGCGCCCCGTCACCGTGACGTCCCCGCCGTAGAACATCCCCGTGAAGACGGGGCTGTAGGTCATCCGGACCTCTACCTCGACCTGCTGCGCGTTCGCCGTCACGCAGTGCGTCGCCGCCGCGTCCGCGCCGGTCAGGCCCGCCTCCCTGACGAAGGCCTGGACCCGGGCGCCGCAGTTCTCGAAGTTGATGGGGGCGCCCTTGGCTCCCTCGTAGATGCCCTCCATGTCGAGGTCCTGCGCTGCGTAACGCGCGGCCTGCTCCGCGATGTCCGCGGCCCGCTCCCGCTTGGAGATGGAGAGCCCGCCGTCGATCACGAACGCGGCGAGGGAGAGGAAGACGAGCGCGAAGATGATGACCGCGCCCGCGCCCGAGCCCCGGTCGTCCAGCGCTTCCCGGCGGGCGGCGGCGAAGGCGCGTACGCCAGTGTGCTTCGTCGTCACGCCGACCTCCGGTACGGGTCGAGCGGGGAGCTGAAGCTGGCCTTCAGCGTGGTCGGCACATCCACGCCGATCATGGCCAGGCCCCGCACCTGGCAGCTGACCTCGACCGTGAAGAAGGGGTCGACGTCGGGGTCGAAACCGGCGCTCTTCTGTACGACGCTGACCGGCCCCGAGCAGACGTCGGCGAGGTCCGCCCGCGCGGCCCTGCGCGCCTCCGCGAGCGCCGTGCCGTGCTCCTTCTGGATCGAGCCCGCGCGCGCCGCGTCGCGCGCCGCGCCGTCGATGGCCCCTCGGCCGTCGACGAGCTGCCCGAAGGCCACCAGGACGAGGATGAACAGGATCATCACGGGGGCGAGGATCACGACCTCGATGGTCGAGAGCCCCCGGTCTCCCCCGCGCGTCCGGGCCCGGGCGCGCGCCCGGAGCGCCACCCGCAGGCGGCCTCCCGCCGCGGCCCCGGCCCCCGTACCGGCCCCCACGCCAACCCCCACGTCACGCATCAGCCGTTGTCCTCCACGAACCGCTCCACCGGCCCCGCGGACTGCGCGTGCACGGTGAAGTCGAGGCCGGGGAAGACCATCGGCACCCTCGCCGTGATCTCCACACCGACGGTGCCCGGGTCCGGCTGGATCGTCCGCACCTCCGGGTCGAGCACCAGCTGCGGGCCGAGCTGGCGGATGTACGCGTCGGCCACGTCACGCGCCTCGCCGCGCCAGCCGCCCGCGTTCTCGTCCGCCGTCGCGCGGGCCTTGCGCGCGCCCGCCTGCGCCGCCGCCTGGGCGACGTGATCCGCGAAGAAGTACAGCGCGAACTGGACCGTCGCGAAGATCATGAAGAACAGCACCGGGGTGAGCAGCACGAACTCGATCGCGGTCATGCCGGATTCGCCGCGGGCGGAGGCGGCCTCCACCCTGCGGCGTACCCATCGTCTTGCACGCTCGCGCATGCGTGTCCGCTCCCGTCCCCGTTCGGTTCACCCGGTGCGCCGCCACCTCAGCAGGTGCTGTCGGCGTCCGCGCCCTCGATGCACTTGCCGACCTTGTCGGCGCCCTTGTCCAGCGCCTCGTTGATGACCGCGGCCACCGCGCCCACGATCGCCACGACGACCGCCGAGATGATGACCCACTCGACCGCGGACGCGCCGCGGTCCAGCTCGCCGGAGCGGACGCGCTGCACGCGGCCCTGAAGGAAGGTGATGACGAAGTCGAGGCCGGGGTTGCCGGTGCGGAAGTTCCGCCCGTTCAGGCCGCCCGGACCGCTGGGGGCGTCCAGTCCGTTCGTTTCGTTCGGTCCGTTCATGGTGTGTGTCCTCTCAGGAGTGGTGGGGGGAGGAGGTACCGGGCCCCGTTGTCGCCGGCACCGTCGTCGAAGGGCGGCTAGACCTGGAACACCCGCATCGCCGCAGGGAAGATGAGGAAGACCAGGAAGCCCGCGCACAGCAGCAGCTGGGCCACCAGCATCGACTGGGACTTCTCGCCCGCGCTGCCCTCGATCTCGGCCATCTCGCGATGCCGCATCGTCTCCGCGCGGGAGGCGAGCGACTCGCGCACCTTCGCGCCGTCGTCCGCCACCAGCGCCAGGGACGCCGACAGGTCCTTCAGCTCCTCGACGCCCAGTTCCTCGCCGAGCGCGCCGAGGGCCTGCCACTGACTGACGCCGGTGATGCGGGCGTCGGCCAGCGCGGTCCTGATGCGCTGCGTCGCCCATCCGTCGGAGACTTCCGCCGCCGCCATGAGCGCCTCGGGGAGACCGCGGCCGCCCGCGAGGCTCATCGACACCAGGTCCAGATAGGCGCCGATGACGCGGCGCAGATCGCGCCGCTTGTCCGCAGCGTCCCTGCGTACTTCCAGGTCGGGCAGGAAGAAGAAGAGCACGCCGAACATCAGCGCGAGCCAGACCGGGATGACCGGGCTGCGGCCGATGCCGAGCGTGAAGATGATGGCGAAGAGGAACGGGCCGAAGAAGACACCGGCGGCGGCGAGCAGCACCTTCGTCGCCAGGAACTTCTCCCAGCTGCGGTCGAGGACCGCGAGGTCGGCCCGGAGCGAGCGCAGTTCCCAGCCCTGCTGGAGGTAGAAGTCCGCGACGCGCGTGCCGACGCGGGTGCGCATCGATCCGATGCGGCCCGGCTTCTCCGTGTCCGAGGTGGCCCGGTGCGACTCGTACGCCGCGCCGCGCGCCCGCAGCGCGTCGATGCGGGCGACCTGGGCGACCGCGCTCTGCTTGGACGGCATGAGGGCGCGTACGAGGGCGAAGACGCCGAGGCCGAGCACCGCGCCGATCACTATCGGCATCGTCAGGCTCATCGACGTACCCCCTCGGGAGAGTTGGAGTAGCCCGGCAGGCCCTGCGGCGACGGCTGCTGGGGCTGGTCGGCGGTGGCGGCCGGGCCCCGGGGGCGCACGAACTGCACGCCCGGCTCGTCCTTGACCAGGAAGCGGTCCGGCGTCTCCACCGTCGACAGCTTCCGCAGCCACCAGAAGCCCAGCGCGAACAGGGCGCAGACCATGGCGAGCACGAGCTGCCCGACCGGGGTGCCGTAGGGCTCGACGAACTCGCGGTTGAAGATGGACAGGCCGAGGACGAAGGCGACCGAGACCGCCACCACGATCTGCACCGAGCGGCGGGTCGAGGCGCGCTGCGCCATGACGCGCTGGCGCATGTCGACCTCCTCGCGCGCCGACTTGGCGAGCGCGCCGAGCACCTGGCGCAGGCCGGGGCCACGCAGCTTGGCGTTGAGGATGAGCGCCGCGACGATGATGTCCGCCGACGCGTCGTCGATCTCGTCGGCGAGGATCTGCAGGGCCTCGGGGAGCGGGGTGCGGGCGCGCAACCGGTCCACCAGGGCGTCCAGGTGGGGGCGGAGCACGGGGGCCGCCGCGCGGGCCGACGCGGGGATGGCCTGTTCGAGGCCGACCGCGCCCGCGATCGTGTCGCGCAGCGATTCCGTCCAGGCGGCGAGGGCCTCCACGCGCTTCATCTGGGCGCGTTCCTCGGCGGCGCCGCCGAAGAGCTTGTCCCAGAAGAAGACGAGGACGCCGGCGGCGATGCCCGCCACGGCCCAGCGGGTGAGGAGGAGGACGGCGAGGCCGACACCGGCGGCGAGCGAACCGCGCCGCCCGGCGAACCGGAGCAGTTCGCTCCAGCGCTCGCTCGCCTTGTGCTTCTCGTGGGCGGGCTTGACGGGCAGGCCGCGGAGCGCGATCGCCAGGAGCGCGATGCCGCCGCCCGCGGCGACGCCGCACCCCAGTGCGTACAGGACGGGCAGCGAGAAGAGGCCGCCCATGGAGCCGAGGGAACCCGCTGCCAGCGGATCGGATGCGTTCATGTCGTGCTCACCCCCATTGCCCGGCGGGGCGGTAGCCAAAAGCGGCCAGGTCGTCCATGCAGGCTATCGGCGCGTGCGCGACGACCCGCCCGTCGGGGGCCTCCGCGAAGACCTCGCTGGACAGGACGCGGCCGTCGACGCCGTTGACCTCGCGGACCGAGGTCACCATGCGCTGGAGCTTGCCGCCGGACTGGTAGTTGTTGCGCCGCTGGATGAAGACGACGAAGTTGACCGCGCCCGCCACCAGCATCTGGCTCGCCTCGATGGGGAGGCGTTCGGCGGCCTGGAGCGCGTAGGTGGAGATGCGGTTGAAGACCTCGCTGGAGCTGTTGGCGTGGATCGTGGAGAGCGAGCCGTCGTTGCCCTGCGACATCGCGTTGAGCATCGTGACGATCTCGTCGCCGAGGACCTCACCGACGATGACGCGCGAGGGGTTCATGCGCAGCGAGCGGCGCACCAGCTCGGCCATCGTGATCTCGCCCTGGCCCTCGGAGTTGGGCAGCCGCTCCTCGAACGCGACGACGTTCGGGTGCAGGTCGGCGAATTGGTCGAGGCCGAGCTCCAGGGCGCGCTCGACGGTCACCAGGCGCTCGTGCGGCGGGATCTCGTTGGCGAGGGCGCGAAGGAGCGTGGTCTTACCGGCGTTGGTCGCGCCCGCGATCATGATGTTCTTGCGGGCCCGGACCGCGCAGGCCAGGAAGTGGCCGATCTCCGGGGTGAGCGTGCCGTTGCCGACGAGGTCCGACATGAAGACCTTGCCCATGCGGGCGCGGCGGATGGACAGGGCCGGGCGGCGCGTGACGTCCATGACCGCCGACAGACGCGAACCGTCGGGCAGCCGGAGGTCGAGCTGCGGGTTCGCGGAGTCGAAGGGCCGGGAGGAGAGACCGGAGTAGGCGCCGAGTACCTGGATCAGCTCGACGAGTTCCTCGTCGGTCTCGGCGACCGGGTCGGCCTTGGTCTCGCGGCCGTCGGCGTATCCGACGAAGACCTGGTCGCAGCCGTTGATGTCGATGTTCTCGACCTCGGGGTCGTCGAGCAGCGGCTGCAGCCGTCCGACGCCGAAGAGCGCGGCGTGCACGGCGGCCGCGTACTGCTCCTCGGTCTCCGCGTCGAGGGGGGTGCGCCCGGCGTTGATCTCCGCGCGCGCGTACTCCTCCAGGATCTGCGCGATGACGGCGCGGGCGTAGTGCCGCTCGTCCTCGCCCGACATCGGGGTGACGCCGGAGACCTGGTCGAGGCGGCGCTGCTCGGCGATGCGGTCACCGGCTTCCTGCCGGAACCGCTTCACCAGCTGGTGATCGACGGGCGTGCTCATCGGCCCGCTCCGTGCTGCTGGCGCTGCTGCGCCACGGGGTTGGTCCAGGCGGCGCCGTACTGCTGGTACAGGTCGACGGTCACCTTGCGGGCGGAGCGGATGAGCAGCGACTTGTCGAGGCGTCCGCGCTTGCGGCCTGCCAACTGGTCGGCGCCAGCCGGGTCGTCGGCGAGGGTGCCCACGACGCGGGCGCCGGTCTGGGCGGCCATCAGCATGTCGTTGACCTGGTGGACGAGCTTGCCCGACGTCGAGGGGTCCGCGATCAGGAGTACGCCGATGAGCGGCGTCGCGAGCGAGGCGGCGCCCCGTGCGCCGCCGTGCAGCTTGGTGGCGAGGGCCGCGGCCCGGTCGCGTACGCGGGCGATCGCCTCGGGCTCCGTGCGCGAGACGAGCAGGACGAGGGCGGCCTGCGGGAAGAGTTCGACGGCCGGGGTGTCGCCGCTGACGCGTCCGCAGTCCGCGATGACGTCGGCGGGCGCGTGCGGCGAGTCGGCGAGCTGGGAGAAGGCGCGCCCGAGGGTCGGCCAGAGCCCGGCGAGGCCCGCGGCCTGCTCGGCGTTGCCGAGCCCGACGAGGACTTCGAGTCCGCCGCTCAACGGCTGGGTGTGGTCCCAGAGTTGGTCGGGGACGAGACCGCGGCGGGCCGTGGCCGCGATGGAGAGCATGCCGGTGTTGGGGTTGAGCGGGCCGCCGTGGGCGGCCGCGCTGCGGTAGACGAGGTCGCCGCCCGCGGGGTCGGTCTCCGCGACCAGGACGCGGCGCGGCCAGACGGCGGCCAGCGCGACGGCAGCGGTGGTGACGCCGGGCGACCCTTTGTCGGCGGCGAGTGCGATGAGCGCCATGTCTCTTCTGCTCGCCTCTAGTTGCTGTTGTCGGTGACGCGGACGACGACGACCTTGCCCTCGGACGCGGCGCTCGCCAGAGCCGCGACCTCTTCCCGCGGGACGAGGAGGGTGATGCTCTGGTTGCCGGTGCTCACGGTGGCGTCGCTCTTGGCGGTGAGGGTGCTCACCTTGGCGGCGGCGACCAGGGGCGAGCCGCTGCCGGAGTTGCCGGAGCTGCTTCCGCTGGAGCCGCTTCCGCCGGAGCCCTTGCCGGTCGAGGTGCCGGAGAGCACGGGGTAGGCGGCGACGGTGTCGCCGGGCTTCAGGTCGGCGGGGTACTGGCCCTCCTTGAGGGAGAGGCCGACGGAGGCCTTGCCCGCGGGCAGACCGGCCTTGGCACCGAACATCTCGCCGACGGCGACCGTGCCGCCGGGGATGGTGTTCTTGGCCTTGAGCCTGGAGAGGGCGTCGACCTGGGCCCACGGGACGTAGTTGATGGACTTGTCCTCGGCGACCATCACGCTGGTGATGTTCTCGCCCTCGACGGGCGCCTCGCCCGCCGGGATCTCCTTCGTGACCTTGACGACCTCGATGCGGTCACCGGCCTGAAGCACGAGGACCGTGGCGCCGAGCGCGCCGACCAGGATCAGCAGAACGGCCAGTGCGGCCAGTGCCGGTTTGCGCTCGCGAGGCGGCGCGGGAAGGCGCTCACCGACGGTCGGCTGAGCCGGCGCGGCGGAACGGCTGTTGCCCGCCCCCATACGCTCCTGGATCTTCACGCAACTGCTCCCCGCACGCCCAAGAAGATTCGGTCAATTTCCGTCATTTGTGACACTCGCGACTCTCTACGCCCCGCCTCGGGCGGGCTATTCAGCCCCAGGCTCAGTGTCAAGTCATCGCACCGTATCAGCAGCATATAAGCCCCTCAAGGCACGTTAAAGATCGCGAAGCTCACAAGCCCCATCGTTATCCACGCGCGATCCGCACTCGCCGGTTCCGACGCCGTTCCCGGATTGCGGGGAACGGGATTTGTGTGCGTACGCGAATAAGCGGCCCGTGTCGTGATCCGCCGGCCCCGTGGGGGACGCGGCGGGGGGCGCGGCCGGTTCCCGCGCGGGGTCAAGTCCGCGTGCGGGGGCACTGAACCGCCCGCGTTCCTCCTCACAACCCACGCAACTCGGTTGCCCGATGAGGGCGGGACGGCGCCCGGCGGAGTGAACCCGCCTCGCCTATTCCCCCTCTCTTATTCCGCGCGAAGGAAACGCGTTCCGCCAAGCGCCTGTTGGCCGACACGAAAGAGAAGCGAACCCCCCATGACTCGCATGACCACCACTCCGAGAACCCCCACCCGCCGGACCTCCCTCGCCGCCGGCATCGCGGCGACCGGCGCCGCCCTCGCGATGGTCGCCACCTCCGCCCCCGCCGCCCACGCGATCATCGGCGGCACCGAAGTCCCCAACGACGCCTACCCGTTCATGACGGCGGTCCTGGAGAAGGGCCCGGGCAGCGTCCGCGACCGGCAGTTCTGCGGGGCCAGCCTCCTCACCCCGGACACGGTCGTGACGGCCGCGCACTGCCTGGTCGACGACGAGGGCAAGCCGGTCAAGCCGAAGACGCTCCAGGTCGCGGTGGGCCGCACGGTGCTCTCGGCCCGGCAGGGCCAGATACGGAACATCGCCAAGGGCGGCGTCGTCGTGCACCCGCGCTACCTCAAGGGCCAGGAGGCGTACGACGTGGCGTTCCTCCAGCTGGCGAAGCCGGTCCGCGGCATCTCCCCGGTGGCGCTGCCCACCCAGGGCACCGACGCGCTGATCCGTCCGGGCCAGAAGGCGACGGTCGCGGGCTGGGGCAACACGGACACGGAGCTGACCCACACGCCGGACCGCCTGCGCCAGGTGAGGGTCCCGATCCTCTCGCACGCCGAGTGCCGGACGAGCTACAAGGAGTACGACGCGAAGGTCAACTTCTGCGCCGGAGTCGAGACGAAGGACTCCTGCCAGGGCGACAGCGGCGGCCCCATCTTCCGCAAGGTACCGGGCCGCGAGGCCCCGATTCTGATCGGCGTCGTCTCCTACGGCGACGGCTGCGGCGCGCAGGGTGCCCCCGGCGTCTATACGTCCCTCAGCTCCTCGAAGCTGTGGAAGACGCTGGACGAGTCGCCGTCCGCCAAGAAGATCAAGCGGGCGCTGAACCGCCGCTGACGCGGCGGGCGCCGGCCTGAACAAGGGCGCGGGGCGGGCCGCACTTCCGAGCGGCCCGCCCCTCTCGGGGGCCTTACTCCGCGAAGCGGAACGTAGACGTCACCGCGTCGAAGATGTCGAAGAACGAGTCCGCCAGTTCGAGGATCTGGCTGCTCCCCGAGACCAGCGCCACCTTCCCCTCCTGACCCGGCACCGGAACGAACGTCTGCATCAGGACGACGCGGATCGTGCGGTCGTCGCCCGGCACGGAGATGTCCTCGACGCCGTACGTGCGCGCCGCGAGGCCGACGCCCGGGATCTCGACCGTCGTGACCTTGCGCCACGCGTCACCCTCTCGCTTGGCCTCGCGCACGCCGAGCTGGGCGACGATGCGGTCCGGGTCGGTCGGGAGTATGTCGCCGCTGGGCGTGCGGGCGCCGACCAGGGAGACGGTGACCGAGCCGGTGACCGGCGTATCGCCGCCGAAGGTCTCCGCCATGCAGCCGCAGTAGAGGGCACCGGACTGCCAGGCGTCCTTCGATGCCTTGCGCAGGAAGCCCTCGAAGGTCTCGCGGTACGGGGCCAGCTCGGGCCGGGCCCGCACACGGTCGTTGATCATCTGGCGGATGGCGGCGTCGCGGGACTCGGGGCGTACGTCGAACTCCCACCACGTCTCCGGCACCTTGATGCTGAATCCGCCGCGCGCGATGGTCTGCGGTGCTGTGTAGCGGGCCATGGCTGTTCTCGTCCCCTTCGTCGGCGTATGCCGGGCCGGCCGGCCGACTGCTCGCCGGTCCGGCCCGGGCCAGCCTACGAGGCTCCGGTCACCGCCGGGCCGCCGCCCGCTACTCCCCCGTGACGCCGTCGATCCGCTCCCTGAGCAGGTCGGCGTGGCCGTTGTGGCGGGCGTACTCCTCGATCATGTGCGTGAGGACATAACGGAGGGAGTACGCCTCTCCGTCGTGCTCACCGGTGGCGTCCAGGGAGTCGAGGGCGTCCACGACGGCGCGGGAGCGGGCGCACTCCGCGTGCCAGACCTCGAAGGCCTCGTCGGCATCGGCGTCCGCCACGTCAAAATCGGCGGGCTCACCGGGCAGACGCCCCCTCCAATTGGTCTTCAGCGCCTCACCGTTCAGCACGTTTCTGAACCAGCTCCGCTCGACCTCGGCAAGGTGTCGGACCAGCCCGAGCAACGACATCTCCGAGGGCGGCACGGCCCGCTCCTTGAGCTGCTCGACGGTCAGCCCGGCGCACTTCATCGCGAGGGTCTCGCGCTGGTACTGGAGAAAGGCGGTGAGGGAGACGCGTTCGCCTGCGGCGGAGCGTGGGGGGTCGGTGCGGCGGGGGGTGGGGGTGAGGGGGGTGGGGGTGAGGGGGGTGGGGGTGTGAGAGGCGGGGGTGCGGGTTTCTTCGGGCATTGGGCCATCATGCCGAGGCGGGTGTACCACCGCGCTCCGGTTGCCCGGGAAATCGGCAACGCGCACGCTCCTGGGTATCCTTCCGCGCACCCGCCCCATTCGCGGTCGGACTCCGGAAAGCAGCCAGGAACGGGGGAATATGTCCGCATCGGACCTGATCGTCGACTTTCAGTTGCTGAACAAGTCGGCGAGCCAACTGAGCGCCATCGAGACCGAGTTCAAGAACCTCGGCGAATGGAAGGACGACGTCAAGTCGGCGGTCGGCGCACCCGACATCAAGGACGCCATGACCGACTTCGTCGACAACTGGGACAAGAACCGCAAGCGTCTCCTCGAGTCCCTGGGCGAAGTCGGAAAAATGGTGGAGAACACCAGGGACGCGTTCAAGAAGCTCGAGGATCAGCTGGCGAAGACCGGCAAGAAGAAGTGAGGGCCGGCGAGAAGTAGCGACGCCGGAGCGAGACGTTCATTTCGGGGGAGAAGGAAATGGCACGACCCAAGGACTGGCAGCCGCTGCGCGAGAGCGATCCCGTACCCGGTGATCCCGTCGCGGTCCGCGAGCAGGTCAAGCACATGAAGAAGATCGCCGAGTACCTGCGTACGCAGGCCGAGGCGCTCACCGCGATGGCCGACGCCGACAATCTCAAGGGCAAGTACGCGGAGAAGCTGGGCGAGGACTCCCGTGCCCTCGGCCGCAAGCTCGACGAGGCGGAGGACCGCTACCGCGAGGTCAAGGGGCACCTGTCCGGTTGGGCCGAAGAGCTCGAAGGGTTCCAGAAGCGGGCGGACAAGGCGCTCGGTGACGCCAAGGACGCCAAGCGGATCATCGACGCCCACGAGAGCAAGCCGGAGTCCGAGAAAAAGGGCAAGGACGACGAGAAGGGCGCCAAGGACGGCAAGGACGATAAGGGCGACAAGGGGTCCGATACCGAGGATCCCGCGCTCAAGAAGGCGAAGGAGGACCTGGCGGACGCCCGCGGCCGTGTCAATTCCGCGGCCGGTGACTACAACGAGCGCGCGGGCCATTACGCCGGGAAAATCCGTAAGTCCATCGACGACGACATGAAGGACAGTTGGTGGAACGACTTCAAGGCGTGGGTCGGTGACGCCGACTGGATAGGCGACTGGGCCGACAAACTGAGCTGGCTCGCCACGGTCGTGGGTATCGCCGCCATGTTCTTCCCCGCCCTCGGCGTCATCGCACTCGCCCTGACGGCTGTCGTCGCCGCCGCCCACCTGTTGATGGCGGTCACAGGAAACGGCTCGTGGTTCGACGTCGTGATGGACATCGGCGCGCTGAAGATGGCACGTAATGGCGTGAAGGCCGCCAAGGCCATCAAGGCGCTGCAGCAGAGTTCCCGCAAGACCGCCGCCGGTGTGGCGAAGGAAGGCGCGGCGGAGACCCGGAAGAACGCGATGAAGAACGCGGCCAAGGGCGAGAAGAAGGGCGGAGGCAGGTCGGGCGGCGACCGCCAGAAGAACCGCGCCCGCCGACTGCGGATGGAGCAGAAGAACCAGGCGGCGGGCAACAAGGTGCGCGACGCCGAGCTGCCCCAGATCACCGCCCAGGAGAAGGCCAGTGTGCTCGGCGACGCGAAGCTCGGCCAGCAGATGAAGGACATCAACAAGTGGCGCGACAAGTACCCGGACAACACCAAGCTCGCGGAGAACGCCCGGGAGGCCGCGCGCCAGAAGGACGCCCTGCGCGGTTCGTGGGCGGTCGGCACCGGCCTCGACACGGCCGACAAGGGCGGCGACCTGGTCTCGGACGGTGAGTACAGCCGTATGAAGGACCGCATGACACAGCCGGTGGGATCGCGATGGTGACGAGGGCGAAGGCGGCGGCGCTCTGATGGCCGGGAAAGAACGACGCCCTGAGGCGACGGATCGCACCGAGCGGCGGCTGGCGCTGCGCCTCGGGATCTTCAAGTGGGTCTTCCTGCTGTCGATGCTGCGCATGTTCGCCGCCCCCGCCAGCAAGGACTTCTTCGACGAGCAGCTCGTGCCGTGGCCGACCTGGGACTGGGCCGTGTGTGCCCTCGTACCCGTGACCCTGATCCTCCTGTCCCGGCGTCCGGACGACTGGAAGGAGCTGGCGGGGGAGCGCAGCCTCATCAGGGGGGCGCTCGCTCTGTATCTCCTGTACGCGCTGATGGGTGCCATCGGCCGGAACCACTGGTCCCTCTGGGTCGCCGCGGGCATCTGCCTCGTCGGCTTCGCCTCGATGTGGCATCTCAACCGCAAGGAACGACTTCGTGCTGCCTGAACAGACCGGCCCCGAGGCGGAGCCCACCGATCCGCCCGTCACCGACCCTCCGGCGACCGAGCCACCCGTCACCGACTCCCCGGCGACCGGCTACCGCGTCCTGCTGCCCGACCAGTGGGCCCAGATCCCGCTGCGGCAGGGTACGGAGGAGGCCGTCCGCCGCATCCTCGACGACGCCTTCGCCCGCATACCCGCCGACGCCCCGCAGGACCGCATCGGCCCCTACAAGCGTGAACTGGAGCGCCGCTTCCGCTCCTCCGTCGCCGACGCCCAGAAGAGCAAGGCGCTCGACCTCTACCTGCCGGTGAAGCCGATGGGCGGCGTCAGCGTCGGGGCCTCGATCCTGGTCTCGGAGTCCGTGGTGCCCCGGCGCCCGGGCGAACCGCGGACGGAGTCCGAGCCGACCGAGGTCGCGGTGCAACTCCTGTCCAGGGACGGCGTGGAGAACGCCGACCTCAGCTCGGGAGAGATCGACGACGCCCTCGCCGTGCGCCGCGAGCACGTGGTGGAAGCCGCTCCGGCCAAGGGCGCGGAACTGGCCTCGCGCCGCGTCGAGTACATCCTCTCCGTGCCCGGGGACCCCGACCGCTGGTTCGTGGCGGCGTTCTCGACGGTCGGGGGCGGCGACCCCCGGGACGAGCTGGCCGAGGCGCTCGTCGAATGGTTCGACGCCGTGATGGCGAACTTCCGCTGGACCCGAGGATGACGATGCCATCAGATATGAGCGGTACGTACGAGGTGAGCGAGCCCCGCGGTGGTGCGACCGAGCCCCACGGTGACGTGAGCGAGCCCCGCGGTGGTGTGACCCAGCTCGGCGGCGAGGAGCCCACCAAGAAGTACTTCTGGCCCGTCATCGACATCGAGGACGTGGACGAGGACGCATGGATCATGGTCCCGCCCCGCGCCGGCCGCACGGCGCCCTCGGAGACGTGGGAGGACATCGGCACCTGGGCGCGGGAGGTAGCCGAGGACCTGTGGCAGGACAGCGATCTCGACCCCGGCCCGAACGGCGTCGACTTCGTCGCCGGGACCCTGCTGCGGTGCGCCGAGACCTTCGCGCCGCCCGGCTCGGACCACTGGGTCTTTCTCCACGTCGACCACCCCGCCGACGCCCCGCTCCCGGTCCTCGCGGCACTGGGCCCCGCGTCGGGCCCGCGCGAGGAGACGCTGCGCGCGCTCACCATGGCGGACGACGCGACTGCGGTCGAGCCGCCTGTCGTCAAGACCGTCAAATCCGAGAAGCTCGGCAAGGGGATGACCACCTTCCGCTACGTCCCGCAGGAGGACTCGACCCACCTGCTGGCCTGCGTCCGCTACGCGTGGCAGGTCGAGGAGCACGGGGCGGACGTCGTCATCTGGACCGCCTCCGAGGACATCGCGCACGTCATGCGCGCGGCGGAGGACCTGGAGGAACTCGCACGGACGCTGGGCATCTGGAACCCGCGGACGGGGTCATGAGTAGGGCACGGGCGTACCGGCGGCACGCTTCCCAACGCCATTGACCTTTCCATCAAGGCAAATGACGCGTCACGACACGATGACAGTCCGCCGGGATGGCACACCTTGCCCCACTATCGACCCTGGCGGAACCACCAACCCCATAGATAACGTCGGCCCGTTGGAGACATCCTCGCCCCACCGGGAGCCGACCGTGAACCGCCGCACCCTGCCCGTCACCGCCGCGCTCGCCGCGACCGCAGCCCTGCTCCTGACGGGCTGCGGCAGCGGGGACGACGACAAGTCCAAGGACAACGACAAGATCGCCGGCGCCGACCAGGACCCGGCGAAGCCGAAGAAGTCGACGTCGCCGTCGGCCGCGCCCGCAGAGGACAAGCCGGACGGTGTGGACGTCTCCCTGTCCAAGGACATGAACCTGGTCTTCGACTGGAACAAGCCGAAGGACAAGAACGAGGCGGCCGCGATGAGCGACGCGGCGAATTTCATGCGGGCGATTTACCGGGGCGTCGACAAGCGCACGTCGAAGGACGCGGCGGTGACCGCGTATTCCACTGGCGACGGACTGCACTACGCGAAGGTGCAGATCAATGAGTGGATCAAGGGCGGATGGACGGCTACCGGCACGTTGCGTCACTACCAGGCCACCACTCGGTCCGCTCCCAACGGCAGTTCGGTAGAGGTCGCCTTCTGCGCCGACTCGGGCAAGTTCTACGGCAAGGAGATCAAGTCCGGGAAGCTCCTGAAGACCAAGAGGAGCATCAAGGACTTCGACCATTTCAAGCTCATCATGGTCAAGTTCCCGACGGGCAACGGCTTGTGGCAGGCATCGAAGGTGTTCGTCGAGACGGAGGCGGAGAAGTGCCAGTGAACAGAACCCGGCGTACTGCCCTCAGCACCACGGCTCTGACACTCACACTCAGCGCCCTTGTCCTCACGGAATCCGCCTACGCGGCGAAGCCGGTCGGCTCCGGCAAGGGCGCCACCGCCGAGGAGAAGGGCGGCACCGACGGCACCAGCATCTACGCCGCCGCACGCATCAAATACACCGGCGCCGTCACCGACAACGGCAGCCCCGGAAACGTCGCCTCCTCCGACGTCACCTGGAATCCTCCGCCCTGCTGGTACGCCCCTTACCTCGGTGCCAAGGACTTCAAGAAGAAGATGTCCAAGGAGCTCAAGGACTCCATGAGCGCGCCGGGCATGGCCGGTCACGCGGGCGCCGCGCTCGCGGAGTTGCAGCGGCACTACGAGGACGACTACGGCTGGACCGACACCCCCGGTTACAAGGACTACAACGTCGCCAAGGACGGCAAGGGGATGTTCTGGGCCGCCGTCGAGAACCCCAACGAGCCGGACATCCTCAAGCGCAGCTCGTGCAACGACATCCCCTTCTGGGTCGACGAGGGCGAGGCCCCGCCGCCGCAGTACGAGGAGGCCATCAAGCCGGAGATGCTCGCCGACCTGGCCTACCAGCGCATGCAGCTGCCCAAGACGAAGGTCTCCCTCGCGCCGGAGAACACCACGAAGGTGAACCTGCCCACGTGGGCCTGGCTCGACAAGGCGGCCTTCGACGAGGTTCGGGCCACCGCGGCGATCGACGTCCCCGGCTTCAGCATCAGCGCGACGACAACCGCCAAGCCCAAGTCCCTCACCCTGAACCCGGGTACCGAGGACGCCACCATGCTCCCGGCCGGCGGTGAATGCCCCATAGTCGACGGCAAGATCGGCGAGCCGTACGCGAAGGGCAAGTCCAAGGAGACCCCGCCCTGCGGCATCATCTACAACCGCTCCTCGAACGGCGGCACCTTCCCCCTGAAGGCGGCCCTCACCTGGGAAATCAGCTGGACCGGCACCGGCCAGTCGGACCCGGTCAGCATGCCTGACGGCACGATCGAGGTCGTGCAGGAGATCACGGTCGAGGAAGTGCAGTCGATCAACCGCTGAGGCCCCTACGCGATCTCGTCTACTCCCAGTGAAGTGTCCCGGCCACGGTGTCGAAGAGTTCCACCATGGCCGGAGCCAGGCCTTCCATAGGAGTGGAGAAGGTAAGAGTCAGCCACTGTTCGCTGGCGGGGACAGGCACGTGGTAGATCACGGTCGTGGTGTCGAGCGTGTTGCCCATCTGTCGCTCGGGGTCGGGCCCCTCGGTGCGCTGCTCCCGTACGGCGTCGCCCGCGACCTCCAGCTTGCGCACCTCGGCCCGACGGCCGGTCTCCGCGAGCCGCCGGGCCAGGTCGTACGGCGTGCGACAGCCCGGCCAACCTTCCGGCAGCAGGCTCACGAGCAGTGAGGACGCCAGCGGCAGGCCCCTGACCGTCAGAAGTGAGATGTACAGTTCCAGACCACCTGAGCGGTATGCCGCCTTTGCCTGCTTCTGCAGGTCCCTCATCAGGTTTTCTTTGAGTACGGGCGCGTGGTCGATGCCAGCGAACTGCCGGTCGGCCAGCGCGGCGATACCGCGGTCGCGTTCGTCGGGGTCGAGGTGCAGCTGGAACCAACCGGCGGGAACGAAGATCGTGTAGTCGCTCGGCGGTGTGTCCCATTCAGTGCGGAGGGCCATGTCAGGACTCGCTGGAGGGCTCGGGGGCATGGTCGGTTGCGGGCTCCGCGCCTGGAACGAGGCGCATCGTCGGCGCCAGCCGGTCCACCAGCTCCGTCAACTCGTCTGTGCGCTCGAAATTGAGCCACCTCGCCTCGACCAGCAGGATCTCTTCCTGACCGGTCGGCCAGACCCAGTATCTGAGGCACTCGCTGAGCTTCTTGCCCCATCCGAAGCGCCGCTTCTCAGCGAGCACGGCCTGCACCCGGACAGCCGGCCCGATCGGCAACTCGACTTCGGTTACCTGAGGTTCGCCCTTCACCTCGGCGTACGACCACTTCAACAGCATCGGTCGATATTCCTCGGGTGACGGCCGCGGAACGCCGTCCTCTCCGTAGGCGAGGACTGACAGGTCCGCCAACAACTCACCCCCCTCCGTATACGCGACCCTCGTCAAGAGCGGGCCCGACTCGTATGCCGTGAGGGCGAGGTTCTCCAGTTCGTGTTGCAAGGCTGTCTTGCTGACGCCGAGACGCAAGGGGTCGAACTGCTCCACGAGGTCCGCGGCCACCCGCCGGGCCTCCTCTTGCGTGCCCTCGTGGAGCGTCAAACCGAGCCAGTCGCCGCCGAAGTCGAAATCGACGAGGTAATCATCCTCGGGTCCTGGAAAGCCCCCGCCTGATTCCTGTTGCTCCTGCTCCTGAGCCATTAAGACACCTCGTCAATGAATAGACCACCGGCTGTGACTCCACTACCGGCCACGCTCAATTTTGTTGCCTGGCGCGACAACTTGTTGACCGCGTAACCGTCACCCAGGCTCTTGCCCAAGTGCTTTGCTTCGTTGAGTGCTGATGCCGCGGAGGGGTCCGCCAGCGTCACCGACTTGCCGGCTCCCTTCAAGACGCTGCCATTCCCGCGGTCCCTCAGAACCCGTACCGACTCACGGTAGCCGCCCTTGAAGGCGTCACTCCAGGTGGAGCCCTTGAAGATCTCGGTGATGGGCTCCCGGACCGACTTCGAGATGTCGCCCTTCTCGAGCCCCTTCACGACTCCCGCGTCACGATTGAATTTATGGCGGTTCCGTTTGGTCTGCCGGGGAGTCTGTTTGCCCCCCTTGGCGAGCTGCATGCGGTCCAGCATGCCTTTGGCGTAGCGGCCGCTGACCTTGGTCATCGCCTTGCCCGCCCCCATCATCAGCAAGCCCACCGCCGCCGTCGCGAGGTCCGTCCAGGACGCGTCACCCATACCGACCTGAACCGCCGTGCACGCGATGTTGACCAGTGTGGCGGCCATGGAGATCGCTCCCAGGAGGCCCGCAAGCCCTTGGCCGATGATAGGGATCCAGCCGACGACAAGCGCGGCGATTCCAGCCCATTTGGAGATGTTCTCGGTCCATTTCGCCAGCTCCTCGACCCAGCCTGCGAAGTCGTCCCAGAAGCCGTCCTTGAGAGCGTCGTCAGAGATCGCATCGTCGATGGCCTCACGCGCTTTACGTGCGGCCGCGTCGCGAATTTCCTGGGCCTTCCGCAGCTTGTCCCGGGCCGCCTCCAAGGCCTTGCCCGCGGACTCCGCCCGGTCCTCCAGTTTCTCCTTGCGACCCTTGCCGCCTTCTCCCCCATCGCCCTTTGCCTTGCCGGAATCACCGGACAGACCATCCAGGCCCTTCTGGGCTGCGCTCTTGTCGGCCTCGGCGTCTTTGGCCTCCTGCCTGGCGATCTCCGCGATCCGCTGAGCGCGGTGGAGTTCAGTGGCGTAACCGCCTGGCCGGGCTGCGGCGTTCGACTCGTAGTCGGGTCCGTGGTCCACGATCCGGTCGCCGATCGCACCGGCCACCGCCTCATAGCGCTTGTGCGCGGCCTCCAAACGGCCGCGGCACTTCTTCGCCTTCTCGCGGAATTCCTTGCCGGCGTCGCTGTCCCAGGATTCCACCTCGGACGCAGCCTTGAGATGACGTACCTGCCGTTCGAGCTCGTCGGCCGTCTTGCGGAGCTTGCGGCCCAGCTGCTCCAGTCGATCAGGGTCGCCGGGGACGGGGTCGCCGTCGGCCAAGGGCTGCCAGTCCCTGGGGCGCGCACCGGCCATCAGGACTTCTTCTTCCTGTCTGACTCGCGCAGCACTCTGGCCAGTTCACTGTCGATGCTCTCGTACGTCTTCGCGGCAGCCTTGGCGATCTCGGCCAGGCGCTTGATCTCGCCACCCAGTTCCTCGCGGTGGCTCTCCCAGTTCTCCACGAAGTCCCCGAACTGCCAGGAGAGGTCATGCTCACCGAAGTCGCCTTCGTACTGCCCCTTCAGCTTCCCCAGGCCGTCGAACGCGTCCTTGATCCGACCCAGCCCGAGCCCCATCTCCCGGATCACGTTCAGGTCGTCGATCCGCGTGCTCTCGCCCACGAGCGCCCCTCCTCGGCTCCCTCGTAACACCCCGTCGTTTCCCACCTGCGAACCATCCGCGCACACGTCCCGCCGCGCCCCGCCGCCTCCCGCCGCAAGCCGCCGACGAGGATGGGGTGACAGGAAGATCCCCGTCACCCCATTCCCCTGGCGAGCGCCCGCTGCTACTTCTTCGCAGCCCGCCCCAGCTCATCATCGATCTGCTCGTACTTGTCCGCGGCGTTGGTCAGGTAGTCGCCCATGCCGTCCAGGCCCTCGAGCGTCTTCTTCGCGCCCTCGACGAACTCGTCGAAGTTCTCGTCGAACGCCTTCGAGGCGCTCTTGGTGACGAAGCCCGTCTCGACGAGGTTCTTGATGTACTTCTTCAGGCCGTCAAGCTTCTCGTTGAGCTTGTCCTTCTCCTTGACCACGTGCTTGGCCGCGTCGCGCATGTCCTGATATGTGACATCAAGGTCCTTGGCCATGTGGCTCTCTCCTCATCAACTCGCCGCAGGGCCAACCCCCGTGGCTCCCGTTGAGCGGATGGTGTGATCGTCCGCTCTTGCGCCAGCAGCTTACGGGTGGGGCGGATGGGATCCCAGTCCGGTCGAGTCACAGGTCTGCCATGAGAGCGCCCCCGGTTCCGCGGTGAGACCGGGCACAGGGCGTTGCCTGTGGGAAGGGTGGAGCGGATATCGTCAGGCCCATTGTCCAGCTCCGGGGAGGACTGTCGTGCGCCTGACTCTGACCGTCGTCGATCCGTTCGGCGGGGGCTCCGCCGACGTGGTCCTCGATGCCGATCCCGAGTCCACCGTGCGGGACATCGCGGTGGAACTGGCCCGGCAGGTCGGCCACAGCGGTGCGCAGATCATTCCGATCGGGCAGGGTCCGCACTCCGCCGCCGGCGGTGGCCCGATGATCTATGTGGACGGGTACGCCGTCGATCCCACCGCCACCGTCGTCACCTCGCCGCTGCGCGAAGGCGCCGTCGTCAGCCTCGACGACCCCGCCGGCTGCCTGCCCGGCGAGCCCTCCGGCCTGGTCGAGCTGCGCGTCGCCGGCGGGCCCTCCGCCGGAGCCGTGCACCGGCTCGGCATCGGGCGGTACGACATCGGCAGCGGGCCCGCCTCGTACATCCGGATCGATGATCCCGAGATGGCGTCGCGCGCCCTCACGTTGTCAGTTGCAACCGATGGCACCTGCCAAGTCACCCTGCACGGCGAGGAGAAGGACAAGGACGGCGTCACCCTCGACGGCGCCCCCTTCGGCGAGGAGCCCGAGGAGACAGACGAGATAGAGGGGACGGGGGGTATAGAGGGGGCAGGTGGTGGGCTCGGGCGGGCCTCCGGGAGCCCTCGCGACGCCGAGAAGCTGGCCAAGGAGCGGGAGAAGGCCCGGAAGAAGCGCGAGAAGGCGCGGAAGAAGCGGGCCAAGGCCCGCGCCAAGCGTGAGAAGCAGCAGCGACGGGCCGGCGGCCGCGCCGGCGGGCCCCGGCGCGACACCGTCCAGTGGCCCCTCGGCGCCCAGATCGCCCTCGGCAACACCCTCCTCGAACTCGCCCGCTACACCCCTCCGAACGCCGCCCTCAAGTGGTCCGAGGACGGCGCGGGCCTCGACTACAACCGGCCCCCTCGGCTCCGGCCACCCGAGCGGCAGACCACCTTCCGGCTGCCGTCCCCGCCCCGCGAGTTCGAGGCGCGGCCGCTGCCCTGGCTGATGGCGCTCTTCCCGCTCGTCGGTGCCGTCGTCGCCGCGATGATCTTCAATCGTTGGTACTACCTGATCATGGCGGGGCTCAGCCCGATCATGCTCTTCGGCAACTACTTCATGGACAAGAAGCACGGGCGCAAGTCCCATGCGAAGCAGGTCAAGGAGTACGAGGAGACCAAGGCGCGGATCGAGAAGGACGCCCAGGACGCCCTGGTCGCCGAGCGGATGGACCGGCGCCACGCCATCCCCGACCCCGCGACCGTCCTCGCCCTCGGCACCGGGCCCCGCACCCGTCTGTGGGAGCGACGCCGGACCGACGCCGACCATCTGCTGATCCGGGTCGGTACCGGACGGCTGCCCTCCGAGGTGGTCCTCGACGACCCGGAGAAGGACGAGCACCGGCGGCAGGTGACCTGGCACATAGAGGACGCGCCCGTCGCGCTGCCCCTGAAGGGCCTCGGCGTCATCGGCATCGCGGGCCCCGACGACTCCGCCACCGCCCTCGGCCGCTGGGCGGTGGCGCAGGCCGCGACGCTGCACAGCCCGATGGACGTGCAGTTCTACGTCCTCACCGAGAACACCGCCAAGGAGACCTGGGACTGGGTGCGTTGGCTGCCGCACGCCAGGCCGTCGGGCGGCCAGGACATCAACGTACTCATCGGCACGGACGCCGAGACCGTCGGTGCCCGCATCGGCGAGCTGACCCAGATCCTCGACGCGCGCGTGAAGGCGATGGAGGAGAACAGGGGTCAGGGCGCCGCCTTCTCCGACCCCGACATCGTCGTGGTGTGGGACGGCTCCCGGCGGCTGCGGTCCCTTCCCGGTGTCGTACGGCTGCTGCGCGAGGGGCCCGCCGTGCGGATGTTCGCCCTCTGCCTCGACACCGAAGAACGGTTTCTGCCCGGCGAGTGCCAGGCCTTCGTCGTCGCCGAGCCCAAGCCCCGGGAGCTCGACGGCCTGGCGCGCCAGGCACCACAGCCGCAGGCACAGGCACAGGCACAGTACGGCGGCGTGCCGCAGCCGCCCCCCGGCGGCGGCTTCCCCTCCTTCCAGGCCTGGCACCGGACCGCCTCCGACCCCGCCCAGGAGAACGCCCCGCGGGAGCTGCGGCTGCGCGTGGAGATGACGGGCGCCGAGCGTCTGACGGACGTACGCCCCGACTTCGTGTCCCCCTCCTGGTGCCTGCGGCTCGCCCGTGCCGTCTCGCCGCTGCGCGACATCAGCGGGGAGACCGAGGACTCCGCGCTGCCCGCGTCGAGCCGGCTCCTGGACGTGCTGGAGCTCGAACCGCCGACGCCCGGCGCGATCGCGGCCCGCTGGCAGGCGGGCGGGCAGTCGACGATGGCCGTCATCGGTGAGTCGTACGACGGTCCGTTCGGCATCGACATGCGCAAGGACGGCCCGCACGGCCTGATCGCCGGTACCACCGGTTCCGGTAAGTCGGAGCTGCTCCAGACGATCGTGGCCGCCCTGGCCGTGGCCAATACGCCCGAGAACATGACCTTCGTCCTCGTGGACTACAAGGGCGGTTCCGCGTTCAAGGACTGTGTGAAGCTGCCGCACACGGTCGGCATGGTCACCGACCTCGACGCGCACCTCGTGGAACGCGCCCTGGAGTCGCTGGGCGCCGAGCTGAAGCGGCGCGAGCACATCCTCGCCGACGCCGACGCCAAGGACATCGAGGACTACCAGGACCTGGTGCGGCGCGATCCCTCACACCCGCCCGTGCCCCGACTCCTCATCGTCATCGACGAGTTCGCCTCGATGGTGCGCGACCTGCCCGACTTCGTGACGGGCCTCGTCAACATCGCCCAGCGAGGCCGTTCGCTCGGCATCCACCTGCTGCTCGCCACCCAGCGGCCCTCCGGTGTGGTCTCCCCCGAGATCCGCGCCAACACCAACCTCCGCATCGCGCTGCGCGTGACCGACGGCGGCGAGTCGAGCGACGTCATCGACTCGCCCGAGGCCGGGCACATCTCCAAGAACACCCCGGGACGCGCGTACGTACGTCTGGGCCACGCCTCCCTGGTGCCCTTCCAGTCCGGGCGTGTCGGTGGCCGCCGCCCCGGTGCCGCCGACCCGAGGGCCCTCGCGCCCTGGGCCGACGCCCTGGACTGGGCCGCGCTGGGCCGCGCCTCGCTGGTGAAGCCGAAGGCCGAGGCCCGCGAGGAGGAGGAGATCACCGACCTCAAGGTCCTTGTCGACACGATCATCGAGGCCAACCACACCCTCGGCATCCCCGCCCAGCACAGCCCGTGGCTGCCCGCCCTCGGCGAGAAGCTGCTGCTCGACGAGATCCCGGTCCCCGCGCCCCGCACGGCACCCGGCGCCCTGGCGCCCGCCGCGTACGGCATCGAGGACCTGCCCGCCGACCAGGCGCGCCGCCCGGTCGTCGTCGACTTCGCGACCTTCGGCCACCTGATGATCGGCGGCGCCCCGCGCTCCGGCCGCTCGCAGGTGCTCCGCACGATCGCGGGCTCGCTGGCGCGTACGCACTCCTCCGCCGACGTCCACCTGTACGGCATCGACTGCGGCAACGGCGCGCTCAACGCCCTGACCCGGCTGCCGCACTGCGGCGCGGTCGTCGGCCGTAACCAGACCGAGCGCGTGGTGCGCCTCATCAACCGGCTCAAGGGTGAACTCACCCGGCGCCAGGACCTGTTGGCCGACAAGGGGTACGCGGACATCGGCGAGCAGCGGGCCGACGCCGCCGAGGACGAGCGCCTGCCGCACCTCGTCGTCCTGCTCGACCGCTGGGAGGGCTGGCTGCCCACGCTCGGCGAGATCGACCACGGCTCGCTCACCGACGAGATCACCACGATCATGCGCGAAGGCGCGAGCGTCGGCATCCACATGGTGATGACCGGTGACCGGCAGATCCTGGTGGGCCGTATCTCCTCGCTCACCGAGGACAAGTACGGTCTGCGCCTCGCGGACCGCTCCGACTTCTCGATGCTCGGCATTCCCGCGCGCAAGGTCCCCGAGGAGATCGCGCCGGGCCGCGCCTTCAAGAACGAGTCGGGTACGGAGACGCAGTTCGCGCTGCTCTCCGAGGACTCCACGGGGCAGGGGCAGGCCGCGGCGATCGCCGCGATCGGCGAGCAGGCCGCGGCGCGCGACGCGGATGTGCCGCGCCACCGCAGGCCGTTCCGCGTCGATACGCTGCCGAGCCGCATCTCCTTCGAGGAGGCGTGGGAGCTGCGCGACCCGGAGGCCTCGCGCTCCAAGCTGTGGGCGCTGGTGGGCATCGGCGGCGACGAGGTCATGGGCCACGGCCCCGACCTCGCGCAGGGCGTGCCCGCGTTCGTCATCGCGGGCCCGGCGAAGTCGGGCCGCTCCACGGTGCTGCTGAACATGGCGCGCTCGTTCCGCGCCCAGGGCGTACGTCTCGTCGTCGCGGCCCCGCGCCAGTCGCCCCTTCGCGAACTGGAGGGCCAGGAGGGCGTGTTGAAGGTCTTCACCGGTGACGACATCGACGAGGACGAGTTCGAGGAGCTGATCGACGAGGCGGACGCGTCGCCGGAGGACCCGGTCGTCGTACTGATCGACGACGCCGAGATCCTGGAGGACGCGGACGCCGCGAGCCACTTCAAGCGGATCATCCAGCGCGGCGCGGACCTCGGCCTGGCGATGGTGCTCGCCGGTGACGAGGAGGACGTGTGCAGCGGCTTCTCGGGCTGGCAGGTCGACGCGAAGAAGGGGCGCCGGGGCATTCTGCTCTCCCCGCAGGACAGCTCGAGCGGCGACCTGATCGGCCTGCGGATCTCACGCAGCGTGGTCGGCGGGCCGGTGACGCCGGGCAAGGGGATGCTGCATCTGGGCAACGGCGAACTGGCTACGTTGACGACTCCGTTGTAGGGGGGGGCGGTTCCGAGGGGGTTGCCGGGGCGAAATCGCCCCGGCGCGGCGTGGCGCGGCATCGCACGGCGTGGCGCGGCGCGGCTCGGTCGATGCGGGGCAGCCGCGCCTTGGGGTCCCGCGGCTGCGCGCACTGGCCGCCGTTGCACCGGCGTCACGAGAGCGGCGGCCGGGGAACGGGTTCCGGGGGTTGCCGGGCTAAATCGCCCCGGCGCGACGTGGCATGGTGCGGCCCGGCCCGGCAGGGGCGTTGCTCAGTCGATTCGGGAGAGCCGTGCCTTCGGGTCCCCCGCGTCCGGGTCGTCCGAGGTGTACTTGAGGGCCTTGCCGTCGAGGCGCAGGGTGACCGTGTGGGGCGTCTGCGCGCACTGGCCGCCGTTGCTCTTGGCGCCCTTGCCGGTTGCCACCAGTTCCTTGGCCGAGGCCGACTTGAGGGTGAGGACGTCCGTGCAGGTGTTGCCGATCAGATCGTGCTGGACCACCGCGCCGACCCGCTCCCCCGGCTCCGCCTGGCGCAGGGTGACCTCGAACGTGCCGAGGGGGATCGTGCCGCCGCTCGCGTCGGCCTTGCCGCGCCACTTGCCGAGGTAGGCCCCGGGGACCCGTCCCGCGCCGTCGTCCTGGGAGGGGTCGGCCGGGGCGGTCGCCGCCGGGGGCTCCTGTCCGCCGTCCGAGTCCTTCGACGCGTCGTCGTCCTTCGGCAGCATCCCGAAGACGAAGACCGAGCCCACCGTGACGGCGGCCATCGCCCCGGCGACGGCGAGGGCGACCGTACAACTCACCTTGCGGCCACGCCCGTTCACCCCCTCGGTCGTGGAGGTGGCGGCCACGGAGACGGACAGCTTGCCGGGTGGGCGGGTTTCCGGCAGGGAGGAAGCGGCGGCGGCTTCATCGGCGTACGCGGCAGAAGCGCCGGACGCCGGAGAGGCGCCGGAAGCGCCGGACGTGGGCGGTGCGTCGTGCGGCGAAGGGGCCGCGTACGAAGGGTCCGGGGGCCCGAACGACCCCGGTACGGCCGCACTGTTGAAGGCCACCGGCCCAGACCCCGTGTCCAGGTCGAGCAGCCGCACCGCGCTGCGGCTCACCCGCTCCACCACGGGCCCCGGCAGCCACCCGGCCGCCACCAGCCGGGCCGTGCCCTCGGGGGCGAGGCGGCGGGCCAGCTCCGCGGGGGCGGGCCGGGCAGCCGGGTCCTTGGCGAGGCAGGCCGCGGCGAGGTCCCGCAAGTCGCCTTCGAGGGCGCCCAGTTCGGGCTCCTCGTGGACGACCTTGTAGAGCAGCGCGGCCGACGAGTCGCCGGGGAAGGGGGACTCCCCCGTCGCCCCGTAGACCAGGACGGCCCCCAGCGAGAAGACGTCCGCCGCTCCCGTGACGCCCTTGCCGAGGATCTGCTCGGGCGACATATAGCCGGGCGAGCCGATCGAGACACCGGTGGAGGTGAGCGAGGCCGTGCCGTCCGTGGCGCGCGCGATGCCGAAGTCGATCAGGCGCGGCCCGTCGAGGGTGAGCAGCACGTTCGACGGCTTCACGTCGCGGTGGACGAGCCCCAGGGAGTGGACGTGCGCCAGCGCCTCGGCGAGGCCCGCGCCGAGGACGCGTACGGAGTGGGCGGGCAGCGGCGCGCCCTCCCGGACCGCCTCGGTGAGCGAGGGCCCGGCCGCGTACCCCGTGGCGACCCACGGCACCGCGGCCTCGGGGTCCGCGTCCAGGACGGGCGCGGTCCAGTCGCCGCCGACCCGCCGGGCCGCGTCGACCTCGCGCCGGAAGCGGGCGCGGAACTCCTCGTCGAGCGCGAAGTGCGGATGCACGATCTTCACCGCGACCGTGCGGCCACCCTCGCTGCGGCCGAGGTAGACCCGGCCCATGCCGCCCGAGCCGAGCCGGCCGAGCAGCCGGTAGGGGCCGATCACGGCGGGTTCGTCGGCTTCGAGCGGTCGCATGACGTTGGCCTCCCCCCAGGCGCGCGGCCGGACCCTCGCGCGCGCTGATCAGCGTAGTGGGGAACCGCCCGAGGGAACGGCCCCGCCCGCTCTCCCCTCTACATGGGAGTAATGACCGTATTGAGCACCTACGTCCCCTCCCCCTCCCCGAGGTCCCCATGAACCGCCGCCCCACCACCCTCGCCCTCGCCACCGCCACCGCCCTGGCCTCGACCCTGCTCCTGTCGGCCTGCTCCTCCGACAAGGGCGACCCGGTGACTTTCGACGGCCCGAAGTCGTCACAGGCGACGCCCGGGGCGAAAGGGAAAGGCGCGGCGGCCGACAAGACGCTGCTGCCCACCGGACCGAAGTCCGCGTTCACCACGGAGAGCACCCTGGAGGACGGCACGAAGATCGGCGTGACGACACTGAAGGGAAAGAAGTCCGGATTCACCGGCAAGGTATGGGTCTGGGCGCCGAAGCAGTACTTCGACCCGAAGTACGCGAAGAGTGGCTTTCCCGTACTGATAGCCCTGCCGGGCGGCAACGGCTACCCCAACAATTACTGGATGGGGACCGACCTCAAGCTGGAGAGCAGCATCGCCAAGTGGTCACGGGAGGGCAAGAGCCTGCCGTTCGTCGTGGTGATGCCGGTGCTCAATCCGGACGCCAAGAACTATTACGACGGCAGCGATATACCGGGGCAGCCCAGAATGGGTACGTGGATGACGGAGGACGTCCCCGATTTCGTCAAGGCCAATTTCCGCACCTTCAAGTCCCGTGACGGCTGGGCCTTCATGGGTTCGTCGTCCGGGGGCTTCGTGGGGCTGAAGTCGGTGCTGAAGCATCCGGAGAAGTTCCGTGCCGTCATCGCCAGCGGACCCGACACCGTTCCGGACTCGCCGCTCTGGGCCGGGCACGAGAAGGAGCGCCGCGCCAACGACCCCGGCAGGCTGGCCCGGCGCCTCGTCGAGCGCAAGGGGCCCGAGGTCGACCTCGCCTTCCAGATCGGCTCCGGGGAGTCCGGCCAGGCGAGCCTGCGCTCGTTCATCAAGACGTACGGGAAGGGCCCCGTGAAGACCCGCCTCAACGTCATCCGGGGCGGCGAGCACAACGCCCGCACCTATGTCCCTGCCATGGCCGACGGGCCCATCCAGTGGATCAGCGAGCACATGCAGGCGCCGATCCCGGACGCCTGACGCCTCACGCCTCACACCTGACGCCTGACGCCTGGCCTCGCTAAGGCTCCAGCAGCTCCACCCGTACGTCCGCCGGGAAGCCCGTCGTCGGGCCGACCCGGCGGGCGAACTCGGTGACGCCCTCCAGCTGGGCCGGGCCGAAGCGGAAGTCGAGCGTCGTGAAGTACCGCTCCAGGACGCCGGCGTCGAAGGACTCCCAGCGCGCGGCCTGCTCGGCGACCTTCGCGACCTCCTCCAGGGAGAGGTCGCGGGAGGCGAGGAAGGCCTTGTGCACCGCCCGCACGACCTCCGGCTCCCGCTCGGCGTAGTCGCGCCGGGCGGCCCAGACGGCGAAGACGAACGGCAGGCCCGTCCACTCCTTCCACATCTCGCCCAGGTCGTACACGTCGAGGCCGAGGCGGGGCGCGTCGATCAGGTTGGCGCGCAGCGCCGCGTCGCCGATGAGGACGGCGGCGTCCGCCTCCCGCATCATGAGGCCCAGGTCGGGCGGGCACGCGTAGTACTCGGGCTGCACGCCGTACCGCTCGGCGAGCAGCAGCTGGGCGAGCCGCACCGAGGTGCGCGAGGTCGAGCCGAGGGCGACCCGCGCCCCGTCGAGCCGGTCGAGCGGGACCTGCGAGACGATCACGCAGGACATCACGGGCCCGTCGCAGCCGACCGCGAGATCGGGGAAGGCGACGAGGTCGTCGGCGTTCTTGAGGAACTCCACGAGCGTCACGGGCGCGATGTCCAGCTCGCCCCGCACCAGCTGCTCGCTGAGCCGCTCGGGGGTGTCCTTCGTCAGCTCGAAGTCGAGGAGCGTCCCGGTCCGCGCGAGCCCCCAGTAGAGGGGCACGCAGTTCAGGAACTGGATGTGGCCGACGCGCGGCCGGGGGGTGCGACGGGAGTCGGGCAGCTGTTCGGCGCCTGCTCCCGCGAAGGCGTCCAGGGGAGAATTGTCCACATCGGGGAGGCTAGCCCCCATGCGGTACGGTGCGGGCGCCGGGTCCCTTACGGGGCCTCCGTCAACCCCGCCGGGAGCCTCGTCAAACCTGCGGGTGACGTGATCTTGCCCCCTATTGCATTCCCCTGCCTGCGTGCTAAGCTCGCCGCAAGTTGCAGTTTGGTTTCCCTTGCAGTACAGAGCCTGCGGAGCATGTAACTCCGTAGGCTCTCGTCGTTTTCAGACTTACGCAGTTGTTTAAACAATCGCTGGTTCTGGAGCAGGGCAACCCTTTGGCCCAAGGAGGGCTTATGGCTACCGGAACCGTGAAGTGGTTCAACGCTGAAAAGGGCTTTGGCTTCATTGCCCAGGAAGGCGGCGGCCCGGACGTCTTCGTCCACTACTCCGCGATCAACGCGAACGGCTTCCGCTCCCTCGAGGAGAACCAGGCCGTTTCCTTCGACGTGACGCAGGGCCCGAAGGGTCCGCAGGCGGAGAACGTCACCCCTCAGTAATCGGACGCCTCACGTAAGTGGGGCGTGTGATTCTCCGGTGACTTGATCCGGACATGGATGCAGTACCCAAGGAGCCCTGCTCCTCCGCGCGAGCGGAGAAGCGGGGCTCCTGCCTTTCTCCGGGGCCCCGAGCGGTCGGCGCCGCCGGGGCCCGTGCCGCCTACGGGTGCTCCATGATCAGGACGAAGGTCGTGCCGGGGGCCAGCGCCTCGTACAGGTGGGGGACGTCTCCCGGGTACGACATGTAGTCCCCGGCGCCCAGCTCCACCGTCTCGTCGCGCGGGCCCGCCAGGAGGCGGCCCGTGCTGATGACGACGTGCTCCACCGAGCCCGGGATGTGCGGATCGGACTCGCGGGCCGCGCCCGGCTCCATCGCCCCGTGGTAGACGTCGCGCCGCACGCCGGCCGGGCCGGCGGAGAGCAGCGTGCCCACGTACGGCGCGTTCTCGGCCCGCATGGACGGGCCCTCGCCCGCGCGGATCACCGTCACCGCGGGGGCGGGCGACTCCACGAGCACGCTGAACGGCACCCCGAGCGCCACGGCCAGCGCCCAGACCGTCTCGATGCCGGGATTGCCGGTGGCCGCCTCCAGCTGGGAGAGCGTGGACTTCGCGATACCGGCCCGCTTGGCCAGCTCGGAGAGGGAGATCCCGGCCTTCGCGCGCTCGCGGCGCAGGGCGGTGGCGACCCACTCGCGGGGCATGCGGGAGGGCGGGGCCTCGCGGGTGCCGCCGGTGCCGGTGCCGCTCCCGCCGCCGAAAGCGGGGCCGGTGCCGGTGCCGGAACCGAGGCCAGTGCCGGTACCGGTGCCCTCAGTCATCACGTTCACTCCTGTCGCCTCGCCCACCGAGCGTTCGCTGCGGCGGACCGATCGTTCGCCTTGACGAACGGAACCTTCTCGCCCCATCCTACGATGCATGCGTTCGCCACACCGAACAGAAGACCCATCCCAGCGAACGGACGAGAATGCCGCGCCGGGGCTCGTCCGCTTCTCCGACCTCCCGCCCGGCGTCCTGCGCGACATCGCGCTCGTACTGCTCGCCGACGTCCTCGTCGGTGTCTCCTTCGGCGCGATAGCCGTCGGGGGCGGCCTTCCGCTGTGGGTGCCTGTCCTCATGTCGCTGCTCGTGTACGCGGGCTCCGCCCAGTTCAGCGCGGTCGGCATCCTCACCGCGGGCGGCGGTCCGGTGGCCGCGGCGGCGACCGGGCTGCTGCTCAACACCCGTACGGCCGCCTTCAGTCTGGCCCTCGCCGACGACATCGGCCGCACCTGGACGGCGCGGCTGATCGGCGCGCACCTCATCACCGACGAGACGGCGGCGTTCGTCCTCGCGCAGAAGGGCCGCGGGCAGCGCAAGGCGGCGTTCTGGATATCCGGCGTCGGGCTGTTCGTGGCGTGGAACCTCAGCGTGCTCGCGGGCGCCCTCACCGGCTCGGCGCTCGGCGACACGGACCGGTTCGGGCTCGACGCGGCGTTCCCCGTGGTGCTGCTCGCCCTGGTGCTGCCCGCGCTGCGCGGTGACGGCGCGGCCCGGCGGGCGGCGGCGGCCGGCGCGGTGATCGCGGTCGTCGCGGCGCCGCTGCTGCCTCCGGGGCTGCCGGTACTGCTCGCCCTCCTCGGTCTGCTCGCGGCGCGCCGCGGCCCCGGGCGCCGCCGTCCCCGTACCCCCTCTCCCCGTACCGCCTCTCGCCGCACCACCCCTCCCGGGAGCGCCTCATGAACGCCACGCTCGCCTGTGTCCTCGCCCTCGCCGTCGGCACGTACGCCTTCCGCCTGGCCGGGCCCGTGCTGCACGGCCGCGTCGAACTCCCGGACCGCGTGCAGGAGTTGCTGACCACCGGCGCCACGGTCCTGCTGGTCGCGCTGCTCGCCACGGTCGCCCTCACGGAGGGCCGGGACTTCGCGGGGTGGGCGAGGCCCGCCGGGGTGCTGGTCGGCGGGGTCCTCGCCTGGCGCAGGGCGCCGTTCGCCGTGGTCGTGGTGGCCGCGTCGGCGGTGACCGCGCTGCTGCGGCTCGCCGGGGTGTCGTGACGGGCCTGAGCCCTTCCTCGTACTACAGGGGGCCTTCCTCGTACAGCGCGTCCACGACGTGCGCGTACCTCTCCGTGACCGCGCGCCTGCGCACCTTCAGGCTCGGGGTGAGCAGGCCTTCCTCCACCGTGAAGTCCTCGTCCAGTACGGCGAACCGGCGGATGCGGGCGGGGCGCGAGACGGTGGCGTTGGCGGTGTCCACGGCCTCCTGGACGAGGGCGCGGACGCGCGGGTCGCGGGAGAGCGGCTCGGTCAGCTCCACGCCCTCGCGGGCGGCCCAGCCGGTGACCTCCTCGGTGTCCAGGGTGATCAGGGCGACGGGGTGGGGGCGACGGTCGCCGACCATGACGGCGCGGGAGACGAACCGCGAGTTCTGCACGGCGAGTTCGCTCAGGGAGGGCGTGAGGTTCTTGCCCGCGGAGGTGATGATCAGTTCCTTCTTGCGGCCGGTGATCGTGAGGTAGCCGTCGTCGTCGAGCGCGCCCAGGTCGCCCGTGTGCAGCCAGCCTTCGGCGTCGACGGTCTCGCGGGTGGCCTCGGGGTTGTTGTGGTAGCCGGGGAAGACCATGGGCCCCCGGGCCAGGACCTCGCCGTCGGCCGCGATGCGCAGCTCGACGCCGTCGACCGGGCGGCCCACCGTGCCGTGGCGCACGGCGCCGGGGTGGTTGAGGGTGAGGACCCCGGCCGACTCCGTCATGCCGTAACCCTCGTAGACCGCGATGCCGCAGGCCCGCAGGAAGTCGACGGTGTCCGGCGCGATGGGCGCGCCGCCGGTGAGCGCCCAGCGGACCCGGCCGCCGAGCGCCTGCCGGACCAGGCCGTAGAGGGCCTTGTCGGCGGCCTCGTACGCGTCCTGGAGGTCGGGCGGAAGGGTGCCGTCGGCGGCCATGACGCCGATGCGGACGGCCTCCTCGAACCGTTCGCGCCCGCCCTCCTGCGCCTCTGCGAGCGACAGCACGACCGAGCGCACCTTCTCGAAGAGGCGTGGCACGGACGGCAGATGGGTGGGCCGCGCCTGTGCCAGCTCGCCGACGACGTCCTCGATCCGCCCGCCGAAGAAGGTGAGCGTGCCGCCCTGGAGGAGCGTGGTGAACTCGATGAGCTGGGCGAGGAGATGGGCGAGCGGCAGATAGAGGTACGTGGAATCGCCGGGGCCCCCGCCGACGAGCGGCACGCTGGCGCGCTGCACGGCTAGCAGGTTGCCGTGGGTCAGGAGGCATCCCTTGGGCGCGCCGGTGGTGCCGGACGTGTAGATGATGGTGGCCAGGTCGTCCTCGCCCCGGGCGGCGGCCCTCTCCAGCAGGACGTCGAGCGCGGCGGCACCTTCCACCGGCCGCTGCGCGTCCTGTGCCCCGAGCACCATCCACCGCCCAACAGCAGCGCCCTCGGCGGCGGTGTCGGCAGGATCGGGAGCCGTCAGCAGGGCCACCTCCCGCAGACCCTTCAACCGGCCCTCCCCCCGCAGCCGTTCGACCTTCGCCGCCTGGCGGGCGTCCTCGCAGAGGATCACCGTCGCGCCCGAGTCCGTCACCACCCACGTGACCTCCTCGTCGCCCGCCGTCGGGTAGACGGGCACCACGACCGCGCCCGCCGCGAGCGCCCCGAAATGGGCGTGGGTCCACTCGGGGCGGGTCTCGGCGAGGATCGCCACGCGGTCGCCGGGACGGACGCCGAGCGCGAGCAGGGCGCGGCCCACCTGGCGTGCGCGGTCCCGCAGACCCACGTAGGAGAGTTCGGTCCAGGCCCCGTCGCGGCGGAACCGCAGGGCGGGCAGCTCGCTGTAGCGCTCCGCGGCCCACTCCGTCAACAGGGCCAGTGTCGTGGGGAGTTCCGCCGCCGTCAGGGGGTCCTTGCGCGTCTGCTGCATGCGTACGACGCTAGGGAGCGCGCCCCGCGCACGGGATGACGCGAAACGTCAGCGCCGCTGGCCGGGGCGCTCAGCGCGGCGCTACCGTCAGGACATGGCCAGGCGGACGATCACCGTGCACCATGTGCGGGCCGTGCTGCGCGGTGCCGAACGGCGCGGCGTGGACACCGTGCCGTTGCTGCGGGGCGCCGGGATCCCGCCGCTGCTCCTCGGCGACGACCGGGCCCGCGTGAGCGTCCCGCAGTTCGCCCGGCTCTTCCGGGGGCTGTACCGCGCCACGCAGGACGAGTTCCTCGGTCTCGGCTCCGCCGTCAGCAGGCCGGGCACGTTCGCGATGATGTGCCAGGCCGCGCTCGGCTGCCGTGACCTCGGCGCCGCGGTGCAGCGGGGCGTCACCTTCTACGGCCTCTTTCCCGGCGGCCCCGACCTCGTCCTGGAACGCCGGGGCGACGAGGCCGTGTTCGGCGTCCGCAGCGACCTGGAACAGGACTACTTCCTCGCCGAGTGCCTGGTCATCATCTGGCACCGCCTGTGCAGCTGGCTGATCGGCCGCCGCATTCCGCTGCGCTGGGCGGAGTTCGGGCACCAGCCGCCCGCGCACAAGGACGAGTACGAGCTGCTCTTCGGCTGCCCCGTGCGGTTCGGCGCGGGGCGCACCGGCGCCGGGTTCGCCACGCACTGGCTCGACGCCCCGCTGGTCAGGGACGAGGAGGCGCTGGACGAGATGCTGCGCCGCGCGCCCTTCGAGCTGCTGACCCGCCGCGAGTACGGCACGACCGTCGCCGAGCAAGTGCGCCGCACCCTCGCGCGCTCCCTGCGCTCCTCGCCCCGGCTCCCCTCGCTCGGCGAGATCGCGGCCCGGCTCGCGGTGAGCCCCGCGACGCTGCGTCGCCGGCTGGCCGAGGAGTCCACGTCGTACCAGCAGTTGAAGGACGCGGTGCGGCGGGACGCGGCGATCGCGGGCCTCGCGGACGGCCACGAGCCGATCGCGGAGCTCGCGGCGCGGCTCGGCTTCTCCGAGGACACGGCCTTCCACCGGGCGTTCCGCCGCTGGACGGGGACGACGCCGGGCGCGTACCGCACGAGCAGGGGCGGCCTCGGCTGAGGAAAGTTGAGCTGCGGTCAACGAAGCTGAGCGTCCCGGTCAGCCCTCCACTTACTCACCAGTCACTACGGTCGAGGCCCGAAGTTCCCAGCCCCTGTGCAGTTGGGAGAGCCGCATGCACACACGCATCAGCTTCCGGTCATGGGCCGTGGTGGCCGCGCTCGGCCTGTCGGCCATTACTCCACTCGGCGCGGCCCACGCCGCGGGGACCGGCACGGCCGCGGAGAGCGGCGCCTCCGCGCCCGCGTCCCCGGGTGACATCGTCAGCTCCGAGGCGAGCAGCTTCCACCCCCTGCCGGGCCAGCCGACCAACACCAAGGCCTGGAAGATCCACTACCGCTCGACGACGGCCAAGGGCGAACCCAACACCGTCTCCGGCACGGTCATCGTGCCGCAGGACGGCAGGACGGGCCCACGCCCCCTGATCACGTACGCGGTGGGGACGGTCGGCGTGGCCGACCGCTGCGCGCCCAGCGCGGGCTTCCCGAGAGGGACCACCATGGAGGCCAACCTCATCCAGCAGCTCACCCTGCGCGGCTGGGCGGTGGCCGTCACCGACTACGAGGGTCTCGGCACCCCCGGCGACCACACCTACACCGTGGGCCGCTCGGCCGGCCAGGCGATGCTGGACGCGGCCCGCGCCGCGATCCGCCACCCCGAGGCGGGCCTCGGGAAGGACACCCCGGTCGGCATCATGGGCTACTCGCAGGGCGGCCAGGCCTCCTCCTGGGCGGCCGAGCTGCACGGCTCGTACGCCCCCGACCTCGACGTCAAGGGCACGGCGACCGGCGGCGTCCCCGGCGACCTGATGAAGGTCGCGGAGTTCAACGACGGTTCGTACGGCTCGGGCCTGATATTCATGGCGGCGATCGGCCAGAACGCGGCCTTTCCCGAGCTGAGGCTCGACTCCTATCTGAACCCGGCCGGCAGGACGCTCATCGGCGCCATGAAGAACACCTGCGTGGCGGACGGGGCGGTGCTCGGTTCCTTCAAGTCGATCGACTCGATGACGACCAAGAACCCCCTCGACCAGCCCGACTGGCAGCGGCGCCTGCGCGAGTCGCAGGTCGGCACCACCAAGCCGGCCGCGCCGGTGTACCTGTACCACGCGCTGGCCGACGAGCTGATCCCGTACGGCGTCGGCAGGCAGGTCCGCGCCGACTGGTGCGCGAAGGGCGCGAACGTCGAGTGGCACACCATCCCGATAGGTGAGCACGTCAGCGGGGTGATCACACAGTCGCCACACGCCGCCCAGTGGCTGGCGGAACGCTTCGCTGGGAAGCCGGTGCGCGGCAACTGCTGAGCGCGGCGGACCGGTGGGGGCGGCTCTCCCTCGTCACGGGGCGAGGGCCGCCCCCACCGGCGTGCCGCGGAGAAGGCCCCGCGGAAAACGCCCCGCCGAGAACGCCCCGCTGAAAATGAGTGGGCGCCGCCTGACCCACCCCCCTAGGATTCCGAGGTTCGCAGGACTTGAGGAACCCGGGGGAATTCTCGTCATGCCCATATCGTCCGCGGCCCTGTCGCTGGCCATGCTCGCGTTGTTCGCTCTGTACGCCCTGTTCACGGAACCGGAGGGGGTCGAAGGGGGAAGCGAGAGGCGATGACCACACCCGCTTCCTCCGCGCCGCTGACGCCTCCGCCGGACGACCCCTCGCGGAGCGACCCCGCCCCGGGCCCGGACTTCGTCACACCGCTCGACCACCTCTTCGTACGTACGCACTTGGGCGTCCCGGACCTCGACGCGAGTGCCTGGACGCTGACCGTGGAGGGCCTGGTCGAGCGGCCCCTGCGCCTGGACCTGCCCGCGCTCCTGGCCCTGCCCTCGCGGCAGCTGACCGCCGTCCACGAGTGCTTCGGCAGCCCGCTGCGCCCCGACGTGCCGACGCGCGCGGTGGCGAACGTGGAGTGGACCGGCTTCCCCCTCGCCGTACTCCTGGACCGGGCGGGGCCGCTGCCCGCCGCCCGGCACGTGCGCTTCGAGGGCGCGGACACCGGCTCCTTCCACGGCGAGGACGGCCTGTCGTACGTGAAGGACCTGCCGTTGGAGACCGCGCGCCGCCGGGTGTTCCTGGCGCACGGCATGAACGGCGAGCCCCTGCGTCCCCGGCACGGCCATCCGCTGCGGGCCGTGGTGCCCCGCATGTTCGGCACGAACTCGGTGAAGTGGCTGACGCGGATCGTCCTGACGGACGAGCGGGCGGAGCACATGTTCACGACGACGTTCTACACGCGGACGCCGCCCGGTGGCGGGGCCCCGCAGCCGGTGCGGGACGTGGACGTCAACAGCAGACTCCTCACGCCGGCCCCGGACACGGAACTCCCGCGCGGGCACACGCAGTTCAGGGGCCGGGCCTGGAGCACGACGGAGGTCGTACGCGTCGACCTCTCCTTCGACTCGGGCCCCTGGGAACCGGCCACGCTGGACGCGCTGGGCGCCGACCCGACCTGGCAGGGCTTCTCCCTGCGCCGCGCGCTCCCGCCGGGCCCGCACACCGTCCGCTCCCGGGCCACGGACGCCACGGGCCGCGTCCAGCCGCCGCCGGGCTCCCGCAACTCCGTCCACGAGGTGGCGTTCACGGTCCGGCCCCAGGCCCTGTCCCGCGAGGTCAGTCGCGGGGCAGCAGGCGCGCCGCGAGGGCGGTCGTCGCGCACAGGGTGAGGCCCGCGACCAGGAGCCCCGTCCGCATGCCCGGCAGCGAGAAGCCGGAGTCCGTGCCCGCGAGGAGGGCGCCGAAGAGGGCGACGGACATGGCGCCGCCGGTCTGGCGCAGGGAGTTGAGGAGCCCCGACGCGGTGCCCGCGCGCTCGCCCGGCACGCTGTCCATGAGCTGCGCGGTCAGCGCGGGGACGGCGAGCGCGCCGCCGATACCGGTCGGGATCAGCAGCACCAGCACGAGCCAGAGCGGAGTGTGCGCCGCCAGCGGGAGCAGGGCGAACATGGCGAGCGCGAGCACGGCCTGGCCCAGGACGACGACCCGGCGCCGTCCGACGCGCTCGGCGAGGCGGGGCGAGACGAGGTTCGTACCGGTGATGAACGCCGCCAGCGGCACGAACATCAGGCCCGCCTCGATCCCCGACATACCGCGCAGCTGCTGGTAGTAGAGGCCGAGGAGGAACGTCACGCCGTAGAACCCGGCGTTCACCGCGAAGCCGACCGCCAGAGCGACCGAGACCTGCCGCCGGCGCAGCAGCCCGAGCGGGACCATGGGCGCGCTGTGCCGCTTCTCGGCGGCGCGGAAGGCGAAGCCGGAAGCGGCGGCCACGGCGAACGCGGCGAGCACCGGCGCGCTCGTCCACCCCAGGTGCCCGCCCTCGATGACGGCGAAAGCGAGCCCGGCGAGGGCCAGCACGGCGGTCACCTGCCCCGCGAGGTCGAGCGGGGCGGGGCGGCGCGGGGAGCGGGCGGTGCGGGCGAGGAGGGCGAGGATGAGCGCGCCCACGGGGAGGTTGAGCAGGAAGACGGCACGCCACCCGGCGGTCTCCGTGAGGACGCCGCCGAGTACGGGCCCGACGGCGACGGCCGCCGAGCCGCCGACCGTCCACAGCGCGATGGCGCGGGCGCGGCGGCGCGGATCGTCGTACGCCTGCCGGATCAGCGCGAGGGAGGCGGGCATCACGATGGCGGCGGCCCCGCCCTGCGCGACGCGGGCGGCGATCAGCGCGCCGATGCCGGGCGCGAGCGCGCAGGCGAGCGAGGCGGCGGTGAAGAGCCCCACGCCCCAGGCGTAGGCCCGCCGGGCCCCCGCCCGGTCGGCGAGCGCCCCCGCGGAGAGCATCAGGGCGGCGAACATCAGCGTGTACGCGTCCACGACCCACTGGAGCCCGGCCATGCCGCCGTGGAGGTCGGCGCGGATGCCGGGCAGCGCGATGTTCACGGCGGTGACGTCGATGGTGATGACGCTGAAGCCGAGGAGCGAGGCGACGAGGGCGACGGGGCTGCCGGTGCGGGGGGAGGGGGGCGCGGCCGTGCGGACGGGCTCGGGGGCGAGGGTGGCGGACATGAGGCTCCTACGGCGGGGGGGTGTGCGAGGTGACGGGCGGGTGGGTGAGAGCGGCGACGATCAGCCGCCGCGGTAGCGGCGGAACCCCGACGATGCCCGCGCCCGGGGACCCCCGCCAGACCGCCCCGTTCCTGGCCCTGACAGGGCCCCCCACACACCCCCGCGACCAGCGACAATGGCGGGATGACGACAGCCCGCGCCACCGGAACGGAACTCGGCAGATATCTCCGCGCCCGCAGGGCCCGCGTCACCCCCGCCGACGCCGGGCTCCCCGCCGGCACCGGCCTGCGCCGTACTCCGGGGCTGCGCCGCGAGGAACTGGCGACCCTCGCCGGAGTGAGCGTCGACTACTACACCCGCCTGGAGCGCGGCCGCGAGACGAACCCCTCCCCCGCCGTCATCGACGCCCTGGCCCGCGCCCTGCGCCTGTCGGGCGACGCCCACGAGCGCCTGCACGAGCTGGCCGAACTCGCCTCGGGCCGCCTCACGGAACCGCACCCCACCGCCGACGACACGGTCCGCGAGTCCACCACGCGCATGCTGGACGCGCTGGCCCCGCTGCCCGCGTACGTCGTGAGCAGGCACAGCTACATGCTGGCCGCCAACGCCCCCGGCCGGGCCCTGCTCCCCGGCCTGTGGGACTGGCCCGCCGAGCAGCGCAACGTCACCCGCTACCTCTTCCTGCACCCCGTGGGCCGCACGCTCTACCAGCCCTGGGAGGAGACGGTCGCCACGTCGGTGGCGCATCTGCGCGCGGTCGGCGGCACGGACACGGACTCGCCGCGCCTGACCAGCCTCGTCGGCGAACTCCTCCTCAAATCACCGGACTTCGCCCGGATCTGGGAGCGTTACGACGTACGGGAACGGGGTGGCGGCACCAAGTCCTTCGCGCATCCGAGGGTCGGCGCGATGACCCTCACGTACGAGGTGCTGAAGCTGGCGAGGACGGGCGGCCAGCGCATGGTGGTCTACCAGGCCAAGGAGGGCACGAGCGACGAGGCGGCGATGCTGGCCCTCACCTCGCCGGCACACCCCTGACCCCTTGAAGCCCCACTGACGAGGCTCACTCGGCGGTCCGGCTGTCCAGCCCGCAAGAGCTCCCGCTCTTCGGCATCTCCCCGTACAGCAGGAACCCGTCCACCTTGTCCTGTACGCACTTGGACCCGAGGTAACCGGTGTGCCCGTCACCCTTGTTGTCCAGGACGACGGCCTGCGGGCCGAGCCGGCGCGCGGTCTCCTCCGTCCAGCGGTAGGGCGTCGCGGGGTCGCCGCGCGTACCGACGAGCAGCAGCTTCGGCGACTTCAGGTCCCGCACGTCCTCGCGGATGTACCGGGTCCCCGGGGGCCGCCCGAAGCACAGCAGCACCGGCATCAGCATCGACTTGCCGAAGACGGGCGACGCCTCCTCGAACTCCTCCTGAAGCCTGCCCACTTCCTTCTCGATGCGCGCGGCACCGGGCCGGTCGGGGTCGTCGGCGCAGTTCACGGCCATGAGGGCGGCGGACATGTTGTCCATGGGCACCTCCTCACCCGCCAGGCCCGTGCCGCCGCCTCCCCCGCCGCCCACACCGCCCGCGAGCCCGCCGCTCATCCGGATCAGCGCCCGGGGGTCACCGTCCGCGAGCAGCGCGCCCAGCGCCTGCGACAGCGCGGGCCACGCCTGCCTGCTGTAGAGGGCCTGGCCGAGTACGCCGACGACGTCCTGGCCGGTGAACTCCTCGCCCTCCATGGACCGCAGCGGCATCTCGTCCATGTCCCGGATGAGCTGGACCATGCCGTGCCGGGCGGCCCGCGCGTCGGTGCCGAAGACGCAGCCCGCGTTCCCCGTGCACCAGGTGAGGAAGTTGTCGAGGGCCGTCTGGCGTCCCTCGGCGGTCACGAGGGACTGCTCGGCGACGGGCTCGGTCAGCGTGTCCACTCCGTCGAGCACCATCCGCCCGACCTTCTTCGGGAACTGGGCGGCGTATACGGCGCCGAGCCGCGTTCCGTACGAGAAACCGAGGTAGTTGAGCTTCTTGTCGCCGAGGGCGGCCCGCATGACGTCCAGGTCGCGCGAGACATTGATGGTCCCCATGTACGGCAGTACGGGGCCGGACTTGGCCTCGCACTCCTTGGCGACCTTGCGCAACTCGGCGAGGACGGCGGCCGGGTCGTCGCCCTCCCCCGCCACGGGCTCGGTCTGCCCGTCGGCGTCCCCGCAGCTGACGGGGTCGCTCTGGCCCACTCCGCGCGGGTCGAAGGAGACGACGTCGTAGCCCTTGCTGAGGAAGCCGAACTCCTTCTGCGCCCCGGCCAGCGCGGAGACGCCGGGGCCGCCGGGCCCGCCGAAGTTCAGCAGCAGGGAGCCTCGCGGCTTGCCGCTCGCGCTCGACCTCATCCGGATCATCGCGAGGTCCACCGTGCCGGTGGCGGGCTCGGCGTAGTCCAGCGGGACGGTCAGGTCCGCGCACTGGACGTCCTTGGCGTGCCCGGTGGCGTCCGCCACGGCCTCGGTCGAGCCCTTGCAGGGGCCCCACTTGATCTTCTGCGTGTAGTACCGCGAAAGGTCGGGGCGGCCGGTCGCCGGTGGGGCGAGAGCGGGGGCGCCCGTTCCCAGGACGGTCAGCACGGCTATTGCGCCGACTGCGACAGTTCCCCGCACGGCAACCTCCCAGGGCTCTCCCCCAGCCCCACCCTAAACGCCCCTTTCCTCCCTCGCCCCCTCACTCTCCGTAGCGGGGTCGGGGGCCGGGGCCCATCGCCTCACCGGGGGTCCGGGGGGCCTATCTCCCCTCGACCAGCCCTCCCAGCCCCACCCAGGCGAAGTTCATCAACGTGGACGCCGCCTCCCTCGCCGAGACCGACTCCTCCTCGTTGGCCCAGTCCGCCAGCGACTCCGCCGCGCCCACCAGCGCCCGCGCGAGGCCCGCCACCTCCCGGTCCGGCAGCGAGGGGTCCCCGTGGGCCTCCCGTGCCGCCGTCGCGATCAGCGACGTCACATAGGCCAGCATCTCTTCCCGCATCGCCGCGACGAGCGCGGCGAACGGCTCCCCCTGCGTCCGCGCCTGACTGTGCAGCACCGCCCAGCCGTCCGGCCGCTCCGCGGTGTGTGTGAAGAACGCCCGCAGCCCGTCCCGGAGTTGCCGGTCGGCCGGCTCCCCCGCGGCGGCGCTCACCCCGTCCCGCACCGCGTCGACGAGCGCCCCGGCCTCCCGCCGTATGCAGGCGCTGAACAGCTCTTCCTTGGAGTTCAGATACAGGTACACCAGCGGCTTCGACACCCCGGCCAGCTCCGCGATCTCGTCCATGGAAGCGGCCCGGTACCCCCGCTGCCCGAAGATCCGCACCGCCGCGTCCAGCATCTGCCGCTCGCGCACGGCCCGCGGCATCCGCTTCTGCCGCCGCTTCTCGCCCACCCTGCCCCCTGTTCCGCACGCCGCCCGTTCACACGTCAGCGTACGGTCGTCGGAGCGAGCCGAACGATTACCGGACTCCGCCCCGGCCCCCGCCCATGAAAGAGCCCCGCCCCGGATCAACTCCGGGACAGGGCTCAGTCGTTCACCATGGGTGCCGTCAGGCGGTCGCGGGCACCGCCCGCGAGGAGTCACCCTCGGCCGTCCCGAAGTCGTCGAGCGGCGACGCCGAGGCACTCTCGTACGCCTCCCGGTCGAGGATCTTCTCGCGGGCCGCGACGATCACCGGCACCAGCGCCTGCCCGGCCACGTTCGTGGCGGTGCGCATCATGTCCAGGACGGGGTCGATGGCGAGGAGCAGGCCGACGCCCTCCATCGGCAGGCCGAGCGTGGAGAGGGTCAGCGTCAGCATCACGGTCGCGCCGGTCAGACCGGCGGTCGCCGCCGAGCCCACCACCGAGACGAACGCGATGAGCAGGTACTCCTTGACGCCCAGGTCCACGTCGAAGATCTGCGCGACGAAGATCGCGGCGATCGAGGGGTAGATGGCCGCGCAGCCGTCCATCTTGGTCGTGGCGCCGAAGGGCACCGCGAAGGACGTGTACTCCTTCGGCACGCCGAGCCGCTCGGTGACCTTCTGGGTGACCGGCATCGTGCCGACCGAGGAGCGCGAGACGAACGCCAGCTGGATCGCGGGCCAGGCGCCCTTGAAGAACTGGAGCGGGTTCACCTTGGCGACGAACGCGAGCAGCAGCGGGTAGACGCCGAACATCACCAGGGCGCAGCCGATGTAGATGTCCGCGGTGAACGTCGCGTACTTGCTGATGAGGTTCCAGCCGTAGTCCGCGATGGCGAAGCCGATGAGGCCGACCGTGCCGATCGGGGAGAGCTTGATGACCCACCACAGGGCCTTCTGGAGCAGCGCGAGGACCGACTCGCTCAGCTCCAGGATCGGCTGCGCCTTGTCGCCGATCTTCAGTACGGCGACACCGGCGACGGCGGCCATGAAGACGATCTGCAGGACGTTCAGCTCGGTGAAGGGCGTGATGACGTCCGTCGGGATGATCCCGGTGAGGAAGTCGATCCAGGAGCCCGCGTGGTCGGGGGCCTTGCCGTCCTTCGGGGTGAGGCCGGTGCCGGAGCCGGGGTTGGTGAGCAGGCCGATGGTGAGGCCGATGGCCACCGCGATCAGCGACGTGATCATGAACCACAGCAGGGTGCGGGTGGCGAGCCGCGCGGCGTTGTTGACCTTCCGCAGGTTGGTGATGGAGACCAGGATCGCGAAGAAGACGAGCGGGGCGACCGCGAGCTTCAGCAGGCCGATGAAGGTGCTGCCCACCTTGTCCAGCGTGGTGACGAGCCAGGACACGTCCTGGTCGCGGGCGATCCAGCCGAGCAGCACGCCGAACACCAGACCGGCGAGGATCTGCGCCCAGAAGGGGATCTTGAGGAACTTGGTTATCCGGAAGCGGGACTCGGGCTTCTCGGTCTGGCCCGCCTTGTCGGCGGGCGTCGCGGAATTCGCGGACACGGACACACTCCGGTGAGGAAAATCAGGGGGAGGGGGACGTACGGGAGCGGCGACCGCGAAGGGTCAGCGGGGCCGCTGCGGCGGGGGTCACGGTCAGACGTGACAGGCCGCGGACATGCAGCGGCAGAGATCGACATGCAGGCGCGCCACGAGCGGGACGCTCATGGCGTGGTGGTGCGCTGCTGCTGTCTTCATGTCGAATACGTTAACACTCGTACTTTGAGAACATCAAAGGTCTTGTTTGAGGTAGCGCCTCCCCCAGGAGTCCCCGGGAGCCCCCGCACGCACAGAACCCCGGCCCGGAGCCGCATGCTCCGGACCGGGGTCCCGATGAGTGTGTGACGAAGCTTACGAGCCCTGCGCCTGCGCCCTGCCCTGCGCGCGCGCCCGCGCCACGTCGTCCGCCTCGTCCTCCTGGGTGCGGTTCGCCTCCAGGTTGGCCTTGGCGCGGTCGACCTTGGCGACGACCTGCTCCGAGGCGCGGTCACGCTCCTTGCGGAGCACCACGAAGCTGATGGGGGCGGAGACGACCAGCGCGAGCAGCAGCACCCACAGCAGGTTCGAGTCGCCGAGTCCGCGCGGCAGGATCTCGGAGTAGACGAGGCCCCAGACGACCACGAAGCAACCCACGAAGATTCCGAGGCGCATCAGCGTGTAGCGGAGCATGGCAATCCACTCTTCCGTTCCGAAATGGGCCCGAGCTGGACGAGCCTCTCCAGTGAAGCATGGCGGAGCCCGCGCCCGGCAAGGGGGTCAGACCCGCATCGCCTGCGGCGTCTCGCGCAGCAGCGGGTCGGGGCCCTCGTACTCCCGGATCGCCTCGTAGCGCGTGTTCCGCTCCACCGGGCGGAAGCCGGCCTCGCGGATCAGGTCGAGGAGGTCCTCGCGGGTCAGCTTGTTCGGCGTGCCGAAGTTGTCCGCGTCATGCGTGATCTTGTACTCGACGACCGAGCCGTCCATGTCGTCGGCGCCGTGCTGCAGCGCGAGCTGCGTCGTCTGGAGGCCGTGCATGACCCAGAAGACCTTGACGTGCGGGACGTTGTCGAAGAGCAGGCGCGAGACGGCGAAGGTCTTCAGTGCCTCGGCGCCGGACGCCATGGTGGTGCGCGCCTGGAGGCGGTTCCTGACCTTGCCGTCCTTCACGTCGACGAAGTCGTGCTGGTAGCGCAGCGGGATGAAGACCTGGAAGCCGTTCGTCTCGTCCTGCAGCTCCCGCAGCCGAAGGACGTGGTCCACGCGGTGGCGCGGCTCCTCGATGTGGCCGTACAGCATCGTGCACGGGGTCTTCAGACCCTTCTCGTGCGCGAGGCGGTGGATGCGGGACCAGTCCTCCCAGTGGGTGCGGTGGTCGACGATGTGCTGCCGCACCTCCCAGTCGAAGATCTCCGCGCCGCCGCCGGTCAGCGACTCCAGGCCCGCCTCGATCAGCTCGTCCAGGATGTCGGATGCCGACATGCCGGAGATCGTCTCGAAGTGGTGGATCTCGGTGGCCGTGAAGGCCTTGAGGGAGACGTTCGGGAGCGCCTTCTTCAGCTCGCTCAGCGAACGCGGGTAGTAGCGCCACGGCAGGTTCGGGTGCAGGCCGTTGACGATGTGCAGCTCGGTGAGGTTCTCGCCCTCCATCGCCTTGGCGAGGCGGACGGCCTCCTCGATGCGCATCGTGTACGCGTCCTTCTCGCCCGGCTTGCGCTGGAACGAGCAGTACGCGCACGAGGCGGTGCACACGTTCGTCATGTTGAGGTGGCGGTTGACGTTGAAGTGGACGACGTCGCCGTTCTTGCGGGTGCGCACCTCGTGGGCGAGGCCGCCGAGCCAGGCCAGGTCGTCCGACTCGTAGAGCGCGATGCCGTCCTCGCGGGACAGCCGCTCGCCGTCCCGGACCTTCTGCTCCAGCTCGCGCTTGAGACCTGCGTCCATGCCCTCGCCCTTACCTCTCCAGCGACCTACGACCTACGACAAACCTGCGCCAACGGTACGCCCCGGACCTCACTCCTCCTCGGGCAGCTCCCCGACGCGGTTCTCCCACTTGGTGGAGAGCACGATCGTCGTACGCGTCCGGGAGACCCCGCGCGTGCCGCTGAGCCTGCGGATCGTCTTCTCCAGGCCGTCCACGTCGCTCGCCCTGACCTTGAGCATGTACGAGTCGTCGCCGGCGATGAACCAGCAGTCCTCGATCTCGTGCAGGTCCTTCAGGCGGCGGGCCACGTCCTCGTGGTCGGCGGCGTCGGAGAGCGAGATGCCGATGAGGGCGATGACGCCGAGGCCCAGCGAGGCGGAGTCGACGGTCGCGCGGTAGCCGGTGATGACACCGGCCGCTTCGAGGCGGTTGATCCGGTCCGTGACGCTCGGCCCGGAGAGGCCCACGAGCCGGCCGAGTTCGGCGTACGAGGCGCGACCGTTCTCCCGCAGGGCCTGGATGAGCTGCCTGTCCACGGCGTCCATAGGTGCGATGCCTTTCATTATTCAGCGATACCGCGAGTCTATGTGTAGAATCTAAGGCGCAACAGGGTCTGCACCCTGTGAATCTTTCTCAATCTCAGCAGATCAACGACGATCCTTCAGGAGTGAGTCACCCCGTGTACTCGATCGAGATGGCCTACGCCCGTATGCGCGAGCTCCAGGACCTGGCCAACCGCTCCCGTGCGGAGGTTGCGGCGGCGCGTCGGGGCGTTAAGAAGGCTCGGGGCACTAAGAAGCGGTAGTCCCGCCGTGGGGGTCGGGGTCGGTGCCGGGTGCGGGTTCGTCTTGGTTGCTCGCGCAGTTCCCCGCGCCCCTTCGGGGCGCTCACCCTGGGGGCGGTCACCCTTCACCGGAAGCGCTCCCCAGCTGCCCCTTCCACCGGCGGTACAAGTCGTGCGGCACGTCCGCCGCGTCAAGGACCCGGCCGGCGACGAAGTCCACCAGGTCCTGGATGTGCGTCGCCCCCGCGTAGAACGCCGGGGAGGCGGGCAGCACGCTCGCGCCCGCCTCGTCCAGGCTCACCAGGTGCTTCAGCGTCTGCCCGTTCAGCGGTGTCTCGCGTACGCAGACCACCAGCCGTCGGCCTTCCTTGAGCGTCACGCTCGCCGACCGCTGCAACAGGTCCTTCGAGAGCCCGAGCGCCACCCCCGCCACGCACGCCGTGGACGCCGGCACGATCAGCATCCCCTTCGTCGCGTACGACCCCGAGGACGGGCCCGCCGCCAGATCACCGGCCGCCCAGTACCGCACCTCCGCCAGGGACTCCCCCGGCACGTCGAAGGTGTCCGGCTTCCCGTCCGCGCCGCGCGCCAGCCACTGCCGCAGGTCGTCCCGCCAGTGCGCGTCCCGGAAGGAGATGCCGGTCTCGTCGAGCAGCGTCAGCCGCGAGGCCCGCGACACCACGAGGTCGACGCTCTCGCCCGCCGCGAGCAGCGCGCGCAGCACCGCGGCGGCGTACGGCGTTCCCGAGGCCCCCGAGACCCCCACGATCCAAGGCCTACGCTGCGTATCTCCTGGATTCACGCTGTGCAGCCTAGACGGTGAGCCCGCGGACGAGCAGATCGAGCAGCGCGCAGACGAAGAGCGCGATGCCGATGAAGCCGTTCACCTGGAAGAAGGCCCGGTCGAGCCGGGACAGGTCGTGCGGCTTCACGATCGAGTGCTCGTACAGGAAGGCGGCCGCGACGATGACGAGCCCCAGCCAGAAGAACGCGCCGGCGCCCGTGTCGAGCCCGTACCAGACGAAGAGGCCCGTGGTCACCAGGTGGCAGCCGCGCGCGCCCCGGATGGCGGCCGGGATGCCGAACCGCGCGGGCACCGACATCACGCCGACCTCGCGGTCGGTCTCCACGTCCTGGCAGGCATAGATCAGGTCGAAGCCGCCGATCCACACGCCGACCGCGAGGCCGAGGATGACGGCCTGCCACGACCACTCGCCGGTGACGGCGATCCAGGCGCCGACCGGGCCCATCGCCTGGGCCAGACCGAGGATCGCCTGCGGGAAGTTCGTGAACCGCTTGCCGTACGGATAGACGACCATCGGGATCACCGCGATGGGCGCGAGCGCCAGGCACAGCGGGTTGAGCAGCGCGGCCGCGCCGAGGAAGACGGCGAGGGCGATCAGCGCGCCCGTCCACGCGGACTTCACCGACACCGCGCCGGTGACCAGCTCGCGGTGGGCGGTCCTCGGGTTACGGGCGTCGATCTCACGGTCGATGATGCGGTTCGCGGCCATGGCGAACGTCCGCAGCCCCACCATGCAGATGGTCACCAGGAGCAGCCGCACCCAGTGGATGTTCCCGTCGAGCTGGAACATCGCGGACAGGGCGGCGATGTAGGCGAAGGGCAGCGCGAAGACCGAGTGCTCGATCATGACGAGGCGCAGGAAGGCCTTGGTCCTGCCCGGCTGCCGCGGGAGCGCGGCGGATGCTGAGGTCACGAGAGTCCGTACTCCTTCCAGCGACGGTCCACCTTCGAGGCGGTCTCCGGGTCGGACACCACCATCTCCGGCCAGCCGCCGTCGCGCGTGTACCCCTCCTCGGGCAGTTTGCGCGTCGCGTCGATGCCCGCCTTGCCGCCCCAGAACTGCTGGTAGGAGGCGTGGTCGAGGTGGTCGACCGGGCCTTCCACGACGGTGAGGTCACGGGCGTAGTCCGTGTTGCCGAGCGCCCGCCAGGACACCTCGTGCAGGTCGTGGACGTCACAGTCCTTGTCCACGACGACGATCAGCTTCGTCAGGGACATCATGTGCGCGCCCCAGATGGCGTGCATGACCTTCTGCGCGTGCTTGGGGTACTTCTTGTCGATCGAGACGATCGCGCAGTTGTGGAAGCCGCCCGACTCCGGCAGGTGGTAGTCGACGATGTCCGGCACGATCACCTTGAGCAGCGGCAGGAAGAAGCGCTCGGTGGCGCGGCCCAGCGGGCCGTCCTCCGTCGGCGGGCGGCCGACGACGATCGACTGGAGCAGCGGCCGCCTCCGCATCGTCACGCAGTCGATCCTCAGCGCGGGGAAGGGCTCCTGCGGCGTGTAGAAGCCGGTGTGGTCGCCGAAGGGCCCCTCGGGCAGCATCTCGCCGGGCTCCAGCCAGCCCTCGATGACGACCTCGGCGTGCGCGGGCACCTGGAGCGGGACCGTCTTGCAGTCGACCATCTCCACCCGCTTGCCCTGGATGAACCCGGCGAGCATGTACTCGTCCATGTCACCGGGGAGCGGGGCCGTCGACGCGTACGTGACGGCGGGCGGGCAGCCGAAGGCGATCGCGACGGGCAGCCTCTCACCCCTGCGGGCCGCCACCTGGTAGTGGTTGCGGCTGTCCTTGTGGATCTGCCAGTGCATGCCGATGGTGCGCTTGTCGTGGCGCTGGAGGCGGTAGAGGCCGAGGTTGCGCACCCCGGTGTCGGGGTCCTTGGTGTGGGTCAGGCCGAGGTTGAAGAAGGAGCCGCCGTCCTCGGGCCAGGTGAAGAGCGCGGGCAGCCGCTCCAGGTCCACGTCGTCGCCGGTGAGGACCACTTCCTGGACGGGGGCGTTCTCCGCCTTCACCTTCTTCGGCGGTACGTGCGTCATCGCGCCGAGCTTGCCGAACGCCTCGCGCACCCCGACGAAGCCGTGCGGCAGCTCCGGCTTGAGCAGGCCGCCGATCTTCTCGCTGATCTCGCCGTACGACTTCAGGCCGAGCGCCTTGAGCAGGCGGCGGTCCGTCCCGTACACGTTCATCGCCAGGGGCATCGCCGAGCCCTTGACGTTCTCGAAGAGGAGGGCGGGGCCGCCGGCCTTCTGTACCCGGTCGACGATCTCACCGACCTCCAGGTACGGGTCGACCTCGGCCTTGATGCGCTTGAGATCGCCCTCGCGCTCCAGTGCGCGGAGCAGGGAGCGAAGATCGTCGTAAGCCATGCGTTCCAGTATCCGGCACCGGCTACCCTGGCCCCGTCACCGGGGGCACGCACGCCTCTCGCCGTCATCGCTTGGGGGATCGCACCACCATGCTCAGGTATCTGCCGTTCGTGCTGGTCCTGGCGGTATGGATCTACGCCTTCATCGATGTCCTGAACACTCCCGAGAAGGAGGTCAGGCATCTGCCCAAGGTGGTGTGGGTCATCATCGTCCTGCTCTTCGGCGAGGTCCTGCTCGGCCCCATCGCCTGGTTCGTCACGGGCAAGGTGCGGCACGCGCCGGGCACCGGCACCGCCCGGGGCCGCACGGGCCGTACGCGCTGGGTCGCGCCGGACGACAACCCCGAGTTCCTGAAGTCCCTCAAGGACGAGACCCGCGACGAGGACCCCGACGAGAAGAAGCGGGACAAGGGCAGCGACGGCTGATGGAGCTGCGCCTGCTTGTCACCTTCGAGAAGGTCGCCACCGTCCTCAGCTTCACCCGGGCCGCCACCGGACTGGGGTACGCGCAGTCGAGCGTGACCAGCCAGATCCGCGCCCTGGAGTCCTCGCTCGGCACGGAACTCTTCGACCGGCTCGGCAGCCGCATCCGCCTGACCGAGGCGGGCACGCGACTGCTGCCCTACGCCCGGCAGCTGATCGAGCTGGCCGACGAGGCGCGGGCCGCGGTCGTCGGCGCCGAGGAGCCGTCCGGCGCGATCGCGGTCGGCACCATGGAGTCGCTGACCTCCTACCGGCTGCCACCGCTCCTCGAACTCTTCCACCACCGCTACCCGAAGGTGCGGCTCTCGCTGCGCCCCACGCTGGGCGACGAGACCCGGCAGGCGCTGCGGCAGGGGACGTACGACGTGGGGTTCCTGATGGAGCCGGGGACCGAGCACCAGGGCCTGGAGAGCGAGGTGCTCGCCGAGGAGCCGCTCGTCCTGGTCTGCGCCCCCGGCCACGCGCTGGCGGCACGCGGCGCGGCCGCGCTCACCACGGCCGACCTGGCGGCGGTGCAGCTCGTGGGCACCGAGCCCGGCTGCCCCTACCGGGACCTGTTCGAGGCGGAGCTGCGGGAGCGGACGGGGGCGCCGCCGCCGTTCATGGAGTTCGGCACCATCGAGGCGACCAAGCAGGGCGTGGCGGGCGGGCTCGGGGTGGCGCTGCTGCCGGCCGTGGCCGTGGCGCGGGAGCTGGCGGCGGGCACGCTGGTACGGCTGCCCTGGGAGCCGCCGTTCACGTTGTGGACGCAGCTCGCGTGGCGGTCGGGGAAGCGGCTTCCCCCGCATGTGCGGCTGTTCGTGGAGCAGGCCGTGCGGCTCGTGCGGGAGCAAGCGTCACCTTGAGCCCGGCCAGGACGATCAGCGGGACGCCGAGCGCCTGGACGAGCCCGATGTGGTGGCCGTAGACGGCCCAGTCGGCGACCATCGCGACCGCCGGGTAAGTGAAGGCGAGTACGGCGATCTTGGGCGTGGGGAGCTTCGCGTAGGCCGCGTACATCAGGACGTACATCAGACCGGTGTGGATCACGCCGAGGCCGACGAGCCAGGCCCATCCGGTGCCGGTGCCGCGCATCGCGCCGAAGTCGGTGAAGGGCAGCAACAGCGGTATGCCGACCAGGACTTGGACCAGGGCGGTCAAGTGGGGACGTACGCCCGTGACGCGCTTGGTGACGAGGGTGGACAGGGCGTAGAGGACGGCGGCGAGCAGCGCGAGCCCGATGCCCGCGAGCGAGCCGGTGTCCCCCGGGCGCACCCCGGAGACGAGCACGAGCCCCGCGAACGCGGCGGCCAGCCAGCCCAGTTGGGACCGGGTCGGGCGCTCGCGCAGGACGAGGGCGCTGAGCAGCACCAGGAAGAAGGGCTGCGTGTGGTAGACGACGGTGGCCAGGGAGATCGAGGTGGCCTCGTACGCCTTGAAGAGGAACACCCAGTTGAAGACGATGAACAGCCCGCCGAGCGCGGCGAGCCCGAGCTTCTTGGGGGTGAGCCCGTGGTCGCGGAAGTAGCCGCGGGCGAAGGCGTACGCGCCGAGGGCGAGGGCGCCGAACAGGACGCGGAAGAAGACGACGTTGAAGACGGAGGCACCGGACTCCACGACGAACACGCCGAGGGTGCCGGAGAGCGTCATGGCGGCGGTGAGCTGGACGGTGCCCTTGTTCTCTGGGGTCATGCCAGGAACGTACGAGCGGGCGAACGCGCTGGTCCACGGCCTGGTGGGGCGTCCTGCCGATGGGCCGATCGGCGCCGTCGATGAGGCCTGGTCGGCGGCGTCCGGTCAGTCGGCCGCGTAGGTCTCGCGCAGCTCGCGCCAGCGGTCCGTGCTCCATGTCGACCAGTCCTTGGGGCGGCCCTGGAGCGCGTCCGTCAGGTACTCGAAGTGGTCGTGCCAGCCGGCGAGGCAGTCCAGGCGCAGCGCGTCGTCGCCCTCGAACTCGTTGGTGAAGCGCAGCGTCGTGGCGGAGGCTCCGGCCGGTTCGAGGTGGAAGCGGCACCGGCCGTGCAGGTCGATCGTGTACTCGGCGACCACGTCCGGGTCCCAGGCCGTGATGTGCCCGGAGTGCACGGCATCAGCCTCGCCGTTCAGCCAGCGCAGCGTGATGGCGCCGCCGAGCCGGGGCTCGAACACGTCGGCGGCGGCCAGCCACCCCGGCAGCCCTTCGGGGGTGGCCACCGCCGCCCAGACGTTTTCCACAGGGTGGGGAAGGCTCAGTTCGTAGTGGAGGTGCTGGGTGGCGCCCTCGGTCCGGCTCGTGCCCTGCCCGATCGTCTCGGTCATGGCACAAGCCTGGCCCGGAGCGGCCCGTTCCGCACCCCTTGCGCGTACGTCGGCGGGTCAGACCCCGGCGTACGAGTGCTTGCCGGTGACGAAGATGTTGACTCCGTAGTAGTTGAACAGCCAGCAGGCGAAGGCGATGAGGGCCAGGTAGGCGGCCTTGCGGCCCTTCCAGCCGGCGGTGGCGCGGGCGTGGAGGTAACAGGCGTACGCGACCCAGGTGATGAAGGACCAGACCTCCTTGGGGTCCCAGCCCCAGTAGCGGCCCCAGGCGTCGCCCGCCCAGATCGCGCCCGCGATGATCGTGAACGTCCACAGCGGGAAGATCGCCGCGTTCAGGCGGTAGGAGAACTTGTCGAGCGAGGCCGCGGCGGGCAGCCGCTCCATCACCGACGTGGCGAACTTGCCGGGCCGCCCGCCGCTCTGGAGCTTCGCCTCGTAGCTGTCCCGGAAGAGGTAGAGCATCGTCGCGACGAAGCCGACGTAGAAGACCGCGCCGCAGAAGATCGCCGTGGAGACGTGGATCCACAGCCAGTACGAGTGCAGGGCCGGGACCAGCTGGTCGCTTGAGGTGTACAGGACGGTGACGGCGAGACCGAGGTCGAGCAGGATCGTCGTGACGAGCGGCAGGCCCAGCCAGGCGATGTTCTTCTTCAGCGCCATCAGCACCAGGTACACGCCCACGGCGACCGTGGAGAAGGTGATGCTGAACTCGTACATGTTGCCCCACGGCGCCCGCCGCACCGACAGGGCGCGGGTGAGCACCCCGCCGAACTCCAGCAGGAACGCGAGCACGGTGAGGGAGACCGCGATACGGCCGTACAGGTCACCCTTCTCGTCCCCGGCCGCGGCGCCGGGCCCGTCCGGCACGTCCCGGGACCCGGTCACGGACCGCGTGACGACCTGCGGGCGCTCCAGGGTGGCGGTGCCGCCCTTGGCCTTGACGGCCACCGCGGGCGCCGCGGCCGCGGTCTTGCTCGGGGTGAGGGCGGCGGCGGTGCGGGCGACCTTGCTGCGGCTGCCGAAGAGCCACTCCGCCATGTGCGCGAAGAAGGCCAGGAGGTAGACGGCCATCGCGGAGTAGATCAGCACGTTGCTGATGTGCGCGAGGTCCTCGTTCGGTTCGGCGGCCAGGGTGGCGGCGAGATTCACTTCTCAGCCCCTTCGGCAGGTACGGCATCGGGGTCGGAGTCGGAGGCGGCTTCCGCGTCCGGGTCTGGGTGGGGGTCCGGCGCGCTCGGCGCCTTCTCGTGCAGGTGCGCGGCGAGGTCGGACAGTTCCTCGGGGAGCTTCGCGGACTCGCTGCGGCCGAGGCCCGCCATCTCCACGACCGTGACGCCGTCGGCGCCCCGCACCGCCCGCACCCACACGCGGCGGCGCTGGATGAACAGCGATCCGGCGAGGCCCGCGATCGCGGCGAGAGCGCCGCCCAGCGCCCACACGGAGCCGGGCTCCTGCGAGATCTGGAAGGTCGCCCACTCCTTGAGGTCCTTCTCGAAGGTGATCGACCCGGCGCCGTTCGGCAGCTCCATCGTCTCGCCGGGCAGCAGCCGCTTCTTGAACAGCTCGCCCTGGGAGTCCTTGAACTTCTTCATCTTCCGGGTGTCCAGCTGGTACACGTTCTGCGGGACACCGGAGTCGACGCCGAGGCTGCCGTGGTACGCGGAGAGCGCGAGGACGGGGAAGTCGGCGGCGGGGAACTGCGAGAACATCTGGCCCTTGCCCTCGCCCGCGAAGGTCGGCACGAAGAAGGCGTTGAAGCCGAGCTGCTCCTTGTCGCCCTTCTTGTTCTTGTAGCCGTCGAGGACCTTGATGGCGCCGGTCGCGGTGCCGTTCTGGTCGATGGGCAGCAGCGGCACGGCGGCCTCGTAGACCACCTTGCCCTTGGGGTCGCGGACGGTGACCTTGGGGGCGTAGCCGTGGCCGATGAGGTAGACCTTCGAGCCGTCGACCTCCAGCGGCTTGTTGACCTCGATCGACTTCTTCTTCTCGGGGCCGTCGGCGCCCTCGCTGTAGGTGACGTTCGCCCGGTAGGTGCGGGGCGTGCCGCGGTTGGGGCCCGACTTCTCGTACGTGCCCTGGAAGTCGTCGAGCCTGAAGTGGAACGGCGCCAGGTCGTCGGTGTCGAAGAGGCTGCCGGACTTGAAGTCGTCGTACTGGCTGAGGGTGTTGGAGAAGCCGTCGCCCTCCATGACCAGCTTGCCGCCCTCGGACTTGAGGAGCTGTCCGGCGGCGAAGGCGATCAGCATCACGATCAGCGCGATGTGGAAGACGAGGTTCCCGGCCTCGCGCAGATAGCCCTTCTCGGCGGCGACCGAGTCCGCGGTGAGGTCCGCCCGGAAGCGCCGCTGCTTGAGCAGGGCGAGCGCGGCGCCGTGCACCTGCTCGGGCTCGGCCTCCGTACGCCACGTCGTGTACGCGGGCAGCCGCGTCAGCTTCTTGGGGGCGCCCGGCGGGCGGCCGCGGAGCTGGCCGACGAACTGCCAGGTGCGGGGCACGATGCAGCCGATGAGGGAGACGAAGAGCAGGATGTAGATCGCGGAGAACCACACCGAGCTGTAGACGTCGAAGAGCTGGAGCTTGTCGTAGAGCGGCCCGAGCGTGGTGTGCCGGTCCTTGAAGTCCTGGACCTTCAGCTCGTCGACGTTGCTCTGCGGGATCAGCGACCCTGGGATCGCGCCCAGGGAGAGCAGCAGGAGCAGGATCAGCGCGACCCGCATCGAGGTCAGCTGCCGCCAGAACCAGCGCAGCCAGCCGATCACCCCCAGGGAGGGCAGGTTCGGCGACTCCTCCTGGGGAGCGGTCGACAGGTGCTCGCCCGCGGCACCGAGGTCGTCTCGCTGCCCGGGGGCTTCGGTCTTGCTCATGGATCAGATCCCCACGCTGTAACTGCTCGTCCAGACCTGCATCTGCTGCACCATGCTGTCCCACACTCCGGTGACGAGCAGCAGGCCGGTCGCGATCATCATGACGCCGCCGACGCGCATCACCCACGCATAGTGCCGCTTGACCCAGCCGAAGGCGCCGAGCGCCTTGCGGAAGGCGACGGCCGCGAGGATGAACGGGATGCCGAGCCCCAGGGAGTACGCGACTCCGAGCACCGCGCCGCGCTGCGGGTCGCCGTCGTCCGCGGCGAGCGTGAGGACCGAGGCGAGCGTCGGGCCGATGCACGGCGTCCAGCCGACGGCGAAGAGGGCGCCCACGACCGGGGCCCCGATCAGTCCGACGGCGGGCCGCTTGTGGAAGCGGAACTCGCGCTGGGTCAGCCACGGCATGAGCCCCATGAAGAAGAGCCCGAGCACGATCATCACCACACCGAGCACCGTGTTGATGGTGCTCTGGTGCTCCCTGAGCGTGCGCCCCAGCGCCCCGAAGAAGACGGTCGCGGAGACGAAGACGACGGTGAAGCCGAGGACGAAGAGGGAGGCGCCGGCCGCCATCCGGCCGCGCCGCGCCTCGCCGAGGTCCTGGCCGCTGACCCCGGTGACGTACGACAGATAGCCGGGCACGAGGGGCAGGACACAGGGAGAGAAGAAGGAGATGAGCCCACCGAGCACGGCGACCGGGATCGCGAGGAGCAGGGCCCCGCTCATCACGGTCTGGTTCGTGCCGGCGACGGCCGCGAGCGTGAGCATCACTTCTCCGCGACCACGGGGTCGATCATCTTGCGCAGCTTCGCCTCGTTGAGGGGCTGCTGCGTGCGGGCCGCGATCTTCCCGTCCCGGTCGACGACGAGCGTGGAGGGGATGGCGTTGGGGTTGAGCGAGCCCCGGGGGAAGCGCAGCATCAGCTTGCCCGTCGGGTCGTACACGCTCGGGTAGGGCACCTCGTGCGCCTTCTCGAAGGCGAGCGCCGGGCCGCGCTCGGGGTCGCGGGTGTTGATCCCGACGAACTCGACGCCCTTGGCCTTCTTCTCCTTGGCGACCTTCACGAAGTTCGGCGCCTCGGCCCGGCAGGGGGCGCACCAGGAGCCCCAGACGTTGATGACGAGGACCTTGCCCTTGTAGGCGTCGGCGATGTCCAGCTTCTCGCCGTCGAGGGTCTCGCCGTCCAGCTCGGGGAGCGCCTTGCGGTCCCCCTTCTTCGCGGTGGAGATGCCGTCCTTGCCCGCCACGAAGTTGGTGTTGCCGGAGCCGCCCGACATCCCGCCCGAGCCGCAGGCCGACAGTGCCAGAGCGGCGGCCGCGGCGCCCGCGGCGAGGAGGGTCGCGCGGCCACGGCCGCCGGGGCGGCGGCTACGGCTGCGGTTCGTGCTCTGGGGGGCGCGGCAGGCGGCACTCATGTGAAAAGTTTCGCATGTCTGTTTCGGGGATCTTCCGCACCCCCCGCGGTTGCGGAAAGTCCCATTTCAGGCGGCCTTTCCGAGTCCCTTCCAGCCACCCGCGGGCGGCCGGCCGACATCGAGTCCCTGGAGCTGCGCGAGCACCTTGGGGTCCTGTACGTCGAGCCAGTCGACGAACTGCCGGAAGGAGACGAGGCGTACGTCCTTCTTGCCCGCGATGTGCTTCAGGGCCTCCTCGACGGCGTCCATGTAGATGCCGCCGTTCCACTCCTCGAAGTGGTTGCCTATGAAGAACGGGGCACGGTTGGTCTCGTAGGCCCGCTTGAACCCGGATATGTAGGCCTCGGTGGCCTGCTTGCGCCAGCCCGGGTAGTTGTGGGGCGGCGCCTTCGTGGAGTTCTGCGACTGGTTGGCGAGGATGTTGTAGTCCATCGACAGGACCTCGAAGGAGTGGCCGGGGAAGGGCACCGCCTGGAGCGGCAGGTCCCATACGCCCATCTTCTTCTGGGGCCAGCGCTGGCGGCCGCCGGGCGAGGAGGCGTCGTAGCGCCAGCCGAGCTTCTTCGCGGTCGGCAGCAGATTGTTCTGGCCGAGCAGACAGGGCGTGCGGCCGCCGACGAGTTCCTTGTCGTAGTCGAAGGGCAGCGAGGGCAGATCGGTCCAGCCGGTATTCGTACGCCACTTCTTCACGAAGGACTTGGCCTGGTCGATCTCGTCCTGCCATTGCGCGGGCGTCCAGTTGGCGACCGTTCCCGTGCCCGTGCAGAAGTGCCCGTTGAAGTGCGTGCCGATTTCATGGCCCTCGAGCCAGGCCTGCCGCACGTACTTCAGCGTGTCCTTGATGTGACCGTCGGTGAGATAACCGATGTCGGAGGCGCCGACCGCATTGTTCGGCGGGCGGTACATGCGCTTCTTCGATTCCGGGAGCAGATAAAGCCCGGAGAGGAAGAACGTCATGTGCGCGTTGTGGTCCTCGGCCAGCTTCAGAAAGCGCGGGAAGAGGCCGTTGCCGACCTCGCCGGCGCCGTCCCAGGAGAAGACCACGAACTGCGGGGGCGTCTCACCGGGTTCGAGCGGCACGGGCTTGCCCGGCTGTTTGGGCTGCTTGCCGGTGTAGGAGGTCGATCCGTCACCGATCGGCTTGGCCGGGTGCTTTCCGGGCTCGGCCCGCCCGTCCTTCGCCTTGTCCGCGGGCCCCGAGGAATCCCCGTCGCCTCCGGTGCCGCATGCCGCGAGCCCGAAAGCCGCCGCGGCACCGGCTCCGAGCCCGAGCATTCCCCTGCGGCTGAAGTCGCGCATTCCCATCCCCATTCGTCGCGCCCTTGGGTCCGTCCCGCCGTATCCGGCTTGCGGGAGGGACGCCCTGTGAGAGGGCGCGACGAACAGTGGGGTTCCTGTACATCGCGGATTATTTACCGCGCTTTACCCGAAAGGGACTTACAGTGCCGAAGCGATTACGCGACGTCGATGAAGAGGGTGTTCAGGCCCCGAAGGCCTTGCTCTTGCCCTTCACCGGCTTGGCGCCCGCGAGGAGATGCGCGGGCACGAGGTCCCGGGCAGGCTCCGAGTAACCCACCGAAACGATTTTGTCGCCGCGGTAGGTGAACGTGGTCAGCGAGGCGAGCGTGCACTGCCGCTTGCGCGGGTCGTGCCACAGGCGCCGCTTCTCCACGAAGCTGCGCACGATCCAGATCGGCAGCTGGTGGCTGACGCAGACCGCCTCGTGCCCGCGGGCCGCGTCCTTGGCCGCGTCCAGGGCGCCCATCATCCGTACGACCTGCTCGATGTACGGCTCGCCCCAGGACGGCTTGAAGGGGTTGACCAGGTGCCGCCAGTTCTCGGGGTTCTTCAGGGCGCCGTCGCCGACCCCGAAGGTCTTGCCCTCGAAGACGTTGCCCGCCTCGATGAGCCGGGCGTCGGTGGCGAGGTCCAGGCCGTGCACCTTGGCGATCGGCGTGGCCGTCTCCTGGGCGCGGTCGAGCGGCGAGGCCACGACATGCGTGACGTCACGCTGGGAGAGGTGCTCGGCGACGCGGTCGGCCATGCGCCGGCCCAGCTCCGAGAGGTGGTAGTCGGGCAGCCGCCCGTAGAGGATCCCGTCGGGGTTGTGCACCTCGCCGTGGCGCATCAGATGGACGACGGTCAGCTCGTCGCCCACCGCGGTGGCGCTCATGCGGTGGCCTCCGTCGCTTCCGCGGCGGCGCGCGCGGCAGCCGGCAGGGCGGCGGCGATCCGCTCGATCGCCCGCTCGTCGTGGGCGGTGGAGACGAACCAGGACTCGAAGGCGGAGGGCGGCAGATAGACGCCCTGCGACAGCATCGAGTGGAAGAAGGCGGTAAAGCGGAAGGACTCCTGCGCCTTGGCGTCGGCGTAGTTCCTCACTTCGTTCGCGGTGAAGAAGACGGAGAACATGTTGGAGGCGTTCTGCACGGTGTGCGCGACGCCCTCCTTGCCCAGCGCCTCGCTCACCAGCCCCCGCAGCCGCTCCGAGACCGCGTCGACCTTCTCGTACGCGGCATCGTCCAGGAGCCGCAGCTGCGCGAGGCCCGCGGCCGTGGCGACCGGGTTCCCGGAGAGGGTGCCCGCCTGGTAGACGGGGCCGGCCGGGGCGAGGTGCGCCATGACGTCGGCGCGCCCGCCGAAGGCCGCGGCGGGGAAGCCGCCGCCCATGACCTTGCCGAAGGTCATCAGGTCGGGCCGCACGCCGTCGACGCCGTACCAGCCGGCCTTCGACGTACGGAAGCCGGTCATGACCTCGTCGGAGATGTACAGCGCGCCGTTCTCGCGGCACAGGTCCGCGAGGCCCTGGTTGAAGCCCTCTCCCGGCGGTACGACGCCCATGTTGCCCGGCGAGGCCTCGGTGATGACGCAGGCGATCTGGCCCTCGTGCGCGGCGAACGCGGCGCGCACGGCGTCCAGGTCGTTGTACGGCACGACGATGGTGTCGCCCGCCTGCGCGCCGGTGACGCCCGGGGTGTCGGGAAGACCGAGGGTCGCCACGCCCGAACCGGCGGCGGCCAGCAGGGCGTCGACGTGCCCGTGGTAGCAGCCGGCGAACTTGACCACCTTGGCGCGGCCGGTGAAGCCGCGGGCGAGACGGATGGCGGACATGGTCGCCTCGGTGCCGCTGGAGACGAGCCGCACCTGCTCCACCGGCTCGATGCGGGCCACGATCTCCTCGGCGAGCGCGACCTCGCCCTCGCCCGGCGTGCCGAAGGAGGTGCCGCGGGCGACGGCCTCCTGCACGGCGGCGATCACCTCGGGGTGGGAGTGCCCGAGGATCATCGGACCCCACGAACACACGAGGTCGACGTACTCGCGGCCGTCGGCGTCAGTCAGGTACGGACCGGTACCGGACACCATGAAACGGGGCGTACCACCCACAGCGCGGAACGCGCGCACGGGAGAGTTCACACCGCCGGGCGTCACGGCCGCCGCACGGTCGAAAAGAGTCTGCGAAACTGGGGCGCTATACGGGAAGCTCACACGAGCCATGGTGTCAGAGGGTCCGGACATCCTGCGGACAGGTGTTTCACTCCACGTTTTAGAGGGTGACCGTGGGGGAGGTCACTGACACGATGATCGGGTTGCGTGGCGGGGGCCGCGAGGCCTAGAAAAGACAGGGCCGTGCCGCCCTGGAAATCAGTCGGGTGGAGATATGCAGCGCGGTGGCGGACTGGGCGAGGGGACCGACGGCCTGGGCCCCCGGCGTGCCCGGCGGGGCAAGCACCGACGCGAGGCTCAGGCGCCACCGGCGCAGGCGCCCGACCAGACGTATGACGAGGCGTATGACCAGGCGCGGAGCGAGTCCGGCGATCCCCGGCAGGACCGGATGAGCAGCAGGAGTGGCGGGGTGGGGGTGACGTACAAGTACTTCGGGGCTCCGAACGGCGCGACCGCGGCCCGGGTGCCCATCTCCATGCGGCCCGAGGAGCTGGGCGGCGACGAACTGGGCATGGGCGGCATGTTCACGAAGATCAAGCCCGAGACGATGGCCGCGATGGTCCTTACCGGCATCGAGGGCATACCCCTGCACCAGGTCCCCCCGCTGGAACTGGTCGTCCTGCACCCCGACTACGCCGTGGTGAAACTCCCCATGACGGTCGTGGACCCGCTGCGCGGCATCGGCGAGGAGTCGGTGGGCGCCGCGGCCTTCATATGGTCCACGGTCCCGGACCGCGGCGGCCCCCGCGACGCGTTCAACGTCTACCAACTCCTCCACGAGTGGCAGGACTTCAGCCATCGGTTGCATGACGCGGGGCATCAGGCCTACTGCTTGGTGTGGCCCTAGGCAGTGTCTTCAAATGATCACCGCTGGCGGATCATGGTGTTGTGATACGTCGTCATGAACTGTCCGATGCTGAGTGGGAGTTCGTCCGGCCGCTGCTGCCCGAGTCGTTGCGGGGGCGTAAGCGGCTGGATGACCGCAGGGTCCTGAACGGGATCGTGTGGAAGTTCCGGACCGGGACGGCCTGGCGGGACGTGCCCGAGCGTTACGGGCCGTGGGCCACGCTGCATACGCGTTTTCGCAGGTGGGTGGCGGACGGGACGTTCGACCGGATGCTGCGGGCTGCGCAGGCGAAGGCGGACGCGGCGGGAGACATCGAGTGGCTGGTGTCGGTCGATTCCACGGTCGTCCGGGCCCACCAGCATGTGGCCGGAGCTCGAAAAGGGGGCTCTGCGACCCGGCCCTTGGCCGTTCCCGAGGCGGGCTGACCAGCAAGATTCACCCGGCCTGTGACGGCAGGGGCCGTCCGCTCGGCTTCGTCGTCACCGGTGGCAACATCAACGACTGCACCCGGTTCACCGCCGTGATGGAAGCGGTCCGGGTGCCCCGGATCGGACCGGGGCGGCCCCGCACCCGGCCCGATCACGTCCTGGGCGACAAGGGCTACAGCTCGAAGGTGATCCGCACCTGGCTCCGCCGCAAGGGCATACCGCACACGATTCCCGAGCGGGCCGACCAGGTCGGCAACCGGGCCCGGCGAGGCAGCCGTGGAGGCCGCCCGCCGGGCTTCGACCGTGAGGTCCACAAGCACCGCAACGTCGTGGAACGGTGCTTCAACCGCCTCAAGCAGTGGCGCGGTATCGCCACCCGCTACGACAAGACCGCCCGGTCCTACGAAGCAGCCGTCACCTTGGCATCGCTCCTGATGTGGGCGTGACATTTGACGACAGGACCTAGCGCGCCAGGCGCGAGCCCAGGCGGGCGTCCTTCTCCGGGGCGCCGAGCGCGGCCGGGTCGAAGGAGCTGATCCCGGCCGTCGTCAGGCCGGTGGCCGCGCCCTTGAACACCCAGGCGGCACCGGAGTCCCGGTACGTGCCATCCTCCCCGGGGGCGGTGACGGTCAGGTCGGCCTTCTTGTCGCCGTTTACGTCGGCGAGCGAGACCTCGGCGCCGAACTTGTCGCCCTTCTCGGAGGCGCCGGGGACGCCGGGCGTGGTCTGGGTGAAGGACTGGGAGCCCTTGCCGCCGAGGCCGCTCCTGGCGCCCTTGAGCAGGACGACGTTGCCGCTGTCCCGGACGTTCTTGCCGCTCGCGGTGACGTCCTCGCCGGGGACGCCGACGGCGATGTCGGCGTAGCCGTCGCCGTTGACGTCGCCCGCGCTGATCGAGGCGCCGAACTGGTCGCCGTCCTCACCCACGCCCGGGACGCCCGGGCTGTCCTGGGTGATCTTCACGGTGCGGGTGGCGGCGGGCCCGTCCTTGCTGCCGTAGTCGACGCGGACGGTGCCCTTGTCACGCTCGTTGTCGTCGTCGAAGGGGCCGTTGTCGCGGGTGACGAAGTCGCCGTAGCCGTCGCCGTCCACGTCCGCGACGGCGCCGCCCACGGAGGCCTTGAGGTCCTTGGCCGTGTGGCCGAGGCCGGACGCGCCGCCCTTCCAGAAGCGGCTGCTGAACGCCAGGTCCTCAAAGCTGTGGCTGGTGACGAGGTCGTCGACGCCGTCGCCGTCCATGTCGCCCGCGACGAACCCGTCCAGCTCGGGAAACCGTTCGAACCCGATATCGTCCTTCCTGGCCGCCTCGCCGCCGCGCGTGAACGGCCCGTACCAGACGGTCATGCCGGGGTTGTCGCTCTCGGGCGTGGCCTTGTAATCATGCGTCACCAGGTCGCGGTGCCCGTCGCCGTCGAAGTCGCCGACGGCCAGGGAGCCGACCGCGCCCGGCAGTCGGGCGGCCGCGTCCGTGAGCCCGGCGGCGGAGCCCCACAGCACCACGGTGCCGCCTTTACCGGCGCCGACGACCAAGTCGGTGTAGCCGTCCCCGTCGAGGTCGGCGGCGGTCAGCTCGCGGCCGAAGGCCCCGTGCTTGCTGACGCCCCCGGGCACCCCCGCGCTGGACCGGTCGACGACCTTCCGGCGTGCCTGGTCGGCGCCGCCCTTCGACCCGTACACCACGGCCACGTATCCGGCTTCCTGCTTCCCGCCGACCGTCGCGTGCGCCGCTCCGAGCGCCAGGTCGGCGTACCCGTCCTTGTTGAAGTCGACGACCGGGGTCTTGGCCGCCTCCGCCCGGGGCGCTGCGGACGCGGTGGCGGTGCCTACCGCCAGCGGCGCGGCGATGGCGGCGGCCGCGATGGCGACGACGAGGGAGCGACGCACTGTTCCTCCTGAGACTGGTGGCCCTTCGGATCAGGTTGATCAGGGCCCGCAGAGAGGAGACAGCCGAGGTGACGCGAGGGTTGCACACCTGTGAACCACCAGAAACGGAATCCTTGCCTCAACCTGGTGGGGCCGGTCTGCCGCCTTCGCCGCCGGTCTCATGAGCGGCCTCCTGACCGCCGCCGCCCCGGAGGGCAGGCCAGGTCCGGGGCGGCTCCGTTCGGGGTGCGGCACACCGAAACGCGGCGCTCGCCGGGACAGTTGACCGGAGAGCCGGCGGGCGTCGGGCGGCTCTGCGGTCATCCAGCCGCTTACACGCAGTGGTGGTCAGCGCAGGTGACTCCCGCCGTGATCGTCAGCGGGCGGGGAACGTACCGAGCGTGGCTTGCAGGTGAGCGTGGAAGGCCGCCGCATGGGCGGCCATCACAGCCGTCCAGGGTGCGGCATCGGCGTGAGCGATCTCCCGCCACGCCGCGGCGTTGGCAGCGGCGAATGCCTCCTTGGCCTCCGTCGGCGCAGCGCGCCAGGAGGAGAATCGGTTGGTGAAAGCGTCCGCCTCGCACGGGCTGGGAGCAACCGGGGCGGAGGGTGGTGGCCGTCATTGCCCCGACCCCTTTTCCACGCCGTCGCTACGCCGTCTTCCCGCCAGTCGGGCGGCGGATGAGCGTCGGCCGGACGGCGTGGAGACGTGCTGCGGACAAGCGGAGCCTTTGGGTCACGCCCATTCGTCCGACCGGAAGCACTGTTCGTCCGACCGAAAGCACTGGATGGCCCTGGCCGGTCGCCGCCGCTCGCCCCGGCCCGTGACCGGGTCCGTACCGTGCCGGCCGACGTCGTCCCCTGCGTGGACGACGCAACGCAGTACGACATGGCAGTCAGCCGAGCGGCAGGCTCTTGACGACGTTCCACCGATAGGCGCGGTCCTCGCGTCGCAGCTCCACCAACTGCACTTCCTGGACGTGCAGATCGACTGGTGCAAGGCCCCGGAGTGGGGTGACCGCCTCGATGACCGGGGCGGCGGGGCGTGGCCGGTTGTTGTAGGCCAGGCTCAGGTGGGGGCGGAACAGCGCGGTCGGCTTGCGGGGTGCCCGCCCCAGCGGAGCCATGGACTCGCTGAGGGCCGCGTGCAGCGCCAGTACCGGCCCCCAAGGGGCGACCGTCAGACGTACGGCTCCCCGAGAACCCGCGAGCGGGACCGCCCGCAGGCGGAAGGCCGCCGGGAGAAGCGGGACCGCCGCGCTGATGACGTCATCGAGACGGGGCAGCGGCAGCGCTGCGGCGGAACCAACGCGGGTGAGCGTGATGTGCAACCCGTCGTCGGGGACCGGATCCAGGCCGAGCGGCGCGAGGTGCCGCTGGCAGCGCAGAGCGACGTCGGCAAGTGCTGGGTTGTCGGGGAAGGTGAGCATCCAGTAGTACGCCCGGGTCTGTCCCGTCCAGCCGGGCCGGTCCCAGTGATCGACCATGGTCTCTATGGCGTCGAAGGCGGCCTGGTCATGCGCCGCGATCACCGCCGGGTCACTCAGGTCGGCCGGCGGGTGGGCAGGGAAGGCTGCGGGGTCGGCGCTGAGCTGGATGTGCGGCCAAGACACCCGGCGAACTCCCTTGTGATCACCCCGCCTCGGCAGGCGGGAGCCGACGGCCCCAGGCGCGGAGCTTTTCGCCATACTCGCGCACCGCCGGCCGGGACCGCCAAGGGGCTGCTCGCTCGTACAGATCCCGTCGACGTGACCCACCCCAAGGTGCAGGGGCTCTACGAGTCGTGGGGGTATGTCAAAGCCGGCGAGCAGCAACCGTTCGGCGACTCCCCGGTGTACGCGGTCATGGTCAAGGAGCTCTGAGACCCGGTGAGCAGGTTCCGTTGTCGGACCTCGCCCTTAGCGTGGGGGCATGGAGCGATCACAGCAGCCGGACCTGCGCCTCGAACCCTGGTCGGACGAGGGGGGCCTGGCGCTCCTCACGGGTCTCAACACCCCCGAAATGACGGAGCACTTGGGCGGCCCCGAGACGCCGGATAAGCTCGCGGACCGCCATCTTCGCTATCTGCGCCTCGGCGGGCCCGACGGTCCCTTCGGCCGGATGTTCCGCATCACGCTGGGCGGTGAGACGGCCGGGGTGATCGGGTACTGGGAGACGACCTGGCAGGGCGAGACGGTCTGGGAGACCGGGTGGGGGGTCCTGCCCGAGTTCCAGGGCCGGGGGGTCGCTGCGGGCGCGGCGCGGCTGGTCGCCGGGGAGGCGAGGGCGGCGGGGCGTCACGCCTACCTCCACGCGTTCCCGGCGACGGGGCACGCGGCGTCCAACGGGGTGTGCCGCAGGGCGGGCTTCACCCTGCGGGGGGCTTCGACCGTCGAGTATCCGAAGGGGAACTGGCATCCCTGCAATGACTGGCGTCTCGCCTTGAGCACCGGCTGATCTTGCCCGGCGCCTTGTGCGCCGCAGGGGGTCTGGCGTTACTCCCTTGCCAGCAGCGCGCCGTCGTGGGCGAGCCTGTTCCGCCGCTTCGCGGCGGATGCTTCCCCACCCTCCCACCCGTTTCGCGGCACCGGGCGAGTGCCGTACGGGCGGGGGCGGGTGGGTGGGGAACTCCCTCGCGGTACGGCGGACCGGGCGGGGGCACCGGCGAGGGGCGGGTGGGTGGGGAGCTCCCCCGCAACGCAGGGGGACGGGCACTCCCAAGCTGCCCCGCCAGCCCAAGGCGCCCCGCCAGCTATGTCACTCTGCCCCCATGCTCATCGCCCGCTCCGCCCCCCTCTTCCTCCTCGCCGCCCTCTTCGAAATCGGCGGCGCCTGGCTCATCTGGCAGGGAGTCCGCGAGCACCGCGGCTGGGCCTGGATCGGCGCCGGCGTCCTCGCCCTCGGCGTCTACGGCTTCGTGGCCACCCTCCAGCCCGACGCCGAGTTCGGCCGCATCCTCGCCGCCTACGGAGGAGTCTTCGTCGCGGGCTCGCTCGCCTGGGGCATGGTCGCGGACGGCTACCGCCCCGACCGCTGGGACGTGATCGGCGCCCTGATCTGCCTCGCGGGAATGGCCGTGATCATGTACGCCCCGCGAGCCCGCTGACGTGCCCGCCTATCCTGGCTGGCGGACGGCTGGACCAACCCCGCCGCCCACCGGCCGCCTTGACCTCCCCCAGCCCAAGGAGCGCACCATGACCGCCGCCGCCAAGCGCATCGCGATCGTCACCGGCGCCAGCAGCGGCATCGGCGCCGCCACCGCCCGCGGCCTCGCCGCCGCCGGCTACCGCGTCGTCCTCACCGCCCGCCGCAAGGACCGCATCGAGGCACTGGCCGCCGAGCTGACCGACGCGGGGCACGACGCGATGGCGTACGCGCTGGACGTCACCGACCGCGCGGCGGTGGACACCTTCGCGACGGCGTTCAAGAAGATCGCGGTCCTGGTGAACAACGCGGGCGGCGCGCTCGGCGCGGACCCCGTCGCCACCAGCGACCCGGCCGACTGGCGCCAGATGTACGAGACGAACGTCATCGGCACGCTGAACGTCACGCAGGCCCTGCTGCCCGCGCTCACCGCGAGCGGCGACGGCACGGTGGTCGTCCTCTCCTCGACCGCCGGGCACGGCACGTACGAGGGCGGAGGCGGCTACGTCGCCGCCAAGCACGCCGAGCACGTCCTCGCGGAGACCCTCCGCCTGGAGATCGTCGGCACCCCGGTCCGCGTCATCGAGGTCGCGCCCGGCATGGTCAAGACGGAGGAGTTCGCGCTGACCCGCTTCGGCGGCGACTCCGACAAGGCCTCAAAGGTCTACGCGGGCGTCGCCGAGCCGCTCACGGCCGAGGACGTGGCGGAGACGATCACCTGGGCGGTCACCCGCCCGCCCCACGTCAACATCGACCTGCTGGTGGTCCGCCCCCGGGCCCAGGCCTCCAACACCAAGGTGCACAGGGAGCTTTGATGCCGACCCCACCCCGCGAGACGACCTCACCCCGCGACGCCGCCTCCCGCCGGGCGGCCGAGGCGCTCCAGGCGTACACGCTCTCGGAGGAAGGCTGGCGCGACAGCCCGAGCGAAACCCTCCAGCGCGTCCTCGCCGACCTGCTCCACTGGTGCGACGACACCCAGCGCGACTTCGACAAGGCCCTCACCGCCGCCCGCGCCCGCCACGCGGCGGAACTCGACGGCAGCGGCGCCCGACGGATCGCCCGGCCCCCACGGCGGCCGGGCGGCCCGCGCTCACCCCTTCACGCAGATGACCTGCTTCAGCTTCGCCACGACCTCGACGAGGTCACGCTGCTGATCGATGACCTTCTCGATCGGCTTGTACGCACCCGGGATCTCGTCCACGACACCCGAGTCCTTGCGGCACTCGACGCCCCGCGTCTGCTCCTCCAGGTCCTTCGCCGTGAAGCGGCGCTTGGCCGCGCCCCGGCTCATGCGCCGGCCGGCGCCGTGGGAGGCGGAGTTGAAGGACGCTTCGTTGCCGAGGCCCTTCACGATGTACGAGCCCGTGCCCATCGAGCCCGGGATGATCCCGAAGTCACCGCTTCCGGCACGGATCGCGCCCTTGCGGGTGACCAGCAGGTCCATCCCGTCGTACCGCTCCTCGCTGACGTAGTTGTGGTGGCAGGAGATCACCGGCTCGAAGGTCACCTTCGCCTTCCGGAACTCCTTGCGGACCACGTCCTGGAAGAGCGCCATCATGAGGGCGCGGTTGTGCTTCGCGTACTCCTGCGCCCAGAACAGGTCGTTCCGGTACGCCGCCATCTGCGGGGTGTCCGCGATGAAGACGGCCAGGTCGCGGTCGACCAGGCCCTGGTTGTGCGCGAGCTTCTGGGCCACGCCGATGTGGTGGTCGGCCAGCTCCTTGCCGATGTTCCGCGAACCGGAGTGCAGCATCAGCCACACCGCGCCCGCCTCATCGAGACAGAACTCGATGAAGTGGTTTCCGGATCCAAGCGTTCCCATCTGCTTTGTCGCCCGGTCCTGGCGGAATTTGACCGCTTCGGCGACCCCGTCGAAGCGGGACCAGAAGTCGTCCCACCCCGCGGTCGCCATCCCGTGGAAGCGCTCCGGCTCGACGGGATCATCGTGCATGCCCCGCCCCACCGGAATCGCCTGCTCGATCTTCGACCGCAGCCGCGAGAGATCCCCCGGCAGGTCATTCGCGGTCAGTGAGGTCTTGACCGCCGACATGCCGCAGCCGATGTCGACACCGACCGCCGCCGGGCAGACCGCGCCCCGCATGGCGATCACCGAGCCGACCGTCGCGCCCTTGCCGAAGTGGACGTCCGGCATGACCGCCAGGCCCTTGATCCACGGCAGCGTCGCCACGTTCTGCAGCTGGCGCATCGCCGATTCCTCGACCGACGCCGGATCGGCCCACATCCGGATCGGTACCTTCGCCCCAGGAACCTCTACGTACGACATATCGTCCTCATTCCCCCGTTGTTTACTACAAGCCTAGAAGCACATGAAGCGCAAATACCGGAGCCAAGGTCAACGAAAGGGATGACGGACCGGCGTCCACGGCAGCGCGTGCGATAGACATTGTGTCCACCGGTCGCCCACCAGCGGCAACCGAATATCCCCCTCGAGAGGAGCCCTCACGGTGCAGCGGAAGGTCTACGTGCCCGGTATCGCCGCGCTCCTCGCGGCGCTGCTCGTCGGCTGCACCGCGGGCTCCGGCGGCGGCGACGAGTCCGCCGACTCCAAACCGGGCGACACCGGCAGCTCGGCCGCTCCCGCCCAGCCGGGCAAGTACCGCACCCTCCCCGAGCCCTGCGGCGAGGTCGAGCCCGGCACGCTCGACGCGATGCTGCCCGGCCTCAAGGAGATGGACACCGAACAGCGCGAGAAGGCGTACGAGGGCACCCCCACGGTCACCTATGACACCGACCGGCGCGTGGGATGCAGCTGGAAGGTCGAGTCGTCCGGCGCCTCCCACCACCTCCTCATCGACTTCGAGCGCGTCGTCTCCTACGACGGCGCGGTCAGCGACGACGACCGCGCCACGGAGGTCTACGCCACCAAGCTCCGGGAAGCGGACCTCTCCCAGCCCGCCGGCTCCGGCGGGAGGGAGTCCGACGACTCCGACGACTCCGCGGGCGACAAGGCCCAGGGCGGCAAGAGCGCCGGAAGCGCGACCCGCGACGAGGACGACAACGACAAACCCGACAAGGGCGGCAAGGACGGCAAGAGCACCAAGGGCACCCGCGCGGAGGAGAGCGGCGACGACGAGTCGCCCGCCACCGCCCCCGCGACCCCTCCCCCCGGCCTCGAACCCCGCACCCTCGACGACCTCGGCGAGGAGGCCTTCCTCGACGACGCCCTCACCACCGCCGCCTCGGCCACCCGACACCGCACCGTGACTGTGGTGTTCCGCACGTCGAACGTCATCGTCACCATCGAGTACGACGAGCAGCCGGGCCGCCGCACGGACGTCCCCGACAGCAAGGAAATGCAGGACAAGGCGCTGGAACTGGCCGACGCGCTCGCCGGGACCTTCGACGAGTGACCGGTGGCCGCGGCGGGTACGGGCAGGAGCCGGGCACCCTCGACGCGGAGCCACCCGCCGCCCCATGCGCGTACCGTGGCCCCGGACCCGACGACGTCACGAGACGAACTGGACGTCACGAGACGAACTGAGTGAAGGAACCATGCACCGACCTGCACAGCGACAGCGACAGCGCCTCAGCCGCATCATCGTCTGCGCGGCCGCCGTACCGGTGATCCTCGTCGCCTCCGGCTGCTCCTCCGACTCCGGCTCCGGCTCCGACGGCGCCAAGAAGGACGCGGGCGCGAAGGCGTCGGCGTCGAAGAAGGCCGGGGACAAGCCCGCGACCGTGGAGAAGGCCGCGTACAGCAAGCTCCCCGAGCCCTGCGAGGTCCTGTCGAAGAAGACGCTCGCGGACCTGGTGCCGAAGGCCAAGGACAAGGGCAAGGCCGGCACGTCCACGGACACCGCGCTGCGCGGCAGCTGCTCCTGGGACAGCCTCGACAACAACGGCGTGGACGGTTCCCAGTTCCGCTGGCTGCGCGTCTCGCTGATGCGCTTCGACTCGGACGCCTCGCTCGGCAGCGGCGCGAAGCGTGCGCAGGACAACTTCGCCAAGCAGGTCGCGGACGCCCAGGCGACCAAGGACGCGAAGGGCGTCAAGGCGGAGCCGGTGCAGGGCGTGGGCGAGCAGGCGACGCTCGTGCGCTATGACCTGAAGAAGGACAAGGACACCTTCAAGCAGCAGACGTTCGTGACGCGCGTGGAGAACGCGGTCGTCACGGTCGACTACAACGGCGCGGGCCTCGCGGGCGACAAGTCCCCCGACGCCGGCGACCTGTCGAAGGCCGCGCAGAAGGCGGCGAAGGAGGCCGCGGCGTCGGTCGTCGCCGCCAACGAGGGCGGCGCCAAGGCACCGTCCGGCGCGAGCGAGAAGCCCAAGAAGGACGACGCGAAGAAGGACGACCCCAAGAAGGACGAGCCGAAGAAGGACGAGCCGAAGAAGGCCGTCTCGAAGTCGGACGACTCCACGTCCGAGGACTCCGCGTCGGACGACAGCAAGCCGAAGGCCAAGGCCAAGTCCTGAAGCGGAGAAGTAGCGGAGTGGCGAAGTGGCCGCGCCCGTGCGGTAGTTGAGGAAGCCCGGCCCCCTGGGACCGGGCTTCCGCCGTACCGGCCGCCGGGCGCCCCGCACACGTGTGCCACGCTATCGATCGCAACAAGCCGAAACAGGCTGAACAGGGAGGGGTTCGCGGGTGGCCGCGATGCAGCTGACACGCACGCACCGGATACTCATCGGGGTGGTCGTCGCCGGTGCGGTCGTCATCGCCGCGATCGGCTTCGTGGGGTCGTACGCGGCCGTGCGCGAACTCGCCGAGCAGAAGGGCTTCGGCAGCTTCTCGGCGGTCTTCCCGATCGGCATCGACGCGGGCATCTGCGTCCTGCTCGCCCTGGACCTCCTGCTCACCTGGATCCGCATCCCCTTCCCGCTGCTGCGCCAGACGGCGTGGCTGCTGACGGCCGCGACGATCGCCTTCAACGGCGCGGCGGCCTGGCCCGACCCGCTCGGCACGGGCATGCACGCGGTGATCCCGGTGCTCTTCGTCGTCGCGGTCGAGGCGGCCCGGCACGCGGTCGGGCGGATCGCGGACATCACGGCCGACAAGCACATGGAGGGCGTACGGATCACGCGCTGGCTGCTCTCGCCGGTGCCGACGTTCCGGCTCTGGCGGCGGATGAAGCTGTGGGAGCTGCGCTCGTACGACCAGGTGATCAAGCTGGAGCAGGAACGTCTCGTCTACCAGGCCCGCCTGCGCTCCCGCTACGGCCGCGCCTGGCGCCGCAAGGCGCCGGTGGAGTCCCTGATGCCGCTGCGGCTGGCCCGCTACGGCGTCCCGCTGGCGGAGACGGCCCCCGCGGGCCTGGCCGCGGCGGGCATCGAACCGGCCCTGCTGCCCCCGGCCCCGACCCCAGCCCCCGCCCCGGTCCCGGCCCCGCGCCAGCCGGAGCTGACGACGCCCCCGCAGGCGGAACTCCCCCAGGCCTCGCGCCGCCCCCAGCCGCAGCCCGAGCCCGAGCCTCGGCCCCAACCCCGGCCCGAGCGGGAGCGGGAGCCCGAGCCGCAGCCCGAGCCCGAGGTCCTGCCGCACGCGAGCCCGTGGTTCGCCAAGTACCCCGCGTCGTACGTCCCCGAGGAGCCGTACGACCAGTGGTACGAGGAGCAGGCGCCCTACGACCACGGGCCGCACGCCGACGAGCGCGAGGAAACTCCCCGGCAGACCGCCCCGGAACCCGAAGCCGGGCCAGAGGCAGAGCCGGAAGCAGTCACAGAGGCGGAGGCAGAAGCAGAGCCCGTGGTCGACATCCCCGGCCTCCCGGAGGACATCAGCCGCGAAGAGGCGTACTTCACGGCGTTCCGCAAGTACGTCAGCGAGCTGGGCGACTACCCCAACGCCCGCCAGTTCAGCCTGTACTTGATGGACCTGTACGGCGTGACGGGCCAGGCCGGCGGTCCTCTCACGGAGAGCACCCTGCGCCCGTACCTGCGCGACTTCCGCTCCCGCTACCAGCAGGACCTGGACGCGGGCGCGGAACACATCGCGTAACCCTGTCGCTTAACCCCGTCGCGCGGCTCAGGAGGCCTTCGGCGGAACCAGGTTGACCTCGCGGCCGAGCTTCGTCGTGGTGTCGGCGTAGAGGCTGACCTCTCCGTCGCTCCACCGCACGAGCAGATCGTCGGGCCGGCCGTTGGCTGTGTAGGCGCCCGCCGTCACCGCCTTGGCGTGCTTCCACAAGGAGGCGGAGGCCGACGTGCGCGTCTCCTTGCCGAGGCCGCCCGCGCCCACGTCTTGGTAGAGGGAGCGCCGGCCGTCGGACCAGCGGACGACGAGGTCCCAGGAGGCGTTGCCGGTGAAGTCACCGCCGGCGAGCAGGGTGGCCCGCTTCCAGGTGGCGTTGGCCTTCCGGAGCCTGGTCTCCTTCTTGAGGCCGGCGCCCACGTCGGTGTGGAGGCTGACCTCGCCGTCGCTCCACCGTACGACCACGTCGTCGATCCGCTTGTTGCCGCTGAAGCGGCCCGCGGTGAGCTGGCCCGCGTGCTTCCAGACGGAACCGGCCGCGGCGAGCTTGGTCTCCGTGCCGAGACCGGTGGCGGACACGTCCCCGTACAGGGTGACCTCGCCGTCGGACCAGCGCACGATCAGGTCGGAGCGCGCGTCGCCGGTGAAGTCGCCGCCGGTGATGGTCGTGGCGTGCTTCCAGGTGGCGTTGGCCTTCTTCAGGCGGGCCTCGCCGGTGAAGCCGCCCTTGCCGTCGCCGGAGTTGAGGGTGACCTTCCCGTCGTCCCACACCACGAGGAGGTCGGCCTTGCCGTCGCCGGTGAAGTCGCCGCCCGCCAGGTGCTTGGCGTGCTGCCAGGTCTCGCCGGTGCCGAGCGAGGCGGGCAGCGGGGGCCGCTCGACCACGCCGACGTCGTTGACCGCGTCGTCGTAGAGCTTGAAGACCTCGCCGTCGTAGTACGGGGCGTAGGAGACGGAGTCGGTCGCGCCGCCGCCGCCCACGCCGCCGAGGTTGCCGACGACCTTGCCGGTGCCGGTCCGCTCGTCGTAGTCCATCAGCCACGGGCTGCCGGACGTGCCGCCGTAGAAGCCGCCGCAGGCCATGCGCAGCTGCTTGTAGCCGGAGAGCCGGGTGGTCTTCACCCGGCACTTGATCGCCTGGTCCCTGGGCGCGTTCCTGGCCGACGGATAGCCGACGACGGTGACCGCCACCTGGTAACCGGGCGTACGCGTCAGCGTGTTGGCGCCCGTCACCCCCTCGACCTGCCGGCCCTCCTTGTCGGGCTTGACGGTCGCGAACGCGAAGTCGAGGTCCGATCCGGGGCCGTAGTCGGTGTGCCGCGGGTCCCGGAAGACCCGGTCGACCGCCCATATGCCGTGGGGCTGCTGCGCCGGGGTCTTCCCGGTGCGGTACTGCGGCACGAAGGCGTACTTGTCGCCGTTGCCACAGTGCCCGGCGGTGAGGATGAGGTTGCCCTTGGGGCTGTGCACCACGCTGGCCGTGCAGTTGTGCGTGGCCATGCCCTTGTCGACGTAGTAGAGAACGCCGATGGTCCTGGAGCCCGCGTAGCCGGTCTCGGCCTTGGGGACGGAGGCGGCGGCGGTGTACGCGGCCGGGGCGGCCACCGTGGAGGCGGACGCGCCGCCCTGCACCGGTCCCTGTACCGGTCCCGGCATTGGCTTCGGCTCCGGCGGGGTCGCCGATTCCATACGCGCGGCGGTCCAGAAACGTTCCGCCGCGGCGACCCCCCATTGGGGCCCGCTTTCTTTCGGAACGGCGGCGTTACCACCGTCTCCGTCAATGGGTGCGACGGGTTCTGCGGATGCGGTGGCCGTCGCCGAAGCAACGAGGAATCCGCTGCTCACCCCCACGGCGAGAGCCCTAGCCCAACGGGAAATGCGCACTACTGCCTTTCTGCTGGCACACCCGAGGTCGGCGGGTGTCCAGACTCCCCCTGGTTAAGATCGCAAAGAACGGATCCAGCGAACCGGGAATGGACTCCGGCCGGCCGAACCCGAGGACTGCACCTTATGCCACGTAAACCCGCCGCGGCCGCTGGAGCGCTCGCCCTCGCCCTTTCACTGGCGGGAATTCCGAGCGCCGCCGCGGAGGCGGGCGGAAAGGGCGAACTCACCGCCACACCAGGCGTGGTGGCCCCGGGCGAGAGCGTCACCCTCTCCGTCCTCAACCCCGAACTGATGGACCAGATGGACGACGCTCACCGCGTGACCGTCCACTCCGACGCCTTCACCGGGCCGGTGAAGCTGGCCCCTTCCGGAAAGGTCTCCTGGCAGGGCCGGGCCACGGTCCGCTGCGACGCGAAGCCCGGCAGCCACGCCCTCCGCTTCGACCAGCCGGTCCCGCCCGACGAGGCAAAAACGAACGGCGAGGTACGGGTCGGCGCACCCGGCCGTTCGTCTCCCCGCCCCGAGTGCGCGGCCAAGTCCGGCACGTCCGACGACTGGACCCCGACGACGATCACCATCGCGGCCATCGCCCTCACAGCGATGGCCGCCCTGGCCTTCTTCACCCTCCGCCGCCGCAGCCCCTGATCTCTTCCCCCGGGCCGGTCAGGCTCTGCTCTTCTCCCGCTTCTTCCCCAGCTCCCCGTAGACCGCGAGCACGGCCCCCAACAGGAAGAGCGCGACATACAGGGGCGTGGGCACGTCCCACCACTTGTGCAGCAGCCCCCAGGGGCCGTCCCCGAAAATCCTTCCGGCGGCCCCGAGGCCGCCCTGGATTCCCACGACCCATCCGACGATGGCGATGATTTCCTTCATGCGTCCACGATCACGGACGGATCGGCCCCCGGCGTCCTGCCGAGGACCGAACCCCGGGTAGTCCAAAGGATGCAGACAGCTCCGAAGCAGCCCGGCGCCAGCCGCTACGCGCCCAGCAGCTTGCGCACCCGCTCCGCGCCCACGGCGAGCAGCAGCGTGGGAAGCCGGGGCCCCGTCTCCCGGGTCACGAGGAGCCGGTACAGCAGCGCGAAGAACGTCCGCTGCGCCACCTTGATCTCCGGCGGCAGCTCCTTCGCCGTCGCGTCCGCGGAGAACCCGGCCCGCACCTTCGGCACGCCGTACACGAGGTGGGTGAGCCCGTCCAGGGACCAGTGCGAGTCCAGGCCCTCCAGGAGCAGCCGCAGCGACTCGCGCGCCTCGTCGTCCAGGGACGAGAGCAGCTCGGTGTCCGGCTCGGACCGCACGATGGTGCGGGCGTCGGCCGGCACCTGCGTGGTGATCCAGTTCTCGGCGCGGTCGAGCCGCGGCCGGACCTCGTCGAGCGAGGCCAGCGGCGCCGAGGGGTCCAGGTCGCTCAGGATCCGCAGCGTCTGGTCCTCCGCCCCCGCGGTGATGTCCGCGACGGACGCCAGCGTCCGGTACGGCAGCGGCCGCGGGGTCCGGGGCAGCTCACCCGCGGCGGTGCGCACCGCGCGGGAGTGCGCGGAGGCGTCGGCCGGCAGCGCGGAACCGTCGGCGACCTTGGCCTCCAGCTTGTCCCACTCGTCGTAGAGCCGCTGGATCTCCTGGTCGAAGGCGATCTTGAAGGACTGGTTGGGCCTGCGGCGCGCGTAGAGCCAGCGCAGCAGCGGCGCCTCCATGATCTTCAGGGCGTCGGCCGGGGTCGGCACACCGCCCTTGGAGGACGACATCTTCGCCATGCCGCTGATGCCCACGAAGGCGTACATGGGGCCGATCGGCTGCACGCCGTCGAAGATCTGCCGCACGATCTGCCCGCCGACGACGAACGACGACCCGGGCGAGGAGTGGTCCACGCCGCTCGGCTCGAAGACGACGCCCTCGTACGCCCAGCGCATCGGCCAGTCGACCTTCCAGACCAGCTTGCCGCGGTTGAACTCGCTGAGCCTGACGGTCTCGCCGAAGCCGCACGCCGTGCAGGTGTAGACCAGCTCGGTGGACTCGTCGTCGTACGAGACGACGGTCGTCAGGTCCTTCTCGCACTTCCCGCAGTAGGGCTTGTACGGGTAGTACCCGCTGGCGCCGCCGCTGCCGTCGTCCTCGCTCGCGGCGCCGGACCCCTCGGCGGCCTCCAGCTCGGCCTCGTCGACGGGCTTCTGCGCCTGCTTCCCCTTGCCGCCCTTCGCGGGGTCCTTCTTGGTGCGGTACTGGTCGAGGATCGCGTCGATGTCACCGCGGTGCCGCATCGCGTGCAGGATCTGCTCGCGGTAGGCACCCGAGGTGTACTGCTCGGTCTGGCTGATCCCGTCGTACTCCACGCCCAGCTCGGTGAGCGCCTCGGCCATGGCGGCCTTGAAGTGCTCGGCCCAGTTCGGGTACGCGGACCCGGCGGGGGCGGGCACGGAGGTGAGCGGCTTGCCGATGTGCTCGGCCCAGGTCTCGTCGACGCCGGGGACACCGGCCGGCACCTTGCGGTAGCGGTCGTAGTCGTCCCAGGAGATCAGGTGACGGACCTCGTACCCGCGCCGGCGGATCTCGTCGGCGACCAGGTGCGGGGTCATGACCTCGCGGAGGTTGCCGAGGTGGATCGGGCCGGAGGGGGAGAGTCCGGAGGCGACGACCACCACCGGCGCGGCGGCACCGGCTTGTTTCGCGCCCGGGGCACGACGCTCCGACTCGGCGATGACCTCGTCCGCGTAGCGGGAGACCCAGTCGGTGGTATCGGTGCTCTGAGCCACGATCGGCACGCCTTTCCTCTTCTCTGTGAGTACCGCTTGACGGAGCCATTCTCCCAGGTAGCCCCGTAACCGCGAAAACCGCTTTTCACCGCGTGGGATACTCGGTTTTCGTAGCTTCAGCACACCCAGGCACCCGAGCAGAACGGCACCCATTCATGGCCTCGGTCACGTCCCTCACCGCCTCCGTCCACCAGCGCCTCGCGGACGCCCTCTCGGCTGCCCTGCCGGAGGCCGGTTCCGCGGACCCGCTGCTGCGACGTAGCGACCGGGCCGACTTCCAGGCCAACGGCATCCTGGCGCTCGCCAAGAAGCTCAAGGGCAACCCGCGGGAGCTGGCCGCGCAGGTCGTGTCCGGGATCACCGCCCCGGACCTGATCAAGGACATCGAGGTGTCGGGCCCCGGCTTCCTCAACATCACGGTGGCCGACGGGGCGATCACCGAGAACCTCGCGGCGCGTGCGGCGGACGGCGACCGGCTCGGCGTCCCGCTCAACCCGCGCGCGGGCACGACGGTGATCGACTACGCCCAGCCGAACGTGGCCAAGGAGATGCACGTCGGCCACCTGCGGTCCGCCGTCATCGGTGACGCCCTGCACCAGATGCTGGACTTCACGGGCGAGAAGACGATCGGCCGCCACCACATCGGCGACTGGGGCACCCAGTTCGGCATGCTCATCCAGTACCTGGTCGAGAACCCCGACCAGCTGGCCCCGGCCGCCGACGTCGACGGCGAGCAGGCGATCAGCAACCTCAACCGTGTCTACAAGGCCTCGCGCGCCGTCTTCGACGCGGACGAGGAGTTCAAGGACCGGGCCCGCAAGCGGGTCGTCGCCCTCCAGTCCGGCGACAAGGAGACGCTGGAGATGTGGCAGCGCTTCGTGGACGAGTCGAAGGTCTACTTCTACTCCGTCTTCGAGAAGCTGGACATGGAGGTCCGCGACGAGGAGATCGTCGGCGAGTCCGCGTACAACGACATGATGGCCGAGACGGCGCGGCTCCTGGAGGAGTCGGGCGTCGCGGTCCGCTCCGAGGGCGCGCTCGTCGTGTTCTTCGACGACATCAAGGGCAAGGACGACAAGCCGGTCCCGCTGATCGTGCAGAAGGCGGACGGCGGCTTCGGGTACGCGGCCTCCGACCTCTCGGCGATCCGCGACCGCGTCGTCGACCTGCACGCCACGACCCTGCTGTACGTGGTGGACGTGCGGCAGTCGCTGCACTTCAAGATGGTCTTCGAGGCGGCCCGCCGGATGGGCTGGCTGAACGACGAGGTCACGGCCCACAACATGGGCTACGGCACGGTGCTCGGCGCGGACGGCAAGCCGTTCAAGACGCGTGAGGGCGAGACCGTACGCCTGGAGGACCTGCTCGACGAGGCGGTGCAGCGCGCGGCGGAGGTCGTACGCGAGAAGGCGCGCGACCTCACCGAGGAGGAGATCCAGGAGCGGGCGTTCCAGGTCGGCATCGGCGCGGTGAAGTACGCGGACCTGTCGACCTCGGCCAACCGCGACTACAAGTTCGACCTCGACCAGATGGTCTCCCTGCACGGCGACACGTCCGTCTACCTCCAGTACGCCTACGCCCGGATCCAGTCGATCCTGCGCAAGGCGGGCGCGGAGACCGGCGGCCCGGCGGCCCACCCCGAGCTGGAACTGGCCCCGGCGGAGCGGGCGCTCGGCCTCCACCTGGACGCGTTCGGCGACACGCTCGCGGAGGCCGCCGCGGAGTACGCCCCGCACAAGCTGGCCGCGTACCTCTACCAGCTGGCGTCGCTGTACACCTCGTTCTACGACAAGTGCCCGGTGCTCAAGGCGGAGACCCCGGCGCAGGTGGAGAACCGCCTGTTCCTCTGCGACATCACGGCCCGCACCCTGCACAAGGGCATGGCCCTCCTGGGCATCAGGACCCCTGAGCGCCTCTGAGCCCCTGCTGACCCCGCGCCCCGAAGAGGGGCGCGGGGAAAGCCCCGTAAGGGGCGCGGGGAACTGCGCGCCCAGCCCCATACGGCCCGCAGATCTCACCCCACGAACGCGGCCCGCAGCCGACGCAGCCCCTCGGCGATCTCCGCGACGCCCTGCGTCACAAAGCACAGCCGCAACGTAGAAACGTCCGGCGCCCCCGCAAAGAAGGGCGCCCCCGGCACATACGCCACGTCATGCGCAACGACACCCCCAAGCAACGCCCCCGTGTCGTACCCCTCAGGCAACTTCACCCACACGAACATCCCACCCTCCGGCCGAACCCAGCCGGCCCCTTCCGGCAACGCGTCCGCGAGGCCCGCAAGCATCGCGTCCCGCCGCTCGCGGTAGACGCCCGCGACGCGGGCGACATGCGCGTCCAGATCCGAGTCCGCCAAGTACCGCGCCGCGGCAAGCTGGTTGACGGTCGGCGTGTGCAGGTCCGCCGCCTGCTTGGCCACCGCGCAGGCCCGCAGCAACGCGCCGGGCGCCCGCAGCCAGCCGAGCCGCAGCCCCGGCGCCATGACCTTGGAGAAGCTCCCGAGCAGCACGGTCCGCTCCTCGGCCCCCGGATACGTGGCGATCCACGGCACCCGCTCCCCCTCGAACCGCAGCTCCCCGTACGGGTCGTCCTCCACGATCCACACCCCGCGCCGCTCGGCGACCTCGGCGACCGCGGCGCGCCGAGCCGCGGGCAGGGTCCGGCCTGTCGGGTTCTGGAAGGTGGGCACGGTGTAGAGCAGCTTCGGCCGGTGCAGGGCGACCAGCTCGTCCAGGGCGGCGGGGTCCATGCCCCGCTCGTCACCCGGCACGGGCACGATCCGCGCGCCCGCGAAGGCGAAGGCCTGGAGCGCCGCGAGATAGCAGGGGTTCTCGACGAGGACGGTGTCTCCGGGCTCGACAAGCGCGGTCGCGAGGAGCGAGAGGGCCTGCTGCGACCCCGTGGTGATCAGTACGTCGTCGGGTCCGGTGGCCAGCCCGCGCGCGGAGGTCCGCGCCGCGATGGCGGTACGCAGGACGGGCTCGCCCTCCGTCGTGGAGTACTGGAGCGCCCGCTCGGGCGTCTCGGCGAGGACCGCGCGGAAGGCGGCCGCGATGCCCTCGGCGTCGAAGAGGCCGGGGGCGGGCAGGCCGCCCGCGAAGTTGATGACCTCGGGGCGCGCGGTGACCGCGAGGATGTCCCGTACCGGCGAGCCACCGACCGTGGCGGCGCGCGCGGCGAGCGGCGGCATGGGGGCGACGGCGGGGGCTGGCTCGGTGACGGTCACGGCGGTGACTCCTTCGGCTCGGACGGCTCTGCCCGCACCCTAGGCACGTCCGTGCCGTCTACACGCGCCATTCCGGGATACGGACGAGCCTCATCCGCCCTGGGGTCTCAACTGCCGAGCGGGGCCTCCCACTTGGACCCGCCGAGCGGCCAGCCGAACGTGGGCCGGCCCTCGTTGCCGCTGGTGCGGAACGGCTTGCCCTGGTCATCGATGCGGAGCACGTTGTGCCGTTTGCCGCTCGACCACTCCAGCTCCAGGTACCAGCGGACGTCGTGGGCCTCCACATCGGCCTTGACGTAGAAGACCTCGGGGTCGTCCTCGCTCACCTTGTACGGGAAGTCGCGCTGGCCCGCCTTGGGCGTGAGGCGCGGCGCCCCGTCGTCGAGGTCGACGGCGAAGGACTTGGTGGAGACCCTGCCGCCGCAGCCGACGCCCATCTGGAAGTCGTTCCAGGCCAGCGGCGAACTGGTGCTCTGCACGCGGACGCTCATCCCCTGCAGGACGACGGTGTCTTTGCTCAGCCCCTGCACGGTGACCTCGATCAGCTGTTCGCCGGCCGAGACCGCGCCGAGGTCGGCGGCCCAGCCCGGCGCGTCCTGCTCGACGGAGGGCGGCTGGGGCACCTGGTGGGGTTTGCGGTTGACCAGGAAGCGCTGGCTGCACGGGCTTTCGTAGACGTAGGGCCTGGTGCGGACGGCGATCGGCGCCCCGAGATCGTCGCCGCGCGCCTCCCCCACGGAGGCGGGACCCTTGCCGCCGCGCTCGCCCGGGGAGGTGCCGGGCCGCGGGCTCGCCTTCCGCGAGGGCGAGGAGGAGGGCTTGCCCTCGCCCCTCTTCGCCTCGGGTGCGTCGGCGGGACCCTTGGGGCCGCCCGCGCCGGAGGGGGCGCCCGCGGAGGCCTCCGGGCTTGCCTGCGCGGAAGCTGCGGCCTCGTTCCGCTTACGTCCGTCGTCGTCACCGCCGTTGAGAGCGAGGGCGGCGGACCCTATGCCGACGACGGCGGCGGCGACACCGGAGACGAGAGCGATGACGCGACGCCTCTTGGCGGGCCCCGGCTCCCGCTGGGGACAGGCATCTCGCACGGCAGGGCGGGCATCTCGCACGGCAGGGCGGGCACCCCGCACGGCGGGGCGGGCGGGCACGGCGCCTGGCGCCGGGCCACCGGACGGAGGCGGGAGGTCAGACGGCGAGACCTCGGCCTCCGGCTCCCCCGCGGGCCCCGCCTTGCGCCCCCGCGCCGCATCCGCGAGGATCCACCGGCGGTGGACTTCCACCATCTCCTCCGGCGACGCCTTGCAGAGCCGGGCGAGCCGCTCCACGGGGGCGAAGTCCACCGGCACCGCGTCGCCGTTGCAGTACCGGTGCAAGGTGGACGTACTCATGTGGAGCCGCTTGGCCAGCACCCCGTAGCTGAGCCCGGACCGCTCCTTGAGCTCCCGCAGCAGCTCCGCGAGAGACGCCATGCACACCCTCCACCCTTCCGTCCCACGTTTCCCACCACCTGCCGGGTGAGGCAACACCCCTGGCACAGACGGCGAACAAGCACAGCACGGTTCCGCGTCCGACCGCCAACCGGCGCACCGCGCGGCCCCGCTCACACACCGAAAGGTAAGTACCGCACTAATTAGTCGGTACTTGTCCGAACCGAAGGGTCACGCGAAGCTCGGAGGAGTCCCCGGAACAGCGCCTCTGAAGGAGCCCCCGTGCCCACCCGCACCGCATACCCCGCGTCCGTGTCCGTCCTGGGCCTCGGCCTGATGGGCAGCGCTCTCGCCGCCGCCCTGCTCAGGGCGGGCCACCGGACGACCGTCTGGAACCGCACCGCCGCCAAGACCGGCCCCCTGGCCGCCCAGGGCGCGACCCCCGCCGAGACGGCCGCGGAGGCCATCGAGGCGAGCGCCCTCGTCATCGTCTGCCTGACGACCAACGACAACGTCCGCACCCTCCTGGAGCCCGAGGCCGCCGCCCTCGCCGGCCGCACCGTCGTGAACCTCACCAACGGAACCCCGGCACAGGCACGGGAGTTGGCGCACTGGGCGGCCGAGCACGGCATCACGTACATCGACGGCGGCATCATGGCCGTACCGCAGATGATCGCCACACCCGGCGCGTACATCCTGTACAGCGGCACCGACGAAGAGGCGTACGAGACGCACCGGCCCACGCTGGCGGCGCTCGCGGAGACCAAGTGGGTCGGCAAGGACCCGGGCGCCGCCGCGCTGTACGACCTGTCCCTGCTCACCGGCATGTACGGCATGGTGATGGGCGTCGCCCAGGCCTACGCCCTGATCGGCACCGGAGGGGTCCCGGCCCGTGACTTCGCGCCCCTGCTCAAGGAGTGGGTCAACGCGATGACGGACGGCCTGGTGCCCGGCATGGCCGAGGCGCTGGACTCCGGGCAGCACCTCACGGACGTGTCGTCCCTGGCGATCAACCAGGCCGCGCTCCCCAACTTCCTGGACGCCTTCGCCCAGCAGGGCCTGAGCGGCGCCCTGTTCGAGCCGCTCCAGGCCCTCCTGGACCGCTCGGTCGAGGAGGGATACGGCGCCGACGGCCTCTCCCGCCTCGCCACCCTGATCAAGAAGGAGTGAGGACGGGGTCGAACGGCCGGAGGGGAGGACCGGTCCGACTGGATTTCTATTAACCCCAACGGGTGGCACGAATTCAGATTGTCGGCGGCGGCGCACAAGAATGACGAGCCTTACGGCCGTTGGAGGTCTCGTGTCCCGCTCCGCCTCGTCCCCGCCGAACATGACCACTCTGGGGTGTGCCCTCTTCGCGACCCGTTGGCTCCAAGCGCCCCTGTATTTCGGCCTGGTGGCCGCGCAGGGGGTGTACGTGTACAAATTCTTCAACGAGTTGTGGCACCTCATCCACCACGTCATCAGCGGGCACGCGGACGAGACGCACGTCATGCTCGCCGTCCTCAAGCTCGTCGACGTGGTGATGATCGCCAATCTGCTGATCATGGTGATCGTCGGGGGGTACGAGACCTTCGTCTCGCGGATCGGCTTGCAAGGCCACCGGGACCAGCCCGAATGGCTCTCCCACGTCAACTCCAACGTGCTGAAGGTGAAGCTGGCCACCGCCATCGTGGGCATCTCGTCGGTGCATCTGCTCCAGATGTTCGTCGACGTGCACCACACGCCCCGGCACGACCTGCTGTGGGGGACGGTCATCCACATGGCGTTCATCGCCTCCGCGGCGATCCTCGCCTACATGTCCGGGCCCATGGCGGCGCACGAGAGCAGGTCGCGCACCGCGAAGGAGGGCGTGCACCCCGTGGGCCGCACCGTCATCCCGGCCCAGCGGGACGGCGGTGCGGCCGACGGGGCCGAGGAGGCGGCGGAGCCGGGCGACGGCGCCGAGGAGCGCATCGAGGCCGCCGGGTTCCCGGCGCGGAAGGTCCTTGAGATGTTCGACGAGGGCCATCTGCGGGCGCCCGAACCGCACGTGATCACCCGGCTCGGCAAGGTCGACTTCGTCACCCGCAAGGCGAACGTGGTGCTGCTCGGCGGGCCGGGCACGGGCAAGACGCACCTGGCCGTCGCCCTCGGCGTAAGGGCCTGCCAGGCCGGTCACCAGGTGCTGTTCGCGACCGCCGCCGAGTGGGGCGCCCGGCTCGCGGACGCCAAGGCCGCGGGACGGCTGAGCAAGGAACTGGCCCGGCTCGACGCGTACCCCGTGCTCGTCGTGGACGAGGTGGGTTACGTGCCCTTCGACTCCGAGGTCGCCCACCTGCTCTTCCAGCTCGTCTCGCACCGCTACGAACGGGCCTCGCTGATCGTCACCGGCAACCGTCCGCTGGGCCGCTGGGACGAGGTGTTCGGCGACAGCGCGATGGCCTCCGCGACGGTGGACCGCCTCGCCCACCACGCGGAGATCATCACCCTCGACGCCGACAGCTACCGCACGCGTCGCCTGGAGGGCTCCGCACCGGCCTTCTGACCGGCGCCGCGCGCGGCCGGCAGACATCCGGCTACGGGACCAGGACCACCTTGCCCGTCGTCTCCCGCCGCTCCATCGCCGCGTGCGCCTGCGCCGCCCGCGCCAGCGGGAACGCCTGCCAGGAGGGCACCAACTCCCCCTTCGCCGCGGCCTCCAGAGCCTCCCGCTCGCGCGCGGGCGCCTCCTCGGGGTGCCCGAGCAGCTCCATGAGGGCATTGGCGTACGAGATTTCCCGCTCGGCGAGAAGCTCCGGCGCGGGCTCGAACGCCTCCTTGGAGGCCCAGCCGATGACGACGTACCGCCCGCCCCGCCCGATCAACTCGAAGGCTGCGGCGGCCTTCTCGCCCCCGACCCCGTCCAGGACGGCGGTGACCGGACGCCCCCCGAGCCGCTCGCGGACGGTGTCGGCCCACCCGGGCCGGTTGTAGTCCACGGCGACATCGGCGCCCAGCGCCCGCACCGCGTCGACCTTGCCGGGGCCGCCCGCCGCCCCCACGACCGTCGCCCCGAGAGCGTGCGCGTACTGCACGACGAGCCGCCCCACGCCCCCGGCGGCGGACGTCACCAACACCACGTCATCGGCGCCGAGTCGGGCGACCCCGAGCAGCCCCATGGTGGTGGCCCCGGTCATCACCATGGTCACCGCGGACTCGAAGCCGAGGCCGTCCGGCACGGCATGCAGCCCGCCGACGTCGGCGACCGCGAGTTCGGCGTACCCACCGGGCGCCCCGTGCGAGGTCACCACGGACCGGCCCAGCCATGAGGCGTCCACACCGGGGCCGACCGCGTCGACGACGCCCGCGACCTCGCCGCCGAACACGGACGGCAGCTCCGGCAGCGGCGGCGCCTTGTCCGAGGCCTCACCGGCCCGCATCACGGTCTCCACGAAGTGCGCCCCGGCCGCCCGCACGGCGATCCGCACCTGGCCGGGCCCCGCGACGGGGTCGGGCCAGGTCTCGTACCGCAGATTCTCGGCGGGCCCGAACTCATGCAGAACAACGGCGTGCATCATGTCCTCCTCGGACAGGCCCTCCGTGGGCCTCTGCACACCACCCTGCGACCTCAACCGAACTTCAGGTCAAGGGCCCGCTACAGCTGCCGCGCCACCTCGGTCGCCCAGTACGTGAGGATCATGTTCGCGCCCGCGCGCTTGATCCCCGTGAGGGACTCCATGATCGCCTTGTCCCGGTCGATCCAGCCCCGCTCGGCCGCGGCCTCGATCATCGCGTACTCACCGCTGATCTGGTACGCGGCCACCGGCACGTCCACCGCGTCGGCGACCCTCGCGAGGATGTCGAGGTAGGGCCCGGCCGGCTTCACCATCACCATGTCGGCGCCCTCCTCCAGGTCGAGCGCCAGCTCCCGCAGGGACTCCCGGGTGTTGGCCGGGTCCTGCTGGTAGGTCTTGCGGTCGCCCTTGAGGGAGGAGCCGACGGCCTCGCGGAAGGGGCCGAAGAACGCCGAGGAGTACTTCACGGTGTACGCGAGGATCGACACGTCCTCGTGCCCGGACTGGTCCAACGCGTCGCGGACGACGCCGACCTGACCGTCCATCATGCCGCTCGGACCCACCACATGGGCGCCCGCGTCGGCCTGGACCTGCGCCATCTCCGCGTACCGCTCCAGGGTCGCGTCGTTGTCGACCCGCCCCTCGGCGTCGAGGACACCGCAGTGGCCGTGGTCGGTGAACTCGTCCAGGCACAGGTCGGACATGACGATGAGGTCGTCACCGACCTCGGAGCGCACGTCCCGCAGAGCGAGCTGCAGGATCCCGTCGGGTTCGGTGCCCACCGTCCCCGCGGCGTCCTTCTTGGACTCCTCCGGCACGCCGAAGAGCATGATCCCGGAGACCCCGGCCTCCACCGCCTCGACGGCCGCCTTCTTCAAGGTGTCGCGGGTGTGCTGGAAGACGCCGGGCATGGAGCCGATCGCCACCGGCTCGCTGATCCCCTCGCGCACGAACGCGGGCAGGATCAGATCGGCCGGGTGCAGCCGCGTCTCGGCGACCATGCGCCGCATGGCCGGAGTCGTCCGCAGCCGCCGCGGCCGCGCTCCTGGGAAAGATCCGTACTTCGTCACTGACGTCACCTGGATTCGCTGCTGATGTCGTTGTGGGCGGGCCCGGGGGCCCGCCCACAAGAACCTACGGCGCGGTGCGTCGCCTGCGCGAACCGGGCCGCCGCTCGCTCGGCCGCGTCACCGGGTCCCCGGCGTCGAGCGCCGCCGCCCGCCGCTGCGAACCGAAGTCGGCCAGCGCCTGGGCCAGCTTGAGGACCGACGGCTCCGGGGCCATCACGTCCACCCGCAGCCCGTGCTCCTCCGCGGTCTTCGCGGTGGCGGGGCCGATACAGGCGATCACGGTCACGTTGTGCGGCTTGCCCGCGATGCCCACGAGGTTGCGCACGGTCGAGGAGGACGTGAAGAGCACGGCGTCGAAACCGCCGCCCTTGATGGCCTCCCGCGTCTCGGCCGGCGGCGGCGAGGCGCGCACGGTCCGGTAGGCCGTGACGTCGTCCACCTCCCAGCCCAGGTCGATGAGACCGGCGACCAGCGTCTCCGTGGCGATGTCGGCCCGCGGCAGGAAGACACGGTCGATCGGGTCGAAGACCGGGTCGTACGGCGGCCAGTCCTCCAGGAGCCCCGCGGCCGACTGCTCGCCGCTCGGCACCAGGTCGGGCTTGACGCCGAAGGCGATCAGCGCGGCGGCGGTCTGCTCACCGACGGCCGCGACCTTGATCCCGGCGAAGGCACGCGCGTCGAGCCCGTACTCCTCGAACTTCTCCCGCACCGCCTTCACCGCGTTGACCGACGTGAAGGCGATCCACTCGTACCGCCCGGTGACCAGGCCCTTGACCGCGCGCTCCATCTGCTGGGGCGTGCGCGGCGGCTCGACGGCGATGGTCGGCACCTCGTGCGGCACCGCGCCGTAGGAGCGCAGCTGGTCGGAGAGCGAGGCCGCCTGCTCCTTCGTACGCGGCACGAGCACGCGCCAGCCGAAGAGGGGCTTCGACTCGAACCACGACAGCTGCTCGCGCCGGGCGGCGGCGGAGCGCTCGCCGACCACGGCTATGACGGGCTGCCCCCCGTCGGGCGAGGGCAGCACCTTCGCCTGCTTGAGCACCTGCGCGATGGTGCCGAGCGTCGCGTTCCAGGTGCGCTGGCGCGTCGTCGTACCGGCGACGGTCACCGTCATCGGGGTGTCCGGCTTGCGGCCCGCGGCCACCAGCTCGCCCGCGGCCGCCGCGACGGAGTCGAGCGACGTGGAGACCACCGCGGTCCCGTCGGACGCGCCGACCTCACTCCAGCAACGGTCGGAGGCCGTGCGGGCGTCGACGAAACGGACGTCCGCGCCCTGCGCGTCCCGCAGCGGCACACCGGCGTACGCGGGCACACCGACCGCGGCCGCGATGCCCGGCACGACCTCGAAGGAGACGCCCGCGGCGGCGCAGGCGAGCATCTCCTCGGCCGCGTCCGTGTCGAGGCCGGGGTCGCCGCTGACCGCGCGCACGACCCGCTTGCCGCCCCTCGCGGCCTCCATGACAAGATTGGTGGCGACTCGGATCGTCGCCGTGTCCGCGGTCGCTGACGTGTCGTCAGCCGCCGGCGGCAGGGGTGTGTCCACACCTCCCTTGGCATGCACACGGACGACATCGAGCACATCCGGCTCGGCGATCAGCACATCCGCTCGGGCCAGCGCCTCGACGGCGCGAAGGGTCAGCAGTCCCGGATCTCCGGGTCCGGCACCGAGGAAGGTGACGTGCCCGTGTGCGGGAATGCCGGGAAGGTTCGAGGTGGGGCTCAAAGTGCTCGCTCCCCCATCAGACCGGCCGCGCCCTTGGCGAGCATCTCGACCGCGAGTTCGCGGCCCAGCGCCATGGCTTGGGTCTCCGTCTCGGGCACGGGACCGGTGGTGGACAGCTGCACCAGCGTCGAGCCGTCGGTCGTACCGACGACGCCGCGCAGGCGCATTTCCTTGACAATCTGCCCGTCGGCCAGGAGGTCGGCCAACGCACCCACAGGTGCGCTGCAACCGGCTTCCAGGGCGGCGAGCAGGGACCGCTCGGCGGTGACGGCGGCCCGGGTGTACGGGTCGTCGAGCTCGGCGAGCGCGGCGGCGAGTGACGCGTTGTGCGCGGCACACTCGATCGCCAGTGCCCCCTGGCCGGGGGCGGGCAGAACGGTGTCGACCGACAGGAAGTCGGTCACCTCGTCGGTCCGGCCGATGCGGCTCAGTCCGGCGGCGGCGAGCACGACGGCGTCCAGCTCTCCGTTGTGCACGTATCCGACGCGGGTGTCGATGTTCCCGCGGATCGGCACGGTCTCGATGGTCATGCCGTGGCTGCGCGCGTACGCGTTCAGCTGCGCCATGCGGCGCGGCGAGCCGGTGCCCACGCGAGCGCCCTCGGGCAGCTCGGCGAAGGTCAGCCCGTCGCGCGCGATCAGGACGTCGCGGGGGTCCTCGCGCTCCGGCACGGCGGCCAGGACCAGCTCCGCGGGCTGCGCGGTGGGCAGGTCCTTGAGCGAGTGCACGGCGAGGTCGACCTCGCCCTTCACCAGCGCCTCGCGCAGGGCGGCGACGAAGACGCCGGTGCCGCCGATCTGCGCCAGGTGCTCGCGCGAGGTGTCGCCGTACGTCGTGATCTCCACGAGTTCGACGGGGCGGCCGGTCAACTGCCGTACCTTCTCCGCCACTTGGCCCGACTGGGCCATGGCCAGCTTGCTGCGCCTGGTCCCGAGCCTCAGAGCCCTCTCGGTCATGCCCGGCCTCTATTCGGGTCGTCGTTCTCGTTGTTCGAGTGGTCGGGGTTCACGTGATCGGGGTCCGGCTGCTCCGCGCCCGTGCGGTCCGCGCCCAGGTGGTCGGCCCTGCTGACCGACGCGACCGTCTGCGGATCGAGGTCGAAGAGCGTGCGCAGCGCGTCCGCGTACCCGGCGCCGCCCGGCTCACCGGCCAGCTGCTTGACCCGTACCGTCGGCGCGTGGAGCAGCTTGTCCACCACGCGGCGCACCGTCTGGGTGATCTCCGCGCGCTGCTTCTCCGCGAGGCCCGGCAGCCGTCCGTCGAGCCGCGCGATCTCGCTCGCCACCACATCGGCGGCCATGGTGCGCAGGGCGACCACGGTCGGCGTGATGTGCGCGGCGCGCTGCGCGGCACCGAAGGCGGCGACCTCGTCGGAGACAATGCCGCGCACCTGCTCGACGTCGGCGGCCATGGGGGCGTCGGCGGAGGCCTCGGCAAGCGATTCGATGTCCACGAGCCGTACGCCGCGGACGCGGTGCACGGCGGCGTCGATGTCGCGGGGCATGGCGAGGTCGAGCAGGGCGAGCACGGCCGGGCGGGCCGCGCTCGCGGACGAGACGGGCCTGCGCCGCTCCGGCAGCCGGCCAAAGACGCGCGCGGCCGCCACCAGCGCGGTGATGGCGTCGGCCTCGGCCCGCGGGTCGGCCTTCTCCTCGCGCCGCTCGGCCGGGGCGTTGTCCACCCAGGCGGCGTGCTGCTCCAGGGAGGCGGCGTCCATCCCGGCGACCGCGGCCTCACCGGCGACGGAGAAGCCGCGCGGCGCTGCCAGGTCGACGGGGCAGCCCTCGTCGGCGACGGTCGGCTGCGCGGTCTGCCCGCCCGATCCGTTCCTCGCCTGCGCCGGTACGTCACCGGCCCAGCTGCCCGCGGGCACGCGCCCCTCGACGGCCGCGGTGACCGCCTCGGCCGTCAGCACCAGACCGGTGGCGCCCGTGCAGGAGACCGCCACATCTGCACGTGTCAGTTCGTGGGCCACCTGGTCCATCGGCACGGCGCGCGCGCTCACGGCCGCGCCGCCCTGCTCGCCCAGGATGGCGGCGAGCCGCTCGGCGCGCTCCAGCGTGCGGTTGGCGACGACGATCTCCTCGACCCCGGCCCGCGCGAGCGTCGCCGCGGCGAGCGAGGACATGGAACCCGCGCCGATCACCAGGGCGCGCTTGCCCTTGGCCCAGGTCTCGACCGGCTCGCGCACGGCGAGCTGTTCGAGGCCGAAGGTGACCAGGGACTGCCCGGCGCGGTCGATGCCGGTCTCGGAGTGCGCCCGCTTGCCGACCCTGAGGGCCTGCTGGAACAGGTCGTTGAGGAGACGGCCCGCGGTGTGCAGCTCCTGCGCACGCGCGAGGGCGTCCTTGATCTGCCCGAGGATCTGCCCCTCGCCGACGACCATCGAGTCGAGACCGCACGCCACCGAGAAGAGGTGGTGGACGGCCCGGTCCTCGTAGTGGACGTACAGATAAGGAGTCAGCTCCTCCAGGCCCACGCCGCTGTGCTGCGCGAGCAGCGTCGACAGCTCGGCGACGCCCGCGTGGAACTTGTCGACGTCCGCGTACAGCTCGATGCGGTTGCACGTGGCGAGCACGGCGGCCTCGGCGGCGGGCTCGGCGGCCACCGAGTCCTGCAACAGCTTGGCCTGCGTGTCCGCGGGCAGCGCGGCCCGCTCCAGGACGCTCACCGGAGCGCTGCGATGGCTCAGCCCTACGACCAGGAGACTCATGCCGGCATCACGGCGGGGACGTCCCCGTCGGGTCCCTTGCGGTGCGGCTTGGCGGCGACGGGCGGCACGACACCGTCCGCGGCGGCCTCCTCGCCGGCCTTGCGCTGCTCGTGGAAGGCGAGGATCTGCAGCTCGATGGAGAGATCGACCTTGCGTACGTCGACACCGTCCGGCACGGAGAGGACAGTCGGCGCGAAGTTCAGGATGGAGGTCACACCGGCGGCGACGAGCCGCTCGCAGACCTGCTGGGCGGCGCCGGCCGGGGTGGCGATGACGCCGATCGAGACGCCGTTGTCCTCGATGATCTTCTCGAGCTCGTCGGTGTGCTGCACGGGCATCCCGGCGACGGGCTTTCCGGCCATTGCCGGATCGGCGTCGATCAGCGCGGCGACGCGGAAGCCACGGGAGGCGAACCCGCCGTAGTTGGCCAGCGCGGCGCCGAGGTTGCCGATGCCGACGATGACAACCGGCCAATCCTGCGTCAGGCCCAGCTCACGGGAGATCTGGTAGACGAGATACTCGACGTCGTAGCCCACGCCTCGCGTCCCGTACGAACCGAGGTACGAGAAGTCCTTGCGCAGCTTCGCGGAGTTGACCCCCGCGGCGGCCGCCAGCTCCTCGGAGGAGACCGTGGGCACCGAGCGCTCCGACAGTGCGGTGAGGGCTCGGAGGTACAGCGGAAGCCTGGCGACGGTGGCCTCGGGAATCCCTCGGCTGCGGGTCGCCGGTCGGTGAGTTCGGCCAGTTGCCACGGTGCTCCTGCGGGTAGAGCGGGGCTGCAGGCGGTCACACGTCCCCAGACCGCCCCGTCGACAGCAGGCTATGTCTTTGTGAACGCGTGCACAAAGATTGTGTCCGATTTGCCCGGCCAACGTGACCGGGGTCACGCGCCCCCGGCGCACGATCGTGGAACCGGCGCACGGGCGACATCGTTGCTCACTGGATGGGGGCAAAACCGCACACTCTCCTCACGATCATCGCCCCCGAGACCAAAACCGCCCCAAAGCGTAAACGACTTGGGGTCCAGTTTGGACTACCCAGTCAGTAACCTCGGCCGGTCAGCCGGTCAGCTCACGCCGCAGCCGGGCCTCGTCCACGCGCCAGAAGGTGTGCTGCTCCCCGTCGACCAGGACCACCGGGATCTGCTCCCAGTAGGCGCGGTGCAGTTCCTCGTCCCGCGTGATGTCCTTCTTCTCCCACGCGGCCCCCAACTCCCCGCAGACCTTCTCGATCACCAGCTGTGCGTCATCACACAGATGACAGCCCGGCTTCCCGATCAAGGTGACCGTGCGGTCCGCCGGGTTCTTCTTCTCCGTACGACGAAAAATCGGGCTCATGCCCCCCATTCTCGCCCCGCCGACGCGCCCGGCGGCCGCACCGGGCCCGCACCGTTTAACTGCTCGGTCGCGAAGAGTTCACAAGGGCGCATCCCGCCGACTCCGGAACCACCGAACGAACTAGCTATGCTCACGGCATGGCCGCTCTCGGATGGCTCACCCCCCGTAGGCGCTCCGCCACGGCGCGGAGCGTGTTGGCAGGCGAGGCCTCGGCCGAGGCCGCCCGCAAGTCCTCCCAGGAGCTGGAGGAACTCACCGGCCGGACCACGCCCGAGCAGGGCCCGGCGGAACCCGCGTTCCCCGTCGTCGGCGACGTGGCCGCCGCCGCCTTCTTCGACCTCGACAACACCGTGATGCAGGGCGCCGCGATCTTCCACTTCGGCCGCGGCCTGTACAAGCGGAAGTTCTTCGAGCGCCAGGAACTGGTCCGATTCGCCTGGCAGCAGGCGTGGTTCAGGCTCGCGGGCGTCGAGGACCCCGAGCACATGCAGGACGCCCGCGACAGCGCCCTCTCCATCGTCAAGGGCCACCGCGTCACCGAGCTGATGACCATCGGCGAGGAGATCTACGACGAGTACATGGCCGAGCGCATCTGGCCGGGCACCCGCGCCCTGGCCCAGGCCCACCTCGACGCGGGCCAGAAGGTCTGGCTGGTCACCGCCGCCCCCGTGGAGATCGCCACCGTCATCGCCCGCCGCCTCGGCCTGACCGGCGCCCTCGGCACCGTCGCCGAGTCCATCGGCGGCGTCTACACCGGCAAGCTCGTCGGCGAACCGCTGCACGGCCCCGCGAAGGCCGAGGCCGTCCGCGCGCTGGCCGCCGCCGAGGGCCTAAACCTCGCCCGCTGCGCCGCGTACAGCGACTCGCACAACGACATCCCGATGCTCTCGCTCGTCGGACACCCGTACGCGATCAACCCCGACGCCAAGCTGCGCAAATACGCACGCGAGCGGGAGTGGCGGCTGCGCGACTACCGCACCGGCCGCAAGGCCGCCAAGGTCGGCATCCCCGCCGCGGCCGGCGTCGGCGCGCTCGCGGGCGGCACGGCCGCCGCGATCGCCCTGCACCGCCGCCGCCACTGACCGACCGTCACCGGCCCGCGCCCGTAACGCCGCCGGTCACCGCGCATTCCCCCGCTCCTACCCCGCCCCGCATCCGGCCAGTCCCGATGGTTGCACTCGGCCACAACACGCCCCGCGTGGCGACGGAATGTGAACCATTCTGATCAACAAGCGGTCACTCTCTGGTACTTGAAGCGCCGCCATTCGGTTACAGAAGCGACGTAATCGATGATTTGAGCAACTGGGTGTAGCACTGCCTGTACGAAGCGTTATTCTCCTCAAACGCATGACGGACCCCGCGCGTCGCTACGACGAGTGAACGGTTCCGTACTGCACGTGATGGAAGCTCTGCCTCTGGGAGTCCCGTGTACCCACACGTCGGGGTTGACGCCTCGGGCCTGGCTACGCTGCGCGCAACGGTCATCGACCGCTTGCGCGGCTTCGTCCCCACCGCGTATGCCGTCCCGGCCGTCCCCGCCCTCGCCGTCCCCGCACCCGCCGGGCCGTGCTATGCCCTGGCGGACGGCGGTGCGGCAGTCAACAGACGGGCCCGTTCCGGCGCCGCTGCCGCCACCTCAACGCCCACCCCCCGCCGTCCCGCCGCGGACAGCGACAGCGCCCGCATGATGGAGCTGGTCGAGCGCGCCCAGGCCGGCGAGTCCGACGCCTTCGGCCGCCTCTACGACCAGTACAGCGACACGGTCTACCGCTACATCTACTACCGCGTCGGCGGCAAGGCGACCGCCGAGGACCTCACCAGCGAGACCTTTCTGCGCGCCCTGCGCCGTATCGGAACCTTCACCTGGCAGGGCCGCGACTTCGGCGCCTGGCTGGTCACGATCGCTCGCAATCTGGTAGCCGATCACTTCAAATCGAGCCGTTTCCGCCTCGAAGTGACCACCGGCGAAATGCTCGACGCCAACGAGGTCGAGCGCAGCCCCGAGGACTCCGTCCTGGAGTCCCTCTCGAACGCGGCACTGCTCGAAGCCGTCCGCCGCCTCAACCCCCAGCAGCAGGAGTGCGTGACCCTGCGCTTCCTCCAGGGCCTCTCCGTGGCCGAGACCGCGCGCGTCATGGGCAAGAACGAAGGCGCGATCAAAACGCTCCAGTACCGCGCGGTGCGCACGCTCGCCCGCCTCCTGCCGGACGACGCGCGCTAGCGCCTCTCCCACGGCACCCGCTCACGGTCCGTGGCGCTCAACTCACCATCCGTGGCGGCCAGATGGCCGCCACGGCCCTTCGTCGATTCTTCGCGGTCCGATCATCCGCCGTCCGTAACCCAAGTGCCGCGACGCTCGTTGTGCGGGATGCAGGCTCCCTGTGGTTGCCCCCTGATCGCCTACGCTCACTCGATCGTGTGGAAGCGTTCCGGGCAAGCAACCCTCAGGACCCCCTGGGGAGTCGACCGTCATGACGAGAGGAGGTGCCGCCAGTGATCGCGAACGTATCGGCCCACCGGCGGGCGAACGCCTTCGCCCAGGCCCTGGAGGAGCATTCCGACCAGGACCCGGCGGCCGAGCAGTCCGAGCAGTCCGAGGACTCCGCGCCCACCGCGCCCGCGGCCGCGTCCGTGGAGTCCACCGAAACCACCGTGGCCCGCGCCGAGCCCACCGAGCAGGGCCGCATGCTGGCCCTCGCGGACGGTCTCGACGCGTTGCCCAAACCCGTCCTCGACCCCGAGGTCAAGGTCGTCCAGCGCGCCCAGCTCGTGGCCGCGATGGAAGCCATGTTCCTGGAGGGCGGCGCCGGCGCCTCGGTGCCCGAACAGCGCTCCCGCAAGGGCGCCCACCGAGCGGGCCCGCTGCGCAAGCTGCGGCCCCGCTCCCGCCTCTCCAAGGGCATCGCGGCCGGCGGCCTCACCGTCGGCGTCGCGGCCGGAGCCTTCGGCGGAGTCGCGGCCGCCAGCTCGGACGCCCTGCCGGGCGACTCGCTGTACGGCCTCAAGCGCGGCATGGAGGACCTCAAGCTGGGCATGGCCGACGGCGACGTCGACCGCGGCAGGCTCTACCTCGACCAGGCCTCCACCCGGCTGAACGAGGCCCGCAGGCTCATGGAGCGCGGCCGCTCCGGCACGCTCGACCACGAGTCGCTCGGCGAGGTCAGGCGTGCCCTCTCCGGCATGCGGCACGACGCCACCGAGGGCCACCGCCTGCTCCTCGAGGCGTACGAGCGCGACGGCTCACTCGGCCCCATCCAGGCGCTCTCCGCGTTCTCCCGGTCGCACCGGGAGAGCTGGAGCGACCTCCAGGACCGCCTGCCGGTCCAGCTGGGGGACGTGGGCGCACAGGTGGACTCCGTCTTCGACGCCATGGACGAAGAGGTCGAACCCCTGCGCGCACTGCTGCCCCGCGCGCCCGAGAAGGGCGGCCCCTCCGGCCGGTCCCCCCAGCGCCCCAGCGGCTCCGAGGGCACCGACGGACGGCCCTCCGCCCCCTCGGGCAGCGGCGGCGGACACCGCGGCGACCCGGGCGACTCCGGCAAGCCCAGACCCTCCTCACCGCACAGCCAGGGCGACGACGTCCTGGGCGGCAGCGTGGGCGGCCTCCTCGACCCGCCGGACGAGAAGACCACACAGCCCCCGTCGGCCGGCAAGCCCAAACCCGGCAAGGACCGCCCCTCCGCCAAGCCGGACGTCACCCTGCCCCCGCTCCTGCCCGGTCTGCTCCCGGAGCTGGGCATCGAAGAGGGGGACGCGAAGTAACCCTCATCAGTACGCCACTGGGGGCGCCCTCCCTCCGAGGAGAGCGCCCCCAGTGGCGTGCGTACGTACACGCGCGGGGCAATCCCGCGGTCAGAAGAAGACCGACCGCCGCTGCACCAACAGCTTGTACAGCGAATGCTGGATCTGTTCCCGCACCTGATCCGTCAGGTTGAACATCAGCATCGGGTCCTCCGCCGCCTCCGGCGGATAGCCGTCCGTCGGGATCGGCTCCCCGAACTGGATCGTCCACTTCGTCGGCAACGGCACCGCGCCCAGCGGGCCGAGGAGCGGGAACGTAGGCGTGATCGGGAAGTACGGGAAGCCGAGGATGCGGGCGAGCGTCCTGGCGTTGCCGATCATGGGGTAGATCTCCTCCGCCCCGACGATCGAGCACGGCACGATCGGCGAGCCCGTGCGCAGCGCCGTCGAGACGAAGCCGCCACGGCCGAAGCGCTGGAGCTTGTAGCGCTCGCTGAACGGCTTCCCGATGCCCTTGAACCCCTCCGGCATCACCCCGACCAGCTCGCCCCGCTCCAGGAGCCGCTCCGCGTCCTCCGCGCAGGCCAGCGTGTGGCCGGCCTTGCGGGCCAGTTCGTTGATGACCGGCAGCATGAAGACGAGGTCGGCGGCGAGCAGCCGCAGATGGCGGCCCTGCGGGTGGTTGTCGTGCACCGCGACCTGCATCATCAGGCCGTCCAGCGGCAGCGTCCCAGAGTGGTTGGCGACGATCAGCGCCCCGCCGTCCGCGGGGATGTTCTCGACGCCCTTCACCTCCACCCGGAAGTACTTCTCGTAGACGGGGCGGAGCAGCGACATCAGGACCTGGTCGGTCAGCTCCTCGTCGTAACCGAAGTCGTCGACCTCGTACTCACCGGTGAGCCGCCGCCGGAGGAAGGCCAGGCCTCCCGCGATGCGCCGGTCCCACTCGCCGCCGCGCGCCTCCTGGGCCCGGGCCTCGGGTTCCGGGCGCGGAGGTGGTGGCTCCTCGGGGGCCTGCTGGCCCGGCAGTGCCTTGACCTCGCTCACGGGCCCGGGATCGCCCGCGCGCCGCGGCGCGGGCCTGCGGCGCGGTGCGCGCTGCGCACCCGCGCGCGAACGGTCGTCGTCGAACGGAATGACCTTGGCGTCCGCCATCGTTGACGCTCTCCTCAGTTGGCGCATCGGTTGCCACCCGCGAGGGGCAGCGCGGCGATCCGGTCCACGGCCCCCGCGAGGGCACCTGGCGGCAGCAGGCCGGGACCCCGGCTGCGTACGAAGTCCGCGAAGGTCTCCGCGGTCGTGTACTTGGGCCTGAAGCCCAGTGTCTCGCGCATCTGGCGGGTGGCCACGACCCTGCCGTGGGTGAGCAGCCGGATCTGCTCCGGCGAGAAGTCCGTCACGCCGAGCGTGCGCAGCGCCGAGCCGACCCAGGTGACGGCCGGGAGCAGCACGGGCACGGTGGGGCGGCCCAGCCGCCGCGAGCACTGCGAGAGCAGCAGCTGGCCGTCGCCCGCGATGTTGAACGTGCCGCTGTTGAGCGTCCCGCGCCGCGGTTCGTGCGAGCCGAGGCGCAGCACCTCGACCGCGTCGTCCTCGTGGACGAACTGCAGGCGCGGGTCGTAGCCGAAGACGGTCGGCAGGACGGGCAGCGAGAAGTACTCGGCGAGCGGGGACTCCGCCGCGGGTCCCAGGATGTTCGCGAAGCGCAGGACGCACACCGCCACGTCCGGGCGGCGCCGCGCGAAGCCGCGCACATAGCCCTCGACCTCGACGGTGTCCTTGGCGAAGCCGCCACTGGGCAGTGACTTCGGCGGTGTCGTCTCGGTGAAGACCGCGGGGTCCCTGGGCGCGGAGCCGTACACGCTCGTACTGGACTTCACCACGAGCCGCTTCACGGTCGCCGACTTCTGGCAGGCGCCGAGCAGCTGCATGGTGCCGATGACGTTGGTCTCCTTGACCGAGCCCCGGCCGCCCCTGCCGAGCGCGGTCGCCGTCACGTCCATGTGGACGACCGTGTCCACGCCGTACTCGGCGAGCACCTTGGCGATCGCGGGCTGCCGGATGTCGGCCTGGACGAAGTCGGCGCCGCCGAGATGGTGCTCGGGCGGGACCGCGTCGACGGCGATCACCCGGTCGACCTCGGGATCTCGCTGGACGCGTCGGACGAACCGTCCGCCCAGCTGCCGGGCCACTCCGGTCACGAGCACGACCTTGCCCAAGATCAGCGCCTGCCTTTCCCCAACCCTCGCCGCACACCGCAGACTGTGTCCGGGCCCACGCTAGCGGGTCGGTGTTGCGCTGTGATGACCGCGCGCTGCGGGAAGTGACGACGGACACAGGGCTACGTACGGACCAAGTTCCCGCCCCTCAAGCAAGTACCGCGCTGCGGGGCCCCAAACATGCCGAAGCCCCCCCACCGGTTGGTGGGGGGGCTTCGAAACCCGCTGTGCAGCGATCGCCTACTTCTTGTTGCGACGCTGAACGCGAGTGCGCTTCAGCAGCTTGCGGTGCTTCTTCTTGGCCATCCGCTTACGCCGCTTCTTGATAACAGAGCCCACGACTACCCTCGCTCACTTCTCTTCACTCGGTGCGGGGCAGCAGACTGGGCCCACACGACCTACGTCGGCCTAGCCTACCCGCCCCCGCGTGAAGGGCGTAATCGAGGGCCAAAGGATCCGCGCGGACCCTGCGGCGAGGGGCCCGAAAGCCCCTGCGCTCAGCCGGCCTCCACCCCCACATACGACTCGCGGAGATACTCATGAACCGCCTGCTCGGGAACCCGGAAGGACCTTCCGACCCGAATGGCGGGCAGATGACCGCTGTGCACCAAGCGGTACACGGTCATCTTGGACACTCGCATCACCGAGGCGACTTCCGCCACGGTCAGGAACTGAACCTCGTTCAGCGGCCTCTGGTTCTCAGCCATGACACCCCACCTGAACCTTCCGCACATGACGGGCACCGGCTTCCCCTTCCGGTGACTCTTCGTCGCTGCGCGCTCACTCCCCAGACTAGGGGCGGATGATGCGAGTGGGGAAGAGGAGCAGCCATCGGCCGCCTACTGTGACAGACACGCTCGATTGAGTACATAGCGAGTAAGCGGTCGGTAGTAATCAGACCGCACAGCGTCATCAAGCGGAACGACGACGGACACCCGCCCCTCGGCCTCTCCGACGAACAGCGCGGGATCATCCGTATCCGCCAGACCGATCGCCTCAAACCCCAGCTGACCTGCCCCGCAGACCCATCCGTGGTCTCCGACGACCAACTCGGGAAGCGGTCCGCCGGCCTGTGCCGCGGCATCCAGAACGGCCCGAACCGGGAGCGGAGAATGGGTGTGTGCGCCGGTCGCACTCCCGGTGGAACGCACGCCGGGTTCGCGCACCAGCGCGACGCCTTGTGCGTAGTCAAGGTTGTACGTGCGTAGGCCGAACCGGGTCGTTATGTCGACACTGCTGCCCTGCGCGGGGGTGAGGACGGTGCATCCCGCCGCCGACAAGGCGTCCGCCAACGCGGCGTAGAAGCCCAGCAATCGATGGGGGTGGCCGGTCCCGAAGAGTACCGGCAACCGCCGCCGTGCCGCCTCCGAGAGCCGGTCCGCGAAGGCGTCGAGCGCCCTCAACGTCCGCTCCGGATCGATGACATCGGCCCCCGTGGTGTGCCGAGGATCCGCGGACACCCCGCACTTGTCGGCCATCAGCCGCAGCAGATCCGTACACCCCCAGCTCCACTCGGGGTCGAGCCCGAGCAGTATCCGCGGATCCCTCGCCGCGAAGAGCCGGTAACTGCGCAGGCTCTCTTCCCGGGAGGTGGCCACGGGCCCGGCCAGCCGAGCCGCCAAGAGGTGCGCGCGCAGGGCGCCGGTGGTCAACACGCTCCGATGCTGGCGCATCGGCGGACGACGGGACGTCAAAACCCCGAAAAACCCCCACAGTTGGGCTAACAGGGGCACAATGCGGGCGCATATGCGGCCCGCCGGTGCCCTACTGAGCCCGCTCCGGCGTTCGTGCGGCTACGCCAGCAGCCCCCGCAGCGGGAACGTGGCCCGCCGAGCCGCGAGGACGGCCTGGTCGAGCCGGTCGGCCGGGTCGTACCCCGCCTCCCACTCCTGCCAGCCCACGGGCCACCGCCCGTCCGTCATCCGCCCCGGCGCCAACTGCCGCGTACGGGCGAACACTTCCTGCCGCCACTCCTCGGGGACCGGGGCCTCGGGCTCGACCGGGCGTCCTGCGGCGATGGCCACGAGATGCGTCCAGGAGCGCGGCACCACATCCACCACGGCGTACCCCCCGCCTCCCAGGGCCACCCACCGCCCCTCCGCGTACTCGTGGGCCAGCTCGTGGCAGGCGACCTGTACGGCCCGCTGGGCGTCCAGCGACACGGCGAGGTGTGCGAGGGGGTCCTCGAAGTGCGTGTCGGCGCCGTGCTGTGTGACGAGCACCTGCGGGCGGAACTCCGCGAGCAGCTCGGGCACCACGGCGTGAAAGGCCCGCACCCAGCCCGCGTCACCGGTCCCGGCCGGCAGCGCGACATTGGCCGCGGAGCCCTCGGCCAGGCCCGCCCCGCCCGTCTCCTCGGGCCATCCGGTCTGCGGGAACAAGGTACGGGGGTGCTCGTGCAGGGAGATCGTCAGAACCCGCGGGTCGTCCCAGAACGCGGCCTGCACCCCGTCGCCGTGGTGCACGTCGACATCCACATAGGCGACCCGCTCGGCGCCCACCTCCAGCAGGCGCGCGATCGCCAGCGCCGCGTCGTTGTAGATGCAGAACCCGGAGGCGCCGCCGGGCATGGCGTGGTGCAGTCCGCCCGCGAAGTTCACCGCGTGCAGCGCCTCACCGCGCCACACCGCCTCGGCGGCCCCGACGGACTGCCCGGCGATCAACGCCGACACCTCGTGCATGCCGGCGAAGGCCGGGTCGTCCTCCGTACCGAGGCCGTACTCCCCGCGCGCGGACGCGGGGTCCGCGGAGGCCGCCTTCACCGCCGCCACATAGTCCTCGCGGTGCACGAGCCGCAGCGTCGAGTCCCCGGCACGCTTGGCCGCGACCACGTCCAGCTCCCGGTCGAGCCCGAAGGCACCGACAAGACTTCGGGTCAGCCCGAGCCTGACCGGATCCATGGGGTGCCCCGGGCCGAAGTCATAGCCCGTTACTGCCTCGTCCCACATCAGCTGTGCGCGCCCGCTCATGCCCGTCACCGTACCGGCCCGGTCCGGCGGCAAGGAAAACGGACGTACAACACTTCGCCCCGAAACGCAGAAAACCCCCGCACCAAAAGGTGCGGGGGTTTCCCGTTCAAAATTAGTTCGGCGGCGTCCTACTCTCCCACAGGGTCCCCCCTGCAGTACCATCGGCGCTATGAGGCTTAGCTTCCGGGTTCGGAATGTAACCGGGCGTTTCCCTCACGCTATGACCACCGAAACACTATGAAACTGACAACCGCACCGCCATGTGGCATGACGGGGTTGTTCGTGGTTTCAGAACCAACACAGTGGACGCGAGCAACTGAGGACAAGCCCTCGGCCTATTAGTACCAGTCACCTCCACCCGTTACCGGGCTTCCAGATCTGGCCTATCAACCCAGTCGTCTACTGGGAGCCTTAACCCCTCAAAGGGGGTGGGAATACTCATCTCGAAGCAGGCTTCCCGCTTAGATGCTTTCAGCGGTTATCCTTTCCGAACGTAGCCAACCAGCCATGCCCTTGGCAGGACAACTGGCACACCAGAGGTTCGTCCGTCCCGGTCCTCTCGTACTAGGGACAGCCCTTCTCAATATTCCTACGCGCACAGAGGATAGGGACCGAACTGTCTCACGACGTTCTAAACCCAGCTCGCGTACCGCTTTAATGGGCGAACAGCCCAACCCTTGGGACCGACTCCAGCCCCAGGATGCGACGAGCCGACATCGAGGTGCCAAACCATCCCGTCGATATGGACTCTTGGGGAAGATCAGCCTGTTATCCCCGGGGTACCTTTTATCCGTTGAGCGACGGCGCTTCCACAAGCCACCGCCGGGTCACTAGTCCCGACTTTCGTCCCTGCTCGACCCGTCGGTCTCACAGTCAAGCTCCCTTGTGCACTTACACTCAACACCTGATTACCAACCAGGCTGAGGGAACCTTTGGGCGCCTCCGTTACTCTTTGGGAGGCAACCGCCCCAGTTAAACTACCCATCAGACACTGTCCCTGATCCGGATCACGGACCGAGGTTAGACATCCAGCACGACCAGAGTGGTATTTCAACGGCGACTCCACGAACACTGGCGTGCCCGCTTCAAAGTCTCCCACCTATCCTACACAAGCCGAACCGAACACCAATATCAAACTATAGTAAAGGTCCCGGGGTCTTTCCGTCCTTCTGCGCGAAACGAGCATCTTTACTCGTAGTGCAATTTCACCGGGCCTATGGTTGAGACAGTCGAGAAGTCGTTACGCCATTCGTGCAGGTCGGAACTTACCCGACAAGGAATTTCGCTACCTTAGGATGGTTATAGTTACCACCGCCGTTTACTGGCGCTTAAGTTCTCAGCTTCGCACACCCGAAAGTGCACTAACCGGTCCCCTTAACGTTCCAGCACCGGGCAGGCGTCAGTCCGTATACATCGCCTTACGGCTTCGCACGGACCTGTGTTTTTAGTAAACAGTCGCTTCTCGCTGGTCTCTGCGGCCACCCCCAGCTCACCGTGTAAAACGGATCACCAGTGATGGCCCCCCTTCTCCCGAAGTTACGGGGGCATTTTGCCGAGTTCCTTAACCATAGTTCACCCGAACGCCTCGGTATTCTCTACCTGACCACCTGAGTCGGTTTAGGGTACGGGCCGCCATGAAACTCGCTAGAGGCTTTTCTCGACAGCATAGGATCATCCACTTCACCACAATCGGCTCGGCATCAGGTCTCACCCTGTATGTCATCCGGATTTACCTAGATGACGGGCTACACCCTTACCCCGGGACAACCACCGCCCGGGCTGGACTACCTTCCTGCGTCACCCCATCACTCACCTACTACCACCTTGGGTCAGCGGCTCCACCACTCCCCTCAACTCCGAAGAGATCAGGGCGGCTTCACGGCCTTAGCATTAATGGGCTCGATGTTTGACGCTTCACAGCGGGTACCGGAATATCAACCGGTTATCCATCGACTACGCCTGTCGGCCTCGCCTTAGGTCCCGACTTACCCTGGGCAGATCAGCTTGACCCAGGAACCCTTAGTCAATCGGCGCACACGTTTCTCACGTATGTATCGCTACTCATGCCTGCATTCTCACTCGTGAACCGTCCACCACTGCCT